>OZ244815.1:0-3676495 GCA_965220235.1 Candidatus Azotimanducaceae bacterium | reverse complement strand
AAACGATTTTGAACCACGCGACGAAGCTCTGCAGGGAAGCCGGATACGTAAACGCTGGAACCGTTGAGTTTTTAGTCGACGTCGACAACGCTGACTGTTTCTTTATCGAATGCAATCCACGGATTCAGGTTGAACACACCATCACGGAACAAATTACTGGCATCGACCTCGTGGAAGCGCAATTCAGAATTGCCGCTGGGGAGCGCTTATCTTCACTGGGGATTGACGGTCAGGATTCGATCGAGGCAATCAACGGTTTCAGCATACAGGCGCGCGTCACGGCGACCGCAGCTGGAACGATCACGGGATACAGAGAGCCCACAGGACCAGGGATTCGAGTTGATAGTTACGGCTACAACGGTTACGAAGTCAGTGCGCAATTCGATCCACTATTAGCGAAAGTTGTTGCAACGACTGGTCGCGACTTCCCCGCAACACTTGGTCGTATGAGCCAGGCATTGGGTGAATTTCAAATAAGCGGTATTAGGACCAACCTCGATTCGCTTCTGGCCATCTGCAATAACGATCTTGTGAAACTCGGCGATGCGCGAACCACACTACTGAGCTCACATCCGGAGCTGACGGAAGCGGATGGACAACGCGACGACGGATTTGTTGGATTCCTTGAGCGATCAAGTGTTACTTCAACGTCAGAATCTGGCTCACCCAATGAAACAGCTCAAGTTGATACCTTACTTCGGCCGCCATTGAGCATCCCTGATGGTGATATAGCGATCACCATTCCGTTGGAAAGCACGCTGGTGGCGTGGTCGGTAGCGGAAGACGATCTCGTCAATGCCGGGGATCCGATCGTCATCGTCAATGCGATGAAGATGGAAACGGTTATTTCAGCGCCGAAATCGGGCCGAGTTTCCACCTTGCAGGAATTGAATGCGGGCGATGTGTTGAAAGCTGACGAAACGGTGGCTGCATTGACACCTTTAGATGTCACAAAATCCTCGACCCAAGGAGCTCGTCTTGAGTCGAGCGATTGGCAATCAACGCTAGATCAAGTCGCCACGCTTCAATCGCTGGCTAAGAAACGTCTTGCAATCGGTTCGGAAGACCCTGGTGTCGTACGTCAAAGGGATCGCAACAAGCTGACGTGCCGAGAACGTATCGAGCTCTTACTCGACGCAGATTCGTTCCACGAGGTGGGATCTGTCACGGGTTTCGCGTCGTACGATGAAGAAGGCAATATCCTCGCGTTTACTCCGGCAAACCACGTTGGCGGCTGGGGGTCGATCGAACAACGGACCGCCATTGTTTGTGCGGATGATTTCACGTCACGAGGTGGACACGCGGATGGTGCAATTGGTGCAAAAAGCTCTCACCTAGATCGGCTCTCCATTGAGATGCGCGTGCCATCGGTGCGCTTGCTCGACGGCTCTTCTGGTGGCGGCAGTGTCGCCGCGATGGTGCCACAGCAAAAGCAAGAAGGTGAAAGCTCTGCGAAAGAAAGTACAGGCGCTATCAAATCCGGTAGACCTCGTGTTGCTGGTGGTGGCGGCTCTTTCTTGCCAGGCCACTTGGGGAGCGCGATGTACACACAGCAGTTAGCAACCGTACCTGTGGTCAATATGCTCCTGGGAAGTGTTGTCGGTATCGGTGCGGCGAAAGCGGTCCTCGGTCATTTCTCTGTGATGGTACGGGATATCGCGCAACTGTTCGTCGCAGGTCCGCCTGTCGTTAAACACGCGATGGGTTACGACATCACAAAAGAAGAGCTGGGTGATTGGCGCGTTCACTGCACAAACGGTTCCGTGGACAACTTGGCTGAGAACGAGGACGATGCGGCCACGATGGTGCGTACGTTCTTGTCGTATCTACCTTCGAGCGTTTATGAAGCGCCTCCGATAGCGGCGTGCGACGATCCGGGGGATCGTCGTGAGGACGAATTGTTCTCGATCATCCCGCGGAAGCGAACGACGACGTTCGATATTCGTCGCACGATCGACTTAATCGTTGACCGAGATTCCTTCTTTGAAGTCGGTGGATTGTGGGGGACGGATCAAGTCACAGGATTCGCCCGGTTCGCAGGTCATCCGGTTGGCGTGATTGCATCAGATAGCCAGCACGTTAATGGAGGCGCACTAACTGCCGACGGATGTCGCAAGTTGACGCGTCACTTGGACTTATGCGATCTATTCCATATCCCAGTTTTAAATCTCGTCGACAATCCGGGGTTTGCGGTTGGATTGGAACACGAGATCGCGGGAACCATTCGTGCAGGCGGTGAATGGATGGTGGCGTTTTCACAAGTGAGAATACCGATATTCACTGTCGTCATGCGTCGGAGTTTTGGGGTCGCCGGAAACAACTACGCGACGCCACGCTCAGCACCGTCGATGCGAGTTGCGTGGCCTGCGGCTGATACAGGTGGAATCCCACCGGAAGGTGGTATCGAAGCCGCGTATCGTCGTCAGCTTGCAGAAGCCGAGGATCCGGAGGCGCTGCGCGCTGAACTGAACGCACGGATTGAGAGTGCACGCGGACCTTTGGGTCCTTTATCGAAGTTCCAGATCGAGGAAATGATCGATCCCCGTGATACGCGTCGATATGTATGTGAATGGGTTAAGTTGGCGTATCGGTTGGTATCCCTCCCGGATCAGTTGCACTCCAGAGAGCTGCAATTTCGACCGTAGATTACCGCTAACGTAGGGTACGACCGATTGGTGATTGAGGAGACGAACATTGGATTTTGACACCTATAAACGGTATGGCTTACATATCCCCCCTCCGCGAGCGGTCAATGGACGTTCGTCAGACGAGATCGTGAAATCGACGATGGTACCGGAGGACAATCAATACAACCCCTGTGCGGAAGCCTATCCTGGTAGCCAAATCCCAACCGGTGAATTCAATCGGATCCGTGACTGGGCGGAATCAAAGATCTACCCAGGGACAACACGCACGATTTCGATCTATCAATCGGCCAGCCTTGCTAATTCGACCGAAACGCCGGCTTTTGTGTACTTCAATGACGGTGATTTCTACCTTGCGCGCGAAGGCGCAGCGCGTGCGACTCGAGTTTTTGATTCGATGTGCGCGAACGGCGAATTGCCACCCCTCATTGCTGTGTTTGTGACTGCTGGAGTCTCAGAGAGCGAACCGGCACAGCGAAGTATCGAATATGACACAGTCTCCGACCAGCATGTGACGTTTATCGACACCGAAATCGTTCCGCTAGTCGAATTTATGACCGGTAAGACACTTGCGAGTGAGCCCTCGAAGCGATTGATTTGCGGAATCTCGAGCGGAGGAATCTGTGCGTTCACGGCTGCGTGGCACTCACCGACTAGCTTCGGTCGAGTATTGAGTCACTGTGGTTCGTTTGTGAATCTTCGAGGCGGTCACAACTACCCGTCCATGATTAGACGAACACCTCGAGTTCCAATTCGGGTGTTCTTACAGAGTGGGAAACGTGATGCCAATATCGTACCAGGTAGTTGGCCTATTGCGAACCAAGATGTAGCGGCTGCACTCGATTACGCAGGATATGACTATCGCTTCGAGTTCGGCGAAGGTGGTCATAGTTTGCGACACGGTGGCGCTATATTCGCGGAATCGTTACGGTGGCTGTTCCGAGCGTAGCTAGTTGGAGTAGCGCCTCGTTACGCTAAATTGAGCGACAGAAGGGGACGACGATCTAGGAATCTCATTGTGCTAGTTGCGCAATTTGATCAACGATCGCTTCCATATTGATAGGACCATCACGATTGGTTTGAACGGCGATCGTTAGTTCGCGGTCCAGATAGTGTCGCACGTGTGAGCGGTACCCCATCCAGAGTCCACCGTGTTCAACTACATTCCCGTCATGGACTACGAATAGACCAAATCCGTAGTGCCATTCTGGGGATTCCGGATCCTGCCATCCGGAGTTTTTCATGGATTCGAAGGTGTCTGGTCTTACTACCTCGCCTCGCGCTAGAGCGGAAAAGAATCTAACGAGCATCGTGGGATTGGTGACTAAACCGCCACCTGTCCATTCGGAAGTAGGGTCAACCTTCATAGTTCCGTCTTTTCGAAGGTTTCGAGCGCCACGTGTGTAGCCTGGCGCTATGTCAGGTAGCGCCGACACGTTCTGCGGACGTACTTGGGTGAGATTCTGAGGTTTTAAGACGCGGTCCTGCAAAAGTTGGTAGTAATCACCGCTAGCGGCCGCTTCGATGATCTTGCCTAAAACAAGGTAGCCTGAATCGGAATAAGCGAATCCTTCACCAACAGGATATAGTGCCTTTTTGTTCGCCACCATCTCGATCAGTTCATCGTGTGTGAATCGGATGCCCCCGTGGCGAAGAGCACGCCAAATAGAGAGCATCATGTACCGGTTTGTCCCAGGATAGTCGCTTAGACCAGAGCTGTGAGAAAGGAGGTGCCTGATCCGGATGTCATCTTGGTTGGGAAGATCCTTGAACCACGGCTCTTCGCTTAACCACTCCGATGCTAGGTCGTCCAGAGTTAAGGTGCCATCTTCTACTAGCAGCATGACAAGCGTCGCGGCGAAGGGTTTTCCTGTACTCCCGCCCGGCATCCCGATATCGTGATCCAAAGGAACGTTGTTCTCAACGTCGGCAAGTCCAACTGCGGCTCGAATGAGCGTTCCGTCGCGAACAAGCACTGCGGCACGCAATCCAGGCATGTCCTGTTCGGTTCGGATCGTCGTTAGAAGCTCTGCGAGCGTATCTTGAGTCAAGTTAGCGTTGTTACTTTGGCAAAGGAGAAGTGCGACGAATAAGAGCGAATGACGGACGCACGTCGTGCGCATTCGTGGTAAATGGAAGGTACCGAGTGTTTGGGTTCTCACTTTCGTTACTGAGGCTGCGAGTTTCCATGTGGTTATACAAATTGCTTCATTCCGAAAATCGTCGGTTTGCGAAAGAGCCTAGGTCAGTCAGGCGAACTAGCGAAGACGCAATCTTGATCCACCCGTTTGTTCGTGTAGGTCGTCGGTTCTAATATCTTAGGAGCAAGGCACCCGTCCATCACGTTGGCAGATATTTGAACAAGACCGTCAGAGAATTGCTTCGGACTGTCTTAGCGAGCACGGTGATCGTCGCGTTAGGCATCAGTTTAGACATAAACGCAGCATGCCTTGAAACCATGGTGGATTCAGATCAACCTCTTACTTCTACGACAGTTCTTCAGGCGATTGAAAAGAACGAGCTCCAGATCCTCGAATCGGGAACAACCTTCACGATCTACGACGCCGGAGTAAAACGGTACGGGGAGTTCACCGCACTCGTCCAGTCCAGCAATGAACCCATTTCGTTAGGCGCTGAGATGCGTCCGTATATGGATACCCAACGATTTTGGGCGTTTGTACGGAACAACGAAGTGAACATTCCGGACGACTCGCCGGAAGAGATCTACGTCTACAACTGGATTGAGAAAGCTCAAGGAAAGATGATCTTTGACGTTGGGGTACGCACCCAGGACAAGGAATTGAAGAAATCCCTACCGAATTGGCTTCAGATTAAGACCTACAAACCAATGAAGTTCGCGAGCTTAGTGTATGTTGGACCTTTCCCTCATCAAGAAGATAGTGGATGGGAGAAGATTCGATGGGAGGATCGAGCGAGAAAAAAAGGATGTGTATACGATGAGCGTATGTATCGAGAGATGTACCACCGGTATGACTTTGAGAGGAATCAACACATAACTGAAATACAGATCAGTGTTGAATGACCACGAAGTCACTAGCATGGCTGCGGCAAGCTGAATCGTTCGAATTAGGCTGGCTAGAATCGAACGTACGTGTCATATCGATGCGAATTCAAACCAAGTATCCCGGGGAATAGGAGAGTAGAGTGAAAGTAACGAGCGGTGTTGGTGGTTGGCCCGGCTCTGTCGGGGAGCAAGCAAAAAGAGCCGAAGCGGCGGGGTACGACATCATCGGGTGCGGCGAACTGTCCCACGATTCGATTGTCACGATGACGCTAGCCGCGGCGGCGACAGAGAAGATTGGAATCCAAACTTCGGTCACGATAGCGTTTCCCCGTAGCCCGTTCGTGTTGGCGATGCAAAGCTGGGATATTCAGCAGCTATCGAATGGACGTTTTACGATCGGCTTAGGCAGTCAAGTCAAAGGTCACAACGTCCGTCGATTCGGCGGTACTTGGTCCCCACCAGGTCCGCGAATGCGTGAGTACATTCAGATGATGAGAGCGGTTTGGGACTCCTGGCAAAACGGAACGCGACCCGAGTTTCTTGGTAAGCACTACACCTACACGTTAATGACGCCTAACTTCAATCCGGGACCGTTAGATTGTGCGCTACCCAAGATTGGTCTAGCTATGGTGGGACCAGTAATGGCACGTGTCGCAGGTGAAGTGGCGGATGTCATCATGCCTCATGGCGGCATCATGTCAGATCGTTACATGCGAGAAGTGCTGCTTCCGTCAGTTCGGGCCGGATTAGTGAAATCCAATCGCACCTGGGACGATATTGAGATTAACTCAAGTGGTTATCTGATCATGGGGGAAAACGACAGCGAGATTGAGCAGAGTATCGAAGCAATGCGTCGTCCGCTGTCGTTCTATGGATCCACGCGAACTTACCACAAGGTTCTGGCGATCCATGGACTTGAAGAACTAGGGTTGAAATTGCATGCGTTATCGCTGAACGGTAAGTGGGAAGAAATGCGTGAGACAGTACAACCGGACGACATCCTCAAGCTCGCGCAGACGTCTACGTATGACGGCTATCCTGACTTTCTGAAAGAACACCGAGAGTATGCCTCGATAACAGGATTTTCGATGCCTCAACGTACGGCTGAAGAGCGCGAGCGATACCGTGCCATCATGCAGGAAGTTCAATCGATCAAACCCCAACGTATACCTCGTGGTCTGGAGATTTAGTTGCACTTAAAGCGAGGGCAACCACGTAGCCAGCGTGGGAAACAGTACGAGAACGCCTATTAAGATAAGTTGGAGCATAACGAACGGTGCGACCCCCTTGTAAATCGCCACCGTTTCAACTGTTGGAGGTGTGACACCGCGGAGATAAAACAACGCGAATCCAAATGGCGGCGTGAGAAACGAGGTTTGGAGGTTAATCGCGATCAACACGCCTAACCAGACCGGATCTATGCCCATCGCAAGTAACACAGGTCCGACGATCGGCACGACGATGTAGGTGATTTCGACGAAATCTAATACGAATCCGAGCAGGAAAATGACCAGCATCACGATGCCGACCGCAAGCAGTGGCGCGTGTTCAATGTGGGCAAACCAGCTTGAGACGAGCTCGTCACCGCCATAACCACGAAACACCAGCGAGAACACGGACGCGCCAATCAGGATGAAGAACACCATCGCGGTTGTGGTGAGTGTGGATCGACAGATTTCCTTTAAGGTTTCGAGCGACAATGCGCGTTGAAGCACGGCCATCAACAGTGCCCCACAAGCGCCAACGCCTGCAGCCTCCGTGGGAGTTGCATATCCAGCCAGAATGGATCCTAGTACCACGAAGATCAACAGAATCGGCGGGAGCAAGCTCGTAAGCAATTCACCGATGTTCAATGCTTCTTCGCTGCGCGTCGCTGGAGGTGCCGCCTCCTTATCGAAGTGGCTACGAGTGAAGATGTAGATTGCGTATAGCGCTACTAGCACCAATCCGGGAAGTAACGACCCGACGAACAGATCTTCCACCGATACCGTTTTAGGGTTAAAGACGCCCATCGAGAGCTGGGCTTGTTGATACGCATTCGAAAGGACATCACCGAGAAGTACAAGTGCAATCGACGGTGGGATGATCTGACCTAGCGTTCCAGTGGCAGCGATCGTACCAGTCGCGAAACTTGGTTGATGGTTTTGTTTCAACATCACTGGTAGCGCGAGTAACCCAAGCGTTACTACAGTTGCGCCGACGATGCCTGTACTCGCCGCCATTAACGCGCCGACCAATACGACGGCGATCGCTAAGCCACCGGGTGTGCGCGCCATCAAAATGGAAAGTGATTGCAGTAGCTTGTTCGCAATATTGGTGCGTTCGAGGGTGACGCCCATTAGGATGAAGAGCGGTAGCGCAATGAGGACGGTATTGCTCATGACCCCAAAGACCCTGATTGGCATGAACCCAAGATCCGCTAGATGGAAAACCCCAGTCAATGCACCAACAAGCGCGAAGATGAGAGCGACGCCTGCGAGCGTCGGTGCGACCGCGTACCCGCTAAGGATCATTAGAAATACCGCCGCGAACATCAGCAGCGGCAGCCACTCAATCACTAGGTTGTCGTGGCTCGAATAACAACCTTGCGATTTCGCATGTAGATTGCAGGATCAATAACGTCGCGGATACTGGAATAAGCGACTTGAGAAGGTAGATGCCGGGAATGCCTCCGACTTCTGGCGAACTTTCCTGCACCCGCCAGGATGCAAGTACGTAATCCCAGCTATAGACGATTAAAAGGACTGCGAACGGGATCAGGAATAGCACATGTCCACATAGATTGATCAAACGCTTGACGTTAGGTCGCAATCGAGTGTAGATGATGTCAACGCGAACGTGACTGTCCGTTTGTAATGCATAGGCCAAACCGAGCATGATGAGGGTGGCATGCATGTAAAGAACGGATTCCTGTAGCGCGATTGAGCCAATATCGAACACGTATCGCAGTATCACGATTACGAACGTGAGGATTGCCATGAAGAAGGCAAGCATCGCGACGGACTTGCCTAACAGTTCATTGGTTCGCTCAATGACCCGAACGACTTGCCGAATCACGATGCCATGCCCATCGCCGTGCCGATCATGAGGACTGTACCTACCCAAATATTGCTTTTAAATGCCACAAACCAGCCTTTGCGATTGTCAGGTTTGCGCAGTTCCCTAAATTGGTATACAAACAAGCCAGCAATGATGAGCATAGCAACGTAAAAACTCATGCTTAAATCCAATACAACGCCCATCACCAACCAAAGTGCGAGGGTGAGTAGGCCGAGCGCACCCACCACAGTGACGACCCGATTCCCAGCCAGAATCGCAGTCGAACCTATGTTGAGATTGATGTCATCGTCTCGATCGACCATCGCGTAAATCGTGTCGTAGGCGACGATCCAGCAAAAGTTGGATGCAAAGAGTAGATACAGTGCTGGATGGAAGCTCCAGGCGTCAAGTGCAGCAGTTGATGCCATGGGAATACCCCACGAGAACGCGAGACCAAGCACCAGTTGCGGCAACATCGTGACTCGTTTCATGAACGGGTAGAGCACTGCGATTGCGAAACCTGCCACTGCCAGTAATTGTGTCTTCAGATTGAGTTGTAGTACGACTGCGAGCGCCAATAGCGCGAGCGCTGCAAAGATGATCAGTGCGGTCCAGACCGACAGTCGACCGTCAGCAAGTGGACGTTTAAACGTACGTTCGACATGGGCATCGATATTTCGATCAGCGATGTCGTTGATGACGCATCCCGCTGAGCGCATGAGCACCGTGCCGACAATGAAGAGCAAGAGCAAGTCATATCGTGGAATGCCATCACTGACGATCCACAATGCTGTGATCGTAGGCCACATCAGTAATAGAGAACCGACCGGAAGATCGAGTCTGGTCAGTTGCAGAACGGCAACAAGCTTGTCGATCAATGCGGACTCAACGCCACAATAACATTACACACTTTCTTTCTACTCACCTTTAATCCATGCGCAAGTGGCAGTGCATTGTTTGTGGCTACATCTACGACGAAGCGGAGGGTTGCGAGGAGGAGGATGTTCCACCCGGCACGCTCTGGGAGGACGTGCCAGAGGATTTTATGTGCCCAGAATGCGGTGTCGGGAAGGAGGATTTCGAGATGATCGAAATCGGCTAATCGAGTTAGGACGCTGCATAACCCTGCCCTTCAGGGGTCCACGTCGCGATGATTTCATCCGCCAACGATGGATTTTCTCTCAATAGCCTTTCGGATACCTCGCCTAGTTCCTCGTAACGTTCGACGAACGACGAAAGACTGGCGACTCGGAACGGATCAACACCCGACTGTCGATTGCCAAACATTTGTCCCATCCCCCGAGTTTTTAGGTCCACCTCGGCTAGCTCGAACCCATCGGTCGAACCTCGCATCGCCTCAAGTCGTTCTCTGGAGGACCCACCTAGCGGCGTTTGATAGAGCAGCAGGCAGAAACTCTGTTCACCGCCACGTCCTACTCGACCGCGAAGCTGGTGCAGCTGTGCTAACCCAAGCCTTTCCGCATTCTCGATGACCATGACCGTGGCATTTGCGACGTCGATCCCAACTTCGATGACGGTTGTTGCGACCAATAGTCGTACTTCGCCATCTCTGAACGCGGTCATGATTTCGTTTTTCTCATCGACCTTCATGCGACCGTTGACGTGTCCGACGCCGATATTTGTAAATCTCTCCTTCAGTTCGTCAAACGTCGTCGTACTCGCGGATAGGTTGTTTTCTTCATTCTCGTCGATCGCCACACACACCCAATAAACCTGCTGTCCGTTCCTTAGTTGATGTTCGACCGCGGCAATGACGTCCTCCCGGCGGTCGTTGGCGTGAATGGTGGTCCGGATGGGTGTTCTTCCAGGCGGCAGCTCATCGATGGTCGAGACTGCTAGATCACCGAACATCGTCAATGCGAGGGTTCTTGGTATTGGCGTCGCGGTAAGGACAAGCTGGTGGGCGTTCTCGCCTTTCCCGGTCATTTGCATTCGTTGGTGCACACCAAACCGATGTTGCTCATCAATGATCGATAAAGTCAATCGTTTGAAGATAGTCTTTTCTTGAAACAGAGCGTGGGTACCGACGACCACCTGAGCATGACCGTTCGTGATTGCATCTTGTTGACTTCGTCGTTGGCGCGTTGGCATTCGACTTGTGAGAAGACCGACTTCGATGCCGAGCGGGCTCAGCCACTCAGAGAATACTTGGTAATGTTGTTCGGCGAGCAATTCGGTGGGTGCCATGATCGCGGTTTGCGCGTCGTTTTCCGCCGCGCGAATGGCTGCAAGCGCTGCGATCACTGTCTTTCCTGAACCGACATCGCCTTGGATCAGACGGCGCATTGCGATTGGTTTGGCGAGGTCCGCAAGAACTTCATCCGAAACGCGTTTTTGTGCGCTTGTCAGTTCAAATCCAAGGTCGTTAAGTAATTTTTGTTCAAGTCCCTCGACAGAAGGTAACGGGTCGGTTTCGCGGTCTTTGTGTTGACGTTGACGTCGTTGGACGAGGGTAAACGCAAGCATTTCGTCAAAAACGACGCGTGCGAAAGCGGCTTGCATTGAATCTGGGTAGGTGCGAGGTTTAGGCTGGTGTACTTCCCTGACCGCTTCCTCTAGAGTCAACTCGTCGTATTTGAACTTCGGGAAGAAGGCGGTTTCGGAAAGCGACTGCACAATCCACGCGCCAAGTCGAGCGCTACTGATACTCGCTGTGGCCGGATAGACTGGACGATATTCGGCGGTCGGCTCGCCAGGATTCTCATGAAATACCCGGTATTGAGGGTGAATAAATGTCTTACCGTATGCTGGTTTACCGTAAACGTATAACCACGAGCCGATACGAAAAGAGTTTTTCTGATACGAGCCGTAGTGTAGTAAGCGCAAGGTGCCTCGTCCCGTCTCATCCTCAAAGAACACTTGCATACCGCGCTGATTCTTGTAAGACTCCGCGACATCGACGATAGTCCCCTGCACAACGCATTCCTCATCAGTGACATCACGCAGAAAAGTACGCCGCGTACGGTCCTGATAGTCCCGCGGCATGTGGAGGAGGAGGTCGGTGACCGTCCTGATGCTAAGGTGATTAAGGCGTTCGGCGGCTTGTGGTCCAACGCCGGAGATCGACGTGACTAAGTTGGACGGCACAGGATTGCGCTATTTTGCGACGGCGATAGCCTCGACTTCGACGGTCGCATTTCGAGGTAATGCTGCGACTTGGACCGTTGAACGTGCGGGATAAGGTGGCGACAGCAGTTCGCTCATGACCACATTCACGCTGTCGAACTGACCTAAGTCGGTGACAAAAACGGTGAGTTTGACGATGTTATTGAGGTCGGCACCGCCTGCTTTCAAGACGGCTTCGATGTTCTTGAAGACTTGCCTAACTTCGGTTTCGGTGTTAGCAGCATTGAGCGCCATCGTATCGGGATTCAATGCAATTTGTCCAGAGAGGTAAAGCATGTCGCCGACACGAACCATATGGGAGTAAGGGCCGATCGGCTCTGGCGCATGCTTCGAGTCGATTGCATAGGACTGCATGGATTACTCCTCTGTATCTGCGCGGTTCCCGAGGCGTTGCACCTTTGCGACGAAGTGGGAACGTCTTAGATTGCTTGAAACGCGTTTTAAATGGTCGGAGTTTCGTACTTTGATCTCGACGCGAACCGCGTTGGTGATCCCCTGTTCTGGAAGGGTGTCCATTCGCATTAGACTCGCGTCCGTGAGTCTTAGCGCACTCGCGAGCTTGTAAATGGAGTCTTTTTCGCCAGTCACCCAGATCATCAGTCCAGTCGAGAATTCTTCATCGTTGGTGTCACCCCACGTTAATGGCACGCGATCAGCCTTTTTATCGCTTCTCGCCGTCGCACATGCCCTTCGATGTACTACAAACCCTTTTTGCCTGGTTCCGTGTCCGACGATCTGATCGCCAGGTACCGGTCCACAGCAGTTTGCGAAGGTGGCGTTCATTTTTTGGTTAACTATCTCTACCGTTGAAAGACCATCTTCGAGGTAAATACTGGGGGTTTCGTCTTTAACGGACGAGAGTAGTTTCATCGCGGCAAATCGCGGTTGTAGCTGTCCTCTACCCACGGCTAACAGCAGTTCATTGCGATGTTTGACGTTTAGATCCTTGTAGACTTTTCGATGGCTTCGAAAATCGAGGTCTTCAAGTGTTACCCCGGCTTGTGCTAGCGCGGCATCAAGCAATCGCTGACCCGTCTTCAAGGCTAGTGAGTGGCTGCTTCGGTCGAGCTGCCGCTTGATTGCGTTTCGTGCCCGCGGCGTAATAGCGTAATCAAGCCACGCAGGACTTGGCATCGAGCTCTTTTCGGTCTGAACATCGACCGTTTGTCCAGTTTCAAGTACGGTGGACAGGGGAGCTGGTTGATTGTCGACATAGCTGCCCGTGCATTGCGCGCCTAACGTCGTACTGATCGAGTAGGCGAAATCAATGACCGTTGCACCAATCGGCAGATGGATGACATCACCGTCCGGCGTGTAGACCAAGATGCGATCTCGTACAAGATCGTGTTTGAACTTCGCGACAAAATCGATCGCATTGTCCGCATGATCCTGAATGTCTTCGATGGTGTCGGCAAAAGACTTCATCAGTGCTTCGTTTAAGCCTTCAACACTCGTATCCATGGCATTGGGATGGATGGTGGTGATGCCGCGTTTCGCAAACTCTTCCATCTGAAGCGTGCGGATCTGGATCTTGGTCAGTTTGCCGCGAGGACCGATTACTTGTGTATGCAACGACTGATAGCCATTGTGCTTCCGTGCCGCGATATAGTCATGGAATCCGCGGGTGTTCGGTTTGAAGACCTGATGAACTGCGCCGAGTGCGCGGTAACAGTCTTCCGTACTGTGTGTGAGCACACGGAAATTCAGGAATGTCATTGCCTCGTCGAACGTCATCGGCCCATGCTTCATCTTGTGATAAATCGCGTAGAGATGAGGCGAGTGGTAGTTAATCGAAGCGTCTAAACCGATTTCATTGAAATGTGCTTGAATGCGACTTTGAACGACACGGATGTTGTCTTCGTTCGCATTCTCGAAACGTTCGACCGCGTACGTGATGTGATCTGAACGGAATGAATTTTTCGCGGCGAAGGCCAGGTCTTCGAGCTCGTTCTTGATGACATAGATGCCAAGACGTTGTGCAATCGGTGCATAAATCTCAAGTGTCTCGGTAGCTATGGCAAGTCGCTTGTCCTTATCGATGACCGCAAGGGTGCGCATGTTGTGGAGGCGATCGGCAAGTTTCACGACGATCACACGAGGATCCTTTACGGTCGCAAGTGCAATGCTCTGAATGTTGGTCGCGTGAAACTCTTGCGTGGACGAGAACTCCGCTAATTTGGTTACACCATCGACGATGTTGGCGACCTTTATCCCAAACCGGGTCTCGAGCGTCTCCTTTGTGACATTACAGTCTTCAATGACGTCGTGAAGTACTCCTGCCATGACGGTTTCATGGTCGGCTTCAAGCTCAGCAAGGATTCCGGCGACAGCGAGAGGATGGGTTATGTAAGAATGACCAGTCTTACGCGTTTGCCCTTCATGAGCCCTCTCAGCGTACTTACACGCTTCTCGGATTTCGGCGATTTGTTGCGGGGTCAGATACCGCAGTTTAGAAATTAGGTCCGAAAGCTCGAACGGAGCCGCTTGTGTGTCAGATCGGGCTTGTTCGGCGAGAACACCGACGAAGTACGAACTACTCGTCGGTCGCTTCGTTGCCATCCGGAGAATCTATATCGTCCTCGCTCGAGGCATCCGACTCGGCGAGATCATCCAAAATGCCGCCTACGGTCATCCCTGAAGCTATTTCACGCAACGCGATTACGGTCGGCTTGTCATTCTCGGGATCTACTTGTGGCCTAGCGTTATAAAGATAGAATTGATGTGCGCGCTCGGCTGCCAGAGTAACCAGTTGGAATCGGTTTTCAACGTGTTCAAGGCAGTCTTCGACAGTAATCCGGGCCATGTTGGTGTGGGCGCGAAAAGGGCTCGGAATTTTAACGATTTCCTGCGACTGTTGAGACGTCGATTTTCGTGTAACTAGGGATAGTTACATTTTTTTTGATCCACACATGATGGTCTCGGAGTCAATCCGCAACGAATTTGGAGTCGCCTTCTTCATGAAAAGGTCATTTGCCTGTCTCTTGACGATCCTAGGATGTAGTGCGTTTGCAGTCGACTTGGAACAAGCGTATCGAGACGCGTTAGAAAACGATCCGGTTCTTGCGGGAGCCATCGCTGCCAACAAGATTTCCGGCGAAAACCTATGGTCGGGCGTGAGTCTCTTACTACCTTCCGTGAACGCAAGTATGAATCAAGGCGAAAGCGATTTTGAGCGGAAGCGGGGAACTGGCGATTCGGAAATAGGCGATTTCATCGTAGAAGGCAAATCAGAAAACGCCGGTTGGAACGTTAGTATCAACCAAGCCCTCTTCAACGCGCAGGCGATATTCCAGTTCTTTGCGCTTCGAGATCAGATAAAAGCTGCTGATTGGGACCTCGTAGCGACCGAACAAGCACTAGTGCTACGCGTCGCACAGGCTTACCTCGATGTGTTGCAAGCCCAAGATAGTCTAGAGTCGAGTGTTGCGGCCGAAGAGGCGGTGCAACGGCAGCTTGAGCAAGTGCAACAACGATTTGATGTCGGTTTAGTTGCGATCACAGACGTACTAGACGCTACAGCTAGTTACGATTTGGCTGTTGTAGATACCTTGTCAGCAAGGAGTAACCACGGCATCTTTTTTGAATCATTGCGGACTGTCACCGGAGTGGATTACAGTGAATTGGGGAAGTTAACGGACGAGCTACCAATCGAGAGTCCACAACCAATCGATGAAGAGGAATGGGTACGTGCCGCGATGGCAGGTAGTCCTCAAATCCAATCAGCAAAAGCACAATGGGACGCGGCGAAAAAATCAAGACGAGCGTCACTAAGTTACCTGCTACCTACGGTGCGGTTGTCGGGTTCACAAAGCTATCGTGAAGACCCTTTGTCAGTCTTTACAGACCAATCGACGACCACTAGCGTAAGTATCAGTGCGAGCGTACCGCTATTTAGTGGAGGTCGCAATATTTCACAAGCACGAACTTCTGCTTGGCAGCAGGAGCGTGCAAAGCAGTTGTACATTCAATCCCAGCTCACGGTTGCTCGTGATACCCGGAATCTGTTCCGGTTAGTGCAACGCGACGTGGATAGAGTCAGTGCTCGGTATAAGTCGATTCAATCGAGCCAAGCTGCATTAGAAGCGACTCAAACTGGCTACGAGGTGGGTACCCGAAACATCGTCGAAGTTCTGCAGGCTCAACAACGCCTGTATCAAAACGTCCTTGCATACGCAACATCCCGATATACGTACGTATTGAACGGACTACGTTTGAAGCAAACGGTTGGATCTTTATCGGCAGAAGATCTTCAGCAGCTCAACCAATATATTGACCCGTCTGACACGGTCACGAAGATCATGAGCGCGAGTGGGAGACCGGGGAACTAATCGCGTTCAGCCATTCGCGCACGATTCTGAATTGTTGTTGCGCGGATCCTCGATTTGCATCGACGACTTGGCGCGCGGCGTCACCTTGACGTTGCCGTTCGGCAGGATCATTGAGTAATTCGAGCAGCTGAGACGTTAATTCGTCGCGATTTCGCACGGCGCTCAAACACCCTGAATCTGCAAACCGCTCGCACACTTCCTCGAAATTCATGCGGTCAGTACCCATGAGCATCGGTACGCCCAGCACCGCGGGTTCGACCGGGTTGTGACCTCCTGTACCTTGTAGGCTCCCACCGATGAAAGCGATGTCGGCGATTCCGTACATCTCAAGCAGTACCCCCATCTGATCGACGACCAAGACGTCGACGGCTTGCATTGGTTCGGAGAGCTTTACTGAAGTGAGTGACCGTACTTCCGCCAGTGCTTGAATGTCCTCCGCCCGGTACGGATGGCGTGGTGCTAGGACTAGGAGTAAGTCCGGATATTCCTTACGGGCATTGATGTGAGCATCCAGAATGACTTCATCTTCCCCTGGATGGGTACTTGCGGCGATCCAACATGGACGTTCACCACGCCATTTTTCCTGTTGTGATGCGGTGTTGCGCCGAGTCTCTTCCGAAATGGTCAAATCGAACTTAATGTTGCCTGTTACGTGCATCTGTTCACTTGGGTAGCCCAAGTTAACGAAACGCGTTGCAGTATCTTCGTATTGAGAGACGATCGTCGTTATGCTGTCCAGCATGATTTTGGTCAAGGAAGGTACAAAGCCATATCGCTTCGCTGAGCGATCACTTAAGCGCGCATTCACCAAACACACATCGATATCTTCACGCCGCGCGATGCGGAGCAGGTTTGGCCACAGTTCTGTTTCCATGAGGATCAACGCCTGTGGTCGAGCGCGCCGCAGAAACCGCCGAATACAGCGATTAGCGTCAAACGGCACATAACAATGATCGACGCGGTTTCCGAATCTTCGAGAGATTTCGGCAGACCCAGTAGGCGTGGTAGCGGTCATCAAAACGCGCAGTGTGCTGGAGCTGTCGAGCAATTGATTTACTAGCATTTCAGCGGCGATTACCTCACCGGCTGAAACCGTATGAATCCAGACAGCGCCTTGTTGGATCTCTGGTGGAGTAAACCCGAATCTTTCCCTGATACGCGACCTGTAGTCACGCTCATTCCAAGATCTTCGAAATAAGTTCAGCGTTGCTACAAGAGGCAACAATGAGGATATCACTCGATAGAGGGCGTAGACCATTGTCAAATGATTCTTTTGTTCAATAGCTTGAAAACGGCAAATCTGACCCTATCTAGAAGGTATGAAGTGGTTAATCCCACTAGCATGACAACAAAAAGGAAAGAAAACATGTCTATCGTACAACTAAACACCTGGCGACCGCTTGATGCGCTTCCTGAGCAGCTCAACAGCTGGTTGAATGATTCGATTTTGGGTCATCAGAGTAACGCAAGCTGGCGACCGGCATTAGACATCAAGGAAAACGCAGATAGCTACGTTTTTCACTTGGATGTACCCGGTGTAAAGAGTGAAGATATCGAAGTAACGCTCGATGACGGCCATCTGAAGATTTCTGGATCTCGTAAATTAGAACGGAAGTCGAATGATGAGGACGGTACGTATCGAAGTTTTGAACGCGTGTCGGGCTCGTTTAAGCGCGTTGTTCGGCTACCTTCTCATTCGACGAGTGATGATGTCAGCGCTGTCGCCAAAGACGGCGTTCTAACCATTACGATCAAGAAACCGGAAGAGGTCTTGCCGAAACGCATTGAGGTCAAGGTTTAAAGCCAGTTCCTCATGAGCGCTTAGGTCACGGAACCGATCGAGCGCTCAGCAGCAACCTCCATTACCGGCGCGTCGCAGACAACCAATGCGGCGCGCCGTTTTTAATACGAACAGCGTGCACATCTAACGAATCTCTCATACGAGACCGGATACGCTACACTAACGGCTGTTAATTACTCCTTGTGACCGTTGGACCACGACCAAATACGTCGCTTCCATTTCGTAAGAGCTCCGGTGCGGGGTATGTGGGTTCGATTGAATAGCGTTTGGGCGGATGCAATACACGGACGACCGTATCCCGACGCTGCCAAGCGTCTGTTAGGGGAAATGATGGCGACTATCGTTTTGATCGCCAACAATATCAAGCATGACGGTGGCGTAACGCTTCACGCCGTAGGGGACGGTCCCATCAAAACGGCGTTCGCCGAATGTCAAGGTCAAGAAGCGCTACGCGGGATCGTACGTCTCAACGAAGATGATCCGCAGCCTATCCACGAGGAGATGAATTTCAAGGAATTGATCGGTAGTAGCCGAATGGCGCTGACCATGCAGTTCAAGAACGGTGAGTCTTATCAAGGATTGGTCAGCACCGAGCATGAAATGCTCGAACAGAACATGGAGCACTATTTCGAAAACAGTGAGCAACTAAACACCACGTTCGCACTTGATACTAGTACGGAGGAAATAACAGGGTGTTTTCTTCAACGATTACCCAGTGCGGACCTCGCATCCGATTTGACGTTAGCGCAGGACGAAGCTGAGTGGGTAAGACTCGTTAGTCTGTTTCGAACGATTCACCCAGGGGAACTCGGTTCGAAAGAAGTCGAAGAACTGCTTCGAGATCTCTTCCCTAACGACTCTATCCGATTGGATCATCCTAAGGGACTGCGTTTTGAGTGTTCGTGTGATCGTGAGCGATGTTCGAAGGCGTTAGAAACGATTTCGTCCGACGAGTTGCAAGAGTTAGCAGACGAGAATGGAGGCATCCAGGTAACGTGTGAATTCTGCGGAACTAGATACGACTATTTGGCTGAAGAGATCAAAGCTGGATTCAGCTCTTAAGAACTGAGCTATTTAACTCTGTGCGAGTTAATTTAGAGCTATGAAGTCAATCAGTGCGTCCAATACCTCATTTGGACATTCAGATAGCATTGAATGACCGCTTCCTGGTAGCGTTACCACCGATGATCCACTTGAGAGTTGGTCTGCCACCGTCTTGCCTGCGCGATAAGGAGTCATTTGATCGGACTCACCGAGAATGAGCAAGATCGGGCATTGAATCTGCGTAGGATCTAGGGTTGCGTCATTGCAAGCCAAAAGGTCGGCATAAAACACGTCGTCAATTGAACGATTCATCAAGCGACGACCGTGTCCTAACATCCATACGCCGGGGTTTTTATTGAAACCCAACTTGGCTCGACTCGAATGACTCCAGGTGTTCGCCATTTCGAATGAAGCGTCCTCGTTTTGTTTTGCCGCATTTAGAAGCTGGTCGGTTACAGGCATCGGCATGGATGTACCCAGGAGCACGAGCTTCCTGCACCGGTTCGGGTTCTTCGCCGCCCAATTCCACGCAACAAGCGATCCCATGCTGTGCCCTATGAGGATGTGATTTTCATGCTCAACGGTAGTAAGGACGGCGCCTAACCACTCTGACATGGTCTCAACACTCTTTAATGCTGGACCGGTAGAACGTCCGTGACCTGGTAAGTCAACGGCGACGACATTGAAGTTGTGACGTGCGAAATAACGCGCGGGCAGCGTCCAGACCGTGTGATCCATGGCGGCACCATGGATAAACACGATGGAAGGTTGGTTTTTGCGATGCGAGACCGAACCGGTGCCGTAGAACACACGCTCGCCAGCAATGTCTTGATACATCGTTAGACGCGTTGCGAACGACGCAACGCGGAATTTAGATCGGCGATTAAGTCGGCAGGTTCTTCTAGTCCAATCGATAGCCGGACTAACCCTTCGTGTATCCCTGCCTTGGCTAAATCCTCTACCGTCATTCGATGGTGCGTGGTAGAAGCGGGATGTATGACCAGCGTCTTGGCATCACCGATATTTGCCAAATGAGAGATTAGGGATAGCGACTCGATGAACTTTTGTCCCGCAGCACGACCGCCTTGAATGATCACACCTAGTACGGCGCCAGCCCCTTTGGGAAGCAGACGTTGAGCCAAATCATGATCGGGATGCGTGGGAACTTCAGGATGTATGACTTCGTCCACATTGGGATGCTGACTTAGAAATTCAATAATCGCATGGGTGTTTTCTACGTGCCGAGCCATGCGTAAAGAGAGGGTCTCTACACCTTGTAGCGCGTAGAAAGCGGTTGTTGGTGCCATACACGCCCCAAAATCTCGCATACCTTCTTTTCGAGCTCGCATCAAGAACGCGAGTGGCCCGAATTCTTCGGCAAAAACGAGGTCGTGAAAACCGTCGTACGGTTCGGTAAGTGTGGGAAATCGATTTGATGATTCCCAATCGAACGTACCTCCATCAACTAACAAGCCTCCGATAATCGCTCCGTGGCCGGATAAGAATTTCGTTGCGGAATGGACGATTAGGTCCGCACCGTGATCGAACGGTTTGCATAGATAAGGGGTAGCAAATGTCGAATCGACGAGGAGTGGTAAGCCTTCGTCATGAGCGACTGACGCGACGGCAGGGATATCGAGAACTTCCAACCCTGGGTTTCCAAGAATTTCTCCGAAGAGTAGTTTCGTGCTCGGCTGGACGGCTGCTTTGAAATCCGAGGGGGAACGCGGGTCGACGAACGTGGTCGTGATACCGAACCTCGGCAGTGTGTAATCGAGAAGGTTGTGCGTACCGCCGTAAAGCGAGCGCGACGCGACGACATGGTCTCCCGCGGAACAAAGGGTCGTAATCGCTAGGTGTATCGCTGCTTGTCCGCTAGAAGTCGCGATTGCACCTACCCCTCCTTCTAATGCAGCAATGCGTTCCTCAAGTACCGCATTCGTTGGATTCGATAACCGAGAATAAACATGTCCTGCGCGCTCGATGTTAAACAACCCAGCTGCGAAGTCAGTGTCGGGAAATACGAAGGACGCGGACTGGTAGATCGGTGTAGCGCGTGCACCAGTTTGGGAATCAGGCTGTTGACCTGCATGGAGCGCTAGGGTATCGAATCCCGTACGCGGTATGTTGTATGGGTTGTCATCAGACATGTGGACAGATTTGTGCGAAAGGGATGGTAGTAGCAATAAAGATTGCTACTTCCATCTTCAAATTGATTTAGAGTCCGTCGGGACCGCAATCGTTCTTTAGATAGTCGATCAACTCGGTATAGAAAAGTTTAAGGTGCGATTTTTCCATGGTGTTGCTGAAGTGATCGATTCCCTTGATTTCGAGATACTTGTGCTCAATTCCAAGATTCTCTAGTTTTCTAACAAGCTTGCGGCTGTGGTCGATCGGCACACGCTGGTCATTTTCACCATGAATGACGAACAGTGGAATGTTCACATTAGCGACTTCTCGAAATGGTGAGAACGCGCCGGTCCAAGCGTTCAACTGTTCTGTTTGTGCGGTGCCGTCTAACCTGTATCGGTAATAGTTCACTTGCATAATCGGGTCAGAGACGGCTGCGCCAGCGACTGCACATTGATAAATTTGCGGTGTTCTCATTGACGCAGTCAGCGCGGCATAGCCGCCGTATGACCAACCAAACATCGCCATTCGCTCGGGATCTACGAGACCTTGTTCAATTAGGTAGAGTGCGCCGTCGTCTTTGTCGTCTTGCATCGCATAGCCGGCTTCACTCTTCTCGATGAAAGCGGTTTTGTAGAAATCCAATCCGTAGTTGTGAGAACCGCGGTACTGCGGCTGGAGCACCATGAATCCATTGTTTGCAAGTATTTGCGCCCACGGGTCGAAACCGATACCTTCCGTGACAAAGGGTCCGCCGTGTGGCATCACGACGAGCGGATATGGCGGTTCGCCATGAACAGGAGTTGTTACATATCCCGGAATCGTGAGTCCATCACGCGCTGGGTATTCGATATAGGTCGTTTCGGAGAGGTCATCATTCGTTACGTCAGGTAATAGCGTGCCTAAAAAGCGGAAATTGCCTTTACGAAATAGATAGAGACTTGGCACCGCCTTAGGTCCACTATTTCGTACCAACAAGGTTTGACCATCTCGGCTAACACTTATGACCCGCGGCGTAAAGGCATTTTCGATCAAATTGGCGAACTGAGCATGAATGGCGCCTTCCATCTCGTGTTCTGGAAAAAACTCATATCCAACGCGATCTTTGAGTGTCACAACCCCTGCGACTTGGCCGTAGTGTTCAAGCCGATTCGAATGATTAATCGTTCCCCAGACGTCAATGTCGTTGCGACCGTACACGAGTTCGCCAAACTGGCGATTCTTCTTATCGTAAGACCACAACGCTCGCTTGTCTTGACCGTTATGTGCGATCACATATTCGTGGTCAGGTTTAGAGTGATCGATTCCCGCTGGTACAAACGACTCGAAGTCGTCAATGTGCGAACGCCCAAATTCCACCCATGTTGGATCATTCGGGTCCGGTCGATATTTGTAGACAGACTCTAGCGAGTCTAAGTCGAAGCCCACCGCGAGTTCGGGATTGCCGTGAATATCAAATCGAACAGTTTGCTGTGCGGCATTGGCGCGTAAAAGTAGCTTCTTCCGCATGGTGGCCAAATCGAACTCGTAATAACTATGCCAACGTGAACCACCACCGATCGTTCGTCGACCATTACGACTTCCTTCGAGATCCTCCGTGACGATGAGCTTAGTGGAGTGCTTCGGTAGTGGGTGTTCAATACCGACGTTTTCTATAGGTAGAGATACAAACTCGCCTTGCACTAAGTCAACGACTTGACTTTTGCCTTGATAGACCCCTTGGTTAAATCCATCGATTTGGTTGCGGACTTGCTGGCGTAATCCCATGATGAAGTGAGTGTCACTCAGCCAAGTGAACCCACCGATTCGCATGTTCTTTGAGTTAATTCGTCGATGCAGCTCTAAATCACCTTCGTCACCGAATGTGTACACCCAGATTACGCGATGACCTTCACGATCTTTATCTTCTCTAAGCACACCGAGATACGTGCCATCATGGGAGAGACTCGCTGTGATAACGTCCGTTTCAAGCCACGCGTCGATTGGAAGAGGTTCATTAGCTGTGGTAGACGAAAAACTCCAGAGTGCGATTAGTGCGAAAAGGATGCGCATCGATTGGATCATGACTTTCGCTCTGTGCTTTGAAATCGTCGCGCCTTGAATCGGCGCGACGGTAGATTTAGAGAGGAACGGGATTAGTCACCGCCGAAGCGATAGCTTCCGCTGACGAAGAGCGTCCGTCCGAGCAAGTCGTAGCCAATTCCGAGTGGTACGTTGCTACGAGAGAAAACTTGAGCTCCATCGACTTGAGGAGGTTCTTCATCCGTGAAGTTTTGCAACGCGATCGCGACTTGCCAGTTGTATTTCTGATATCTCAGGCCAATCGTGTGATTCAGATAGGATTCTGCCCAGTCGACGTCCCGACAAAGTACATCATCAGGTGGGCCACTGCAGGTGTCAGAATTTCCAAGGAGACCGTCATCAAACGCATTATTCGCTGCGTCTTCTGGATCGGGATTTTGCGGACCGATGTACCTCGGTCGGTATGTAAACCGAAAATCTCCGACATCTAACCGGAACGTCGCCGTGTGTCGCCATTGCGGATATCCCCACTCAGAGAAATCCTGTTGTTCGTCATCGGTTCCGAGAGGATTAATGAAGAGCGTGTCGCGTTCGATTAGTCGGTGAGACACCCATTCGAGGTTAAATTCAAACGGTCTATCAAAAAACGTAAACGTGTCTTGATAAGCCAAGTTGTAGTCGATTCCACGAACAGTATCGTTGTCCCGATTAATGAAGCCGCCATCAATAAAGTCGATTTCGGGGTCCTCGGGGTCGCCTACACGTTGAATGCGACTACAGAATGGGCTTGTACTCGTTGGTGAGTTGTAGCAATCACTAATAATGTAGAACGCACTCGGTTCGATGATTGTGTCGTCTACGTCAATCTCGTAGTAGTTCATGCTTAGCGTAAGGTCAAATGCTGTCGTCCAGGGTTGTTCGATGACGATGCCGCCGGAAAATGAATTCGACGTTTCTGGTTCCAGATCAAGTGCGCCACCGGTACCTATTTCGACGTTATAGCCACTGAAACCGCCATTGTCCCAACTTCGTGGATCCACACCGTTTAGCTCGCAATTTGTCAGGACGATCGGCTGGCGTCGATCCTCGGAAGGTAGGTACTCTCCGGTGACTTCGTCAAACGCATCGTCCGGTGTTACACACGGGTCAAAAATGTTCAGAAATCCAGTTTGTTGCAACAAAAACGAGTTCCGTAAGTTTGGTGACCGGTATGAAGTGCCTCGAGTCGCTCTCAAGAGAATCCAGTTCAGAGGACGATAACCTATTTTGGTTGAGTAGGTTGGATGAGTTCCGTAGTACTCATCAGTCGTCGAACGACCAGATATGTTCAGAGTCAAATCTTCCACCATAGGTAAGTTAGCTAGAAGAGGGAACTCAAATTCGAGATAAGCTTCGCGTGTTGTTTTTTCACCAATTGCACCTTGATCCGCAGAGAAGCCGTACATTAGACCTAGACCCGCTGCATTGTTCGGTATGGAGTCCATCGTGTCAACGCGATGATCAAAGCCGATACCTGTTACGACGTTACCGTACGGCAATTCAAATAAATCGCCGGTTAGATAGACATTGATCAACCGCTGTGAAGCGCGGGTGTCAAATTCTCTCGTGTCACGTAAATAGTTCCATTCGGCTTCTGTGGCAAATTCGCCCCCTCGTAATGACTCATCCCAAAGACTTGGTGCGAATAGATTTACGGGAACACAGCCAGGTGCAGTATCGGGTTGTAATGCGCCAGGGGGTGCATTATCGGCCGAACAGGGTATCCCACCCCTTGAATATGCACCGATAGCTAAACTAAGTCGGTCACCGCGAATGCCGTCCATGAAGGAAAGTCCGACACTACTAGTGTAGGACACACTGAATTCACCCGACCAATTGGTCAATCCCCACGCTTCGTCAAGAAATGGAAGGTCGGCGCTGACACCCGCGACCCACCGAGTTTGAGCGACCTCCTGCGATCTTACATGTCGGTCGCCGTCGACTCTAATGACTATACCGACTGGTACCGGACCTATTGGCCCGCTTGTGAGGTCGCACGTTCCGCCACTATTGACTGTACAGCCGAAAATACTCTCAATTTCCTCTACGACGACTGGATTGTTAAAAAATGCGTCACGTGCCAATCCGCAGTCGACTCCATGTCCAAGTGGATTACAAGGGTTGAATGGGTAGAGAGGATGGACGACAGGGAACACTTGTGGAACCTGTGTTATCGTGAAGTTTTTACGCTTAACATACAGCATTTCAAAAAATGGGGTTACGTTCATATCACCTTCAAATGTGTATTCACCATACGACATGAGGCTGTCTTGATCAAATTTGCTGTAGAGGGTTCGGTATTGATTTGTCGCGTTGGCCCAGTTTTCTTTGAAATCTACGTCATTTAGTCCATCACCATCGCTGTCGAACCAGATTAGGCGACCACCTAGAAACGCATGCGACTCCGAAAAGTTTGGCCAACCACCATTAGTTCTACCACGAGTCCAATACAGCGTTCCGATGCCTTGCGGCAATCCGTAAATGACGTTCGTTGTGCCACCTGGGCGACAAGGGGTCGCGTCAACCCCGAACCGCCATATGTAATACACATCGTCCGTTCGAAACATACCGTTTTCGTCGACTTCGTAGTTCGTTTCGCAGTCGCGAGTGAACGGTGCGTCTTCGAATCGAATTAACGGGTCGCGTCGTGACGCGCCAGCGACCCCAACGAAACCTCGTCCGAAATTCTTCCCCCAAGTAATTGAGTTTTCTCCGCTCGCTCGACCGAATGCGTCCGTTCGGTCGAAATCAGTTCGAAATTCAAACCCGTTGAAGTCTTTGCGCAGGATTACATTGACGACGCCTGCAATAGCATCTGACCCGTAAACTGACGATGCACCATCTAGTAAGAAGTCGTACCGCGCGACCATCGATGCTGGAATTAAGTTCAGGTCAGGATTACTCGGTGCTCCCTCGACTCCGGCTGGAGCCATTCGACGACCATTCAGCAGAATCAGTGTTCGGTCTGAACTCAAACCTCGGAGATTTGCAGTCGAGGAACCCGGTCCGTTATCAAGTACAAATCCTGAGAATGTTAGGTCGATCTGTACATCAGCAGACGTAGTTGAAGTCTGGATGATCTCCGCCGCATCGACTAGACCTGCCTCGCGTGAAATTTCGGCATTCACAATCTGTAGTGGTGAGATGCTCTCAAATGTCGTACGTTTCAATCGAGAACCCGTGACGACGACTTCTTCCATCGTTTCGGCAGGGGGCGCTGTAGCGGCCTCCTCGACCGTTTCTACGACGGTCTCACCCGCTTCTTCGGCACTACTCTCAGTACCGTCGTCCTCTTCTTGCGCTAGCGCCCATGGAGCGCTGACGACGAACATTATTGAGAAGACATAAATCCAAAAGGTTCGCAGTGGACTCATCAAATTCCCCTTCCCTTAACAGCGATGCGGTAGGGACGTAAGCTGAGATCCCGAACCAATCGCAAAACGTCGCATATATTAAGGAAAAAATGAGTATTAATCGCCGAAAATTCAAAATGTAGGATAACTTTGCCTACGAAGCGCACGTCGCTATAGACGAAGAAGGTAACTGTACTTATGCTGTTCTCTGTTACGTTGATAACGTCAATATGAACGTGAGCTAAGGATTTGCTGCTGCGACGAACGATAGAACTACTCGATTAGAACATTAGGTTAATTTTTCCTTAGGTACTTTGGTAAATATGCAGAAAAAATGAAAAAACGAAATGAACGACTGGAGCTTCTACCGTCGACGGCTCGCGAGGGGGTATCGGTGCGTTAGCGGAAAATCGTGTGTAGTCACGGGTTTTCCGTCTTTTATGGCGGGTCGAAAGCGAGCTTCCCGCGCTGCGACTCTTGTTCGAAACTCGATACTGGTATTAGGCGGGTCAACAACCTGGCTAATACGTCCTGTGACCGCGCCTCGATAGGAGACCGTGAGTCGCAGTTCGACTATACCAAATTCGCTCGCATCCGACGATGTATTGAACTCGGGGAGGCGAATGTACAGCAATTCCGGTTCCGCGAACATGGACCCACGTAGCGCTGGTAGGGACTCAAGCTCTTCCCATATCTCTCGATACATCCTCGTCGCTTTGGATTCCCGGCCGAAGAGTTGGTGCCAGTCGGCTAGGTTGAGTTTAGCCAATGCTATGGTCTCTCGATCACTCGACGCGTGAGTCTCCACGAAATTTACCACGTTCACTAAGGCACGCTGCCCGAGGGAGTAAGAGCTTGGCGGTGATCTGCCAGGCGGTGGTGGTTCGTAACCGGGCACCTCGACTTCGAACGGCCGATACCTACTTTCACGATCCATCGGTGGAAATACGGTGTTGCGCATGCCCGCGGCAAAAGCGCGTGAGAGCTCGACTTGCCGTACGTCATCAGGTGGGAGAGCTCGCTTCGCAAGCTGAATTGCGTCGATATACAGGATTTTTGCGGCAGAAAATCGTCGATTGGATTCGTACCAGTCGATGAGGGTCAACATACTGGGTAAGAGTTGCGGGTTTTTGCCGCCTAGCTGGTTGAGCATGATGGCGTAGGCTCGCTCCTGCGCTTCATTGGCGCTTTGATAGTCACCTAGAACGGCTAGCGCGCTTGCGTTACGGTAGAGTGGCGTTAACTGATCGGTAGAGTTCAGCCCTTTGTTCATTCGTGTGACATTGAGCGCAGAAGTGAACGACTCAACGGCATCCTCTGCATCGCCGAGTCCTAGTTGCGCATCACCGAGTACGATATATGGTTCAGCTAAACGGATCGCGAAATTTCCACTCAGCTCGCGTATTTCTTTGATTTGACTCGTTAATTCGTCTATCGCGACTTCGAATTCACCTAATGCAACGCGTTCACGCAGGTCGTCGAGAGCATTGCTTTCTTCAATGTTGTTGATTTCGACCGGCGCGGTGTATTGCGTCAGTATGAGGAACATGGCTGCGACGAACGACCGCAACCATTGATTCCGCGGATTGATCGCGAAGATTCGTGATCGAGTTGTAACACCACTGGGTAGAACCAATGCGATTGGACTCAATGTTTAGCGAGTACTACCGTACAAGTCTACTTCGTATACGACTCGATATTAAACGATGAGTTCTAATTTCGCATAAACAAGGCCGTAGCCATGACTAGCAATGGTCGATTAGAGAAAGAAGCGGGACAAACATGTCGCTATTTGATCAGTCATAGACGACGCGAAATCCGATCGATTTTGAGCGATGAGTGAGTGGTACGGTCCGTCCAAATAGGGATTTGGACGTTTCAGTGCCGGGCAACAACCAATTGCCACCTTGTACCCACATCGATAGGCGTGAGTTCTGTGCGCTAAGCGACCTTGTCCATTCCGAGAGGTTCCCACCGAGGTCAACCACACCAGCAACGGTTTTGTCGTTTCGCTTCGACCCACATGCTCTTAATCTGGAAGACGCGTCGTCGCCGGTTTGGGCGGCTTCGTCGTTGTACGACATGCCCCACGGATACGTAAAACCAGCTTTACCCGCTGCGAGTTGACGCCACTCTTCAACGGTAGGAAGACGACCACCTGACCATCTCGCATAGGCGTCCGCGGCCCACCAATTTACGCCGTACACGGGCAAGGAACTGTCTTCAAGTTGCTCAACCCAGTCGAGTGGCGCAAAATCGATATTAGCGGGCTGATTCTCGTTACTAAACATGCCAAGCTGAACGAGAGGGTCGCCCAGGAATTTCGCGTATGCGGATCGACGAACTTCACAACGATCAACTCTTAACTCATTCTCTGCTGATGTGTCACGCTGCAATAGGTCCTGAAGCTTGATCCCTCGCACTGGCGGCATGTTGGCGAGAAATAAAGGTATTCGAGACTCTTCAGGAAGACCGATTTCATAGGTACCAGCTGGTATCTGTACAACATCCTGCACGCGACGACGCCAAGGCAAAATGAGCGGGTGCTTTCCGTACACACACCTAAATCCTAAATGGTGCGACTTCAAAGTAGGCTCAGCTTGAAGCCAGGCGGCGTTTAGCGCATAGAGCTCCCGCTGCGATCGACGCGCTGCTGGCGCACCGTGAATACTCGGTTGGAACGCAAGTGATTGGGCATACATTGGACCTTGCCCCCACTCCATTGCATTGTTTGCTAAATCATGTATGCCGCTCGGTGTCGAAGCGAATTCGTGTGAACCGCAAGCTTGCGAGGAATTACGTTCGGCGCTGTTAAAAGGCCACGCTTCTGGCGTGAAATCATCTCCCCATGGGTAAAGGTGGGATGAATCGCCACTTGCCATCGCCTCGAATTCCTCAGCGAAAGGCAGACGACCGCCCGCGGCGCTACAGTAGGCACTTGCACCTTTGTAATTTATGCCACTGGCAGGCGAGGTCAATCGACCAGCGATACGATGGCCAGTGGAAGAGGATTGCAGCCACTGGTTCTCACTTGTTTTATCAAAACCAGGTTGACCGCTCGTCCACTCGACGAACTGCTCCCATTGCAGTTGACTGACTTCACAGGCATCCGTGAAAAACCCACTGAGCTCAATCGTACGTCGCGGTTTGTTTAGACGTTGCTTTAGTTCCTTGTTAAATTGATTACGTTCATACGCCGTCACGGCGACCAGATCCAGTTGCTTGGCGCTCGGTGACGCCGCGTGTTGCACACCGATTGGAACCGTGAGTGTGTCCGTGTCGGCGCGGTTGATGTTCAGCAATGTTGTCGTCAGACCGATGACGAGAAGTACGATGAGGATTCCGAGTGGGACCTGCCACTTCATCGTCTGAATCGCGTCCCAGGGCGCCAGAAGAACAGTAACGCAATGAGAGATAGCCCAGCGGCAACGTACAGCATCGTCATCCAGGTTTGGATGCTAAACGGACTGCGATCCCACTGAGGCACCACGCGCAAGGTATTGACGATCCCTTGATTGGGTTCCGCGAAGATCTCAAGTTGGCCATCTTCGTCGTACGCTCCGAACACAAAACCGACAACAAAGTCGTCGAGTTGAGGCGAAAGGTACGCGATAGCACGCCATTTCGCGGTTTCCAAGTCAGACTGAACGGGTGACATGAGCAGCACCGCATTTCGTTCTAACGTGACTTGCATGCCACGCCATATATCTGGATACGCCTGAAGATTGAATCGAAGTTTTGCCGTTTCAGGTATGGACTCAAGTAGTAATTCGTTGTTCGATTGGATTTCTGCTTCGATGAGCAATCGATTGACCGGTAGGCGAATAACCGCTTCCGGATGAGCCGAAGGCGGCATCGGCATCGTGAGCAGGGGCTCTGGTTGATCGTGAACGTAGCCTTGCCCGTGAAGCAATTCAAGTGACAAGGCTAGGTCCTCAATTGCTTCTCTTTGTACGTCAGCGAGCTCCGGCGGTTGGGACATAAAGTTCTGCAGGATTGGTAGAAACTGCTGGAGCAATTCAGTCGGCGGATTGTCATTGTCATAAAACCGCTGAACTTCGACTAAGAATGCCATGAACGCGGTTAAAAAAGATGCAAGGTCTCGCTCGATGGCACCGAAATCGAATGATCCTAAATTCATCAGTTCTGCGGTTGGATCCGCCAATCGGATCGAAAATCCAGGTACCGAACCGACGCCACCCGCGGATTGGCCTGTCTGTTGGTTACGCGATGCGCGAACATCCGGGAAGCTCTCACTTTCGATGCTTCCGTTGCCGCCAGGTCCGAGTTGTGCACCGTCGGGCAATGTATCGGTATTTGTGGAACTCGCTTGTCCATCTTCCCCCCAATCAGACTCGCTCGGTGGCCATTCGCCATCGCTTTGGTTTTCGCGGTCGCCACTGCCGTTGGTTAGGGATTCATAAACGTCAGCGACAGTTGATGTCTGGTTACCGCCGCCTTGTCCCGCGCAGTCTTTAGCGCTCGTCCCGGCGGGACATAACCCAAGGTTTGATTCAGGGCCGATTCCCGGCGCACCGACGAAATGCCAATGAGTGATAACAATCCCGTGATCCTTGAGGATCGACATTAATAAGTAGAAGGTACCGATGTCGTAAAAATCGCCACGTACCGCCGCTCGTTGATATGTGTCGAACGCTCCGAGGAATGCATCCAAACTGTTAGGTTCCTGGAGCAGCTCCGACCGGTGCCATATACGTCCTGAATAGGGGTCACGTACCACATTCTTGTGGATCTCGAGCACGGGCATGATTGCAGGATCCCAAATTCGGTCGAGCGGGTCGTTTTCGTAGTCATGAAGCTGCGCTGGTGGACCAGCTGCAAGTCTGTTCAACACGAGTGAAGTACTGAACTCCCGCGTCATTACGGCTGAGACTTCCTGAATTCGCTCGCTGTATTCCTTTTCTTGTTCGAATCGACTCGCGATGCTAAGCACAATGACGATGATCAGTACGGCGACACCGTTAGCGAGGATGTCTACTAAGGCGACCCCCGCGAAATTCGGTATCCGTCGAGCTGCGGAGATCACGGCCTAGTTATTTCGGTATAGTCGCGGATGTATGACGGAATGTCATCCAACATCACGGACTTAAGGAACTCGTTATCTGCGACGACCCATCCAATCTTGATTTCGCGCTCTGGCCATATCGCGGCGAGGCAGTTGCGCGCTTCTGCCATGATCGGAATGCTGCCTTCCAGTACAAAGAACAGAAGCTGTTGCTCCGTATCTTCGTAAATTCGCTCGGCGTAATTACGGTATGCGCTACCGGGTTCACAAATCTCTTCTCGTGGAATTCCTTCACCTGTTTCAACGATGCGTAGCGTACTAGGAAACACGATGACCACGTAACCAAATCCCCCTATCTCGCTCTGGATTCGATAGAGACCGTCTTCTGCGGTGTCTTGAAGGCGTTCACGAACCGCGGATTCTGAAAAGATGTTGACGATGAGCAGAAAGACGAGCATCAGCGCGAACATGCCGCCAAACACGGCCATCATCGGCGCGTTGTTGTCGTCGTCCGTTTGACGTTCCCTAGAAGGCACGGACGCTTTCGCGCAGTTGTCGCTCTAGTGTGTTAAGAGCGCGTTCCTCGCTGCGCTGGACAAGAGTTAGAAAGAGCATCAGCAACACGCTGAGTGAGAGCGCGATTAAAGTCGTATCGAACGCGATACCGAGCGGCGCAATCGCGGCTCCGAGTTCGGTGGATAAGCCGCTTAAACCCGACTCTGACGCGATCAGCTTGCGGATGCCGTCGGCGGCCAAGGAGATGCCGAGTACTGTACCGATGAAGCCTAAAACAGGCACAACCCAGCCAATATAACGAGGCACCGTGAATGACTCCTCGTGTCGACGCCACAGAAACTCGAGTCGATCGTCCAATCGAACCGAGTCGTCCGACAACACTCGAATGCGGTCAATGTGCGTCAGGATGTTGGATTCTTGTCCGATCTGCCAACGTTGTAGGCTCGCACGAAGGTAGAGCGTGTTCCACCATTTCCCAATCAGGATCAGCATCCCCCAGTAGAAGAACAAGACCGTTGCCGGTGGGATCATGCCGCGCTCGAGAAAGCGCCTGGTAATCGCTTGCGCTGTCGTCCAGGTTTCTCCAAGCCACTCAAGCGCGAGTAGCGTGGTTGCACTTAGGACAAGTGCGGTCAGAAGCGAAAGTAGAAGCCCAGGACCACTTAGGAAGTTCGCGAGCCAGTCGAGCGCGTCTGCTTGACTCGCGCTCGCAGCTTTGAGCCAAAGTCCAACACCGTATAACCCAATCGCCGAAACAAATAGCGGGATCAAGCTGCTCGTCCATTGCAAGCCGCTACCGTTGTCGATCACTGCAAAGGCGGGTAGCGATGCGGTGAAACTCACTACGAGCAGACTCAGGACACTGATCGCACTTAACGCAAAGTAAAGCGCCTGTGAAGATCTTATGGCGAAATGTGCGATCGCAATGACAGCGATCGCTACTAACACGGCAGGTGCTGCCACCCATGCAGGCAATTCAAACACTTGCGTGACGTTGAAGGCGACCAACGCGACAAGCAAGATGTAAACGACAATCGCGACGCGCACGTTGATCCTTGGGAATGAAGAAGACGGATTTTAGAAGCCGTTCTGAAGAGCGGCGTTCAACATGTCAGATTAGAGTATTTCGTAGGCTGTTAGTTCAGACTGAACAACGAGTTAGCGATGTGGTCGTTTCAGCCGGTGACAGCACGTCACGACACACTTTGCGTTGGGATCGACGATGAGGTAATAGTCGAGTCGGTCGCAGATGCGAGCATATTGGCTCCCAAGCGCGCGTCGCAAGTCGTGTCGACTTGCTTGGTCGAGTGCAAACGATCGCTCCGAGGGTCCGGCCGGAGTTGAATGACCAAACAGGAGCATGAGTGCGATTTGCAGTTCGGATATTCCACGCTGACGCACCCGCATCTCAGTGTGTTGACTAAGGCTGACGTGGTCAAATTGCGCGAGTCTCTGGCGTGCGCGTTTCGACAGTAGTATCGGTTCGCTGAATTCTTCTGCAAGCAGTGTAGAAGGGGAGATCGCTGCGGTCAATTGGGTTGCGGGTAGAGAAACGAAAATCCAAGTTTAGGAACGGCAAATATGAAATTCGATGGAACATCGTGGAAAATAATGGAGTGTTTTTATGGACCTTTTGACGTACTCTGATGTGGACCGTCAGCGTCAATAATTCGGTTGACATGGGTTTAGCATTCACCAGCGAGTTTGCACTACATCTATAAATGTCTCGATACCCAACCCGCGAAACCGCATATCCGCGAGTCTCGTTAGAGGACACAGACCACTCGTTGTCGAAGCATCCTGACTCAAGGATGCGTTATGCATATTTCAAGACCATCGCGAAAGGTGGAACCTGCGTTATCAGTTCGTGTCAGGACCTTCATCTCATGCGCACGATTTGCTACAAGGAGTTGCGTTCCGAACTCGCCGATGATCCCATACAGCAGCGTCGCTTCATTCGAGAGGCTCGCGTAACCGCGATGCTGCAACACCCGAACACGATCCCTACCTATGAGCTAGGACGAAATGTTGATGGTCACCCATACTTCACCATGAAGTTGGTGTACGGCGCGACCATGCGCGAGATTCTGGATTCGTGCGCCGAAGCACAGTCGCATAACGTTGGCGGTCATTCTCTAATGAAGCTGATCAACGTGCTATCTCAAGTAGGACATGCTTTGCACTATGCACACCGACATGGTGTTGTCCATCGAGATGTCAAACCGGAGAACATCCTGATTGGCGCATTTGACGAAGTACTTTTGCTCGATTGGGGTTTGGCGAAAGTATGGGGTAAGGATGAGGAACCCAAGTTAGAGATGCACAAACCTCGCATCATCGTACCTAAAGATGAGGATGTCACGTTGACTGCTCAGTCGCCGCTTGATGCAACGCCTGCATACATGTCACCAGAGCAGTTGGTCAATCACAACGACGTGGACCACCGTTCGGACATCTATAGCCTTGGGGCGATCTTGTATGAACTACTCGCATTACGCAGAATGGTTCAAGGTGATACCGTAAATAGAGTATTGGATTTTGTACGGCGTGGACGTATTCCGGCACCAGCGTCTCGCATGGGGGGCGTCCCCGTGTCGTCTCATCTCTCTGAAATTTGCATGAGTTGCGTTGCGCATGAACCAGGTTTGCGTTATCAGACAATGGACCACGTCATCGACCATCTTGAAGAATGGATGATCGATCCGAGCTATGACTAGATCGAGATAGGGGCCAAACTGTGAGTGACCTTAATACCCTCTCACGACGAGAGGTCGATTTCTTCAATAATCACGGTTTTCTGCATATCCCCGCAGTCTACTCTGAGGGAGAGATCGACGTGATGACCGAGGAACTCGATTGGCAGATCGAGACCTGGGCAAACGCCAGTCCCGGTTGGAGCGGCGGTTGGCGCCGTGTCTACATGAGCGAGGATATAGAGAAACAGTCCAAGCTCGTCGCTTTACACGACCTTCATAGATATTCGAGAGCATGGTGCGATGCCGTTACCCATCCAAAGCTCGCTGGTGCTATGGCGGATCTTATCGGTCCGAATGTCGAGCTACATCACACGACGTTGCATGCCAAACCACCTTCTACAGGGCATCCGTTCCCGATGCACCAAGATTGGGCTTTTTACAAACATCGTGACTGGAGATACGTCGACTGCTTAATCCACTTGGATGACACAGACGATGGCAATGGCTGTATCAGATTCTTGGACGGTTCTCACCGGGAAGGTCCGCGTGAACACGTCGTCAACTATCCAGATGGGCGTCCTTGTACGCCGCATCTCCCGACCGAGGACTGGGATCTTGAGCATACGGTTCCGGTACCTGCCAAACGTGGAGATGTAGTCGTATTCAGCATCCACATGATCCACGGTTCAAGGATCAATACGTCGAAGGATGTACGTCGCTTGGTTCGAGTTGGATATCGCAATCCTGAGAACGTGCAATTTGCTGGTCAGTCCCACGGGAGACCCGGATTGATCGTGTGGGGTAGACGACCTCGGTGCGAGGGGCAAACACCGTTCGCGACCAACATCTGATGCGAACTTATCCGATCGACGCGCGCGAACACAACGCGCAATCCGAACCTATTCCGCTCACCGACGAGCAGCTAAGGCATTTCATTTCAGCAGGCTACCTCCCGCTGCAGTCGTCATTGCCAGCGTCCTATCACCGCTTGATATTTGAGCGGTTCGATCAGATTAGTCAATCGTATGGTCATTTTGGTAACAACCTGCTACCGCTCGTACCTGAGCTGGGCGAACTGTTCGAGGACCCGGTCGTAAAAGGGGCGCTTCAAACGGTTCTTGGAAAGGACTACAGCATGCACCCGCATCGAGCGCTGCATTCGAATCCGCCCGGGAGTCCGGAACAGGGATTCCACAAGGACAGCTATTGGGGTTATGTCCGTCGTGTACGCAACCACCGTCCATGGTGGGTCATGATCATGTATTTCCCTCAAAGTACCCCTGTGAAAAAGGGACCAACGGCAGTCATGCGGGGCAGTCAACATCTGAACCAGCAGCCTAAGGACTACTGCCTACCCGCGTCAATCAGCGGTAATTCTGGAAGTCTCGTATTGATTCATTACGACATTTGGCACCGCAAGATGCTCAATCAAACAGAACTGAATCGATACATGTTCAAGTTCGAGTTCACGCGTTTGCGGCAACCTGAACCTACGGACCGAGGTCCGTGGCTTGCTCCGAAGCGAGCCGTAAAGCCTGATCTTTCGCCCGTTTGGCGAAGCGTTTGGGATTGGTTAGTCGGATCAACTTCGGTGCCTGAAGCATCCAAGGTTCACAACACGGTTCCCTCAATCGACGATCTTGGCGATACAGATGAGTGGCGAGGCATTCGAGCGGGGTACGAATGGGCCGAGATAGGAGAATCTGCGGTGTCGCCGCTCCTTGACGCGCTGCAATCCAATCCAAATGGATACGACGAGAAACGACGCTACGCGGATAACGGCATGTTGTGGCGGGATGATGCAGTTGCTCGCAACGCCGCGCATGGTCTGGTACATATTGGCCGACCAGCGGTTCGAGGATTGTTGGATGTGCTACAACACGGTGTCGACCGTGCTCGAAAACACGCAGCGTTCGCGTTAGGGGAAATCGGAGATAAAGCCGCGACTCAAGGCTTGGTTCAAGCATTGCAGGACGACGAAGTCCATGTGAGAGTAGCGGCGATCGAAGCGCTTGGCCTACTCCAACCGGCTCAAGAGGGTATATCAGGCATGTTGACGGCTTTGGAGGACTCCGCGTCTGAGGTCAGGTTCGATGCGGCGCTATCGCTCATGCGATCGATGTCGCGTACTGGTTCTGCGCTGAAATCAAGGTGCGTGCCATCGTTGGGCACTGCCTTGTATGACACGAATCGATATGTTAGTGGTTATGCTGCGGAAGCACTCGAACGGATTGGAACAAAGTCGGCGTTATCCGAGCTATTGCCATTTCTTCGTACTTCACGTTGGTGCGCACATACGGACAATCAGCGTCCGTTTTGAGGAGCCCGGCGCACACTCAAGAAATTCGATTCTGTTAGTTCAAGGATCGATCATACAATCGATCTCATTGAAGTCGCCCATCGAAATATCTGGAAATAAGTGGATATGGCTAGCATCACGATTCATAGCCATGACGACAAAGTGGTAAGTCGTCTCAAAATGCGAGCGGATGCGCACAATCGTTCAATGGCGGAGGAAGTTCGAGCGGTATTGCAAGAGGCTGTTGCAGACGAGTTTCCAACCCCTACTGACTTAATCTCGTTCACGCGCGAGTGCTTCGCTGAAGTAGGACCGTTCGACCTTGAGCTTCCGGTACGGGAACCAATGCGGGAGCCGCCAGATTTTCACTAACCTGTCGGGTCAAGCGTCTTCCGATACGAACGTTATGGTTCGGTTTCGCCAATTGATTGTCTCGCCACCAGCAATGCGACTTGCTGTGTCAGGACTTGCTCATTACGTTGATTGGCTAGCGTATCGCTCAATGTAATCACGCCGCGGTCGGGTCGCGACGATGAGGGCTTTTTCTTAATACACTCCGTGGTATAGGTTAGTAAGTCGCCAGGTCTAGCAGGGTTCGGAATGCGGATCGCTTCCTTACCGAGCATCGCGAGAATCTGAATATGGTCTTCATGATCGAAGAACAATCGAGTGCAGATTGCAAATAAGTGCAGCGATGAAGCTGTTAATCCGCCAAAAATCGAATTTGTCGCGGCTTCTTTATCAATGTGGAACGGTTGCGGGTCCCATCTTGACGCAAACTCGACGACTTCTGTCTCGGTAAGCGTGTAGGTCCCTACTTTGCTGCGATACCCAATTTCGATATCGTCAAAGTACAGCACGAATCGGTGCTTCTTCGGTCGCAATATCGAGCGGCTCGATGCCGAGCTGGTCGAATAGCACTTTGTCTTCTTCGTTCTCCGGGTTTGGTGTGGTAAGTAACCGTTCCCCGCAGAAAACCGAGTTTGCGCCGGCGAGATAGCAGAGTGTTTGTGCTTCGTCACTCATTTCGGTGCGACCGGCAGATAGTCTGACAAAAGATCGAGGCATGAGAATCCGTGCAACGCAAACCGTACGGACGAATTCAATGCTCGAAATCCCTTCTGATTCGCTTAGTGGGGTGCCTTCGACCCGTACGAGCATATTGATGGGTACAGATTCGGGATGTTGAGGTAGATTCGCGAGTTGTTGGAGTAGTCCTGCACGGTCTTCGCGTGACTCACCCATCCCCACAATCCCGCCGCAACACACGTTGATGCCGGCATCGCGGACTGCGGACAGCGTGTCCAGACGATCCTGATACGTGCGTGTCGTAATGATGTCGCCGTAGTACTCAGGCGAGGTGTCAAGGTTGTGGTTGTAGTACGCTAATCCCGCATCAGCAAGACATCGAGCCTTGTCGTCGCTCAACATACCGAGTGTCACACAAGTCTCAAGTCCTTCATCGTTCACGGCGCGAACGAGTTCGGCAACCTGCTCTACCTGGCGTCCTGTTGGACTGCGCCAGGCTGCACCCATGCAAAAACGCGAGGCACCATCCGCTTTGGCGTTGCGCGCGGCTTGGACGACATCTTCCATCGGCAACAAACCATGCACGTCCAATCCCGTATCAAAATGCACGCTCTGAGGACAGTATTTACAGTCTTCAGGGCATCCGCCAGTCTTAATGCTGAGAAGCGTGCTCAGTTGAACTTTGTTGGGATCAAAATGCTCCCGGTGTATAGACTGCGCCTTAAACATAAGGTCGCTGAATGGCCGCTCGAACAAGGCGAGCACCTCGTTTTTTTGCCAGTCATGGCGCCGAGAGTTAGTCAAGTGAATCGTCCGAATCAAAGGTTACTACGGGCTGAGCCGCTCATGTGCTTATGCGCGTCTGGCATACGTTTAATTCGGCAATTCTAGCTGTTGGTGATATTGGGAGTCGTGATGGACATGAATGCATTTCGCTGGTTTGCGCACGTCGTGTTGCTTCTTGCCAGCGTTGCGCTCTTGGCGCAACCAGCAGGTACAGATGAGGCGACCTCGTCGGAGCCGACTTGGCACGGTAAAACAAGTGTTTCGATTGATAAAGCAGCGTTATCAGCCGTCGATGAAATGATGGCCGAGTATGTCGAGGAAGGAAGCGTCGCAGGCATCGTCGTGTCGGTGTCTTATCAGAACGAAGTGGTCTATACGAAAGCCGTAGGGAATCGTGGTCTTGAGGACGAACGACCGGTCAAGGAAGACGACCTGTTTCGAATCTATTCAATGACGAAACCTATCACCGGCGTTGCGTTAATGCAACTACACGAGCAAGGTAAGTTTGAATTAGACGACCGACTCGACAAATACATTCCGGAGTTCGCCGATTTAAAAGTTCACAATCCAGAAGGCGAACCCACACCGCCTAAAAATCCGATCACAATCCGCAACCTGCTCACGCACACGGCGGGGTTCGGTTACGTATTTACTGGTCACCCAGTTGATCAACGAATTAGAAATGAAAACGTACTTGGTTCGAAGGACTTAGAGGAATTCGCAATGAAGGTTGCTGATATTCCACTGATGCACGAACCCGCAACACGCTGGCAGTACAGCATTGCGGTTGATGTTCAAGGACTGTTGATTGAGCGCTTGAGCGGGAAGACGTTTGACGTGTATCTCCAGGAGAACATCTTCGGTCCGTTAGGGATGGAAGACACGTTCTTTGGTGTACCGGAAGATAAATTCGATCGGTTCCTACCGAACCACAGTTGGAGCCGGTCAATGAACCATCTCATTCAGTCTGGTCCGCAGAGTTTTGAGTCATACCGCAATGTCACGTTTTTCTCTGGTGGCGGTGGCCTCGTCTCCACGGCGCACGACTACATGACGTTCGCTCGAGCTGTCGCGAACGGAGGAGAGCTTAATGGCGTACGCATTCTCAAGGCTGAAACTGTTGAAGAGATGCGGCGTAATCATTTAGATGAGGCGATCCATGCTGAAGGTAGAACCGGTGAAGATCCTGGCGCGATGTTGGGATCAGGTGCACGCAATTTCGGATTCGGACTAGGTTTCGGCGTGAACACCGGTCCGTCGACGGCAGGTCGCTCGCATGGTGAGTACAACTGGGGAGGTGCGGCAGGAACGGTGTTTTGGATTGATCCTGTCGAAGACCTCATCGTGGTCGGCATGATTCAGCGCATGGGAGGTGGCGTACCACTCTCCCGCGATCTACATCGTACCGTTCGGAGCGCACTCGTATACGAATAGATCACACGTTCTTTAGCAGTTTAGCCACCAGGTCTACGGTAGCGGTGGGTGGCGCATCCTTGAATTCCGATAGGCGTTCGTAGACCTGCGCGGCACCTTCATGGAAGCCATTGGGTAATCCGTTTGCTGCGAAAGTGCTTGCGATTTCGCGCATTTCTGCAGCAAATCGCCACGCTTTTCGACTTACTGAAGGTCCTGTTCGTTCGCTACGTGCGTGCAATTCAGGTTGCGATATCGACCACTCGCCTAACAAAGCGTCCGTGACATCGTTAGCCGAGGCAAGTGCACGTATGTTGAGCAACAATGCGGATGTACCTTTGGTGTAGGCTGCGTAACACATTTTTAACGCGGAAGCCGCAGTAGCGGCAGAACCTAGGTCGGTCGGACTTGCGAACGTTCCGTCAAAGAGGTCACGAATAAACGACGCTCTCGCACCAGACAGATACATGCGCGTTGCGCCAGCTCGTCTTGCAGGCGGTCCAATGATGCTACCGTCGACGTAATTCTCACCAACCAAGGTTGCGATTCGCCCCGCCGTCATTGGTGAGGTTGCATTCGCATCGACATAAATCCCTTTGAAATCCAGTTCGATAACGGATTCTGCGGTTGCCTCTGCGAATTCGGGAGGGCAAATGGATATGACGACATCGGCGTTCTCCAACGCAAGTGGAAGGTTGGTGTATTCGATAAATGCGTCAGCTTCAGCACGCTTGCGCGTCGCAGGAGAGCGAGTTTTGGAAACCCAACCAACATCGTGCCGGTTGCTGCGAAGACATGCCCCCAATGACGAACCCATTTCGCCGGGGTGCAGGATCAGGATGCTAGACATGGGCCGCTCAAATTCATAATCTCAGCTACCAACAATAAGCCTTAGAAAATTGACGAATTAGCGCACACCTTGGGCGACTAACATAAATGGGTTAAGAACAGGAGGAAGCATGTCGGAATTTGAAGGCAAAGTTGCGGTTATTACTGGTGCAGGCGGCGGGATTGGTCGCTCTCACGCCATTGAATTCGCAAAACGCGGTGCCAAAGTGGTGGTTAACGATCTCGGTGGGAGCGTCTCTGGAGACGGCGCAGGCGATATGGCCGATCAAGTTGTCGCGGAGATCAACGAGCTAGGCGGTGAAGCGGTCGCCAATAAAGCATCCGTCGCCGATCGAGACGGCGCGAAGAGCATCATCGACGATGCGATTTCTAATTTCGGTCGTATCGATATATTGGTTAACAACGCTGGGATTCTTCGCGACAAAACGTTCAAGAAGGTATCGCTTGATGACTTCGATTTGGTCATGCAGGTGCACTTGACGGGTACAGCCTACGTAACTCATGCGGCGTGGCCTCATATGTACGACCAACGATACGGTCGGATAGTCTTCACGAGTTCGGGGTCCGGGATATTTGGTAACTACGGTCAATCGAACTATGGTGCAGCGAAGATGGGTATGTTGGGGTTAGCTAATGTACTCGCGTTAGAAGGCGGTCCCCGAAACGTTCACGTGAACTGCTTAGGACCTGGCGCGGCAACGCGAATGACGAATACTGTGCCGGGTCGTGACGAAGACATTTCGGATCCAGATCCCAACCGGAGTCCATCGCTTGTCAGCCCGGCGGTGCTATTCATGTGCAGCGAAGGTGCGCCAAATGGTTGCGTTATTCATGCGAGTGGCGGCAACTATTCGCGAAGCGAAATTGTGGTAAACCCCGGGGTGTCCCTAGGCGCGGGTGCGACGTACGAAGATTTGGTACCGCACATTGACACGCTCATGGATATGACCGGCGCGAAACCGCGAGAGCGAAGGCAACCGAGACCGAGAACCTGAGCCATTCTGAATCTCCGGGGATGCGAATTCGCCGAGACTTCAGTGAACACAGTTGAGTCATCATCGTGAATGACGAAAAAGACAGTTCAGAGACGAAATTGCCGGATCGCAAATGGCTGCTTGGCTTAGGGATTTCCCTCACAACGGTGTGGATCTTCGGCGGACTTATCTACATCGTTTTCCTTGACGGTTGGATGTCATTCGTTGATCAAAGTGCAGATGCAATTGGCGGGTTCTTAGAGGGTTTTTTCGCGCCGCTCGCATTTCTATGGTTGGTGATCGGTTTGTTCATTCAACAGCGAGAACTAGCGTCAAACACTGAGGCGTTGAAACAAACGAATCTCAATTCGGCAAAACAGACTGAAGTACTAGAAGCGACTGAACTACGAGCACGACAGAGTGCCTTTTTCCAGATCGCTGAGAACGTTCGCCGACAGACTGGCAACCTTGCAGGACTCATCGTCAGATCGCTTGAAAATGAGCAAGGAGAGAAAGTCGTCAGCGATCCTGAGATGATGGAGCACTGGATGGAGCACCAGAACGGGCAATACGAGATATTCCCAGCGGTACTGTCTGATCCGACAGAACGATTTGAAGATGCAGGACTTCGTCCGTCAGAGATCTACTACGGGACTGCTGAACGGCAACAATCGACCGCGGAGTACATAAAGAGTTTCCGAGGCTTAACGCAGTTGGCTAGAGATTGCGATGATGACGGTACGATCATGCGCACGATCACTCAAACTCCCCATGGGCAGGTCTACTCCGCGATGCTCGATCACATTGTGCCGCCAGTTTGTTGGGCGTTGTTGGAGAACTTCACAACCTTCTCACTCGCCACAGAGGAGTTCGACTTCTTCGGCACGTGGCATATTCGAGCACAGACCATATATGGTGAGCAGGAATGGTTTACTACGTTTCGAAAGACCCAGAGTGGGGTTGAAGGTGAAGTGCACCTTGATGACTCTGTAATGCCGATTCAAGACATCTTCATCGACGGTCCAGCGGTGTTTGGGCGGGTTCGGATGGCACAAAGTTTTTTCATCATGACGGGATTGGTACGCGACTCGACACTACATGGGCAGTTGGACATTAGAGAGGGTGTATTTGCGACTTTCGAAGGTATCCGCAATTGATTGCCGGTATCTCGCCCTTCATTCGCAGCTAATTCCTAATCTTCAGTCATACTTAGGACATGGCTCCGTCTAATCCGGGGGCGTTTGGATTCGCGGCGAAATTGGGGCGCGACGACTCCGTCTTTTAGGTGAGTCTGCCTGGGGACCAAAATGCGTCTCTAGGTAGTCAAGAATCTTCGCTTCACTCTCCCCTAGCTCCCACAATCCTTCGTCGGATTGCATGCGCCTAATAACATCCTGCCAAGCATCGCGTGACAGACGAAGATTCTTGAAGATTTGACTTGAGTGGCAAGATGTGCAATGCGCTCGAACTAGCTTCCAACTGCCTTCCGAATCTACGATTAGAACCGGGTCGGGAAGGTTCGATTGATCCTGAGCTTGAAATGCCGATGCGACGAGCGCGATCCACACGAACGTGACGAGTGGTGCTTTAGACCACATAAACAGCGATGCGATGACACGCGTTGTTGCCGTATCCCTTAGGATTCCAACCTGGTACAAGCATCGGTTGCGACTCGCCATCTGAGTCGATTGCGCGAGCCCAGACTTCATAGTAACCAGGTGTTGGGAACGAGAGCAAGTGGTCGAAATGTTGCCACGCGAATCGATTGACCGGTGGGTGCAATTCCGCATTCAACCAAGTCGTGCCGTAGTCAATCGAAAGTTGCACTGAGTTAACGCCTTGTGCACCAGCCCATGCATGCCCGTGAATGGGTAAGCGTTGCGCCGATTCATGCTGAATCCCTGATGCCGGACTTGTAATCAGAGATTTAACCGGCATTGAATCAAGCATGCACATATCTTCGTCGGCAACCTGACTGCCACGTGCGACGGGTTCACAGGGCACGTGATACGCGGGCGGAGCCATCTTGGGACCGTCATGTAGGCGATCACGTATCGATAGACCTGTTAACCATTTCCCTGATGTCGAACCGGGTTGGCCGCCGAACACCAAACGGAGAGGGTGACCATTCATGGGATGCATATCGGCTCCGTTCATACCCCATACCAACATCGAATCTGGGTCCATGGCTTTTGAAATGTGAACCCCACGTGAAATCGCTTCGCGAGTTGAATCGCCGCTGGCGTGACGGTCGTTTCCGTGGTAGGCAAGAAAGACGGCGTTGTCTTCTATGCCGATATCCAATAAGAGGTCCCGTAAACGCATGCCGTCCCAAACCGGACATCCGACAGCGCCGAGCGTCCACTGATTACCACTAACAGGCGGATCAAATTCGGCTCGACCGTTACCGCCACACTCTAAAGTAATTTGTTGTGAAATGTGCTCGAACTTTTGCTTCAGTTCTGGCAGTGTGTAACGTCGAGAAGTACCCACCGACTCGCCCCCGATGGTGAGAGACCAGCTTGAAGGATTCGTCTCAGCGGGCGGTAAGCCATTGTTGCGAATAAAGAGTCGATTGGTCGGCGTAACATCATCGTTCAATAGGTGCGGCATAGTTTCGGCATTCAACGGACGATCGTTGAGCAGAACTAAACCGTCTTTGCCTTCGATCGTAAACGGTTCGTTCGCGTTGGCATATACCGCAGGAATCAAACCTCTTGGCATCAGTTCCGAAAACGCAATATGTACTCCGAGCGCACCAGCCATGGCGCTTAATCCAGTTAGAAATCCGCGTCGAGACTTGGGATGAGCAATTCGACGCCAGGTCTCCCAATCTGCGCGTTCGGGATCGCTAGCAAAAAACTCGTGTATACCGCGTTCGCGACGTGTCAATAGAGTCCTCAAAACGGGCTTTTCGTCGGGCATAGTTTAGTACCGGCTTTCACGATCGGGTTGAGTGTCTTGCGGAGAGGCTTCCATTTGTTTTGCCACGCCTGGTTTGTGATGCTAGCTCTTATTGATGTGGCGCTTGAGGGATCGAAAACCGAGCCATGACCAAACACTGATGAGTGCGGCAACGAAGAACACATGGGCGCCGATACCGGCAAAGTCCGGTAGCCAACTGACCGACCAGCCAACGTAAAGCGCAATGCCCATAAATGGTGCGAAAGCGCCGCGCAATCCTGTTAACGTAACGTGTATCCCCATGTAGGTGACTAAGTCGCGCTCGCTCGCGAAATCGTTATGTCCGAGCTGCCAAGCCAACGTACCTGCACTTCGCGCGAAACCCATTGTCACTCGACCTAACGCTAGTAACCAAAGACCGTGAAACATCGCGCCCACCCACATGATGAGTTGCGAGACGACCCAAAACACGCTCATCTGAGAACGGAATTCAGCGACGTGCACCTTATCGAGATGTCGCGCCCACAACGGTAAGGTTATGGTGCCGATCGCATGAGGAATGATCACGCTCAACGCGATGCTGATGGTGTAACTGGCGTTCATCTCTCGCGACACAAGGTATATGAGTGGCGCTTCAAGCATCATGTTCGACACACCGCCCAGGAATTGATAGAACTCGTAGCGTGCGAAATTGGTGTCGTTACGCAGGATGCGCCAGAAACTTGCAAGTGGAACGCGTGACGCCCGTGAAACGACTCGACGAACGCGTCGTTCTGCAACCCGGTGGCGCATTTCACCGGTGACTTCGATCCGGGAAAATGAAAAAATACCAAACATCGCGATAACTGTCGCGACGACGTACATGATCCGGAAACTTGTCGGATTCCCATCTAGGATCGGCGCGCCAGCCATGGTGGTGATGACCATGACCAGACTAGTAATGAGTTGAAGACGACCAGTCGTACGCGCCCGTACTTCCCGAACGTAGTTAAGACTCCATACGACACTGCGGATCGTGATCGTTCCAGCCGTAAAGACGCGTGCGAGCACGACCCCCGTACAAAGAAAAACGATGCCAGCGGTAGTCGGTGGCGAGAATGCGACAAGGAGCAGGCAGACCATCGTGAGGGTCTGCAACGTCACGACGATCGGAACCTTCGAGCGTGCGCTCGCAACGCCATTCCAGAGGTAGCTGGAAAGATTGCCGAACATGGGTGCGGCAGTGAGCAGTGCGATGACTGAGGGCGGGACGTTGTAGATCTTGTCCGCAATTACGCCGATGAAGCCACCTTCAAGCAGCGCCAATGCGACGGGAACCGTGAGTTCGGTGATTTGTTCTCGATTGAGGCTACGCCGCGCCGCCGGCGTAAGTTGGACGGAGCCAAATACGCGACTGAAAAGACCCACCCTTAGTTTTGCAAGGGCACGCCTGCATTAGCGGGTGGTAGCTTCGTCAGGTCCAGGTTTTGACGCTTTGCGTAGTCATGCGCGACCGTTACGGTTTCGCGATTACACCTTGCGAGTGAGGAGAGTGCTGCGAAGACAATCCATGAAGACGAGACTTCAAAGTACTCGCGTAATGCTTCACGCGACTCTGACAAACCGAAACCGTCGGTTCCCAACGCAACGAAGTCGTTTTCGATCCACCGTGCGATGGACAACGGGAGGCTCTTTTGATAGTCTGATGCCGCAATCACACTCCCTTCCTCCGCTTCGAACAATTCTTCGACGTAAGGACGTACGGTCGTGTCGTCGACCGCAAGCATCCGCTCGCGTTCCGCATCAATTCCTTGACGCGATAGTTCGACGTAACTCGTGACGCTCCAGACCGTAACGCGTTTACCAAGCTCTTCGAGTTGCTCGGCTGCTTCCAACACTTCGATCATGATCGCGCCGCTACCTAAAAGGTGGACGTCGGCGTTCTCTGTATAGCGATACGCATACATCCCACGAACGATCCCTTCCTCAACACCCTCTGGAATAGTTGGCATCGGGTAGTTTTGGTTCGTAACGGTGATGTAGTAGAAGACCGACTCGTTTTCCTGATACATCCGTCGAATGCCTTCTCGAACGATGACTGCGATCTCGTACGCGAACGCCGGGTCATAACTGATTAAGTTAGGTACCGTCGATGCCATGACGTGAGAGTGGCCGTCTTGGTGTTGTACGCCTTCACCGTTTAGCGTCGTCCGTCCTGACGTGCCCCCTAAAAGGAAACCACGACACATCATGTCGCCACATGCCCAGATCATGTCCCCAACACGTTGAAACCCGAAGATGGAGTAGAAGATGTAAAACGGGATCATCGGCAAGGCGTGATTTGCGTAGGCGGTTCCCGCAGCTAGGAACGAAGCCATCGCGCCGGTTTCACAGATCCCTTCCTGAAGGATCTGACCGTCTTCTTTCTCGCGATACGGCGCAATCGTTCCGAAATCAACCGGTCGGTAATGTTGGCCTTCAGGTGAATAAATCCCCGCTTGCGGGAACAAGCCATCCATCCCAAAGGTTCGGGCTTCATCCGGTACGATCGGGACGATGTATTTACCAAGATCGTCATGTCGCAAGAGGCGTTGCAACATACGCACGACGCTCATCGTCGTAGACACCGCCCGACCCTTTGAACCCTCTAGCATGTCGCTAAAGAACTCCAATGGTGGCGGGGCGAGCGTGCGACAGTTGACTTGACGGACCGGTACAAAACCGCTTAGTTTCTCGCGTCTATCTCTTAGGTACTTGATTTCTTCACTATCGTCTGACGGTTTGTAGAACGCAGCAGCTTGGATCTCCTCGTCGCTCAAAGGTATCTCAAATCGTTTAGCTAAGTCCGCACGCTCCTCTGGCGAAAGGAATTTCTTCTGGTGAACCGTATTGTGACCGGCTGCGTCAGGACCTAGGCCATCGCCCTTCACACTCTTTACCAAGATGACGCAAGGTTTACCTTGCACTTGCCGTGCTTGCTCATAGGCAGCGTAAATCTTGCGGTGATCGTGTCCTCCGCGTTTGATCGTGGTTATCTCTTCATCACTTAAGGTCTTCATCAAGTCGATGAGTTGCGGCGTGTTTTCGACCCAATGCTCGCGGACCACGTCCCCTGGAGATACGGTGTACATTTGATAGTCCCCGTCAACCGCTTGCTCCATCCGCTGCTGCAGAATGCCGTCGACATCGCGTTGCAACAGTGCATCCCAACCACCGCCCCAGATCACCTTTAGGACATGCCAATCCGCACCGCGAAAACGACGTTCTAATTCTTGAATGATCTTGCCATTGCCGCGCACGGGACCATCAAGACGCTGCAAATTGCAGTTGATCACCAACACTAAATTGTCGAGGTGTTCACGCGACGCTATATTGACGGTGCCGAGTACTTCGGGTTCATCGGATTCACCGTCGCCAATGAATAGCCAGACTTTGCCCTTGTCTTTGCGTTTGAGACCACGGGACTCTAAATACTTGATGAACCTCGCCTGATAGATTGCGCAAGGTGTTGACAACCCCATACTCGCGCTTGGCATCGTCCAAAAATGACTTAGCCTGCGTGGATGCGGGTAGGAAGGCAAACCTCCTTCGTGTGCTAGCTCGCGCCTGAAGTTCTCTAAATGTGCTTGGGTCAAACGACCTTCAAGCCAAGCACGTGCGTAAACACCCGGAGAGGTATGCGCCTGGAAATGAACGTGGTCGCTGCCGTCTGGATGACCGTGTGCCCTGAAAAAGTGGTTAAACCCGACTTCCATCATGGTCGAAGCTGAGAGATACGTAGCGATATGGCCGCCAACACCGGACCCGCTGTCATACGCTTGTAGCACCATCGCGACCGCGTTCCAACGCAGGATGTTCTCGATGCGAGACTCGACTTCGATATCGCCAGGATAAGGGGGTTCGTCCGCGACAGGAATCGTGTTTTTGTAGGGCGTGTTCATGGCAGCGTCGGTGAGTACGACGCCTTGACCGGACAGTTGATGCTGAAGACGAGATAGGAGTAGCTTCGCGGCGTCACCGCCGCGTTCACGCATCAGAACGCTGAGCGCGTCAAGCCACTCCTGTTGTTCGAGCTCCCAATCGTCGTCGTGGATGTACTGTTCGGAAGTTGCCATATCGATTTTGCGCGTTCAGAATGAATCCCACACGTATGCCCGATTTTAGTGTCGAGTCACTAGAGCGGAGGGTCGCGGCATCGCCCTAAGTCAGGACAAACATGCGTGACTAGCATTCACCTATACGTATCCAATCGAGTTAATAAGAGGGATTACCTCATGCGCACGTCGTGGACTAATGCAATTCTGATCGTAGCGATGGTCCTCATGCTTGTCGGGTGCGCGCAGGAAGCACCACCGGAAGAGACCGATGCAAAACAGGAAGAACCTGCGCTATCCGCGCTCGCGGAAAAAGCTCAGGAAGTTACTGCAACGGTCGATACGACACGTATTACTAACGCGAATTCAGAACCAGGCAACTGGTTAGCTCATGGTCGAACATACGACGAACAACGCTACTCGCCTTTGAACCAGATCACGACTGAGAATGTAGAAGAGCTGAGTGTGGCATGGTATTTTGATACGAATTCGAAACGTGGCTTAGAGGCTTCGCCGATCGTGGTGGACGGCGTAATGTACACCACCGGTTCTTGGAGCACGGTACAGGCTTTTGACGCGAAAACTGGCGATGTACTTTGGGAATACGATCCGATGGTGCCGAAAGCCTGGGGTCAGTATGCCTGTTGTGATGTCGTGAATCGTGGAGCGGCGGTCTACAAAGGTCGAGTATTCGTTGGTGCCCTCGACGGTCGACTCATTGCGTTAGATTCAGGTACGGGTGAAGTACTTTGGGAGGTCCTTACGATCGATCCTTCCTTGCCGTATACGATCACGGGCGCGCCGCGAGTCGTCAAAGACATGGTGATCATCGGGAACGGCGGTGCTGAACTGGGAGTTCGTGGCTATATCACCGCATACGACGTCTCGACAGGTGCTGAAAAGTGGCGTTTCTACACGGTACCCGGGGATCCAACCCTGCCCTTTGAATCACCCGCGATGGAGCTCGCCGCAGACACGTGGAAAGGAGGCGAGTGGTGGAAAGTCGGCGGTGGCGGCACCGTCTGGGATTCGATGGCTTATGACCCTACCTTGAATCTCTTATATATTGGCGTGGGTAATGGTTCACCTTGGAACCGATATATTCGTAGTCCCGGTGGTGGCGATAACCTGTATCTATCGTCGATCGTTGCGATAAACCCGGACAACGGATCCATGGTGTGGTACTACCAGACCACCCCAGGTGACAACTGGGACTACACCGCGACCCAACACATCATTCTCGCCGACCTTGAAATCGACGGCGAAGTGCGCCAAACGGCTCTGCAAGCCCCGAAGAATGGTTTCTTCTACGTAATTGACCGAACGGACGGGAGCTTTATTTCAGCGGAAAACTACGTACCCATCACATGGGCAAGTCATGTCGATCCTGATAGTGGTCGACCTGTCGAGACGCCAGAAGGGCAGTACTTGCAGGAAGCGCGAACGGTGCGACCCGGTCCGTTGGGTGGGCACAACTGGCATCCCATGTCATATAGTCCCGATACGGGCTTAGTCTACATTCCTGCGATCGACTTAGATTTCACGTACACCCACGAGGAGGTTTTTGAGCACGAGCCTGGCTGGTGGAATTTAGGTTTGGCCGGAGGTCCTGGACCTGATGATGCCCCGCCCACGGTTGAAGATCAAATCGAAGGGTTGCAGAACGTCCGAGGTCATTTATTGGCGTGGGATCCGATAGAGCAAAAGGAAGTGTGGCGCGTAGAGCATGGATCCGCGTGGAACGGTGGTGTGCTAACGACTGCTGGAAATCTGGTTTTTCAGGGGCGAGCTGACGGAACGTTTCGCGCGTATGCGGCGGATTCCGGGATAGATCTCTGGGAGATGCCGATACATACCGGCATCATCGCGGCGCCTGTTACGTACGAAGTCGACGGCGAGCAGTACGTCGTGATCGTAGCCGGTTGGGGCGGAGCCTTTGGTACGACATCCGGTGTGCCAAGGCACAAAGGGAATGTCCTCGAGGAAGGTCGCGTGGTCGCATTCAAGCTTGGAGGGACGAGTGAACTTCCTGAGCCCAACGTGACACACGTCAATATTCCTCAACCACCAGAAATTGCCGCAACACCCGAACAGCTGCTTCTTGGTAATCAGAAGTACAACGCTTATTGCTCAACGTGCCATGGACCGAGCGTCAACAGTGGCAGTCAAATCCCGGACTTGAAGTACTTAGGGGAAGCAGGTCACGCTCGGTGGGATTCCATTGTGCGAGGCGGTGTATATAGCGGCTTGGGGATGCCGAACTACGCCGATATGCTGTCCGAAGAGGAAAGCGCGGCGATCCAAGCCTATGTAGTCGCTGCTACCAACGCTTCAATCGCTTTCTGTGAATCAAGCTATCCGGCGGATTACCCTGAGTTATTCGGGACATCGTGTACTAAACGCGTTATCGAGAAGGAGTAACCGGCCAGCGACCGGAGTATCGATCCTGAAGCCATGTCGCTTTAGGCGTTAATTGCGTTTAAGCGGTTTGAGCGTCTGCTTGCTGTTCAACACGGAATAGCGGGGGTGAGCCACGCAAACTAATCCGCCACAATAAACGCGCGTCACTTGATCCGGTTGCTTGATCGATAGGTGTCGCGCTGTGCATCACAGTGGGGTTGTCCCACATGACGATGTCGTGCTTTTGATGACGATAAGACGTGGTGTATTGCGGTCGCAGGACATGAGCGCTAAGAGTCTTAAGTAACGCCGTCGCTTCTTGCTGTGGCATACCCCGGATCCCTTGTGCCGTGCCCGTGACGGCATAGAGTGTTTTCTGACCCGTCTCTGGATGTCGTCGAACCAGCGGATGAAAAACCGTGTACTCTCGGTTCCATCCCGCCGGTGGTAAAGGTCTGTGGTCCCCTTTCGGTGCGGACACTGAAATGCCATGACGATGTTCGACGATTAGATCTTCGATCTCCGACTTTTTTGATTCAGGCAGCGCGTTATAGGCGGCAGCCATATCACAGAATTTCGTCTCGCCACCCGTTACGGGAGCTTGGGCTGAATACAGCATAGTGACCGAGGAAACAGTTTTTCTAAACGACTGATCCGTATGCCAATGTGCGGCTCCAAGCCTGGACTTCGTTGTGCTGGTTTCCAGATTTGAGATGTGTGCGATCTCGGGGAAGTCTGCGTCCCGACTGAGTGGAATTGGATCACCTATTCGACGTGCGAAATTTCGATATTCGTCCTTACTTAACCCGCTAGTCTTCAGTACGAGAAAGCGATTAGCGTAAAGACAGGTTAAAAGTTCGCGTAATTCTTCATCAACGACCGTCGGGATATCAATGTCACTTACGACATTACCGAAGTTCCCGTTGAGCGCGTCGACTTGCATAGGTCCGGACTAACGACCGCCGCAGTTAGTTTGCGTGTGGGTGCGGTACGATAGGAAGCGATCGAACAACACCTTCCATGTAGGAAAGTGAAGCGTCTTCGATCAGGATATCGGGAGTGATGATCGATACGAAAACAGGAATGTTCCCGGAAAAAACCGATACGTCGCCACCTTGAAACGTGTAATTTGCGTTATGTATCGAGACGTTCGACGAATAGCCGGGTAGATTCCGCATCTCTCGCAGCAGGTTCCCTTGTACGACCACATGCCGGACTAGCTCTTCGTCACCATTGGGATATACCTTGTACGCTCGGATGGCTGGTAGCGACTGACCGGCTAGTGAGCCAAGAAACGGGGACGGAACGCCGCTAATCGGAATGAATGGATTGGCGGCACGATCGATTCGAACACCGAAATCTTCACCGTTTTCCTCAACGATGTCGAGGAGCAGTTGCTTTAGCTCGCCATCACTGAGTCCATCGGTGCCTTCAATAACGAGGTTCGACACAGAAGGTCCTGCGCCTGTAGCGTTGCTTGCCGTGCTACTTTGGATATCTTCCGATGGATTTCGGTCGCTGAGCATTGTTTTTAGGATGCCGTTCTCGACGAGGTTAACGCGTCTCGTAAGCAGTCCGTCGGAATCGACGGGGTAGTGACCTACAAGCTCGACTCCTTGATATGTCGATTGAGTGGGGTCATCGTGGATATTCCAGCTGCGGGGTAACACACGAGATCCCAAGCGTTCCTTGAGGGAACTTACTAGCCCTGCGCGATTGAACATTGCGGCGATAGAATCATTTTCGAAGACGGGCTTTTTATAGTTAATAAGGTTCCTCGCGAGTACTTGACCAACCAACTCGGCAGCTGCTTGTCCTTGAAACAATACTGGGCCGTTGTAACGGTCTAACGGTGGTGCTTCACGGGTTGCTTTCAAGCGTTCGTGCATCGCCTCCACCTCGCGTTTGACTTTCGATAAGTCCGCAATGTCTTTCCATGAGCGTCCGAGGATCTGGAGGTAATCGGATACGTAGCGTCCGTCGTCTGATTGAGTCCACGCTGTGACGCGGATTTGAGCGGTGTCGTCAACACGCGTGAAATGCGAGCCCTCACTATTTAAATACGTGTCGACGTGTTGGTTTGTGAATACAAGCACGTCGCTGTCGTAAATAAATGCCTGATCTTGTCCGACTGCAGACAGCTCACGTGCGAATTTCCGTACATCTGCAAAGTCGAGCTTCTGTGATCGTCGGTCGTCGATGAACACGTTCGGTTCTTCGGTTGAGAAGTCCAGCGTGGCTTCCTGTTGAGAGTTTTTCATCGCCGCTTCTTTTGCGGCATAAGTCTCAACAGCGTCCTTGTATGCATTGTCGGTCGCTAGCCAAATCTGTTTTCGCAGAAGGTCGTAATCGTCTTCAATGGTTAGCGTTCGGTTGACGCGCTGGTTTCTGAAGTTGCGTGACATGTAATTCGTGTTGTCCAGCTCTCGTGTTCCAACACGCATTTCGACTTCTATTCGACGCGAATGGCTACTGCTTTCGTTTTCAAGACCGCCTTTGGACGCATTGACCGTGATGGAATGGTCTGCGTGCACGGTATAGCCGATGAAATGAGGCGTTACGACGCCCTCTAGTTCCAATCCACTGATGCTTCGTTCCAGTTCGTCTTGAAGTGCTTGCACAAGTACCGTGGGCTCCACGGTCGCGGCAGACATGCTGACAAAAAGTCCAAGCGTCATTAAGACGCGGCGAAATACTCTCATCAGCTAAACACCTGGTGGTGGCAGTATTGGCAATATGGCGCGCGATTGTGAAGCGCGTTGCACTTCGATCTGTCCAACCAGAATAGATGGTGAGATGGCAGATACGGGTACCATGCCCGATTCTGCACCACATTGACCGTTGAATACTGCCATATCGTCTGCCGCAGCGATTACACTGTCGAATACGGCGAGCGGCGTACCGATTAGGTCTACTCCTCGTACGAGTTCGCGAGACCCATCTTGATAGATTTTGTAAACGACGACCGGACGCACCGTGAATGAATTCGGCAAGCTCCGCTGCGTGATCGTGAAGCCGCCGACGATATCGTCGAAGTAGAGTCCGTACTCGAGGTCACGCTCCTTCAAGATGGCAATCATTTGCTCTTCTAACTCCGCAGGGGTGTACGGATCTTCGACTTCGACCAGCAGATTTGACTGCCGTGCGACAGAAGTGAGTCCAACGGCTTTACGACCGTGACCATTCGACTCACGAAACCCGTTGTCCGCTAATGTTGAGCGGCCGAAAAGGAAGCGCTTCAAAATACCGCCTTCAATAACACGAACCTTCTGTCCCTTGACGCCTTCGTTGTCGAACGCATACATTCCTAGTAAATCTGTGTCGCCGAATTTCTCGAGGGATGGATCAAATACCACTGACATTGATTCCGGTAACACACGTTGATTGATCTTGTCTTTGAAAGTTTGAGCGTCGTTCGTCTGCTTTAGACGATGTCCTTCTAGACGATGACCAAGTATTTCATGAAACAGCACGCCGGCCGCACGTCCAGACAGAATCGCGGGACCTGTGTATGGCTCGATATTGGGCGCGTTCCGAAGATTGATGAGCATTGTCACGATCTCGTCTGCCGTCCGCGTCAGTTCGCGATTGGTAGGTAGACCCGACGGTTTACGTGCGTGAAATAACTTCGACAAGCTCAGATTTGAACCATCGTCGGCTTTCGTTGTTGCTGACAGAACGATGGTGTACATGAGTTCGTCGGATTGAATTCTTGAGCCCTCGCTATTAACAAAAAAACGGACATTTTTAACTACGGAAGCTTGAGCGTTACCACTAAGCAAGGTCGGGTGACCATTGAATACGTTGGAGACGCGTTGCATGCGTTTTTCCCACTCCGCACGAGCGAATCGGATTGACTGATCACGCTCCGAGTGTGAGACTTTGATCGCAGGAGCGAGATCGAACGCGGGACCATCGGTATCAATCTGTATTTCGCTTTGAGTTCGTACGTTAACGAGTTGCTCGGACGCTTGTTTGAACGAACGATCCGTTAACAACCATAGGTTATTGCGAATTCCATCCTTATTGGCAAGCGAACCAAGTGCGACCCGAGGAAACGGTCGGCGATTAGCGAGATGCGTGTTATCCATTTCTGGCTTACCGACTCTTAGATCCACGTCGTAATACGTACCGCCGGATTCCGAACTGCGTGTGATTCGACCAAAAGCACTACTGACTCGCGCTTGGAAACTATCGGTGATCTCGTAACTGATGTAAAAAGGCGGATCTGGCCGTTCGGCTAAAGCGGACATGGAGCGAACTAGCTCCTCCTCCATAGCGTTTATGACGTTTTGATCATCAATGCGGTCAGCACTAATGACTCCGACGAAAAAGAGAAGCACTGAAAAGCCAATAACTCGCTGACAGCGCTGGACAGGTTTAAGCATCACAGGTCCAATAGAAAAGGTTTTTGCGAGCTGCGGACAGCTAGCTTATGAATCGAGCGACGGTATTTTCCAAGAGTTCCTGGTTACCCGAGCTTGGTGGTAAAGGGGACTCGTGATTACTCACGAATTGTGCCAAGTCCTTTAGACTTGAATTTGATGTCAGGATATCTTGGCCTAGTTTACTGTCCCACCCGCTGTAGCGTGAGCTCAGAGTTTTGACCAGAATACCGTCTTCGAGCAGTGCGGCGGCATTTAGTAATCCGTGACTGATCGTATCCATCCCGCCGATGTGCCCGTAGAAAAGATCTTCGCGATTCACGCTCTGGCGACGTAACTTGGCGTCGAAATTGAGACCGCCAGACGTGAATCCGCCGTCCTTGAGGATTTCATGGAGTATTAACGACCATTCGGTCGCAGAATTCGGAAACTGGTCGGTATCCCAGCCGTTTTGTGGATCCCCGCGATTCGCGTCTACGCTGCCAAAAATGCCGTGTGCAATCGCAAATGCGATCTCATGGTGAAAACTGTGACCTGCTAGCGTCGCATGGTTGCACTCGATATTGAGTTTGAACTGATCTTCTAGACCATACTTTTGCAAGAACGCATAACAGGCCGCGCCGTCATAATCGTATTGGTGTTTCGTCGGTTCACATGGCTTAGGTTCGATGAGCAACGTGCCCGTAAAGCCAATCCTAGCTTTATGTTCCGCGACCATGGCCATGAATCGGCCCAGCTGTTGTGATTCCCGGCGTAAATCCGTATTCAGCAACGTGTCGTAGCCTTCGCGCCCACCCCACAGCACATAGTTCTCGCCTTGAAGTTCATGCGTTAGGTCCAGCGCTTGCATGACCTGCGACGCCGCGAACGCGAATACTTCAGGATTGGGGTTGGTAGCCGCACCCGCAGCGTAGCGCGGATGTCCGAATAAGTTCGCGGTTCCCCAAAGTAACTTGATCCCTGTTCGATCCTGCGCTTGTGCGAGTTCGTCACCGATCGTTTTCAAATTTCGCTCGGTTTCGGCGTATGTACTACCTTCAGGCGCTACATCACGATCATGAAAACAGTAGTACGGATTTCCTAGTTTCTCAAAGAACTCGAATGCACACGCGAGTTTTTCGCGTGCGCCGCCGAGGTCGTCGTTCCAGGGTCGATCCCATGTGCCGTCCCCGAATACATCGTCGCCAGGAGCGGCAAAGGAATGCCAGTAACAGACTGCAAACCGTAGATGTTCTGCCATCGTCTTGCCAAGCACGTCCCGATTCGCGTCGTAATAACGAAATGCGAGTGGATTTGTGCTATCGGGTCCTTCGTATTGGATCTTTTCGACGGAAGGGAAGAAGGACATGGTTGATGGTCAGAGTGGGACTTGCACGAATGATAGGGGAAGAGCTTATCGCTTGACTAACTTGGAGATTCGTGGTGAACGTCGCCGACTTAGCCAGCTTGTCGACCAAAATGAGGTTTAAGGTCATCGTACAAGGCTTTGAATTCGAGATACTTGGAATCAAGTTCGTTAGCCTCGCCTGGAGTCGGACTGACCGTGAAATCAACCGGGGCCTCTGTACAAACATCCGTTACGGTTGACTTTTCAACAGCAAGCTGAGCGAGTCTCGCCGCACCGAGGGCGGGTCCGACTGCGGCGTCTTGGCGATAAGTCAAGGGTCTTTGCAACACATCGGCGATTAGTTGCCCCCAGAAGCGGCTATGCGAACCACCGCCGATGACGTTTATGTGTTCAACGTTAGCGCCAGCTTTCAAAAGCTCGGTATAGCAATCCTTGAACGCGAATGCGACACCTTCTAAAACTGCGTAACCAAGATCCGCACGCGTGGTATCTGCCGTTAGGCCACTAAATACACCTTTCGCTAAAGGGTTGTTGTGTGGTGTTCGCTCGCCGGAAAGGTATGGCAAAAAGATGACCCGAGTTGAAGACGGAAGCCGTGTCTCAATCTCGCCGATCAACGAAGCTTCAGACCCCGAATTAGTTAGTTGCGTAACCCAGGTTAGTGAACCCGCAGCGGAGAGAATGACCGCCATTTCGTGCCATACATCAGGTAACGCGTGGCAGAACGTATGAATACCACCTTCCGGATTCGGGTTGTAACCAGAGTCTGGTGCGAACATAACCCCGGATGTCCCAAGCGAGAGAGTACATATGCCAGGCGACACAGCTCCAGCGCCAACCGCGCCTGCCGCCTGGTCACCAGCACCACCGACGACTGGAACGCGATTCATTCCCCATGTTGCGGCGATCTGTGACGACAGAACGCCGGTTACATCGTTACCTTCGTACAGCCTGGGCAAGTTCTCAGTTGTAATCCCAGATGCGTCTAACATGGCGGGATGCCAACTCCGCTCCGCAACGTTCAACCACAGTGTTCCAGATGCATCGGACATGTCCGTAGCTAGTTGGCCCGTCATCCGGAGTCGAACATAGTCTTTGGGAAGGAGAATGGTCTTGGTGTTCCTAAAAATGTCGTTCTCGTGTTTACGAACCCAAAGTAGCTTGGGCGCTGTAAAGCCAGGCATTGCATGATTGCCGGTAGCTTCCGGAACATCGACGGTTGCTTCAAGCTCCCGACATTCTTCGCCGGATCGTCCATCGTTCCAGAGGATCGCTGGACGTAAAGGCTTGTGGCTTTGATCGAGTAGTACGGCTCCGTGCATTTGACCCGATAGTCCGATGCCTTGTACCGCTGGTGTGTACGACTTGAGAGAATCGATCGTTTCGTTAACCGCATCCCACCACGCGTCAGGATGTTGCTCACTCATCAGTGGATGAGGTCTTGAAACTGAAAGCGACGCCGAAGTCTCAGCGACGATCTCACCGAGTTCGCTCGTGATGACGGTCTTAACGGCCGAAGTGCCGATATCGATTCCTAGATACATGAATCGATCAATAGCGACGACAGCGTCGCGTTATTAAGAATCTGTATTGCGTTGCGACCGGCGATCTTCTAAGACTTTCGCCACTAGGAAATCTACGATCTCAAGGGCTTGCCGATTGCTACGGATGTGGGTACCAACTACTATGTAGCGTCCATCAACGACCATAGTCGGTGTGGAATCAATCCGCCATCCACGAACAAGGGCGTCGCTCCGGCGCACGCGGTTCTCCACATTAAAGCTGTTAAACGCAGCTTGAAAATCGGTTGCAGATGTTTCGCCACGCCCTTCGAATAAGCGGACGAGCAAGTCAAGCTGATTCATGCGCAATCCATTAACGTGAATTGCAATAAACATTGAATCGTGGATCTTCTCGGTAACACCCAACTCTTCAGCAGCGTAGAACGCCTTGGCGAGGTTCAAACCAGGTCCGGTGAACACCACGTGTTCGCGCACGAACTTTACCGTTTCGTCTTGTTCGGGAAGCCACTCACTCAAGTCACGTTCAAAGGTGAAGCAGTGGGAGCAGGAATAGGAGAACATCTCAGTGACAACCACAGTATCGGAATGGATGTCCGATGTCTCAAATCGGGTCGGAATCTCTCGATAGTGTTCGTACTCGCGAAACTCCGCCACTTGGGTATGCGCGAAGGTAGCGAACATGGCGGTGACGCCAATGAGAAAGATCTGAATCTTCATTTAAAGCTCCTGCCGCTAAACGCTGTCACAGGACGGGCTTGTGTCTAGTACAGCCCTTGAATGTAGTTTGCGACAGCTTCGATTTCGTTGTCGGTCATACGCGCAGCGATATCACGCATCATTCCATTGACATATTCATCGCTGGTTCGTTCGTCTTCACGATAGCTTTTGAGTTGAGTAACTGTGTACCCAACGGGCTGTCCAGAGATGCGGGGGAATCCAGCAAGCGTGTTCCCGTTGCCGTTCGGGGAATGACATGCGGTGCATGCGGCCACGTTCTTTTCAAGAATACCGCCACGATAGATGCGTTCACCGAGCTCAAGGTTTTCGGGTGATGCTTGTCCGATTTTCCCAGGTTGCGAGGCATAGTACGCAGCGATGTCCTTCAGGTCCTGATCGCTCATCGCGTCTAGCTGACCAGCCATCAACGGGATGTCCCGCTCGCCATCGCGCATCTGGCGCATCTGGATTTCTAAGTACTTCGCATTCTGACCGGCAATGTGAGGATAGTCAGGGATGGTCGATGTGCCGTCGTTACCGTGGCAAGCAACGCAAGCCACCGCTTTGCCTTCTCCAGCCGCGGCGTTTCCTGTTTCTTCGCCTAGGATTGACTGTGTGAATCCAATCCAGCTTATGGAAAGGATGCAGAAAATGCGAAAAATCAAGGCTTTTTCCTGGCAATAACGACCCATAAAATCTCCGTTAGCGTCGTTACGCCAACTATCTCAGGGGGTAAAACGCGCGACATTATAAGTGCCCGTTTCGCCTCCCACTTCACTCGAAATGACCGAATTGCCTGTGTTATCAGCCGAATTTATCGGTAGCGCTGCACGACTTTCGCAGTGTCCTCAAGATGATGTTGTCGAAGTCGCTTTTGTTGGACGATCGAATGCTGGCAAGTCGAGTACATTGAATCGAGTTGCCTCTAACAAGCGGCTTGCGAGGGTGAGTAAAACACCTGGTCGAACACGATTGATCAATTTGTTTACCACATCTTGGGGGTTCCGCATCGTAGACCTACCCGGATACGGCTATGCAAAAGCGAGCCGAAGTGAACGAGCGAGTTGGAACGCTGCCGTTGATGAATATCTAGAGCAACGAGAAAATTTGCGGGGATTGGTCTTAGTGATGGACGCGAGACACCCACTGAAACCGTTCGACCAGCGCATGCTTGATTGGGCGAGTGATCGTGTCCTGAGCGTGCGTGTATTACTGAACAAAGCCGACAAACTGAAAAGGAACGCTCAGGCGCGAACTGTTGCGGAGACCAAACGTCATGTTGCTGGGTCTGAATTAATCACCGTTCAGCTGTTTTCGGCAACATCTGGATTAGGTTCGGACGAACTCGCAGTTTGGTTGGGAGACTTCGTATGAACGGTTGGAGTTCTGCCGACTGCATGCGATTGTCAAAGAGAGCATCTTTCCGTGCGCTGATTTAGGTATGCTGAGCTCGGCCATACGGGAATCATTGCGATGGGTTGATCGCTAGTTGTCGACTGCCTGCTGTAATGATTTGCCATGAGTGTGTCAGTGAACTCCATGACACTTTCCGCGTTGAGTGAGAGTACTAATTGGGCGGAAGATCAAATTCAAGTTACGGGTATCGAGCGTACTTAAACGGAAACCCGTAACAGAATCGCCTCAATCAATGAGCCGCGGACCAGTTTTGAGCCACGCCAAGATCAACTTCCAACGGTACCTTTAGCTCGACCGCTGTGCGCATTAGTTCGGGTATCTGTGCCTTTGCTTCTTCTATATCAGTCTCTGCGACTTCGAAAACTAGCTCGTCGTGAACTTGCAGGATCATCTCAATATCGAGCTCTGACTCAAGTAGCCACTCACCAACTCGGATCGTTGCTTTCTTGATGATGTCAGCGGCACTCCCTTGCACGGGGGCATTGATCGCGAGACGCTCCGCGGCCTGTCGAACCATCGGGTTACGCGCGTTAATGTCGCGAAGATAGATTCGTCGACCATAAATCGTTTCTACGAAGCCGTTTTCTTTGCCGTTCTCTTTCGTGGCTCGTACGTAGTCTTGAACGTTGGGATAGCGATTGAAGTATGTGTCGATGTATTCCTTTGCTCGGAATTGCGGAATTTCTAGATTTCGTGCGAGACCAAATGCAGACATGCCATACATTAGACCGAAGTTAATAGCCTTTGCACTGCGTCGTTGATCTTCACTCACAGCATCTAGCGCGACACCAAAAACTTCCGCAGCTGTCGCTTGATGAATATCAACTCGACCCATGAACGCTTCGGTGAGACCCGGATCGTCGGTTAGATGAGCCATCACCCGAAGTTCGATCTGTGAATAGTCTGCCGTGAGGAGAAGATGACCATCAGGTGCGACGAATGCTTCGCGAACCCGTCGTCCGTCAGTCGTGCGAATTGGAATGTTCTGTAAATTCGGATTTACCGAAGCAAGACGTCCGGTCGAAGCATTGGCTTGAGAGTAGGAGGTATGGATACGCTTTGTTGCTGCGTTGATCTCTCGTGATAGACCTGCGATATACGTTGAAATCAGCTTCGTTGTTGCGCGATAATCGAGGATGACTTGAGGCAGTTCGTGCTCTCCGATTAACCCACTGAGTACCTCCTCCTTGGTCGATCGACTACCACTTTTCGAAGCACGTGGTGCTGGTAAGAGCAGCTCGTCGTACAGTACGACTTCAAGCTGCTTAGGCGAACCAAGATTGAATTCATGCCCAGCGAGCTCAAAAGCGCGCTCTACCAATGAGTCCTTTCGCGTCTCGAGTTCCGTTCTCAGTGACTCTAACACTTCGGGATCTACGAGCGTGCCGTGGTGTTCCATACCCCAAAGGAACGGTTCGAGCGGAATCTCGACATCTTCATAGATTGAATGTAGCGTCTTGATTTCGTCCAACCTCGACGACATTTCTCTGTAGAGCGCGTCAATGGTTATCACCTGTTCGCTGGCATACTGACGTACTGACGTCGGATCGGCCGCATCAAAACTGATGCGTTTCGCGCCGGATCCGAGTAAATCAGTGGAATCCTTGATCGTGCGATCGAGAACGGTTCCTGCGATGCCTTTCAAACGATGCTCGCCGTGGCCAATGCTGTTCAAGACATACGACATCAGCATGATGTCATGAACGGTAGATTGCACGTTGACACCGAAGTTCCGAAGCGTGTGTCGAAGTGACTTAACGTCATGGGTAACTAACGTCAAATCTGGGTTTTCGAATATGTACTGGAGTTTCGCTAAGGCTTCCTCAGCTGACAGCGTTGGTTCGGTCAACGACGATGTACATGGCACATAGCAGACACGTTCGCGGTTGATACATAGGCTTAGTCCGTGTACCGTGTGGTCGAGTGTAGTGTGCCTTGAGGTAACGGCAAAAACAGCAAAGGTACCAGCCTTTGTTATTTCGTTAACCACCTCATCTAACTGCTCGTTAGTTGTCAGTACCTCGACTTCCTTCTCAGGTTCTGAACGTTCCGGAGTTGGGTCGGTTACACCGGCATCTTCATTGAATTGGTCTCGCAACTGGCGGAACTCGTACTTTTGGCAGAGTTCGAGCAACTGAGTGAGGTCCATAGGCTGATGTTTGAGCGTGTCGACCGAGTGTTCCATATCGACATCACATTTGATCGTTGCGAGTTGCTGCGCTAACGGCAGCTGCTCGAGATGTGCACGTAGCTTCTCCCCAACCTTTCCTTTTACGTCAGCGGAAGTCGCGATGATGGTTTCCAAATCACCGTGGGCTTGGAGCCATTTCGCAGCAGTCTTCTTCCCGACGCCGGGGATGCCCGGGATGTTGTCGACCTTGTCTCCCATCAACGCAAGATAGTCAACAATTTGCTCCGGATTGACCTCAAACTTCTCCTGCACGCCATCCGGATCCAGCGTGTTGTCACTCATCGTGTCCTGTAGATACACATGTTCGGTTACTAGCTGAGCTAGATCTTTGTCAGAGCTGGAAATTAAGGTGTCGCGCTTAGCCGCAGTCGCTTGCGTTGCGAGCGTTCCAATGACGTCGTCTGCCTCTACGTCCGCAACTTCAAGCCGGGGCAACCCCATTGCATCGACAAATTCGTATACGGGATCAAATTGCACAAGTAAATCGTCTTCGATCGGAGGACGATTTGCCTTATATTCAGAGTACATCTCGTCGCGAAACGTCTTTCCGGGACCATCGAATACGACAACCACCGTCCCAGTAGGGTTATCACGGACTAGCTTCCTGAGCATCATGACGACGCCGCGTATTGCGTGGGTAGGAAAACCTCGACTCGTACGCATTTCCGGAAGCGCGTTATAGGCGCGGAATACGTACTGCGTGCCGTCCACTAGAATTAAAGGGTCCACTAGGTTCATGTGTTGCTAGTTCCTATGTCGGCTTATGCGAACTGGCTCGCTAAGCTCCGCCTGAGTGTATTTGTGATGATCGTCGCTGTCATGTCGACGCCGATCGAAGCACAGAACGATACGAAGGCTGCGTCTTCGGTAAGTAAGCGAGGTCCTGATGTTGTACTTCGCGAAACGCCGGAACGCACGATCTACGAATATCGGCAAAACGGCCAATTAACAATGATAAAAGTCGTGCCGAAGAAGGGAAAACCATACTTCTTAGTTCCAGTTGATCGCACCGAGAACTATGGTGAACTGGATCGTGCAAAGCGTTTAAAGCCACAATGGGTTATTAAAGCGTTCTAACGCGTTTGCATGGCCGTTATTACATATCTCAGGGCGGAAGATATTGCCCAGACACTTACGGAATATCCAGTAGGAATTCTTGAAGGTTTCAAGGAAGCTTCGGAAGGCATAGAAAACACGAACTACTTCGTGCGTACGTCTCAGGAAGACGGCAAGACGGCAGAGTACGTACTTACCTTAATTGAGGAAGTTAACGGTACAACATCGAACCGTGAAGCGATGGTCAAGATTCTCGACCGGTGCGTCGCTGAAGGATTACCAGTTCCTCAAGTGATTCGAACAGTAAACGGCGCATCGGAAACCAGGTTGTTCGATAAGCCGGCATTGTTGTGCAGCAAACTAGATGGCATGCATGTCGTCAATCCGGTTCGATCTCAGTGTGCCGCGATCGGTCGGTTCTTGGCGAGGTTTCATGCAGCGACGGCTGGGTTACAAGATGAAGTTGAGTCATACGTAAGAGATAGCGATTGGTTGGCGTCAAGAACGGACACGGTCAAGTTTGATGTTTCACTGCTAGATCGAGCGGACCTTGAAGGAACGCTGCAGACGGTTATTGATTTGTTGGCTCGCTCAGACGTGGCGGCTTTACCACGATCTGTGATCCATGCGGATCTTTTTCTTGACAACGCACTATTCAATACATACGGACTGGCAGGAATTCTCGATTTCCACCATGCTGGAAGTGGCTATTGCATATACGACTTGGCAGTCGCGATCAATGACTGGTGCCGGAATGGCGATACACTCGATCGTGAACGCGTGGTTGAGATGTTGCGAGGATATTCGTCGATTCGCACTTTAACGCAAGCGGAACTATGGTTTCTACCCACGTTTCTGCTGTACGCAGCCTTGGCATTCTGGCTGTCTCGTCTTTTGATTTACATACGGAGGGATTTACCGGCGCACTATCCGGTAAAAAACCCGGACGAGTTTAAGGATTTAGTTAAGCGCCATACACGTACACCGTTTAGTGTGGTGCGCGATAGTTTGCTCTAGTCGTCTCCCGACGCAATAGTCTCGGGCGCACGTAATAAAACTACATAGAACCAACCCTGACTATCTTCCCAATGGGTAACGAATGACATACCGGACTTCTGCGCAAGTTCCTTTACTTCTATGATGGAGTACTTGTATGAGTTTTCGGTGTGAATTGATTCGTCACAAGAGAAATGAAACGTCTCTCCATCTAGCGTTACGTTTTGCGCGGACTTACTAACTAGGTGCATTTCAATGCGACCAAGCGCTTCGTCATAGAACGAATGATGACGAAATCCGGACGGGTCGAAGTCCGTCCCGAGCGTGCGGTTTAAGTGGGTCAACAGGTTCAAGTTGAATGATGCCGTGACTCCCTTCGCGTCGTTATAGGCTGGCTCCAAAATGCGCTTGGGTTTTCTGCTATCGAATCCGATGATGCAGTAACCACCAGGTCCGATGTCGCGTCGCAGATTTGTTAAGAAGTGCAAAGCATCTTCGCGTTCAAAGTTCCCGATGCTTGAACCTGGAAAAAAACCGCATCTAGGTGCACCGTCAATGACGTCTGGTAATTCCAGCGAGGACGTGTAGTCGGCACATGTCGGGTAAACATGTAACGAATCAAAATCATCGTGGATGGCTCGAGCCGATTGGTGCAGGTGTTCTTTGGAAATATCAACCGGAACGTAAAACTGCGGGTCTATTGCATCAATTAGTAGCCGAACCTTTTTACTGGACCCGCTGCCATACTCGATGAGGCAACACGACTTGTCGATGATTTGAGATAACTCTTCCTTGTTTTGGTTCAGGATGCTGATCTCGGTTCGAGTCAAGTAGTACTCGGGAAGCCGTGTGATCTGTTCAAAGAGTGCTGACCCATGTGCGTCATAGAAGTACTTCGGCGATATGCGCTTGGGAGTTTCTCGTAAACCTAGTTTTATTTCCTCGATGACATTAGGGAGTACGGGATTTTGGTCAAAGAATTGATAGCGTTTAGTGGTCAAGATTCCTCCCTAATCGAATCCCCGTAAATTGCCATCGATCTTTACTGTAGAAAAAGTTCCTATATGAGTTGCGATAGTGATGGTGCGGTGTCGCGCACGAGCCGCCGCGCAACACGTATTGATTGGCCATGAATTTACCGTTGTACTCGCCTAACGTCCCTTCGAGGGGGCGATAGCCAGGATACGGCGAGTAGCTAGATGAAGTCCATTGCCAGCAGTCGCCGCAGAACGTTGGGTTTTGAGGGCGTGGATGAAAATGTGCTTCATCTGCGAAGGTCCCGTTTGCGAGATCATTATCGGATTGAGCAGCCGCTTCCCATTCAAACTCGGTCGGTAGTCGTGCTCCTGCCCATCGTGCAAAAGCGTCTGCCTCGTAGTAACTGACGTGGCAAACTGGGGTACGGAGATCAATCTCTTCAACACCGTGGAGCGTGTATTCAAACCAGCACCCGTCCTGCTGGAACCAGTATTCGGGTGCTTGCCAACCACGAGCGTTCTTTTCCGCCCATCCGTCTGACAGCCAAAGAGAAACGTCTTGATAACCATGGTTATCAATGAACTCCAGATATTCCCCGTTTGTGACTAAACGGTCAGCGATTTCATACGGTACCAACCAGACGGAATGGCGAGGAAGCTCATTGTCGAAGCAGAAGGATTCTGTAGTGAGCGTCGCACCAATTTCACTCATCTCTCCACCGAAGGCGACGAACGTAGTCTGACTAGAATCCGGTGGAGCCGGATTGATAGGTTTATCTAGATAAACCGGTCGGATAGGGTTGTGACCGAGATTGCATTTAAGGTCGGTGATCAGCAGCTCTTGATGTTGCTGTTCATGATGTATGCCCAGTTCGATCCGGCGTAGCCATTCATCTTCTGGACCCGAAGTTAATAGGTTTCGCAAGGCATTGTCGACGTGTTCGCGGTACGCGTAGATTTCAGAAACTAAGGGTCTTGAAAGCAATCCGCGTTCGGGACGCGGATGGCGAGTGCCAACGCCTTCGTAGTAGGAATTGAAGAGGTATTCGTAGGCGGGATCGAACGCCTTGTAGTTCGGTACCGCTTCCTTTAGCACAAAGGTTTCGAAAAACCACGTGGTGTGTGCTAAATGCCACTTCGGCGGACTCGCGTCCACCATTGGCTGGATACAGTAATCTTCTGTTTCTAGCGGTTCGCACAGACGCTCAGTCTGCTCACGAACGCGCTCTAATCGCGCAAGCGCGCTCGAGCAACCCAATATCTAAGCGGTTTGTAAATGCTTCACAATAATAGCGAGTGAATATGGCAGCGTTGTAGTCAACGTTGCGCTAGGTATAGTAAGAGCGAGATAACCAATCGATCCTGCACGCGAAATAGATCCTTATACACAGGGTCGAAACGAACCAGTTGAACCGCCGCGAACACTGACGGGCAGATTTCGCCATCTCGGTCCGAGCGTGATCGTCTCTGGCTCGATTGTAGGTTCAGGCGAAATTCTTCTGACTTCCGGACTCGGCGCCGCCGCAGGCTTTACGTTGCTCTGGTGGGTGTTGGTGTCGTGCTGGAGCAAATCGATCGTTCAAGCCGAAATCACTCGGTACTGTATCTCGACCGGCGACACGTACATGCGTGCTCTCAACCGGTTACCCGGCAAGATTAAGGGTCCCAAAGGACCCGTTGGTTGGCCTGTATGGCTCGCCGTCATTTCGTTTTTCCCAGGGATTTTCGGTCTGGGTGGGATTGTCGGTGGTGCGGGACAGGGGCTTGCGCTGATGTTCGATGGGTTGAACCCAAGTGTCGCAACTGGCCTCGTCACGCTCGGTGCGATTGGCATCCTGGCTACGGGTTCATATCCCTATCTTGAGCGCATCATGCTCGGATTGGTGATGAGCTTTACGGTGATCACCCTCTTCAGTAGCGGCGTCATGCAGACCACAGAATTCCAGATGACGCTGGATGATCTTGCAGAAGGATTTAGGTTCCATTTCCCATTAGCGGTTGCTGCTCTCGCGATTGCGATGTATGGCTACACCGGAGTAAATGGCGGAGAGATTGCAGCGTACACCTACTGGTGCGTCGAGAAAGGTTATCCAAAGTACATTGGCGCCGATCCAACGGACCCGCGCTGGGTCGATCGTGCAAAAGGCTGGATCAAAGTACTACACGCTGATGTGTGGTTAACGTTGCTCATTCTTACGTTAGCGACCGTTCCTTTTTACCTGCTTGGCGCCGGGGTGCTTCACGCAACTGGTGCGAGACCTGAAGGACTTGAAACGATTGAAGTCCTGGCTGGCATGTTTACTGGAACACTTGGTGGGTGGTCGGTTCTGTTATTCGCCGTCGGAGCGTTCTGTATTCTCTTTTCTACGACACTATCGGGTGTCGGCGCTGGCGGTCGCGTATTTCCAGACTACATTGTTGAGTTCGGCTTTATCAACCGCACCAAGATCCATCGTCGGCAATGGACTCGCGGATACGTCATCGTTATTCCGATCATTGCTTTCTTTCTTGACTTGGGATTTCAAAACCCCGTCATTCTGGTCATGATTTCGGCGTCGTTTGCGGCGATCACACTACCGATTCAAAGCGGCGCGACGCTCTGGCTACAAAAGCGTCACATGGATCAGCGGATCAAACCGCATTGGATCTTGAAAGCTGCGTTATGGGCGACGTTCGTATTTCAGCTACTGATGTCGTTGTTCGTTATTTGGTTCACGTTCCAAAATCTGTTTAGCTAAGAGTGGCCATGTGTGAAAAAATGCGCGCAAGAAGGTGCTCTTCAAACGGTGACTTGATAAATCCATAACAGTTGCCGTTTCGATCGAAGATAACGATGTTCCCTTGATGCTCGACCAGGTAATCCGTTTCCTTTTCCGGATCTCCGAGTTGCTTGTAACCGACGAAAACGTTGTCCGCTAAGCGCTTGACTTCATCGGGCTCACCCGTAATCCCAATGATGTCAGGATCGATGTTATCGGTGTATGACTTTACGGCTTCGTGATGGTCACGTTTGGCATCAATGGAAACGAACAGGCGTTGCGTATTTTCGAGCGTATTTACATCGCCTTGTTCCTTAAACTCATCAAATACGGTCTTCATTTGAGCGAGAGTAATCGGACAGATATCAGGACAATGCGTGTAGCCAAAGAACCCGAACGTCCACTTCCCCTTTAGTTCCGAACCATCAAACGCTTCCCCGTCTTCGTTGACGAGCCGCAGGTCTTCTATAGATATCGGTTCGGGTAGGACTACAACGCCGAGAGATGCAAGTTCGTCACTAGAGACTGGTTCCGAACGTAAGTTCCAAGCCAGTAGAGCGAGTGCGATGACACCGAGTGTGCCGAGCAATGCGAATCGGACGTTGAACTTCATGTCTTTTGACTTAGGTTGTCTTTTCTAATCGTGAAAAACCAGTACCCACCTATGACTAAAGCACCGATGAGCAACCATTGCGCGGCATAACCCCAGTGTATGGCCGCTGAAAACTCCACTTGCAGTGGTGCCGCCTGTAAGACGCCGGGGCTGCCTTCGACGAGGCGTAACTCCAAGGCTCGCGCGGTGGTCAAGCGTGCCATTTGACCGATGTCGACATCTCGCAATCTAATCGGCCAATCCGGTCGCAAATCCACTACCGACGAGCGTAAAACAGGGTTTGGCCAAGCAATACCGATTATAGAAACGGGGGTGTCAGGTGTATCAACTAATGGGTCGACACGAACCGAGGCTTCTACGGAAACCCATCCTCGATTAACAAGGTAGCGATCACGTTCGGTGTTGAAGGTCTGTATCACCCAAAAACCTGAACGTCCTCGATGTCGTCGATCTTCGATGATGAAATAACGTTGTGCGTCAAACTGACCACGCATTTGGATTTTTCGGTAGTCTATATCGGAGTTCGTTAACGCCGCCTCTTCGATAGATGGCAGATTGAGCCTAGTCTCGTAGTCTTCTTTTAATGCGAGCTTTTCGAATCCGCGACCCACTTGCCAGACACACAAGGCAATCGTTACCAACACAGCGATTCCAACTTGTGTGGCAAGTGGCCAACCTCCCGGCGGTGTCTTCATAAACGTTTGTAGGAGCTCAAATGCAATACTCACACTGAAATGCTAGAAGGAATTTAGATTTCGGGAGGGAACTGAAGCAGAACCGTTTAGTTCCACTAGCGAAGATTGATCGAGACGTTTCCCTGGATGTCCTCGCTGTAGCCGCACGCGTGACAGGCACGTAACGTCGCATTCCCTTGAAGATCGGATTCAATGTAAAGTGTATCTTGACGCTTACATCGAGGACATACGGCACCAGCGATGAACTGTCGCTTCGGATTGCGAAGTCCTTCGAGGACAGGCTTGGTTTGAGGTTTCACATCGTGCCAGATGTGAAACGCTTCTGCAGCTTGCTCCACCAGCATTCCGAGACCGTCAGACGTCTCTGCCGCCTGAGTGTCGACTTGCTGAATAAATGGAGTTCGGCCGTCACGTTGGTACCCAAGGTCATAGCATCGCGCATCATTGAATACTGTGCCCGGGATCGGAAGTTGCTGTTGCTGCCAACCCGCTGCTGTTGCATTGATCACGACGTCCCATCCGGGAGAAAGTTCCTCGAGTCCGACGACTTGGACTTTTGGGAACTGCTCCTTAAGGGCATCTGCGCGGGATTTTGTGCGATTCACCACAGAGAGCTCGACGCCTTGGTCTAGGAGTGGCAAAACAATACCTTGTGCGGCGCCACCTGCGCCGATTACAAGAACCTTCGCCCCCGGCAGCGTCCAAGCAAGACGAGATAGGTCAGCCACCAAACCGATTCCATCCGTGTTGTAGCCAAGATGGCGATCATCCACTGCATGGATGGTGTTGACCGCGCCTGAAGCGTCGGATGGTGAATCTCTCTTGTCAACGAATTTGTAGGCATCTTGCTTAAACGGGGCAGTGACATTCAACCCTACCCCGTTTGATGTGAAGAAATCCGTCGCCGTATCGTGAAATCCGTCGGGAGTCGCGAGAATTCGCTCATACGTAATCTCCAAACCGAACTCAGCCGCAAAGGCAAGATGGATTTCAGGGGAAAGGCTATGCGCGATGGGATTCCCGATGACCGCGAATTTCTTAGTCATCTGATTTGATCGCCTGTTAAAGCGTCGAATATCGCGCTTGGACCGGTTGCTTGAGCGATCGCTCCGGTGACCACATAGTCAACGATTGAACCGAATTTCTGACGGGTTTCGATCTCTGTAAGACATGGTGTTTCGTTAGCAACATTGGCGGATGTTGATACGATGGGCTTTTCGAACATTGCTGCAATGGTTCGAGCTTGCTCATGACCTGGCACGCGCGCCGCAACGGTTGAATGGTCGCCCACGATCCACTCCGGGAATCTAACTGTTGGCAAAAGCCAAGTTGTGCGTCCGGGCCAGCATGCCTCAACACGACTTCGTATGTCCGAACTTAATTGTGAAAGCTCGGGTTCAAACTGAGACGCATTGTCGGCGATTACGATCAGTCCTTTCGATTGCGGTCGTTGCTTAATCTCGAGTATGCGCTGAACCGCTGATTCGATGAAGGGGTCGCATGCGAATCCCCATACGCCTTCGCAGGCGTGACAGATGATGCCACCATCGCGAAGCAGCCTAACGGCTTCGCGGAGCTCGGCACTCACTTGAGCGAGGCCTGGACCTCAGCGTTCTTTTGTTGAATTGATTTGCGATTACTTACACGATCCTCATTGAGTCTATCGGCTAATGTACCGTCATTCAATGAGAGAATTTGCGCTGCGAGATAACCGGCGTTTTTCGCACCCGCCTTGCCGATTGCGACCGTTGCAACGGGTACGCCGCCAGGCATTTGAACCGTGGACAACAGCGCATCAAATCCGCTCAACGGTCCACCGTCCATTGGAACGCCGATCACTGGTCGTGTGGTATGAGCCGCGACAGCACCCGCAAGGTGAGCGGCCAACCCTGCAGCACAGATGAACACTTGGCAGTCGCGTCGCTCCGCATCTCGTACATACTCGATAGTTTCCGCTGGTGTACGGTGAGCTGACGATACTCTCACTTCGTACGAGATCGAAAAAGAATCAAGGGTCTCGGCGGTTGCTTGCATTGTGGGCCAATCCGAGTCAGAACCCATCAATACGGCAACAAAAGGCATCTAAACCTCCAATGAAATATGCGAATATACGCAAGAAATTGAAGCGGCAATTCTATTGACGCTATCGGAAGGAGCTTCTTCTATGAGCATTGACTTAACCCTCTATACCCACCCGATGTCACGTGGACGTATCGCCCGTTGGATGATGGAGGAAGTTGGGCAACCGTATGAAACGGAAATCTTGGAATTTGCTTCCACGATCAAGTCACCAGAATACAAACGCATTAATCCGATGGCGAAGGTTCCCGCCATCAAGCACGGGAAGGTCATTGTGACCGAGGCCGCAGCGATATGTGCGTATATGGCTGACGCCTTCCCAGAAGCGAGGTTGGCTCCTGATCCGGCTAATCGAGGAAGTTATTACCGCTGGTTGCTGTTTACCGCGGGACCCCTCGAACAGAGTTGTGTAACGACTGCACTTGGTTTCGAAGTTCCCGAGGAACAGGAAGGGCTAGTGGGGTACGGATCGCATCGCAGGATGTTGGATACGCTTGAGGGTATGTTGTCCTCACAGGAGTATGCTGCCGGCGACCGATTTAGTGCCGTAGATGTGTATCTGGCTGCACAGCTACAGTGGAACATGACGATGACGGTGATCGAAGAGCGTCCGGTTTTTGTGGACTACTCGCGTCGAATGCATGACCGACCTGCGTGTGCGAGGGCAGAGGAGATTGACAATGAGCTAGCTGCGAAACTACAAGCAAGCTAGTAATCTCGATGACGAAATCTAAGCCGGTGTTATCGGCTACTCAAGCGCGCAAGAATCTTATGCACGCTGCGAAAGTAGGTGATCTTGTTGAAATAGAGCGGATTCTTAAGCTTCGTGAAGACGCAGTACATCTTCGCAATTCGCACCGTAACACAGCGCTAAGGAGTGCAGTAGGCGCTGGACAACTAGAAGCGGCGAAATTGCTCGTAGCGCATGGTGCGGATATACATCAAGTTAACCACGGTGGTTCTTCCCTTATGGAAGTTGCCGTCTATTCGGGGTATCCGGCCACGGTTCGTTGGTTAGGAGGTAACGGCTTTGAGATCGGAACCTTGGAAATGAGTGCGATTGGCGACCTGCCTGGCGTTCTGTCAGTCCTCGAATCGGATCCTAAATCGTTGGGGCAGCGTGATCGAAGAGGATTGACGGCGCTACATCACGCTGCTCGTTGCGGTCACGTAAAGTTAATCAAAGTACTGATCGAGCGGGGAGCCGATTTGGAATCTCCGAACAGGCACGGTCACGTACCACTTTCTGTCGCGATCGAGGAGAATCAGATCAAGGCAGTCGAGTGCTTACTAAATAACGGTGCTGACCCGAATGTGCGTGGTGGGCATTACCGTGGTACGGTGCTTCATCGCGCAGTGTTACATCGAAGTTTGCCGATCGTTGTAGCGCTTGTTAACGCGGATGCCGACCCAAATCGTCGAGACGCGAATGGGAAAACGCCGCTTCACGACGCTATTGGCGTCGGGAATCGAAAGCTCGTTGCAGCGTTATTGGCTTCGCCGCAAATCGACATCACGCAACGTAGCGGGAAAACCAAGTTCAGCGATATTGGAGAAACGCCTTTGGAGTATGCAACGAATCGAAAGAAGGCGAGTATCGTAGCGATGCTAAGCGTCCACTCCAACGCTTGTTAGACTGAGGGAATGATGTCTTTGCCTTCTAAGTGAGTTAACACTGTATCGACCAGCGTTGATGGCAACTCGCGATCAGTACGTAGATGTAGATCAGGATTTTCGGGCGCCTCGTATAGGTCGTCGATGCCTGTAAAGTTCGTGATTTGGCGCGCACGCGCTTGGCGATATAGACCTTTGGGATCACGCTCTTCACACACTTCCAAAGGCGCATCAACGAAGACCTCCAAGAACTGACCGTCCTTAAATAGCGATTTCACTGCACTGCGTTGGTTGCGTAGCGGAGAAATTAATGCTGCCAAGGCGATATATCCTTCATCGAGAAAGAGTTTTGCGACTTCGGCGACTCGTCGCATGTTCTCCATACGATCCGCTTCGCTAAAACCCAAACCAGCATTCAAACCTTGACGTAGATCGTCGCCGTCTAGTGCGCGACATCTAACGTCACGTTCCTGCAAAGCGGCGGATAACTCGCGCACGAGCGTGGTTTTGCCAGCGCCTGAAAGTCCTGTAAACCAGAGGACACAAGGTTTGTTGGTTGGCACTTCAGCTATCCAGTTCCAGACTGACTTCGTATCGAACTGGTAATCGTTAGGCGGTCTCTTCCGATAAGTCGACTCAAAATCGCAACATTCCTAGGCTCGCTCGAATGTTCGCTAAGTTGCACTTCAGTTTTCCACCGCCGAATGCTCTAGGAGTTCTCGCAAATTCCGATTCAAGTCTTGTTCTATACGAGGATTTGCATCGAGGACCATCGTGTTCCTCTCACCTGGGTCGTAGTTAGGCCAATCCGGGAGTCCCGCTCCATTCGGGTTGCCTGTCTTTGCGAACGCGATCAGTGTATCTGACCATCGCTGTGCGAGGTTTTGCGCGACCGAGTCTTCAGGATCGTAACCGATCATTGTGCCTGGGTCTGTGCTATTGAAGCGATTGAATGTGAAAGGGATCTCCGCGGCATGTGTTGCACCTACATCGCGACCGAATACCGGTCGTGTCGTAGCGTAATCAAAGCGGTAGAGCCAACCTCCATTTCCTGCAAGTGTGGCTTGTGTAGCGCTTCCCATTGCCGCTTTGAAAAACATCGCGTCGAATACACGTTCGAGGATCACCAAGTCATTAGCGGAGGGATATTCAGTTCGAAGTGCTTTAAGGAATGGTTCAGGGTCAGCGCCGGCGGTAACCGCTCTTGCCATACCGTCGATCAGTGCTGTTTCAGCGCCCGGAGCGAACATGGCAAATAGTGCCGAGAAAAAAGTGCCTTCATCACGGTTCGTTCCAGCAATCAGCGGTACCCCTCGCTCTCCCCGGTCTCGGATGGCATCACTGGGTGAGCGCGTAACGACAATCCCATCGATGGCGGAGCCAAAATCCGACAGTTTTTCCTGCAACGCGAATAGTTCAGCAGCAGACATGCTGTTGAGCTTGTCGACGATAGCCTCTTCTGAACTATCTAAGTGTTCAGCCAACGCGCTCAGGTGCTCTGGTGATGGGGTCTCGGTCGTGCCAGGACTATGTGCGACTGCTTTGTGATACAACTCGTCGGCTGAGGGAGTTGCCAATAGAGTTAACACGGAAGCACCACCGGCAGATTCACCGAAGATCGTCACGTTGTTAGGGTTGCCGCCGAAGTCAGTGATGTTCTCTTGAACCCACTTAAGGGCTAGCACCTGATCGCGCATGCCATTGTTCGCAGAACCGGCGTAGGTATCTCCAAGCGGCGATAAGTTAAGGAAACCGAGTAGTCCTAGTCGGTAGTTGATCGTCACTACGACAACATCACCTTGACTTGCCAACATTGAACCGTTGTACCCATTCGCTGAGCCTTGGGTGAACCCACCACCATGAATCCAGAACATCACTGGTCGGTGCGAACCGTCAGTACTTGGCGTGACGACATTCAGATATAAGCAATCCTCACTTATTGCACCGATTGCTTGGCCAAAAATCCCACTCTGCGCTTGGACACAGCGGTTCGGGAATTGGGTCGCATCTAGACGTCCGGTCCAACTATCAGGTTTGCGTGGTGCCATGAAGCGAAGGTCGCCGATGGGAGGTTGTGCGTACGGTAAGCTCCGAAAATGCAATACACCTTCTTGACGCAACCCATCGATCTCGCCGAGTCGGGTGCTGATGACGGTCGAACTGTTACCATCTTGCGACGTATCGTCCGCTGCTTCCGAGTTTTCCTCTGCTTCATTACTGCTGACAAACGCGCACGACAAACAAGCTACGAGGGCCGCCGTTACACGAATTAGCGTTCGGAACTTGGGACGACTCGATTTTGAGACAGTTATTTCGCCGCTCGCGTCATTTCGATTCACTAACACAACCATGACAAATTGATATGTGTACTCTATCTCGGGCGGCGAAGTGTATTCACGACCTAGTCAAATTCAGTTTAATCGTCCCGTTCGTTGAACGTATTTGCGATAGTTAGACATCCGAACTGGATCGATACGGCTGCTGAGAGGCTCAAGAAATTGTTCGATCAGTTCTTCTTGGATGTCTTGGTATCCAGAATCCGCAGCCAAATTGCGACTCTCATCGGGAGTTTCACTGCAATCAATCAGTTGTGTTGGTTCGCGAGTTTCTGTTTTAACGGTGAGTTTGTAACGAGGCGTGACCACGGTCGTTTCTCCGAACAACTCAGAAAATACCGCTTCGCGGGAATCAGCCACAGTCTCGCCTAACACCAGGGCACTTAGCGACTGTCCTAACGAATCATGGAATTGTTCGACGTCTCCTACATCTAGCAGCGTGTTTGTTAAATCAACTTGCTGAACCAAACAGTCGCACTTCGTTGGTGTCGCGCCAGGTGCGTGAACTAGCAACGGGACGCGTACGGACGGCTCGAAATACACGGTCTTACCCATCAACCCAAGATCACCGAGCATTTCGCCGTGATCGCTTGTAAACACGATCCAAGTGTTGTCAGCGAATTCGGATTGCTGCAGCGCGTCGAGTAGTTCGCCTATCCAGTGATCGATCAGTGATATGTTGGCGTAGTAGTTGATACGCCACTGGCGTCGTTGTTCTTCTGTTGCTCTCAGAATAGGGTTGCGTGAACCAAGTCGTGCTTGCAGGATTGGTGGCGGATTCTCGACCGTTGCGGTTATACCAACGTCGATTTCTTTGTCTTGATACCAGGTACGGAAGTCAGCAGGTCCGTCATACGGATCGTGAGGACCCGTGAACTGAACCTGGAGGTAGAAAGGCTGTGATTTGTCGTAAGTTCGGAGCCATTCGCATGCCTTTTGCCCGATAAACGAGTCGATATCCATGAATTTCGGCGCAGGGGATGGTGATTGCGCCCATGGTGTGGGGTTACCGGAGCGCATTTCGTCAATCCAATCGTTGATGTACTTTCGATGCGCGTCAATGAACCCATGTTTAGTGGCGAAGTCTGTGTATGCACACCCTTGTGATCCAGTACCGATTGGGTCATTCACTTCGACTCGGTGATTGAAACCCCATGCGGCGAGCAAGTGATCCATCTCTTTTGCGTGTAGACCTGCCTTCGGTCCCGGTCCGGTTCGCCATAGGTGTGTTTTGCCGACGACAGCGGTAAAGTAGCCTCCGTCTCGAAGGCTACGAACGTGGCTAGGTCCTTCGATATCAGCGCCACGTGCATTGCTCCAAACACCACTTTCACGAGGTAGTTGACCGGTCATGATGGCGGCTCGAGCAGGTACGCATAAAGGTGAGTTAGAAATACAACGCGTAAAGACCGTCGAGTGATCAGCCAGCGCGTCAAGGTGCGGGGTGATGACGGCCGCATCGGCGTAGCAACCGAGCGCGTCCCCGCGCCACTGATCGGTGGCAATTAGGAGGATGTTCGGCCGGATAGACATGTGCTATCTACAGCTTCAAAACGCTTACCCTTATCCTTCGTCGCTAGTAACGCTAGAACGCGACGCGGGTCGAAAGCGTCGCGTACACCTTCAGAGATGAAGATCAGAAGGCACAGCATGATGGCGAGGGTAAAAAAGCCGGTTAGTCCCAAGAACGGTGCTTCGACGTTCGCCTTGCCTTGGTTCATGAGCTCACCTAGTGAGGGTGCGCCTTCAGGTAACCCTAATCCCAGGAAATCGAGTGCGGTTAATGTGGTCACCGCCGTACAAAGAATGAATGGCATGTTTGTCAAGGTGGCGACCATGGCGTTAGGTAGTACGTGTCGGCGCATGATGACTGGGTTTGGCACACCTAGCGAGCGAGCCGCCCTCACGTAATCGAAATTTCTGGTGCGAAGGAATTCCGCTCGAACTACAGCGGATAGTGGCATCCAGCTGAACAATGTCAACAGAATCAGCATCACGAGCAGGTTCCGTTCGACGATGGTTGACATGATGATCAAGATCAGGAGTGTGGGTAAGCCGACCCAGATCTCGACCAAACGTTGCCCCACGAGATCGGTGAGTCCGCCGAAGTAGCCTTGTACTGCACCGACCGAGATGCCGATGACAGCAGCCATTGATGTCAAAATCAAACCGAAGAGTACCGATAGGCGGAAACCATAGATAAGACGAGCTAATGTGTCCTTGCCGCGATCGTCCGTACCTAACCAATGTTGCGCGGATGGCCAGGCTGGTGTTGCAGAGAGAACATAGAAGTCGACCGTGTCGTAGGCATATGGAATGGGCGGATAGATGGTGAACGCGTCTTTTGACTCAAGCAGATCTTCAATGTAGGGATCTGTGTAGTCGACGACGATATCCAATTCACCGCCCAAATCGCGCTCCGAGACAAACTCGACAACCGGAAACCAGATCTTTCCGTCCATGACGATCAAAATCGGTTTGTCGTTCGCGATGAATTCAGCAAACAAAGTCACCACGAACAAGATGCCGAAGATCCAAAGAGAGTAATACCCGCGCCGATTCGCCTTGAAGTTTGCCAATCCACGTTCGACCAGTGGACTCATTGACGTGTCTCGAAATCGATTCGTGGGTCAATCAGTACGTAGCAAAGATCGCCGATCAGTTGCATGATTAAGCCGATGAGCGAGAAACAGTACAAAGTCCCAAACATGATGGGATAGTCGCGCTTTATGACGGCATCGTAACTTAGCAGACCAAGACCGTTTAAGTTGAAGATGACCTCGATTAACAAAGAGCCAGTAAACAGAATGCCGATAAGCGCCGATGGAAATCCGGCAATCACAATCAACATGGCATTTCGGAAAACGTGACCGAAGAGTACGCGTTTTTCGTCGATCCCCTTTGCTCGCGCGGTGAGTACGAACTGTTTGCTGATTTCCTCCAAGAACGAGTTCTTAGTGAGCATGGTGAGGTACGCGAAACCGCCGACCGTGAGCGCAAGGATCGGAAGGGTTATGTGCCAGAAATAGTCGACAACTTTGTCAAACCAGCTGAGGTCACTGAAGTTGGCGGATGTGAGACCTTGCAAGGGAAACCAGTCGAACGTACTCTGCCCGCCGGCGAATAGGAGAATCAGTAGGATCGCGAACAGGAATCCAGGGATGGCGTATCCCACAAAAATCACGGTACTAGACCAGAAATCGAACGTTGTGCCGTCGCGGACCGCTTTGCGAACCCCGAGTGGCACTGAGATGCTGTAAATCAGCAGCAGTGACCATAGACCAAGGGAGATCGAAACTGGAAAGCGCTCGATGACTAGCTCGTGCACAGGTCGGTTTTGGAAGTAGCTCTCGCCAAAGTCGAACCGCATGTAATCCCAAACCATATTGAAGAAACGCACATGGGCCGGCTTGTCAAACCCAAATTGCTTCTTTAGGTCTTCAAGCAGGTCGGGATCAAGACCATACGTCGAGTTGCTGTGGACGGTCCCGGCTGCTGCGAGCGCGTCGGAGGACATGCCCATATCGCCGCCACCGCTAATGCCTTGCGTGGTAGAGACCTGCCCCATCATCATCTTCGCGACGATTTGTTCGATAGGACCACCGGGTGCGAATTGCGCGATGGTGAAGTTAATTAGGATGATGCCGAATAACGTGACCGGTACAAGCAAGATCCGTTTGGAGATATAAAGGAGCATTAGCTAGCGATTGTTTCCGTCATTCTGAACGTAGCTTTGCAAGCCCGGTCTGTAGAGCGTCTTCTTTCTGGGGATCCCACCACCATGCATCGATCACAGGCACCCTGTTCAATGGTCCAGAATCAACGTAGTTGAACCGATCCCAATAGACCGCGCGATAGCCTGGTTGACCCATGCCCGGCACCATATAGAACTCCCAAAGTAACACCCGATCTAGAGCTCTTGTTGCCGCATATAGATCTTCAGCCGTTCGCGCCTCGTTCACTTTATCAATAAGGTAATCAACAGCCGGATTTTTAACCCCTGCCCAATTTAGGCTATTTGGTTCATCTGCAGAGAGGCTACTAAAGCGATTTCGCAAGTCAATGCCCGGCATATTTCCGGGGATGAATATATAGCCCCCTCCGTCAAACTTTCGTGCACGCATGCGATGTTGCCAATTGGATATTTCTGGCGCTACGGCGTACGTTTCAATTCCAACTTGATTCAACCGCTTCATGTATGGCGTTTTAGCGCGGAGCAGCATAGGTGATACAAAGACGAAATCAATCTTGAAACGTTCGTTCGTTTCCTTATGCCTCATTTCGCCTTCATTCAATGCCCATCCTGCCTCGTCAAACAGTTCGAGTGCGCGCTTCATTGCAACCCTGTTCGTGCCATATCCGTCTGATTCGGGTTGGTCGAATTCTTCCGTGAATACTCGAGGCGGCACTAAATCGCGAATCGGTTCGAGTAACTCTAACTCGGCGTTAGTGGGTAGTCCCTCCCAAGCCATTGGCGAGTTGTAGAAGAAGCTATTGCCGTAGTCGTAAAACCCATGAAGGATCACGCGATTGATCCAAGGGAAGTCGTAGAGCAGGAAGAGTGCTTCTCTGACGCGGCGGTCTTGAAACCGATCGACGCGGACATTCCAGAATGCTGGCCACCACATCCCCCACGCACGTTTGAGATAGATCAAGCGTTTTTGAAACAGTCCGGCGGCGACTTCAGGAAAGTCGTACTTCACTGTCCAGTTCTTGGAAACAGTCTCCTCTCGAAAGTCCAATACGTCAGCCTTATGCGCCTCGGTGATGACCTGCTCATCGCGGAAATAATCCCATTGGATCTTTTCGAAGTTGTAACGTCCTCGCATAGAGGGGACGTCTTTCCCCCAGTAATCGTCAAAACGTTCGTACACTGCGAGCTGGCCAAAGTCGACTTCTGTGAGTTGATACGGACCGCTTCCAAGTGGCGGGTCAGTGACCGTCTTCGATAGGTCTTTGTCGGCCCAATAGTGTTTGGGCAGGATGCCTTGACCACCATAAACGAAAGGTGTGGCGGGATTAATCTCGGCACCTTCTTTAGTGACGAAACACACCTCGCGATCGCCAAAGCTGAAGATACGATCAAGGTCGCGCAACGCTGTTTTTAAACCAACGCTCCCATGTTCGAGAAACGCTTCGAACGTCCAAACCACGTCCTCCGCTGATAGTGGTTTGCCATCATGCCAATAGGCGTTGTCGCGTAGTTTGAACGCAACCCAACGGTAATCGCGTTCGACGGCAATTCCCTCAGCAAGTCGACCGTATGCACTTTGTGATTCGTCGGCGGCACCTGTCAGCAATGAGTCGTAGATCAATGCTCCTGGTCCACCACTCTCGTACCCCGCAAGTAGCCGACCTTTGTCCGGTAGGAAGTTGTAGTTGTCGAATGTGCCTAGTTGAGGCATCCTTAATATGCCGCCTTTCGGCGCATTCGGGTTCGTGTAATCGAAATGTCTGAAATTCTTGTCGTACTTGAGCGGCAGTACGTACGACCAACCATGTTGATATTGAGGGTTGGCGCAAGGCTCTTCTTGAGCGAGGACAACGGAACCGAACAGTACTACGCCGATTGCTTTAGCCAACATGAGACTCGCACACGTGTGATGGTTTAAGCTAGTTCCTATACGCACGGTCAATTTAAGGAATTCGTATGTCTATATCTACCGCGTTGTTTGATCTCACCGGTCGGGTCGCGCTATTAACGGGTGCTTCCAAAGGTATGGGATTATCAATGGCCGAAGGGTTGGCAGAGCACGGCGCGCGCGTGGTGATTTCAAGCCGCAAATTGGACCAATGCGAGGCGGCTGCCGAGCAAGTAAACGCGAAATGTGGTGAGGAACGTGCGATTGCTGTCGCCTGCAACATTGGATACAAGGACCAGCTAGAAAACCTAGTTGAAACAACCCGCAGTCGCTTGGGCCCAATTGACATTTTGGTCAGCAATGCGGGTGTCAATCCATTTTACGGAAGGATGTCCGAGATTCCCGATTCCGCGTTCGACAAGACGATGAACTCAAACGTACGGTCCAATCACTGGCTCGCACACATGGTTGCGCCTGACATGGTAGCTAAAGGGGAAGGGTCGATGATGGTTACTGCGAGCACGGGGGCATTCTCGGGTTCGTTGACACTAGGCACTTACAACATATCAAAACTTGCCGATATTGCCTTGGTGCGCAATCTTGCCATGGAATACGGACCGGATGGCATACGCGTAAACGCGATCTGTCCCGGCCTAATAAAGACTGATTTTGCGCGTGCGTTATGGGACAACCCCGACGCTAAACGTAATGCCGAAACCAACACGCCGCTACGGCGACTTGGTGAGTCCGATGACCTGAAAGGCATCGCGGTCTTCTTAGCGTCGGATGCGAGTACATATGTCACCGGCCAAGCGATCGCAGTTTGTGGCGGAACCCACATGTGGCGTTAAACGTGAAATGAGATGACATTGGTGCATGCCGTGACAGTCGAGTAAGTGAGGATGGCGTTCCAAGGATTCATCCTTCAAAGCACTTACCGGATCGTGAATGGCACGCCAATCATTCTGATATATGGGCGCCTTGACGATGGACGTACGTTTCTAGTTCGCGAAACTCGCCGACTGCCGACTTTCTACGTGCGCACGGACGATGTTGAGCAACTTGAATGGGGCAACGCTTCGGTGGAAGCCACGTCGTGGAAGACGCTGGATGGTGTAAGTGCGTCTCGAGTGACTGTTGGGGAACCTTCGAAAGTTGTGCCGTTGCGCGATCGAATCCACGGTGCGGGCATCCGTTCATATGAAGCTGACATTCCCTTTGCCACCGCGTACTTAATTGAGCGTGACATTCGCGGCGGTGTGTCGATTAATGGAACGCCGACACTTTCCGAAACTCACGTCGATATCGAATTCACGGACCCATCGCTTGAGCCGTGTGACGTCGATTTCCTCCCCAAATGTTTGTCACTCGACATAGAAACAGATCCAGATGCGACGCATTTATTAGCGATTTCGTTATTTGGTGATGATGTCGATGAAGTACTCGTCTGTGATCCAGATGGTCGTGAAATGCCTACGAACGCGATTGGTTACGCGTCTGAACAGGACACGATCGAAGCGTTTGTCCGCCGGGTTCGTGAAGTAGATCCCGATGTCCTCACAGGCTGGAACGTCGTTGATTTCGATCTCGATGCGTTACGTCGAATGAGCCTTCGTACGGGTGCCTCCTTAGAGTTAGGCCGAGCTCCGGGACGTATGGTGCTTCGCGAGGCACAAGGTTACTTTGGCAGTGGTCGTGCGTTGATTCCGGGTCGTGTCGTGCTCGATGGAATCGACTTGGTACGAGGTGCTTTCATCCGATTTCCGGAGTATTCGTTAGAAGTGGTGGCACAGGAAGTTCTGGGTGAAGGTAAGCAAGTCGAAGGCGATGTCCACGATCGAGCGGGTGAGATCCTTGAGCGATACAGGCGTGATCTAGACGGATTCGCAGCTTATGCGCGCACGGACGCACGGCTGGCATACCAAATCATCGAGCGATTGAAGCTCCTATCGCTCGCAAAAGTTCGTAGCACACTTACCGGCATGCCTATGGACCGGGTAGCAGCAAGTGTCGCTTCGTTTGATTTTGTCTATATTGCGGCGCTCAAGAAACGACGTGTTTGCGCGCCTAGCTTCGACCGTTCACGCAACGAAACGTCAGAGTCGCATGCTGGCGGCGCGGTGCTATCTCCCGAAGTCGGCGTCCACACGAATGTGTGGGTGTTGGACTACAAGAGCCTATATCCGAGCATCATTCGAACGTTTAACGTCGATCCGTTGGGATATATAGGGACAGATGAATCCGTTGATGGGATTCGTCTCCTTAATGATGCCGTGTTTTCCAGAAGTCCGGCGATTTTGCCTAGCGTACTGGATGGGTTGTACGCGGCGCGGGAACAAGCGAAACAATACGACGACAGTGTTGCCTCTCAAGCTATTAAGATCTTGATGAACTCGTTCTATGGTGTCTTGGCGACGCCCGTTTGTCGGTTCCACAACAGCAAGATCGGTAATGCGATTACCACGATGGGACGACATTTCCTCATGTGGTCGAAAGATTGGTTCGAAACTCGCGGATTTGCTGTTCTATATGGCGACACAGACAGTGTGTTTGTGTCTTCAGGGACAGAAGATATAGCGCAAGCGACGGAGCAAGGTCATCAGTTGACTCGAGAATTCAATGAGGAACTGTTGTCGTACATTGAGCGGGAATGGCGAGTTGAGAGCAAACTTGAACTTGAATTTGAGAAGCTCTACTCCCGTTTGTTCCTGCTGCCCCTAAAGAAAGGCAGTGGCGGTGCTCGAAAGCGATATGCAGGGCAAATTAGCACGACAGGTGAAGTCGAATTTGTCGGCATGGAAGTCGTTCGCCGGGACTGGACAGAACTTGCGAAAGACGCACAACGCGAGTTGTATGCTCGATTATTCAACGGTGAACCCGTTGAGGACTTTATTCTTGATAGCGTGAATGCCGTCCGAGCTGGCCAAATGGACGAAAAGCTCGTATATCGCAAAGGCTTGAGTAAGCCACCGAAGAGTTACACCAAAGTTAAGCCGCCGCATGTAGTTGCAGCCCTTAAATCTGCTAACCCCTCGCGAGTTGTGCACTACGTCATCACGGTAGATGGACCTGAGCCGACTGACAACATCCGCCACGAAATCGATCGAGAACACTATATAGAGACGCAGCTCAAGGCAGTCGCGGAACCTGTTCTGGCGACGTTGGGTACCACTTGGGAGTCCGCCTGTGGCATTCCAGTTCAGCGCTCGTTATTTGATGCACTTGAGTAGGAATTCCAGATGAGCGAACCAGCGCTTGATGCGTATTGGCGGTTTTTCGAGACCTTTAATACACGCGATGCGCATGTTTTTTCCTCTGCGATGAGCTACCCGCATGTGCGCGTGTCGTGGGCGCGTGAACCGGTTGTGTTAGCGGATCAAGAAGCGCACGCGTTGAGCGTAGGCTGGGATGCATTTGTTCGATCTGGATGGGATCACACGGTAGGAAACGAGCCGGAGGTCATTGGGCGTTCGGACAGCAAAGTTCATATCGCAGGAGGGTGGACTCGCTTCACTGCGACCGATGAACCTATATTGGCGAACAAGGTCTGCTACATTGCAACGTGCGTCGAAGGTCGTTGGGGGATCCAGAGTCGTTTTGGCACTGATCCAGGAAACAATAGCAGAGATCAGACCGAACGAGCGCAGTTCGAAGCGCAAGAATGCGCAATGCAATTTCTGCGAGCATTGGACAAAGATATGGGCTCTATTAGTCGGTACACGGCTGAGGAGTATTTCGTAATTAGTGTAGGTGGAGTGCGCCGTGTTAAACGTGGCGATGACCCAGCTGTTAAAGGTATGCGTGAACCAGAGTTGAAGGTTGTTCAGAGTGGACCTTCTTCAGTGACGATTAACGCAACTGAAAACGATCACGAAGCACTTGTCTATGCTGTTTGCCGGGATGATGAATGGGAGGTTAAGGCAGGATCATGGCTTTAGAAAAACGGAAGATAGGTCGTACTGGAGTTGAAGTCACGGCTTGGGGAATGGGTTGTGCGTCACTCGGTGGTGTAGGTGATCGCATTTCCAATGAAGATAGCGATGCCATACTCAACGCGGCATGGGACGCTGGGATCCGATATTTCGACTCTGCACCTCTGTACGGACATGGCTTGTCAGAGAAACGGGTCGGCCGTGTTCTGAGCGAAAAGCCGCGAGACGAATTCGTCCTCTCGACAAAGATCGGTCGCTTGTTAGTCCCTCTTGAAGAAGGGGCTCGTAACACCCAAATGCGTGACAACGAAAACCTGGCCATTCGCTATGACTACTCCAGCGATGCTGTCGTTGAATCCGTCGAAAGCAGTTTGCGGCGACTTAATCTCGATCGTATTGACATATTGCTGTGCCATGACATAGATCGTTGGACGCATGGTGACGATCAACCTGGAATCTATGAATCCGCCGCGAACGGCGCCTTACCGGCGATGCATCGTCTGCGCGAACAAGGGTTGGTAAGAGCGATTGGCTTGGGGGTTAACGAATCTGCTGTGTGCGTGCGCGTAATGCAGGAGTTCGAACCTGACTGTTTCCTTTTAGCCGGACGGTTCACATTGCTTGAGCAGGAACCACTTGACACAATGTTGCCCATGTGTGTCGATCGGAACGTCTCTGTGATCATCGGCGGACCATACAACTCGGGCATTCTCGCGAATGCTGAGAGACGGCGCGCGACCTATGACTACAAGCCAGCGCCAGATGATCTTTGGGAAAAAGCCCAGAACATTCGTACGGTTTGCAATGCTCACGACGTCGACATGCGTGCTGCCGCCCTCCAATATGTGTTGCGGCATCCCGCAGTCGCGAGTGTGATTCCCGGGATGTGGGCATTGCGTGAAGTTGAGGAGAACGCGGCGCTACTCAACGTATCGATTCCGGACACGCTATGGACGGACTTGGCTGATCAAGGACTGTCGCGCACTTGGTAACAAAAGTGGCACCCGACAAAGTCACCGTCTGGGATGTTCCGCTTCGGATCTGGCATTGGCTTTTTGGCGCAGCAGTCCTGACGGCACTCGCGACTGGGTTGATCGAGGAACTCTACGATATCGAAGTCCACCAATGGGCGGGTATTTGCGTTGTATCTCTGCTCGTTTTCCGCGTGATATGGGGAATTTGCGGTTCAACTTACGCTCGCTGGACGAAGTATTGGACGACGCCTCGAAAGTTCATAAATCACTTTCTACGCAAAGGTGAATTAACTCCTCATACAGCCCCAGGTATCGTCTTGGTAGTGATCTTGATGATGGCCGCGCTCGTACAGTCGGTGACTGGTTTGTTTATGACGGACGACATCTTCTTTGAAGGACCGTTAAACAGCTATATTGACGAAGACACGTTTGATTGGATCTACTTGCTACACCACAACGCTTGGCGGTTCGTAATTGCAGCAGTGGCCGTTCATCTAAGCGCGCACCTAATTTATGGCGTCATATTGCGCGATTCGACACCTCTGAGCATGATCACAGGTCAGAAACGTGTGACCCTTCCGGCGGTTTCAACTCCCTGGGTACGAGCGCTGATCAGCTTAGGCGCTGCGTCGCTAATGTTTGGGCTGTTGACGTGGCTTGCTGATTAGCAGCTATTCGCGGTAGTTGTGGTGGCAACCTCGACAGGTCCGACCAACTGCACCGATCGCTGCTCCGATTTCTGCCATATCGTCTGATTTTGCCACCTCTCGAAAGTTGCTGGTAGCTTCCTTTAGTGCTGTAAGTCGCTCAGCAAAGTCTTCAGACTCTTCCCAGATCTTTGGCAACGCGTCGCCGCCTTCGGACCCTTCGGGAAAGACGCTCTGCGCGGTACTCGCAAGCTCCGCAAGAGCGGCTGCGAGTGTTGCAAGGTCGTTTGGCCGGTCAACTTCCTCTTTGAGGATTTTTCCGATGGCTCCCATCGTGCCACCGATTGCCGACATGACCTCTTGTCGATATTCAACTTGATCTTCGTCAGCCGTGATTAGGGAACTCACGGATATTGCTAGTACGAATGCAGCAAATCGTCTCATCTTAAACCCCCGTTTCAGAAGTCGCGATTGTAGTGTGTCTGCGTTAAGTTCCTGTAAAGTTAGGTTTTCGCTTCTCGATGAATGACAGTCGTGACTCACGCTGGTCGTTTACGGCTTTACGTGGCGTCGCCAGATTGCTAAGTTCATATCGCAACGCGTCCTCTAGTTCGACCTCATTGTTATGTTGGAGTACGCGTTTTGACGTCCGAAGTGCTAACGGCGGCCAAGTAGCCATTTGAGCGGCCACTTCATGTGCTGTATCCATTAGCGTGTCATGGCTAACAAGACGGTCGAGAAGTCCGATTCGATACGCTTCTTCCGACTCCAAGGTTCTACTCGTGTAGATCAAATCAGCGGCTCGCGAGTAACCCACAATTCGAGGCAGAAAGAAGGACATGCCGCTATCGGGGGAGAGATTTCGTTCGATGAATACCGTCTTGAATCTCGATTTTTCGCTGCCGATTCGCATGTCACACCCTAAGCTAAGACTCATCCCTGCGCCGGCGGCTACGCCGTTCATGACGGCGATCGTTGGCTTATCCATGTTGTAGATCGCAAGTGCTTGACGACCAACCCATCCTAAATCGTCCATGAGTTGGTTTTGCTGTGACTCGGGTGTTTCCTTCGAACGCGCACCAGGATTGGGCGTGAGATCTGTACCTGAGCAAAAACCACGTCCCGCGCCAGTGAGAAGAATGACCCGGATTTCATCGCTTCGTTGAGCTTCCTCAAGCGCATCACGGAGGTCCTGTTGGAGACCGCCACTAAGTGCGTTGAGCTTTTCGGGTCTGTTGAGCGTTAATGTTGCAACGTGTTCTTGCACGTCGTAAATTAGGTTCTCGAAAGCCATTAGTCCGCTTGCCAGATTTAAGTGGAACGCCACGCAATTGGTAGATTTGCGGGGTCATTCCCGATATTAAACGGTTGGTTACGTGTTCGTTTTAGGCTGTCGATGCTTTCCCACCTCGGTTCTATAATCGAAAAAACGCTGATGAATTACAGTGGACGAGAGCGCCTAGTTCTAGGGAGCGCTGAGACGTGAAGATGCCATATTCGTTGCGGTGGTTACTCGCAAGCTTCGCTACCAGCATATTGGTGACTGGTTGTGGGGGTTCTTCTGGTGGCGATCCATCCCCACCTCCCACGCCCACAACACCGCCGCCAGCACCGCCACCTCCCCCACCCCCGCCTCCTGCGCGGTTGAGCGACCCGATCGAGAGTGCCATCGAAGTCGGTTCTATTACAGTCGATGCGGTGCAGTTCGTGCAAGGTCCAGGGACCGAAGATCGCGTGAGTGGTGGTGGCGTGAACAACCCCGCTACCCGCATTCAATACATGCAGCAGGTGGGCGATCGATTCTTCTTTAACGACACGCGCGGCATCCTCTGGGTAACGAGCGCGGAAGGGTCTGAACCGGTAAGTTATCTAGACCTTCGCAATGAGAATGTGGGGTTTAATCCGGATCGATTCGTACAGGAATCGGGTTTCATGGGATTTGCGTTTCATCCTGACTTCTCTAATGAAGGCGAAGAAGGCTTCGGTAAGTTCTATACCACCTTTACCGCGAGTCCGGACGGAACCGCGGATTTCATTGAGGAGGGAGGTTCAGTTCAGGAGAGCGTTCTCGCGGAATGGTCAGTTACTGACCCGACCGGCGGAGTATTTTCAGGTGAATTTCGCGAAATGCTACGCGTTGGTCAGTTCGCGCCTAACCACAACGTTGGCAATGTTGCGTTCAATCCGACGGCTAATCGTGGGGATGCGGACTATGGCATGCTCTACGTGAGTTTTGGCGATGGCGGCTCCGCGCATGATCCTCGGCAACACGGACAGAACCCGAACAGTATCCTAGGAACGATCATCCGTCTCGATCCCCTTGGAGGCGGGGACGACGCACAGTACGGTATTCCGACTGATAACCCGTTTGCTGACGGTGCCGACGGATTGCCCGAAGTATGGGCGTATGGATTAAGGCATCCGCAGAACTACTCGTGGGATTCCACAGATGGTCGAATGTTCATTCTCGATATCGGTCAAGATCAAGTTGAAGAAGTGAACATCGGGGTTGCGGGAGGCAACTACGGATGGCGCCTCCGAGAGGGTACGTTTGCTACAGCGATGGGCACTGATACTGACGACTCAGAGGGCGGTGTGTACGAACGCGAGACGGACCCTTCGAACTTTATCTACCCTGTCGCACAGTATGACCACGATGAAGGTTTCGCGATTGGTTCAGGTATTGTGTATCGTGGCTCGGACATTCCAGACTTGGTCGGTATGTTCGTGTTTACTGACATCGTTCGAGGTCGGTTGTTCTACATCGATACTGCGTCCCTCGAACCCGACTCACCTGCTACGATATTTGAGTTGGATGTTACGGTCGACGGTGAAAGCGGGTCGCTAGCAGACATCGCCGGTCATCGCAATACGAGCCCTGGTCATGCACCGCATACGCGGCGCGTTGACCTGCGGATCAGCGCGGATGCGGCTGGTGAGCTGTATATCCTCTCAAAGGGCGACGGGTGGATTCGGAAACTAGCTCCTAGGTGATGATCGCGCGGGTCTTGAATGAACGCAGGATTCCTAGCTGAAGAAGATCCTCTCGGTGTGAAAAGGGTGGTTTATTCAGTTGATGGAAACAGAAATTTAGTATGCGACCTCCCTCGAAAAAATAACGATATAAGCGTAATAGAACATGAAAATCACTGCGGTTAAAGCCATACCGGCTAGTGGACCAACGGGTCCAAGAGTGACACGCAACTATGTGTATGTCAAAATCGAGACCGACGAAGGGATCGTTGGTTGGGGAGAGGCGACAAGTGGACCGCTGGCAGTAGCGACCATGGTCGATGAGTTCGGCCAGTTACTTGTGGGCGAGGATCCGATGGCGATCGAGAAGCACTGGCATACACTCTACCACTATTTCCACGTTCGTGGCGGCGTTGTGCAGATGTCTGCGATTAGTGGTATCGAGATCGCCCTGTGGGATATCAAGGGACAAGCGTTAAACGCACCGGTGTACGAATTACTTGGTGGCAAGATTCGTGATCGGATTTGGACGTACGGCAGATGGGACGGACCAACACCTGAAGCAGCAGTACAGAACGCGATGAATCACATCGAGCGTGGATTGACTGCGCTCAAAGGCGATCCGTTTGAACATCGAGGCATATTCATCGACCGTCGCTCGGAAGATTTAGCTGTAGAAAAACTGAAGGCAGTCAGAGAAGCAGTCGGCGACGATGTTGAGCTATTTGTAGAAGTCCATGGACGTCTTTCGCCGTCTGATGCCATTCGAGTCGGAAATCGGATGGAACCCTATCGTCCCTTCTATTTCGAAGAGCCCGTTCCTCCACAGAATCTCGATGCTTTGAAGCGTGTTTCAGACCAAGTGAACATCCCGATCGCGACTGGGGAACGGTTGCTGACCAAATTTGATTTTGCAGACCTACTGCCTTTGCACGCCGTCGATCTCATTCAACCCGACATCATGTATGCCGGCGGGATTCTTGAAACCAAGAAGATTGCCGCGATGGCGGAGGCGTACTACGTCGGCATACAACCGCACAACTGCTACGGCCCCTTTGCCACTGTTGCAGCACTGCATTTGGATGTTTGTACGCCGAATTTCGTGATACAGGAAGGTGGTATTCATCCGTGGTTCGTTGACGCGACAGTTGGCGATTTCCCTGTTCAAGAAGACGGTTACTTTGGACTACCTCCTGGACCTGGACTCGGCGTGTCGATGAATGAGGAATGGTTGGCTGCACATCCGTGGAACGAGAACGCACGACCATGGGCACATAGATTAGGGAGCAATCCATCGAGACAAGGAGTGGATTGGTCATAGGGCGGACACCCGAAGCCACGTACTGGGAGTTTTTTCGTGCTGATCGCGCGAAGGATGCGCGGGCGTGGGCGGCTGTGATGAGTTATCCACACGTGCGTGTAGCCGCGCAGGGGCGTGTGGAGCATTTCGAAACTGCGGAGGAATTTGCCGCGGCGGCAACTTGGACCCGACGAGAAGCGACAGGTTGGGTTCGAACGGAAGGGATAAAACCAAGAGCTATCCAGACCGCGCCCGAAAAGCTGCATCTAGTGGGTGGATGGGTGCGATATGACGCTGCGGATCAGCCGATCCTTTCGAACCGGGTTGTTTACGTTCTTACGAAACCGCAGGGAAGATGGGGCGTACAAGCGCGGTTCGCCTGCGGTGCGACTCCGACTTGGGACGACATTACGGATCAGCAACCTGCGAATTTAGTTAGACGATTTCTTCAGTTACTAAAGGATGATGATTTGGGTGGGTGTGCGAGGCTCGTTCGCTATCCGTTTATCGTTGTAGGTCTAGGCGCTGTTCAGCAGTTCGAGACTGAGTCATCGCTCACACTCTCACTGCCTGAGTTCAGTTTGACCCCGGGCAAATTCGATGCCGTTACAGTGGTACAGTACGGTCGACAAGGCGCGAACGTTGCTGTTTCGTTTCAATTCGATACAGATCACGTAGGTTACGCAGTGTTCCTTATCGATCAACGGAGCACACAGCATCTAATCGCTGCTGTGTCCTTGATCGATGGACAAGCAGGGTCTCTCGTCGAAGTGCGCTGATAGTTGAAATACATGACGTCACTAATTGAATGGAAGTCGAAGACAACGATTTTTTGGGCTCAACGATACAGGATTCATCCCATACTGAGCGTCTGTATGTTCAGTCGCCCGGCGTCATCAGTGAATTTCGCGGTAAGGATTCTGTCACGATGGGATGTACCGTCAGGTTTTCTTCCACTCGCATTAATGTGTGCAACCCTAATTGGGCCAACTTTTGCTACGTTAGGAGAAGACAAGCGCACCGAATCGCAGTCGCTAACGAGTGAATCCATAAAGATGCCAAAGGTGATCGAGTATGGAACGCTCCAATATCCACGTCGTGCTTTGTCAAAGGGAGTAGAAGGTTGGGTGTATTTACATTTCACAGTGGATACTGAAGGTAACCCATATGGAATCTCCGTTGCAGATAGATCAGGTAGTAGATTGTTTGAGGATGCTGCCATCGGTGCGCTCAAGGGAACGAGATTTCGACCTGGCGAATACAACGGCGAAAAGGTCGATCATGATTACAACATGCAATACACCTTTGAGATGGTGGATAAGAGAGCGCTCTTTGCCAGTTCGTTCAAACGTCGGTTTTACGAAGTCGTGAATGCGATCTCAAGTAAACAGAAACCAGAGGCCGAGGATGGCTTGGAGGTTCTCCGCGAGCGAAGAAGAACACTTCATGAAGATGCGATGTACTGGACAGCGAAGTACTACTTCGAGCAAGCATGGGGGACGGTTTCCGAACAACTGCTAAGCGTCACCAGAGCAATAGGCCATGACAGAGCCCGACGTTACATGGATCCTAATCTGCACCATAAGCTACTTTGGTCTAAATTGGTCCTTCAATTGCAACTAAAGAAATACGTGTCCGCATTGAACACTATCGAGAGATTCCATGAAATGAAGGGAGTCGACGAAGCGCTACTGCAAAACGTAGCTAAATTCAAGCGCTCAATTGAAAATCTGAAGTCTTCGAGCAAGCTCATTTCGATTGAAGGGTTGATCGGTCCTGAAGGGAAATGGTCTTACGAGTTGATTCGAAATCGATTTAGTTTAGTGGACGTGAGAGGCGTCGTTGAGGAACTCATTCTGACCTGCCAGCGCGATAGACTTCGTTTCAAGTTTGAATCCGACCGCGAGTACAGCTACAACCATTCAAGTGGCACCTGTGGAGTAGCCGTGACCGGTGATCCTGGTTCAAGCTTTAGGTTTATTCAGTTATGAGTCTCGTAGAGAAGATTCTGCTCGTCCAACGGGACCGAACAAAGCGATTCTTCTATAGTCCCGTTTTGTACGGATAAAGTTCTGTCGTAGCTTCTCGCGGGGACACTAAGTCTTTGCCTTAATGCGATAATCTAGCGGATATATAAGAATGTCCGTCGTCGTCACGAGCTCAATCGGTCTATCAAGAGTTTTCGGTGTATATCTTTGATTAATCATGCGTTGCTGCTTTTGACTGTTGGCCTTGTCGGCTTTAGCGGTACTACATATGCGGAATCTAATGGGAAAGAGATCCCGACACTCACGTCGCCTAAAGTTATCAAACGCGGTCCAATACTGTACCCTCAAGCGGCTCTTTCAAGGGATCAAGAAGGATGGGTTGAGCTTGAGACGATGGTTGATCGCGAGGGCAAACCCTATGACATCGTTGTAGTTGATGCAGTAGGTCACTCCGCGTTTCAGCGAGCAGCGATCCGATCGCTTAAAAAAACGACTTTTGAACCCGGCGAATATAAGGGCGAGAAAGTTGATGGCGTTCATCGCTTCAAAGTCGCATTTTCGATCCATGGAGATTCGCCAGCATACTTTAAGCAGTTTAGAGCGGGTTTTATGGAAACTGTTCGTGCAATTGAAGCAGGCGATCAGAACGACTCAAGCTCCCGACTTGAGAAGCTTCGCGAGCGAACGAAGACACTCTATGAAGATGCTATGTACTGGACGGCGAGGTTTTATTTTGAGAGGAAGTGGGGAACACCAACGCAGCAGTTGTCAAGCGTGAACCGAGCACTCGGCTATAACGAGACACCACGCTACATGGATGAGAATCTGTTCGAGAATCTACTATGGTCGAAACTTGAGCTACAGATTCAGCTAGGACACTACAGAGAATCGTTGCGCACGATCAATGTACTAGAGAAAATAGAAGAATTGGACGAATCGCGGAAGGCAGATCTTCAGCAATACAGGAATTCCATTGAAGAACTACGCGACGCGGACAGAACCTATTCGGTAAAAGGCTTACTCGACAAAGACGGCAAGTGGAAGTATGTACTACTTAGAAATCAGTTTGCAGTGACGGACGTCAGCGGAGTCATAAATGAGTTTCAACTCTACTGTCAGCGGGAGCTGTTACGTTTTAAGTTTGAACCGGAGCTGGAATACCGTCTGGATGGCACGAACGGCACATGTAGCCTATGGGCGATTGGAAAACCTAGTACGGAATTCAAATTCTTGCAGCTATAGCGTTCGCCTGCCATAAATAGCGGACTTGGGGCTTCATTTGAGCATCAATTCTGTATCTGGGCGAGTCTTTGTTCCTTGAGTTGGTCGATCCACCAACTGTCAAGCACGCGCACTGAACTTCCTGTTAAGTACTCTAGGCTCGCGGCTGCCTCTCCTGATGGTCGCCCGAACTTGTCCCAATAAAGAAATCTTTCTAATTCGGTCGCATTGATCTGTATGTGATAGAAACCCCATAACACGACTCGATCAAGGGCTTTTACGATGGCGCTCATTTGTTCGATGGTTGAAGCCTGTTCTGCCATTTCAACGAGAGCGTCAACCACTTCGTCACGTACTCCAACCATGTTTCCGCCCATTTGAACTCCAGCCGCGCTTGAACTGAAATGATTGCGCAGTTCACCCACGGGCGGATTCAAAAGTAGGTGTTCTCGAACGTACGCATCAAAATCACGCCCGCGCAAGAGGTTGATAGCCGTAACGTTGTCCACAAGTCGCATTCGTCCATCAATGCCTAGAAGACGCAGCGTTTCTGTATAAGGTAGTAGGACTCTCTGCATTGACGGGTCTTGAGTGAGAATCTCGAATTCGAACGCCTCGCCGAGTTCATTTACCAATCGCCCGTCTCGTAGACGCCAGCCCGCCGCTTCAAGTAACTCGCGTGCTCGTTCAAGTGCGACTCGATTAATACCGTGTCCGGTGGAAACAGGTAAGGTGAACGCGTGAGTAAATACACGGGGAGGAACACGAGACTGAAACGGTTTGAGAATTTCAAGCTCAGAATCGGTCGGTAATCCTTCTGCAGCGAACTGCGAATTCGCGAAGTTACTCAGCGCACGAGTTTGCGTACCGTGCCTCATAACGCGGTTTTGCCATTCGAAATCGAACGCTAACGTCAATGCTTCGCGTACTCGCACATCGCTCAGGAAACTGCGACGTGAATTCAGAGCAATTGCGCGTTCCGCTCCGATGAACTTCCGGACTTCACGAGTCGATTGACGTATCCGGTTGGCGGCTAATGCTGGAACATCATAGGAAGACATCCAATGACGGATGTCATTTTCGAACATGATGTCGAATAGTCCTTTTCGAAATGCCTCGCGAGCGACGCTCTGGTCACGGTACACCTCGTATCGGATCTCGTCAAAGTTGTACCGTCCCCGATTCACTGGGATATCGCGTCCCCAGTAGTCATCGACGCGTTTGTATGTAACGTACGAGCGGTCGAAATCCGCGACCCGATAGGGGCCACTGCCAACAGGAGGTATTAATGTTGGCTTGTTTGGGTCGCGTCCTTCCCAGTAATGTGCCGGACGCACTGGAAACCACGTCATCGCGACCAAGTTTGAATTGTTAAAGGTCGATCGGTGATGGACCGCGAAGTCCTTTGGACCGAGTATTTCCAGCGATTCGATCCAACTTTGAAAATACACTCTTCCATGCACGGAAGACATGATTTGGTCGTAAGTGAACTGGATGTCATCCGTCGTAACAGGAACACCATCATGCCAGTGTGCATGGTCGTGTAGACGGAAGAACAACGATGTACGGTCGGGCGATAACGCGACCCCTGCTGCTAATTGACCGTAGAGACCGGATAGTTCATCGGCACTTCTAATGAGTAGCCGCTCAAACGTGCGTCCCAACCCCATTGCATTCGGCAATTCTGGGCCACGCGCACCATTGAAATTCACGATAGGCGCCGTCGTTGATAAAACGAGTCTGCCGCCCTTCGGCGCGTCAGGATCGGCATATTCGAAGTGTTCGAAGTCGGCCGGGTACTTAAGTTCGTGTAGCAGCGAAATTCCGTGTTGATATTCCAGTTCAACGGAAGTTAATGGTTGTGTCAGATCTACGATGAGAACCGCTAGTAAGCGGCAAAGTGTCGAGGTTGGTCTGTGTGATAACTTCATAGCGATTGAGTGTAGCTACTGAGTTGCGTTAGTAGGAGCGGAGATAGAACTCTTTGGTCACAAACGACCGTGCTGTATTGATGTGAACTAGCGTGTGCGAACTGCATGCATCACGAAAAACGCGCGTGCAGGTGGAGGGTGAAGAACGAAGCAGCGGTGTACTTCGCTCGGCACAACGCTGCTCCGGTATGTTGGTAGTGCTACATCTTTACACGAACGCCGAATTGGAATCGGCGACCCGCGTTAATTGCGCTCGAAAAGTGTTCCTGTGTTCCCGTCCCGAGGAGGTTGTAGTAGTACACATTTTCGTCGCCAATGTTGATCGCTTCGAGACTAAACGCAACCCTATCGTTTAACGTGAATCCCAAGGACGCATCTATCTGAGAGTAAGCGTCAACGAAATATGGATGACCTTGACCATCCGCGGTCTGATCGAGGAAGTCGTCGCGAGAGTTGTAGGAGACACGCGCGGCGATTCGGTCTTTCTCATAGAAGACCGTAAAGTTGATCGTGTTCTCTGATAACCCCGGAATCCCGTAAGCAGCATTCGTTTTCTCGTTGCGAAAATCAGAACCGGAATTAATGATCGTCCAGTTCGCAATCACGCCGAGCCCGTCCAATGGTGCAGGAAGTAGGTCAGCGAACGTTCGTTGGAATGCCAATTCAACACCTGTCAAACTCGACGCGCCGGTGTTCAGCGGTCTAAACAGCGAGAACACGAGCGGGAGATTCGTTTCAGGATCGGTCAGACCAGGAAAGGGTACTTCCTCAATATCTGGTTGAACGAACGCTTCGATATCTTTAGTAAAGAAGCCGACTTGGGCGATGGAGTAATCCGCGAAATACCACTCGAATGCGAGGTCGAACTGGGTTGCCATCGTAGGATCGAGCTCACCGTTGCCGCCTCGCATCGTGCGGACTCGAGCTTGAACGGACTTTCGTGGGTTTAGGTCCAGGTAGCGCGGTCGACTCATCACCTTCGCCAGTGATGCGCGAATTACGATATCGTCACGAGGGTCGAATCGCACATTGAATGAAGGCAATACTCGTGAGTAGTCATGACCTACGTTCACATACGTTGGATCGGATAGGATGATCTCGGGTACTGTCGGATCGGAGTAGTCGATTGAAACCGGTTCGGCGATTTCGCCGACGGATCCTGTGCTGTTATTGATATAACGAACCCCGAGATTACCGGAATACGGTGTCTCACCCAATTCTCCAGTAAATGTGATCATGCCGTAAACGGCCGTCCCATCGTCATCGTGATTTAGGTCCTCGTTGAACCGACCGACTCGGAAATCCTCTAAAGACTTCGCCGTTCCGGTATTGAATCCAAGTCCTGCCAGAATTTCATCCGGTCGTGTAACAAATGTCTCTTGAATGACATCAAGATTCGGGTTAACAACCGGCGCTGGGAAGTCATTTCCTAGTCCACTGAGGAAATCACCTTCTGCAGGAAACGGATAACGACCACCGAACTCGTCAAGGCTTGAACCTAGAAACGCTCGACTATTTAGGTAACGATGGCGGTCGCGTCTGTTTTGATCGTATCTACGGATGCCAAATTGGACCGATTCAAGCCAGGCGCCTCCAATCTCAAAGGTCGCGTCCGCTCTAATCTGGGTGACCTCATCGTCAACCAGATGATCTTGAATCGAGTGCTTAACAACTTGAAAGAAACTAGGATCGTTGATTGGCGAAGTCGTTGTCAACGCGGGTAGACCGCCCGGTCCATTTTTCCGATACGACATTTGCGTTCTCGTATTTCTAATTAGGTAATCACGATTGGTGATTGGTGACTCGGTTTGCGAAATCGTTGCATCGAAATTGAGGGACAGTCGATCGGTAGCTTGAATTTGAAGGTTAGCGCCAAGATTTACGGCTTGAGTATCGACCACTTCGGTGGCATGTTGTACGAATAGACCCGCACCGGAGGTGGAAACTTGTGTGAAAATCCCAGTGCCATTGTCGTCTTCGATGGCTGCCGATGTAATTCGTGGATGCCCTTGCTGTAATCGAAAATCTCGCCAGAAATCGCGTTCGTTTTCAGCATTTTCCGTGAGCAATAGGTCTACAGTGATGTCAACTCGGTCTGATGGACGGAATTGAAGTGCAGACGAAACATTCAATCGATCTCGATCTGTGATGTGCAGTTCACCGAGGAGCTGTCGCGGGTAGTAGCCCGTCATCGTTACGCCGTCCAACGTGACACTTCTAGGATCACCGACGTAGGAGTAGTGGTGCAGGGAATCTGACCGAAAAACTCGGTTGTCCCATTGCGCGGAGACCATGAACCCCAATTCCTCTGACAACATATCGCTAAATAGTGCGAATACTCCTGGGGCCGTATCGTCAGCCAATTCATTGATCGTCGTATCGATGTTGAAGGCCATGTGACGCTCACCGAGATCAAATGGCTTACGTGCTTGAATATCGACGAAGCCACCGAGTCCACCTTCGACGTGATCTGCACGAGGTGATTTATGAACCTCGACTGCTTGAACAAGCCCGGATTGAAAAGCATGGAAACCTACAACACGAGAACCAGCGTTCGTCGCGCCTCGACCATCATGACTCCCGGGCGACACATTCGACGCTGACACGCGCCCGCCGATCGTTGTTTGCACGAAATTCGGACCAAGTCCGCGTACGCTAACGAAGGCGCCTTCACCGCTCTTGCGGTCGATTGCCACCCCACTCACGCGCTGTAGTGCTTCAGCTAGGTTCTGATCAGGAAACAGTCCAATGTCTTCAGCCGTAATGGTGTCTTTGAAGTGATCGGCCAGTTTCTTTCTGTCGAGGGATTGCTGCATACTCCCGCGAATTCCGTATACGACTATCTCTTCTGTAACAGCTTCCGCATCTTCGTCCTCGTCGTCAGTATCTTGAGCAGCAACGTTCAAGTAACTCGATGCGCCTAAAAAGGCGACGGCCATGCTGATCCAGAATGACCTTGTTTTGATTCTTCTGGACGTCATTGAGACTCCTTTGGTTTAAAAATGGTGATTCGCTCAATCATACTTGAAAATCGCTAGTTCAGAACGTACCGAAGGACTCGTGAAGATCGTGTTCGTGTCACGAAACGAAGTGCGAATCTGGTGACTAGGTGACTGCGCGTCGCGGATCGAAAGCGTCCCGCACCCCTTCACCTACAAACACCAGTAGCGTCAACATGATCGCGAGCGTAAAAAAACCTGATAGCCCGAGCCAGGGCGCATGAAGGTTTGCTTTGCCTTGTGCGAGTAGTTCGCCTAATGACGGGTAACCAGCGGGTAGTCCAAATCCAAGAAAGTCGAGAGAGGTGAGGGTCGTGATTGAACCGTTGAGAATAAATGGGAGAAATGTCAACGTAGCGACCATTGCGTTTGGCAACACATACTTAAACATGATCTTCAAGTCCCTCTCGCCGAGAGCTCGCGCAGCGTTTACGTATTCAAAGTTACGAGTACGCAGAAATTCGGCACGGACGACTGCAACTAATGCCATCCAGTTGAACATGACGAGAAGGAAAAGCAACACGAACGGGTTCGGCTCGAATATGCTCGCGAGCACAATGATGACGAACAATGTGGGTAAGCCTGACCACACTTCGACGACACGTTGACCGATAAGGTCGACGAGTCCGCCGAAATATCCTTGAGAGGATCCGACCGCAATCCCTATGACAGAAGTGATCAGAGTCAACGCTAGTCCAAAAAGTACGGATAACCGGAACCCATAGATGAGACGAGCCGTTACGTCGCGCGCGACATCGTCGGTTCCGAGCCAGTGGCGGTTGCTGGGGGGCTCTGGCACCGTACCTTTGGTATGACGGTCGATTGTATCGTGGCTGAATGGAATCGGAGGCCACAGCATCCAGCCGTTCCCCTGTGTTATTAAGTCTTGTACGACTGTCGATGCATAGTGGGCTTCCGTTTCGAATTCGCCGCCAAATTCAGTCTCGGGGTATTCGAAGAGTATCGGTGCGTAGAGGCTTCCTTTGTAGCCTAAGATGATCGGTTTGTCGTTCGCGATGACCTCAGCGAAAAGACTCAGAAACACTAACGTACCGATGATCCACAAACTCCAGTAACCACGTCGATTGGCCTTGAAGTTCGCCCAGCGACGTTGCGTTAATGGCGAGAACCGACCCGGACGAAGTTCGGTGGGTTTTGTTGACTGTGTCTCAGCTAACTGTGTTTGATTACCCGACACTAGTTACCACGCGATTCAAAGTCAATGCGGGGATCGACGAGTGTGTAAGTAATGTCACCAACGAGTGTCATTACCAATCCGACGAATGTGAACACGAACAACGTTCCGAAAATGATGGGATAGTCGCGGCGCAATACGGCGTCAAAGCCGAGAAGTCCTAGACCGTCCAAGGAGAAGATCACTTCAATCAGAAGTGCGCCGGTAAAGAGAATGCCAACCAATGCGGCGGGGAATCCCGCAATCACGATGAGCATCGCGTTACGGAAGACGTGACCGTAAAGAACGCGTCGTTCGTCGAGGCCTTTCGCTCGCGCGGTGAGGACGTATTGTTTGGCGATTTCATCGAGAAATGAATTCTTGGTGAGCATCGTCAAGGTCGCGAAACCACCGACCGTCAAAGCAACGACGGGTAGCGCTAAATGCCAGAAATAGTCTGCGATCTTTGCACCGAAACTCAGCTCGTCGAAGTTGCTAGATGTAAGTCCCCGTAATGGAAATAGGTCTAAGTAGGCTCCTCCGGCGAACAGCACGATTAGAAACACGGCAAACAAGAAGCCAGGCACCGCATAACCAACGAAGATAACCCCGCTCGTCCATGCATCGAATTTACCGCCGTCACGAACGGCCTTCGCTACACCTAGTGGAATCGAAATCAGGTAGATCAACAGCATTGACCATAGTCCCAACGAAATAGACACTGGGAACCGTTCGACAATGAGGTCAATTACTGGACGGCCTTCGAAATAACTCTCGCCCAGGTCTAACGTGAGATAGTCTCCGATCATCTTGAAATAGCGGACATGCAAAGGCTTGTCAAACCCGAACTGGCGCTCGATTGCGGCGATGAGTTCAGGATCCAATCCTTGCGCACCGGCATATTGCGACTGTGCCGATGTTGAATCGCTCATCTGTCGCGCTCCGCTTTGCGCACCGGCGACACGACTCGTAGCACCGCCGGTATCTTGACCGGTGAGCGCTGCGATCATTTGATCGACTGGACCACCCGGTGCCATCTGCACGATAAAGAAATTTAGGGTGATGATCCCAATAAGAGTCGGAACGAGCAAGAGCAACCGACGGAACAGGTACTTAGCCATGCTGGTCTAGGCTAGGATCGCAATACGGGATTGAAAGACCGTCGAAGTCTAACGAGTTACGACGAGTCGAATTCGATTCGAGAGTGGTCGTGTCCGAAAATAACGGAGTGAAGACTTAGGGTTTGAATTGGTCTTCTGGTCTTAGAATGGCGATGCATAAATGGTCTGGTTTTTCTCTACGAATACACCGCCCCAAGTCGCTCTTAGATCGAACAACGAGGACTCGTTCTTGCTTACAGAACGTCAAGTAGAACAGTACAACACCGAAGGCTACGTGGTTCTTGAGAACGTAATCGATGAAGATGCGCTCGCTCAGCTTCGGCAAGTGACGGATGAGCTCGTAGCGAAGGCACGCGGAATAACTGAGCATACGTCAACGCTTGATCTTGATCCATCTCATACGCCGGATGAGCCTTTGGTTCGGCGGATCAAACACCCTTACTTCGCTCATCCGTTCTACCAAGCCATCGCCGCTTATCCTCCTATCATGGCTGCACTAAGTACGTTGATAGGCGACGACATAAGGCTGCGCACCGGTGGCAAAATCAACCTAAAACTTGCTGGTGACGGTGCGGCTGTCGAGTGGCATCAGGATTGGGCGTTCTATCCGCACACCAATCAAGATGTGCTGGCTGTCGGTATGTTGCTAGATGACATGAGGACCGACAACGGACCGCTCTTAGTACTGCCAGGAAGCCATAAAGGTCCAATCTACGACCACCATAGCGCAGGTGTATTCTGTGGTGCAATTGATGTGAAGCGAGAAGGTCTAGATGTCTCGCAGGCACGTGAATTACATGGTTCCGCAGGTTCAATCACGGTACATCATGCGAGGTTAGTGCATGGTTCGGCAGTGAATCGCTCGACAAGAGCGAGGCGCATCTTGTTCTATGTGTATGCGTCATGTGACGCTTGGCCACTCATGGGGGTTAGCGATCTTGATGAATTTGATGGCATGATCATGCAAGGTGCGACGACACTTAGACCTCGAATGGAGCAAGTCCCTGTACGCATGCCGCTTCCCGCTGCGCCAAACCAGGGGTCGATATATGAGAATCAGCGCATGCTGAAGAACAAGTACTTTCGGGCATAGTTGATGGATAGTCCGCGTAAATATCCAAGCGGTGGATCACACAATGCGCTCTAAACCTAACATCGTATTCATATTCCCTGATCAACAACGCGGTGATGTCGTCGGTTTTGCAGGGAATCCGATAGCAAAAACCCCTAGTCTGGATGGGTTGGCTGCTGAGAGTGTTAGCTTCAGCCGATGTATCACGAATTCGCCAGTTTGCATGCCTGCGAGAATGTCGATCATGTCGGGAAAACACCCGTGCGAGCACGGGATGTGGTCAAACAATATTGATGGTGAACCGGATCTACCCAACCATGTGCGGAACATTCGAAATGCAGGCTATCGAACCGCGCAGGTGGGCAAAGTTCACCTTCAGGTGCGTAAACCCGGAGATGGCCACTCGCGCGAGCACGCCTACAAGGTACATGCATGGGGATTCGACGATACCCATGAAGTACGTGACATCATGGCGTACGCTGCTGCCGACTGTTACTACACAGATTTCTTAGAGGAAAAAGGCAATTTAGAAGCGTTTCGAAGTTACATGAAATTGATCGTTCGCGGCGAAAATCGAGGCACCATGTTGCCGTGGGAAACGCCTCCCAGTGCACTACCCGATGATCAGAGCTTGGATATGTACACCGCAGCCAAGGCCATTGAGTGGATCGAAAACTACGACGACGACAAACCGTTCTATCTACAAGTCATGTTCCCGGGTCCGCACAACCCATTTGATTCAAGTGCGATGGATCGCGCTCTCTACAACCCGGAGGAGATGCCTCTTTCCATCGTGGCACCAACAGAGGGGCCAGTCTCGCGTCAGGTTCACCGCAGCCAGCAAAACGGCGGTTTGGCTCATATGACGCCGAGTCAAGATCGGCTCATGCGAGTGTATTACTACGCGAAGGTCACGCATATCGACCGCGGAATCGGATTGGTGCTAGATGCGCTACGACGAAAAGGAGTACTCGATCACACGTGGATCATCTATACATCGGATCACGGCGAAATGTTGGGTGACCATCGCTGCCGCAACAAAGCACTCTTTTATGAAGGCGCGTTGAATGTTCCCTTGTGTATCCGACCGCCGGGAGGGGTCGCTGGCTGGCGTTCAGCGGCACTCACCGACCATCTCGATGTCGTCGAAACGATGTTGGACATCGCTGGGGCGGAGACGCTAGATGGTTCTGAATACCGGTCGTCGTTGCGCGAAAAGGTCTTGAGTGGGCGGAACGCGTCAGATTCGCAAAGAGGCAAGAATGTAGCGTTCAGCGAAGTTCGCTTGTTTTCGATGGTTCGTGACGATCGATACAAGCTCGCCGTTGACTCATTGACTCGTGAACCATTAGAGCTCTATGACATGCTGTTGGATCCAAATGAACTCACGAATATAGTGATGGATCCCGCATTTAGTGATATTCTGGATCAGCTCCTCAGAGAGCAACTAGACCCGCTCCTGGATCGACTTGATCACGAGAAACTTCGGAAGTATCAAGAGACGCTCAATGCTGACCCGAATCGAGGCGGCTGGAAGGCGATCGAACAAGCTGCTTAACGAACAAACTTTGGCGGAGAACCGCAAGGACCCAAGCTCAGTTTTGATGATCACTTGTCCCGGATCGTGTGCCACGAGCGTCGTACTTGATCGAGTTACTTTGCGCGTAGACATCTGAAACCGACCGGATGTTTGTGGATCAGTACTGCTCGATGGAACGTCCGTACTTCATTTCATAGTCCTCCTGGACCATGCGTTCGTAATTCGTAAGTCCTTCTAATGGAATCTGCACGGGTACAGCGCCGGATCCCTGGAGCGAAGACTCGTAAATCGCCATTGCCATCTCGACGTCTTTTCGACCTTCTAAACCGTATTCTGGTGGTTCATCGTTTAGCGCAGCGGTTGCAATACTCATGATTTCATCGGCGTGTCCTACAGACCAATCGTCGATTGCATGATCGCGAAAACGATTCTCAAATATCACTTTTGGTTCTGTGTGAACAACGATCCGTTGAAGCACGTCGACGCCTTCGATGGTTCGACGTTCTGTTTCTACCGGTATTTCCTCCCATGATTCGCCGGTAATTAAGCGCAACGGAAGATCGGGGCCGAAGTAATTACTATCAAGAATGCTGCCGAGTGTGCCGGTTATTTGGCAGTATTTCTGCAGCTCCCCTAAACGCGAAGTCTCGTATATTCCCGTCGCACCACTTTCGAACTCAATGAGTGCGTGTGCCCAATCTTCGTGTACACGATTGGGATCTGAGTGATACTTCTTGACAATGGCAGAAATCTGAGTCGGATCGCTCTGAGCATACAACCGCAGCTGCGAGAGACGGTGCGCCCCCATGTCCATGCACATGCCTGACGTACGACCGAAACTTGAAATCGGTCGACCAAGTCCTTTGGGCGTTACATTTCGTTCAAACGGCACTTGCCGTTTTGGCTCGCTGAAATACACACGCAGGACATCACCGAGAATCCCCTCCTCAATGAGTTTCAGAATCATCCGTTGCTTCGGCATACGAAAGTAGTTTTCTGCTACTTCAAATTGCACGCCATTCCGCCTGCACGTGTGAATGATGAGGTCACAACACGCCAACGTTAATGCCATCGGCTTCTCAACCATAACGTGCTTGCCTTGTTCTGCAAGCTGACAGGCAAGGATGTGATGCGTCGGATCACCGGTCACGATGTCAACCACCAGAATGTCCTTGTGTCGGTCAAGCATTTCGTCGACACTCGTGTAGAACGGAACCCCGTATTGCGCCCCGCTGGCTGCTGCAATATCCTCGACCATATCGCACAACGCAACAAATTCAATACTGCCCCGTTTAGCGAGTTCGCTTAGCGTAGGTAAATGCCATTTTTGGGCTGGGTTCCCGCAACCCAAAAGTGCAACTTTTGCTTTCAATGACTAACTCTGATGTTTGGTCGCGTACCGACGAAGCATGGCTGCGGCACCCGGAACTTGGTCTTCGGCGAGCCCGTGCAAAATCACAGAAACTTCGAACGGCAAACCGCAGAGTAGCTTGACGTAATGGTCATAGTCAAGTTTTCCGGTACCTGCAGCAAGGTGACCTGCGTCGCCGCCATGATCCAAGTCCTTTCCATGGGCAACCGCAACGTGTTCGCCTAACAATTCGAACGCTTCGTCTAGGACCTCGGTCATGCGGGACAGGTCGTTTTCGCCAAAAATGTTCGCTGCGTCCATAACCACTTTTAAGTTTGGTGAACCCATATCGTTGATCAATCGACGGCTCTTTTTCGCATCGCACGCAACGTTGTTGAATTCAGGTTCGAACGCAATGATCACGCCCGCGGCTTCGGCGATAGGTAGTACTTGCTCAAGTGTCGAGCACAGCACGCGCCAAGTGCTTTCTGACGCGTTGTCGGGATGATTGCGCCACATACTCTCCGGGTCTCTCGAGCCGGTACATGTCGCGATAACGGACGTACCAACATGCTCACAAGCCGCGATCAATGTCGCCATTCGGTCAATTGCTTGTTGACGTTTTTCCGGATCGACATGCACCATATTGACAGGACCACCGAGCGCTGCGATGACCATGTCGCGCTTACGGATTTGTTCCCGTATACGGGGACCGGCAGATTCGATTTCTTCTTCGATAGGTCCTTGCAGATGAGCTGAACTCATATTGAATTGGAGGTGCTTTATGTCCTGGGCCAGAATGGCATCGAGTGATTCTTCAAGAGAAGGTCGCTTGAAATGCCCAGACATGATTCCTACGTGCATGATGTCTTCTCAAAATCTCTAGTGACTAGGTTGGTGTATCTGGCTGATTCATGAGGAGCTCGGTGATCTCCCGTTGTTGACGTAAATTCAGTTGTTCGTACGCTGGAGTTGCTTGCCAACGTTTACAGACAGGACGGGTATCTCGCTTTGGGATTACATCCGCTGCTTGAAATGACTGTAGCATGGCAGCCCGTTTGCGATTGCTGTGATTGAATCCTGCCCGATGCCAAGTTCTCGCGTCGTATAAGACGATGCTGCCGGCGGGTGCCTCAACCACATCTGCTTCGGGACCACTATATGGTCGTGCGTTCGGAGGACCGCCGTTGCGTGCGGGGTTCCACTCAGGAGGCGGATTGTCAGCAGAATGCGAACCTAGTTTGTATGCTGTTGCACCGTTCTCTTTATTGAAATCCGACACGCACACATTGCGTTGAACTGCCTTAATGGGACCTTTGCGGTCGGCAACAAGATTGCCTCCTACGGATGGGATATACGGGATATCTGAGTGCCATCCCTGAACTGGGCTCTCCCCGTCGTATGGTCTCAACACCGCGAATCCTGGTGGGTGTCCTAAGTGCAGGTCTCTCGTTTCCATGTATTGGCGAATTAACCAAAGGGAAACTGGTTCGCTGATTGCGCGGCCTACCGCAACGTCTTGGCAGATCTTCGGCGAGTCGTTGTTCATTGTTAGGTGTTCATACGCGTCCGACCCAGCAACACGCTGCAGACTTTCAACTATGTCGACGTTTAGGATGCATGTGAGACATACCCACCCTTCGCGCTTCAAATGTGCGAGATACTCTGAAGGTAGTTTTTCGGGTCCGCGTTCAATGTTGAAGACTTCGACGTCACCAGCCACTTCCAAACTACATTTACCGTTTTTAATTTCGGCTGGAAACTTCCTGTTGGATACGACATGCTTTAGTCCATCATGGTCGACGTCCCAAATCACTCGGTCATCTGCCTCTTCACTCAACAAGAGCTTTTGAGCGTCGTCTAGTCCCAGCATGGCACCATCTCGGGTGACTAAGAACTTGAAATGATGCGACGGCTGCTCAACGCGAACCACGCGTTCTTGGAATTCTGATTGAACCGTCATCAGTGCCTCTTCAAAGCGAGTTAATTGGACTGTTCACGAACATTAGAAGCCACCCAGCTCAGCCGCTCTTACCGTATTGTTTTTCTTCAGCCCGATGATGAAAGGCATACCACTCTTCTTCCGTCAGATGTCTAGGTTCACCTAGAGCTTTTGAAAGTACATATTGTCTGCACATGATCTCTAGACGCTGCGCGGTCTTTACTGCGCGCCGCAGCGTAGGACCTCGGCAGATCATTCCATGGTTTCCGAGCAAACATGCCGTACGTTCGGTGAGGGCAGCGGCGGCATCGTCTGCAAGCGTTTGAGTTCCAAATGTCGAATAAGGTATGCAAGGGACGTCGTTCCCGCCGAATACGCCTACTAGATAGTGAAATCCTGGGAGTGCCATAACGTGGCTGGAGACTGCAACGCAGTAGTCCGAGTGGGTATGCACGATCGCTTGGGCTTCTGAGTGTTTTTCGTATATCGCCGCGTGCATACGCCACTCGGACGATGGCTTGATATCCCCGCTATAAGCGCCGTCAAATGCAGTATCTACGATCGAGTCGACGGAAATGGATTCAGCTGAAGCGCCATTTTGTGAGATGAGCATTCTGTCTTTGAATCTGACACTCAAATTGCCGGACGACATCTCGTTCAAGCCGAGTGCTTCCACGTTCCTGTAGTGTTCGACGAGTTGCTTGCGCAACTGGTTTTCGTCATCGGAAGCTGCCATCGAGATCTCCTAACCTAGGTAGTGCTAGTATCGGCTTCTTGCAAGCGTGTCAATGCGGTTCGGTAGAAATCCTCGTCACCTGTAGCACCGGCTTTCAAGACGAATGCGATCGGGTCGGATCCTCCTTTACGACAGTATCCCCCTAACAGCTCGTCGTGGACGGCTACATCGACACGATCTACACCTAGCGCATGAAGGACTGCCCCCGAAGTTTCACCACCCGCTACGATCAATTTACGTACACCGAAATCATGAAACCTCTTCGTAATACGACACAGTAGGTTTTCTGCTAAGGAAGATGCGCCTTCTCTTCCTAGTATCGATTGTGTTCGCTTAACAATATCTGAGGTGGCTGACGTCGCCACCCCGACAGGACCGTCGCTAAACCGACTGGTTGCCCACTCGACAATCTCATCTTCAACTCCAGTATGGGTTGCTGCGCGCAGAAGGTCAATTCTGAATACCGGAAAGTGCTCCTCAAAGTTAGCTAGTTGGCGAACACTTTTAGGCGTGCAGCTACCAGATATAAGCGCTGTGTAGCCGGGCGCAGACCCCAGAAGCGAATTTCCGGCTGAGTTGCACTTCGGGTCAGACCACTGGGTCGATAACGCAACAGGAAAATCATCGGACCCCGTTGTAAGTGATGTGTCGCGAGCGAGTTCGGCAATGCGCTTGAGGTCCGCAATTTCGATCGCGTCCACGATAAAAAACTTCACATCGGATGCGACCTGCTCCGCCACGTAGCGTTGCGTAATGACCGGATCTGCTCGGATTATGTGTAACGGTAGGAGTCCAACCTTTACCGTGCTTTGGGACTGCAAAACCTCAACGAGGTTCGAATTGGTCATAGGTGTTACTGGGTCGTAACGTCGAGGTGTTTCATGAAGCATGTTTTGACCAAGAAATAACCTGCCCTGGTAAACCGTAGCGTTACGTTCTGGTCTTGCAGGACAAAACAGAACTGATCTAGCACCGGTAAGCTCCATTAACGCTTCGGTAACAGGTCCGATGTTTCCTCTTGCGGTGGAGGAAAAGAGAGCGCTGTACTTGTAGTAGATCTGTCGAACACCCTTCGCTAAGAGTGAACTGGCTATTCTGGACGCATCGGCTACAGCTTCGTCAGCAGGAAGTGCCAACAGTTTGCGTCCTATTACAACCGCTTGCTCGTTCCCTGAAAGTGAACGAAGTGCCGCGTCGGATGTTAGTAAAGGGCATCGTACGTGTGCACTTTCCAGCAGACTCGCGACTTTTGCACCACCTGTTAGGTCGTCCGCAATGACGCCAAGCTGAATACGTTCGTCCGCCACTTCTTCTATAGGAACTTTGCGAAAAAACGAGCAATCAGTCGTACGACCGTTGGTCCGCTGATTGAGGAAGGATCGAGGATATCGACCATTCGTTCTTGAGTCGAACTTCGTCGATCAAATGCATGACCTTCCCCTGCAAACGAATGTAATTCAACGGTTCGGCCTAGTGCGACGAGTTTTGAGTAGAGATCAAGCGTTCCGGTAAGCGGAACAGCCGGATCGTCCGCACCGTGAATCAACAAGCAAGGCGGGAAATCCGCGAGGTCATACTCGATTGGACTCGCGGCTGCGTAGTCGGAATCGGTTGCGGATGGTGGTAAGAGGCTCATGGGTGACCCATCAGCACGGACCTTTCGTACTCGCACGGGTCCGTACATCGCGCCTACTGCCGTGACATCACTTGCTTGGTCACTGTAGCCTCCCTTTCCTTCAAATTCAGAGATAACCCCAGCCATTAGTGCTAGATGTCCACCAGCCGAATCACCTGTAATACCAATTCGTTCCTTATCGAGCCCGAGCTGCTCGTGGTTGTGTTTTAAATAGCGGATCGAACACTTGACATCTTCAATTTGAGCGGGCCAATGTGCTTCCCCACTTAACCGATACTCCGGACTAAGACACACGAATCCTGCTCGACTCAGAAATTCTCCGAAACCACGGACTCCTCGCGCTGAGCCTTTGCGCCATCCTCCACCATGAACGATCACTAGGGCAGCTCGCGATTCGTCGCCGATGGGAGGCATGTAGATGTTCCCGATGAGATTGCGATTCCCAGCTCGTCCAATCACAGCCCCTTCTTGCCGAACGATTTCCTTTAGGGGCAATAGATCGGAATCTGAGAAATTCGTAGCCATCTCTTAATTTTGGCGAAGCGTTTTGCACTAATTAACGCATCGGATCGAATATTGAACGCTACACCGTGATTAAGTAATCCCGTAGTTTTGGAGCACTAAATTGAGATGGGTCAGTGTGCGGTTACGTCAAGGTGGCGGACCGCATGAACTTCGTCCAGCCTACCTACTGATTGTTGGTGTGGTGCTTGCTTCACGAGCTCGGGATTTTGTTGAGCTTCGCGCAGAATGGCGATCATCGCATCTGCGAAGGCATCGAGTTCTTCTTTAGTCTCAGTTTCAGTCGGTTCAATCAGGAAGCACTCTGGAATCAGCAATGGAAAATAAGTGGTCGGTGCGTGAAAACCGTAATCTAAAAGTCGTTTCGCAAAATCCATCGCTGTTACACCGGTTTCTTTCGCTTCTTGCCGCAATGAAATTGCGAACTCATGCGTCGCCCGTCGGTCCGGGTAAGCTGGGTGGAATCCAGCGTCTGACAGTCGTTTCATTAGGTAGTTAGCGTTTAAGGTTGCGTACTCACTAACGTTGCACATACCGTTGCCGCCGAGCATCAGCGAATATGCGTAGGCTCTTAACAAGATTCCGACGTTGCCCATAAACGCGGATAGTCGGCCAATCGATTTCGGTCGCTCCGACTCGTCGACCCAACGATAGCCGTCATCAGATTTCGTGACCATTGGTGTGGGTAAATAGGCGGCGAGCAGCTCATTTGCACCGACGGGTCCAGCACCTGGTCCTCCTCCACCGTGCGGTGTGGCAAATGTCTTATGCAGATTGAGATGTAGCACATCAAATTGCATGTCTCCCGGACGCGCACGACCGAGTATTGCGTTCAGATTCGCACCGTCGTAGTACAACAAACCTCCAGCGTCATGCACGATGTCGCTTATAGCCTGAATTCTGCGTTCAAAGACGGCGCAGGTACTGGGGTTGGTGAGCATGACCCCGGCAGTTTTCGAGCTTACTACGCGTTTAAGACTCTCAAGGTCGACATCGCCGTCCGCATCGACCTCTACTTCCTTCGCAACCAAACCTGCCATGCTTGCGGTCGCTGGATTCGTGCCATGGGCGGCAGTGGGAACAATGATTTCAGTACGTTCATGGTCGTTGTTGTCAGCATGGTATGCCTTGATCATTAACGCACCGGTTAGTTCCCCTTGTGCGCCTGCCATTGGTGTAAGGCAAACTTGGGCAGTGCCAGTCACGTTTTGCAGAATCTCTTGAAGTTCAAAGAGACAAGCCAAGACGCCTTGGCTGTGCGATGTTGGCGTAAGTGGATGCCTTTTTAGAAAACCATCTTGCATCGCCGCGCGGTGTGCACCTCTTGGGTTGTACTTCATTGTGCAGGAACCCAAGGGGTAGAAGTGGGTATCGATCGAGAAATTCCGCCGTGCAAGATTGGTGAAATGTCGGACCGCTTGTAGCTCTGAAACTTCTGGTAGCGCGGGAGGTGAGGTTCGTCGACACGGTTCCGGTAGGAGTTGGTGCGCCACGTCGCCCTCAATGCGTTGAGCTGCAGCTCGTCGAGTAGGACGCGATTTCTCGAAAATCGTATCAGCCATTTCCGAGAGCCTCGTAGTACCTTTCGATATCCTGTTCGGACCGCGCCTCTGTAGCGCAGACGAGCATGGATTGTTCGCCTTCTTCGATCAGTCCCGTCAGTGGGTGACCACCGAGAATCCCGTGCTTAAGTAATTTCTGCTGTAACTTATCAGCAGGTTCTCCGAAATCCAATACACATTCATGAAAGTAAGGTGTATTGAAATGCGTCGTTACGTTCGGGTGGCTAGTGAGTCGGTCAACCAAGAGATGCGTATTACGTAGACAAGCACTCGCAACCTCGACTAAGCCTTGAGGACCTAGTAGCGTCATATAGATCGTTGCAGCAGTGACTAGCAAGCCTTGATTTGTGCAGATATTTGAAGTTGCTTTGGCGCGTCTTATGTGTTGCTCGCGTGCCTGTAAGGTCAAGACAAATCCGTCGTTGCCGTCCTTATCTTGTGTTCGTCCCGCGATTCGCCCGGGTAGCTGTCTAACGTGAGCCATCCGAGTGCAAAGGAAACCAAACGATGGACCACCTGACGCCATCGGAATCCCCAATGGTTGACCGTCACCGCACACGATATCTGCGCCTGTATCTCCCCAGTCTCCTGGTGGCTTCAAGAGAGCCAGCGTCATGGGGTTGACCACGCCAATCATCAGCGCGCCAGCCTCGTGAGCTTTGGTTGTCAGTGAATCAGCATCTTCGAGCACGCCGAAGAAATTCGGCTGCTGTAACACGACGGCTACTGCTTCGTCGAGATCGATATCCGAGATAGGAGTTTCGCCGTCTACGCTGGGCACTATCTCGACATCAATACCTTGATGCGTGACGATCGAATTAACAGTTGCGAGATAGAACGGATGTGTGGATGCAGGTACCAAGACCCGTCGGGATTTTGACTTCCGATTGACGCGAACCGCCATCAGAATCGCCTCAGCCAATGCCGAAGCACCATCGTATACAGATGCGTTTGCGACATCCATGGCAGTGAGCGAAGCAAGCATCGTCTGGAACTCATATACGAGCTGGAGCGTGCCTTGACTAGCCTCTGCTTGATACGGCGTATATGCGGTTAGAAACTCTCCACGACTTGCGATATCCCAAACTGCAGCTGGGATATAGTGGTCATAACAACCCGCACCCAGAAAGCAGATCCCCGTTGTATCGCTGCAGGCTCTTTCGGCCATGTGACGCAGCATCGACATTTCAGAGATGCCATCCGGTACGTGGGGTAATCCGTCGCACTGAATGTTCTTCGGTATCTCGTCAAACAATTCTTCAGTGGACGCGATACCGAGCGTCTCCAGCATGCTGTCTTTGTCTGCATGCGTGTGTGGTATGAACGGCATTCTGCCTGACTTAGATCACTCGCCTTCTTCTTGACAAAGCACTTCGTACGCTTCAGCTGTCAGCAAATCGCTGGACAATTCGTCGTCAGACATCTCAATGACGAAGAACCAACCGTCCCCATACGGGTCCGCATTAACGGTTTCCGGAGCGTTGTCCAATTCATCGTTGGTGTCGACGATCTCCCCAGTAACGGGTGCATATATATCCGACGCGGCTTTCACTGATTCGACCACAGCGATCTCGGACTCGAATTCGACGTGTGTGCCAATTTCGGGTAATTCGACATACACAACGTCGCCAAGTTGCGTTTGTGCGTAGTCAGAAATGCCGACCGTTGCACGGGTACCTTCAACGCGGACCCATTCGTGGGTACGCGCATAGCGTAAATCGGATGGAAAATCGGGCATGTGAAGGCTTAGTTTCTTCTATGAACGAAAGGTAGGCGCGTAATTTTCGCAGGAATTGGCTTCCTTCTCACTTCGACGTGACACGCACCGCGGGCGGATGCTGGTACACGCGCCAACGCAATACCTTGCTTGAGTGTTGGCGAGAAGGTACCACTTGTGACGACACCCCTGCCCGCTTCGGTTCGCACCGAAAATCCCTCGCGTGGAATCCCTCGTTCTGTCAGCTTGAGACCAACGAGCTTTGTCGCCACACCCTCGTTACGTAGAGGCTCGATCGCCGCTCGACCGATAAACCCTCGGTCTCGATCACCCCAATCGATGGTCCACGCCACGCGACATTCAAACGGATTTGTGTCTTCGTTCATATCGTGGCCGTAGAGGTTCAGTCCGGCTTCGAGACGTAGAGAGTCCCGTGCGCCAAGACCAACCGGCTGAACGCCGTTCGCAGTCAATCGTGACCATAGGTCTAGTGCTGCTTCTGATGAACTAATGATCTCAACGCCGTCCTCACCTGTGTACCCAGTCCTGGAAACAAAGTAGCTCTCGTGCTCAACGAAACTAAACGACTCGAGTTTCTTAAGCCCTTGCAATCCGAGCAAAGTGCTGGTTATTTCAATTGCTTGCGGTCCTTGCACAGCGATGATGCAGAGTTCGGCACGATGACGGGCAACGCCGATTGTGTGTTGCTCCTTAGCGTGGCGAGCGATCCATTCGAGATCCTTCTGTGTCGTACCTGCGTTGATCACTAGCCTGTAGCCGTTTTCGCGCCGGTATGCAATGAGATCGTCAACGATCCCACCACGCTCGTTCAACATGAGCGCGTACGCAGCGCGTCCAATGTTCAGTCTCGACACATCGCAGACGAGAAGGCGCCGGAGCAGCTGTTCGCCAGGGTTTTGATCGATATCTACGACGGCCATGTGTGATACATCGAAACAGCCGCTGTTATTGCGGACCGCATGATGCTCTTCGAGCTGAGAACCGTAATGAACAGGCATCTCCCACCCAGCGAATTCGATGATTCGCGCACCTGCTTCAACATGTAAATTCGAGAGAGGTGTTTTCATGAAACACTCGCGATCGGTCCGATCCCCATCGCTTCGCGAATTAACTGACGCTTCAGTCCGTCATTCGCATTGACCCATTTCACCCCTGTGTTGCGAAGCAATCTCATATACGGTGACCGTAACGCGTATATGCTTGAGAAGAAAGACATCAGATGTACCATCGATGTTGCACGAAACTTCCGTTTTGCATTGAACGTGCGCCAAAGGTTCGGTTTGCAGAGTCGTGACGGACGGTTGTCTAGTACTTTGTCCACAGCTCGTACATCCTCTAAGCCTAGATTAATGCCTTGACCGGCGAGCGGGTGAATGGTGTGAGCCGCATCTCCGATGATCAAGACCCATGGCAATGGATTGAAATCTGAAACCAAGCGTTGACGCAAGGGAAAACTCATTCGTCGATCAACTTCCTTAACCTCGCCAGCTACCTGTTCACACGCGTGATTCAGACGCACAATGAACTCGGGGTCTGAAAGTTCCATCGCTTCTGCGGCTACATCGTTAGGGAGGCTCCATATCAGTGACAGGCAGTCGGGTTGTGCTATCGGCAACAAGGCGAGTGGTGTTGGTCCGAAAACCTGCCAAGCAGAATCTTGGTGCGGCCGATCGGTCCTAACGAGCGTTGCAATCGCATGCTCTTGAAGATTCTGGTCGATATCAAGAGCCGTTCCTAAAAGTTGACGCGTACTTGAATTAGAGCCTTCTGCGACTACAAGAAAGCCTGTTTGTACCGTGCCAATACCGTCGATGTGAAGCTCACGCGAGTTCTCGGCTACCGCAGTGACCCGTGCGTTTAAGTTCATTTCCAGACCGTCGTGTCGCCGTGTCTTTAGTGCGGTCGTGATGGCTTCGTTTTCGTGGACGATGGCAAGATGGGGTTCGTGTACTTCGTCGGCCGTCATCTTGATGTTAGCGCTACCGTCAGATTCCCAGATGTGCATGACGTCGATGTAACCTGTGCGAGATGGCATTTCGACGCCGAGATCCTGTAGCTGATCGGAAGCTACCGGAGAAAGCGCAACCGTACGCAAGTCTGCTCCTAAACGCCCTTTCGTATCGGGAGATTGATCACGGTCGACAACAAGCGTTTGGTAGCCATGTTTCGCGAAAGTGTGCGCCGCGGCGAGACCAGTTAACCCCGCGCCGCTTACGACAACATCGTACGTCAAAATCGGTGTCAACCAGCCATGAGCGATTCAACGTCAGCTGCGGACTTAGGCGCATCCGCTGACAAGATGTGGTTCCCGCTTTCCGTCACTACCACGTCATCCTCAATTCGTATACCGATGTCGTGCCACTTAGGATCAAGATCCGGCATGGTTTCTGCATTTCCGAAGTACAGACCAGGTTCAATCGTTAACACCATACCGGGTTCAAGTACTCGATCTTCGCCGTCGATCTCACGTTTGCCAACATCGTGCACGTCAAGTCCGAGGAAATGAGAGCAACGATGTACGGTGAATGGCTTCGCCAGTTCATTCTCTAGCACTTCATCGAGTGATCCATGAAGTACGCCGAGATCGATAAGTCCTTGCGCGAGGATTCGTGTGGATGTGGTATGAGGATCCGTAAACACGTTACCTGTTTTAGCTTGGTCGATCGCCGCCAGTTGCGCACTGAGCACTAGTTCGTAGACGTCCCGTTGCGGCGGTGTAAATCGCCCGTTCGCGGGGAATGTTCGAGTAATGTCGGATGCGTAATACCGATATTCACAACCGGCGTCGATGAGTACTAGATCACCATCTTGGATGGTCGCGTCATTTTGGATATAGTGCATGATGCACGCATTTGCACCACTTGCGACGATCGATGGATACGCTGTGAATCGAGCGCCCTGTAGCGCGAACTCGTGCTGTAACTCAGACTCAAGAGCAAGTTCGGAAATCCCGGGCTTGCAGTAGCGCATTGCACGTTGATGAGCTGCGACCGAAATGTTGGCCGCTGCCTGCATAGTCGCGACCTCAGACTCCGATTTGATCAGTCGTAGTTCGTGAAGCGTGTCCGCCATAGCCTCGCGCGCTTGTGGCGGTTCGAGCTCCGCTTCCTTCAGCGCACTTAGCCAATCATCGACCTGCTTAGAGGTCTCCAGATCGTCTTCAACGTGGAGGACATCGCGACCATCAAGTAAATTCGGTATGACGTCATTGAATTCCTCGACTGTAAATGCGTTATCGATCCCGAGAGTTTCCTTGACTCGTTCTGTACCAAGACGACGGCCGTTCCACTGTTCGGCGGCGATATCTCGAGGACGTACGAACAACGTTTCCTCGAGTGTTGGATGGCCTGGAGCTAACACCAATAGTCCATCCGGTTCATGGAAGCCTGTAAGGTAAACGAAATCACTATGAGGTCTAAATAGGTAATCTACGTCTGCGTTACGACGTTTCTCGCCCGTAGCAAATACCAAAGCAACGCTCTCAGGGCCGATCGAAGCCATGAATCTCTGGCGTCTCCTACGGTATTCGCGTTTTAGATTTGTTTCGTCCATTGGAGTTCAGTAGAGTCGATGAGGCAATTATCGAACCCAAATCGGTGATGGGTCGAAAACGGCGCTAATACAATCAAAGCAGGTGGAATGAGATAGAAGACGATGGAAGAGCAACTGACCCAACTTGAAAAGACAATTGAGAAACTGGCCGATCGTGTTTCCTCCACACAAGAGCAACATCAACGGTTAGTGGACGAAAAAGCGAACTGGGTTAAGGAACGCGCGGCGTTGAAAGCTAGATGTGACGCAGCTTGTGATCGTATCGAAGCGCTCATAGAGGAACTCCAGAGTCCAACACCACAAAGTTAGGATCGTTTGATGGCCGAAGAAACAATCCAAGTTGAGCTATCGATACTAGGTCGAAGGTTTGGGCTGACGTGCGCGCCCAGCTTCAAGAAAATCGTGGTTCAAGCTGCGGAGAAACTCGATGCGGATTTGCGAGCTGACTTGGGTGAGGACCAAATCTCAGCTAAAAAAATGCTTGATCATTTGGTCGCAGTCACACTAGAGTATCTCTGTGAAGAAATATCTGGTGAAGCTAACCAAGAAAAGGAAGCAATGACTCGACGCATCGAAGCGGCGACAAGCAAGCTAAACGAAATCGACATCGCGCTATCCGACCAATAGGTTTCGAGATAGCTTGCTATACTTTTTTTACCGGGGTTATCACCGGCTGGTTTAGTACCGAACCGTATTCAAGAATTCGGAGCAATTACTGGTTTTGTCGGTGTGCATGCCCTCAGGGGAAGCCTAATGACGCGATCGGATTCTCCACCTGTTACCAATCGGTTCAGGATCGGATCAGTCGTGATATCCCGGTGACCAATCTCTTACCAATCAACGGGTCGTGAACTTGCGAAACGAACTTCGCAGTGCGCGGCGAAGCCTATCAGTCGAACAGCAAGAAGATCATGCAACAGCAATTAGCGAGCATTTCCTGCGTTCGACCCTTTTTAAGTCGGCTACGTGCGTAGCTGTGTATCTTTGTAGCGACGGCGAAGTCGATCTGCGTCCAGTTATCGAGAAGTTGCATACAGACGGCATCAAACTCGTAGCGCCACGGATCGATGGTTCAGAAATGAGATTCATAACGTTTACTCCATCGGACGAGCTGCCAAAAAACCAATGGGGAATCCGCGAACCCGAGGAAGAAACTTGCTCCCTAGAAACAGAGATGTCGGTCGCTCTGGTGCCACTTGTTGCCTTCACGGAAGAAGGTGATCGATTAGGACGAGGCAAAGGTTTTTACGATCGTTTTTTCGCGGAGGACGAGACACTGTTGGTTGGGATCGGGCATGAGTTACAGCGAGTCGAATCGCTTGAACGGAATGCTTGGGATCGTCGCCTTGATGCCGTGGTAACAGAAAGAGGTTGGCGTATCTGCTCACCGCGCGCGGAAATTTGTATCGCACCAGAGTCGCGGGTGAGCTGATGAGCGTGAGGCAAATTTTGACAGTAGGTACACCAAGCCTTCGTGAACGGTCGGAGGAAGTAACCAAATCTCAGATTCGTTCGCCGATGATGCGTCGTTTGGTTCGTGATATGACCGACACACTTGCTGAGGCTAAAGGAATTGGACTCGCGGCACCGCAGATTGGCGAGCAATTACGCGTCGTACTGTTTGACGTGCCCGAGGACAACGGATACGTCACGGGTGGACAAGAGCTCGCGCGTACGATCTGTATTAATCCTGAAATTACGGTGCTGGACGGACCGACGGAAGGCTTTTGGGAAGGATGCTTGTCGGTACCAGGAAAAAGAGGGTTCGTCGAACGACCTCAGCACATTCGACTTGACTTCTTGGACCTTGCGGCAAAGCCGCGTTCGATGGAATTTGAAGGCTTCTTGTCTACTGTTTGCCAGCACGAGATTGACCACTTGGATGGGGTGCTTTACATTGATCACATCGCGAACCCAGAGCTTTTGATGTCAGAAGCGGACTTCAACGAGCAAGTTGAGTAAAGGTCGGCGCACGAGGATTCGTGTGTGAATCAAGACCTACTTAAGCAGCAGGTAGCTACGGTCGCCATCGAACTGGCTCAAGCATGGCTCCGCCCGAACAACATCCTGGGCGTTGGGACAGGTTCGACCGTGAATTACTTCATCGATGCATTGGGTGAGCAGAACTTTGATTTACGAGGAGCATTTTCTAGCTCCGACGCATCGACTCGCTTACTACGGGACATCGGAATTGAAGTCCTAGACTCGAATTGTGGAGAGCGAGCAACCCTCTATGTTGACGGAGCAGATGAAGTCGATGCAAATGGCGCGCTCATCAAGGGGGCTGGCGGCGCGCTTACGCGAGAGAAAATCGTAGCTTCGCTGAGCGACAACTTCGTGTGCCTCGTTGACGAGTCAAAAGTAGTCGACCGTTTAGGTGTAGGAAATTTCCCTTTACCGGTTGAGGTGATCCCAATGGCTAAGGCTCATGTTGAAGCCGAGATTACTCGACTCGGTGGTATGCCTTCAGAACGAAAGGGGTTTCAGACGGACAATGGCAATTTGATTCTTGACGTTCGAGCGTTAGATTTCAGCGATCCTGAGAGTATCGAGCAGACGCTCAACAATATCCCCGGTGTGGTGGAAAATGGCGTGTTTGGGAAGAATCGTCCCCTGTTGACTTTGATCGGTCAAGAAGATGGTGTTTCTGTACGCGGAGGTGCGGAAGCGTTAGAGCGTCATGCAAACCTATTAAATACGACTTCGATCCTCAGCGGGAAAGAACAAGCGTAGTAGCTTGGCCTCAAGCCACATCACGTCGGCACTCCTATGTAGATCGAAAGGCTCGTGCAAGCAAACGTCTAACGTGGATCACCTGCATGAGAGGGCTCAGGCGGGTTAAATTGGCGAATAAATCTGAGTACGCTTTGCAACTTATAACTCGAATAAGACTCTTGAAGTCGCGCCGAGTTGGGGGATGTGAACGCGATTTCGATTTGATTTCTCTAGGAGAAATAATCTATGGTCACCCATAACTTAACGGCAGTCTCAACATCTTTGAATGGGTTGTTCAAACCTGGCTTTACGAGTGATCACAAGATCGTGATTGATGTAAAGGGTCAACGGCCTACACCGGGTGTCTATCCGTTTGGTGAAGGACCGAAGATTGATATCTTGGACGGGCGGGAGTTACAGGCCTCCGAAGACGATGGGCAGGCCGACTTTCACAGTAGATTCTTCAAGAAACACGGATTTGTGTTGTTACAGCACGAATCAAGAGTGCGAAACTGGGATTCTGGCGCATTCGGTGCGACGGATGCGGCAGGTGACCACTCCGTTACGAATCAAGCGGATGTAAACGAAGTTGAATTGCATTATTTGCCGGAAGTTGATGACATCATCCGTAATACCTTACTCCCGGGTGAGCGTGTCGAAATAGACCAACCTAACATGCTGTTGCGGCGAGGCGAAGCCACGCCAAATCCGTTCTTCGGTCTAGTCGTACATAACGATTACGGAATGACTGCGGATGACTACGAAGAGAACGCGATGGCGTTCGGCAACAAGGATCATGCTCGCGGGTGGCGTAGACGTTTTGAACAGAACGAAGTTCGCGGTTTCATGATGATTAATTTTTGGCGAACGGTCCACATGAAACAGCCGCTACAGCACTTGCCATTGGGCGTCCTTGATGCGAGCAGTGTTGAGCGTGACGATGTGATCTCAACGGGTTTAGAAGGTTTTACGATGTCGGGGGAAGTCACGAATCAGCTGTCATTGCGCTACAACGCAGCTCAGCGATGGTATTACTACCCACGCATGACCACGAGCGAGGTATTAGTGCTGAATCTATTTGAATACCACAAAGATGACGATGGTAAAGAGGTTTACAACACGTATCACTCGGCATTCGAAGAGCCGTTTCCCAAGGGAGATGTAGAACAACGACAAAGTTGTGAACATCGTGTTGGTGTCTATTTGATTAGTGATTAACAACGACGCATAGCTCTATATATTGCCATGAAAATCGAATCAATCAAGACATTTACGTTCCTTGATGAGACGCAAAGAAAGTACTTCATAGTCAAAGTCGAGACGGATGACGGTATCACGGGTCTAGGCGAGGTTGGTATAGGTCATTGGGGTGCTGCCGTTCAACAAGCAATCCAGCATCTGAGTGACCTATGCATCGGTGCAGACCCACTTGCTACCGAACGCTTATGGCAACGGATGTTTCGCCGAAGTTTCTTTCCAGCGGACCGGGTTTACTCCTGCGCTATCAGTGCGATTGATATCGCTTTATGGGATATCAAAGGAAAGGCGTTAGGTCTACCAGTCTATCGCCTCTTAGGCGGACCTGTTCGGGACAAGGTTGTTTGCTATCCACACAACCGTGGTGGGAGTCTAGTAGAGACCGTTGAGAGTTGTCGCGAAACCACTGAACAGGGGTGGAAATTCGCCCGCTTCGACTTACCAGCAGACTTGTCAGAAACAAATGAGAGCGGGGCGTTGTTTGAACCACGGGAAGCGATCCCACGCGCAGTGGAGTTAATCTCAGCGATTCGGGAAGCGGTCGGTGATGGTGTAAATTTGTGCATCGATGTGCACACACGCTTGGACACCGCGAATGCAGTCGCTCTCTGTAAAGCACTCGAACCCTTCAATATGTTCTTTGTCGAGGATCCTCTACGTTCCGAAAATCCTGCTTCCTACAGAACGTTGACTCGTCAAGTCAGCGTACCGATTGCTGCAGGAGAGCAGTGGTCGTCGAAGTGGGGATTCCGCGAAGTTATTGAAGAGGAATTGATCAACTACGCTCGAATTGATTTATGTATAGCCGGTGGTCTTACCGAAGCGCTCAAAATCACGCATTGGTGCGAAACTCACTTTATAGATATCGTACCCCACAACCCGCTGGGACCTGTTAGTGCGGCGGCAGGTGTTGCACTTTGCATGGCGAGTACCAATGTAGGTGTACAAGAAATGCCACGCGCACCCGGCAGCTATGCGCAGGATCTATTCCCAAAGCAGCTACATTTCGAGGACGGATACGCTGCCCCTCGAGAGGAACCTGGATTGGGTATCGAATTCAATGAAGCACTGGCATTAGAAAGACCGGCACCCTTGAATAGTTGGCCTCCCGAATTTCATCGTCGCGATGGGTCTTTTAACAATTGGTGATTGAACCACCAACGGAGCCGACGCTAAGCAGCTAAGAGTTTGTTCGGGTTCAAGATTCCATACGGATCAAATACGTGCTTTAGATCCTGCATGACTTGGATTTCTTCGTTGGTTCTTGAATAGTTCAGGAAATCCCGTTTGAGCAGTCCCACGCCGTGTTCCGCGGAGATACTGCCTTGCCGGTGTTGGATTAGGGTGAACAATGCCGGGCTTATTGCGTGACAACGCTGATAGAAATCTTCCACTGAGACATCAGAAGGTCGAAGGATGTTCAGGTGCAGATTCCCATCTCCTATGTGTCCGAACCAAACGACCTCTAGATCAGGATAGTGTTGAGAGACTATGCTCTCAACGTCCTCTAGGAATCCTGGGATTTCACCGATTCTTACGGAGATGTCATTCTTGTAGGGTGTAAAAGAAGCGATTGATTCACTGATCCCTTCTCGGAGTTCCCACAGTGTCGTTGCTTCGCTTAAAGACTGGCTTACAACCCCATCGCTCACCCAGCCAGATTCTGCAACACGTTCGAAAGTTTCGTTCGCAGTTTCAAATTGGTTCGCGTCGTATTCGAGCAACGCGTAGAAAGGGCTGGCCGAACCGAAAGGACGCCTTACATCTCGGTGCTCAATTACCTTCTGCAACGCAAGTTCGGAGAAGAACTCGAAAGCTGAAAGTTCTAATGTGTTTTGAAATGCGCTTAACACGTCCAAAATGTAGTGGAGATCGGGAATAGCGAGCACCATGACTTGCTGTTCTACCGGTTGGGGTGACAGACGCATTTCAGCCTCAACAACAATACCTAATGTACCTTCAGAACCTACAAATAGGTGGCGTAAGTCGTAACCTGTCGCGTTTTTGATCAGCCCGTGATTGAGCTGCAAGACCTCACCAGTACCGGTGACCACCGTGAGTCCTGCTACCCAACGACGTGTCATACCGTAGCGAATAACTCGTATGCCGCCGGCATTGGTTGCGATATTTCCACCAATCTGACTTGAGCCGGAAGATGAGAAATCAACCGGATAAAACAAACCGTGACTGCTCGCGAATTCTTGGAGTTGTTGGGTAACTAAACCAGCCTGACAGCGCACAATCTTGTCCGTCTCAAAAAACTCAAGAATCTTGTTCATGCGGTCGAGCGACACCACAATTTCTTTATTTGGTGCTACCGCTCCACCGGAAAGGCCGGTTCGTCCTCCTGACGGTACGAGCGCCACACCCCATTCGGGGGCTTTTTTGACAAGTTGTACGATTTGGTCGATTGATTCTGGGAATACGATCGCGAGTGGATCGACCGTAAAGCTCCTCGTCCAATCTGTTCCCCAAGTCGCGAGATCTTCTGGATCAGTCTTGATTTGGTTGTCAGAGAAGACACTCACAGCCTTTGACCTGAATTGCCCGGCAGCTTGAGATTGCATCTCAGTTAGGTCTGTCTTGCTGATGCATATTGCTGTAGAAAAATGTCATGCATGGCGCTCGAGTGCTTCAATTCCCGGCAAGCTTTTCCCTTCGATGAACTCAAGAAACGCTCCACCACCGGTCGAAATGTAGTCGATTCGTTCCGAAATGTCGAACTGTTCGATCGCTGCCACTGTATCACCGCCCCCGGCGAGAGTAAACGCGTTCGAATCTGCGATTGCGTCTGCGACGACTCGCGTACCATCTGCGAACTGTGGATATTCAAAAATGCCCATAGGTCCGTTCCATATGACGGTTCCAGCTTCGGCGATTACTTTGGCATATCTACGAGCCGTTTCCGGTCCAATATCCACGATCGATTCTTGACTCGGAACGGCATCGGTCAGTCGTAAAAACGCATGACTACCGTCGTTGATCGTTTCAGCTGTCATGACGTCGACTGGTAGAGGTAGATCTGAAGCTTGGCGTATTGCCCGAGCATCATCCAAGAGGTCACTCTCTACAAGCGAATTTCCGATAGTCGTTCCAGATGCAAGTAGAAACGTATTAGCCATGCCGCCGCCAACAAGCAACGTATCTGCCACATTTTTTAGGTTGTGTAACACCTCTAGTTTGCCAGAGATCTTCGAGCCGCCTAAGACTGCCACCAACGGACGTTTCGGGTTCGCTAACGCTCGTTCTAGTGCTGCGATTTCTGACGCGAGTAGCAATCCTGCGCAAGACTCTGTAACGTATTCCGCGACCCCATGTGTAGATGCATGTGCACGATGCGCGGTGCCGAATGCGTCATTGACGTAAACATCGCAGAGGGATGCGAGCGAACGAGCTAAGTCAGAATCATTCTTGGTCTCACCAGATTCGAAACGAATGTTCTCGAGTAGCTTGACTTCGCCTGATTCCAAGTCCAACCCATTCGTCCATTCTTTGACTAGATCGACCGGACGATTAAGCATCGAACGTAGACGATCTGCGACGGGTTGAAGCGATAAATGAGTGTTATCTGAGCCTGCTTTGGGGCGCCCTAAATGGGATACGACAACCACACCCGCACCGTGAGCGAGCGCAAACTCGATCGTGGGTATCGAAGCCCGTATCCGCAGATCATTGGTAATCGTGGTACCGTCGAGTGGCACATTTAGGTCAGCACGAATGAGAACCCGTCTGTTGTCGAGTTGGATATCGGTTAGCTTGTTAACGCGCATGTATTACGCGAGCAAATTAACCGCGGCCTGCACGACGTTTCCGGGGTCAATCCCAAGCTCTGCCATAACTTCGGGTCCAGGTGCTGACAGTCCGTAGCGCCGGATACCTACGACATCGCCGTCGAGACCAACGAATCTTCGCCAGTAGTCTGGATGTGCGGCTTCTACGGCAACACGTTTACGTACTTCCTTCGGCAGAACAGATTCTTGATACTCGATGGATTGAGCTAAGAATCTATCGACGGATGGCATCGAAACCACCCGTATCCCGTATCCGTCTTTCTCAAGTTGATTCGCTGCGGTTTGAGCAACTTCGACTTCGGACCCCGTGGCGATCAAAATTAACTGGAGTTCAGATGATTCACGTCGAAGCGTATAACCGCCCTTTGCTATGTTGTTAAATGTCTCGTCGTCGCGAGACTGTGGCTGAGTCTTTTGTCTAGTTAGTACGATGGCGCAAGGGCCATCGGTCCGTTTCAAGGATTCCCGCCAAGCAATCCCGGTTTCTGCGACATCACACGGACGCCAGACAGCTAGATTCGGTGTTGTTCGAAGGTTGGTCAGTTGCTCAATGGGTTGATGCGTTGGCCCATCTTCGCCTAATCCCACAGAATCGTGCGTGTAAACGAAAATGTGCCGGAGTCCCATCAGAGTGGCCAATCGCACCGCGTTTCGGGCATATTCCATAAACACGAGAAACGTACCGGTATAAGGCACAAATCCACCGTGCAAAGACAACCCATTGGCAATCGCAGTCATACCAAATTCGCGGACACCGTAGTTTAGATATCGACCTCCCTCCCACAGCCATCCGGCGCCGTCCCATTGGGTGTTGTTGGATCCGGTCAGGTCTGCTGAGCCACCTAACAATTCGGTGACTTTTGGTCCGAGTACATCCAAACATTGACCTGAAGCTTTGCGTGTCTCCAGGGACGTGGCTTGTTTCTGCCCGTTTTGTGCGAATTCGGTGATGCTCTCGTGCCAGCCTTCTGGAAGTTTGCCTTTAATCCGTCGCTGAAGCTCGCGACCAAGGTCTGGATGAGCGTCAGTGTATGCCGCCATCGCAGTATTCCACTCGTCTTCGAGCTGCTGACCTTGTTCTGTGGCGTCCCATGCAGCGTAGATCGACTCTGGCACGGTAAATGGTTCGTACGACCAGCCTAACTGTTCGCGAACAAGTGCGATTTCATCGTTGCCAAGTGGTGAACCATGTGCGCTCGCGGTTCCGCCTTTATTCGGTGCTCCGTAGCCGATAGTGGTCGTGCAACAGATCAATGTAGGTTGATTACTCGATTCGCAAGCAGTATCGAATGCACTTTTGACAGCGATCGGATCATGCCCGTCCACATTTTCAATCACTCGCCAACCGTAGGCGTTGAATCGTGCGGCAACGTTTTCAGTGAACCAAAACTTCGTTTCGCCGTCGATCGAAATACCGTTGCTGTCGTAGATGGCGATTAGTTTTTCAAGACCAAGCGTACCTGCTAAAGATGCTGCTTCATGTGAAATGCCTTCCATCAAACATCCGTCACCAACGCAAACCCACGTGCGATGGTCGACGATGTCAAAACCCTCGCGATTGAATTCACTTGCGAGCTGTTTTTCGGCCAATGCCATGCCTACAGCGTTTGCGAAACCCTGACCAAGAGGACCGGTTGTGGTTTCTATGCCCGGACATTCGCCGAATTCAGGATGACCAGCGGTTTTTGAGTGAAGCTGTCTGAAATTTCGAATATCGTTGATTGAAACATCGTACCCAGTCAGGTGCAGTACGGCGTAGAGCAGCATCGAACCGTGACCGTTAGAGAGCACGAAGCGATCACGATTGAACCAATAGGGGTTCTTCGGGTTGAACCGCAAGTATTGCCGCCAGAGGACTTCGGCCATATCCGCCAATCCCATGGGCGCACCGGGATGACCTGAATTAGCCTGCTGAACTGCATCCATGGCTAGTGCGCGAATCGCGTTGGCGCGTTCTTTGCTTGTTTGCATAGGAGAAAGACGAAAAGCGAAGCGCTAATTTTGCATACGGGGATTAATGGACTAATTTGGAATTAGTGAAAGTTATATAGGTATAAAAATTCTCCTAAGAACTAAATCTAATATAAAACTTACGACAAAAACTCACGACTTACATACATAAATTTATAGTTAATATGAAACTGTTCTAATAAAAAATGAAAGCCGGTTTAAAGATCGAGGCTAGCAATGCTGCCAATGGTGATACGGAGTGAGCGCTACTCCTGTTTAAAATACTTCATTCTTTAAATTCGGCCCGCTGTGTGATTTGTGACACACAGGATATAGAGGACATATTTTGAGCGAGTATCGTACATTCACCTCTGAATCCGTATCGGAAGGTCACCCGGACAAACTGTGCGATCAGATTTCGGATGCAGTTCTCGACGCCGCGATAACGAGCGATCCAAACGCAAGAGTTGCGTGCGAAACACTCTTAAAGTCGAACACTGTGATCATCGCCGGTGAAGTCTCCACGCGTACGAATCTCGATTATGAACACATCGCCCGGCAGGTATTGCGTGACGTGGGGTACACGAAAGAGTTCGGAATCGACTACGATGCATGCGAAGTCTGTGTGATGGTAAATGAGCAGTCGAGTGACATCGCTGCTGGCACCAAGGTTGGAGAATCCGAAGCAGCACAGGAAGAAGTAGGTGCAGGCGATCAGGGCATGATGTTCGGCTATGCGTCAAATGAAACACCTGAATTGATGCCAGCCCCCATCATGTACTCGCATCGATTGATGCGAAAGCATGCGGAAGTAAGGCGCGACGGAATGGATTTTCTCGGACCCGACGCAAAGTGTCAGCTGACGTTTGCGTACGAGAACGGTCGACCGAGTGCGGTGAAAACAATCGTGTTCTCCGGGCAACATGATGCGGGCCTTACCGATGAATTCGTCGAAAAGGAAGTAACCGAGAACATAATCCGACCTGTTCTCGAAGAGGATTTCGACATTTCGGAGGCCAAGATATATGTCAATCCTTGCGGACCATGGACTCTTGGCGGTCCAGCAGTCGATTGTGGGTTAACCGGTCGCAAAATCATTGTTGACACATATGGAGGCATGGCGCGCCATGGTGGTGGGGCGTTTTCAGGTAAAGATCCGACGAAAGTTGATCGATCGGCCGCATATGCAGCTAGGTACGTTGCAAAAAATGTCGTTGCTGCCGGATTGGCGGATCGATGTGAAGTCCAAATTAGCTATGCAATTGGGCAGTCGCAACCGGTTGATGTGGTGGTCAATACGTTTGGTACAGGCGCAGATGGGATTGACGACGACAGGATTGGCTTACTAGTGAGGAAGCACTTCGACTTAAGTGCTGGCGGGATTGTTGAAATGTTGCAACTAAGGAACCCAATTTACCGTCGAACCGCGACTTTCGGGCACTTTGGTCACCATGATGACTCGTACACCTGGGAAAGCACGGATCGCGCTGAGTTACTAAAGGCGGACGCCTTTGGAACGTAGCGATTTCTCGCACCTTAGTTTCGAATTTTTCCCACCCAAAACCTCTCGCGAGACCAGTAATTTACTTCGGTCAGCTAGTCGTTTAGCTGAGTTTAATCCCGATTTCTACTCGATTACACATGGTGCTGGTGGCTCTGCACGAGAGGGCACGCTCGAAACGGTGCGCTTACTTCATGAGAATGGGCACAACGCGATTCCCCACATAACATGGGGAGACGACACACGACAGAGTATGGTGGCGCTGCTCAGCAAGTATGCGGAGATTGGTGTTACGGACATGGTGGTTCTACGTGGCGATATTGGCGACAACATGTCGGAGGGAAAGTCCTTTCGCTATGCGCACGAGCTCGTTTCGCTAATTCGTGAGGAAACCGGAGACAGGTTTAGGTTGCATGTTGGGTGCTATCCTGAAATGCACCCGGAAGCAAAGTCAATCAGTGACGACATCAGTCGACTGAAGGAAAAGACTGATGCGGGCGCGGACAGTTGCATCACGCAATACTTTTACAACGCTGATGCGTATAAGGCATTTGTGGATAGCTGCATCGGCGCGGGCATGAAGAAACCTATACTGCCTGGTGTTATGCCCATTGCGAATTTTCAAAAGCTGATTCAGTTTTCTGAGAAGTGCGGTGCGGAAATCCCTCGCTGGTTGATGATGCAACTACGCTCTCTTGAGCACGACTCTCAACAGCTTAGAGCGTATGGTGCTGACGTCGTTGCGAACCTGTGTCGACGACTGCTGTCCGATGGCGCGTTGGGCATACACGTATATACATTGAATTTGGCGCGGCCGACACAAGAGTTTATGGGTCGATTACTGGGTACCTAGTTTCGACGGTTGCGGTTTGTTTTGATTTCCGGAAACGCTATTCAGCTGTGCTTCCAGTTCGGTTAACGTTCTCACTGACTGGAACTGGGTGTCTGAACTATCAGATACATGGTCCCGATTCGTTGAGCTCTGTACCACTACAGGTACATCTAGCCGCTTCGCTGTTATTAGCAAATGTCGATAGGTGGCAAGTTCATGCTGCTCAACCAGAATTGCATATGGTCGCTGCTCTTGGAATGTAGCAGTCGCGTCCATCTCCCCAGCAGCATGTGAAATGTGGTACGTATTTCGACTCAATCCTTTTGCGAGCGGGACAAAACCTAGGACGAGCAGTCGTCTCGTTGTACTCATTTGAGAATTCAGCGATAGAGGAGAACCATCGTCAAGTTCAACGGCGGAAAGCAACACGACAAGGCGCCGGTCTAACAGTCGGACTCCCCCGCCAAGATAAGTCACTGGAGAAAGGGAATCTAGAACGGCTACCTGGCCAGGAGTCTCGATTTGATCCACGAACAGTGCGACTCGAAATCCTCCGTCGTTAATAAACACGCACGCGTCATGCTTTCCACGCATTTGGTTCGAATTCACAACCCTGAATGAACCTTGGTCGTTCTCTATGAACGAACGAAACGGAGTATCTTCGTTAGTTGTCGCGTATTCGATATCGGCAACGACATCGGTCCATACCGCATAGAGCGCCTCACCCTGTTTAAAAACCACTACTTGCTCTAATCTGAAATTGGCTGGTAGTGTTACGGACATTTCAGTAGATTCTGCGGAAGACTCGGTAACCACTCGCGCACAAAGCGATTGGAGATGGTCGAACAACGAGGAAGATTGAATCAGCAGTTCATCCGGTTGGGATGATTCAGGAAGTAGCAAGTACTGTATCTCATCTCCGTTACGAAGCGGGGCATCGGGATCGAGAAAACCGTGTTCGATTGCACTTGTGCGTAAGCCGGACAAGATCGAGTCATTCGCATCGAATGTCAATTGAATTTCGAGCGTATCTTGTTCACGTAAGATCTTCATGACCTTAATCTCGTTTGAGGGCAAGGTATTGGTGAGTTGAGTAACAATCGACGAAAGGGTTGGGAGATAAGAAGGGTGAACCGATCCTTCAGCATCTATAGTTATGTCCGTTTCTGATCCCCCTACCTGAAGCGAGAGCATTTCTTCAAGCGAAGTCAACGACACCGACTGACTTGGCGAAGGACTTGGATTAAGCGCATCAAGTAGCTGTCGATGTCGAGAGAGTATTGACGTGAACGACGGGCTCAAGCGTGTTGACTGCGTATGCCGTTCAATCGTTTCCAGCGATGAATGTAGTCGATGTAGGGTACGTTGAATCCGCAATCTCTCGGACTTAGCGTCAATTAGTCGCTCAACGTCCGGAATTTCGCCTGCCTCTAGTGCGTCAAATCCACCTGACGCCGCGAGATCAATTCGTTCTAAAAGTCCCGCTTTCCGATCTGTCGACGAAGCGCCCCGTAAGGAGGATGGATCTTCACCCAGGAGTAGTAGTGCTTCGCGAAACAGCGAGGTGGTGTCGTCTGACGTTTGAATCGCGCCATCGCGAAGTTGGTAAACGTAATTCGCCAATGCTTCGAATAGTTCAACGTGTGGATCGTCGAGTGACGTCAATCCGTCGTCAAGAATCTGGCAGAGCTGGTCAAGTGACTCTCTGGAAGATCGTTCTCGTATGCAGTTAGCTAGGGAATCGAGCAGTAACTGACTAGAAACAGAATTCGACACTTGAACTAAATACTTGCAACAATTGGCGTCACATACTTGAGGTGTTCAAATCGAGAAGCCTCGGTAAACATGAAATTTACCCTCACGAAGAGAAGCGATTATTGTGCGAATTGGCGTTCCTAAAGAAATTAAAACGGATGAAAACCGCGTCGGTCTGACGCCGGCAAGCGTCAGAGAGCTTGTACTTCACGGTCATAGCGTCGTCGTCGAGGTGGATTGTGCATTCAAACTCGGTTTATTTGATGAAGAATACAGTGCAGCGGGTGCGACTCTAACAAGCGACTTGGATCATTTGTTCGAGGCAGACCTAATTGTCAAAGTAAAAGAACCTCAGCCTGAAGAGGTCAAGCGTTTGCATAAAGGTCAGATTCTCTTTACGTACCTCCATCTTGCGCCAGACCCCGCATTAACAAGCGCATTGCAGAAAAGTGGGTGCACGGCGATCGCATATGAGACCGTCACAGATGGACGAGGCAGATTACCGTTGCTTGCGCCGATGAGTGAGGTTGCTGGGCGAATGTCCGTACAGGCAGGTGCTCATGCATTAGAGATTGAGCAAGGTGGTCGAGGGACGCTCCTTGGAGGGGTACCTGGTTCACCACCGGCGCGTGTCGTGGTACTAGGCGGCGGTGTGGTCGGTATGAATGCGGCTCGAATCGCATTAGGTATGGAGGCGGATGTTGTCATTTTCGACATCGATTTACGTCGGCTAGCCGAGTTGGAATTGGAATTTCGACCAGCGCTTCATACACGTTATTCCACGGTTCATTCTGTCCATGAACACGTAGTAAACGCGGATCTCGTTATCGGTGCTGTCTTGGTTCCAGGTAGTAAAGCACCCAGGTTGGTGACAGAAGACATGGTAAAGGAGATGCAAAGGGGAGCCGTCCTGGTCGATGTGGCAATTGACCAAGGGGGATGCTTCGAAACATCGCGACCGACGACGCACTCCGAGCCGATTTTTGTGCAACATGACGTGGTTCATTACTGCGTTGCGAATATGCCGGGTGCTGTGGCGAGAACGTCGACACTTGCACTCAACAACGCCACGCTGCCATTCGTCTTAGCATTGGCAGACAAGGGAGTGGCGCAAGCGCTCTCAACCGATCTACATTTACGTGCTGGACTTAATGTCTATGAGGGGCACGTTACGCATGAAGCGGTGGCTAGTGCGACCGGGGCGGATTACGTACCGGTGAACGAGATCTTTCCTAGTCGCGAGAACTGAAAGACCTCTCCGATGGAGAGCTGGGAGATGCTCGTTAGGTCGTACGCCACATTTGAAAAGCAAACTGATTTAAGCAAAATTCGCTCCTTATAAAATTCTCAGTCTGAGATAGTGTGCAGCCTTAATCTTGAAGGCTTGCTGCGTTTGTATTTGTCGCTAGTACGAACGAGCCGGAACGCCGCTGTCGAGGTACTTGCGAATCGCTTTCCACTCGCTAAGTTCGTGTGTACATGCGACGAACATGCTTAGCGTAATGCGAATTCGCGGATGTGGAGGACTATGCGAAAGATACTTGATCATCACGTAGCCATCTTGCTGGGGCTTGTGGTTATTGGTTCGGTGATCTTCAATGTTTGGAGCCCGTGGCAGTTCACGGAGATTGCTTCAAATTGGAAGTTCATCGACTTTACGGTGAAGGTCACTTGGTGGATCTGTGGTGTCGCATTTGTCCTGTTAGGGTTGTTCATGGCCTGGGCGATCTGGCGCTACAAATTCCATGAGAGTGGCGAATCGCACTACGAACCCGAACATCCGGTACTCGAGAGTTGGCTGACGATCATCACCTCAATCGGCGTGGTAATCATGTTAGCGCCTGGTTTGATTGTCTGGGACGATTACGTGCAAGTCCCGTCCGATGCGATGGAAGTCGAAGTTCTTGGTGAACAGTGGACTTGGAAATACCGTTTCCCCGGTGAGGACGGTATCTTCGGCACGACCTCAGTGAAGAAGAACGTCAACCGAGGTAGGGACGAGACAACGTTCGAGCCAAACATTACGTCTCTGAATCCCTTCGGTATGCGCGATGGCGATCCTCACGGCGAGGACGACATCTTGATTGCGAGTAATGTGCTCCATCTCCCGTTGGACCGAAATGTCAAGGTTGTGCTGCGCTCAAAGGATGTGCTGCATGATTTCTGGGTTCCGGAAATCCGTGCCAAAATGGACATGGTCCCCGGCATGATCACGTATTTCTGGTTCCGACCGACTCGAACCGGTAAGTTCGAGATTCTCTGTGCTGAACTTTGTGGACGTGGCCATCACATCATGCGTGGAGAGATGTACATCGACACGCAGGAGGATTTTGAAGCGTGGCTGGATTCGCAAGTCACTTGGGCTGAGATGAAAGCGGGCCAGACACCAGAAGAACCCATCGTGGCGAAAGGTCGACAACTCGCCGACCAGAATGGTTGCTTCGCATGTCATTCGTTGGACGGGACATCGGTCGTTGGACCAACGTGGAAAGGTATGTGGGGAAGAGAAGTGACTCTCGCAGATGGCTCTTCAGTGATTGCGAACGAAGCGTACATCGTTGAGTCGATCGTTGAACCGAGCGTGAAGCTGGTTGAAGGCTTCGGATCCGTAATGACGCCTTACGCGTTTGAAGACGATGAAATGGAAGCGCTACTGCGCTTCCTTCAGGAAACTGCAGAATAACAATGAACCAACGTAACTCAAGCATTTTCGTTGAGGAACACTGATGGCAACAGCTGAAATTCCTTATCAGGAGACCGTGCCGCTTCACCATCCAAAGACTTGGATCGGGAAGTACGTGTTCAGTCAAGACCACAAGGTGATCGCCGTCCAATACGGAATCACAGCAATGGCTGTCGGATTGGTCGCGTTATTCCTCTCTGATTTGATGCGCATTCAGATTGCGTTTCCAGGGTTTATGGAATGGTTCGTCGAGGACTATTACTATCAAGCGATCACCATGCATGGGATGATCATGGTGATTTATCTGCTCACGGCATTTCTGCTCGGTGCGTTTGGTAATTTCACGGTACCGCTCATGTGCGGTGCACGGGACATGGTTTTTCCGTTCGTGAATATGCTCAGCTATTGGGTTTATCTGTTATCTGTGATCATTCTTCTACTGGCATACATTCCGGGGTTGGGGGGTCCAACCGGTGCTGGTTGGACGTTGTATCCACCCCAGACTATCACGGAAGGTACGCCCGGCGCTGATTGGGGCATCACGACGATGTTGGCATCGCTCGCGGTGTTCATCGTCGCGTTCACGATGGGTGGTTTGAATTACATAACCACGATTCTCCAAGCGCGTACTCGTGGTATGTCGCTCATGCGACTCCCGTTGACGGTGTGGGGGATCTTCGTCGCGACATTCCTGGGTTTGTTGGCCTTCCCAGCGCTATTTGTGAGCGCGATCATGATGATTCTGGATCTGAAGATTGGCACCAGTTTCTTCATGCCAGCCATCGTTTCACTAGGTCAAACATTGGCTTACGACGGTGGCCAACCGCTGTTATTCCAGCACTTATTCTGGTTTTTTGGTCATCCAGAGGTCTATATCGTTGCGCTGCCCGCATTCGGCGTGGTATCAGACCTGATTTCAGTCCATGCTCGTAAGAACATATTTGGCTATCGCCTGATGGTTTGGGCGTTGGTGTTTATTGGGGTCTTGTCGTTTATCGTGTGGGCGCACCATATGTTTGTTGCAGGCATGCACCCGTATTTCGGGTTCTTCTTTGCGACCACAACCCTCATCATCGCCGTACCTACGGCAATCAAGGTTTACAACTGGATTTTGACCCTCTGGAAAGCCAATATCAAGCTCACAGTCCCTATGTTGTATGCATTGTCTTTTGTACTCACCTTCATCATGGGCGGTATCACGGGGCTATTTCTCGGCAACGTGATCATTGATATCCCGTTGTCTGACACGTATTTCGTCGTCGCGCACTTCCATATGGTCATGGGCGTATCACCGATTCTTGCGATCTTTGGTGGGATCTATCACTGGTATCCAAAGCTCACTGGACGCATGTTGAATGACTTCTGGGGCAAAATGCACTTTTGGATTACGTTCCTTGGAACGTACATCATCTACTTCCCGATGCATTACCTCGGATTTATCGGGGTACCTAGACGGTATTACGAGAACTTTGATTCGAGTTTCTATCCGGCTTCCGCCCAAATGTTGAACGAGGTCATCACCTGGACAGCATTGGTCGTTGGTGCCGCACAGCTCATATACGTGGCCAACTTGGTTCACAGTTACTTCTACGGGAAGCCCGCCGGGGATAACCCGTGGGGGGCAAACAGTCTAGAGTGGTGTACGCCAGAGACACCGCCGGGTCACGGAAACTGGGGCGATAAGTTACCTACTGTCCATCGCTGGGCATACGACTACAGCGTACCCGGATCAGACAAGGATTTCATTCCTCAAACGGTTCCGCAAGGTCAATCGTCGTAGCCGCTAATTTAAGGTACAGATTAAGCAAAAATGGCTGAAGCTGCTCAGACAGGTCAGGGTCCGCTAACGACGATTGTCGAAGACTGGTCGTCGGACGTTACTACATTCAAGGCCGTGCCATGGGGCAAGGCCATGATGTGGATTTTCTTGCTCTCGGATACATTCATTTTCACGTCGTTCCTCGTCAGCTATATGGCTGTCAGAATGACGCAAACTGATGCGTGGCCAGTGCCGAGCGAAGTCTTCGCGCTGGAGGCTTTCGGCTACCCGGTACCACTGCTGCTGATTGCCATCATGACGTTCATCCTGATTACGTCCAGCGGGACGATGGCGATGGCTGTCAACATGGGTTACCGCAAGCGAAAGGTCGCCGTGTTCTGGCTTATGTTTGCAACTGCGCTTCTTGGGGCTTCATTCGTCGGTATGCAAGCATTCGAGTGGTCCAAGCTGATCATGGACGAAGGAGTCAGAGCCTGGCAAAACCCAATGGGTGCCAAACAATTTGGTTCGTTCTTCTTCATGATCACAGGTTTTCATGGGTTGCACGTATCGGCAGGTGTCGTGTACTTACTGATCGTCGCAATTCGGGTACTACGTGGCAAATACGACAACACGAGTTTCGAGATCGTCGAGATCACGGGCTTGTATTGGCACTTTGTTGACCTCGTGTGGGTCTTCATCTTCGCTTTCTTCTATCTCTGGTAAAGGAATTACGAATAAGTCATGGCGGAAGTCGGTCAACAACATCCGATAAAGGTCTACTTTCTTGTCTGGTTGTTGCTGTTTGTGTTCAGTGCTGCCTCATATTTGGTGGATATTCTTGAGTTTGAAGGTCTTTTACGCTGGCTCCTAATCATCATCTTCATGATGCTAAAGGCTGGATTTATCGTAGCGGTGTTTATGCATATGAAGTGGGAGCGACCCACATTGATCACGGCGATCCTCGTACCGCCACTTGTTCTACTTGTCTTGATGTACTTGCTCGCGTATGAAGCGGATTATGCGTGGGCGTCAAGAATTGTGTATTTTGGCGGCGAAGTGGAACCCATACCTGATTCTCCGCCATCCCACGCAAGCGCCGCACATTAACTTGAAAGACTAAGGTGCGTGCAAAGCAAATTGTGCCTTGGCTTGAAAGTGACAGTGTTCATTCTCTATACTGCATGGCCTCCTTGATTGGATAGCGTTGGATGAGTCAACTTGTCGCTGACCTAGTAAAAATCGCTGGATCAGATTCAGTCCTCACCGGCGACGATGTAAGTTCTCGAGCGGTCGGCATCTGGCGTCCGCAAGGTATTCAAGCCCACGCGATTGTGCGACCACGATCAACCGAAGAAGTCAGCGCGATACTCAAGCTCTGTCACGAGCGCGGACAAACCGTCATTGCGCATGGAGGGCGTACTGGATTGGTTGAGGGAGCTGATACAGACCGGTCGGATCTGATTTTGTCACTGGAGCGAATGAATCAGATTGAAAGTGTCGACGACGTCAATCGTACGATGACTCTACAAGCAGGTGTATTACTGCAAGCGGCGCAAGAGGAAGCAGAAAAACACGGATTGCTGTATCCACTTGATATCGGTGCTCGGGGTAGTTGCACTGTTGGTGGAAACATCGCAACAAATGCAGGCGGAAACCGAGTGATTCGATACGGAATGACTCGGGATATGGTGCTTGGTACCGAAGCTGTGCTTGCAGACGGGACGATCGTGTCATCAATGAATGAGATGATCAAGAACAACGCTGGATACGACATCAAACAGCTGTTTATTGGCACGGAAGGTTGTCTAGGGATCGTTACCCGCGCTGTCGTGAGACTACGCGAGTTACCTCGTAGTCACGAAACAGCCCTTGTCGCGGCAGATAGTTTCGAAAAGATGCCACTTATTCTCAAACATATGGATGCTTGTCTAGGCGGAACATTGTCAGCGTTCGAAGTCATGTGGAACGACTTTTACCGATTGGTGACTACACCGCCAGCGAAGCAACGTCCTCCACTTGACCAGAAATACCCAATTTACGTCCTGATCGAGGCTATGGGTGGTGATCCGGAGAATGACAAGTTGCGAATAGAAGACGCGCTCGCCGAAGCATTAGAGAATGGTTTGGCAACCGATGCGACAGTTGCGCAGAACGGTGACCAGCGTAGGCAGTTCTGGGCGATGCGTGACGATGTGGAACAGATATTCCAATACGACCCAGTATTTATCTATGACGTCAGTCTTCAGGTGCCGTATATGGAAACCTACGTCGAGGAAGTCCGAGGGAATTTAAAACAACGATTCGGCCACCATGAACTATTCACCTTTGGTCACATGGGTGATGGGAATCTCCACTTCGCGATTTCCGCTGGCGAGAACGACTCGTCGCATCATGACGTGAATTTGTGTGTCTATGAACCACTGCGCCCAATTGGTGGGTCGGTCTCCGCAGAACACGGGGTTGGACTCGAGAAAAAGCCCTATTTAGATGTCTCTCGCAACGATGCAGAAGTCAACTTGATGAGGACGCTGAAATCAGCGCTTGATCCTAAGGGAATTCTCAACCCGGGGAAAGTGTTCGCAGCATAGGAAATCGTCGATTGGTGGATTGCTACTGATCCACGATGCTGGTTCCCGTACGTAGGTTCTTTCTTAAAAATTGATATTCCAACGCTGACATAAACGCTCGTTGTGTGTTGTCGGCGGCGCCCGCGTGACCTCCTTCCATGTTTTCATAGTAAGTCACGTCTTTCTCGAATTCACGCATGCGCGCGACCAGCTTTCGAGCATGACCAGGATGGACCCGGTCATCTGCAGTCGAAGTCGTCACAAACAATGGTGGATATTTCGCGTCCTTGGACACGTTGTGGTATGGCGAGAAGTCCTTGATGAATTTCCATTCTTCGGGGAGGTCAGGATCGCCGTATTCAGCCATCCAACTTGCGCCCGCAAGGAGAAGATGGTAACGCTTCATATCAAACAGTGGAACAGCTGCGACGATCGCGCCAAATAGGTCAGGTCGACGAGTCAACATGTTCCCCATCAACAAACCACCATTGCTACCACCCATGGTGCCGAGAAGCTGAGAATTCGTTACATTCCGAGCGTGAAGATCCTCGGCGACTGCAATAAAGTCCTCGTAGGCTTTGTGTCTCTTCTCTTTTAAAGCTGCGCGATGCCATTGTGGTCCAAACTCACCTCCCCCGCGTATATTCGCTACGACATAAACACCGCCGGTCTCGAGCCACGCTACCCCCGTGACCTTCTGATAACCGGGTAGCATGGGGATTTCGAAACCTCCGTATCCGTAGAGTAGTGTGGGTAATGGCGATTGAATTTCCTTCGGACCGACTTGGAAATACGGAATCCTGGTCCCATCTTTTGATGTCGCCCAATGTTGCGTTATCGCTGAATCTTGCTCGTCAAAGACGTGAGGTTCTTGTTTGAGAACATCATCGGTGCCACCTACTTCTCCCATACCAAAGGTCGGCGGAGTCAAGAAATCACTTCGTGTGATGAAATACTGGTTGCTTTCACTTTCGTCGACCGGACGCACAGATATGGTTTGAAGTCCTTGACTTGCGCTCAACGGTTCCGTCAGCCATTGGTCACTGCGGTAAGAGGTTACTTCAATCTGGTTGCGGACGTTTTCCATCACGTTTACCAATAGAAAGTCGCGTGTCTCGCTAAATCCAGCCAAACTTCGACTTTTAGTCGGCGAGAACAAGACATGCATGTGTCGTGAGCCTGTCAAGTAATCGTCAAGGCGCGCAGCAAGAAGCGAACCGCTTGCATACGTCGTTTCGTCGAGAATCCAATCTTTCTTTGGCGTCAGTAGAAGCCACTCTCGAAAGAACGACGCGTCAACATGTGACGGTTTTTCGACCAGCACTAACTCATCATTCACGAGTAGATGTGTATCAGAATTGAAGAAGTCGATCGCGCGAACGATGCCTGCACGTTCAAATCCTCTTCTTTGATCGGAGAATCCAAAAATACCAACATCAGTTGCCTCTCCTTCGAAGACGATCTGCGCTTCTTCAAGAGGGTCGCCTCTGCTCCAGCGTTTGACAATTCGTGGATAACCAGACTCCGTTAACGTGCCTTCACCAAAGTCTGAGGCCACAAGAATTTCGTTTTTATTCAACCACGCGACATCGCTTTTAGCTTCAGCCAAGTCAAAACCATCTTCAACAAACGACCGAGAGATCAGATCAAACTCACGAATGACGCTCGCGTCAGACCCGCCTCTTGATAGACTGATCAAGGATCTGTCATAGCTTGGTTTGAGAGTCGTTGAACCACCGTAGACCCAACTTTCGCCCTCGGTTTCACCTAGTTGATCAACGTCTATGACAGTCTCCCAAGTAGGTATCGCTTTACGATATTCTGTTAGCGTGGTTCGACGCAGAATGCCGCGTTCGTGTTCTTCGTCTTGCCAAAAGTTGTAGTAGAAATCACCTAGTTTCGACACGTAAGGGATTCGGTCCTTTGCGTCCAGAATGGTCTTGATTCGTGTTTGGAGATCGTTGAACTCTGGAGCAAGTGCTAAGCGCTCATGCGCATGAGCGTTCATTTCCTTCACCCATTCAAGCGATGCCTCGCTTCGAACTTCCTCCAACCATAGATAAGGATCCTGGTTCTCAGGTAGCGCAGAGTTTGTCATGAGTATCACCAAGCAGGTGAGTATTGGTCTGGTCATTGATGTAAAAGCTAGACGCGTGAACCACGGGTAATCTCAAGCTGTCGTGGGTATGTGGAATTGGTTAAAACGGGTTTCGCAATCCTAATATGGTTGAAATCATTCGTCTAACCACATTGCTGAGACGTCTACTTGCATGTCATGATTCCCATCTAATTGGTCAAGACGTGCGAGGTCGGCGTATGCTAGCAAGAAGATTCGCGTACGCTCTTTTGTACCATCTCGATCGAATACGGTGATCAATATATCTTCATGATCGTCGCCGTCCAGGTCGCCGAGACAGGTGAATAACACGCGTCGGCTGTGCATGGTCAGTTCACCAAAAGAAATGCGCCAAACCTCTTCCGTACCCTGTTCATTCGCACGCGATAGATTTATGCTGCCATCTGGTCGATTGTCGAGTAAGTCAAGCGCGGCTAAATCGTTCGTATCGAATACAAAGAGTTCAAAGCTGCTTGCGATTGATGACGTAACGGAGTAACTGAGTGAAGACGCGAGTCCCTGAACGCGTCCTTGATCGGTCTGCGGTTTGCAGACGCCTAGACTGCGGATGCCGAGAAACTCCCACGTATCACTTTCGCCACTTTCAAATGACTGAATGACGCCGTCTACCGTACCGTCAGCACGATCATGTGCTTCGAGCTCCCTCAAATCAATGATTTGTGTGCGGCTGGAATTGCCACTCTCGATTATCGGTAACAGAAACGATCTGGTACCTCCATCGGTTTCCTCCTGCGGCGACGAAGTCAGTGTAGTACTTGGATTGATTCGAAAACCATCGATCCGGAACGAATTCGGTTGTTCGTATGAACGAGCTAGATTGACCTTCTGATCGGCTCCAGAATCTTCAAGATCCATCGCTTCAAGGTCGCTCGACGCGAGGATGTAGATGCGGGGTGGCGTACTCAAGCTGTTGTTGATCATGAATTCATCGGTCCCGTCGCGGTCAAGATCCGGGATTCGACTAACTAGCGTTGTCCCGCTGCCCGGCAGAAAGGAATCGAATTCGGGATAAAAAGACCAAGTACGGTTGTCCTCTTCAAGCGTCTCAAGAAGGACAGTGTCATCGTCGCTCGATGTCGACCCTGATATCGAGTCATACGGTAAGAGGTAGGTCGTACCGATCGCCTCTCGGCCTATTCGTCTCGATCTACTGTTTAGAGTTCCTATTACCAACGCTACTTCGTTGGTATTGGCGAAATTTGTAAGCGAAGTTGCGTTTAAACCAAAACCATGTCGCGTTTCTGCACTCCGTAGTCTGGTGCAATAGTCACGCTGTATACATGTATGAAGATCGATCCGACCGTCTTGGTTACCATCAGCAGCGTCGATATCAGACCAATTACCCCCGTAGACTAGCGTTAACGAACCCGATTGGTTATGGGACCAGGGTTCAACGATTACGAAGTCTTGGATATCGTCTCGGTTGAGATCGACCGCTGTTGCACCACTATAGCGAGGGGTGCTTGCGTCCCCTCGACTGTCGAAGAATCGCCAGCTCGATGCGCCACGATGAATTTCGTTCAGATCAATTGTTCTGTCGGCGGACCCGTCTTGTTCGTCGAGTACCGGAAGATCCGCTCCAGATATCAGCAATAGTGGGTTGGTGGGTAGATGTCGAAGCGTGTTTGAGATCTCGATATCGAACATACCATCATGATCGAAATCACCCAGGCGAAATGCCTCACTGTTGAAACTCGAAAGAGGTCCCGAGGTGATTTCGTGCCATTCTGATTGCAGTCGATACGAAACGAATGCAGTCGAACCGTGGTTGTCGCCGAAACCATCGCCATCCACGTCCTCCCATTCAAACGGATCCAAGGGAAACTGATCGGAGTTATCACCATATCCATCACCATCTGAATCCAACCATTCATTAGGATCCAATGGAAAGGCGTCGTCATCATCCAAGTAGCCGTCGTTGTCGTCGTCTGGATCTGCATTGTTCCCAATCATGTCCTGATCGGTATCCAGCCACTCGTTCGGATCAAATGCGAAGGCATCTCCGTTGTCGCCTACACCATCGCCGTCGGAGTCCAAACTCTCTTTGGGATCTATCGGAAATGCGTCCTCCTCATCAGGTACTGAGTCGTTATCGTCGTCCGAATCCTCGTCGTTCGGTAATCCGTCGTTGTCAGAATCACGTGGGAACTCATCGTCCACATTGAGAACACCATCGCCATCGATATCCGGGTCATCACGATCGCCGATGCCGTCAAAATCGAGATCGGAGTACTCGGTCGGGTCTAACGGGTACACATCGATTGCGTTCGCATGCCCATCGAAATCTGCGTCGTACTGGAATTCATTCAGATGAGGATAGGCGTCGAAAAAGTCAGGTAATCCGTCGCCATCGTCGTCTCTATCGTAGAGATTTGAAACCCCGTCGTCGTCAATGTCGGCCTCGTAGCTATGGAGCATTACGATATGGTCCGCTCTCCCATCCGCTTGATCCAAAGCTTCCAATTCGCTCGAAAACACGAAGTACATCGTGCTGTATCTGCCGCGCAAATCGGCAGAGTGCATGCTAAACGCAAAGTCGGTTTTAGCGTCGTCATCAAGGTCACCAAGTGAAACCGCCCCAGTCAGCGGCGAACGACCTTTCGGACCGAAAGGAACTCGTAATTGATAGATGCCTGGATAGCGGATGCGAACGGGTAAATTAACGAGACCGTTCAGATCTTCACCCGTCGGATCGTCAAGGTAATCTAAATCAGTTAGCTCAGCGGTGAGTAACGAACCGAAACGAGGCGTTATGAGCAAGTCTGGGGTATTTCGGGTTTCGGCGCGCAATACAGTCGAGCTAGCGGGTCCGGGATCCAAGCGGATCACGTTAAACCGCCATGTGCCGAATTCTTCCTCGGCGGCATCCGGTAGTTCAATGAATCCGTCTGGAGAAGAGTCGTTTAAGTCATACAAACGTAACCCGGCGTTTGAAAACACAAAGTGATTGTCGCGGCTACCCCAGACCATCAGGCCGTTTGGATTGTCGCCGTTGAAGTCTGTTAGTGAATTAACGCTAAGTCCGAAAAAACGATCCTCGGGATTGCTGATGCGAAACGTTTTATCAGGAGCCACCAAATCGTCGATCGCGACGATGCGATCTCCATCCGTATCGGTATCGTGGAAGTCTTGAAGTTGCTCTGCGTTGAGAATGTAAACTCGCCCTGCAACCCCCCGTTCGCCAACCACACCGACTAAGAGGTCAGTTGGTTCTGCATGGGAGACGTCTCCATGGTTCCTTAGCTCAGCTGTGACGTCAAATCCCATGATTTCGACAACGAAACTCCGCTCGTCAGCTTCAAATACGCTCTCAACCGATAAGGTGGAACTAGCGCTTCCTACTGAGGTCCGTTTTAATCCCTCTCGATTGAGAAAGAACAGCCTAAGTTCACCGCCAGTGGCGGTCTCCTCACCAACAATCGCAAGCTCGTTCGTGCCATCGTTATCTAAGTCACTGATAGAAGCGATACTCCGGATTTCAAAACCATCATGTGCGTTTAGAAGCGTGCACCCCGTGTCCCCACTCTCAATGCACATAGCCAAGTCGATTTGCCTGTCGGGTTCCCCATCTTGCTCGTCGAAGGCTGTCAGTTGCGAGTGATCCAAGCTGACCAGGTAAATAGCGTCTTTAGTCAGGATGTAGAGTTCAGGATTACCGGATCCTTCCTGTGCTAAAACCAGCTGGCGTCCGGTAAGTGCATCGTCCTCAAGGCCATGAAGTACCCACGTGTCAGAGGCATTAATCAGGTCGGAAAGGTGCTTACCTCCGGGTATCGGGCTATCACCGTCCGTAGGTTTGATGAGTTCAGCTAGAGAAAAGAGGTACACCTTGCCTGACTCTTCACCGGAAGCGTTCATTGCGTTCGGAGCCGAGACGGCGAAGTCAGACACCCCATCTGCGTTTAGATCATTAATTCGAATTGAGTAGTAACCGAATTCGTCGCCTTCCTCGTTGCTAGATATGCTGATGAGTCTTGGTTGGGTCAGAGTCGCGTCGAAGGGATCGGAATCGGATAAATTCGGAACGCCATCGTTGTCAATGTCTGGATCGGAGTTATCGCCAATTCCGTCTCCATCCGTGTCCGCCCACTCCGTTGGATCGGCCGGAAAGGCATCGCGATTGTTACCAAAATCGTCGCCGTCGGTATCCGCCCATTCAGTCGCATCAATCGGAAAGGCATCCGCCGTTGCACCGACGCCATCCCCGTCGAAATCGAAGTCTGGATCCGGCATGGATGTTCGGGCAAATTGGTATTTAAGGACATTCAACGAAAGTACAGAATCCGCGCTTCCGGAGTCGTTTGGTTCCGTGTGAGGAATGCCACACGGTTTTCCATGGCAGTCGTGGCGAGGGTTCGAAAACACATCAATCCCCACCGCGCGAAAGACAATCTCTGCATACGCCATGACGGTCCCAAATTCGCCATGGATTGCATGACCTCGAGACCAGAGATACGCACCCGTCGATTGTTGCTCGTAGGAGTGCCCTAATCCCATTAGGTGACCGATTTCGTGCGCTGTTGTGTCGAGCGAACACCCAGAGGGATCGAGAAAAACCTCCGTGTAGGGAAATCGTTCGTTCGGGTGAAGGAATCCCTTATCGCCACGACCACCGATCGTAACGGCGAATCCGCACAACCCAAAGTCGCGTGTCCTAAAGACCAATACGAGGTCCGCACCGTATTCTTCCAGTAGCTCTAGATATCGATCTTCCTCAAGCGACTCACCTTCGACAATTTCAGGTACATCGTTGTTGTCGAGAACGCCAACCGCACGGAAATAGGCGGGGCTGTCACTGCGCTCGTAGATGTCGTTCGTCGCTGCGAGTACATGTGCGATGAACGTTTCCGGGCTAGTGTTGTAGTGCTCGAATGAGAGTTCCTCGTGTAAGAACAGGACGTCAATGACAGGTGGGACGGGGAAACTGTTTGGATCGCCAGGGTCCGTTTGCTCGATTTCCTCATTGATGTCGTCAACGCCATCGCCATCGGAGTCGATCAGATAGTTTGCGTCGATTAGGTTTAACGCGTCTATAGGAGTCGCCCACTCGCCTTTGAACCAGACTGAATCTAATCGTGGATGGCCGCCTACGACCTCTTGATCGTGAAGCAGGATTTCAAAGAAATAGGAGCCTTCGGGAATACCACGTATGTCGATTTCGTGAGTCTTTGAGCCAAGTGACGAGTTAGCTTCAACGCTGACATCTAAAGCAACCGTATCGACGAAGGCGGTATGGTCGACGATTTCATTCGTACTGGTGACTCTTTCACCTGCTATCCCCAAAGTAGCCCAAAGTTCATCGACAACCGCACCGGTGTTATTAACAAGCCCGAAGCTGAGTTTTGCGGTCTGACCGTCGCTACTCGTGAGTGTGCATGGACAAGCGATGTTGATCTGCGCACGCTCAAACTGCGAAAACGCAGGTGAGGCAAGGCATGTAATGATTACCGCGAGAAGCGAACGCGCTATCAAAGCAAGACGAGAGCGTTTGACTCTCAGATGAAAACTGTGGTTATGAGGTCCGGAGAGGGTTGTTGTTGAGATCCGGGAATGTGCTCGTACAGCGATCAGATGCGCGCTGTCCCACCAGAAATCCATGCTCATTCATCACGTCTTGGAACGTATTCAGCACCTGCGTATCGATCGTAGTGTTCATTGAGCACATCGGGCTCAGAATAGTCTTGTGAACGTTTGAGTTCTGAGGTTGAGACCAGCCAACCAATCTGACCATCGCCCGTCAGTTCCCAGCTGCCTTGAGTCGTTGAAATGTACGCCAACGTCTGGTCTTCGCCAAACGTAAGAATGAATCGTTGTAGATCGTTTTCATGAGCGTCAGCCGAAGCACGAATCGTGGTTGAATGCAGTCCATTTGGCGTTATTCGATCGACGACCGCGCTGTAGGTTGTGTCGATATGCGGGATGTGGATTTCTACAGGAGTGTTTAACAACCACTGATCGAAGCGGTCGTTGAGACTCACGAATACGGCGTGATCGGGTACGCGATTCCATTTAGATTTCGGGAGGCTGTCATCTGATTCAATCTCGGTCCATGCGATTTGCTGTTTCCTAGGCGGGTAGTCGGATTGAATCGTTGTACTCGGAGTCGATTGTGTAGCTATATGTGCATGAGAGTGGTCGACTTCTGAGATTGCAGATTCGTTTACGTGTGATTTGTCCGCGGAATAGAAATACAGAGCGACGATGAGCGCCACAGTTGCGACACCGAAGAGCGTCACGTACAGGCTTACCTTGGTCCTCAAACCTTTCCCCGTTTTAGCACGTAAGTTTGCTTAGTCAATCCTTAGTTCAATCAACTACCGCAGTGGAGTGGATGAATGCTAGGATGTTTTCCGCAACAAATTTGACCTTTTCTATCGATTAGTGTTCGATTCAAATGAGCACGCGGGAGGTATACGAACGGTGGACTATGAGCTATATCGTGCTTCGAAGCAGTTGTGTAAAGCGCCGCCGACGCACGAGGCATTCGCTGCTAAGTTCAAGTTCGCGGAAGGTTTTTTCTTTTCGACCTTCGCGAAACCAGGTTTCGTGTACCTAATAAGTTCGACCCGACACTTCATCAACGATTCGTAGAAGAAGGAGGGTCGAACTCAAAGACTAATTAACGGTACACATTCCCTGATCGAGGACGACGTCACCGTTCTGGTTCGTCGTTCGGAACACGACACCACTGCCGTCTTTCCACATTGAGACAGTTAGTTCGTCGCCAGGTATCACTGGTCGAGAGAAGCGACCGGACATGGCACGGAAGCGCGTAGGATCACCGTTGCACAGCGCTTGTAGCAATGCTCGTCCAGTGAAACCGTACGTACATAGTCCATGGAGGATAGGCTTATCGAAGCCTCCCATTGCCGCGAAGGCCGGATCCGAGTGCAATGGATTGCGATCTCCGGAGAGACGGTACGTTAGTGCCTGATCTTCTCGAGTCTTATACGTAACGGAGTGGGTTGGCTCCGAATCTGGGTAATCTACTTTTAAGCTAGGTCCGCGATCGCCACCCCATCCTCCTTCGCCACGAAGGAAGAGTTGCGAGACGGTTTTAAGGAGCGGTTTTCCCGTCGCCTTATTGACGCTTGTTGAGGTCGTCTCAACGACTGCAGCACTCCCTTTATCCCAGATACCTGAAATACTGCCTGAACTTTCGATTTCACCATCGGGTGGAATTTCGTCGAACAGCTCGATGCCCATGAATCCGTGAACCATAAGTGCTCGATTGAAATCTCCGATCTTTTGCATTGGCGCACCGCCACCGCCTATGATGACTGCGAAAGTTGGGAGTACTTGCTGAGGCACGTCAGCCGTATTTTCAGTGGTAAATTGCAGCTCGTCGGTCCCCGCACCCACGCCAACGGCGTATAGAAGGGCGTCGGTAGAATTCCAACGACGTGAAACGGGACCGCCGGTTTCGCCAACGGCATCTGGGTTAATAGAAATCGTCTTGTACCAGGTAATCGGATCGGCGAAATTTTATATTTCAGCTAGCGTGGCCCTAAATTCCTGAGGAAATGTCCATGAGTCGTACCATCCGCGGTAAAGTTGCGGTCGTTGGATTAGGCGAAACACAGTATTACAAACGAGGTCAATCGCCAGATGCCGAGTTTAAGCTTGCACTGAAAGCGATCATCTCCGCGTGTAAGGACGCTGGGATATCGCCGAAGAAAGTTGACGGGTTCGCATCATTCTCAAACGACCGAAGTGATCCGTCGCGTCTTGCTGCTGCACTTGGTTGCGATGATTTGCGTTTCGCCAATATGCAGTGGGGAGGCGGTGGTGGTGGCGGTTCCGGTGCTATTGCTAATGCGGCCGCGGCTATCGCGACAGGAATGGCCGAGTGCGTCATCGTGTTTCGAGCACTGGCGCAGGGGCAGTTCGGTCGATTTGGCCAAGGTCCCCGTAGTAACACGACTGCCGGCGCAGGTGCGTACACGGTTCCGTATGGATTGATGTCGCCAGCTCAGTCGTTTGCGATGAAAGTAAATCGCTTTATGCATGATCACGGGGTTAAACAGGAAGCTCTGAGAGCGATTTCATTAGCGTCGTATCACCACGCCCAGAACAATCCACGTGCTGTCATGCACGGTCGTCCGTTAGATGAAGCAAAGTACGACGAATCAAGATGGATCGTCGAACCGTTTCACCTATTCGATTGCTGTCTTGAAAATGATGGTGCCGCGGCTATGTTGCTCGTCCCAGCTGAACGAGCGAAGGACTTCCCACATAAACCGACCTATATATTGAGTGCACTCTCAGGTTCCCATTACCGTGCAGGCGCATCTGCACACAACACGCCAGACTACGCAACATCGACGTTCAAGACCACCGTCCCGCGACTGTATGAAATGGCGGAACTTGGGCCGAACGATGTTCAGGTAGCACAGGTCTACGAGAACTTCACGGGTGGAGTCCTAATGAGCATCGTCGAGCACGGATTTTGTGAGCCAGATGGCTGCAATGAGTTCTTTACGAAGGAAAATCTCATCGCACCTGACGGCAAACTTCCAACCAATACCAGCGGAGGCAATCTCGCGGAGTGTTATATGCACGGGTTGGGATTGAACATCGAAGCGGTTCGACAGTTGCGGGGTGAGTCAACAAATCAAGTGAACGACGTCGATGTGTCTCTCGTCGCGTCGGGCCCGATGGTGACACCTGTCAGTTCGTCTATCTTTGGATCGGAGGCGACGCTATGAGTTATTTAAATCCAGGATTGCCTGTACCTGTCGCCGCTCCAGATGGTTTAGATGCGACCTATTGGGAAGCAGCTGCGCGAGACGTACTGATGCTTCAGTTTTGTAATGATTGCGGTACCTATCAATGGGGACCGGAGTGGGTCTGCCATCGATGCCATAGCGAGAACGTTACGTTCAAGGAGATTGAACCGCGAGGGAGAATCTATAGCTACGAACGCGTTTGGCACCCTGTTCATCCCGCATTGAACGAGCAAGGTCCATATCTGATCGTGCTCGTTGAATTTCCGAATTACGACGGTGCAAGAATGGTAGGCAATTTGCTTGGCGATCCAGAGCAAGACGTCGTGATCGGGTCCGAAGTTGAAGCAGTGTTTGAGCACCATCGCGATAGTGATCCACCTCATACGCTCGTGAATTGGCAGGTAGTCTAGTCCGGTCGCTCTAAGCGGGCGGCGCTAGGACGGGGGAAGTTGAAGCGTTCTCTCGGCCAAAGGAAGTGCTAAGAACGCACCGCCGTGTCTTTGCGTGAGTTCCCTCATCAAGATGGAGAAACGCAGTGGTGAATAGGTTTGATACGGGTTGTTTTCAAAACCAAATGCATGAATTCGCATCGTTCCTTCCGTAACGTTTACGGATTCGACGATTTGGTCGATGCTTTGAATATATTCGTCTAGATCCTCGGAACCTGAGAAGTCATCTCCAAAAATAAACAACGCCATCTTTTTCTTAGGATCGTAGAGATCGCGAAGCGCGACCTTGATGCCCTTGGCAGGACTACTCGTTGAGAAAGCGCGCCAAGTCTTCAGTCGATTGAGCACCCGTTGACGAAGCTGGGGAGAGTCGTCCATCCAACGTTTGCGAAACGACCTGTAGAGATATCCTCCCTCATCGCTGAGAATTTGGAATCCTTTCATTTCTGGATAGAGCGATAGCACCCCTTCCACTTCCGACGTAACTTGGTACCAGATCGAACGCATACTTGATGACGTATCGATCACGAACACCACATACTCGGAATCTACGGGAATTCCTGCGTACTCGCTTGGCGTAGCGCTTATTTCTTGTGCCGCTCTTGTTCGCAGCTGTTCTATCGCGGATTCGGTTGCGGTTGTACGAGTTTGAAGACGACTGAGTTCCGCGGAAGTTGAAGCAATGGTGCTACGTACTTCAGCGGCTCTTACATCCCTGTTACTCGTTTGATCGCCTAATTGCTGCAACAGTCTCTGGTTTTCTTCAATCTCTTGTGCTAACGCATCGATTTCGCTATCGAGCGTTTGGCGTTGTAAAACAAGCTGTCCATAGTCGACACTTACAGGTTCTGAATCTGCTAAGACGCCTAGTTCACCGATCGGCAAGATCAGCACTAGCAGTACGATCGCACCAAATGCACAGGCAATCACGTCGAGGAAACTAACCGTCGCGCCGCCAGTCCTATCGTCTTCGCGTTTCATGACGTAGGCCAACCCGGAACCGGAGTTAGGAGGCGACCACCCTGTGAAGTCGCAAGATTCCAATATCCATGAACCGCATTGCTGTCACCGTCGAGTGGATACAGCACAACGTCGATGCGTATACCACGCAAATCACGCCTGTTCACTCTCAGTGCATTGTCGAAGATGCTCTTGCGACATTGTGGAGAGATTAATGGCACTTGACCAGCTCGAACTCGAGGACAGTCTCGAAGACGATTGAGAGACGACTTACCTGGTAGCGTCGGATACCCATCGGTGATTACGATCACTTGAACTGGGGATGGCTCGATGCTCGCGACGGCGACCAGCGCAGTCTTTAAGTCAGTAGCGCCGTTAGGTGTGAGGTCATCCAGTAGTGAATTTAGGTGAGTCCTCGCGGTGGCGTCTTCTTCTTTGGTTTTCCATTTTGCAGTCTGTGCTCCCGTAACGGTTTTGCCTTCAGAATCGCGTACTACGTCGCTGTAGGTCAAGACTTGGTAGGACGCCCCGTTAGGTAAACGATCGACAACCCACTTCGCAGCTCCTCTCGCTGAGACCCACTTGTCAGCGCGCAGCTGAAGCTGTGGACTTGACGCTCGTAGACGAATGATCTCCACTAAGGTGGAACTAAGCATGCTGGCGGAGGAATCTAATAACACCACGACGCGATCGCTATTGACCATGAGGCCTGTTAGATGTTGTTGCGATGCGACTTGCTGAGCCTCTTCTGCAGCGCGTTGCTGCTGAGCTGCATCGCTCGCAAGCGCTTGGCGTGCGCTACTTAATGCGATTCGTTGTTGTTGAACTTCGCGTAGCAGGTTCGCAAGACGAGTAGCTTGTAACCGTGAAATTGACGATCTAGCATCGTCCTGCGCGGTCAGCGCAATAACCTGGCGCTGAGTCTCGTCGGCAACCTTCTTTAGATCAGTTTTTTGCTCCGTCTTGGTTGCTATTAGTTCCTGAATTTCTGTTACGTGTTCGATTAGGAAACCTGCGGCATCGATTTCTGCGACGGATTCGCCGTGTTTAACAACAAGCAACAGCAACACCGCTGCGCCAAGGCCGCAACAGAGCACATCGAGAAAACTAAGTCCAAATGCAACAACGGATTGCCGCTTAACTGTGCGACTCATCGACCGAAGGGAGCTGTGCTGGATTTTCTTGTGATTTAGCCAATGCAGCAAGTCTGCCGACAAGATCTGCCGCGATGAACCGCTTGTAGTTCGCCACGAGGCGTTCCTCTCGACCTTGCAGTAAGTACGAAGCCAACATTAGTAAGAGACTGATAAATAAGGCACAAAACGTTGAGTTAAACGCGACACCAAGACTATTCGCGACCCCCGTAATGTCTCCAGCCAGTGCTTCGTCAGCGCGACCTAGCGCTTCACCAATACCTCTCACCGTTCCTAGGAATCCGACAGAGGGAATTGCCCACAGAATGTACTTATTGAGGCTCAGTTTTGCATCAAGTTGCTCTAAATACACATCGCAAGCCGCTGCGCCGACGTCACTCGCTTCTTTGAATTGAGAAATGGGTCGCCGCGGTTCAAGCGTATTGAGAACGGTTTCGATCGCACCGAGTAGCTGTAGGTGTGGGGCGATTTGCAGTTTCTCGGAAACACTGTGTCGTAACTCGGCCAGCACTGCATCATCGAATGCTGTCTTATTTTTCAAACCTAAGAAATCGGTCTTGAGTAAATGTGGTTCATCCATAAACAATTGGTAACGGAACAACCACAGCCATGTGCACCAAAGTCCCAAAATAATGCAGATTTCCTGTTCAGGATCCTTGAGAATGATTGAGATCGTTCTCGGCGGCGGTTCCCCTTGTTCCTGCGCAAGAAAAAGTAACTGTGAAGCGCTCGGATCGATCCAGAGCATGTACACTAAATGAACAACCACAGCGCTGATCAGTAACCCCAGTATGTCAACGATCAGACTGTTGTTGATGGCGAATTTAGCGAGTGCTCTTACCGTAGTGCGCATGTTCCTCCTCTAGATGTCTTGAGGTAAATCAATGTTGGCATGGGCTCTAATGCGTTCTCTGAGTATCAGAGGTTTCAACTCGGAGGATTGACTGCTCTGTTTCTGAGATTGGACGGGTTCTACGGCGGCATCGTCCTTAACGGATGTCCGAGGTGAATTCGGCGCCAAAACTGTCTCAGTCTTCTTTTCGGATCGTTGAGTTGTCTCGTCAGATTGGTCTTCGTCCGCGCCTAATAGCACCGCACCAATTAGGCAGACGCTCATCAACGCTCGCTTTCGATTCAATAGATCCATCGGGCTACCCTAAAGCCGACGGTTGAACGCTTGCCGGTTTCGAAATCGCGGTAGTTCGTTGCAATCTCGTCTATATTGTGAGTCTCGTAATTTGACCCTTTCACTACATTTGCGAAGCCATTTGTTGGACCAAAATAGTCCGGTCCACCATGTGTTTCGCGACGGGTCTGGTAGTAGTTGTGAGTCCATTCACTTACATTACCCGTGATGTCGAATAGCCCGTTCGCGTTAGGTAGGTATGAACCAACCGGTGCGCCGGTTTCGTGGTTATCTGTGAAGGCGTCGATGTACCGGGACCTAGTCTCTGCCGTTTCCCGGCCAGCGAGATTACCAAAAGCTATCGGTATCGTCGTTGATTTTCCCCACTCAAACGGCGCTAGGACAGCACCACTTCGCCAGTTGAATGCAGCTCCTGCTTCCCATTCAGCCTCAGTAGGCAGCCGGAATCCCCGTGAAGTAACATCGAATCCGTCGACAACGTTGTTGGGCGTGACATGATAGAACGGTTGAAGGCCGTGTTGTGCGCTTAACCAATTGCAGAATTTCACAGCATCGGTCCAGGAGATGTCCGTTATCGGGTGCTTACCGGGTCCATTGATCGAGGATTGAAATAGTCGATATGCATCAATCGTAACCTCGGTCGCGCCTAGATAGAACGGACGCGTGATCTCGATCGTCATCATTTCATCGTTCTCATCGCCAAGCGATTTCTGAAATCGGACTGGTGGAAACCTAACGATCGCAAGTCCGCCGGTCACAACGTCTCGTTCCGGTGAAAAGTGATACGCGTGTTTAGATGGTTCAAGCAATTCGAAAGCGATCAATTGATCCGTGCCATGTTCATCTGACACTATTTTGGATTGTGATGTCAGTCCTTCGCTTCGAGCTTCTATGATGTCGCCAGGATAGACATCGAGTATCAAAGGAGCTGTTCCTTTCTGTATCCCATTTACTAGTACTGTCGCGGATGGAGTCGCCTTTACCTCAACACGAATCGTTTCCTGCTCAAAGTCGATGCTCCTCGAGATGCTCTTACCGATCTCAGGGGTAAGTACGGCCTTATGTTCGTGAAATCCAGGTTTGCGAACAACCAATTGATAGGAGCGTCCAGGCCGTAATGTAAAAGAAGCGCTACTTTCGCCTACAAATGTCCCGTCAAGCAAGACCGACGCGTTAGTTGGTTTAGTTTCGATCGTGGTGGTTATTAGAGATGGTGACAGTTCAACTGTACCAAGATCGAGGGTTTCTCCGCGTTCCAAGGAAACGTCTATGATCTTGGTGTCAAATCCTTCCGCAGCAATTTGGAGCTGACCCGATACAGCAGGTATCCCGCCTTCAAAAGTACCACGTCCAAGCGGAATGCTGTCCAGTTTGATCGTTGCAGTTCGTGGTTTTGTTGCGATGTTTAACACTGCTTGATAGGTAGTGAGATCAACGAAGATTTCCTGTGAATTTCCGAAACCTTCGATGTCTACTGCGTATACGTCAAGTTTGGTGTCGCCTCGCATGACAGCGACAACGTGACGTCCTTTTGGTAACTCGATTTTCTCCAATCGAGGCTGTGATTCGCCGTCGATGTGGATTGAAACCGGGAATTCGTCAGTTACAACGACATTTAGATAGCCCGGTAACGGATGGAGCTCTATGGCGTAAAAACGTTGTTCTGATTGACGTAAAAAAGAGATGGATTCACTCGCGTATCCAGGATGACTAACTTCGTACTCCGCTTCGTCTGAGAAAACTAGGACGCGATCGAACACCGCGAGCGAGTTCCCTTTTTGGCGCTTGATTCCGTAGGACGATTCGATTTCAGATGGTCCAACGGAATACTGGTAAATCTCCCCAAATGAGAGCAATCCGATTGGAAGTAATAAGACCGTGGCAATTACGACTACCAAACCGATCGTAGTCAGACGTTCTTTTCGCAGCGACTGAGTGTCTAGGTCGCTATCTGACTGATTCGTTTCTGTCAAAACCGTTCGGACACCTTTATCTCGATAGTTTTGGGTTCACTATCTGGATCTAGCCGCAGTGATCGACGAACCTCTCGGAAGCCATCCCTTCTGCCGATCAACTCGTACTCCCCAGGCATCAATTGGATTTTTTGAGTACGGAATCGACCAAGGCTTCTACCGGGTCGCAATATGACGGTCGTATTACCATCGGAGTTAAGGTTGATAACCACTGATGTGGTCCAGCGACGACTCAATTCATTCAAACTCAACAGTTTCTCGCCGACCCGTTTCCCTAAATCTACGTTGTCAGTAAGGTTCTGTAGGCGACTGACGTCGGTCTGAGTTGAAGGGCGTGAGAGGCGTTCCGGATTGGAAAGCAATCGGTCAGCAAGTTGCTCGGCACTCATCAAGGTCTCGCTACGTTGGATCTGCTTTAGAACATCGGAATCTTGTGTGTTCATGTTTTTGGCGAGTTCGCTCGCCTCGGTCCAGCGTTCTGCTTGTATCGCTGCGGTGAATCTCTCGGAAAGGTCTCGTTGGATTAACAGATCTTGTTGTCTCACGACAAAATCCATCAAATCTTGCGTTGCGGTCGAAGTTGGTTCTAGTTGTAACGTCTCCTTTAGTAGCCGGCTAGCTTTCTCCCAGTCTTTCTGATCGATAGCTTGATGTGCAGCTGTCATAAGTTTGTTGAAAGTTGCTTGTTTTTTTGATACGCGCGCGACGACTGTACGCTGCTCTTTTATCGCGTGTCCGACTTCGTCAGACGTTCGGTCAGCGGTGGCTGGCTCTGAATTGGTGATTGGTTTAAGAGATTCGGTTTCGCTTGACCGATCAGATTGAGGATTCGAAGACCGGTCATCTTGTATAGTCGGCTCGGCGACGTTGGCTACGTCAGTAAGAGAACGTTGCGACACGGTCGGCGGATTTGCTTGATCTAGGGATTCAATTGGAACGTCCGAATGCGTCTCAGCACATCCGACGATGGCACAAGCAAACGTGAACGAGGTTAGTCGATGCAGCAGTTTCATGTTAGGTTCTGGCTGATCGAGATGTTAGATCGGACGGTTTAATCGTCCACGACACGTATCGTGAATGCGTCTGTTTGCTCGTGGCTGTAAAGCTCTTGTACGACTTGCCGCCAACGTTCGAATTGCGCCGCTGCCTTCCCTTCTAAAGTGACGGTCTCACCTTGAATCTCAAGATTGACCGGGGCAAACGTGTCATGGTAGCTCTGTGACATCTCGTCGAACAGTCCGAGGTTCTCCTTGAAGTCTGCACGATCTATTAGACTCTTGAGTATCAAACCTCCACCGACTGCGGTACCTACAGTAAGCGCAGTGTCGCGCGCTTCCGCGGAATCTGCATCTGCCGCTGCGACAGCCGCGGCGGCCAGCACAATACCACCAACCGCACGTTCGACTTTGTAGCGTCGTTGCTCAAGTCGCATTTCACGTGCATATGGGAAGACCTCGTTCAACCACTTTTCGTAATCTGGATTTACCTTATCGAAGAATCCCGCGTAATGTTTGTCATAGAGAGACGCTACTTCTTGGTCCTTTCTCGCAAAGGCTTGAGTACGTAGCCATTCCTCAGTGGTTGGGTCTGGAAGGTAAGTAATCGTCCACTGATCTCGATCATTCACTCTGATAGCGTCACCATATAGATCCGGTGCAAAGAACCGAGCTAGTACCAAGTCTCGAGTATGGGTGATCTCCTCAAGTCGAGATAAGCGAGGCGCGCGTCCACGACTGTTACGTGACTCGTTTTGCTTCATGGTGTCAGCATGGTTCTTGGCGAAGTACTCCAAGCGATCGTAGACATCGCGGGCGATTTCGTTCCATAGCGGTTGAAACGCGTCTTTTCCGGGTTCGTAAAACCGTTGATGCCAACCGAGCGCAACCCGATGGTCAGACGTTTTCCAATCGATCCACTCGAACCCACGCGCGTCAATGAGATTCCAACGAATCTTCATAATTTCTGACGTGGACTCTAATATCCTGCCACGAAGATAAAGATCAGCACTAACGGCCGCAGACGGCGCCACGGTCACTTGCTTGAACTGGTTTAATCGATCAATTGCTTCCTTGACGCGATATGCGGAACGGATGCTCTCGGTTTTTCGAACTTCGGGCCATACTCCTTTCTCTCGCATTCGATCGTCGTTTGCATCGAGTTGTGGATCAAATACGACGACTGCGAAGTCCAAATTAGGAATCTCTAGTGGTTCGTAGGTCGGTCCTATAGATGAGGAAGTCGGCTTGCGTTCTTCTTCCGGAAGCTTAGGCCCCACCGGTACCGCGTACACGCTGAGACAAAAATAAGCTGTGACGAAACCTAGAGCAAAGCGGGTGTATTTAGCGGACGCCATGAAATTCATCGTTGATTTTTGTTTAGGTAATTAGTCAGTTCTTTTCCGAGCGCTTCTTTCAAAACTGGGTCAGTCTCGGCTAGATAGGCTTCGTGAAGCGTTTTCGCATAGTCATCAAGTACGAGCTCATCGTCAGAATCAATGTCCCAAACGCTTGTATTGTTTTGAATCGATGTCGGCACTTTGGTAACAGTTCTCAAAATGTCGCTCACTATGGTGTTGGTGGGTTCTTCCTTTGAATTGTCAGTAGGAATGACCACAACTGAAGTTTGGCTCTCTTCGGATGTTGACTGTGCAGTCGGAGCTGTTTGTGCGGACGAAACAGATGAAGGTGCGTTTTGACCTGCTTGTAAAGCGGACTGAGATCCGTGTGCATTTCCGGCTTGCGCGCTCGCTATTCGAGATTGCTCTAGTCCAAGGCATCGATCCATGTCTTGAAGTATACGAGCGATGATCCGCGCCTTTGTCCGTTCGGGATCTGCCGCTAATTGCTGTGAGTCAATCGGTGCGATTTGAATATCACATGTGTCCGCATTCTCATCCGATTTATCGGACGACTGGGCTTCGATACCAGGCGAGAACACTAATGCAGACACCACCATCCAGACTCCAACCTGGAACTGCGTGGCGCATCTTAAGACTGTGTCGGATAATCGAGTTGAGCCGACACAGGTTCGAAGCGCACTTGACGGTGGATTCGGTTGGCGGACACGGAGGCAACTCAATGGAAGTGACCCCTCCTCTATATACGTGCGGTTTTCGCATAACCGCTGAAGGACTAATTGATAGTATGTTAAAAATTAGACAAATTGGTGAATAAAAGTTGCGGACTCTGACGGTGCTCATGAAATCCAACCGAACGAAGTCGTGTGATGCTTAACTCAAATCAAATCGAAGCATATGCGGAGAACGGATACGTACTGGTACCAAAGCTGATCGAAGAAAGCGAGCTGGAGAAGTGGAGTACACGGTTCGTCGAGGTAGTAAACGGTCAGTTACCTCAATCACGCGGAATGGTGTTAATGAAGGACGTAATGGTTGCCAAAGGTGCGGTCGTACCAAGCGATCCTTTGTACGGTGTAAACAAACTGCTCAACTTTGAGGACGATCCGGGTTTCTACTCATACGTTGAAAATCAGAACCTACTCGCTGCGGCGAAGGATCTAATCGGCAATGAACTTTATTCTCTGGTCACCAACGTGTTTAACAAACCGCCAGAGGTCGATGGACGCCACCCATTGCACCAGGATCTACGCTACTTCCGGATGCGACCAGCTGAGAAGATCGTTGCAGCGTGGACCGCGATATCGCGATGTACCCGCGACAATGGCTGCCTAGCGGTTGTCCCCAAATCACATCTCTTAGGTGCGTTGGATCACCAATTACCTGAATGGGATTTCGTGAATTTCGCGTTCTATGGAATCAAAGATGCGTCGGGTTTAGAGCGAGTGCACATAGAAATGGAACCAGGCGATACTGTCTTTTTCCATCCCTTGTTAGTGCACGGTTCTGGTCGAAACCTGACGAGCGAATGTCGTCGCTCAATATCGACGCACTACGCGAGCCATGAGTGTGAGTCTCCCACCCCCGATTGGCGTGAAAACGATAGGGTTCGGAGAGTTAAAGGTAGCTGATGTCAACTGAACTCGGGGATAACTTCCTCTTTGAACAGTTGTGCGGGTTCGCGCGTATCTTTACCGAAAAACTCAATCACAAACATCGTACAGCCTAGGTCGATGTGCTTCTGAATCGCCTCACAGCACTGTTCAGCAGTCCCCGTGATCGCTAGGTTGCCTTTTGGGTTACCCATGTGTCCACCAAAAATCCTCTGTGCACTGTCCGCCATGGGTCCCGCTTCTTCTGCTGTCCTAGCGATCGTGACGAGACACTGCTGACTGACCGTGATATCGTCGAAATCACGATTGACCGCATCGCAATGTGCTTTTAAGACATCTACTTTGTGTTTTAGATTGTCTTGATGACCAGCCAGATTGTTCCACATGTCTGCCTTCTCCGCAACGAGTCTGAGAGTTACTTTCTCGCCTGCGCCGCCGATGAGAATGGGTACACGTCGAGCGGGTAAAGGTTGACATACGACTTCGGAAGCGTTTACGTACTCGCCATTGAAAGTGACTGGACTATCGTCCTTCCACATCTGAACGAAAAGATCGATCGTTTCACGTAATTGTTTCAAGCGTTCTGAGACGCTTAGAAACGGCATACCGAAATCTTCGAATTCACTCTCCATCCAACCTGCACCGAGTCCTGCAATCACCCGGCCGCCAGCGATGTTGTCAATTGACGCAATCGTTTTGCCAAGCTGTGCTTGATTACGCATGCCCGCAGGTGTCACCAATGTGCCTAACTCGACGCGCTCGGTAATAGCAGCGACCGCCGCTAATAGTGACCACGCCTCCATGATAGGTAGCTGTTTGGCTTGCGGTCCGTATAGGTGGTCACAAACCCAAAGTGAATCGAAACCAAGGCCTTCGAATAGTTCGGCGGCATCTTTTGTGGCGACCCAAGGTCGTTTGATTTGAGGTAATGTGACGCCGAAATGAGCCTTACCCATTGTGTCTCCTTATTCGTTAGTTGTCAGATCGTTCGGTTAATAGCTTTGAATGCAACATGCCCTGCACCATACGAATGGTAGGCGCGTCCAGATTCGCGAGAGTTGCGAGTTCTAGTACACCATCCAAAACTGCATTCGATTCGAGAGGCTTACCTTGGAGATAGTCCTGTAGCATCGAGGTCCGATGAGCACCTACAGATGCAGCGCCTTCAATTCTTTTAGGTATGGTCATCCCGAAACGTGCGCCGTAGTGTTCGGCAATCGCTTGCATTTCTTCCATTAGTCGAGTCGCGATGAACTGAGTACCTGGTTCAGTTGCCAGTCGATCTAATGTAGCACCGGTAAGCACACTTAACGGATTGAACGCTACGTTTCCCCACAACTTAATCCAGATTTCATTTCGAATATCTCGTCGTACCGAGGTGCGGCACCCAGCATCCGAGAGAATATTGGCGACTTTCTCAGTACGTTCTGAGGTACTTAATTTAGGTTCCCCAATGCTCATGCGATTCCCTGAGACATGCTTTACAACACCGGGTGCAAGCAGTTCAGCGGCTGGGTAGAGAACGCACCCGATTGCTCGATTTGGACCGACTTCATTCCAAATGCGACCTTCCGGATCTACGCTCAGCAGTGGTTGCTCAGGTAGTCCAGAATCTAATCCATAGAAAAACCACCAAGGTACGCCATTTATTGCGAACAGCACTGCGGTATCTTCATGGAGCAAGCTCGTGAGATGATCAAGTGCGGACGTGATGGAATGTGCTTTCAACGTCACGATAATCAAATCTTGTGCTGTCAAAATGTCCTGATCGCCGAATGCGTTGACTTGAAACGAACGTTTCTGGTTTGCTTCCGTAATCTGCAATCCGTGCAATTTCAATGCATCGAGGTGAGCGCCGCGAGCGACTAGGTTTGGCTCATAACCCGCGCTATAGAGACGTGCGGCTAACCAACAGCCGATCGCGCCAGCACCATAAATACAGATTTTCAAGAGTAGCGGAGTCTATGAAGTGATGCGAAGTTACGTTTCAGAACAGTATTTTGATGATGGTGATTTAGGAAATCGATTGAAAGAACGGAATGACAAAATTTCGTAGATGCCCTGCTACGTAAATACATCGGTATTTTTGGCCGTGCTGTTCATTCGAACTGAGAAATCTCTTCGCTGGATAGCAATCTCGTTCGCCGCTTTGGTACTCACAGCATGCGGAGGTGGCGGTTCGGAACCATCTGAATCTGGGAGCACCTCGATTAACCCCATCACATATTCGATTCAGGTGACGAATTCCCCGGTTGAATCGAAGGTTCGCATCGGTCAGAAGGCTGAGGCGAGCATGTCTTGGCAGTTTGCTTCGAGCGGAAATACCTCATCAACGGGTTACTCCGTCAGTTCATTGACTGCAGGCGTAGTTATCACGGACCGGAGAGGAAATTCGCGCCCCAGCGTTGTGATCACAAATGAACTTAGTTTCGAATGCGAGACGATCGAGACGATTGAAGCACAGCTGATCGTGACGGTCGGTAACGCTACGCAACGAGTGACATGGCCAATCAATTGCACGGGTCAACGAATCGTGGTCGAACCGATCGAATCCTCGTTTGGCTCGGTAGGCGTCGCGACCCGTTCGTCGTTGATTTGGCGCTACCAGAGTGTCGGAGAAGATCCTCAAGCGCTGGAGTACGCCGTAACAAGCGGCGCTGAGTCATTGGAAATTGATCCGCGTGATGGGAGTTCGTTGCCCGACACCGATATTGAATTGGTTCTTCGTTATGTGTGTGAGCAAGTGGGCGCGGTTGATGTGGAATTAACCGTTACGGTGGGTACGGCTACGGAGACACTGGTCTGGGAGCTCGTTTGTACCGAAGAAAGTGTGGTCGTGGAGATGCCGCCGGCACCCGCGACGGCTTCGATTGGCGAAAACGCACCTGGGGAAATAACGTGGGTTTTCCAATCGACCGGAGCAGAACCACGGGAGATTTCCTACACTGTTGTTACTTCCGAAGCGGGTTTAACCATCGTTGATGGAACAGGTTCGTCATTGCCGGACACCGCCATAACGCAGCGACTGAGCTATCAATGCGAAACGGCAGGACTTCTTGAAGTTAAGTTGGCGATTACCGTAGGGAGCGCTCACTATTCGGTTACATGGAGCGTGGAATGTACTCGCGAGTCGGTGGTGGTTGAACACTATCCTGAGTTTGTGTCAGTTTCAATTGGGGAAATGGCGAAATCGGAGTTCCACTGGCGAGTGACGACAACAAGTGAAGAACCTCGCTCATTCCGATATCTGATTCGCGCAGAGCACGCGGCGTTGCGTGTTGGAACTGGAGAAGGTCAGATCGTGCCAGGAGAGATGGCTACTACAAACATTGAGTTTTTATGCGTTGACGCGGTGCAAATGGCAATACTGATTTCAATAGATGTCGGCAGCGAAGACTACGTACTGGTATGGTCGTTTGAATGTACGGAAGAGTCAATTGATGTTGCAGTAAACCCATTGCCGATGAGCGTCGTCGCAGTCGGTGAAGTCGCATCAACTGAGTTGCGGTGGGCACTTGATACAACTGCAATGGTTCAACGCGAATTCGTTTATTCGGTTAGCACAAGTGTGCCGAATTTACAGATAGGGAACGGAACTGGTACTACTGCACCAGGTACGACACTCATTCACGACATCACTTATGCATGCGATGTCGAGCAACAAATCGACGTAGTGCTACGGATTACCGTCGGATTGAAGCAAACAGATGTTTCGTGGCAGGTGGTTTGTGCTCAAGATTCAATCCTTATCGTGTCGGTACCTTCGACCCAACGGGTACCGATTGGAGAAACCGCATCTAGTGAAGTCTCGTGGGAGTTCCAATCTTCATATTCAGATCGGCAAGTTTCATACCGCCTCCAGTCTCGGACGGCTGCGGTCAAGATCGATCCCATTGAAGGAATCGCTTCAGTCGGGGATGTAGTCAGCTCAAACGTCCAATTCACCTGTGATTCACGCGGTAGCGTTTCGATTGCCATACGAATTTTGGTGGGCAATGAGTCTCGAAATGTGAGGTGGCAGATCGACTGTATTGGGGAGGACCTAACCCGCTTTGTCGCGAAGTTCTATCAGGGTCCGGAAATCGCGACGGCCGAATTCGAAGCTCGCCAAGATTTATGGTCCTACTCTTTAATTCTCCAAACAGGCAGTGTGGAACCGCTTCGCTTCCGAACCAATCGCCAACTGTTCTTAGAGATTCGCACGGAACACGATCAGCAACCACCACTGCCATTGCAGGTTCAGTTCGCGATTGATAGTAGGATCTATGCGATAAGTCAAGTTGGTGAAACGGAGACGAACTTTAATTCTGTCGAGAGTGGCTTGCGCTATTCCAGTAAGTTCCTGTTTGATGTTCCTTCAGAGGTATTTTCGACCCTTGGTGAAATCCGAGTGCAGATTGATCCTGAGTCGCGCTACCCGGAGTTGCAAGAAAACAACAACACGGTCGTGTTCGCACTCGATGCTAGTAATACCGTGCTGCTGCCACCCATGAGTCTAACGTTTGTGCCTATACGCACGCAGGATGGTGTGCCTGATTTGAGCAATATCGAACAATATACGCGACCGATATACGAACAACTGCCTGTGGGAGAGATTGACGTATCTCTTTCAACTGAGTTGGATGCAAGCGATCTATCATGGTCTCCAGAAACAGGCCGCCAGTTCCTTGATCGCCTTTACGAGTTCTATCTGATACACGGTGATCGCTACACCTACTTTCAAGGGGTCGTGCGTCAGCCGCGGAATCAAAATCGACAAGTGATTCTCTGCGGTAATGCGTTTCTTGGTTCAAACGTGAGCATCACGGGTGAGATAACGGAAGAGTGCTCTGACAATACCGGTGCTCACGAGATTGGACATGACTTTAATCTCCGTCATGCCCCTGCATGTGGTGCGGAATTCGCAAATCCTGATCTGGATTTTCCTTATCCCGCTGGCAATATTGGCCGTGAATCAGGTTGGCTTATGAAGCAAAGGCAATTTGTGGACGGCACGGAGCGGAGTAGGTATGTAAATCAAGAATACCGCTACTACGACGTGATGTCATATTGCCCAGAAACGTTTGTAACCAGATACAGCTATGGCAAAGCGCTTGCGGACGTGAATCGGAACTTCGGTATACAGGCCGCTAGTCCGGTTGAGCACCCGATATTTAATGATTTTGGTTGGGTTCGAGATCAGAGTGTTGTGATCACCGGAAGCGTCTCAAAAGAGCTTCGATGGGACATTCGCAACGTGGTATTGACTGGGTTCGAGGCTCACCGGTTTTACCCCGAAGCGACAGATGTTTCAGTTCAAGTGATCCACACCCCTAGCGGAACCATACTTCACCGAGAGTTTGCGAGAACTTTGTCTGCCGCTCATGGTGAGAATGATGCTGTGATATGGGGGGTTCGTATTCCGTATTTTGATACGGATGATCTCCAGCTAGTCGTCCGTGACAGGCTCAATCGCATCGTGTTGGAGCATGATTTAACTGCTACGCTAAAACAGCTTGTGCATTGATCGTGTCTAAGGTATGACGCCAATCTTGCTCGCAGGAGTCTAATTGGCCGAAGTATGATTGTCAGGAATCTACACGGGCTCAATCATGCATATCACGATTAAATACTGCACATCCTGAGGCTATCTACCCAAGGCGGTCAGTTTGGCTGCAAAGTTTGAGTCAGAGCTAGGCGCGACGACGGAATTACTCGAGGGATCGGGTGGAATTTTCGACGTGCGTATAGATGAGCGACTGGTCTTCTCCAAGCACGAGACGGGCGATTTCCCGAACGAAGACGCTTTGATCGGGGAACTAGCAACGCAATAACCGGGTCACCGGTATACGGTTAGATTTCACGAGGATTAAACGCCTCGTACGGCGAAATTACAGCGTCCGAAAGCGTGCTGATTATTCGCTTGTTAAAACAAGAGGTGTCTATTGCGGCATATCATGCTGGTATGGTTTAGACTCATCGCGCTACTTAGCATCGGCGCGATCATCGTCGCGTGTGGTGGCGGTGGCGGATCCACTGCACCTCCGCCACCACCGCCCGAGCCACCGCCGCCACCACCACAGAACATAACATATTCGATCGACGTAGCGTCAGGTCCTGGTGAAGTCACAGCGTCAGTTGGACAAACCGCGGAAACCTCGCTTACCTGGTCTTTTACCGCCTCCACATCGGACGCTCCATCGACTAGCTATACCGTCACATCCACGACATCGGGTGTTCAGATCACGGGTGGAACTGGAAGCGTCGTACCTGGTACTTCGATAAATACGCAGCTTGCTTTTACATGCTCAACGGCTGGGAACGTTGAAGCAGAAATCACATTTACAGTAGGCTCAGCATCTGAAAGCGTGACTTGGACGATTGCGTGTACGGAAGAGCAGATTACGTTCATGCCCCTGGAGGAGGTGCGCATTGAGCAAGACGAAGCTGCGCTAACCACATTAACTTGGAGTTTTGAGACGACGGGCGAATCAACCAGCTCTTTGAATTACGAAGTCAGCGCAGAGTCAGATCGCCTTCAAATTACAAACGCATCAGGCTCGTCGCTTCCAGGAACTGACATTGAGAACCGTCTCCGGTACGCATGTCTTGATGTTGGGATTCACGTCGTTGCTCTTCAGATTCGAGTGGGTAGCGCATCCCAGCGTGTTGAATGGTCGGTGACCTGTACTGTTGAAGACATACAAGCGATTACAGCGCAATTCCATCAAGGACCACTGATTGATCAGGTTGAATTCACGTTAGTCGACGACGAATGGCAGGCCGAGGTCGTTCCGTTGCACTACTTTGCTCAACGACCACTACGGCTGGGATCAAATCGACAAATGTTTGTGACGATCTCATTCGAAACTGAAGTTCAAAGCGATATTGACATCTCGCTTGAATCTTCTAATGAATCGAGCGACGTAACGATTGAATTGATACGTGTGAGTAATTTGGTACCGAACCTATCGGGTACAAGGACTAACTACATTCGAAGGACCGTTTTCGATGTTGCGTCGAACGATCTTTCTTCTCTCGGTGAACTACAGATAGGGATTGATCCTGAAGATGCAGTTCCGCCGCGAAATGAGGCGAACAACACCATCATTTTTGATATTAGTAATCTAGAGATCGTCGAATTACCCCATCTGAGATTAACTCTATTTCCGATCCGTTCAACTCACGGTGAACCGGACTTGAGCGATACGAGCTTTTACGTCGAGTTGCTCTATGAATTGCTTCCTATCGGTACCCACACAGTAAATGTTGGCGAAACAATCGACATGACGTCGGCAGAACCATTCGAACCCCTTGACGCACTCGATGCTGTCTTTAATCGCTGGGTGACATCAGGAGATCGTGATGAGTTTTTCCACGGCATCTTCATCCGGCCCGCCGATCTTAGAAACTGTGGTGTAGCCCATCTTCCGGGTAATGCTGGTGTTACCGGGGAGCGAAGTGAGACTTGCTCACCTAATACGTTTGCACATGAAGTAGGGCACAATCTTTCGTTAAAGCATGCTCCTGCGTGCGGGGCTGAGAGGGAGGACGCGAATCCTGACCCGAATTTCCCGTATTCAGATGGATCGATAGGAACCGAGAGCGGATGGTTAATGCGTAAAAGACAACCCATTGGTCAAGCGGGACTCGCGGCGACGAAGGTATATGACACGATGTCATATTGCTTGGAGACTTTCACGAGCCAATACAGCTACGGTAACGCGAATGACTACTTCGTCCGTCGCTTCGGCACAACGGTGTCCGCTTCGGAACCACCTGATCCGATCGTCGCTGGATTTGACGTTATTGAAGGACGAAGTTTGGCATTGATAGGGTTCCAGTCAGAGTCTGAAGGCTGGGTATTACGAAAGGCTGTGATTGTTGACAAGCCACCGTTTCCCCGTTCGTTCGGCGGCTCAGAGTTCGAATTGCAGTTGATTCACACAGCTTCTGGGACGCTTTTATATCGCGACACCGTTCAGCCACTGGAAGTCGCGCATGGCGAACTTGGTAAAAGAGATTGGGGCTTGCGCATCCCTGCGTTTAAGACGCCAGGGTTGCATGTTTCGATTTTGAACGGAGAAGGTCGTGTGTTGCTCGAGTACGAAATTTCCGACGAAACGAACTAATGTCACACTTCGAGCACGTACTGTAACGCACGTTTTTAAGCGCTAACCAACCACGCAGAACTCCTACTCATCGATCGTAGCGGGCGAAGGTTCCTCTGTGAGTGCTCAGGCTTTGGACTCACGGAGCCATTCATTAATTTTCTCTCAGCAATTCGTTGATAGAGGTCTTTGAACGCGTTTGCTCGTCTACCGTCTTAATGATCACTGCGCAATAAAGATTCGGTCTCGGCGTACCGTCTTGGTAATTTCCTTGCGGTAAAGAACCGGGTACTACGACGGCATATTTAGGGACCCGACCTCTGTGAATCTCTCCGGTTGTACGGTCAATGATCTTCGTTGATGCGCCGATAAATACACCCATCGAAAGTACCGCACCTTCCTCAACGATGACACCTTCGACTACTTCGGATCGTGCGCCAATGAAGCAGTTATCTTCAACGATTACCGGATTGGCTTGCAGTGGTTCAAGGACGCCGCCAATTCCGGCACCACCCGAAATATGACAGTCCTTTCCGATCTGCGCACACGACCCGACCGTTGCCCACGTGTCGATCATCGTACCGCTATCCACATACGCACCTAGATTGACGTAACTCGGCATTAGAACTACGTTTGGTGCAATGTACGCGGAGTGACGGACATAGGCGGTAGGCGCAGCACGAAACCCAGCTGCGGCGAATTTCTGTTCATCCCAGCCGTTAAATTTCGCGGGAACTTTGTCCCACCAGTAAGTACCATCTGGGCCACCTGCCATGGTGCGCATGGGGTTCAAGCTAAAACTCAGTAATACGGCTTTCTTAGCCCACTGGTTCACTACCCATTCGTTACTAACTTTTTCCGCAATTCGGATTTCGCCGCGATCGAGCCCGTTCAATGCTTCTTCAACCGCTTCTCGGACTGGTCCCGTCGTATCGACCGACAAGCTGTCACGGTTTTGCCACGCTTCATCGATTGTTTTTTCTAATGACACTTAGTTAAGTCCTGGCGCGGGAAGGTTCGAATGTTAAAGAGGCGAGTTGTCTAAGACGGCGAACTTTCAAATAAGGGATGTCTTTCGCAGGCTAATACACTTCGTCAGCAGTATTTAAAAGTCTCTACGCAATGCGGATCACTAAACAGGAATATTCGACCATGGCGCTTAATCACCGACGGCTTACTTTGATGAGCTTTACGAATGTGCTGTTGATTACAACCCTTATCGTATTGGGATCCACGACGACGATCGTCTTCGCTGACGGCGAGGTTGCGAGTCCACCTGTGGCGATGGAACTCACAAGCGTGCCTGATGTGCCTGTCGAGCTGACGGTAGACGTTGGTCGTTACCAAAACGTTAGATCTGCGTCGGTGTTGAATTGGGTTGGCGATCGCCTACTCATTATGACGAGATTTGGAGATACGAGCCAAATCCATTTGGTGAGTACGCCACTTGGTATGCGCGAGCAGATCACGTTCGCCAACGAACCTATCGGAGGTGCTTTGGTACCGCCATTGGCTGAACCGAAGCAAATTATCTTTTCTAAGGATGTTGGCGGCAGTGAGAGCTATCAGCTATTTTTGATGCATCTAGATTCGCGAAAGAGCGAGCTACTTACGGACGGCAAATCACGTTATACGGGTGTGTCATTCAGTCACTCCGGCAGCAGGATTGCGTATTCGTCGACGGAAATCAACGGACGAGATACTGACCTATTCATTCAGGATTTAGAAGGGGAGAGAATCGTTGTTCAGCAAGGCGAAGGTGTTGGGTGGAGCGTCGAGGACTGGTCTCCAGATGAACAACGGATACTGATTTCTAGATACATTAGCGTCGTCGAGTCAGAACTGTATGAAGTAGATTTATCGACGATGGAACGCACCCGTCTACTGGAGGAGCATGGGGACATCTCGATCGGTAGTGTGGCATATAGTGAATCAGGTGAACACGTTTTCTTCGCATCGTATCTCGATGGCGAATTTGCTCGAATATTTGAGCTGGACCTCCAAAGCGGGGCGGTAGGTCCGCGCTCCCCCATACTCGATTGGAATGTTTCCTTTTTTCGTCTCTCTCGAGATCGATCGATGCTTGCATATGTGGTCAATGAAGAAGGCTACAGCAAGACCCACTTAGTCGACCTCTCCACCAAACAGGAAATAACGTTGCCGAAGTTTCCATTGGGGCACATGTCGAGCATTCGTTTCAACCATGACGATACGAAGATTGCTTTCTCGTATCAAACCGCGACGTCTCAGACCGATGTGTATGTCTTGGATTTAGGGAACCAAGCATTGACGCGATGGACCAGATCAGAACTTGGCGAACTCCCTAGCCACAAGATGGTGAACCCGGTTTTGAAACGGTTTAGTTCGTTCGATGGTCGCGACATTCCGGTGTTTGTATTCGAGCCCCCTTCAGATGGTCCGCATCCAGTGCTCATCTACATTCACGGAGGACCCGAGTCTCAATATCGCCCTCGGTTCTCCTCGACCTTTCAGTTCTATGTAAATGAACTAGGGGTGGCGCTTTGGGTGCCTAACGTGAGAGGATCGTCAGGGTACGGCAAGGAGTATCTAGGTCTTGACAACGGATATTTGCGAGAAGATTCGGTGAAGGACATCGGGGCTTTGCTTGATTACATCGCGACTGACGAATCGATGGACGCATCGCGAGTAGGTGTCATTGGGGGCTCGTACGGTGGGTACATGGTGTTGGCGTCTCTTGTCCACTTCAATGATCGACTGAGAGCGGGTGTGGAGACGGTAGGGATTAGCAACTTTGTTACGTTTTTAGAAAACACTCAAGACTATCGACGTGATCTAAGACGAGTGGAGTACGGAGATGAGCGCGATACTGAAATGCGAGCCTTTTTAGAGTCGATCGCTCCATTGAATCACGTGGATCGAATCTCGACTCCGTTACTTATAGGTCAAGGTCTCAACGACCCCCGAGTCCCGGCATCAGAGAGTCGACAGATTGTCGACGCGCTACAGTCGCGTGGTATACCGGTGTGGTACGTTCTCGCACATGACGAAGGACATGGATTTCGCAAGAAACCGAATCGGGACTATTGGTGGTACGTGGTGTCCATGTTCCTCAAGGAACATCTTCTCTCAGGTTAGTCGTCGTTTAATTCGGTGTTAATTCCGTAGGATCTCAATAGTGATCGTTAAACCTCGAATTCGCGGATTTATTTGCACGACTTCTCATCCCGTGGGGTGTGCAACAAATGTGCGCGAACAGGCAGACGTGACCCGCGAGCTCGGTAGCGTTGCGGGGTGTAAATCCGCACTCGTTGTCGGCTGTTCTGCTGGGTACGGATTGGCGTCACGCGTTGTCGCAGGATTTGGTTGTGGGGCGAACACAGTAGGTGTTTCATTTGAGAAACCACCTGAAACCGATAAACCAGCATCTGCCGGGTGGTACAACAATGCAGCATTTGATCTGTTCGCGCGCGAAGCAGGATTGAAGTCAACGACCTTCGATGGGGACGCGTTTTCACATGAGATAAAACGGCAAGTCATAGATGAACTCAAAGCAAACTACGAGCCGATTGATTTGTTGGTTTACAGTCTTGCATCACCGATTCGCGCCCACCCTGACTCGGGTGAGCGGTACCGTTCGGTGATTAAGCCACTGGGTGAACCCTATGAAGCGCGCACGTTAACACTTGATGTACTTAAAGGCACGGGTCGACTTACGCCCATATCACTTGATCCTGCGACGGAGGAAGAGACGGTCGCGACGGTCGCGGTCATGGGAGGCGATGACTGGCGAAGATGGGTCGATCAGTGCGCGGACGAAGGGGTCCTGAGCGAAGATTTCAAGACCATTGCTTTTACCTATCTCGGCAATGAATTGACTTATCCGGTCTATCGTGGGGGAACTTTAGGGCGTGCCAAGGAAGATCTCGACCGTACTTGCCGAGAGCTCAATGAACAATACGGGAGGACAGGTGCTGAAGCACTCGTTGCGGCACTGAAAGCGGTTGTGACTCAAGCCAGTACCGCGATCCCGGTCGTACCTCTGTATTTTTCAATCCTCTTCAAAGTTATGAAAGCGGCAGGTACCCATGAGGACTGTATCGCTCATATAAATCGGTTGTTTCGCGAGCAGCTGTACGGAACGGAGCCGCGACGAATCGACGAGGAAAGTCGCGTCCGGATGGATAACTTTGAGATGGCGGAAGCCATTCAGGAAGAGGTGCGCCAACGCTGGCAGAGTATCAATGAAGAAAACTTGGGTGAACTAGCAGACGTTGAGGGGTTTGCGGGGGAGTTCCTAAAGATCTTCGGTTTCGGCCGCGACGACGTCGACTACGACGCAGAAATATCAGATCTTGCTAGCGTAGTTCGTCCTTGAGCGTATTTCTCGACGCATGTCAGGGTCAATCGACCCCATATACCCCGATCTGGCTGAATCGACAGGCCGGCAGATACATGCCGGAGTATCACCAAGTAAAAGGGAATACACCGAGTTTAGCTTTCTTCAAGAATCCTGAATTGGCGGCGAAAGTCACCCTTGATGCGCAACGAATCTTAGGTGTGGACGCGGCGATCATGTTTGCAGATTTGCTTCCCATGCTGGAACCGATGGGTTTCGAATTGGATTACCTACCTGGCTCAGGTCCGGTCTTCGCGAACCCGATCTGTGAAGTCAACGACGTTGAACGAGTGCGCGTTGTACCCGCGGATGAAGGAGTCGGTTACATCGAACAGACCATCGTCAACATACTCGAAGACTTGCCACGCGACGTTGCATTAATAGGTTTCGCGGGAGCGCCATTTACCTTAGCTAGCTACGTGATCGAGGGTAGGAGCTCGCGCGATTTCGAAAGAACGAAACGGTTCATGTACCGTTGTCCGTCTGCTTGGTCTACGCTGCTGGAAAGACTGACGACCGCGATAGGGGACTATGTTGAGCTGCAGATCAAATCAGGCGTCCAGGCGGTCCAGATATTCGACAGTTGGGTGGGCACTTTATCTTGTGTGGACTACGAGCACTATGTGGCGAGCCATGTGAGACAACTTATGGCTCGGGTTGGTGGTCGAGTACCGATCATATATTTTGGCGTTGGCAATAGCCACCTTTTGCATGCCATGCAGGCGACTGGACCAGACTTTCTCGCGTTAGACTGGCGTGTAAACCTAAAGGAAGTTTGGGACGACTTAGGTACTAGAGCTATTCAAGGTAATCTGGATCCTATTTCCCTATGTGCGGATCAGAAAACCGTACAGATCAAAGCTTGCGAAATCCTTGATTCTGTCGCGGGTAGACCCGGGCATATCTTTAATTTAGGCCATGGTATCGTGCCTCAAACGCCGGTGGATCACGTGCGATTTCTAGTGGACTACGTCCACGAGCATTCAAGCTAAACGCGAAGATTCTTGTCTGTGACTGCGCCCTCACTAGCGTTTGTCACTAATGTCGCGTACTTAGCCAATGTACCTTTCAATGCATAGGGTCTAGGCGGGGTCCAACGTGCGCGTCGATCCTCTAGCTCTTCTTCTGAGACCTCAAGATTGATCTCGTTTGCCACCGCATCGATTGTGATTGTGTCGCCGTCCTCGATAAGTCCGATCAGACCTCCCTCATACGCTTCGGGTACAACGTGACCGACGACGAAGCCGGAGGATCCACCAGAGAAACGACCATCCGTAATTAGTGCGACTTTGCCTGCCAAACCTCGTCCGTTGAGTGCACTCGTCGGACTGAGCATTTCACGCATACCAGGACCGCCACGAGGTCCTTCGTAACGGATGACGACGACATCGCCTTCCTTTACGGTGCCATCCATGATGGCAGCCATTCCAGCTTCCTCGCCATGAAAGACGCGCGCCGAGCCTGAAAACCGTTCACCTTCGTGCCCCGTGATTTTTGCGACGGACCCTCCCGACGCAATGTTGCCTCGCAAGATTCGAAGGTGGCTGTCGCTCTTGATGGGATTGCTGAACGGCCGGATGATCTCTTGACCATCTGGATACGGATCGACATTCGCGAGATTTTCGGCAAGGGATTTGCCGGTAGCAGTCATACAGTCGCCGTGTAAGAGGCCTTCATCCAGTAGGGATTTCATCAGCGGTTGAATGCCGCCGATGGCGACCAACTCAGACATTGAGTAATGACCCGCCGGACGCATATCCGCTAGTACGGGTACTCGTTTCCCGATATTTGAGAAATCATCGAGTTCCAATGGAATATTTGCAGCGCTTGCGATAGCAAGTAGGTGCAAGACAGCGTTTGTGGAGCCTTCAAGCGCGATGACAACGGTGATCGCGTTTTCGAACGACTCACGAGTAAGCAATTTGGATGGAGTTAGATCTTTCTCTACAAGATCCGCGACAGCAGCTCCGGCACGATAGCAATCTTCGATCTTATCTTTGCTGATAGCCTCTTGCGATGACGAATTCGGTAGGCTCAAGCCAAGGGCTTCTATAGCGGACGCCATCGTGTTCGCCGTGTACATGCCTCCGCATGAGCCAGGGCCTGGAATCGCGGTTTCCTCGACCTCTTGAAGCTCCTCAGCAGAAATCAGGTTTTCGGCACGTGACCCGACCGCCTCGAAGACCGAGATGATGTCTCTGCGCTTTGCGCCAGGCTGGATTGTCCCGCCATATACGAATACCGCCGGACGATTGAGTCGCGCCATAGCCATGGCACAGCCTGGCATGTTCTTGTCACACCCACCGATCGCAACGAGACCATCGAAGCCTTGTGCACCGACTACTGTCTCAATGGAATCCGCGATGACTTCTCGACTGACTAAGGAATAACGCATCCCGGGCGTACCCATCGAAATGCCATCTGAAACCGTGATGGTGTTGAAGACAACGCTTTTTGCCCCGTGTGCGTCGACACCTGAGGCAGCGTGTTCAGCGAGCTCATTGATGTGCATGTTGCACGGCGTCAAATTGCTCCAGGTTGAAGCAATGCCGATTTGAGCTTTTTGAAAATCCTCACGTTTAAACCCTACCGGGTAAAGCATCGCTCGACTAGGAGCTTGTTCGACCCCATCTACGATGATGCTTGAGTACGGGCGTTTCTTCGTCATGTGAGTTCCTTGATCAACAGTGTTGACTGGCGTTCGTGGTCGTAACCGGCGCGATTCGAGTCTGGTAGCGAATCCAAGGGTGCGGGGAGATAGTCTTGGCGACTAAACCAATCTACCGCATGTTTCGTGAACACATAGACGTGATGAGCGCCGCGTTTCCTTGCTTCCGTTTCAGCTCGACTTAGTAAGCGACTACCGATGTTGCGGTCACGGTGTTTTGGTGCCGCGAGTAAAGTGCCGATCTCCTGCATCCCTTGAGCTAACGAATACAAAGCGACGCACCCGACCGGGATGTTGTCGTGTTCAGCTAAGAAAATGGTTGTTGAGTCACTACTGAGCAGGTCTCGAGTGCGTGGTACTAGCCGATCTTGATCGATATCCGCCTGCATAAGCTCGAGAACTGCATCCATATCGGTAACGGTTGCACGTCGGATGGTTAAGTAGTCGTCGGTTGAAATTTGGGTGCCTGAACCATCTGCCGTAAAAAGCTCAGCTAACAACGCGCCGTCGGTCTCGTACGAAACAATATGACCCCGATTGACACCGCATCGGCAAGCTAGTAACAGAGCGCCCATGCGATGAATCGTCGACATTTCAAACGACTGCTCTGCGAGGATCTTCTGAAACGCATCGGTTGAGAGGTCGCTGTTTACGACATTCGGATCGCGAACCAATGAAGCGGGTTCGTGCAATATGATGAGTTTGTCGGCGCCGATTCCGAGCGCAAGCACCGTGGCCACATCATCAACGGCCTCCGCAGAACTACGTTCACTGCTCGACGGATCGACGGATGGTGCAATGAGTGCGATTGATCCTTGATTCAGCGTTTGAGCGATACGAGCAGCTTGTTCGCGGTGCGATTCGAGCAGTCCTACGGTATCGGTTCCCATGTGAAATTCATCGGACAGCACAAATGTCTCTTCCGCCAAGGGTATTGCTTGATTGCGATACCGACTACTCGGTAAGCCGCGCGAAAATAAGCTCTCGAGTGTGGTGGAGAAACTAGCACGGTTCGTCGTCGTCGCCTCGACGATTAATACCAGTTTGATGCCGAGCACGTGGAGTAACGCCAAGTCCCTTACGGTGTTGCCGATGTGCGAGTGCTGCAAACTAGCGGATGGCATGAGCACGACGAATATCTTGTCGCGATGTTCTCGAATATATGGCGACGAATCTCGAAACCAACGAGCAAAACGATGGAAATCCATATTAGATTCGGCGATGCTTAGTGACGCTAAGGCTTCGCGCAGTAAGTGTGAATGAGATTTTCGAGGATTGTTTGAGTAGGCTTTAGCCGATCAAGGCTGATGTACTCGTCTGGTTGGTGTGCTTGGTTGACGGACCCGGGACCAAATACGACGGTCTCCATGCCTAGTGCCTGATAGAACGGCGCCTCGGTACCGAATGCGACACCTTGTGGTGCGTGTCTGGTCATGTTCGACAAGTGTTGGACGAGTTTACCGGTCGTGCTTGTTTCAAATGGTGGTATCGATGGACACGTTGATTCGACCTGGATTTTTGCGCCCGTTCGTTCTGAAATGTCAACCACTTGCCTTTGAATTTCCTCAATCAATACATCCGCATTCATTGTCGGGAGCAGGCGAATATCGAATTGAAGCTCGGCGTGAGCACATATACGGTTTGGTACATCTCCTGCATGCAAACAGCCAAGATTCATTGTTGGGTATTGCACTGCAAACGCATCATTGGCATATCTCGATTTCAGTTCGCCACGAAACGCCATTAATCTCTCGATGACCTGATGCATCGCATCAATCGCGTTCACACCAGCATCTGGATCTGACGAATGTCCGGCGATACCAGTGATGATCACCCTTAACAACGCGATTCCCTTGTGCGTGTATGCGGGTATGAGGTCAGTTGGTTCACCGATTACCGCAGCATCCGCTTTTGGGAATTCCATTGCGGCGAGTTCTCTTGCACCAGCCATGCTGGTCTCTTCGTCAGATGTCGCTGCGACACAGAGTGGTTTCTCAAGCCGCTTGTCGTCGATTGCCGCGCACGCGGCCAGCGCGAGTGGGAAGAATCCTTTCATGTCGCAGGTACCAAGACCATATAGCCGATCGTCTTTTTCAGTTAGCGCAAAAGGATCGACCGCCCACTGGGATTCAAAGCATGGGACCGTATCGGAGTGTCCTGCGAACACCAAACCGCCGTCACCGCTACCTTTTCGAGCTAGCAGATTAGCTTTTTGACGATTGGATTCGAGCGGTTTGACCACCACGTCAAAACCAAGATCGTCTAACCAATTGGCGAGAAGGTTGATGACGTCGATGTTGCTTTGATCAATCTGATGATCAGGACAACTGACTGAAGGCGTGCTCACGAGTGCCCGGAACATTTCAGTCGTGCTGGGGATCATGCGACGGGACCGGACCAGTGGGCTGAATAGAGGAAATGATAGTCAGGGGAACCCCATCCCTCGGTTCTCCAACAGAGACACAAAACCATATCAAATTAGACATCGCCTACTTCATGGGCGTTTCTAGGTGCGATAATTTCGGATTGACATATATCCATGCAACATGACGAATTTGGCGCCGAATTTCGCCGACCGAGACGGAAAAATTTGGATGGACGGTGATCTACGGGATTGGCGTTCTGCGCAGATTCATGTGCTCACGTCTACGCTACATTACGGTGTCGGTGTATTTGAAGGCGTTCGAGCTTATGCCACTAATCGCGGTCCGTGTTTTTTCCGATTGGCGGACCATACACAGAGGTTATTCGACTCTGCACACATCTTGCGCATTAAGATTCCGTACAGTCAGGAGGAACTGATCGCAGCACAGGTCGAGGTAATCCAAGCAAACGAACTGGACGAAGGCTACGTTCGACCGATCGTGTTTAGAGGGTCGGAACAGATGGGTTTACGTGCGGAAGGGCTCTCGGTTCATGTCGCGATTGCGTGTTGGCCGTGGCCAGACTACATGGATCCTGAAGCACGAGAGAAAGGTATAAGGGTACAGACATCCTCGTATACGCGGCACCACGTGAATATCAGTATGTGCAAAGCGAAAGCCACGGGAAACTACATCAATTCGATCCTTGCGCTGTCGGAAGCTCAAGACGGAGGGTACGACGAAGCGCTCTTGCTTGATAACGAGGGATATGTGGCTGAAGGGAGTGGTGAGAACATATTTGTCATTAAGAATGGCGTAATTCACACTCCCCAACTAACGTCTTGTTTACCTGGCTTGACTCGAGACACGATCATCACGTTTGCTCGAGAATCTGGCTACTCAGTCACGGAGCGGAATATAACCCGAGACGAGATTTACATCGCGGACGAAGCTTTCTTTACCGGTACCGCGGCAGAGGTTCTTCCGATCCAAGCGTTGGACAGTCGTCAGATCGCCGATGGTCGTCGAGGTCCGATCACCGAGGAATTACAGTCGATGTACTTCGAGCAAGTGAGAGCGAAACGCGAAGCGCACCCGGAATGGCATACATACGTGGCTTAAAGCGGTATTACCTTGATTCGGATCAGCGTTAGTACTTGCGGGTTGTACCATCCTCTAGTGTTTTAAATCGTCGATGTACCCAGTAGTACTGTTCGGGTTTTCGCTGTACTGATTCACCGATGACCCGATTTAGAGTCGCTGCGTCGCCTACCTGATCGCCAGTTGGATAGTTATCGATGGGTCGATAGTGAACGATCCACTTTGGATTTGCTTCTTGGTAGGAGAATTCAACAAACACGGGCGTCATGTCGTACCGTGCCGCGATTCGAGACGTGAGCTTAAGTGTCGCAGCTTTTTCGACGCCTAAAAAAGGCACGAACACAGACCGTTGGTGACCCATATCTTGATCGGGTCCGGTCCAGACAATCCGTTGTCGGGTCTTGTCACCGAAAGCTCGAGATAACCCCTTCCTGTCGTCACGCTCAATCACGCTTGCGAATACTTTCTTGCGGTGTCTCAGAATCAGATAGTTTCCGACGACAGCATTTTGGCGGCGATGGACGATATCCACGGGCGCATCCGTTCCTAGAGCGCATCCGCAACTTTCTAGACAAGTGAAATGAGCACCAATAAGTAGGACATTCTTACCTTCAGCTAGTGCAGTATCTAGCGTTTCGCGCCCCCGGATTTCACAATTCGACGTGATTGAATCGTAGCCATGGAGCATGATGTAAGCGGCTTCGAAATATCCGGCGATGGTTTCCTCTAAATTGCGTTGCGCCAGCGATTCGCGCGCATCAATGTCCATGTCTGGGAAGACGAGCTCAAGATTCCGTCGAATAACGTTGAATCGTTTAGGACTGATCCGTTTGATAATGTGAGATAGGCTCTTTCCCCAATTGCGCGAAGTCCCAATTGAAATTGGTTTGAATAACACCCACACGACGCCAATAAATATCCACCACCCCCAAGTGCTGGGATGCAACGGTATTTGATCGACGTCTAATGATTGCTTAACCACAGGAGGACGTACTCCGGGAAATTCCATTGGACGTATTTACTTTGCCAAAACGTCTTGAAACCCGCGAGGGGTGTCGCGGTCGAATAACAACTTGACTCACAGGCATTAGGCTCATATTTAGGACCCGTGATCTCGACCGTTTCTACCGAGCGTCGGCTCATTTTAAGATGGCTTTTGTCAAGCGCTGATTCTTTAAAAAGAACGCCAATCTCGTGAGACTCCCAAGTCGAGTTAACGAGTATCGAATTCAACTCTTGATCCTTCTGAGATACCGAGTAGTCGAGTTAAACCCGCATTGATTTCGATCACTGCACGGACTGGCTTGTCGTATGCGATCGACTCCAACGAATGCGGGGTTGTACTGTGAACAATGTGTCGGATCGTCATGTTCGCATCCACCCACCACATGTCGAGTGGGATGTATGTGTTCTTCATCCACATCGATGCGGTCCGCGGTTGCTGATGAAGGAAGAGCATCGTTGTGTTTGCGGGTAGATACTTGACGTACATTAGTCCTTGCCTGAGATCCTCTGGTTTCGACACGATGACGGTTTTAAGATGGATTTCAGATCCACTCACGGTATGCACGACCAAAGGTACTTGAGGATTCTGAAAGAGCGGAGATGCGAGTTGCCCATTGAGAATCGGTGCCTGAAAACCGAATAGAAGCAGCGCAAAACACGGCGCTCTAATCCGTCTGAACATTGGTGCTCTTGTTAACGACATTGGTTCATTGCAAGTTTGGAATCATGTCACATTCGTCCTCGTCAACCGATGGATAATTCGAGCGAAGTTATGTTAGTGGCATAAAAATCATGGCAGATCCATACATTGGTAAATCGTTATCGACCAATCGCTTCACAATCGACGACACCTTATTGTCGGATTACCACACAGGTTTAAATCTCGAAGCCGGTCCTAATGGGGGAGTTCCGGCGATGATTGCGACGGGTGTGGATAACGGATACTTTGCCGAAATCGCGTTCCCGTATCAGATCGGTCACTTATGGATGCGTCAAGAGTGGGAACTCCGCCAACCCCTACAGCGGGATTACGGTTACCACGTCACGGGTGAGATCACAGATATATACGACAAGCGTGATCGTCAAGTCGTGAAATATCGGGTAGATCTATTGAATGATGATGAAGAGCTAGTCATCAGAACATACCACCACCAGAGTTTCCTGCGTGAACGGATTAGTGGTGAAAGTGTCCAACTTCGTGATCCGACAAAAAAGCCTGGCGCGCGGAAATTCATTGTTCCGGACGGCGAGCGTTTTGGTGGATTAGAAACAACGATTACGAAGGAAATGTGCGGTATCTTCTTCCATGGTGATGCCAACTATCACACTGATGATGAAGCGGCGAAGGAGCTTGGTTTTCAACGTGTTGTGGTGGGCGGAAGGATGACCATGGCTTACGCTGGAACGGTGCTGGAGTCTTACTTCGGAGACGCTTGGGCGAAGAGCGGAAAGCTCGATTTGAAATTTACGAATCCCTGTTGGTGCGACGACTTGGTGACGGTACATGGCGTCGAGTTAGCAGAGCAGTCCAGTCCGAGTCGACGTGAAGCATTTCTTTGGATGCAGAAACCAGACGAGAGTATCGTTTATGTCGCGGAAGCAAGCGTCGCGGCTTAGCTATCAGGCTCCCCAATTTCATCATGCGGGTGCGTGGTTGTATGGCGTCTTGTTATGCCTCGTAGTCGTACCTGCTCTTGCTCAGACACAGCCGCTAAATAAGATCACCTACGCCGACCAGGCGCTGATTCAGGTATCGGAAACTGCACTGACAGAGCCCGTTACTACAGAGTCTGGCACAGTATTGCGAGTAGAGCGCCTTGGTGAATTGATTCGGTTCACGGCTACAGACTCAAGAGCGGTCACGCACTCTCAGTGGTATGACGTGACGCGTCGCGAACCACACGTTGTATTTGGAACGACGGATAAGCGGTTTCACGAGGTCGACAATCGAGTCTTGGTGAAACTCGACAACCCTGAGCGGCTCAGCGTGATCGCGGAGGAGGTCGACGCGGTTCGAGCAAAGCGTTATCCAGGTCTCGGTTATTCAATTCTCTGGCTTCGTCCGGGTCAGAACCCAATAAGTACGGTAAAGCAACTTCAATCGGATCATCGCATCAAACACGCTGAGTTGCAGCTCAAGCGTCCTCTGATGATTCCTCTTTGATTCAGACCCTCACCTTGCTTTCCTGGCGACATTTCCGCTCGATCTTTTGGTTGGGAAGTGTCTCGATGCTGCTTCTTAACGCCTGCGGATCGTCAGATTCCGGTTCAGGTCCTGATGTGGTTCAACCACTTACACCGGTAACAACCACGATAACTGCGGGCGAGGTCGAACTAACTGAGGGCAGCCTGAATGAAATAGAGATTTGGGTTGATCTAACACCACAAGTAAATCGGAGTATTTCAGTCCCACTGGCTTTCACGGGTAGTGCGACAAAGGACCTGGACTATGAAATAGATGACGAAGTACTCTCTTTCAGTCCGAATCAAACTCGCGCAACAACCAGAATAAGGCCACTTGATGATTGGTTAGCTGAGGATGCGGAATCGTTGACTATTAGGTTTCCAGACTTCGCCACGAACAGGTCGCCAGGAGTTAACGCAGGCATACCTTCAAGCGTCACACTTACGATTGAAGATAACCTCGACGAACCGCTCAGAGCAAATGAAAAACGCGGCAAAGTGGAAATCTATCTCTATACGTCTGCGAGTTTTGGTGCAGAGATGGCTACATTAGAGTTGAATGCTCTAAATATTGGCACATTACCCTCTTCAGCGACGACTGCTTCGGTGATTACCTATCAGTTAATTCAACCTGGTGAATTCGGGCAAGTCATCGAGGAAATCTCCGACATCACTATCCCACCCATCGAAAGACGGTCCGTCTTTGAGACTGAGGTGAACCTGGATTTGCAACGCTACTCACCGAACGAAACGTATTGGATCTCGTCGACAGTTGAACCACCTCCGGAGGAGGACTCTACAGGTCGACTTCCAAATACCGATCAGATCGGATTCACGATGGACCCGCACGGTGAGATCATGGTGCGTTGTGAGGCACCAGACCGAGCACGACCGACGGAGACCGATGACCCATTATTCGCGAGTCAATGGCCATTACGGAACGACGGTCAGAACGCATTTGCTGAAGACGGGGGAAGGGCGGGAGAAGATATACGCATGGGTGAGGTGCTAGCGACCGGCACGCCTTCAGGTCGTGGTGTGAATGTTGCGGTCGTAGATACGGGATTGGAGATCTGCCATCCAGATTTGGCACAGAATATCGTTGAGGGTGGTTCATTCAATTTCAAAGCAAATCCCGACAACGGCAAAGCTTGGCACAACGCGAGTGCGTCAGATCCTTATCTCCCCGACTCTCGAGGGGACCATGGAACGACCGTTGCCGGCATCATAGCTGCGGCAGCAAACAATGGACTAGGTATCCGTGGTGTCGCACCTGACGCGAGTTTGTTCGGGTTTAACTTCTTAAGCGAACAGTGTTGTGAGGAAGACGCGCTCGGAGGAAGCTCTGAATCGCCGAACTCTGAACGGATTGACGTATTCAATATGAGTTACGGTTCACTCGGCTCGCAGTACAACGAACCCGACAACAGCATTGTTCGTTATGGCACATCGCAGTTGCGCGATGGACTTGGAGCGATCTACGTCAAGTCAGCGGGAAACGCTTTTCGATTGTGCATGCACTTCGAACATCAAGTCCATGCACTGACCGGTTGTAGTAGTTCTAGCGGTGACGGATTAAACGATCTACCGTACGTAATTGTTGTCGGGGCGTTGAACGCCGCCGGTGGAAGAGCTTCGTATTCGAGTGCTGGCAGTAACCTTTGGGTTTCGGCACCAGCGGGCGAGTACGGCGTTTCTAACCCGGCAACAGTCACGACGGACCAATACGGACGTGAACGCGGATATAGCGCAAGGAATTACCCAGGACTCGCAAGGGATACTTCTGCTGACCCGTTTGGCGACTATTTCAGCAACTTCAACGGAACATCTGCCGCGGCGCCTCACGTTACGGGCGTTGTTGCGCTATTACTCGAAGAGGAACCCGCCTTGACGTGGCGGGATGTTAAGCACGTTCTGGCTAGCACCGCTCGGCGACCGGGTGGCTTGATCAACGCGGCAACGGACGTGCGAGTGATGATCGGTAACCGATTGGCTACGTTCTATCTCGATTGGATCACGAATGCTGCTGGGTTCGATTTTCATAACCACTTTGGTTTTGGCGTGGTAGACGTTGACGCTGCACTCGCTTTACTGCGAAACGGCTATCAGCCTGATAGTCTTGGCACTCAATCGATGTCAGACTGGTTTACGGCTTCAACCGACGGCCTTCAAATCCCGGATCACGACGGCGCCGGAATTGAACAGCGACTTAATCTTGATTTACCATCAACTTCGAATATCGAAGCGATTCAGCTGCACCTTTCGGGTACCCACGAGAACTTGGTCGATCTTAGTATTGAACTTGAGTCACCATCTGGAACGAAGAGCATCATGAATCCGGTGTTTAACGGGACTCTTGCAGGTGAGCAAACACTAGAGTGGCGATTGCTTAGTAACGCGTTTTATGGAGAGTCGCCTCGAGGAACATGGACGCTTCTTGTCATCGACGCGGCTGAAGGGGACACTGGTACGTTGAATTCGTGGGCGCTTAGGGCTTGGTACGGCAACCACCAGTAGTAGTCGCGGGCGATTGAGACTTCCCTAAATCACCCAGTTTCGGGTAACGCGTTGAAGATGACGCCACGACGAGTAAAGCGCACTACTCAATCCGAGGAAAGCACCAATCGCACACAAGGCACCCACGAACGTCCAATCGAGATTTTGCAAGTCACGTCCAACGCCATAACTAGCAGTTAGCGTTCGCAATGGTTCCTCGACGAACATAAGCACGAGTGTCAAAAGTACCGCTGCGAGAATGCCTCCTAGTGTGCCATACATGAATCCACACCATAGGAAAGGACCACGGGTAATCCGTCCTGGGCTACCGATCACGTGAAGGATGCGAATTTCGTGAAGACGGGATTCGATCGCAATTCGTACGGCAGACGCGGATACAAACAACGCGAATAGACAGAATGTGCCCGCGACGACCCATAACATGCGGTTGAAGATCGTATGGATCGCGTTGAACCGAACGGTGATTTGTGCGTCGTAACTTACTTGATCTACTGTCTCCAGCCGTCTTATGAAATCGGTCAGTCGTTCGACCTCGACCACTTGTATGTTCTCCTTCACAAGAACAGTTAGGGTGTCGGGAAGTGGGTTCTCCGCCATTCCTTCCGCAATATCGGGCAAATCAGCCGCAATCAAGAATTCTTGTAGCGCTACGCTCTTCGGTATTAAGTACGCTTCTGTGACGAAATTGTGGTTCCTAATGGTTTGAGCAGTTGAGTTGATCTGTGTCTCGGTCGCCTCACTCTCGAAGAAAACATTGAAGCCGCGTTCAGTCGGCCATGCAAGATCAGCGTAGCTCAAGTAGTCGCGGATAACCCACAAGCCGGACGGCAAGGCAATTGAGACCCCGATCAACAACATGACGAAAAAAGTCATGACCACATGTACAAGCATGTGGTGCAATGCTTCTTTGAAGAACCGAAAATGGTCACGAATCCATGCTCGTTGACTACGTGCTGCTCTAGGCCAAGGCATTGGATTTCGGTTGAACATGGTCACTTTAGCGTGCTCGTGCCAATCTTGTTCAGCGCGGGTTCCAGCCGACTGATGGTGTCAGCAAATTTCGTTAACTCCTCGTCATGGGAAACCATGATCACTGTGACGCCAAGTGTGGTTTGATGCTTGAGTAATTGGGTCACGCTTCCTGCTAACTGACGATCCAAGTTCCCGGTTGGCTCGTCGGCTACAACAATGCGAGGACCCGTAATCAAAGCGCGAGCGATCGCGACACGCTGTTGATCGCCGCTGGATAGGTGTAACGGAAGGACTTCTTCGAAACCTGTTAAGCCGACTTCTTCGAGCATCTGCACGACGACTCTTTGTACTTCACGACGTTCGACGCCCCGCAACCAGAGTGGCATCGCAACGTTTTCGAATACAGTTCGATGCGGGATTAGGTTGTTCTGCTGGAAAACGGTTCCGATGTGTTGGCGATAGAGAGTCAATTGACGTTCGGAGAGTACGCAAATGTTGCGCTCGTTAACCCATATCGCGCCTTCTGCGGGTTGGTAGAGTCCAAGGAGAAGGTTTAGAAGCGTGGTTTTGCCAGAGCCGGAAGGGCCAACTACGAAATGAAGGGTTCCTTCTTCAATCGATAACGAAATATTCTGAAGTGGTTTCGTGCCGTCCGGGAAGACATGGTCGACACCGTTAAATTCAATAATCTTCAAGAGTCGAACAAGCCGTTTGCGTAGGCGCGTGCATCGAATGGTTGAAGATCGTCTTGAGATTCTCCAAGTCCGACAAAATACAACGGTAGTGGGTCTTCCTCTGCGATCCCTACGATGACGCCGGCCTTAGCAGAACCATCGAGCTTCGTTACGATCAATCCACTAACGTCGGCCGCTTCCTTGAATTCTTGCACCTGCGTGATTGCGTTCTGCCCGATATTCGCGTCCAATACCAGTAGTGTCTCGTGGGGTGCGGAGGCATCATATCTTTGCACAACGCGACGAATCTTTGATAGCTCGGCCATTAGGTTCGATTTGTTTTGCAGTCGACCTGCTGTATCCGCGAGGACTACCTCGATGTTCCGGGCTGCTGCTGCTTCGACGGCATCGTGAATCACTGATGCGCTATCAGCCCCAGGTCGTTGAGAGATCACAGTAACCCCAGTGCGATGTCCCCAAATCTGGAGTTGCTCGATCGCTGCTGCTCGATACGTATCACCAGCCGCTAAGAGAACCGAATGACCTTGGTTTTGTAGGTGGTGACTTAATTTACCTATCGTTGTAGTTTTGCCTACTCCGTTTACACCGACTACCAAAACAACAAACGGACGAGGAGCTGATACTTTGAATTCTCTTTGAAGGGGTGCGACCGTTTGTCCTATATCTAGTCGAAGTGCCTGCAGTGCAGATTCGCCATCGCGAAGTTTCTTTTTGCGGACGGCGCGGCTTAGATTGTCTAACAAACGGTCCGTCGCCGCGACCCCGACGTCGGACATGAGTAATTGCGTACGTAATTCCTCTAATATATGCTCATCAAGTTGCCTCCTGCCCACTAACAGGGAGCTGACGCCGTTGCCAAATTGCGATCTGGTTTTGGCCAGCGCGCTACTGAATCGCGTGAGGATGCCTTTGCTTTGGGCTCGGCTGGTTTTTTCGTTCAAACGGATTTCAAGACTGGGTAATTACGCTCATGGCGTATGCGAGACGAACTGAGTCGTTACGGAGTAGGTGGCGTCGTCGACCGCGCAACCACGTTGGCCAAGTACGAATTATTGCTGGCGAATGGCGTGGACGGCGTGTTGCGGTAGCCACGCGTCCTCAATTACGACCGACACCAAACCGACTTCGCGAGACTCTATTCAACTGGCTTGGGGATAGCGTGCGTGGGTGTCGGGTACTAGATCTGTACGCTGGAACCGGGATATTGGGGTTTGAGTCCCTCTCACGAGGTGCTGAACACGCAACGTTTGTCGAAAACGACCGACGCACGCTCGTGAAACTCCGAGAAGCTTGTCAACAATTTGACTTAGAAGCAGCCCAAGCGGCTGTCGTCGAAGCGAATGCTGTAAAGTGGCTTGAACGTAATAAAACGCTCTGGGATCTCGTCTTTCTCGATCCGCCGTTTCATGCAAATCGCGACTACAGCCGGGTACTAAGGATGGTCGCGTCGCATCTCTCTGATAAAGGGATGGTCTACGTTGAAAGCGCTTCGCGCGGCGAAGCTATTTCGTGCCCGTTGGATGAATGGAAATCAAAAGAGATCGGCGAAGTAAGGATTCAAGTTTTTAGACGTCCCTCACACCAAGCCTAACAACAAAATGTCGCCGATACAATCCGTGCTTCTTTTCATCGACAGAAGCTGCGCTCGTGTCCACGGTTGTCTATCCAGGTAGTTTCAATCCGATCACTTTTGGGCATGCAAATATCGTTGAACGTGGTTTAAAACTCTTTGATCACGTTGTGGTTGCCATCGGTACGTCTGCCGATAAAGACCCTGATATTGAGTTACACGATCGTATCGAGCTTTGTCGTGAAGCGCTGCAGGAGTTTGGTAGTCATGTATCTGTTGAAGGATTCAATACGTTATTAGTTGAGTTCGTCCGCGAACACAATACGAAATTCGTGCTTCGCGGCCTACGTACAGTTACAGATTACGACTACGAATTTCAAATGCTTGAAATGAATCAGGCGTTAGACCCGTCGATTGAATATGTGTTGTTACCTACGTCGAATGAATGGTCTCATGTATCCTCAACGCGTGTACGAGAGATCGCGTCCTACGGTGGCGACATATCAGCGTTTGTCGCACCATGTGTTGTGACGTACTACCAACGTCTTAACCCGAGTTAGCGACGCTGGCAGTTCGAACAGTAGACTGTTTGACGCTGACCTAACACGATCCCCTTCAGGTTTCTACCGCAATGGACGCACGCTTTCCCTGCGCGACCGTACACATCGAGCTGTAGCGCGAAGTAACCAGGCTTTCCGTCATACCTGACAAAATCGCGAAGGGTCGTACCACCAGCATCGATTGCGCGCTGAAGAATCAACTTGATTGCATCCGCAAGCCGGTCGTAGCGTAATCGAGAGATCGATCCAGCTATAGTGGTCGGTCTGATCCGCGCTAAGAAGAGGGCTTCATTTGCGTAAATGTTGCCTACGCCCACGACAGTGTGGGCGTCCATTATGAAATTCTTAACTGCGGCACTGCGTTGTCGCGATCGTTCGTACAGATATGTACCATCGAATGCGTCGCTTAATGGTTCTACTCCGAGGTTGACTAACAACGGGTGCTCGAGTATTGCGTGCGTGCGCCAATGTACGCTACCAAATCGACGTGGGTCATTGAATCGAAGCACTCTCTCGTCTTCGAATTCAAAATCGATGTGGTCGTGTGGTCGTAGTGGCGCATCTGATCTAACGACACGCAGATGCCCGCTCATACCTAGATGAAGCAGTAAGACCCCGCGATCGAAGGCAAGGAGAAGATATTTGCCACGTCGGCCGACATCGTTCAGTTTCTGGCCGACGATCTCACTGGTCGGTAGGTCGACTGGCCAGCGAAAACGGTGTTCGCGAACTTCGAGGCTTTCTAAGCTATAGCCAACAAGAGCGCGAGCGATGCCGCGCCGCGTCGTTTCAACCTCAGGTAGTTCGGGTATGGTTTACTTAAGTCGCGTTTCGTTGTAGATAACGTGTTTACGTGCGACCGGGTCGTACTTACGCATCGCTAGTTTGCCGGGCGTATTTTGCTTGTTTTTATCGGTTGTGTAGTAGTGCCCCGTACCGGCGCTCGACTCTAGCTTAACTTTTTCGCGCTTGCTTGCCATCAGATCTTGACTCCTTGATTACGCAGATCAGTTAACACAGCATCAATGCCCTTCTTGTCGATGATGCGCATTCCCGCTTTTGACAGCGTGAGTTTCACGTAACGGTTCTCGCTATCCACCCAGAAGCGATGCGTGTGCAGGTTGGGATTGAATCTTCGCTTTGTGCGATTCTTCGCGTGCGAGACGTTGTTTCCGGTCATCGGCTTTTTTCCTGTGACCTGACAAACTCTAGACATGACCGTCGGGGTTTGGATTAGGGCGGGAATTAAACTGAAATCTTATGCGTTCCGCAAACCAAAATCGACATTTCACGGCGTTTCTCTCCTTCGCTTGGTCAAAAGCACGGTTAATTGATAGCTTTTTGAAATTTCTAGGATGGCTATCGAAACATGCGCTACTGCCATAATTCCTTGATACGTTTACGAACTTACGGTAGTTTGCCCAAACAATGATGACGTTTGGGTCACCTACTTGGCGGAGACATGGCGAATCAAACAATTGTCTTGGGCATCACCGGAGGCATCGCTGCCTATAAGACACCTGAGCTTGTCAGGCAACTAACTTCGTCAGGATATCGGGTAATCCCCGTGCTGACCAAAGCTGCAGAGAACTTCGTTACTAGTGCTACGTTAGCAGCGGTTTCGGGAGAGAGAGTCAGACAGTCGTTATGGGACGTAGAAGCGGAACGATCGATGGGGCACATCGAATTGGCGAGAACGTCTGATCTGTTTGTGGTAGCACCTGCAACTGCAAACGTGATCGCGAAATTCGCGCATGGGGTCGCGGACGACCTGATGTCAACGATCTACGCAGCGACTCAAGCGCCGGTCTTGTTGGCACCAGCAATGAACCAACAAATGTTCAAACACGCCCCGACACAACGTAACCTGAAGCAATTGACAGAAGACGGCGTACGAATCGTAGGACCTAATTCAGGCGATCAGGCATGCGGTGAAATTGGGGTGGGGCGCATGTCAGAACCGCACGAAATCGTTAATGCAGTCAGAACGGTATTTACTCAGATAGGAAATCGTCCAACCAGCCCCGAAGGCGTAGCAACGGGTGTTCGAGTCCTAGTAACCGCTGGTCCAACTCGCGAACGCCTCGATCCAGTTCGATACCTTACAAACGCTAGTTCCGGTCGACAAGGGTTTGCAGTTGCTGCAGCGGCGCAGGCTAAAGGAGCGGAGGTTATTCTGATTAGCGGTCCTGTCTCGCTCGAAACCCCACCGGGAGTGCATCGAATCGATGTGGAATCTACTGCTGAGATGCACGAACAAGTGCACCAAAACCTAGATGGCTGCGACATATTGTTTGCGGTTGCTGCTGTTGCGGATTTCCGACCCAAAACACTTCACGACGCCAAGATCAAGAAATCTGCGCAAGAATCGGAGGAGTGGTCGCTGGAGCTTGAAGCAACTGTAGATGTAGTCACTTCCGTGACCAAACTTGAGAATAAGCCTTTCATAGTCGGATTCGCCGCCGAAACCAACGATGTCCTACAACATGCTCGCGATAAACGAGTACGTAAGCGTCTCGATGTAATTGTTGTAAATGACGTTTCGGATAAATCAATTGGCTTCGATAGTCTTGAGAATAAGGTCACGTTGATTCATGACGGTGGCGATGTCGAAATTCCGTTTGCGGCGAAAGCGGTCGTTGCGGAACGTATAGTGAGTGAATCGTTGAGTCTGCTCGCGCGAAGCGAGAGATCCACTGCCTCGAATGGCTCAACCGGTTGAAAGTAGTGGAAAAAGCAACATCAATTGGCGAGAACGAAGGATTGTCAACGATAGATGCGAGCATCTTCCGTGCCTATGATGTTCGAGGATTAGTGGATGACGACCTGACCCCAGAGATCGTGCATGCGATTGGGCGCGCTTTCGGTACCGAGCTTTGGGAACGTTCCACTAATCGCACAGTCGCAATCGGACGCGACGGCCGTGCATCAAGCCCAGGTTATCTCGAAGCGCTTTCGCAGGGACTGCGCCAAAGCGGGATTGATGTCATTGACCTTGGCTTGGTACCAACGCCATTGGTGCACTATGGCGCCTCGAAGCACAACGCGGGCGCGGCAATCGTCGTGACTGGCTCACATAATCCAGCCTCGTATAACGGTCTGAAATTCGCTATAGGTCGCCTTCCGTTTTCTGGTGGTGCGCTCTTGTGTCTATATAAGCGTATTGTGAATGGCAAGTTTCGTTCCGGTGAAGGCTCTCTGCAAAGCTATGACGTTTTAGACGAGTACGTTGCGGAAGTTGCTTCTCAGATACGTCTTGAGAAGCCATTGCAAGTGGTCGTCGATTGTGGCAACGGTGCGTCCGGTGTGTTGTCTAGAAGGCTATTTGAGGCAATTGGGTGCGATGTAACCGTACTTTTTGAAGAGGTCGACAGTACGTTTCCGAACCACCATCCTGATCCTGCTGTTCCCGCGAACTTGAATGATCTTCGCAGAGCCGTTGTTGATTCGGACGCAGACGCTGGCATTGCTTTTGACGGAGATGGCGATCGTGTCGGTGTTGTCACCGAGACGGGCGAGAACGTATGGGCCGATCGACTGCTCGCTCTCTTTGCCCGAGAGGTATTAGCGCACAACCCGTCTAGTACGGTTGTATTTGATGTGAAATGCGGTGTCAGCGTAAGGGAGACCGTAGCAACGAGTGGCGGACATGCTGTGGTTTCGCCGACGGGGCATACGAACATCAAACAGCACGTATGTCAACACAATGCCATGCTCGGCGGCGAATTCAGTGGACACTTTTGCTTTCCGGATCGGTGGTATGCCATCGATGACGCCGCGTACGCCGGGACAAGGTTCCTTGAACTGGTTAGCAAGGTATCAAACGCGAGCGAGCTGTTCCAAGACATCGGGCGCCGTCCGGCTACCCCTGAAATACTGATTCCGGTCGAGGACCGTCGGAAATTTGAGATCGTTGAGCATCTGACGCGTTGTGCGTCGTTCGAAGGCGGAAAGGTTGATAAAACAGATGGAATTCGTATTGATTTCGTGGACGGTTGGGGGCTTGTTCGCGCTTCAAACACGAGTCCCAAGCTATCGCTTCGCTTCGAGGCGGAAAACAAATCCGCATTAGCTCGGATCAAATGTCTATTCAAACATGAGCTAGAACGAATCGAACCAGATTTAGCACGGCAGGCTTGGCCGTGAAGCGCAACTATGCGGTTACGTTTCGAATCCTTGAGGAGGCGCTGCCATACATTCAGAAATTTCAAGGCGCGACCATAGTCGTCAAGTATGGCGGCAATGCCATGGTGGACGATGAGCTGAAGCATGCATTCGCACGCGACATTGTGTTGCTCAAGCTAGTTGGGATGAATCCGGTTGTCGTACACGGTGGCGGTCCGCAGATTGGCGAATTGTTGGACGAACTAGAGATTCCAACCAAATTCGTTGATGGCATGCGAGTCACTGATGCCCGGACCATGGATGTGGTGCAAATGGTGTTGGGTGGATTGCTCAATCCACAGATCGTTTCAATCATTAATGCTCATGGTGGGCGAGCGATTGGCTTAACGGGAAAAGACGGCAACCTAATCAGTGCCAAGAAAATGGTGATAGAGTCGGTGTCCGGGGAGTACAACCCGCCTGAGATCATTGACCTGGGGCACGTCGGTACAGTCGACTCGGTTGACACTAAAGTTCTTGAAGCGTTGGAAGATAATGGTTTTATCCCCGTGATCGCGCCCATCGGAGTGGGACCCGATGGTGCTTCGTACAACATCAATGCTGATGTCGTCGCCGGAGCGGTTGCGACGCATCTACATGCGGCTAAGTTGATCCTGCTTACAAATACTCCAGGTTTACTCGACAAGGATGGGAATACCCTGTCGACTGTTTCGCGTAAGGAGGTTAACTCTCTGATTGCGGAAGGGATTGTTGAGGGGGGTATGCTGCCTAAAACTGAGTGTGCGCTGTCAGCAGTCGAGAGCGGTGTGGAAGCGGCGCACATCATCGATGGGCGTGTGCCGCACGCTACATTGCTAGAGGTGTTTACTGATGGCGGGGTTGGAACCCTGATAACCTAGATCGATCCAGTTCAATTGAGGCTCTTATGTACTTAACTGTGTATTTTGCTAACAGTTTGCTTAGATTCCAGCCAACTTATTGATTTAGAAAGCGTTTAGCATCAACGAGTCAATCTTTGCGACGACGATTCGTCTTGCGCGAAGGCATCGGTTAGCTTATACTATAACTGTGAATACGTACAGCTATAAAGCCAAGCTCAACGCCCACACGCATCGGAAACTTGCCGAGTTCCTGACACAACAACGCGTCCTCTACAACGGCGCGCTGCAGGAACGCATCGACTGTTACCAGAAGACGGGTGAGAGCATCGGTCTGTACGACCAACGTGGTTCCCTGACGACCCTTCGCCGTGAGGACGAGTGGTTTCGGAAGTTCGACCGGTGGTGTCAGGATTCGGCGTTGGTCCGGGTCGAACGGGCGTTCAAGCGCTTCTTCCGGCAAGGTCGTGGGTTTCCGCGGTTCAAGTCGTATCGACGCGGCGTGATGTCGTTTGAGACCTTGCAGAAGAAACCCACCTTCAATGGCAAATACGGGTACGTGAAGCTCAAGGGCATCGGTCGATTCCGGTGGCGCCAGGACCATCGATGCGACGATCGAAGCAAGGTCAAAGTCCTCCGTGTCGTACAACGACCGACCGGCGTCTTTATCCAGTTGGTCTGTGACGACAAGCCCCAGCGTCTCGGCTTGAATCAAGCCATCGGGATCGATGTCGGGGTGCACCTCCGTGCGGCCTTGTCCGATGGGACGATCTTCCCACGTCATACGCCTGACCGGGCCGAAATCCGACGCCTGCAACGTGCCTTGAGTCGATGTGAAACCGGTTCGAACGGTCGCAAGAAACGACGGGCGTCGTTAGCACGGGCGTGTTATCGCGCACGTGTGCGTCGTCACAACGACCTGCACCGACTCACGAGTGAGATCGTAAAACATCATGGCAAGTGGATCGCAGTAGAAGATCTCGACATTCAGGCCATGACGGCTTCGGCGGCAGGGACGGCAGAATCCCCAGGACGTCAAGTCAAGCAGAAGGCCGGCTTGAATCGCTCGATCCTCGAGCAGAACTGGGGGACGTTCATATCCCAACTCGACTACAAGGCTGCAAGCGCCGGTGGTCAGTTGGTGCGCGTCGATCCCAAACACACGACGCAACGGTGCTCGAGTTGCGGTAGTCTACCGAGTAAAGCGTTGACGTTGAACGATCGTTGGTACCAATGCGAACATTGCGGTTATCACGGCGACCGCGACGTGAACGCCGCAAAAAATGTGTTGCTCAAGGGGCTTGCGCTCTTTGATGCGGGTGGCTCTATTCCCGCAGCGTCGGCAACAGGAAGACAGAATCAGGACATGAGTCCTGATCGACACGGAACCGTGTAACCAGTGTGGAAAACACACAGAAGTACATAAGAGCCTCAATTGATTGCTTCAATCGACCATCGTGCACGGCAATCGATGACGAGATCGGTCGACATACCTCGGATAAGTCGTTCGTGACCTGCATACGCGATCATCGCGCCGTTGTCAGTGCATAGTGCTATCGGTGGATAGTGCACGTCAGCTTTCAGGTCGTTCATACGCTCCCGGAGTTTTTGATTGGCGGCCACACCACCGGCTAATACCAGCTGATGGATGTCGTGGGCTTCCAATGCGTGCCGACACTTGATGTATAGCGTGCTAACGATGGCGTCCTCAAGCGCAAACGCGATATCCGCTCGTGTTTGTTCTGTGAGATCGCTCTGTTCCTTGACTGCGGTTTGAACCGCAGTTTTGAGACCGCTGAAACTGAAATCCAATCCGGGTCGATCGGTCATAGGACGCGGGAATGTGAACACACCCGATGTGCCTTGTTGAGCGAGACGAGCGATTTCGGGTCCACCAGGATAGCCTAGATCTAGTAGCTTCGCGGTCTTGTCGAACGCTTCGCCAGCGGCGTCGTCAAGCGATTCACCGAGGATTTCGTATTCGCCAAAGTCGGTGGCTTTAACGAGCATTGTGTGCCCACCGGATACGAGCAAAGAGATAAAGGGAAATTGAGGCTTCGAGGGGGCTAACAACGTCGCTAACAAATGGGCTTCCATGTGGTGAACAGCGATCGCGGGCACGTCTAACGACCAGGCTAGCGCTCGGGCAAGCGTAGCGCCTACGAGCAAAGCCGGCGTGAGTCCCGGTCCGGCGGTATACGCGACGCCATCCAGACCATTCATCGATAAATCGGAATCAGCGATTGTTTGACCAATCAGAGGAAGTGTTTTGCGGATGTGGTCGCGCGATGCCAGTTCAGGTACCACGCCACCGTATTTAGCGTGTAAGTCGACTTGACTATAGATATTCTGACCGACGATCCCTTCGGTTGTATCGTACACGGCGATCCCGGTCTCATCACAAGACGTTTCTATACCTAAAACGCGCAAAGTTGACTTTGAATGGTGATTAAAAACTGGAATTATCGGAGTTCGATTTCGTGAATCGGCGTCTCGATTGGATGGGCTTTGCTTCGTAAAATCCCGCCGATACCAACATTTTGAGTAGGGGCGTCTTTATGGGACCGTTAGAGGGTTTTCGCGTAATCGAGTTAGCGGGTATTGGTCCGGGTCCGTTTTGCGGCATGATGCTGTCGGATATGGGCGCAGAGGTTATTCGAGTCGACAGAATCGTTGCGAATCCTCGTCAGCCGCGGGATGTCATGCAGCGTAACCGCAGGTCCATCGCTGTTGATTTAAAAAAGGCAGAAGGTGCTGAGGTCGTTTTGAAACTCTGTGAAAACGCTGATGCGATTTTCGAAGGGTTTCGACCAGGCGTTACCGAGCGGTTAGGCGTTGGACCTGAAGACTGTTTCGGGCGGAATGCAAAGATCGTTTATGGTCGCATGACCGGTTGGGGACAAGAAGGTCCATTGGCACACGCCGCCGGGCATGACATCAACTACATTGGTCTAGCTGGTGCACTTCACGCAATTGGTGAGCCGGGAGGCAAGCCTGTCCCACCGTTGAACCTCGTTGGCGATTTCGGCGGTGGTGGCATGTTGCTCGCGTTTGGCTTGGTTTGCGCCATGCTTGAAGCGCAAAAGTCCGGGAAAGGGCAAGTCGTCGACGCCGCGATGGTTGATGGCGCAGCAAGTTTGATGTCGGCATTTTTCGGGATGAAGGACTATGGATTCGTACCAGAACGCGGAAGCAACATGCTGGATGGAGGCGCACATTTCTATGGAACTTACGAAACTAGTGATGGCAAGTACATCTGTGTCGGTTCGATCGAGCCCCAGTTTTATGAGCTGTTAGTTGAGCATTCCGGAGTTAACGCGACAGATTTTGATGCGCAGATGGACCGCGATGGTTGGGTAGAGAAGAGGGAGGTACTGACGGCCATCTTCAAATCGAAGACCCGAGATGAGTGGTGTGCCATCATGGAGGGTACTGATATTTGCTTCGCTCCTGTTTTGTCTATTTGGGAGGCACCCTCACACCCACACAATCGCGCGCGTCAGACGTTCGTTGATGTGGACGGGGTCATCCAACCGGCGCCGTCTCCGCGATTTAGTCGTTCTCAGGCAGAAGTTTCGCATAGTGCTCGCACACCAGGCCAGGACACGCGGAGCGTTTTAGTGGATAGTGGATTCAATGACGAGGAGATATCCTCGCTGTTGGATGCGTCGGTGGTCGGCTAACGAGTAGGTATGCCGACGTACGAAGAGGACTACCACCTCTCGATAGAGGATCCAGCGGCGTTCTGGCAACAACGCCAACGTGACATCGAATGGTTCAAAGCGCCAACAAAGACGTTGAGCCAGGACGACAACGGTAGCTGGTGTTGGTACGAAGATGGTACGCTAAATAGCTGTTGGTTGGCGGTAGATCGACACATTGAAGCCGGTCGAGGCGATGCGACTGCGTTGATTTACGATTCACCGGCGACCGAATCGATTACAACGCTCACCTTCAATGAACTAGGCGAACGTGTGCGCAAAGTGGCGGGTGGCATGCGTCAAATGGGGGTGTTAAAAGGCGATCGCGTTGTCATATATCTGCCGATGATCCCGGAAGCGATCGTTGCGATGCTCGCGTGTGCGCGTTTAGGTGCAATTCACTCCGTGGTATTTGGTGGATTTGCTGCGAGAGAACTGGCGTTGCGAATTGACGATGCCGAACCCAAGCTGCTATTGACTGCTTCATGTGGAATCGAATTTGACAAGGTCATTGCGTATAAGCCATTGGTAGATGAGGCACTAAGACTCGCAAGCCACACTGTGGAAAACGTGGTTGTCAAACAACGGCAACAATGCGAAGCGGCGATGACTCCTAACAGGGATCTTGATTGGGATCGATGGGAGCGCGAGTCCCCGGGAGCTGAAGTGGTAGAGGTGAATGCACTGGACCCACTCTATATCCTCTATACGTCGGGTACGACTGGTCGACCGAAAGGTGTTGTGCGAGACAACGGTGGTCACGCGGTCGCACTTACTTACAGCATGAACGCCGTCTATGGCGTTGATGAAGGTGATGTGTTTTGGGCTGCTTCGGACGTAGGCTGGGTTGTTGGTCACTCCTACATTGTGTATGGACCATTGTTCAAAGGCTGTACGACGATCCTATTCGAAGGAAAACCCGTGCGGACGCCGGATGCCGGTACGTTTTGGCGAGTAATTGCTGATCACGGGGTAAAGACGTTTTTCGTTGCCCCTACCGCGTTTCGAGCTATAAAAAAAGAAGATCCACATTGCTCGCTACTTCGTCAATATGACATTTCGTCACTAGAGTACTTATTCGTGGCTGGTGAGCGTTGCGATGCGCCGACGTGGCATTGGCTCAATGACCACTTGAGCGTTCCAGTTATTGACCATTGGTGGCAAACTGAGACAGGGTGGTCAATCTGTGCCAACATGGCCGGGTACGGCCTAAAAGAGATGAAACCGGGTTCACTGACGTTACCCGTACCAGGATACGACGTTCGAATCCTCACAGACGAAGGCGTAGAAGCACCACCAAATGTGGATGGGAACGTAGTCGTTGCACCTCCTTTGCCTCCGGGAGCTCTACCAACGATCTGGCGTGATCATGATCGCTTTGAAGCATCGTACTGGTCAGCGTTTCCTGGCTTTTACGCTACTGGTGACGGTGGGTTTCGCGACGAGGAAGGTTATGTCTACGTTATGGGCAGGACCGACGACGTAATGAACGTTGCTGGTCATCGACTTTCTACGGGTCAAATTGAAGAGGCGGTCGCTTCACATCCAGCGATTGCAGAGTGCGCTGTGGTTGGTATTCGTGATTCAGAGAAAGGTCAGGTACCAATTGGGTTGGTGCTTCTGAAAGATGGCATGAATATTGCGCGAGATGCACTAGAGAGCGAGCTGATCGGGATTGTGCGAAACGAGGTCGGACCTTTTACTAACTTCAAGCGTTGTGTGGTCGTTAAGAGACTACCGAAGACTCGTTCAGGCAAAATCCTTCGTCAAGTGATGCGCAAGATGGTTGATGGTGATACGTTCACCGCGCCTTCGACGATCGATGATCCAGAAATACTGAACGAAATCCATGAGGATTTAACTGAAGCCGGCTTGATAGGCAGTGCGATATGAGCGACTCATTTGTCAAGATGACACAGGATAAGTACGTTGCCACAATCACCTTAACTAACCCTCCACGCCACACGATAAACGCAGCAGGCGCCGAAGCGCTGTTGACGACATTGGAATCCATAGATTCCGAATCAGGTGTGCGAGTTTTGGTCTTAACCGGAGGGTCGGATGACATTTTCGTACGACATTACGAAGTCGATGAATTAGCGACCTCCGCCGAACGTCAAATTCGTGGAAGTCCATCTCCCCGAACTTCACCGTCAGGAATCAGTCAGCGCAGACGATCACGTGGTCTCAGAGGTGCGATGGATTTGCTTGAGGCGATGGACGCTATCACGATTGCCGCCATCAACGGCATGGCGATGGGGGGCGGGTTAGAACTTGCACTAGCGTGCGACTTTCGACTTGCGCGGTCAGGCGACTTTCGGCTTGGTTTGCCAGAAACTGGCGTAGGTATCCTGCCAGGAGGTGGGGGTACGCAGAGATTTGCGCGCTTACTTGGGGTGGCGAAAGCACTCGACTTAATTCTGCATGGTACGGTGTTCACCCCGGACACGGCGCATGAAATGGGTATCGTCAGTCGCGTTCTGCCGAATGACCTATCGGCTTATCGCGACGAAGTTACTGCATTCGCCCAGACGTTAGCGCAACGCGCTCCACGAGCGCTAGCGAACTCGAAGCGGGCAATACGAGAAGGTGTTGATATGCCGTTGCAGGATGGACTACGACGAGAAGCGGAGCTATTTGGCGAATTGATGCGAACCGAAGACGCCGCGAAGGCACTTCGTGCAGCGTTTGAGGGAAGACCCATACCAGAATTCAAGGGAAATTAGTGTTCGCCTCAAGGAACTACGCATCAACGGCATGAAGCAACGATTGAGGACCAAGTTTGGGAGAGGAGAACGCACGGGTTTGCAGCGTTGTGTTCTCGTCGGTTTCATCATATTTGCGGTTTCAGCAATCTCTCAAGAAGGTAGCTATCGGCTCGATAATGGCGAGCACATTGACTTCGACGACATTTCCGGCAAGTGGGTTGTCATCACGTATTGGGCGAGTTGGTGTGGTCCATGTCGCGAAGAGATAAGGATGCTCAATGAGATTCACCGTCAACGGACCGAGCATAACGTGATTGTGTTAGGTATGAATTTCGACGGCGTTCAAGGAGAGGAATTGGCCTCACAGAAAGCCAGATTTGGTGCTGAGTTTCCCGACTTGCTTGAGGATCCACGAGCGCGTTGGGATAAGTCAAGGCCGGATTTCATTCCGCTTACGATGGTGGTCGATCCGCAAGGCGATTTGAGTGCAGTGATCGTAGGGTCCACGACCCGTAAAGAAATTCTTGGGAAGATCAACCGCTAATATGACCCAGATGTCACACATTCAAGAAGAGCAACCACGAATTACGAGCGAATTGACGCAAGCACGTCAGCAACTATTGAAAGACGGCTTTTGCTTGGTAGACGGTCTTTTACCCGATGGTTCAATGGAACGTCTTCGCCATTGGTCGGACGAATGGCTCAAGCGAAGTGAACATCCTCCACACTGGAAATATCAGGGTTCGGATGTCAAAATCAGTGGTATTCGAAATCGTTCGAAGCGCTCTCCTGAATTTCCTCAAGACGAGGTGGTCGATTTCTTGATAGAGCATCCTGCTTCGATCATGTCTGCATTAGGGATGGGTGATTTGAAGTCTGGCGGGGTGTTCCAAATCATTTCTAAACCACCGCACGCGCCAGCACTATATTGGCATCAAGACTGGGCGAGGTGGGACGACCCGATCAGCATGTCGCCTTGGCCGCAGCAAGTCTTCTTGAATTGGTACTTGACCGACACTCACGTTAAGAATGGATGCATCCGAGTTATCCCTGGTAGCCATCTCAGGCGTTTGGACTTGCATGATCATTTAGTACAAGCCCATGAAGCGGGTGGATACGACATCAAAGAGACGAACGAATGGATGTTCATCGACCATCCAAATGCGATAGATTTGCCCGTGAAAGCGGGCCAGTTGATGATCGGCGACGCACGCCTCCTGCACGGGACACATCCGAATCGCTCGGCGGAGCGTCGAACCGTACTGTTAGGTTGGTACTATCGACGATCTAACGAGAAGCCGTCGGACTGGGAAGGTGCAGTACCTCAAGAGATCATCGAACGTGATCCAGAACACCCGTTTCGGTTCAACCGGACACCCGGTGAATATCTGCGTGCATAGGTTGAGTCGTTAGCAACTGCCTGCGGTTGCGAGATCATGAGTAAAGCAATCAAGTCGCCTACTGCGAGCAACATGGCTGACTACAACATTGGGCATCCGACGACCCAACCCATTTCAGATGACGTTACGTATCAAGCAAGCAGTACAGCGGAAGACACCGAAGGATCGAACCGACTACATACGCTCGAACCCGCTGATATTGCGTTCTTCAGGTCACATGGTTACCTCATCAAGAGAGGATTGCTCGCAGATCAAACCGAAGCTCTTCGCGAAGCGAACGAGTATTTTTGGGCGAATGTGCCCCGCGGTGGATTAAGAAAAGACGATCCTACGACTTGGTTAGACGATCCAGCATCCCATTGGCAACCCGAAGATCACGTACGTGTAGGTTCGTTGGTGGGTACGAACTGGAAAATGCGATCTCGTGGTGATGCGGGCATCGGCACGGAGTCGTTTCTTGTGGACCAATTGGCCAATCATCCAAAGATGCTGAACTTGGCAAGCGCTTTTTTAGGTTCGCAGATTAAGCCGGTACGAAGAGTTCGTGGTATTTATGGCGTATTTCCGCTTTCTGACACCGCTACCGACCGGATGTACCCGCATGGGGACTATATGGCTTCACAGTTATCTGCGATGGTATTGCTGTGCGATGTCAGATCGCGATGCGGCGGTTTTACTGTCTGGCCGGGATCGCATCGACGGATGCACACGTGCTGGGATCGTGTGAGCGGCAGCACCATTACAGGTGCTCGTGTTGAATCGTACGCGCGTGAACGAGATCAGCTACTTCGTGATACGCAACCGGTTGAATTCGCCGGATCTGCTGGGGATGTGATCTGGTGGCATCCACGTCTTATACATGCGGCAGGCGTGAATCACTCGTCCGAAACCGACGAGCCAATCGTGCGAATACTCACTCCCATTGATTACCAACGCGAGGGCGAGACGTACATTGACGATCTAGAGTTCGGTCCAGGACCTCGATATCAGTGGTGGATTGATACACGCAACGTCTTAGAAGATGTTGAATCTACCCCGGAGAACTTCTGGCACGGATGGGCTTTCGACTAACAGGTGCTTGTACCGAGTTTCAAACATCTTGACGAGAATTGGCATGTGAGTTGGCATGCGCCGCTAGGCTGTTTAGCGTGAATGTGGTCAGCTCGAGGTGAAAAGAGCTGACTCTAAAATACGAGAGAAGCATCTGCGTTCGAGCATGTGTTTTCGCAAGCTAAAAACGCATTACCACTAGTAACACCCAATGGCCGAAGTCGAACAAGAAGTCAATGCCAGTCCGCACACGATTCTGGTTGTCGATGACGAACCTGACTTAGAGGCGCTTGTACGACAACGTATGCGCCGCGAGATCCGTCGGGGTGTGTATCAGTTTGAGTTCGCCGGTAACGGCGAAGAAGCTCTTGAAGTTCTAAAGCGCAATTCAGCAGTCGATATCGTTTTGACTGACATCAACATGCCTCGTATGGATGGACTGGAATTGCTGTCACGGATGAGCGATCTCGAACAGGAGTTACGTTCCGTGGTTGTCTCCGCGTACGGGGACATGAAGAACATTCGTCAAGCGATGAATTTAGGTGCGTTTGACTTCGTTGTTAAGCCCGTTGATTTCAATGATCTGCGGGTGACAATCGATCGAACGATTAAAAACCTGGTGTCTTGGCGCGATGCAATGGACGCACGTAATCGTTTAGTTTCGATTGAGAACGAGTTAGGCGTTGCGAAGTCGATGCAACAGAGCATCCTACCGAAGAGTTTCGTCTCCACCCAGTCGCATCGTTTGTATGCCAATATGCTTGCTGCAAGGGAAGTCGGTGGCGATTTCTACGATTTTTATGTTCTACCCGACGGGCGGATTGGATTAGCAATTGCCGACGTATCAGGTAAAGGTGTTCCTGCGGCGTTATTCATGATGGTCAGTCGCACGTTACTGAAGAGTGCGGCGGGCGAACGTTCAGACCCGGCAGACGTTGTTCGTACGGTCAACGACATCTTGTGCGCAGATAACGATTCGATGATGTTTGTGACGTTGATTTACGCGATATACGATCCTGAATCGCACATGCTTAGCTACTGCAATGGGGGCCACAATCCGATGATGGTCGTGCACTCCGATGGCCGCTCAGTTTTATTCGACCCGCACGATGGTGTTGCGTTGGGGGTCGCTAGCGACTATCAATACACGAGCCACACAATGGAGCTCCGCGACGGCGATACGTTAGTTTTCTATACGGACGGTGTCAACGAAGCCGAAAACAAAGATGAGGAGCTTTTCGGGATGGATCGTTTTGGCGAGCTATTTACTCATGGATATAGTGACGCGAAATTAGCGAACGAAACGGTTTTCGAGGGTGTTCATTCATTTGTCGATGGTTATCTGCAAACTGATGACATTACGTGCTTGACGCTCTGCGTTGGACCAGATAACGAATAGACTGATACTCAACGCGGCAATTCAAAGTCTTTCATGGTCTCAGAGGAGGCTTGAAAACCATCCGCGCGGACGCTCGTGTCCCTTCGCGCGTCCGGACGCATCTAAGCGCTTTCAGCTGTAGATGTTCATCGCTTGCTTTCAATCGTCAGAATCTATCGACCGACGCACAAATTCACTTTTAGTAGGACAATCATCACATGAAACCAGTATGTCTCGTGATCGGCGCAGGTGCAGGTATCGGGGGCACAGTCGGAAAGAGATTCGCACAGGAGGGATACCACGCTGTATTGTGTCGGCGGAGCAACGTGGAAGGACTTGAGCGTCTCGTCAGCGAGATCAGCGAACTAGGCGGTAGTGCAAGCGGCTTCATCATGAACGCGATTGATGAGGACGCTATTGAATCGCGTGTGGCGTCAGTGGAGGCAGATATCGGTCCAATCGAAGTTGCGATTTACAACTTGGGAGCACAAATTGGAAATCGATCCCTCGCGGAAACTGAAGACAGAGCTTTTGAAATGGGCTGGCGTCTCGGTACGTTTGGTTTGTTCCGACTAGCTCGCGCGGTCACACCCATTATGGAAGCTCGAGGTCATGGTACGATCATCGCAACATCGGCAACTGCGGCAGTTCGAGGAAACGCGGGTCAGCATTCTCACGCGGCAGCAATGGGGGGACGTCGATTGTTGTGCCAATCGCTAAATGCTGAATTCTCGCCGAAGGGCATTCATGTAGCTCATGTCGTCGTCGATGGTGCGGTAGAAGCGCCCGATACGCTCGGCAAGATGCTAGGACCTGAACGATTTCAACAATTAAAGGAGACGCGAGGCGCCGCGGACGGGCTTATGCTCCCCGAGAAAATCGCAGATACGTATTGGTATTTAGCTAGCCAGCATCGGTCGGTTTGGACACACGAAATGGACCTTCGCTCATGGTCTGACCTACCATGGTGGAACCACTGAGCGAGAGTCTTGCGACGATGCAACTTGCGACTCGTAGGAATTCGTTAAGCGACGCCGCGGGTAAAGGAACCAGAATTCGGCAGGCATACATATCATGGCGCCAACATCGCGATGAGACAATGTCGGAATAACGAAACGCACTGCGCAAAACCGGCAGTTTTAAAAACCTAACTCTACGTCATTAAGACGCTAGCGTTTATGAGGCGGTAACTTTTGCCACAGCGTCAGTGCGGTTCTCACAGACGTCCAGAATACGGTCGAATCCCGCTATCTGAAATATCTCGTTAATCGTAGGACGCAGGCTGCAAATTGCTAGGTTTGCCTTTCGTGACTGTAAACGCTTCGCGGTCATAAGAATACTGCGAAGACCGGCACTACTCATGTAAGCCAGTCCGGCCAAATCCAGAACGACAGCGCTGACGGATTCCTCGATAACTTCGTCGAGGGAGCTATCGAAGCTCTGCGCATTTGTTCCGTCCACGCGGCCGGACACTGACACTACCAGCGCATCACCGTCGCGATCGCTCTCTAAGTCAAATCCTTGTGAAATGCGAAAGTACTCCGAGACTAAAGCAATAGGGGCGAATTTCTAGAAATCAAACAAACTGATCAAGAAATGCGGTGAGTTGTTTCTTCGGCAAAACGCCGATTTTGGCGGCTTCCATTTGTCCAGACTTAAATAGCATAAGCGTAGGAATACCGCGCACGCCGTATTTCGGCGGCGTTTCCGTATTCTCGTCGATGTCCATCTTGTAGATTTTCAACCGATCACTATATTCGTCTGCGATTTCATCGAGAATCGGTGCGATCATTTTGCATGGACCACACCACTCCGCCCAATAATCGACTAATACAGGACTCTCCGACTTTAGGATTTCATCGTCCCACGTTTCATCGGTGACGTGCCGTATTTTGTCGTTCATTGAGGTTGGCTCCGCTCCTTGAAATTGAATTTTAGCATTAGCGTTTAGTTTTCCTGTCTCTCCACTATAGACGCAACACTGGAATGGCTAGTTAGCAAAAGCCAAATTAACAGAGGCAAGGTTCGGCAATTAGACACACTGTGAAATGTGTTCTATCGATCGGGTTCGGGCATTTTTTCACCATCACGGAACTTACGTTTATTGAACAGTGTGACCAAGCCATACAGGCTCAATCCTGTAACGATCATACCGGCGGCAAAGACGCCTTCTATGGCACGTTCCACAAACGTATATGTGATCGCCCAACCTGTGACTAACAGGAACGCGAGTGGCGGGAATGGGTAGAAAGGCATGCGATACGCCGCAGGTTTACCGTGTTGTATGCGCATCCACATCGACGCGGTCACGGTACTGAATGCGCTAACACCAAGTAAAAGCCCCGCGAAAACGAGAATGGAATCAAATGTCCCTGTCAAGATAAAAACGATCGCAAGCGTTGATTGAATGGTTATCGCGATGGCAGGAACCTCATGTCGGTTGGTTCGCCCCAGCCATCCAAGTACCGGATAGTCGTTCCCGATTCGAGACAACACCCTTGGACCGGCGAGAATCATTGCGCTAAGTGTTGACACAAGGATGATGGCGAGCATGAGCGACATGAGTTGCGCACCGATGTCCCCGAACGCGAATTTAGCTGCGACAAATCCGACCTCTTCTTTTCCTTTCATCGCGTCCGCTGGTGCGAGAGTGAGGAAGGTGCCATTTAAGAGCAGATACAACACCAGAACTGTGCCGGTACCAGCCATAAGCGCGCGATTGATGGCGCGGGTGGGTTGATTGAACTCTTCGATCACATAGGTCGTCGCGTTCCATCCGGCGTACGCGTAATTGACGTATATAAGCGACACCGCGAATCCGCCGCTTGCAACAACGCCAAAATCGCTCCATTGCGGTAGAAATGAGACTTGCTGCGGTTCTGCAACGAATACAGCCGCAGCACCACAGAACAGTAAGATGAGCGCGATTTTTACGAAAGTAAACGAAGTTTGAAAGCCACCACTTGATTGATGGCTATAGGCATGAAGCAGTGTAACAACGAGAATTAGTCCTATACCTGCTAGCGTCGAATCTATCCAACTAATACTGGCTTCCAAGTATGCGCCAAACGTCATTGCGACGAGCGCGGCTGGAGCCGAGAATCCGATAGTGAAAGAAATCCATCCAGCGATGAATCCGACAGAGGGATGAAACGCTTCTCCGAGGAATGTGTATTCCCCACCTGAGCGCGGGATCGCGGCGGCTAGTTCGCAATAGCAGACCGCGCCACAGAATGCACATATTCCACCTAGTACCCACAGAAACATGAGGGCAAATCCTGATTCGAATTCCGCGAGCTGGAACCCTAAACTTGTAAATACACCTGTTCCAACCATGCTGCCAACAACGATCGCGAAGGCAGTTGCGGTTCCAAAGCGTTGTTTCATTTTTGATTAGGTTATCGATCCGTTACGATATTTGTGTCTGAGCTAGTGGTGGAGTGATCTCCACAGGGCTCTTATACTTGCATTTGCGGTTTTCCCCGCCAAGGCATGACAAAGGGACTTGAAATTGCCTTACCTGCGTAAAGAAGGCGTGTTATGCGCTGACGATATCCCCTTAAGCGCTATCGCGACACAGGTAGGAACCCCTTGTTACGTATACACCTGGTCCGACGTCACAGCTCGATATCGAGAACTTGAGCGTGCACTTGGATCGATCAATGCTCGAATCCGTTATGCAGTTAAGGCAAACTCGAATCTCGAGGTGTTGAGACGCATGGTCGAACTTGGTGCTGGGTTCGATATCGTATCGGGAGGAGAGCTAGAGCGTGTCATTCGAGCAGGGGCTAATCCTGCTGATGTCGTATTTTCTGGGGTCGGCAAGACACGTCAGGAAGTGAGTTTTGCATTGAAGACAGGTATTGGTTGTTTCAATGTTGAAAGTGTCGCAGAAGCTCATCGCATAGAAGAGATTGCCGAACGATTAGGGCTAACGGCACCCGTCGCCATACGTGTAAATCCTGATATCGATGTTGATACGCACCCATACATCGCTACAGGTATGCGTGAGAATAAGTTCGGCATGCCGGAGAACGATGCATTCTCATTAGCGGTCGCGATTTCTCGTGACATGCCGCATCTGCACTTCAAAGGTCTCGCCTATCACATCGGATCACAGCTGACAGAACTTGAACCCTACGCAGACTCGCTGGACGCCGTACTTGAACTTCGATCTCGACTTCTTGAAGCCAAGGTTGGTTGCTCAGTGATTGATATAGGTGGTGGCTTTGGGATTAGGTACCGAGAAGAGGAACCGTTTTCTTTTGCTGAATTAGGAGAGTTGCTCGCACAACGCCCCCTTCAGGAGATTGAATTGGACGTTGAGCCGGGGCGTTCCTTGATCGGATCTTCGGGCGTTCTATTGACACGCGTGGAATATCTAAAGCTAGCAGCAATACCGGGTTATCCCGATTTTTGCATCGTCGATGCAGCGATGAACGACTTGATTAGACCTGCGTTATATGAAGCGTTTCATGACGTTGAAAAAGTCACGGAGACTGAAGGCGAAGAACGCGAATGGAATATTGTCGGACCCATATGTGAAACCGGAGATTTTCTTGCGAAAGTGCGGTCGTTGGCGCTCCAAGAAGGTGACCTGTTAGCAATCCGCGATGTCGGTGCGTATGGTTTCGTGATGAGTTCGAACTACAACTCGCGTTTGAGACCTGCAGAGGTCATCGTGGAAGGCGATGTTTGGGAAGTAACGCGTCGTCGTGAATCAATGGCTGACTTACTAAGTCTCGAGTTAGGTTGAGTTTTCTAACGTGAAGTTCACGAAAATGCACGCGTTGGGGAATGATTTCCTGGTTATCGATGGGATATCACAAGAGATCGAGCTAGAAAGCGAATGGGTTCGTTTCGCCGGGGATCGCCATAGAGGGATCGGGTTCGACCAGCTACTACATATCAAAACCAGCAATGAGGATAGTGCCGACTTCGAATTGGCGATTTACAACAGCGACGGTAATTCGGCTAAACAATGCGGAAACGGCACACTGTGCGTAGCACGATATGTTAGGGAGCAGAAACTAAGTTCAGATTCGACGATTGCATTCAAGACACTCGGGGGCTTGGTTAATGCAACCGTTCAGAGCGCTGACGCCGATGGCGGTACGAAGGTGAGTGCGGAACTCGGGATACCAACAACCGAACCGCCCGTTGTGCCATTTGTTACTGAGTCTCCTCAGCTCGAATATGAAATCAATCTAGGAATTGATTCAGCGCCAACGATTCGAATCATTCCAATAGGGATGGGAAATCCCCACGCTGTCGTATTCGTCGCGAAAGCTTGTGAAGTCGACTTCGAAGCGGTCTCGGATGCGATTCAGGCTCATGAACGATTCCCAGATTCCGTAAACGTGGAATTCGTACAGATACTTGATCGTGGTCATATTCGCCTCCGTGTTTTTGAGCGAGGGGTTGGTGAGACTATGGCGTGTGGGACGGGTGCCTGTGCAGCAGTGGCCGCAGCGAGACTTGCCGGACGAGTTGATAGTCGGGTTTCAGTTCATCAGGTAGGCGGTACAGTGTTAGTGGACTGGCCCGAAGTAGATCGACCGATCTCATTGACAGCCTCAACCTCATGGGTATTTGATGGAGAGATACAGTTTGACTAAAAAAGAACGCAACGTTGTTTCACTAACGGACGTGCGGTTACCAGAGCTGCGCGCAGAAATTGCCGATCTACGAGAGCGTTTGCAGAATGTAACGGAGATATTCAACGAAAACGAGCAGAGCTTCAAAATCATCGCAGATATCTCGCTGACGCTTCAAGAGTGTGATACGGTGGATGATCTCGACCGTGCGGTAGGCGGCGCGATGATCGAGAGATCTGCAGATCACGCACGTTTCTACGTTGTACAACCCGAACACGCGTTAATTGGCACAAAGCACATTTGTGCTCTTAGTACGCTTGAGGCGTCTTTGAACGAATCACTTGCAGGATTGTCGTCTACTAAGTGTGAAGCGTGCCGTGCAGAGACCTACCGCGATCTTCTCAATATCGAAGTAGGCGACCCAGCCTCCATCGCGCAAATTCCTGTATCTCATCGTTCCCTAAGAGGCGTTCTAGTGATTGGCGCGGTAGACCCGGATTTCTTCTCTAATGACGTGGGAACGCTATACCTGGACTTTCTAGGTGCGACATTGGCTTGTTCGGCATATCGAATATTGACCGCGTCGAACACCTATTCGCTAAATCAAGATTCACTCAAATCTGCGCCATGAAGAACCTTGCCTTGCCGAAAGTCGGCGAGGAATTCCTGACGTACCTGAGAATCGAAAAGGAATATTCGATTGCCACGCTCTCGGCTTACGAACGGGATTTGAGACTTTTTTGTGCCGAGCAAGACGACATACTTTCCGCTACTCCCAATAGTGTCAAGAGATTTATTGCCCGACTAAATCAGAAAGGACTGGCAGCGAGTTCTATTAGTCGTGTTTTATCGTGTTTGCGTTCGTTTTACCGCTACGCCATACGTGAAGGATTGTGTACTGTAAATCCAGCAGCAGTGATCCGTAATCCAAAAGGTAAATCGCGTCTACCGAAAACGCTGGATGTCGATCAAGTCAATTACTTGCTAGATGTAGAACCGAAGACCCCGCTAGAGAAACGGGATCGTGCGATGTTTGAACTCATGTATTCAGGCGGGATTAGATTGCAGGAACTGGTCGGAATCGACATTAAGGATGTTGATTTAAACGAAGGGCTAGTGCACGTTATTGGAAAGGGAAACAAGGCGCGTTTTGCACCGATTGGAAGGGCTGCGAACAAAGCAATCCATGACTGGCTCGCCACACGTGGTCCGTTTGAAATGAGCGATCCACTCTTTACAACCTTGAAAGGAAAACGTTTGTCACCGCGCTCGGTGCAGACGAGGTTAAAGCGTTATGGTGTCAAGGAGCTTGGATCGAGCGGTCTACATCCTCACATGCTGCGTCACAGCTTCGCTACACATCTATTGGAAAGTAGTGGCGATTTACGTGCTGTTCAAGAATTGTTAGGTCATGAGAATATAAGTACGACGCAGGTCTACACGCACCTCGATTCAGGTTATCTAGCGAAAGTCTACGAGCGAGCTCACCCACGAGCAAAGCGCCAACCGTGAACATCGAGCTTGTTACGTTCGATCTTGACAACACGCTATGGGAGTCCCACGAGGTCCTTCTTCGCGCGACTGAAAAAACAAACGCATGGATAGAGGAGCAGGTTCCGGAGTACTCATCGCTGAGTACTGAGCGCCTTAAAGAACTAAGCGATACGGTTAGACGCGAGAGTCCGCAAATAGCTCACGATGTGAGTGCTTTTCGCATTGCTTTTATGCAGCGTTGTTTTAAAGAGGCTGGTAGAACGGTCTTTGAAGCTCAACGCCTTGCGCGTGAAGCGTTCGCTGTTTTTATTCATTGGCGTTGTCAAGTTGCGCCGTATCCGGAAGCGGAGCGCCTTTTAGCACAACTAAGTGACTCTTATCAGCTCGCGTCGATAACAAACGGCAATTCTGACGTATCGCAAACTTCGATAAGTCAGTTTTTTACGTTTAACGTTAGCGCTGAAAATGCGGGAGCTGCAAAGCCTTCAATCGAGATTTTTGACGTCGCGCTTGAGCTAGGTGGCGTATCTGAACCTTCGCGTGCGATACACGTGGGCGATAGCTTGCGCGATGACGTTCAAGGCGCAACAAACGCAGGAATGAAGAGTGTTTGGTTGAATCACGAGCGCGAACTGATTGAGAACGACGCGACGGCCGTCGTGCACCGACTGGTTGATGTTCGCGAAGCGATTCAAAAAATCGAAACGGGAGTGGATTGAGCGCGAACGTGCGTCGATTATGAGATCACGTGTTGGTCAAGGTAATCTCGAACTTTACTTTGGTCAGCCGGTAGCCTTATTTTTCGCGCATTCTGCCGCTGGAGTTCATCAAGACGCGGATGACTTGCCACTGTTCTACCGATAGCCTGGTTGACTGCGTCGGGGAATTTGGCAGGATGCGCTGTAGCTAGGCAGATTACCGGTCCTTCCAAATGCGCTTGTGTCGCGGCGGCAACACCCACGGCCGTATGTGGATCGACAAGGTAGCCAAATTGCTCCCAGGTTTTACGGATGGTTGCGACCGTTTCATCAGTGTTCACACGTTGTGCGTTGATAGTGGCGTCAACTTCCCCGTTTTGACGTAACACAGCACGATCACGCTTTGCGAACTCTTCCATAAATCTGATTAGTTTCGCTGCGTCGCCGTCCAAATACAGGTAAATGAATCTCTCTAAATTACTAGCGACCTGAATGTCCATGGATGGACTGAGCGTTTGTTGAACTTTGCCGCGCGTGTATTCGCCGCTGGCGAAAAACCTTGCAAGGATGTCATTTTCGTTCGTACCGAGTATCAAGCGACGAATGGGCGCGCCCATTCGCATGGCGAGAATAGCGGAGAGGATATTGCCGAAGTTCCCTGTTGGTACACTGAAGGTCACCGGCTCGTTATATCGAAGGGTTGCGTACACGTAGTAGACGATCTGCACCATGATCCGCGCCCAGTTAATCGAGTTAACAGCACCCAGACTTACACGGCGCTTGAACTCGATGTCATTGAAGATTGACTTCAGGATTCGTTGGCAGTCGTCGAAGCTGCCATCAATCGCGAGACAATGAACGTTCTTTTCTCGAACGGTCGTCATCTGTAATTCTTGTAGCGGACTTGTGCGTCCATCTGGAAACATGATGAAGATCCCGATTCCGTCACGGCCTTGCACGCCGGCAATTGCAGCGCTTCCCGTGTCGCCACTAGTAGCACCGAGAATGTTTAGAACTTGGTCCCGCTTTCTCAGCACATGCTCAAATAGTCGTCCGAGTACCTGTAACGCGACGTCTTTAAATGCTAGGGTTGGACCATGAAATAGCTCGAGGATGTGCAAGTCGTCGATCTGAACTAAAGGCGCAACGTCGGCTTCGTCGAAGGAGTTGAATGCGTCACGAAGTATGTCGCGAAGCGCATTGGAGTCTATGTCGGTGGCATATAGCGAGACGATTTCGTACGCGAGCTCGCCAAAAGACAGATCCTTTAGCGAGTCCCAGCGGTCCGTCAGCAGGGGATATTGTTCAGGGAGAAAGAGACCGCCATCTTCCGCTTGGCCTTCAAGCAAAACCTGTTCGAAATTAACGGGATGAACACCACCTCGTGTGGATACATATTGCATGGTGTGTATGAACGCGCGACGTGTCGCAGTCGAATGTGTCGTCGATCAACTGTCACACATCGTGACAGTGTTGGAGTAGGACGGGTTTAAAGCGCGCTAGGGCCTCTCTCACCATCGCGGACACGGACAACATCCTCAAGACTCGTAATGAATATCTTGCCATCACCGACCTTTCCCGTGTTGGCGGCTTTGCGAAGTGCGTCGATACATGCGTCGACTTTATCGTCATCAAGTGCTATTTCGAGCTTCGCCTTCGGAAGGAAGTCCACGACGTATTCCGCCCCTCGATACATTTCGGTATGACCTTTTTGTCGCCCAAAACCTTTCACTTCCGTAACCGTCATTCCAGTGACACCAACGTCGTTGAGTGCTTGACGAGTTTCGTCTACTTTGTGAGGCTTTATGATCGCGGTAACGAGTTTCATCGGGCCGAGTCCGGGAGTAATTTCGAAATTCTACTTCGCAAATAGGCGAAGGAAAACATGGTTGACGTTGGCAGCTAGATGAGTGATAGAGAGTCACAACCTATGGAAAGAAAAACGCGCGGTTAAAACCGCGCGTTCTCCGACTGTGCAGCGACGGTTATGGCGTGTCGCTTGCAGTAGTTAGATTAGGGAGCGTTGACAAACTCAGGATAGGCTTCGATACCGACTTCAGAGTAATCGACGCCCGATTCCTCGTCTTCCTCTGATACTCGAATTCCCATCGTGAATTTGAGGATAGCCCATACGATCGCTGTTGCGATCCCAACAAACCCGATGATTGCGGCGATGCCTAGTAATTGCGCATCGATCGTTGCGTCGGGATTCGTGTAACAAACAGCGAGAAGCCCCCAGATACCGCAGACGCCGTGTACGCTAATCGCGCCAACGGGGTCATCAATCTTGAGGTATCGATCCATCACGATGATGGATCCAAATACGATCGCACCGCCTACTGCGCCAGTAAACAACGCAAGACTCGCAGAGCCCGCTGCCGGTTCGGCGGTAATCGATACCAATCCGGCGAGTGCACCGTTGAGTGCCATCGTTAGATCTGCTTTACCGAAAACTGCCCGAGCAAGGATCAACGCAACAATTAATCCGCCACACGCTGCGATATTGGTGTTTACAAATATCTGCGCGACGACGTTAGCTTCTTCGAAGTTCGAGATGATCAGTTCTGACCCGCCGTTGAATCCGAACCATCCAAACCAGAGGATGAACATACCCAGCGTGGCCAAAGGCATATTGCAGCCTGGCAATGCGTGGACTTCACCACTTGGCCCGTACTTGCCTCGACGCGCGCCGAGAAACAAAACACCGGTAAGCGCGGCGACTGCACCACATAGATGAACGACGCCGGAGCCGGCAAAATCCAGAAAACCATATTCGTCCAAAAAGCCGCCGCCCCATTTCCACATACCTTGAATCGGGTAGATGAATCCGGTCAGTACGACTGCAAAAATCAGGAACGCCCACAACTTCATCCGTTCAGCTACTGCACCAGACACGATCGACATGGCTGTAGCGACAAACACAACTTGGAAGAAATAGTCGGCACGGGCGGAATAGGTGCTATCTCCGACGGCACTGTTCTCTTCTCCAATCAACAGGCCAAATGAGGGTAAAACACCGCCGCCGTCCGCACCGCCAACATACATGATGTGGTAGCCGACGAACAGATACATGATGCAAGCGATCGAGTACAGTGCGACGTTCTTAGTAAGGATTTCCGCTGTATTTTTTGCTCGTACCATACCTGATTCGAGCATCGAAAATCCACAAGCCATGAACATGACCAACACTGCGGTCATGAGCATGTAGAGCGTGTCTAACGCATAGTTAGTTTCTAACAGAGTTTCCACGTTTTAGTCTCCTTCAATTTGTTCGGACCGCGACTAGATCGCGCTGGCGCCGGTTTCTCGCGTCCGAATGCGGATGACTTCTTCAAGCGAAGACACGAACACTTTGCCGTCGCCGACTTTGTCACTATTTGCTGATGCTGTGATCACATCAATACAACGGTCGAGTAAATCGTCATTGATGGCGACTTCGATCTTTACCTTCGGTAGAAAGTCGACCTTATATTCAGCGCCGCGATACAGCTCGGTATGTCCTTTTTGACGGCCAAATCCTTTGACTTCAGTGACCGTCATGCCTGTTACGCCGATATCGGACAGGGCAGTGCGTACGTCATCAAGTTTGAATGGCTTGATGATGGCCGTGATCATCTTCATTTCGATGCTCCTCGAATGAAAAGGTTGGTTTTTCGGGACGCAGAGGTCCCTCCCGGCGCAGCAAGAAGCTGCACCGGTAAGAACGCTTAGCGTTGTTTTAGGGGAAAGTTTTTAGAGCGATTTGCTCAGTGAAAAGACGAGGCGCCCTTCAGCTTCCTCGCCATAGTCTTCGTGATCGATGTTGGTACCGACGACCTGGAATCCAAGGTCGATACCTTTGAGAGGCACACTAATACCGATCGCGTAGTCCATGTAGGTGTCTTCGCCTGTGCCGCCGATATCGTCCGCAGAGTTAATCCCGAGGCTTGCACTGAAGTCAACATTCTCGCCGAGCGTTGTACCATAACCGACGGAAAAGTAAGTGAATTGCCAATCGTTAACGCCTATGTAGCTAGGCGAATAGACGAATCCGAGACTGATCGAACTGATGTCCAAACTTGCTGCGAGTTCTTGATAGTCCGCGTTATCTCCGTCACCGGGGTATTCGAGCTGAATCAATGAGAAGCTCAGCGAAGTGGAGTCATTCAATGATTGACTAAAGCCGACGTACAAATCCAGTTCTTGACTTGTTGCTCCATCGCCATAGTTAACGTTTGACGCCCAAGTACCAAACGAAAAGCCGTTGTCGAGTTCATAGTCGAATCCACCCTGAATTGCGGGACGTAGACCCGTTTGGGATACACCGCGGAATGAGTAGTCGGACGCAATTGTGACATTTCCGGAGAATCCCCCTTCATCGTCATCGGCGAGTGCAGGTATGCATACGAGCATAGCTGCGATTAAGCCAACGAAACCGTGTTTGATGCGCATGACTGATTCCTCCTGAGTCAAGCGGTATAAAGCGTTTCCTAGTTAAAGCAAAATTCGTGCCAACTTGGAAACAAGGTTGTTAGCTAACTATATGGCGAATTCTGCGCAGTGCAAGTTCTAAATTGGTAGAAAATTGAACACGTGCGGAATTAATTGCTCAATTTATGTGCGCCGCCAGATTTCGCCGCGCTCGCGCACAGGGTCAAGCAACGTCAAATCCCCTCGATGAACCGAATACCCCTCGGGATATGGTGCACGAGGAGGTAAACCAAGTGCCGTCATGACACGACCGTCGAGGTAATAACACTCGACTGCCTGTAGCGCAAGACCGAATAGGAATCGTGGGTCTTGTTCGCGCAGACTGTTCAATCCACCGTCTTGTAATTCACGAGTGAGTTCAACGTATCGCTTATCGTAGTTTGAAGTTGCTAGTTCTTCCAGTTCATCGAGTTGATGGCCAATTTCCTCGAAGGACGCAGGATTACGCTCGGCAATATACTCGAATACACCAACATCAGCTGCGCTGGGTTTTTCGCGTGCCGGATCTGGTGGAATGATCTGGTCCAGCACGACGTCAAGAATTGCACGTTGATCGGTCGAGAGTAATTTGTCTGAGACGATAGGTTGAGTCATAGCGCTTAATCGAATAGTGTGGCGAGTCGTTGCTTCATCGCATCAGCGATGTAAAGTGCCACGGCCTGAATGGTGGTGGTCGGATTTACTCCGCCTGAAGTGACAAACACGCTTCCGTCGACGATGAATAGGTTTTTAACGTCGTGGCTGCGACCCCACTCGTTGACGACTGATCGTTCCGGGTCGGTTCCCATTCGCGCTGTACCAAGAAGGTGCCATCCCGCCATCCGTATTGGATAGGGTGCGACATTCGTTTCTATTGCGCCTGCGGCTTCAAGTGCTTCGACTGCACGTGCCGTGCCGTGAGCAAGCATTCGCATCGAATTCTCGCTGGCGGTATACAAGATTCGCGGAGCTGGGATGCCGTTCGAGTCGGTCAACTCGTCGTCAAGTACAACTTGGTTGTGTTCTTCGGGTAAGTCTTCAGCACAGACGCCGATATGGACACTTCGATCGTAACGCTTCTCGAATGCATCGTGGTGGTCCGGACCCCATGGAATAATTCCGGAAGCAACACCATATCGTGCCGTAGCGATGGGCGGACTACCGCGAGTGACTTGTAGGTTGTATCCCCGTACGTAGCCGCGAGATTCATCGGTTTCGTAGAACTCTTGACTAAGGATGCAACACCCTTGCGGTCCGAAATGTGACTCGAGTGGTTCTGCGAACAGACCGGAAGCACCACCCCAAGGATGAAGCATTAGGTTTCTACCGACTAATCCAGAACGGTTAGCGATGCCGTTCGGGAATCGTGCCGATTTTGAGTGAAGTAGCAGGCGAGGTGTACCAACCCCGTTACAAGCCACAATAACAACCTCGGCGCGTTGATGTTGGAGTTCACCGTCCGCGTTCCAATACTCAACGCCCGTTGCCATGTCGTTTGAATCGACCGTGATTTGATTTACACGACAGTTCGTTCGGACTTCAACGCCCATACGTTGAGCGACGGGCCAATACGCGATGTCCACGCTACTTTTTGCACCTTGCGAGCATCCGGTATTACAGGGACCGAGGTTCAAACACTGACCACGGCCCTCATACGGCTCGGTGATGATGGCACTGTCGGATGGCCACCAATGCCAACCGAGTTTGTTAAATCCACGGCCGATGGTTTCACCCATCTTTCCCATGGGGATATGAGGCAGAGGTGGTTGGTGAGCAGGAATCGCCGGATCCCCATGAAGACCCGAGACGCCCATATTTCGGTCGTTTTCTGCAAAAAAAGGCTCAAGCGTGAAGTAGTCGATCGGCCAATCGTCGGCAACGCCATCTAGTGATCGAACTCGAAAATCTGATGGATGGAAGCGCGGAAAATGTGCTGAATAGAGTATCGTGCTTCCGCCGACCGCGTTGAAATTGACAATAGCGATCGGAGACTCAGCGTCGTTAATCGGATAGTCTGCGTCTCTGTTACGGTGATTAGGACTGATCGCGGATGTTTCGCCTTGGTGTACCTCCCAATCCTGGAAGTTGCTTGGATAAGTCGCAGGATTCATCCAATCGCCCTGTTCGAGGCATACGATGCGCATTCGGGTCTCGGCGAGGCTCCACGCTACAGCAGCACCTGATGCACCTGCGCCAATAATCAGGACATCCACGACGTCGTTTGGCATCTGCTCTATTTCCTATTCGTACGTATGGTCTATTGTGGGCTTGCAGAGTCTAATGACCGCGCCATTGTGGTGCACGTTTTTGTAGAAACGAGTCTACCCCTTCTTGCGCGTCTTCTGAGTTACTGGTCGCTTGCAACATTGAAGTCTTGTGTTTATCGAACACGCTCGGAGGCCATTCGAGGGATCCGTATGTCAGTTCCTTGATTCCTTTAACCGCTAGAGGAGCGCCTACGGTTAGCTGCTCTGCGAACGAAAGAGCATTTTCGACAAGGTCCTCTTTAGCAACGACGTTACTTACTAACCCTATTTCGAGAGCTTCTTCGGCTCCAATAATGCGCCCAGAGTACATCAGTTCGAGCGCTTTCGGCAATCCAACGATATAAGGTAATAAATAAGGGCCAGCGCCTGTATCAGGTGTGATCGCCCGCAATGCGAACACCCAGCCGAATTTCGCTTCGCGCGACGCAATTCGGAAATCGCATTGAACCGTCCACTCGACACCCACGCCGACCGCAGGACCATTCACCGCTGCGATGGTCGGCTTCGGAATGCGCGTAAGAGTCCAAAGTCCCGGGAGCGTTGACTCAGGAAGCTCAACAGGATTTATCCGTTTATTACGTTCGACGGCGGCGGCCGCGTGGTCACGCGCGATACCTGCGCTGACATCGGTACCAGCGCAAAAAGCCCGGCCTTCGCCGGTGAGGACAACCGCGCGAACAGCATCGTCCATCATCGTCTCGTTTGTGACATTAATGAAGTCTGCGAGCATCTCGTCGGTGATCGCGTTTAGTTTTTCCGGTCGATTGAGGGTAACGAGTGCGATATTGCCGCGCTTTTCATACAGTATTTCGTTGCTCATCGGTGAACTCGAAGCTGAGGTTGTTCTTAATTGAGAATTTGTGCAGCCGAAACTGTTTGTCAAGTTTCCGCATGCGTTGCCTATACTACGAATCGCATTAAAAACGATTGCAATTAGGGAACCATGGCTGAACCAGCAATTAAGAACGATGTAACCCGTGTTGGTGTTTCTCTGGGCGCTCGTGTCGAAGGCATTAACCTAGCTTCTGGATACAGCGAGTACACGATTCGCGAACTACGTGATTTGATGCTAGAGCATCACCTTCTTGTACTTCCCGACCAACATCTCAGCGCACTTGAATTAGAGGCTTTTGGCCGAGAATGGGGTGATTTACTCACCCACCCAGCCACGAAACATCGCGACACTCCGTATGTGCAGTTTATCGGGGGTCGGGCGCGCATGTTTAAGTTCACAGTTGGTGTCCACCCATTTGGCGGTGGATGGCATTCAGATATGACTTGGCACGCGACGCCTCCGCACATCACCGGATTGCACGCTCAGCAACTCCCAGCGATGGGTGGAGACACAGCATTCGCAAATCAACACCTGGCATATGAAACTCTAGACGATGCGACGAAGGATGAGATTGCGGACCTAAAGGCGTTCCATACCGGGAAAGTTTTTGGTCCGGACGTGGAGGACTCGATCCATCCTGTCGTACGTACGCACAATGAGAGTGGTCGAAAGGCTCTATATGTGAATGGCAACTTCACGAAGTACATCTGTGACATGCCGGACGACGATAGTGAAAAATTACTGTTTAAGTTATTCGCTCACGCGACCCGACCAGAATTTACCTATCGACACCGGTGGGAGATAAATGACCTTGTGCTTTGGGATAATCGGTCAGTGATGCACTACGCCATAGGCGATTACAACGAGCTTCGTACGATGCATCGTATTGTTGTGAAGGGAGATGTTCCTGTTTAAGCGAATGCGTAGTCGTCACTTCGCGTAATCAACGTAACTATTCGCCATAAATCAGATAGTCAATGGCGGCTTGAAGCTCAGCGTCCGTGCAATTCATGCATGTACCCATTGCTGGCATAACGACGTTAAATCCTGCTTTCGTATTCGCAAGTAACGTTTCGGCGCCTTTCTCGTTCAGTCGAGTTAACCATTCCTCAGCACCTACTAGTGGCGCTTCGGAGACGCCGGTTGCGTGGCACGCGAAGCAGTGCGCGTTGTACACCTCGATGCCACTGCGACTAACTGAAAGGGTAACTGGCGCCACTGTGCCGCAGTCTTCCCCTTGCATGCATAGATTGCCGAATGGTTGAAGACGGTCTTCAACCGTTTCTTTGGTTTCGTCCTGCCCGATCACGATTAGAGTCGTACATACAAGAGCAAAAAGAAAAGACAGCTTAAGAAACTGCATGGGAAGCGGAATTGGCACGTTTAGGCGGCGCGGATTATAAAGTCGGGAACGCGATACGGGCTACCAACCCGTTGATCGTGTCGCTTGCTAAAGTCCAGCCCGACGTGCTATACGTCTTTTTTATTGCGATAGTTCTCGAATGCGCGTTCAACCATGGGACGGCGTTTCATATCCGGGACCTTTAAGGCGTAGTCTGGATCTCTCTCGCCTACGGCAGACAACATGTGCATAAGATGTGCTGATGAGATGTGAGCGTGATAACCTTGGGTGTCTTGCATTTGATTTACGGCCATCTTCATCATTCGAAGTTGGAAAGGATCATTTTGTGCGATCCGCTCGGCGTAATCTAGAACTTTGCTTCGTAAGTCTTTGTCTGGCACGACCTGATTAACGAGATCCAGTTCGAGAGCTTCATGTGCGTCGATAAAACGACTTTCGTATAGAAGCTCCTTCGCTTTACGAGGATGAAGATCCCATGGGACGGTGAAGAACTGGAAATTTGAAGCAAGGAACATTGCCGATTCGGCTGCGTAGATGATGTCCATCGCGCTTGCCAGAATCCAGCCGCCGAAAATGCAATAGCCCTGTACGCCGACGATCGTTGGTTTTGGAACGTTTCGCCAGCGCATGGATTTCTCAACGAACTGTTCGCGTGAATGATCGAACCGACCTCGAACGCCATCCTGCAACGGACGTTCTTCCCGATCTTGTAATTCCGCGGTGCTGCCTAGGTCGTGACCTGCCGAGAAATGTTTGCCTTCTCCGAATAGTGCGATAACTCGCACTTCAGGATCTGCCCCAGCTTCCATGAACAGCCGATCTAGTTCCTCCAGCAACTTGCGACTTTGTGCGTTGTATTGCTCTGGTCGATTTGTTGTAATGATCGCGACGTGGTTGATCTGTTCGTAATTGACGATTGATTCAGTCATGTTGCTCGTCTAAAAACTCGCTAACGGTGGCGACAACTTCATTAAGACGATCATGGTGCGTCCAATGGCCTGCGTTGTCAATGCTGACCATGTTCAGTTTCTTGAAGTACGAATCCGTTCCATCTTGACCGATTCGGTGCGGATATCCGGCCGTTGAATTGATGATGAGTACACGAGCTTCAATGGCTTGCCACAACGAGATCAAGTCGTCTGCAGGCATGTCATATGGCGAAGAGTTTCTTGTGTAGTTGTCAAACTTCCAGGAATACGTACCGTCCTCGTTCTGATTGCTTGCATGCATTGAAAGGTGGCGCGCCTGCTCAGTCGTCAGGTGTGGATTCATTTCGTGCATGCGCTCGTACGCTGCTTCAATCGTTGGGTATTTGCGGACAGTTCGAGCTGCCAGATTGCGTCCGGAATCAATCCAACGCCTAATTCCTGAGCCGCGATTTAATGATTGGAACCCAGGGTACAGACCAACACCTTCAATGACAATGAGATCCTTCACATGATCTGGATATAGCCCTCCATACATCGTCGCGATCGTACCACCGAGAGAATGCGAGACGATTCGCAAAGGCGCTAAGTTCTGCTGTTCAATGAGTTGTGCTATGTCATAGACGTAATCGACGAGCATGTAGCTACTTCCCACGGCCCAGTCTGAATCGCCATGACCTCGTAGGTCAGGTACGACAACATGGAAATTGGATCGAAACGACTCAACGAACCAATCCCATGATCGACAGTGATCATGGATACCATGGATTAGGAGCAACGGTGAGGCTGTTTCGTTACCCCAGTCGAGGAAATGGAGGCGCAGTCGGTGAGAAAAATAACTGTGTGACGATGGCCTCGATCGATTCGGATTGAGCAATGTCATGTGATTTATGTGACGGGATCGACTCGAATGTTGACTATGTCCATGTCGAAATACTTCTGGTGTCTGATTTCTGCTGCCAGAAAGTGCAACAACTTTATTGACAGATCGGTGCTTGCGTCGTCCGTAGCTGCGTCGTGGACGAACATTGCCCGATCCTCAATATTCTCCTCGTCAGCTGCAGCAACGTATTCGAGTGCGAGTTGACCAGCATCATGCCGAACGGAAACTTGTAGACGACGGTCTTCGGTTGCCACGACTTCGTTACTTTCGATAAGGGTGAGGAGGAGTTCTTCGTTGACTTGCTGAAGACGATTCACAGATTCCTCATTCCAATTCCATCGTTTCGCCGCTGTAGAGAGGAAATCGGTCAGCTCCGGTAGGCTATCGATTGTTAATTTGGTTTGTATGTGCTTTCGTCGAGAACCAAGGACTTCCCACGTTAACGTCAAGGCGATCGCGACCAAACCTCCGACGGTCATGCCATTGCGTAATAAGGTTCCCCAGAATCCGGTTCCTGTTAGCAGCTCAGGGAAAATCAACTCGAATTGAAATCCGACCCCTATCCACAGTGATACTCCCGTGATAATCGATTTTCGAAAGTCGAGACCGTCTCGGAAGACAAGCTTCATTCCGACAATGAACAGCATTGCCAAGATGACGGTTAGATATGCCCCCGCGACAGGATTTGGCAGTGCAATGATGACTGCTTTTATTTTTGGCAGGAACGCCAGCACCAGGAATATCACGCCGATATAGATACCGACTCTCCGTGATGCGACGCCGGTTAATTCAGTCACCGCGATACTCGATGAGTACGTTGTATTTGGCACAGTACCTAAGAGTCCGGACAAAAGGTTGCCTATGCCGTCTGCTCCGACTGCTCCTTGTACAACACGGTAGTCGGGTGCTCTAGGTTGGCGTTGCGAGACACGCTGAATTGCAACGCTGTCGCCAATGGTTTCTACGAGACCCACGATTGTTACAAGAACAAATGCGGGTACTAGTGCCCAGAATTTCGGACTAAACGAGAGGTCGATTCCCGGCCATCCCCATTCAGGTAAACCGACCCACGCAGCTTCACGAATCGGAGTAGCATCAAACAATCCCACAAACGAAGCCGCGATCGTTCCGACGATGAGCCCGATTAACGGTGTCCACAGCCGAACGAACCCGGTTGCGCGCATTGCGAGTACTACGGAAACAACTATTGTGATGAGCGCAACTATTGGCGCGTTGAAGCTCAGGTGTTGCTCGGGAACATCGACGAGGAAATCGAAAATAATCGGAAATACGGTGACGGGAATTAGCATGATCACAATACCTGCGACGGTTGGGGTGATCACGCGACGAAGCACTGAAAGCTTGAAGGCGATGATGAATTGAATGATGGAAGAAACAATGATTAGTGAACACATCAACGCCGGTCCGCCGTTGATCAGCGCCGTGATGCAAACCGCGATGAAAGCACCTGACGTTCCCATGAGTAGAACGTGTCCGCTTCCGAAACGCCATACACGAACCGCCTGAAGAATGGTTGTTGACCCAGCGATGAGTAGTACACAGAAAATCGACCAAGACAGGAAAGGTTCGCCGATATTGGCCGCTTGCGCGACAATGACTGGTGTCAGTACTACGCCGCTAATGGTCAGCACGACGAGTTGAAACGCCAGTCCAACTGACAAAGGTGTTGGTGGTGCTTCGTTCGGCTCAAAACGGATGTCTTGAGCATCAGACTGAGCCATGGCTAATCCAATATGTCAATTACCAGGAGATTAACTCGTCATGCTATCAAACTGTGTTCTACGAGATTCTTCTGACGTTGCGCGACCACCCGAACTCTTGAACAGCTTTCGATATTCTTCTATTTCAAGGCGTAACGCTCGATTCAATTCAATTCTGCATGATGTGGCGTCTTGTTTATGCAGGTAAGTTCGCGTGCCAAAAAGTTCGCGGTAGATTCGTGCGACACCGCAAAGAACGAACTAAAGCCCCCGATCCTTTCTAAGCTAATTCGTGGAGTTTCGAATAGCTAGTTGGTAAACAGATCGAAGATATTGCCTAGCATCGATGTATCGGCCGCATAGAGCTCGGTGTAATGGCATGTCTGGCAAGTTACGGTTGTCAGTCTTTTACCTTGGACATCGAAGATCTTTGACCAAAATCCGCCAGCCACTCGAATCTCTCCAACTTCGTACGAAGTTCCGTTACATTTCGGACAACGAAAATCTCTTATCTCAGCTGCCATCACACCCTCCTGTACGCGGATTTTTAACGTGGACAAACGATGATATCTAAGAATCCTACGCGTTCCGGCGATTGCCGATTGCTTTTCAACCTCACCCACCTCAAAAGAATCAAAACAAGCGCGCTTAAATCGTTCAGTCGCATTGCGATCGATGAGATAGTCAGCGTCATCGACGCCATCAAATGCACCGCACGTGTTTCCAGCCGGTAGCGCTTGTCGACTTCCAATAAAGGTCGTTATGAGCGAAGTGGTCGACGAATCTCTAGGCTTGCTTTAACCACTCGATGCGAACCGATCCGGCGCTCTTGAGTCTTCAGCTCGTGTGTGTACATCGAGTAAGACGGTTTTGCCTTCTTCGTTCAGTTGTTTTGCACGCATTAGCGCTGGTCCCATTTCGGCGGCTTTCTTGACTTCGATGCCTTCGGCTCCGAGAGCTTGCGCAAGTTGGGCGTAATTTCCCTGCATGTACGACACGCCGAATTCCTCACGGGCGGTTGGAAAACCGCCTGGATAGGTTGCCATGATTCCGTTGTTGAGCACGATCGTCGTTATCGGAATTCCTGCGCGAGCGGAAGTCTCGATATCTAGTCCAGACATTCCGAATGCGCCGTCTCCCATCAGATTTACGCACATGCGCTCGGGCATTGCCATTTTTGCGCCAATCATGAGCGGGATTGAAAATCCGAGATGGGTCGACTTTCCCCATCCTATGTAGCCGTGAGGTGTAGTGGCATCATAAAAAGGCACGATCTGATCTCGCGGTGCGCCAGCGTCGTGCGTAACGATGCTGTTAGCCTTGTCGATATTGATGTTCATCTCGTGAATAACGCGATACGGAGAAAGTGGACCGTCGTCGTTCGTTAGGTAGGGCTGCCACTGTGCGCGCCATGCGTCTTTGGCTGTCTTAATCCTCTCCTTGACACCTGTATCGCGCGGTTCTTCGCCGATTAATCCCTTAACGGCGTCAATGAGCGCTTCTAATGTCAACTTTGAGTCACCGACCAAACCAATGTCTGCGTGGGTGTCTTTATTGACTTCGTTGTCGTCAATTACGTTATGGATTAGGAACGTCCCCTGACGGACTCGCTGAGCATAGGGTGACGTAGTTAGCGAAGCACCGACCGCGAATATCAAGTCACATTCGCGAAGCCATTGTGCTGCAGGACCGGTAACTGTTGAACCACCAGCACCGACCGAGAGCGGATGGTGCTCATTGAAAGCTGACTTACCTGGCATTGTGGTAAACACCGCGATATCCAGCAGCTCTGCGAGTTCTTGAAGTTCTGCGGTTGCACCTGCGCTCATTACGCCTGCCCCCACCCACAACATGGGATTGCTCGCTTCGGTTAGTTTTTGAGCGGCATCTTGAATGGCTCCGGATGAAGGAACAAATTTAGCTTCGCCCGGTGAGCGATATGGCGGTGCGTTTTCTGGAACTTCAACACCACAAACATCACCTGGGAGCTCCACAACGACCGGTCCTGGTCGACCGGTTCGGAGCGCGTGAAACGCGCGTCGCATGACCGTAGACGTTTGCCGTGGACTGGTGACAAACTCGATGTGTTTGACCACTGTGTCCCACGTATTTGCCGCTACCGTGTTCGGACGTACGAACAACATGCTTAACGGATTACCGCCGGGGAGCGCAAGGATCGGGACCGCGTCTGCGTGGGCTTGAGCTAATCCACCTACTGAGTTTTCTGCCCCCGCCTGTGATTGCATTACGACGACACCAAATCGCTGACGGTCCGAACATCGTGAAAAACCATCTGCGGCCATGACCGCGCCACGTTCGTGTCGGAAAGCGACGGGTCGAATGCCGACCTTGGCAACGGTTTCAATCAATGGATTAGATGGGTAACAAGAAACCCATTCCACGCCTTCAGATTTGAGAATGTCGGCGACTAGGTCGTTACTGTTCATAGGTGGTCGCGATAGAAAGTCAGCGCGCAATTATCAGTTTGACCAAATCCTTCATGAAGCGGCTATATCCTTCGCGTAGGCGGCAACACGCCTTTTGCCCAACTTTACTGAAAGCATCGTTATGTCGGATTACAAAAACCTAATCTGTGAGAGGGAAGGCTTCATCGCGACGGTGACCTTTAATAGACCACACAAAATGAACGCGCTGGATACGTCTCACCTCGAGGAAATTGAAGCGGTTGCACATGAGTTTCGCGATGACCCTGAAACTCGCGTTGTGATCTTCACGGGTACCGGTAAACACTTCTCTAGTGGCGCTGATCTCTCCCCGGAGGTCCAACCTATTGACGCGAGCGCGAACCTTGCATTACGACGACGTCGAGCGCGAGTAGGTGAACGAGCGATTCATGCGATTTATGGCATGGATCAGATAACGATCGCTGCATGGAATGGCGGTGCGCTGGGAGGTGGCGCATGTTTGACGACCGCAATGGATTTCCGAATTGGTGCAGACGATTGCTTCATGCAGTATCCAGAGATAGAGATTGGCGTGAATTTGATGTGGAAGAGCCTTCCCCTTCTCACGCACCTAGCCGGACCCGCGAAAGCCAAACGCCTTGTAGCTGGTGGCGAACGGATTTTTGCTGATGAACTCCTTTCGTGGGGCATCTTGGACGCCCTTGTGCCACGAAGCGACTTGCTATCGACCGCTATGAGTTGGGCAGAGCGTTATGCGAGTCTATCGCCCATCCCTCAGCAGATGATTAAGCAAAGTGTGAACGCGATCGCGTCGGCGCTGGATACAGCCGTCATGCACATGGATGTGGATCAGAACCTATTTTCGGCGACGACGGAAGACCGCCAGGAGGCCATTCGATCCTATTTAGCGAAGACTAAACCGACGTTTACAGGGAATTAAGCAGCTTCTCTTCGCTCAAGATCGAAACGAAATTCTTCGCCGTCGAGGTTTTCAACGAAAGCGTCAGTCGGTTGTGCGTTGACGTTTGTGGTTAGTGTTTCTTTTACGATGTAATCACGATGGCGATCAAGCGCTTGTAGGACACGTTTTGAACCATCTACGTACAACTCGATGCGATCGGTGACTTCAAATTGCTTGGCTTTTCGAGCCAGCTGAATTCGATGTACTAGCTCGCGGGCCAATCCCTCAAGCGCGAGTTCATCATTGATTTCCGTATTGAGATCGATCGAAATCAGGCGATCCGTGATGACATTGGTGCCCTCGATTGCCTCACGAAATACGTCAATCTCATCTGTCGTGAATGTCTCACCATCTATTTCTAGTGATCCCTGGGTTCGGAGCGTCTCAAGCTCGACGATGCTCAGGCTTGCGATGCTCTGTTGAAACGCTTTCATTCGTTTGCCTAGGCGTTTGCCGAGCACCGGGAAGTTAGGTTTTGCGTACTGCTTGATGAATCCGGATTCATCGCTCTCGTATTCGACGTTCTTCACGTTGAGTTCCGTCACGATGTACGATTCAAGCGCACGGAGATTACTCAGTACTTCGTCGTCATGATGGATGACGGTTAGTTGGGACAGCGGTACACGCAGGTTGACTTTTCGATCCTCACGCTGACGACGCCCTAAGAGAATTACTTGCTGCATGAGCCCAACGGCACTCTCAAGTTGCGAATCTACGAGTGACTCATCCGCAACAGGATATCGACACAAGTGAACAGATTCCGCTAGTGCCACGTCTCCAAACTTTCTGAGTTCTCGGAACAGGTACTCAGCTAGAAACGGTGCACAAGGCGCCATGGCTTGGGTGAGTTCCACCAATGCCTGATACAAGGCAGAATAGGCGGCGCATTTGTCTGCCTCAAGTCCATCCGCCCAGAATCGCGAACGATTTAAGCGGATGTATCCGTTGTTTAGATCTTCAATAAACTCGAACAAGCGTGGCACGACGCCATAGAGCCGGTAGGATTCCATTTCACGACTGATCGTCGCTTTCAGGGTCTGAAGTTTGGATAGCAGCCACCGATCAAGGATATTGTCAAATTGGTCAACGCGTTGTTCATGAGTCCAGTCGTCAATTTCGGCGTACAGCTTGAAGAACGAGAAGGCGTTGTACCAAGGTAACAGCGCTCGACGGACGATGGCTTCTACACCCGTGTCTACGAATCTCTGTTCTTCTGCGCGCATTAATCCAGAGTTGATTAAGTAGAGCCTTAGAGCATCGGCACCGTAGTGTTCCATTAGCTCGACGGGGTCGGTGTAGTTTTTTAAACTCTTGGACATCTTGCGTCCATCTTCCGCAAGCACCATCCCGTTTACGATCACGTTTTTAAATGCTGGTTGATCGAATATGGCGCTAGATAGCGCCATGAGTGTGTAGAACCAGCCTCGGGTCTGGTCTAGGCCCTCTGCAATAAAGTCCGCGGGAAAGACCTGCTCGAATGCATCAGGACTTTCAAATGGGTAGTGCTGTTGTGCGTACGGCATGGACCCTGATTCAAACCAGCAGTCCAAGACTTCGCTGACGCGTCGATACTCACCTTCCTCACCCTCGATCGTAAAAGAAAGGTCATCAACGTGTTCGCGGTGCAGATCGTCAGGAGAAGCGCCAGTGTATTCGCGTAGCTCGTCGCGTGATCCGATGCAAATAAGTTTGCCGGTTGTTGTGTTTTCCCAGATGGGTAAGGGTGTCCCCCATACTCGATTGCGCGAAATAGCCCAATCTCGTGCATTCTCAAGCCAATTGCCGAAGCGACCTTCTTGAATGTGCTCTGGTACCCATCGAACGTTTTGATTTGCTGCGATAAGCCGATCTTTAAACTCGCCGACCTTCACAAACCAGGACGGTACGGCGCGATAGATTAGTGGCGTATCCGAACGATAACAGTACGGATAGTTGTGTTGGATGGTGGTATGGTCGAGTAACGCATCTCGATCTCGCAACCAACGGATGATGTCTCGATCCGCTTCCTTGACATGCTGGCCAGCAAAATCGATTACTTCAGAAGTGAAATTTCCGCTCATGGTAACGGGACAGACACCCGTAGGCACACCGTATTCGAGCGCTATACGTTGGTCATCTTCGCCAAATGCCGGTGCTTGATGGACGATGCCGGTCCCTTCGTCCGTAGCGACGTAATCATCGGCTAATACGACAAATGCTCCATCGTCGGCATGTTCCACAAAATACGGAAATAGCGGTTCATACGTTCGACCGACAAGCTCATGACCTTTTACCCGTGACTCCACTTCGAGATGGTGCGATTCAAGGTAAGTCTCTAAGCGATCCTCGGCGAGATAGAACAGTTTCTCTGATTCTTTCTCACGTACGAGTACATATTGAATGTCGTTGCCTACGCAAAGTGCTAAGTTGGAAGGTAACGTCCAAGGAGTGGTCGTCCATGCCGAGATGTACGCGTCTTCATCTTTGAGCTTGAAGAGTACGGTGATGGCGGGATCTTGAACGTCCTTGTAGTTGCTTGTCGCTTCGAAATTAGAAAGAGGTGTCTCGAGAGCCGTAGAAACAGGCATAACCTTGCCACCGCGGTAGATTAAGCCCTTATCCCATAGTTGCTTGACCACCCACCAGACGGATTCCATGAACCACACGTCCATGGTCTTGTACTGGTTATCGAAATCAACCCAGCGACCGATTCGGGAAATGATCGACCTCCATTCAGTCGTATAACGATCGACGATCGCCCGACACTCATCGTTGTAACCGGCAACACCTAGCGACTCAAGCGCTTCGTGCGCTGACAAGCCGAGTTTTTTATCGATTTCGTGTTCGATGGGCAGGCCGTGGCAGTCCCAACCAAATCGGCGAGATACATAACGACCTTTCATAGTCCAATAGCGCGGAACTACATCCTTGATGATCGAAGCTAATAAATTGCCGTGATGGGGTAATCCGGTTGCGAACGGTGGTCCGTCATAGAAGGTATAAGGATCGGAATCTCTCGTTTGATCGAGTGACTTTTGAAAGGTCTCGTGCTCGGTCCAAAAAGCCAGAATATCCCGCTCCATCTTTGGGAACGAGAATGGTTCGTGACGGTTCGTAGAATCGGACATGAGAGCAGAAAACTGGCGTTAGATATAAACAAATCCGCCTGAAAAGGCGGATTTTCGCGGCAAAATTATAGGGTTGCGCAACGTCTTAGAGCCTTTCTGGTATGCGGAGAAGGGACGTTTACGTTCATCAATCCGTGCGTTTTTTCGGAGTTTTTAGATGAAAGTCGGGATAGTTTTTCCACACCACGAGATCGGCACCGATCCCGGTGAGATTAAGGCGTACGCGCAGGGCGCGGAAGCCATAGGGGCAGATCACATGCTCATATACGATCATGTGTTAGGTGCGGATCCCAATCGCCCCGGTGGTTGGTCAGGACCATACGACAAGGATGTGGCGTTCCATGAGCCATTTACGACGTTCGCGTTCATGGCAGCAGTGACGGAAACCATCGAGTTCAGCACGGCGGTGTTGATTTTGCCGCAAAGACAAACGGCTTTGGTAGCCAAGCAAGCGGCTGAGCTAGCTATCTTGTCGAACAATCGATTTCGATTGGGGATTGGTACAGGTTGGAATGCGGTTGAGTACGAAGCGCTTGATGTTCCTTTTGAAGCTAGAGGGAGTCGGCAAGCTGAACAGGTGGAACTCATGCGTAAGTTGTGGGCGAACGATGCGTTTACTTATGAAGGGAGGTTCCACACGGTGACTCAGGCGAGCATCTTGCCAAGACCTTCGCAGACGATCCCAATTTGGTTTGGCGGAGGCGTGCCCGCGCTGTTAAAGCGCTGTGCACGACTGGGCGATGGTTGGATTCCGCTGGGAACACCTAACGAAGCGTCAGCTGCGATGATCGAGGTCATGAAAACGGAACGCGAAGCGGCTGGTCTATCTTGGGATTCTTTTGGGATTCAGGCGCAGGCTCAGTCCCGAGGTGGTGATCCTGATCGTTGGCGTTCCCACTTTGAACGATGGGAAGCCCTGGGTTGTACCCACATAGCGGTGGCAACGCACAATGCTGGCAATCGTTCGGTAGAGGAACATTTGGCGTCGGCGCAAACCTATTTCGACGCTGTTCAATAGCTGAGTCATCGCAAATTAACTCACTCAACACGGACTGAGTTGGAACAGTCGCGAGGGCTTGAAACGCCGCCTCGCGCGGCGTTTTTCTGGTATTTAACCAGTAACAGCCTATCGATGGCCGCGATGAGTCTGCAAGGTCTGCTGATCACGTGGATTCTCGTCGGTGTACTCGATGAGTCGGCAAGTGTCTACGGTGAAAGTCGAGCATTGATTAACGCTGTGCCGTTGGTCATTCTGCTCGTTGGTGGTTTTGCAGGGGATCGATTCGACGCCCGGCGATTGTTGTTTGGACTCTCACTGCTGATTGCTATCGTCCCGGTGTTGTTGACTCTTGGGATGGTCAACCTGAAACTGTGGATGGTCATTGCGTTCGGTGCTGGGATCACGTTAATCTCATCGTTAGCAGATCCTGCTAAACAAGCCGTGATCAATCGTGTTTCACATTTAGATATGCAACGTTCTATCGCGTTGGTCACGATTGTTCCGTCCCTTGTCGGGATTGCCGCAATGAGTCTGGGTGCGCTACTTGAGGCGCTTGGCCTTGTACCCGTCCTGCTGGTTTTGGCGGGGCTTTATGCGTTATCAGCACTTGCAGTGCTGGGATTGCCAGAACTACCACCGATCAGAAAAGAACGAATTGATGTGGTAGAAGGACTTCGCAATGTATTGTCGGTACCCATCATTCGAAATCTGTTTGGCATGAACTTCGTATCAGCGATCTTCAACGCCGGCGGTTATATGGTGGTCATGCCGTATATCTTGATGGAACACTATGCAGGTGGTTCGTTACCGATCGACGATGGAACGTTAATGACCGCCATGTTCATCGCGTTCACGATCGGGAGTACAGGATCAACCATCGTCCTGTACTGGTTGATGCCGATAAGGAACCCGGGCAAGATCTACATTTCGCTGCAGTTATTTAGAGTGTTCGTGATATTAGGCATTTGGCTTCAGCCCTCTACATGGCTTTTTATGTTGTTTGTCGCTTTATGGGGTATCAATATGGGGGTAACTACTACATTAGTACGCAGCACACTGCAGGAGATGGCGCCGGCTGCACATCGTTCAAAGGTACTCGCTTTTCACCTTTTCACCTTTACGCTCAGTTCGATTCTCGCGGCGTTGTTCCTTGGATATCTAGTTGCGAGTCTAGGCGCGTTAAATGCACTGCTCCCTGGCGTGGTGATCTCGGTAGGGCTATACCTATATGGGCGTTACTGGTCAGGTTATTGGGAATTTGCATCTCCATCAGTTCGTTAGCTGATCGCGAATCTCCTTTGCGACGAGATCGGGTCGTTGCATTGGAATGAAATGCGATAACTCGGGAAGATAGATATCCCGTGCGTTAGGCAAGGCGTCCGCTAATCCGGACCAGGTCGGCGAGTTGGAGAAGTCCATGGTTTCTCGGGGGCCGATTCGTTGTTTCGCACGCATGACAACTGTGGGTTGTGTGACCTTCGGTAGCAAACACTTTAGATCGCGCTGGCTGGTACCCATGTAAATCTGAGCCTCAATCTTGGGAGGACAAGCGAGCTCGTAGCCATCTTGATTGGGTAACAGACCAAACTCGCAATAGTCGCGCAGCACATTGGGTTGCCAAAGATTAAATGGGTGGCGTTTGCTGAAATTCTCGAACATTTCCGACGGTGACTTCCATTGGTCTCGTCGGCGTGCGATCGGATGGTCGTCATTTCCAATCTCGGAGATGGTTGCGGCGTGTTCCGTGTACTGTTCAGGCGCTAGTACAACCGGATCTACTAAAACCAACGCTTTGAAGCGAGAAACCCGATTACTGCTCGCAAATAGTGCGCAGTGCCCTCCCATCGAGTGCCCGACGACCACAATGTTGTGTAGGTCCAATGCATCGACAAGGTCGACGATGTCCTTGCCGATGTCAAACCATCCGAAAGGTCCCGATTTGGAGGAACGACCATGTCCGCGTAGATCCACAGCAATGACCCGGTGCGATTTCGGTAGCTCTGCTACCGTCTTGTCCCAACATCTTGAGTGAAAACCGGTTGCGTGTAGGAGCAATATCGTTGAATCTTGATCTCCGTCCCAAACGAAATAACAAAGGTCAGAGTCTTGAAGTGTGATGCGGTGTTCTGTTGGCGTACGCGTCAATGATGGGAACCGAGTGAGGGCGCGCTAATTATTAGGCGCGTGTCATCTCGTGTATATTGAATTCAGAAAGTAGAGAAGAAGAAAGACTTCTGGTTTGGAACCGGAAACGAGGCACGAGAGCTGAAAGTGCAGTGAACTACGCAATTATCACAACTTAGTTGCGGAATATCAAGAAATACAGCGACAGAGTTGTGGAATTTCATGGATAATTAGCCAGATGATCGAAGAATCAATCCCTCGTCTCTTAAATCTGCCGCCTTTGCTCGAGAACCGGTCACACTTTCTGTTCGGTCCGCGGCAAACAGGGAAATCTACACTGCTCCGTGCGCAGTTCCCAGATAGCCCGATATACAACTTACTTGACAACACACTATACAACGAATTGTTGCGTAATCCTCGCTTGATCCGCGAGGAAGTAAACGCGAGGGAAGCTAGCGTCGTAGTCATCGATGAAATACAGCGTCTACCGGAGTTACTGAATGAAGTGCATCTGATGATAGAGGAGCATGGCGTCCGTTTTGTCTTGAGCGGTTCAAGCGCGAGAAGCTTGCGGAGAAGAGGAGTGAACCTTCTGGGTGGGCGAGCTCGGACCCGTCGATTACATCCTTTCGTTTCGAAGGAACTTAGTGGACGATTGGATCTTGATCGAGCGCTTGAATTTGGCTTATTACCGTCCGTCTACTTTTCTGATGCGCCTAACGAAGACCTTAAGGCTTACGTTGAGAGCTACCTGTCCGAAGAAATTGCGGCAGAAGGACGAACGCGAAGCTTGGCGGCTTTTGCAAGGTTTTTAGACGTTGTTGGTCTATCACATGGTCAGATGATTAATTTCGAGAGGATCGCGAACGAATCGCAAGTACCAGCATCGACTGTTCGCAATTACTATCAAATCCTGAAGGACAGTTTTTTAGTGCATGAGGTTAGGTCATATTCCGAGACTAGGATTCGGAAGGCGTACAACACATCGAAGTACTTCCTTTTCGACATCGGCGTCGCTCGACAAATTCAGGGGCGGAGTGGTCTTGCGAAGCGGACTTCAGAATACGGTCAAGCATTCGAGAGCTTTATTCACCAGGAACTCATCGTGTATTGTGACAATCACGATATTGAAGCGCCGATGTACTGGCGTAGTCGTTCCAATTTCGAAGTGGATTTCGTGTTTGATGGCATCGGTATTGAGGTCAAAGCTTCGTCAAACATTGGCTCGCACGATTTGCGAGGGCTGCGCGCATTGCGAGAAGAGGGTTTGCTTTCGCACTATTTCCTCGTCTCGATGGTCGATCGAATGAGGATTGTTGAAGGAGAGTTCGTTGTGTTGCCGTGGCGTATGTTTCTTGATGCGTTGTGGTCGGGTCAATTGCGTGATCTTTGCAAAGACCTATAGTTAAGTGGCTGTGGTTGCCGCTGACTTAAGGATTCATAGAGAAACTTGAAAACCATTGTTTCACGCGAGACTGATCTGCTCGTGCTCGTCGACAGCAATGATCAGGCAATTGGTCTACGCGATAAACGAAGTTGCCATGAAGGACGCGGCATCCTGCACCGTGCGGTGTCTGTTTTCGTGTTCGACGAAAAGCAACAACTTTTACTCCAGCAACGACACGTTGATAAACCGTTATGGGGAGGCTGTTGGTCGAATAGTTGCTGCACGCATCCATTTTTCGGTGAAGAGCCAGTCAACGCGGCAAAGCGACGTGTAGGCGAAGAGCTCGGTCTTGATGTCGAACTGGAGTTCGTCTATAAGTTTGAATACCACGCGGAATGGTCACCAGAGTACTGTGAGCATGAGCTCTGTTCAGTGTTTGTTGGCGCGGTGAGCACCGACCCGAACGTGAACACAACGGAGATCCAAGCATGGCGCTGGGTTTCCGTCGATGAACTCGACAAGGTGATTAGTGAAGACGCTCCTGACTACACGCCTTGGCTAAAGCTTGAGTGGCGAGAGCTGCGAAAACGCGGGTTTCCTGACTAGAAAGTTGCACCACCGAGATGCAGCTCGATTCAAATCAAAGCTTGATAACTCATGCGCTGGAACGTCTCTTGGTAGTTGTTCCCAGGCATTGCGCCGTGATTTAAGACCTGTGTTAAGCAAACCGCAAGCAGTTCCTCTTGTGGGTCACCGAAATAGGTCGTCCCCGCTGCTCCGCCCCAACCATACGTTCCTACAGATCGAATAAGTGGAGGCGCGCCGTGTCCGTGATACGTTGCAACCCCTAATCCCCAATGGAATCCTCGACCTGTCATGGGAATCGTCATATCACCGGTGTGGTTGCCGACCATGAGGTCAACAGTCTTGCGACCAAGAATGCGAGCACCATCGAGTTCACCACCGTTTAAGAGCATCTGACCGAAGCGCGCGTAATCACCAGCGGTTGAAAGGACACCACCTGCATCCCCACCACCACCGAAGTGTTTTCTAGGACCATTCTTTTCGCTAGCAGCTGCAGTTTCGACTGGGTGTAACTTAACTTCGCCTTCAACTTCACGTGGAACGTAGTTTGTACCGAAGCGATCTTGTGTGCCGGGTTTAAGATAGAAGTCGGTGCTATCCATTTTTAACGGTCCGAATATGTTCTCTTGAAAGAAGACATCGAGTGTTTGGCCGCACGCTTCTTCGAGCACTGCCGAAAGAATTGGATAGCCGACGTGGTACACGAATCGGTCACCCGGATGGAAGCCTAAAGGCAGTTTGGCCATTGCTCGGACCCGATCCCGATTTGGAATGTCGCTGCCAAATCCGTTGTCGTCTTCGTGACCGAGAGAGGCTAATTCGTCGCGCAGTTGCTGCCGATACATACTAGGCATCGCTTGAGGATTCATTAGACCTGTTGTATTCGTTAAACAATGACGAATCGTCAAAGGTCGCTTCGCAGGTTCGGTCATCATCAATTCATTCCGATTAACGACCTGAAGATTTCCCCATTCAGGTAGGAAGCGCGCGACTGGATCGTCAGGGGTGAGGATTCCTCTTTCAAATAGGATCAAGGTCGCGACGCCAGCGATCGGCTTCGTATTCGAAAACATGCGAAACAACGAATCCTTGCCTACAGGATTGCCTTGTTCTAAATCGAGCACACCGCGAGCTTCGTAGTGCACGATTTGGCCCTTTCTGGCGAGTAGCGTCACCAGATTCGGCACCTTTTTACTGTCAACGAACTGTTGCATAGCTGGACCGATCTGAGCGAGACGGTCTGGATCAAAGCCGAGTTCACTAGGATCGCCGATGGGTAAAGGCGCGTCGGACATAAGAGGTCCTCTGGAGGTCTAATCTAGAAACGCTGCATTATTGCGAACGAGGTTGTGAAGTGACTGGATTCCACCTCAGTCTGTTGACAATATGGACTGAATTTCCGCCTCTGTTGGCCCGATGACATATTCCTGATTTGATCTCACACATTCAACTACTTCGTGCAGCTGTTCAACCGTCCGGTCGAAGGAATCATTGACGATCACAAAGTCGTAATCCGCATATTGAGACATCTCATATCTTGCCTTTTCGATTCTTGACTGTATCGATTCATCATTAACTTCCGCGCGGTTTAGGAGCCGTTCCTGCAACGTCGCGATTGACGGCGGTAATAAAAAGATGCTAGTTACTCGTTGCATGAGACGACGTACGTTTTGAGCACCTTGGAAGTCGATGATGAGCATGGTGTCAACGTCTTGATCAAGGCTGCGTTGCACGGCTGCTTGGCTTGTACCGTAGTAGCTGCCAAAGATATGAACGGTTTCGAGAAATTCTTGGTTTGACTTCATTTCAAGAAAACGTGCTTCACTGACAAAGTGGTAGTGAAGTCCATCGACTTCACCGCTCCGCCGTGCACGCGAAGTGTGAGTTATCGCTCGTTGAAGGTCTGCGTGGCTGTCGATGACTGCTTGTGCTAAGGTGGTTTTGCCGACACCGGACGGACCAGATAGCACGAATAAATTAGCGTGTGACGAGATTTCGCGCGTCACTCTACGTTTTGAACCTGCTCGCGCATTTGATCAACGAGCACCTTGAGATCAACGGTGAGATTAACCGCGTTGGGTGGCGCGAGCTTCGCCGCGAGCGTGTTCGATTCACGAGCCATTTCCTGTACGAGAAAACCCAGACGTCTACCCTGAGGTTCGTTTCTATCCAGACAGCTATCGAATTCGGATATGTGTACGTGCAATCGATCGATCTCCTCCTGCACGTCAGCGCGTTGAGCGAGTAATGCGACTTCTTGTGCTAGTCGATTCGGCTCGACATTTGCACCGAGTTTCTTGAGACGCTGATCTAATTTCTCGCGAATAAACTCAACCTGCGAGCCAGCCAATGACTCCAGTTTTTCGAGAATTTCTTTGATTGAAGCGAGTCGAGACTGAAACAAACGGCATAGGGATTCTCCTTCCACGTTTCGACCGTCGATTAACGTGACTAAGGCTCGCGCAAAGGATCCACATATTTCTTTGTGCATGTCTGGCGACACGTCAATTTGCTCATCGATGACACCTGGCCATCGCATGACATCAATTACATCAAGTTGATTGCGCGATTCGTTTGACGCGTCTTCAGAATCTTGGAATTCTGCCAACACGTTCTGAACAAATCGTGCATTGACCAGCAGCGAACGAAGTGTTTGAGCGTTAACTGAAGGTTTTGTCTCCGATCTTGCAGATGCGCAAGAAAGTGACGCTTCAATTCGACCCCGATTCAATACGTCTTTTGCGTGCGCGCGAAGATCTGGTTCCAGTACTTGAGCAGCGGACGGCAAGTTGAAACTAAGATCAAGGAAACGATGGTTGACGCTGCGTACTTCCCAGACCCAGATGTCGGTCTCGGCGCGCGCAAACGCCGTCATACTGGCAACCATCTCAAAATTTTATATGCTCCTATAATGCCGTTTTCCATGTACGAATAAATAGGTAATTAAGAACATATGCGTCCAAATGGTCGAAATTTCGATGAATTACGTAGTGTTTCTATCGAGAGGAATTTCACGAAAAATGCGGCGGGATCAGTATTAATTAGCGTCGGTGAAACCAAAGTGATATGCACCGCGACAATCGAGAACGACGTACCTAGGTTTCTAAGAGGATCGGGTCAGGGATGGCTGACGGCGGAATACGGTATGTTACCGGGTGCCACCACGGAGCGGTTTGATCGGGAAGCTGCGAGAGGTAAACAGTCTGGTCGGACGATCGAAATTCAACGATTGATTGGGCGTTCGTTGCGACGTTGTGTTGACTTGCATCAGCTGGATGGGACGACGATCTATGTTGATTGTGACGTTATCCAAGCGGACGGTGGAACAAGAACCGCCGCAATTACCGGCGGGGCGGTTGCGGTACTCGACGCGCTCTTATCCGTTGGTAGAAAAAGTGCATTTATAGGATTCGTGGGTGCGATCTCCGTTGGCATTGTCGAGGGTACTCCCTGTCTTGATTTAGAGTATGTGGAAGATTCGAACGCGGATACGGACATGAATGTGGTAATGCTGAATTCCGATGCGTTTGTGGAGATTCAGGGCACCGCAGAGGGTGCTTCATTTAATCAAGACGAGCTGAATTCTCTAATTGATCTCGCTAAAAAGGGAATTAGTGAGTTGCGGGCGATTCAGCAAGTCGCGTTTGATGTAAGCGCGTAGCGACCATTCACAGTTCGTGTGATGTTCAGTCGACTTCTGCTTGGTTAGGTGAACTTAAGCGACTACGTTTTACTTAGATCTGGAATGCGATAGCTTCGTGTCGCGAGACGTTTCGAGGCAAACTCAAAATACTCCGGTACGATCTCGTACCCCAGAAACCGTCGATGATGTTCTTGTGCCACGACGGGTACTTGACCTGACCCTAGGAACGGATCCAAAACTAAATCGCCTTCTATGGACGCGTAATCAAGTATCTTCTCAATAAGCTGGCGAGGTAATTTCGTAGGCGTCTTGATGTCGCCGGTCCAGTATTCGCGCTTTATTACCCACACATCCTCCATATCTCGATAACGTGCGCTTTTGCCGTTCTCAGTGCGGTCTTCTTGTGTAAATCGCGCGTCCGGGTGGAATGTGCGTTGTTTGTCATCTTTTGCGACAAAAAGGCAGTGGTAGTGAGAGGTCACAAATTTGCGTTTCGTAGCCACACCGAACTGATACTTCCAGATGATGTGATTGATCGTTTCAAGCCCGATGTCACTCAGCGCGTTAAGCATGTCCTTAAGGTTGTTCCAACCAGAAAATATGAACGCTGACCCGGATGGTTTGAGTACTCGATGAACCTCAGCTAACCAAGATTTTGTGAACTCGAAGTAGTCCGTTGGCGAGACTTCTGAGTAGCCGTCGAGCACACGATGTGACACACGGTTGTAGTTAGGACGCTTCGCTCTGAAATCAATACCAAATGGAGGGTCCGTAATCACTAGGTCGACGATATTTGGCGGTAAACGCTGCATACCTAGGACGCAGTCTTCGTTAAAGATCCGATCCGCGTGATCTGCTTGGTTGTCTGCTTCCTGATTGGTCGAGTGATACGGCATTTTTATAAATGTTCGGTAGTCTGACGGTTCAAATCGGTCTGAGCGTCCATCTATAACGTTCCTTCACCACCGCGAATTGCATTGAGCTGCTTGATTCGATTCTGTCGAAGGGTTTGACCGTATTTCGGACCTTGCTCGCCAGTAGTGGTGACTTTTCGAAGCGATTTCCGAAGCTTCAGAAACTGTTTCTTATCGACGTCAGCGACATTGGTCAAGGCGGTTAGAAACGTTTCGAATCGAGCATCGCCGTGAAACGCACCTGCTTGATCCAGCAAATCTATCGCGCGCTCATCATCTAATTGATCGAATTGCTCAAACAGTCGACCAGAGAGACAAATCTCCAGCGCGAGGGATTTCGCTTTCTTTGGTGCCATCAATCGATCAAAGAGAGAGCTAAGTTGCTGTTCAGAGTGAAGCCAACCGATAAGTGCGAACGCACCTTGCAGTGGCAGAACGCGGTCTCGGTGGCCGACTACGAGTTCATCCAGCGCTAGTTCGCTGAACCACGGCGCGGTGATTTGGGCATCTCTCAGAACTTCGTAGAAACGAAATGGTGCAATCTCTTCAAGAGCCTTGACCCATTCGTTCCAAACCCTTTCCGCAGAGAGCTCGTTCAACTGGTCGCCCATACTTCGTATCAGATCCAGCGTCGCGGTGGTTATCTCAAACCTTGGCAACTTGGCGGCAAACCGAGCGACTCGAAAACAGCGTAATGGGTCTTCTGCAAAGGCAGTGGAGACGTGCTTGAGTTTTTTTGCATGTAAGTCGTTCTGACCGCCGTAGGGATCAATCAGTTCCCCAGAGGCAGATTTAGCCATCGCATTGATCGTTAGGTCGCGACGCAGCAGATCTTGTTCTAAGGTAACGTCGGCATCGTTTTTAAAACTGAAACCACCGTGACCGGGTCCGGTCTTGGTTTCAGTTCGTGCCAACGCGTGTTCCTCAAACGTTTTTGGATGCAGGAACACGGGGTATGCCTTCCCGACAGGGATAAATCCAGCCTCGATCATGATCTCAGGATCTGCGCCAACGATAACCCAATCCCTTTCTCTTGGCGTTACGCCAAGTAGCTCGTCGCGAACAGCACCACCGACTAGGTAACGAGTGCCGGGAATTTTCAAATCTGGCATGTAACGACACCGTCCTGCCAGTGAAAGCGCTTTCCATCTTCAAGTCGAACAGCGGTCAGACCTCGACCCCATACGCAACCTGTGTCGGTTGCAATGACTCGATCTGTAGGTACTTGACCATCCAACGCAGCCCAATGGCCAAACACGATCGTCTTTGCTCGTTCACGTTCATATTCAAACCACCCTTTAAAACCAGCTGGCGCCGTGTCGAGTGTGGTCTTGTGAGCGAACTCAAGACGTCCAGCCTCGTCGATAAAGCGCATGCGCGTCAGGTAGTTCGTGATGATCCGCAGGCGATCCATACCGTTCAATGTCTTATCCCAAATATCGGGGTATTTCCCGTACATGTTTTCAAAGAAACTAACGTACTCGGGTCCGTTGATCTTGCTCTCAACTTCCCGCCCGAACTTACATGCCTCGTTCACAGTCCAGATATGTGGAATACCCGCATGGACCAAGACCCATTCCCGATCTTGGTGTATCAGTGGCAGAGTTCGTAACCAATGGGAGAGTTCCTCGCAGTGTGCTGAGGCTAAGACGTCCTGAAACGTGTCGCTGTTCTGCGGGTTTTTACCGCCAAAAACGATGGCTAATAGGTGAAGATCGTGATTTCCCAATACGACAGTAGCCTGTGGTCCGAGATCTCTCACGTACTGGAGAGTCTCGAGGTTTTGTGGTCCACGATTTACTAAATCACCTACGAACCAAAGACGATCCGTTGCTGATTGAAACGGTAACGCTGCAATGAGTTTGCGTAACGGTTCGTAGCACCCTTGTACGTCACCGATCGCGTAGGTAGCACTCATCGTGAATCGATGTAGTTTGAGATTGAAACGTAATCATTCACACTTGCGTGGTCTGCTCGCATGCGTGAATCCACCCCCAACTTTTCCCACGTGATCTGGAAACTCGATAGGCTATTCGCGAGGGTTTTACGTCGTTGCGAAAACGCCGTTCTGACGACGTTTGAGTACGTCTGAAAATCGTAGACCTCATGTTTCGGGGTGATAGGAGTAAAGCGTACGAACATCGATTCAACCTTAGGTGTGGGTCGGAAAGCATCAGCGGATACCGTAAAAAGAGGTTCTACATGACACCGGTATTGCGCCATTACGGAAAGGCGCCCCCACGCTTTCTCTCCTGGAGATGCAGCTAACCGTAGCGCAACTTCTCGTTGCAGCATGAAATGCATATCAACGATTCTGGGTTCCTGTAATAGGCGAATAAGAAGGGGCGTTGAAATGTTGTACGGCAGATTCCCGACAATTCGATGCCCAATGAAGGAATCGAGCGGCTCGTCAAGGACGTCAACACTGCGTAGCTCAGCGACGGGAAATCGTGACTGCAGGTCTTCTGCAAAATCGCGATCCAGCTCGATCAAGGTGAGATGTGAGGTTGCTTCGACGAGATCGTTCGTTAACGCACCACGGCCGGGACCGATCTCAATCACGCATTCGTGTGGCTGAATCGCTAGCGCGTCGTGAATTCGCGCGATGACGCCTTGATCAGTTAAAAAATGCTGTCCGAAGCGTTTTCTTGCTCTGATGATGCGGTTCCTGCCAGAATCTGGACGAAAGCTTCATCGCGTACTTCCTTGATCCAGCCTTGAAGTAATTCGTCAAACCGTCGCTCATAGATCGCTCGCAGCGCAAGTTCATTAAGAGCGTCTTCGCTAAGGTCCTCTACCCGTCGATCTTGCACCTCAAGGATGTGCCAACCGTATTCTGTTTCAAACGGTTCGGTTACGACACCGATTTCAGCTTCCGCCATTGCGGCTTGAAATTCAGGGACGAAGTTCTCTCCGTTATTCCAACCTAGATCACCTCCGGCTAACGCGGATGACGGGTCGTCGGAATACTCTTCAGCGAGTACAGCGAAATCCTCTCCGTCCGCAATGCGCTGCTTCAGTTCCCGCACGAGATCAGCCGTTTCCTCTTCAGAGCGAATCGCAGAAGGGGACACCAGAATATGACGAACGAGTGAACTTTCGCCGGTGGTTGTGGATGCTCCCCGTTTCTCCAGGAGTTGGACGATGTGAATACCGAGCGAGTTCTGAATCGGTTCCGCAACCTCACTAACTGCCATTTCGAGTATCTGATCACTAAATAGGCTTGGAATCTGTGATGCTTTGCGCCAACCGAGGTCTCCCCCCTCCAGTGCAGTGTTCGAAGCAGAGTAATTCACCGCGAGTCCTGAAAGAGGTGTACCACCTCGGAGTTCTTCAATCAAGTACGTCGCAGTCTCTCTAGCCCTTGCTTCCGCGTCGGGACCCGCTTTGTCGTCGATCGCAAGCAGAATGTGGCCAATGCGGTACTCTTCGGATGCCAGCTGCTCGAAGTAAGGCGACTTCCGGAAGTCCTCGATATCGCGCTGGGACACATACAAGCGACGATTGACCATGATCTGCTGTACCCGAGCGAGGGTCATTTGTCGACGTATTTCGGCGAGAAACATCTCATACGTGACACCTTCCGATTGGAGGGCTTCTTGCAGCTGCTCGACCGACATGTTCTGTTCTGCGGCATAGTTTCGCGCTGTTTCATTGATCTCCTCGTCATCAATGACAATACCACGCATTTCCGCTTCTTGTAATTGGATAGACTCGACGATCAGTCGCTCCAGTATTTGACTAAGAATGACGTTTTCGTCTGGTACTTGACGCATTTGTGCAGGCGTCAGCTGAGCTTTGAAACTGTTGAAGCGTTCGTTCAGTTCCGACAGCAAAACGACATCGTCGTTAACAACGGCAGCGATGCTGTCGAGCTTCTCGACCTCAGCGAAAGCTGACGTTGTCAGAAACAATACAGAGAGGGATAACCATCGATAGCATCGACCGTGAATTGACAAATTCATACTTTTAACCGGATGAGGAATGGATAGCTTAGCGGAAACCGAAGCGTTTGCGGTCGATTAGCGATTCTATGCGATTGCGACCAGTCTTGCCTAGTCCGATGAGATCAAAACGGAGCATTACTCGATTTTCTAGGTCCACGCGATACCGACCCTCGACGAAGTCCCAATCGGTGGCACGTTGAATGAACAAAAGTGTGCGATAACAACACCCTGTAAATGCGATTCCCAAATGCGTATCGGTGACGCGATCACTTTCGATGTCGAAACCATACGCACCGATGGCTTCCCAGCGAGAGGTGAGAGGCCACCTGAAACCGATTTCAAGTTGGTGAATTTTGTCGCGAGGTCGCCTGCCAATTGACGTGTACAGAGATTTCGTTAAGGTTGGTTCATAGACCAGCAATGTAGCGAATTCGTTCGCATCCGGATCGTGACGACTCCGATACTGTCGATGTTCTAACGCGAAACCGTTGTTGTTCTGAATACTGAATGAAGTGCCCCAACCACCGAATGAGGACGACTTCCCATCCACTCCGTCAAGATGCGTCATGTGAGCTATTTCTGCTTCGACGACGTTTTGGGTATGTGTGTGCGGCAGCACATGAAATCGAAATCCCGCCGCTAAGCGATGTTCACCAGGTATATGGTCGAGGCCGCTCGTTCGGCTCTCACCGAAGATCTGCGCTGTGTTCAGCATTGATCGCGGTTGGTCGAACGGAATTCCTAGAGGAGATTCTGTGAACGTTCGATCGACGTAATGCAACCTTGGTTCAATGGTATAGACCTTGTCAGCGAGATGCTTGTCGAAGAACACCCCAACGCCTAACTGACGACTATCGTTGTATCTTGTTTGTGTCCTGGATACCTCAGAAGCGTCAATCGAGAATCGTGTCATGGATTTCGCGGCACTCAAACTCATTTCAACCCAAGTACGAGTGAAACGCGCATGAATGGCTTGTTCAATGTGGCCGCGATGTGAACGTAGTTCAAAGTCTCGATAACTCGCGCCATTGAAACGAGAACTTGCGCTTATGACTCCCCACCGAGGTTGCCAATTCACATCAAATTCCGGATAGCGTTCGCCCAATAAAAGATCTTCAGATGTCGAGTTGATTCGTTGCGCGAGTAGCCCAATATCCCAATCACGAGTGCTATAAGTCAGCGCCGCGGTGTTATTCGTCGAGAAAACTGGCTGGGTGAGGGAGTCGAACTCGAAGTCGTGTTGATACGCGAAATCGCTTGGCTGTGTAAAGTCGATGAGGGATTCGACCGCACCCCATGCTTTACTGTAGTTAGCCTTTATGCGCCATCGTGAGGGATCGATGAAACCATCTTCAATATGATCAAGTTTCTTGTCGTTCGGAATCCAATCTAACGTCGAACGAAACCCGAACAGGTCAAGATCTGCGCCAAATTGAATTCCGTTTTTTTCTAGGTATCTTGGTGCAAGTTCGAAGTCACCGTGTTTTCCGAAGACGCGAATAGGTTGCTCAACGATCACACCGTTATCTGAGCGATATCTGAAATGAGTTGTGGCAAATCCGTTGCGGTCAGACTGAGGCCGGAAAGTGAAATACGGAACATAGAAAACCGGCAATTTACCAATGTAGAAACCAATACCCCGCAAACTCACGCGAGTCGTTTCTCGATTAATCCCGATGTGCTTAATCCGGAATCCCCAACTCTCCGCACGCGGGTCGCACCCACTAAAACGTAAATCGGCTGCTTTAACTCGAGCTTCGTCCGCTTTCAACGATTTAAGCGTACCTTGAAGCGGAAAATCAAACATGACAAACGACAGATTGCCGAAGTGTGCCATTTGGTTGTCCGCTTCAATATCCAAAACGGCTTCGTCGATCGCCATTGCTGCCTGATCATGGTATAGCGCCAAGCCGTGCTCGAATTCCAACGGACCTTCTTTTAGCCACTCCAGTTCTTCTGCGGTCAGAAGCAAATCGGCACTTTGGACCTTGACGTTGCCGGTAAAGTAGCGACTTCCAGTGTTGGTTTCGCGGAATTCGTCACTTCGCACAACGGATTTATCTTTGTGCTCGGATTTAGGTACGAACCGAGGCGCAGGCAGAACAGTAAATGCTGTCGGGCAGACCTCATGTTCTCTGCTCGTAGGCCAATAGTCTGCCGTAAAATCGGAGGCGGCTGTGTTGTGGCTCCCGTTTATCGCTGCGAACAGTATTGCGCCGACCAACCATCGACGTCGTGCGACCTCGCGATGGAGATACCGCACCATGTCTAACGACCCCCCTCCGGCCTTGAGAAACTGGCTTGCGAAGACGTTAGGAACAGACCAATTCACGTTGCATCCGCTCGTACCTGAGGCGAGCACCAGGCGCTTCTATCGAGTTGAATCCAATCTCGGGCAATCGCGGATGGCGATTCATGCGCCTCCTGCGACTGAAAACAATGAACAGTTTGTCTCATTGGCTCAGGTTTTTCGTCAACACCAGGTGCCTGTACCTCAAATTCACGCACGAAACTTGAGACAAGGGTTCTTTCTTGTTGACGATTTCGGTTCCCTCGAGTTTCTTGAGGTATACGAGAATCCGACGCTACGTGGTTCAGCGATGGGACTGGCACTCGACGCATTAGTGGCGATCCAGCGCACTCAAGATGCACAGGTGCCACTCTATACCCGCCAGCGCCTACTAGATGAATTGAACATTTTTGAGGAATGGTGTTGTGACAAGATGGTAGGACAGAGTGCAAAACCGTTACGCATCATTGCCGACCTCCTTACAACAGAGATAGACCGTCATCCTAAGGTCACGGTTCATCGTGACTATCACAGCCGCAATCTCCTATTGGACGGAGAACGACTCGGCATTGTAGATTTTCAGGATGCGCTTATCGGTTCTAGCGTATACGATCTGGCGTCTTTGATGTACGACTGCTATTTTGAACATACCCATGAAGAAATCGAGAACTGGATCGATCAATTTCGGGTGCTGGCGGAGCGATCAGGTCTACCTTGTATTCAGCCGCGGGAAGCATTCGTACGAGCAATGGAAGTAACAGCCATCCAGCGCATGCTGAAAGCCGTCGGCATCTTTTGCCGTTTGTGGTTTACTCAGCAAAAGCGGACACACTTACCCTATGTGCTGCCCGTTCTGAGTCGAGTTATCAAGATCGCTCACCGAAACGAACTATCAGAATTTAGTTCATGGCTTGACTCCCAGGTCAGACCGAAACTTCGAGCTTCGCTTGAACGATTGAAATTGTGAAAGCGATGATCTTGGCAGCGGGGAAAGGAACCCGACTTGCACCGCTCACCGAAAAACTGCCAAAACCCATGATTCCAATCTCGAGCGAGCCGTTGATCGTGCACCAGCTGCGGTGGCTAAAACGAGCGGGGATCGTTGATGTTGTGGTGAATCTGCACCACTTAGGTGATCAAATCCGCGAGCACCTTGGTAGCGGACGGCAGTTTGGTGTCAACATTAGCTATAGCAACGAAGACGTCCTCTTGGAAACCGGGGGCGGAATCGTCAAAGCGCTGCCACTATTGGGGTCGGAAGAGTTCGTGCTGCTCAACGGGGATGTTTGGACCAGCTATCGATTCACGCGTAAGGTGCTGGACCGAGAAGCTACGATGCACTTGATTCTCGTGCCGAAGCCTGATGATCGCGAACATGGTGACGTGAGTTTGGAGGATACACGTGTATTGCGCCATGCGCACCGAGACTCGAATCGTTGGGTCTATAGCGGCATAGCTTTCGTAAAGCCTGACATCTTTAAGGAAGAGACGGTACGACCTTTTTCGCTACGTGAGATCTTGTTTCGTGAGATAGCTGCGAATCGTGTGACTGGTGAGACACACGAAGGTATTTGGTACGACATCGGAACACACGAGCAACTCAAGCGCGTACGTCGCTTGATGCTCTAAGCGTGTGTCTAAGATTCCCGCCGTGAATCCCAAGATTGCACCGTCGATTCTGGCGGCAGATTTCGCTCAGCTTGGCGACGAGGTCGAAGCTGTACTAGCGAGTGGCGCAGATTTGATCCATTTTGACGTCATGGACAACCATTTCGTACCTAATCTCACCGTTGGACCAACGGTGCTAGCTGCGCTCCGAAAAAGATTTCCAGATGTCGAGTTCGACGTGCATCTCATGGTCGACCCGGTAGAACGACTCGTAGATGAATTTCTCGATGTCGGCGCTTCCATGATTTCCGTGCACCCTGAAACTTGCCAGGACATTGGGGAAGTGTTGGATCGAATCGAATCGGGTGGTGCAAAAGTCGGTGCCGTACTCAATCCAGAAACCTCCGAGTCAGTGTTGGAATCCTATTGGGACCAGCTAAATTACGTTTTAGTCATGTCGGTAAAGCCTGGATTCGGAGGTCAGTCCTTCATGCCCGAGGTGCTACCAAAACTCTCACGTATTAGAGACAGCATCAGGCGTGATGAGCGCGATATCGATATTGAAATTGATGGCGGCATTAGCCGTTCGACCATTGGCGCTGCTGCGCAGGCAGGTGCGGAGATATTTGTCGCCGGTTCGGCGATATTCAATAGCGACGACTACGCTTCTACCATTGCGGAACTACGCGCATTAGCCGCATGACGACGAACGGAATTCAATCTTACGATGCGTACCTATTTGATTTAGACGGGACGCTCGTCGATACGGCGCCAGATTTGATGTATGCGCTCAATGCAACGCTCGTTCATGCCGGCTACGCTGAGGTGGGGCTTGATTTAACTCGGCTTTGGGTAGGGCATGGCGCGAAAGTCATGCTTGCGGAAGCGGTAGTTCACCAGGGCAAGTCAAAGTTAAGTGATGATCAGCTTGAGGAATATTTCGCGTTTTTTCTCGAGCGTTATGGTGAACGAATCGCTGTTGACAGTGTGCCGTATCCTGGAGTGGTCGATTCATTGATCGCATTAGCCTCGCGCACACGCAAATTAGGTGTTGTTACGAACAAACTCCAAGGTCTATCTATGCAACTCCTGCGCGAGCTCGATCTATATAAGTACTTCAATATTGTGGTAGGCGGCGATACGCTTCAAGTCCGCAAACCAGAACCGCAACCTATTTTGTACGCGTGTAATGAGTTGGTTTCCGTACCGTCTGAGACGCTTTTTGTAGGCGACTCAACGACGGATGTGAAAGCTGCGAGGGCTGCGGGTTGTCCCGTGGTGTGCATGCGAGACGGATACAACCACAACACACCAGCTACCGAACTAGGTGCTGATCACGTCATCGATTCATTTTGTCAGTTGCTGTGAGTTACGTACGACCACGCCCGCGTTGGCGCTGGATTCGCTAATCCTTCACCCAACTACAGTCGACCGTATCGGTCGCGCTTCGATTGCTCGAGAAACTTATGAATCAAGACGAATTTCAAGCATTGGCTGAGCAGGGATACAACCGTATTCCGCTCACTTTAACCGTTTTCGGCGACATGGATACGCCATTGTCCGTCTATCGTAAATTGGCGGATGAACCATTTAGCTATTTACTTGAATCTGCGGCCAGCAGTGGCGATCGATGGTCTCGTTACTCGATCATTGGTTTACCTGCAGCGCAAGTTCTACGTGTTGTCGGTCGCTCAATCACACGCGAGGTGAATGGGGTCGTGACCGAGCGAATCGAATGCGATGACCCATTGCAATACATCGACACGTTCCAACGACAATTTCGAGTACCGGAAATCGAAGACATGCCAAGGTTCTTCGGTGGTCTCGTAGGTTATTTCGGATACGACACAGTTCGGTTTATCGAAAAACGACTGCGAGACTCAACGCCTCCAGATGATGTGCATACCCCTGACATCTTGTTGATGGTGTCGGACGAAGTTGTGGTTTTCGATAACCTGACAAGCCATGTCACGATCATTGTGATGGTCGATCCGTCTCAGACGGACGCACGGGCTAGAGGGTACGAGCGACTTGAAGAAATCTCTCGTGGCATGTCGGTCACAGTGGATACCCTACCGTCATCATCAAGTACGGGACCCATTCCGGAGGAAGCATTCGTGTCCGGTTTTGGCCGTGAGGCGTTTATAGATGCGGTAGAACGTACTCGAGAGTACATTCGAGCCGGTGATGTCATGCAGGTCGTTCTCGCCCAGCGGATGACGATCCCTTTCGAGGTCCCATCGATTCAGTTGTATCGAACGTTGCGTAGCCTGAATCCGTCGCCTTACATGTACTTTATGCGTCTAGACGACTTCCATATCGTTGGCTCGTCTCCCGAAATTCTGGCGCAGGTCGAAAACGGCAGAGTCGTCAATCGACCTTTAGCGGGAACGCGTCGACGTGGTAAGGACGAGGAGGAAGACCGTGCTTTGGCTCAGGAGCTTCTCGAGGATCCGAAGGAGATTGCGGAGCATCTAATGCTCGTAGATCTTGGTCGGAACGATATTGGACGGGTTTGCAAGATTGGAAGCGTACGTGTTACAGAGCAATTCGAGATCGAACGTTATGCACATGTGATTCATATCGCGTCACACGTGGAAGGTGAACTAGCTGACGATAAATCTGCAATTGACGTACTCCGAGCCACGCTGCCAGTCGGAACACTGAGCGGTGCCCCAAAGATCCGTGCGATGGAGATCATCGATGAACTTGAGCCAGTGAAACGTGGTATCTACGGAGGAGCGGTTGGTTATCTTGCATGGAACGGCAATCTCGACATGGCGATTGCGATTCGCACGGCGGTCATCAAGGATCAGTGTCTGTACATTGAAACGGGAGCGGGGATTGTCGCTGATTCAGTTCCCGAACTCGAGTGGAAAGAGTGTATGAACAAAGCTCGTTCACTATTTCAAGCCGCTAGTCTGGCTCAAGAAGGGATTCGATGAAGACTCAAGTCGTTCAACTAGCAAAGCGGATCGCCGATTCTGCGTGGTTTTTGAATGGCATTACGACCGTGATTCTGGTCAATGGTGTAGTCATCGGATTCGAAACGGTCGACACCATCAATGATGCATTTGGTCTTTGGTTCCAACTATTCAACCAGATCGCTGTGGCAATCTTTGTTGTTGAAGCGATCATCAAGATCGTCGCGCATCATCCTCGCATGCAAGATTACTTCAAAGATGGGTGGAACGTCTTCGATTTCATCGTGGTGGTACTGTGTCTAATCCCGGGTTCAGGTTACATACCGATGTTGGCTCGCGTATTGCGGTTGCTACGCGTACTTTCCGTGATCCCGTCATTACGGGTACTCGTCACGGTATTGGTGCGATCGTTACCAGGAATGTTGAATATCGTCGCTTTGACGGTCGTCATCTTTTATGTCTACGGCGTTGCTGGTCATTACTTATTTGCGGAGGTCGATCCGACACATTGGCGCTCGCTTGGTATTTCCTTACTTTCTTTGTTCCGTATCGTCACCCTTGAGGATTGGACCGACATCATGTACGCGGCGATGACTGCTTATTGGTGGGCATGGATGTACTTTGTGTCACTGGTGTTGGTCGGCACGTTCGTGGTGTTTAACTTGATCATCGCGGTTGTCATATCAAATCATGATCGCGCAACGCAAGAAGGTTTACACGAGCAGTACGAAAAACTGCGCGAGAACTTAGGCGAACAGTCGAGAACCGATGCATTACTCTTGGAAATCCACGAGATTCGGGAAGCACTTAATCGATTGGAGAGCCAAGTCGGTGCGGAAAAATCGACTAGCTGACGAATTAGAGGGTTCAGTCTTGTTCTCCGGTCACGGTCCATATCAGTTGTGAAACGAGCCATTGCGACTCTCGCTTCGATTCTGAGTCTCTGTGCTGCAGCAGAACTTTCTTTAAAAAGCAGTGCAATACTTGAACACACCGTGTCAACGGTTACTTGGCTCTCTTTCGATCTCTCGCCGGATGTGGGGACTTTTGTGCTTGAGGTCCTTGGTGAGCTATACACACTTCCGGTTGATGGCGGGACCGCGGAACCGTTATCGACGGGGATGGCGTTCGATTCTCAACCAGTCTATTCACCAGATGGTTCTCACATCGCCTTTGTCTCTGACAGGTCAGGGCACGAAAACCTGTGGGTAATGCGCTCCGACGGTACCGGGGCACGCGAACTCTCCGATACGTCAAAGGACTCGGAATTGATGTCGCCCTCGTGGGCGTCGGACGGATCTCATGTGATTGTGTCAGTTGGGAGTTGGAAAACTCGGGTCTATCGTGTCTGGGCGTATCACTTAGCGGGTGGTAAAGGTGTCCGGTTAGCCCCGCGACGCTCCGGCTCTGCGACAGACTCACAGAACTTTACAGGCGCGGTTTACAGTACCGATGGTCGATACATCTACCATGCGTTTAAAGAGGGTGGATTCGGGTACAACCAGCAGCTGCCGCTGTGGCAGATACGTCGACTTGAGCTTTCGACGAATGAACACGTTGAACTGACTGCTGCGGTAGGAAGCGCGTTTCGACCAGTCCTTTCGCCAGATGGGACGAAACTCGTGTATGGGACGCGGTTTGACACAAAAACAGGGCTCCGAATTCGGGATTTACAGTCCGGGGACGACAACTGGCTTGTCTACCCGGTCCAACGCGACGAACAGGAATCGCGCTTCACTCGAGATCTCTTACCAAAACCCGTGTTTTCCCCCGACGGCGATGTGCTCTATTTCACGACGAACGGTGAAATTCACGCTATTGAGCTTGAAACCGGCAAATCCTTCAACGTACCTTTCGAAATTCCTCTGAAACTCAAGCGAAATGAACGCCTTGAATTCCCTTATAGGGTCGGGCTTGGCCCGGTAAAAGCCCAGCTCATACGAGGTCTTGAACCTTCACCGGACGGGTCAAAGGTGGCTTTCTCCGCGCTCGCACAAATATATGTCTACGACTTTGAATCAGAAGATCTCCTCGAATTAACTCCACCTTCGATGTTTGCCGCACAACCAACTTGGGCTCCGAATGGTCGCCAGGTCGCTTTTGTTGATTGGTCGCAAGAAGGAGGTCACATTTGGCGAGTACGGACTAGAGCGAATGCCAAGCCGGTCCGCGTGACGAACGCACCGGGGTTTTATTTTGATCCATTGTGGCGAAATGATGGCCAGACAGTGATTGCATTGCGTGCCTCAGCCTTCGAACGTGCTACGAGAGCATCCGATTTTGGCGAAGGTGTAGGCACCGACCTGATACAGGTACAGGTTGACAACGGTGAGCTCGAGCTGATCGCACACGCGCCTCATTTCTACGATCCCCACTACGGACCTGAATCCGAACGTCTCTACCTCTACGAGTGGCCAGGCATGTTTGCTTCAGGTGCCGCAGGTCTCCACTCGATGAGATTCGATGGTACAGATCGTCGAAAACACCTTGATGTTTCAGGACCAGGAATCTACAACTCCAAGGACGGTCTTCCCGCTTTTCGCATTCGCATCGCTCCTAACGGACGGCACGCCTTGGTGAAGCAAGCGAACCAGCTCTATGTGGTGAAGCTGTTCGGTACACGTGCAGCTCCGGTTAAAACGAGAGTAACTAGCTGCTCGCTGCCGTGCGAACGTCTAACAGACGTTGGTGTTGACGATTTTGCGTGGGATGCTACGGGAACACATGCTCTTTGGTCGATCGGGCATACGATTCATCGGAGATCGATCGCGTCGGTGTTCTCCGAGGAAGAGAATGAAAAAGGTCAGGAGGACGACGAGGAGGAAGCGGAAAAGCCGCTAGCAGAGGAGCATGAATTCGTATCGACGCATCTCATTGAGGTCTACGTCGCTCGCCTAGAACCTGACAATGCAGTTGTACTTCGGAATGCCACTCTGTTGACGGTCTCATCGGATAACGCGGAGTCGCTGCTCGATTCCGACATACTGATCGATGGTGATCGCATCGCTGCAATCGGAAGGGATCTGATCGTTCCCGAGGGAACTGACGAATTCGATTACAGTGGTAAGTTCATTGTCCCTGGATATATCGACACACACGCGCATTTCCCGGTATATCGAGGTGTCGTCAGTGGTGAATCTTGGGCTTTACTCGCAAATCTTGCCTACGGTGTGACCACTGCTATTGATGTTCAACCGAGCACAGTTGACGTGATCGAATACCAAAACTTGGTTGACGCAGGACGCATGGTTGGACCGCGCACTATGTCGACAGGACCGGGCATATTTAGCGATACCGCGTTCAAATCAGAGCGCGAGGCGGTAAATGTCCTTCGGCGATATAAGGAGCACTACGGTGTCCGTAATCTCAAGTCTTATTTACCCGGCAATCGCGAACAACGACAATGGATCGTGTCGGCGGCGCGCGAACTAGAACTGAATCCAACCACCGAAGGCGCGTTGGACTTGAAGTTGGCTCTTACCCATGCGATCGACGGATTTACCGGTCTTGAGCACAGTCTCCCAGTAGTTGGCATATATGACGACGTAGTCAAGCTGATGGCGAGTACACGAATGGCCTATACACCGACATTGCTGGTTTCGTACGGCGGTCCGTTCGGTGAGAACCATTTCTTCATTCATGAGAATCCACGCGACGATCCCAAGTTAGCGCGTTTTACGCCTCCTTCTGTGTTAGAAGCGAGGTTACTGAGAAGGCCATGGTTTCATCAGGACGCTCATGTCTTTGCTCGCCACGCGGAACGTGCACACGTGATCGTTCAAGCTGGTGGTCAAGTCGGTGTAGGTTCCCATGGTCAGCTAAACGGGTTGGGGTTTCATTGGGAACTTTGGGCGCTGAGTGCCGGTGGGTTTAGCAACTTTGAAGCACTCCGCGCGGCGACACGTCATGGTGCGGAAATGTTGGGAATTGGTATGGACTTGGGCTCGCTTGAGGTTGGCAAACTCGCGGATATGGTTGTTTTAAATTCGAACCCTTACGATGACATTCGATCCAGTAATGACATTGAACTAGTGATTCGAAACGGCGTCATTAGACGTGGAGACGATCTTACGGAAATCTGGCCTTCGAAGGGTACCGCTAGTGTGCCTAAGTTCGAACCGTTGCCTTAATTTGAAGTTAGTTAACACAAGATGAGATCTGATCTTCTGTCGGGCGCAGCGTACTAACATCGCCGTCAAATTCGATTGCGGGTATTGACCGGTGAAAGGAACTCGTCCAATACTATAAAACAACAGCAACAGAGTCGATCTAATGAGTCGATAAGATCTATAATTAATTTATACAAAATAATGTTAGTCTAAATAATCTTTGAAATGGAGTTCTTAGATAGGGAACAGGAAATACGTCGTCTCGATGCGGCGCTGCATCGTCCACGTAGTTTTGTCGTGATATGGGGACGACGGCGGGTGGGGAAGTCTCGCATGCTGATTGAATGGGCACGTCGCGAAAAAGGGCTCTATGTTGTTGCGGACCAATCCTCGGCACGCATTCAGCGCCGATATTTTTCGTCCGCTGTGGGAACACGCTTTGCCGGTTTTGAAGAAGCGGAATACCCCAACTGGGGGATGATGTTCAGAAGACTAGATCGAGAAGCCGCAAGAGTGGGTTGGCGAGGACCATTAATCATTGATGAATTCCCGTATCTAGTAGCTGCAGAGCGAGAGATTTCAGCAACTATGCAGAACTGGTTGGATTCTCCTTCACGTCAGATCGCCGTTGTGGTGAGCGGATCAAGCATTCGTATGATGAAAAATGCGATTCTTAATCAAAGTTCGCCGTTGTACGGGCGAGCTACGGAAGCGTTTCCATTGAATCCATTGCGCCCGGGTTATCTAGCGGACGCTTTTCCGTCAATCTCACCTCGAGAGTTAGTTTCCATATACGCTGTTTTCGGAGGTATGCCACGCTATCTAGAACTCGCTTCGGAGCATGGTGGAAACTTAGAAGATGCGGTGGACGATCTGATTCTCGACCCGAAAGCGCCATTGCATCGCGAACCTGACCGAATACTGGAAATGGAAACACCAACGGCGATGCCGCTACGACCGATTCTTGACGTAATCGGTAACGGTGCACATAGATTGAGTGAGATCGCTGGACGCCTTGGTCGGCAAGCATCTGGCTTGTCCGCGTCATTAGCGACACTGATGGAAATGGAAATGATTCGTCGGGAAACACCGTTTGGAAGCGATCCAAAGTCGGGTAAACGCAGTCTGTACCAGATTGCAGATCCGTTTTTGCGGTTTTGGTTCCGCGTGGTGGCCCCGAATCGTTCATTACTAGCGGATGCACCAGGTACGACCCGGCGACTATGTTGGGAAAAGCATCGTGTCAGTCTGGAGGCGCATGCTTGGGAAGAGTTATGTCGAATGGCAGTTCCACAACTGCATGCTCTTGTACCCATAATCGCAGATAAAGGTCCATTCGGTATCGCGCAGCGTTACTGGTATCGCAACGATCGGGAATTGGATATCGTCGCTCAATCACTTACCGGTTCAGACGTACTACTCGGTGAAGCCAAATGGCGAATTTCAAATGGACGTGAGGGCAACCCAAGTATTCGTTTAGGTTCATTACCAATCGGTAATGCTCCTGTTCTCCCCCTCACATTCACTCCGGACACTTCCAATGAATCTAATGCCAAGATCGTTGATGCGAACACGGTGTTTAAAGCGTTACGTTAGTGCTAGAACATGCCCGGCCGGGAGACGACATTCGCAGCCACAGGTAAAGAATGATTCTTTAGTTAGATTGGATAGTCTGACCGTCTCGTAAATCGTGATTCCGCCGGAGACAATAATTCTCCAAACACTTCCGAAAGTTGTGTAAGAGGTTATTCGTGTCCTTTCGAACTGAAATCAGGGAATGGTTGGACTCAAACTGTCCAGACAGCTGCCGTGGCCCAGGCGATGTGCCAGGGGGTGGAACAAAGGCAGCGATGACAGACGAGCAACGTTTATGGCTTGATCGTTGCGCGGCTGAAGGATTGACCGTACCGAACTGGGAAACAAAGTATGGTGGTGCGGGATTTTCAAAAGACCAATGGGTGATCATGCTCGAGGAAATGCGCGATCTACACGTTCGATCGCCGGTTTCTGGGATGGGCATTTCCATGCTAGGTCCAACGCTGCTTGAGTTCGGAACCGAGGAGCAAAAACTCAGACATTTACCTCGTATTGCAAGAGGTGAGGTCTGGTGGTGTCAGGGTTATTCCGAGCCTGGGTCAGGTTCGGATCTCGCTTCCTTGCAGACCCGTGCGGAAAATCAAGGCGATCACTATGTGATAAACGGTCAAAAAATCTGGACATCAGGTGCTAATTTCGCGGATTGGATCTTTTGTCTCGTACGGACAAATCCGGACGTGCCTAAACACGAAGGCATCAGTTTTATCCTCTTCAGCATGAATCAACCAGGCGTTACCGTACGTCCGATTCGCTTGATTTCAGGAGCGTCTCCGTTTTGCGAGACATTTTTCGATGACGCAATTGCGGACCGCGATGACTTGGTCAGCAACGAGAACGAGGGTTGGACAGTCGCAAAACGATTACTTCAGCACGAACGCTCTGGAATGCTCTCGCTCGCTTCGGGAGGCAATCGAGAAGCTGGTATCGACTTACCTCGACTCAGATCGTTGTATGCGGAAAACGCGGATCCGGCACTGCAGCAGCGCATTCTTAAGAACCTAATTGACACTGAGTGCATGAATCTCACTCAACGGCGGACCGTTGAAGAATCGGAAGGCAATACGCCGGGTCCAGCCACGTCGATTTTTAAGTACTACGGGGCAACGCTCGCGAAAGAGAGGTCTGAACTCCAGATTTCTTTAATGGGAACACAAGGATTAGGTGACGAGTCCGGACCATATTCATCATCGGAACTTACGATGACGCGAACTTGGCTCGCAGGAAAGGCTCGATCTATCGCCGGTGGGAGTAACGAGGTGCAACTCAACATCATCGCGAAGCGCGTGCTTGGACTGCCAGACTAATTGATGAAGCGTCTGATCCCCAACTGTCTCCTACTTCTGTTTTGCGGCGTAATCGCCGCAGAAGAAACGTTTCCTTGGTTGAATTCCCTGGACGCGGGCGAAGGCGTCAAGGAGTCTGGATCAAGATTGGTCGGATTGTCATATGGGTTACATGGGCTCGAGACTGATGAAGTAGACGCTCGTGAGTTATTCGTCGGCGTGCATGGTTGGCGCTCGGAGGGATATGAATGGGTGTATCCACTGCAGACCATTAATAACGATGCGCGCCACATGTACTTTTTCAATTGGGACACGAACGATCGTCGATGTCAGCTGGAGATTGTTGAAGAGATAAAGACATCGATCCAAAATGAGCTTGACGCCCATCCCGGTTATACATCCGTTTCCGTTATTGGCCACTCGTTAGGCGGCGTGGTGGTCGCTCAACTCGCAGATGCATGGAATGCTGACGTACCGTTGACAATACACACCGTTGCAGCACCACTTACAGCGCTGACGGGGGATCTCAACGAAGAGTGCCCACGAGAGTTACCTCAGACTCAGCGGAAGGACGTTCGTTTCATTCAGTGGCGAACACGATTCGAACTCGACAATGCTTTTAACCGGATGGACCACAACCCCATGGTGGTCGAAATTCCGCATAGCATAGTGGTCGAGCTACCGGAGACATATCGTGAGCGTCGATTAGGTCACAATTGGTCGATTAGCTACGTCGCAGAACAAATAGCGGATAGCGACAGCGAATAGAACGCGCGTCAACCGCGTTGATACGTGCCAATTAGCCTATTCATTCCGATGCAGTGTGGCTCGACTCTTTCGAACAGTTCCAACATCGACAGTCCTGCGGGCAAATCAAGTTCTGAGTCAAGTGCCAGTACCCAGAAGAAGTAGTTGTGGACTCCATGACCTTCTGGCGGCATAGGACCGCCGTAACCACCGTTACCGAAGTCGTTGTTACCTTGGGTGTAATCACCTGAGCCTTCGGATAGATTTGCGACTTCGCCGGGAATGCCGTACAAAACCCAATGTACGAAGCCATATCCCGTCGGTGTTAGTAGAGGAGCGTCTGGATCGTGGCATACGATCGCGAACGATCTTGTACCTTCGGGTGCGTCAGCCCATGCGAGTTCTGGCGAAACATCTTCTCCTTCGCCGGTGTGCTTAGCTGGAATTGCGCCTCCAGCCGAAAATGCGCTACTTGTCAATTGCATATCAGATAACGCGAAACCCATAGACCGTCTACCTCGTCATAGAATTGCGAAAAATCTGTTGTATGTTAACGACTCGTCAAAACGCACAGTAGTCAGTAAAACTCATTTCCAGTTCCTGAACTAGCTAACCTCAACCATGATCCTGATGATCGACAATTACGATTCGTTTACCTACAACCTAGTGCAGTATCTGGGCGAACTGGGCGCGGAAGTCGACGTTCATCGAAACGATGAAATCACGTTGGACGAAATCGAAGCGCTCGATCCAGAACGAATCGTGCTCTCACCGGGACCATGTACGCCAAACGAAGCTGGAGTATCAGTCGATGTGATCCGACGCTTTGGCTCGGAAAAACCGCTACTAGGCGTCTGTCTTGGACATCAGTGCATCGGTCAGGCATTTGGGGGAAGGGTTGATCGCGCACACACTGTGATGCACGGTAAACTCTCAGCGATTCATCACAATGGCACAGGGATTTTTGATGGCATCGACGATGGATTCACGGCGACGCGCTATCACTCGCTCGTGGTTAAAAAGGACTCGCTGCCGCACGAGCTAACGATGACGGCCTGGAGCGAGACCTCCCGGGGTGAAGTCGATGAAGTCATGGCAATCAAACACAACGAGTATCCGATATTCGGTGTCCAATTCCATCCCGAATCGATCAAGACTGATCCAGGTCATGACATATTGCGTAATTTCTTGAGGATTCCTTCAGCGTGAATATAGTGGAGGCGCTCACGTCGCTCACCGCTGGTGAAGATTTATCGTTTCACCAGACGAAAGCCGTATTCGATTTGATCATGGGCGGTGAAGCAACCCCGGGTCAAATCGGTGGCGTGTTGATGGCGTTGCAAACGAAAGGTGCAGCGGTGCAAGAAATCGCAGGTGCGGCAACGGCAATGCGAGATGCTTCGGTGAAAGTGGAGGTTGAAGTCGAAAACCTCGTCGATACTTGTGGAACAGGTGGGTCGGGTAGCCATAAGCTCTTCAATGTGTCGACCGCCGCGGCCTTCGTAGCGGCAGCCGGGGGTGCAAACGTCGCAAAGCACGGTAACCGCGCAGCGTCAAGTAAGAGTGGTAGTGCGGATGTACTTGAGCTCGCAGGTGTAGATCTTGAGTTAAACCCTCAGCAGGTCGCGCGCTGTATTACGGAAGTAGGAGTCGGCTTTCTATTTGCAATGTCACACCATCCCGCAATGCGTTTCGCTGGTCCTGTTCGCAAAGAACTCGGTGTAAGAACTGTCTTCAATGTACTAGGTCCACTCACAAATCCCGCGTCAGCCAAGCGCCAAGTCCTTGGCGTATTTGCAGCAGACATGCAGCGGCCATTAGCTAAGGTATTGTCACAGTTAGGTGCTGAACACGTGCTCGTTGTGCATGCCGACGGCTTGGATGAGTTAACTGTTTCTGGTGCTAGCTCAATCGTGGAATTGCGAGAGGGACACATAGAGGAATACACGGTTGAACCCGCTGATTTCGGGCTAGATGAGCACGATGTCAGTGGGTTGTCGTGCAACTCGCCGAAGGAAAGTTTGGCGATGATCCAGTCCGCACTGAATGGCGACGAAAATCAAGCTGCTTCAGATTTGGTTGCAATAAACGCGGGTGCGGCCTTATACGCCGCTGACGTTGCGGGGAGTTTGGCAAACGGCGTGGCAATGGCACAAGACTTGATCATCACCGGACAAGCATCGGAGAAGTTCAAGGAATTCGTTGCACTCACCAAAGCAATTTCGGCTTCATGAGCGCAACCATTCTTGACGAGATCATTGCCCGAAAACAATCTGAGTTAGATACCCGCAAACAAAGGATCTCGCTCAAATCTCTGAAAGCCGCGGTGCGGGATTTACCACCACTCCGTGGGTTCTGTGCAGCGCTCAGCGAACGTGACGCGGCCGTAATCGCTGAGATTAAGAAGGCATCCCCGAGCAAAGGAGTGATTCGTGAGGATTTTGATCCATCCTCTATCGCACTCAGCTATCAGGAGCATGGTGCGTCGTGTTTATCCGTACTAACCGACGAGTACTTTTTTCAGGGCAATGATGAAGCGCTTCGAACCGCGCGAGATAAAACACAATTGCCAGTTCTGCGCAAAGATTTCATCGTTGACGAGTATCAGATTTTTGAAACGCGCGTGTTACCCGCTGATTGCTTACTGTTGATCGTAGCCGCTCTTGACCATTCGACCCTTGAATCGTTTCATGAAATCGGCTTAGGACTTGGGTTGGACGTGTTGGTAGAGGTCCACAATGAAAGAGAACTTGACGAAGCATTAGCCATAGATGCTCGGCTCATCGGAATTAACAATCGCAATCTCAAGACATTCCACACCGACCTCTCGGTCACTGAACGACTGGTCCCGCAAATCCCCCCGTCGGTTCAGATCGTCTCAGAAAGTGGCATCCATAATCGAACGGATGTGAGTCGATTGCTCGCGTGCGGTGTAAACGCATTTCTCGTAGGAGAAGCATTTATGCGAGCGAATGATCCCGGTCGAGCGATGAGCGAGATATTCGATTCTGTCCGTGATTCATCACTAGGTTAGGTGTGCAGAAAGACATGCGCGTCAATCTCAATTGGCATGAGGCGGTCCATTTCTCTGCTCGTGCAGATAGTGGTCATGAAATCGAGATCGATGGACCGCCTGACCTTGGTGGCACGAACGCAGGCACGCGACCGATGGAACTCATGTTGATGAGTATTGCGGGTTGCGCTGCGACTGACGTCGTACACATTCTGACGAAAGGTCGAGTCAGCGTGAAACACTGCAATGTAACGGTGGATGCGACAAGGGCTAACGAAGAGCCGCGAGTATTCACTGCAATCCATTTGATATTTAAAGTTGCGGGTGAGAAATTGACAGAGCGTAAGTTGGAGCGAGCGATTGAGCTGAGTGCAGAAAAATACTGCTCCGCTTCGATTCTTATGCAGCGTGCAGGTGTGGATGTCACGCACGAATACGAGGTAGTAGATCTTTGAAAGTCAGCAGAGATCGCCCCGAACTTTTAGGCTTACATCACGTAGCACTGCGCACCAGTAACTACGAAGCAACGCGAGCGTTCTACGTCGATATTTTTGGTATGGAAGTTGAGTGGGAGCCGGATGTGGATAACGTTTATCTAACAAGCGGGACCGACAACTTGGCGATCCATCGTGTTGCAGAAAGTACCAACACTCCGCAGCTCCTGGATCACATTGGGTTTATTGTTCCAAAACCTATGGATGTTGATGCTTGGTATGAGTATCTAGCAGAGTGTAATGTCGAAATGGCGGCTTCGCCGCGTACGCATCGCGATGGTGCACGGAGTTTCTATTGCGTGGATCCATCCGGCGTTCAGGTGCAAGTGATCTATCACCCACCGCTGAGCGAGACAAGCACGAGCTAAAAAATGGCGGTCGTCCGTGTCATGACCTTTGCCGCGAGCGCCATACCTGACTTTATCGGTTTTGAAAACACGAGGCCACCTTGCTCGTATGCGGTTGATCTGTGTTGCGCTTCGTCTGCTCGAATTGACTCGAGCATCGCTTTAGTACGCTCGTCTCTGTCGCCTAACTCATCGATATGGCGATCCAAGTGTTTACACACTTCGTCCTCGGTAGCCTCGACAAATCCGAGACTAACTCGATCGCCCAATCTACCAGCGATTGCACCGATGCCAACCGATGCAGCGAAGAACAAGGGTTCGAAGATACTCGGATTTGCGTCCAGTTCACTCAATCGTGTACGACATAGAGCTAGGTGTTCACGTTCCTCGGAAGCAGCTTGCTTCAGTTGACGTTGAACACTCGGTGTTCGAGCGGTCAATGCTTGTCCTTCGTAGAGAGCTTGAGCGCACACTTCTCCGCAGTGGTTAATCCGCATTATTGAAGCGGCAGTGCGACGGTTGGGAGGCGATAGTTCTTTAGCTGATGGGTACTTCGAGTCGTCGACGGAGTCTTGGTGCGTATCGGTCAACGTACGAAGGCCGTTGTCAATGACAAGAACAATCTCATCAAGTAACTCTCGGAACACGACTACTAACTCTTGAGTGCTGACAGTAATTCTGGCAATTCTTCGCGATTGATTGCGGATCCCCCAAAGCCAGTGCGGCTGACGACGCCACTGAAGCGTCTTTTCATTTCAGCTACGACTTCCCGTGGTGAGCCGATAATGGCAATCGTTTGAAGGACATCATCGTCAATTAACCCGACCATGTCGCTTCGACGATGTGCTCGATTCAGCGGGATTAGTTCGTCCTGTAATGCGCCCCAACCGTGGAGCTCGAGCACGGGTCGATACGCTACTGTGCAACCGTAGAACGCAATCCGGTCTTTAACAACCGCAATCGCCTGTTCTAGTTCTTCCTCAGTGGTTCCGATCGCCAGCATCGGCGCGTAGTCGACTTGAAACGAATCAAGGGTTCTACCGCGTTTCGTCAAACCCTCTTCGACGGCTGGTACCGTGACTTCTTTCAAGTAGCGCTCTGTAGAAAACGGATGCGTGATTAAGCCGTCTGCAACTTCACCTGCCACCTTCGTCATCAACGGACCGGTTGCGGACAACAGAATGTCAGGTTTGTACACTGGATCGTTGTCTGGCGGAGTAAAGGTTGAAGGCATCAACGTATGCTGGTAGTACTCGCCTTGATAGTCCAGACGTATACCGTCGTACCAACATGCGAAAATCGCATTCATCGCCTCAATGAACTCCCGCATCTGACGTGCGGGCTTGTGCCACGGCATACTAAAACGACGTTCGATGTGAGGCTTCACTTGCGAACCAATACCCAATATCAAACGCCCTTCAGCTAGGCGATTCAATTCATGTGCTTGTAGCGCAAGCGACATTGGATTCCGTGCAAACGCGACAACCACTGAGGTTACGAGCTCAATTGAGGACGTTTCTGCGGCGGCGACTGCTAGCGGTATGAACGGATCGCGATTTGTTTCGGACACGCGGATGCCGTCGTATCCAACCCATTCCATTGCTTGTACGGCTTTACCGATGAGTAATGGATCGCTGTTGACGCCAACATCAACTTTCATCGGTGTATTTGACGCCTAATGCCGAAGTCGTTCAATGACACGATAGCCTATATCGGTCCGAAAGTGTTGGTCTTTAAACCGGATAGCATCGACACCTTGATAAGCAAGTCGACGAGCATGCATGAAATCTGAATCGGCACCGACGACACATACGACTCGACCACCAGAAGTTTGGATTTCATCATCCTGAATTCGGGTTCCGGCATGAAAGGTCTTTACGCCAGCTGGGATTTGATCGAGACCTGAGATAACGTGTCCGGTTTCGTATTGTTCGGGGTAACCACCTGACGCAACGACAACGCCCACCGCTGCGCGGTCATCGAACTCAATCGCTTGTTCGCCTAATTGCCCATCCACAGCGGCGAGACACAGACGTGACAGACTTGATCGCAAGCGATACAAGACAGGTTGCGCCTCAGGGTCGCCGAACCTACAGTTGAACTCAACAACATGTACGTCTTTGTTCTTGGAGATCATCAACCCAGCGTATAGAAATCCACGGAACGGAGTGCCATCTGCAGCCATACCTTGGATGGTGGGTCGAATGACCTGGTCCAGAATCTTGGCTTCAACAAGCTCGTCAACAACGGGTGCAGGCGAGTACGCACCCATACCGCCCGTGTTAGGTCCAAGCCCGCCATCGAAGACCGGTTTATGGTCCTGCGAACTGGCAAATGGCAAGATGGATTCACCATCGGACATCACGATGTAGCTTGCTTCCTCGCCTTCGAGAAAATCCTCGATCACAATTTCGCGACCAGCATCGCCGAATTGATCGCCCGACAACATCATGGTCGCGGCTTTGATTGCTTCGGAGTTAGTCTGCGCTACCACAACTCCTTTACCTGCCGCTAGTCCATTGGCTTTGACGACGATCGGACTGCCATGAGCTTCGATATGCGCGACGGCTTCGTCGAGTTGGCTAGTTGTGAAGTGCGCGGCAGTGGGTATACCGTGGCGATGCATAAATGCCTTCGCGAATCCCTTTGAGCCTTCGAGTTGCGCGGCTTCGCGACTCGGCGCAAAGCACTTTAGCCCCGCTGCTTCGAAGTGTTCTCGAATACCACTCACCAGAGGATCCTCGGGACCGACGATGGTCAAGTCGATTTGTTCCCTGAGACACAGTTCGATTTGTGCATCGAAATCTGTAACAGGGATTGTTACGTTGGTACATTTCGATTCATGCGCAGTACCTGCGTTTCCAGGCGCAACGAAGACGCGATCAACCGAGTCATCGCGTGCGATTACCCAGGCTAACGCATGTTCACGACCACCGGAACCGATAACCAACACATTCATGACTGACCTAGTGCCTAAAGTGGCGTATTCCGGTAGCAACCATTGCTAATCCGCGTTCGTTACAAGCCTTGATTACTTCGTCATCGCGGATTGAGCCGGCAGGTTGAATGACTGCGGTTACACCGGCGTCGGCAGCGTGATCGATGCCATCTCGAAACGGGAAGAACGCATCAGACGCCATGACGCAGCCAGCGTCGCCGAGACCTTCTTCGTTCATTCGTATCGCGGCGATCCGCACACTCATTACGCGATTCGGTTGTCCTGCACCGATACCGACCGTCGTGCTATCACGCACAAATACGATCGCGTTTGACTTGACATGCTTAACCACATGCCACGCAAAGCGCAAGTCCCCTATTTCTTTGTCAGTAGGTGTGCGTTCGGTTAAGACGGACCAATCGCCATCGTCGAGTTCGGCAGTGTCTGCGTCTTGAACTAACGCGCCGTTGCTAACCGTAGTCACACTTAGTTTGGATTTGCTCGCCTCTAGGTCAGTTACGGTCATTAGGCGTAATGATTTACTGCGTTTGGCGATTGTTGGCGCATTGGCGTCAACGGAAGGTGCCACGATTACTTCAGCGAATTGATTGTCAAGAATTCGTGCAAGCGTATCGGAGTCTAGTTCCTGATTGAACGCGATGATGCCACCGAACGCGGAAGTCGGATCGGTACGAAATGCCTTTTCATACGCATCTTCAAGAGAACCCCCTGCTGCGAGTCCGCAGGGATTTGCATGTTTGACGATCGCACATGCGGGAGCCGTGAGGCCATGTAGACACCGTAGAGCAGCGTCTGTATCCGCGATGTTGTTGTAGGACATGGCTTTGCCCTGCAACTGGGTCATTTCAGTGGTCTGTGAAGAGTCCCGGTAGTGCGCCGCATCTTGATGAGGGTTTTCGCCGTATCTCATCAAGGCATCTCGCCGATATGTAAGGGTGAGCTGCTCAGGGAATTTCTCGTTCGAGGAAAGATAACGAGCAATTTCTGCGTCGTAGGCTGCGGTATGCCGAAAAGCTCTAGCGGCCATCAGTTCACGAAACGTAGAATCAATCTGGTCTTCGACTACTCGCGTACAGACCGCGTCGTAGTCGTTCGGATCAACGACAACGAGTACGTGCTCGTGGTTTTTGGCGGCGGCTCGAATTAAGGAAACTCCGCCGATATCGATCTGTTCTATCGCTTCTTCGCGGGTCGTATCGGCGTCGCGAATTGTCTTTTCAAACTCGTAAAGGTTCACCACGACGATTGAGATCGGTTCTAACTCATGAGTTTGGAATTCATCCTCATCAAGATACGGTCGACCTAAGATGCCGCCGAAGACTCGAGGGTGTAGTGTCTTGACCCGACCGCCGAGCATTTCTGGCGATCCAGTGAACTCCGCGATCTCGGACGTCGGGATGTCGTTGTCTTGAAGTAAACGACCTGTGCCGCCCGTGCTCAGTATTTCGTATCCATTTTGAGTCAGGGTACGAGCGAGTTCGACTACCCCTGTCTTGTCGGTGACGCTAATGAGAGCTTTCGGCACGAACGTTGCGTGTAATGTCGCGGTAAATTGGCAGTGTTTTCAATACACCTAGCTGCGGAATTAGATTTCAGTGAAACCAGTAGGTGAATGCGAGCGGAATTATCTTCTTGCCTCAGTGCTTATAGCCAGAGAGCATTACCCAGTTATTTCGTAACTCGACCGAATCAAATCGGATATCTGAGTAGGATCGTTTCACTTGCTCTGACTGGCTTTCGAGAATTCCGGACAGCGCAAGCAAGCCGCCTGAATTTAGGACACGCTGTACGCTTTCGGCGTATTCGATAAGAGTATCGGCATAGATGTTTGCGACGATCAAGTCGTAATTACTTTCTAGATCTAGTCGATTCAACACAGTTAGATCGACCGCATTCTTCGAGGCATTTGTCGAAGTAACGGCCAATGCGTCTGGATCGTTGTCGATCGCAGTCGCTGACGCCGCACCCAATTTCATCGCAGCGATTGCGAGGATGCCTGACCCGCAACCGAGATCAAGTACGTGTTTTTCACTCAGGCTCTGTCTGGTGAGCCATTCCAGACACAGGGCGGTAGTTTCGTGCTCCCCTGTGCCAAACGCGAGACCGGCGGGGATATGCAGCGGTATTTGAGGTGTTTTGACGTTCGAAAGAGAACCACCGATTAGGAAAGGTCCTATCGTCAGATTAGGGGTTGGCCGAGTGAGACGCTCTATCCATCGAGACTTATCCAGAGTTTCGATGTGAAAGCTATCGCACCCGAGCTTCGATAGAGCTACTTCGGCACTTCGCAGATCTGCTTGTTCAGGTAGCAAGGCAATGACGTTTGTGAGCGTCCATTGCCCGTCAATACTTCGTTCGTTTTCATCGCCGTTTCGAAGATAAATGGCGATTGCATTTACTCGGTGTAGTTCTTTCTCGACCTCTGCCACGCGATCAGCGCTGCAGCGCACGGACACTTCGTGGAACACGACCATGCTGGGGTGGAATTGACTAGGTCAACTAATCCGCGACGAGTGAGTGTATGTCTTCGCAAGTCGCAGGCTGCAGTACGATCGGGCAGCTGAAATCGGATAAATCCGCGTTCAGATGAAAACGCCTCCGGATGACGACGAATTTCACGTCCGCCTCCATCCGTAGGCCGGTAAGAATTACTTCCCCAACTTCTGGTATGAATTCATAGTCCAAAGATTGATCGAATTCGTAGACTCGCATAAATGCATTCGGTTTGAACTCTTCGTTGAGCTTGGTTGTAACGAAATCAAGGCGTCGTGAATCAGGATCGATCACCAAGGTGGTCGTGACATGGTCATCCAACATACCTGCGTCGTTCTTCTCAAGAAACGCAATAGTCGGTTTCGTTTCAAAGACAATCCGATTCGGACTTCGCTCGGCGACTTGAAGATGATCGAAGTCCACTAACTCGTAGAGTTCCAAGTACGGGTACAACCTTCCACCACGGTGTTCATACTCTTCAAAGTCCTTTTCTGTCGGTTCGCGTCCTTCGACACTCACAAGATGCCATCCGACTTGGTCTTGGTCTTTCGGATCCTCAGCCACTTCATCTGACGGGGTGTACTGTTCCAGCCAGTTGTTATGTTCATTTGAATTGTTGGTCGCTCGAAACGCGCACACAGGGAATAGGTGTGTCCCGTCAAGATTCAGAGCATCGCGAACGAGCTTCTGATCATCCTCGTCAAGGAGTGGCATCATGACATCGATGTAAGGCGACATCGGACATCCACGACTCGCGTCAGTGATCAGCTCCTCTTCCTTATCTGGGATTTCAGACGTAATCTGTGCGCCGACAACGATCGGAAGAAAAACGATCGTGAATATTGCCGTGAGGAAAGTACGCTTCACAAGAGGGTATTCATGAGGAGTGCAAGTACAGCTGTAAGACACTACTACGCGGCTAGCGTTTGTGTCAAGGGATTGTCGGTTCGGATTTTATTGAGGGGTGTCTCCAAAACATCCGATAAACTTGCGTCGTTATGCTGGCGCATACTGCGCGATGTGACAGAGTGTTGATTTAGCTGGGGACGGTGTTGCTGAAACAGGTTGCAGTAATTGAAGGAGACGACGCAGCGCCTGAAGCCATGCGTCCCGTCATCCAGTTATTGCAAAACCAAAACCTGCCGGTTTCATTAGTCTATCCGGAGGTTGGTCAGCCCGCGATCGACAGCGGGGGTACCGCATTCCCTGCGGAAGCGAAAGAGTGCATTGACTCAAGTGATGCGACACTCTTTGGTGCGACAAGCGGTCCATCGGGCGCGGCACTTATGTATCTGCGATGGGGCAAGAACACGTTTGCGAATGTCCGTCCGTGTAGGTATTTTCCAGGCATCGCAAGTCCCCTACGTAAACCGGACGGCATTGATTTCACGATCGTACGCGAGAATCTTGAAGACTTATACGTCGCAGTAGAAGGCGACTTAACAGAGTTAGATTTTCTGGACAAGCCCGGTCGTACGACGCGAAAACCAATCCGAGAGTTGGGCGAGGGACGCTATGCGATAAAGGCGATCACACGTGAAGGTACGGAACGAGTCGTTCGCTTTGCGTTTGATCTAGCACGGAAACGAGCGAAAAAGAACAAGGTCACTTGCGTCGTAAAACACAACATGCTGCGCGAAAGCGATGGCTTCTTCCTAGAGGTGGCGAACGAAGTCGCTGAAGCGAACGGAGATGTCGAATTCGATCATTTCATCGTTGACGACTTCGCCTGCCGCATGATCCGAGAGCCGCAGCGATTTGACGTAATCGTTATGCCGAACCTCTACGGTGACTTGCTCTCTGACGCCGCGGGCGGACTACTGGGCAGTTTGGGGCTTGCAGCAAGTGGTTGCTACGGGAATGACTATGCGTATTTCGAACCTGCTCACGGAACGGCACCTGATATCGCTGGGAAGAACGTCATTAATCCGACCGCTACGCTGATGACCGTGGGCATGATGATGGAATATCTGGGCTTTAGCGAATTTGCTACGCGTTTGGAACGTGCGATCGAGCAGGTATATTCGGATGGAACAGCGCTAACCCCTGACCAAGGTGGCAACGCCTCAACGTCCGAGATGGTGCAGGCGGTTGCGGACGCACTGTGACCAAAGAACTAAGTGTCGTCGTCCATGAAGGACAAGGCCCACCGTTGCTGTTGGTGCATGGTATGTTGGCAAGTCGTGCGCAATGGTTACTCAATTTGCCGATGTTATCGGCCTGTACGACCCCCGTAACAGTGGAGCTATGGGGGCACCATCTTTCACCTTCGCCATCTGACCCGGAAGCGTATAAGCCGGCAAACTACACACGGCTCTTTGAAACAATTCGTGAAGGTTTGGGAATTGAACGTTGGTTCGTAGGTGGATGTTCGCTTGGCGGAGCGCTAACAATGCGGTACTCGATTAGTCATCCTGATCGGGTCATTGGTCAGTTCTTGACGAATAGCTCATCGGCTTTCGCAGACGCTGACACCTGTCGCAAATGGCAGGCAAGCAGTGCGGCGTCCTACGAAGGATTAATGCGAGGTGGAATGACTTCCGTAGAGCGGATTCCGGTTCATCCGCGACACGCGAAGCGATTACCGGCGAAGGTGAAAAAAGCGCTTCTTGAAGACGGGGAATCCCACACAGTCGAGGGGATTGCAGGAACGATGCGATGGACCAGTCCATTTGCTTCTGTGCGGTTGGATCTAGCGCGATCGACGGTTCCATCCATGCTGCTATGCGGCTCCCATGAACGCAGGTTTCAACCGTTGCGAGAGTATGCGTTAGTGAATCTACCGAATCTCGTAGTTCATGACCTACCTGCAGGGCATGCTGTCAACATGGAAGCGGCTGACGCCTTCAATACGCATGTAGAGGCGTTTGTACACGATCTATCGGATGGAACGACGCATGGCGCTTGAAGCGACCTCCCATAAGGATCGACCTCAACACATCGTCGACATTCTCATCGATGAACGCGCAGAACACCTTAGGAAGCATCCTTACTTGTGGCCGCTATTGAAATCTCTCTGTAAAGGGATACTTGGTTACAACCGTGCTGTCGAGATGGTCGATGCGACACAGGGGATGTCTGGGCGCGAAATCATGGATTACATGTCCGATCTGCTTCATCTTGAAGTTACCGTGAGTGGTAGTGAGCACATTCCCGCGTCGGGACCAGCATTGGTAACGCCAAACCATCCAGCAGGAATTGCTGATGGGATCGCGGTTTTTGATGCTTTTAAACACATTCGCGACGATATGTGTTTCGTTGCGAATAGGGATGCGATCAGAGCATCGGCAGGTCTTGCGGACATCATCATCCCTGTTGAATGGCGAGTCGAAGAGCGCAACGCCCAAAAAACTCGCGAAACCGTTCGGGCGATTAATCAGGCGTTCAAAGAGGAGCGATTGGTTGTGATTTTCCCATCGGGTCGGTTGGCTGAGCCAACCATTCGAGGTCTAAAAGAGCGCCCCTGGCAGACGACAGCATTGAGTTTCGCTCGGCGGAATGAAGTACCAGTCATTCCTATGCACATTAAGGGTGAGAACACGATTTTTTATTACATTACGTGGTACATCAACACGGAACTGAAGGACATGACGCTGTTCCGAGAAATCGTGAGAAAAGAAGGAAGACCGTACAGGATCACGGTTGGCGAACCGTTCCGCTTGGATCAAAAAGTCGATATTGCTGACATGACAGAACGCGTACGAAATTTCGTCTTGACAGACCTTCGATCAGGTCAGAGAAGGTTTAGCGCGTAGGCGACTAGCTCGCTACTTCGTAGACCTCTACTGTCTTCCACTCACGGTCACGACAACCGGCGAGAATTTCGACTTCGCATTTGTTGGGTATCGGTGTAGATTCGATGCCGGACTCAGTCTCGTACGTCACTTCGCTGTCCGATAGGCTTAGGTAGCTTCCGCCCTTCAGGAGGATGGTAGGTTCACAAGCTTGAGCATCCGGTGGTAACGACGAATTACCTCTTAGAAATCTGGTCGGGACTGCACCAGATTCGATATCGGCGAAGAACGCATCGACCTCGCCGACGCGAACACGGCCATAACTGCGAGCACTTGGAAGCGTCAGCACGTTGGGCGCAAATCGATGGCCGCCGAGATGTGTGGTTTGCCACGCTCGACCGTCAGAAAGAGAATCGAGGCGCTGCCATGTCGGCAAACCTTCGCGTGAGCAACAGATGTCGCGACGCGCATGAGTGCATACGAAATAGAGTATTTCCTCGGTTCGAGGCATTTGATTACCAAGTGGGTCGATATCGGCGAGTTCGCTATAGTCGCTAATTTCCCGCCGTCTGAGTTCGCCGTCCCGAAAAGTCATCACGGTTAATGGGTCTGTCGCCCTTCGTCTATGCCGAATGAACTGTGCGCGAGGCATCAAGCCTTCTGCCTCACCTCGTACCATCGCATCATCAAGCCATGAATTCGCAACGTCCGGCAGTGAGTTAGTCTGAAGATTCTTCGGCTCCCAAACGTCTCGTACCTCCAAGAGAATCCACAGTCCGACTTGTGGCGCACTCCCAATCATTGGTTCGTTCTGTGCCGCCGACACCTCTGCACACGGGGTCGTGTCTTTTGTCGCTAGATTCTCTGCCACTGATAACGAGATTTGGATTAAGACCAGATAAGAGATTCTAGGAATATCGAATTTGTTTAGATTTGGGATTCGATGGAGCCATCAGAATATTGTGGTGTTGGCGCTTTCACGAAGTCGACAGTTGGCCGTGGCGATTAGCAAGGCTCTCTCTAGAATAGAAGTGACTAAAACGTTACAGGATTTGTTGATAGATGCGTTTTAGTTTGCGCCGACGTAGCAAGGAGCTATCAGTGAGTGAAACTCAACCAACCACATTAGGCGACCTAAAGGCTTCTGGATATGAGTTTCAGCCAGTGAAGCAGGAGATGCGTCGGAATCTCATCCGCAAGCTGAGATTGGGAGACGAATTGTTTCCGGGCGTAATAGGGTATGACGAGTCCGTTGTGCCGCAACTCGTTAACGGATTGCTGAGCTGTCAAGACTTGATCTTGCTTGGCGAAAGGGGTCAAGCAAAGTCAAAGATCGTTCGAAGTCTGGAGTCATTACTTGACGATGCACTCCCGGTTCTCGCGGATGCGGAGATCCCTGAGTCCCCGTTCACTCCAATCACTAAGTTGGGGAAGGCAATCGTCGCTGATCAAGGCGATGACTCGTCTATTCGTTGGTTGGATCGCGAAGATCGTTACGCTGAAAAACTGGCGACGCCTGACATAACGATCGCCGACCTCCTGGGTGAGATTGACCCTGTCAAAATCGCCGAAGGCAGATACTTGGCGGATGAATCGACCCTTCACTACGGGCTTATTCCGAGGGTGAATCACGGGATTTTCGCAATAAACGAGTTACCAGACCTCGCAGAACGGATCCAAGTCGGGTTGTTAAACATCCTCGAAGAACGAGACGTTCAAATCCGTGGACACAAGATTCGATTGCCTTTGGATGTGTTCCTTGTGGTTACCGCTAACCCGGAGGACTATACAAATCGTGGTCGCTTAATCACGCCGTTGAAAGATCGATTCGGGTCTCAGGTTCGCACCCACTACCCGCAGTCCACCGGCGATGAATTACGCATCGTGCATCAGGAAGCGACTCCGTTGGACTTACAGGATCGCTCGCTCGATGTACCAGACTTTATGGGAAGGATCGCGGTTGAGATAACACACCTCGCAAGGGATTCTGCTGACATCAATCAACGATCGGGTGTTTCAGTTCGGACATCTATCACGGTTTACGAGACGATGCTTGCTAATGCCTTCCGTCGAGCGTTGCAGCTCGACGAGAAAGTAGTGGTTCCGAGAATTTCAGATCTCCAGTACATCCTAGCGGCTCTGTACGGGAAGCTCGAGTTCGAGGTCTTCGACGAGAGTGAAGAAGATGCCGTCGTAACGAAATTGATCAATACCGCTGTGCAGAACGTTTGGGATCGTGTGTACGACTTGGATGAAATGGAGGCGATGATGGAGTATTTCGAGAATACCGAATCTGTCGAAGTTGGGGCTGACGTCCCACTTGATGTCTACGCCTCCTGCGTAGCCTCATCAGAAGCATTACGAAGTACGTTAAAGAACTCTGCGCCAGAATCTGCGTCACTTGCTTCAGAACTCGAATTTCTCCTCGAAGGTATGTATCTGCATGACCTTGTAAGCAAGGAGTCGTACGCGCATCGCGGGCGATACATGGCTCGCGAATAGGTATCGATCATGCGACAGATTCAATCTCGACACCGTTACTTCGAATGGGACGGGACCAAAGCAGCTAAGCTCAACGTAGACGAGGTTATGCAACAGCTCGCTGATGATCTTGCTGAATATGGTGACTTGTCAGATGCATTGCGTCGATTAATGTCTCGTGGTATTCGACAACCTGATGGCGGTCAACGCCGCGGTTTGAACCATATGTTGCGTTCGCTTCGTGAGCGACAAAACGAGCAACTTCGTCGTTTCGATCTTTCAAGTGTTATGAAGGACATTGAAAGGCAGCTCGACGAAATCCTTGATTTAGAACGTGGCGTAATTGAGCGCATGCGGGGTGAGCTGAGCGACGACGAAAACGACTTTACGGATGATGCGCTCCGTGCAATCGCGGACAAGAAAGAAGAGGAATTAAGTCAGCTGCCACCGGATGCTGCGGGGCGAATGCAAGCACTGAAGGACTACGACTTCCTTGATCCGGAGGCGCAGCGCAAGTTCCAAGAGTTACTCAAACAATTACGCGATGCGGTAACGGATTCGTTCTTCAAGGATTTATCCGATCGTATCAACAACATGTCACCTGAAGACATGCAGCGCTTGAAAGACATGATGAAGGCGCTTAACGACATGCTGGTCAAGAAGATCGCCGGTGACGAAGACACTGGATTCGACGAATTCATGAAGGAATTTGGCGACATGTTTGGCGATCAGCCACCCGAGTCACTGGATGAGTTGCTGCAACAGATGCAACAACAGATGGCCGCTGCTCAATCGCTATTGTGGTCGATGTCCAAGTCACAGCGAGATCAACTCGCCGACTTGCTGAATGACCGTTTCAGTGATTCCGAGCTTAACTCGGAGTTCAACAAACTACGGAAGGAGCTCGAGTATCTGCTGCCGCCAGGCAAGTCATTCGGATTTCGAGGAGAAGAAGAACTTGACCTTGAAGCTGCGCGACGCCTCATGGAACAGATGCATGAGTATGAACGCTTAAAGGAGCAAATCCTAAATGCGGAACGGTCGGGTGATCTCGAACAGATTGATCGTGATCTGATCAAGGAGATATTAGGCGACGAAGCGGAAGAAGAGCTGGTTGACCTTCAACGCATCCGAGACATGCTCAAAGATTCTGGACTCATCCGTCAGGTCAATGACAACGAATGGGAGCTCACACCGGTAGGTGCTCGAAAGCTAGGTTTCAAAGCACTGTCCGAGATATACGCAAGACTGCGACAGGCTCGTCTTGGTTCACATTCGATGCCGGAGGAAGGTCGTTTTGGCGACCGTCAGTCGGAGACGAAAGCGTATGAATACGGCGATCCATTACATCTCGACTTGCCAAAGACCATTTACAACGCCATCGTTAGAAATGGTCCGGGTACGCCAGTTGACTTGAATGCGGATGATTTCGAAATACATCGGTCTGAACTCAAATCTTCGACTCACACCGTCATGTGTCTCGATCTCTCTACGTCGATGGCTATGCGAGGTGCGTTTCAATCTGCGAAGAAGGTTGCACTCGCACTACAGCATTTGATTACTTCGCAGTACCCACACGATTCGTTTTACGTGATTGGATTCGATGTCCTCGCACGCGAGGTGAAGCCTCACGAACTGCTCTATTTACAGTGGGACGAATACATGACCGGAACAAACATGGAACATGCACTCCTGCTGTCAGAGAAGCTGCTTTCACAACACAAGAGCGGTACCAAGCAAGTGATCCTCATTTCGGATGGGGAGCCGACGGTTCACTTTGTAAACGGTCGAACACAATTCAACTATCCTCCAACTAGAGCAACGTTACGAGCGACCTATCGAGCGGTCCAACGGTGCACGAAAAAGGACATTTCGATAAACACCTTCATGCTTGATGCAGGTGGGTATTTCGCTCACTTCATCGACGAAGTGACGAAAATCAATGGAGGCCGTGTTTTCTATACGAATCCACGTCGCTTAGGCGAGTACGTCTTGGTGGACTACATTACCGGTAAGCGAAGCAAAATCCATTAATTACTGAACTCCTCAACATCACCTATCGCGTTAACCAATTAAAAACGATAAATATCGGCGTATCAATTCAGAATCACGGATTGCGGTGTACCAGCTTCTACGCGGCTACATTTATTTCCGAACGTGACTAAGTTGCATTTGGAAGGCGAGTCTGAGGAGCACACTCTCGTCGCAATCGAGGATTTCTCTTTGATTATTGATCAGTGTTGTCAGTCAAAAGGAAAAACGATAGGTGTTTGGACGTCAGAGCCGCTGATAGCGATCCTCTATCTGCTTCGGGGTATATTCCGGCACGTCCGTGGAGTTAGTGTTCTTCTAAATTAGTGTCAGCACCAAACACGTGTAATCGAAGCGCACAAATTACGTGTAATCCGTACACAGGGATTACGCACAATGACTTCATCTTCTGCGAATGCTTTCCTAGCAGCGCGGGCGAAAAGGCGATTTGCGATGGTGTCACCGGATGAAAAATCAGAGAACTCGTTGACGGTGCTCTCCGAAATACAGAGCGGGGAGAACGCATCTCCAGTCGCGACAGTTCGCGAGAACGTGATACGAAAGACCCATTCGCATCGGCTACCTTCAGTCGGTGTTGGAAGGTAGGTTGCTTCGTCTAACCGGACTTGCGTCACGTAATTGATTGGCATCGCGGTTATCACCGTGAAGGTCGGTCAATCTAACATCAGATTCAATCTGATCTGATTTAGTAGATGTACGCGGTCGTTGGAATATGCGATCGAGATTGCTAACCTTCGCGGCTTTCCCTGTTGTCAATTTACCTGCGTCGGCAGTCGTCCAGGTATTGATAGGACCGATCTTGCAGGTTGTTTGGTAGTCATGAGTGCTCAAAGCGACGATATCGATGTTGGCTTGATGCACCGATTGGGCATCGCTGTTAGCGTTGTACCGAGAGTGTTCGCTTTTGCTTGGAACGCAAAGCCGGTTATCTTGTTGATCACGATCGTTTTCAACTTGGTGATCGCGCTCATTCCAGCGGGCATCGTTTGGATGACGAAGCTAATCGTTGACGGTGTTGTCGAATCGTCTATTGGTGAAAGGGATTGGTACGAACTGCTGCCTTTCGCGCTTACAGTACTAGGGCTGTGGGTGATTCAGAGCGTTTGCGGGTCCTTTGTTAACAAAGTCAAACTCATACTGTCCGAGCCGCTCTGTTATCTAGCAGAGGAACGCCTCGCTAAGAAAACTGCGAACTTGGATCTAGCACTATTCGATTCGCCGAAGCTACAGGATTGGCTTCACCGAGCGGATGGGGAGTATTGGCGGCTTGGTCATATCACCCTTGCATCGATCCAATTCCCTTGTGTGATATTGGGGATGTGCGCTACGTTTGGTTTGTTGGCGACGATTCATCCACTTGCTGTCGTAGTTGTTTTGGTTACGGTATCACCGCGCGTGTTTATGGAAGGTCGTGTCGCAAATCAGGAATTTACGTACGTTGCTAAATTCTTAAGGCACGAGCGAATGGCGAATTACGTAAGCGGATTGCTCACTTCCCGATTTAGCGCAAAGGAAGTTCGTGCATTTCCTCTCATAGAGCCGTTGCTCAGGAGATTTCGCTACCACGCAGAAGTTCTAGCTAACGTGCACAAGCGACATTTCGAGTACCACGTGAAGCTCGAGGTTCTCTTTGACTTGCTAGCACTCGGTGGTGTTGCCGCCGTGTGGTTGTATGGCATACAGCAAGCTGCGACGTCTCAGATTAGCTTGGGTGATCTTGCATTGGTTTTCCAAGTTTCGCAGCAAGCACAAGGACAACTGCGAGATTTGATATCAGCATTAGGTAACGTGTACGGTAATTCACTATTCGTCAGCCGGTTCTTTGGCTTCTTGCGAATCAGGCCATCAACTATTGAAGGAGCACTTACACGAACTACGAGGTCGACTAGAAGATTTAGCTTGGACCGAGAGATTTCGTTACGTCAGGTGTCGTTTAAGTATCCAGGATCAACGGAGTTAGCACTGACGAATGTGTCGTTCGATATTCCCGTTGGAAAACGTATAGCTGTCGTCGGTAAGAACGGCGCTGGTAAATCGACACTTGTAAAGTTGCTTTGCAGGTTATATGACCCTAGTGGAGGCGCAATCTTCATTGACGGCGTCGATCTGCGGGAGTTCGACGTGTCGGATGTTCGCCGTAATGTCGGTGTCACGTTCCAAGACTTTCTGAAGATGGACATGACTGTTGCGGAGAACATCAGTCTAGAAATATCAGAACAGGACGGAAATGTACAAAAAATCGTTCGCGCGGCAGAAGCGTCAGGAGTTGATACACATATTCAAAAACTAGATAGGGGATATGAAACAGCTCTAGGTAAAACCATCGATGAAGGGACCGATCTCTCAGGTGGTCAATGGCAGGCTCTGGCGATCGCTCGTGCTTACGCGAATGAGCCGTCTCTGCTCGTTCTTGATGAGCCAACTTCCGCCTTAGATGCTTTAGCAGAAAGCGAACTATTCGAACGGATCGTATCAGCTACAGAAGGGCGAACGGTAGTTTTCATTTCGCATCGCTTTTCCACCGTACGAATGGCGGACATCATCGTGGTATTAGACGAAGGTCGAATAGCAGAAATAGGTAGCCACTTCGATCTAATGTCACAGAACGGACTTTATCAGTCGATGTTCTCCGCTCAGGCTGCACGATTCACGAGCGAGGTAGCGAGGAGTACTTGAGTTTTGAGTGTTCGCGCTTTTCGAACGTACTTTCCGAGTTTCCCTTACGGCGTTCGATTGCGTCGAATACGTTCAGTAGGAACGAGGGAGGTCTAACACGTGCTCCGTGACGTAGTTGAGCACCATTTCCTGACTGATTGGCGCAATACGCATTAATCTAGCTTCGCGCCAGTACCGTTCGACGTGAAACTCTTTTGCGTAACCAAATCCTCCGTGGGTCTGCACTGCTTGGTCTGCGGCTTGAAAACAAGCATCCGCAGCTAACCACTTGGCCATGTTGGCTTCGGCACCGCAAGGTAGACCTTGGTCGAGTAACCACGACGCCTTTCGAATCATCAGCTCGGCAGCGTCCAAGCGCATTCTGGCCTCCCCAAGGGGGAACGAAACGCCCTGGTTTTGTCCGATAGGTCTTCCGAATACCACGCGATCATTCGCATAGTTGACGGCGCGACGTAACGCCGCACGACCGATGCCGAGAGCTTCTGATGCGACGAGAATTCGTTCTGCGTTGAGGCCATCAAGAATGTGTCGAAAGCCTTTCCCTTCCTCACCCACGCGATCGGTCACGTGAACAGGCAAGTTGTCGTACACGACCTCACAGGTAGCGACCGCATTACGACCTACTTTAGGAATAGGCGAGATCGAAACTTCAGGTCTTTGAAGCTCCGCGAATAACAACGTCATCCCTTCTGATCGACGCTCGACTTTGTCTTTACTCTTCGTTCTCGTTAGCAAAAGAACGCGCTCTGAATCTAGTGCTTTCGTTGTCCAGACTTTTCGACCTTTGACGATATAGTGATCGCCGTCGAGTGTAGCAGTGGTCGTGATTGATGTGGTGTCTGTTCCGGCGTCAGGTTCCGTTACGCCGAACGCAACGTGAAGGTCGCCGTTAGCTACTCGCGGCAGATATTTCTGTTTCATCTCCTCCGACCCGTATTTGACAACCGGATGCATGCCAAAGATCGAAAGGTGTATCCCGCTTGCACCGTTCATAGCGGCACCGGATGCTGATACCTCTTCGAGAATGATTGATGCTTCGGTGATGCCTTTGCCACTACCACCGTACTCTTCTGGTATTGCGATCCCGATCCAACCACCAGCGGCGAGTGTGTTATAGAAGTCCCACGGAAATGTGTGCTCTTCATCGCACTTCGCCCAATATTCGTCGGGAAAATCAGTACATATCCGGCGAATCGCGTTCCGGATCATGTCTTGTTCTTCGGTTAGCGCAAAGTCCATAGATCAAAATATGAGGATTGATATAGTGGTAAGGGTACGCTTGAGTGGCAGGCAAGTTCTTTGAAGAGCTCGAAATCGGGATGGAGTTTCAGCACGAACCCAGTCGTACCGTAACCGAAACAGACAACCTGTTGTTCACCGCACTGACGTTGAATCCGCAGCCGCTGCATTTGGACGCGGAATTTGCTAAAGACTCGATTCACGGTCAGATCCTTGTTAACAGCATTTTTACCTTAGGGTTGGTGGTAGGACTATCTGTCGGAGACACGACTTTAGGCACGACACTCGGAAATTTAGGGTTTGACAAGACAACATTCCCGAATCCGGTTTTCATCGGCGATACGATCACGGTTTCTTCGAAAGTAATTACCAAACGTGAAAGTCGTAGCAAACCTGATCGTGGCATCGTGACGTTTGAGCATCGCGGGGTCAATCAGCGTGGTGAAATTGTTTGCGTTTGCGAACGTGGTGCCATGATGCAACGCAAAACGTGAGAAATCCCAATCCCAATCGGGCGAGGCGCTCGGTGCACTTCGTACCGGGACCAAATGAGAAGATGCTTACGAAGTCGCTCGACAGCGAAGCGGACACGTTGGTCATCGATCTCGAGGATGCCGTCGCCCCAGACGATAAAGTCGCCGCTCGAGAAGTCATTGCGGATTGGCTGGATACGGTTGATTTCGGTCGTAAGGAAGTTGCAATCCGACTCAATGCGCTCGATACACCTTGGGGATTAGACGATTTGGATGCAACGATGGCGACACCGCCTCATCTGTACATGATCCCGAAATCCGAGCGCTTGTCAGGTCTTCAATTGCTCGATTCACTGATAACGAGACACGAAATGCGACACGGTTCGGTGAACTCAACCGTCGGTTTGATGTTGATAGGTAGCGAAACGCCGATGGGTGTCAACAATCTACCTCTTCTCGCGAGCGAGCCACGCGTTCGCGCACTGACATGGGGCGCTGAAGATCTTGCGGTCGCGGTCGGCGCATCCGCCAATCGCGATTCGAAAGGGCAATATTTGCCTTTGTTCGCCTCGTGTGCTGATCGAACCGTGTTGGCTGCGAGATCGAATGGTGTACAGCCAATCGACTCAGTTTTCGTGCAATTGGATGACGAACTCGCACTTCAGGCAGAATGCCGAAACTCGCGTGTGATCGGCTTTACGGGAAAATTGACCATACATCCCAACCAAATTCCTGTGGTCAATCAAGCATTCTCGCCAAACGCCGCTGCGGTGCAACGAGCACATCGTTTAATCGAAGCATTCGAAGAAGCCCGTCGTGAGGGTCGTAATGCATTCCGCTTTGAAGGTCAGATGGTGGACGCACCGCACCTTTCACAGGCGAAGGACTTGCTTCAGCGGGTTGAAGAAATAGGAGACGCATGAACTTAGAACTCAACACCGATCGCATGCTCGCGCATACCGAAGGTCCGATCGGTTACATGACATTCAACAATCCACCGCGACACAATGCGCTATCACTTGAAATGTGGGCTGGCATTGCGCACATCATCGAGCATTTTGAAGCAGATCCTGATATTCGCGTAGTCGTCATGAGCGGTGCGGGTGGCAAGGCATTTGTGTCAGGCGCCGATATCAGCGAATTCAATAAAGTGCGCGGTAACGCGGCACAAGCGGAAACGTATGGTCAAGCATCTGCGCGTGGCTCTCGAGCGCTAACGACGATGACCAAGCCGCTCATCGCGAAGATTACGGGTTATTGCATTGGCGGCGGATTGGCGACAGCGTTGCAAGCCGATGTGCGATTTGCTACGCCTGATAGCACGTTTGGAATTCCTGCGGCGAAACTCGGTCTCGGCTACGACTACGAGGGTTTAGCCAAGCTCTCGCGCATTTGCGGCCCTGCGCGAGCGAGAGACATTTTGTTTTCCGCACGATTCTTGACCACCGAGGAAGCCTATGACGCAGGGATCGTTCAGTTCGTCGTCGAGCGCGACGAGATAGACGCTGAAGTACGAGATTACTGTGAGCGGATCGGAGGCAATGCGCCGCTCACGATCAAGGCTGCAAAAGCTGCTGTTAACGCCTACGAGAATGGCGGTAATGCGGAAGAAATTCGCGCCGTTCGATCGCTGGTTCGTGATTGCTTCGATTCATCTGATTACAAAGAAGGTCGCAACGCATTCGCGGAGAAACGCCGACCAAATTTCTCTGGAAGCTAGGTTCAACGATCTGTGGATAGTCCAAACGTCGTTTCAGCCTGCGTCTTGATCATTGGCAATGAAATCCTGTCGGGTCGAACTCAGGACCTGAATCTTCAATACATCGCAGAGACGTTAGGTGAACAAGGCGTAACGGTTCAAGAAGCGCGGGTTATTCCAGACGACCACGACGTCATTGTCGACGCAGTGAACTACGCAAGGGCGAGTTATGACTACGTGTTAACGACTGGGGGTATCGGTCCGACCCATGACGACATTACGGCTGAGTGTATTGCAAAGGCGTTTGGCGTACCTCTTATCAACGACCCAGAGATCGAACGGAGGATACGCGCTCGAGAAGCCCCACCTGACGTAATGGAAAGTCGATTACTAATGGCGCGAGTACCTGAAGGAGCGTCGCTGATCGAAAACTCAACGGGTGGTCCACAAGGATTCTCGATGGCGAATGTGCATGTCATGGCGGGAATTCCCGCAGTACTACAAGAGATGTTGCCAAACATTGAGTTTAGTGGCGGCGACACGGTTAAATCCAGGTCCGTGCGCGCATTTATGGGAGAGAGCGAGATCGCAACGCAACTAGGTGAGCTTCAAGCTCGCATACGAAGTGTTGATATAGGAAGTTATCCGTTTCACCGCGAAGGAATATACGGTACCACGTTGGTTGTTCGAGGCACTGACCTTCGAGAAGTAGAGTCCACGGTCGAAGCGATTCGCGAAATCATCCGATCGCGAGGCTCTGAACCAGGTGAAGTGGACGAGTGATTACGCGCGGCAACATGAATTCATCTACAGGGCAGAGAGCAAGGAGTAGTTTGTGAAACTTGAAGGAAAAAAGGCGGTCGTTTTGGGCGGCACGTCCGGAATCGGTTTGGCTACGACACAGCAGTTGGACGAAGCAGGCGTTACCGTCGTCGCGGGAAGCCGAAACCTCGCACACATTGAGACTGCGAAGGCAACGACATCTGAGCGAGTGAGTTACCGTGAGATTGATGTGTTAGATCGGGAAGGCCTAGCGACTCTATTCAGCGAGGAAGCGCCTTACGACTTTCTGGTCAATTGCGCGACTGGTGGTGCGCGTGCGTCTGGACCGTTTCTGCAAATGGATTTAGATGGGTTTCAAGGTTCATTTCGAAAACTGTGGGGCTACACCAACTCCGTTCGTCTCGGGACCGAGTATCTGCCGGAAGATGGTGCGATCGTCTTAGTTAGCGGTTTTCCCGCTCGAAAATCCAACCCTGGTTCATCTGCGATCTCTACGGTTGGCAATGCAGTTGAAGGATTTGTGCGAGCGATTGCACCTGAAATCGCACCGCGCCGAATCAATGTTGTTTGCCCGGGTGTTATCGATACGCCCATGTTCGCACAAACGGGTGAAGCTCGACAACAAATGCTTGCACAAGCGACCCAACGAATGCTCATCCCGCGCGCGGGTACGGCTGATGAAGTCGCATCGGCGATCCTGTTTTGCTTGGAAAACGGATACATGACCGGCGGTACGATAGACGTCGAAGGAGGCGCGTTGTTACCCTAATTCGTGAAGCGAGTAAGTTATTGCCGAGAACTAAATGTCCATGCACAATAGAAAACTCTTAGTTATCCATATAAATGACTAGATGACTGACATTGCCGACCCGAAAGACGCGGTCAAACTATTGGCTAAGGACACGGGTCAAACCTCGATTGACTGGACCCTTTTTGGAATTGCGGTCGGGACGATCTTGGCGGCGTGCGTTCCGATGCTGCTCTATCGCGATGCCGCGATAGAAGTAACCTCAAATGTCTACAGCTGGCTTACTCAAGACTTTGGTCTGCTGTATCAGTGGGCTGCAATCGGTTGTCTAGTAGTCCTACTCATCATTGCCTTCGGAAAGTACGGGAAAGTTCGACTCGGAGGCGACGACACGCCGCGTGAATACTCGACCCTTGCTTGGATGGGCATGTTGTTTTGTAGCGGTATCGGAGCAGGATTGCTTTACTGGACGCCGATTGAGTGGGCTTTCTATCTTGACACACCGCCGTTAGGTGTTGGCAAGGACAGCGACATGGCGGTGGAATTGGCTGCCACGTACGGCATCTTTCATTGGGGATTTTCGGCTTGGGCAATCTATGCATTGCCGGCGGTAGCAATCGCCGTACCGTACTACCAACGCAAAATCCCGTATCTAAGGCTGTCAACGGCGCTTTGTGGCATCGCGGGGGACGATATCGCAACGCGTCCAGTTGGACGTCTGGTGGATTTTTGTTTCATCATCGCGATGGTTGCCGGTACCGGTACCTCGTTAGGACTTGCGACGCCAGCGATTGCCGCTTGTATTAGCTTGTTGTTTGGTGTGGAAGGCGGCATGGCGTTAGATGCTGCGGTTGCACTCATCGCCATGTCGCTATTTGCGTTGAGCGTATACCTTGGCTTGGATGCGGGTATCAAGCGCTTGAGCATGATCAATCTATCGGTCGGCTTTGTTTTCGTGCTCTTCATCCTTGCGGTCGGACCAACCGTATTCATCTTGGAAACGGGCAGCAATAGCCTCGGGTTGTTGGTCCAAGACTTCGTGCGCATGAATACGTGGACCGACCCGTCCGCGAACGCGGGTTTCGTAGAAGACTGGACGGTTTTCTATTGGGCTTGGTGGTTAGCCTACGCGCCATTCATGGGCATATTCGTCTCACGCATTTCACGAGGGCGCACACTTCGTGAGGTCATTCTGGGGATGATCGGCCTCGGCACGCTCGGGTGCGCCATATTCTTCATCGTGATTGGCAACACGGCTATGTGGTACGAATTGAACGACGTCGTCGCGTTAAAAGAATTGATCCTAGGCGGAGATGAAGACGTCGCGATTGCCACGTACGTTGAAGCGTTGCCGTTGCAGCCAATACCAATCCTTGTTTATCTGGTTTTAGCTTTCATCTTCATCGCAACGACATACGACTCGGCAAGTTATGTGATCGCAGGTATGGCAACACGAGAACTGAAAGCAGGCGACCATCCAGTACGGTGGCATCGAGTGTTTTGGGCTCTCATGTTGATCGTATTGCCTATAACGCTGATGTACATGGATGATTTGACGGCGGTTAAAAACGCATCCATCATTGCATCGTTGCCGCTACTGGTGATATTTACATTGATTACGGTAGCTTTATTCCGAGAATTGAAAGAGGACGATCTTCGTCGGCGAAAAGCTACCACTTAACAGCAGGCTAAACTTATACATCGGATTTTTCGCTCGGAAGACATCGTGCAGAAACTCACCGAAGAACAGCGCAAGCAGTGGGAAACTGACGGATACCTGGTCATTCGGGGTGCATTGAGCTCGGATGAAGTAGCGTTTTTCAGTGAAGAAATAGATCGTATTCGGACCGTCCCGGGTTACGAACCAATTCGTGGTGAAAACGTTCCGATAGGTCATTACGGATGGTTACCGCATGCTGCGAGTCTGGATAACAGCGAGTTTATGGACCGGCGCGATTTGCTACCTTATGGAAAGCACTTCGTTGACTTGGTTGACCGTCCCAATATCTTTGATCTCGTGGTCGACATCATGGGACCGTACATCACGTTGAGCATGTCGCAGGCGATCGTACGTGCGCCGACTAGTAGATTTCCGGGATACACACATACCGATGGCGGCGAAGCACTACGCCGCATTCGCGTATCGGATTCGTGTCCTCCACTTGCGATGAAGGCACTTTATTTTCTCACCGATACGTCGGAACCGGAGATGGGAAACCTCACGATATTTCCGGGCAGCCATAAACGACAGATTCCATATGACGCTGCTGAACCAGTTAACCCTTACTCAGACGGTTCAAAGCAGATACTCGCTCAAGCGGGTGATTGTGTTTTATTCCCGCATGCCATGTGGCATGGTCCGTGTCGAAACGACTCCGATTCGCCACGAAAGACACTGCTTTACAACTACTGCCAGTTGTTCATGCGCCAATACGATTTTCAAGTAACGTCAAATATCGCTGAATGGTGCACGCCGCGTCAGAGGCGGCTCTTGGGTGACTTGGGTTACGACTTCCGGCCTGGCTCGTATTTCTACGTGCCGGTAGACCAGGAAGAGGTCATCCTCGAACAAGAACCAGCAAGTTAGTTGGTTACAGCTACGGCCGCAGCATGCGGCGAAGGCACGTAGCAACCCCCTTCAAAACGTCCGTCTGGTTGTGCAGCGACCATCTGCGGCACGGCGAACTGATTACCACCAAGTCCATTCTTTCGAACTTTGGTAGTTTCGTATTCAGCGTGGAGTGCGTCGAGAATATCGTCGCTAAAGTGAGCCATCGCCCACACGTTTTCATTGCCTGAGACGTCGATACGCGGTTGATGGACAGCTTCGTCGATTGTCATACCGAAGTCAAGAACAAACGAGGTGAGTTGAAGGACGGAAGGGAAGATCTTCCTGCCGCCACATGCGCCAACCGCGAAGCGTGTTCCGTCCTCACGGAACAGCAATGACGGACACATGTTGCACAACGGGTGACGGCCACCGACCAGAGAATTAGGACGGTCCGGTAATGGGTCGAACCACATCATGCCGTTGTTCATCGTGAGACCAGTTTCTGGCAGCACTACTTGTGATCCAAAGGGCGACATGACGGTTTGGGTAAGAGCAACCGTGTTGCCGAAGTCGTCAGCTACTGATAGGTGTGAGGTATGGGTTTCCTCAGTTTGTGTTTTGCCTTCGCCTAAGTTCGAAAGTCGATACTCATAGGTCTGTCGCAGAGCTTCGACATACGCGATGACGTCATCGGCACTTGGTCGATCACTGGCGAATGTGTGGTTTTTGAGGATGCCTAGTGCCTGCTGCATGCTTGGTCCGGCCGTCATATTGCTCGGCGTTTGGACGGTAGCGCCTCGATAATCGGATGTAATCGGCTCGCGGACGAACGGTTGGTATTCCTTCAAATCACGAAGCGAGATTTTGTTGCCTAATTCACTTAGGTCCGACACAATGCGCTCCGCCAACGATCCCTCGTAATACGCATTGGGTCCTTCGCTTTGAATGGAGCGATACGTCCTCGCCAGTTGAGTTAAGGGTATACGGTTAACAAATCCTTCACCAGCGCCTAATGGTGGGTATCCATCAGGTAGATATATCGATTTTGAACCGTCGAATCTGGACAGTCCACGAGCGAAATTCGTTATGTGCATTGTGGCGTACCAATCGATCGGTAGACCTTCTTCGGCGAGTCGGCATGCGGGTTCGATGATCTCTTCCCAGGATTTGCTACCAAATCTCTCGACGGCAAGAGCTGCCCCGCGGATGTATCCAGGAACTGCGATGGATAGCGGTCCGCTTACATTCACGTGACCCTTGACAGCCGGCCAGTTGAAACTGCCAGCGCCAGTTATGCCTCGATTGGGATCGAGAGGGTAGTCATCGGGCGTAGACGCAAATGGCGCTCGCATACCGAATTCAACAACTTTGGTGGTTCGGCTGTCGGCTAAATGAACGGTCATATAGCCGCCACCGCCTATACCACTATGCCACGGTTCAACAACACCGATTGCCAAACCCGCGGCGATCGCGGCGTCGACAGCATTGCCTCCATCGCGCAGAACCTCTGCGCCAATTTCGGATGCGATGTAGTGTTGTGTGGAGACCATTCCACCGCGACCGACAACCGCGGGTTTACGGATGGTCCAATGTTCCTGAGCTAGTCTTCGCTGCATGCTGGGAATTTTCGTTTGTCCGGTTATGCTCTGATCCGCAGACTACACAATCATGCAAATCATGTCGAAAGCAATTGAACTCGCCGACCAAGCTTGGCGATTGCGCGCGAACGCTATTCAAGAACGAAAGTCCGGAGAAGAAGCATTAAGCATTGCTTCTACGTGCATTGAATTGCTTGAGAAGGCGACGAAGGCAGCCAATAGTGAACACGACAACTATGGTTTAGCGTATGCACTCAATAAGCTGGCTCACTTGCGCAGCGATCTTGACGGGCGTGCAGTAGCTATCGATCTATTACGCAAAGCTGCCGATGCTGGACGCCGCGCACAGAGTGGTTTGCTTGAAGGTGAAGCATTGCGCCATTGGGCGGATCACTTACGTCACGAAAACAGGCTGGATGAGGCGGAACCCATTTACTGGCAAGCGTTGGAATCTCTCAAGTCGGATCCCGAGACGTCGTCACTTTCGTTGGGAAACGCTTATCGCCCGATCGCTATCTTGTACGCCGAGCTTAGTGATACACCGAAAGCAATTCACTACTGGCGAGAAGCGCGTGAGTTGTATATTGAAGCGGGAATCGAGGCGGGAATCGAGGAGTGTGACGCTAATTTAGCGCAGCTCGAACGTCTCCAAGACTCAAACTAGTGCGTTAGTTCTCCAATAGCGAAGCCGCCTTGCTTGAAAGTGAGACTCCACGGGAACCCATACGCATTGGATTTCGATCGTGACCGTTGGTGAGGTAACAGAAGGAAAGACCTGAAGCAGGGTCCGCCCAAGCTATCTGCCCACCAGCGCCACCATGTCCGAATGCGGTTGACGAGTTAGAGTGGCCAAAGCCTCTGAGATTTTGCTGTTCGTTACCAGCTATGACGACGCCTAGCGCTCGATTCACCCGATGTCCCATTAAAGGATCGACATAGTCACCGCTGATCACCTTGAGCGCAAAGTCAAGAGTTTCACGCTGCCAAACAGTCTCGCCGTCACGGGCGCCTCCGTGCAACAGCCCTTGATAGAACAAAGTCATCGCGGCTGCTGTCATGATGCCACCGCCTCCAGGGACGCCGACTGCTCGGATGTCAGGTTGATTAAATGAGAGGATTGCATCTTCCGTGACTTCTGTGACAGGCGGCTCGGGCAGGCCTAGTCGGGCATAGTCCTCACTCGTGAGTGGGTCGCCAACATGTTCTAAGGTCAAGACGCGATGGTTTTCGCTCGCAGGCAAGCCGATGAAAAAGTCTTCGAGTCCGAGGGGTTCAACGATTCGGTTTCTGATGTACTCGCGAAAGTCCATGCCGGTCTTTCGTTCAACAATTTCAGCGATAACCCACATGCTAGATGTGGGGTGATATTCAAACTTCGCACCAGGTTCCCAGTTTAAACGCCAGTTCGAAAACCTGGAAAGGCGTGACTCTTTATCGTCCCACTCGATTGGTCGAAACGGTGCCATCGGAAATCCGGATGTATGCAGAAATAACTGCACGACCTTGATCGACTCTTTGCCGTTCGTTGCGAATTCTGGAATGATGTCCGCCACGGTTTCATTAACATCCAATAGGCCGTCTTGGATGACCAACCACGCTGCTGCTGACATGACGGCTTTAGTGCTTGAAAACACAGGAATAAGCGAATCGTCACGAGCGGTTCCTAGTGACTCCTGCCAGATGACTTCGCCGTCTTTTGCGACGGCATACTGCGCGGCATGGAGCAATCCATCGTCGATTTCCTTCCGCGCACGTTGTCCGAGTACGTCAAGTTTCTTAGGGTTTACCCCTGCGTTTAGAAGGGCGTTTTCAGCCACAAAGTGTTCCTGAAAGGTCTGAACTACGCGCGCCATTATGCAACTGATACGATGCTATTCGAAGCAAGGTGCTAATCCGTCTGTTCGTTCGATGGTCTCTACAATTTTCCGCTATTTTTCTTATGTAGATACAGTGGCGGCACATCAGGCGGGATTCGTTGAATCGATAGGTAATACACCTTTGATTCGGTTAAAAGCGGCTTCAGAAAGTACAGGATGCGAGATATATGGCAAAGCGGAGTTCTTAAACCCAGGAGGATCTGTAAAAGACCGCGCTGCTTGGTGGATGATTCGAGAAGCAGAGAAAAGCGGTGAGCTCCAACCTGGTGGAACAGTAGTTGAAGGTACTGCAGGTAATACCGGGATCGGTCTTGCCCACATCTGCAACGCACGAGGCTACAAATGCGTTATTTACATGCCTGACAACCAGTCACCTGAAAAAGTGGACATTCTGCGAACACTTGGCGCAGAAGTACGTGTCGTTCCGACCGTGCCTTACAAGGACGACAACAACTACCAGAAACAAGCTGGGCGTTATGCGGCGACCCTACAGGACGGTATTTGGGCTAATCAATTTGACAATACGGCGAATACACTGGCCCACTATGAGTCAACAGGGCCGGAAATCTGGCAAGACACAGAACACGGAATTTCTGCGTTTGTTTGCTCGGTTGGTACTGGAGGCACGATTGCAGGTGTATCCCAATACTTGAAAGAGCAGAACGAAGACGTTCAAGTCATCCTGTCCGATTGCATGGGAAGCGCGCTGCATAGTTACGTCATGACCGGTGAGACGGTAATGAGTGAGGGTCCATCGATTACTGAAGGCATCGGTAATAGTCGTGTTACCGATAACTTTGCAGAGGCACGAGTTGACTGGGCCGTGCAGATCACAGACCAAGCGATGGTCGATCTTGTGTACCGGATACTGCGCGAGGAAGGATGGTTTCTTGGATCAAGTAGTGGTATCAACATATGCGGCGCGATAGAAGTAGCACGGAAGCTTGGACCAGGTCATACGGTCGTTACGATGCTGTGTGATACCGGAAATAAATACCAATCACGACTATTCGATCGCGATTGGCTTGCGACGCAGAATTTGGCCGTTAACGACTAAGAAGCAGGTACAGTGATTTGGGCGAGCGGTATCGGGATGCCGCTTACCTCGGCTTCGTATCGATAAACGCCGCCACGTCGATCACCGTCGACTCCATTGGAGCCTGAGACAATATACAACGTTCTCAAGCCGGCGCCACCAAAACACACACTTGTACAGATCGGAACGGGGATCGAGATAAACGAACGCTGACTGCCGTCCGCGTCTATCACCGCAACGCCGCCTGCACCAGCGTTTGCAACCCAAATCGAACCATCTTCTGCAACCGCTAGCCCATCCGGTGCACCGTCTTCGAGTTCGTGAAAAACCTCTCGCTGTTTTAGGTCGCCGTTACGTACGACTTCATATCGAAATATCTGCCCGCGTCGTGAATCAGAGTGGTAAAGCACTCGTCCGTTTGGGCTGAAACCAAGACCGTTAGTGAGTTGCACATCTTCCGCGACTATTCGGCTCTTACCGTCAAGATCGATCACGTATAGGTTTCCTGCTCTCGGTTCCAGCCCATCATCGAATACTGGACTTGAGCCGAGTGAACCCACGTAGACGCGTCCCGCTGTATCGGTGGTTAAGTCGTTGTACCCAACGTTCCCGTTGTCAGGGTCCCGATCCAATAGCAGAATGCTCTCGGATTCACCGAATCTCTTGAGAGATATGTTCTTTCCACTTACGACCAAGCCACCATCAGCGTGAACGGCCATGCCGCCGATGCCCCGCCGGTGTTCAAAAACCGATTCAACTTCCTTGCGGTCATTGACGGAATACACGCCTCCGAAAATGACGTCGCTAAACATCAAACCGTAGTCGTCGTGCCACACCGGTCCCTCGACAAGTCCGTAGCCATTCGTTACTGGTTCAGGCTCTTCTAAGATCGCCCTATCTTCAGGGGTCATGCGGATATCGGGGTCTGGTGAAGGGATTGCAGAAAGTAGGAGTCGAGTGTAGTTGCGCTGCGGATGGTCGAACACGTAGTCGACATCCCCTCTCTCAACTACAACGCCGTTGTGCATCACTAGAACGTTGTTACAAATATGTCGAACTACAGCGAGGTCATGTGCGACAAAAATGTACGTGAGATGGAGCGTCTTCTGTAGATCTTCAAGTAGATTGATGATCTGTGCTTGAACCGAGACGTCTAAAGCAGAAACCGTCTCATCACATACAACGAGATTCGGATTCAAGATGAGCGCGCGAGCGATTCCGATGCGTTGTCGTTGACCGCCAGAAAAGGCATGAGGGTATCGCGTCAGTGAATCCTGACTTAGTTGAACGAGATCGAGCATTTCGCGAACCCTCTCAAGTCGCTCGTTGCTATTCCCTTCGTCATGGATGATCAACGGTTCCTCAATGATCTGTCTAACGGTCATTCGCGGATTTAGTGATGAGTAGGGGTCTTGAAAGACCATCTGCATCTCTTTCCGCAAAGGCACCAGTTCCTTGTGACGCAAAGATGAGAGTGAAACCCAGCCACCTTGGTCGCTGTTGAACTCTACGGTGCCGCCTCTATCTGGATCAATTGCTCGCAAAATGCATCGCGCGAGCGTTGTTTTCCCTGAACCTGATTCCCCTACAACCCCGAGCGTATCGGCTTTTTTAAGATCAAACGACACATCGCGAAGGGCGACGTGTTCATCGAAAGTCTTGCTGAGATGCCGGACCTTAAGAATCAGGTCGTCGTCATTCACGATCGCAAGCACTCAAGGTAGACTCACCAATCGTCCGTCCCCAACTTCCTTTAGCGGGTACGGCGTCGTAATGTCCGCATCGCCGACGGCGGTCGCGATCGTTGATAGTCGTACGTTCTTAGGCACATTTCCAGGGATTGCTGCGAGCAACCCTTTGGTGTATGGATGCAGAGGATTCTTCAATACCTGTCTGACGGTGCCTATCTCTAAAACTCGCCCCTGATACATGACCACGACATAGTCGGCAATCTGTGCGACGATTCCGATGTCGTGCGTGATAAAAATGATCGAGTTGCTCAATTCCTCCTGGAGGTGTTTGATGAGGGTCAGGATCTCAGCCTGAATCGTCACGTCCAGCGCAGTGGTTGGTTCATCGCAAATGAGCACTTCAGGATTGCACACGAGAGCCGTCGCGATGACCACACGCTGCCGCATCCCTCCGGAAAACTCGAATGGATACATATTGATACGCGTGTCAATGTCAGGAATGCCTACCCGTCTCAGCATGTCGTGTGCTTCCGCCATCGCTGCGTCTTTTGATACATCCCGATGACACAGGATCGCTTCTGCGACCTGGTTTCCAACGCGGTGAACTGGCGAGAGCGCAGTCATGGGTTCTTGGAACACCATGCTGATGAGTCCACCATGAAGATCGTAGATTCGTGGGTCGCGGTCGCTAATGGCGACGACATCGAATGGTTCGGCTCTTGAAGGATTGAACTGAATGGACCCACTCACGATCTCGCCAGGAGGTTGCAGTAGACGCATGATGCAGTTCGCGGTAACGGATTTGCCAGAACCAGACTCACCGACAATCGCGGTGACCTTGCCGCGCGGGACATCGAAATTGATGTCGTTCAGTGCATTGGTTATGCCCGTATCAGTTTTAAAACGGACACCCAAGTTGCGGATTTCAAGAATGTTGTCCATTTTCATTGACCACCTATGTTGTAGGGGTCAGCGGCGTCTCGCAAGCCATCGCCGAGTATGTTGAATGCCATCACAGCGATTACGACAAAGAGTCCTGGATACAGAATCCAGGGCGTCATCGATATCACTTGATAGTTTTGCGCTTGTTCCATCAACACACCCCAGCTGACAATGGGTGGTCGAATCCCGATTCCGAGGAAGCTCAGTGCGGTTTCTCCCAAGATTACGCCTGGAACGGCCAAGGTTGCCGTCGTGATGGTGTGACTCAGGAAGCTCGGCATCATGTGTTTAAAGATGATCCGATTCTGACCGCTGCCGATTAGCCGTGCTGCGATCACGAAGTCCTCATTCCGCAGCGCGAGAAAGCGTCCCCGGACCTGGCGCGCTAGTGCGGTCCATCCGAATAGCGAAAGAATGATCGTGACGCCGAAGTAGATTCGGAGTGAACTCCAATGGGCTGGTAATGCCGCAGTAAGCGCCATCCACAACGGTAAGGTTGGTAACGATTGCAGCACCTCGATCATGCGTTGAACGATGCGATCGACCCAACCGCCGAGATAACCCGCGAACCCTCCAAATAGGACGCCGAGGAACAGCGTCAGACCAATACCAAGCATGCCGATCGACAGGGAAATACGACCGCCGTAAATCACACGGGAATATACGTCTCGACCTAACTGATCAGTACCCAAGAAATGAATGTAGCCTTCGCCTTCGTCGTTTTCAGCAATGAAGAAGTGAATATCTCCTTCAAAGAGATTCCAAAGCTCGTAGGTTTCGCCGCGCGCGAAAAATCGTATTGGATAGATCTTTTCTGGGTTCTCTGTGTACTCGCGTGCCCAAGTTTCTTCGTTAATATGTAAGTCATAGCCATATACGAACGGCCGCAAGTGAAATGTCCCGTCATGCTCGAAAAAGCGTACGTTCATTGGTGGCGCGTTGATCGCGCCAACATTTCGAGACGTAGTTGCGTACGGTGCGAAAAATTCTGCGAAGCCGGTCACTAAATACATGACGATCAGGACGACACCGCTTATGAGGGCGAGTTTGTGTCGTTTGAAACGACGCCATGCGAGTTGACGAGGGGTTAGAAAATTGAGTTCTTCTTGCGTCTCAGTAGTAATCGCTTGAGGCCGCTCGAGGACTGCTTCACTCATATCGAATCCTCGGATCAGACCAAGCAAGTATCAAATCTGAAATCAACATTCCGACGACCGTCAGAATCGCGAGCAACATGAGGAAACTACCTGCCAGGTACATATCCTGCGCGAGTAATGCTTGCAGCAGCATCCGACCCGTGGTTGGTAGGTTGAGAACCATCGAGACGATCGCTTCGCCGGAAATTAAGGTTGGAAGGAGCAGACCTAATGTGCTGATGAATGGGTTGATCGCGATTCGTAACGGATATTTAAAGATGAGCTTGATAGGTTTTACACCCTTCGCTCGCGCCGTAACGACATAAGGTTTATTGAGTTCGTCGAGCAGATTCGCGCGCAGGATTCTCATGGTCACCGCGGTGCCGCCCATTCCGACGACGCTTCCTGGAATCCAGAGCCGCGACAGTAGGTCGAAGAGTTTCGGGATCGAGAACGGTTGATCTCGGAATTCCATTGAGTACAACCCACCGATCGATATTCCAAACCATTCCCACGCAAAGAACATCACGAGTAATGCGAGGAGGAAATTGGGAGTGGCGAGTCCGACAAGCGCGACTACGGTCACGAAGTAGTCGCCGATAGAGTATTGACGTACCGCCGAATAGATACCGAAGGGTACAGCGACTACCCACGTGAATATCACGGCCGAAATTGTTATGAGAAGCGTGTAGCCGAGGCGCTCCCAGACTAGCTCGTTTACTGGTTTCGAATAGATGTACGAATAGCCGAGATCACCTTGTACGAAATTGAAAATCCAGTTTAAATACTGCAGATAGAGAGGTTTGTCGAGGTTGTAGCGTGCTCTTAGGTTTTGTACGTATTCATCGGACGCTTGCATGCCCGACGCTTCCATGCGTTCGAGTGTGGAAGTTACGATGTCGCCTGGCGGGAGCTGGATAACAACAAAGACAATCACGGAAATGAATGCAAGCGTCAGCACCATAGTGCCCATGCGCTTTATGACGTAATGAAGCATTCCTGTTTCCGCTAGCCAGCTACGCGTCTAAGGCGCAGATTCTTCGAGATACCACGACGCGGGATGGTTCGCGAGCGTCCATCTGTTATCCCAACCCCAGATGCCTTTCAGCGGCACACCTTTAAGGCGCGACGAAACTACAACAGGGTGCGGCGCTAGACCGATTGTTCCGATAACCCACAGGTACTCAGACCCGGTAGCGAGAATATTCTGACCAATGACGTGGCGTTCGCCCTCATCCATCGCAACCCACATCTCATCGACCCAATCTTGTAGTTGGCGCATGACGGCTGGCGGCTCAACCCCCGCTTCGCCTGATTTCATGTACCAACGTGACCAGTCATTCCACATTCCACGATCCCAACTGATCGATCGAGCCACCCACCAATCTGGGAACAATGGAAACAGCACATCGGTTACGCGGTCCGCATGCCAGAGGGTCATCTGCATCTCGCCAGCAACGGCGCGCTCACGCTGCAAGTTACCGTCAACCAGCTTTAGTCTCAAATCAATACCAATCTGCCGCCAGTACTCCTGAACGAGCTCCATCGTAATCCCTTTGGGTGTCTCGAAGTCGTAGAACTCCAGAGTGATTGTGAGACGTGATCCATCCGCGAATTCACGGTAGCCATCGCCGTCAACATCAATGAGACCGATCTCATCAAGTAGCTCATTTGAGTATTCAGGTCGATATTCGAGATACCTTTTCTCCCATTCTTCCTTGTAGAACGAGCTGGTTGGATGCACGGTGACTTGACGCGGGAAGCCGCGACCGAAGTAGATGATCTGGTTTAGTTCGTCGCGGTTGATCGCATGAGAGAGTGCTGCACGAAAGCGAATATCCCAATAGAGCTCTTGGTATCTCTCGTCTTCGTAGTTGTAATTTGGCTGAATCGCAACATCGCTCGAGTGGAGGCGCTGCCATATGTGCACTTTGATGGCACCATTGCGTTCTCCTAGCTTCAAGAGGGGAATGTCCTGTGTTCTGAGTGCAAATGCTGCGAAGTCCACCTGTGCAGTAGACGCCATTGCAGCCATGATTTCGGCGTTTTCAACCGTTTCCATGTTGATCTGGTCGATGTACGGTAGCTGACGACCTTCTGGATCTACTTTCGGGTAATAGGGATTGCGGATGTATTTACGTTTCATGGAAGAACGTTCGACCAATTTGAACGCACGCAGTGTTGGCACCTCAACGCTATCGTCTGATCCCTCACGACGAATATCGTTGACCAGTTGTGTCCAATTCAGTGCTTCGTAATCCTTAATCCTCTGATCGAGTTCTTCTTCAGTGGTGTAGTAGGGATGAAAGCGCTTCATGTAGTGAGACGGGTCGATCATGAAATCGCCGTACTGGGCTACGAAATTGATAAATAACGGCCGTGGCGTAGGAAAGTCGTATCGAAATAGAAGGTCGTCAACGACCACAACCCTAGAACCGTCAACGATCTTGTACGCTTCCGGTGAATATTCATCGTTGTTCCACAGATCATTGAACGTGAATGCGAAATCGTGGCTTGTTAGCGGTTCGCCATCTGACCACCGTAATCCTTCCCGAAGCTTGATAGTGAGACTTAGACCATCTTCACTAAGCTCGAAGGACTCGGCTAAATTAGGAAAGAATGTTCGCATGTCGGCGGAAATCGTGAACGCCGCTTCCCAGTTAAAAAACTGCCAAAGATCGTGATTCGTTAGACGTGCGGTCCCGCCATGGCGTCCTGTTTCCTTGAGCGGATATACGACGATAGGGTCTTTCGGTAGACGTTGTTCGACAGGCGGTAGATTCTGGAAGTGCGGGTGTTCGATTTTTCCAGAGTGGAGTATTGGGCTATCGCTGAAATTGGTTAAGCCTATTTGCGACGCTGTTTTGAATGGCTGATACCACTCTTCAGGCCATTCTTCCTCTTCCTCGGCGATAGCGTGCCCGCCAACAAGAAATGTTAGTAGGGCAACAACAATGTAACTACTTGATTTTCTAATGCTATCGCGCAAGGAACTCCCCTTCGCGAGACGAACATGCGTAACGTGGTCATGTTACCAGCACTCGCAAGCACTCCGCGTGGCACTAAATTTCGCGATATTCGCGTCGGATTCAGTTCCTAGATAGGTCACGATAATTCGCGCGCTCCAATTCTGAACAGTGTTTACCATGCGAATCACCGCTGACAGACTGCAGTCATTTACAACGGATTTGTTCGTTTCTGCTGGCGCAGATCGGGCTGATGCTAACCAAACCGCAGAGCATCTCGTCCTCGCAAACCTGAAGGGTCACGATTCACATGGTGTGGTCATGGTTCCATCGTACGTAGGCAACATAAAACGTGGCTTCTTGGATCCAAAGGCTCACATCGAGATTGTGAAAGATGCTGGCGGCGTGCTATTGATCGATGGTTGTACTGGATTCGGGCAAGTTGTTGGTAAAGAAGCCACTATGGTTGGCATCAAACGAGCTCAAGAAAACGGCATCGCGTGCGTTGGGTTGCGAAATGCACATCATCTTGGACGAATCGGCTCGTACGGAGAAATGTGTGCAGAAGCTAATATGGTCTCGGTTCACTTCGTGAATGTAGTTGGACACGAACCTCTAGTCGCTCCATATAACGGGGCAGAGCGTCGTCTTCAGACCAATCCGTTCTGCGCGGTCGCACCGCGGAAAGACGCACCTCCGATCGTTTTGGATATGGCGACCAGCTTCATCGCATTCGGCAAGGTGAAGGTCGCGTTTAACGCAGGTACGTCGATTCGGGATGGCGCGTTGGTTGACCACGATGGTCTCCCGACCAATGATCCGAATGTGATGTTCTCGCAGCCAGGCGGCGCAGTTCAACCATTTGGGTTGTATAAGGGCTATGGTCTGGCACTTATGTGCGAGTTATTTGGTGGTGCACTCGTAGGCGAATGGACCATGCAACCCGAACATGAACGGAGCGGGACCGTCATCAATAACATGCTGATGATGATTCTGAATCCCGAGGTATTTGGCGGTTCGGAGCGATTTCAACATGAGATTACTGCGATGGTGGACTATCTACACAATACGCAACCCGCAAAAGGCGCAGACAAGGTTCGTATACCTGGTGAACCGGAGCGAGAGACGATGGCTGAGCGATCGGTCGAGGGAATTCCTCTCGATGAGAGGACCTGGGCAGAATTATTAGACGCAGCTAAAGCTGCTGGGATGGCAAACTCGACGATCGCCAAATATTCGAGTTAGTTACTACTAGAGTAGGTCAACTACTGACGCACAACCACTTCGTCTGCTTTCATGTCGAGTGCAGCGTCTAACAATGCGTGAGTGTATTCAGTCTCCGGTTCTTCGAAGATTTTCTTGGAATCCCCTTGTTCGACGATCACGCCATCCCTCATCACAATGACCCAATTCGCAAGAGCACGAACGACCTTTAGGTCGTGACTGACGAACATATAAGCCAGATCGTGATCGCGCTGCAACTTTCGTAGGAGGTCGACGATTTGAGCTTGTACCGACATGTCCAACGCAGAAGTCGGCTCATCGAGAACTACGAACTTAGGTTTCAGAACCATCGCGCGTGCGATTGAAATCCTCTGCCGTTGGCCACCGGAAAACTCGTGTGGGTAACGGACCATCATGTCTGGATCGAGATCGACTTCCGTCATAACCTCGGCAACACGTTCCCGCCGCTCTGACTTCGACATGTCTGGGTGGTGAACACCTAAACCTTCCTCAATAATGTTCTGAACGGACATGCGAGGCGAAAGACTGCCGTATGGATCTTGGAAGACGATTTGCATATCGCGTCGCAGTTTGGTGAGTTCTTTGCGTTTCAAACCCTGTAAATCGATGCCATTGAAGGTAAGACCACCTTCACTTGGTAGCAAGCGAAGCATCGCGAGTCCTAGTGTGGTTTTCCCTGAACCGGATTCACCAACCACACCGACAGTTTGACCAGCGCGGACAACGACCTCGACGTCGTCGACAGCTGTGAAAAACTTGCTCTTCCCTAACCAACCCTTTCCTAACGCGTACTTAACTGTGAATTGCTTGGCGTCTGTAACGACTGGCGCGCTGGTATTTGATTCAACAGGATCACCGGATGGTTCCGCAGCGAGTAAGTGCTGGGTGTAGGGGTGCTTAGGCCGCCCAAAAATCTCCGCGTTTGGACCACGTTCCACGATTTCTCCGTTGTTCATAACGCAGACTCGGTTGGCAGTGTGGCGCACGATTCCCAGATCGTGGGTAATAAGCAGGATGGCCATATTTAGCTGATCTTGAAGATCCTGTAGTAACTTTAGGATCTGAGCTTGAATGGTTACATCGAGAGCGGTGGTAGGCTCGTCGGCAATCAAAAGTTGTGGTTCGTTCGCGAGCGCCATCGCGATCATGACCCGTTGGCGTTGTCCACCTGAGAGTTCGTGAGGGTATGAATTCAGCCGCGACTCCGGATTCTGAAGTCCTACGAGCTCCAGCAGTTCGAGCGTGCGAGTTCGAGCGTCATTCTTGGTCATACCTCTATGCACGATGAGAGATTCGCCAACTTGCTTCGAGATCTTGTGAAGCGGATTGAGCGAAGTCATAGGCTCCTGAAAGATCATGCTGACCTTGACTCCGCGAATGTCAAGCATGGTCGTGTTCGGCGCCCCCATTACTTCGGTGCCGTCAACTTTGATGCTACCTGTTGGGTGATTCGCCTGTGGATACGGCAGCAACTGCAACACAGATAGTGCGGTCACTGATTTCCCGGAACCGGATTCGCCAACTAATGCAACCGTCTCGCCTTGCTGGATGTCGAAAGACACACCGCGAACAGCTTCGTTCTCGCCGAAATTGACGCGTAGATCTTCGACTTCGAGTATCGCTCCCAACCTAATAGTCCCTCAAGATTCGTCGCAACGTGCGCGCACTCAGTTTAGTATGGTGCGCGAGGAATACCAAAGCCGCTATTTTGCATTAGCGCAGGTTTCTGTCGAACATCGCAAATAGTCGAGACCAATGCCTTTCCGCGGACTCTTTTGAAAACATCTCATCCCGTTGCGGGAAAACAAAGCCGTGTTGCGCTGCAGGATACCACTCAATCCGATAGTTGATACCTGTTGACTTTAAATGCTCATCTAATGGGTTGATCATTGATGGCGGTGCCAATTGATCGAGCTCGGCACATGCGAAGTACATCTCACCCTGAATATTCGTCGCCGTTAGGTGCGGTGAATCAGCGTCTTCGGTGTATAGCTTCACGCCGTGTACAGATGCGGCTGCCTTGATCCGCTCAGGAAATTCGGCGGCTGCGGCGAAGACAAAGGGACCACTCATGCAGTAGCCGGTAATACCTACAGGGCCATCGCTAGCATCCTGCTCATTTGCCATGTAATCGAACATCACTTGCGTGTCCTCGCATACCATCGCATTGGACAGGTTGCCCATCAACTCCATCATGCGTTCCCGGGTCGCATCAGGCATGCCGAGGTGAAATTCGCGGACGTCACGGTAATAGAGGTTGGGGAGCATGACGTAATACCCGACGGTGGCGATTCGACGCGCCATGTCATGCAATTCCTCACGCTTTCCAGGCGCATCCATGTAAAAGATGACCGCGGGAAATGGTCCCCCTTCATCCGGTCTCGTTATGAAGGTGTTCATCGCACCGTCGTTGGTTTGTATGTCAACGTGGTCTTCTTTCATTGTTCCTTCCAAGCGGTTGCGAGTGCAAGCATATCCACGACATCTCGCATTCTCGGAGGAACTGGTTGCCTTTAGCGAGTCTCAAAGGTTCGAGGCGTAGGAGGATTGGGAGCGTTTGCTGTCAGAACTAGTGTTGAACGATCTCAAGTGTTTTGCGGTCGCATATTCAGAACAGGGACACTCGCTCTTGTACACGGTACTCGAAGATCAAGAACATTTGAGATGTAGCCTGGATGCTCTTGAAAGCACGAGTAACAACTTCAGACGACGTAGAAACCGCATAAAGCGAGTAGTGAAAAAACTGGATACAGCACTAACGCGAATGATCGTGTATATGTTCCTAACGATCGGGATGAGCGCCGGATGCTCAAACTTCGAACACCCTCTCCCATGGGAGCAGAGTCCACTTCATGACAAACTACAAGGGTCTTGGCACGCGAGTGAAGGTTCGGAAGAACCACCGATGAAAGTGGACGTCACATTGCTTGAAAACGATATGTTGTCATTTAAGCTCGAAGTTGATCCTAACCCGGAAACTCCAAGCTCTGACGTCTCAAATGAAAGTTCCTCACGAACTCAGTTTGTGTACTTTAACGCTGAGGTTTTAGCGTCGAATGACGTCCATGTACTGCAGATCGACATGGATTCGTATGAGGAACGCAGTCGGGAGGACGCGGAACCAAAATTCAACTATTCCGAAGGCTATTGGTTCGTCCGCGTGTTACCGGAAAATGGTTCGGTGGTATTTCGGCAGATTGACGTTCAAGGACTCGCTCGTTACGCGGAGGCGCAACTCGTTGATGAAGGAACTTCATTGACGAGTCGGGAATTCGCTGATTGTGTCGATGAGAAGATCAAGGTTGAAATGTTCTCGAAGCTCCTGAGTGAATTACTTTCTGAAAGACCGATTGACCTCTTATCTGAGGAAGAACGCGTTGAAATGGAAAAAGCCTTACAAGAGTATGAATATCGCGAAGTTAAACCCTACAGGGAATTGCAGCGGATGCGCGAGTGTGTCGCATACAAGCTGCCTGGTGAAGCATTGGGAAGGTTGATCGTGCAGAACCCTGAAGATTCCTTCGAAACCGAAACGCTACGAATGTCTAGGGTTGATTGAAGGATTTGTGAAGAATGGTTATGAAGAAACCTAAGCTAGCGTGAAATTCGATTCTCATAGGTTGAAAGTCCTACCTTCTAATTCGGCTTCAGATCGCCGAAATTCGTCCTCCTATTAGTGGCTTAGTTCCAGAACTAAGACGGGCTGACTAAACGCCGAGCCCTTCAGAAATCTGGGCATAACTGCTAAGCGGAAGCGGTGCGTTTTGGTTCCAATCGTCTTTGTCGATAACTGGCTGCTTTAGCAACTTAAGTAAAACGTCGAACTTCTCAAGCGCAGAACAATTAACCCTTTTTGGATCCGCTACATCCTTGTGACTCGGCCAATAGTTGTCACGCGCTTTTCTCCAGAACTCGCTGTCGTGCGTGGAGCCGCAACTGTAGTGCCATCCTACAAACAATCCATAGGTAAGCACGTTATTAACAAGAAATCGATTAACTACAGGAGTGTCTTTTTCCAAGAGATCGATCGAACGATTGATCCTCATTTGTAAAACCATTCCAATCTGCATCTGTGCGGAAACGATGGCGGTCGCTTCTAACGGTTCCATAAAAGCTGCGGCGTTCCCGACGCGTGCGATAACACCATCGTACATCTCGCGGTGTACGAAATTAGGAAACTGAAGGACCGCACGCTGTTCGAACTCTGACACCTGATCGGACGAAAGGAATGAATCGAAATCCGCTTCAACGTCAGTGAGGCTAGTTATGTCACGATTGAAAATGTAACCATAGGAAGTGTGTGCAGTTAGTGGGATCACGAATACCCAACCGTGAGGTCGGGCAACGGCTCGTGTGTAGGTGTGTTCAACTACTGACCCGTCGTGCTGCGGTTCGATAATCGCTGGACAGCGTCGAATGACCGCCGTATTGGTAGGTATGAAGGAAATATCGATATGCTGTTCCGGTACGATTTCCTTTGGAAAACCGCGAGCGTCAAACACTAGGTCGTAACGCTCGGATGATCGTCCATCAAAATCAATTACGGCGCCGTCATCAACCCTTCTGATCGCTAGTACGTTGGCGTCGATATGCTGTGCTTCTGTTGCCTCTTCGAGTATACCCGCTAATAAATCAGCTGATAAGTGATAGGCATAGGACACTTGTGGCGGGGTGAAATAGTGAATGAAATGTTGATTGCGACGACCCCAATTCTCGAATGAAACGCCGTACTTTCGAGTCCCGTTCAGGCGTCGTTGGATGGTCTCATGAGGCAAATCGGTCAATTCACGTAGTTGCAGAACTAAACTCGGCCAACTACCTTCACCGACCCCAATAACCGGGATTTGAGAGTCGTAAATGTGATGTAGTTCGTATTCGTGATCTGGGAGTGCGCGTGCGATGCTGGCAGCGGCGAGAGACCCAGCGGTCCCACGTCCAACGACGGCGATCCTCTCTAACGACGATCTACCTGGCTGAAACATCTTGAGAAACTTGCACGGGTGGTTCTAGTTAACCCTATACGATTTTGCGCGTCGCGCAAGATCAATAAGAGTTGCGGTCGCCTTTTCGACTGACTAAATGCGATGCTGACCTTTATACGATATTTTGTTGATTTTTTACGTCGTTCTTCGGAGAGGCTAATTTAGGAACCCGAGCCTGATTAATTCATCTTCCGTGTGCTTGTGGTGCTGTGTCGTTCATTCGAACGCGTTTTAGAGTGAAGAGGTGTCAAATCCGGTAGAAAGTCAGTTTGCTATTCGATCAATTTTTGAAGTTCCAAACCGTACGAAATCGCTTAAATTGGTGTAAACTTCACTAATGGCAGTAGTTTACGCTACTGCATGAAGTAGAAAGTTCGACTAACTCGCGTTAGGCGAACGCTTTGTCGTTAAAGAGGAGATCACGATGCAAAGTGGCGACGACATGCTGAAGCAAATTGTCGAAAAATCGGCGTTGGATACCGATTTTCGACAGCAGCTTCTTTCCGATCCGAAAACGACAATCAGTCAGGAATTAGGTATCACGATTCCTGAGTCGATGACGATCAAGATTCACGAGAGCGACATGCAGACCGTGCATCTAGCTCTTCCCCCGGATCCGAATATCACGGAAGAGCAACTCGAAGCCATCTCAGCCGGGCTTTGTTGCTGCTGGTAAACCATCGAGTTTTGTGATTAGTCGGCTAGATTGCCACAGATCGCAAGTTACCGGGTTTAGTTAATACACGACTAGCTGTCCCCTTCCTTGGGGACGGCTATCTTTCTATTCTTTTGAATCGGGTGTTCGCGCGGTTGGATTAGTGCGCCCGACAAACTGATATGGGTTTAGTCGTATACCTCACTGATTACGCAAGTTAACTTTGCGGCTAAATTAGTCATCCTGAGCCTCGTCAAAGGGGTTGCGAGGTTCTTTTAGTTTCGAACTTTGAGCCGCTGTTAGCCTAGCTGTTTTCGATTTTTACGTCGTCGTTTTCATCGCCTAGTGTGTCATATATCCATTTTCTGTAGCTGTTCACGACCCATACCCGCACGATGTACGTTGTGGAAGTGCTGCAGAGACGGTTCGTTCCGTCCGAGTACGATATCTTTCTGTATTCCGCACTCGGCATTTACTTGTATGTCGGCACCTATTGTGTAATCCTCTCTCTCGACAAAATCTCTGAATCTTGCTAGTCTGTCTTCATAAGTCATGTTGTTCTGCTCGAAACGCTTCTTCATTTTCGGCTCGATGTACCAGGTGTGTATGGTTCGGGATTTCGAAGGTGAGTCTTCGAGTGGGAGAATTCGTATGAAATCGACGCCAAATGCATCGACTAACATGATGACGTTTGGATATAAGAAATAGACGGTGGTCGTAATTTGTTTGTAAGGCCAAGTAATCGAATTAGGCATGAGCATTCGAACGAGGTTGAACTTGGGATTGGCGAAAACCATTCGGAGGTTCATGTCGAATCTGTCGAACGTTTGCACATTTCCGAGTACCTCGCTCGCCAAGGTGTCTGCGTGTAGAACAGTTAGGTGGTAGATCTCACCAAATGAGTCGACCACTAATTTCCAATTCATTCGAGCGTCGATGATCTGCGTTCCTGCATAGGAGTGATTAGCTAAGTCCCAGTGCAAGAGGTCATCTTCAAGACCGCATAGGCACTCGCCTTCATCGATAGGACTACCTTGGGTAGGTCTAACCCAGAGTGTTCCATGCAGTTCGGCTGAAGGTAGTGCGATAAGAGGTAAATCCAGTGTCGGAGCATTCACAAAATGATGACTCTTATTAATCGTCAGTAATGTACCGTCGTTTTTGTATGTCCATGCGTGAAAGGGACAGGAAAAGCGATCCTTTTCACCTCGTCCTTCAGGAACGACTTGACTTCCTCGATGTCTGCAAACATTCGCGTACGCTTGAAATCGCCCGTCTGCATCGCGAACCATCAATATCGGGATTCCCGTCGAGGTGTCCGACCAATAGGTATTGGGTTCTGGAAGTTCCGACGAGAGCCCCATGCACAGAGGTATTGACCGAAAGAAGAAATCTCTTTCCTGTTCAAAGAGGTTTGAGCATGTGAAATCCGACATCGGTGCCCGCATGATGCCACCAGCATCCGCGGTAGTATCGTTTGCGAGGTGCTCGTTTAGCGTGTTCAGAATGCGTTGTTGCTCTGATTGATTCACAGAAACTCGCCTATACGACAATCCCAATGAATCGTAGCTTACTAGCGATCACTCGCAAATTGCGTAACCTCTGTTGGGTGATGGAGAAATACTAAATTTGGATTGATGGTCCGCCGTGGAGGAAACCGACGTCGCGATCGCATTATGTATGGTGCTCAATCTGCTCTCTGCCAGCTTTGCTAGCGGGGTTTGCTCTTCCGATTGTGATAGCCTTCGGTATCCGAACGCGATCGGAGGTTCCAGAGCGATAAGAAAGTAATTCGAGGAATGCCGTAAAGAAATCGCGTACCTGCGTTTCACTACGTAAACGAGTCGATGCCTACATACAGACACGTACGTTGTAGTTCAGAGTCTGACATAGATTAAGTCGAAAGTGCGGCTGAGAGGACCATAAATACGTACGCCTTCGCCTTCGTGAGCCGATTTTCCTCTATGACCAGTTTTATGTGGTGAATACCTCGCAACATGACATAACGTCCGGATTTCGCAAATAGCATCGTTGGTTTGGCAACCCAACCGGCAAGTTCCTTTAGTTTGTTTTGACTAACAAGCTCTTCATGGCCCAAGGCGTCCAAAAATGGATTCCAATCGGTTAATCCGTCGAGCCAATAACGTGAATCTTTCGTATACCTTTGCTTGACGATTAAGGTGAGTCCTAGCGTTGATCCAACACCGTCTTCTTGAACATCGATATTCGCACCGGTTCTGGCTATCGGAACTCGTTTTTGGAATCTTGAAATGGTGTCATCGACAGCAGTTACGTCGCCTGGCCAGTCGATGTTCTCAAGATATTTACAAATCTCGTGCTGAGACTCAAAGCCCATGATCGCAAGTCGAACAGATCGTGTTCGAGACGGAAAAACTCCAAAGGAATCCATTCGAGTGTTAGCGGGCTGAGCTAAATAGGTTCGTTGGAGGTTGACTCGTTCGTTTTCATTCGTCTCCCAGTCGACCGCGGAAACCAACGCGTCAACAACCAAACTGACGTCGTTCACTTGATTAGTCGCGCCGATAATCGGGCGTTCGCCAGGTCGCAAGAACATTCCCGGGATGGAGGAATCGTCCTCCTCCGCAGATCCAATGTCGTATTCCAGCATTAACTTGCGACCAACGATTTCTTGTAGTTCCGATTCTTCAGCGTCAATCTGACTGAATAGTCGCTTAATCGCTTTTGCTGTTCCGTCTGCACGATCGTTCCGCGCTCGGTCTTCGAAAAATGTGGCGGTTCGAGTTCCGCTAGCTAACGAAACGCCAAGGTCAGCCCTTGGTGAAGGGTCGTGTAAAGGTAGTTCAAAACCGAAAGGGAGCGCAGCCATGGTTATCGGCAGTGTTCCGGCGCGTGTGAGAATCTGTGCCCACTCGGTCTCCCCAATAAGAACAGGGGAAACGCGATCTCGAAATTTTTCAAGCAAATCACCCATGGTGCCACCTTCATCGGCTAGGTGATCTTGCGTGATGTTAATCGCTTCGTCGATTTCCATATATCGTCCCTACGCGATAACGGGCGCGGGATTTAACTCATCTTCGCTGAGTGGACGTTCTTGATAGCCTGTGCGAACCGGTACATCGTACAGTCGACCAGGTGCGAATCTCGCCCAGAAGTGTCGCATTCCCGGTACGATCACCCTAACGACAGGCATTTCGATGTCTGGTCTTGTTTGCTCGAGTACTAGCAATTCCATGCCGTTACTTTCAATTACCGATCGACAATACTCAACGTCTTCACGTGAATCGTCAGACTCAATCACTTGAAAGTCTGAAGCCAGACGAGGCTTCGTGGTTTCTGCAGGAGCTAGCCAGCGACAGTCGTCGAGTCGTGCGGTTTTCCACCACCACAGAGCTAACGGATCATCTATTGTTGGTCGTCCATCACGGCTTTCCGGTCGTGGAAGCCATGTAAGACACTGGTTCAGTTCACACATCGCTCGTAATGCCGCGATTCGAGGATCTGCATGAGCACCAGCACCATAAATAATGTCCTCAGTTGTCGCGTTAGGTCGATTCGAGAGTGCAACGAACGTCGGAATACCCAAATCAGAAGTAACGTCGAGAAGCCATAGTTCCCTGTCGTAGCGAGCGTAGTAATCCGTTGCAGAATTAATGAAATCATCGTCGAAGCTGGTGAGGTCGACCGCCGGTACTTGCAGATGGTTGTACCACCAAATAGCGAACGCATCGCGTTCGACCAGTTCGTAGAAACCTTGAAGTATTGCTTCCTCTATTGTGTTTCCAGCGGCACACCCATTGGAATCGGCGACCAAATCAGATGGACCTCGTTGTTCCGCGGGCATACTGTATAGCATCGACGTCGGCAAGTATCGATGTCGGTGCTGTGTTAGTGACCAGACCGGCGTCCAGTCGATCTCAACGTTCGTGTCGAGACGAGGGGGAACCACGTTATATAGGTGTCCCATCGCATTGATGCTTTGTGCGTTATCAAGTTGATCATCACTGAAAAGCTGAACGTCGTTGGGATGGATTGCTTCCTCTCCTGCTGCTAAATCTCTGAAGCACTTTCTTACTCGGATTTCATCTCCGTGAAATGCACCTGAATAGCGTTCCACAGCTTCACACAACGCACTAACTTCAGACTGCTCGCGCGTACTGCCTTTGCCGGCACTTTTGCTACGAAGGCTCCGTCGTAGTGAACTAAGTGTGCGGCTTCTGATTCCGAGATTGCTACCAGCCCAATAGACATGAAGCCAAGGATCAGTTTCATCCGTCGTACGCGATAACCAGGTTATCACACCACTGATCGGACTAATAAGGTGTCTGTAATTCGCTAACGTAACTTGCGGCGGTACTGATCGTGCGCCACCGCTGTTTCGATGAGGCTTAGGACTCGAGCTTAGGTTCACGGGATCGGCGGTTCGATCCGGTCGATACGCGTCCGGGTCTCCGCATGCTTGGCACTGTGGTCGGCGCGTAACCAAGTGTTGTGAACTCTCAAACGTCCGGGTGTTCATTGCGATGGCGTGGGAATGAATGGGGGAGACATTACCAAGAACCAACCACTTTACGACTTCGGCGGCTATCAACCGATAGATGGCTTCGAGAACCGCCGGTTCTGACGCGAAAGCGCTAAATGCGCCGGTTTCACCAGCGAAATTACGCAGAAAGCTATGAACCTCTTGGTGGTTCCGTAGCCGATACCCAAGGCATGTCCAGCATGGTCCCTCGCCATCTGAGTGGAAAACTGGTCCGAATAAGGGTTGAACTCCTCGTGGGCGTACTAGGAGCCATGGCGTACCTTCATCTAAGTGGCGTTTATTTACCGTTTCGAATCGTTCTTCTAGGTAATCTGCGCAGACGTAAGCAGAGAGTTGTGGGTTTCTCTCAGTAATTTCGATGCCAGAGCCGTTTAACTGTTCAGTGAGTTTACCGTCGTCACCATGAACTGTAACGCGTGCTGTACGTAGCGCGTCTTCAACTGCCTTAGGCGAAGCGCCGAGGGTTGTCCAATACGCTGCCTTCGAATGTTCCATTGAATACTCGGCAGATACGACACAACCCTTGGTTGCGAGCGAAGCAACAGCGTTATGGATGGCGGCTTCTGTGTACTTGGATTTGAGTTTGTCGGCTATTTCGTTCAACGGATTTTGTCCATCAAGTAACGGTAATAAATCAGCCGTCAGTTGGCCGTGTAATAACGTATTGAAGGTCTCTGAAACCAGTAAAGTCTGCTGTTCACCAATATCGCGAAATTGCAGGTGTGGAGTCAGGATGGGAACGTCGATCGCTCCCTCGTCTTCGGGTACCGTTCTGATGAGTATTCCGCGACGTTTATCGTTTTCCGTTTCTTGCACTAAGGCATTCCATACAGAAATACACGGCTAATCTGCGTTTACGAGGTGATCGCCTCGGTATCACGGATTACTTGGTCTGCTGACTCTTCAACCATTGAGAGCAGCGTGTCGAAATCGTCATACCCACACGCGTGGGCGACAAGTGATTTGACCTTTGTTCCAGATTCGAGCAGGTCATTTGCTTCCTCGATCACCAAATTTTGGATTCCATGAAGTGTCCGCCAGGTACTCGCTACGTCAGCTAGTGATTCGAATCCACCGTTTCGAAAGATAGATGTTGCTGTCGGCGATGGCACGTCATACTCGACATCGCCGTTACTTAACTGCAGGATACGCGCGGTTCTTTCGATGTCATTCAATCCGCCACGCATTTGAACATAGGAGGCAATCCCAGACTCGGGAAACGCTTCGTATTGCAAATTTAAGGTGGAGAGCATGGATCTATCAGTCTTGATCTCTGCAATTACTTCTTGACGAGTTTTCTCAAATCGACGTCCGATTTCGGAATCTCCACATTCAAATGCACACTGCGCCCTGGTAAGGAGATCGACCCCATTGCTATCGAATTCCTTACAGTATCCCGCGAGATCAGATATAGATATCGTGGAACATAAGAACCCACTTTGAGGAATTGGACTAAATAGAAGACTCTCTTTCGCCATATTGGCTAGGCACGCTCGAAAACCTCGAGCAATTCGGGTGATATCTTGTGAATCCTGTTCATCTCGAATAAATATCACATTTACGGGAATACCAGGATAGACCTCCTTACTAGCTAAATCTCCAAGAAATATTGCAGCGATTCCACCTCCTTGAATTGGTCCGTCTCGCTCAGCGGCATCTGCAACCACAGATGCAAGGATAGATGAGACTACAGCTTCGGCGAGATTAGACAGCGCGGTGGAAGCCTCGGATGGTGTCAGGTTCTTTCGAATCACATGCATCCCGATTTGAAAAGCCTTGTCGTTCGACCAATTGCGTACAACTTCGGAGGTCTCCTTCGCGTTAGTGGATGGGATTTCCGCAATCTGCTCCTTCATTCCTTGGACATTCATTTCGTGTGTCCAATAGAGTCGCGTTAACCCACGTCTTGCTGTGGACTCGTAATCGAGATCTGGTCCGAATCCTCTCGGAAGATCGAGATCTGTAAATTCGCGATCTTGGAGTGTATCGAGTAGTTCTGGATTGCCTTCTATCCATTTGGCGAGGCGCGGTGCGGCACCGAATATCTCGATGATTGCATCGAACGCTTCAGGGCGAGATGCAGCCAACGGACTGTCGTAAGCACTCCAATCGTCGATTTCGGGATAAAAATGATCACGCCATTGATCCACCATAGGATCCATTTTTTCAAACCATCTCTTTGGTCGAATCACCAAGTTCATCATGTCGCTGTATGTACCTGGCAACTGCGGTGACTCGTCTGCGCCCCGGACCTGAAGTAACGGATAGTGACGGCTTGCCATCGCATGGTGATCCGAATGACGTTGCATTTTGAAAAACATCCAGTTACTGAACTTCCAATCAGCATCCCATGAATGGCGTGGCATCACTTTTTCCCAACGACCATTTGGTAAGCGCACTCGTCGTAAGCCGTAGTGTTGGCAATAGTTGATGATCTTCATCGAGAAAACGCAGCATAAACCCAAGAATGCGAACACTATTACTGCCCAGATTCCCCCCATCCAAAAAGCTAAGCCATACCAGAATAGAAGCCCGACTCCATAGCGCCAGAACGGGTTGGTGTAATGCCAAACGGGCTGGTGTTGCCGCGCCAGGCGATCCCGTGCGGTGCGCCAAGAGTTCGTTAGATTGCTTGCGACTTCCTTTGGGAAGTAGCGCCAAAAACTCTCGCCTTTGGGAGCAGATCCTAAGTCTTTTGGCGTACCGACCAAAGCATGGTGTATGTATACATGCTCTGTCGCATATTGAGGATAGGATCCGGATGCGAGAAGGAACTCGGCGACTCGCCGTTCCCAGGTAGTGCGACGATGGACGAGCTCGTGACCGACCATGAACACCGCCTGCGCTTCCATCGTCAAAATGAAGACGAGTATGACCTCTTCCCAGACTGCAAATGGATTTGCTACGAGGATTTGCCACATTCCAAAAATGAGCGTGGGTGGCCAGAGAAAAGCCCATGTCCACACTGGGAGATTGTGCCAGAGGAGTCGTCGTTCAGGCGTTTTCTTCGGATCCATATTGCGACCGTCCGGTCCGAATACCCTGTCTGCGGGACCTACGACGCTCATAAACAGGAATGGCGGTAACAGCCACCACCCTCCGTAGATCAGTGCGAGAAAAAGTAGTGGGAAGATGCCTAGCGGGAGGAAATGCGGCAACGCATTAAGAATCGACGGTTCGATGTAGCCCGCGAGATTTGTCTCGCTTGAACCTAGGTCACTTTCGGTGGCTGATTCTTGCGACATAGCAGCTTGCCTACTGATTTACGCCCATTCACCTCGACCAGTGTGCGAACGTTGAAAACGAGTCACGTACAAGTCAACTTACGTGCTCAAGAATTCAATGAGTCGTTCAAGTGCTTCGATACAGAAGGCGGAGGTCACGGCTTCGGAACCATGACCAATCTGGCCAATCGTACCCCAACTGAGCGTTTGGTCGCCGAACGCAAGAAGCTCTGGCCAACTACCGTCTTCTCTCTGCATTGCAATGATTGTCTCCAATTGCTGCGCCGCATCGATTTTCTCGAGCATTCCAATATTGTAGAGAGCAGAGACCGCTTGAGAGGTCTGGAGACTGTTACCGAAATAGCCTTGATCGTCGCGCAATTCAAGTATTCGATCCGCAAGAATAGGTCGGATTTCGTCCAAGGTGCTTTGAGTGCGAACTATGGCTCGTGACACCGCATAGAACCCCGCCAGCGGGTCTGGATACCACTTAGATGCGCCTAAAAAAGTTCCGTCCGTAATCGACGCGATTAACCATGACTGAGCATTCTTGGTTTCAGGACGATCACCTAGATATGCGATTACATTCGCATTGACTACAGGATCAGCTTCAATTCGGAAAGGTGCGACAACATTCGGTTCGTCTTTTTCGTGCACCCACGTCATGAAGCGACCATCCATGTCACGATTCTCCAAGATCGAGGCTATGTTTCTACCCAACATGATCCACGGATGCGAATTCAGGACAAGCGAACAGAGTGTCGTACTGTCAAGGTCGTTTGGTAAATGACGATAGTAGCGCCACAAACCTGGGTATTCGATGCTCTTAACGAGATATGCCTTCGTACGCGAGCATATGGCTTTTGCGCGTTCTTCGTTGGAGGAATCGAGTGCAAGCACACACAGTGCGGAGATAAATGGTGGTCGTTCGAAATGCCGCGGAATATCCGGATCCGCTACATTGAAGCGAATACAGTGCCACGCACCGTTTTCGTCGAGCGTCGACTCTATGAAGGCAAGACCTCGTTGGATGCGCTGCCTTCCTGCGTAGAGAAGAGCTGTTCGGTTCTGGGCGCGAAAACGGACTTTTGAGTCTGAGTCGTCGGTTCGCAAAGGTGGCGCGGGATCGTGCAGTGTTTTTCGAAGAAACTCAAGAGAACCGACCCCCGCCTTAGCTTCTTCCCGTTCTGCCTTGGTGTATTTGCTAGTCGGGGGTAATACCAGGTGCGTAACAGAGTAGGTTTCTTCATGAACACGTATCTCGTGATCGCTCTCGAGTTTTATGCCTAATTCTTGCTCGATGGTGACCTTCGGTGAAGCGATTAGACGTTCACGAAACGAGCTGTCTTCATGCGCCTTAGCAATCAGGATCTCTTGGAGGTCATCGGGTGTCGACATTAGATATTTCTAGTTATAGATGAAATCCAAGATTGGTGGATCTTCTCAATGAAGGTGGTCGATGTCGCGCACGGGGTACAGGTGTTTGGTCTATGCTAATTGGCGTCTTACCAGATCTTTAAAAACGCCATCGACCTCCAGAAGTGAGTTGAATGAACCGCTTTGTACGACCTTTCCGCCCTGCAGCACGTAGATACGATCTGCTTGTTCCAACGTAGACAGGCGATGAGCGATAACGAGTCTAGTCGATGTCAACGTCGTCAGATTTTGCATGACCTCGGCTTGATTTTCGTTGTCAAGCCAGTTCGTTGCTTCGTCGAAGAGCATGATCTTGGGGCTGCCCATGACGGAGCGTGCGATTGTGATCCGTTGACTTTCCCCTCCTGATAGCACGGCCCCACTCGTTCCAACCATCGTCATCATGCCCATCGGCATGTTCTTGATCTCGTCTTCAATTTCTGCAACTCGGGCCGCTCGCCATACTTCGTCAGTGTTGGCGTCCTGATGATGACTGACGAGGTTGTCCCACAGATCCTGAGGATGCAATCCGACCGATTGAGGTACAGCGCCTATTTTCCTGCGCAGCTGTTTCAGATTAAGGTGTCTTAAATCGCGTCCGTCGTAGTAGACAGCACCGGCTGTTGGACGGTCGAGTCCCAATGCGAGGCGGAACAAGGTGCTTTTACCAGCACCGGATTCCCCCGCGATCGCGACAAATTCTCCTGGGTGCGCTTGAATGCTCACGTCATCTAGGACCAATGGACCTTCTGGATCGTATCGGAACGATACGTGGTCAAACAGGATATCGCCGCTTAAGTAGTCGACTGAATCGCCTTCGGATTCCGAATCGGGAATTGCACTAAGGATCGGTCGCATTTGCTGAAAAGCAGGGAGCATCCCAGCAACGGAACCGAACGATTCTCCAAGTCGGGTAATCGCATGCTGAAAAGTGAGAAAGACCGTATACACGACCAGAAAGTCGCCGATCGGGACGGTTCGGCCTCCTTGCGTTAAGACCGCATAGAGTATGACTCCAGCGGCAAAAAACGGAAGCGCTGTTCCGAACGCACGGGCGTGCCCTTCAAGCAAACCTAATTCGAGCTCAGCACGCTTCTGCTCGCGGTAATCGCGTGCCCAGATATCAAATGCTGAACCTTCTGCATTTTCTACTCGAAGTTTGCTGATGCCACCTATGATCTGAAACAATCTGCCGGATACATGCCGCACTGCACTAATCATGCGACCGTAAGGTGCAATCTGACGCAACCCGAGCACGAGCGTGACTAATACGCTAGCAAGGCTAAAGCTCAGCGTAACTAAGCCGAGCGTCTTGTCGTAAAAAAAGACTACCCCGAATACAGGTAGCAGGAAAATGATGGATAGCAAACTGTCTGCGACCACACCTTGCATCCCGTCACGCAGATTCTGGAATGTCATGCCCGACATTGCCAAGTCACCGGATGGATGCCGGTGCAGAACACTCGGAGGCAAACGCATGAGTCGGTCCCAAAAGGCGGCTTCAAGGCGTGATGCTGAACGTCCTTCTAATCTCATCATCGCCGTGTTTTGATACACGTGCAAGAGTGCAGCCAGAAGTCCAAATCCACCAAGGGAAACAGCTAGTACATATAACACGCCGACCGCGCCACCAGTGATGATGTGATTGGTCGCGAAGCCTAGAGCGAGTGCGGGTAGTAGCTTGATCAGGCCTCCAGGTAGTCCTGCAAGAACCAGCCTAACCAAGTCTGCCGACGATCCGTGGAACGCGATTTTCAAGAGATCGGATGATTCAACATTACCAGAAGGCAACGGTGGATAAAACAACCATGCTTCGTCCAGGAGTTCGACCGCTCGACTAGCATTAATTCGAACACTGCGCTTGTTCACGGGATCGACTTGCCGATAGCGACCGAACGTACTTGGTAGCAACGCCACAGGTCGGCTATCTTCACGACGGAACGCTAACATGGCGTTGCTATCGCCACGCCACCAATTGTCCTCAGTTTTTAGTTTCACACGTCTTGCTCGTACACCTGACGCATCAAGAACGTCAACGAGCCCGACCGGAGAATCTGCTGATCCGGATCGCGTCGGAATATTGAATTTGATTCCTTGATGTTTTCCTACAAGCTCGAGAGCTTCTCCCAGAGCGCGGTCCTCGACGCTTGAGTCCCGATCAATTGGCAGGTCATAAATGTTGAAGAGCCGTTGCCTTGCAGCTCTTTCCGCAGTACGGCGACTGGTGGTACGTGCTCGTTCGAGGTTGGCATCGTCGACTACCGCTAGCTGGCGATTTAGACGCTCAAGTGCGAAAGCGATTGTGTGAAAGGCATCGAGGGACGGCAGAAGCAACTCCTGCCGTACCAACGCTTCAGTTGAAACCTCTGTGAAAGTTACTTCATCTAATAATGAGAGCCAGCTTGCGTGCGTTAACGGAATCGCGGCGTCATTTCGTTCTCTATTTGGCGGGTGCTCTATTGGATCGATCACATCCATGAACAGACTGATGCCACGTGGTGGTTGCGAAACCCATACGACGCCGCGTCGAACCGAGAGTATGCACGGTGCATAGGTTCGTGTTCGACCTGGCACCGCAAGTGCGGTCGGTCGAGGTTGGCGACTGACATATCGAGAGAGTTTGTCGGTGATCTCAAGCACCCACGAGTCAATCTGTTCCGCCACTTCTGATGGACGGATTTCTGTCAACGAGGACGTCGGAATTCGCTGAAGGAGCGTACCGGGGGAACCCTTCGCGACGACGCTAAGCGTGGTATCTTCATCTTGAACGTCAGGCGTGACTCCGGGTAATATCGCGCCTGCTTCGCGGGTCAGCAGATGCTGAGGTGCTGCTCGCTCTGACCCGCTTTCAAACTCGACGAGGAAGAGATTGACAGAACCGCTATCGATATACCAGACACTGTCTGGGTCATCGAGTTCAACCGGTAAGTTACCCGCGCATGGGGTCGGCTCTCCGAGCCGAGATGCGAGGTCAGCGATCGAAGCATATTGCGATTGGGAACTCGGCATCACCCGGACCTGACTAGTTTGTAATAGGTGCCAGTCTCGTCCGCTATCAACTCGTCATGTGAACCTCGCTGCACCTCAACACCTTTGTCGAGCACGATGATCTCATCGCAATCGCGCACTGTGCTGAGGCGATGCGCTACGATCAGACAGCTAACCCCTCGCCGACGTAATGCCTCGTCGACCTCTTCCTCTGTAGCGGCATCTAAAGCGCTAGTTGCTTCGTCCAAGATGATTAATGTTGGATTACCGACCAATGCGCGAGCGATTTCTAATCGTTGTCGTTGACCACCGCTGAAATTAGCGCCCCCTTCTTCGACTAGCGTTGCATACCCGTCATGTCTTACCAAGATTTCGTCGTGTATGCACGCGTCTCGAGTCGCCGCAAAAATTGCCTCATCAGGTACTGCTGGATTCCAAAGAGTGATGTTGTCGCGAATCGAAGCGGAGAAGAGAACTACCTCTTGATCTACCATCGATATGGAGCGACGCAGCACATCTTCTGGAACTTCGTCTCGCACGTGACCATCAAAGAGAATTTCCCCCGACCATGGTTGATACATTCCAGATACCAAACGCGCCAATGTCGATTTCCCCGAGCCGCTCGGACCGACAACCGCGACCCGCTGACCTGGTTTTACGATCAGGTTGAAGTTATTTATGAGTGGCGGACGATTCCGGTTATATCCGAAAGTGACGTCTCGAAGTTCGAGGTGACCGGTTAGCTGTAAGCGACCGTTGAGGGTCGGAATTGACTCAGAACCAGGACTGCGACGACTAAAGACAGGATCTTCAGGCGTTTTGGAGATGTCGTCGAGACGCTGTAAATCGGTTTCGAGGGTTTGACGCTCATCAGCGAACTCAAGAAATCTGCCTATTGGGGTTAAAAACATCTCCGCCAATATGTAGAACCCGACGAGTGTTCCCAACGTCATATGACCTGCTATGACCAGACTTGCGCCGATACCGAGAACGATTGCAGCGCGTAGCATCGCGATCAGCCCCGGGATGGCGGTATTGATCGAGACGAGTTCCGAATATTGCTGTCGAGTCTGCAACTCGCGAGCTTGTTGACCGCTCCAGCGAGAGTAAAACCGATCATCGGATCCTGTCATACGCAGGTTGTCGGCATGACTCAACATTTGCATGCCGACTCCGATCAAGAGACCTTGTTCGCGTCTCATTGCCTGTGATCGAACCGCTCGAACCTTACTAAGAAAATGTGCGAGCACGGCATGCAGGACGGCTAATAAAAGCACAATAAGCGTGAGGGTATAGTCGTAGAGGAACATGGCAATAAATAAGACAAGACTCATCGTCAAATCAATGACCAGCACAAGAAATCGCTCAGTGAGGTTCTTCGCGATTCGGTCGATTGACGATACTCGATCTGTGAGGTCACCTACCAGCCGATGGTAGAAAAACTCGACCGGTAGACGCAGCATTCGAGAGAATCCGCGATCGTAGCCAATCACGGAAATCCTTACCGCGAGTCGTTTTAGGAACCTATGTTTGAGTAGCGCCAAGATATAGACGAGCGTACCCGCACCTAATAGAACACCTATCAACCCGATTCCGGTACCTCGATTGTCAAGAACACTGTCTACAAAGAAACTCAGAGAGGTTGGCACTACTAGCGCTAGTAGAGATAGCATCAACCCACAAGCGATTACTCCAATCAGGACGCGCGACGAACCGGTAAGCAGCGTTTTCAGTTGACCCAGCAAACTCGGTCGCTCTCCACCGGGTTTGAAATTAGCACCTGGACTTAGACGGAGAGCGATACTGCTGTATGCCTTATTGAATTCCTCTAGAGTCACTCTCCTGCGACCGGTGGCCGGGTCGTTGATATAGAAGTAACGTTCATCGTAGCCTTCAAGCACGACGAAATGGCTAAATTGCCAAAACAAAATCAATGGTAGCTGAAGTAGCTTTAGAGACTCGGTTCGTAGGCTTAGTCCACCACACTCTAGCCCGTAGTGCCGTGCAGCGCGCAAAATGCTTGCGGCGCTACTCCCATCCCGACTTACCTCGCATTTTTCTCGCAATTCGGTGAGGGGTACCCAGAGTCCGAAGAACCCTAGGACCATACCTAGGCACGCTGCACCGCATTCGGTCGCATGCATCTGCAACAAAATTGGTGTCGAGATCCTGTGCTTTACGCGCCTCGATATGGTTTTTTCGCTGCCCCCGTTAGAGGTGCGGGGTGCCATCTTAGGACCGTCTCATTCCGAAAAGAGATATCGGGGACCGCGTACCTACAAGAAAAACAACGCGGCAGTTTCTGTCACGTATAGCAGACAGATTGATTTCTGAGTTCAAGGTTAAAGCGATCTTGTATAGGGACAAGGCGATTGGTGTTTGTGATGACTCCGATTCTCCGATTACATGCACGGCGTCAATTGAGTCGACCTTAGCGCTAATCACAGCACTATCGCCATCTGACATGTTGATTTCGATCGTGGCCGGTAGATCCGCAGAAATCTGCGACGCGTCTTCGTTCGTCATCCATCCGCTTTGTACAAGGATCTCTAATTGAGTCGTTTTATCAGATGTTCGAGCGGTTCCTTCCGTAAAAGTAAGCGTTCCATGTACTGCAAGACCGTACGTAATCTGTCCGAAGAAGAGCCACACTGCAAAGGCAACGATCGTTACGCTAATGAGGACTACGAGCAACCTCTCTCGAGGAGTGGATATCGTCAGCAGTCTGTCGAGCTGCTCGCGCTCCTCTTTTGCTTCAGCAACGGCGTTATGGAATGAATCGAACGGATTGTCGAACACAACAGCGGCAAGTTAACCCAAGTAAGGATTAAAAGGATAAGGAAACGAAAATTTGAATCTAGTCGCATATAAAGCAAAAGTTAGTAAATATATATATTTGTATAGTTAATTATGTGATTACATTTGCCCGATCCTTCATCGTTCGTTTGGTGGCATAGTGAAAAAACTTGCCATTTCGCGCTCACTATCGAAGCTAAAACAGATTCGCGAGGAGACTGTATGAAGGGGACATGAACAGTATTCGTCTAGTTAGGAGTTGAACGTGCTACACTTAATTTAGATTTGAGACGATGTGCGATGAGTCAAAGAGATATTCGAAAAGCCGGGCTACGTGTTACGTTGCCGCGATTGAGGGTGCTGCAAGTCCTTGAGGAAGCTGAACCACACCATCTTTCAGCCGAAGATATCTACAAGAAATTGCTGGCTCTCGACGAATCAATCGGCCATGCGACGGTATATCGAGTCCTTATGCAGTTTGAAGATGCCAAGATCGTAAGACGCCACAATTTCGCCGACGATGGGCATGCGGTTTACGAACTTGCAGAAGGCGAACATCATGATCATATGGTTGACATTGATACGGGTGAAGTGATCGAGTTCGTCAATGAACGTATCGAGGAAATTCAACAGGAAATTGCAGATAACCACGAGGTTGATCTCGTTGACCACGAACTTGTGTTATACGTAAAGCAACGAAAGTAGTACTCCGCAGAAACGAAGCAATCTCTGAGTTTAGTTGGGGTCAGCGACTTCCATTTCGTTAACCATCAGACGAAATGCAGATATTCTGGCAGGTTCGAATCCATGTCCTGTGGCGATCGCGATGAATTGCTGATTTCCAACGAGATAGGTGATTGGCGCAGGTGAATCGAACGCGCCGATGAGTCCAGTTGACCAGATTTCTTGGCCTGTTCGTTTGTTGAGCGCTTTTAGTGTCGAAGGGTTTCCACCGTGTCCCATGATTAGGAGCTCGGGCAAAACTAGGATTCCAGGATTTGCGTTCAATGCGCCTAAATCAGGTAGTTTTTCCTTTACGGTCTCTAGCAGTCGATGTCCCCGAGGACCAACCCCGTTTGCCACCTGCCAGAAAATCTCCCCTTTATCCATATCGTATGCCGTAATGTTCGACCACGGTGGTTTGACAGGCGGTAGACCTTCGATGGTGAGTGGACGCCAATCCTCGCGATAGGGTATTCCCGAAGCAGACATCGCTTGAGGGAGAGGAATGTTTCGGGCTACCATGATCGCGCGACGAGACGATACATATAAACGGCGCTCGATTGGGTCAAAGGCGGCGCCTGGCCAATTCGCGCCACCACCGATACCGGGCGAGAGTACCGTGCCGCGCAATGAAACAGGCGTATATAGCGGACCGTGATCAAGATTCTCAATCAGCTCTTCAGAACGACGTCTCAGTTCTGGAGTTAGGTTGTTGAGATCCTCCGACGTTATACCTTGCAGTTCATATGGGGGAGGCTTTGTTGGGTGTGGTTGAGTAGGTGAAGAAACTTCTCCCTTCAGGTCGCTCTTTGGAACAGGTAATTCCTCAACGGGCCAAATAGGCTCACCAGTAAGTCGGTCTAGCACAAACAGAAAACCAACTTTCGTGACTTGAGCAACGACTTTTCGAGGAATGTCGTCCACGACGATGTCTGCGACGACTGGGGGTGCCGGTAAATCGTAATCCCAGATATCGTGATGGGTTATTTGGTAGTGCCAGACGCGCGTACCGTCGTCAATGTTGACCGCCACTACGGATGTTCCAAAGAGATTGTCACCCGGTCTATCGCCACCATACATGTGATTTGTGGGCGCAGTCACCGGGAGATACACGTGACCTAGCTCAGGGTCGCAACTAAACGTTGACCAAACGTTGGTATTGCCCATCCATCGCCACGACTCATTCTCCCAGGTTTCGACACCGACTTCGCCTTCTTGGGGAATCGTCTTAAAGACCCACGTTTGCTTGCCTGTGATGGGATCGAATCCACGTACATCGCCAACGGGTAGGTTCTGTTGCCAATTTGGGCCTCGAAATTGGAACTGAGACATATCGTTCGTCTGCGAACCCACTACGACCGTGTCCTGACATACCAATGGCGGGTGGCTCCAGGAAACTTGCGAACGTTCGAGAGGGCGTCTTAGACCTTGGGTGAGGTCAACAACCCCATCGTCCCCAAACGATTCAATAATCTCACCACTGCTCGGGTCGAGCGCGTACATCCAGCCATCGCTTGTTAGGAGGATGACGCGTTCGCATTCTGTTTCACCTGTGCACTCCTCTAGCTTGTGGTATGCCAAACCTCGAGTTGTCCAGCCGAACATGGCGGGTCGCGCTCTTAGTCGAGTTTCAGGATCGAATTCCCACAGCTGGACTCCGGACGAGGCATCGATAGCAACGACCGTCGAGAGTCGTGTTCGCACGAAAACTCTGCCGTCAACCATGAGAGGCGTTGCTTTAAAAGGTTGTCCACCCCAACCCCGTCGACGGTTCGTTCGATTACCGGTTGGGCCGGCGTCGATCTGAGCTTCCCAAATCCACGACAGTTCGAGATCATGAATAGATTCAAGATTAATGTAAGGCAGAGGACTGTATTTCTGAGCTTGTAAATTGCCGTTATAGGATGGCCATTCACCCCAATTGGTTGAATAGTCCAGTGGTACCCGTGCCGTTACAGACGCCGATGATGAGGCATCTGATGGTGACGCGACCAGCGCAGCGGATTCGTTGGTTATTTCGACTGTACGATTCGAATCTGTCTTCTCGCCTCGGTCGCTTAGCCAATTGACGTCGATTTCAAGGGCACTACGTCGTGCACGCTCATCGATTAACCAGACGCCACGCTCGTTGAGGGCAGTACCTCCGACAACCGTTTGATGGCAAAAGCTGCAGTCGTTAGCACCAAATTTGATCGCATTCGGGAACAGTTCCGGCTTACCGTGAATCGTTGAGGCTAAAAAGCTAATCGTCCAGACTGCGACGATGGATAACTTACTTACCGAAGGCGTCTTAAAGACTCGCTTTTTAGAGAGGGGAACAGTCACCGAGTGCACAACCAAATATCTACGTAGTTGATCGCGACGGGTTCGCACACAAGTCGACTCAAAATGTGTTGGCGTCACGATTTTAGCTGACGAAGCGCGCGATCAAGCGATGTTCGATGCAAGTCCATCGATCGACAGTATTAGGCTCGATGCGCTGAACTTAGGTAGGAATCTGCCTGCATTTCGACGACTCGGCTAACAGTGCGCTCGAACGACGTCTTCAACTGATGACCTCGGTAGATCTCTTGGATCGGTGCTTGTGCATAAAAAATCACGTTCACATTTCGATCGTAAAACTCGTCGATCATCGCGATAAATCTACGAGCTGCGCTTTCGGAGGATCCGTCTAGGATTGGAACGTCATACAGTACGACGGTGTTGAATTGACGTGCGAGTTCGATGTAATCAGAAGCGTTTCTTGGCGATTCACATAACTCATTGAACGTAAAACCGGCGACACCGTCACGGAAATACAGTGGTTTGAGTTCGCGTCCATTAACGATAAGCGTCGTCGTCTCCAATACCTCTCGATGCAGCAGTGTTTGCTGGTCTTCTCTGATCGCATCAACATCGACAGGGAATTGCAGCCGATAGATTTCACCCTTGTGTAAATTCTCAAGTCGGTAGTCATGGTCTCCGCCGACTTCGTGTACGACGGTATTCGCCTGGATCAATTGAATGGCTGGAACAAAACGACTCCTCTGAAGTCCGTTTTCGTAGAGCTCGGCAGGATGGGTATTTGAGGTCGTGATCAATACCAGACCTTGGTCGAATAATGCATCTAGAAGCTCGGCAAGGATCATCGCATCACCAATATCCTCGACGAAAAACTCATCGAAACACAACAATAAGGTGTCTTCGCGAAATACACGCGCGATTTCTCTTAGAGGATCCACGCGACCTTCAAACTCGTGAAGTTTCTGGTGAACCATCTGCATGAAGTGATGAAAATGGAGGCGTTTCTTAGCTTCTATTGGTACCCACGTATAGAACAAATCCATTAGAAGCGTCTTACCACGGCCAACGCCACCCCATAGATATAAGCCTTTTGGGGTTTGACTAGAACTTCGTAGACCGAAGATTCGTTTGAGAACGCGACGAACGCTCGACTGTGCCTCTACCTGGATAAGACTGGTCGCGATCGTATCGAAGAGTTTTGCGACTTCTAGCTGAGCAGGATCAGGTTGGAAGTCCTGTTGTACGAGTTGTTGAAAGTGCTCAACGAAACTCACTGGGTGAAGTCACTGTACGACGTGGTCATCGGTTGCTGTCGTAGTCCCGTAGGCGAATTCGAGCGGCCTCGGCGTGCGCGTGCAATCCTTCAACTTCCGCAAGTTGGCTGGCTACGCGACCGAGTGCGTCGGCACCAGATTCGGTGATATCGATGACAGAAGTGCGTTTCATGAAATCTTGGACGCTAAGGACGGATGCGTAGCGTGCGGTACCAAATGTTGGCAAGACATGACTCGGACCCGCGACATAGTCACCAAGAGCTTCGGCGCTAAATTGACCTAAGAAAATCGCGCCCGCATGCCTAATGCTCGCGAGATGATCACGTGCGTTTTCAACGGCTAATTGCAGATGCTCCGGAGCGACCCGATTGGCGATTTCGATCGCTTCATCTAGTGAACGAGTTCGAATGAACGCTCCACGCTTTTTCAAAGACTGCTTAATGATGTTTGCGCGTGGGGATGAATCGAGATTAGCTTCAATTTGAGAAGCGACGTCGGTAAGGTATTGTGAGGATGGGCTCACTAGGATGGCTTGAGCGCTTGCGTCATGTTCTGCTTGGGACATCAAATCCCATGCGGTCCAGCGAGGATCGACAGAGCCATCGGTTATGACCAGTATTTCGCTGGGCCCAGCAATCGATTCGATGCCGACAGGACCGAAGACGAGTTTTTTCGCAGCGGCGACCCAGTCGCCGCCTGGACCCACGATCTTATCGACTTTCGGCACAGTGTCTGTTCCAAAAGCCATCGCTGCTATGGCTTGTGCGCCGCCGATACCGAAGGCATGTGTGGGTTCGACGAGATGCAGCGCGCCTAAGATATGGTCGCTGATCTTGTCGTTCGGCATCGGTACTGAAACGACGGTCTCCGGGACGCCTGCAATGTTTGCAGGTATGAGCGTCATCAAGACCGTCGATGGATACGCAGCTTGACCGCTGGGTACATAAACGCCTACACGAGAAATTGGGGTTGTGCGACTGCCTAATTTGTTGCCATATTCGTCGGTGTAATCCAAGTCTTCAGGGAGTTGCCTTTGATGGTAATCGCGGATACGTTGAGCCGCGGCTCGCAGGTTTTCTCGATCGCTTTTTTCCAAACGATCCCACCCCGAAACCATGGATGCGTGCGTGATGTTGAGGTCGGTTCCCGTACGCACATCGCGTTTATCGAATTCACGGGTGAAATGTACAAGCCCGTCGTCGCCGTCCTTGCGAATTGCGTCTACGATCTGTCGAGCACGTCTAACAATATCGGCGTTTTCACGATTGTCCCAGTCGAGCAAAGCCTTAAAATCTGGCTCGAAGTTTGGTTTTTGCGTGTCGAGATGTCGGACGGAAAAACCCATCATTCGTCGATCCGCTGAATATCCGCGCCTACGGCGGTTAATTTCGCTTCGATGTGCTCATAACCACGGTCGAGGTGATAGACTCGATCTACGATGGTTTCGCCACTTGCGACCAATCCGCCGATCACCAAACACGACGAGGCACGCAGATCGGTCGCCATGATAGTGGCGCCGTGGAGTTGGGGTACACCTACTGTTGTGGCGGTCGTGCCATCGCTCTCGATCGCAGCCCCAAGTCGCGCGAGTTCGGGTACGTGCATAAACCGATTCTCGAAGATTGTCTCAGTAACTCGACTGGTACCGCTGGCAACACAGTTCAGTGCAAGAAATTGAGCTTGAAGGTCGGTTGGAATCCCCGGATATGTCGCTGTGCGAATATCCACCGCTCGGGGTTGCTCCCCGTGAGTGTCTAGCTGGATGTAGTCACCGTCGACGTTGACCTCGACGCCGGTTTGACGGAGCTTTGCGATGGGCGCATCCAGCAGATCATGGCAACCACCATTTATGGTGATACAGCCACGGGTCGCGGCACCAGCGATAAGAAACGTTCCTGCTTCGATTCGATCTGGCATTAACGTGACGGTGCAACCATGTAGAGATTCTTTCCCATGGACATGTATTACGTCTGTACCGGCCCCCTCGACATCTGCTCCCATATCGTTCAGCATGTTCGCAAGTGCGACGATTTCTGGTTCACGAGCCGCATTCACGATAGTGGAATCCCCTTCCGCTAGGGTTGCAGCCATGAGCGCGTTTTGAGTTCCAGTGACAGTCGCAATATCCATATCGATGAGGGACCCTCTTAGTCGACCATCGATCTCCGCAGTTACATAGCCTTCCTTGAGCTCGATCGTGGCGCCTAGTGCCGCGAGGGCTTTCAGATGTTGATCGATCGGTCTGGTACCGATGGCGCAGCCACCAGGTAGGGATACCTCGACAAACTGGAAACGTGCGAGCAGCGGGCCGAGAACCAGGAACGAAGCACGCATCGTCTTAACTAGATCATACGGGGCTTTGAGGTTGTTGATGTTGTCTGCTTGGACTGAAACCTCGGCTTCACCGCAAAAAGAGGCGTTCGCGCCGAGCGATTGCAAAACAGCGAGCATCGTATGAACGTCGCGTAGTCTCGGTACGTTGCTAATTTGTACTGGATCGGAGGTCAGTAGCGTGGCGGCTAGCATCGGTAAAGAGGCGTTTTTCGCCCCTGAAATCGGCACATGACCGTGAAGCGGACGACCACCCCGGATTCGGAGCTTCTCCACCGTTAGTCTGCCTTCGCTTCTATTGGGGTTTTGGCATTAATTGTGACAGCATGCAGCTCCCCGGAAGCTAGTAGGTCTTTCAAACAGCCGTATATGCGTTGCTCGCGTCGTACGCGCAACTTACCTTCGAAATCTGCCGTGATGACGCTAATAAGACAGCGGTTTCCATCTACTGTGATTTCGATGGCGGCATCTAGAAATTCTTGTTCGAGATTCGAACGAATCGTGTCTTCTAACAGGGTTTACGAGACCAATTGGAGGTTTAAGTTCGACCGCAAAGACGGCAAAGAGTTACTGTGCAATGCAGAGTGAGCGCCGATTTAGACGGCCTCGCTGCTATGCGAACGACAAACGAAATGTTACTTGCTGAACCAATATGGTCACTTTCGAAGCGGCAAGTGAATCTACAACGCTACGGACATTGAGCGAAGCGTGTGCTGCAAGAACCGTAACCGTTGCAAGTGAGATTCAGATTCCGTTTCTGAAATTAAGTCTCATCGAATCTCTACGCAACGAAAAGGGGCGGGATACAATCCGATTTATGCCTTAACGCGTCGATCGATTCCTGCGGAATGTTCCTAGTTCTTTCATTTTTCATTCTGCTCGGGGGATTGGTTCTACTGATATGGAGTGCGGACAAGTTCGTTGCGAGCGCGGTCGCGATCGCTACGCAAATGAACGTCCCAAAGCTCTTAATCGGCCTGACCGTTGTGTCCGTCGGCACATCAGCTCCAGAAATTGTTGTCACACTTATTGCCGCGCTTCAAGGTAATTCCGGTCTTGGATTTGGCAATGCAATCGGATCGAATATCGCCAACATCGGTCTAGTTCTCGGGATGACGGCCATTGTCGTGCCCTTACCGTTTGCGATGTCGGTTCTCAAATTTGAGATGCCATGGTTACTGCTGGCCACCCTTCTCGTGGCATGTATTCTCGGATGGGACTACGAGCTATCCAGAATCGACGGAGTGATCTTATTTGTCATGCTCGCCGCGGGGATGTATCAGATGTTTCGCGCCGCACGCAAACGACATGCACTTCCCGATGGACTGGAGGAAGAGCTTCAAGACTTGGAGGAGATGAGCAAGCGGCAAGCTTGGAGTTGGTTAGTCGTTGGATCGTTATTACTTGTGGGTGCTGCTGAGATGGTGGTCTTCGGTGCGAAGTACATAGCCGGTTATTTTGGTGTGCCTAGCAGTGTCGTCGGACTGACGATCGTCGCGCTTGGTACGAGCTTACCGGAACTAGCGGCGACGATGACGGCGGCTACGAAAGGACATCCAGAAATAGCGATCGGCAATGTCGTCGGATCAAACATCCTGAACATCTTGGCAGTTCTGCCGATTCCGGCTTTGATTCTGCCGTACGCGTTGTCGACGACGGAGGTTTGGCGCGATCTTGGTACCATGTTTGCGTTCACAATGTTGTTAGCACTCTTCGCTTACGGGATTCGCTCGAAGAAGATTGTGACGCGATTTGAAGGATCGGTGCTCTTGCTAGGCTACATTGGTTATATCGTGATTGTGGTTGTACAAGAATTGGCAAAGCCTAGTGTCGGCTAGCGAATCATTGCATGACCGCTTACGACGAATCCGACTCGTCGTGCTTGACGTCGACGGTGTCCTGACAAATGGAGATCTGACATTCGACTCGAGTGGTACGGAATACAAGACTTTCAACGTGCAGGATGGATACGGGTTGCGCAAACTACAACGAGTGAACGTAGCGATCGGCATCATCACCGGTCGAAGCAGCCCGATTGTTGCTTCTCGCGCTCGTGAACTCGACATTCCGCATCTCGTACAAGGTTCCACAAACAAAGCAGAATCGTTGTCAAATCTATTGATGGAACTCAATCTGTCTGGGGACCAAGCGCTTTTTATGGGCGACGATGAACCTGATCTACCGGCGATGCGTTTAGCCGGTCTTTCGGTAGCGGTGGCGAATGCGGTCGAAAGTGTCAAGGAACACGCAGATTGGGTGACGAATCGAAGTGGCGGTGAAGGCGCTGTGAGAGAGGTATGCGATCGGCTCTATGTCGCGCTTTCTTGAGATGAAATGGACTTACGTCGTACTCATAAGCGGTCTGGCAGTTGTTTTCGTCTACCTTATTAATCTAGATGAACCCCCTGCCTTAGATCCGTTTCCGCAAGCGCTTAGCGATGAGCCAGATGCGTTGATATCAGGTTTCGAGGTTACGCAATTCGATATCGAAGGCACCCAGTTGTACCGGATTTATGCAAACAAAGCGACGTACTACGATCGACGAGACCGAACTGACATACTTGGTCTGCGGATGATGGTTTTCACGGAAGGTAAAGATGATTGGCGATTAAGGGCGAACGAGGGAATCTACGAAGAACATCCCGATGACCCATCACTGACATTAAGTGGCAGTGTGCATTTGTCATCGGTAGGTGATCAACAATCGGCAATAACGGTAACTACGGAATCATTGAAGATTTACCCGCGTCGACAATTCGTCGAGTCGATGAGTAGAGTTAGCGTTGAGAGTGGGGGTAGCAAATTTCATGCCGACCATTTTGAAGCGGATTTGGCAACTAGAACGATCGAATTTTCGGCAAGCACAGATTCGCAAGTCGAATTACTGGTACCGGTTGGTTCTTAGTTTTTTAGCGACGGTTTTGGTCGTAGCGTCGCATCCTATGTTGGGGCAGACAGAAGATGAAGATGCGCAAATTCGGTTGGTCGGGGATTCGGTTCAAGCGAATTTAGCAGACGGTAATAGCAGTTGGTCGTTCAATGGCGATGTCCAGTTAGAACGAGGTTCGATGACGCTGACCGCCGACCGTATGACGGTGATGAGAGCAGCGGGGAAGATCGTGGCGGTCGTTGCCGATGGTGCGCCTGTGCAATTTACGCAAAGTGAGCCGAATCTCGTAACAGCATCCTCATCAAGTATGACCTATAGCGTGGATGAGCAGACCATCGTGCTTTCAGGTAACGTAATTCTCCTTCAAGACGGCAATCAGATACGAGGGGAGCGTATTGAGTACGACTTGGATGCAGGTGAATTGATCGCGGGTTCTACAGACCCAACAGATGGTCAACAGATTGAATTCGTTCTGGATGACGAAGATTGAGCGACGGCGACAATGCACTAGTGGCGACAGACGTCACCAAGAGTTACGGTAAGAAACGAGTCGTTGAAGGTGTCTCGCTTAATGTAGGCGGTGGCGAGATTGTGGGATTACTCGGTCCAAACGGAGCCGGAAAAACGACGTGTTTTTACTGTATCGTCGGACTAGTGAGGATGGACTCAGGCAAGATTACTGTCAATGGAGTCGACGTTTCCAACGCGCCAATGCACGTTCGAGCACGTGGGGGTTTAGGGTATCTACCACAGGAAGCAAGCGTATTTAGGCGATTGACTGTACGTGACAACCTTATCGCGATACTGCAATTACGACGAGATCTAGATAAATCACAGCGGACTGCAACCATGGAGCGTTTGCTAGAAGAATTTCAGTTAACTGGGTTTCAAGACACGCGGGGCGAACAGCTGTCAGGCGGTGAACGGAGACGGCTAGAAATCGCCCGAGCCCTTGCCTCAGCGCCTCGGTTTATGCTGCTAGATGAACCATTCGCGGGCGTCGATCCAATTTCAGTCAATGACATCAAAGAGAACGTCCGTCGTTTAGTTAGTTACGATATCGGCGTACTCATTACCGACCATAACGTCCGTGACACACTAGATATTTGTGACCGTGCGTACATCGTAAGTGACGGCCACATCATAGCTGACGGCGATTCAAGCGCCATATTGGCGAACGAGCAAGTACGCCGCGTGTATCTGGGTGAAGAGTTCAGACTATGAGTGCGATGCGGACCGGGTTTCAGCAAACGGTCGCTTTGCGCAACCGAGCCGTACCTCGCATGAGTCAATCGATTCATTTGCTGCAGATGACCAAGCTCGAGTTGTCATCCGCCATAGAACAGGAATTGGCGGACAATCCTCTACTCGAAATCGACGAGCCACCCGACGAATCGGAGCACCTACATGAACCGATCGATGAGTCGGATTCGCTTGGATCAGACTTGGATGACTCTGAGTCGATGGAGTACGACGAAGGGGAAGCGTTTGAACAAACGCAACACCTAGATCGACTTGACTCAGATGAGTCAATTGAGCGAGAGATTGAGTGGGATGATCAGCTTTCGCATCTCTCGTCTCAGCGGGACACACATGACAATGATCTGGCGGCAGTTCTGGAGAATCGTTCTAAGTCGGATACGTTAGTCGATCATCTATTCGAGCAACTGAGACTTACTGCGTGTACAGAGAATGAAGCGCGAATCGCAGCGATCGTGTTCGAGTTTCTCGATGAAGACGGGTTTCTGACGTTAACTGACGATTCACTTATGGAAGAGGTGCAACGCTTCGTTGCGTGCACCATGGCCGAATTAGAGGACGTCATGGTTTTGGTGCAAGGGTTTTCCCCACTGGGTGTATGCGCGCGCGACTTACGTGAGTGTCTGATGATTCAAACGCGCGCGCTCGCCGGTACGGACGAACGCATACCGAGTGTCATGCGGATCCTGCGCGATGAGTTCGATTTGTTAGCGAGCCAACAGTTCGACTTAATCGGGAAAGCGCTAGATATGACACCGCAAGTGCTCAACGAAGCGGTAGAGTTCATTACGCATCTAAATCCGCGACCAGCTTCGAGCTTTGTTGATGAAACCATCGAATACATCAAACCAGAGGCACGTGTGCGCAAGGTTGGCGATACGTGGCAGGTGGAAATGCTCGACGACTACGTTCCGCAGCTCAAGATCTCAGATTGGTACAGTGAGTATCGTCGTTCGGTTGGACGTAAGTCTAGTCGTGAGCACGCTAATTCAGCCGATGCGAAGGATCGAGAATACTTGAAGGAATGTCATAGTCGGGCGAAATTGCTTCTTTCGAGCTTACGTTTTCGAAACTTCAACGTAATGCGGATATTGTGGGTTGTTGTTTCCAAACAGCAGGCTTTTTTCGAACATGGCGAAGGCTCAATGCAGCCTCTGTTACTAGCTGACGTCGCCGACGAAATTGGACTCCACAACTCTACGGTATCACGCTTAACGACTGGTAAATACCTTGAGACTCCACGTGGTGTTTATGAATTGAAGTACTTTTTCTCGAATCGAGTCGGTAGTCAACCTGGTAAGGAACACTCAGGTGTTGCAATCCGTGCCGTGCTCAAGAATTTGATTCAAGGCGAGGACCCGGGACGACCACTATCTGATCAAGCGATTGCAATTCGATTGAAGGAGAGTGACATCGAAATATCACGACGCACGGTTACAAAGTACCGTGAATCACTCGCAATCCCATCGTCAAAGGAGCGTCGTCGCGTCGCATAGAAAATGCTGGAATTTCTGCGATGCTTTAGCTGAATGTTCGTTAGAATGGAACTGATAGGAGAATACAACGTGATAGGGAGAAAGACTGATGCAGATTAGCCTAAGCGGCCACCATACCCATCCCTCCAAACGACTAAAGGACTATGTTGAAAAGCGATTTGCGAAACTTGAACGTCACTTCGATCATATTTCCAATATACATGTCATCTTTTCTGAGGTAAAACAAGGATATCGTGCGGAAGCGACGCTACACGCGTCCGGCACAGAGATTTTCGCCGATGCGCAGGCACCGGAGCCTTATGCGGCAGTCGATGCATTGACCGCCAAGCTCGATCGCCAAATCGTTAAGTACAAGGAGAAAATCAGTAGCCACCGGGTGCAATCCGCATCGTAGCCTTAACGATATGACAGAGATTGAAGCGGAAGTAGCATCGTTAACTCACTCGTTCAGAATCTCTGTGCTTGATGATTGATTACGAAGCATTTTTGTCGCTTGATCGCGTTGCTGTCGTTGACGAACTACCGTCGCGCAAGACCGCGCTGCATCAGCTTGCAGAGTACTTGGCTCGGGGAGCTGACTCGATGTCGTCTCGAGACATTTTTTTCAAGCTTGAAGAGCGCGAACGCCAAGGTTCGACGGTTCTTGACGACTTGCCAGTTGCGATTCCTCATTGTCGCATGGCGAAATGCCCGTTCCCAATCGCTTCGTTGCTCAAAATCCAGCAGGGCAACACCGTGGACTTCGGTGGACAAGATGTACGCCTAATGATCGGGATGTGTTTTCCGGAGGACGCTGCGGAAGAAGCGCTGAAGGTACTACGACTCATCGTTAGATTAATCGACGACGAACGAAGTATGCAATTAATCCTAGCTGCGGGTTCCCGTGAATCAGTCTTTGAGATTTTTCGCGATAGACTCTTGGCGGAGGCCGAAGCTTGAGGAGTCTTATCGTTAGTGGTCGCTCCGGGTCTGGAAAGAGTACCGTTCTTCATGCACTTGAAGACTCTGGCTTCAATTGCATCGACAATTTTCCTGCGAGCTTGTTGGTCCAGCATGTGATGAGGGAAGCCACTCGTCCCGTCGATGATGTGTCTGATTTGGCGGTTTGCATTGACGTTCGAAATTCACCGGACGAGCTTGCCGCATTACCTGCATATATCGAGCAACTAAAGGTAGAAGGGCAAGAGCCTAGGCTGATTTACCTTGATGCGAGCGATTCCGTGCTGGTAAAACGATTTAGTGATACCCGACGCCGACATCCATTAGACGCCGAGTTCAGCGTGCTAAAGGATGCGATCGCGCACGAAAAGCAGATTCTTACTCCCATTGCTGAAATGGCAGATTTGCGGATTGATACCACCAATCGCACGTTGCATGAACTCGACGTTTTGACTAAGGAACGCGTCGCTGGTCGTTCGAGCAACGACATTTCGTTGCTCTTCCAGTCTTTTGGTTACAAATTTGGAGTACCAATCGACACTGACATCGTATTTGATGCTCGGTGTTTACCGAACCCATATTGGCGCGAAGATTTACGTCAATTCAATGGACTTCACCAACGTATCAAGCTCTTTTTAGATGAAAGCACGGTAGTCGATGATTTTTATAAGGATGTCTGCCGCTACCTGGAAAAGTGGCTGCCGATATTCCTAGATCAGAGACGAATTTATGTAACGGTTGGGGTCGGATGCACCGGTGGCACGCATCGCTCGGTTTACATGGTGGAGCGGTTAGCGGATCATTTTCGCGCGAGGTATCCAGATTTAATCGTACGTCACCGTGAAGGTATCGAGTAGATCAATTGCTTTTAGAACGAGTGGCAATCGTCAATAAGCTAGGGATTCACGCACGCTCGGCGTCAAAGCTCGTGGCATTAGCGAAGACGTTTCCTTGTCGGGTGCAAATCGGTCTTACCGAGGATGATTTGCAGAACGCTAAGAGCATCATGGGCGTGCTGAAACTCGCCGCAGAGCGCGGGGCAACGGTTGTACTACAAACCGATGGAGATGAGGAAGACGTTGCGATGGATGCGATTAAGGAGTTAATAGCCGCGAAGTTTGAAGAGTCGGAATAGGGCGCGGAGCATCGACTACCTAATTTGAAGCGACTGTCATCGCGTCGACCAATATAGATCCAGTTCTGAATGTACCTCGATCTTGAATGTCGTCGCCGAATCCTACGATACCTTTGTACATCAGTTCAAGATTTGACGCGATCGTTACGTTATCTACCGGATAAGCAATTTCGCCGTTTTCAATCCAAAATCCGGCTGCACCACAGGAATAGTCTCCTGTTACAAGATTGGTTCCGGACCCGATAAGGGACGTTACGAGCAAGCCTTGCTGAAGTTCCTTGAGTAGCTCTTCAACAGGCGTGAAGTCCGTCTCAACGTGGACATTCGAAACACCCCCAGCATGTCCGGTGCTAGCGAGCTCCAAGCGCCTCGCTGAATAAGTACCAAGTAGGTAGGTATTGACAACACCTTTGTCGATGATCGTATGTTCGGTGGTTGCGACTCCATCCGCGTCGCAATTCCGACTTTGAATTCGCTTGTGCAGATGCGGATACTCTCGTAGCGTCAAACTCGTCGTTGCAACTTGAGTAGCTAACGAATCCTGTAGATACGACTCTTGACGGTAGAGATTGCCGCCACTGATGCCTTCAATCAACGGATATAAGAGTGACGGCGCGGTCCATCGGTCATACATGACCGGATACGTGCCGGTAACGACGGTCCTCGGATTCAAGCGCCGCAGTGCCCTTTGAGCGGCTTGTCGTCCAATAAATTCCGCAGACTCGACTTGCTCAGCTTGACAGCTCTGATCAAACCAATAATCAGTTTGCATCCCCGAATCAGATCGTGCGAGTGCGGTTGCGGATCGGCCGTAGATGGTGTAACGGTTCGCGCTGAGAAACCCTAACGAATTTCCCCGAACCGAGCACGTTGCTGTCTGGGATGCGTCGGCTCCGTTAGCAGGCATGATGCAAGAATCGAAATCAAGTGATGCTGCATCTGCAGCGAGTGCATCCTCCTTAAGGTGCTCGACATAGACTGGTTGCGGGAAGTTCTGCTCTAGGTCTGGGAACTCAGTTGCGAGTCGATCTTGGTCTGGTAGGCCATTGCATGGATCCGACTCAGTGAATCGAGCAATGCTCATCGCTTGTGCCACCGTGTCTTTAATCGCGGCATCCGTGACGTCGGAAGTCACGGCGGTACCCTCTCGACGGTCAACATAAACGGTTACGCGAAAGGCTCGACCTTGCTCATATGCGATGTTCTCGATATCCCGTTCTCGCGCTGATACTTCGACCGAAATTGAGTCAGATACTGTGGCCGAGGATTGGTGTGCTCCTTGCCGCTGTGCCTCCTCGACGAGTCGTTCGACAAGTTCTGTCAGCTCGGTTGCGACGTTCTCATCATGGAGTTCAATCGCTTCAGTCGTCTCCTGTTCAAGCGTCATGCGGAGGTGCCTCCGACCGTGATCTGCTCAACTTTTATGGTTGGTTGTCCCACGCCAACCGGCACCCCTTGACCTTGTTTGCCACAGGTACCGACTCCCGGGTCTAAGGCAAAATCAGACCCTACCATCGTAATACTGTTCATAACGTCCCATGGATAGCCGGTCAACATGCAACCATGTATGGGACTAGTGAGTTTTCCATCCTCAATTAGATAGGCTTCGGTTGTAGCGAAGACAAATCTGCCACTCGAGGGATCGACTTGACCGCCTGAAAACGCACTGCAATAGACCCCTTTGGACACGCTGCGAACGATATCTTCGGGGTCGCTCTCACCACCTAGCAAGAATGTATTGGTCATTCGAGGTATGGTCAGACTTGCAAAACTCTCTCGACGACCGTTCCCCGTGCTTTGATTCCCTGTGAGGATTGCATTGTGCTTATCCCACATGAATCCTCTCAATATTCCGTCTTCGATGAGCACAGTACGCTGACCTGGGGTACCTTCGTCGTCAATACTGAGAGACCCTCGTCTACCGTCAAGCGTGGCATCATCGATGACGGTACATAGTTCATTTGCTACCTTTTCCCCAATCTTCCCTGCGAAGCATGACGTGTTTTTCCTCTCGCAGTCACCTTCTAGACCATGACCAACCGCCTCATGCAGTAAAACACCAGCCCATCCGGGACCGAGAACAACAGGCATTTCACCGGCTGGAGCCGGAACGGAGTCGAGTTTAGTGATTGCCATCCGAACCGCTTCACGCGCCATCTGTTTCGCAGTCGCGAAGTCCTCCTGAAAGAACACGTCCAAGGGATAACGCCCGCCGGACCCATCGGTACCCGACTCAGATCGGGTTCCGTCCTTGACGATCACGTGAATCCTGCAATTCACCAACGGACGATCATCGAACTGATTTGTGCCATCGCTGCCGTAAACAAGAACGCGGTCCGATGAACCTCTAATGCTGATAGATACTTCGACAATCCGCGGATCTATCTCTCTTGTAAAACGGTCGAGCTCAGATAGAAACCGAATCTTGTCTTCATTCGTCACCCCAGCTGTTGGATCCCCGCCCGGATAGAGTCGTCGAAACGGTATATCGCCGGGCGTTTCAGCACGACGGTTCCCGCCGCGATCTGCGATGGACGCCGCCATCACACAGGCCTTGCGTAGCGCACGTTCGTTTAGTTCGTTGGTATGGGCAAATCCAGTCTTTTCACCAGTGATGGCTCGAACACCAACGCCTTGGCTTACCGAAAAACTCCCGTCCTTGACTTTGCCATCTTCTAGCGCCCAGGCTTCGCTTCGGCTGTGCTGGATGTACAGCTCCGCATCGTCGATCTGCCTGTCCATCATGTCCGTGACGTTCACTGCGAGATCCTGATCGGTAAGTTCTGCCTGCTCAAGTAAGTTCTGACGCGACTGAGCGGAGGAATCTGACATGTCTCGTTATAACGCTTAATTCACACGTCAACTATTAAACAGTTGACGAAACCCTTCACAGCTACGGCGTTGCGACCTGATTTGCTTGAGTAGGTTCTAAGCCAACGCGGGTAAGGACAGGGTTATCCAAATCACCACTGATATCGTATTGCGCAGTAAATAGTGCTTTTATAGGTTCGCTGATGAGGAGGGTTCCGAGTAGATACGCGACACTAGATGCGGGATTCGTAGCGGCGAGATACGCTACGTAGGTTTGGAGCCCCTTGTGAAGCGGAATTCTCACCGTAAGTTCATTGTTCAATTCACCAGAACGCGTGTTCACTTTCCCTGCTAAACGTAGACGAGCGCCAGGTCCATCGATTCTCAATGGCTCTGTAAACGAAAGCAGACCATTGTCGAGAGTCACATCCATCGATGCGTTGTCGTAGTGAAGACCTTGTTGTGCTACATCCCGGAAGTCGAGAGTGAGTCGATTAAGGATTTTTGAAAAATTCAGGAGACTGATTAAGCGGAACACATCGCCACCTTGATCAATTTCGATAAATCGACCGTTTGTGGCAGTTGCCTGAAATTTACCGGACGAGTTCGCGATGTCGACCGCTAAAGGTGAACCGGACCAATTGATATTGGCATTCACTTCGAATCGTTCGCTTTCTACGCTTGCATTAAAGTCCCACGCCTCCAAGATCGAGCCTAAATTCTCGCCGTATATCCTTCCATCAAACTCGGTCGAATCGGTCTCGCGAATCCACTTGATTGGTGTTTCAGATTCGATACGTAGTCCACGAGTATCGGCAGTTAAATCGGAAATTTCTATGCCGTAGTCTGTTGGCGACATGGTGAATTTCCATTGACCCCAAGATTCGAAGGATTCACTGTCCGTTCGAAGCAGTAGATCATCGATACTGACTTTCGTAGGTTCGATCTGTGACATCACGGAAACGTCGAGCGGATCGTCACCCTCGGTGTCATTCGGCAGCGTCCATAGAAGCTGCGTTGCGTGGATTTCGGTAGAAGAACTATCAGGTCGCTTAACGATCGTTCCGTTGAACTCATCCGATTCAACTATCACATCCAGGTTGTCGTTTCCGTAGGAGCCATTAAGCACCACATTGCCGAATTCGAGATCGAGAGCATTGAATCGTTCAATGGCGACGTCCGTGAGAACGATGGGTACGTCTAGTTGTTCAGAGTCATCTGTGCCATATAGCCAGGAATCGAGAGCACCTGATAGGTGTAAGTGATCGGATATCCGATCAGGAACAGCTGTTCTCGGACCTAAAGCGATCGCTCCTTCGCGGATAGAAGTTGGTGTTCCTGCTAACGTCATCCAACCCTTGATGTCGCGGCTTGACACGGTGAGTTCAGTCCGATCTTCATGGAACTCGAACCTTAAATTACTTGGGTTTGGTGCATCGGATTGAACTGCGACGGACGTGAGTGTATCGAATTCAATTCCCATGAGATCGGATGTGATATGCAACTTAGTTGATTCGCTTCTCCCAGGATAAACCCGCAACGTTGCTTCGAAATCCGTGATTCCTCGACCGGTCTCTATATCGTCTAATCCAGAGATAGTTAACGCGTTTGATGCGTTGATCCGACTGCGTAGATGGAACTCAATCTCCGACTGGTCCTCATCAAGCTTTGAAACGATCTCACCCTCCATCGGTTCGTCGAAAAAGGTTCCACGCGTAAGTGTCGCCATGAGGTCGTACGGCGAATTCCATTCGGCTGTACCGTTGAGTTCATGGAACTCGATGTCGAAGTTAGGCATGTACAACGATGCATCGTGCATCACAAAGCTGATGTGAAAGTTGTCACGATTGGCTTTGACATTCGTACTTTCGTCCTGCACGGCTTTGAATGGAAACGAAAGATCGGCATCGATGGACACCAATCCGGCACCATGCCAGGATACGTCGATTACTGGCAAGAAGGACTTCAATCCACTTCCTTGCGCGAAATCCAATAAATCTTGTGTTTTCGCCGTTGCTTTGAAGATGAGCTGAAACGGTTTATCGCTATCGAAAGGAAACCTAGCAACAGCATCTTGTAATTCGGCGCCTTGTACAGTGGCGCGATCTGCTGTGACGACGATACTGTCGTTGTTGACGTGCCAAGTACCACCCAAATTAGTTATTGGCGGCCAGTCGGATTGATATGTGACAGTGCCGTTGGTGAACTGTCCCTCGATCGACATCTCGCGCTCGTTTTGGGTAAATACATCGTCGCGAAATGTCATGTATGCGACTCTAGTTCCAAAAAAGCTTGCGCTTTCCAGGTATTGCTTTCGCCAACGAGCTAGGTCTTCTACTAACTTGCTCGGTATGAATTCGATGGTCTGATGAGCAGGCAGCAACGTGTTCAGCGACTCAATCAGCACGGCGACGCGGTAATCTGGCGCGTTACCCTGTGTGTGCCGAATACTCCCGCGAAAGGTTGCGGAAACTGGTTCATGTATCAATTCATTGAGTTGTATTTCTGCGTCTTCTCGTCTGAGCAGTGAGGAAACGTTAAGTTGGGAATCTGGATTCTCCGTGTCGTCCGAGGCGATATGTGCCGTTACGTCGCGCATGTGCAACCCGACTTGCTGATTGCGCATGTCGGTAACCGCAAAGCCGGATACAGAACCGAAACGCCAAGGAGATTGAAAATGAGAGTCTAGAAATAGTCCACTTGGCGAGTTTCTCACGTCTATCGCAATCTGTTTTGAATTTCCATACAACGCGCCACTTTCGAGTTGCATTCGTGGGAGGTTCTCGAAGCTCTTGGACACCAAGTCGCGAGCATCCGCGTACCAGTGAAATCCACCTGAGTCGAGCAAAAACTCATATCGTTGAAACGTACCGCTAATCCCAACACCGTTCGGCCAGCGCAGTTGGTTTTCACCGTTCGTGATGAAGTCCGTGGTGATAGGTACAAGCCCCTGCAATTGCACGTTGTAAGTCGACCCAAACAATGAGTCATCACCAAATGCAAACACCAATTCGGGTAACGGGACTTTACGCTCCCCCTGCTCGAACCATGCCGACTGCAATTTAAATCGTGCTGGTTCATCATCAAACTGAACAAATACGGTTTCTATGTGGGCGTTTAATGGGTCGCGGTCGAGGTGCAAGATATCGACATCAAGGTGCCCTTGCACGCGACGCTTAGAGCTCTCCCATTCGGCTTCGCCGTCGAGGCGATATCGTGAAAGTCGAGAGTTACCGGTGAGTAGAGGTAGATCAAGCTCTAGACCGTGCACCTTCAGAGTCATTTGGTAGTTGCCGGTCCGAAGATCTAGCAATGTATCTACGGCGTCCGCAACGAATTCTGCTGTGCCGCGTTCGTTACGATCATCTTGCCAAAGCTTGGCGCGATACCGATGAACTCCTTCTTGATTAACGGCATGAACTCTCATATCGAAACGCTGAAGAGCTTGATCACGCCTGAGTGTCAATCCGGCGTTTAACTCAAGTTCATCCGTATGCCTAACCCAATCGAAGTTGGCTTGAATCTGATCGATGAGCTTCAAAAAGTTGAACTCTGATTGCTGCTCGATCAGTTCAATGTCAAGATCTAGTTCGTCGATGAAGAGCCGGCGAGCGACGAACTGGTTACGAATGAGACTCTCGAATACCGCAACTTCGACTATTACGTCACGCGCGAACCCTTCTGGTAGTCGAATACGGTCGATCTCGATGATTGGGTTTGTAAGGCGCCAATGAGACTCGAGCCCGAAGATTTCAATGCCTTGAGCCGCAAGTCTTGTATTCGCAAACTGCTGAACGTATTCCGGATACATCGAGAAAAGACGTCCGGCAGTTAGTGTGATAGCGCATAAGACGATTAGAACTGTCGCCAGGTAGAAACTCTTGCGCGCGAGTTCGAGCACGTTTTAGACCTGTAATCTCTCTTGCAACATGGCTTTACGATCTCTCCAAACGTCCACGCCAAAGTCGTAAAGTAACTGATTCGTTTCGACTAATGGCAGTCCAGCAACAGTGCTTGGTTGACCACAAATGCCTGTGATAAAGATTGCCCCAAGTCCTTGTATACCGTAAGCCCCCGCTTTATCAACGGGTTCGTCACTCTCCCAGTATTTACTCAATTCCGTACGCGTTGCCTTTCTGAACTGGACTTCTGCTGTGGCGAGCACAGATCGTTCTGTCTCACCATCGCTGATACACACACCCGTTAGCACGCTGTGGCGCTCTCCTTGCATCAACTGCAGCATTTTCAATGCATCTTCCCGGTCATTCGGCTTCTCAAGGATTTGACCATTTAGAACCACGATGGTGTCTGCGCCGATAGCAGGTAGAGAATCGTGCTGTACCGCTAGAGCTTTCGCGCGCGCGAGGCGTAGAACGTAAGTGTCGGGTGATTCGTGCGAGAGTTGCCGTTCAAGAATATTGCTCGGTTTGATCTCGAATCTAATCCCGATCTGTCGAAGCAGTGCTGCTCGGCGAGGGGAAGCAGAAGCTAAAGTAACCTGCGGCTCGTTCACTGAACGGAGTCGCGGAATTGCGAGTGCTCTGACATAAGAATTGGAATTAACAAAACCCACCATATGAGCGTCGCAATGGGTGGCATCACGACGCTACTTACTTGAACGTCAACGTCAAGCGTAGCAAGTAGATACAACGATTTCGTCACGGTAACTAAAAAACACAATATAAAAACGGTGATAGATGACCGGAGACCGACGCTTGATTGAATGAATCGAAGTGAAAGACGACCCGCAAAAACCAAGGCGAGTAACAAAAGCGAGTTGATGCCTAATGGTTCATCATATAGCACATCGAGAATCAAACCAACGACGAACGCCATGATCAATGAGCATCGTTCGTGCTGAAATGAGATCCAGAAAAACCAGCACAGTACGATCCAATCAGGTTTTAAATTTCTTAGCCACTCCGGCACATCGAATGGCATTGGTGCTATAGTCAAGATCAAGGCTAAGACCGTCGTCAGCAAGAAGTAAGACCACGCTTGAGTGTCGGTCATGGTTGTTCAACCGATGAAATAACGTGCAGGTATGACTTCGCTTTGACCTTCGCGATAGGGGAAACTGTTACCCGCTTGAGCGACTCTGAAACGACATCGGTTACTGATTCGACGACCCCGACCACGAGACCTTCCGGGAATACACCACCGAGACCGGATGTCACTACTGTATCACCTACTCGAATATCGCTACTTAGGTTCACGTTGTCTAACGTGAGTGGTTCATCGGGTCCGTTACCAGATGCTATGAAATATTGTCGTGTTCGGCTCACGAGGACAGGGGTCGCGTGTCGCTCATCATTCAGTAGCAAAACACGAGCAGAATTGGGAAAGACCTCTACGGTTCGACCGTATACGCCCCAAGGATCCAAGACTCCTCTGTCTACTTCGATGCCTTGTTGTTCACCTGCATTGATCATCACCTCTAACCTTTGCCGATTAGGATTCACCTGCACGATTTCGGAAAGCACTTGTGTTCGTGTGTTCTCTTGGACATAACCTAAGGCTTCGCGGAGCTCCGCGATGGTTCTTTGGGCTTGGGTCAATTCAGCGATCGTTGCGTTCAATCGACTGACGTCCTTTAACAATTGGTCGTTCCTGTTGTGGAGTTCGTCCATCGATACCACGTAGGACCCAGCTGCTTCTTTGGCGTTGGCAGGCAAATGGGCGACGTAAACGATCGGTTGCGAAAGCCATCGGATTACCGTTTCGATCGGTGTTAGGTATCTCGTGTTCGCACTAACTGCAAGTAACAGAACAGAACTAATAAGTAACGCCAAAAATAAATGTGTGTTCTGAATCGTCTGTCCAGAGCGTAGAGCCATCGGCTAGTTGACCTTTAAGGATCCACGCAGATCACAAGGATGGCACGCACGCTTGCTAATTCCCGCTATGTCTGGTATTCCGGCGCGTTACCTTCCTGGAGAATACGACCGCACCCATCGGCTACACACTTTAGCGGGTCGCTTGCTATGACTACAGGTGTGTCCGTCGCGTCGCGAATCCGTTGATCGAGACCTGAAAGTAATGCGCCGCCGCCGGTTAGGACGATACCACGATCTGCGATATCTACGATTAGCTGTGGTTGGCTCTTTTCAAGGCATCGTCGCACAGCGTCCACGATTTGGTTCACGGATACATTTAAAGCAAGGTATAGATCGTTGCTGTCCAGGTTGAATCGCTTAGGCATCCCTGATTCAAGGTGTTGTCCTTGAATCGTCATCTCTAGTTGTTTAGTTTTGGGAAGTTCGATCGCTGTACCGATCTCATGCTTGATCTTTTCTGCAGTTAGCTCGCCGATTCTGCACCCGTGCTTCTGACGGACGTACGTGATGATATCGTTGTCGAAAGCGTTTCCAGCACATTTCAAAGATTCGGAATTGGCGATCGAACCGGCTGAGAGAATTGCGACGTCCGTCGTTCCGCCACCTATGTCTACGACCATACTGCCACTTGCTTCTTGGACCGGTAAGCCAGCCCCAACAGCTGCGGCAAGTGGTTCCTCAATGAGGTAAATCTCCCGCGCACCCGCAGACCTCGCAGAATCCCGAATTGCTCGTTTCTCAATGGAAGTAGATTGAGCGGGTATGCAAATGATGACGCGAGGATAGGATGGCAAGACGCGGTTGCCGTTTGCCATCTTGATGAAGTGGGCTAACATCGTGTTAGTAACTTCGAAGTCAGCAACTTGCCCGTCCTTCATGGGACGAATTACTTCAATGTTCTGCGGACTAATCCCGAGAAGACGTTTAGCATCGGTGCCTACCGCTACAACACTACGAGGTTCTCTTCTTAATGCAACTACTGTAGGTTCGTTTAGTACTATTCCGCGGTCTTTGGCGACTATAAGGGTGTTAGCAGTTCCCAGATCAATAGATAAGTCTTCCGAGAACATTCCGAAGAGGGTCTTTAGCAACGCAACATTACTCGGTAGTAGATTGATGGAGGGCGGTAAGAATACCAAAGCAAAACAAAACTCGGCGGCACATAAACCAATAAATCTATGCCAAGTGATACCACGAACATACTTGCTTAACTCAAGATCGCAAAAATGATCAAATGCAACGACAAATCTATGACAGTATTGATCTGATTCTCTTACAAAGGTGAGTCAACGTAGAAGGTTTTCATGGTATTTTGAATATTTAACTATACGTATAAACAGATAAAATTCCATGTTCTTCGATTGTTGTTCGTTCTTAAAATGACGCCTCAATTTTTGTATATGCTCGCAGAATGGACGAACTAACGATCCAACGTCTTATGACCTTGAGCCAATTGTCTCTTGATGGGGAAGCCAGGGAGAAGATAAGTCGAGATTTAGATGCGATCATCGGGTTCATCGAGATCATGGATCAAGTCGATACAGAAGGTGTTGAACCACTCGCACACGCAGTGGATCTAGATCAACCTTTACGCGAGGATCGGGCTGTCGTAGACGAAGATCGGGACGTATTCCAATCGATCGCCCCTAAGACTGCAGATGGTTTTTATCTCGTGCCGAAAGTATTGGATCAGCGTTGAAGCCATTCGTCGGGGTGCGGGAACTTCGTACCGATCTCCAAGCAAAGAAATACAGCGCGGTAGAACTTACTCAGTTCTATTTAGATCGCATAGCGGAGCTCAATGATCGAATTAACTGCTTCATTACCGTAGACACGGAGCGATGCTTAGAACGCGCTGCCGTCGCAGATCGACAGTTAGCGTTGTCACATTCCCAACCATTGTGCGGCATTCCGATTGCACATAAGGATCTGTTTTGTACCGCTGGTGTACGAACAACATGTGCATCAAATATGTTGAAATCATTCATCGCCCCTTACGACGCGACGGTAGTCGAACAAATATCGGATGCAGGCGCCATCACGCTAGGCAAAACGAATATGGATGAGTTTGCGATGGGCTCCTCCAACGAAACGAGTTACTTCGGTGGCGTTCGTAATCCTTGGAATATGAGATGCGTGCCTGGTGGTTCTTCTGGTGGTGCCGTAGCGTCTGTAGCAAGCGGCATGACGCCTTTGGCGACCGGGTCCGATACGGGTGGTTCAATCCGACAACCAGCCAGTTTATGTGGAGTTACTGGACTGAAACCGACGTATGGACGAGTGTCTAGGTTTGGCATGATCGCATTCGCTTCAAGTTTGGATCAAGGTGGTCCTATAGCACACAGTGCTGATGATGTCTACGAGCTACTGGCGGCCATGGAAGGTCATGATCCTCGGGATTCGACCTCAGCTCGTGTCAAGAAAACCGTTTTACCAAGACGTGAACGACCGTATGTGATTGGCTATCCAGATTCACTCATGGAAGGTCTCGACGAGCGGATTGCGGAGTGTATTCAACAGGCACGACGGCAGTTTGAAGCGTTAGGTCACAAAATCGAGGTTATTGAGCTCCCATACATCGACGCTGCAGTTGCGGCGTATTACGTTCTTTCGAGTGCGGAAGCATCAACGAATCTCGCGCGTTACGATGGTGTGCGTTATGGTCATCGAACGGAGGCATCTGAGGATCTACTCGATATGTACTGCCGATCGCGCAGTGAGGGGTTTGGTCTGGAGGTTAAGCGGCGAATCTTGACCGGTACCTATTCGCTCTCGGTTGGGTATTTTGATGCGTACTATCTCAAAGCTCAAAAAATACGTCGTTTGGTACGTGATGGATTTCTCGCAGCGTTTGAGTCAGTTGACTTGATCCTGGCGCCGGTTACTCCCACGACCGCATTTGAGATTGGATCATTGAGATCAGATCCGGTTGAAATGTATAAGCAGGATCTCTACACCATTCCAGTGAGTTTGGCAGGATTACCGGCACTGTCTTTGCCGTGCGGCTTCATAGATGGCTTGCCAGTTGGCATGCAATTGATCGGGCCACACTTTGGGGAAGGTGATGTACTCGCGGGTGGGATGGCATTTCAGCGCGAGACGGACTGGCATGAGCAACATCCAAGTCTTGACGAGTCGTTCGCGCCGTGACGGTTAGCTGGGAACCGGTCGTCGGGATTGAAGTCCACGTTCAGTTAGCGACGCGATCAAAGATATTCTCTAGTACGTCAGTGGAGTTCGGGGCAGAACCAAACACACGTGCAAACTTAATTGATCTCGCGATGCCAGGTGCACTTCCGGTTTTAAACGAAGAAGTGGTCTCAATGGCTGTGAAATTTGGTTTGGCGATCGATGCCGAGATTGCAGAAACTTGCGTCTTTGACCGGAAGAACTACTTTTATCCTGACCTTCCAAAGGGTTATCAGATTAGTCAGTTTGAATCGCCGATCGTCGGTCGTGGCCAACTACCAGTCTTTCTTGAGGATGGTTCGGTCCGAGACATAGGAATTACACGTGCACATTTGGAGGAGGATGCGGGTAAATCGGTTCATGATCGATTTGCGGAGTCCACGGGGATCGACCTCAATCGGGCGGGAACTCCTTTGCTCGAGATTGTGACGGAGCCCGATATGTGCTCCGCAACGGAAGCGGCTGCCTGCTTTAAGCAACTTCACTCGCTTGTTAGTTGGTTGGGTATCTGTGATGGAAATCTCGCAGAAGGGTCGATGCGATGCGACGCGAATGTGTCGGTGCGACCGGTTGGCGACAAAACGTTTGGTGAACGGACCGAGATCAAGAATATCAATTCGTTTCGCTTTGTAGAGCGTGCATTGAACTACGAGATTGAGCGTCAGATCGATATCCTTGAACATGGTGGTGAGGTGGTTCGTGAGACTCGACAGTATGACGCGGATCGGGATATGACTTTCTCAATGCGAAGCAAAGAGCTCTCCGACGACTACCGTTACTTTCCTGATCCCGATCTATTACCGCTGCGATTGTCGACTGCTTTTCTTGACAACGTACGTTCTACGATGCCGGAGTTGCCTCAACAGAAACTTGAGCGGTTCGTTGAAGACTTTGCGTTGGTTCGACCAGTAGCAGTGAGATTGACGCGTGATCATGACATCGCAAAGTTCTACGAGACGACCGTTGCTTTAGGTGCTGATCCGCAAATAACAGCAAATTGGTTACTGGGAGATGTCGCAGCCGCTCTTAACCGAGAAGAAAAGGGCTACGACGACGTGCCAGTATCGCCGCAACAGCTGGCAGATTTGATGAAACGGCTAAAAGATAAAACACTATCGTCAAGTCTAGCCAAGGAAGTGTTTGAAGGAATGTGGTCATCCGATAAGGCAGTCGATGAGATCATCGAAGATCGTGGGCTTCGACAACTAAGCGATGTGGACGAGCTGCGTTCATTGGTCGAAAGCGTCATTAACGAGCACCCAGACCAAGTTGAGCAAGTCCGTGGAGGGGCTGCCAAGGTCATTGGCTACTTGGTTGGTCAGGTAATGAAGGCATCGCAAGGTAAAGCGGATCCCCAAAAGGTGAATGACCTATTAAGACGCCTGCTAAACATATAACATAAAACAATATGATTTGTAGTCAAATAAATCGTGTCGTTATTTAGAATAACTCTTCTATCCAATTGATGAGCGCAAGTGTCGATGAGCGCGGCATACAAGCTGACGCATCTTGAGCAGTTAGAAGCAGAGAGCATTTACATCATGCGTGAGGTCGTGGCCGAGCGCGAAAATCCGGTGATGATGTACTCCATCGGCAAGGACTCGTCTGTTTTGCTGCATCTTGCAAAGAAAGCGTTCTTCCCCGGTAAGTTACCGTTTCCGTTACTTCACGTAGATACGACGTGGAAGTTCAAGGACATGATTGCATTCCGCGACCGCCTTGCGGAGAAAGGAGACTTTGACTTGATCGTGTATACGAACGAAGAGGGTCGGGAGGACGACGTAAATCCGTTCGATTTCGATGCGGACACATACACGCAAATCATGAAGACCGACGCTCTGAAAGCGGCTTTAGATAAATACGAGTTCGACGCAGCGTTTGGCGGCGCACGACGCGACGAAGAAAAGTCTCGGGCGAAAGAACGCGTGTTTTCGTTACGCGACAAGTATCACCAGTGGGACCCAAGCAATCAACGTCCGGAACTATGGCGAATTTACAACAGCAATATTCGCAAAGACGAGGAAATCCGAGTATTTCCGCTTTCAAACTGGACCGAATTGGATATATGGCAATACATCTATAAGGAAGGCATCGAGATCGTTCCCCTTTACTTTGCGAAAGAGCGTCCTGTAGTGAAGCGGAGAGGAACTTGGATCATGGTCGACGATGACCGTATGCGTCTCGAACCTGAAGAGGAACCAGAAATACGCACGGTTCGATTTCGAACGCTAGGTTGCTACCCGCTTTCAGGAGCCATCGAATCGAGCGCTTCAACACTACCCGAGATCATTCACGAAATGTTGGTCGCTGATACTTCTGAACGGCAAGGACGTCTAATTGATCACGATACTGCGGCTTCGATGGAGACCAAGAAGCAAGAAGGGTATTTTTAGATGATGGGTCAAGCTGCACTTGCAGAATCTCGACTAAGGTTACCTCTTGCGCTAGGATTGGAGCGCGACGTGTCAGACATCGAATACATCAACGATTACTTGGCGGAGAACGAACAGACGGAGTTGTTGAAGTTTCTGACATGCGGCAGTGTTGATGACGGAAAGAGCACGCTGATTGGTCGCTTGTTGTACGACTCGAACAAGGTTTACGAGGATCACTTAAACGCCTTAATCCGGGACAGTAGACGATTGGGTCACGGAAGCGATGAACTTGAGTTTGCGTTACTAGCCGATGGGTTGAAGGCGGAACAAGAACAAGGCATCACGATTGACGTAGCGTATCGCTACTTTGCTACGAGTACCCGTAAATACATCATCGCAGACTGCCCTGGTCATAGCCAATACACGAAGAACATGGCCACAGGTGCAAGCAACTGTGAACTTGCGGTTATCCTGATCGATGCACAAAACGGTGTACTTGACCAGACAAGACGTCACTCACTGATTGTCAATCTACTTGGTATTAGTCAAGTAGTCGTTGCGATCAACAAGATGGATCTAGTTGGTTACGATGAGGAGACTTACGAACGCATTCGTGCGGAGTACCTTGAATTCTCAAAATCTTTAGGGTTCACACAGACGTCATTTGTTCCAGTTGCAGCAAAGTTCGGAGAGAATGTCGTACACAGCTCAACGAACATGGACTGGTACGCCGGCGAAACGATCATCGAGCTTCTAGAACGAGCGCCAGTATCGGCGGACTCCGATCTAGAACAGTTCTGCATGACAGTTCAGCGAGTTCATCATCCAAGTGAGGACTTTCGCGGCTATTCAGGCATGATCACCAAGGGAGTCATTTGCCCTGGAGACCCGATCGTAGTCTTGCCTTCAGGACACGAGACCCGTGTTGAACGTGTCGTAACGATGGATGGCGATTTAGAGGCGGGTTTTGCGCCTCAATCAGTTACGTTGACGGTCAGTGATCAGTTGAGTATCAGCCGAGGAGATACGCTGGTATCGCCGAGCTATGCGCCAAGTGTTAGCGATGCGTTTCAAGCGAATGTGGTATGGATGGCTAATCGCGCACTCGCAGCTAACAAGAGCTACCTATTTAAGATGGGAGCGCGCCAAGTCACTGGGCAGGTCGCTGAATTCATTCACCGACTGAATGTCAACACGCAAGCGCGTGAATCGTGCGACCAGCTAGATGCAAATGAAATCGGATTAGTGCGGATTCAATTGCAACGCCCGGTTGTGTTTGAAGATTACGCAGATGACAAAACGATGGGCTCATTTATCGTGATCGACCGCGTTTCGAATGAGACGGTGGGCGCTGGCATGATTTGTAATCACCAACATACGGATTCGAGCGCGATCTAAATCTGACGCGCAATCACGACCTTACTCTAATAGCGACTAAAGCCGTAACTCCGGCTTTTGCCTATGCTTGACATCTTACGAAACGGGAACCTATAGAAGGTGAGCATTCAAACCGACTCAGTAATTGTTGGCGCAGGTCCTTGCGGTTTGTTTCAGGTATTTGAACTGGGGTTATTAGGACTAAACGCCCACGTGGTTGACGCGCTGGACGTCATCGGTGGGCAGTGCGCCGAACTCTACCCAGATAAGCCAATTTACGACATACCCGGTATTCCTGTGTGCGATGCGCAAGAGCTCGTCGAAAAACTCGATGAGCAGATCAAGCCTTTTGACCCGCAGTATCACCTGTCTCAGCAAGTGACCAAGGTAGAAGCGATCGATGATTTGTCTTTTGCGGTGGAAACAAGCACCGGTACGGAATTTACGACCAAATCCGTGATAGTCGCAGGCGGTGTCGGTTCGTTTGAGCCGCAACCACTACGCGTCGACGGCGTTGAAGCACTGATCGATCAACAGATTTTTTATCGTGTCAAAGATCCTTCGCGATTTGAGAATCGCCATCTAATCGTCTTGGGTGGAGGCGATTCGGCCTTTGATTGGACGAACGAGTTGGCTGAACGGGCTGCAAGTCTCACATTAATCCACCGGAGCGACCGATTTCGAGCTGCTGACGCTTCGGTTGCGACCATGCGATCGCTTGAGCAAGCTGGAAAGGTCTCATTTCACATTGGAAACGTAACTGGATTACACGTGGAAAGTAACGTGTTACGTCAAGCAGTAGTAACGCATCCGGACAAATCTATTACGCGAATACCCGTTGATGACTTGCTTGTCTTTTTTGGTCTATCACCTAACCTCGGACCGATCGCCGAGTGGGGTCTTGAGCTAGACCGCAAGCAGATCGCGGTCGATACCGAGAAATTCGAGACAAACGTTCCAGGCATATATGCCGTCGGTGACATCGCAACCTATCCCGGAAAAAAGAAACTAATCCTCTCAGGCTTCCACGAGGCGGCACTCGCAGCGTTCGCGATCAAAGCACGCATCAATCCTGATGAAAAGGTCTACCTGCAATACACGACGACTAGCCCGATCATGCACGAACGTCTCGGTGTTAGCTGATTTTCGAGTCTCAAAAACCAGCTAGCGATCGTGCCTTAACCGCCGTTCGCACGCGACGCGAATTTCGCGGTCTTCAGCGACGGGTTGCATGTCTAGCGTGTTCGTTCGTCCTTCTTGGTAGCATGCCTTGTTTTGGCGAGAACGACGTGCGGATGGATTTGAGCATTCTTGAATCGCTTAAACCTGTAATGCAGGGCTGGATAGATTCCAACACGTTACCGAACGCGGCGCTACTGGTACTGTTTCGCGGTGAGGAAGTGTTCGAGCACCACGTTGGAACGCTGGATCTCGAGCTAGGTACACCAGTGCAACGTGATTCGCTCTACCGCATCTACTCGATGACGAAACCAGTCGCTGCTGTAGCGGCCATGAAGTTAGTAGAGAGCGGCAAGCTGTCGCTCGACGATGACATCTCGAACGTATTGCCTGAATTTACGGACTTAAACGTATTGGTTGACGGTGATCACGTTCAAGCATCGCCAATGACATTACGACATCTGCTATCGCACAGTGCGGGTCTCACGTACGGATATTACGGCGAAACTGAAATAGATCGCCTTTATCGAGAAGCAGGATTGATCGATGACTGGGACTATCTTGTACCGACCACGCACGATCTCGTGGTTGCGCTAGGGAAATTGCCGCTGTTGTTTCAACCTGGTGAGCGGTTTCACTACGGTTTTGCTTCTGATGTGGTCAGTGAGGTTGTGTCACGTTCTTCCGGTATGCGATTCGACCATTTTCTAACTCAAGAACTCTGGGGTCCATTGGGAATCGAGGACGCGTATTTCGACGTTCCCGATAGCGAATTGAGTCGTTTTGGAACGAATCAGTACCCGTATCGAGAAGGAGAGTTTCCGATTCAGGACACGGCGCGAGTCGACCCAGAGTTTCGCGATGTAACGTTCCTTTCCGGTGGTGGCGGATTGGTCATGTCGATTCACGACTTCGGGAAGTTCGCTCAATCCGTCTTAGACAGCTTGACCAACCAAATTAACGCACCATTGAAAAGATCCACGATGCTGGAAATGATGACAAACCAGCTAGCGACCGAGTCGAACCAGTTTCGCTACGGTCTTGGTTTTGGCATTCGTGAGCGCCTAGATCCGTTCGATCCAACCCAAACCATTGATACCTTTTACTGGGGTGGTGCTGCCGGTACGTCATTTTGGGTCGATCCTAATTACGAGCTCGCAGTCGTGTTCTTTACGCAACTCATCGGTGCGCCGAACGAACCAGTTGGGACAATCTCGTCAACCGTTTATCAGTCACTAGTGAAGCCTTACGAGTAACCGAGGCGGAAACATATTGATACGTCTCTTGATAGAGCATCAAGCCGTATCCCTTAAAATCAGACGTAGCCGATTGCATAGAGGGAAGGATGTCGGACGGACTATTGCCAGTTGTTGGTTACCTCAAGATACCCGAGGAAGGCGAGCCCTACCTTGAAGGACATCGATGTGACGAATGTGGTTCTGTCTATCTCGGCGAGCGGCGACACTGTTCAAAGTGCGGTGCGCGTGATTCGATGTCGACTATCCAACTGTCTAACCGCGGATCTCTCTACTCGTACTCGATCGTTCATCGTTCGTTTCCTGGTATCGACGTGCCTTACATCTCGGCTATCGTCGATCTGGACGGAGGCGGAACGATCAAGGGAAACCTCATCGGTATCGAAGCAGACCCGGAGAAGATCAGTTTCGGTATGCCGGTTGAGGTCGTATTCGATGACGCACTCGGTCGAAAGGACGCAGATGGAAACAGCTACCTTTCGTATTTTTTCAAACCAGCTTAGCTAGGAGAGAGTCATGGCAGACGCATATATAGTCGGCGTGGACATGATCAAATTTGGTCGGTTCCCAGAGAAATCAGTACCGCAACTCGGCGCTGAAGCAGCGTTGCTCGCGCTCGACGACTGTGGTTTATCCGTCAAGGACATGGAAGCCTTGTATTGTGGAAACCTCAACCAAGCGAGCGGAATGGTAGGTCAACGCATCTTGCAAGAGATTGGGCAAACAGGTATCCCTGTCGTCAACGTCTCGAACGCATGCGCGACAGGTGCGACCGCATTCCGAGAAGCTTGGATGTCAGTTAAAGCGGACGTCTATGACATCGTGCTTGCAGTTGGCGTCGAGCAGATGGGGCGAGGCTTGCTTGGAGGTGGAGGCGGCTCGAAGGGTATCTCGAAAGAGGGTCTGCTCGGATCTGGCACGATGCCTTCAGTGTTCGCCGAAGCGGGGCTAGAACACACCCGAAATCATGGAACCACCTTTGAGCAATTTGCGAAAGTCTCGGTGAAGAATCACCATCACTCGACCATGAATGCGAAGGCGATGTACCAGATCGAGACGCCACTTGAGGTCGTCATGAACGCTGAGATGATCTCCTATCCGAACACTAAACTCATGTGTTCCGTGAATGTAGACGGCTCGGCTGCAGCCGTCGTCGCTTCCGAGCAGAAGGTACGAGAACTCGGTTTGATGGATCGAGCCGTCAAAGTACGTGCATCCGTGCTAACGTCAGATCCTTGGCAAGAGCGTGATCTTGTGATGCCCGACGTTAATTCGTGCACACAGATGGCGTCGAAAGCGGCATATGAAATGGCTGGCGTAGGACCGGAGGACCTTGATCTGGTCGAATTGCATGATTGCTTCGCTACCGCAGAGATTCTTCACTACGAAAATTTAGGACTCTGTGAAGAAGGTGGCGCAGGTCGACTGATCGATGATGGCGAGGTTGAATTAGGTGGACGGATTCCAGTGAATGTTTCCGGGGGTCTACTTTCGAAGGGACACCCTCTGGGTGCAACAGGAATAGCGAATATCTACGAAGTCAGCACTCACCTACGTGGCGAAGCAGGTCGCCGACAGGTGGAAGATGCAAAAATCGGCTTGACCCACGTAATTGGTCTCGGTAGTGCCTGTGGGATACACATTCTCGAGAAAGCTGCCTAGACGGAAGCAGGTCATTTAGGTTATCGAGACGTGCGTAGGTTTTAGTGTGTCTCGAGATTAAGTGACTGAGATTTGAATAGCGCCGCTCGTCCTCGGATGAGCGGCGTTTTTTGTGGAACGTGCATGAAGATTGGTGTTGTTTGTGATACGCACAACAACGTTAAAAATGTAGCACGCATCATTGAATTATTCAACGATGCAGAGGTTGATCGTGTAGTCCATACGGGGGACATTACCAAGGGTTCGACACTTGATCTATTTAGTGCATTGAATTGCTCGCTCTATGGCGTGTTTGGTAACAATGACGTTGAAAGGGAGGGACTAATGGAATCAATCGCACGCCACGGCTTTGAATTTCAGGAACCACCTTTGAGGGTAAGTTGGGATCGACGGTCAATCTTGGTTGTGCATGACCCGGCGACGCTCGGACATATAGGTTTTGGGGACTCAGAATTGGTTTTACACGGCCATACGCACTTAAGGAGAGAAGAACGGAGCACTGAACGCTTGATATTCAATCCTGGCGAGTGTGCGGGACAATTAGTTGGTTACAACGCGATCGGCGTGGTCGACCTGCAAAATCTTGAAGTCGAGCTACTTAAGTTCTAGTAGGTACGAGTCTTCTAAACGTGGCTAACTAACGGTCGCTCTTCTAGTTTCCGACCGTTTTATTTAGATCATTAAGAAAGTCACGGATCCGTTCGGCATTCTTACCTAGATCGGTTTGACCCATCCGTGAAACGGAGTGTAAATCGACGGTCGCAGAATCCATATTGACGTCCCCTTGAACTCGGATCACGACATCATCCTTAAAACCAAACCAGAATGTCGTCGCAGTCGCCTCAATCGTACCTTCCTCTTCATTCTGTGTGATGATCTCCCAACCGCGCTCCCTCACTAGCTCAAGTGCGGTTGAGTATACGCGGTCTTTAGATGTACTAAGGACAAGGGGTTTAAGATCGTCATACACACCTTTGTGTAGTTCTTTTTTACGATCGTCTAGTTCAACAGGATTTGACGCTTCCCCGCGAACGTTGATGACCGCTTGTGAAAACTCAGGTGGATTGACTAAGTCGGTCGATATGTTGTAAGCGACTGGATTGGTACTTGCTTTGTTGTATAGGATGGCTGCGTAACCAGCTAAACAGAAACAGATCAGGAATGCGACAAACATGGTAAAGAGTCCAAATGGTTGTTTGCGCAGAACCGAAACGAACAGAGTTCCTATAGAAAGTACCGCGAATAGAACGCTTAGACCGAATCCTGATAGCACCAACATGCTACTTAGTTCAAATGGGGCTATACCGTACTTAAATAACGAAGCACCTCCAACAGCAAGGGCTAAACACGTGCATGCACTGTATAACAGGATACGAACCCATGTCCGCATGGTTGTACTAGGCTCCGGAAATTGAGTTCGAGCGGCGATTATCCATTGTGACCGATTTATTTACAGAATGTTCGATCATCTACGTTAGACGGTCAGGCAACTCTTGACCGTTAGAAAGTGGTGTCGTCAAAGACTCCCCGGAAGTAAGCGATTCCGTATTACCTCCCTGCATCTTCTGCACTCTTTCATTGATCTTGCGCGAGGAAGTTACAACCTCATCCGTTTTGTTTAATACAGACGATAGTCGTTTTTGAAAGTCCTCGGTACGTTTCTGGAGCCGTTCGGCGTCTTTCGCTACTTCGGCGAGACCTTTGAGCACCTGCTCGGCCGCTCGTTGAACATTCATGGTATTTACGACGGATCGAATGGTATTTAAGGCGGCCATCAGCGTCGACGGAGATACGATGTACACGCGCCGCTTGTGTGAGACCTCAGTTACGCTTGGGCTTGACGAATAAATCTCGGCAAAAATTGCTTCAGAGGGGACAAACATCAACGCGAATTCTGAAGTGACCTCTGGGATGATGTACTTATCCGCGATGTCGCCTAACAAACGTTTTATTTCCCGCTCAAACTGTTTGCGAGCCTCTTTTTGAGCGTCAGGTGTCGTAGCTTCAGCGATATTTCGATAGAGTTCACTAGGGAATTTCGCATCAATCCCAATGGGACCAGGCGGGTCTGGAAGTTTGAGAAAACAGTCAAACGTAACGTATCCGCCATCTAGTTTGTCGTACCGATGTTGAAACTCATAGAGCTCAGTCGGCAATGCAGTCGTTACGATGTCCTTCAGTTGGCTTTCGCCAAACAACCCCCTCTTGTTCGGATTGTCGAAGATCCGCTTCACACCTGTCACGCTCTCATTCAGATCGCTTACGCTCTGCTTAACACTATCCTTGAACTCAGAAATCGCGACTAACCTTTCGCGCACGTTTGCAATTAATTCGGTGTTTTCTTTACTTCGAGCGGCAGCTTCTTCACGACCTTTGCTAAGACCCGAATCCAATGCTTGTCGAAGCGTTTCAGCCTCTGATTTTTGCCGTTGATCCATTTCGTTTAAGGTGCGGACCAGTTGGTTACGAGTTGTCATTGTGTAGACAACGAGACCAGCCGCTAACAAGCCGCCTAAGATCAGCACAATATATAGTGGGTCCATCGGATTTTCTCTCTAACAGCTCGCAGAATCTTAAGGTGTTTCTTCGCGGCGACCAAATCAAACCTAATTTTCTTGAGTTTGGTTCCCTTCACAGAGGTGTCTACAATTCCGCCGCCCTGCACGGGTTAATCTCGTGTCCGCCCTGATCTTCGAGCCTTTTCGTGACCGCAAAAAACATGGATGAGCTCGTCGCTTTATGTAAGCGCCGAGGCTTCCTTTACCAATCCAGTGAAATCTACGGTGGTCTTCAAGGCGCATACGACTACGGTCCGCTTGGTGTTGAGTTAAAGAACAACCTAAAGGCGGCGTGGTGGTCGGCGATGGTGTATGAACGAGATGACGTCGAAGGCTTAGATGCATCGATTCTCACCCATCGTTCGGTGCTGCACTATTCGGGACACGAAGAGACTTTTACGGACCCGCTGGTGGATTGCCGTGATTGCAAGAAGCGTTCGCGCGCGGATCACATCGTAGATGGCAAGTGTCCGTACTGCGGTTCCCAGTCTTTAACAGAACCACGTCCCTTCAATTTGATGTTCAAGACGTCGATTGGTCCAGTTGAGGAAGGTGCGGATATCGCATATCTGCGACCAGAAACGGCACAGGCGATTTTCACTAACTTCAAGAATGTCGTGGATTCGACGTCTCGGCAGATGCCGTTTGGCATTGCACAGATCGGCAAGGCATTTCGAAATGAAATCACGCCTCGAAACTTCATTTTTCGGGTGCGTGAGTTCGAACAGATGGAGCTTGAGTTTTTCGTCCAGCCAGGCACCGATGAAGCTTGGCATCAGACGTGGGTCGAGAATCGTCTTACGTGGTGGCGTGAACAAGGGGTGAATTCGAATCACCTTTCATGCTATGACGTGCCGAGTGAGGAACTAGCCCACTATTCGAAGGCGACCGTTGACATCATGTATCGCTTTCCTCACGGTGTAGAAGAGCTTGAAGGAATTGCGAACAGAACCGATTTCGACCTTGGTTCGCACACCAAACAACAGGACGAACTCGACATACACGCGAGCGTACAACCGAATATGGATTCCACGGCGAAACTTGCGATGCAAGACCGAGAAACTAAGCAATGGGTAGTTCCGTACGTGATCGAACCGTCCGCGGGCGTTGATCGCGGTGTGCTCGCTGTTCTGAATGAGGCGTATACCATCGAGCAATTAGATGATGGCAAAGAACGTACCGTTCTTCGTCTGCCGGCGCATCTCGCACCGATCAAAGCTGCTGTGATACCGCTTAAGCGAAATCATCAAGAGATCGTAACGAAAGCACAGTCGCTACGTAGCGAGCTTCAGCAGCTCGGCTTAGGTCGCATCTTCTTAGAAAACAGTGGCAACATCGGAAAGAGCTACCGAAAGCACGACGAAGTAGGAACGCCTTTTTGTCTAACGATCGATTTTGAAACACTGGAAAACGATACCGTAACGATCCGAGATCGCGACTCAATGGAGCAGATTAGATTGGCGATCGCGGATTTACCCAGCTACCTGACATCGAATTTGAGCGGCGCGGTTTTTACACAGTAGCAACCTGTTTCAAAGTCGGTCTATCGACATCTCTTAAACTTCCGACCACGGGCCTATAGCTCAGTTGGTTAGAGCAGTGGACTCATCAAAATGGTGCGCTGGCGATGTGAATCGTCAGATGAACGGGATGAATTCAGGGAAACCTAAGGTCAACATCTGTCGACTATGGCAATCCTGAGCCAAGCCGAGAGTGCACTTTCGGAAGGTGCAGAGACTACCTGAGAACTGACTGCAAGATGCGGTCGAGAGTTCTTAATGACAGGCAATAGAGCGTCCCGCGCCCTAAATTAGGGCGGTGAGATAGTCCACGCGGAGTGGAAACACTCGGATGTCCGCTTAGCGGATCGTGAATCCATTGGTCCCAGGTTCGAGTCCTGGTGGGCCCACCAATAAAAAACGGCGATGCTTAGCATCGCCGTTTTTTATTGCTTGAGTTTTTAGCGCTTGTAGAAGCTAACTCGCGAGAAGATCGAACCCGAAGTCCTTCAGAAGAGAACGAATTCGGTCCGAATTGCTAATGCGCCGCATGGCGTTAGCTTCGATCTGGCGAATGCGTTCGCGTGTCACGTCGAATTGCTTTCCGACTTCTTCAAGCGTGTGGTCTTGGTTCATGCCAATGCCGAATCGCATGCGAAGGACCTGACTTTCGCGTGGGTCCATGTCGTCGAGCGTCTCTTTTATCGCATCGGATAGGTTTTTGTGAGCCGTATTGTCAACGGGAGACTGAGCGCTAGCGTCCTCAATGAAATCCCCTACTGTTGCGTCACCATCTTCACCGACGGGTTTCTCCATAGATAGCGGTTCGCGCCCGATTTCCTGAACACGTCGAACTTTCTCTTCGTTGATTTCCATCCGCTCTGACAGTTCTTCCGGCGTTGGTTCCCGGCCGAGCTCTTGTGTCATTTGTCGTGTGATGCGATTGAGTTTATTTATCGTCTCAATCATGTGTACGGGGACGCGGATCGTTCGGGCATGGTCCGCAATTGCTCGAGTGATTGCCTGCCGGATCCACCACGTTGCATAGGTCGAGAACTTGTACCCGCGACGATATTCGAATTTGTCAACGGCTTTCATGAGTCCGAGGTTGCCTTCTTCGATCAAATCGAGGAAGTGGAGGCCGCGATTGGTGTACTTTTTGGCGATCGACATCACCAACCGCAAATTCGCTTCAACCATGTCATTTTTGGCCAAGCTCTTTTCTTTGGCACCGTGTCTCACGCGCTCATGGATTCCGCGAATGGTTGAGTACTTCAGACCAGGGTTACGGGAATGGGTCGGTACGGGGGGCGTGATGCCAGTTTTTCGTTTGAGGATGGCTCGAGAGTGACGCTGATCTAGTTCTTCCTCTCGTATGTATCTATGTGCTCGGAGTATCTCTATTTCGTATTCGGTAAGTTTGCGGCTATAAGGTTTATCGGTTGAGTGTCGCTTGTACCAACTAGCGGAGGATTCTTTCCCACGAAATTCCTCCTTGAACTCCTCAATCGGCATGCGACAGCGCCGCACGATTTTTTCAAGTGTGCGCTCTTGCTCCCTTAGATGACGCCAAGATGTTTCGGCTATCTGACAAACATGGTCATGATGGACTAAAGTAAATTTGAAGTACTTAAATATCTGCGCCATATCATCAAGCGCTTTCACGGCTTCTTTCGTACGCCAATTACGTTGTTTTGCAAGAACCCTGTGACACTTCGCGTGCGCTCGCTTCAACTCGTCGAATCGTTTCTTCGCTATATCAGGATCAGGCCCTTTTCGCTTGTTATCTTTTGTCTCGTCCTTTGGTGTGTTAGCGTCAATTTGTTGGGCTGGTTTTACTACCTCCATTGGGTTGAGATACCCAACCAACAATTCCCCTAGTTTTTTGCGTTTAGTTACGTCTTCATAGACTTCTAAGATGTAATCTACGACACCAGGAAAAGTCGCAACCGCCTCTAGTTCTGCGCTGATGCCGGCTTCTAGCCGTTTTGCGATTTCGATTTCCTTTTCGCGCGTCAATAGACCAACCTTGCCCATTTCTCGCATGTACATGCGAAGTGGATCGGTGGTTCGTCCCGTCTGATTTTTCTCAATAGCCGTTAATGCGGCGTTTAGTTGCTCTTCCTCTAATAACTCGTCGTCGCTAGCTGATGCTTCGTTGCCCTGTAGTAAATCCTCTTCTGTCGGAGGTTGTTCGAAGACTTTGATCCCGGCGTCTTTGATATCGGCGACGAATTCTTCGAATACCACACTTATGTCACTGTCGTCATCTCCGACATCAATAAAGTCGGTGATCTCCTCGTACGTTACGTAGCCTTGCTCTCGGGCTTTTGCCAAGAACTCGATTGAATCAGTAACCGAATCTGTATTTTCGCGTGTTTCGATTGTTGCTTGCTGGGAATCTTGGAGTGAACTAGCCCGGGCTTGCTTTGCCATGCGTGAAAAGGGTTTCGGAGAAGAGGCGCTATTTTAAGAATCAAAATGAAAAGATGCGAGGTAGCTTTTTTATGCACCAATTTGAAACAAAATCGCTTCGTACTTGTTATTGCAAAGCGACCCGAAAGGAAGCCACGCATCGGCGTGTCGCTGGTACGAAGTGAGCGACGACGGTACGCTCACAGATGAAAAAGTTACTGAGGAATTGCGGTTTAGTACGCTTAAAGATTGCCGTTTGTGCAGAAATTTGTTCAATTGATCGCATATCAATAACAAAAATTTCTATGAAAGTCGATATATATGCTATTTCGTTAACATGTTAGCAATCATCGGCGAAATATCTTGCTAGTTTGGATGTCGGTAACGTCGAATATTAGGGTAACTTCGCTAGAGATACGGTTCCAGCAAAGGTGTATAGCGTGGTTGGCGCAGACGACGCAGCGCTTTTACGGTGATCTGTCGCACGCGATTGCTTGAAATACCAAGTTCCTGTGCAATCTCCGCAGTAGACATGTCGGAAGTCCTTCCGATTCCATAACGCAGCGACAGAATTTGTGTTTCACGTGTCGTCAGGTCAGCTAAGGTCAACTCGACTGCATCGCGCAGTCCTTGTTCTAGCGCCATCTGCTCTGGAGAAGGTACGCTCTCGCTTATAAGCGTGTCGGCCAAAGTTGTGTCGTCTTCGTCGTTATTAGGTTCGTCGATTGAAATCGCGTTGTGTTCGTATAGCACCACATCGCGAACTTGCTGAACACTGAGTCCCGTTTCGTCCGCGAGTTCACCCAGTGTCGGATCACGTCCGAGTATTTGCGTCAATCGCATTTTTGCACGCCCGACGTTGCGAATCGCCTGGGTAAGACTTGCAGGTAGCTTTACTGTACGCCCGAATTCATTCAGCGCCTGTGTGATAGCCTGCCTAATCCACCAGGTGGCGTAAGTTGAGAATTTGAATCCGCGGGTGTAGTCGTATTTCTCTGCCGCACGTATCAACCCGAGATTTCCTTCCTGGACGAGGTCAAGTAAGAACGCACCATGATTGCTGTAGTTTTGAGCGACGCGCATCACCAACCGTAGGTTACCGGATACCAGCCCGTTTTTAGCGATGCGGAAGCGTTGAATTGCGCTGTCAAGACGTCGATCGCGTTCTAGTAGCTCGACATAGGGTAAATCACATTGCGTCTCAATGGCATGCAACTTTGCGCGAGCCCGTTCGATAACGTGCATATGAGCGTTTAGATTCGACTGTACCGTCGATGGAAGATCGACGAATTCGTCGGCAAGTCGTACAGCTGTCAGACCGGCACAGATGCGTTCAAGCTCCTCGGCATCTGATACCCCTGCCGTGAGGCAAATCGATCTAACTCCTGCGATGACGTTCTCTATCGAAGTCACTACATTTTTGAAGATATCGAGTAGAGATGTGTAGTGATTGGTTGCAAACTTAAACAGCCGAAGAGACTCTTCGACGCCGATTTGCTGTTCATTTGTGCGTCCATTTGTGTGTGTGGCAAAGTACTCGGCGGAGGCTTCGTGAAAACGTTGAATTCGACGCAGAGCGATTTTGTGGTCCAACGGATCTTCTCGTTCGCCGTTATTTCCGTTCGTATCTGAACGATCAACTTCGGGAAGGACTTCAACGTGGTCAAGGAAACCTGCAAGGAGTCGGCCCAACTGGCCGTTATCAACGTGCGAAGTCATTAACTTGCGACATCGATCGTTTACTGCTTTGACGGGCGCGATCGCAGCAAGTGCCTCGCTCATTGCTTCGTTCATTGCCCGCGCGTAGGCTAGTTCATCCTCCCGAGAGAGGAGATCGTATTCGCCCACATCCCGCATGTAGATTTGTGTGTTCTCTCGGATGGAACCACGTTCGCGCTCTTCGATCTCCTCGACGATCTGAGCTTCTTGTTCTCGTTCGAAATCGAATACATCGATACCAATCTCAATCAGACGATGTGCGAGCTCGGCGTACTGTTCGTCGTGTAGATCTGTATGTAAGCGGGCGAACGCACAAATGTCGTTCATAGAGAGACGTCCGTCTTCAGCCACGTATTGGCTTAGATGATCTACTGCCTGTTCGAAAGTCTTCATCGGTGAAGAGATCCACTTACACATCTCACGCGCTTGTTTAAGGTAAGACACGCGAGTACGTCTCGATTTCCGAATTATCTTATGGATTTCGTCCAAATAGGACAGTGGATTAATCGGTCAACGTGGAGCGGATTGAAGACGCTCGACGAAGGTAACGTCAATGTGATGCTTCGTTGTTATCACGTTGACTCAAGAGATCAAGCTGTGCCTTGCGTTCGACGTCTCTCGTCTTCGCAGTAAGAAACGATTGGACTCCGTCGATAAATTGTTCGAGAGTTTCCTGAGGATCTGTCATGGCGTTTGCGGTCGATGGATCGTAAATGTCGTCCAAATATCGAGCAAACCAGACGTCGTCTTGAAAGGAAGAGATTAACCCATCTATGTTGGTGAATCCATGGCGGTCGATCGACCGCCAAACGCGAGCTAACGGATCATTTTGTGCTATATCGTTGAGTTTATGAAGAAGCGCTTGATGGTTTTTTAGGCTCGCCCAAATAACGGGAGCGCACAGTAACTGACTCACACGTCTACGCGTATTTATCTCATAGTAGTAACGCTCTGACGGATCGTTCTCGACTGCATCCTCTGGTTCTCCCTCGACGAAATCGCCATCAAAGGGAACTGGAGCGGACGGTTCTCTACCCACCAGAGTGGGAGTTAGTAGCTGATCCATATTCACGTCATCTGGAAAGCACCGAGCTACTTCCTGAGCTAGAATCGCGCGAAATGAATCATGCTTAATGCCTTGTATTAGCGACTTTGCTCGATCGACAAATCGGGCCTTCTGTTCAATACTTGCAAAGGTGCGATCTTTAGTCTCGAGTAACGTATCGACGAAATAGTCTGCGACGTGCTGTGCATTGCTGATGCTGTCTTCAAATGCAGATTTACCTTTAGATCGAACAAAGCTATCAGGATCGTGCCCTTCCGGCAAAAACATGAATTTCACGGTTTTTTCGTCTGTCAAGGCCACTAGCGCTGATTCAAGTGCTCTTTTCGCCGCAGTTCTTCCCGCTTCGTCACCATCGAAGCAACATATGACTTCGTTCGTAAACCAAAACATAGTTCGGAAGTGGGATTCGTTTGAAGCTGTCCCGAGCGCAGCAACCGCGTAAGGAATTCCATGTTGTGCTAACGCAACAACATCCATGTAACCTTCGACGAGTAATAGTCGCTCCGGACGCCTCCTGGTATCTAACGCCTCAAACAGACCGTAGAGCTCACGGCTTTTTGAGAACACCTTCGTTTGTTTTGTGTTCAAGTATTTCGGTTCGACTTTCTCGTCGAGAACTCGGCCGCCGAATCCGACGACGTTACCCTGTCGATTGCGAATCGGAAAAACCAATCGATCTCTATAACGGTCGTAGACGGAATTTCGATCAAGATTGCGTACGAGTACGTCTGCGTCAACTAGCAGCTGTTCCTGCGTGTCGCTGAAGTGGTCTTTCAAACTGGTCCAAGAATTCGGAGCGTAGCCGATCTGGAACCTGTCGACTGCGGCTTGATCAATCCCGCGTGATTCGAGATAACGTTTGACCGGCGAATGACTGCTAGCTTGTGCGAGTTGACGCCTGAAGAACAACGTACTTTTTTCGAGGACCCCGAAGAGTGCTCGTTGTTCCTCGGATATCTGATTTCCGCCGCGTCGTTCAGGAACTGGGACCCCAAGGAACTGTGCGACTTCCTTAACAGCATCCGGGAAGCTAACTCCGTTGTGTTCCATGATGAAGTTAAAAACCGAGCCGTGTTTTTGGCATCCAAAGCAATGAAAGCTCCCGTCGTCACGAATGTAGAGAGAGGGTTTACTGTCTTTATGGAATGGGCATAGAGCGCGATGACGGTCGCCGACTCGCTCAACTTTGAGAAATCTATTTAGGAATGCCGGTCCATCAATGCGACTGGTTAGATCTTTAATGAAATCAGGACCGAATTGACCTGGCTGATTGGAAGAGGATTCCGGCATTGCCTGCTAAATATTAAGGCAGACCGGATGGCTAAACTGTTCGGAAATAAGCGAATCGGCGTGAACATCGAACACGCCATGGTAGCCCGGGTTGGAGACTGAAGTAGCTAGTGCAGTCGCTCGAACCGACGGGCTTCGCGACTGATTTTCTTTTGTAAGCGTTTCTTCGCAGCTGCTTCTTTGCGCTTACGCACTGTCGTCGGTTTCTCGTAGTACTCGCGGCGCCGAGCTTCTGACAATATCCCCGCTTTCTCGCACGCTCGTTTAAATCTTCGTAGCGCTAAGTCGAATGATTCGCTGTCTCGAACCTTAATTGAGGGCATCTATTGACTCAGATTTTTAGGGCGCGTAATTCTATGCGGTTTAGGCGATCATGTGAGGTGTATGAAATCCTCTGCGAGCACCCGAGCCGCCAGAGAATTTTGAATCCGCCGCATCGCGGTTGCCTCAATTTGTCGAATGCGTTCACGGGTAACGTCAAACTGCTTTCCAACTTCCTCAAGGGTGTGATCCTGATTCATGCCAATACCGAATCGCATGCAAAGTACTTGCCGCTCACGGGGATCGAGCTCGTTGAGGATCACTTCGATCACATCGCGGAGATTCTCATAAGCGGTTACATCAATCGGTGTCTTGGTGTTGTTGTCCTCAATGAAATCACCAACCGTCGCATCGCCGTCTTCACCTAGTGGTCGTTCCATCGATACTGGTTCACGACCGATTTCCTGCACGCGTCGCACACGATCGTCGTTGATTTCCATCCGTTCGGCAAGTTCCTCAGAATTAGGTTCGCGCCCTAGTTCTTGCGTCATTTGACGAGTGACTCGATTGAGCTTGTTGATCGTCTCGATCATGTGCACCGGGACACGGATCGTGCGTGCATGGTCAGCGATTGATCTTGTGATTGCCTGTCGAATCCACCACGTTGCATAGGTAGAGAATTTGAAGCCACGACGATATTCGAACTTATCGACGGCTTTCATCAGACCTAAGTTACCTTCTTCAATGAGATCGAGAAAGTGCAGTCCGCGATTGGTGTATTTCTTGGCAATCGACATAACAAGGCGAAGGTTTGCCTCGACCATGTTGTTTTTCGCGATGCTACGTTTTTTTCGACCAGATCGAACGCGTTGATGAATTTCAGTGATTGACGCATACGTGGTGTGGTTGTGAGCTGTGGTAAGACGTCGGTCTTGAGGAATGGTCGTCTTTCGCTTCATTGCGTTCACGGAGTATCTCTGATCAATCTCCTCTTCGCGAATACATCGATGCGCGCGCATCAGTTCGACTTCGTATTTACTAAGTCGTTTACTGTATGAATGATTCGCTTTTATGTGTCGCTTGACCCACGCAGACGACGACTCCTTTCCTTCGAATTCTTTTTGAAATATCTCCAATGGCATACGACAGCGTTTAACCAGCTTCCGTAGTTCGCGTTCTTGTTGGCGTACTCGCTGCCATGACAATTCCGCCATCTCGCAAAGATGATCATGGTGCGGTTGAGTGAATTTGAAGAATTTGAAAATTCGCGCAACGGCTGCTAACGCCTTTACGGATTCGTCACTCCGCCAGGATTTCTGCGTTGCGACGACTTTCTGTGCCTTGCGGTAAGCTCTTCGGAGTTTTGTAAAGCGCTTCTTCGCCTCTGCGACATCAGGTCCTTTGCGCTTGTTAGACTGGCTTGGATCTTTCGGTGTATTTGCATCTATTTGCTTTGCTTGAGGTACATGTTCCATCGGGTCGAGGTAGCCGACAAGCAATTCCCCAAGTTTTTTTCGCTTGGTAACGTCGTCATACGCATTGAGGATGTACTCTACAACACCCGGAAAAAATGCGAGTGCTTCCAATTCATCACTAATCCCAGCTTCAAGTCGACGTGCGATCTCAATCTCCTCATCGCGCGTGAGCAGACCAACAGCACCCATTTCGCGCATATACATGCGGAGGGGATCGGTTGTGCGACCGGTAACGTTTTTCTCGATTGCGATGAGCGCCGCACTAAGCTGTTCTTCCTCGAGCTCGTCGTCATCACTTGTTGATGGGTCGTTGCCTTGAAGTAGATCTTCTTCAGTTGGTGGTGATTCGAATACACGTATCCCAGCATCTTTAATGTCCGCCACGAACTCTTCAAATATGAGCCCGATGTCGCTGTCATCGTCACCGACATCAATAAAGTCGGTTATTTCCTCGTAGGTTACAAAGCCCTGCTCACGGGCTCGTTCAAGAAAGGTAATTAACTCGGTAGGTGCGGCGTCCTTGTTATCGAAAGAAGTAGTCAGTTGTGATTCGGTTTCAGAACTTGGCATTCGATGCTCAACGGGATGGTTACTTGACCACCCTCCTAATCGTTAACAAGTAGATCGCTACATGGTGGGTGTAAGCGAATGTTAAAAGTGTATTCACAAAACTTGCGACGCACAATCAGATTGGTGTTTTTTCATTAACAATGCTATTCACGGCATTGGACAAGAATCTTCATTTTGTCCAATGAAAGCGAACGAGCTCTGAGCGTTACGCTATTTAGAAAAAGAGAACCACCATTTGGCACGGACGAGATCACGTCTCGTGAATATAGAGCATAGGAGTTCGCGTAGTGAAGCTAACGAACGGAGAGGGGCGGAAAAAAGCCGGGCTCGTGCGAGCACGAACCCGGCGTGGCGTTAAAAAAGTTAGCGCTTAGCGCAGATACGGTTCAAGTGACTTCGACATTGGACTCAATCGAAGTTTCTTTAAAGCCGACATGTGAATCTGACGTACGCGCTCTCGCGATATGCGTAATTCATTCGCAATCTGCGTAAACGTCATAGAGTCAGTCCGGTTGATGCCAAAGTTCATTGCCATCACCATTTGTTCACGAGCGTCAAGTACGGCGAGTGCTTTTGCAATAACCGATGGGCGACTCGCGTCGACTGCTTCGTCCTCGGGAGAACGAACAGATTCGTCGGCAATCATGTTGCCAAACGTCGTCCCATCGTCGTCATCACCGACCGGTGTGTCTAGTCCGCGCAGTTCGCGCGTGTAGTTGAAGACGTCACGCACTTGCTTCGCCGTCTTGTCAACGCGCGCACCGATTTCATCTGCAGTTGGTTCTCGCAGAAGCTCCTGCGTCAGCTGTCGTTGAGCACGGTAGACCTTTTTCATGTCCTGATTGACGTTAGCCGGTAACCGTACCGTACGGCCGTATTCACCGAGTGCGCGAGTAACCGCCTGACGAATCCACCAAGTTGCGTACGTCGAAAACTTGAAGCCACGGGTGTAGTCGAACTTCTCGATCGCTCGAATCAGTCCCACATTCCCTTCTTGGATTAGGTCCTCTTCCTCGACGCCACGGTTCTTGAATTTTTGTGCAATGGACATGACGAGGCGAAGATTTCCAACCGCCAGTCCTTCCGTTGCAGCGTTCACTCGTGCCTCGCCTTTTCGAACGCGATTTTTAATCTGCAATAGCTCGTCCGAACTATGACCGAGTTCCTTCTCGACTGCGCGAATCTGCGATCTCAGTTCTGAAATCTTGTTTGCATGACGCGCTAAAGCGTGGCGAACTCGTTCTGGCTGCGAGGCAACCGATGTCATCCAGCGACGCCCCGTGATATTCGGTTCGAACTTGCTTGCATATTCGTCTCTCGAAACGCCCGCTGTTCGTACGATTCTTCGCAACCTAGAGCGAGCAGCCTCCAAGGGTGCTAATCTCGCTCTGAACAGGTGTACGAAATCGAGATAGTGAGGCATCGTGAACTTGAAGAACCCAAATGCGTTTTCAAGATCCATTCGCGACTTTACGGTCCGTCTCTGCTTAGGTTGTGCGAAGAACGCCTTCTGTGCTTTCTTAAATCGCTTAAATCGAGTTTTTGCTTGATCAAGATTCGGTGGTTTACCTTTCGTATCGCGGGGTGCGTTACTTGCAACCACGTTGACCTTTGGTAACTCATCGACGACATCGAGATAACCCGCGACAAATCGATCAAGGCGTCCCGACGCAAAATGCGAGTCAAAAAGCTCAGCCGCCTGTTCAACAATAGGTTGAATCGTCGCCAATGCTGAAAGCACTTCGCTCATTCCATGATTGCGTGCTCGCGCTAATTCAAGCTCTTCGTCACGGGAGAGCAAGTCCAGTTTCGACAACTCGCGCATGTAAATATGCACGTTGTCCCGAATGCTGGCTTCTGCCTTCTGTAGATGTGCCTCGATTTCATCATCAGGTTCCGCGATAGCGAAGCCGTCGGTGGCAAGACGTGAAAGCAGTTCGTCGATCCTTGGATCGTCGATAGCAATCTCGCCGTTGAATAAATCAAGGATGTCCTGGATAGATATCAGGTCTTCTGACTCAGGCCGGAGTCGTAACTCATCAACTAAATCTTTGTAATCGATGCCGGGGATTGCATCTTGACCTATCTGTTCTTTACTGTAGTAAACGCTCATCGTTCTTTCCGTTGTTTTGCTTCGTCGTCCATCACATACGTGAATACATTGCCTACATGGTTGCGCGTTGACCGTAGTACAGTCCCCGCGTCAATGCTTGATCTTTCGATGCAGCTTTCAGTTTGGTGCTTGTCGTTCCTCCCAGATCCCGCGCAAATGCGACATGACACCGGAAGTGTCTCCAGCCTGAATGAGCATGCAGGTTTGCGCCACGTTTTGCGAAATCCAAAGTTTGGGTGCCCATGAGACAAGCATTTGACGAGAAAGTTCACCGCGTTTTACGAAAAACTATCTTCACGGATAGGAGTCTGCCCTTATTCAAGATATGGGGTCAGAATTCCGAACTTCAATACGCGTCAACGCGTCTTATTTGCTGTCAAAGATCTATGTCCTGACGGCTAGATTTATTATAACTTAAAATTGTCTAATTATGAGCAATGTAGCCTAGAATCTTGTGAGTGCGCGAATCCTATCGATTCCAGCAGAACCAAGTAGCACTGGATTGTTAGCGAATGCATAATTTTTGCGCGACGACGTCTTAACGTCTCACGCGACATGCCGCGCCGTCGCAGTAATTCTTCAATTCGGTTTCGACCAAGACCTAGTCAAACGACTCGCTTAATGGGATTCACAGTATTTATTGACGGCCAGGAAGGAACGACAGGGCTTGAAATCTCTGGACATCTAAGCGTCCGCGACGACATTTCACTAATACCCGTAAATGAGCGCTTCAGGAAGGATCCTGCGTATAAACGCGAACGTTACGCCGAAGCCGATGTCGTCGTGTTGTGTTTGCCAGACGTCGCGTCGCGTGAAGCGGTAGATTTAGAGCCTGGCGCAAGGTTTTTGGACGCGAGCACAGCACACCGTACCGCGGTTGATTGGGTATACGGATTACCGGAATTGGCGCTACAGACGCGTAACTCAATCGCCACAGCTCGATACGTTTCGAATCCGGGTTGTTATCCCACTGGATTCTTAGTAGCTGTGCGACCATTGATCGACCATGGAATTGTGCCAAGCTCGAGAAAGCTTCAAGTTCACGCGGTCTCTGGTTATTCGGGTGGCGGTAAGCAGCTGATTTCGCACTACGGATCTCACAGTGATCAACTCATGGACACGAGAATTTACGGTCTAAACCTAGAACACAAACACGTTCCAGAGATGCGATGTCACTCAGGCTTGGAAAACCCGCCGTTTTTCTTACCCGCGGTAGGTCCGTTTTACCGTGGCATGATCGTTAAGTTCGCGTTAACGGACGTGGATGCCGATAGGATCTTCGATGCTTGGACTTCGAAGTACGAACAAGAACCGTTTGTGCGGGTGTTGCCGATCGGAGGCGGCGACGCACTTAAAAATGGGTTCTTAAGCGCAGAACGGTGCAACCACACAAATAGAGTTGATCTGCTTGTTTCGAGCAACGGCGATGACACGGTTGTTTGCGCAGTCTTGGACAACCTCGGCAAGGGTGCCGCGTCCGCGGCAGCTCAGAATCTAAACCTGATGTTGGGAATCGAAGAATCAACAGGTTTGCGAGTATTTGCATGAATCTGGAGACACTTGAACGAGAGTTTGAGGCGGTAAGAGCGCGTAACTTATCGCTGAACTTGACTCGAGGCAAACCTAGCAGTTCTCAAGTCTCCTTATCGGATTCTTTGGACGGAATTCTTGAAGGTGACTTCATTTGCTCGGATGGGATGGACGCACGGAACTACGGTGGACTGCGCGGGATCCCTGAGTGTCGGAATCTAGGGTCTTACTTGACGGATTATCCGGCGGAGCGGGTGCTTGCTGCAGGAAACTCCAGTCTGCAGCTTATGTTCCTAGTGTTGGAAACTATCGTGAACGTCGGATTGGCAGGTTCTATAGCGCTAGGTGGGAGACCGTGTCGAGCCATCTGCCCAGTGCCAGGATACGATCGACACTTCGCGGCGACGGAGTACCTCGGCGTTGAGATGATCTGCGTAGATTTAAATGAAGATGGTCCCGACATGGATCAAGTTGAAGATTTGGTGAAGGAAGATCCCACCGCATCGCTCCTGTGGTGCGTTCCAAAACACTCGAATCCAACAGGTTGTACTTATTCAGACGACGTTGTTGAGCGCATCGCTAAACTCCCGTTACTACGCGAAGATTCACCTACGAGTCCATTCTTCGTATTGTGGGATAACGCCTATGCGGCACATGATTTCGGCGACCAACCGGTTCACTTGTCTTCGATTCATGAGTGCGCGGCGGTAGCGGGTACGTTAGATCGTATCGTTGCGTTTGCGTCAACGTCGAAAATCACACACGCCGGAGCAGGTGTTGCGTTTTTAGCCAGCGGTGATCGCGTGTTGAACGATCTTGAAGCCCGTCTATCCGTGATGATCATTGGATTTGATAAGGTCAATCAGCTTCGTCATGCTCGTTTCTTACCGAATCGTGAGAGTCTTAGCGAGCATATGAAAAAGCATGCGGCGATCGTGCGTCCTCTGTTTGAAGCTACCGAAGCCGGATTGCAGGAGCGTTTAGGTAATACGGAACTCGCGACATGGACACAACCTGATGGTGGTTACTTTGTCTCCCTCGATGTACTGCCAGGTCTGGCAAAGGAGGTCGTCGCGCTTGCGGGATCGGCAGGACTCCAGTTGACAGCGGCAGGCGCTACGTATCCGTACGGTAAAGATCCTGCTGACGCAAATATCCGAATAGCACCGACATTTGCGAGCCTTGAAGAGGTCGAAGCCGCAATATCTATCGTTGGCATGAGCGTTCAATTAGCGGCTGCGCGTCGCTAACCGAATAGCTCTTCGTTCCGATCTAAACGCTTCACGGACACCATTGTCGAGAAAATGGAACAAGCGGACACTGACCGAAATACCGGCCTTCTTTCGTTTACGGAATTAGGTTTACCGGAAGGTGTTCAGCGCGCAATTGATGAACTCCAATTCACGTCGTGTACGGCAGTGCAGAGCCAGGTGCTTCCTTTTAGTCTTTCGCAGCATGATGTATGTGCGCAAGCTAACACCGGAACTGGCAAGACAGCCGCGTTCCTGACTACGATCCTTTCCCAACACATTGAATTCCCACTGGACCGCGAAAACCCAATTGGATTTCCGCGAGCACTGGTCCTTGCGCCTACGCGGGAACTAACAATGCAGATCAAGCAGGACATGAATGCACTTAGCAAGTACACGAACATCCGAAGTTTGGCAGTCGTAGGCGGGAAGCGCGTCAAGGAACAACGAGACGAACTGACTAAACACCGCATTGAAGTTGTCATCGCTACGCCGGGGCGCTTGCTTGACTTCATGGGACAGAGTATCCTCGATCTAAGTCGTGTCGAAATCCTTGTCATTGATGAGGCGGACCGAATGCTGGACATGGGGTTTATTCCTGATGTACGACGCATCGTGCGCCAGACCCCGGAACGCCGTCGCCGACAAACCATGTTCTTTAGCGCGACGTTCAATGACGACGTACGCCGACTGATCGACCAGTGGATGTTTGAACCGATCCGGATCGAGATACCCTCTGAATCCATTGCAGCGGACTCTATCGACCAGCGCTTCTGGATCGTCGGTCGAGACGAGAAACGTCGAATCTTGTACGAATTCATGAAGAAGTGCAGCCCGTCCCGAACGTTGATCTTCGTCAACCGTCGGTCTGAGGTAAAGAAAGTTCTTAAATCTCTACAGAAACGAAAGGTCCGTTGCGAAGGTCTATCGGGCGATATGCCGCAACGTAAACGTACAGCTGCGCTGAATCGATTCAAGCGTGGTGAAACTAGGCATATCGTCGCGACTGATGTTGCCGGTCGCGGACTTCATGTTGAAGGCATCACACATGTAGTGAACTACGACCTCCCTGACATTGCTGAGGACTATGTGCATCGCATCGGTCGGACGGGACGTGCAGGCGCGGAGGGTATCTCGATTAGCTTCGTGTCCGAGACGGATGGTTTCGTACTCCCAGAGCTCGAGGAGCTGCTAGGTCACAAGGTAAACTGCACGCCGCCAAACTTCGAGCGGATCTAACGATTGATGCGTGTCAACAGATTCTCGCGGCAGTTGTTAAATTCTCAGTTCGAGACTGCAATCTTGGATATTCGCGATGTCAGATAAGACCCGTGTAGGTATCGTGCAACTCTGCGCGACAGACGATGTATCGCAAAACCTAGCAACTACCGAAGAGCTCAGTGGGCATGCGGTTCGAGATGGTGCTGAAGTCGTTTGCCTACCCGAAGCGTTTGCGTACATCGGCTCGGATCGAGAAAGACTTCCATTGTTGGAGGATCTCGATAGCGGCGGACCGATCTTGGAAAGCTGCCTGCGGGTCGCGACGGTTCATAAAGTACATCTGATTGCAGGCGGGTTCCCGGAGAAAGCGCCGAATGGTCGTGCCTACAACACGTGCCTCCATATCACACCTGACGGTGACATCGTTGGTGTGTACCGCAAGATACACCTGTTTGACGTGGACTTACCGGATGGGACTCGGATGCTGGAATCGAGAAATACGTCACCCGGTGATGCCGCTGTGATCACGGAGATGCCCTTTGGTACACTCGGTTTAACGGTTTGCTACGACGTACGCTTCCCGCGCCTATATCAAGACCTAGTCGATAAAGGTGCAGTGGCGTTGGCGGTCCCATCCGCGTTTGTGAAGACAACTGGGCGGGATCATTGGCACGTGCTGTTGCGTTCGCGAGCCATCGAATGTCAGTCTTATGTGATCGCTCCCGCTCAGTACGGTGATCACAATCATCGCAATCGGAAGTCTTACGGACACGCGATGATCGTGGATCCATGGGGATTGGTCATTGCGGAATGCACCGAAGATAGGGATGACTATGCGGTTGCAGAAATTGATCCGAGCGAAGTAGCACGCGTTCGGACCCAATTACCGAGTCTTAAGAACCGAGGCGAATGGGAGTGACTGAATTGTCGTCAGGGCTGAAGTTCTTGGTCGCTAGTGCGTGTTTGATCGTCATCCTTGCAGGATTGAAACTTGCAGCCGTTATCGTCACGCCTTTGCTGCTTGCGATATTCATCGCTACTCTAGTTGCAGCGCCTGTCGGCTGGCTCGTCGCGAAACGAGTTCCGGCACCGCTCGCGATTAGTCTCACGCTCATCGTTCTGATCCTGCTTGTGATTACGCTCGGAGCTATCGTCGTTGAGTCTGCTCAACAACTGTATGCGAAACAACCGGAGTACGTGACCAAGCTAAACGCGATGCTAGAAGCGTTGGAGCCGACACTAGTTCAACTCGGGTTACCGACCTCACTTCAACTTGAGGAGATACTCAGTGCCGCGACGATTTGGTCGCTGGCCAGCCAAACGCTAACGGGTGTAGGGAATCTCATTTCGAACAGTTTTCTCATCCTTCTAGTGTTTATTTTGATCTTGATCGAGAGTGCCGCATTAACAAAGAAAATGCGCAGACTCCTTAGTGCGACGGATTCGGACCGAACCTGGCTAGATTCGTTTGCGGGCAACATCCATCACTACATCGTCATCAAGACCATACACAGTCTCGGTACGGGTTTATTGATTGCTTTAGGCACTTGGCTGCTCGGTGTCGATTTTCCGATTCTTTGGGGATTGCTGGCCTTTATCCTGAATTACATTCCGAATATTGGAAGCATCATTGCAGCGTTACCTGCAGTCTTGGTCGCGCTCGTTCAGCTAGGCATCGGTCCGGCGCTCGGAGTAATCATTCTTTTCGTAGGGGTCAATGTACTTATTGGAAATTTCATTGAGCCTCGATTTATGGGTGAGCGCTTAGGTTTATCGACATTGGTTGTGTTCCTTTCGCTGATTTTTTGGGGTTACATGTTTGGTACGGTTGGGATGTTGCTATCCGTACCCATCACGATGACGATCAAGATCGCGGCTGAGGCAAATCCAAGCACCCGTTGGCTCAGTGATCTACTTGGTAATACGATAGAGGATAACGAACTTAGTACGGCATGAATTTCATAGCCGACCACATCCGCTCGATGGATGGGTACACCTATGGTGAGCAGCCAAGTGATCCTTCCATCATCAAGCTAAACACGAACGAAAATCCATTCCCGCCGAGTCCCGCGGTTCGAGACGCTCTCGCCAACCTGGATCTTGACCAACTGCGCCGTTATCCCGACGCGACCTCGACAACTCTTCGTAAACAGATTGCAGCGAAGCATGGTTTGACGAGTGGTCAAGTACTCGTCACGAACGGCGGAGATGAAGCGATTCGACTCGTGGCCACGGCATGTCTAACGCCCAATTCTGTCATGGTCTCTACCGAGCCAGGGTACTCGCTTTATCCAGTTGTTGCAGCGGTTTTGAATGCACGTTGTCTGGCAATGCAACTCGGCGTTGACTTCCATCCGGACCCCGAAGCTGCAAGAAGATGTGTGGCGCAACGAGCTCGATTGGTGTGTGTTACGAACCCGAATGCTCCGAGTGGGGTTCTGCTGAGCGTTGATGAAATAGATGCGTTCGCTGCTCGATTTCGCGGTCCGCTACTGATTGACGAAGCATATGTCGATTTTGTTGAACCAAATCTCGAGCACGACCTCGTCCCTCTGCTTTCAAGACATCGAAATCTATTGCTACTTCGCACCTTTTCAAAGGGCTACTCATTGGCTGGCGCACGCGTAGGCTATTTACTAGGTGAAGAGTCGCTTATTGAGGAGCTATCTACTAAGGTACGCGATAGTTACAACGTAAACGCCGTATCGCAAGTCATGGCATCTGCCGCATTGAACGATCACGCGTATGCTCAAAAGACTTGGGAGCTGATTCGAAAGGAGCGAACTCGGGTTATTGAGTTTCTAAGGGACAAACGGTTCAACGTGCCCGAATCTCAAGCGAACTTCGTTCTACCGCAACGAAACGACAAAAAGAGTATGAACGCAACCTATGAGCGATTACGCGAAGCGAACGTTCTGGTTAGGTACTTTAAAACCGCGAGACTCCACGATCGTCTTCGAGTCACTATCGGCACAGCTTCTCAAAACGACTCCTGTCTTGATGCCCTCGTCGGGGGATAGTCCTGCAGTTACTCGAAAATAGAAGAGAAACTGGCAATAGTGGTTACGCTGCTTATCGCACCGTTAAACGTATGAGTCGTCGGCACTAAGGGAATGGGTTGTGACACGCACACTATTCCGAATAGATCAGTGGATCTAAAACAGATATTGGGCCGATATCGACCCAATATCTGCATCAGGGTTCTTGATAGCTAGAGAGTCACTTCCTTAGAGTGAGCTGTCTGAGTTCCTCGATCGTTGGTTCGCCAAACGGATGGTGATCCATCATCGGTACCATGAAGTGCCTTTCATCCATCGTTACTCGATCTCTTTCAGCTTCGTTCTTTGCCAACTCAAGCATTCGCTGAGCTTCCCAAGTGATTCGCTTGAGCGGTAAGTCCTCGATCGGGTTTTCACTCGTCCTTGCTGATTGGATTCGTCTTCCGAATTCCACGTATCGATCGAATGAACTCTTACCAACGTTCGAACCTAGCGCGACGAGAATGTCTTCACGCCACTGCGTCACATTGACGTGGAGTTCACGAAACCAGTCTTCACTGGGCGAACCGAGTCGCAGAAACGCGAGTTGAACGCAGAAGTGATCACACTCTACGTAGCCTTGATTGCGCGCCTCAGCTTCAGCGCATGGTAAGAATGTTGCCAGCCAAGGGTGTTGGTTCACCCAAGATGGCCACAGGTCAGGCTGCACGTGTTGTGCAACAGGTGTGGTTGGATAGTCAAACGTTTGTTCACTCATTGGTGAGTCCTTTGCGACACGGAAGTGCTGACGTGCCGCAGTGTAGGCTTCACCCGTCTTCCGCATACGTTCGCGGATGTGACGTTTGAGCGTCTTGTGAGCTGTCATCAGTCCCTCCTACTGCTTAAGCACAGTCCCTCGGCAACCTGCCTAATGCAGGGAGAACAATGACGCTCCAAGGACGAAAATCCCTTTTGCCTCGTGAGTGGTCTTGCCGAGGAAGACCGCTGAGGTTGCGCGCGAAGCTCGCGTTGCCAAATCATAGCAGGTCTCGCCGACTATCGCGGGTTAGCGATCCTATTGTCGGGTACCATCTAGCTTTAGCTAGTCGTGCTTTTGTTAAAGGGATATGAGCTTTATGCGTAAACCAGCCATTAGTCTCGCCGCCGTGCCAGGTCGAAGGTTGCGAACCCTTGACCTTATCGAAAGAATCGAAAATGGTGGATTCTCAGGAATCTATGGTCCTAGCATGTCGGACAGCTTAGCGCTCTGCACCGCGTTAGCGTTTAAGACGAGAGCCGTTACATTCGGCACGACCATCACGCCGATCTACACGCGTCAAGTGCAAGATTTCGCCCAGGTTGCGAGTTTTATTCATGAGGTATCGGAAGGTCGATTCCGATTCGGGATTGGTGTAAGCCATGAACCTGCTATGAGCAGACTCGGCATTACACAAGGCAAGCCATTGAGTGATATGCGCCATTTTGTTTCCGACCTGAAAGCCGTACCACGAGCGGGCGAGCTCCCGCCGATCATTCTCGCCACGCTACGTACTCGGATGATCCAGCTTGCACAGGAAATTGGCAACGGAATGGTCTTCGCCAATGGCGCACGATCGCATATGGGAGATTCGCTGAGTGTCATCACGGAAGAAAACCGGAAGAATGAGGATTTTTTCATTGGAAACATGATCCCAACGTGCGTGAACGACGATGTTCAAGCCGCCGCCGCAGTGAACCGTCGAACGTTAACGAGCTATGCACTACTACCCAACTACCGCAACTATTGGAAAGAAGCAGGCTATGTCGAAGAAATGGAGGGAGTCGAGGAATGTATGGCGTCGAATGATCTGGATCGTGTACCGTACTTCTTAACTGATCGGTGGCTAGCCGATACGACTCTTTTCGGAACGGCAAGTCAAGTGCGTGATGGAATTGAAGCGTGGTTCGACGCCGGGATCAAGACCCCGATTGTTGTACCCTCTGCTGTTACCGGTGGACAGTTCCAGGCATTCGAGGAGTTTTTCGGTATTTGGGATTACGCCAAGCGATAGCGCAATAAGGTCACATCGGCGCTTACGTGGTCAAACACTGGAGTCACCTTCGCACCAACTTTTAAATCATCAGTTTCTTTTGCCACTAACGTCGAGGTTAGTCGTACCCCCTCGTTCAGATCGATCATCGCGATTAACTGAGGTACTTCGTCAACAAAGTGTGGTGCAGTTGCTTGACGCGTTACCGTGAAGGTGTAGAGCGTGCCTTCACCGCTGACTTGATGCCAATTCAATCGTGTGCTCAGGCAGTTTGGGCAATTTGAACGGGGATAAAAAATCCATGTGCCGCAGTCGTCACACCGCTGTAGCAGAACTTGCTCATTGCGTAATCCTTCCCAGAACGGCGCTGTCTCAGGAGTTGGTGTCGGGTAAGGCTTTGTTAGATCCACTCTAATCGCCTCTCAAAATCAATGCAGCTTGTTCGCTCATGATGCCACCAGTGCCTGACACGTATACGTGGTCGCACTGTTTCAATTGACGTTTTTCAGCACGTCCCATGATTTGACGGGCACCTTCAATGACTTGTGTCATGCCGCCAGCACCACCGCCTTGCCCCATCCCCAATTGGCCTCCATGCGAATTCACGGGGAAGTCACCAAAGCACGAGAGATCATGAGATCGAATGAACTCCATTCCTTCGCCTTTCTCACAGAATCCCGCATCCTCTAACGTAAGCAGAACTGTGATCGTGTAGCAGTCGTAGATTTCACATGCATCTATTTCGCTTCGAGTCACACCTGCCATTTCAAACGCTTTAGAGGATGCAGGACCAACGGGACTTCGACACAGATCTTCCGCGAAGGTTGGGGTCTTCATCGTCAAGTGTTCTCCAAACCCCTTGATCCAGACGGGTCGATGTTTACATCGATTCGCGATTTCTTCGCTAGCGACGATGACAGCCGCTCCGCCTGCGACTGGCATCACGATTTCTAACATCCGCAATGGATCAGCGACCAGCTTGCTGGCTAACACATCCTCGACAGTGACCGGCTTTTCGTAGAAGACTGCGTTTGGATTCAGTGCGCCGCTACGACGCTGGTCAACTACCAGCTTCGCCATTGCACTCGTGTCGTAGTCGTACTCTGCTGCGTATCGTTGGGCGATCATGGCGTAGCCGCAGTTTTGAGCTAAGTTGCCATATGGGATCTCGAACTCGGCTTGCGGTGATCCCCAGTTCACGCTTGATGATTGAAAGAAACGTCGTGGGTCAACAGGTCCTGGATTGGGGTTCGACGGGATTGGTTGCCCAGGTAACGCACACACGACGACGTCTGCAAGTCCAAGTTCAATAGCGGCAGCCGCTCGCCAGACCATGCCAACAGGACTAGCACCGCCTAAGTCGACGCGTTCTGCAAAGTTGACTGGCTGACCGAGATATTCGACGATTGTCGCCGGTGTGAATGAAACAGTCTCCCGTATCTCTGTGCATACGATCCCATTGATATCACGTGCTTCTAAACCGGCATCATCAAGACTAAGTCTGGTGAGGTCAGCCCACTGTCCAAGGGTGAACTTACGCTTACCAGTGTATTTACGAATGTGCGGGTATTCGTGATAACCAACAATCGCGGCTTTGCCTTCTAACTTCAACGCGTGATTCCAATGTGGTTGCGCTGCGAAGTGTACGAAGTGCGCTGTTTAGTGTCGGCGGTACTAATAGCATTTCCAACACGAGCTCGATTTTTAGTAGATGGAACATCAAAGCAACATGGCGAGTGCATTACTAGACGAATGGCGAAAACGGCCGATTTGGATGAACCTAATGTGGGGGTTCTGCCTGTATATGACCTTCGTCTACATGCCCTTCGACATTTTTTTCAAACCGGTGGCAGAAGACGTTGAAGTTTGGTTTGGCTTTTCGCTAACGGGTTGGTGGGCAAAGGCTACCGCGCCTTTTCATTGGTTGATATATGGTGCTGGAGCATGGGGTTTCTGGCGGATGAGTCGGTGGATGCACCCATTAGCCGCGCTTTATGTAGCTCAAATTGCGGTCGCGATGTTGGTTTGGAACCTCATATCTCCGAATGGTGGTGGCTGGGGACCAGGATTGGTTGCCTTTGCAATCATGTTGGTGCCGACGGTCGCTCTATGGGTCGGCCGTCGGCATTTTCGACCAGCTTAGTTAGCGGCTAGCAAGGAAGCGACGGCTTTCTTACCTTCGATGACGGCGTTATAGTCTAGCTCAAGATTTAGTAAGCCAGCAATGTAATCAACCAAGGCCATGTCGGCGTTTGCAGCTACGAGCGGCGTTGTTCCGTCATTGTTAGTGATTGATTTGTCGGCACCGTGTTCCAAGAGTACCTTTACGGTATCCGCTCTGCCAAAGAAGGCCGCGACAAGGAGTGGCGTTCCACCGTCCCCTCCTCGTACGTTGACATCTGCACCGGCGTCAGCCAGTATGTCAACGATATCGGCATGTCCAAATGTTGCTGCTGCACCGATGAGAGTTGTTTGCCCTGATTCGTCCGTTGCGTTCAGATCCTCCACCTTACGAGCAAGTCGTTTCACATATCGTTCATTTCCGGTGTAAACGGCGAGCCAGATATCGGATCGCGCGAGCTTGTCGATCTGCTTTTCAATCAATTCGACTGCCTTTTCACGCCCGGTATTCACTTCTTCTTCGTTCAATGTCAATTGAAACATTGAAGCGATGGCTTGTGTGGTTGCCCAGTCTGTGCCAGCGACTGCGGAGGGCACCTGACCTTGGTTGTTAGCCTGCAAAGGATCCGCACCGGCACGAAATAGTTCCTTAACGATCTTGTCATACCCAAGGAATACAGCGGCGTGTAAAGCGGTGTTTCCATCCATTGCACCGGCTGTCGCGTCGGCACCATTTTTGACCAACAAACGAACCGCTTTGGGTTGGTTTTGAAGGACCGCGAAGGTCAAGGCTGTAGAGCCTAGATTCGGATCAAGCGCATTAACGTCGTGACCATCTTTTATTAGCTGCTTCATCGTCTTCGTATCGCCTTCTGCGGAAGCCGTCCAAAGATCTTGGGCGCTTGCCGGTAGTCCAACGAGAAGGATTGCAAGGGATAGGAGGGCGTACACTGAATTACGAAGTACCGAGGTCATAAGGGAATCTCTCGACTGAAGAAGGGGATAGAACGGCGCTAGACAGTTGCCGTGACGCAAACTATACAAATTAGACAAAGCTCAGAATTCGGATAGCCGCGAATAGAGCCGGATTGGGTGGAATCGCTAGGAGTTAACGTTCTTCGCTTCTCAGCTCGCCGATCGGTGTTGAATTGCTTCTCTCTATGCCCATCATCTGTTTGAGGCGAGGAGAGAGGAGTGCGTAGACACTATCCGGTACGTGATGGTTCACTGAAGCCTGTTCATGCAGCGCCCGCACAAACCATCGGTTATAGTGACACCGCATTGCATAACGGGTGCCAGGCGCCGTTCGAAGTCCGCCGCCATGCAATACCCGTGTATCAGTCAAGATGCAAGTGCCAGGTGGTGCGCATATCGCTACTAGCCCTGGCTCGCCTTCAACTAGTCGCACTAAATCAGCACCGTCGTGGAAAGTCGTCGCGCCACTAGAGGTTCGATGGGAGCCTGGCACTAAGTACGTTGCACCGTTTTCGAGATTGAACTCCGTGTAGCACCAGATGATCAATGAACCGAACGGGAAAGGTGGGTAAGGCATTGGAAAGCCGGCTTGGTCCACATGCAGCTCCTGCAATCCACCGCCTTGATGCACGATGGAACCGTGCGCGCATCCTAATCCGAAGCCTTCACCCATGATTTTGGTGAGCAAACGATCGACCAATTCGCCGTTTTGCGCTGCGGACGGTTTAAATTCAACCGCGTCTCGAAAAATCTGACCTTTTAAAACGAGGTTGTTGACGAGCTGAGCTGTGGACTTCTTATTGGTCACGATGGCAGATTCGAGCTGACGCTCTGCTTCAGCTTGTTCGATCATGCGCTCGACTTGCGCGTTGATTTGCTCCGGGGACATGGCATCCTTGACCAAGCAGTACCCCCAGCGTACAAAGTCTGCTTCAAGTGCTGCTTGGTCTGACTGAGGTCTGGGTAAATAGTCAAACTCGTCGCTGTTACGGATTAAGCCATCCTCCTGGCGTTGCTTTGCGATTCCGTTCAGTTGCTTCAGAAGGCGACCCGCAGACAAGGAACTCGTTCTTGATACACCATCGGCGTACGCGATTCCTTCTTGCATTGCAGAGTCCCAAGCCGCATCGTTGGTCTCAGTCTGGTGGGCGCGAAGCTGCGAGATTTCGGCGCGAAGTTGAGCGATTTCCTGCCGCAATCGATCGATTGATTCGATCGCGTCAGGAACTACCGGTAATTCACCGGATGCGGAGGAGGATGGGTCGTGCTGGGTTTTCATTTTTGTGTACCGGACGCATTGCGCGCGTGGTGCGAGTTACGAACATTCGTCACGCCACCCGGATGCAATACCTGCAGGGCGCAAATCAACTGTCGTAATGGTATCGAGAGGCAACACGGCTCCGTAGAAATCGTCCTCTACGCGTAAGATTGGGAGAAATTCGGGGGCTTCTCATCGTTGTGACTGAGAACCATCTTTGGCTCATACGACACGCAAAAGCGGGAGGACGTGATCGAATGGATCACGAACGGGAGTTAGCTTATCGAGGGTATCGTCAATGTGTTGAGATGGGGCAGTTTCTGGCGACGGTGCAAGCGCCTCCAGCGATTTTCGTGACAAGCGATGCCAGACGTACGTATACGACCGCGCATTTCTTAAACGCGTTTGTTCGTGGAGAAGTCTTACCGATGGAAGAAATGTATACGTTTGATGGCGACGTATTAGCTTCTGCGCTCCTTGACGTGACGGCAAATCTCTCGCTTAGTGGCGTTCACAGTCTCGCGGTCGTCGGACACAATAGTGCCGTGAGTGATCTGGTAATCGAACTGAGTCACCGTTCAGATGTGCCCATGCTCCCAACTCTAGGTATGGCTGAGCTCGTGTTCAACGGCAAATGGGACAGTCTTTTCGATCAAACCCCGATCTCTCTTGAGCAGATTGTGAAACCGAGTTCAAAGACAAAATGAAAACAGACCCTATCGAGCTACTCGTACGTGACCGTGCCGACGCACGAGAGTCGAATGACCCGATGGTCGATCGGTGTGTTCTGGGGACCGTGAATCGGAACGGGCGCGCTGCCCTTCGAACGTTGGTGTTGAGGGAGATCGATGATCGGCTCGCGCTGTTCTATAGCAGGACGAGCGCTAAGCATGCTGAAGTGATAACGAACGGTAATCGCGGGTCACTACTGATCTTTCTACCGAGTATCGGAGTGCAGTACCGCATCGAAGCGCGGTTTGAGGAGATTTCGAGGTCGGTGATAGAGTCACATTGGCAACTCAAACCGGAAGCATCAAAACGGATGGACTCGATTTATGAACGCCATCCGCAGAGCACCGTGATCGAGGACTTCAATACATTCGAAACGCTCTTCGCGGCGACGGTTCCACCGAGGAAACGACCACCGAATGGCGTGGGTGTATTTGTCCTTCCGGATTTAGTGGAGCGTCTTGAGCTTCGTGCTGACCCTCAAATGCATGACCGCAAGCTATTCAAGCGAAGCGAGACTGATTGGGGGGTTCAGCGGTTAGTGCCTTAATCGGTCGAATCGATTAGTCGTTGGTTGTTACCGTTTGAAGTTCGACAAAGCGACGATATTGACCGTCTTCCAATGCCATTAGATCATCGTGACTACCTTGTTCAAGCAGTTCGCCTTGGTCCAAGAACACGATGTGGTCAGCTTGCCGAATCGTCGAAAGTCGGTGTGCGATGATCACCACGAGTCGGTCCTTAGCTGCTTCATGTAGTGATTGCACTAGGTACTGTTCCGTTTCAGGATCTAAAGCGGACGTGGGTTCGTCGAGAATCAGTATTTTTGATTCTCGGAGCAGACCTCGTGCGATCGAAATTCTTTGTTTCTGACCGACCGAGAGCTTGCTCATGGTGGTGCCAAGTTTGGTCTCATAACCCTCCGGTAAGCCATCGATGAAGTCATGTATCCCGGCGATTTGTGCAACTCGAATCACTTGGTCCAATGTTGCTTCTGGTTTTCCGTATCGGATGTTGTCCAGGATCGAGAATGAGAACAACTGCGTTTCTTGGAATACGTAGGTGATCTGATCTCGCAGACTTGCAAGTTCCAGGTTATCGACATCATGACCATCGATCAAAACTTGACCTTCGGTTGCGGTGTGATAACGAGGGAGTAGGTACGCGAGGCTTGTTTTGCCTGCCCCTGTAGGTCCTACAAACGCGACGATCTGACCGAGTGAAGCGGTGAGTGAGACATTGTTTAACGCACGACGCCCATCTGGATACTGCAAACCTACGCCACGTAGCTCAACGCCTTGTTCAATCGGTGGTAAAACCTCGCTTCCGAGATTTTGCTCCTGAGGCAAATCCATGATCGCAAACACACGGCGCATACCCGCCACGAAACTCTGAAGATGGATCCACAGTGAGGCGAAGCTGTCTGCTGGTCCACGCATCCACCAAAAATAGAAGAAGATCGCCGCGTAGTCGCCAGGTGACAAAAAACCCTCAATGATGTTTGAAGTGATGACGACAAACACCGTGATGAAGATAAACTGAAACGCGAACTCCTTGCTTCGACCGATAAAGATGTCGAGAAGAACCGTACCTCGGAATCGCAGGAACGACTCTGAACTGTCCGAACCAAACCTCTGCCTTTCGTTTCTATTTCCGCCGAGGCTTTGCACCGCAAGCATGTTGTCCATGCCTTCCTCGATCGTGCTTGTTACGATCGTGCCTGCGGCACGACTCGCCTGATGTCGTCGTCGAACAAAACGTGAAAACGGAATCGAAATCAGAAAGTACGCAGGGAAGAGTGACCCTGTCAGCCAGATGACCGCGTCGACGTGTTGATAGGCACTCACAAGGTTGAACATAGCAGCAACAAACACGCAGGTTGATAACGTCGGGCGATTAATAACTTCGTAAAAAATCTGATTGATCGATGGCGCGTCGTACATGACACGATAGACCGAATCACCAATGCGTTGATCGTCAAGCAGTGTCATCGGCATAGCCTTGATTCGCTCAAACAGCTTGGCGCGAACCATGTGATTAACGGTTTGCGTGAGCCTGGAGTTCATCTTGTATTCGTAGTAACCCCAGATCCCGCCGGCAAAACTGTGTCCGCCATGGGTGAGGTTTTCTTGCTTCGTGGCAGTATCTTGACCTTCGATCATGCCGCCGTCTGTCGTATCGTTTGCGGCACCAGGTGCGTACCCGCCGACCAGGATGATCAGGAATACTGAAATCAGAGTAAGAGTGATCAGGATCTCCATCGAGCTAACCGTCATGAAGTGGTTAATCAACGGGTGTAACCAGATCGGAAAACCATCGGTACTCGTAATCGGTTTATTCAGGACAACGTGATCCACGATGATCTTCGCGCCCCACGGCAATACGAAGACAGGGTACATGAGCGCGCCGAGGAGCAATATCCACTTAATGAGGAAGCGACCCCAAACGTAATTGATGATCATCCAACCACGAGCGATCACCTTGACAGTTTCTTTGAAGCCAAGATCCCAATCTGTATCCAGAATGCTGGCACGCTTGCTCAGTTCCCTCTCCGCTTCGACATTGAATCCATGCGGTTTTCGAATTTCAGGGTTGCCTTGTTCACTCATGTCGCGGCTGCTCCCGCCAATCCGGATTCTGTTTCTACGAAGGTGCGATATCGACCATTGGGAATCCGCATTAAGGTCTCGTGATCACCGTTTTCGAATATTCGCCCTTCGTCGAGATATAGGATGTTGTTGGCACGCCGTATTGTTGAAATACGATGGGTGATCAGGAAGATCGCACGATTCTCGCCCCATTGTGCGAGATTGGTCATGACTCGATGCTCGGTGTCTGCATCTAACGCGGCGGTAGGTTCGTCCAAAATCAGAATTGGCGTATCGCGCACGACGGCTCGTGCGATCGACAGTCGCTGGCGCTGACCGGTAGACAGTTTGCCTCCGCGGTCGCCAAGTATGGTGTCCAAACCCTGCGGCAGGCTATTGACGTAGTCGTCCATGCACGCAACCTCGATCGCGGTTTGAACTTGCTCATCCGACGCTTCCGGTGCGACGTAACGTATGTTGTCACGAATCGACAATGCAAACAGAACATTCTCCTGTAGTGCAATCGCGGACTTTGCTCTTAGACTCTCAACTGTGTAGTCGCGGAGATCCTTTCTATCGATGGAGATCGACCCCGAGGACGGATCGTAAAGACGCAGTAGCAAGCCCATCATCGTGCTCTTACCGGATCCGGTCGGTCCTACGATCGCGGTGATAGAGCCGGGGTTGCTAACGAAACTGACGCCGTTGAGCACTGGTCGGTCGCTCTGGTATTGGAACGTGACATCATTGAATTCAATCGCATGCTCGAAACGTTCTAACGGCTTCGCAGTCGGTGAGTCGACGATGTCTGGTTCGATATCCAAAATATCGAAGACTCGTTGAAGCCCCATTGCCATATCTTGAGACGCAAGCCACTGTCGCATGACGTGCCGGACGTTATTCGTGGTCGTGTGGAATTGATCTCTTCCCCAGTTGAATGCACCTAGTACCCAAATCGTGAAGCTGAGACCGATAACCGCGATCAACTCTTTGGCGAACGCTTCATTGCCTTGATTAGCGTATATCGCCATGAAGAACTCTCCTGTCAACAGGATGCCACCGGCGATGGTGAACATAAGAATGGTCACGAGCGCAATCATCAGCCGGACTTGAAATGCGGCGTTGAAAGCCACAACTGAATCTTCTTCCATTTCCCGCTGTGCGCGTTCCTCTACGCGATACGCCTTGATCAGACGAATGGCCGCGAATGTTTCCTGGATTCGCGATGTGATATCACTTGTCGCGGCACGATAGACGAGACTTCGTGTCCGCATACGTGGCATCGCCCAACGTGCCAGTAGCAACGCTGGGATGATGATCGTGATAGCAATTAATCCAATCGTGGGACTCAGGAACGACACGAGAATAGCTGCGAGAAGATATCGCCATACACCAATCGAGCAGGTCACTAGCTGTCCGATGACTGCGGTGACTTGAGCACTGTCTTGGTAAATTCGATAGATGGAATCGCCGGTACGATGGTCACTGTGGTAGCTCAGTGACAACTGATGCCAACGTTCAACCAATGCCACGCGCAAGTCTTGATTGATGCGTTGCATGATCCAGACGTGGTAGTACGGACGGGTAATCTCGAATGGCAGCATCGTGAGCCACATGCCAATCATCAAGCTAACGTACCACCACTTGACGAGGTGGCGTTCTTCGATGCTCAGTGACTCGGCAACACCGCGAGCCAAGTCCTCTCGACCGAAGAACTCCGCAACAAAAGGTATTAATGGGTCACTCAGTAGGATGGATTGGGCTAGCATGTCAGCCATTAGCAAGCCCATGGGGATCTCGATGAATCCTTGAATTCCAAGGAGTAGATAAAAATACGCGAGATGGGCGTGTAGTCGAAAACGCCAGGTGTAACCGAGAAATGTCCGCGTAGCCTTCACCTGATTCGGATTAGCACGACGAATTTGAAACAGCCATCCGAGTAAGACGAACAAAGTGATAGCGCCGACCCAAAAATTGTCAGCGACGCCATCGACCACGAGCACCGCTAGCAGGTTGACAACAAACACGAGAAACGCGAGCGCGACCGCCAACGCAGTTTGCAAGCGTCGGTCATGTTCAAAGATGATCAGCGCCCACTGGGCCGCGACAATCAAGCTGATGCCTGTATAGAGGAAAGGTAAGGGGTAGCTAAGAGAAGCAGGAACCCAGTTAAATAAAGGACCAGCGACTGCAATCACGGTTATGAATATAGGCGCGTACGTATAGTGGTAGCCATCGCTCTCGACGCTATCGGCGAGCGCTTGGGAAGTTCCTTTTCCTTCGTAATACCAACGCCCGAACAATTGGATTCGAATGAACGGCCACGATCGGAAGAACAGTTTCAGGATTGCCGGAAACGTATGTGTGTCCTCTGAGACATCGCGGTCTCGCTCGGGCGGAATCGTCCCGTTGCCAATAAAAGGTAGTGCGCGCGACCGTCTAGTGTCCCCCGGGTCTCTATCAGCGTCGACCGTTTTGCGCCCGATGACGTAGGTCACGATCGGAATCGTAAATGCGATTGCGAATGTCGAGACCACTAGAACGAGGAATGGATTCACATCGCGCCCTCACTATGGGCAGGTTATCCTACACGGAACCCTTAAAGCACCTCACACCGTACGCCTGCATGCTGGTTGAATGTGACGTCGATAACAACTGATTCGGTTATTCTGAACAAGGGCGCAACGGTCCCACACAGCACTATGACCGGCGGAGTTAGGAGAGGCGTGTCGTCATTCAGAACCAGCTCCTGCCGAAGCCACGTCAGAGAATCGAAAATCGTACGTTCGAGTTCACTGAACGGTATCGTAGCGACCTGTTTCCCATCAAATCTAATCGTTAGTTCCTGGGAGTTCCCTCTAGGTTCCTCGTCATCGTCGGGGACGTAAACAAAACCTGCGTGAATCGCGTTGTTCCCTACTAGGATCGTCGCATTAAGGGTCGTAGTGGGCAACCCCATGTGGTGCAGCTCGATAACTGGGAAGATTTGTGTGATGCACGACGCGATTTTCTCAGGTGATTTAGGCAGCTCTCGCGGGTCTCGGTCTAGTAGAACGGCAAGCTCACCTTCTACGCCCAATCCGTCGAAATCTTCTCGATGGATCGTTTGAGGACTCGTTAGCTTGTCCTGTATGAATAACCGACCGAAAACTGGCGCGTGAATCCCGAGTTGTGCTTGGGTTTGCTTCGACGTGCAACCAACCTTGTAACCGATCTGGGTATCGCCGCGCCGGAGGCGAAGTTTGGTAAGTTCGAGCTGTACGTCGTATCCGTCTTCTAACTTCGCTTCGATAAAAGGTTCGGTGACGAGTCTCGGTGGATCCGCTTCGCGCGAACGTAACACATCCGCAGCAAGACGTGCGCCTTTAATACGTGTTGGGATATGAGAATTGCCGAGTTTCATACTGTCAATGTAGTTCAAGCAGAGTGAGCAAGATGAAGGAATTTGCCAATTTCAAGGTTGGTAATCTAGTTCTGGTCCAGACCCAACAGAATGTATTCAAATCTGTCACAATCTCTCGCAAGTGTCGTTAAGTAAAACTCGATTTCTGGGGCATCAGCAGTTGATACTGGGCATGTGACTTGGCCGATAACACGGTCACGATCATCTATGTGCAAGAATACGATGGGTTTAAGCGCGTTTCTGCACAGAATTCTGAACACTAAATCACTTCTCGCTCGATTTCCGCGTCTAACCACGTCTTTTACCCTTGCTACGACCGAGGTGAATTGATACGTGCTATCTTGTTGCGCCACGCGTATCCTCTGAGTGCGGTCAGATCGGTCGAGACGAATTAACAGATGCTTCCCGTTTCGTTCGCCATGGATTCGCTTCGACGCTAACAGCTCGTCGATTTCTCGGAGGAGCGAATTCTGTTCATTCAACTCATTCACCGACCACATCTGAGTTGCTGAGTAAGTGGTGACACTGCTGCGCCATTACTACCACGCTTTCGAACAAGTGACACAGATCTTCCGTTTGTGCGAGCTCCGGGTGGAAGAGGATTTCCTGACGCACGAATACTCGGTCAAGCGCTCGGCTTACCCGAGGTTCTATACAGATCTTGGTTGATTGAAACGCTTCTGCTAGTACCACTAACGCTTTCATGTTTTCGCTGATGCGCAGGTCTATTTCAGCAATCGGACTTTCGCATTGAAGGAGCGTTTGTTCGCCAGCGACATGTGATTTCAGCCGAAGAATGAACTCATGACCATTTCCTCGAAGTGTTTCCGAATTTTCTGAGATTGCGTCGCCGTCTCTGTCGAAATAGACCTCACCCTCAATCTCGTGGTTTGAACGCGACGGTCGTACATTGAGCGCATATCGATCACTCAACTTCGCCTGTAGGAATCGAAAGTGCTTCAAGTAATCATCCCAATCTGGCGGCGAGACGTTCGACGCTTTCAGCTCCCCATCAAGCCATTGACACTTGACTTCAAATGCTGATTCCAAGGGTTGCGTGTACTGTGGCACATCTTGTGTTTCGGCGAGTACTGCCTTGTCGGCGTTGATCGACGACTCGTCAAAGTGCGGTTTCGTCAAATCTTGGTGCATCAGCTCGATGAATTGATTCAGTCTTTTCAGTACACGTCTTACCTGTAGCAGCTCAACCGTGTCGCGAAGATGGGGATAGAACACTTGAATCAGTTCTTCTTCGTTCGGTTTCGTTGGTCTCCCGTCTAGATTGCGCTGGACGAGTCCACCGATTCGATCGATTCGACCCGTACGTTGTTCAATGGAAGATGGCGTCCAGGCAATGCCGTAATGAAAAATGCGCTTACAAAAGGTGTGCAGGTCCTCGCCTTCTTGCAGGACATCCGTACTAATCAGCACCAGTGGATAACCCGGCATGCGGAATTGCCCAACAACGCGCTTGTTCACCTGACCTGAGACTTCACCTACTGGCACTTGCTGACCCAGGATGGTCCCGAAATAACGTGCAAGACTTGGTAGTTTCAATTGCTCAATATCCGGGAAGTTGACGGCCACTAATGTGTCGAAGGTCTTCGCTATCTCCGACAGTTCGCGATAGGCGTGAAAGCCGTTCTGGCATCGTTGTTCATTCAAGAGTTCAACAAAATCTCGGGCCAATCGCGGCGCAACGTCGTCTGTGTGCTCCCGCTGGCCTAATTCAAAGGTGCCGTTGATCCTCATCGCGAGTAAGTACAGATCGATGTACGCGCCGCCCAGCCTTGCAATGGCGCTAAACAACTCACGCCTTTGTTCGCGGCGCCTAAACTCGGCTCGAAAGACCATTGCGTGTTCGTCGTGTCTCTGCTCGCGTTGGCGAAATTCCGACCGAAAATCCCGCGCGTGCTCAACTGGCCATAGCTCGGCTCGCAACCCGGTGTGGCGCTTCAACTCGGTAAAGATGGTTGTGGTCGCTAGATGATCGTCTGGTTGAGGAAAACCGCTTACAGGTTTCTCATCAGTGCGTAGGGAAGAATCTGGAAACCGTTCTTGCAAGATAACCTCTGCGACATGACGAATCTCCAGATCTGATCGTGCTATCAGAGTCAATGCAGCAACCTGGTAGCTCTCGTACACGTATAGACGTGGATAACCCTCTTTGCGACCGCTGCGTGCGCTGAAATAGGAGTACGCGAGCTCTCGCAGTATTGAACGACACGCTTCCGTGCTCATTGAAATACATTGCGATAACGTAGGCAGAGTATCTCGAGGTTCCGTATTCAGTAGCTCTGCGACGTGGTTGTCCTCAAATAGGGTGGAGTAAACTGAAGCCGTCGACGTCAGTCGGTTCTTGTGAAATGCAGCGCCTGATAACACGCCAGGTGGTCCAAATCCTCTGAAAAACCATTCAAAGAAGCTTCGGATGCCTCCAACGTCGTTCTGGAGCTCGAGGTCTTCTCGAAGTTCGATGGTCGCTGGATCGTTCAATCGCTCGGACTCGTCCACCTCGTTCGTCTGACCTTCGCTATTGATGTTCAGCCGTTCTTTTCGCAGTTCTCGACGATATTGGTCAAAAATCTCCTCGATCTCGGGAACAAGGTCTGGCAGAAATGACTTCATTCGCGCCTGAATCCACACATTGAATTGCAGATTCAATTTGCCACCGAGTTCGCTTACCGTTGCGACTCGTCGTACAAATACCAGAGCCTTTTCGCCTGTTTGAAACACACTTGAGAGCGTTTCGGCGACTTGATCAAGTTTTGGATGTGGTAATCGCCGATCAAATCTGGTCTCGAACGAATGCGCAATTTGAGTGACGGCGTTAGAGTCGATGCCGTCGCGTTCATCCTGTGTAAGTCTCGATTGTTGGTCGGAGTCGTCAAACGCGCTACCGTCTTGCCGCAACACCGTATCGATATCTTGAGAGAAGCTCTCGAATGAAGACAGCATGCCAATTTGAAAGCTATTGTTGAACTTTTCAGTCTGGAGGATTTCGGAGACTTTTTTCTGCATGAGCGCGACGATTAGGCGGTTTTTGGGATCGTCTATCGTGATGGGTTGATCGAATTTCTCGACGCCGCCTTTGCGCCACTCGCGCCGATACATGTTCTTGGTGTACTTTTCACCCGCAATCATTAGGCCGGATGTCCGGCGAATTAATAGTCTCTCGACGATGCGTCTTTGAAGCGCAGGATCGCTATAAGGATCTGAAAGCGCTGTGACGTCAAACACTTCTTCGCTTTCAGGTTCGGTTAAGCGTGCATTGCCAAATCCGAAGACCTCCAGCTGCCTTTGAATGGCCGAGTAGTCATCTTCAAACGGCGTCGCGGAGAGCAACAAAAGTCGCTTGGCTTTTGGTTTGTAATGAAGTCGCTCGTAACGACTTCCGCTTTGATGGCCGAACGCCAACCCCATAACACGATTGCGATTGCTGACGTTGTCGCCGAAACCCTGCTTGAGATTGTGAGCCTCGTCCACGATCACCAGATCTGCTTCTGGAATCGCGCCGTTCAATGCGATCGAGTAGGTGTCAAGAAAGGACCCTGGCGTCTTGACGTCGACATCCCGTTTCTTAAGCCAAGGGACCGAATTGACGAGCCAATCCCGTGACCGCTCACGATCTTCGAGGTTTTTCGCCGACAGACTGAAACTCGTCATGCGGAGGAAGAAGTCGCGATCTTGATTAAGTAAAGCTTCATGAGCGAGGATGGGTAAATTCCCACACACGACGGGTTCCCAAACAGGTGTTCCCTCGAGTGACTTCACGCGATTGCCGGTAATCTTCCAGTTGTTGCGAACGAAGTTGGTCAGTTCCTTTTTCCATTTCTCCTGAATGTTCTGACGAGGTGCGATGACGATGACTCGGGCTTGTGGGTCGAAATACCGCAATAGACTCATGACGCCTAGTGCCACATAGGTCTTTCCCATGCCGACTTCGTCCGCCAGATACGCACATCTGTTGTGCGCAAGCATGTTGAAGGCGGTAACCGTACCTTCACGTTGGAGCTTCCCAATCGACTGGCTGGTGCCACTACCTTCTGGGCTGACGTCAATCAACTCGTCGAGAAATTCTGGTGAGATCGTTTGCATGGTCTACGGATTGAATTTCTTCAAGAACATCGACTCATACCACTCAAGAAAATCCTCTGCTTCGATCTCTCCCCCTAAATAAATCTCTTCGCGACACTTTAAACCATCGTCGATCAGGTGATCCAAGCGGCTGAGCATCTCGTTACGGTCAGCCAGGAAAGATCTGTATTTCTTCTCTAGTTCGTTTCTCAATTGCTTAGCGCTAAGACACGTGATGTACACGTATAGTGGGTCTTTATCTTCATGCTCAATCAATTTACGCAACAGTTCCGGTAATGAGTCGTACTTAGCCCCGAACAAGCGATATTCAGCTTCTAAGAACCGCTCATCGTCAAGGCTCTCAATCAGATGCCGACGTAGGTGTCCAAACGCGTGAAAAATGCTTGAGAACTGATGGAATACCGATTCCTCTGTATCGATTAATGGGCTGTTCCTCGTTGCTAAACCTTCTACACTTTCGACAACATGACGTTCCAGGAACGCGGTTCGTTGCTCGGTTGAGAGGAGTGACCAGTACTTCAGAATCTCGTCTGGCGTGAGTTCCGTTAGCAGGGAAGGACGGTGGGAGAAGCTCTCTTCTCGAACTAGCGTCCGCCATGAAACATCCTCGCACTGAACATTCAGAAAGCTGCTGACTCGAATCGCTTCGCGCATACGGTCTGCCGCGCTCCGATCACAGATCTGCCATTCCAGGGCGTCGAACTCCTCTATGGAAAACAGCAAGCTTTCCGTCATGTCCGAGAACTTGATTGGGAAAACCAGGTCGCCTTCTAAGCGTACGGCGACTTCGTGGCGTGCCCAGTCGTATTTCACGGATACGTCGAATAATGCTTGGTCATTGCCGTCTGACTCATCCAGCGTTTCTGATACAAATCGCATGGACTCGTCTTCGAGCTGTTCAAGCCACCAATCCCTGCTCGATTTTTGGTCAGAGGCTTGTATGAATAACCCAGCTTCCAAATTTCCTTGATCCGCCGTACTGTGGGCGGGTTGCGTGCAGTTGATCGACCCTACGACGATCAGGTCATGTTGTCGTTTTTTCCAATATCGATAGACCTTGGCGTGGACGAATCTAGGCGCTAACTTTTCAACCGTGGTTGCACCTTTTCGTTGTGTGATTCCATCGGAAAATTTCGCCCATTCGACTCGAGGAAGTGACTCTACTTCGTTGTATACCGCTTCCGAGACGAGTGCCGTACCGTCTTCGTGTTGAGGGAGAAAAACACGTGTTTGCCTAGGTTTGGTTGCGTCAAGCAGATGAACTAGAGTATTGGCATTTGCTTTATCAAAGTAGGGTGAAATTACCTCAAGATTCCAGTCTTGAGGGATGCGCGCCTCTTCCTCGAGCCATGCAGAGAAACCTAGGCGTTGTTTACCGCCGAACAATCTCACTGGCTTCTCGAAGTCACGATCCCTCTCGATATCTCCTCTGGATTCTGTTCGGTTTTTGACAAACTGATAGACCGCATCTAACGCCGTGTGATCCTCTTTTGGAATCTGGCGTTGAATGCGACTCAACAACGCCATCAAGTCGCTCCTGAACGAACAAGGATGCTCGGCAATCCGTCTGTCTTCGACGACTTCGATGTGTGCGCACTCTATGTTCTCCCACCAACCGGCACGTGTGATATTTGCTGATTGGCAGCAAACGATCAGCGTTTCTCGCTGGGTGTTCTCAGCATCTTCGGCGAGTAGAAACACAGTCTTTGGATGAAATACGCCGCGTTTCCACTTCACGGCGACTCGGTTGTAGCCGAGTTTCGGACTTTGGCCGTCATGCGCTAGCGCATTAGTGTCGAAGTAGACTGCAAGATTCCGGATGGAACGAAGACAGTCCTCAAGTTGTATGAGTCTTACTTTTTCAACTTCGCTGAACTTCTGACTTGGGAAGATCAGCGGGAGAATGTGTAACTCGAAAAATCCTGGGTCATAGTTGAAGGTCGTGAATACGGCCGTATTGACCTTTCGATTGCCTAGAACCTCGCTCAGTTGATCCGACAGAATGTTCTGAGGTGCTGACAAACTTACGCTGCCTTATGGGTTAGTTGGTGGGTGACGTTTTGCAACGCTGACAGAAAGTAGCTGTACCGCCATAAGTTAGGTAATTCGTCAGCAGTCGGTAGAGCTTGCTCGGGGCTGCGATATCGAACGTCGAGTCGTTTTCCTGGTCCGATCCGTATCCATGGAGCACTTCCTCGCCTGGCTTGAATCAGTGCATTCCAAGTGGTTAGGATCTCTAAGATGTCATCAAACCTACCGTCGTGGAAGGCTCTTTGACATCGATCAAAGTGTCCAGAGACTTCAGAGTCCGGGTAAGCGGTTTCGATCTCGCCCAGTAAATCTTCATTGGTTCTGGTATTGATGTTCGGTATCTCGTTTCCCCAGCGATCGCTCAACGATCTTGCAACATCTGCTGCTGAGTGTCCGTCTCGGCTTAGCATATGTTCAAAGACGACCATGGCAATCGCGAAGACAGCTTCGGCTCGAACGATTTGATCAAGTCTCAAGTGCAATTGCTCATCCTTGTTTCGAGCTAGCTCGCGCAACTGGACAAATTCGTGACGACCTAGAGAACCATTGAGGGGGATGTGTTCGCTCATCAGTCGAACCAGCAACTGCTGGTGTTTCAGTGGAAACGGCGTAACGTAAATGCCATCGCGTAAATACTTCTCGTAGAAAACCCGTTCTTCGTCTGAAAAGTGTTCTGTGAGAATTCCGCTAAATGCTCTAAACACAGCATCTGGTCGAACAGCATTTAGCGGTCCCCCGCGGCATATCAGCTCGCGCAATGACGGAAATACCGCCTGTAGGCGAGGCCAGTAGTTTTCTTCGACGAAGAGACGTGCATCAGGTGTGGTGCCAATGGGTCCTTCCTCAACCAACCCTGAGACGCGGGCTGGGGACGAAAACAATCCCCACAATCCGTAGATTTTCTGGTTGCTGAGGATCATGCCTTCGGGTCCGCTGCTAATCGGGATTGCTCTGCTAGAGCGCTGACTCTTGGCTTTTACTCGGTCAATCCCGCGAATATCACCCTCGACCTTATGTCCTAAGTACCGAACGTACGCGCCAATTTGCTCAGTATTAAGAAATACGTCAACGACTGCGTCTTCCTCGATCTCGTTGTCCTCAAGTAATCGCTCAGCTAAATATCTACCCAGCAACAAGATAGTGAACCCACGAACCGAATTCGATTGAGTCGTGAGGTTAGCAATGATGTGTCGTCCTAATCTGTACCAGATAGGTTGTAGACCAAGAGGATCGCGAGATCCTTTGACGAACGCTCTAGGATCTTCTTTAGTTAAGAACAAATTCGTATTTGACCGGAATTAAACGTTATTCATCAAGCTCAGACCGACATCATCATTAGCTCAATTTTGTCATGCTTGAATATGTCTGTAAAGTACGGTACGTAGGTGTAAGTCCTAATGACTGAGGCTACTCCAGATGAACAGTATGGATTTATGAACGCAATCGCTCTCTCCAATTTGGGATCGAATGTAGCGAATATCGCTTGTGCTAGAAAAGAGTCTTCGGCTATCTTAAGATCGAAAAATAGCGTTTTCTAATAGTGGTTTCGCTATACGGTTAAGCGGCTTCTCGTTGGTCCGATGGTGCGAATGAAAAGGCATCCCAACGACGAGGTTGAAGATACCGAATCGCTGCCGTCAGTGCTCGTGGGGTGCCAATAGCCTCTAGACCTTGGCATAGCACAGCAGGGGTATATCCTGACTCGAGCGGTAACGCACTGTGCATAGCTTCCTCAAGTTGATCCGACACGTTGTGTCCCGTAGCGTGATTTACGCGCGAAAGGAGTGCCCAGGAGAGTGAATAACGAGCCTGGTTTTCAATGCTCCAATTTCCACCTAGTTTTGGTTCCCCCATCGCACTCTCTTGCCAGTCACTTCGAGTTTCTATCAAGCGTCTCGAAATCCGAACGATTGTTTTGTTGCCGTAAGGTAACCAACACAACGCATCTGCTGTTGCGCGAACGACCTGGTGAAGTTCATCGTCCAACAGCACTCCGACTTTGTCAGCAACTTCCTCTGGTACCGCGTTCCCGATTTCTCCAAGGGCGTAGGCTCCATTAATTCGTATCCACGGATCTTCATGGGCTAGAAGAGGAACTAACTGTTCGATACTGGCGGCTCCAATCAAACCGAGTGCAATAGCCGCATCTTCTGGTACGAACTGACGCCTCGAGAATCGTCGTTGATTGGGATCTGGCGACATCGCGTAAAACCCCGGATCCTCGTGCGCCGGACTTTCGTGGCGGTCCTCCCCCTTCGTCGTTAACAATCGTTCAATCAATGGACCGACTGACGGTTCCCCAATTCGTACGAGTTCGTACATAGCTGTTAGGCGAACTGAATTGTCGGCGGGCGCCATTTCGGTGATTAATTTCGGTATTTCAGAAGTGGGTAGTGGGTCACGGTGTACCGTCTGTTCGTCTCCGCGCAACCAGTGCCACAAGGTCTCCCATACACGAGGAATGTGCGTTGCACTGAGCAATTTGTCCGGCGTCTGCCAACTCTCGTCTCGATGGTCCCAAGTAGGTCTTGACGGGTTCGACGTCCGAAGTGCGACAAACTTCAACATGTAACGTGAGGTCAACGAGCGGTTTGGCGTCCCTGCATGACCCAAGTCGAAATCCGCTACGATCAACGTTCCCGCCTTTAAGGGTTCGAGAAACACCTGTGACGGTACCGCATCACGTAATGTCGCGTACAGGTGAGAACCCGCCAGCAAGCGCGTTGGTCCCATCTCTAACGGTACGTCGTGAGGAAAGTAGAACAAGTTGATGGCTTTGAACGTGTGCCATCGACTGCGACCCGCTTTGGAATGTCCGTCTTGGTGCCACCCTGAACCAGAAATAGACCCTTTCCCCATGGCAGGTTGGTTCTCAAACGGATCGAAATCACTCGGTCGAGCTTCGGGTTCTAACGGTTCGCTGTTATGCGGAAATCGATGAGGCGCCCAGGCGAAGTCTGGTCCCAGAAGACTCTGCATCGCCCCTTGGACCACGTTACTTTGAAGCACTCGATCTATGGTCGGTACGCGAGGTAGAAGGTTATCGCCTAGCCACTTCGACTCGTTTTTTAGGCTGAAGTGGAGCTCTCGAGTAATCTCCGCGTGGAGCTGACCGGGGATACCACTATCGAGAACGATGAAACCATCCGCCACGAATCGACGTACCTGATCATCTGTAAGGAGTTTGGGAGATTCGTCCATTGCGGTCATTGTCACGCGTCACTTACCGTGGGGCGATTGACTAGTAGTCCCAGCTCCACACAAGACCCATAAAGCGCGGATCAGTCAACGTTGCGTCCTGATAGTAACCTGCGTCCCATCCGTTCGATTCAAGCTCCATGATCCCAATGTCGTTCAGCACGTTTTCAACGAATGCCGTGAGTGATGTGTTGCCGTCAGCACTGGTCCAACCCAACATGATGTCAAGGCGCCCGTACGAGTCGAGACGATCGTTTGGAATGTTGAATATGCGGTTGAATCTCTCGCCGGTGTACGAGTAAGTCACACCCCAAGTGAGCATGCCGCGCGCGTCCAGACTACGCCGCCAGTCACCGCTCAGAGACCACTTATTCTTTGGCATGTTAGGCAGTTCGTTACCTTCTAATGCGTACTGCTGTCCGAGAAACCCCGAGCGATCGAAACCTGTTATGGGGTCCGTATATGTCACTTCTTCAAACTGCTGTCGTGGGTTTACGGGATCGGCAGCGAAAAGTTGGCCTAGACTTGAGCTTTGGCGTGCGTAGTAACCTCTAACTGAGAAGTTTGGCGTCACGATCCAAGTGCTTTCGATTTCCACGCCATTTAGATCTGTATCCGGTAGATTTTCAATAACGAATAGGTCATACACGAAAGGACTAAACAACCGCACAGTAATGGGCTGTTGGTAGTTCGAGAACTGATAGATGAAACCTGAAACCAACACACGTAGTCGATCATCGAATACATCCGATTTGTAACCTAATTCAAACGACGTAAGTTCCTCGTCGTCGTAGGTTTGGTAACCCTCAGGCGCGCCGGGTGAGATTCCGCCTGAGCGGTATCCAGTCGCAACCCGACCGTAAAGAAGACGATTTTCGTCGGGTGTGTAATCGAGAGAGACGTTCCATGTGATTTTGTCGAATGTCTCGACCTGACCTGGGTTCACTTCGTTGAATCGGGCAGGAATCACAAATTCGTCCGTTGGGTTTTCGTCGTCTAAGTCAATCGCTGCCCACAGCCGGTCGACGAGGACCTCTTTCTCATCCTCGGTGAAACGAATCCCTCCTGTGAACTTCCATTGGTCATTTAGTTGAATGGTAGACTGACCATAGAACGCATGGGCGGAGACCGTTCGTTCGTTGACGACGTCCAGGAACTGATGCGACCCATCGGCAACGTGGCTTGAGAGAAATGTTGTCGAACCAGGACCTTCTGGATAGAACGGATCGGATCCAAAGATGAACTCAAGCGGTACTGCGTCACTGCTACTAACGTTCGCCGCTCGATTCGCGATATTGAATAGCTTGTACTCGTTGTAAATATCTTGATCGAAGAGATACGCGCCGAGTAACGTCGAGAACATGCCGCTATCGAAGTGGATCTGAAACTCGTGCGTCGTTACTCCCACGTCGAACTTGGCACGAATCGTGCAGTCGTTGAATGGGACCATGCCGGTTGATGAAAGGTACCGGTCCGCGTCACTTCCAGTCACGCTTGATCCATCACAGTCTTGATCGAGCAATCCGAAATTAAGGTCCGAGTAACCGAATATGTACTTACCACTGACGTTTTCATTGAAGTCGTACGCGGCATGCAAAGTCACGGCGTCGCGTAACACGTCAGTCGTGCCACCGTTGTTCATGTCGATGATGTTTTCCAACCCGCCTCCGTCATTGGCCGGCGGTTGGTGTCGCGGATATAGATAAAACTGATTCCGTTCTTCGCTCGGACTACCATCCTGCGGATTCGGGTGGAATTCAAACCCCGTCCTGGGGTAGCGATAAGGAACTCGAAGTTCACTCGCTGAATCCTGTTCGAATCGCGCGTATCGAAGATTAACGTCGAACGAGTCATTCGAATAGCGGAGTTGAGGCGCGATGTTGTAATCGCCGCGACCTCCTTGATCCGGTCCACTAATGTTCTCTTGGTTCCCGTCGGACGATTGCCACTCTCCCGTTATCCTTAGCGCCAGCGTATCAGACAGGGGTTGGTTCACGAAACCGTTGAGACGGTAACCGTTAAATGAAGCAACTTCTGCGAGTGCACCAACGTCAAAGGCTTCTGTCGACGGTCTCTTGTTGATGTAGTTGATAGCGCCAGCGATCGCGTTTCGACCGTAAAGAGTTCCTTGAGGACCTCGTAATACCTCTACGCGTTCCATGTCGTAGAGTGAACTGACAACACCGTACGGCTCGTCGAAGTAAAGATCATTCGAGTATTGGGCTACAGCAACATCGCCGCCAACGCCGCGATAGAGAGAACCGATCCCACGAATCGTCGCCGGGCTATCAAGACCAAATTGCAATCCGGGTATGCGAACCTCTAAGTCCTTCAGATTCGTGATCTGATACTTTTCTAGAGTCTCCGAATCGAAGGTAGTTACCGAAATTGGAACCTCGAAGATCGACTGCTCCCGCCGTTCGGCTGTCACGGTTACTTCCTCCAAAACAAAGTCTTCACTTGTTTCGTGCTCGTCTGGAAAAACAGGTGAACTAATGCATGTCACCAAAATGGCGACGGAGGCGCTCAAACTCAGTCGGGTTGCGTTACTAGATTTCAATTCGATACTCCTCAAACCACAGGTTCTCGTACGGTGCAACGGCTGCTCACAACTTCTAAAGCCAAGCCGTTGAATTAAGACCTTAGCGGCATTTGAAAATTCTATGGAGATGAACTCATTTCAGTGCTTATTAGGCGATAGAAACAGATGCCGAATGTACCTAGATTAGCCTAAAAATCCCTCCTGCTCGCGGAGCGACGATGAAACAGAGGAATCTAGGTGCGAAGGCTTTCGAGATTCTGTGTATCGACGTATTCCTTGTATTGGCCATCTAATGACAAGAGCTCCGAGTGACTTCCCTGTTCGATGACCCTTCCTTCTTCAAGAAACAGAATGAGATCTGCTGTTTGGATCGTGGATAGACGATGAGCAACAATGAAAACAATACGACCTTGTTTTGCAACATCTAGCGACCGAATTAACGCGTGCTCGGTTGCGGGATCTAGTGCAGCGGTCGGTTCATCGAGCAATAGAACGGGTGCTTCGCATACCAGTGCGCGAGCGATACTGACTCGTTGTTTCTGACCAACTGAAAGATTCGCGCCATTTGGACCGAGCATGGTTTCAAGACCATCAGGAAGACTGTGCAGGAAGTCTGAAACACCACTCGACTGGAGGGCACTCTCAACAAGATCCTGGCTGGCGTTGGGATTTCCCAACCTGACGTTTTCTATAAGCGACCGTGAAAACAACGTATGTTCTTGAAAGACGTGCACGATGTTCTGACGTAACTCGTCAACGTCATATTCATCGATTGAGCGGCCATTGATCCGAATTGAGCCTTGGTTAGGCTGCAGAAACCGCGGGAGCATGTAAACCAGTGTCGTCTTACCCGAACCTGTAGGACCTACGAGCGCGACAGTTTGACCAGCTTGGACGTTCAAACTTACGTTGCGTAATGTCGGTTGGTCTCCACTATGCGAGAATCCAACATTCGAAAAACTGATCGTCTGAATTTGTTTAGGAAAAGGCTCTGCTCCGGTTAACGCGTCGTCGGTTGGAAGATCGAGATAAAAGAACACACGTCGCACACCAGCGACGTTGTGCTGGAGATCGATCCAGAGTCTCCCAAACGTGATTGAAGTACCCGCGATCGTGCCAAATAGAGTGGTCATGACAAGCATGTCGCCCGGTAGCAGATCGCCTTGGATGATCTGCTGAGATACCTTCAGGAACATCCATAGCCACATGAACGCTAACGCGCCGCCCGCTGTAACGACTTCTATCCCGATATTGACCAAAACCACACGGCGAAACCGCCTAAAGGATTCAATGCTCGCACGAGCGAAGTTCGCTTGTTCACGACTTTGTGCGCCGTGACTTTGCACTGCTGAGATGTTGCTCATGTTTTCTTCGATTCGATTTGTGGTAGCAGTTCCAGCTCCCCGACTTTCTTGACTGGCGCGTCTTGCATATCGTGCGAGCGGGATCGTCAGCAGTAATGAAAGAGGCATGGTGGCAAGTCCCAGCCAAACCAGCTCAGGAATTGAATCGCCGTAGCTGTATTCCATCAGTGCAAGGGAAGTAAAGGCACCAAGTAAGGCGATCACCGGCATCAATGTGATGTCGAAACATACGCCCTGGATTGCTGGTGCGTCATACATCGTTCGATAGATGCTGTCACCGATACGTTGATCGTCCAACGTCGTCATCGGTAAACGAATCAGTCGCGAGAACAGATCGGTGCGATGGTAGTTCGTGACGCGTTGAACCAGTCGAATATTGCATAGTAGGTCACCCAAACCCCAGATGCCGCCCGTCATGGACCAACCTGCGCTGATCATGTTTTCGGATTGCGAGGCGGTATCTTCACCTTGAGCGAGAAATGCGAGCTGACCTTCGCCGCCTCCTGCTCCCGCGCCGAATAGAACCACAAGTACAGTCAACAACGCCAGTGTAGCTAGTAGTAACCCAAAGGGGTCGAGCACCGCGACAGCATCTACAAAAGGCTGTATATATGGCGGAAACCGAACGGCGGACTCGTCAAACGCTTTCCCTAGGATGACGTGGTCGGTCAGAATCTTGAGAGGCCAGATCGCGACGAATGCAGGAACAAAACTGCCTACCATCAGGACGAATTTGAGCAGGAATAACCCACGTGCCGGCCAGATGTATGAGAGCGCGCGCTTCAGAATTACGAAGACGTCGCTCGTCCGAATCTCGGTCCGTGTATCGATCCGATCGTCGAAACGTTCGCTTTGATTCAGGTTATTAAGTTCAGACATTCGGTCTTCGGGATTCGTACAGACGGCGACCGACGTTAATTGCGACCGACGGATGCATGCGAAGGATACGAGCAGACCATATACGTGCGAATTAACATTCCACAAGCCAGACTACGGTTCAGGGTTACTTCTTGCCATTCGCGGAACTTCACGATCGGCTAACTTTTGGGAATTACATACCTTGTTACACATCGCGATTTCATCTCCCTTCTAGGTTGCTTGCTGGTTTTAGGTTCTAGGTGGTCTTACGCTTGCCGTATCTCTGACGGATACGCTTGAGGTAACGCCATTCCTTCTTTGGCTTTGGTCGTCCTCGCATGATTGCCTTAGCGACGTTTTCGGGTGTGTCGTCAATCGGTTGGATGTCGTCCTTCGTGCGTGTCATAGCCGTTGCTCCAAGTACTCGGGAACGAACTGAATATGCATGGCTTTAGAGTATGGTGGATTCGTCCGCTCAAACCGATTCAGTTCAGCTAGCTTCTCTCGTGTGTAGTACGGTCCGTCTACGATGGCTAGCAAGATGGTGCAGTCATCAACCGCACCTTGTTGGAAGTGTCTTAACGTCAGCTTAACTTCGTCAAACTGACTGTCCTGATTGCCTCCGCCTTCGCGGGTGTATTTATGTGTACCAAATATCGTGTATCGCCCACTAATCCATCGGAAGTCAAGCGACTTCGACGGCTTCGGTTTGACGTTCTGTTGCATCAATCCGTCGCCATTAACGTACCAAGCATTCTTACCGCTTTTAGGTAGTGTCTCAAACTCGGCAATGATGTTGCTGAACTGCTTCAACCAGCACGCAGCGACTTTCTCGTGAAAACCTGTCCGTCTTGGGTCTTTAGCAAAGTGAGCGGAGAACATCCGATCCTCTCGGATTTTGTCCTTGACCGCTTCGGGTTGAAATCCGAACCGATCTACAAACCACTCGATCCGTTTACGAAGATACTCGTCATTCGCGTCAAGTCGATCTACGACCTGTTCCATACCAGATTTGGCAATCTCACGTTCTATCGCGTCGTAGTCGGGTGGCTCATGCATGGTGGATAATTCCCCGTGCAATCTCCCAATCTAAGCGACGGCGATACATACCGTCCTTTCGGATGCCCTTGTAGCACGTCAGAAGCATGTCCTTAGTTGCTTCTCGAAAGTCACATAGGTACTTGTTCCACGTCCTGATTTTGACGAACCCAGACACGCCTAGCTTCGTGATATGACGACCTGTTTGCTTAACCTCGTAGTCGTCTAGTTCCCTCACGTCGCAGAAGCGTATAGACGCTTCACGTGTGTTGTCTAGTGCGATAAGACCTACATTACCGTGAGCGTCGTTAAACACAACGTCTGGTCCATTGTCGAGTGGAGTAGGACGATTCGACTCCATATCAGATAGCCAACCGATGCGATCAGCACCGAGCCAAACTTGCACGTCCTCGATTGGATCGGGTGTGAATAACGCTAGTCCTACTGGGTGTCCCGTGTCGCTAAACAACTTGTGCGGTATGGATATGAACTCCGCTAGTCGATCTTGATAGAGTCCAGCACGGATAAACGACTCCGGTATGAGTGCAGCTACCCAACCGCAATTCTCCAAACACTTCTGCAACGCAAACTTGTAGAGGTTGTCATGGTCGCATACAGGGAAGTCGTAGCCTCGCACTGTGGCACTGTTTCGAGCAAGCCACGGTGGATTGGTAACGCATACATCGAAACCAGTAGGGAAATCCGCTAGTGTGTCTCGAACGGCTACACGATCGTTCTGTGGCTCGATGTCGTAGGACACGGACGCATTGCAGTAGTCCATGTTCTCTAGGTGGGTGATTAGTCCATTAGCACCAGCGAACGGCTCTAGTATCTCTTGATCGGGTAACTCGCATTGCTCTACCCACCACTTAAACGCCTTGTGTCCGAATGGGTTTTGGTGGGTAAAGAACTGTCCGTTACGTCGCTTGCGACTCACTTCACGAGCGATTGATAGGGCAACCGCTTACCGTCTAGGTTCGATGCGACTGAACCCATTTGGTCAATCGTGTCGGAAGGTCGGTCATTGTGCCGTCCTGAAAACTCGTGAACGTAGCGGTTTAGATGCTTCACACTCATTTGATGGTACGTTCCCTGATAGCCACGCTTGAGCAACGCCCAAAACGATTCCACGCCATTCGTGTGCGCTTGTTCACGTACATATTCACCTACACTGTGCTTGACACTTTCGTGATGATACTGATTGCTAACAGTTGGAAGTGAGTCATATACGGTTGCTTCGTCCGTGTAGACCGTCGCACCTTGCTCGGTTAGTTGCTCGATGAACGGGTGGATTGTTCGAGCGTCCGTGTGTTCTACGGCTTTCGCGGAGACCTTATTAGATTCACGATCCTTCACGCCAACAACCGCAGCTTTACCAACGGCACCACGACCCGCACGGAGTTTCTTGGATTCGTGCTTGTTGCCTTCCTTGCCACCGATGTACGTCTCATCGACTTCGACGGGTCCGTTGAACAGACCCTTGTTATCCGTCCATGTTTCTCGAATACGATGTGCCAAGTGCCAAGCGGACTTCTGCGTGATGCCTAAATCACGATGTAACTTCATGCTGGACACGCCTTTAAGGTTCGTAACGAGAAGATAGATCGCGATTGCCCATACTTGATAACCGAGGTTCGAGCCGTGCATTAGCGTGTCCGTTTTAACGGAGAACGACTTACGGCAAGATCGGCACTGATACGGAGTCGGCTTTCGGTTCTTGCGTTCATGGATGTTGTCAGAGCCACACTTAGGGCAAATTACGATGCCATCCCAGCGCTGTGATTCAAACCACTTCTCGGATGTGCTGTCGTCAGGGAACATCTTCATGATGTCGATGAGTGTCATACCCTTGCGGTAGTACTTCCCAGGTGCTTTTCGTGCCATGTTGATCTCCGTTATTACAGGAAGTATTTTACACAAACAAAGTCAAAATGCAAGTGTTTTATTGAGATATGTGTAACAAGGTATGTAATTCCCTAACTTTTGATTCAAGCGAATTCGAACAAGCATTCGAAGCGACGGTCACTAATTGCTCGGTCATCACGCGTGAAGAAGCTGAGCGCTTTGTCGCTAACGGATTCGTACTGATAAAGGACGCGTTCTCAAGAGACTATGCATCCCATGTTGCCGCCCAAGCGTGGCGTGAGCTTGCAGAGGTTCACGGTGTAGATCAAAACGATCCTGACACATGGGCTCGCCCGCGCCCAGGTCGAGGCCCATCAGGGTACGCGAGATTAAAAGGCTCGGATAGACACCATCGGCTTCAGTCGTTTGCGCCAAGGGCATTTCAGGCACAGGCAGACCTTGTCGGTGGTGCTCATCGCTTTCCGTCCAATGGTGAGAATCTCAAGTGGGGTGAGGGGGTCGTAAGTAATCTAGGTATCGTGGACGATCCGCGCTGGCAACCACCTGCTAGCAAGCAACCGGGCTGGCATAAAGACGGATGGCATTTCAGGCACTTCCTCAATTCGCCCGAACAGGCGACCGTTACGGTGCCTCTATATTCTGACATTCAACCCATGAGCGGCGGCACGTATCTGGCGGTAGATTCGATAGGTCCAGTTGCGAGGCTGTTGTCGGATTCACCCGCTGGGTTACATCCCGACAGCGTTCAAGGTGCGGGATATCTAATCCCTGGACTGGTCGATCAGTGTCGGCAATTTACAGAACTGACGGGTGAAGCGGGTGACATGGTCCTACTTCATCCGTATATGTTGCACCGTGTCAGCATCAATCCGTCGACGCGCCCACGTTTCATCGCGAACATGGCGCCGGTTCTGACGGAACCAATGATTTTCAAACGTGAACCGGATGACCCTTACTCTCTGGTTGAGTTAGGCACGTTGCATGCGTTAGGACAACCGAGCTACGACTTCCAGCAAGAACGTCCGATGCAGGGTTTCAAACCATCTCCATTTCGCAATGAAGATGAGAAACGCAAAGAAACCGTACATCTTCGTGAAGAGATGCGCGAGTTCGCAGAACGAGGTATTGTTTCGCCCTCGTGGGCACGAGATTGCGGCTACATGACCAATGGCGAATTCGTCGCAAATTAGCTAATATCGAGGCATGAGATTTCGTAAATGACGCTTGCCACATGCATCGCTCGCCACTCGCCTCAGCTTCTTTGATCGGTCGTTCTAATGTCCGAAACTGACTTCGATCCACTAAAGCCCTGGAAGGCTCCCGAGTCATTCGAGAGCAATATGCATTTTGCGAATGCGATACACCGCGGGTTCCGTGTACCCAATCAATACTCTGCGAAAGATCCGTCTGTCTTAAAGACGACAGGTAAAACCCACCTCGTCACGGTTAGAAACGCTCGCTTGCTCGATCCTGCGCCAACGATCGACTCTCATGGTTTTCAACTAGTGCACGCGCCTTGCGATTTAGATTTGATGGATACCGAAGTCGTTACGACGGCGTATTACGAACATTGCCGAGAGGTTGTACAGCGCACCACCGGATGCTATGAGGTGCGCGGTGGCGGTCACGAGTATCGGAATGGCTTCGGTGGACAATCTGGTGATAGAGGCGTGAAACCTACGCCAAACGGGAGCGGTGGTGGTTATGGCATGGGAATCCATTCGGACATGTGTGCCGCCGTGGAAGATGCATTTGCCAAGATCGTACCCGACAGTCGTCATTTCGAGAGTTTGAATATTTGGCGTAGCGTCAAGAAGGATGAACTGGTATTTACAGCGCCGCTCGGTGTTTGTGATATGAGATCAGTTGATCCTGACGACATCGTATTCGGCGATGGCACTGCAACCGGGAATATCAAGCAGTACTACAAGGTTGTCGATCAAAGAGTGGTGTACTCCCCCAATCAACGCTGGTACTACTTTCCGAATATGACTCCAGATGAAGTACTCATCTTCCGCCAGTACGACACGCGGGAGGAAGCTCTAAATCTACGCACCGTTTTTCACAGTGCGGTCGTAGATCCTAATACGCCTGAAGAAGCGCCGATGCGTTACACCATCGAAGTTCGTATGCAGGCAGTGTTTGAAAAAGAACACGACAAACAGGCGCGGGTTGAGCGATTCAAGGCGCAGATCAGTGATGTATACCGAGACGGCACCAAAAGCGACTGGTGGCGAGGACCTATCGAGAATTACGTGCCGCCAAATTCTCCTTCGGGTTAATCAGGCAGCCTGAGTTTCAGCGTCGACAAACGCACGATATCTACCGTCGTGACGACTGAGAAGTTCTCGAGGCGTTCCAAATTCACCGACACTTCCATTTTCCAGATAGACCACTTGATCGGCCTGCTGCGTGGTCGCAACTCGATGAGTGATTAGAAAAACGACCTTGTCATGAGCCCAATAACGGATGTTCTCTAGCACTTTATTTTCGGTTTTAACGTCAAGAGACGCGGTCGGCTCGTCGAGAACAAGGATGGGGGAAGCTTTAAGAATCGCGCGTGCGATTGAGATTCGCTGCCTTTGTCCTGTCGAGAGCTTAGCGCCTCGCTCTCCTAATTCCGTCTTCAGACCGTTAGGAAGCTGACCGAGAAATTCGTCGACGCAGCTGATGCTCAAGGCTTCGTGCAAGACATCGTCGGGTGCGTCCGGCGCTGCGAAACGTATGTTGTCTTCAATCGAAGTCGGGAAGAGCGCGTTTTCCTGTAGAACGATAGAGATCGTGTGGCGCAGGGAATCTTGCTGTAATTCTCGAACGTCTACATTTCCAACATAAATTGACCCGTTACTTACATCGTACAACCTTAGAAGTAGATTCATCAAAGTTGTTTTTCCGGCACCCGATGCGCCGACGACCGCTGTGAGCGTGCCGGGGTTCGCAGTAAAACTCACGTTGTTGAGCACCGATTTTCCAGGAATGTACTGGAATGAGACTTGGTCGAAGTTCACTGCAAGCGGACCAACAGGAACTTCTTGCGCGTTACTAGCGTCAACAACCTCGGGTTTTAAATTTAGAAGAAACATGGCGCGTTGAAGTCCAACCCCCATGTCTTGCAACAAACTCCATGTGAAAGCCATCCCGACTAACGAACCGCTTGCGCCGCCAATATGTTCACGTGCAGCTTGATAAGCACCAAGATTCCAAACGGCGAAACTTACAACGGCGATCACGCCATATCCTGCCGTGGCGACCTCGTTCCACACCAGCTGCACCATGAGATAGTCGGCGAGGAGCGTAACGACTGCGCCGCAGAAGAAAACGCCGAGATTGAGCAACACTACGGTTTTACGTAACTCGTACGCGCGGTCTAGCGCGTGTCGCGAGCTACTTACAAATGCGTCAAAAGCACCATGTTCTGCATTGAGCGATTTAAGCAATCTGCTCCCTTGAATGCTCTCCTGTATGTGCGAAGTGAGCGCGCTGTTTGCGAAACGAGACACACGACTGCGCTGACGTATCGATTGAGTCATTAGCTTGGCGAGGGCGAGCGAAGGCAAGATAGCCAGCGCAAACAATCCTGCTAGATACAAGCTAAACGCTGCGATGACACCTAGCACAAAACAGAACGAACCGATGAGGATGAGCGGTTGGATCAATCCGGTCTGCAAGACCGATACGACCATCGCGCTGTCTTGATACACTCGATAGATCGCATCGCCCACCTGGTGCTTGTGGTGATATCGAAGCGATAGCCGGATAGCGTTATCCATCATTGCTTCACGCAAGTGCTGGTTGACACGCTGCAGAATCCAGGTCTGGTAGTAGCGTATGCCTTGACTTAGCAGAAAGTGGGATACGACCAATGTTCCTAGCAATACAAGGAACATTGTCCGAAGGTGGAATCGGGCCGCTTCGCTCAGCGCCTCAACATTCACATATTCAAGGTGATCAAGGCCAAGTAGATTTGCTTGGAACGTGTTAAGGGGGTCGCCTAGAAAAACCTTGTTTGTAAGCAAGTCTGCGCTAAACATGGCGATGCCGGTACTCATCACCAATGTCACAACGGTCATCACGAGGAATGCTGCGAAATGACGCCACTGTGGAATCAAGTAATATCGGCAACTCCAGAAAGCAGCAAGAATCGTCGGCTGTTGCGTCTCTTCGGGCTGATCAGTCGAGTGGACTGGACTGGGCGCTAGTGTATTCGTCACGACCGGAGATTGCGCTTAGCTGCTTCTTGGCGAGTTGTTACGTTTGACGTGTCGTCGTGAAGTCGCGTTGAAATGATCTTTTCGCCGTCTCGCAAAACTCTTGGACGAATGGAAGTTCTTTGTAGTCCCGACGAATGGCGGCAAGCATCCTCGGAAAGACGCCCTTTTTGCCGAGACGCTTGGTGACGATGTAGCCATCCTCTTCATAAGTTCGCAAGACCCAATCTGGTAAACATGTGACACCCCGTCCACTTGCCACACGTTGAATCATCAATGAAGTAATTTCGGCGGTTCGAACCTTCTCAGGTTCGACATTTGCATCATCGAGAAACCACTTAAATACATCTAATCGAGAGCGCTCCACAGGATAGGTAATGAGCATTTCTTTCAGTAAATCTTCTGGTTGGACATACTTCTGTTTGGCGAGTACGTGTTGAGTAGAAACCGCCAAGCGAGATTCGTATTTAAACAACGGGACGTAGGCCAAACGTTGGTCTTCAATGGGATCGGCGGTAATTACGAGGTCTAGCTCGCCTCTAGCAAGCGCCGCCTGAGGCTGAAAACCGAATCCACCCGCGATGTCGACATCCACGTCGGGCCAGGATCGCTGATATTGATCAAGTGTGGGCAAAAGCCAGTCGTAACAACTGTGACACTCAATGGCTATGTGAAGCCGACCACTGTTTCCCTTCGCCAATCGAAGGACTTCTGCATTCGCGTCCTGTATTTTTGGCAGGATTTCGTCTGCTAGTTCCAGTAGTCGATAGCCAGCAGAAGTGAATGAGTACGGTTGTTGTCTCCGATGCACGAGCACGCAGCCAAAACGGGTCTCCAGCTCGCGAAGCTGATGAGAAATTGCCGAGGGGGTCACAAATATCTTCTCGGCCGCATCAGTAAGGCGATTGGTATCTCGCAGTGCCTGCAACGTCAACAAGTGTTTGATATCAAATTTGAACAAATTGAATATCTCTCACTCTAATTCATGAAACGATGAATGATATTCAGTAGACTGGATCGCATGTGTGTGGCGGTAGCCCCAAATCCCTTCGTTTCATTTCGTTAGCGTCCAAGTCAACAATAAAAACGCTGCGCTGAAACTGACCGCAACCCATAATTCGCGCCGTACTCCATACCGTTAAAGGTGAACCATGACGATGCATCGGTTGTTAAGTCGAGTTGGTGCTTTCTTGACATATGCGACTCTGAGCCTTCTTGTCATTCAGCACTCAGTCAGTGCCCAGCAGACGACTGATGAACTTGCGAGTTCGCAGGAATCGACGGTCGCACTCGAACGCGTTACGGCGGTAGAGGGTATTACGGAGTATCGCCTGAACAATGGTTTGCGTGTGTTGCTGTTTCCGGATCCGAGCAAAGAACAGATCACGGTGAATATCACTTATTTAGTTGGTTCGCTGCACGAAGGGTATGGCGAAACCGGGATGGCTCACCTACTCGAACACCTCGTGTTCAAAGGTACCCCCAATCATCCCGATATTCCGGCAGAACTTACAGAGCGTGGCGCTTCGCCAAATGGAACGACTTGGTACGACCGAACTAACTATTTTGAGACCTTTCCCGCGACAGAAGACAACCTGCGGTGGGCGTTAGATTTAGAGTCTGACCGTATGGTCAATTCGTTCATCGCCAAGGAGGATCTCGATTCCGAAATGACGGTCGTTCGCAACGAATGGGAGCGAGGCGAAAACAGCCCGTTCGGTGTGCTCATGGATCGCATCCTTGCCTCTGCTTTCATGTGGCACAACTATGGCAAGACGACCATCGGCGCTCGGGCGGATATCGAAAACGTTCCGATCGAACGTCTTAAAGCGTTTTATAAAAAACACTACCAACCTGACAATGCGGTTTTGGTCGTCGCAGGGAACTTTGATGAGGATGTCGCATTAAATCTAGTTGCGGAGTTGTTTGGTCGTATACCAACACCCGACCGTAGCGGCGCAAATCAACTCTATCCAACTTACACGGCAGAACCAGCGCAAGACGGCGAACGAACGGTCACATTGCGACGAGTCGGTGATACGCAATACATCGCTGCTGCATATCACATTCCTGCAGGGTCCGATCCTCAGTTTGCTGCCGTTGACGTGCTTTCTCATGTGCTTAGCAATCAACCGTCAGGTCGTCTATACAAGAATCTAGTCGAGACGAAACTCGCAGCTAGTGCTGCCGCGTTTGCATTCCAATTTAAAGAGCCGGGTGTACTACTGTCGTTTGCAGAAGTAAGAAAAGAAGGCGACCTAGATCAGACGGCAGACGCGATGTTTTCGACGTTTGAGGAGTTGAAACACGAAAAACCGCCGACCGAAGAGGAAGTTAATCGGGCAAAGAATGAGTACCTAACGAGTATAGAGCTAGCGTTCAACAACACAAGCAGCCTAGCTCTGCAGTTAAGCGAGTGGGCTGCGATGGGTGATTGGCGGCTCGTGTTCCTGCACCGAGACAACCTGGAGAAAGTCACCCCGGCGGACGTTCAGACAGCGGCGAACGCGTTCTTTCTAGAATCCAATCGAACCGTCGGTCGGTTCTACCCTACGGAGGAGACGCCTCCTCGTGCTGAAATCGCACCGCCGCCGAATGTAGCTGACCTTGTTGAGGGTTATGTTGGTCGGGAAGCGGTTTCTATGGGCGAGAGTTTCGATCCTTCGCCGTCCAACATTCAAGCGCGCACCTCGACGGCAACTCTCTCCAACGGCGTAAAGGTCGCTTTGCTTCCCAAGGAAACACGCGGCGACACGGTGACTGTCAGTATGAACTTCCCGTTTGGAACCGTTGACTCGCTGATGGATCAACACCATAACGCGACGTTAGTGCATGCCATGCTGATGCGCGGTACGAAGCATCGATCGCGTCAGGAAATCCAGGACGAACTTGACCGAATAAAGACGCGTCTTACCGTCGGTGGTCTGAACTGGAATGTAGCCGTGACCGCTTCGACGGTGAGGGAGCAGTTACCTGAGGCATTGCAATTAGCCGTCGAAATCCTACGAGAACCGGCCTTCGACGAGTCTGAATTCAATCTATTGATCGAAGAGATGTTGGCAGCGATCGAAGCCAACATGAGCGAGCCGGGTTACGTAGCCACCGAAGCGTATCAACGATATCTCGTTAGTTCAGTTCCGAAGGGGCATCCTTTCTATTTTTATAGTGCAGAAGAAGATATCAAGCATCTTTCCAACGCCTCCATCCAAGACGTTTCAGCATTTTGGGAAACGTTCTATAGTCCGGTCAACGGTGCGATTTCGATCGTAGGTGATTTTGACGCCTTGGAGATGTTAGCTCTCCTTGAAGAATTGCTAGGTGATTGGGATTCGACAACCGAGTACGAACACATTGCGTACGAACACTACGTTCAAGATGCGGTGGAAGTGAACATCGAGACTCCGGACAAAAGTAACGCAACAATGTACGCGGTTTTAAACATGGGTGTTCATCTGTTACATGAAGACTACCCAGCGTTTCGTATTGGAATGGAGATTCTTGGTGGCGGATTCTTGAATTCACGACTGGCAACGCGCATTCGGCAGAATGACGGTCTGTCCTATGGCGTAGGCGCACAGTTGCGAGTGTTAGAACCGGATCCAACGTCGTTATTTATGGCATATGCCATTTTTGCACCTGAGAATAGAGACCTCGTGGTGAAGGCGTTTCGTGAGGAAGTCCGATTGTTGCTAAACGAAGGTGTCACGGAAGAGGAACTAGCCGGGGCGATTAATGGATACTTGGATTACCAGCAGAACCTTCGCGCGAATGACCCGAACGTGGCATACCAACTTCAGGCAAATATGCGCTGGGATAGGACCATGGAGACGACAGAGAAGATCGAAAAAGCTATCGCGGAGTTAACTCCCGATATGGTGCAGCATGCGTTGCGAAGACACTTGGTGCCTGAGAGTATCGCTATCTTCCGTGCAGGTGACTTTGCGAACAACCCAGTAGTCAATTGAACTTCAATCTGTCTCTCGGTCGTTCATACCGTGTGAAGTCTCGTAAAGACATCTGTCATAGGAAAGGGTTTAGGATCTAACGTACCATGGCAAAAGATGATCTGTTTGTAGCGATCAAAAACTCGGTCGTACGTATTCGGAAAACGGACGGCACCGAAGTTTGGCGAACCAGCCTGCCGCGACGTGCTTCTCAGTTAGTCACACTTGCTGTGGAACCCGACGCGATATATGCGAGCGCGGGTGGCGAGTTGTATCGACTCGATCCGGACACCGGTTCAATTCTTTGGACGAACGAATTGCCCAAACTTGGACGCGGTACTGTCCTGATCGCCGCCACCCCGGATCTGGAAAAATCCTGATGAATTCTGATTCCTCGCTCCTTGTTGGAATTAAGGGTCACGTTGTATGCGTTCGCAAGTCCGATGGGGTGGAGCTATGGCGGACGCATCTGCGCGGGTCCGATACCACGAGTGTCGTTCGCGACGAACATACAGCGTACGCGGCGACAAAGGGGCATGTGTACGCCTTGAATCTAAATAACGGTGCGGTGCGTTGGGTTAACGACCTACCGAAACTCGGTTACGGCGCGTGCACGATGGGTACGCCGAATCAAGGTGCGCTCGCGGCATTACAGGTCATCGCCCAACAACAAGCGGCGATGCTCGCTGCTATCGCAGCTAGTTCAGGTGCGGCCGCGGCTGCCTCAAGTTAGAAATCAGACAGCAATCTACGTAGAACCATCTCAGGCTCGCTTAGTCGCGGTGGTTGCTTGCGAGTCAGCGGTATCCCCTGCGAGCATAGCCCAGCCACGGCTCGACTGCTCCTAGCGAATATCCGGTCAGAGTCTGTTGCTTGAAGCTTTCGAGAAGATTGGGGAATGGACGAAGTGAAGGTATCCGATCCCAAGCATCAAGCCAAGGCGTTGGATCGTAAGCCACATGATGGTGAGTGAACTTTCCGTCCTCTAGCAGACCGTAGCACGCAATCACATGTCCGCATCTATTTTGGCCGATGCTGCCCGGATTGGTGAACAGTTGACCGTTTAGATTGCGTTCAAACTGGACGTGGGAGTGCCCGAAGAGAACGTGGGACACGTCATTTCCGTATTTAAACGCTTCGAATAGTTGGTCAGGGCTGTCTGGAAAGACATGGCGAACAGTTTCATTCTCATCACCATGAGCCAACACGTAGGTCTGACCGTCTAGGACAAATTCGCCAGATAAGCTAAATGATCTCAGGAGTTTGTATCCGGCATCGGGAAATCCGTCGTAAATCCACTCCATTAGATCCTTGTAGCCGTCGGGCCAATTCGCTATAGACCCACGATCAAGCATTGTGCGTTCGTGGTTGCCTTGAATGAACACTCCGTTCATCTCGGAAATCAACTCAATGGTTTCGTTGGGTTCGGGTCCAGGGGACACCGCATCTCCTAAGAAAACGACTGAATCGAAATCTCGTTCTTTCCGCAACACTGCGTTAAGTGCGGTCGCATTGCCGTGGACGTCCGCAAACACGAGGAACTTCACGCTGGCAACCTACAAACTGATTCTTGGGATGTTGCTATAGCCACTTGAAAACTTGGTTGAATTAAAGAGAAACTGCTAATTCCTTTCGAGAATAGCGTGTACTTTCTAAGGTGCAATTGTCACACGACTTCCTAACTAAAATCGCGTTCCGCCTCGTCGGACCTCGTTCTTAATCCAGATACGCCATTGCCGAATTTCATTGAATCCTTTTTGACCGAAAATCACGATCTTGAACTCCTTGGGGGGAAGGGACGGTCTCTTACGAACCTTGTCAACCATGGATTTCAAGTGCCGACAGGATTTCACGTCACGACTCGCGCATACAGAGATTTCGTGTCGGAAAACGATCTTCAACCGCAGATTTTGGCAAGTGCAAAACCGGCGCTCGTCAATGGCCAAGCTTCGTTTGCGCAAGCATCGAATGAAATACAGGCATTGTTTGATACTGCGCCGGTTTCGATGGAACTTGAGCATGAGATTACCGTGGCGTATCGTGATTTCGAGCAAGGAAATCCGGCAGTTGCCGTACGCTCTTCAGCGAACGCGGAAGATCTTCCAGATCTTTCATTTGCTGGTCAACAGGAGACTTACCTAAACATCCACGGTGCAGATGAAGTCGTTGCAGCGGTGAAGCGTTGTTGGGCGTCACTCTGGACCCCTCAAGCATTGAACTATCGCCATCAGAACGGCATTGCACAAGAATCCGTAGCGATGTCAGTGGTGGTGCAGGTCCTTGTCCCCGCCGACGTTGCCGGCATCCTTTTCTCGGCAAATCCCGCGACTGGCGAACGGTCAGAAATGGTGATTAATGCAAGCTACGGCTTAGGCGAAGCGGTCGTAAGTGGTCAGATCACGCCTGACACCTTCATCGTGAATCGATCAGACGGATCAGTCAAAGAGTCGATGATCGGTACAAAGGAAATGCAAATTGACGCAACAGACGAGCAGGGTACTTTAAATCGAGAAGTTTCCAGTGAACTTCAATCGGTTTCGGTCCTGACCGATGATCAAGTTTGTGACCTTTGGCGTGTCGCAGAGAAGGTCGTTGAGTTGTATGAAGACGTTCCGCAGGATATTGAATGGGCAATCTCCAATGGAGAAATACATCTGTTGCAATCCCGCCCAATCACGAATCTACCTATACAACCGATTGACATCGAGTGGGAGGTACCCGAACCCGCGACTTATGTGTCTCGACGACAGATTGTCGAAAACATGCCTGATCCGATCAGTCCGCTGTTCGAGGAGTTGTATCTAACCAAGGGACTTGAATCGACTAGAAAAGGTAAGAGTCTTATGGTAGGCGGCGGTCCGATGTTCATCGCGGTGAATGGGTATGCGTATCAGCGATTCGACTTCCAAATCGTCCATGATCAAGCTCGCGAAAAAGGACTTCTACCGGTTGACGATGCTGAAATTGATGCGGCAGAAATTGCGGCCGAACAACAACATGCCGCCGATTCCAACGCCGGTAAGACGGACGCGAAGAAGGAGTCTGAAATCGAGCGCTTGAGGAGAGAAGCGATAGAAACAGACCGTCGAGTTCGTGAACGCGATATCGAGATGTTTAGAGAGGACTTATCTCTCTCCGACCGCGAGTCGTTCGATTTATGGCGAGCTGCCGAATCATCCGAAAACCTAGCCATTCGCATTACGATGCCGGAGAGTAAGAACCCAACGTATGTTGCCTTCAACAACAGCGAATGGAACGACCGACAACTTGGCGAGTGGTTTAAGGTGACGCACCCTCGTCTACAAGGCATTAGAGAGAAATGGTCAAAGGTCGATCCCAAAGAGGCGAGTGACGAGCAGCTGCTCGAAGGTATCCAAGAGATGGGTATCGAGGAGGGCTATTACTGGTCCAGTAATTCAAGTCACACGTTCGGCGTCGCAAAATCGACCGATGATCAGCTACAGTGTTTCCTGCGTGAGACGCTCCCGGATCACAGCTTTATCAGCGGTCAATTCCTCTCCGGAATTGAATCGAAAACGATGCAAGCGAATGCGGCGTTATTTGAAATCGCCGAAGAGATCCGCAAGAGCGAGGACCTTGCGTACTTTGTTCAGGTCACGCCGGTCCGGTTCTTAAGGGACAGACTACTCGAGCGTAGCGACGCTACTAATGTAAATGGATTGATTGAAGATTACCTCGTGACGTACGGTCATCAGGGATACAGCATGGACTTCGTCGAACCAACTCAGGTGGAAGATCCTGCGGCCATGATGACAACACTAAAGGCGATGGTTGCGGACGCAGAGTACCATCCACGCAATCAAGAGTTACGTACAAAATCGATTCGTGAAGAAAAGTTCAAGGAGATCATCGAGCTCCTAGACGGTCTTGAATATTGGCAGTTTAGGTTCCGCTTGTGGTTGGCTCGTAAGTACCACTATATCCGTGAAGAGGTCGCATTTATGTTCGGTTTTACATGGGGTGTACTGCGTCCGATGGCACGTGAGTTAGGAACTCGCCTTGCCTCGGTTGGCACGCTTTATGAACCTACTGACGTTTATTTCCTCGAATCAGCTGAACTAAGTCGAGCCATTGAACACCGAGCGAACGGTGTCGCCGTACCGGAACTTGCTGATCTTGCGGCTGAACGCAGAGAACTTCGTGAAGCTCGGAAACGGCATCACCCACCTGGTACGCTCCCAATTGAAGCGAGCCAGATTGACGGGATTGCGTTCAAGGAAACGCAGATCAAGAACGAAGCTGACTCCTCCATGATGCGTGGTTTTCCAGTAAGTCCCGGACGCGTCACAGCTCCCGCTTCAGTTATTACAGGTGCGTCTGAATTTGAAAACATGGCACCAGGATCGATTTTGGTGAGTCCATTGACGACGCCCGCGTGGACACAACTATTCGCTCATGCGGTGGGACTCGTCACTGATGTTGGCAGCATTCTGGCACACGGTTCGATTGTCGCTCGGGAATACGGAATTCCGGCTGTGTTAGGCGTTGGCGACGGGACCAAGCGAATCAAACACGGACAGATGATCAGTATTGATGGCGATCAGGGTACAGTAGAGATTCACGAGGACTAGCTCCCCCAGTAGCATCGTATGGAGCGCTAATCCAACGGAGCGACAGTCGAAATCAAACAGTCGCGCTCTGCAGTTCCACGTATTCTCTGTATGAGCCGTTCGGTCGCGCGATTAGCTGCTCGTGGGTTCCCGTCTCTTGGATTTCGCCGTCCTCAATGAACACGATCTGATCCGCGTGCCGTATTGTCGACAGCCGATGTGCGATAACGACAACAAGTCGGCTTCCAGCCGCTTCTTGGAGCGATCGTAGAAGCGTCTGTTCGGTTTGCGGATCCAGCGCTGCTGTAGGTTCATCTAGGATCAGGACTTGAGATTCTCGTATCAATCCTCGGGCGATCGAAAGACGTTGTTGTTGCCCCACCGACAAGGTGTCCCCGCCGCGACCTAAACGAGTGTCTAATCCATTTGGCAGGTCTTCGACGAATTCCATACATCCCGCTGTGTCAAGTGCTTCGTACATCTGCCTCTCGGTAGCGTTTGGGTTCGCGAGTAGCAAGTTGTGTCGTATCGTTGCCGATAGAAACGTATGTTCTTGTAGTACGTAGGACACCTGCCGACGGATACTCTCGAGCTTGAACTCGCGTGCGTTGCGCCCGTCGATTAACACGCGCCCGTCTGTCGGTTGCAGAACCGACGGGATCAGGTATGCAAGCGTCGTCTTACCGGATCCGGTCGGTCCGACGATCGCGACAAGATCGCCGATCTTAAACGACAGATTGATGTTGACTATCGCTTGTGTACCGTTGGGATACGAATAGCCGACATCCTCAAACGTGATCTCCCGCTCGATTGCAGTACATTCGTCACCGTCTTGATTGAAGTCCTCTTCGGACTCGAAGTCCATGAAGAAAAACACGCGACGAACCGCTGCGATCACGTCCTGGATTTTGATCCAATACGCCCCTAGATACGATGCTGGCATTGCGATGCTCCAGAAAATACCAATCAGGGCCGCGTAATCTCCAGGTGACATGACACCGTCGATGATGCGGTCACTCACCAGAATCATTACGTAAATTCCGGCAAGGCCAGAGACCGCGGCGAAGATACACGAACAGACGATCACGACTGCGATGAAATACCGCTCGCGTAGGAACGACTGCTCACTGCGCGCGGCGAATCGACTCGATTGTTCCCCGGTGGCTCCTAGACTCTGGACAGCGGCGACGTTCGAAACGGATTCCTCCATCGCATTTGTCGTCGCGGAGCCAGCAGCTCGTTTGTTTTGGCTAGTGCGGCGGATGGCGCCAGAGAACGGAAACGTGATAAGAAACGCGACGGGAACCGTCGCCCACGCGATCCAGATAAGTTCGGGTGACACGTCGCCGTATGAGTATTGCAGTACGTATAGATTGATTCCAGCATTCAGCATCATCAAGAATGGCACGATGGTTAGCTGAAGAAATAGATCAGGTGCCATCGGGACGTCATACATGACCCGATAAATGCTGTCCCCGATACGTTGATCGTCCAAAACAGCCATCGGCATGCGACTCAAACGCTCAAAAAGTCGCGTTCGCAATCGATTCGCTAATCGTTGAGTGAGACGCACTCCAACCATGAACGCCGCCAACCCCCAAAGTCCACTTCCCGAGGAATAGGACGCGCTTATCTGGTTTTCGGCCTGTGTCGCAGCATCCTGACCTTCGTGAAGTCCTGCTCCAAGGCCGTACGTCCTCATACCTAAGAAGACCATGCCAACGATGAAGATGATCGAAATGGAAAGCATGATCTGTAACGGATCCTGATCCTGTACTAAGTTCAGAACAGGTTGCATGAACGGAGGAAATTCGACCTCGGTCGTGTTGAAAGATCGTTGCTGCAAGACGTTGTCGATGACGATCTTGCCCAACCAAGGAAGGTACAGACCCGGCACTATGAGTCCCAGCTCAAGGATTACTTTAGCGCTGAACAGAGTTCGTTCAGAGGACATTTGGTGGAGCGATCGACCGATAACCCGAAGTGCTTCCCAAGTGTTCAGATCGGATTGGGTATCGATACGGTCATCGAATTGGTTCTTACCGATGACCTCTTGGAGTATGTTCGAACGGACTTTTTCGTTCGAACTATTTGAAAGTGTCGAGTCTGTCAAGGTGTGCTCTTGCGACTAACTCGCAGCTCCGCCTGATTCACTAAGAAGCTCTGACTGAGCAAATGCAGCGAAACGACCTTCAGGCTTAGTCGTGAGTTCAGAATACGTGCCGGTTTCGACGATTTGTCCCTGTTCAAGTAACGCGATCTGGTCCGCGTTCTGAATGGTTGACATTCGGTGCGTGATCAGCAATATGACCTTGTCCGTTCCCCACTCGGCTAGATTCGTCAACACACGTCGTTCGTTTCGGGCGTCTAAAGATGCGGTCGGTTCATCGAGGATAAGGATCGGTGTATTGCGAACAACGGCGCGCGCGATAGAAATGCGTTGGCGCTGACCAGCCGATAACTTGCCTCCCCGTTCACCGAGTTCGGTGTCGTAACCCTTTTCCAATGCACGGACGAATGAATCCGCGTTAGCGATTTCAGCCGCACGTTCGATTTCAGTTCGACTTACGTTATCGGCGCCGAACGCGATGTTGTTGGCGACTGTTTCATTGAATAGAACGTTTTTCTGAAGCGCGATCGCGCAGTTTTGTCGTACGTCTGCGAGTCTCAGTTCACGCAAATCGATACCGTTGAGCGTTACTTTACCTGCATTTGGGTCGAAGAGGCGAAGGAGCAATGACATCATGGTGGATTTGCCAGAGCCAGTTGCACCGACGATCGCGGTCACTGTGCCAGCTTCGGCTGTGAGCGATAGATTCGTAAAAACAGGTCCGGCTTCTGACGCGTACGAGAACGAAACTCGGTTCCATGCGACGGTTTGGATAGGGTCCGGATACGTCACCGGATTTGAGGTCTCCTCGACTTCCAATGGCGTGTCGAGTAGATCAAATGCCCTTCGAAGCGCGATAAACAGATCCTGCATACGCATCCAAATACCTAGCAGATACCTGGCACTACCGGCTAACGATTCGATTCGACCACGAGCAATCTCAAATCCCCCTAAGTTCCAAATAGCAAAGCCGATCAGTCCCGCAACAGCAGCTCCCAGAAACGTCTCTCTTTCGTCAATAACCCAATGAGCAAGTACATACTCAGAACCGATCACTAGGACGCCGCCAATAAACGCTATCGCGAGTGTTAACAAGACCATGTCGAGACGTAGGTGGTAAGCAGCATCTAATGCACGTTTGGAGTCTCGATCAAACTGCTCGTGGATTTGAGGTTCGGAACCATTCACTCGAAGAACCTTGACGGCTGTGAACGATTCTTGGATGTGAGACGTGAGATTGCTGTTTGCGATGCGGTTCGCAAGCGACCTTCGTTGAATACGACGGGTGGACTTAATTAATAGAAGTACGAAAGGAGCGGCGGCGATCAGCGCAAATCCCGCGATGAGAGGATCGAATGCAATCACGATTGCAAATGTGAACAACAAGCTCACAGCGGTCATCGCAGGCGAGAGGATTGCGCCCTGAATGAGGTTCACGATCATAGAACTATCTTGGTAAACCCTAAAAATCGCATCACCTACACGTGCATGGTCGTGATATCGCAACGAAAGTGACTCAGCACGTTCGATCATTGCGACTCGAAGGTTCTGATTGACGTTCTGCCAGACCCAGGTCCCGTAATACCAACTGCCTAACCCTAAAAGCGTCAAGAAAACACCCCCTGCAATACCCCAAAGGATGAAGCGGTCTCTTACGGTTCGACGTTGATCGGGCGTCAACTGCTCTTCAGGATCTAACTCAACCGATTCTGCTTCTTCGGATTTGTATCCGAAGTTTTTGTCTTTATCAAGGTCTAGCGATTCACCAAGTTGCTGAGGATCAGTCGTAACGTATTCGTCCCCTAGAAAGAGCACTGTGGCTTGAAGGGGCTGGAGTTTTTCGCCAATCAAGACTTTGTTGAGGAATAAGTCAGCGCCGACGAAGATCCCAGCCATGCCCGATACCATTCCAACACCTGCGAGTCCAAGCAGAAACAGAAGGTGTACTAGTAAAGGTCTCATGTAAGGCCACGTCTTCAACGCGAGCCCGAACATCGTTCGAAACGAAAGGTTTGGTGGATCGGGGTCACTCGTTTCAAGTGAGTAGCCGTCCAACAGGGGGAGCTGTTTCAAGATCTTAGTGTTGTTCTGTTGTGCGCGATACAGAAAAACCGCGCACTACCTACGTTACGTTAACACACATTGCGTCGTCGATTCGTAAGGTATGGGAAGCATCGATGAGTTTCCTGAGTTCGTCGACAGGCATAATCAGACTGAACCAAAACAAGACATCGGTATGACAGAAATCAATGTGGCTGAACTAACTCCGGTTGGAGAATTTGGATCAAAAGCATGGTGCGAAGCGTGCGCGGCGTATGGTGTGCAACTATTAGAGAACGGTGACCTTCCTAGCGAATTAGAATGGGGGTTCAGCGAGATTTACACGCATCCACCGACTCGTTTGCTCACGGATGGCCGATCGTTGTCGGGATACTACATCATGGTGAAGGACGGTGTTATAAGCGGAGGGGATGGGGCATCCGACGAGTGTCGTTCGTTGCCAGGTTTTCACGTAGAACTACAGTGGGCGGCGATTTGCAATCAGTCGGGTTCGAAGTACGGACGTGAAGGTCAGAGACAACGCTCATTAGATGAGCAGGAGATGTACAGAGCGATTGAAGAATATGTAGGACGACCGAATCCGCTTGAGTTGAAAGCAAGAGAGAAACCGGTTTGGCCTCCAGAAGTAGGTGCAGCGTTAAGTAAGGGGAGTGAAGAAGGAGGCGGATTGCACAACATCGCCGCTGCACTTCAGGCGCCATCTCCAGAATTTGCCGATTTCCCTACTACCGAGTTAGGCGTTCCAGTCTTCACGGCGATGAGCGAGGAGCAGAAACAGACTTTTTTAACGATGCTTGCTGTAAAGATCTAGCTTGAAGGGGAGGACTTTCGTCTCAACGCCTGGGTTAGGACGCATCTAACTAGGAATCAAAATCCAATGCAATGTCCGTGAAGTTCAGTTAAGGTACGGGCGAGCTAACTACCTTCCGATCTTTGAGCTGTTCGAAGGAACGCGAATTCATACCTAATACTCGGTAGCGTGTGTTCCACCTAGACGGCTAAACGGCTTGGCGTATCAATCAAAAACCTAAATGAGAATACGTATCATTACGGTTTAAATTTTTCCAAATACAAGCGCACATGCGTCCAAGTAAACAGGTCTTTCACCCGTTAATTACCGGCTTTCTTCTCTATAACGGTGGTGCGACACGACTGAAGCTCGTTAGTTTTCTCGTTTCTATCGTAGGGCTTGCCTCGCTCGTAAGCGCTGAGCAGGCTGACAATTCGGAAGACGAACCGCGTTTAGAAACGGTCACGATTGTCGCATCGGATTCTGAACAGTTTGAACGCCTTCCAGGTGCTGCAACGGTGATCGATCGAGTTCAGCTCGAACAATTCGCGTATGCTGATGTGCAGCGTGTCCTTCGCCTAGCACCAGGGATTGCACTACAGGTGGAGGACGGTTTCGGATTACGGCCCAACATCAGTATTCGAGGTGTCGCCAGTGAACGTAGTGGGCGCATAACCTTGTTAGAAGATAACGTTCTAATCGCCCCGGCGCCCTATTCAGCACCTTCTGCGTACTACTTCCCAACAGCGGGTCGGATGCATAGCTTCGAAGTGTTGAAAGGTCCGTCAGCAATATCACAAGGTCCGTACACCATCGGTGGAACACTGAATTTAGTCTCTACTCCGATCCCTACGAAGGTACAGGGTCATCTCATGACACACGTTGGTGAACATGGTTCGAAGCGAGTCCATGCGTGGCAGAGCTTCTCCAGTGGTGAAAGACTGCAAGGACTATTAGAAACTCACCAGTGGTTTTCTGACGGATTTCAAAACATCGATCGATCTGGCAACGACACAGGCTTGGATGTTCGAGATTACACGGCGAAACTGAGGTATGTGTTGACCCCTAACCAAACGCTTGAGCTCAAACTTCAATCTGCTGATCAGACTTCCGAGCAGAGCTACCTCGGTTTGGCCGATCACGACTTCATCGTTGATCCGTATCGAAGGTATGGCTTATCTGAATTGGATGCAATCACGACATCACACCAGCAAGGCATCTTGACCTATGCACTGGATCGAAGCGAAGCCACCCAAGTTCGCGTCTCTGTCTATCGAAACGATCACGAGAGAACTTGGTTTAAGACCGAAGGCATCGATTTTGACGGGAGTGATAGCGCTGAAACATTAAGTCGTACGTCATGGTCAAGCGTGATACGAGCAGTGAGTTTAGGTCGCGGGATTGGCAGTGTGCCATGGAACGAATTGAACGGCATCCTTCAAGGTACTTTCGATACGATGCCTGGAAGTATTCAACTTCGAGCCAATGCGAGAGAGTACTTCTCTCAGGGGATTCAGGTCTGGATAGGTCACGAGACTGAAATAGCTGACGCAGAACATCAATTTGAAGTCAGTTTACGAATTCATGCGGACGAGGAAGATCGACTACAACGAAATAGTTCCTATCACCAACGAGACGGCAAGCTACGGTTAGACGATTTCGGTCTTTTAGGTAATGCGGGTAATCGAATCCAAGAAGCAAAAGCGTTGGCACTATACGTTAAGGACACTATCGAAATAGGCAATTTCACGCTTACTCCGGGTCTACGCTTCGAGAACATTGACCAAAAGCGCACACGTTACGAAATTCGTGCTGGGCGTACAGCCGATCCTTCTTCCCGAGCAGCTACAAATTTGAGAAGTACGAGAGAAAACCAAACAAAAGTTCTATCGCCCGGCTTCGGCGTAAGCTACAAAACAAGCGATCGTACGCTAGTGCATGTCGGTGCACACCGAGGATTTACCGCTCCCAGCAATGCACCAGAAGTAAGAGAAGAATCGGCGTGGATATTCGAAACAGGCGTTCGGTATGTGAATGAGAACATGCCTTTTACCGCGGATATCGTGGGATTCCTTACGGACTATGAGAACTTACTCGGCGAGTGCACTGCGTCTTCGGGTGCCGCCTGTGAGTTTGGAGACGCATTCAACGGCGACGCTGCGACCGTGGCCGGCATTGAGGCGCAAGTCACTACGGATTTCGCAAGGAATCGAGGATTCTCAATTCCTCTCAGTTTGAATGTGACATTGTTCGATGGTCAGTTCGATACCGATGTGGCCGACACGGATTTCTTTGGCGACGTAAGCGAGGGCGATCCTATTCCGTACTTACCCGATTCCCAATTTCATCTCACGGCAGGTTTCGTAAAACAACCGTTTGAGGGTTTCCTCAGCATAACGCGCGTTGGTGATGTATGTGTTCGGTCATCGTGCGGGATCTATGAGAAAGTCGGCAGCTCTATCACTCTAGATCTGGCGAGCAACTACTTGATCAATGAGTCACTCACCGTATTCGGTCGAATAGAGAATCTTCTCGGTGACGACGCAATCGCTTCGCGGCATCCTTATGGTGCTCGACCAAACAAAGCAAGAACTGTCTCTGTCGGGATTAGCTTCGGTTGGTGAATTAGACGAATCCATTCACGTTGGAATAGACGCGACCCTAAGATATACAGAATCAAATTTAGCGATCTGGTCAGCGCGATTCGCGAACATGTTGAAACGGCATGTCACAATACTCGATGTCTAAGCACTCGACACACGTGGAGGTGCTAGGCAACTACGCAAATGACTGCTATCGCGGCACCCGGATGCCGCCGCCTGAATCCGTTACCGACGAGAACGAGCGTAGGTGGATGTACTACGCACACCCACTGAAGGTGTACGACGCGCGGGAGCTCGTACCTTCACCGAACGTCTCAACCGTTGGCTTCACACTCGTCGAGCACGAAACGCAGTGCGCCGATATGTCGGATCAAGCAATGGTGACATCGGTTTTGTACGAAGAGTACGCCAGATTGCTGCAAGATCTGACAGGATGTTCCGCGGTGAAGGTTTCACAGCATCAGTATCGCAACGGGTATGGTGGTCTACCTGTCGGGCATCCGCGCGGCGCACGAGCGACCCCAAATGGAAGCGATGGTGTGTACGGTGGAATTCACTCAGACGTCACGCCTTACTCAGAACCTGGGTGGGCACCACTAGTCGACGGACGACATTTCCAAGTTTTTAACTTCTGGCAGAGCTCGGATCCAACTCGACCAATTCGGACCATGCCGCTGTCGTTGTGTGACATGAATAGCGTTGATCCAAGCGACATGATCTACGCAGATTCCTGGAATCAGACAAAGCATCCACGCAAGCTCGTCAGTTATCGACTGGCTTTCAACAAAGCGCAAAGGTGGTACTACTACCCGAATATGCAGCCGAATGAGCTTCTCATCTTTAAGCAGTACGACAGCATGGAGGAATCACCAAATCGACGTTGCGTCTATCACGGCGCAATTGATGTACCTAATGTACCCGACGACGAGCCTTTGCGAGAAACAATTGAAGTGCGATTACTAGCGCTCTTCGGAACAGAACAAAATAAAGTGGAAAGAGTTCGTCGGTTTCAGGCACAAATCCCAGTGGAACTTCCGGATGGTACACCTTCCGAATGGGTTGTTAAGTACCCCTGATCATCCGAAGGACGTGTCAGAAAGAACAAATATCACCAGAGGGAAGATGATCACAAACGCGATCCCCATGTAGCACAGAACGTTTAACACCTCGTTCTGTACAGGTTCTTCATTTAGATTGAGTCGCGGTCCGATAATCAACCAAAGCAACGCGCCGAGAACGACGGACCCTGCGACGCTCAAAATCAATGCTGCCATAAGACAGGATTATGGTCTCATCGTGAAGTTAACCGGTCCTTTGAGTTCGTCGAGTTGTGGTTGTATCCAATCGATCCACTGACACAGAGTAGGCCGCGTCTCGCGCGGGTCGATCAACTCATGAACACCAAATGATTCCGCACGTGGGAACGGTGATCTCGCGGCTCGTAGACGTTCTTCGATCTCTGTACGTTTCGCCACCGGGTCATCTGCAGCCTCGATTTCACGATGGAAAGCGACGGCCACGCCGCCCTCTAGCGGTAAGGCACCAGATTCGACTGACGGCCACGCTAATACGTACGCATTCGGAGCATAGTGAGCGGCCGTCGCGACACCAAAACCCTTGTGGACTTGAATTGCACACCAGGGCATCGTAGCTTGTGCAGCAGCTGCGACCGCAGCCATCCCATAACGGATCGTACCTTTCTTTTCGGCTTCGGGACCGATCATGAAGCCCGGCTGGTCGATGAAATTTACGACGGGAACATGGAAGGTGTCACACAATTCGACAAACCGACGATATTTCTGCGCTGCTTCAGCGGTCATCGCTCCTGCATACACTCGGTTGTTGTTAGCGAGGATGCCGACTGGTTGCCCATTAATTCGGGCTAGTCCGACGATTTGACTCCTTCCGAAGTCCTTACCCATTTCAAAGAACGATCCGAGATCGACGATCATCTCAATGACCGTGCGCATGTTGAAGACGCTTCGCGAGTCACGAGGCACAACGTCGAGCAGTTCCTCCTCCATCCGTTCGGGATTGTCTTCGCACGGATAACGAGGTGTTCTTTGGTATACGCTACTGGGTAGATAGCTCAAGAATCGACGAGACTGCATCAGTGCTTCGGTTTCGTTCTCGGCGACGTTATCGACGACACCGCTCTTTGCATGGATATGGGCACCACCGAGTTCGTCTTTGGTCATATCCACACCCAGGGCGCGCTCCACGACTTTGGGTCCGGCTACAAGGATTTGCGCCGTATCTGCTGACATCACGGAAAAATGCGATGCCGCCATTCGACCGGCAGGAAAACCAGCGACGGCTCCACCTGCCATTGAAACGACAGGTACTTCTCCCATTGCGTCGGCAATAACCTTGAATCTCGGTTCGGAGAAAACTGAATCACCGCCTGAAGAGCCACCGCGCTTGCCACTACTTTTTACGCTTCCACCGCCACCTTCAAGCATCCGCACTAGCGGAATCTTGTATTGGATCGCCAGATGCTCTGCGTAGATGCTCTTTCGCAACCCGGCAGCGTTGGGAGATCCGCCTTTTAGCGTGAAGTCTTCACCGCCCACGACTACGCGTCGGTCGTCGATTCGACCGAAGCCTAGAACGTAATTTGCTGGAACAAAGCCAAGGAAGTTGTCGTCATCATCGTAATCGGGGACGGCCGTGGCTTTGCCTTGTTCCTGAAATGAGCCTTCGTCAAGTAACGTATGAATTCGTTCACGAATGGTCATACGACCATAACCGTGTTGCTTGGCGATTCCTTCCGGTCCGCCTTGCTGCTTCGCTAATTCACGCCGTCGCTTTAGTTCCTCGACTTCCTCTGCCCAGCTCATGGCTCTTTACGATCGCGTTATGCAACGTCCGTGAAATTCGGATCGCGGTTTTCGAAATTGGCTTTGATCGCTTCAACTTGATTCGGCGAGCCAATCAAACCCGTCTGCAATTTAGCCTCTAACCCGAATCCCGATTCGTCGTCAGCGTGCCATGTGGTCTCAAGTAAGTGCTTGCCTGCACGAACGGCGGTTGGCGAGCGACCCGCAATCTCACGGGCCAGATTGAGTGCTGCGTCCCGAGCGTTTTCGGTGACATGTGTGACCAAACCGAGTTCCTTCGCTTCTTCTGCATTGAGGATACGACCGGTGAACGTTAGTTCCTTCGCGACGTCCATGCGGACGGTCTGGCGGAGTGTTTGTGTTATGGACATATCGGGAATCAAGCCCCACTTGATTTCGAGTACCGACAACTTCGCGGAGGGTTCGGCAAATCGAATGTCTGTCGCGAGTGCAATCTGGCACCCCCCACCGTAGGCCACGCCATGAATAGCAGCGATCACAGGCATTGGCAATCGACGCCATACATATGCTGCACGTTGAGCGTGGTTTTCTGCGGTTTTGGTTTGCTCTACCGACACGTCAGACTGGGATTGATCATCACTCGAACGCGACTCGGATCGATCAGCCATACCTTGGAAGCTGTTCATGTCGAGGCCGGCACAGAAACCAGGTCCGTTACCTGACAACACAACGGCACGTACGTCGTTGGCTTCCAGTAACTGGTTTCCGGCACTATTCAATGCTTGAAACATTTCCGGCGAAATTGCGTTGTACTTGTCTGGTCGATTCAGGCGTACGTCAGCGATACCTTCTTCAACGTTGATGGTTACGAGATCGGACATGACACTTCCTCTACTGGTACTTTAACTTTGAATGACTGCGACGACTTGATCTTCTTCTACAGCTTCTTCAGGCTGCACTCTCAACTCGGCTACAGTCCCGTCAGCTGGACTTTCGACTGGAATTTCCATCTTCATTGATTCAAGGATCAGGATTACGTCGCCCTCTGAGACGCTATCGCCGACCTCAACTTGAACCTTCCAGACACTTCCTGTTACTTCGCTTTCAACGTTGTGCGTAGCCATGCAAATGGATCGCCTTTTTGCTGCGGGAAAAATACGGCTCCTGGCACACATCGTCGACGTGACGACGGATTGCAGGAACGCGAGATTTTACTTTGGGTGTTTCTTGGCGGAGCCCGATAGGCTGCGTGCGACGAGGATGTACCTCAAACATTTCGTGTACTTCTCAGATTTCACGTCGAATCTTCGCGCAGCCACTGTTCATATTCCTCCCAACTCTTGATGAGAGTACCTAAGTTGGGTTGGGATGAGCCTTCTGAGAGTTTCGCTTGAGCTCGAGCGTTCTGCAGTGCTTCCACCACAGAGCGGACACTTTCAACGCTTAACTCAAGTCTTAGCACGTCAGTTTCAGGTCCACCTTTATGATCCGGTGGTTTCTCGAGAGCGTCCCCGGATTTACAGCGTTCCAGTTGATCGAGGAGCGTCCCCGTCACATGTGTTGCGGTACGATCAAGCGCCCACCGAGTAAAGTAAGGTGGGCTGTGACTTAGCTCCTTGTAGGTGTCCCAGTCCAAGCGTTCTATAGTTCGAGTGTTTGTCCTGTCAGATGTTCGTACGCCTCTAGGTAACGACGCATGGTGCGTTCGATGACATCGTCTGGCAAATCCGGACCTGGTGAGGTTTTGTCCCAGCTTCCAGCCGATACAAGCGTTTCGAGGTAGTTGCGAACGATTTGCTTGTCGTAACTTTCTTGTTCCCTTCCAGGTTCCCAGTCGTCCGCTGGCCAAAACCTGGAGCTATCTGGCGTGAAGATTTCGTCAATTAGAATCGGTGCGTTTGAGCCGTTTTGAACGCCGAACTCCAATTTCGTATCGGCAAGAATGATGCCTCGTTCGTTTGCGTGCTCCCGAGCACGGTTGTATAACGAAAGCGTCGTGTCACGAAGCCACGTCATTTTCTCCTCGCCAATGATCTTGACGCCTTCTTCGAAACTAATGTTCTCGTCGTGATCCCCTTGTTCGGCTTTCGTTGAAGGCGTGAACAATGGCTCTTCCAAACGGTCGCTGTTGCGGAGACCGGAAGGTAATGGGATACCACAGACTTTGCCGCTACGTTGATAGTCCTTCCAACCGCTGCCGGTGATGTACCCTCGAGCGATGCACTCGACAGGTATCACGCTCGCTTTGCGACAAAGTTTCACACGTCCGCGCAACTGCAGGCGTTCCTCATCTGACAGTCCAGGAACCTCTTCAACGTTCGTGGTAACTAAATGATGATCGACATCATCGGCGAAGAAATCGAACCAGAACTTGGATATTTGTGTGAGAACGATGCCTTTTCCGGGCAATCCGGTATTCAGAACAACATCGAACGCGCTTACCCGATCCGTTGCAATGATCAGCAGTCCTGGGTCGCCGTCAGGTAATGTCGTCTCGTATAGGTCCCGAACCTTGCCAACACGCTTGTTAGGTAGATTTAGATTTGTTTCTGTGACTAACTGAACCATTTTCTCTTCTATGCGGTGTTACCACCGTCAACCGTGTAAACAGAACCGGTGACCCACGATGCTTCATCGCTTAACAGGAACGCCATGACTTGAGCGATTTCACGTGGATCGGCGTACCGACCAAGCGGTATTCTGGCTGCAATGCGTGTCTTCGCCGCGTTCATATCGTCGGGTGCCATCCCCTGCTCTAAGCTGCGCATCATACGAGTCTCCACTGGGGACGGATTGACGGTGTTCACGCGGATGTTGAATTGAGCGTATTCCTTAGCCACGGATCGCATCAAACCGATGACTGCATGCTTACTCGTGCTGTAAGGCGTTATTCCGGGTGCACCCGAGAGTCCAGCGACACTGGAAGTAATCACGATACTGCCAGACCGTTGTTCGATCATTTGGGGTATCACTGCACGTAGGCCTAACCACACTCCTTTGACGTTGACCGCCATTACGCGGTCGAATATGTCTTCATCGTAGTTGAGAGTGTCGGTTACTTGCCCTTCGATGCCTGCATTTGCCAGAAAACCGTCGATGCTGCCAAATCTATCCATCGCGTGTTCCGCCATGCGATGGTTGTCGTCCGCAAGCGCGACATCTGCCGCACAAATGGAAACCGAGTCTTCGCTTAGACCTTTCGTACTTGCACGAAGCGCGTCTTCTTCGAGATCGACCGCAACGACATTCGCGCCTCTGTTTGCAAGGTAGTGAACTGCAGCGGTACCGATACCACCCGCTCCTCCCGTCACGATGACGGTCTTGCCACTAAATTCGTCGCTCATGTCGTTGCCTCAAATGCGTTGTCGAAGTCCGTGCGTAAATCATCAAAATCCTCTATACCAGTCGATATCCGAATCAAAGAATCGTCGATACCCATACTCGCCCGCCGCTCAGGTCCCATTTCGTAATAAATCGTGTGAGCGACAGGGATGGCCAACGTTCTTGTGTCACCCAGATTACTGGACTTAATCACGACGCGTAACGAATTCATGAACTCGAAAATATCGATACCGTCCGTCAACTCAAACGAAAAAATCGCACCTGGGAATCTGAACAATCGCTTCGCACGATCGAATTCAGGATGATCCCGTAATCCTGGATAGTAGACAGCTTTGCATGCTGGGTGCGCACTGAGGTAGTCGCAAAGGCGTTGTGCGTTCTCGCATTGTTTAGTGACCCGCAACGCGAGCGTTTCGGCGCCCAATGCGATTCGATTCGCCGCTTCAGCGTCTAGAGTTGCGCCGAAATCCCGTAGACCTTTCTTCCTAATTTGGGTGATGCCCCATTTCGCCGAGTCGCCTTTCTGATACGTGTCGTAGATATTCTCAAACGATTGCCAGTCATAGCGACCCGTATCGGTGATCGAACCACCAAGAACGTTTCCGTGGCCACCGATGTATTTCGTCAAACTATTGATCACGATATCAGCTTTCGAATCGATCGGCTGATAGAGATAAGGTGTCGTCATTGTGTTGTCGACTACGTAAATCACCCCGTGCTGTTCGCATACATCGGCGATGCCTTCAAGGTCTGCAACTTGCGTTCTTGGATTTGCGATGGTCTCAACGAAGACTAGCTTAGTTTCTGGTCGAATCGCGTCGGCCACATGTTGTGCATCGGTGGCGTCAACGAACGTAACCTGAAGCCCTTGCGCAGCGAAGCTGTTGAACAGACTATTCGTGTTGCCGAACAAGAACGAACTTGACACAAAGTGGTCGCCGTGACGTAGTAACGCAAACAGCATCGTACCGATAGCGCCCATTCCGGTTGAGAAACACACCGTATCAAGTCCGCGTTCCATCGCGTTGACCTGCTTTTCTAGTGCTGATACGGTAGGGTTGACCTGCCTACCATACGAATAGCCTTTGTGCGTACCTTGAAATACACCGGCAAGGTCGCGGGCATCTTCATAGCCGTACGCAACCGAGCCATGGACGGGTTTGTGAAGCGAACCGTGTTCTATCGCATCTTCGCGATCCGAGTGCAGGATTCGAGTGGTGAAACCAAGCATGACGATCTAAGCCTCTTAGAGGCGAGTAACTGTATCAAATGATTGTGTGTGAGGAAGTTGCCACAAGGGATACACGCGTGAAAGCGCCGAGAGCGCTAACGAATGTCGCAGACTACCGTCTTGCATCGCCGCGCGAAGGCGATCGAGATCACAAATTTCGATTTCTATAGCTTCGCCGGGTCCGAGATCTAGATCAGCGACGCGCGTCACATCGCGAGCAAGAAAGTGGTGGCATAGATGAGGGTGGAATGCGGGATTCGGCTCAACTGCTCCCAGGTACGCCCAATCATCACTTTTATAGCCTGTCTCCTCGAGTAGCTCACGTTTCGCAGCTTCTAAGGGAGATTCGCCGTCGTCCACCATACCTCCTGGCGTTTCAAGCGTGCATGCGCCGATCCCAAATCGATACTGACGCACCATGACAGACTCGTGTTCAGCGGTCAGCGCTACGATATTGATCCAATCCACACTCTCAAGTACGAGGCGTTTCATCACAGCTTTTGACGTAGGATGTTCAAGCCAGTCGTGACGAACCTGAAGAATGTTGAGATTCTCCCCGTGTTCAGACTTGATCTTTCGCCACGTGAGGGCTAAGTCGCTTGGTGACTGGTGATTTTCAGAAATGATCGGCTCTCAGCGCTTACTGTCGGCGAAGCTTAACAGTCGGATCAATAACCAGTGAGTTCAAGGTAGCCTGTACCCACGCGTTCTTTACCGTCAAAAACAAATACGACACCTTCCCAGTACCGCACTGAAGTTGACATCAACTGGTCGTCGAACGCTGGTTCGATGGCGAGTGTCCTACCTTGAAGCTCAAGCTCCCAACTTACAGGCCATGTCCGCCAAAAGCGCATTGGCTTCATTGCCCATTCGCTTGGCTGAAGTCGCGTGCGACTCCCGTTTTCGTCAATGAGCATACCCACTGGCATGACGTCGACGGACTCGGTTTTGGGTACTAGGTTGAATAAGACGAGATCACGACCATCGTCTAGGTGAAGCGTGAGCCAGTTCCAACCCTGGTAGTTTGGATCTAGAACGCCTGTGCTCCATTCGCGATCTAACCACGCTTCCCCGCTGACTTCAAAGGATTGTTCAGGCGTTGTGAGCGTTCCAACTGCTTTCAAACGAGGGATTGAGTAGTAGTAACTGGCATTCTTGTCTGATTTCCACGAGAGACCATCTTCACCGTGTAAGACCGGCGGTTTTGTAGCTTCTAATGCAATCTCAAGCGCGTAACCGCTATCCTGTGTTCGCAATTCGAGCGGTGAGAAGGTCGTATTGACCGACTGCAACACCCAATCTTCGAGGAATGCCTTAAACGGTTCGCTCGAGACACCCGCTAAACGTTCATGACCCCGCGAGAATCGTTCAAATGCGACGTGGTCGTGCGCGGCTATATCCGATATGGCAAAGTGCGCCATGTAGACCTGACCGCTTCGCCATGCCTCTTCAGATGGCATGGTTGATGTCAATGCTTGACGAAATAGCGTGAATTGAAATCCGAACTCTCTCTGATTTTCATCAGCGACGATCCCTACTAAGTACCACCACTCGGTTTGAAAGTCCCGATGTTCACCATGTTCCCGCGGAAACTCGAAGGTCACTACGTTTTCGGCTCTTGAAAATCCAGTGACATCAGGGTTTTCATAGAGCGCGTTCATCGAAAGAGGGCGATTCTTCTCGGTTCCACATGCGCTGAGTATCAGGAAGAAGTACAGCAGGCAGAGGTGCTTAACGGACATTGCTAATCGGCTGAGTGACCAGTTTGCTCAAGGCTTGGCGCATCGGTTCGAGACCAGCGAGCATGGCTGCGCCTACCCCTAGTAAAACGGGCAAGAGGATCGGTTGCCAGGCGAATGCGAGATCGAACGACCAGCCGTATGCGCGCGGGTTAACGTGGTAGCAAAGGTTCCACGCGAGTGCGAAACTCAATGGCAGTGCAACGGCGATCGCGAAGAGTCCAATTAGAGCATTCTGGATTAGAGCGTTGAGTGCTAAAGCAGCGCGCGACGTCCCCATCATCGTGAGCAAACGCATCTCCTTCAGACGCTTTGCTTGCATGCCGATCAAAGCACAAGCCATCCCGATGACCGCGACGAATATTGCGATATTCACCATAACTTGCGCCGTTGCGAAGCTCGCGTTGAAAATCTGAATTGATGCGTTGCGAATTTCGTCTGAGTCAAGCACACGCACGTTCGGATATTGTGTGTCGATGACGGAGCGTACGAGATCTGGCTGTGAGGTATCGATACTGAAACGGTCCGCGACAAGACTTTCTAACCGAACAAGCTCTGATGGGACGATTACGCGACTGTGAATTTCGCCGTAATCCTTGAATATATGGAGGATAGGGACCAACTGGTTTGGATCGAGAGCGATATCAATTGACACGAGATCACCAATCTCATACCCGTATGTCCTGGCTGCAATTTCGTTGATGAATATCCCGTGTGAAGATTCGCCGTCAAACCCATAACGCATCTGCTCGAAACGATCTATCTCTGTCGCGATAAGACGGACGGGAACACCGTTGAGCTGTGCGTTGCCATGTCGATATGTACGCACTGAGTCGATGTGTGCCATCGCCGAAAGTTCTTCTTCGCTAATGTCAGCAGCATCAGACAGGTGAAGGTCATTGGCAAGTCGCTGGTCGAGAAGAGCTGTAAATTCGTATTTGAAACTCGCGAGCATGAGTCCAATACCGATGGCCGTCGCAACCGCGATTGAAAGTGCGTTGATCGCTAGACGAATGTCGCTAGCTGTCGTAAACGCGTTTCGAAGGTTCAGATTCAGAGTTATTGAATTCGTACGAATTCGCGTCATTGCAAAAACACCGCCCCTGATCGATAGGGGGACGATGCAGAAAATGCTGAGTAAGCAGAAGCAAACACTTAGTAATGACGCACCAAGTAAACCACTTTCGTCCCATAGACCGTAGCCAATCCCGATTAACGCTAGGAGGGAACCAATCCACCATACATGATCCCGTCGCGTTGCAGCTTCGCTCTGTGTAAATACGCCGACGAGCATCGCGGTTGTCATACCGAGTACAACAGCTTTCAAAATAGCGACGTGGTTGAGTGTCTGCCAAGTCTCAATGAGTGAGGTTTCGTTCAGGTATGAAAGCGCGACTAAACCAACGAACACACCTAACGCGCACCCGCAAAAGCCGAAAAGTGAACACTGAAAAAAAACCAACAGTCGCTGCTGAGTTTCTGATACCCCAAGCGAGTCGAGTAGCCGCACCTGGATCTCACGGTTTCGCAGATTGCTTTGGATCGCCTGGAAGACGATGAATCCAGCAACAAGAAGAGTGAGAAGACTCAACATCCCTAGGTTGAAAACGATTGCATCACCTAGCTGTGTTGACGGATTCCAAGTCGCAAATGGCAACACCTCGTAGCCGTCTAGGAGTACATCAGTCGAATCCGGCTGAGCTGCCGTGAGTAACCCTGGCACAAGTAGGTTCCACCACGGACTGGCGATAGGTTCCTTCTTTACCCACAGAGTGTCGATTTCGCCATCGCGACTTAGTAGGCGTTGTGCTGTCGGAAGATCTGCGATTAACTGTGGTCGTCGAGCTTCTTCATTGCGAATTACTAATGCGTCCAGGACTTGATCGTTCGGCTGCAAGTCGGTACCAAAAGCGATCACGCTAGCTTCAACCATGAAACGTGAGTCGGTTTGCATGCCTCTTGTAACGTCGTTGCGGGTCGGCATCGTCGCGATGGGATCGTAGCCGAGTACGTTAAGTACTTTTCCGTCGATGCTTAAGACGCCTTCGATGACTGGCACGACGTGAGTGACCTCGTGCATCTCGCCGGTTCGCCATCGATGACGTAAGCGGAAATACTCTTCCTCTGATCGCGTGTGCAGTTGTATGACGCCGTCATACGAACCTTGTAGGCCACTTCTCGAGAATGTATCTAAGATCGATACGCTCAGCTGATGGGTGACCAGCACACTCATAACACCAATGCACAAACTGATGGTTACGAGTATGGCACTCAGCAAATTGCGCCGAATGTCGCGTAACTCGCTCTTGATCAGGGACAACATGACTTCATGTCGATTTGGTGGCTAGCGGTCAGACGATGGAACGCAACTTGGTATGCGGGAAATGTGACTATATTTCGAGTGAGAGTACTTCCTGACATCGCGCGCTTACATGTTCGTCGTGGGATGCTACGATCAACGTGGCGTCCGTCCGCGCTGTTTCGCGCCAGAGGAGGTCGATGACTTCGCTTGCGGTGGCACGGTCGAGGTTTCCGGTGGGTTCGTCAGCAAGTATGACATCTGGATTGTGTGCGCATGCGCGTGCGACGGCGAGTCGTTGCTGTTCGCCACCTGAGAGTTCCTCGGGGAATGCGTTCATCCGATCCCCTAATCCCAGTTGCTGTAATCGATCTCGTGCTAAGGCGTCAAGCGATCGTTGACGTGTCAATTCAAGAGGAAGAAGCACGTTCTCAAGTGCTGTCAAAGTCGGAATGAGATTAAAAAACTGGTAGATGAAGCCGACGCGTTGCCTTCGAAACTCCCTTAGTTCCTTCGGTGTCGCCGCGTCTAATGAAAACGCCTCATCGCCTTGCAGAAACGTAATCGAACCTTCGTCTGCACCAATTAGACCGCAAAGTAAGTTCAGGAGCGTACTTTTACCGGAACCGCTAGGTCCAGCTACACAGATGTATTGGTGCTCCGTAAAGTCGTGAGCGAAGCTGCGGAGGACCCAGCGTTTCGAATCGCCGTCGCGGTAATACTTGCCGACGTTATCTAAAACAAACACCAAGTACCAACAAAGTACTGCATGCCTTTCTCGTGTAACGATAACGTTACAGGTATGCGATGTTCGCCGTGTCTCACGGCATCCATTAGGGTGTTGACGTTGTCGTAGCCTGCGATCATCCTCAGCGTCGTAATCGTCGGAACGATCAATTGCCAATCGCCCTTTGCGTATTTATTTAGTGCTGTTTCTGGCGTCTGCCAACTTCCTGCGATGGTTTCACTCGCGTGATTCTCGGCTTCCTGTTCTGCGGGAACGTGGGCGACAAAGAAGCGCGTGTCAAAGCGCGCAGGTGCATATGGCGGGGTAATCCAATGGCTGAAATACAGCACTGCGTCGTCATGAAACGTCAATTCAAATCGTTCGAATCCGTCTTTGAACGTGGTGCGTTTACTCAGTACGTCGGCTCGAAACTGTTGCAAAGCTTGAGTACTGAGCGGATTGCTTTCGTTATCCGCAAATAACACCCCACACTCCTCAAAACACTCGCGAAGCGCTGCTGCTTTGAACTTTTGTGTGGGGTGATTCGGCGATTGAGGGGCGGCGAGCTGAGCTCCTAATTCGATGTCGTCGACGTCGACTTTACCGCCGGGAAAAACATGAAGATCTGGAAAGTCGCCGCGACCAGGGCGTTGTAGCATGAACACTTCTGGACCGTCGACACCATCACGTAAGACGACAACCGAAGCTGCCTCGCGGATGGTTTTGTTAAAGGTAGCTGGTTGGTCTTTCATCAAGCCACTACCGGTTCATTAGAAATCTTGTTGGCGGCAGCGATGTGACCAGGAATTATGAGTTTTTCAACACCCTCAAAAAGTAGCTCGACGATGATCGCCATCAACGCAGCCGATGCCGCACCAATCAAAATCAGACGCGTATCGTCAAGTTGAAGTCCTTGGAAAATCAAGTCACCAAGCCCACCACCTCCGATAAACGCAGCGAGCGTTGCTGTGCCAATGCAGATGATTGCAGAGATACGGATGCCTGCAAATATGGCTGGCATCGACAGCGGCAATTTCACATGCACAAGTGACTGAGTTCGCGTGTAACCAAGTCCCTCTGCGACTTGAAGGAGAACAGGATCGACAGTCGATAGAGCTGTTACAGTAGTTCGGATGATGGGTAGCAGTGAATAGAGAAACAAAGCAACGATCGCTGGTAACTTCCCGATACCAAACAAGGGAACCATCAACGCGAGTAGCGCGAGTGAGGGGATCGTCTGAAGTAAACCCGCGACATAAGCGATTGGCTTTGATAACCACGGAATCGAGTACACGGCAATTGAGATCGAGAGCGCTACCAGCGTGGCGGCGAAGAGTGCGATGCCGGCTAGATACAGATGCTCGATCGTGCGTTCAACGAGCTTGTCGAATAATGTTGTAGTCTCGTGGGTAGACTGGACATTCAAGGTGGCGAGAAATTCTTTCGCAACGTCCGAGATAGGTTGCTCTTCGATATGAACCTTGTAGTTGAGACCCGCCATGGTTGTATCGGAGAGTGAATTTGCCGCTACGTTAAGTAGTTGCTTCACGTCTGGCGGCAGGTCGCTTCGTACGATCGGAATAGCGAGGTACTTTGGGAAGAACTCAAGATCGTCTTCGAGAACGACTAAATTAAAGTGGTCGATCTCCGCGTCGGTCGTGTAGAGGTCTGTGACATCGATTTCACGCGCAACGATGGCACGCAACGCTAAGGCATGTTCGATTCCGTCGGCGGATTGGGGTAAGCCGTAGTGTGCGCGCATACTCGGATAACCGTCGTCACGTTCCAAAAACTCGTGCGAAAAGTAAAAGCGAAGATCGGGGAAATCAGCTAACTCGGATACTTTTGATAAGCCGGTTTCTGTCGCGAGATCTTCGTGAATCCCCATGGCGTAGGAGTTGTTAAATCCCAACGGTTCGAGTGTTTGAATGCCAAGTTTGGCTAACGCCGCAGTGATTTCGTCGAGTGTGAGTGTCCTCGTCTCTTGCAGGATAACTTCCTGAATCGTTCCAGAGTATTCAGCGTATGCGTGAATGTCTCCTTGTTCTAACGCATTGAAAACAATCTTCGTACCACCAAGGTTGAATTTCCGGTCGACGGTATAACCGGCTGTTTCCAATGTCTGCGCTAACAGCTCACCTAAGATGTGTGACTCTGTGTGCTGCTTTGACCCAATCACGTAGGTCTCTTTCTGTCCGCAACCCGCGATTGCGGTAACCACGATTAGTACGCTTGCAAGGATGAGGAGTACTAACGACTTCACGCGGATGTCTCCGTTTCAATTAACTCTTGTAGGAACGAAGATGCTGGGTTGTCGAGAAGATCTTGAAGCGTTCCTTTTTGTTCGATTCCGTCGTCTCCAAGTACTAAAAGGTAGTGGGCGAGTTTTGTGGCTTCGCGAAAATCGTGTGTTACCAATACCGCACTGAACGCCAGTTTGCGTTGCAATTCAATAAACGAGTCCTGAATCTCATTTCGAGTAATAGCGTCAATCGCCGAAAAAGGTTCATCAAGCAGGAGCAGCTTGGGTTCTAACATCAATGTCCGACAAAGGCTGACGCGATGTTGCTGACCACCGGAGAGTTCATGTGGGTAGCGTTCCTTCATCTCAATTTCGAGACCGGTTAGCTCTAGTAACTCATCTAGGCGAGGCTGAATTCGTTCTTGTGTCCAACCATCGAGTTTGGCTAGTTTTGTGATGTTCGACTCGATGGTCATGTGTGGGAATAAACCCGCGCCTTGTACCGCATATCCAATCTTGCGACGGAAAAGGTGCTGGTTCTTCTGAGGAATGTCCTCTCCCAGGACTTTAATGTCTCCTTCGTCGGGTCGATAGAGACCGTTTATTAGTCGTAAAAGAGTTGTTTTACCACTACCACTAGCGCCGATAATCGCTGTAACTTGCGCGTTAGGTACGTTCGCGTCGACGCCTCGAAATACCCAGTCTTCGCCGAGAAACTTACCGGCGTTTTGGAACTCGACACAGTGAGATAGATCAGATGCCATATTGCGCCGCGATGTTCTCGATGTAGGTTTCTACTTCGTTAAGGATTTGATGTTTTTCTGCAGTCAATTCAGTATCTCGTAGTTGCTTTATGCGTGCACGTCGGTCCAGGAGTCCGACGCCTTCCTGTTTTAACATCGATGAGACGAATTCACTATTTGTCTTCGCTAGTGCAGCGTCGTCATCCGGGCGGAGTTCGTTCCTTAGTCGATTGGCAAGGGTGCTGATTCGGTTGTCGTCAGTCGTCATTTCCGGCCAAGGCAAGTCGTGCTTAATCGCATCGTGGACTGACTCGCACAACTTTTCATTCTTGCGCGAAATAAACCCGTCATATAAACGTTCGGACGCATCTCGGAAAGAGTCGGACTCGTACCGTTCGCGTGGGATGAGCATCATCTTGCGCATGCGGGATTCCAAGTCGCCTTGTTGCATACGTTCGATAAGCTCGATGTTGTGGTTTAGTCTGTCGACATCGACTTCCAAACGGTTTGCTAATGAATCCCCCAGCGTGTCGAGACCCACGAATACGGGGCATTTGTTCGTAGCCACCTCAGTTAGCGCAAGTCGCGTCCGATCGGACGCTTCAGCCTCTTCCTTCTTCAGAAAACGGGCTTGGTTGAGTTCCTCAGGCGTGGCCGACTCAAGGATGCTCAAATCCGCCGTCAAGTCTGCGACCAACACCCGTGAACTGATTTCTGGATTTGTGGCTAATACCTGAACGGGCGCGACAAAACGACGTTTAGCACCGTAGACAGAGCTGACATGGAGATAAAACCGGCTGCCATCATTCAAAACACTTTCGACTTCTTGTCGGCGTCTATGGTTATATAGATACGACCACATCTTGGGTTCCGCGTGTTTGATGAGACGCGCGACCGCGATTGACATTTGCACATCCGAGAGTGCGTCGTGTGCACCACTCGGGTCAATACCGTTCGCTTCAGCAAGAGCAGCCAAGTTCGGTGAAAGGACTCCTTCTTCGTTGGTAGGCCATTCAATGTGATCTGGCCGCATCGCAGCCGCGGCCTTCACCACCGTGTAGAGATCGAAGCGACTGTTACCTTGATTGAACTCGCGTTTGTACGGAGGAAAGAGATTGCGAAACAGTGCGAAGCGCACGAATTCATCGTCGAACGCAATGTTGTTGTAACCAATCGTGCACGTACCTGGTTCACTTAAAAAAGCGTTAATCTGGTTGATCGCTTCCCATTCGCTGATACCTTCTGCTTGAAGGCGTTGCGGAGTGATGCCTGTGATGAGGACTGAATCGGGATCCGGCAATACCTGCGGAGGCAGCTGGACATAAGTAACAAAAGGTTCGCCGAGGGGGTTCAGGTCTAAGTCGGTTCGTTGGCCAGCGAATTGAGTAATGCGGTCCCAGCGTGCCAGTAGACCAGTGGTCTCCAGATCGTACCAATAAAATGAATTTGAAGAAGATGCCATGAAGACTCAATTAGCGTGAACGAACGCATGCGCACTGTTTTGATGGCGCTTGGACCGATTACTGCGTTAATTGTCGCATTCGTTACTTACCAACTAGGACTAGAACTACCTGCGGCGCTCACTGCGGGCGTAACTAGCCTCTGTCTGGTCTGGTGGATTAGCGATGCCGTCCCAATTCCCGTCACGTCATTAGCGCCTTTAGCACTCCTACCCATGTTAGGTGTGTTGCCGATGTCCGAAGTCTCCACGGCATACGGTAGTCCGTTAGTCCTTTTGTTATTGGGAGGATTTCTCCTATCCACTGCGGTTGAAAAGAGCGGCGCGCATCTTCGACTTGCCATGAACATGGTTCGGCTCTTCGGTGGTGGGAGTAGCCGCAGTTTGGTATTCGGCTTCATGGTTGCGACCGCCGTGCTCTCGATGTGGATTTCAAACACAGCGACTGCGCTAATGATGCTCCCAGTTGCGATCGCGGTTGTCGAGAAGTCTCCGGACAAGGAACTGTCTGTGCCGCTGCTACTCGGGATCGCATACGGCGCGAGTATTGGTGGAATTGGTACACCGATTGGTACGCCCCCTAATCTCGAATTTATCGCTGTATACGCAGTGACCTTTGGCGAAACGATTTCGTTTGGGCAGTGGATGGCATGGGGACTACCGGTTGTGATCGTCCTCCTGCCGGTGGCTGGGTTTTGGTTGACGCGCAATCTGAAGTACACCGGCAAAGTGAGTATTCCGGAAGTTGGCGAATGGACTCCGCACGAAAGACGCGTCATGATCATTTTTGTTTGTACTGCGCTAGCTTGGATTACGCGTACTGGTCCGTTCGGTGGCTGGTCAACTTGGTTTGACGTGCCTTACACCAACGACGCAATGGTTGCGTTCATCGCCGTCATCCTGATGTTCGTGATTCCGAACGGAGAAAAGGGTCGATTGCTTGATTGGGATACTGCAATCAAGATTCCGTGGGGGATGCTCCTCCTGTTTGGTGCAGGAATTAGTATCGCGAAGGCGTTTGTGGCGTCAGGACTTAGTGAAGTTCTAGGGGCATACCTAACCAATGTCGCGTCGTGGCAAGTCTTAGCAATGATGGCAATGATTTGTCTAGGTGTCACGTTCCTGACAGAAGCGACAAGCAATACGGCTACTACGACGCTATTGATGCCCATACTGGCCGCTGCGGCGGTCGCTGCGGCGGTCGATCCCAGATTATTAATGGTGCCTGCAGCGATGAGCGCGAGTTGCGCATTTATGTTGCCGGTTGCAACACCGCCGAATGTGATCGTGTTCTCAACCAATCGATTCCCGCTAACACGAATGATCCGGGAGGGGTTTGTGCTCAACCTGGTCGGCGTCGCGTTAATCTCGACTATCTGCTTCTTCGTCGTGCGTTAAATTCAATGCACAGACTGATCGGTACGTTTAGTGCGTTCGTGGTAGCGATGACCACGGTGTTGGTCTGTATACCACTTTACGTATTAGGGATCATTCGACTCATCGTTCCGATCCCCAGCTTTCGCCGATGGTTAGCGTACCCCATGGACGTCGTGATCGATGTATGGGTTAGTTCGTTCCGGTGGTTAATACGTACATGTCGATTGATCGACATACAGGTCGAGTTACCGCCTCTGCTGCGCGATCGGCGTAATTGGCAAGTCATCGTCTGTAACCATCAGAGTTGGGTAGACATTGTGGTTTTGCAGGTAAGTTTCAGAGATGTTGCGCCTGTTCTTAAGTTCTTTACCAAACACGAACTCATCTGGGTACCGTTTGTTGGTTTGGCGATGTGGTTTTTAGGTTTTCCATACGTATATCGCGCGAAGTCGACGGGACCCGGCCTTTCAGAGGCTCAAAGAGAGATTAATGAAACGGTTCTGAAGCGAGAAGGCAGGAGATTTCTCGACAAACCAGTTGCAGTGATCAATTTCGTTGAGGGAACGCGCTTTACACCCGCCAAACGCGATTCAAGGGGTTCGCCGTACGTCAATTTGTTGCGACCAAGGCGCGGTGGATTACTGCAGACGTTAGTCGTACTAGAGGACCGGGTCGGGACCGTTCTTAACGCAACGATTCAATATCGGGGCGAAATTCCGGGATTTTGGGATTTGCTTTCCGGGCGAACGTCGGGTGTTCAATTAGTGGTTGAGGAGATTCCTAAACCTTCGACTGATCAAGATACGCTAACGAATTGGTTAAACGATCAATGGGAAGAAAAAGATCAGCAGCTAATGAGCAACTCGTAAGCTATTAGGTTTTGGAATTAGCTTTTGAAGGATATCTCTGAATGAAGATTGGTATTTCGTTACCTGTGAGAGAAATGCGCGACGATTTGATCGCGATGAGGGATTTTGCTCAAGCCGCCGATGATTTAGGTCTCACACACTTGCGCGTTCCGGATCAAGTATTCCGCAGGAACAGCGGGCACCTACACGAACCGATGATGCTTCTCAGCTACATCGCAGCCGTGACCACAAAAATTGAACTCGTGCCTTCGGTGATCGTGCTTCCCGCGCGTCAGACCGTATTGTTCGCGAAACAATCTGCGGAACTTGACCGACTAAGTGGTGGGCGCGTGCGCTTAGGGATTGGGGTCGGGGGAAGTGTTGAGGAGTACGAGTCGATGGGGATCGATTTCCGGCAACGAGGTCGTCGATGCTCCGAGCAAATGGCGCTGTTAAAACAGCTGTGGTGTGGCGAATCGATTGGGGCTAGTACGAAGTACGATGCGATTACTTCCGAAGTGTTTCTAGACCCTCTGCCTGTGCAGCAACCGATACCGATGTGGATAGGTGGTGCGGGTGTGCCATCCGAACCAGTACGTCGTCGAATTGGTACATTGGCTGACGGATGGTTTGTGTTATGCGACCCAAGCCAATTTCCCGAAGTACGCGACAGTATTAATGCTCATGCTGTTGAAGCAGGGAGAGCTCCCGAGGATCTCGGGATGGAGGCGGGTGTTGCCGTAGTTGGACCGCGTAAAGACGAATGGCAAGAACGTGTCTCAGGGTGGCAGGATCTTGGGCTCACGCACCTTTGCCTAAGAACACTAGGCGGCGGGATTGGCGTTTCCGATCACATTCCGACAATGCGGGATGCCGTGTCAAGGATACCTGATTAGCCTAGAGCCCTGGTCTACTCTCTAAGGTGCTAACGCGACTTTCAAGACCGCTCACACGACGGGATGCATCTAGCAGCCGCTGATTGTTTTGCTGCCGGGATACATCGATCGCTTGAATAGACTGGGTGTTCTGTTCGACTTGACGCTTGATCGTGTCGTTTAACTGGTTCGTTTGTCGGGTTAACACGTTGATCTTATCCGTGAGATCGCGTTGTTGAGCTATCACACTCGTCAAGGACGTGTTAAGGTCGGTTTCGATCTGTGACAATGTCCTCCGTGTGGCAGCGAGTTCGTCCTGATTGGTCGCGACATTTGCTTGGTTCGTCTGAATCCAACCTTTATTCCGTTTGTTGCTCACGTCCCAGAGTTTTCGTATTTCTGACTCATTGATAGCGATCTGTTGGTCTGCATCTTGGACCGTTGCCGTCATGTTGGATTCGGTGTCTGTGAGCTGATTGGAAAGTTTGGTAACTTGATCATGCGCTTCGGTTAGTTGCTCACTCATCAATGTCATAGACTGTTGTTGTTGCCAAACAAGCCATCCTAAGGCGACAAGACCTACGACTAAAAACAGTAATAGAAACGTCATGATCAGCACCGTCCGTCCTGAGGATGAACGGTTGTTACGTCGATAGGACCCTTCGGGATCAGCGGTCGGAGATATACGACCAGGTACGAGTGAATCGTCGCTCAAGAGTGATTCGCAAGTGGGAGAAAATAAGTGCTAGTTTAACTGACAGTGCAACCAATCGGTACCAAAGCAGCTCACAACGTCGTTTTAGACAAATTTCTTTTGCAAAAGTAAAGCGTTAGAGTGCCTTCTAGTTTGGCGCCGACATCGTCTGTGTGAATGAGGTTCAGACGCAACGCACTCATCGAGTTCCGTATGGAAACACAAGAGTTAAGGCGAGAAAAAGAAGAAGGGGTCTCGATCGAGACCCCTTCAAAAGTACAGCTAGTCTTTAGCGTGTTACAGCCAAGCTAGTACGGCAAACATCACTACCGTCAAGACAACACTGCTCCCAATGACCCCTTTGACCGTGGTTAGAGGTCCGGTCTTTCCGAACAGTGCATTGGCTTCAATCAGGATAACGAGTATCAATAAGACCCAGAAGTCATAGCTAGGTTGATTCCAAGCATCTCCTTTCATCCATAGACTCCCGTGTGCTGAACTACCCATAAGGAAGAGCATCGGAAGTGAGAGAAACGTGTTCGTACGGGATGCCAACAGTGCTTTGGCGGCGGCGTCCGCCTGACCCGGGTCCGCTTCACCGCCCCCAGCGATAGATTCATTCGAAGCGATGACGATCTTTTGATTCGGCCAGATCACCAACCAAACGTTTAGGAACATGATGGTTGCCATTAGGCCGCCTATTAGCAGACCACTTGTAAGCAGACCAACCTCATGTACGAAATACAGTAATATCAATCCCGTTAGGAACGTCAATAGAGCTGCCCACCGGAAATACCACAATGCCGTGGGAACTAGCTTGGTGAAGAGCTCTACTTTGGTGGAATCAGACGCGTTCGCGGCGAAACCACCTTGAACAAAGTTGAAGTAATAAAGCAAACCGATCCATGCGACACCAAATACGTAATGACCCCAACGCGCCATGTAGTTGATGACTTCTAGAAAATCCATGTGTTCTCCCCCGCGGACGATGATTAGGTACAGTGTAACCGCGTTACCCATCGCTAACTATGCCATAAAAACTTGAAAAATCAAACTAACTAGTCGATTCAGTCGTTCGTATCAGAACACTAATTAATCAGAGTTTTCGCAGCTTAAAATCATGTTTTTGTGCACGCGTACGCTGACGTCGTAGCAAAAGCAAGCCGCGAGTTCGTTCCAAGGACTCGTGGACTGTCATCGTAATCGCTTAATCCTGCCGCTACCAAGTTCTTCCCGTGGCCACACGCTCTTTCAGTAGTAACGCGATACTAAGTCTGCCGATCAGGCGACCTATGGCGACGAGCATGCTCTTTCTCGCATGCCTGCTGCTAGGTCTGATCGCAGTTCAAAGGATGCCGATCTCGCTCTTACCTTCACTTGAAGGCGAGACCATATCAGTCATGTTTTCACGGCAGAACAGTAGTCCAGAGCTACTAGAACGTGAAATTCTCAACAAACTGGAGTCGCGGATCGGTTCGATTCCGGATGTTCGTGAGACGACCGGACAGATTCGTGGTTCTCAAGGCAATCTTCAAATCGAGTTTAAACCGGGTACGGATATCAAGATCCGTGAATATGAGATACGACGGATCGCTTCGCGGTTACAGCGTGAGCAACCCCGCAATACCACGTTCATAGGTGTGCGTGCTGCGAATACCAGTACGTTCGACACGTTCGTAATGGACATCTCGGTCATCGGAGGAACCGGTGATACCGACGTGTTGTTCGATATCGCCGCCGATGTCATCGCGCCACGATTTGCTTCGGTTCCTGGCGTAGCGCAAGCAACCACTTCTGGCGGAGGTGGCAGGCAAGTCGTGATCCAGGTTGATCCGAGCGCGGCGGCGATGCTTGGAATTAATACTGAGGACATTACCCAAGCGATCGAACGGAGCGCTGGCTCTCTACGCTACATGGGTAATTTAGAAGATGAGACAGGCGTAACGCCCGTCATGTTGGACGGACGATTGCGGAACCTTCGGACGCTTGAGAACACGCAGATTTCTGGTCAATCGCCCGCAGAACTGCGCCACACAAGTGATGTTTTCTTCGGCTACGCGGCACACGAGTCGTTCTACCGCGTTAACGGCGAAGAAGCGGTAGGCATCACCGTTTATCAAGAGGAAAACGCTAATTTAGTTGAGCTTGGTGACGCATTGCGTGAGCGAGTAGCAGACGTCCGAGCAGAACTCGAGTCGATGGGCATTGACTTAGTCGTGCTGCAGGACGCTTCAGAGCAAGTCGGCGAACAGCTCACTCGACTTACCAAACTAGGTTTGATTGGTTTAAGCCTATCGATGCTCGCGTTGTTCCTGTTCCTACGCCAATGGCGCGCGGTGTTGGTGGTGGGTGTCGCGGTACCCATCAGTATCGTCTTAGCGCTGGCGTTGCTCTACCTCTTTGGGTACGGAATTAATCTACTGACTTTGTTCGGTTTGGCCGTTTCGACGGGGTTACTCGTCGATAACAGCGTCGTAGTGTATGAAGCGATATTGCGTGGTGTTGAACGTCAGGTTCCGATTGCAGAAGCTGCTGAAAAAGGCATACGACGAACCATACGAGCGATTTCGGCAGCAAGTTTGACGACTGCTGTCGTGTTTCTCCCAATCGTGTTGATAGATCTTGAAAACACGTTCATTCAGGAATTCATAACGATCGTTGCGGTCTCGTTGTTGTTGCCAATCGGTACGTCACTATTCGTAGCGATTGGTTTGGTGCCGTTGCTTGCCCATCGCCTCGCCGCCCCCGCCGCACTGAAACGAGTCGAACGTCAGCGTGAAGTGCACGAGAAGAGAGGTGGATTGGTCGCGCCGGATTTCGTTCGGGTGTTTTTAACTGGGGTTTCTAAATCCGCACTACGCTACCCCGCGACTTGGTTGACTGGCGTCGCTTTTGCAGTGTTACTCACGATCTTCCTCGCGTGGATACCGGTCATCGCCGGCACTTCGGCAAGAGTTGCGCAGAATGCTGACAGCGTCCAGATGAACGTGATGTTCGATCGCGGCGCACGGAGCATCGACGCCGCCGTAGATGTGATGAGCCGAATTGAGGCGGAGCTGTTGAGCATTGAAGGCGTGGAATCCGTTACTGTCAACGGTAATAAAGAAGGCGCACAGCTCACGGTGCAATTTGTTGACCTCGATGATCGTCCTAAGGATCTCACGGTTGGATCGATTCGAGGTCGCGTATGGAAGCTCGCGTCAAAACTCAGAGGCATCGACGTCATGAGCCCGGGAGAGCAGGACTATGACTCGGATCGACGAAGGAGAGCCTCGTCCAGGTTTAACGATGCGCCGCCAGGTCGCATCGTTGTATCCGGTCCTGATTCTCAAACGCTTTGGAATGTTGCCGATGACATTGAGGAGCGATTGGAGGGTGCGAATTTCATTGCGGGCGCATGGGTCGCGGCACCTCGTGGCGATCCTGAACTCTGGGTTAGTCCGAACGAGAGTGTTCTTGACTCCCTCGGATTGCAACTTACCGATGTTCTTGGAAACCTCAATATCGCTGGTACTGAAGGCGTCCAAATGGCTACGGATTACGCGCTACCATCGGGCCGTGAGATTCCTATCGTCGTTGAACGCATCGGCGTAAGGGATGAAACGACATCGCTCAGCGACTTGCGCAACATGCGCATTAACACGACTGCCGGAGCGATCCGCCTAGAGACGGTTGCAACCGCGCGTCAGATGCGACCTTCCCCTGTGATCGTGCACAAGAATGGCAGACGCGAAATGGCGGTCAACTATCGATTTAGTAGTTCAGCGCCTTCATCGGGTGAGGCGCTCGAATCGATTCGTGAGCAAATCAACATGATGGCGGCGAGCGCGCCGCGACCGCCTGAGTATGTGATCGAAACGCCAGAGCAAAACGAAGATGTATCTGCGGTGTCGAAGGTCTTGCTTCCTGCAATATTATTTTTGTTCCTGGTATTGGCAATGACTTTCGAGTCGTTGTCATTACCGGTATTGGTGTTGCTTGCACTCCCACTTACGATGTTGGGATCGGGCTGGGTTTTGTTCTTTACCGGAAAACCACTAGAACCGGGTGTCCTTGTTGGAATGTTGGCATTGGTTGGCCTTACGGTCAATCCCGCGATCTTGCTTGTGGATCGCATGCAAAGGAAGACGCTCGATGCAGGCTGGTCACGCGGTGCCGCAGCGCTATCTGCGATGAGAGAACGTACCCGACCTGTGTTATTGGTGACTGCGACAACTATCGCAGCGTTGGCGCCACTAGCCGTCTCAACAGGACGTGAAAACGAAATCTGGCCTGGATTCGCAGTGACAGTAATCGGCGGTTTAATCACTTCAGCACTATTGACTCTATTGGTCATCCCGGTCGGCTACATCTTGCTCCACCGACTAGATCGGATATTCGGTCGCGTCGGACCGTGGTTAATGGTCGGTTGGGTTGGTGCGACAGCTGCCATCATGACGTGGTTAATCTGGTCTGGTCTGTTGGAATCAATCCTGTGGCAGTTCATCGTCGCGTTGCTTGTGGGTGGCTGTTTACTCGCGCTGATAGTGATGTTCTTCCGTAGACAGGAGCCACCGGAACCTCACACCGATGGAGGTCCACCTCTGCTTGAGGTCAAACACCTCGGCAAGATCTACGGTCTACCGGGTCCGTTGCGCGCAACGATTGAGCGACGCAAGGAGTTCATCAGTCGCGTCATCGAACGTGGCGGTGTGATGTTCTCGCGTGCCGATTCGATTGAAAAAGTGCTTGTTTTTTTTATTGTCGCGGCTGGTTTTGGAGCAATCAGTTATCTGACGATCGAAGGTCTATGGGGTTTACTTGCTTCGCTTGGCGTGGCGTTTTGTATTGGTCTATTTACTTACGAAATTCGCAGCCTCTTGGGTCGAGTGGACGATACCGGGTCGGTGATTCCGAACGGTCTGGTGACCGCGTTGGTATACGGATTACCCTGGATCGCGATTGCGATAAACGTCTACATCGTCAACGTGAGACCGACGCTTGAAAACGAGGTTCCTGAGGTACCTTTGATCTGGCCGATCGTTATCGGTGTGATCTTGTTCGTATTGCAGTTCATGCGCCGGAGTGCTGTCAGACAGATTCGAGGCGATATTCCGGAGCGAGTAGAGGGTTTTCTCCGCTATCCGCGCACTTTCCTAAGACGTTGGTCGAAACGATTGGCTGGATTGGATATGCACGGTGATGAGGTCAAAGCGCTTACGGGTGTGGATTTCATTGCCGAGCGAGGCATGATCGGTATTCTCGGACCGAACGGCGCAGGTAAGACGACCTTACTGAGGCAAATGGCGGGAATCCTTGAGCCGACTAGCGGTCTGGTGTCGCTCGGAGGCGTGCCGATAAGTCTGCTGAAAAAGCACTTAGCGCGTTGGATTGGCTACCTGCCACAGGACTCTGGATTACCCGCTGGTTCGACACCTAAGGCGTACTTAATGTACTATGCGGGTTTGTATGAAATCCCCGTCGCGGATCGCGAAGAGCGTGTTGACAGTCTGCTGAAGGAGGTCGGCCTCGAGGAGAAGGAGGACGATGCAATCGGTAGTTTGTCAGGCGGGATGCGGCAACGGGTCGCGGTGGCAAGAACACTGTTGCGCCTCCCACCGATCATCATTGTTGACGAACCTACTGTCGGTCTTGACCCGAGGGAACGCATTCGATTTCGAAATCTCCTTAGTCGACTTGCGCAGAACCGAATCGTTTTGTTTTCAACGCACGTGGTTGATGACGTGGCAGTAGCATGCGATCGAGTTCTTGTACTAGCTCGAAATGAGATGCAATTCGATGGTGCGCCGTCGGATCTTTCTACTTATGCGGACGACAAAGTTTGGACGTTTGAGCAATCCGAAGATGTTGGGTTTGAACTGCCAGACGGCGCGATCCTTGTTAACGAAACCCCAACCGGAGGCGGTCAAGTTCGTAGAAGGATATTAGCGAGCGAAGCACCTGTGCGTGACGCAACGAAGGTTAATGCAAATCTCGAAGACGGGTACCTCTGGTTGATCGGCGATACGACGTAACGATGAATCTACGATCTTTCTTGGGCGGGTTGGAGATGTACCGCTATGCTGCGATCAGTCTCTCGGGGAAGTATTTTTACTTGATTTTGTTAGTGGCACCGGTCTGGGTCCTAGGACTATTCTTGCTCGAGTACGTTGGGCTAGTTGATGGATTCAACGGTGGGCATGCCCAGGTAACACTGCTTGGGATTCCGCTGGTTTTTATCGGTGTCTTCCTTGGCTTGAGAATCATTGCCAGTGAGATCAGTGGTCGAAGTTTGGAAATCGTTTACACGGTGCCTGGGGGATGTGAACGCGTTTGGTGGGTCAAGTTGCTCGCAGCTGTGCTCATACTGCTTCCAGTCGAGATTCTGCTCGGGATTGGTGTTTGGTTTTTTATTACGAAATACCCACTTCTCGCGCTCCAAGGAGCGCTGCAAGGAGCGCTCTTTGCGATGGTTCTGGCGATGGGAATGTCGGCGTTGTTTCGAAGCGAAATAGGAGGCGCGGTTGCTACGGCGCTTGTGCTTGTGTTTTTTGCATTCGTATCAGGCTTTGGCAATGTTCAACGCGTGTTTTCGCCTTTCTACAACCCCTTTAGTTTATTTGACGCGGACCCCGAGACCTTATTGGCGGCGACAGTGCAAAATCGAATTGGCTATGCCTTGCTTACCCTCTCAATTCTTGGTCTTGCGTTTATGCGGAGTAACCGGAGGGAGAAACTGCTAAGCGGTTAGGGTTTTAATTTGAAGTTGGGCTTGATCAGGTCTGAGGAGATTGACGATGAAAGCAGCAGTATTGAACGAGGCGAGAAGCCCTCTTGAGGTCGAAGAGGTTTCCATCAGCAAACCGCGCGCCCGAGAAGTACTGGTTCGTACAGTTGCGGCGGGGGTTTGTCATTCAGACTTGCACTTTCAAAACGGTTCGTATCCGTACCCGGTTCCATGCATTCTCGGTCATGAATCTGCGGGCATTGTTGAGCAGGTTGGATCGGATGTCGTTTACGTGAAACCGGGCGATCACGTTATTACGTGCTTGTCCGCGTTCTGCGGACATTGCGAATACTGTCTCACCGGACATATGTCACTGTGTCAGGAACCTGAGCTTCAACGCGGCTTCGACGATGAGCCACGTCTATCGAGAGACGGTAAGCCAGTGGCGCAATTCCTCAATCTCTCGTCGTTCGCCGAGTACATGCTGGTGCATGAGCACGCGGTTGCGAAGATCCGCGAAGATATGCCGCTGGATCGAGCTGCATTGATCGGCTGTGGCGTGACCACAGGCGTAGGCGCGGTCATCCATACGGCTGCGATCGAGCCTGGCTCGTCTGTAGCGGTGATTGGCTGTGGTGGTGTTGGTTTGTCTTGTGTTAACGGTGCAGAACTAGCAGGTGCTGGTCGAATCATCGCCATCGATACCGTCCCGAGGAAGCTTGAACTGGCACGGAAATTTGGTGCGACGGATACCGTCAACGCGGTGGAAGTTGATCCGGTTGAAGCGGTACGCGAGATGACCGGCGGCGGTGTTCACTACGCATTCGAAGCCATCGGATTAAAAGTCACGACAGAACAAGCGTGGAAGATGATTGGTGCAGGCGGCTGCGCAACCGTTATTGGGATGATTCCGGTAGGTACCAATATTGAGATTCACGGTCCAGAGTTGCTCCGCGAGAAGAAACTCCAGGGTTCGAATATGGGCTCAAATCGATTTCGCGTCGACATGCCTCGATTCGTTGATTTCTATCTTGCCGGAAAGTTGCATCTGGACGACATGATCTCTGGCCATATACATCTTGGCGATATCAATGGCGCGTTCGATGCGTTAGAGACTGGTGAGGTGGCGCGCAACGTGGTGATGTTCGAGTAGAACTCTACTCGAGTCTCCGCCTGAATTGGAGCGGGCGAAGGGAATCGAACCCTCGTCTTCAGCTTGGGAAGCTGAGGTAATGACCGTTATACGACGCCCGCGCAAGTCCAATTATTGCACCTAAGCCACTCGCTTGTCATTGAAATAGAGCGAGAGTAACTTGAGTTCAGATGACCGTGACGGTTCGCGTGGATTACAGACCGCGGTTTGGTTGTTGATCTTGTTGGGCGTTGTGATCTACGTGAATTTTTATATGAGAACGGCGCCTGTACCTGAAATCCCTGAACATGGCTACATCGATATGCACGTCCACGCCGCTGGATTGGGGTACGGCGACAGCGGCGCTTTCGTTCATCCGGAAATGGTCGATTCGTGGAAGTTTCCGATCTACTTAAGTGCGTTTGACGTTACAGAACGTGAACTTCGAGAAGGAGGAGATCAGGTATTACTTAGGAAGTTATCGACGAAGATCGCGGACTCTCAGTTTATCGAGCAGGCGGTGATTCTTGCGTTGGACGGTGCGGTTGATGAACGAGGCATGCTCGATCGAGAGCGGACTCAGCTTTATGTACCGAATGACTATTTGGTTAGGGAACTGAAGAAGTACCCGAATCTGCTCTTTGGGGCTAGTGTGAACCCACTTCGGCACGACAGTATTGAACGACTAGATTACGTCGTTGAAAAGGGTGCGCACCTCATCAAATGGCTCCCCAACATCATGCATTTTGACCCGGCGGATCGACGAATTGAACCTTTCTACCGACGAATGGTTGAGCACTGTATCCCGTTACTTACACACACTGGTGCAGAACACTCGTTCAACTATGCGGACAACTCGCTTGGTGATCCATTTCGATTGCATTTACCGCTCTCGCTTGGAGTGACCGTTATAGCTGCACATATCGCGATGACGGGAGAAACTGACGGTGAGGAGCACTTCGAGCGTCTAATTCCGATGTTTGACGAGTACCCAAATTTGTATGCAGATGTGTCGAGCCTGACGCAAATCAACAAAATCGGATATCTGCGTCAAGCGTTGCAGGTCGACTCAATTACGAAGCGTCTCCTATACGGAACGGACTGGCCTCTTCAGTTTTTCCCTTTGGTCAGTCCGTACTACCTGTTGGACTCGATTACGTTGAAGCAAGCTAATACTGCGCGAGGGATGGACAATCTTTGGGATCGAGACACTGTGTCAAAGAAATTCGCTGGAGTGCCTGAGGATGTATTCCTTCGGTTTCCAACTCTGATGAAAGGGTCATGTGCTAAGAATGTGACGCGCAACCCGAATGTCGATCTTGAGTCCATGTGACGTTGGCTTATCTGTCATTCGGCACTCGTGCTACGCGACTGTGTTTTGAGCTATAGTGTTAGGAATCGGCTCTTATATATTTAGCTGTTGCTTTCAATTCGCAGCGGATTCGAAGCTGAAGTAAGTCATTGATTCGACATGCCTTTATTTCAGCACTATCTGGTCCACTCCGCGACAATTCGTCATGCGCGTAGGCGCGTTTCTTCTTACACTTCGGCGATGCGGACGTACACCTATAAAGCCAAGCTCAACGCCCACACGCATCGGAACCTTGCCGAGTTTCTGACGCAACAACGCCTCCTCTTTAACGGTGCGCTGCAGGAACGGATCGACTGTTATCAGAAAACCGGTGAGAGCATCGGTCTGTACGACCAGCGTGGTTCCCTGACGACGCTTCGCCGTGAGGACGAGTGGTTTCGGAAGTTTGACCGGTGGTGCCAGGATTCGGCGTTGGTCCGGGTCGACCGCGCGTTCAAGCGCTTCTTCCGGCAAGGTCGTGGATTTCCGCGGTTCAAGTCGTATAAGCGCGGCGTGCAGTCGTTTGAGACCTTGTGCAAGAAACCCACCTTCAACGGCAAGTACGGGTACGTGAAGCTCAAGGGCATCGGTCGGTTCCGGTGGCGCCAGGACGGTCGGTGTGACGATCGAAACAAGGTCAAAGTCCTCCGCGTCGTGCAACGACCGACCGGCGTCTTTATCCAGTTGGTCTGTGACGACAGGTCCCAATGTCTCGGCTTGAATCAAGCCATCGGGATCGATGTCGGGGTGCACCTCCGTGCGGCCTTGTCGGATGGGACGGTGTTCCCACGTCATACGCCTGACCGCGCCGAAATCCGACGCCTGCAACGTGCCTTGAGTCGTTGCGAAACCGGTTCGAACGGTCGCAAGAAACGACGACAGTCGTTAGCACGGGCGTGTTATCGCGCACGCGTCCGTCGTCACAACGACCTGCACCGTCTCACGAGTGAGATCGTGAAACATCATGGCAAGTGGATCGCGGTGGAAAACCTTGACATCCAGGCCATGACGGCTTCGGCGGCAGGGACAGCAGCGTCCCCAGGATGTCACGTCAAGCAGAAGGCCGGTTTGAATCGCTCAATCCTCGACCAGAACTGGGGCATGTTCATTTCTCAACTCGACTACAAGGCTGCAAGCGCCGGTGGTCAGTTGGTGCGCGTCGACCCGAAAAACACCACGCAACGGTGTTCCGGTTGTGGTGGTTTACCAATCAAATCATTGACGTTGATCGATCGTTGGTACGAATGCACGCATTGCGGATATCGTGACGACCGTGACGTGAACGCGTCAAAAAATGTGTTGCTCAAAGGGCTTGCGCTCTTTGATGCGGGTGGCTCTCTTCCCGCAGTGTCGGCAACAGGAAGACAGAATCAGGACAAAAGTCCTGATCGACACGGAACCGTGTAACCAGTGTGGAAACCACACAGAAATATACAAGAGCCTAGGAATCTCTCAAGGCTCAGTCCCACCGAATCTCAGCGGATATAGGTCGATTGTTTGTCGTATCTGTATAGCATCAAAAACGTTTTTAAACTATCACCAGAAAGCGCAGTACAAACACACGGTCGGAACTCGCGCACTTTCGCGTAGTTTCCGACTATGGTATCTATTTGATGACAGATACTTTGCGCGAATCAATGACGACAATCAATGTAAGACGGCTTGACGAAAAGGTGGTGGATCGCCTTAAACTGCGAGCTTCGCTGAATAACCGGTCGCTTGAAGGCGAGGTACGTCACATATTAGAACGTGCTGCAGAGGACGATATAGCGGTAAAACGCGTAGTGTTTCTTGAGGCTGTAGATCGACTACGTTCTTTGACCGAAGGTCGCCAGCATACCCCTGCAGAAGCATTGATCCGTGAGGATCGCGACGGTCTTCATCGAGACACGTCTCAAAGGTCTTCGTCAGCGTTACATCGATTAGCGTTCGTCGACGAACTTTGTCTTCTCATATAGTTAAATTGGAACTGAGTGTATAGAGGCGGTTTCCTTTGAGCGTCGCTTAATCGCCACTGGTCCTATTTCATCGATTGCGCGTGATCGAGCACCTCTCGGTACTGGACCATGAAATGTCTTTGTTGATGTTGGGGATTCGATGTTCTTGCCTTGCGCACTCGGAGCGTGGATTCTTAAGTCAAGGTTCGAAATGGAGAGCGTGACCACTCAAGAATGGCGCGTTGAGAGCTAATGCTCATGTGTTTGCTGAGTGAAAGAACCCGAAGTATCGAAGCGGATAGAGTCTATTGTGGCTTAATCCGTGGTCTCTTATTGAAGGACCAAAAGCGAACGTTCGATATCAGGAGGCTTGTGAGAATTCGTAGTCGTTCATTGTGACCACGCACTTGCCGACTACGTCTCTATGTTCGAGCATTCGCATGGCATCGACAGCACGCTCAAGCGGAAATCCCTTGCATACGTACGGCGTGATCCTCCCGTATTGAGCGAGCTCGTTCAATTCCTGCCGAAACTTTGCACCAAGCTTGGGATTGCGGCGACCAATTTCGCCTGCGCGTACGCCAATAATTGAGAGCATCTTGATCAGTACAAGGTTCACTTGTGCCTCTGGCCATCGACCGCTCGTGAATCCGATCGTCAAGATTCGTCCACCAAAATTCACACAACGCATCGTTTCGTCAAAAACGTCCCCGCCGACAGGATCGAAGACGATATCCGCACCGCCGGTTCCAGTTATTTCTTTAACACGCTCTCTGAATCCTCCCAACGAACCATCTGGCATGGTGTAGTTAATAACTTCGTCTGCGCCACGTGATTTGACAACCGCTAATTTATCGTCACGACCACCGGTCGCGATGACATTAGCGCCAAGTAGTTTCCCAATATCGACGGCTGCCAAGCCGACTCCGCCTGTGGCTCCATGAACGAGCAACCACTCACCCGCTTTGACTTGGCCACGATGAGAGAGTGCAACCCAGGCGGTAGAGTATGCAGTGCTATATGACGCGCCTTGTGCGAAGTCCATGTGCTGGGGAAGCGGTCGTGCGGCTTGTGAGGACATGTTGATGGCTTCTGAAAAACCGCCGTAACGACTACTAAATACGACCGCGTCCCCTTCGCGCCAATCGGTGACATTGGCACCAATCTTCGCAACAACGCCCGATCCTTCACCCCCAGGTGCGAATGGTCGTGGCGGATGGAACTGGTACTTATCCTGAATCATGAGTAGATCAGGAAAGTTGACGGCGCAAGCCTTCACCCGGACCTGAATCTCTTCGGGTCCGGGGTCGGCTATTTCTATTTCATCAAGCTGAATGCTGCCGATGTCTTCCGATATCTCGTGACATCGATAGCTCTTGATGCGTGTCACGCTGCGAGTTGTTCCACCGCCTGCTTTGCCATGACTGTGACCAGACTTCCTCGATATGCGGCTGATGCGTGAAGATCACTATTGAAGTCGCTGCTGTCCACATCAATGCCATCGAGCGCAGAGGCAGACATATTTGCAGACAACGCTTCTTCAAAGCTTGAAAGTCTGAATGCACATGCAGCCGCGCCGGTGACCCCAACACGGACGCCAGCGTCGGTCTCAGCAACCATTACGCCGACTACGGCATATTTGGACGCTTGGTTAGCGAACTTCGCGTACGCCGCACGTTTTGGTATAGGGAAGTCGACGCGCGTAATGATCTCGCCATCGTCTAACGCCGTTTCGAACAGGTCGACGAAGAAATCGTCGCCTGCGATTGCACGTGAATTGGTGTGAATCGTCGCACCAAGACCTAATACAGCGGCAGGATAGTCAGCAGATGGGTCGTTGTTAGCCAGCGAACCACCGATCGTTCCACGATTTCTCACCTGAGCATCGCCGATTCGACTCGCCAATGAGGCAAGAGCAGGTATATCACTTGTTGCAGCGACCTCGCAGTGACGAGCCATCGCACCTACGCTGACGACACCGTCGTTGGATGAGATAGCGCTAAGACCCTCGATCTGACTGAGATCCACGACATCATCGGGATTCGCAAGACGGAGTTTCAGCGACGGAATCAATGTCATACCACCTGCGACATACACCGCATCGGATGATGACTGATGGATCTGCTGCGCGTCCTCGATATTCGAAGCGCGTCGAAAGTTGAATGAATACATGACTTACGCTCCTTGCTGAATGGTTTCCCACACAGTGTGTGGCGTTGCAGGCATCGGCACATCTTTGACGCTCAGTGCATCGGTGATCGCGTTCATGACTGCAGCAGGTGAACCGATCGCGCCCGCTTCGCCGCATCCCTTAACCCCGAGCGGGTTGTGCGTACACGGTGTCGATGTCATATCAACTTCGAAATCTGGTAAATCAGCCGCGCGAGGCATGGTGTAATCCATGTAGGAACCCGTTGAAAGGTTGCCGTCCGCATCGTAGATGCCATGCTCGAGCAGTGCTTGACCAATCCCTTGTGCCAGTCCGCCGTGGACTTGACCCTCAACGATCATCGGATTGATGACGTTGCCGAAATCGTCGACTGCGACGAACTTCTGGATTTCAGTTACGCCTGTCGAAGGATCGATTTCCACCTCGCAGACGTACGAGCCCGCAGGATAGGTGAAGTTCTTCGGATCGTAAAACGCCTTTTCGGACAGCCCTGGTTCAAGTTCATCGAGCGGGTAGACCGCAGGTATGTATGCCGCTCCTGCAATCTCCGCAAACGGCTTCGGTTCGTTACTTCCTTCGTAACTGAATTGACCTTCCGCGAAATTGACCTTATCCTCAGTGGTCTCGAACATATGTGCGGCAATCTTCTTGCCTTTTGCAATGATCTTGTCCAATGCCTTATCGATTGCAGATCCACCGACCGCGATGGAGCGAGAACCATAAGTACCAAGTCCGTAGTCAGAACGTCCAGTGTCTCCGTGAATCACATTGACGCTATCGAATGGGATGCCGAGTCGATCGGAGACCAGCTGTGCGAAGGTAGTTTCATGACCTTGCCCGTGACTGTGTGAACCGGTCATGACTGTTACCGAGCCGGAGACGTCTACACGTACTTCCGCGGATTCGAACAAACCGACACCCGCGCCTAACGAGATGACTAACTGCGAAGGTGCGATACCGCACGCTTCAATGTAGCAGGAGTAACCGATCCCACGCAATTTACCGTCTGCTTCCGACGCTGCCTTGCGCGCTGCGTAACCGTCGCTATCAGCGAGTTCCAACGCTTTACTCATACTTGCCGCATAGTTACCGGTGTCGTACTCAAGCGCGACCGGTGTTTGATATGGAAACGCGTCCGGCGGAATGAAATTTCTGCGTCTCAGTTCGACGGGATCCATATTGAGTTCGCGCGCCGCGGTTTCGACGATGCGTTCTACGACATACGTTGCCTCAGGTCGACCAGCACCGCGATAGGCATCGACAGGTGCGGTATTAGTGAAGACGGCTTGCGTCTCCACGTAAATCGCAGGTGTCTTGTATTGACCCGCCATCAACGTACCATAAAGGTAGGTTGGCACACTCGACGAGAACGTCGAAAGGTATGCACCCATATTAGCGATCGTCTTGACTCGCAAGCCAAGCATTTCACCGTCGGACGAGAGCGCTAACTGTGCCTTCGTTACATGATCGCGACCGTGTGCATCCGCTAGAAATGATTCAGAGCGATCCGCACGCCACTTGATAGGTCTCCCTACTTTCGCAGACGCCCAAATAACCGCAGTTTCTTCCGCGTAAACGAAGATCTTCGATCCGAAGCCCCCGCCAACGTCTGGTGAAATCACACGTAGATTTGCCTCAGGTGCTACGTTTACGAACAACGCTAGAACGACTCGCTCGACATGAGGATTTTGTGAGGTGGTGTACAGCGTGTACGTACTTGAAGCGGCGTCGTACGAACCGAGGGCGGCTCGAGGCTCAATCGCGTTCGGGATCAAGCGATTGTTGGTAATGTCCAACTCGGTGACATGGTCAGCGTTCTCGAAAGCCGCGTCCGTTGCCTCTTTATCGCCTAGTTCCCAGTCATAGGCTTGATTGTTTGGCGCGTTCTCGTGAATTTGGGTGCTGCTCGATGCGGTGGCAGTATCGACGACCGCTTCCAAAATATCAAAGTCAGCCTCGACAGCTTCCGCGCCATCTCGGGCAGCTTGGAGAGTTTCAGCAACCACAAACGCATAAGGTTCGCCGACGTAGTTCACGACGGTCGTCGCGATTGGTGGGTGGGGTGGCGAGACCATTGGTGAGCCGTCTTTACTGTTGACCACCCATCCGCATGGCAGGTCACCGATCCCATCCTCGACTAACTCATCGCCAGTGAAGACACGAATCACACCATCGACAGCCATCGCAGGATCCGTGTTAATGCTGTTGATTTTGGCACGGGCGTGTGGCGAACGCACAAAAACGCAGTGCGTTTGACCAAAAACACTTATGTCGTCGGTGTACTGACCTTTGCCCGTAATGAATCGTGCATCCTCTTTTCGAAGAACGGATGCACCAATACCAGTTTCAGCGTCCATGTCGTTCTCCTACATATTGGCTTGTGCGTCGAGCACAGCCTTGACGATGTTGTGATAACCCGTGCAGCGGCAGAAGTTACCTTCGAGCCCTTCACGGACCTCGTCCGCGCTCAACGGTTCATCTGCGGACTGGACCAAGTCGATGGCACTCATGATCATGCCAGGTGTACAGAACCCACACTGTAGAGCATGGTTTGCACGGAATGCAACTTGCATTGGATGTAAGTCATCACCGTTGGCGATGCCTTCGATCGTCGTGACATCGCCACCGTCCGCTTGACCCGCAAGTACGGTACAGGCTTTTACAGAACTGCCATTCAAATGTACTGTGCAAGCACCACATTGGCTTGTGTCACAGCCGATATGGGTACCGGTAAGACCGAGCGTCTCACGTAAGACATCAGATAGCAGTGCGTTGTCCGCTACGTCAACAGCGTGTTGAGTGCCGTTGACGGTGAGATCCACCTTCATTGTTCCCTCTCCTCCCCCGGGGACGTGAACCTAGGTCGAAGCGACCAGATAGTTGCATTATCCTACCCAGCGGTGTGAAAACCTGTCAAAGAACGTACGTGTCATTTTGCGACTGAATGATTGAATCAAGCGCGTACCGATTTGCGCGAGTTTGCCACCTATCGTTCCTTGTACCTCGTAGTTGAGACGAGTACCTTCGGCTACTTCGGTGAGTGTGACCTCAGCGCGCCCGCTGCCAAAACCAGCCGCTCCTCCACGTGCCGAAACGTCGAGAAAGTAACTATGTGGCGGATTGGGATCTTCAATCTTGACCGTACCGGTAAATCGCGCCTTAACCGGTCCTACTTTGATGGCGACGACGCAAGCAAACGTTCCATCTTCCGATAGAGTCATCTCCTCACAGCCATCGATACACTCTTTAAGGACATCCGGCTTCTGCAGTGCATCCCATACTTCCTGCGGCGGTGCAGATATGACGAACTCGCCTCGTTCTTCCACTTCTTATCTCGTGCGAACTATGTAGATTGCATAGTACGCATTTGAATTTAAGGTGTGACTATTGGTCGAAGCGCATGCCTTCAAATGAGTCGACTGTCGTGAATTCGGAGACTGGTTTGCGTCGCAATTTAGTGAGTTGCTTCACAGGTTTGCCGATCGGTAACAGAGCGCAAACTGCGTATTCATCTGGAATTGCAAAGAGCTCTTTGACTTTAGGTTCACTAGCGGAAAGGAATGTGGTTAGCGTTCCGCCAAGTCCCTCGTTACGCGCCGCAAGCAAGATGTTCCAAACAAACGGGTAGATCGACGCTCCCGATATCACGCCCACTCGATCAAGTTCATGATCCATGGATGCAACCACTTTGAGGTTTACCAAGATCAATAAGAGTACCGGCGCTTGTGTGAATTGGTTAAGAAACGTGTCCGGGAGTTTCTGGTTTGCGATGTCGACTTCTGTAACCGTAGAAGGGTCGATTGTGTTGTAGGGATTCTCTCCCGCTTGGACCATCGCACGATACCGTTGCATTACGGGTGCGATGAGTGGTGCAAGAGCTTGCCGTTTCTGTTCATCGCGGATGATGATCACGTGCCATCCTTGTCGGTTTCCACCACTAGGCGCAAAGCGTGCGTTTTCAAGAATACGATGGATGGTTTCATCATTGATTGATTCTGTCTGATGTTGCCTTGCGGCAAATGTTGTTCGCATGACATCGTATAGATCCATTCGGCGTTATCCCGTCTTTGTTTGATTCTTAGTGTTCGCGAATTGTTCACTTTGGTTACCAATAAGCGCCACGCCATCAAGAGTCACATACTGTTTGTGATACCGAGGTTTTCGGTATTGCGCAGTAACTCACTTGTTGTTGCTCAATATTTGGGCAATCGAACTTTCAATTGGTGTGTTTCGATCGCATCTTCGGCATTTGTTACTTCAAAATCCCTACTCTTGGATTGAAGTGCCAGTTCGCTTGGTTCAAATTGCAGACGGAATCTGGTTCGCGATTGTGATGTGAGATTGGCATGAAAATTGCTTTATACTCTCGTGTGGATGATTCCACATAAGGGCGTAATTTCCCCGATGCGCGCCCTTTCCCTGTGAGGCCCAGTTACCGATTGGATCTGGGCCTTCGCACACCTAAGGTGCTGATACAGGTGTGGCAACCTCCAGCGACTGCTTTCGATCCGCAAGTGTTTCTAAATTCTGCTCGTGTGTAGCTTTCTGGATTCGATAGAACATGAGCAATGCGATTGCCGCAATCTGTAATCCACAATAGATCGGAAGAAATACTGACGTGAGTAGTAGGCGATGATCTCGTGTCATGTCAGCAGCAGTTACGAACGATTCCATACCGACGATCGAGACGATTATTCCCGCTAAGAAAATACCGCCCGCTGAAAACGCTTTTGACGCGAATCCTCGCGTCGCGTAAAAAAGCCCTTCTGAGCGACGACTGGTATCTACTTCACTATCTTCGACGACATCCGCCATCATAGAGTCCAGCATGACGCCGTTGATAATCAGGCAGACTACTTCAATAACAATGAAAAAACTATAGCAATACAGCGACATCCAGCTACCCATAGCTGGCCATATACCCATTAAAAACAAAACGTAGGGCACTGGTGTGAGCAGAATGAAGCAAGAAATCGCGAGTATCGCAATCTGGCGTTTTGTGAAGATACTTCCTAAGTACGGAATCGATGCGATTGAAATCAACGGCGAAATTAGCACGAATACGCCAGTCATGCCGATTTGCCTCCCGGTGAATCCGAAGAAGTAAGTGGTGTTGTAGAGATAAAGGGCCGCAAGCATGCCACCCGCAATGCCAGTCAAAAGACCGTTGAAGAACAGCACGGCAAAGTTCTTATTTGAAAGAGACTGGACTAATTCGCGTAATGCGTGCTTTAGGACCGCCCAGGCGTTCTTGTCGAAGTCACTCTTATCGGGTCGCGGCAATGCTGCGAAATACCTCTGCGTGCCAAGCGATGAGACTAGGATCGTGATGGCGATCAGTGTTGCGCCGACCCACGCATAGATGGCGTAACCGGTATGGACGGACATCGTGTAGTGACCCACCCAGAAGAAAAAGTTGATCGTGTGTAAGCCGTTTCCGCCCATCCAACCAAACGCATGACGGATTGATAACCAACGACTTCGCCGTTCGTACTGGGCTTCAAGTTCAGGGAGCTGGGCTGCTGAAGGAACTTCAACGAGAGTGGTTGACGTACGGATCAGAATGGCAAAGACCAGAACATACCAGAACTTCATGTCGTCGGTCAGCTCGACCATAGGGTTGAACATCCCCCAAAACGACAACGGTAAAAGAAACAACGCAGCGTACATAAATGGATGTCGTCGTCCTAATCGTGACGAAGTTTTATCGGACCAATGTCCTAAGAGAAGATCGCTAACCGCATCCCAGAGCATCGCAATCCCTAGTGCACTCGCCGCGACGTAGCCTGGCATTCCGAGTACTTGGGTCGTGAACGGCAAAAGTAAGTAGCTAAATGCGTTGTTTTTAATGCCGAATGCGCTGGATGCCGAACCGTAGTACCAACACAGCGGATTGCGTTCAGGGGGAAGTATCGTGCTCATGTGTACCAGTTCGCAGACTTAATCGGACCGGACGCTGAATGCGTCAACGAAACGTGCCTTGCATTATGCGAAACGGAGAAGACTAATAAACGACGGGTTTTCTTCGACGACAGATGTGTGAAGCGGAGTACGAGCTAAGGTTTGAACTCGCTGATGATCTCCGAAATGGATGCTTTCGCGTCACCGAACAACATGCGCGTATTCGATCCCATGAATAACGGGTTATCGACACCAGCGAAACCCGATGCCATCGAGCGTTTCAGTACAAAGACCGTCTTCGCTTCGTCGACATTAATGATCGGCATGCCGTAGATCGGACTACCTTCGTCGTCCCGAGCGGACGGGTTTACAACATCGTTCGCACCAATGACCACGGCGACATCAATGGATGGTAATCGTGGGTTGATGTCGTCCATCTCTACTAATTGGTCGTAGGACACATTCGCTTCCGCAAGCAACACATTCATGTGACCTGGCATGCGTCCAGCGACTGGGTGAATGGCATAGCTAACCTCACACCCGTGCGCTTCAAGCAATTCGCCGAGTTCGCATACAACGTGCTGTGCTTGCGCGACTGCCATGCCATATCCTGGTACGAACGTGACGGAGTTGGCTGCTTCAAGAATTAGATAGGCATCACCCGCGGAGATAGGTTTGACTTCACCTTCAACCTTCGTCGCAGTTTTCACTGCACCGAACCCGCTAAACAGCACATTGCCTAACGAGCGGTTCATTGCCTTGCACATGATGTTGGTCAGGATGATGCCAGCTGCACCCACCAACGAACCCGCAACAATGAGGATGATGTTGTTAATGGCGAATCCTGCCGCACATGCTGCCAAACCGGAGTAACTGTTTAACAGTGAGATCACCACGGGCATGTCCGCACCACCGATGGGGATCACCACAAAAATTCCAAGAATTAGTGCTAAAGCGATGACACCATAGAGATAGGGTGATTGAGCTGAAGGCTCAAGGCAAAACATGACGGCGCATGCGAGTAATGCCAGTAGTATCAACGAGTTAACGACGCGCTGGCCGTTGAAGACGATCGCTCGAGAAGTCATGACTTCTGATAGTTTGCCCCAAGCGATGACACTGCCTGAAAAAGTCACGCCACCGATGACGACCGAAAGTGTGACAGTGATCGCAACGAACAGAGTATGAGATTCAAACAACGCTGCCCAAGCGACTAAGAGACTGGCGGCGCCACCAAACCCATTAAAAACCGCGACCATTTCAGGCATCGCAGTCATTGCAACTAATCTAGCAGCGGCTGCCCCGATGACCGCGCCGATCAATGCACAGATCGTTATCCAATACCAGGTAAGGATGCCTTCGGAAAGAAGCGTCACGACGATGGCGATCAGCATGCCTAGTGCTGACAGGAAATTGCCTCGACGCGCCGATGCCGGATGCCCAAGCATCTTTAAGCCGAAGATGAATAAGCCGGCAGCTACGATGTAGGCGGCGTTTATGGCAACTAGGTTTAACACGAGTGATCGGGCTTATTCGTCTGTTTTATCGGTGCGAGATCTGAACATGCCAAGCATGCGATCAGTGACTAGGTAACCACCTACGACATTGATCGTGGCGAACACAACAGCGGCTGCACCAAGCCACGTCGCTAACGAAGTGTTTTCGCTACTACCCGCGGCAAGCAGTGCGCCAACGATCGTAATCCCAGAGATGGCGTTCGCGCCAGACATTAAAGGGGTGTGTAGCGTTGCTGGAACCTTCGAGATCAGCTCGAACCCTAGGAATATCGCCAGCACCAAGATAAGCGCTAGATATACGAAGGTCAGTTCCATGAGTTAGGTCATCTCCTTGAGTCTTTCATTAACTACCTTGCCGTCCCGTACGACGAGGGACGCATCGAGAATCTCGTCTTCGACGCTCAGATTAACGGTCCCGGACTCCTCGCTCAGAAATTCGCTTAAGTACTCGAATAGATTGGACGAGAACATCTCGCTCGCGTGACCTGCTACTTGAGAAGGCAGATTGCCCATACCGATGAGTTTGACTCCGTTGATGTCGACAATCTCGTCGAGTTGGGATCCTTCAACATTGCCACCCGATTCCACCGCCATATCAATCATTACGCTTGTGGGTTGCATTGCTTTCACCATGTCGAGCGAGACGATTCGAGGGGCTGGTCTTCCGAAAACCTGTGCTGTCGTGATGACGATGTCCGAACGCGCGATAGCGTCTGCCATTCCTTGTCGCTGAAGTTCTTCCTGTTCAGCTGTAAGAGCCTGTGCGTAACCCTGTTCAGTTTGTCCAAGTTCGCCAAGATCGATTTCAAGAAAGCGCGCACCAAGACTCTGTACTTCTTCTTTGACGACGGGTCGCGTATCGAACGCTTCGATTCGTGCGCCTAAACGATGTGCGGTAGCAATCGCCTGTAGTCCGGCGACGCCTGCTCCAATAATGAAGACTCGAGCTGGAGAGAGAGTACCAGCGGGCGTCATCATCAATGGAAAGATTCGCGGCAAATGGAATGCGGCGACAACCACTGCAGCGTATCCGGCCAAACTCGCTTGCGACGACAAGCCATCAAGTTTTTGTGCACGGGTGCTTCTAGGCACCATATCGAGCGATATGGCGTCTACCTTGCAGTTTTCAAATGCAGAGACAGTCGCTTCAAATCTAAACGGATCGAGGAATCCCAAATAGGTTGAACCCTCGGGATACCAGGAAATTACCTCAGGTGACGGTGGTCTGACAGCAAGAACAATGTCTGCATACCGAAGTGCTTCGTCCGCATACTCAGTCAAAACCGCTCCTGCCGCTTCGTACTCAACATCCGTAAAGCCAGCTTCTTCCCCGCAGCCAGTCTGAACGGTGACTTCGAAACCTAAATCCGTCAGTTTTTGAACTATCTGGGGTACTAACGCAACGCGCTTTTCACCAGGCCAAGTTTCCTTGGTCGTAACTATCCGCATGGGGAGAGCTGTAACGTGTAGAACTAGAAATACGGAAGACCAAACGCTTAATCAATGCGGAGTCTGACCGCACGGCGCATTTTACGATTGCACTAAATCGTTGATGCTGTTTAGTTGACGTTGTGTTACGACGTTTTCTTGGTCCCCTGCGCAATCACGCCAATGTCATTACACCCATTATGAGAGTCCGTTTTTCTATCGAAGACGCAACGGTGCTAACTAAAAATACGTACTAAATTTAAGTTTAGTTTAAATTAGTTGAGCTAATTTGAAGATTGATCCAAAATAGTCTCGATCATTCACTGAAACTGATCTCGCATTGGACCAGTCCGCATTACACGTCAAGGGAGTACCACGACTTGCTTGACTTTAGCACCAGACTGAGATGATCACGGATTCGTCTCTTGTCCGAGAGAAACTGGCAGTCATCATGCCAGATTTAAAACGGCAGCATCCATTCATTGGCCAGGACGCCGCGAATCCCGGTCATTCAAATTGGGGAGCAGCCCCGCTCGCGAGTGGGGCATGTCATACCTCTGCAATATCGACGAAACGTTCGTAGAAACTGCCTTTCTGATTCCGCAGCTCTGAGGGAGAACCCGTTTCGATGATCGTGCCTTGATCGAGAAAGAGGATACGGTCGGCTTGATCGATGGTACGAATACGGTGAGCAATGACGATATTGAGGCGCGTGTGCGACATCTTTATTGTGTCGAGTAGTAAAGTCTCGTTCACAGGGTCGAGCGCAGCAGTGGGTTCATCGAGAATCAAGATGCGTGCATCGTTCAGCAATCCCCGAGCGATACTCAAGCGTTGCTTCTGACCCACTGAGAGTGTTCCGCCTCCGCGTCCGATTTTCGAATCAAAGCCATCGGGCATCGCCATCACAAATTCGAGTGCACCAACCATTTGACAGACCTGTTTCATCTCATCGAGCGTAGCGTCTGGTTTAGCGACTCGAAGATTCGCGGCCACCGTGTCGGTCAGCAGCTGGTGTTCTTGGAATACATAGGCGACGTTCTCGCGCACGCTACGCACATCCAAATCCGCAAGATCGACATCGTTGAGCAATACACGTCCTTCCGTCGGCTCCAAGAATTTCGCAATCATGTATGCCAGCGTGGTTTTGCCGGCTCCACTAGGACCCATGATTGCTATCGTCTCGCCGACGCGAGCTTCGAAGCTCACGTTTTCCAACGCTCGTCTGCCGTCGGGGTAGTGGAATCCAACGCCGTCGAAGCGTAGCGAAACGTCTCCATCCATTCGGCCTGAGTGCGTATGGCGATTACGCGTTATTGCTTCAACATCGTGATCCATCGAAAAGAACACTCGGCGCGCGGCTGCGGCGTTGTCTTGTTGGTCAATCCAGATTCGTCCGAATTGCATCGACGTTTCATAAAGCAAGCTGTACATTCGAAGCACTACTGGCGCGTCGCCAAGAGTGAGGTCCCCTCGAATAATCCCAGAGAAAATCACCCAAAAACCAGCGGTCGCGAACACCAAATGAACGTTTTCGGCAATCCATTCAACGACGTATAGGACCCAAACCAAAAGCAAACTTTGACGAAATGACTCGCGACTTGCATCGGCGAATTGCTTCCTTTGCCGATCTGTGGTTCCGAGACTCTGCACCGCGGCGACATGCTTTAGACCTTCCTCGATTTCGTCCGTGGTCGCGCTTCCTGATGCCCGGCTAGCTTGGCTGACACGGCGTGCCCATCGTGCGAGCGGCGATGTTGCGACAAGCGTCAGAAAGACCGCAGAAAACCCAATCCAAACCAGTGATGGTGCGACACCGCCGTAGACCGCGGCTAATACCCAAAGATTCGCGCCGACACTGATGAACATGGCGAGCGGATTCAATGTCAGTGCATGACAAATCGCTGCGATCGAAGGTGCATCGTGTAATACACGGAACAATGCATCACCAGTTCGTTGCAGATTCAGCGTCGGCATGGATTGACATGAGAGACGCCAGAAGGTTGCTCGTCGAACGTGATCCGTGATGCGTTGGGAAAGTCGAATCGCGATGCAGAGATCTAGTAACCCCACGAGACCGTGCGCGGCGCTAAAACCAGCACTGATCTTGTTTTCAGAACGTGTTGCAACATCCGCGCCTTCCGCTAGATTCGCCTCTAGCAAAGTGTTGCCTGAGTAACCCACGAATAAGAACATGAACCCTAGGAATAGAAGCGTATATAGCGTGACCGATAACGGTTCCATACTTGCCACGAAATTAAGAAACGGCGACATGAAACTCGGAAATAGGAAACCATCAGCACCAACTTCGATCGGTTGTTGCATGACCCCGTGGTCGACGACGATTTTCAGTAACCAAGGAACGATCAAGCCCAGTCCGTAGATGACGATCATGAGTCCGACGCGTGCACTAAATAAGCGACGCTGCGGCCAGAGGTATCTCAATGACCGTTTGAATAGCTCGATGACATCGCCTGTCGCTAACGTCGACTTGACGTCAAGACGATCGTGGAATGTGAGTTCAGACATGAGCTGATTCGCCCGACATCACAAAATCGGTGTAGTGTCCTCGCCGACTCATCAATTCGTCGTGCGACCCTGCTTCGACCACTTTGCCATCCGTTAAAAAGGCGATTTGGTCCACGTCTTTGATGGTCGACATGCGATGTGTAATAACAAACACCACCCGTTCGCTTGCCCATGTCTTGAGATTCGCAAGCACCTGTCGTTCAGTTTCAGCGTCAAGTGATGCGGTCGGTTCGTCCAATATCAATATGGGTGCGTTCCGAGTCAATGTGCGTGCTATGGATAGACGTTGCTTCTGTCCGACTGATAGCAAGGCACCGTCGATTCCTAGTTCGGTTTCAAAACCATTTGGTAGCTCGGTTATGAAATCGAGTGCGCACGCCACGGCTGCAGCTTCACGTATCTCTTCATCAGTGGCATCCGGTGTGGTGTAGCGCAAGTTCTCAGCGACTGAAATGGGGAATAGCACGTTTTCCTGAAGCGCGATCGCGATCGCTGAACGGATGTCTCTGATCCTCATCTGCGATAGGCGAATGCCATTAATCTGTACGTTGCCTGCATCCGGGTCAAAGAGTCGCAGCAACAGCGACATCGCCGTCGATTTACCCGATCCAGAAGCGCCAACCAATGCAGTTACCTGGCCAACGTGCGCGGTCAGATCGAACCCGTCTAACACCAAATTCTGCGGTTCGTATCCGAAGCGTACCCCTTCGAATTTCACGTTTTGAATGGACATGGGGAATGTGACTGGATCAATTGGGTCGCGAACTTCGGGTTGTTGAGCTAATAGCCAAAACGCGCGTCCTAAACCGACGGCCATGTCCTGCGCGAAGCACCACAACCGCACGAGATGCTCAAAATTGAATGTAAACGCGTCGATCGAACCTCTACGCGCTTGATGCGCAGCGACCGTCCAACGTGTAACGGTCATTCCGAATAGAGCCAGAAGCGATGCGCCAAAAACGATCTCCTCATTCAGTACAAACTGGGTGGCGATGAAGTCTGTCACAAAGAGTGTTAACGCAAGAAGAAACGACGCGACAACCTTTACGATGGCAAAATCGCGTCGTAGTGCAAATGCATTGTTTAAGGCGATGTTCGATTCACGTTCGAATCGTGAGAGGTTCGTCTCTTCAAACCCATAAGCCTTGATCGCTTGAATACTCTGAAACGTCTCCTGCACACGCGTGAACAAGGCGGCGTTTGAACGACGAGCCGCTTGGCTCCATGTCCGCAGCCTTGGCGTATACCAAACAGTTATGGTCAATATCGTTGCGCTTGCGACGCAAAGAAGAAACGCGAACCAAGGACTGAAAAGAGAGGCGATTGTGAGTTGCAGTGCTAGCGTCAACAATGCGATGATGGGCTGCACGACGATGTTGTCGACGACCGCTGTCACCATCGCGCTATCTTGAAACACACGATAGATGCCGTCTCCAGCGGATGCCGTCGCATGAAACCGCAAGCTCAGTTCCTCTGCGTTGCGGACCATGTCGACGCGCAATGCCTGGTTGACGCGTTGCAGAATCCATGTCTTGTAAATTGAAATCAGCGTAAACGAGCTCGTCGTCAGCACGATGATGATCGCTGCGACGATGAGGAATCTAAACAGGATTTCGAATCGTGAGTCTTCGGATAAGGCGTCGACATCAACGTAATCAACGTCCGGTAGGAACATGACGGCTGCTTGAGCATTCGAAAGTGGCTCGCTGCTGCCAACCGAATCCCAAAGAATGTCGAAACTCATGAAGCCGACGGCGGTGGCGAAACCGATCATGCCCAAGTTCAGCGCTAGCAGCGCAAGGAAATGACGTAGTTGGGCGAGAATGTAAGGCCAGGTCGACAGATAGATCCGCCCTAGTCCCTTAAGGTCAAAACGCAACGCCTCGAACTCGTCGGGAGGCGTTACGTTTTCGCGAGTTTGATTCAACGCTTGGTGCGTTTAACGCGAGCTATCGTTGATGTTTTCGATCTTGAGTTATTCTCATCGTGATTGGTCTCATGCTGAAAACTATTGATTCACACCTAGCAAACGCTTAAAGATCAGTGGTGCGGTGAAAATGGTACAGAGCTCGCTTGATCGACTCGCATCAGCGTGATGTTCAAACAGATTTGGTGCAAGCGCTTGCGAAGCCATGTAAATTGGCGTCGGTCATACCACATTCGTGCACAATCTGTTGTCAAACACGACATTTTCGAACTAACTAATGTGCGATCGTTCGTTCCCGAGCTTGGATATCGAATGAACTCGCCAAGTACCAGTCAAGAGCGCGGTCAGCGATGCATGTTTGGACGAGCGTCCTATTGGAACCGTGATCTTAAGTCGGATACTCCGGAAAACAGGTGATGCTCTCGTCGAGTGCGACCCAGGGCGCTTTTGAATCCGTGAAAATGTTGGCGATCGGTCGGATATGAGGATCGCCGTCTAGCGAACCTGCTGGGATTTGCATCGAACCCGCATCGCGCTCTCGCGCTACGAGTGAGCCACAGTGACGGCAAAACGCCGTTCCCTTGACACGAGCTTCCGGCATTTTGTAGTTCACGACATCGTCCTCTCCTGAAGTCCAACGGAACTGTTCGCTAGATACAAAAACAAACGTGCCGTACGCTGCGCTCATCTGTCTACGGCATCGGGAGCAGTGGCAGTTCAACATGCGATCGGCTTCACCCTCGTATTCGAAGCGAACTACACCGCATTGGCAGCTACCTGCGCTGCAGTTCGGGTCTGCGGTTTCTCGTACTTCGGCTTTAACTTGAATGCTGTTGTCCCATCCGGGAGGCCACTCCAAGTGCTGCTCATGCTCATCGGCAATTTCGTGCCAAGGTGCCTTAGAGCCTACGAAGAGATGAAGAGCCTGTGTTTCTCCGGCGTCTCCGGAGACGACCCCCATCGGTATGTAGGTAATACCGTCTGTTTGCGTTGGTGTTGGTACGACGGAGCCACATTCGCCGCAGAAGCTTCGTGACCCGTATTCCGATGATCTGAAACGATTCACCTTGTCGATTCCTTTGACCCAGTGAACTGCCTCCGAATCAAAAACGCCAAAAGTCGCGAATGTGCTTCCGTGAAGTTTCCGGCACATTGAGCAGTGACAGTGCATCAACCCCTTTGGCTCGCCCCTCAATTCAAAAACAATGTTGCCACAGAGGCAGCTCCCACTAAGCACGTTACCTATTTCCAATTCGCCCGATAGACTTCATCATACAAGATTCAAAGATCAGCGCACACGTCATTCTGTCACACGCGTTTTGTCGGTTCTTGATCTGCTCAGATATCACTTTTCGGTGTTCCTGCGCTAGTTTCGCCAGAACTCAAACGACGAATAAATCTGTTCGAAATTACGCCGTGTCTCGTGTCTTGGAAGTTCGAAGCGAGCGGAAGCAGGACGTCAGAGAAGGCTATAGTTCGTGCTGCTTTCTCAATATTTCTAGGAGACTATGTGTCGTATATCGACGGCTTTGTGATAGCGGTTCCGACTGCGAATAAGCAGAAATACATAGAGCATGCACATCACATCAATCCGCTGTTTAAGGAACTTGGCGCTACTCGGACGATGGAGTGTTGGAGCGACGACATTCCCGATGGCACATTGACAGATTTCTGCAATGCGGTAAACGCGAAGGACGACGAATCAATCGTGTTCGCATGGTTTGAGTGGCCAGATAAGGAAACGCGCGATCAAGGCATGGAAAGAATGCGCGAACTAGCTGAATCAGATGAAAGATTCGACGAGACAAAATATCCGGTTCCGTTCGACGGCAAACGCATGATCTTCGGCGGATTCGAAACGATCGTTGAGATTTAAGTTTGAGAACACCCACGCCAGGAGCGTGAACGAGGAATTTGCAGATGAATAAGGTGTCGATCCGATTTCGCTTACGTTACATCCGTCATCCGTGTGTCACGTCGGTGAAGTACTACTCCCCCGACTGGTGACGAAATGGCATATGTCGACGGTTTTCTAATAGTGGTAGCGAGCACAGATAAGCAACGATTTATCGATTACGCCCGTCATTCGAATCCAGTACTCAAAGAGCTCGGTGCGCTCCGCAGTGTGGATTGTTGGGGCGACGACGTTCCTAGCGGAGAGTGGACCGACTTTCGCAAAGCCGTCAATGCGCAGGATCACGAGACCGTCGTGTTCTCATGGGTTGAGTGGCCCGATCGAGAAACACGCGATCGAGGTATGGCTCACTTGGAGAAACTAGCGCAAACTGACGAGAGGTTTGACAGGAAGAAATATCCTGTGCCTTTCGACAGTACGCGAATGATGATGGGTGGGTTTGAGGCGCTTGTTGAAATTTGAATTCCACAAGCGCCATCTAGTGCTTAGCTGCCAAGCGCAGTTCTAGAAAAAGACGAACGTCCTCACGACGACGTTTTTTCGGCAACGAGCATCTTCAGGTGCGGTTGGATCAACGCACGCTGAATGGAATGACCATCGCGAAACTGAACCATCGGTGACCGAGTCATAACACTTCAACATTGAAACCTCAGTAGATGTCTGCTGAGGGAACCAGTACCACTCGTGCTCAGGTCGATACGTGAACCGCGTAGTCTCACCAACACGGTCGTCATATATCCGATAGTTCGTGATGTAAGGCTGGTCGGCAAATGACGGCCACGCGCACAACACAAATGGAAACTGCTCAACGGTCTCCATGGGCTTTGCTAGGTTGATCGACATGAATCGCCGAGACATTTTCGCGTCGGCTTCCTCTTCGGTGTAGTGTTGAGTACGGCCGAAATTGCGGAGATTCTTGGTTAATAGCTCACGACAACGGACTCGTCCGCTGTTGTCGTTCAGGTCGTTATGCACGAGGTTGGCATAACCTAGATTTACGCCGGGATTCTTGTTATCTTGATCTTCTTTTCGGTCGCCTTCGTAGTCCTTATTGAAGACATCGTGGTTGTACACGAGAGCATCTGTGGCGCCAGGGAAGAAATCAAGTAGTAGCTGCTCAATTTCAGGGTAGAAGACTCGTTGAACTTCGTTTGAGTCGTAGAAATTGCTGCACTTCGATTCTAGATGTGCCAAGGAAACACCGAGACGATCCATGCACTCAGGGCTGTTAGGCGAAAGTCCTGGGTGATACTCTTCCATACGTCGAGCGTCACGCAATATTTGCGGGAAATAGAGGCATCTTCGACCAATATCCCGTTCCTCAATACGCACTCGCTTCGCATCTTCCTCACGAGACGGGTCGCGCCAAAACGCATTGGAGGATACGATCGAGTAAGAAGGTTGTTCATGGACCGTATAGCGCAACGGTAGCGCTACGCCGCCTTCCGGCGCAACAATGTTGTTCTCGCGAATGTAGTCCATGCACTCGTCGTACGTACGGAAACCCTTTCCCCACTCCGTATCGATAGGTCCTGGGGGTGCGTTCTCAATCAGATCAATGACCGCTTGACCTTCGCCCTCGTCCATGAGACGGAATGCGTCTTCCATCGCTACCGCAGTACCTGCATCCCCGTCCTTATCGAACGTCATGTATGAGATACCGCCGTGCGAGGCGATAGGGGTAGGTTGACCTTTGGTGAGTTGAAATGGGGGAACGTACGCGTCGGATTCAGCGCTACGATCCACCACAGTTGCTTGCGAAGCGACGTTAGGTGCGTTCATAGTATGTTCGATTTCCGGATTTAGCAATTATCACACAAGGCCAGTTGAGTACCGAAGACGTTTGTCGTGTGCGATGCGCTTATTCAGCTAGCTCAGAAGAAACCAGTCTGAGCGGCTGAGCAATTAGGAGCTCAATACCATGGTGCTCTCAGCTGAGACTTAGCAATCCGTTCAATCAGTTTACCCTGTAAGTCCGAGATGACGCCTTGAGGGGCATTGCCGTTAACGCAGTTAACCGTTTCGAATTCGTCTGCCTCCTGGCTGAGAAGGTAATAAGGTTCACCTTCGCGGTTGAGCATCATCTTGTATTTGCCGTCAGTGATCATGAATTCGCCACTGAACTGTGACATCCCGGTGCGTTCAAGCGAGCCGTTCGATTCCCAAGTCGAAACTAACGATTGACCAAACTGTTGGTACTCTAGTTCGCCACCAGCCAACTCAATTACTGTAGGGCCAAGATCGACATTCTCAACGGGCGCGTCAATGACTTTTCCGCCGTCATTGATGGTTTTCGGCGAGCGGAACAACAATGGCACCCGCGCTGAACTGTCAAGGAAGTTCATCTTGTAAATCAAGTCCCAGTCGCCGTTCATTTCACCGTGATCGGAGGTAAACGCAATGACCGTGTTATCCAGTTCACCTCTTTCCTCGATCGTATTGAGGATTTCACCAATTTGGTCATCGATAAGCGTTACATTGCCTGCATAGTTGGCACGCATTGCGGCTTGATCGCCTTCGTCGAAATTGGGGGTTCGGCGTTCCATGAATGTATCTAGCCAACCTTGTGGTCGCTTGTTGGCATCTTCTTCAACAGGTCGAGGTTGAGGTTCTGGCATCGCGGCGGGGTCATACATACTGGCATACGGTTCTGGCGCATCCCATGGTTCGTGCGGACCGCCAAACGTAACCCAACAAAACCAAGGCTGGTTGTGATCGTATGACGAAAGGTATTTTTTTGCTTGCTGACCGACGTAAACGTCAGCGTATTCCTCTAACGGCAATACCGATGCTCGAGCGACATGCGGTTTATTCGCAAAACGTTCGGCGAAGTCAGCACGGTAGGCTTCTAGCAGTCCTTTCTCTTCCCACCGTGCAGTCATGTGACTCATGACGGCGGCACTTGCTCTTGGACCGCCGATTTCGTTCACGTCGTCAAGTCCCCACGCATGTAGCAGATACTCGCGATCGCGTAAATCACCTCTATGCGGATGCAGGTGAGTTTTTCCAAAGATGCTGGTTCGGTAACCCATGTCCCGGAGCACACGCATCCAGGTCTGCGCAGTTTCGGGCAGCGCGTATTGCAGGTTGTTCCACACATGGGTGTTGTGCGGGTACAGACCTGTTGCCAACGTCACTCGAGCCGGAATACAAATGGGTGTCGTGGTCGAGCAATTGGTGAAGCGGACCCCTTCGGCCGCGATTCGATCGAGATTAGGGGTTTTCACCCAGGTCCCGTCGTTTGCACAGCTCATTGCGTCCGCGCGTTGCTGGTCCGTCATCAGAAACAGTACGTTTGGTTTTGTCATGGATTACTCGCTCTTTTTTTATCGTAAGTAGGCTAATGCTCAGTTACGCGGCAATACGTACCGGTAGTTCACGAATCCCGTGAATGAACGAGGATTGCAAATAAACCGGATCGCCGTCCAATTCAATGCGATCAAACCTCTTTTCTATTTCTTCCCAAAGGACTCGTAGCTGCATTTCGCCAAGTCGATTTCCCATACAACGGTGAATACCAAATCCGAAAGATAGATGGCTTCGAACGTTGTCACGATCAATGATGAACTCATCGGCGTTAGGAATGACCTCTTCATCACGGTTACCTGAGATATACCAGAGCGCGACGCGATCGCCTTCGTGGATCGTCTTTCCTCGAAATTCAGTGTCTCGTACCGCTGTTCGAGCCATATGAGCCACAGGTGTTTGAAATCGAATCATTTCGCACACCATATCAGGAATCAGGTCTTGGTGCTGCTTCAGTTTTTCGTATTCGTCGGGGAACTGGTTCAATGCCAGAACGCCGCCACTGATGCTATTTCGTGTTGTGTCATTTCCGCCGACGATTAGTAACAACACGTTACCTAAGTACTCGTTCGGTGGCATGTCTTTCGTTGCTTCGCCGAACGCGAGCATTGAGATAAGGTCGTTCCCAGGTTCCTTTTGCTTCAGCTTTTCCTGCCATACTTCGGCAAAGTACGCGTGGCACTCCCAAAGCACCTTAAACGCGTCTTCGATCGTATCGAAATACTCGATATTCGATGCGTTTTGAATGGTGTCCGACCATTCGAGCAGCTTGTGACGATCGACTTGTGGCACGTCGAACAGCTGCGCTAGCATCTGACCAGTCAGTTCTTTTGAGACATGCTCCACCCAATTAAAAGTTTCGTTGCGTGGCAACCCGTCAAGGATGATCTGGGCGCGTCGACGGATATCGTCTTCAAGATCCTGCAAGGCTCGTTGCGTGAATCGCGGCTGAACGATCTTGCGTTGTTCGTCATGTTTCGGTGGATCCATCGCGATGAACATTGGCAAGGTGAATGTTGGGTCAGGGTTGTCGTACTTGATACCGCCGAGTTGGATGCCGCCGTACTTCGATTCGGATGAGAATGTCTTGAAGTCCTTTTCAATTTCGACGATATCGCGATATTTGGTGATGTCCCAGTACGGACCGAACGGCGATTCTTCGGTATAGTGCACCGGATCTTCATTACGCAGCCTCTCGAAATAAGGCATGATCGTGTTTTCGCGAAACAGATACGGGTGCGAACACATGAAGTCGTCGAGAGGAATCGAGTATGGGTCTTGATGGACGTCGATTTCCCACTCAGCCCATAAGTCTCGCAAGTTCTCTTTGTATACCTCGAACGTACGAGGTTCCTGCTCAGCAGCCATATCGCGTTTCCTTCCCCGAAATTGATGCACCCGCCGAAGGCCAACGCTTTATCGACCTTCCCACCTAAATCATAATGATGGTGGTACTCTCAAAAGGCTCGCGAAGCAGACGAATTAGAGGTTTTCTACGCTGTGCTAGGATGGTACCTCGACCGCTCTGTTTAACGGTTCAACATGCTTCTCATTAATAGGACACTGGCTTGACTCGACGAGAGGTTTCACTGCTTGTCTTGGTGGCTTTTGTAGTGGGACTGGTTCTTGCGCTCGTAATTCGATTTCCCCTTTGGTATTCGACCGAGAACAATGAAGCGCGTAGTTCGGTTCAGACCGTTGCCGGTAGCGAAGCGACTACAAAACGATGGCGCGTCCCAGTCTCCTTTCCGACAAGTCTCGAGGTGCTTGGCGACAACATCATTTATGTCGCAGGATTAGTGAGTTCGCTCTCGAACAACACGTTCGAATTCCTCATCGCAGAGCCAAAAGAGATCGTACCGGAATTCCAGATCGTTGATGCCGTGCGTGAAGGGAAGATTCCGGCTGGCTACACCTGGCTAGGCTACGATCAAGGCAAAATCCCGGCGTCGCCACTACTTGGCGCCGTGCCATTTGGACTGGAACCTTGGGAGTTCTCATCGTGGTGGTACGAAGGTGAAGGTGAGGAACTGGCTCAAGAACTCTATGCACGTGACGGGGTGCATGTCTTACTCTGCGGACTCATCGGTCCAGAAACAGCTGGTTGGTTTCGAGAACCGATTAACTCACTCGATGATCTTCGGGGTCTGAAGATTCGATTTGCTGGTCTAGGCGGAAAGGTCATCGAGCGAACTGGGGCTTCCGTTACGATGATCCCGGGTGCGGAGATCTTTCAAGCACTCGAAAAAGGTGCCATCGACGCCACCGAATATTCACTGCCGAACGTTGATCAATCGCTGGGATTCGATCGAGTCGCGAAGCTCAACTATTTCCCAGGGTGGCATCAGGTGTTTACTTCGATCCATTTGACGGTGAATTTGGATGAATGGCAAAACCTAACACCACAGCATCGAAGCATTTTGGAAACTGCGTGTACCGCCGGCGTGACGCGCAACTTGGCTAAAGCAGAGGCTGTGCAAGGTCCGATCATCGCGAGTTTTGCAGATAAAGGTGTTACTGCAAATTACCTACCGGAGGATGTTCTTCGCGAACTGAATCGTCTTTCCGACGAGGTGATGGCTGAGGAGTCAGCTAACGACGCGGACTTTAAGCGAATCTACGAGTCACAAAACGCGTTTCGAGCTGACTATGCACACTGGAAGAAGTTCGCGTATCTTCCGCGAGATTTCTGAATGGAATTACCGAGTACCTGGCTGTCGCGAGTTGTTGACCCGGTTCTGACAAGGATTGCGCAAGGCGTTTCTGTTCTTTGGGTCATCCTAATGACCGTCATTGTGATCAACGTGACGGCCAGATATTTATTCGATGAAGGCCGGATTGAATTTGAAGAGCTACAGTGGCACCTCTATTCCATGGGGTTCATGTTGACCATTGGATTTACGCTCGTAAAGGACGCACATATTCGCGTGGACGTTTTCCACGAGAGAATGCCACATCGAGCGCGTCTATGGATCGATTTCTACGGGATGATGCTCTTTGTGGTCCCGTTTTGTCTAGTCATGATTTGGTACGGATGGGATTTCTTCATCTATAGCTTCAATATTGGTGAGGTCTCGGCATCACCAGGTGGGTTACCGTTTCGCTGGTTTATCAAAGCATTTTTAGTGATTGGTTTTGCATTGTTACTTTTAGCCGCGCTTTCTAGGATCTCGCGGGTCTACGCTGGTTTGTTCATACGTGGAACTTAACGAAATACTGGCGTTGGCGATGTTCTTCGCCTTCATTCTGTTGGTTTTTACGGGTTTTCCCGTTGCGTGGATTCTCGCGGGTTTGGCGATCCTTTTCACATGTATTGCCATCATCGTAGATATTGACTTAGGTCTATTTACGGGCGTCGACTGGCTCTACACCTCGATTACCGTTGATCGTGTCTGGAATGTCATGGAAAACTGGGTGATGGTTGCGTTGCCCATGTTCATTTTCATGGGTCTTCTACTGGACCGCTCAGGTATTGCAAGTGAACTCATGACGAGTTTCGCGAAGCTCTTTCGCCGCGTGTCTGGCGGACTTGCGATTTCAGTGACACTGATCGGTGTTTTACTGGCGGCTACAACCGGGATCATCGGTGCATCGGTCGTGTTACTCGCGCTGCTTGGATTGCCTGTCATGTTGAAGCAGGGCTATGCGCCAATGTTGGCGTCTGGAACCGTATGTGCGGTCGGTACATTGGGAATCTTGATTCCACCTAGCATCATGCTTGTATTGATGGCGGACAGGATGGCGATGCCTGTTGGTGACCTATTCCTTGGAGCTGTATTTCCTGGATTATTGCTTGGGTCACTCTATGTTCTTTACATCGTTGTACTGGGCTTGATTAAGCCTAACTTAGCTCCGAAACTCGCCGACGAAGGGACGTTCGACTTCAAAGAGCTGCAACGATTGGTTCTAGCGATTCTGCCACCCGCGGCATTGATTCTCGGTGTACTCGGGAGCATCTTTTTCGGCATCGCGACGCCCACCGAAGCAGCAGGCGTGGGTGCTTTCGGTGCATTGCTATTAGCGTTATGGAAACGCAAGCTGACCCTGCCTGTATTCAAGGAAGTGCTGGAAGAAACGACCAAGACCACGGCATTCATCTTCGCGATCCTGATCGGTGCTACCGCGTTTTCGTTGGTGCTTCGTGGTTTAGGTGGCGACGAACTTATTGAACGTACACTGTTGAATCTGCCATTCGGTCCAACCGGAGTCGTCATTACGATCCTGTTCTGTACGTTCCTCCTCGGGTTCTTCCTTGATTGGATAGAACTGACCTTAATCATCCTTCCATTGGTGTCACCTGTTGTCGTCGCACTTGGATTCGACCCGATTTGGTTTACGGTTCTATTCGCGGTGTGCCTACAAACGAGTTTCTTGACGCCGCCAGTTGGATTTGCGATTTTCTATCTAAAAGGTGCGGCGCCACCAGATTTGCAAGCCACCACAATTTACAAAGGTGTTAGTCCGTTTATCGTGCTGCAGTTGATCGGACTGGCTCTAATCTTCTATTTTGCCTCACTTGTGACTTGGTTACCCGCGCAGGCATATTGAACAGAACGATTGACCGACCTCTAAGGGACTTTTCGCGCGATCTTGGTAATACTGTAATGAAGAAATATCTGTTGTACCTTGCCACCTTGTCATCGTGCCTTATTTTGGCTTCAGAACCTGAGGCAAGCTGCGAAGACGAATACAGACAATGGGTTCAGATTTGGCGTACCTCATCAATCACGTGGAAACCGCTGAGTATGAACCGCTCCCATGAACATCTATGTGAGCGTGACTCCCAATATCGACTTTCATACGCAACGCGCCGCGCTACTCTCGAATCCAAAGTCGGAAATCATGCTACCGCATTGGCGTTCTTTGATTGGCGCACTCATCGGTACTACGCAGAAGGCGATTTACCACTATCAGTACGCGCTGAACCCGCGATTGAATACATCGTTAATCGTTCCGTCAAACAACGAATCGTCATCGTGAACGAGCGGCACCACGTCGGGTCCGATCGATTATTAACGCTAGAGCTCCTCGAGCCACTATATGAACGTGGGTTCCGTTATTTAGCGGTAGAAGGCTACCAGTTCGACGACGGTATCAACGAACGCGGATATCCCGTGATCGGTGGTGGTTATTACTCAAATGATGTTGTATACGCGCAGATGCTTCGATCCGCATTTGAGCTAGGCTTCAAAATCGTCGGTTACGAAATTGAAGATTCCCAAATGGCGCCAGATGACTCCGAGAACCCCATAAATCGACAGGTGGAACGGGACCGCGTACAGGCAGAGAACATCATTGCGAGAATACTGAAGAAAGATCCAGATGCGAAAGTACTTGCTCACTGCGGCTACGCCCACGTTCGTGAAAAAAAGACGAGCAGTTGGTCACCGATGGCGTATTTCCTAAAAGAGTTCACGGGAATCGATCCGTTAACCATTGATCAAACGGAACTCAGTGAACGAAGTACTTTAAAAGAAGAGCATCCGTGGCGACAAGAAGCCGAAAAAAGAGGGTTGCTCGCCGCATATCCCGTTGTTTTACTCAACTCTACCGGCGAACTCGTCGACGGAGATGACTATACCGACATCGAAGTAGTTGGTTTACAGACGCACTACGAATATGACCGTCCGTCATGGATGAGATTGGGGAATACCAGACAACCTGTATGGTTTGACACACCGGAGTGTCTCGACAAATCCTGCATCTTGGAAGCAGTCTATCCATCGGAAGAGAACGGAGCAGTACCCTCTGATCGCGTAGAGGCGAATCGAACGCACAGAGTAGCTCTATTTCTTCAACCGAACAGGGTTTACAACATTCGAATCATGGACTTAGACACCCAAATTCTTGCCGAACGATCGTTCTCGACGGTTCCAGCATCGATCCGAGACTGAGATTTGATTGGCATCCTCATCCTATTCGGGGACGAGGATTTTCGCCCTGTTCCAGCGTGACGTTGAGCCATCCATTGAGTTGCGTCAGCGCCATGAATCGCGAGGTTTTACTCGCAATTTAGTTGACCTCCCCTTTACCTCATGGTTCGATTACGACCGGACACGTCCGAACCCGTGGTTGTGGTGTTCTTATCACTTCGGCCATCCAACTTAATGCAATGCGGCGCGCGAACGTGTAGATGAAGGCGCAGGCGCCGCTAAACAATGCGCGCGCGTGATTGTGTGATTGCACAAATACGGGTCTACCGGGGTGGCCGATTGACGATGACGCCTTCATCGTAGAGTGTCTGAATTCGAGCTGGGTCGAAATCAAGCCACTCAGATAGAACCTCTTCGTTATGCTCGCCAAGCTTGGGACACGGTTCCCAATCTTCACTTGAGATACCTGACATTTTGACGGGGTTCCCAGGCATTGGAGTTCCTTGCTCAAGCGGAACGAAAAATCCCCTATCTACGCTTTGTGGATTTGCGAGCATGCCTTCAGTATCGAGCACTTTGCCTACTGGAATTCCGATATCACGTAAAGAACCTTCAACCGTCTTATGTGAACGATCGCGTGTCCAGTTAGCTATTGCGGTGTCAAGAATCTGTTCATTCGATTTGCGTTCTTTCTGCGTCCAAGCGCGATCGATGTCTAACTCACACACATCGCACAACGATTGGAACTCTTCATCTGACCGACAACCAATTGCGACCCAGTTGTCTTCTCCGAGACATGGATAGATGCCGTGTGGCGCAAGCTCGGGATGGCGATTGCCAATCTGTGTAGGTTCATGACCAAGCTGGGTGTCGATTAACCATGGACCAGCGTAGGAGGTTGCCGATTCGTGCAGAGACATCTCAACTAACCTGCCTTCTCCGGTTAGCTCTCGCATGCGTAACGCAGTGACCACCGCCGCGGTTGCGCTTACGGCAGATGTCGGATCGGGCATGGCCATCGCCGTGGCGCGGGGTTCATCGGCGCTGTATCCCATGACCGATGTTAGTCCAGACATTGGCTCGACTGTAGGACCAAAGGCGACTCGTTCACTGTACGGACCGGATAACCCATAACCGGGCATAGCAACATGAATGATCTCAGGATTAGCTTGCTTAAGGTGCTCGTAGTCAAGGCCTAAGCTCGCCATCGCACGAGCGGAAAAGTTCTCGATCACGATGTCGCAGACGGCGACGAGCTCAAGAAACGTGCTACGACCCACTTCGGTCTTGAGATTGAGTGCAAGACTCTTCTTGTTTCGCATGAGCTTCACGAACACAGCGTTCACGTTCCAAGGTTCGTCGCCAGGTTCACCACCTATGAATCCACCAAGAGGATTGGTTGGGTACACAGTAGGTCCCCGACCCATTGGTGCTTCGATCTTTAGGATTTGAGCGCCTAGATCACCGAGTATGCGAGTCGCGAGCGGCCCCGCCCAAACATGCGTTAGGTCGAGAATGCGAACGTTTTCGAGAGGACCTTTAGCCATCGCTTGTGCTTTCTGGTTCTTTCAGAGCGAGGTCATCCCGCTCGATCCCTTGCATGACAAATGGTGGTCGTGGAGAACGGACCGAGTCCCCGTCGTTGTACCTGATCTGTTGCCACATGCCTCGTTCTTGAAGGTGAGGATCGTCTAGAACCTCGGGAAGAGTCAGAACTGCGCCTAACGGAATCCGTGCCATCTCAGCCCGATGTTGAATCTCGCTTCGCGTCCACTGAATAAACGCTTGAGCGATGATCTCGTGTAGTGCATCCCGATTCGTCATTCGAAGATTGTTGGTGAGGAATCTAGGGTCGAGCGTTAGCTCAGGTAGGTCGAGAGCGGTAGTGAAGGGATCCCAGAATCCGGGCACGATGTTGATGTAGACCCAACCGTCACTGCAACGAAACAGGGTAGTAGGTACCACCGACCAAAAATCATTGCCATGACGTGAACGTACAGTTTGAGCGCATGTCCACATGACCGTCGTGAACTGACTGAGCGACATGATCACTTCAAGCATGCCGATGTCGATGGTGTCTTCGTGATCACCGAGAAGGCACGCGCTCGCAGCGGTGTATGCGTACCCGCCACTCTGGAAATCTACGTAATGTCCGGGCATAGTTAAAGGTTCACGGTCTGGATCGCCCATGAGATTGGAATAGCCACCTAGTGCCAGAATAGTTGCGTTCGTAGCTGCGCGGTTTCGGTCAGGTCCGGTTAAGCCAAACGGTGTGATGGCGACTTTGATCGGTGTTTGCCAATGCTCGAATCCAAGGGATGAGATCTCGTCTGCAGATTCGCCGTCTACAACAACCACATCGGCTTTATTGGCTAGTTGCGCGACGAGCTCGTGATCTTGGGTATTGACACGCCTTTTGTCGTGGTGCAGAAACAGGTCCATCGCTCGTTCGGAGACCCAACACGCTTTTCGTCGTTCGGGTTCAATGCGAACGACGTCACAACCGGCGTGTGCAAATAGCTTGCCGGCGTAACCAGCAGCGAAGTTGCCTATCTCTAGGACGCGGGTTTTTGTTTCCGATTTGAACACGCTGCTAGTCTTGAATCTCGTCAATGAGATGCCAGTTCAATGCGGTCTCTACATTGATCCGTTCGCCGGTAAGTGCCATGTAATTGAAACGGGACCTACCGATTCGTTTCAACATGCTCGCTGTTCCACCAGCACCCGGGATGAGCCCGAAAGCTATTTCCGGTAATTGAAAAAAGGCATCAGAACGAGCCGTGACGCATCCGGCGAATGCTGGTAGTTCGATCCCAGCGCCTACGCATGCGCCGTGCACCTTGGCGGTGATTTTCTTGCTCAGGAGATGCATTAAGGTAGCAGGACTTCTAGTCTGACGGGACACGTGCGCGACACCCGCGTCACGAGCAAGTCCGAACTCCGTTAAGTCTCCTCCAGCGCTGAATGCTGGTCCGTTTGCTCGGATGGTAATGTGAGAAATCGAGCTATCCTCATACGCGTATTGAAGATGTTCCGCTAGTGCGTCGCGCATGTCAGTTGACCATGCGTTCCGATTTGCTGGCCGATTTAGAGTGAGCTTGAGTTCGTTGTCAACTCGGTCAATAAGGATCGCAGGTTCTGAAAACTGTTTGACGTTCGAAGGCTTGTCTGCTGCGAGCCAATTCTGAAACTGTTCGCTGTGCTGTAAAGATGAGTATGCAAGTGATTCGGCACACAATGCGTCGCTGATCGTGCACCGTGCGTTGACGCGTATTAACTGTACGAGCGTAGCGGATGCGATAGGGCTGCGTTCAATACCTTGGAGTAACGCATCCAACGATTGATCGTTCTCAATGCGGACATCAATTAGTTCTGAGCTTGCGCCGACGGAAGTTGATATGACGGGACATGGAGGCTTTAACGAAGCACTGTCGGTGAGTTCATCCGTAACGATGACGCCGTTTACGCCTGCGACGGGACTGAGTTCTTCGCATTCCGCAGCAGATCTCAATTTATGCAGTAGTTCAGAGCCAGTTAAGGTACGGAAATTCAGGTCGACAAAATTTCGTTCTTGAAAGTGGTGCATTATTGTTGCTGCTGCTTCTATCTGAGAGTTCCTTGCAGTCGTTGTTAATCAAGAACGTCGATCTATTCGGTCGACGATTGGATGTGCGATGTCGGATGGGCGACGTCAGCACCATCGCTGAACATTTGGGTTCAGTTGCCGACGAACGAGTTCTTGACGCAAGAGGCGGCGCACTGATTCCGAGCCTGAGAGATGATCACGTGCACCTTCTAGCGTTGGCTGCTCGTAAGCGTTCTGTGGAATGTGGTCCACCGGAGATTGCCGATGTGAACCAGCTCAAGAACAAGCTGCGACTCGAAGAAGGCACTGGATGGATTCGCGGTACGGGATATCACGAGTCGATCGCTGGAGATCTAACTGAAGCGCTCATCGATCGGTGGGTAGACGATCGCCCGGTACGGATTCAACACCGGTCCGGTCGGGTTTGGTATTTCAATTCGTTAGGCGCGAAGGAAATGGGCTTACCGTCGGACAGTCACGGGCAGCTCTATCGAAGAGACGAAGCGATCTTCGCGCGACTCCCGGTTGAGCGCAGTTTGGACGACGAGCTGCACGAGGTCTCGCGTCAACTGGCGAGTTGCGGTGTGACGCATGTCACGGATGCGACACCTTCAAATAACGACAAGACTTTGGCACTCTTGCAAGACCATTGTCCGGAAGTCCGTGTTCGCGCGATGGGTGGTCCGGCATTGAGCGAAGGTCATCGTAAGATCATTTTGGACGATTACCGGTTACCTGAATTTCAAGATTTCTGTGACTTGATTGCGGAATCGCACAGCGCGCAGCGACCAGTCGCTATCCACTGTGTTTCTAAAGTGGAAGTTGTGTTTGCGGTCTCCGCTTTGAATGAAGTAGGAAGTGTCGTAGGCGACCGACTTGAACACGCGACTGAATTGAATCCGGACGTCATGCAGATGGTCGAGGCACTTCGGTTACACGTGGTCCCGAATCCAAACTTTCTCTATACGCGCGGTGACCAGTACATTCGTGACAATGAACCTGACGTACTCGATTCTCTTTTCCCAATACGATCCATGCTCGCACGTGGAATCCCATGCACCATCGGCACGGATGCACCGTTCGGCGATACTGATCCATGGCGCGCGATAAAGGCTGCGACTGATCGACGCACGCACGGTGGCGCTGTGATCGGATCACACGAAGCGATTGAACCGGAGGAAGCGTTGGCGTTATTCACCAGCGATTCAGAAGAGATTGAAGTAGGGTCGCCGGCAAATCTAATGTGCTTAGACAAACCTTGGTCCGAAGCGCGAAATCGTCTATCCAGCAGTGACGTTCTCGCGACGGTTCTTGAGGGGCAGCTTACCTACGTGCGCAAATAAACAACGCTCACTCTACGACGCCACCAGACCGGAGTTGAGCAACTCGGTCTGGTGAAATGTTCATGTCCTTCATCAACACATCATCGGTGTGTTCACCTAGGAGTGGCGCACGAGAGATTTCAACTTCAGATTGTGACATACGTGGCGCGAAACCGAGTAACTTCGTTCGACCATGCCCGTGGTGATCCAATTCCTTCACAAAGCCGCGTGCGAGAAGGTGTTCATCGTTGTGAAGTTCCTCTGTATCAAGGATGGCGGAGCAAGGGACTCCAGCTTTGCCAAGCGTTGTCATCGCTTCATGTTTGGATCGGTCAGATAACCACGCCTCGATGATGGCGTTTAACTCGGTTTTGTGATCTCGACGCTTGCGCGGGTCTGCGAATCGTTCGTCCACTAATAGATCAGGTCTTTCCAATGCGGTGCAAAGTGCGTCCCAATGACCGGACGTAATCGGCATCAGATAGATATAGTCGTTTGGACCGTAAGGCTTACACGGGAAGATGTCGACGGGCGGAAGTCCTTGGGTATTACCCGTTCGTCGAGTGGGTCGGGTTCCCCATTTGGAGCCGGTGGCGATTCGAGTTCGCATGTAGTAAGTCATGGCTTCCTGCATCGATATTTCGATCAATTGCCCAACACCATCCCGGTCGCGTTGTATGTATGCTGCGAGGATTGCCATCGCCAATTGGACGCCGGTCCCGGAGTCGCCAATGGTCGGACCTGGAACCGTAGGTGGTCCGTCGGGTTCGCCAGTTACAGAAAACGCACCAGCGGCTGCCTGCGCGACCATATCGAAACTCTTAAAGTCTGCGTACGGTCCGGAAGTTCCAAATCCTTTAAGACGAGCATAGATAAGAGTCGGGTGTACCTTCCTGAGATCGTCGTAGTCGATTCGCAAGCGCTCTACAACTCCGGGTCCGTAGTTCTCCACGAACACATCAAACCTGGGGATCATTTCCAACAGCAACTCTCGACCTTCGTCTTTCTGTAGGTTGATGACGACGCTACGCTTGTTGGCGTTCCAATTACAGAAATAGGCGGAATAACGCTCTTCACCGGTCAGACCGACACCACGACCCGGGTCTCCCACGCTGGGGGCTTCGACTTTAACCACATCAGCACCGAGCCAAGCAAGTGCTTGTGTACATGATGTACCGGCTTCGTATTGCGTCAAATCCAGGATGCGTACGTTGTCCAATGCGGCCATGGAAGCTCCTTGTAAGTGTTTACTAGCTCGATTGCCGTGTACGCAAGTCTATTAAGAATGACGCGGTGGATAATGCCATCGAAATCTCGTAACAAGAGTCATCATGCAGCTTTCCGACGAGTTGATCATTGAGCAGATTCAAATCGGCCCAATGTTGAACTTCACATACATCGTTGGTTCCAAGACAACCCGCGAAGTTGCGCTGGTCGATCCTGCGTGGGATATCGATGCGTTACTAAACCACTTGGACGAAAAAGAGTATGTGCTGAACAGTGTGTTAGTCACGCACTACCATCCTGATCATGTTGGCGGTGCAATGCGTGGTGAAGGCATCGAAGGCGTGGCTCAGATCATGGAAAAACGTCCGGTTAAGGTCTACGCGAATCGTGTCGAAGCGCAGGGTGTTCAAAAAGTCACCGGGATTTCAGATTCTGACATTAAGAAAGTGGATTCAGGAGACAAACTAGATATCGGTCTTGTTGAGGTTGAGTTCTTGCATACGCCTGGACATACGCCAGGTTCTCAGTGTTTCCGAGTGAAGAACACGCTCGTATCCGGCGACACTTTGTTTATTGACGGCTGCGGTCGCGTGGATTTACCGGGATCAGATTCAGAAGAGATGTTCCACAGTCTGGAAAAGCTAAAGGCGTTACCGGACGACACGTTGTTGTTGCCCGGGCATAACTACAGCCATGTTCCAAACGCAACCATGGGCGAAACCAAAAAGGCGAATGCCTATTTAAACGTTAAGGACCTTCCGACTTGGAAGCAGTTCATGGGTTGATGGCACGTGAGCATACGTAAGGTCTAGTAAGTTATTTCGATAGTAAAGACGACTACGCGAATACAACCCGTGTAATCTCGTTACGACTTCCAAATCTCAATATAGGTCCCCACGTACCAGTTCCGCTTGATATATGTAACGTCATACGTCCAAAGCGATGTGTGCCATGGATCAATCGAAAGAACCTTCGTACGATCAAATGAAACGGAAATATCTGTCCGCGATGAGTGTGACCGACTAGCATCAGGTCGAATCCCCATCTAGACGCGTGCTCCATTCCATGAGGACGATGGTAAAGCAGGACGCGATATGCGTTTTGCAACGGCTCGAATCTCTTCAGCTGTTCTACGAGGTGACTCGGTGAATCATGATCGTCGATGCCAATGAATTGAAACGGCAATTCATCCACTTCCTCGTTTCTCAAGACTGTGATACCTAACGACTCAAGCATGGATGTGACGCGATCAATGCCTTCGTAGCGTTCATGGTTTCCAGTCACGAGTAGCGTTCGATCCGCAATCTGCTTAAGCGGCTCGAGTTCGGCGTGTCCGATTTGAGAGGAGTCAAGGAGGTCGCCCGTGATCACGACCCAAGTTGGGTCGAGTTTTTTTACTTTCCTGACGATCCGCTCAAGATATTTCGTCGAACGAGAGCCGATATGAACATCAGAAAGCTGAACGATTGAGTGTTTGCCTACATCTGGATTTCCATTGAGACGCACCGTATTGACATGCAGGTGTTGTGCGTTGAGTATGGCATAGACAGCGCAAACCGCGACACACGCGATTGCGATGGGACTCTCGAGGCCTTGAGGAAATCCAGGTACCCAGCGAATGAGCTCAAGAAGCAGAACCGCCGGAAAGAACAAGAAACAACAACCGATCGCAGAGTACAACAACGGCATGAGATGCGTTGGCATTCGCATTCGGAAGACGAAGCGGCTCAGGAAGAGCCCTAACGGCACGACGAGGAATGCGAGCATCAGTAGCGTCGACAGCACGTTCGAAACCGTTCCGGTCGGTTCGAACCACCACCAGACTCGTAGGACTGGGTATGCGATGGTGACCACGTAGAAAACGAGTGCGAATAAGGGAAATGCGTTGCGTCTCAAGACGTCTCAGAATTCATCGGCGGTTGAAGTATGGGTGATCGAAGAGGAGTGGAGTGAGCACCTACTTAATGAAAGAATGTTAGGACGGTAGGTTTTAGTCGTGATCGCCAGCTACAAGCAGTACATCGCCAAGGTCATCTGAATAGGACATTGAACCCGCATCTGGATTCGTTGCGAAATACTCGAACGTTAGATAGGCCGCTTCCATCGGATTAGACGCACTAGATCCGCGGTGTTCGAAGTACTCAGTCTTCGCGTTCGAAGTGTTCTTCGTCAGCTCAATGATTCTGCCACTTCTGTCGATCCGACACATCATGAGTTTTTGATACGGGTACTTCGCGGTGTTTCGGTCGCCGATAAAGTAGAAACACTTCGTCGTTGCGACGAGGGTTCCGTTGTCAAGAACATGGGGTGTCTCGATTCGACGGCCTTTCGTACCGCCGGTGCGGAAACTCACCCCTTTCATGACGCGAACGGATACGCCGGCGTTTCCCGCAATGTACTCCGATCGGTTGCGAATGAACGAGACGTTGTCGACCGCGATGATGGGCTGTTCGGATTTCATGTAGTTTATGCCGAATGGTAGTTCGTCGCCTAGTGCGACAAGTGACTTACCTTGCTCAAGAAGCGATCGAAATTCAATTGTGGCGTCACTTCGGGTTTTGGCGGGTGTAAATCGCATACCCGGTTTACTGCTTTCGGAAGATTGGCTCTTGAACCACACGATCACCACAACGATGACGATGATGCCTATCAGTATTTCCACTTGGACCTCTGTCTCGAATTAGCAAGTCGTAGCGACAAAAATGAACGATCCATCGAAATGGGGAAGCGCGATCTCATACGCGGTTTGCTGCGAATCGCATGATCTACCCTCGTTTAGATTTCTCGTCAGACAATTTCACCTGGTCTGGCGTCGGAGTAACCTCCAGCGCTGTAGACCACCTCGCCGTTTACGAGTACGTGTTCAAAACCTGATGCTCGACGGACATAACGTCTGGCCTCACCAGGGAAGTCGTCTACAAATTCCTCTTTCGTGATTTTCACCTTTTCCGCATCAAAGATCACGACATCGGCGGCTTGTCCCGTTTCAAGCGTACCCCGGTCTCGAATTCCCCAGTCTCGCGCCAGTTCGCTTGTCATACACTGCACGCCACGCTCAAGGGAGATACTGCCTGACTCGCGTACGAAATGAGACAGTAGATAGGTGGTGTCTCCGGTGCCGCAGAACTGTGTGATATGTGCACCCGCGTCGGACGCACCGAAATGACAAACTGGGCTGTCGATCAATCTTACGACAGCTTCTTGATCGGCATTAACAACGCCTTCAAGCTTAAATTCCGTATCGAGGTTGTCACGAAGCGATAGGTCTAGTACTACTTCACCAATTTCCTTACCTTCGGATTCAGCGATTTCCGCGATCTTGCGTCCTTGATACGGCTTGTTTTCTTCGCTGTAAACATCTCCGACGGTCATCTGTGCGATGCTGAAAACTCTGCCGTCCCGGGGAGCCATTTCGCTTACGAGCTGTTCTCGAGCAGTCGCATCGCCGAACTTGGTTGCTCGCTCATCCGCAGGTAAGTCCATGATGGTCTTCCAAGTCGGATAGCCATAAAGAAGCATGCTCGTCTCAGATAACCGCATGTTCATATCGAATGTACGAGGCATGGTTTGTCCATACACACGTGCACCTCTTGCGTGTTGTTCTGTCAACGCGCTGACCTGATCCTCAAGTGCACGACCACCAGAACCTAGAAGAGGTTGATAGCTACAAGGAATCCCCGCGGCTAGGCTGATGTCACCGAGTTCCCTGATGTTTGCGATCGCTTGCTCAGGGTCGACGATGTATGGGACAACCTGCCAAATTCCTCGTCCATGCACTGCCATGGCTTTCGCGAGCGCAACTTTCTCATCGACCTTAGCAAAGCGGCTTGGAACAGGTCGCATCTCCTCGTCCATATCCAGGTATGAGCTTGAGATTCCGAGTGCGCCTGCGGCCATCGCCTCGTCGACGATCGAACACATCGCGTCGATTTCAGAGGTTGTCGCGGCACGTTCTTGACTTTCCTTACCCATAACGTAATAGCGAACTGCGGAGTGACCTACTAACGCGCCGACATTGACGCCGAGCTTGCCACGGATGAAATCTAGATATTCTGGGAATGTCTCCCAGCACCACGGGACCGCGGCATCGAACGTTGGTTTCTTGATGTCCTCAATGACCTGAAACATCGAAATCAGTTTCCTCGTACCTTCCGGTTTAACAGGTGCGAGAGATAACGAGCAATTGCCAATGACGACCGTTGTGACGCCGTGCTCTAAAGAAGGTGTCGCGAGACCATCCCAGCACAACTGCGGATCAAAGTGGGTGTGAATGTCGATAAAACCCGGACTAACGACGCGATCGGTGGCGTCGATGACTTGATCGGGATTTGACAGACTAGCGATGATTTTTCCTTCATTAATCGCGACGTCGCGACGAACTGGCGCTACGCCTGTGCCGTCAACGACTGTACCGTTCTTGATGAGGAGCGAACTCATACAAATCTCCTTGCCAGGCTGGACTCTAACCCGAAACTTGCAACCTTAACGTTGAAGCCGAATCGATCTACGAACTTACCTTGTTTCGAAGATGCGATTCGAGTGCGGTCTTTGAGTGGCTATACGTACCTCTAACCAAGTAGATATTAAGCTCATCGATGGGAGACGGGTTGTCGAATACGAAAACCGGTGTAAATAGGAGATTCTGTACTGCTCGTCGATGTGAGAATTGAACTAACCGCGCTAGCGAGCTGCATGTAAATGATTAGAGGAACTCTTCTGATCTTTCGTCGCAGTCGTGTTTAATCTGTGCTACTGTAAGTCTTGAAACGTGATGGGCGAGCTGATGGCGAAATCAATGCGAGCAAAGCTCTTCGAGAACTGTTCATATCCTGTTCGGCAAGCGACGATCGAGGCATATGCCGAGGTATGGGAACGGTTGGGTGAGAGTGGTCCGTTCTGGTCGGGTCATGACCGCATGGCGATCATCCGTGAAGCGCGACAGAGTCTCGTGTGCGATCTATGTCAACGTCGATTGAACGCGCTATCACCGAATGCGGTAGATGGTGATCACGATTCAGTCACTGATTTACCTCCCGTCGCTATTGATGTCATCCATCGTATTCGAAGTGATCCTGCACGTATGAGCAAGTCCGTGTTTGACAACGCACTCGCAAATGGCATGACCGACAACGAATATGTTGAGCTCATTGGGATAGTTGCAACGTCAGTCGTGATCGATACGCTACACCAGGGGCTCGGCTTGGACGTGCCTGAAACGCTTCCTGGGTCTGAAGCGCCGCCGACGGGTCAAGAACCGCCGGATCTTGTAGACGATGGCGCGTGGGTTCGTCTTGCACCCAGAGATGGAGAATTGAATGAGGTTGGCATCCCGAGACAGGCGAACATTATTCGGGCGATGGGGTTGGTTCCAGCCGCGATCGCTTTGTTCTTTACGGTGATGCGCCAAGCGTATTACATCAGTAACTTACCCATTTCGATTTCAAGGAGTCAAGCTGAATTCATCGCGGCGCGCGTATCCGCATTGAATCAGTGTTTCTACTGAACGACGATGCACGCCATGCTGCTCCGTGGGAGCGGCGAGTTTGAGCTTCAAGCCGTAATGGATACGACAATCGATTCAGGAGTAGAGCACGGACGTTTACTCGGCCAGCTAGTTGACGCCATCATTTCTCGAGACTGGGACCTCGTCGCTACATTGCGAGAGGAGAGTGTTTCCGTCATGAGTGCTCAAGAAACGGTGGACGCTATCGCTGTTGCTTCAGCGTTCAATGGCATCACGCGGATCGCGGATGCAACTGGGATTCCGCTAGACTCGGGTCCCGCAGAATCGACCGTTTCGATGCGATCACAACTCGCGATCAACGACTTTTCGTACAGTGAAAAGTCACGCAAGTACGACCAAGTTTCCGTGTAGTTGACGAGTTGGTGCAGTTTAGAAGGCGATTAAATCTGATGCGTTGTGTCGCCTTCGCAATTCTGAGTGTATTACTAGCCGGATGTGCACCAGCTCAGTCCGACACAAACGCGGATGAGGGCGACGTCGCGACGTGTGACGTACTTGAGTATGCCAAGAGTGATGATCCTCGAATCTCAGAGATAACTGACGCTGCAGTCCGATGGATGAAATCGCTGGATGCAAGCATGACGGAGCGAGTTCGTTATTGTCTCGGTGATTCGGAAATGCACTCATGGACTAATGTGCCCGGTGATCGATCTGGTGGCATCGAACTTCGCGAGATGTCGAGGGAGCAACAACAGCTGGCATGGTCATTGGTTGCTGCATTTATGAGCGAATCTGGCCTTGCGAAAGCGAAACTCATCACTAATGAAATCACGCAAGTTGCGCGAGCGACGCCACTTGGTTCCCACACCGTGGCAATGTTCGGTGATCCGGAGCAAGATGGCGCATGGGGATTCCAAGTGGACGGGCATCATCTTGCACTCAACTTCCTGGTTCAAGAAGCTGACGTACTCTTGGCACCGGCTTTCATTGGCACGCAGCCGTTGAGCGTGAATGGCGATGCACCATTAAAGGATGAGTCACGCCTCGGAAGGGATTTAATCGCTGCGTTCAACGAAGATGAGCGCATGCAAGCTAAGCAGGATTCATTGATAGGTCGAGACGTTCTTGTGGGATCTGGTCGAGGACAACTAGATCGAGGGCGGACGTACGACGTATCGCAGTTTGAAGGCGTCGGTGCGCGAATTGGTGCGCTTTCAGATCGATCAGCCATTCTTGTGAACGAGGTAATCGACGAGTACATCAACAACCTGGCTGAACCGTTTGCAGGGCGGGTACGAGCTACCGTGGATGATTCCCTGAATGACGGTTTCGTCGTTTACGACAATCGCAACGAGGACATCTACTATCGGATCTTCATTCCGAATCGGATGCTTATCGAATACAACGACGTGAGATCCGACCACATACACACGATATTGCGATTGCTCGCGGAGGAGCCATATAGTGACTACGGCGCATATGCGCAAAACGGTAAGGCCCCGCGCACGATCGCAGAGCACTATCGAACGGCGACTCACCATCAAGTTGCAATCACGCACTAACTGAAAAGTCGATAAGACGAACCTGGATTAGAGATATTCAATGAAGATAACGGGATTAGAGACGTTCGTCGTTGATGCTGGTTGGCGACCGTGGTCGTTTGTCGCGGTACACACAGACGAAGGCATTACGGGATACGGCGAATGCTCCGATGGAAGGTTGCCATATAGTGTCGTTGGTACGGCGCAGGAACTACAGACGATCTTGGTAGGTAAGGATCCACGACCGATCGAGATGCGGTACTGGGATATGTATCGAGTCGCTCGACAAAGCCCTGGAGGGATCGCGGCAAAAGCCATTGCGGGTATTGAACTTGCACTGTGGGACATCAAAGCAAAGGCACTCGGCGTACCCGTATACGAGCTAGTCGGAGGTCCAATGCGTACCCGTCAACGCGTTTATTGGTCTCATTGCGGTAGTTCGCGTGCGGGAAATTGGGAGATTATTGGCGTACCGCCGCTTCGTACTTGGAATGACGTAACGGCGCTTGGCAAGGAAGTTGTCGAACGTGGTTTTACGGCGCTCAAGACAAACATCATCTATCCAGGAGAGGAGGCAAGGACCTATCGACCTGGATTTGGCGGGGGCGAAGGAACCACGGATGGCACGATCACCAACGCTTTGTTAGAACATATTCGCACCCAAATCGGAACGTTTCGTGATGCGGTCGGTCCCCACGTTGATATCGCGTTGGATTTGAACTTCAACTTTCGTGTAGAGGCAGCAACGCGCATCTGTCGCGTGCTCGAAGACCTCAACATGATGTGGGTTGAGATCGACATGTACGAACCTGACGGCTTACGTGAGATTCGCGATGCTGTGCGGGTGCCGGTATGCTCTGGTGAAAACCTATTTACGACACGCGAATATCGTCGATATTTCGAAGCACGGTCGATGGATGTCTGCATGGTCGATGTGCCGTGGAATGGGTACGCCAACTCAAAACGTGTCGTTGAAATGGCGGAGACCTTTGAGGTCAACTGCGCGCCCCACAACTACTACTCGCACTTATCCACACTACATTCACTGCACCTTTGTGCTGTTTCCCCCAATGTACGGATTTGTGAGATCGACATCGACGACGTGCCATGGAAGGACGACCTAATCACAGAACCTCTCGTAATCGAAGAAGGACATGCGATCATTCCTTCGCGTCCGGGGTGGGGTGCCGACCTGAACGAAGAGGTTGCGAGAGCACACGTATGGGAACGCGGTAGGCCACCTGGGTATTCGGCAGCAAGTTCAACATCGCGCAAAACCAGCTAATTCGTTAAACTTGGACGTGAGACGTCGCATCGCGAACCGAGAAAGGGTCTGTTAAGAGAAAAGCGATGGAGAGACTGATGTGACGAGTGTAGAGTTTCGCTGTTGCGTACAGACTAAAGAGACAAGATTTAGAGGATTAAGGAAATGGCGGGACGTAGCCTAAACAAAGTTCAACTAATTGGTAATTTGGGTAGAGATCCAGAAATTCGTTACATGCAGAGCGGCAATTCGATGACGACGTTCAGTATCGCCACGGGGAAGACCTGGACGGATCAAGCGACGAATCAACGAAGAGAAAGGACGGACTGGCATAACATCGTTTGTTGGGGGAGGCTGGCAGAAGTTGCGAGTCAGTACCTGCGTAAAGGCAGCCATGTTTACGTCGAAGGAGAGCTGCAGACTCGTCAGTTTGAGCGCGAAGGTCAGACCCATTACCGCACTGAAGTGAACTGTCGGGAAATGATCATGCTCGACCGGGCAGACGCCAGCGCCGGACCTGCCAATACGCAATATGACCGACCGGCGCCAACAGGCGGTCGAGGTGGTAACTTTGAACGATCACAGTCCTCGCAACCATCGTACGGCGGCGGAGAGACTACGCAAGCCGACACTGAGGTTGGTTCAGATCTAGATGACGATTTACCTTTCTAGGATCCAGTCGCGTAGCAAATAAACTCAACTAGGTTTTGGTCTGGGTCGCGTACGTAGATACTGCTCCCGATCCCTGCGCCACCAAGGCGTTCGACAGGACCTTCGATCACAAGAATGTCGAGTTGCTTTATTTTCTCGAGTAATTTGTGCTGATCTGATCCCCATACAAAACAGAAATCGCCACACCCTGGCTTGGCGGTTGGTCCACGAAGCGTGAACTTTGAGTTTTGCCATAGCGAAGGAGAGTGGAAATTTAGCTTTTGATTCCCCAATGTGACTGCAAAGAGATGCGGCGCGTTAGAGATATCCCAACCAAAACCAATTGCTTCGTAGAACGAACGCATGGCATCGATATTGACAATCGGAATCGCCACATGGTCGATTGAATCTACAGCCAAATCAGCATCCCGAGTAGTACCCCCACGACAAGTCGGTAGACGACGAATGGCCACATACCAACTCTCTCGATTATTTTTAGAAAGAAGTCGATGCACAAGTATGCGCTAATTGCCGCAACGAAGAATCCGATTCCAAATCGTTGAATATCGAACGAGGTCTCAAGCTGGTTCAAGTCATATAACGTGATCACAAATGCGCCAAAAATAACCGGGATCGAGAGAAGAAATGAGAACGTGGCGGCCTGTCTTCTTCCGAGACCGAGTAATAACGCTGCCGTGATGGTGACACCTGAGCGCGAAGTACCTGGGATCAGCGCAAAAACCTGGGCACAGCCGATTGCCAATGCGACAAGGAAAGAGGGATTCGTGTCTTCGAAAACGTGACCTTGCGCGCGGAGACGATGGGTGCGCCAATCCGCCGCGCCGAGTAGTAGACCGAAGAGGACAGTCGTAAAAACGATAATCGACAGATCTCGTGTTGCGGAAGCGACATCATCTCGGAAGAGAAAACCTGCGATCAGAACCGGAATTGTTGCGATGATTAGCTTCGTGACAAGATCCAGTTCCTCACTGGATTGACGATATCTGAGACTCTTGCACGATCCAATAGCGAGTGCGATCAATTTTCGGCGGAAGTATGTCAAGACTGCGAGTAATGATCCCGCGTGAACAGCCACGTCGAATTGAAGTCCCTGATCTTCCCAACCGAGAAGTAGCGACGGAAATTGGATATGCGCAGAACTTGAAATCGGTAAGAATTCAGTTATGCCTTGGATAAGCGCAATGCAGACCGTCTGCAGCGTTTCCACTAATCTAAGTTGCTTTGGGACAGAGAATCCCGATTCTAGCGCTATTTAGAGACCTACACATGCTTGCTTCGCTAACGATTCCGTTGTTCCCTCTTTCGACAGTTCTTTTTAGAGGCGGTTATCTACCTCTGCATATCTTCGAGCCACGGTATGTTCGCATGATCAACGAATGTCGTGAGGCGGACATTGGTTTTGGTGTGGTGTTAATAAAGGAGGGTAAGGAAGTTCACACGGGTGAAGAAAAGGACATGCCTTCCATTCATTCGGTCGGGACACTGGCGGAGATTGTTGAAGTAGAGGAATTACCTGAGAATCGACTCGCTGTGATGGCGATCGGTGGCGCAAAGTTCAAAGTCGGTGCGACTTGGGAGGAGTCGGATCACCTGATGATGGGTGAAGTTACGTTCGTTCCAGATGAACCGACCCGAACGGTTCGAGATGAGGATTCGGACCTGGTCGCGTTGCTTGAGTATTTCATTGATGCGCGTGAAATTCCAAGTGCAGTTCGCAAGCAGATCGACTTCAATGACGAACGCGATGTGAGTCTAAGACTAGCGGACTACCTACCTATTCATAGCGAAGATAAACAGAAGCTGTTACAGATGGACTCGCCGCGTGTGCGCTTAACGACAATTCGACAGTGGAGCGACCTCTAGACCAAATTCGTAATTAGTTAGAGCTAGCTACTATATCGGTTGATTGACCGTGTCTAGGGAATTCCGGCATGTATTGAAAATCTGGGTCTGCGAGGAACTTACGGCGAAGGTCGAGCATCTCTCTCCAAGTCGCGCGTAATCCATGCGGTGCTGCAGGGAGATCGTGCTCAATCGCACGGCGAAGTTTCGGAAGATTGAAGAACGGTACAGCTGGATACATGTGGTGTTCAAGGTGGTACTGCATTTGCCAGTAGTAAAAAGCGGGCAACCAAGAACACGTGAACGTACGGGTATTTGCTCGAAAATCGGGAATGTCAGAATTCAAACCGTAATGCTGAGGTAATCCGCATAGGAATCCCAACCAACCACAATAGAAGGTACCGAACGTAAGTACAACGATTAGGAACCAGTGACCCGTCGCGATAAACGTTACTGCCAACAGTAAGTGACCACCAACCAGGATTCGCGCCCAATTACGATGCCGAGCTCGCAGACGTTTATTCGATTCTGGAAGCACGTGCGTGTACCACTCGCCTCTGATTTGGCCGTTTGCGTGGCGCCACACAAGCTTGATACGACCCCAGGTCGTTTGAGGGTTCCACGCGAGCAAACCTAACCAAACTCGCCACCTTCGAACGGAGAACCGAATCGGGAGCAGCACCTCGCCATCGTATTCTTGATGGCATGTTGCACGATGGTGTATCGCATGACTCTCCTGGTACCAGATGTAATCGGACCAACTGATAAATGCGTAAAAACGTTCGAAGAAGTCGTTCAACCACCGTGTCTTAAACACCGTTCGATGCTGTAACTCGTGGATCGCAATCAAACCCATGAAAGGGCCGATCGTTCCGTGTACGAACAGGACGACGAACAGTAGCGGGACGGACCAGTACCAATTCGTTAGATTGATTTGTAGGAAGGTGAAGTAAGCAAGCGCGGCTGTCGCAAAAAACAGTCCAAGGTGCAGAATCGTCTGAATCCAACCTCTAAGGTCACTTCGGACCATTAATTCAGAGAGAGTCTTCGCGTCGATTGGACTCCGATACCAGCTGACATTCGGGTTTGGATCGAAACGACCTTTCTCGCTAACGAGTGTCGTGGACGCTTCAGCCATAGATTTGGTCACATTGATTGAGATCAGAAGGATACTGAATTCGCTCAAGACGAAAAACGTTCACGTCGGAATCGGAGCGCTTCGTTGCGCGTGCGATTAGTCAACCACGGATGTTCTGGGATCACAACCCTCGTTGTCAATTCTCCGGGATACGCTACGCAGACATGCAGTGCTCACGGTTCAGTTGCCAAGTCTCAATCGCGGTTATCGATTACATCGCATGGGCGTCAACTATAAAATTCAGCGACGCTCTCGGTACACTAGATACTTGTAATAATGTCTCTAAAGATCTGGTTGGCACACTTACATATCTTCACTATAGACGGTTAGACAAGTGACTAAAACGAAAAGAAATTATTGGTGGCTCTTGAGTCCTTGTTTTCGTTTATCTATGATCGCGTTTCTCGTCTATATGATTTCAAAAGATATCCTAGAGCGTTACTCACCTTTTTGGATGATACCCATAGTAATTGCCACGCTTTTTGCTGTTGTAGTTGTGTACAGAGAGTTCCGATCCTCAATACTTGGAAAAATCATGCGTAATGAACCAATTGTCTTCGATAGGTCGAATGAAGTACCTTATGAATTTGATAATCCTTACATGTCAAAGCGAAACCAAGAACCTTCTGTTGGTGAAGAAGAGGGTCGTTAATAGCTAGCTGGCACGCGGTCCGGGTTTGAGTCAGAAATCCTAGGGTAGAAGAGTAAATTGAGTTGGTTTTCGGCATACAATAATCACAGTGTCTTGTTACGAGCAAGATTTGGACATATAAAGGTAATTAGATGTAGTCAGTATAAATAATTAAATATAAAAAGTCGTTCGTGCTCTCGAATTTGGATAATGTTGATATATATTTATTTTGATTTCAATTTAACTAGGTAAATCGACTTTTCTATAATCTTGCACATGACTTCAAATATCAGTGCGCTTGATCTTGCCCGTCATGCAAAAGCGACCAGCAGAATACTTGCGACCGCTACGACCTCACAGCGAAACTCAGCAATTCGAGCGATCGCGAAGATTGTCAGAGAAGAGAGTATCGTGATCGCGGGCGCTAATGTGGAAGATTTAGCACAAGCGAAGCACAACGGTGTCTCCCAACCGCTTCAAGATCGTCTGCGGTTGGGAGAAAAAGACATCGAACGCATGTGCAATGCAGCAGAGGCGGTGGCGTCTCTCCCTGACCCGATTGGAGAGATCACAGGATTGAGTCAGCAGCCTTCAGGGATTAAGGTCGGTCGAATGCGCATTCCGTTAGGCGTCATAGGCATGATCTATGAGTCTAGACCGAACGTCACTCTGGAAGCGGCGTCTTTAGGCATAAAGTCGGGTAACGCTTGTGTGTTACGAGGAGGTTCAGAGGCGATTCGTAGCAATTGTGCGATCGCGGATTGCATATCGCGCGGCTTGGAGGAATCCGGGTTACCTTCATCGGTAATACAGCTCGTACGGACGACGGACCGTTCGGCGGTGGGTGAAATGCTCGCAGCGAACGAATATATCGATTTGATCGTGCCGCGTGGCGGTAAAGGACTGATCGAGCGTGTCATGAATGAATCCTCGATTCCAGTTTTAAAACACCTTGACGGTGTTTGTCATGTATACATTGACGATAGCGCCGAAGCAGATTCAGCAATAGATATCGCGGTAAATTCGAAAGTTGAAAAGTACGCCGTGTGTAATGCGGCGGAAACTATCCTAATTAGTGTGACGAAAGCGCCGGAGATTCTGCCTCGATTGGTTAGACAATTCGAGGATTTAGGGGTGGAAACTCGAGGTTGCAAGCGAACACAGAGCATCGTGCCTAGCGTCGCGACTGCGACTGAGGAAGATTGGCGTGAAGAGTATCTTGATGCAGTTATTGCAATAAAGGTTGTGGATGACCTAGATGAGGCGATTGAACATATCGATCGATTCGGCTCAGGACATACAGATACGATTGTTGCGACAGACATTGACAAAACGAATCAATTCGTCAATCGTGTAGATTCCGCGACGGTGATGGTAAACACATCGACCCAATTTGCTGACGGGTTTGAATTTGGTTTAGGCGCGGAAATTGGGATTTCGACTGACAAACTTCATGCACGTGGTCCGGTAGGTCTTGAAGGACTTACGACTCAGAAATTCGTTGTATACAGCGACGGTGCGATCCGCCATCGTTAAAGTCCCCGTCGTATTTGGCGGTACGTTCGATCCAATCCATCTCGGTCATATAGACGCAGCGAAAACTGTGTCCAGACTACTCGGTGGCGTACACGTGCAGATGATGCTTGCAGGTAATCCGCGCCTACGCGACGGCTCGCCAGAATCGATCGAACATCGGTGGCGCATGCTTCGGTTGGCATGTGAGGAAGAGATAAACCTGATCCCTGATTCCACTGAGACCCACGATGGCGGTGCAACTCGGACGATTGAAACGATCGAAAGGCTTGGCGGCAATCGAAACAAGCCAGTGATCTGGGTTCTTGGTGACGATGCGGCATCAAACATGCCTCACTGGGTTCGATATGAGAGCCTTCCGCTTAAATCGAGCGTTTTTATATTGAAACGTACTGATGTGTGTTTGACGCAGATCTATCGCGATTTCGAATTGGTCAAACACCCGACTGACCTTGCGTTAGAAGCAGGCCGAATCTATGTCTCTCGAAATCCGGTGATAGATATATCTGCCACGAGGATTAGAAGCGGAATCTCGCAAGGAAAGTCTGTAGGACACTGGCTTCATCCTGAGGTATACACCTATATAATCGATATGCACCTTTACCGAACGTGAAATCGTATTTGAGGACCGAGAATTTCCCTACTGCGAAAGTTATAGAAACCCTTAACGACTTAAAGGCTCAGGACGTCAGTACGTTAGATGTCCGTACCCAATCGTCCTTCACTGATTTCATGGTCATATCCACAGGCACGTCGCGTCGTCACGTCAACGCCATCGTGGATGCAGTCGTCCTTGACGCGAAGCACCGAGGTAGTCGAGTGCTCGGAATTGAGGGTCAAAAAGCCGCCGAATGGGTGTTAATCGACCTCGGTGATGTTGTTGTCCATGTGATGCAACGCGATGCGCGTGACTTCTATGATCTTGAGCGCCTTTGGGGAATAGGTGTTAAACAACAAGAGGCGATTTGAGATACCGATTGCTCGTGTTCGGCAAAGCACCATCGTGGGTGGACGAAGGTGTCGGAGAATACAGCAAACGTATACCTAACCTCAGCCTAGAACGGATTGCAGGAAATCCAGTCAAGACCCGTATGCAGAGGATGCTCACAACCTGTGGGAATCGCGCTATGCGAGTCTATCTTGATCAATCGGGGAAGTCTTTCACGAGTGAGTCGTTAGCGAAACGATGTGCGTCATGGGAACAACAAGGTAGAGATGTCTGTTTGTTGATTGGTGACGACGTGGGCTTTAGTACGGAAGATCTCGCTAACGCCGATTTGGTGTGGTCTCTTTCAACTCTTACGTTGCCACATCAATTAACTCGCATCTTGGTTTGCGAGCAAATTTATCGAGCTCGGACAATAAATCTGGGTCACGGATACCACCGATCATGAACGACGCAATACAGGGTGGTATGAGTGGTGAGCGAAGCGAACTTCGTTCGTTCGGTGATCGCGTGCTCATCTTGGTTGTTCTCGGATTCTTAATGTTGCTGGTCGTACTAGGCCGACTGATTTATCTCCAGATTTACAACCACGAGGCGTACCAAACACAGTCACTGAACAATCGCATTCAGATTCAGTCGATCGCTCCTCCTCGTGGATTGATCTTTGATACGAACGGTGAAATCCTTGCCGACAATCGTCAAATCCTCTCGCTCGCCTTGATCCCGGAACTCGTCGATGATGTCGATGCGCTTTTCGAACGACTCAGTAGGTTGATCGAGCTAACACCTGGCGACTTGACCGTTTTCAATGAACGAATTCGCGACCGTCCCAAGCACGATCCAATTGTGCTCAAACGTGATCTCACAGATGAAGAGCAGGCAAAGCTTGCGGTGAATCGTCACGACCTTGATGGTGTCGTCGTAACGTACGAAACGATTCGACATTACCTATACAGTGAGAAATTTGTTCACGCGTTGGGTACCGTGCGTCGACTTTCAAAAGAGGACTTGGGGTCGATCGATCGAGTTAACTATCGAGGAACGCAATTCATCGGTGGTACGGGTATAGAGCGATTCTATGAGTCCTCCTTGCACGGTACGGTAGGCTCTCGATCCGTAGAGGTTGATGCAAGTGGTCGTGCCACGCGCGAGCAACCGACAGACCTCACACCACCAATGCGAGGCGCGTCACTGACGCTCTATATCGATAGTAAAGTGCAGTTAGCCGCGGATGCAGCGCTAGGTGATCGTCGCGGTGCGATCGTTGCAATTGATCCCAAAACCGGGGGGATTTTGGCGATGGTGAGCAAACCAGCATATGACCCGAACCGTATGCTCTCCGGGATGAACACCCAGGAACTGGAACAAGTGTATGCTCATCGCGACAAACCGGTATTCAATCGGGCGGTTCAAGGGTTGTACGCCCCAGGTTCGACCTTTAAACCCGTCGTTGGCTTGATGGCATTGAGCGAAAAGATCACAGACTGGAGTGAGGTCGTCCATGATGAAGGCAATTTCCAGCTCCCGGGTTCAAGTCAGGTTTATAGGAGTTGGAACCGGACGAGCACTGACGCTGGCGGTCACGGTCGTGTCGATATGCACAGGGCGATCTATAGGTCCTCGAATGTGTACTTCTACAACATTGCTAGTCGGATAGACGTAGACACATTGGCTGGTTTTGCATCCCATCGTTTCGGACTAGGACGAAGTACGGTCTTTGACCTTCACGAGGCAGGGATCGGTGTTGTACCGTCTCGAGAATGGAAGAAGTCTGCTTATGAGGAAAACTGGTACCCTGGGGACTCGGTCATCCTCGGGATTGGACAGGGGTACATCTCCATGACGCCGCTGCAATTAGCCACGATGGCAACGGTTCTTGCAAACCGCGGCAGTTGGGTACAACCTCGGATGTTGAAACGATCCGATCGACGATTAATTGAGATCAGTGAAGATCCAGAATCTCTACACGCCGTGCTTGAACCGACTGAAATGGCCGAACATTGGGAACGCATGGCACTAGCTATGAGTGCGGTCGTGCATCGTGGAAACCAAGGATTCGATCAGAATGGGACAGCTTGGGCATATATCGGGCTCGATATTCCGTACACGATGGCGGGAAAATCTGGTACCGCTCAAGTGATTGAGGCTGCGAGAGAAGGCGAGGAAATTGATGACGAAGAGCGTGACGAATACGAGCGCAATCACGCGTTGTTCATTGGTTTTGCACCGTTACAAGATCCTGAAATTGCGGTGGCTGTCATCATCGAAAATGGCGGCGGTGGAAGCAAGGTAGCAGCCCCCGTTGCACGAGCAGTCATCGATGCGAAACTGTTAAACGACTCGGTCGTAGCGCAAAGTGACTGAGCTAACCCAATCCGACGTTCGCAGTACGCGGTTAGTCGCGTGGCTCTATGGCGTTCGAGTGGATCCGTGGCTCGTATTAGGAATCTTCCTGGTGCTCGCACTTGGATTGACCGTCATGAGTGGCACGTTGGGTCATGCACCGAGCATGCTATTTCGACATGTATTCCTGATTTTTGTCGGCGTTATCGCACTGTTTATCTTGGCGCAGATTCCTGAGCACTCATACGTGGGTCTAACGCCTTTTATTTATCTCGGTTCGGTCGGGCTTCTGGTCTACGCCCTGTATTTTGGGGATGAAGCGAAGGGTGCGATGCGGTGGATCGACTGGCCGTTGTTACCGCGATTTCAACCTTCGGAAATCCTGAAGATCGCATTGCCGTTGTCCCTCGCATGGTACCTACACGATAAGCCAACGCCACTCCGCCTTTCTGACTTGCTAGTTTGTCTAATCATCATCGGGATTCCAGTAGGTTGTGTCTTCGCTCAACCTGACTTCGGAACTACCGTACTGGTGACGACTGCGTGTCTATGCGTCGTTTTTGTTGCTGGACTACAGTGGCGATGGATTATTACCGCGACCGTCTTCGGTGTCATCGGATTCGTCGTCGCGTGGCGCGTGTTGCTCACTGAGTATCAGATTCAGCGCATCATGACGTTTCTCGACCCAGACCGAAACCCCTTGGGGGCCGGGTGGAACATCATTCAATCAAAAATCGCTCTTGGATCTGGCGGAGCGACCGGAAAAGGACTAGGAGAGGGCACCCAAAGTCAACTCAGTTTTCTACCTGAAGGTCATACTGACTTTATGCTCGCTGTTGTCGGAGAAGAACTTGGATTTGTTGGTACCGCGACACTTTTGACTTTGTTTTTCTTCATTTTTGCACGCGGTATGACAATGTGTCGTAATTGCCCGACGCGATTTGGTCGACTAGCGAGCGCGGGATTCCTAATGATGTTTTTTGGCTACATGCTCACGAACGTCATGATGGTGTCTGGTTTATTACCGGTCGTTGGGGTACCTTTACCATTAGTTAGTTACGGTGGCACGTCGATCATCACGATCTTGGCTGGTTTCGGCGTAGTTACTGCATTACGTGGACGATAGAGCGTCCACTCCGGAAGGATAGAAAAGCAAGGAAGCTTTTATATGGAATTCAGAAAAATTGTGTGTTGTGCGCTGCTCGTGTATGCATCTTGCATAGCGGCCGGGGACTATTCTGATCGAACAGATGTCGACGAATTTGTCGGCATCATGGTGAACGAGCACGGTTTCGACGAATCTGAAGTTCGATCGGTACTCGATCAAGCGGTCTACCAACAAAGCATCATCGACGCAATTACTCGACCTGCTGAGAAAAAGCCATGGATCGCTTATCGCGAGATTTTTGTAACCGCTACACGAATTGACGATGGTGTTCAGTTTGCGCGGGAGAACTGGGAGACGTTAAAGAGAGCAGAGGAGGAGTTTGGTGTTCCAGTGGAAGTGATTGTCGCGATCATCGGGGTGGAAACAAATTACGGAAGAATTATGGGAAGCTATCGCGTTCTGGACGCACTAACGACGTTAGGTTTCGATTATCCCGCTCGTGCGAAGTTTTTCCGCGGTCAGCTCGAAGAGTTTTTTATCCTCAGCTGTGAGGAAAGGATCAAACCATTTGATCACGAGGCCGCATGTCAACGTGAAGAAGCTGGCGGCACCCTAGACTCCAGTATTGCGATCGGCGATTTGGTCGGTTCATACGCGGGCGCGATGGGTTATGGTCAGTTCATTCCGTCGAGCTATCGAAACTTCGCGATCGATTACGACGGCGACGGCGCACGAGATATTTGGGGTAATGTGGTGGATGCGATCGGTAGTGTTGCAGCATACTTCAAGGATCACGGTTGGGAAGCTGGCGAACCCGTCATTGCGCAAGTAGGTTTGAATGCAACCGAGCAATCGATTGACACACTAGCAAATTCCTCGCTTATTCCGACGAAGACGGTAGGTGAATGGAAAGCGCTAGGAGTAGACACACAAGACGATCGTGATAACGAATACGCATCGATTTTCCAATTTGAGACGGAAAGTGCTGTTCACTATTTCTTGGGTTACCACAATTTTTACGTGATCACTCGGTACAACATCAGCCGTTTGTATGCGAAGGCGGTTGTAGAGATTGCCGAGGCGATTTCAACTCGAATATGAGGACGTCGTTGCTCGTGGTCGTAACGTTAATAGGCATGGCCGGGTGCAGCTCAGTAGATCCACCCGTCGATATAGTCGAAGTAGTGCCGGTCGAAGAACCTCCGCCAACAGCTGATCCTGTTTGGTATCCCGAACCAGTGGTGCGATGGGAGCGCCTGAACCTACGAGGAAATGGTCGGTACCAGGTTGGCCAACAGTCCTATAGCACGTGGAGTAAGCTCGATTATTACGAGGCTACGGGGCTCGCATCTTGGCGAGATGAAAGGTTCGACGAGCGATTGGCTTTGAGCGGTGTGAGGTATGAAAACAACGCACTTACGGCGGCTCATCGATATTTACCAATTCCATCTTTTCTGCGCGTTACAAATCTGGCGAATGGTGAAGCGACGATTGTTCGTGTGACGGACCGTGGTCCTTTCCGTTCTGATGATCTATTAGATGTCTCTCGTGCGACAGCAGAGCGACTTGGATTCGGTGATGTTGTCGCTCGACCCGTCCGCATCGAATTAGTGACTGAACCTAGCGATAGCTATGTGTTAGAAACCAATTACGTTTACGGTAGAGATGCTGCGGTTTCGGTAGTTAGTCGGTTAGTCGAACTAAATCTCGGACACTTGCGTACGACGATCATTCCGCATCAATATGAAAACCGTTATCGCGTGAAGATTAGTGACTTCGCCTCGGTATCTGATGCGAACCATGTGGCAGATTGGTTGTCAACGAACCTGCAGCTTGGATCCTCATTGATTAAGGATTGACATCCTCCTCTCCCTAAAGGAAGAGGATTCATACCGCGCTCAAGCATGGCATGGAGCCATCGCTTGAGTCGCCTCGGTGGGTTCCTGCTGCTGACGACTATCGTCGTTCACTTCACAGGCGAACCGGGCATGCCCTGCCCTTAGTACATTGATCGCGCCGACCACGTCGGCGTTGGCTTCATAACCGCAGCTCACGCATTTGAATTCTGCCTGTGTCTGACGGTTCGCTTTGGCGATATGACCGCAGGACGGACACGTACGGCTGGTGTTCTGAGGTGGCACTGCGATCAGATGTCCACCTTTCCACGCCAGCTTGTACTCCAATTGCCGTCGAAACTCACCCCATCCCTGATCGAGGATGGCCTTGTTGAGTCCCGATTTCGCCTTGACCTGTGTTCCTGGTTGCTCCCTGGTGCCCTGCGCCGACTTCGTCATGTTCGCCACCTGCAAGTCCTCAATGCACACGAACGCGTGGTTTTTGCTGATCGTGGTCGAGGTCTTATGGAGGTAGTCATGGCGGACGCGGGCGATCCGGGTGTGCAGACGCTGAACACGGCGCTTGGCCTTATGCCAGTTGTTGCTGAACTTGATCTTGCGGCTCAGCGCTTGTTGCGCCTTTCGTAGCGCGGTCTCATGTTTCCGAAAACTGTTGAGCGGTGCATAGGAGGTGCCATCGGAAAGCGTGGCGAATCGTTTGACGCCCATATCGATACCAACGTCGTTTCCTGTTGGTATGGGAACATCGACCTCCCGTTCGGTCTGAATGGACACGTACCACTTGTCGTAGGAACCACTGACCGTGACATTCTTGATCGTTCCCAGCACCTTCCGACTGTGGCGATAACGCATCCAGCCGAGCTTGGGCAGGAAGATACGCCGGTTGTCCTGATCCAGTTTGATCTGCTTGGGTTCGGGATAACGGAAGGAGTCCCGGCGTCCACGTTTCTTGCGTCGGGGCAACTGCGCCCGCTTGGCGAAGAAATGGGTGTACGCGCGATCCAAGTCCTTCAGTTTTTGCTGGAGCGCTTGTGACGGTGCATCTGACAACCACGAGGTGTCATCCGCATGACGCCAGGACGTCAATAGGCGGCAAAGGGCAGCGTAGTTAAGATGTTTTTCACCTTGCTCATACCTTGCTTGTTGCAACGCCAATGCACGGTTAAAGACATACCGACACGACCCTGCGAACTGACGCAGTTGTCGCACCTGCGCGCCGTTAGGTCGCAGTTCGTACTTGAAGGCTTGGTGTCGTTGCATGCCGGTAGCTTAAGAACAAATCAGCCATTGCGCATAATGGATTTCAGCATGAACAAGAGGACAATGCCGTGCAATCCATCCCCGATGTAGTGGACTCGCCCCTGTCTGACGGCATACGATTGCCTTTCCACAAGGAAGGCACTTCGGTGCTAAAAAAAACGTGCTCAAAGGCACAAGACTACGACAGGAGCGAGTCGAAATGAATCATAACCTCCAAGCTTGCCAGATCATCGGCATTGATATTGCGAAGAACAGTTTTGCCGTACACGGGGCCGATGCCACGGGCAACCCAGTCTACAAGGCGACGTGTACCCGGAAGAAGCTGATGTCGAGTCTTGAGCAAGCGCCGCGATGCCAGATCTTCATGGAAGCGTGTGGTGGCGCACATCAACTCGGGCGTGAATTACAGTGCATGGGTCATGCGGTCGGCTTGATCCCGCCGCTCTATGTGAAGCCGTACGTGAAACGGCAAAAGAACGACGCCAACGATGCCGCCGCGATCGTCGAGGCGGGCAGTCGGCCGACGATGCGCGTCGTGGCCGTCAAAACGGCAGCCACGCAAGCACTGGCAACGGTGTTTCGAGCGCGCCAGGTGCTCGTCAAGCAACGCACGCAGACCGCGAATTCGATTCGTGGCATGCTGACTGAGTTCGGCATCACGGTCGCGCTCGGGCTGCAAAACGTTGACAAGCTGCGCCAACACATGGAGGAAGGCGCGTTGCCGGACCTCGTGACGGTCGCGCTCCAACCGTTGTTCACCATGTTGAATCGGCTTGATGAACAGATCGACGCGCTCACGCACGTCATCCACGAAAAAGTCAAGGGGCATGAGGACGCGCAACGGCTCATGCAAGTGCCCGGCATCGGTCCCATCACGGCCTTTGCCATGCTTGCCTTCGCGGGGGAGTTGAAGGATTTCAAGAACGGTCGCGAATTCGCGGCGTGGATCGGACTGACGCCGAAGGAGCACAGCACCGGCGGTAAGCACCGTACCGGGGCCATTACCAAGATGGGGCAGCGCGACGTGCGACGCCTGTTGGTCAGTGGCGCCATGTCGGTGTTGCGCCACACCGCGGGGAAGACCGCTGACGACCTCTCGCCATGGTTGCGCCGCATGCTCGTTGAACGACCTCGGATGGTGGTGGCGGTCGCGCTGGCCAATCGCATGGCACGCGTGGCCTGGGCGATCACGGCGCATCAGACCGACTATGATCCCACGAAAAGTCGCATCGGCTAGGACATGTCCCCGCTTCTTCTCCTTGGGTCATCCCCTCGGTTCACGGGGGCTTTGCCCCCCGCACCCCCAAAGTACGCGAAACACAGAACCTGCGGCGACTTGCACGGTCACGTCTACAATGGCGACGCGGAACCCAGAAGTGGATAGTCCGCAAACGCAGAACTTGCGACGGTGGCACGCGCTATGCGCGTGCCTGTTGTTGTCAACTTAATTTGTCCCGTTTATGGCAAGAAAAAATGTCCCACATATGGGACATTTTGGACGTTGCGATCGGACGCTCGATGGCGACACAACAAGAATGAGATGATGTCGTTTCACTCGATTGGAGTTGGATCCAAGGAAGGAGACGATGTACGACTGGAGTGCGCATATGGACATGCAAGCATTGCTTAAAGCGGGCCTGACGAAAGCGGCGGTGGCGGAACGCTTAGGGGTGAGCCGCCGTACTGTGACGCGGTGGCAGACCGAAACGGAACCCAAGCCGCGGCCACGCAAGCCGCGGATACAGAAGCTGGATCCGTACAAGGACATCATTCGGACACGCTTGCAGGCGTATCCTGAGTTGACCGTGCAACGTCTGTTTGAAGAGGTTCGAGCCGCCGGTTACGACGGCGGCTATGGTCAGGTTCGGACGTATGTCAGCGCCGTGCGCCCGACCTCTGAACCGGCACCGGTGGTGCGGTTCGAGACGCCCCCCGGGCATCAGGGGCAGGTTGATTTCGGCACCTTTCGAACCGCTTGGGGAATGCGTTACGCGCTGGTGGTGGTCCTCGGCTACTCGCGGCTGCTCTGGTTGTCGTTTTACGCATCGCAGACCATGGCCACCGTGATGACCGGCCTGGAACGGGCGTTCACGACGTTCGGCGGTGTCCCGACGGAGTTGCTGTTCGATCAGATGAAGGCCGTGGTGACGTCCGACGGTCGCGAGGTCGGTGGCACCCTCGTGCTGAACGAGGAGTTTCAGCGCTTTGCCGCGCACTGGGGCTTTCGGGTTCGAGCCTGTCGACCTTACCGGGCGCAGACGAAGGGCAAGGTCGAACGTCAGATTCGATACGTCCGCCAGAGTTTCTACTACGGACGGACCTTCATCAGCGACGACGATCTCAACACCCAAGCGCATCGTTGGCTGCAGGATGTGGCCAACCGGCGGAAGTGCAGTGCGATCGGGGAAGCACCGCAGGTTCGGTTCGAACGGGACGAAGCGTCAACGCTGGGACCGTTGGCACCTAGACCCTACCGACCGGTAGCGGCATCACCGCCTGCTGCGAAGCCGGTCGTGGCACGGATCGAAGTCGCCCGTCGCGACCTGGTCGAATACGACGAGATGACCCGATGAGCGCTGTCACCATGACCCGTCGCGATCGGGTCCGGGCCAAGCTGGCCGACCTCAAGTTGCCCGGCGCCCTCGAGATCGTCGACGATATTCTGGCCCGGGCGGACGGCGGCGCCCTAAGCGTCGCCCACGCCTTGGAGGAACTGCTGGACGCCCAGCTCGCGTTACGGGTGCAACGACGATTGGACAGTGCCCAACGGACCTCGCGGCTGCCTTTTTTCAAGACCCTGGACGATTTCGACTTCAGCCTGCAACCGAGTGTGGATCGGACGCAGCTCGAAAGTCTGCATGAACTGAGTTTTCTCCGGCGCCACGAGAACGTGGTGTTCTGCGGACCGCCGGGGGTCGGCAAGACGCATCTGGCGACGAGTCTTGCCATCGCGGCGATCGCCAGCGGTCGGAGCGTGTACTTCACGACCTTGGTCGAAGTCGTGGATGCCTTGCGACAGGCGCAAGAGAACGGTTCGTTCAAGCGTCGTATGGCATTGCTGATGCGGTCGGCGCTGCTGATCGTGGACGAAATCGGCTACTTGCCGCTGTCGGAAGACGGTGGCCGACTCTTTTTCCAACTGGTCAACGCCCGGCATGAACGAGGTTCGATGATTCTGACCACCAACAAGAACTTCGAGGAATGGGGTGGTGTGGTCGGCGACGAAGTGATGGCGGCCGCCATGCTCGACCGCCTGTTGCATCGTTGCCATGTCGTGAATATCCAGGGTGCCAGCTACCGCATGCGGGAGTACAAGGCATCCCGACAACAGGCTCAGAACAGCGCCGGGAAGGCGGCGGTCGCTACGCTCCCACCGCCTTCCCCCGCAGAGGATTAAGTTGACAAAAGTGGGACAAATTAAATTGATAAAAATGGGACATTTAAACTTGACAATGACACGTGCCACCGATACCATAGGAGGCATCCATCCATGGCTTGAATACGCCAACTGATCGAAGGTGAGCAGGACTAAGAACACGGTATGGGTTAAGGGTCAGCAAGACGGCATCGACAAAACCAGTTTCATGGTTAGTGCATCAAAGCACGCCTCCCCGATGTGGAGTCGATGAACGAACACCATACGGGCTGTTGCGGTTAGGGACGCAAGTCGAGAAACCGCTGAATGAAGCCGAAGATACGACGGTACCTAATCGCTTAATTCACCAAGTTCAAACCGTCCAGCTTGCCAACGTAGGGGGCGAGTCCAGATACTCCATGAATGAAGGGGCTTTTCGCGCGGTTTAGGTAAAGAGTGAAATCAATGCGTGTTCTCGCGCTGACGATGGTTGGTTTAGTTGGGCAAGGTATTCTCGCTCAAATGATCTTACCCCCGCCGCCGTCGATCGCAGCCAATGGTTATGTCCTGATGGACGCCGAAACGCATACGATCTTGCTCGAACACAACAGTCGCGAGAAACTCCCACCGGCTAGCTTGACGAAAATCATGACGAGTTACGTGGCGGCAGCGGAAATCGAAGCCGGGTCAGTTGCGATGGACGACGATGTGGTCGTAAGTGAAAACGCATGGCGCGCGGTAGGTTCGCGAATGTTCATTGATCCGAACTCTAGTGTGAAGTTCTCGGACCTATTACGCGGCGTCATCATTCAATCTGGCAACGACGCAAGCGTGGCAGTTGCGGAACACGTTGCGGGTTCTGAGCAGCAATTCGCCGTCATGATGAACGCGACGGCGGATGCGCTAGGCTTAGAGGATTCGTATTTCATGAATTCCGCAGGTCTACCGGATCCTGATCACTACATGTCAGCCCGAGATGTCGCGTTGCTATCTGACGCATTGATTCGCGACTATCCGGAACACTACAAGATCTACGCGGAACGAGAGTTTGAGTACAACAACATCAAACAGCCGAACCGAAATCGTCTGCTTGCGCTGGATCCTAGTGTGGATGGGATAAAGACTGGTTATACCGAAGAAGCGGGCTACTGTTTAGCGGTATCGGCGAAGCGGGACGATATGAGATTGATCAGTGTGATCATGGGCGCAGAGAGCACAGCCGCACGAACACGCGAGACCAGAAAACTGCTCAGTTACGGTTTTAGAAACTACCGAACGAGAGTCATAGTTTCCGAAGGCGAACATATAACCGACGCACGAGTCTGGTTCGGTACCACCGAGCAAGTGGCAATTGGAATCGGAGAAACGGTTAAAAAAACGATGTTTCAGCGACTATTTGATGGTATTACGCGCGAAGTGGAATTACCGGATTTGATTGAAGCACCTGTCGAAATAGGTCAGAAACTCGGAGAAATTCGGTTAGTTGCCGCAGAGGAAGAAATTGCAAAGGTGCCTCTCATCGCATTAGAGAGAGTTGAAGAAAAAGGCGTGTTTGGAAGAATGTGGGACAGTGTGCTTCTCATGTTTGAGGACACGCAGGGACCATCGAAGGCACCAGCATCATCCGATGCTGAAGGTTAGAGATCTCGGTAACACTGACTACCTGCAAACCTGGGAACGGATGCAGGAGTTTACGAATACACGCGCTGAGGATACTGATGACGAACTTTGGCTAACCGAACACATGCCAGTATTCACAGTCGGTCAAGCAGGAAAACACACACAGCTGTTTCTCGAACCTGATATACCTGTTGTGCAGACTGACCGTGGTGGGCAGATCACGTACCATGGTCCCGGACAGGTTGTGGGTTACACCTTGGTGGATTTGAAACGAGCCCGAATTTCAGTTCACGATTTTGTGTCTTTGCTCGAACAAGCTATGATTGATACGGTCGGTTCGTTTGGTGTTCAAGCGGCTCGTCTCACCGGGCATCCGGGTATTTACGTGGACGGTCGAAAGATTGGTTCGCTCGGTTTACGAATTCGACGTTCCTGTTCCTATCACGGCATCAGCTTAAACGTCGATATGGATTTAGCGCCTTTTGACAGCATCGATCCTTGCGGAATTCCTGGAATGACAGTGACCCAACTGAAAAACCTGATACCGGATGCCAATTTGTTCAAGGCAAAACACGCGTTCATGCAGTCATTTAGCTCGCTATTTCAGGCGACGACAGCGAAAGCACTGGCGAACTAGCCTACGTCGAGATTGATCCGCAGGCTAAGCAGTTCTCATCTTTGTTCAGCTTAAAGGATCGAATCTGCATCGATTTTGCATCGAAGTAGATTACCTTGCCGATCAGTGGATCGCCAAATTCTCCGAGAAGCTTTAGCACTTCCATCGCTTGCATCGTGCCGATGATGCCGACCATCGGCGCAAGGACTCCGTTTTCGGCGCAGTTTAGTGCTTCATCTAACCCGTCTCGGTAGAGGCATTGGTAACACGGTGAGTCTGCTCGCCGGGCATCGAAAACACTGATTTGACCTTCCATTCGAATCGCAGCGCCGGACACAAGCGGCGTTTTCGCGCGTAAACAAGCTCGATTTAGTGCGTAACGCGTTTCAAAGTTATCGGTTGCATCCAATATCACGTCAACTTGAGACGCTAGATCAACCATTTCGTCTTCTTTCAAGCGCCGATCAACGATTTCGACACGAGTCAGACTATTGAGCTTATTGATGGTTGCTTTGCCTGACGCCACTTTCGAGGTGTTGAGTGAATCCTCGGTATGAATGATCTGTCGTTGCAGGTTCGAGATTTCGACTTCGTCATCGTCAACGAGCACAAGATTCCCAACACCGGAACTCGCTAGGTATATGGCGGCGGGAGCACCCAGACCTCCCAAGCCGATGATGGCGACACGTCCCGCGCAGATCTTCTCTTGTCCTTCGATGTCCACTTCAGGAAGCATGATCTGTCGGCTATATCGGAGCAGCTCCTCATCGGTCATGGCAGCACCCCGTGAGTAACCCGTGGATGATCACTTAAGTCGCGTATGAGCTCAATGGACTGGAAACCCGTAGACTCAAATAGTGCATACACGGCTTCTTCTTGGTCGAATCCGTGCTCGACAGCTAATCGGCCGCCGTGATGAAGATAGGCGGGAGCGTCTCCTATGACCACGCGCAATGCGTCGAGTCCATCAAGTCCTCCATCTAATGCGATTAGAGGTTCGGATATCAGATCGCCGTTTTGCAAGTGTTTGTCATTTGATGCGACATAAGGTGGATTGGAAACGATGCAATCGAAAGACTCGTGAATGGCGTCGTACCAATTTGACCTTCTGAGCTGAACTTCGAGTTGCAGATTTGTGGCGTTGTTCGCAGCTACCTGAAGAGCGTCATTCGAAACGTCCGTCATCATGACATGCGCACCCGTTTCGGCGGCGATTGATAAACCTAGCGCACCACTTCCCGTTCCTAAGTCCAAGACTCGTGCTGAACCAGTTAAAAAGGGTAGGACAGTTTCAATCAAGATTTCAGATTCAGGTCGGGGGATCAACGTTTTAGTTGAAACGATGAATTCGTGACGCCAAAATCCCCTTGAACCTACGATGTACGCGACCGGTTCACCGTTTCTGCGGCGACCAATGAAATCGCGGAGTACGTTTATTTGAAAGGCAGGCGCAGGGATCTTCGCGCCTGCGATTAGCTCACTAAAGTTAACTTCAAACGCCGTTTCACATAAGGTTTGGGCGTCGGCGTCATCGAGGTGTTTGCGTGCATACGCAAACCATGACCCCAAGGTGTGCGTCGTAGGTTCCGACATCAGTTGGTTGCGGGGTCACCGTTAGCCGACTTCAGCTCTCGTAATTGCTCTGCCTCAAAATCTAGCGTAAGTGGTTTGATGATTTGATCGAGCTCGCCAGACAGAACTTCATTGAGCTTATAGATCGTTAGATTGATGCGGTGGTCGGTTATTCGTCCTTGAGGATAGTTGTAGGTTCGAATTCGCTCGGAGCGGTCGCCGGAACCGACTTGGGCTTTGCGGTCGGACGCCTCTTTTTGGCGTCGTTCTGTGAGCTCAGCCTCTCGTAACTTCGCTATCAACAGATTCATCGCCTTTTCTCGATTCTGAATTTGCGATCGCTCCTGCTGGCATTCCGCAACGACCCCGCTCGGTATATGGGTAATGCGAACGGCGGAATCGGTTTTGTTGACATGCTGCCCTCCTGCGCCCGAAGCGCGAAACGTGTCGATTCGGAGGTCGGACTTGTCGATGTCAATTTCTACGTCATCTGAACTCTCTGGCATTACAGCGACAGTGCATGCAGAAGTGTGGATTCGACCCTGTGATTCTGTTTTGGGTACTCGTTGAACTCGGTGAGCACCAGATTCGAATTTCAGCTTGCTGAACACATCGCGTCCATCTAGTCGGACGATTACTTGCTTGTAACCGCCGATACCGGTTGGATTCGCGCTGATTGTTTCTGTAGTCCAACCATTGGAGTTGGCATACGCTAAATACATGTTGTATAGGTCCGCAGAAAATAATCCCGCTTCGTCTCCACCCGTACCGGCGCGAATTTCGAGGAATACGTTTGCGTCGTCGTTTGGGTCTTTAGGTAGTAAAAGACGCTGCAATGCCTCAACCTGAGCATCGATCGTGGGCGTTAGCTCTTTGATTGTTTCGACTGCGAGATCACGCAGATCTTCATCTTCCTCATCAACCAGCTCGTTCGCTTGCGCGAGGTCTTCGAGTTGAGATTCGTATTTCTCGTATGCGTTTACGATCGGTTCTAGTTCGCTGTACTCGCGAGATAGTTTCGGAAACTGCACTCGGTCCGACACGATTTCGGGTTCTGAGAGTAAACGGCCAAGCTCTTCATGTCGGTCTCGAATCTGCGCGAGCTTGTCAGTGAGACTGTCAGAAAGGCTCATAAGAAATGCTCAGTTTTCGAGTTCGTAGATGTCTTTGAGCAAGTTTAGAAAGGCTTCGTTGCCTGTCGCTGAAGCTTGGCGAATCGAAATCGTCGGTTTGTGCGCTAGCTGATTCGTCAGATCGTGCGCGAGCTTCGCTAAAACGTCTGCTGGAGGTTCACCAGCATCGAGCTTCTTGGTTGCCGATTCAAGAACGGTCTGTCGAATCGTATCCACTTGTGTTCGGTAGTTTGTGAGCAGGGATGACTCTAGTTGGAGCCGTCGCTTCTGCAGATAGCACGTGACACCTTCTGCGACCATTCGTTGGGCGACATCCGTTAATTCCTGGCGTTTTGCGAGGCTTTGTGAAATGATCTTCGACAAGTCGTCCACCGTATATAGGTAGATCTCGTCGATGTCGCTCGCGGACGCCTCAACGTCACGAGGCACGCCCAGATCGGCTACGAACATCGCTCGATGGCGACGCGCTTTAGTGGCCTGATCAAGCATGGCATTAGTGACCACCGGGTCGGGACTACCAGTGGAGCTCACGACGATGTCGAACTTGCGGAGTTGGTTCGGTAGTTCGCCGATCTCGATTACGGTAGCGTTAAGCGAAGGAGCCAGTTTCTCGGCGTTCGCGCGCGTTCGATTAGCGATTGTGAACCGAGTTGCGCCCTCGTCTTTTAGGTACTCTGCTATGAGGCGGATGTTCGATCCGGCACCAATGAGCAAGATCTGCGCTTGCTGGAAGTCGGCGAAGATTTGTTTCGCCATGGTGATGGTTGCATACGCGACGCTAACGGGTTCTTTTCCGATATTGGTTTCGGTCCGAATACGTTTAGCCGTCTGCAGGGTAAAGTCTTCTAGCAAACTCAGCTCTCCGCCGAGCGTGCCGCACTCTCGAGCATTGCGATATGCCATCTTGAACTGTCCTTGGATCTGAGGTTCACCTAGGATTTGCGAGTCAAGACCTGCCGCAACACGCATCGCATGCGTCGCTGCGTTTTTACCGACATGGCGATACGTTGACGCGCGGAATTCAGGCAGTGGTACGTCTTTGGTGTCGGCAAGCCAGCTTAGGATAGCTTCTGAGTCTCCGGACGGCGAAAATCCGTGTATTTCAACTCGATTACAGGTCGATAGAATCGCCGCTTCGGTCAGATCAGGTACGTGCCTTTGAAGATCCAGTAGTGCCGGACGGAGATCGTCGGTTGAAATCGTTAGGCGACCACGCATGTCCAATGAGGTCGTTTGGTGATTCAATCCGAGTATTAGGATGGGCATATGGCGCTATGCGGAACTAAATTTGGCGAATTTACCGACATGCTCAGGCTAAATAGGTTTTTAAGCGAGTTTCGGATGATTGTCGTCGGAACGATTCGATTTGCGTTTTTATTTATGAGCGTCCTTCTGGTAGCTTGTACCACGCTCATTCGACCCGACGTTCCCCCTGTCGGCAGTCAATTCGACCTTGTTGGTCGTATGCGGATCGAAGCCGAGAACTCAATTTTACGCCTCGATTTCCACTTAGTGTACGACGGTTCGAGTACACAAATACAGGTTTGGGGACCGATGGGAGTTAATCGTACAAAGGTGGTACTCGGTCACGAGTACCACACCATTGAGAATCGGCGCGGTCATGTGGTGCAGTTGCGGCCGTCTGATCTTCCGGCAGAGGTGCCGCTAAGCGTTTGGCAGGTTGGTGCTGATCTTGGTCTTTGGCTTAGATTGCAACCACTCGGAGCAAGTCAGTCCAAAGTGCTTGACCACTGGTCGCTACACGGGATCACGGTTGACGTAGAGGAAAGTCAGGTAGTCGACGGCGAAAAGGTCTGCAAGAAAATGCGCTTGAACAGCGACGCTGGTGAGGTCCTTGTGTTGTGTGATCGGTGGCGTCTGATCGACAGTTAATGTGTCCTTGAGCACAAAGTTCGCGCATTCAACAAAGCTCAAATTTAAAATTCGCGCCTCGACTGTTTTTGGGGTGTAGCCAAGCGGTAAGGCAGTGGGTTTTGATCCCACCATGCGCAGGTTCGAGTCCTGCCACCCCAGCCAGCTACCGCATCGGAACTCTTCTTGTGAATGACTCAGCAGTAAGACTGTTCAGTGGCACGTCGGTGCCTCAACTCGCTTCGCGAATTGCCACGGAAGGGAACTTTCATACGGGTTGCGCGGACATAAAACGGTTCAGTGACGGTGAAGTGAGTGTCACGATTACTGACAATGTTCGCGGACTCGAGATTTTCTTAATCCAGTCAACGTGTGCGCCAACAAATGACTATCTCATGGAATTCATGATCATGGTCGATGCGCTAAAGCGTGCTTCCGCGCAGCGAATTACGGCTGTGATCCCGTATTTAGGTTACTCGCGCCAGGACCGAAGAGCGCCGATGGCGAGAGTCCCTATCAGCTCTAAGGTGGTCGCGGAGATGCTTTGCTTGGCGGGGATCGACCGCTTAATCACAGTGGATTTGCACGCAGAGCAGATTCAAGGGTTCTACGACGTCCCTGTGGACAACGTTTATGGCTCTTCGGTGTTAATTCCCCATGCGATCGCCCAAAACTATGGCGATCAAGTCGTGGTCGTTAGTCCTGATATCGGTGGTGTGGTCCGCGCTCGGGCGGTCGCGAAGCGCATTGGGAATGCCGAGATTGCGATCATTGATAAGCGACGCGAAAACCCGAATGAATCTGAAGTGTTGAATGTTATCGGCGAGATTGACGGGCGTGTCTGCATCATCGTAGACGACATGGTCGATACCGCGGGAACGTTGTGCAATGCCGCGGTTGCGCTGAAGGAGAGGGGCGCAACGAAGGTCGTGTCCTACATCACGCACGCTGTTCTATCAGGGCCAGCCGTCGAGCGCATCGAAGCTTCGGAATTGGACAGCTTGGTTGTCACCGATACGATTCCGTTACGACCCGATGCGGAGAAATGTGAGAAAATACAACAGCTCAGCATGGCGGCTACCCTTGCGGAAACCATCCGCCGCGTTTGTGAACGCGAATCTGTCAGCGCCTTGTTTGTCTGACCTACCCATCGACTCAACACGAACCTAGCGCACACTTGCGCTCATTTGGTTCAGGAGATTTGAATTGGCTACTCAGTTAATTTTGGAAGTTACAACGCGCGAGTCGCTTGGCTCAGGTGCAGTTGGCCGGCTACGGCGAATTGATGATGGAATACCAGGAGTGTTGTACGGCGCGGGACAGGAGACAGTGAATATCACGTTGCCGACGCGAGTACTTCTGAAAGCAATGCAAAGTGAGAACTTTCTCTCGCAGATCATCGAGCTAAAGTTGGACGGAAACGCCGAGCAAGTCGTTGTTCGGGACATGCAGCGCCATCCAGCTTCGGAAAACGTGACGCATATCGACTTCATGCGGATTCGTGAAGACCAGGAGATCCAGGTTTCCGTGCCTATCCGATTTATCAATGAAGAGAGTTGTATCGGCGTACGTATGAATGGCGGTACGATCACTCGCAATTTGGTCGAAGTTGAGGTTAGTTGTCTGCCGAAGGATCTTCCCGAAGCCATCGTTGTGGATATGGAGGATATCGACGTAGGGAGCGCAATCCATCTCTCAGGTCTGGCATTACCTGAAGGTGTGTCAATACCTACGCTCGGCGCCGGTGATGACTCAGACCGCGATTTAGCCGTGGCTAGCGTATCGATCGTCCGCGTCCAAGTCGAGGAAGAAGAATTAGCTGAAGAAGAGCTCGAGCTGGATGAGGAAGGCGTTGAAATCGCTGAGGGCGATGAGGAATCGCCCGAATCAGATGAGGCTCCCGAAGAATAGCCACCCCTTTGGCAACCCCAATTCGGTTATTGATCGGTTTAGGCAATCCGGGTGAGACCTATCAGCTAACGCGACACAACATCGGTGCGAATTGGCTTCGAGAACTTGCGTCACGATTCGATGTCCCGTTGAAACATGACCGTTCTAAGCGTGTGGAAATTGGTCGAGGAATACTGTTAGGTCACGACGTGCGCTTGTTGGTTCCGACCACATACATGAACCTGAGCGGCGAAGCGATCGGTCCATTCCTTCGATATTTTCGGATTGATCCTGATGAAGTGCTCGTCGCTTACGATGATGTCGCGTTCGATGTCGGTCAGACCCGCCTGAAATTTGGTGGCGGACCTGGTGGACACAATGGATTGCGCAGTCTGATCAAGCATTTAGGCGGCGATCGAAATTTCGGTCGATTGCGCATCGGTGTTGGTCATCCGGGAACTTCTAGGGACTTGGTAGGGTTTCTTACCCAGGCGAAAATGCCTGAGTCAGACCAAGAACACGCCTTAGAGAGCAGTCATTTGGATGATGAGGTCTTGGAGTGGTTATTCAGAGGTGACTGGCAGAAAGCCATGACGAGACTGAATTCTGTACCGAACGGGGACGAATAGTCGTGGGTTTCACCTGCGGCATTGTCGGCTTGCCCAACGTCGGTAAATCAACACTCTTCAACGCGCTGACCAGCTCATCGGCAAGCGCAGAAAACTATCCGTTTTGCACGGTAGAGCCTAATCTCGGTGTCGTCCCCGTACCGGACAATCGAATTCACCGACTCGCTGAAGTCGCACAGATGAAGAAGACGGTTCCTAGTACGATGTCGTTTGTCGACATTGCCGGGCTTGTTGAAGGGGCGTCGCGAGGCGAAGGCCTAGGGAATCGATTTTTAAGCCACATTCGCGAAGCAGACGCGATTGCACACGTTGTACGATGCTTTGAGGATCCAAACGTTGCGCATGTGTCTGGCGCTGTCTCACCGATAACGGATATCGAGACGATCAATACCGAGTTGATCCTAGCCGACTTGGACACTGCGTCACGCGCAGAATCGCACATCCGAAAGGTCGCTCGAGCAGGTTCAAAAGAGGACAAAGCACTGCATGTCGTTTTAGAGGCGATCCAGAAAAGGCTTGACCAGAACCAACCCATCAGATCGATGTCGCTTGACTCTCGTGAGGAAGAGCTAGTTCGTGATTACCGTTTTTTAACCGGTAAACCGGTTATGTACGTAGCTAATGTTGACGAATCGACCGTCGATGGCGGTGCGTTTGTAGACGAAGTTCGTGATTACGCAGATCGTGACAAATCGGAATTTGTCGTTGTCTGTTCAAAGTTAGAGTCGGAAATCGCTCAGCTCGACACGGACAAAGAACGGCAAGAATTCCTTGAGATGGCTGGTCTCGAAGAACCAGGATTGGATCGTGTCATTCGAACGGGGTATCGACTCCTTGGTCTACATCACTTTTTTACGGTTGGACCACAAGAGGTCCGAGCGTGGACGATTCCTATCGGTGCTACTGCTCATACCGCAGCTGGAAAGATCCATACTGATTTCCAGCGCGGGTTCATTCGCGCCGAAGTTGTTCCCTACGATACGTTTGTGCAGCATGGTGGGGATCAGGGATGTCGGAATGTTGGCGTGATGCGTTCGGAAGGCAAGGACTATCCTATTTCAGAAGGCGATGTCGTACATTTTCTCTTTAACGTTTAAGTCCTCTAGGTCAATGTAGATCAGTTCCGGCAAGCGGTTCTCAAATTCATATACGTGTGTCGCTAGTCGACACCACACCTCTCCATATGCTTCATAGAGGAGAATCGAAGATACGACGAACGTTCTTATAGATTCGCTCCTTTAGGAATCGCTTTGATTAGGTCCGATTTCCGCCAAGTTCTTCGGCCCGATTGCATACGTACCTAAGAACTCCACCTAAATCGCTAACGATCTGTTGCCTGTTTTGCAGAAACGACGGCTTCGTCGAGATTAAAAAACACAAGTCAGCGTCTATCCATTCCGCTATTTCATGTAGGCGGTTTTGATCGCTCAACGAGGGATTCGAAGTCAGTTTAATCTCAATCGCCCACGTTTCTTGACCTGCTTGAATGACGAGGTCGATTTCATATTGGTCCGAAGTTCGAAAGTAGAACGCTTCAAAAGGAATTGAAAGAGCCTTCATTAAGTTACTGATTTGTTCGATTACATATCCTTCCCAACTCGCACCGACCCACGGTTGATCGTAAAGCACCTCTTGGTTGTTCGTACGCAATAACGTGTGAAGGAGTCCTGAGTCGCGCCAGTAGAGTTTTGGGCGTTTAACAAGCCGTTTGAGCACGTTTGCATGAAAGGGTTGCAATCTAGTGACAAGGTATGCCCCCTCTAGATAGTCGACATACCTGTTCACGGTGTGATACGCGATACCTAGGCTTTTTCCGATTTCGGATGCATTCCATACTTGACCACTCAGACTGGCGGTCATTCGAAACAACCGTTGAGTCATTTGTGGTGTACTAGGTAAACCCCAATTGGGAAGGTCACGTTGAGCGAGTAAGGTGAGGTAATCAAGTTGCCATTGGGGATATGAGTAGTCGTCAAGTACGCCGCCATCTGGAAAGCCGCCACACAACCAGTGTCGTGCTCGTTCTCTAGCGGAGACCTCTGTGAAGATAAAAGGCGTCAGCTCCACAACAGAAAGCCGACCGGCTAATGACTCACTGACTTGTTCCATTAGCGCGGGTGACACGGAACCCAAGAGCAAAATCCTGCCATTGCGTTTGCGATCTTCGTCAATTGCTCCTCGTATGCGCGGAAAAATCTCGGGCATGGAATGTGCCTCATCTAACACAATCAATTGACTTGAGTTGACGAGACGTGGCCATTCGACATCTAAGCGCAATTGCTCCGAGTCCTGCTCTAAGTCGTAGTAGGCGCAGTCAAACGATCGAGCCAGTGTTGTCTTTCCACATTGTCGCGGTCCCACTAATGCGACAACGGGATATCGCTGTAGGCGGTACCGTAGTGTTGCCGTCGCCTCGCGCTCAATCATCGCGACTCTTTGTAAAATAGAAACAAATATCTATTTTACAAAGAAATTGCTTTTGTATTGCCTTGATTAGGGTGGTTGCTTCTGGTCCGCATAGGACGTGCCATCAGGAATGGTCAAGTAAAACGCGACACCCTAGGACATTAGTACACCACGGAGGGACGACGCGGATATGCGGCTTCGGTGAGGGCAGGTCCCCTTTGATCACGACACTTCGACCTTCCAGGTCCAAGTAGATATCCTCCGCGAATACGCCGACGTACAGTTCGGGCCGATAACTGCTGGGACCTAGTTTAGGGAATTTCACCCTACTCTTGAATAAGTCCTCTACCTCCGTGTTGGGAGGGAGATCTCGTTTTAACCAATTTGTTTCGCTGGCCGCAAACCACCATTCACCTGCATTGCAAATCTCCATGTGGCCTGCGCCGAGGGCCGCTGCGCCAAATGCGATGTTGGACATCAAAACAGAACCTGAAACAACGCCGTCAGGAAACATTGAGCGCGATTGCTCGCGAATGAAAACTAACGGGTCATTGACTGCCATTACGATTTATTGGCGATGACGAGAATCGGTGTTATTGCGTTTCGTATTTATCACGCATGTAAGCGACACTCTTGGTTATCAGGTCCCTAAGTAAATCGCAGTCGATGTCGTCGAGCTTTTTGACGTAAAGACATGACTTTCCAGTTTTGTACTTTCCGAGATTCCCCAAAATTTCCTCGTACTCTGAGAATCCTGGCATGATGTAGATTGTCAGTGCCTGTTTACGAGGGGAGAAACCGGTTAGAAAGAAGTCACCTTCGCGGCCGCTCGCATATTTGTAGTGATACGTACCAAATCCGATGAGCGACGATCCCCACATGATCGGTGGGCGATCGGTAATTTCGGTCATCATTTGGAGGAGCGCTCGAGAGTCTTTTCGTTTGACTTCGTTGTCAACGCTAGCTATGAACTGTTCTGCGCTTTGCTCCGTCGGTACCGTTTTGTTCTGGCTGGTCGCCATCAGCTTGCGCCCAGGCGTGGTTTCAACCAGTTCCCTAACCAGTAGTCCAAGCTCGTGTAGCGACCACCACCAGTGAAGAGTAGGATAAGAAGGAATAAGAAATACGTTATTGCGAGCTGCATTCCGTTATTGAGAATCGTCATACTCCCGTTACTGGTGAGCCATCGATAGTCGCCGTGTTCGCGCATCAACTGACGGATTTCTCGTTTCTTCTCCTGAGCTTCGATGACGCGCTCGTTCGCTAACCAACTATTACCGTCAGAAAGCGTCAACCAACCGTTTTCACCGTGCACCGCGAAAGCTGCGACGAGCATCGCAATCATGAGAGGAATACACACCAACCGCGTAAGCCATCCGATGAGCAACAGAATGCCTCCAACAAACTCGGACAAGGCGACCAACGCAACACTTACAACGGGTAGCGGCATTCCCATGCTTTCAAACCACGAAACCGTGTTGTCGAAGCCGGCGAGCTTCGTGTATCCGGCTTGGAGCATGACAGGTGTTAAGTAGAGGCGCGCCAAGAGCGGCGGTATGCCGTCGATAGGTCTTAAATAGCTAAGTAACTGAAACCACAATGCACCGATTTTCTGGACCATGGCTGGTGTCCTTCTCCCCGTTAACTCAGCGTAGGTGCAAGTGGTAGCTACGGTTGGACTTGAACCAACGACCCTAGCATTATGAATGCTATGCTCTAACCAGCTGAGCTACGTAGCCACCGCGCGGAGCGAATTATCGACACTTCAAGCCTCGGCTGCCTGTGCTTTTGCTCGATTGATCGCGACTGTTTCCTGCATGCCATCCCATTCGCTCCAGTGGTCGCAAAGCTTGTCGATGGCAACTTCCCATGGGTTGTAGTCCGACGGATACTCATGAAATCCGCCGAGCCACTCCCTATCCGGGTGATCACTGTCACCAAGGACGCGTACGCCACCGGGTCGGTCGCGTCGTATACGAAAGTACACGTTCATGCGCGGATCAGACCATTCGTTGCGCGAGCCACCGTGTGGGCACGCATGAAGCGCAATCACGACATCGCCAACGTCTAACAGGATGGGTGATGGGTTTATAAAGTGATAGCCGTTGTACTCGGTCGTGTCTTTGAGTGCTAGGTCACGTATCGGATAGGGTAAAGGTGTCATCGACACGCCACCATTTGCTTGTCTAGTAAGCCGAGGCCATCCTGCGCCTTCAGGACCAACCACGCCACCGGAGTCCCATTGCATTCGGAAAAAGGCTTCGACGTCTTCGTGAATACCTTTCAGTAAACACAAGTTGCCTCGACCAAATCGGGTTTGGTCGTTCAACGCAATGCCAACGAACGCTGTGAAACTGCCGAGTGAAAGCGTACACTCAGGATTCTGAAACAGCGGAGTCATATTCGCACCCATGACGGTGGCGTCGCCGGCGCCGAAGTGCTCCGTACGGGGGCTGTTCAGATCATCGATTTCGTCTGCCGATTTCGGAAGACGACCCGACCAGAGCCCATCTAGATGCGGGTGCCAGCCGTAGTTCGGCGTATCGTTTTTCTCGTTTGGATAGAGAATTGCGGCGAATCCTCGCTCGGGTGCGTCGTACGGACCGATCGTGTTCCGCAAGATGTCACCGAGAATGCTCTGATTTACCATGTCTGGCAGTGCGGACGACTGCGAAATATCGTGATATGACCGACGTATGCCATTTTTACCCGCGAACATATGGATGGTCCGCCGCGCCTTAAATGTCAATGATTCGGGTACGACATCTCTGAGAACGATGAACCCGTCTTCATAGAGCGTCTGCTTTTCGTCAGGAGTTAGTTCAGGATTTGTGCGCATGGCAAGTTTGTTGATCAATCAATGAAGAGAGTGAGTGTGAGGAGCGTCCATCAAGGCATGTAAGGGGTAGGGCTCGGACCTAGCTGCGTTTTAAGATGCTCTTGGGCAAGTTCGACGAATTCGCACATGAGGGGTCTAGTTTCGCGAGGATCAATGATCTCCTCAATATTGAAGGCTTCGGCTGTCTTGAAGGGTGAGGAGAGAGCTTCGAGTTTCTCCTCGATCTCCAGCTGTTTTGATTCAGGATTGTCTGATTCGGCAATGATGCGTCGATAGGCCGCCGAGACCCCTCCTGCGATGTGCATGGAGCCCCAATGACCAGATGGCCAAGCGACTCGCTTGAACATTCCACCCGGTCGGTCGTGGCATTGGCCTGCGACTCCGTAAAGCTGCCTAATGATCACGGACATCCAAGGCATACGCGTTCGTAGGGTCGCGCAGATCATTTTCGCGCCGGCTCGAACGATGCCTAAGGATTGCTGTTCGGGACCGACCATGAAGCCAGGTTCGTCCGCCAGATAGAGCATCGGTAAGTGAAACGTGTCACAGAGTTGAAGGAAGCGGATCACTTTCACTCCAGCCGAAACGTCCATCGAACCGCCGATACGGTTCGGATTGTTGATCATCACGCCAACGGGATAACCGTGCATTCTCGCTAGTCCAACAATGCGAGAACGACCGTAATGGGGCGTGATTTCGAAAAACGAATCTTTATCTAACACGGCTTTCAGTATTCGACGCGGGTTGTAGGTTCGGCGTTTCTCACGCGGGATCAGCGAAAGTAACTCTTCATCACGACGGTTCGGGTCATCACCCGTGTCTCCGCGAGGCGGCATTTGCCATACATTCGATGGAAGGTAACTCAGGAATTGCCTGATCATGTCAAATGCGTCTTCCTCAGTATCAGCCAGATTGTCGACGGCGCCACTTTCGAATACCTGAGTGCGTTCATCGCCCAGCTCTTCTTTCGAAATGTCGATACCAAGCGCGGCTTTGACCACTGGTGGACCACCTGGGAAGAGCTGACTAATGCCTTTGACCATCACGTTGAAGTGAGCGAGACATGCATCAACCGCGGGTAAACCGGCTACGGACCCTAGAATGGCACCGACGACAGGTACTTCGCACAACAGTTTCTCGATTCCAGGAGTCACCGGGTTCGTTGGTATGTATGTGCGTCCGATCTGTTCGAACGTCTTTACGCTCCCGCCGGTTGCGTCCAACAAGCGAATAAAAGGTAGTTTCCATTCGGCTGCCATCGTCTGTGCGTGACCACCTTTATTTCCGATCGAACCGTCAGCAGAGCCACCACGTACGGTGAAGTCTCCCGCTGTAACGACAGCAGTACGCCCATCGATCTTGGCGGTCCCGATAACCATGTTGGACGGTCGAACATGGACGAGCTTATTTCCTTCGTATGTTGCCGCACCCGCTAGTTGACCAATTTCCTTAAACTCGTCGTCGTCCGCGATTAATCGGATTCGCTCTCGTACCGTTAGCTTTCCTCGCCGTCTCTGTTCAGCAATACCGGCATCGCCGCCCATCTCTTCAGAGAACGCTCTACGCTGTTCGAGTTCCTCAACTTCAGGTTGCCAAACCACCTGTTGTCTCCTTTGTTTCTTAGTTTGGGTTCATGCAGAACCGTGACGAGTTTAGCTATTTGCAACCAGTCATGTTCTTAAATTAAACCGTTTTGATCGTACTCCGTTTCGTTTGTTTTCAGTGGCAGGACATTGCTAAGTCACGAATACGAACAACGCACCGGCGAGCTACCTTCGGTAAGGGAAGCTGCGTGCAGTGCCTCGGATCAATTGTTTTGCGATAGACTCGACTGAACTCCAATGGGAACCTTGCTGTGCAAATTCGTAGTTCCATATTAATTTGCCTTTATTTCCTTCATGGATGGAGGTATTCACATGCACTTCGTTCGTCGTGCCAGGAACCTTGAGAAAATGCCAAGCGGCGATTGATTCCAACGTACCCATGGGTTTGGTCAGCACCATTTCGCCAGAAATGACCGCATCCACCTTCAGGGCATCGCAGATTTCTGATTTTGTCATCGAAGCTAAGAGCGCTTGCTTGGAACGGGTGCCTGCGCTCCGAGTTAGTAGCGTGTTTGTCTCGCTAATATCTTGGAACTCAATTGCGTATCGGCCTCTTTGGTGACCTTGTAGATACTGGGTGTAGAGTGCTCTTTGAAAGGATTCTGCCTGTTCACTCGCCATCAGGTCAATTTGGTTCTGTGATACGCTCCATCGACGTTCTGGATTGATCGTCACATCGAATGGCAGAATTGCAATAGTGCCATGTTGATCTTGATAGACAGGGAAGTCTGGGTCGGTATAGACCGTTGCACAGCCTGCTAAGAGCGGCAACAGTGTGACTAAAACAACAAGACGGGGCGTGCGGAAAGACGTTCGAGACATTGGTGTGCCTAGAAATGATTGTGGACTTGATTTCCCTTTGACACGAAAAAGGTACGACATTTCCCTAAACGTGGCTGATGTCAGCAGGCGAATCCATGATCGGATTTATCGATTTAGCTACCCGGTACGCTGGTGCGCATACAAAACAAGCGTTTGTTTAACGACTCATCGACGTCAGCGACGTGTCTTCTCATAATATTACCGGTAAAAATACCGGAAATATAGGATGCCATGGCGAAGGACCAATCTTCGGCGGTCACACAGTGGCGGAAGCGTCGTCAACGGCAAGGATTCGTGCGTGTGGAACTCCAAGTCCGGAAAGAAGACGTTGCTTTGGTAAGAGATGTTGCAAAGGCGTTAGTTGATCCCGATCGTGAGACCGAGGCTCGCAGCGTTCTGAGGGAGAAGATCGCGCTATCGCGCTTTGGCGGCTTCAAAGCACTCTTGGCATCAGCGCCGCTCGAAGGCATTGAGTTCGGGCGTGTACGTGATTTTGGGCGCGATACCGACGTATGACCTTCCTGATTGATACGAACGTTATCTCGGAAGTTCGAAAAGGTGAAGATTGCGATTCCGCCGTAGCGGCGTGGTGGCACGACGTCCCGGAGGATGAGCTGTGGCTTAGTTCTTTAGTGTTGGGTGAGATCCGCAAAGGCGTAGAACTGGTGCGACGAAACGATGTGCGGAGAGCCGTAGCGATTGAGCGGTGGCTTGTAAACGTGATGTCGGGATTCGGGGAGCGCATTCTCCCAGTCGACATCGCTGTTGCTGAGGAGTGGGGTAGGATGAATGCGACCCGTCCGGTCCCAGTCATCGATGCGCTCATAGCGGCGACGGCCAAAACGAACGGCTTGATCTTTGTGACGCGTAATGCGGGTGACGTGAAGGGATTAGGCGTGACGGTGTTGAACCCATTCGAGTCGTGAAAATCTAATGATTACGCGCGGTCACATCGTCTGAGGTGCCGAGGATTTTCGTTATTTAAGCAGCAAGTGTGTACACTCACTTCAGATATGCTCGTGCGGCAACTCTGGTTCTGAAGTCGATCAACGCTGATGTTCAGGCGCAGTTTTAGTAACAGACATCAGCCACGATAAATCCGAGAGATTCGACCCTCTCTCTAGCTTGATTGCATCTATCTCGCAATTCTGGTATTCGTAGTTCATTCGTTCTGCGTTTGTCGCGCTCGTTATCGATTTCCCTTCGTAACCAACGAATTTGATTTCTGATCTCGGAACGCCGCTTGTCGGTCAAGCTTGTATCTTCTAGATCGACGTACAGACGGTCAATTTGGTTTTCGATGGTCTGGATTCTGTAGGTACTAGAGCGCACAGCTGACTCCGCTACTTGCATGTTGTTGACTGCAGACCACATCAAACGTCCTGGCTGATAGCCACTAAGGAAGGTGCGCTCGATGCTTCCCGGGCAAGCGTTCTTGTATCGATCGCCGTTCATACCGACGCTGAATCCGTTCGCGCGAGTGCAGTATCGCTTCGCTCCTTCTTGACGCCCCTCCTCATACGTTGCACGATCCACTTGCACTGAGTGTTTGTCACACGTACTTTGGTACTCGTTCACCTTGCTCGGCGGTACTCCCTCGGCGCCGTCCATCACGCCTCTGGCATGCCAACTCATGTAAAGACATTCTTCTTCGGATAGCTGCGTACATGCGCTCACAGTCAAGAGACTAAAGCACACGATTGACTTCCAGAGTCGGCTACTCATGGTGTTGCAAACAGTCGAAAACCTTCATTATCGGATTTTGCAGTGGAAACATCTCGTTGAGGACGTGCGCAAGCTGTACTTCATCGGTCTCTTTGCTGTGTACTCATAAATCAAAGATTACGATCGCTCTGACAGTAGCAGGCCGTGCACTCGGAAGAACGTCAAATGAGTCGCAATATCCGTCGGTACATAGACGTTAGAGAGGGATTGAAAAGTGATAGTTCCGTCCCAATTCGAATCCTAAGTATCTGAAAATTTCACCTTTTGAGACCCGCAGTAGATGCCTTTAAGAATGCGATCAAAGTGTTAGCGAAGGATCGTAACCGAGATTTCTCTCTACGTTCGTTTCCATTATCGCTTCGTCAGGGTGGTCTAACGGGAATATTCGCTGGATGACGTCGTATGTCTTCTCATAGATTCCATCCGTGCGGCAAGGCACATCACGAAGCGCCGATTGCATTGTGGCAAATGTCCTCACGCGCTACTTGTGAGTTACACGTACTCAGGGTCAGCGGCGTCGCATGTGCACTAAGTCGTTAGCGACGATATGCGTTGCGGCGCGAACGCCGGACAAATAAGCCCCGTGCACGGTGGCAGGATACTCTTCGTGAGTAGCTTCGCCCGCAAAAAAGAGCCGATCCTCGATAGGCTTCGCAAGATCGGCGTATCGTTCGAAAGACGAGTCCACGGGGACATACGAGTAAGAACCGTATGACCAGCGATCCGAATACCATCTCGTGATTAGTGCATCCTTCGGCCCTGGTACCTTACCAAACATACGTGAAAGGGTATGAAGTGCTTCGCCTAAGATCTCTGCGTCGGACATCGTTTCGATACGGATACCGTACCCGCCAGCGTTGAACATCATGAGAATTGGTCGGTGCGTGTAGGGGTGTAGATTGATAGTCTCAGCCCATAGTCCGGGATGATCACTTATGTATCCAATCAACTCGATTTCCGGTGGCCAGAAGATGTCGTCGAACAGGAGGCAGGTCTTGTTGAGTACGCCCACGCCAAGACCGTCTAACGCTTGCTGTGTTGTCTGCGGAAGCTCAGGCATAAATTTGATAGAGCCTTTCTTGAGAACGCCAAGAGGAACAGTGACCACGACGGAATCGGCTTTTAGCTTTTCGCCGGCAGTGGTGGTTAGTACGACGTCCGCGTCACGGTAGTCGATCATTGAGATTGCGTGCCCGGTCCGGATATCTAAGTCTGCGGCTAGTGCGTTGACGATCTGATCGTAGCCACCTGGGAAGAGCACGTCGTCTCCTGGAAAGTCCTCACCGCCGTAAATGCTCATGATTGAGAGATCGTCGATGTTGGCGCCAAATTCGTGCTCGATGCTCGTGTTGAGAACATAAGCTAAGTAGCGTCGTTCTTCATCAGTCGGGTCGGATTCGCTAATGTACCGCTCGTAGAGATTTCGTAGGGAGTCCCTAGGTCGTTTCCGCGCGAACTCCCAGAAACTTTTTAGAATCCGGCTCGACGGCCGAAACTGCGTACCGCAGTGTTGTGTGAGTATGGTTTTATTGTCGTAGTCGGTTGGCATCGTCTGGATACCGTTCTCCGCAGCGATACTATTGATCGGATTGCCGTCAACACCGTGGATCCAAGAAGCGCCTAGGTCGATAGGGTAGCCGCCAATCGACGCTGTCCAAATACGCCCACCAATCCTGTCGCGGGCTTCTAGGACAATCACGTCGTCATAACCCTTGGCTCGAAGCTCCGAAGCCGCGGCGAGACCTGCGATACCCGCGCCAACAACCACTACGCGTTTAGATTGAGACGTGGCGGTATTTAGCGAACGACTGGAGTGAATGGGGTTGCATCCCATCAGGATCCCTCCGACGATGCCAAGGCTAGCCGCGCTTAATCCGCGACCTATGAGAGTCCGTCGATTCATGTGAATCGTATGACGAGTGATCGGGATCACCGCGTTTCCTGCGTTGGATCGCATTCCAGTACGTTGATTGAGAAAGCAACTTGCCGGAGTCGCCCGCCCGATACGAGGTATAACCGAAAGTGGTGTTTGAGCAGCATTCGTTATGCTGCTTTCTGTGTTGATGGTGGGTGAGTTTCCTCCTTGGGTGCGAATTTAATCCCGTCGATGAATTTGATGCCCTCGACGACTTCTGCCAGCTGCTTGAAACCACGTAGACGTCGCCAGTGTGTCTCCGCGACGCAACCTAATTTGAACATCATATGTAATGCACTTTGACGCGACACGCAACCCTTCGCCTGCCGGGTGCGATGTCGAATCGTGCCGAACGTCGACTCGATGGGGTTGGTGGTCCGAATGCTGCGCCAGTGCTCGGCGGGAAAGTCGTAGAACGTGAATAACGTCTCGCGATCCTTGACCAAGCATTCGACGGCATCCGGAAATTTAGCCTCGTAGGTCGCTTTGAATGCGTCATAGGCGTGTGCCGCCTGGGCTTTCGTTGCGGCTTGCCAGATATCCTGTAAATCCCGTTTGGCGCTTGCCTGCGAGGATTTCGGCAAGCGATTCAGGACATTGCCCATCTTGTGCATCCAACACCGCTGGCAGCGCGTCTCAGGCCAGAGCTCGTTGAGGGCATTCCAGAAGCCCAACGCACCATCCCCGATCGCCAACTGGGGTGCCTTCATGTGCCGCTTGTTCAGGTTCAGCAGGAGCTCGCGCCAACTTTGCGTGGATTCCCGCACCCCTTCTTCGACCGCCAGCAACGCCTTGCGACCGCGCTGATCAACGCCAATGACCACCAAGGCGCAGAGCTTGCCGGTCTCGCCGCGAATGCGGCTGTAGATGCCGTCCGCCCAGAGGTAAACCCAAGTCCGATCCGCCAACGAGCGGGTGCGCCAGGTGGCGTATTCAGCCGCCCATTTCCGCTTCAAGCGTGCGACCGTCGTGGCCGACAAGCCTTTGGCATCGTCGCCCACCAGTTCGGTCAGGGCTTCGTGCATGTCGCCGGTTGAAATCCCTTTCAGATACAGCCAGGGCAACGCGGCTTCCAGTGATGCCGCTTTACGGACATACGGCGGTACCAGTTTCGAGCGAAACGTGACCGCTTCGCCAACGTTGGCACGGACTTTCGGGATCCGAACATCAATCGGACCAATGCCGGTCTGCACCTGACGTTCCGGCAGATAGCCATTGCGAACCACGCCCGCTCGACCCTCGGCCGTGCGTCGATCCGCGTGTTGCGTAAGCAACTCGTCAACTTCGGCGTCGATCGCTTGCGCCAGCAACCGCCGTGCACCATCGCGCAAAACGTCCTGCAACGGGTCGCCAACGCTCGTGCGCAGAGCTACGATGTTATCCTTATTCATGGTGGTGTTTCCTTCTCTGTTGGTGGTTTTCCAAACACAGATACTAACAGCTAGGGGGAAACCCCCGCCTAGCCTCGAAACACCACTTTAGGCTATATCTCGCCCGATACAACTACGCCCATCATGTGTCTTCTCATTGTTCTTGGAGAATTGATGTTAACCACCTCCGTGAGAGTTGGTACTGGGAAATTAGACGGTTTTGGTGAGTGGTTTAACGTCCGCTAGCCCCGTGATATCGTGTTGAACAAGAGAAGCACATGATCTGCAACTACGCCTCCTATGGTCACCTGAAGAATGAAAAGTTTTAGGTCGCTTTGGTGCAAAAAGTTTATAGACGTTGGAGGATTGTGCTCTCTTACTCAATGTGTCCCCTAAAACGAGCGCAGTCTCGAATGGTGATTTGGATTTTCTAGCCTAGTCGATGAACTCACTGGGTTAGAAACTTGTCTAGTGAAGGTGATTGTTCTATGGTGTCGGCTCTGATACCATACATAATTCCTATTAATTCAGGTTCGAGGAACTGGTAAGAACATGGCATTAACCGGGCTAGCACACGTCTCTGGACAACAGGCAATCGAAATCAATGGTGTTTTACGGAACACCTACCTGATGCTTGGTCTATCCATCGGCTTCGCTGCACTCGTGTCGTTCGTCGCGATGGCACTGGGTATCGGCATGATGAATTTCTTCATCTATCTGATTGGGTTCTTCGGTCTCTCTTTCGCGGTTCAAAAAACTGCGGATTCTGTATGGGGACTAGTTTGGTCGTTCGTGTTTGCGGGATTCCTCGGTCTTGCCATTGCGCCCATTCTTGGTTACTACCTAGCAGTACACCCTTGGCTGGTGGTGCAAGCATTCGCATTGACTTCAGCAGCATTCTTTGCACTTTCTGCTTACACAATCGTGCGACGGACAGACTTCAGTTGGCTTGGTAGTTTTATTGCTGTTGCAATTGTCGTCGTACTGGGGATCATCGTTTTGAGTTTCTTTGTTCCTCTCTCACCGTTCGCATTGATCATATCGACGTTCATGATCGTGGTCGCTTGCGCATTTATCCTATACCAAACCAGCGCGATCGTGTTGGGTGGAGAACGTAATTACATCGTGGCGGCGAACAGTCTTTTTATTAGCTTCTACATCCTCTTCGCGAACATCCTGCAGTTGCTTGGGATCTTCGGCGGCGACGATTAATCCCCTAGCGAATCGGTTTTTGGCGACGCTCCGAAGGAATCCCGCAGGGGGTTAATTCGATTACAACGGCCACTATTGAGGTGGCCGTTTTTTTGCCTAGGACGTCAATCGTCGATACGCAAATTGCAGCGCATCTGGCAGTTCTTCGGTATCTTCAATCACCCAGTATTGGTCCTCTCGACACATGCGCCGCAAGTAGTCGTGTCCCGAGACATCTACGGTGATACAAAATAGCTGAACCCCCTTTTCATGGGCTTCATGGATCGCCTTCGCCGTGTCCTGAATGCCGTACTCATGGTTGCTACGGTCTGGACCGTAATCACTATCCTGCGGAAAACCATCGCTGATCACCAACAGCACCTTCAACGCGCTTCCAGTCGCGAGAAGCTTGTACGTTGCATGTCGTATAGCTGGACCCATGCGGGTCGAGCGAAGAGGTTTCATGGCCGCGATAGCATTGATCGCTCGCCGGTTGAGCGACTCGTTGAACTCCTTAGCAACGTGGATTTCAACACGTTCGTGACCGTATCCTGAAAACCCGTAGACGCAATATAGATCGCCTAAATTCTCAAGCGCGGTCGCGAGTAGCAGCACGGATTCTTTCTGTACGTCAATGATCTTACGCGGCGTTTCGGTTTCGGTCTGATCTGGATCGAAGTTGATTGCCCCATGAAGGTAGGGATCATCAAACGGATCCTCCTCATCTTCAGGCAGATGCTTGGAATCGGGGGACACGACTGGGTCGTCTGTCGATGCCGATAAATCAACGAGAAGGCATGCAGCGACATCTCGTTGCTTCTTCTCCACTCGAACGTATACGTGTTCGGTCGGCGTCAGTCCGGCGTGGAGGTCTGCACGCGCTTCAACGATTGCATTTATGTCTAGATCTTCGCCGTCGAGGCTCCTTGGCACACGACGCGTGCCGACAGGTTTAACCTGCTCGAATCGTTTGCGGACTGGTGGAACAAGTGGGCGAATGCTCTTCAGTAATTCTGTTGCTGAATCTTGAGTAGCGTGGTCTTCACGTAACTCGAAGACGGAACACCAGGCTTTTAGCCAGGTTTGGTGGAGGTGATCCCACTCGTCGTATCTAAAGTGTGGGTTACCGACGATGTGCTGGTTTTCATAGGTCGAGAGATGCGACTTTTCCATATCGATGCGCCGTTGGAGTTGATCGCGCTCTTGCTTTAAATCAACACTTGCTTCTCGAAGCGAACCGTCAAGCGTTTCTTCGGACGTCGACTGCTTCGCATCAAGGTCTTCATCAAAGGACATTGCCATGAGTTGAGCATCAACGTCGTGAAGTTCCTCTTGCCAATCCTCAAGACGCGCGGCGCGTTGCAACGTGGTGAGTTCTACCGTATCTTGTAATTCACCGTCCGTACGTTCTGCTACATCTAGTTCAAGATTCGCGAAAAAGGCTTGATAGCAATTCACTGTCGCTTCGGCCGATGAGTACACGGTTGCGCGCTTGTTGAGTATCGGCGACACAAGGTCCGAATAGGGTTGGGGCAATCGATCTGGCGTCTGCAACATAACTTCCAGTCTCATCATCTCTGCGAGCGGTGACTGGTCAGGTACACTGATCGAATGCGAGCGATAGGTTTGATATCGGTGTCTGAGTCGTTGAGCGCCCGGAAACTCCGAGACGATCAAGTTCGCAACTCTGGTTTCTTCGATCACATAAAACAGGTAGCTCGCTATCTCGGGTATTGCAAAATGCTGATAAAAGAGCTCGAGATCTGGCGACCGATGTGCTGTAGGCATCGAACGCTTAGCTAGATATTCGATTGCCGATCGTGCGCGTTGAATAGAGAAGGACAGCGTGTCGTAACGACGAAATCCGAGTTGCTGCATGACAAGCCATCGATAAGCGTCTCGGTTTGTACTAGATTCGTCGAAGTAATCGAATTCATGCGGCAAAAAAAACTCGCACAGATCTGAGCCATTGATTGCATGTAACTGATCGCTACTGTGAAATATCGGGATTCGATTGGACAAGCCTTGCGTAAATAGCGCAAGGGGACGTTCAACCTCGCTAAGGAGGGTCAAGGCCAAACTACGTCGACAATATCGGCGATCGCCTGCTGAACCTCTGGGTCATCGGACAACGCATGAATCAACGCTGCGTTCGCGGCGCGTCGGGGCTTGATACCCTGGCGCATAAGCGATCCCGTATAGACGAGTAATCGGGTACTTACGCCTTCCTCGAAACCATGCTCTCGCAGATTTCGAATATGTACGCCAACTTTGGCGAGGATTCTTGCGTTTTTCTGGTCGATGCCGCTTTCAACTTGGATGATTTCAGCTTCACGATCCTCCGTTGGATAGTCGAACTGGAGGCTTACGAATCGTTGACGGGTGCTAGGTTTCAGGTCTTTAAGAATGCTCTGATAGCCAGGGTTGTAAGAAATAACTAATAGAAAATCTGGGTGAGCTTCAAGTAGCTCATTTGTTTTATCGATCGGCAGAATTCGGCGATGATCGGTAAGAGAGTGAATCAGGACGGTCGTGTCCTTACGGGCTTCAACGATTTCGTCGAGATAGCAGATTCCTCCATGTCGAACCGCTGATGTCAGTGGCCCATCTTGCCATCTGGTGGATTCGTCGTGTAATAGGTACCTTCCGAGTAGGTCCGTTGCAGTCAGATCCTCATGACAAGAAACGGTTGTGAGAGGTTGCTTGACTTCGTTTCGAACTAGATTGTCATCACCATAAATCCGCCACGACATATGCTCGACAAACCGTGTTTTACCGCACCCGGTTGGACCTTTTAAGAGAACTGGTAACCGTTGCTCGAACGCAGCAAGAAAGACCTCGATCTCATCACTGAGCGGTAGGTAATACGGGGCTTCGTCACCCGAGGCAACCACTACGGCACGAAGACATCGCGTCCCTGGCGATAGTTGCCGAACGACTGCGACGCGTTTCGATTTACAAGGCTGCGTCTACGCATCGGATGATGGAGACTTCGTACTTCGTGTTCAATTTCGGTTAGTTCATCACCTGTATCCGGGTCAACAATCGACTGAAATCGATACTGATGTTGATCAGACTCTTCCGTAATTAGGTCGCGTTCAACCAATGCCTCATGTGGTCGTGAGAAGTTGGACACGTATATTGCGATGTGATGCCCATCGTATTCGTCTATGTTGTCTTCCGTTTCACGAAAGCGGAATACTTGGTTGTATCCCATCGATACTTTTGCATAGGTGCCGGTGTTGTCTTCAACCTTCTCGGCTGGTGTGTCAAATATCTGTTCGTAGAACCTGACGATGCCGTCACTTGAACCTACGGGTACCTGCATGTCGCCATAAGCGATCCCGAGAGCCATACTGTCGTCATCGTCTGGTTTGTGGACACGGATCGCGTTCCCCCATGGGCAAGATATGTTGATGCAGTCACCGTCTTCTTCCCAGCTAAACTCCGTGCCATCCATCCAACGTTGAATGCCGTTCAATCTGCGCTTGAGGTCGTCATGATTGGGTATGACGACGCCGATCGTACCGCGGAACTTTTGGGCGTCGCTTTTCGGCAAGTGGAACTGCTGCTCCCCAGCATTGATCCACATGTTGAACGTGCCAAAATCGATGTACGGATCTCGGGTAAACCCTAGTCCAGTGACATAGAACAATGCGGCAAGTTGCTGATCCGGAACCGTGAGGTTGAAGTGCTCCATGTTCTGGATATTGCCAACGTCCTCAACCGTTCGATTGAAAGTGCGTTCAGGTTTCATGGTTGGTATGTACTCCCGGCGTCAGCGAGCCCGATTGCTAGTGTGAAATCTGGGACTCTTACAAGCGCCGAACAGAATTGATTGGCGACCAATGTTACTGTTGACGTTGCCAACATCGGTCAGTTAAACGCTGCCGAAATCGACCTGCGCACGCGGGTTCGCTTTCAGATCACCGTGTTCTTTGATGAGATTTGTTGTGTACGTCTCTAAGTCTGCACGATCCATCTGTGGATCCCACGGTTCTGCAAATGGTTGGTCGGCATCCCAGGGTGTGTCGCAAAACACCTCGATTCCATTGCGTTCAGGATCGTGGAAGTAGATGGACCAGGTGTTGCCATGCGTGACAGGAACGACCTTCCCTACTTCGTCGTTTGAGGTCAGCTCTTGGTAGAGCCGTTTAACTTCGACTAGCGACTCGACACGAAAAGCGAAGTGCCCAACCCGACTCGATTCATTGCCTTGATCGGCATCCTCCTTAAACGCTATCTGGTGGTGTTCGTCCTCGAGTTGAGAGAGAAACGCAATACCATCCGCTTGGTCGTTAACACGAAAACCAAGTACATCTGTGTAGAAGCTCACCATTTGGTTTAGATTTTTAACGTTGACGAACGCGTGTGACCAAGTCAATGCCATGGTGATTGGAGTGCTATCTGCGTGATTAGATTCTATTCCCAATTCAAAACTGTGCTCTGAATACGGTAGCGTGAACGCAATGCAAAGATCCGTCCGTAACATGCGAGTATGGCGGAACAAAAACCGTTCGAAGACGTCCTTTTAAGCGTCATCGAACCATTGCTGGAAGGACTTCGTGTATTCGAGCGAAGCTCCCGATACCTCGGACCCGCTAATGTGGAGTCCATCCATAGCGAGCTGCTCTCAGCTAGGCAAGATCTTCGGCGGGCGTCAGAGGGTTTGCGCCAAGCAGATTGGCCTCCCGAAGCAGTACAGCTCAGGGATTTGGTATCAGAAGGCTACCGCGTAGCGCTTCGTAGTCTAGAGGCGTTAGAGGATGTCGGGCAAAGCGCTAACGACTTGATGCCGATCTATCGAGCACTCGGTGGGAGAGCACGCATTTGCGAAACGCTATATCCATTAGCGAGTCATTTCAGCTTGATTCATCGATTTTTCCTGGACGCACGCAATCAGGATAAACAGAGAATCCAGGTCGGGGACGACCAAAACAACGTCGGTATTCGAGGAGTTCACCACGTTGAAAACGACCGTAAACAGCGCGGCGGCTTTTCCTTATATGTTCCAGAATCGTACAGCCCAGAGCGGGAATATCCCGTAGTGTTCGCATTGCATGGCGGTAGTGGCCACGGTTCGACATATTTATGGTCGTGGATACGAACAGCTCGTACCGAGGAACTGGTTTTGGTAAGTCCAACGTCAGTTGGTGGCACTTGGGCGATCATGGGTCCGGACCAAGATTCGCCAAACCTCCATCGGATGCTCGAGTCAATCCGTGACCTCGTGAATGTTGACGACAATAAGTTGCTGCTAACTGGGATGAGCGATGGTGGGACGTTCACTTATGTGTCAGGATGTACGGACGAATCTCCATTTACCCACTTAGCGCCGTGTTCAGCAAGTTTTCATCCCATGCTGGTCGAGATGATGTCCAAAGATCGGCTTCGCGATTTACCCATTTGCATCACTCACGGTGCATTGGACTGGATGTTTACTGTAGATATCGCACAAACTGCGGAATACGCATTTTCAGCAGCGGGCGCAAATGTGTTCTACCGCGAAATAGCCGATCTAGCCCACACCTACCCAGAGGACTTGAACTCAGAGCTTGTTGATTGGTTTCTCGGTCGAGGCGGCTAGCTACCTTTGTACGAATGAAACTGAGAGGCAGCTGATGAACGCCGAACCGTATTTCAGCATGATGATCCAAAAAGTAATGCGTTTCTAAAATAACATACTTTTCATATGCATGTAAACTGTATATGTAAGTAAAATTGTGTTTTCGTTATCGTGTGGTAGATTGTGTGATCGAATCAACTATAACCGCAAGAGGACAGACGACGATTCCGAAAACCGTAAGGTTAAAACTGAACCTAAAAGACGGCGACCGCATTCGGTACGAATTTGACGAGGATGGCGTGCGTCTTATTGCCTTGCAACCAATAAGTCGACTTGCCGGATACCTGAAATTTGATGGCAAAGCCAAGACGCTTGAAGAAATGGAAGCGGGAATCATCGCAGGAGCGACCGAAGATTGATCGCAATTGACACGAACGTGTTGGTCCGATTCTTAGTCGGCGATGATCAAGACCAGGTCAAATCTGCTGGAGAATTCCTAGATACCCTAGAGCCAAGAGACCCTGGGCTTGTCTGCCGAGAAGTACTGATCGAATTAGTTTGGGTGTTAGAGCGAACGTACGGCTTCGGACATTCTCAAATTGCCGATGCAGTAGAGGAACTGATAGATTCAAGTGAAATCGTATTCGAAGATGTCGATCGGGTACGAAATGCACTTCGCGAGTATCGCTCATCAGGATTTGACTTCTCCGACTTGATGATCCGTTCTATAGCCACGGAGTTAGGTGCTAGTCACGTCGTGACGTTTGATAGGAAATTCGCACAAACGCCGAACGTAATACTCGTGGATTGACCCGTATCTGGGATTCGAGCGCTGAAGCGCGAAATTCGCGTTGTTTAGCGGAGCTTTATCAATATTTGCGCAGCGCTCCGACCTTGATGTTCAAATAATGCGCAGGTTCTTCTCCTGATGGCTAATTCTTGCGCATTAAGGCTTGGCATGAAAGTTGTTATGAATTCGTGGGGGAGACATTGGTGGTCTCCTGAGTATGAATAAATGAGGACGGACTCGTGGCACGACTTCCATTTCGACGATCTATCACTGCACTGCTTGTTGCTGCACTAGGTCTATTTGCATTTCAATCCTCCGCAAAGGACGACTATCGCATCGCCTGGAGTATTTATGTCGGTTGGATGCCTTGGTCCTACGCAGCGGAGTCCGGTATCGTTGATAAGTGGGCGGATAAGTACGGCATCACCATTGAAGTCGTTCAGTTCAACGACTACATTGAATCCATAAACCAATACACGGTTGGCGCGTTCGACGGCTGCACCATGACCAATATGGATGCGCTAACGATCCCGGCGGCGGGTGGTGTAGATTCCACGGCGCTGATCGTAGGGGATTTTTCAAACGGTAATGATGGTATCGTGTTGAAAGGTGCTGGTAAGTCTGTGTCCGACCTAAAAGGTCAAAACGTCAATCTCGTTGAACTATCCGTGTCGCACTATCTCCTTGCACGAGCTCTTACCGGGGCGGGTATGACGGAACGTGATCTCACAGTTGTGAATACCTCCGATGCGGATATCGTCGCGGCATTCGCAACGGATGACGTGACTTCGGTCGTTACGTGGAATCCCCTTCTGGCAGAAGTCCAGACAATGTCGGAAGTCTCCCCGGTATTTGACTCGTCCATGATCCCGGGTGAGATCATCGACATGCTGGTTGTCTCTACCGAAGCACTCGAAGATCCTCGTTTCGCAAAAGCACTAGTCGGCGCATGGTATGAAACTATGTCGGTGATGGCAGCGGCAGATGAAGCCGGGATTAACGCAAAAACACACATGGCGACTGCTTCCGGAACAGATCTTTCCGGGTATGACGCTCAACTCGCCGCAACACAAATGTTCTTTGAACCAGCTCCTGCTGTCGAGTTCGTGCAATCGGGTGCCCTCGCGGAAACCATGACCAATGTCGCTGAGTTTTCATTCGAACATGGTCTGCTTGGCGAAGGCGCGCCGGGACCGGACTTCATTGGCATCGAGCTACCGAACGGAGACGTACTCGGTTCTAAATCAAACGTAAAACTAAGGTTCGATTCGAGCTACATGCAAATGGCCGCGGACGGAGAAATCTAACCCGGAGCGCATCCGGTCGAAACAACGGTCGGACGAATGCGTCTTATTAATCGACGCCCAGGTGGCTTAGGCATCTTGGCGAGCGCAGCGGTACCGTTCGCGCTCGCTTTGATTCTTTATGTGATCGCCTCTAGTATCAGGCTCGCCGAGAATCCGGATGACAAATTGCTCCCCGATCTTTCAACGATTGGAGCGGCAATCGAACGCGTTGCGTTTGAACCAGATCGGCGAACTGGTGACTACATATTCTGGACGGACACCGGAGCGAGCCTCAAACGTCTAGTTACTGGTGTATTCCTAGCTGCACTCGTCGGATTAGCGATAGGGGTCCCTAACGGACTGGTTCCTTGGTTTGGAGCGTTCTGGTCTCCCGCGATTCGCACGCTGTCCATGATTCCGCCACTTGCCATCTTACCGATTCTGTTTATTGTGTTCGGCGTCGGCGAGCTCGCGAAGGTCATGCTCATCTTGCTCGGTACGGCACCCTTCCTGATGCGTGACATAGAACAACGTGTGCGCGAACTACCACGAGAGCAACTTATAAAAGCGCAAACGCTTGACGCGACCAGCTGGCAGGTCGCATTGCGAGTCGTGTTACCACAAGTATTGCCGCGGCTCATCGATGGTGTACGTCTTTCGCTAGGGAGTGCGTGGTTGTTTCTCATTGCCGCGGAGGCTATCGCGTCAACAGACGGGCTCGGATATCGAATCTTTCTTGTTCGACGATACCTCGCGATGGATGTCATCTTGCCATACGTGGCTTGGATTACTTTCCTCGCGTTCTTATTTGATTTCGGACTTCGTCGGCTAAATCGACGTTGCTTTCCTTGGTACGGTGCGTAATCGTGATTGAGGTCCGTAACGTCTGGAAACGTTATGACGACAAGACTGTGCTCGAAAAAGTCTCGCTTAACGTCGAGAGGAACGAGTTCATCACGATCGTTGGCGCGTCCGGTTGCGGTAAGACGACGTTTCTTCGTATGTTGTTAGGCGAAGTCGAACCATGCGAAGGCTCTATCTTTGTCGAAGGAGAACCACTGATCCCAGAGCCTCACGCCGACCGGGGTGTCGTATTTCAAAGGTACTCTGTTTTCCCGCACTTGACTGTGCTTGAAAACGTTCTACTAGGACTGGAGCTAGCGAATTCAAGATGGCTTGGACGAACATTCGGTCGCCGCCGTACGCAGAACGTGAAGCGAGCTCGAAAGATGTTGGAGCGGGTTAGCCTTGAGCGAACAGCGGACAACTATCCCTCAGAACTTTCTGGAGGTATGCAGCAACGCTTGGCGTTGGCTCAGACGCTTGTCAAAGCGCCGCGAATCTTGCTGCTTGACGAGCCGTTTGGCGCATTGGATCCGGGCTATCGAACTGACATGCACGAGCTCCTCCTCGATCTATTTGGTGAACTGGACCTAACGGTATTCATGATCACGCACGACATCGCTGAGGGTTTTAGCTTGGGTTCGCGTTTGTTGGTCTTCGACAAGCCACGCGTCGACCCGCACAACCCCGATCTCTATGGAGCGACGATCACGTTTGACCTACCCGTCGGACATCATCGTCGACTCGATTCGATTGTGGACACCATGAACGTTAAACCCGGACAGGAGTAGGGAGGAGCCGTGGAAACTGAAGTACTTTACGAGGATGTGCTACCGGGTGGGAGTCACTGGTCATTCGTGCTCAATCCTGGTGTCCAGTTGCAACTGGTAGACGTTGATGGCGGCGGCAACGCTGCTATGTTGGCGTACAACCCCGCAAATCCACTTGAACGCTTGAACCTGCCGGACACGTTAAAGTGCCAGCACACGTTTCGACTTACGCAGGGGCATTGCCTATATTCGGATATGGGTCGCATCTTCTGTTCCATCGTCGCAGACGATTTAGGCTGGCACGATGCGTCAAGTGGTACGTGCAACGCAGAGATCGTCCATGAGAAATGGGGATCACTCTCATATCAGGAAGCACGCAACGACTATTTCCGCAATGGACGTGATTCGTTTTTGATCGAACTCGGTAAATACGGACTTGGACGTCGCGATTTTGCGGCAAACGTCAATTGGTTTTCGCGAGTGGACGTTGAGGAAGACGGAACAATGAGCTTCGTCACCGATCATTCGAAACCAGGTAACGCAGTCACTTTGCGTTTTGAAATGCCGACCCTCGTGCTATTGCATACATGTCCGCATCCCTTGAACCCGGCACAGGAATACCCGCGCCGTGCGATCGGGTATCGATTGAGTCTTGCTCCACAGATGCGGGACGATGACCCTTGTCGCAACTCACGAGACGAGAACGGGCGCGGGTTCATGAATAACTATCTGTACTCGCTTGGCACGTGAGATTCGAAGTAGGAGTAATGAGATGTTGAAGGAAAGTACTTTTGCAGTCGGAGATGCGGGTCGGAGAGAGACCGTGCCTGCAGGGCAATATTGGCTAGACACGATAAGGAAAGGCGAGATCATCCGGATCACCGACCTTGAAGGAAATCAAGCGGTCGATACGTTGTTTTTCAATGCGACCAACCCCTATGAGCGATACAGCGCGTTTGATACAGTGCGAGAGCAAAGGAATCTCTACCTTACGAGCGGTACGACGCTGCTTTCTGATGAACGAAATCCGATGTTGACTATCGTCGCGGACACGTGTGGTCGACACGATACTCTCGGCGGTGCGTGCGCCGGTGAGAGTAACACTGTGCGGTACGCGCTGGATAAGAAAAGCATGCATTCCTGCAGAGACAGCTGGTTGCTTGCCGTCAATCAGCACGATGAATGGGGACTAACCAAGCGCGACATAACACACAATATCAATTTCTTCATGAACGTACCCGTGACACCTGAAGGCGGACTCACGTTTGAGGATGGCATAAGCGCACCGGGAAAGTACGTGGAGCTTGTTGCCGAGATGGACATCTTGGTCCTCATCTCAAACTGTCCTCAACTTAACAATCCATGCAATGGTTACAACCCGACTCCGATTGAGTTGGCGGTTTGGTAACACGCGAACTGATCGTCCTGAACTAGACACCTCGACACAAGTCCGATGTTTCACAAAGTCCTCATAGCAAATCGAGGCGAGATCGCGGTGCGCGTATGTCGAACGCTTGATGCGATGGGTATCGCAAGCGCTGCCATTTATGCTCGCGATGATCGGGGGTCGATGCATGTGGACCTGGCGAGCGAGGCTCACTCACTTGGAGACGGTAATGTCACCGAGACATACGTCAACATCGACAAGGTACTTGAGCTCGTAAGGAAATCGGGCGCGGACGCGGTGCATCCTGGCTACGGATTCCTTAGTGAGAATGCAGTATTTGCGCAAGCGCTTGAGGAACAGAACGTAACGTTTATTGGACCTCGCCCAGAGCACTTGAAGAGCTTCGGATTGAAGCATGAGGCGAGGCGACTCGCCACGTCTGCCGGTGTTTCAATGTTGCCGGGAAGCGGTGTCCTTGCTGACGTTGCGGAAGGTCTGCATGAAGCTGAGACCATCGGATATCCGGTGATGCTGAAAAGCTCCGCTGGCGGCGGTGGTATTGGTATGACCCGTTGTGAGAACGAGGCGGACTTACAAAATCAATTCGCATCGGTTGAACGACTTGCTGGTAGTGCGTTTGGTGATTCGCGGTTGTTTCTAGAACGTTGCGTTGCGAATCCCCGACATGTCGAAGTGCAGGCGTTTGGCGATGGGATAGGTGGTGTGGCAATCCTCGGCGATCGAGACTGTTCACTTCAGCGGCGACATCAAAAAGTTGTTGAGGAATGTCCTGCACCGAACCTTCCAGACGTGGTTCGGCATCGGATGCATGAAGATGCCCGTGCGTTGCTAGCGAGTGTTTCGTATCGCAGCGCTGGAACCGTCGAGTTCCTCTACGATCCAGATCGACAAGAGGCGACGTTTCTGGAAGTCAACACGAGACTCCAAGTCGAACATGGTGTGACTGAGCTTGTGTACGGCGTCGATCTCGTACAGTGGATGATCGAGTTAGCCGCGGATGAGCTACCTCCGCTTGATGTGTTAAGTACCGAGCTGAAACCGTCTGGATGCGCGATTCAAGCGAGAGTGTGCGCGGAAGACCCGAATCACGATTTCCGTCCTACGCCAGGGTTTTTGTCAGTTGTCAGTTTTCCAAATAGTCCAGATGTACGAGTCGATACTTGGTTACGTTCAGGGACAGACGTCTCACCACGTTATGACTCACTGATCGCGAAAGTGATGGCGTTCGGGAAGACTCGCGAAAAAGCGCGTCGACGATTACAGAAAGCTCTCGCAGATAGTGTCATGCACGGAGTGGAGACAAACAGGGAGTATTTATTACAAGCGCTGGGATCGGATGCGTTCGCTAACAGTCATCACAATACGTCTACGCTCGGCCAATTGAACTACCGGCCCCATACAGTCGATGTTCTGGTTGCCGGTGCGCAGACGACGGTTCAGGAATGGCCGGGGCGCATGGGTCTGTGGCGTGTCGGGGTACCGCCGTCAGGACCTATGGATGATCTTTCGTTTCGACTCGGTAATCGATGCCTTGGAAACGATGAAGGCGCAGCCGGGCTTGAGATAACGGTCAACGGTCCGACGCTGAGGTTTCATTGTCCGGCGACAGTGTTGATTGCAGGAACAGCACGCATCACTCGTACGCGGGATGAACGAGTAGAACCGGTGAAACCTTGGCGACCGTCTGACTTGAACCGTGGGGATGTATTAGCTGTACACGAAGTGAGCGACGGAATGCGAGCTTACTTGCTATTCGCGGGAGGGTTGGAGATTCCAGACGTGATGGGTTCCGGCGCTACCTTTACGCTCGGCGGCATCGGTGGTTTGAACGGTCGGGAGCTGTTAACTGGCGATGTTCTTCGGTTGCGCGAGTGTGCAGATCATTCAATCAAAACAGGAACGGCTGTCAAGAGTTTGTCCACACCTGACCTGAGTAGCCGCCATATCTTGCGAATTACGATGGGTCCGCATTGCACGGAGGACTTTCTCACAGCCGACGACATCGACGAATTTCTTGCCGCTGAATGGACCGTCCACTACCATTCGAGTCGCACGGGTGTTCGCTTAATCGGTCCTCGACCTACTTGGGCTCGCCCGGATGGTGGCGACGCAGGACTCCATCCCTCGAATGTCCACGACAATGCGTATGCATTCGGTGCAATCGATTTCACCGGGGACATGCCGGTCATTCTTGGCCCCGATGGTCCAAGCTTAGGTGGCTTCGTGTGTCCCGGATCGGTCATCGAAGCAGATCGGTGGAAACTTGGTCAGCTGCGAGGCGGCGACAAAGTAACACTGGTCGCGGTAACCGAAGCCGTGGCAAATGGCTACTCGCGAGAACGTGATGATGCGATTGAAAAGTGCTCGCCGAAGGTGTTTTCAGTACCCGAGGTTGTTACTCGAAACATCGAAAATCCGATCGTATTTGAAGCAGACGATATTCGTGTACGTCGTGCCGCACAAGACTCGTTATTGGTGGAGTTCGGTGAAAACGTATTGGACATCGGTCTTCGACTTCGGGTCGATCGACTGGAGGAGGGAATCGCCTCCGACAAGATTCCAGGCGTGTTGGAGACGACCGCTGGTATTCGTTCCCTACTAATTCGTTTTGATTCGAGACGCTTCACATCGCATGAGCTAGTAGATTCACTTTCTCAACATTTCGATCGCGCTCGAGAGGCAGAACCACGTCGTGCGTCACGGGTTGTCCACCTACCACTTTCGTGGGATGATCCGGCATGTCAAGATGCGATCGAACGGTATATGCAAAGTGTTCGGTCCGACGCACCTTGGTGTCCAGACAACATCGAATTTATCCGACGAATTAACGGGTTGCCGGATCGAGACTCCGTGAAGGAGATTCTTTTCAACGCCGAATATCTCGTAATGGGACTTGGGGATGTATATCTCGGCGCACCTGTGGCTACAACCGTTGATCCACGACACCGGTTGGTCACGACCAAATACAACCCCGCACGTATCTGGACTGCAGAAAACTCAGTAGGTATTGGCGGCGCTTACCTCTGCATCTATGGAATGGAGGGTCCGGGTGGTTATCAGTTTGTTGGTCGCACACTGCAAGTCTGGAATCACTATCGAAGAGGTAAGGCATTTGATGAACATTGGTTGCTACGGCCTTTTGATCGGCTCAGGTTTTATGAGGTGGATGCGAAAGAGCTAGCCGAAATGCGGGAAGCGTTTCCACAAGGCGCGCACCAGATCAAGATCGAGGACGGTATATTCGATTTTGATCTACACAAGCAGTTTATGGAAGAAAACGCAGGTGAGATTGCAGCCTTTGAGAGTCGACGTCGAACAGCGTTCGAAGCAGAACTCGACGACTGGAAAGATAGGGGTCTTCTGACGTTCGAATCCGACGAGGTAGACGGCACAGCGACATCGCCGCTGGACGAAGTCGGTGACGCGTTCGTCGCAAGTCCTCTTGCGGGTTCGGTCTGGTCGGTCCATGTCCAGGAAGGAGAGCCGGTAGAAGCGGGTGACCTGCTCTTCGTTGTCGAGTCGATGAAGACTGAGTTTGAGATCAAAGCGCCGGTGACTGGTGTTGTTGGCGAGGTACTCGTTTCGAAAGGTCAAGCGGTTCAAGCGGGACAAACGCTTGCGGCATTGCCGTGAACGATATCGGGAGCATTGCCGAACTACGTAAGGCTTATGCCGAAGATCGCATCGATCCTCTGGACGTTATAAAGAAAGCCAGAGATCAAGCACTTGCGTCGCACGAGGCTGTGTGGATTCATGTACTTGATGAAGGTACTTCGTCTAAGTATGTAGAGAAGTTGAAGGTACTCGACTTCGATTCATGCCCATTGTGGGGCGTTCCATTCGCAGTCAAAGACAACATCGATTTGGAAGGTGCGCCAACAACGGCTGGCTGCCCCGACTATGCATACGAGCCTAAACGCTCCGCGCATGTCGTTAATCGACTCCTTGAGTCAGGTGCCGTGCCGATTGGCAAGACTAACCTCGATCAATTCGCAACGGGATTGACAGGTGCACGGTCACCCTATGGTTCCGTACCGAACGTCATAAATCCTGCGTACATTGCGGGCGGCAGCAGTAGTGGATCCGCCGTTGCCGTGAAGAACGGCTCAGTTAGCTTCGCGCTTGGTACGGACACCGCAGGTTCAGGCAGAATCCCCGCTGCATTCAATGGACTCGTCGGGTTCAAACCAACACGCGGGTGGTGGTCAACACGTGGGGTTGTTCCCGCATGTCGCACGCTTGATTGTGTATCGGTGTTCACCAATAGCATCGCTGATGCACATGTAGTCGCAAAAGTCGCGGGCGGATTCGACCCTCATGAGCCGTACTCGCGGCGAGTTGAACTTTGTTCGTTTAACGGCACAGAGCCACGTATTGGTTACCTAAACCCTAACGATTTACCATGGCTAGACAAATCGGATTATGAGAGCTTGTATCGTCTTTCGATCTCCGAACTTCCGAGGCCGGCGAATGCGATCGATCCTGATCCGTTCATACGTGCAGGACATCTTCTATATGAAGGTGCTTGGTTAGCTGAGCGTGTCGCTGCCGTTGGAGATTTCATCAAGAGCTACCCTAAGGCGGTGCATCCTGTCACAAAATCGGTCATCGAGCAAGGTAGCAGGTTGACGGCAGTAGAGTGTTTTAAATCGACGTATCAATTGATGGAATTACGGCGTACGGTTGAGGAGATATTCGAGAACATTGATGTGCTCGTTACGCCAACCGCTCCGAAGCACTATACGCAGATGGAGGTCGAGCAAGACCCTTTTGCAACTAATCTCAATCTGGGCACATTCACACAATGTGTCAATCTGCTTGATCTCTGTGCGGTAGCAATTCCGGTAGGAACAACATCAGAAGGCTTACCGTTCGGGATCACTTTGCTTAGTAAGGCTGAGTTTGATCTAGCGTTGTTACGAGAGGCGGCAGCTTGGCTGGGCGAGGAAGTGACGATGTCGCAACATAAACCATGCGGTGAAATGAATCTCGTGGTATGCGGCGCGCACATGATGGGTCAACCTCTCAACCCAGAACTCGTGCGACGAAAGGGCTATCGCGTGAGGCTCACTCGAACGACTCCGTGTTACCGACTATATGCATTACCGGATCGCATACGCCCAGCCTTGTTGCGTGACGAATCTGAAGGCGCGGCGATCGAGGTTGAGGTATGGGCGCTACCTGAATCGGAAATCGGCGGTCTGATCAGTACGGTTGAGCATCCACTTGCCATAGGATCGATCGAACTTGATGATGGCGAATGGGTAAAAGGCTTCGTTGGTGACGTCACTGCATCAGAAGGAGCCGAGGAAATTACCGGATTCGGAGGTTGGCGAAATTTCCGCCGATCCCTGGCGACTTCGCCCGATTCGTGAGTGTTTTAAGAGTCCGGTTCGGCGGTCACTAGATGACCATTGCAGGCGCTTGAACTCAGTCGTGATCAAGTGAACGCTATGGTGGACACCTAATCGACTCTTGAGAAATTTCCTGCGATGTAGTGACAACCACATGTATCTAACACGATTAATCTGATTTCGTGATAGAAGTCTGAAGTGAGTTTTGCGTTCAAAAACGCTGGAATTCCAAGCAGCGATCGGACCGGAATGGTTCCTATCGCTACGAGAACAAACGGATGTAGCTATTTCGTGATGCGCGGCTATTGCCCAAAAATCGCGAATGCTGATCTGAGAAGCTGCCAAAGCACATTTAGGGTGGGTTCAGTAAGGTGTCCTTTTAGCCATTGCCAGTAGCACGGGTTCAGGAATTTACCTCCCAGATTGGAGATGGTAAGGCGAGAAGATCTGGGGTTATCGCATACAGGAACCTTTAGAAAGAAACCGAACATTCCTGCCATATGACCCTTTGGTGTTGTGCCTGGATGTCGTTAGGAGACTTCGCATTGAACTTGATGTCCTCGCTGCGAATCGAGCCTAAGCCGAGTGCTGTCTCGTGTGTGCGCGCGGCGTGTCCTCTAACGTGCGAAGATCGACGAGATCTCGCGAATATCGGGCTGAAGTCCACAAGAACGCTCAATCTGCAAGCGACAGGTTAGCTGAAACACGTATGTATTTCAGTGAGTTATTACGGTTTCTCTGAGCATGCTGACGTTTTAGCCAGACACGATCTGGATAAGAGTCGCGAAATCACTCACTGCCTAAAAGGACCAAACGGCGTGTGAATTGCAGTAACGAAGACAAATTTCGTCTCAGCGTCTGCGTTTAAATAGAAAACACACATGTAAATTCGCACCCAGGTCCAGGCCCTGGGTGCGAAGTGAACAGACTAAATAGGTATCAGCCACCGTACTGAACTCTGCGCGTCTCCGAAAATCGCAGCTAATGCAGCTAGCAAGATGATCGTAGTGAACGCACTTGCGAACGGAAGTAACACTTGAATGAGAGTAAAGTGGCGGTCGACCGAATTGAATCTTTTGTCCATATCTGAACGCAGAGACTCAAAATCCTTGCCTACATCGGTACGCAGAGACTCAATGTCCTTGCCTACATCGGTACGCAGAGACTCAATGTCCTTGCCTAACTCAGTACGCAAAGACTCAATGTCCTTGCCTAGCTCAGTACGCAAAGACACCTTGTCTTTGTCTAACTCGGTACGCAGAGACGTAGCGGTCCAGTCAATCTTTGAATCTAAATCAGCGATGCTTTTCAACACGCGATCGAATCCGTGATCGACTATCTCATCCACAACAATCATTGTGCCATTAGCCTGTTCGGCGTTGAAGTCGTGTTTTTCTTCCAACTCTCGGCGGAGTTCGTCTGCGCGATTAAGCGACATCATGACACACCTCCGAGGATGCTCTTGCAAGCATTTTAAGAAGCAAACGCGACGTGCGCACAACCAATTTCTCAGTCATACGCGAGCGTAAATTCGTCACGCGCGACCCGTCGCGCGTAAGCGAAATGTTCCGTAAAAACGGAACGTCGTAGAAAGTCAACATGACGTTGTCCTCCGGTTGTGCCGGCGAACAACGCCCATCTGAGGAGTGTTCCCCAGCTGGGCTTAATCGACTCGTGAGAGTCGACGACGTTAAAGTAAGGTACACACGACACCTTGAAAAGGCGTCACGCTGTATGCCGGTTTCAGTACCCGTTGGCATCTCTACCGCTAAATCCGTAGCGGCCACGATATTCGTAAACCTGCCGATCGCTCGTACCCTCGTTACTAAGTACTGGGCGATAACGTAGTTGGTATTTCTCACTGTCTTGGGTGAATTGGATCGGTTCTGTCTCGGAATTCCGACGAAATCAGAACCGTTCAGTTTTGACTGAGTCGTGTGGTTAACCGAACTGCTCCTGCTCACTAAGGTGAGAATTTGAGCGAAAAAGCGAGTAAGTTGCTCACGAAAACCAATACACGGTATGTCGTAGTTTTGACCAATATCTGTCGGACGATTTTTGATGTGATGAGCGCGAATCGGGTGACAGTTCCATGCTGCAGGAGAATGTCTCACCTTGAGTTGACCCAACTCAGTTCAGCTGATCCCTAACCGTATTGATCTCGCTGATACCAATCGAAACTTATCTATCGCGAATAGGGGTCATATATCCATCTGTCGGAGTGATTGATCTGATAATGTGCACCGTTTAAGAATCTTGAGAGTGTTCAATCGATCTCGTGGGAAGAGCCGTGTCGTTGAATCTAACGACAACGCTTCAACTCGCTACGCCTAAGTAAAGTGGAATTGCAGATACGAGAGCTGGTGCGATCGACTTGAGTCACACGCTCTCGATATCTTTCTTGTTTAGCTAACCAAATCCTATTGCCGAGTTTGAACGCTCTCGCTGCAGAAACCGATGATTGACGCTGAATTGACATTCAACCTCGAACACAAACAGTTCGTCATTCGCGTGGACGAAACCAATGCGCTTGAGCTCTATGTCGATAACTGTTTGCGAAAACGCGACAGTTCAGAGGATCCGGTCGGCTATGTCTGGACCAATATCGAGCTCAATTGGGAAGAGCATCGCTATGTTGAAGCGCGTCTTACACGAGAATCACGTGCGTTGCACGTTACGGTGAATCGAGAGACTGTATTTAGTGAATCTCTAAGCTAGCACTACCCGGCAGGAGCTGGCAAATTGGATGCCTGACTACTTGACGATGTATCGGCAACGGCGGATCGATTCCAACCTATATCTGCTAATGCGCGAATCCACGTAGGAATCAGAATCAGCGTGATCATCGTCGCGAACAGAATGCCAAACGCGATTGATATCGCCATGTTCGCGATCATCTTCGCTTGCGATGACTGTTCAAAGAGAATCGGCATGAGCCCCAAGAATGTCGTCAATGACGTCAGCAAGATGGCACGGAATCGAGCCTTCCCGGAGCTCGTGATCGCGCTCACAAGGTCTGCGCCTTCCGCAAGCTTGCGCTTAACGTAATGCACCAAGATCAGGCTGTCGTTGACTACGACACCACTCAGCGCGATACATCCGATCATAGAAACGAAGTTGAAAACAATCGTTCCATCGAAGAGGGACCGCATGATCCAATGCCCGAATACGGCGCCGATGATGCCGAAAGGAATGACACTCATGATCAGTATGGGCAATAGGTAGGAGCGAAGTGGGATAGCCATCAGTGCGTAGATGGTGACCATCGCGAACCCAAATGCGGCTAGAAGGGCGTCGAACCCGATCATCTCGTCACGTGTTGTTCCTGCGACTGCCCACGTTACACCGGGGTAGCGTCTTTGCAGATCAGGTAGGAAGTCTCGTTCCGCCGCGGCGAGTACTTGCTGAGGATTAACGAGTCGACGTTCGGCTTCTGCGGATACCGCAAGCGTTCGAGCACCGCTTTCGCGTCGGATGGAGCTGTAACCGGTATCTTCCTGGTATTCTGCGACTGTATCGAAAGGAGCGCTAGACCCGTCTGGCAAGCGAACCCACATGTTGTCAAGAGAACCAATCGATGTGCGTTCGTCCTTCGGGTACTTGACCATAACGCGGAGGTTGGTACTGCCCCTCTGGATACGCTGAACTTCTGCGCCGTATAAGGCGTAGCGTACCTGCCGACCGAGGTCACTAAGCGTTAGACCAGCTGCCTGACCAGCAGGTTTAACTGCCAATCGCATTTCTCGCGGACCGGCGGTAGCGGAACTTTGTACGTTGTACATCCCATTAAAGTCACGCAAGTACTCTACAAGATCTTCGCCCGCACGCTCTAGTGTAACGGAGTTTTCACCACGCAGGTTAATATCGAAGTCAGAGCCACTACCCATGCTCTGTGATGCGGAAATACTGAGATCTTCTGCGTGCGCTAGATCCCCGACTTTTTCCCGCCATCGACGAGCGACTTCACTCGTTGTGACCGGTCTTTCGCCGAGTTTTGATAGTTCAAGCTGGAATCGTGCCTCGGTATTTTGATTACGGGTATACGCGAATACGTTTTGAATGACCGGATCCCCAGTTTCTTCGAGAAACTCTTCGCGTAATTCGTCAAGTGCGCCATTGATGTGATTGATCGTGTCAGTCATCAGTTGATCAGGTGCACCTTCGACAATCGTGACTTCGCCACGCACGAAGTCGCTTGAACCACCAGGGAAAAAACCAAAAGGTACGAGCCCACTCGCGACGAGCATCGAAGCACCGATTAGCAGCATAAAGAAAAAGGAAAGCGTTGCATAACGAAACTCCATGCAGCGCCTTAGAAGCGGTACGTATACGTTCTCGACAAAGCGCGTTAGTTGCTTCTGTGTCCAGTCCGCAACCACATCTGAGCGGCTGTGCGATGACTTCATCAACGCCAAATGCGACGGTAAGATGAGTTTGGATTCGACTAGTGAGAAAAGCAAGCAGAAAATCACAACGCTTGTGATCGGAATGACGATGTTCTTAATCGGTCCAGTCGCGAACATGAGCGGCATGAATGCCGCTACTGTTGTTAGTACCCCAAAAGTGGCTGGCACTGCGACGCGCTGTGCCCCTCGGACGATGTTCGCAACGTTGTACCCTTTCTGCATGGTTTCTGCGTGCGCACTCTCGGCAATGATGATCGCGTCGTCTACCACGATCCCGATCACGACAATGAAGCCAAAAAGACTTGGCATACTGATCGTGACATCAAGTGCCGGGAGGAATATCACAGCGCCAAGAAAGGCGACCGGTAACCCAAACACGACCCAAAATGCCTCGCGTAAGTGCAAGAAAACACTTAACGCCAAAAACACAAGAAACGCGCCGAATAAGAGGTTCTTGAGCATCATCTTGAGATGCCCTTCAAGGTAGTATGCCGAACTCGCCCAAGCCGTTATGTCGATCGAACTGGGTAGAGTAGGACGGCGCTCCTCAACCCATTCGGTTACTGCTGCTGCAATGTCGACGTCGTTTTCTTCACCGCGCGCCGAAGCCTGTATTCCGATTGAGGGTTTGCCGTTGAATAGCGTGACGTTTTGATAGTCGACGAAGCCGTCATGGATCGACGCAATTTGACCCAAAGTTAGGGACGTGCCGTCCGGGTTAGTAAGGATGGTGATCTGTTCGTAATCCTCACCAGTGTAAGCCTGTCCTGTTGCACGTACTCGGATGCTGCCACTTTGTGTTTCGATCGCGCCACTTGATACATTGACGGACCATTGTCGAATGATCTGAGCCACTCGTTCAAGCGTTAACCCGTATCGTTGCAACGTGGATTCGCTGATTTCGATTCGGATTTCATACGGCCGAACCCCGTTCAATTCAGCGTACGAGACGTCATCTAGCTGGACGATCTCTTTACGCAGCTGTTCTGCAACCTCCGCGAGCGTCCTCATATCGACGTCGCCTGAAACTTGGACTGCAATTGCTTGAGGTTTGAACATCGTCATTTCGCCAACGCGAGGTGGGTACGCGTCCGGGGGGAACGAACTGATGCTGTCGACAGCAGCTTTGACCTCGTTGGTAACTTCGATTCGGTCGTAGCCTGTCGCCAAAACAATGGTTACTGAGCTGTTGCCTTCGTTCGAATACGAGTAATAGCGATCGACGCCTTCGATGTCCTTAATCGCTTCTTCGATTTTTATCGTGATTGTTTCTTCGATATCTTCAGGCGACGCACCGGGATAGCTCATCGAGACGGAGATTCGCTCGGTTTCAAAAGCGGGCATCGTTTCAACTTTGATGTTGAATAGTGTGTAGATGCCGATACCGACGACCAACACCCAGATAAGGTTCGCGGCGACGTGGTTGGTCGCGAACCAACCGATGAGCCCGGTGACCCGTTGGTCGTCCGGGTGATCAGTTTCTCCGCTCGTCGTTTCACGTTGACGGGGCGAAGATCCTAGATCCACACCCGGGTCGAAAACGTCGTCACTCACTGTACTTAACCCTCATACCAGGTAATGGTTGATCAATTGGTGTGATGCACACCAAATCACCGTTACCAAGACCTGCAGAAATATAAGCTGAATTGCGATCCGAACGAATGATGGTGAGCTCTTGCGGGTGTATCTCATCAGAATCGTCGACTACCCAAACCGTATTGCCATCGTATATTGCATGACGCGGTACAACGAATACATCACCGGCCTCACGACCTTCAATTCGCGCGTTTACAAATGTGCCGAACAATAACGGGTGTTCATGTGCTTCAGTGTTGTCGTAAGGATTCTCGACTTGTGCGACAACGTGCACGACACGCGATGCGTCGTTCACGATGCCTTCGGACCGCACGACGTTTCCTTGCCACGTGGCTGGTTCGTCCCGACCAATATCGGCAGTTAGCGTGACAGGTACCGTTCGCTCGCGCGAAAAATGTTCGAGATCCAGGTATTGAAAATCCTTCAGCGACACGGGTAGTCTCACCTCTGCAAGGTCGATCGAGACGGTAGTCGCAATTTGTGCGCCTGTGTTAACAAACTGCCCAAGGTCAGAGAGTTTCTCAACGATCATGCCGTCGAAGGGTGCCCGAATGATGGTTCGGTCGAGATCCTCCGTAGCTTTCTCTAGTGCAGCTTGATTAAGGTCCAGTTCAGCAAGCGCCTCTGCAAGCTGTGGTTTTCGTAGCGTCAAATCGGAAGGATCGTCGTTATCCGCTGAGAGACCTTGCAGTGTATTCCAGTTATCTAGTGCTTGAGCGGCGAGTGCTTGTTCCGTCTGGACCTTAGTCCTCGACTTTGCAAGGTCAGCTTGCGCACGTTTTAGTGCGGTTTCGTAATTGCGCGGGTCGATTCGCGCAAGAACCTCGTCCTTGGTGAAAAAACCCCCACTTTCTAAGTTCGAGGAGACCTCGACGATATGACCTGTGACCTCGGACACGATGGTTGTACGAGTTCGTGGCGTTACAACGCCTTGCGAATCGACCGAGAATTGCACCGGCTCTTTCTGCATCGTTAAGACTTGCACAAGTAACGCAGGTGGTTCAACCTCGAAGCGAGGCGGCGTGGGCGGTTCTCTAGTTAGCGTCGCGTACACAAACCCGCCAGCAACGGCTAGAAACGTGATCGGGAGGCCAACTTTCAGAAAAACTCGGAGAAATCGTTTTGGCCGAGTGACGGTCGTCGATTGCGCGTTTTCGGATGTATCTGTCAAATTTGGTGTTGCGGCGTCTGCGCCCGTCTGGGTTCGCGGAGCGCTGCATACGACTCCTTACTTATGCCGACGTACGAACGATGGAACGCAGTGAGCGAGGATAGTGTGGTTCAGAGATTGCTGTCGAGTTCGAATACGTGGACGACAGCGCGTGGGATATGCGTTCGCGAGTGATCGAAGCTCTTTGATACGAAATGCGTAGCGCGTACTGGATTTTCAATTATATTGGGGGAAAACTGGAATTTGAGGCGTTTCAAAGCGAGTAGAAAAGGTCTAGGAGTGTTCTCTATAGACCACTGTATCACTCACTTGTTGTCTATTTCATTTCAATATCGTTAAACTCCCGCGAGTTTCTGATCGTTCTAACTTCCGATCATGTCCCGAACCAACCCGCAGATAAGTTCGTTTGAGCAGGCGTTATTCGCGTCGCAAGGCTATATTGTGCGGAGAGGTTTGATATCGCAACCCGTGGTCGCGAGTCTAAACGCCGCAATTGAGAAAGCCCTTAACCCTTTGATTGGTCCCGTCGAGTTTGAGGCGGAGGTCGGCTATCCGGGCGCGCCTGCAACGCTTGATGCGAGCGGCGGGGACACGCCGCGACGGTTGCTCCACGCTTTCGCTCGAGATTCGGTATTTGCTAGTTTGGCGACCGCACAACCGATCAAGGAGACACTCGCAGCCGTCATGGGACGCGAGGACGTGTACTTGAGCCAAAACCATCACAATTGTGTGATGACCAAGCATCCCGGTTATTCAAGTTCAACGAGCTGGCACCAAGACATTCGGTATTGGTCGTTTGATCGAGCTGAGCTCGTATCTATATGGTGCGCATTAGGGAATGAGTCGCGCGAGAACGGCGCACTCTCCGTAATTTCGGGTAGTCATCTCGAAGAAGTTGAGCGAGGTCGATTAGACCGCGATCTCTTTTTACGTACTGATCTCGAGGAAAACCAACGTTTGCTCAATCGGCGAATACAGGTTGAACTAAATGCAGGCGACGTCTTGTTCTTCCATTGTCGCTTGTTTCACGCAGCGGGTCGCAACGAATCCGATACCGTTAAGTTCTCTGCGGTTTTCACCTATCACGACAGTGATAACCATCCGATTCCTGGTACGCGGTCTGATCGCTACCCCTCTATTCCACTCGGCTAATCAGAAGCGAGGCAAATCGATTTGAAAGGGAACTTGAGCGAATTTGAACGCGAGATGTCGGATGTTGACAAACTGGAATCGACGCCACGAATTGATCGGCCAATTGGTCCCAAAGAACCCACACCAAAACAGCTTGCTGCTCAAGAGCACGCAATCAGCGAACCATCGCCGAATTACCTGCGAGATTTCCTCGATGAAAGTAGCTTGGTCATGCCGGAGCACGAATTCCAGTGGCGTCGAGACGGTACGCAAGTCGCGGTACTCGATCATATGAAAGCAGGTCAATACACGTCTGGCGATGAGATCGACCTCCATCACAAATCGATCAATGAAGCGCACGTATTGATTTGGTCGTTTCTATCTGAAGCTATTGCGAACGGTCACCGAAACGTGAAGATTATTCATGGCAAAGGGGTTCGGTCGCGCCCTCCCGCGCAACTAAAGAGCTATGTTGGACAAGTACTTAAAGAACACGAGGACGTATTTGCGTTCTGTACTGCGCCGACTTGGCTAGGAGGCGCAGGTGCGACGCTCATTTGGCTTCGCAAGTCAGAAAGAGAGAAGGAAGCGACGCGAGAGCGCATCCAGAGCAAGCGCGGCTAGATTCTCCCTTTTTCTAGGTCTAGCTTTCCTCGAACGAGGTTCAATCGAAGAATGTCGCTGGCGCCTTCGGCTAAACGCCAAGCGCGGACGCGACGGTAAAGTTCCTCAAGCGGATGACCACTTTGCAGTGCCATTCCGCCGTGAAGCTGAATCGCCATGTCGACAATCTCGCCGATTGTCTCGGTGCAGAACACCTTACAGGCGATGACTTCGTTGATGACATTGTCACCAGACTCTGCGATTCGCGCAGTGCGATACAACATACTGCGAGCCGCATAGGCTTTGATGCGCATATCCGCGTAACGTAAGCGGACTCCCTCCTTGTTACCAAGCGGTTCGCCGCTACGATGGGGTGCTTGTACGTGATCGGTAGTACGCTGGATTACCCATTGCATTAGTCCAACACTTTGCGCGGCGAATACAAGACGCGTGTCGCCAATCTGATTCATGGCGCGGGGCATACCGCGACCAGGTTCGCCGATCACGTGTGATCTCGGCACTTTCACGTCGGTGAAACGCATGGACGCATGATGACTGCCATCGATTGAACCGAACGTTTGCACGATCTCGATACCTGGCGTCGCCATGTCGATTAAGACCATTGCAGGACCAACGTCATCGATCTCAACCATCGCGTTGATGTAGTCCGCGGATGCGCCTCCCGTCACGTAGGATTTTTGACCATTGACGATGAGAATTTGTCCGTCGATTGTCGCCCATGTCTTGCGCTCCGCATCGTCTGGTTCGGTGAACGCAAACGCTCCACGTTTTTCCCCAGCAAGCATTGGCGCAAGGTATTCGCTCTTCAATGGTTCGCCTACGCCTTGAAGCACACCAGGTTGTGGACCGAACAGACCGCCTACATGGCATAAGTTGAATGCTCCAAGGGTCTCATGCACGACTACCGTCTCAAGCGGACCCGCTTCCAAGCCGCCGAATTCCGTCGGCTGTGCGAGACCATAAATATTCGATTTCTTCGCGAACTCGGTGATCTGTGCTTGACGTTCTTTTTGTTCAAGCGACTCATCCCGAAGTATTTCAGTGAGCTCAGCACAGAGCTCTTCGATTTGGATACGACGATCTCTTAAATCAGAAGGTATGGATTCGGGCATTTATGCAGTCAATAGTGAGAGGATTTCTGTCGACCCTTAAAGGAACATCGAGCCGAACGCAAAGAAGGTCGATATGCCAAACAATACCATGATCGATGCCCAAATCGTCCAGAAGACCCAGTTTTCACGCCGTGCGTGTTTGCGCACAAGTGCCTCAACTTCCTCAGGGTCCATTGCGTATATCGAGGAAGGAAGAGCGTATCGGGTAACACCATCGCCGCGGCCGGGTAATTTCATGAAAAGGTCGTTGGTCTGATCTAACGTCCGTTTAACTGTTACTAGGTCAATCCCTGTTGCATCTCTGATTTGGATAGGATGGAGCGAGCGCTCGTCATGGTCGCAAAAACTGTGGTAAATCGCGAGTATCCGACCTGTCTTACCGCGAAAGCGAAATATCCCTAGCATCTAGAGTGTTCGTTGCGCGATCAAGATCGCTCGTTTCGGCGCGGGTAACCCCTCAATTGTGAGCGAACTATTGGATGGGTCAAGAACATCGCTTAAAGATTGGTAGGGCATGAGTCGCGTCTTGCGTTGCTCGTAGGTTGTGGTTTCGGAAACATCAATTAGCATGGGATCGCTAAATCCGACGTTACGTAGTTTAGTTTCAAGCGTACTGACACTAGGAATGAGGTACACATTCCGCATGCCGGCGTAACGGTCTGCTGGAACGAAGTCTTCATCGGCGACAATCGATTCAAGCACGACCTGACCACCTGGCTGACATCGTTCAAAGAGACCTCGAAGGTGTGCGTCTGCATCCCGTTGATGGTAGATCACGCCCATTGAAAGCACGATGTCGAATTCGTCGCGTAGGGAATCACCTTCAAAACGTAAGGGTACAACGACATTTTTCGAGCGTACGAACCAATTAACTATTGCTGCTTGAAGGACGTACAGCAGGTAGCCGTCTAGACCAAGTACAGACGTGGCTCCGGCTTGCAGAGCGCGAAATCCGAAATAACCATTCCCACATCCGATATCGAGAACTCTTTTGGCGTCCCAAGGAACACTTGCGCTAAATCGGTCCCACTTCAAGTTGGAACGCCATTCCGCGTCGATTCCATATCCAAAGAGGTTAAGGGGTCCTTTCCGCCAAGGTTTGAGGCTTTCGATTGCGTGATTCAGCGTGTCGCCGAACTCTGATGGTAGGTCGACTGTAGCGCCTATTTCTATCGAATCTCCAAATTGAGCTTCAATCGGTTGTATTTCTGGCAATCGATCCAGTGTAGAGAACCAACTACTCAGCTTGCCGTGAATCAATTCTGATACATTGATCGGGAATCCAGCAGCACACCAAGTCGATTCGAGCCATTCGCGAAATCTCATGGACGAGCGATAAGTGATACCCAATTAAGTAACTGAAACCAGACCGTTACTTCAGTGAATCCAGCGTCGCGGAGGCGGTCTTGATGCGTCTCGAGCGAATCGATGATCATGACTCTCTCTAATGCATCCCGTTTTTGCGTGATTTCTAATTCAGAATAGCCTTTTGCGCGCTTAAACGCATGGTGATAGTCGACGAAGTCGGAATCTGATTGAATCTTTTCGGTCAAGATGAACATCCCATCATCGCGTAGACCACGACGAACCTTTTCTAACACACCAAGCCTCTCTTCAGGATCTACGAATTGCAGCACTAAGTTCATCACGACAAAGTCGACGTCCTTGAATTCGCTCTCGCGAATATCTTCGGTGACAAAGGTAACGCGCGAATCGGTAATCTCTTTTCGCGCCGCTGAAACCATCGTCGCGGAATTGTCGATGGCTACGATTCGAGTTGCTGGATCAGGAAGCTGATCTAAAAGGCACTGCGTCACGGTACCGCGCGAACAGCCTAAATCTAGGCAGTGCAATGGTCGGTTCAGCCTCTGACAGTGTGCACCAGCGATGATCCCGATAAGTTCGACAATAGCCTCGTAGCCTGGAACGGACCGTCGTACCATGTCGTTGAAGACCCGCGTGACAGTCTTGTCAAACGAGAAATCTTGGACTTTCGCCAGCTTTTCGGCATATAGATGATCTAGCGAACCGGACGCTTCCTCATTCATAATAAGAACCGGATGAATATCTCGCGATCGGATGTTTCGGGCGTGCGCAGCCTCAATTATCCGAAGTACTACGTCAATCGAGAACTTTCGCTTCTCGAATTTAATCGGCGCGTAATCCAGCAGGCTAGGAACGAAAAGTTCCCGTTGCTCGAACGACTGCGTTTTGTTTGTATCGCCAGTTCAAATCTCGACGAGTTTTTCGAAATCCGTGTTGCGGGATTGCAGCAGAGACGTAAGTACGGTCAATTTCGGCGCGGGCCAGATGGGTTGTCCGTAGACGAGCAACTCGAGCAAATTGCGAGAGTCTCACACGAACTCGTTGATGAGCAGTACGAGATTCTTAACGAGATCTTGATACCGGCATTGCGCGACCGCGACATTTACTTCCTGAAACGAGATGAATGGACGCCAGATCAGCAAAGCTGGGTTCAACGTTACTTTCGAGATGAGTTGTTGCCGATCTTGAATCCTATCGGTCTCGACCCCGCACACCCGTTTCCGCCGGTGACAAATAAGAGTCTGAACTTCATCGTTTCGCTCGAAGGGAAGGACGCATTTGGCCGAAATGTGGAGCTCGCAGTCGTGCAAGCGCCTCGGGCGTCACCACGGGTCATTCAATTGCCAGTCGACATTTCGGGTCACGAGTTTGATTTCGTACTCCTGTCCTCCGTAATCCACGCTCACGTCGATGAGTTGTTTGCTGGTATGCGGGTGAAAGGTTGTCACCAGTTCCGTTTCACAAGAGACAGCGACCTACTCGTCGATGAAGAAGAAGCGACTGATTTACTGCTGGCGGTAGAAGGTGAACTAACTACGCGACGTTTTGGCGAGACTGTGCGATTGGAAATCGCTGAAGACTGTCCAAGCGAGGTCGTGGACTACTTACGAGGACAGTTCAATCTAGCAGAACATGGTGTTTATCTGTGTTCGGGACCCGTAAATCTGATGCGATTGAATCAGGTTCCAGATCTGGTCGATGTGGCAGACCTGAAGTTCCCAGCCTTCTCGCCGGGCGTTCCCAAACGGATTCAGGCAGCAACGGATATGTTTGAGGCGATTCGAGATGGTGATCTGCTCCTACATCATCCGTATCAGTCGTTTGTGCCAGTTCTTGATCTGTTGCGGCAAGCAGCGATCGATCCTAACGTAATCTCTATTCGTCAGACACTCTACAGAACCGGACAAGATTCACCGGTCGTAAAAGCACTGATAGACGCATCGAATCGAGGTAAGGAGGTCATGGTCGCGATTGAATTGCGAGCCCGATTCGACGAAGCAGAGAACATTGAGCTTGCGCAGGCTTTGACCGAAGCCGGGGTGCAAGTTGTGTTTGGGCTCGTCGGTTACAAGACCCATGCCAAGATGGTGTTGATCATTCGAAGAGAGGATAACGAACTCAAACGTTATGCGCATCTTGGTACAGGGAACTACCACCCGCGAACGACTCGCCAGTACACCGATTGTGGATTGCTAACGTGCAATCCCGAGATCACGGAAGACGTGTTGATGGTGTTCAAGCAATTAACTTCGAAGGGTCATCCTCATCCACTTCAGCGCGTGTTCCAATCACCGTTTGCATTTTTTGATCGGCTCGTTGAGCTCATCAATCGCGAGATTGAACACGTTCGCAATGGTCGAGAAGGTCGACTAATCGCCAAGATGAACTCGCTTGAGGAACCAGGTGTGGTTCGCGCCTTGTATCGCGCGTCACAAGCGGGTGTGCAAATTGATCTGATCGTTAGAGGAATCTGCTGTTTAAGGCCGGGGATTCCTGGTGTATCCGAGAATATTCGAGTACGGTCAATTGTTGGTCGCTTCTTGGAACATACGCGAATCTTCTTTTTCCAAAACCACGACGAGCCAGAGATTTTCATGTCGAGTGCTGATTGGATGACGAGGAATATCTTCAATCGTGTTGAACTGGCGTTCCCGATCATCGATAAGAAACTCGCGCAAACAATCCTGCGGGATGGCTTAGAGCTGTATTTGAAAGATAACGTGCAAGCTTGGCTTATGGAAACTGACGGTAGATATGTTTTGGCCGACCAATCGCCAGACGATACACGCGTTAGCGCTCAAGACACGTTACTTCGATTAATGAAACTCTGATCCGGTTAGCCTCGACTCAGACTTCCTTGAGCTCGAGTTCAATACCCGCATCTGACAGTACATTCGATTCCTGCTCAAGGTCCATCCTCGTTAGAGGGTGGGCGTTCAACCAATCCTTATCGATATCGATCGAATAGGTGTCACCTTTCTTGCCGAATTTGGTTTCGACAGGTCTGGCATCCGAACGATTGCGTCGAAACGTAACCGCTAATCGCAGAATCACGCAAAGATGCATAAGTGACTTACCGTGAGGCATTGGTTCTTCTGTTTGAAGGCGACGACGATGGGTTCGGACGAGCCACGCGAGTTGCGATTGTTCTGTGAGCGTGAAACCTGGCAAATCCAAGTTTTCGAGCAGATACGCCCCGTGCTTGTGATACGCGCTGTGCGAGATTCCCATACCTATTTCATGGAGTATTGCTGCCCAGCGGAGCAACTGCCGTTCGTCCTCGAACTCGTCGTTTAGATTTGGGAAAAGTTGATCGAACATTGCCAACGCGGATCGTGCGACCAATGTGGCGTGTTGCTGGTCGATGTGGAAACGAGGGACGAGAGCACGAACTGATCGTTCGCGTATATCGACGTCGTGTGAGCGCCCCACTAGTTCATGTAGAAGCCCCTCTCTAAGTGCGCCGGTTGACACTTCCAGCGTGTCTAGCTTTAGTGTTTTGAAGATGCCTTGGAGCATGGCAACGCCACCGGGTAGCGACTGAGCTCGACGTACTGAACACCACGATGGGTCGATGTTGTCAATGTGACCGAAGCAAACTAGGCGCCGAGCAAGTTCCTTCAATGTTGGTTTCGTAATACCTTCCGAACTGAATTGCGCGATCGCCTTTTGAACCGCAAGAATCGTGCCACTCGTCCCGACGGCAAGTTCCCAACCATGAGTGCGAAAGCCATGCTCTACGACCTCAAGTTCTAATTGCGTGTCCTGAACGGCATTTGCCATACGCGAAGTAGTGAGTTTTCCTTCCTTAAACCAGCGTTCGGTCATCGAAATACAGCCGATTTGGATACTTTCGCTTAGGTGGGGCTCGAATCGGTGACCAGCGATCAATTCGGTGCTGCCTCCACCAATGTCAATAACAAGTCGCAAATCCGCGCGACTCTCAATCGACTGAGCGACTGCCGCGTAGATCAGTCGGCCTTCTTCTCTGCCACTGATAACGTCAATATCGCAGCCTAGTATGGCCTCAGCTTGACTTATGAATGCGTCTCTATTCGATGCTTGACGCAGTGCATTGGTACCGACGATGCGAACGTTATGGTGTGGAAGTGACCGAATCCGTTGACTGATACGACGAAGGCTCGCCAAAGCTAAGTCAATACATTCTTGTGATAGTGCGCCGCTGGACTCAAGTCCTGCTGCTAGTCGAGTCATCTCTCGATGACGGTCTAGTACCTGAATCGAGCCATTGTGGTCGCGTGCGACGAGCAGGTGAAAGCTGTTTGAACCTAGATCAAGCGCGGCGTAGGTGTCGCTCGCGTTGATCGACGAGTGGTTCTGATCAGAGTCGTCCATAACCGGAATAGACGATCGATCGAGAGAAATGGGTGTTCTGTTTAACCGGTGTCGCCATTTCTTCCTTGTGTTTTATGTGCGCATTATCGCGAAATGTTAGCTCGAGTTGTTAGTTCACAAGGTTTGCGATGGTTCAATGAGATGAGTCGAACGTCGAGATATTTAGTTCGAAATGGGCAATCTACGTCGCAATGAAACGCGCTCCTATGATTCACCGTTCTTCGGATTGGTAGATTTCTTGTGACTGTAGATCCCGTATTACGTCTTCGACAGATTTGTTTGGTGGCTTACGACCTTGAGTGGACCTCGAATTTGTTATGCGCTGCGTTCGATGCAAAGGTGGTGTTCCGGGATCCTAATATGGCAGCAGGTGGTAACCTCACCAACACCCACATTCGGTTGGGTGATTCATTTTTAGAGACCGTTTGCCCATCGGACCTCGCTTGGAAAAACTCTACAACCCAGACGAGATTGTTAGAACGCAACGGTGATTGCGGCTACATGGCAATCGTGCAAGTTCCGGACGTTTCAGTTGCTTCTCGTTCGATGGCTGAACAGGGGAATGCTATCGGCATGGTTTCGGGCGGATTGATCAGCTGTCCTGGTTCTCCGGGTTCAGGGTTCGCAGACATGACGTCACGAAATTACGTGTTGGGCGAACCGCTGCCAAAGGAAGAAGGAAACGTTGCGGGTGTAAACGTGCAATTTCACCCTCATGACTTCGGCACATTGGCGGAAATTCAGGAAAACTGGCCAGGGCACGATCATTTTCCTCGAAATAAGGGTGCTTATTTTCCAGCGGGAAATTCTTGGCAGAATGGCGTGGACTCACGTCCTCACGGAGGCGTGACGACGGGATTCGCTGCGGTCGAGATCGCGCCTCGGGATACCGACCCTGAGGAAGTTTGCGCGCGATGGCAGCAAGGTTTAGGAGCAGGATGCTGGATCGACAGCGATCAACCATCCATCCTCCATTTAGCTGCTGGCCAAACGATGCGTTTCGTAACACCCGCACCTGACGGAAGAACGGGCGTCGTGGGAGTTGATCTATGGTCTGTACCGGGTAGTCGAAAGACGTTCGAGTCGTTGGATATTTGCGGTGTTCGATGGAGACTAGTCGAATCTCCATCAGATTAAGCGGTGTCGATTTAGAACTCACGGCCGAGCTTGCAATAGACGTTGTCAGCCGGCTCGTTAGCTTTCAAAAGTAAAGTCGACGCGTGGATTACGTCCTATTGGGTTCGTAGCTCGAATTTTGACAAGAACGTTCGAGGAACTTAGGACCTTAGGAGACTAAATCTCCAGGTTTGACCTTTATGTTCAGTTGACCAGCAAGACCCGCGCTCCGATGTTTTGAAGCAGCAGTGAATTCCGGTAGACTGGTCATACTTCGAAATGCTTCGAGAGACGGGTATTCGACTAGAGCGACCATGTCCCAGTTTTCTTCAATTTCACCAAGTAGCAGACCCGTCACCATACCGCCGAAAATTAATCTACCGCCAACTTTCTGCACGCACTGGGACGCGACGTTACCGTATTTCTGATACGCCTCGCGCCCACTGAGATTAGTGTCCGAACCATCGTCATAGTCTGCTCTATCTTTGAACTTAAGGAGGTTCAACATAACAAAGGGCCCGTCTTCAGCCTCACTGAAGAAATTCATTGCGACCTGCATGTCTGGCGATACTTGGTTCTTAACTTCCATGTGGCTCTCTCCAAAATTTGCGAATCGGATACGCGTGGTTCAGTGAATCAGCTCCCGTGTCGTAGGACTTTACCTGCATGCACATCGGTTGATTTGCCGTCCAGCACATTGAATTGTCCATTGACTAGCGTTGCTTTGTAACCGATGCTCGGTTGCGTCAATCTTGCCGACTTCGATGATCTTGGCGTCGTGAATTGCGACGTCAGCGAGGCTTGGTTCGCCTCCTAAGCCATCGACCACAAATCCACAGCGGATGATTAGCTCTGGTTGTGTATTAATGGGTTGGTCCGTCGTGAGAGAAATTCACATGTAGCTTACATGCTATCGGGCTGCAAAATCGCGTGAAAGTAAAAAGCGTAGAGCTGAACTTAATCCCGCGTTGCCACAAACGATCCATCGTACGGAGCCGCATCTCGTATTGACATTCCGACTCACGGTAAATTCAGTATGCAGGACGGCAGATCTGCGACGTGTTCTATACGGTATGTCGCCGCGGAAAGATCTTGTGCAGCCGTAAATGCACTGTGTACCACCACACAGTCCAGACCAGCGGCTGTCGCCGCTTGTAATCCGCGTTGTGAATCCTCAACTGCTAGTGCAGCACTAGGGCTAATCTTGAATCTCTCGAGCGCTGCGAGATAAGGATCAGGATGAGGTTTACTGTTTGTGTAGTCTTCCCGCGTCAGAACGAAATCCACCAGCGGCACGATATTTCGGCGTCGGTGGATTAACTCAAAGTCTTCTGCCAGCGCTGTCGTAACGATGGCAAGACGAAAACTGCGTGCGAGATTCGCAAGTACGTCTTCTACACCGTCAATGTCGATCGGTTCAGACGCAAGCAATTCGCGATAGCGTAAGTTGCGCCGATGTCTAACACGATTTATCTCATCCTCGCTTATGCCACGCTCTCGCGCTAACTCCCAGGCGTTTCTTCCTTGTGCCATGAGGGTCAAATAGTCGGACAGCTCGAGACTAACACCTAGTTCCGCAACGCATTTCTGAGTTGCGTAGAAGTAGAGCGGTTCCGTATCGACGAGAACGCCATCGTGGTCCAAAAGAATGTGGGTGTAACGGCTCAAATCACAGCTCTTCTAACGGTCGATTGAGCTCAGCTTCGTCGAGCGTCCTTCATGGTTGTTTACGAGACGAAACGGGAACGTAATACGCACCTTTCGAAAGAGTGTTCCGAATGAACGTTCAGATGTAGAACCCGATTATGACGTATGTCTTCACGACAACCGCTATACTCAACGGAATGTAGTGGACGGTTTTAATGAGAACGCTCCCAAGATGGTCGAGCCGTTAGTCCGCGATTGTTAGTCGAAGAAGCGAAGGAGCAATCACCAAATGCGAAAGTTAGCCTTATTCATGGCGTTCTGCCTTGGTTGCTCTCTTGCAACGAATGCAGCCACACTCACCGGACCGATAACGGGTGGCGAGCGCGGGGGACCTTTCTCAGCAGTAGACGTAGCGGAACTGGGATATGTGACGGAGGAGTTCTTTATTGAAGGTCAAGCTAACACCTACGAGCTTGTAGAAGGCACTCATTCACCGGACGGAAAATGGAAGTCGAAGCGTTCCGATAACAAGGCTGCGTTTAAGACGCGTATGTTGGTTGTGAGACCCAGTGAGTCAGAACGTTTTAACGGCACTGTCATCGTTTTCTGGTTAAACGTGACTGCTGGATTCGAATTGGGAAATGCGGCAGGTGAATCTCTCCGTGGTTATGCGTGGGTAGGCGTTTCTGCTCAAAAAATCGGTATTGATGGATTTCCACAAGATCCACAGGGATTGAAAACTTGGGATCCGGAACGCTATGGATCGCTCGTTCATCCGGGTGACGCATATTCGTATTCGATGTTTACTCAGGTTGCGAGATTACTTGGTCCGGATAGGGACAAGGATTCGATCGATCCGATGGGAGGTCTTGACGTCGAACGACTAATCGCTGTCGGCGCGTCACAGTCAGCGAACAGATTGCGAACCTACATAAATGGCGTTCACCATATCGAGAAGGTGTTCGACGGCTATATACCGTTTATTGACTTCGGTCGTGTAACGCCGTTTGCATCGGCGATCGATGGCGAGCGAAGAAGATCAAATCGTGCGTCGATTCGTGCGGATCTCGATGTGCCTACCATCGTCGTAAATTCAGAAACCGAAGTTCCCAGCTACTATGGTGTTCGAGAAGGGGACTCGGATCAATTTCGATATTGGGAGGTAGCAGGCACGTCGCATGTTTCCGTGCCGCGACCGGCGGAACCAAGTTCTGGCCAAAACTGGTTGGCGTATTCACCGGTCTATAACGCGGCCATTCGCCATCTCCATAACTGGATCAAGGATGGTGTCGCGCCACCAAAAATGCCTCGGATTGAGGTCAATTCAGAATCGCAAATCCCAGAAGTCGTCCGTGATGATCACGGTAACGCGGTTGGTGGTATCCGACTGCCGGACTTGGAAGCGCCATCAGCGGCTCATAGCGGGTTCGGTATACGCCAAGAAGGTACTAGATTTGGCTTTCTTTACGGCACGGCAGTTGATTTCGACAAAGAGAAACTTTCGTCACTGTATCCTGACGCCGAGACGTACCTGGAGGCTTGGGGTGCAGCACTGTCGCGCTCTATCGACGAAGGTATGGTTCTTGCAGAAGATGCGGCTTTAATGCGAGACCAAGCGACCCAATGGGCAACGAGGTTGAACGTAGAGGAAATGTAGGCTATATATAGCCCAAAGCTAGCTCTGCCTTTCTACCGCGGAGCAACCAATACCGAAGGTAAGGTGATTCGACGTCACCTATGCATCTTCGACGATGACTGCCGTACCGTACGCGAGCAGCTCGGCTGCTGACTGCGCCATCACAGATGTACCGAATCTAACGCAGACAATTGCATTTGCGCCTAACGCTTGTGCTTCAGCTTCCATCCGATCAATACTCTGCTCTCGGCTCTCCGCAACGAGCTTTGCGTATTCACCGATCTCGCCACCAACTAGATTGCGCAAACCGGCCATGATGTCATGACCGACATGCCGTGCACGAACTGTGTTGCCCCGCACTAATCCAAGCGTTTTAACAATTCGCTTACCCGGTACCGAATCGCTTGTCACGATGAGCATGCTTACACCTCAATGTCCTTGTACTTGTCGTCTTTTTGCGCCTTAAATCGGTCGCGAATGACTGAAGCCATTAGCAGTGCGAAACCCAATATGCCAACAACAGCAAGAATCTTTATCCAGATCGGGATCGGGGATATGAGCAGCATGATGATGACATAACCGACGCCGACTGCCGCGACGATACAGATGATTGAGATTAATACCCAGCCAACTGTGGTCATGGATTTTGAAATTTGATCAGCCATGTTGACGTTCCCTCCAGTTCGATTGAAAGAACGATGGTTGCCCTGTTGCTTAGAAAAGCGGAACCCCTGGTACTTTTACCGGAATCCGATAAAGGTGATTCGACGAGGTCATGTAAAAAGTGAGGTAATCATCATCGCCCCAGGTGAAATTAGCGCAGAATGCTGGCGTTTGAATCACGCCTAAGCATACGCCATCCGACGCGTAGATGTGAACACCACCGGGACCACAGCAATAGACATTGTCGTTCGAGTCCACCTTTAAGCCGTCTGGAGCTCCAGCGCCTTGACCAGAAGATCTTGTGAACACTTCACCGCCAGTCAGTGTGTCGTCGTCAGCAACGTTGAACTTGCGGATGTGCATCTCGGGGGTGTCGGCGACATAAAGACATTGTTCGTCTTGGCTGAAGGCTAATCCATTTGGTTGGGTAAAGTCGCTTCGCAAGAGCGCTAACTCCCCAGTTTGTCCGTCGATCTTGTAGACGCCTCTATGGTCCAGCTCGAGTTCGCGAGGTATCCCTGTATGGTCAGCCCTTCCGAACGTTGGATCCGTAAAGAAGATGTCGCCGTTACTCCGGACGACAATGTCATTTGGACTATTGAGTTCTTTCCCTTCCCAGTGGCTTGCTAGTACGTTTATCGAACCATCAAGTTCCTCGCGCACCACTCGGCTTGTGCCGTGTTCGCACGACAAAATCCGGCCTTGCTTATCGAAGGTGTTACCGTTGGCGAGGTTACTCGGCTCACGGTAGACCGTCACACCGGTCGCTTCGGACCAACGATGCATACGGTTACTAGGAATGTCGGAGAACGTCAGGTGTTTTTGGTGAGGGTGCCAGATTGGTCCCTCCGTGAATCCGAATCCATGACCGAGAACTTCTAGTTCAGTGCCGTCGTTGACTATGTCAAGTAGCCGTGAATCTCTAACTTCAATACCCAAGTCGAATCTCTTTGTATCGTGCGATCGTTACGCGAACGGGTCGGTACCTGTTTTCATAAACGGACCAACGCGTTCAGGATGATGATTGTGTTCTTTATAGGGGTACAGCGATTCGAGACCTAATACACGTTCCAGTTCTGGATACTTGCTGAGCAGATTGCTGCTGATCTCATCACGATCCCAAAGGTGAATCGGTCGCATGTGCATTCGCATGAACACCTGTACCAAGGTCACTCTCAAGCCGGGATTCTTTCGCGGTTGCGAGCCGTGCCACGTCGAACCGTGCCAAACGGCAAGTGATCCAGCTTCACCTTCAAGTGTTACGACCGGAAACGGCGTCTCTTCAAGCGAAGACTCGTGCGGTAGTGTCGCACGACCATAGCGATGACTTCCGGGTACGAATACCGTTGGTCCGTCATCTGCCGATGTGTAATCAGTACACAACCAGGAGAGGTTCGCCACGTGAGCGATATGTCCGCCGCCAGGAGGAATACCGTGAGCATCGCTGTGCAAACCTAATCCATGTTTGGTTTTCGGCTTGATGATCCACGTATGTCCAGCTAAAACGGCACTTTGACCGCAGAGCCAGCGTGCCATGGTCAGTACGCGCGGATTCAACGCAGCCTCGACAAAGACCTCGTCTTCCTGCAGCAAGTACCACGAATTAATGAAAGCTTTGCCGACAGCTTCGGGTGAGGAATCAGCTGGATCGCCGATGGAAAGGTCATTGCGCTTTTCACACGTGCGGATGATTGCGTCTCGTAGTCGCGTGACGAAATCCGCGTCGACTCCCATCGTTTCGGGCGGAATCACCGTCATACCGTACGCGTCGAGTTCAAGGGCGTACTTCATCAATCCGTACTTCTCAAGATCCTGAAAAAGACCGTCGAGATTTGGTTGTGCGCCTTGGGCGGCAATGTCCATTTGCGTTACTAATGGTTCGTACGTGAGTTCGAAGTTTACCTTTAAGGGCGGTATTGAGATTCGATCACTTCGCGAAGGATATCGTCACGTTGGTCAATGAGGTGGGTGGCTGCCCATTCACGTAATTCGCGCATCGGAAATCGACGTCCCGGGCATGAGGTTTTTCGGTCGCCTCTGATTTGGCGATGCGCACCAACCTGTATCGCAGGATAACGTAATTTGAGCTTTAGTAGAAGATCTTTAAGCGCTTGCAACTGCGCGGAGGGGACAGGGTCGTGATCGAAATCTCCTACTAACTCGATTCCAATCGAGTTTGGGTGTTGGGTGCTCAAGTCGTCGCTCTCAAGGTGTTCGATTTCAGAGTCGGCGTAAATACGGTAGTGGAATGAATCTCGATAGCACTTACTGTGGTGCAGTATGACGAATTTCTTCGCACCGATGGGACGTTTCTGTGAAGCTCGACTCAACTCAATCCCAGACCTCGTTCGGGATGGGTAGCTGATTTAGAAGCTCCGTATCAATTTCTTGCATGATCGATTTATCGATGCTTCGCATAAGACTAGCAAGCTGTCGAAGATGCTGAGCGATGTGCCAGGTGCAACGCTCGAGAACGTAATGCAACGACGCGGGACCGAAATAGGTATCAACGTATGTTTCGTATTCGTGGCTTTTATGACTCAGTTTGGCTTTGAGACTGTCAAGTGAAGCGTGAAGTTGCTCGCGCGTCGATTTACCGGTCACTTCCGCGTCCGCGGCTGCCGTGTCGAAAGTTGATGTACCGTCCGCAACGCGTTGATAGACATGGGCGATTTCGCACATGTGCTCAACGAGGTTCCAAATCGTTCGATCACGACCGGGAACCTTCTGGTCGTGCGCGGTTTCAGGGATGCTGTCGATCGTACTATCGAGAATCGACAGAAATTCGACTTGACGGTTTATAAGTTCGGAGGGCGAAAGTTCGGGTTTTGAGTTGTAATCAAGCCCGATCAATCCCGCTACTTGCTGCAAATCAACGCCATGTACGGCTCGTTTTCCGACCACGACAATAGGTACGGTGCTGAAACCGAGCGCATTGAGTTCAGCTTGCCGCGACTCGTCCTCTCGGATATTGGCGGATACAAACTCGACCGCACGGGTCGAGAGGAATTCTTTAACCCGTAAGCAACTGGTTCATCCCGGTTGCCAATAAACGACCGGCATAGGCTGCTTCAAGGTTTGTCCGTTTCCCAAAACGGCGGATTATTCAGTGGACCGACGTTCTCGCCAAGCTGGATCAACACGCCATGCGAACTTTTAGGCGAAATGAATGCGTCAACACCGCCTTCTTCCTTGTCAAAGTGCTTATCCACAACGCGTACACCAGCTTCTTCCAGACCGGAGACCTTTTCGATAAGTTCTGGCGTTTGCAGCGTTATGTGGTGTACACCTTCACCGCGTTTCTCGAGATATTTCTGCAAGAATCCGTCGGGATTCGTCGGTTCAAGTAGCTCGATGCAGAACCCATGTAAGTCGAGGATACCAAGCCGAAAGTCGCCACTGTGGTGATCTACAACTCGTTGAAGCGTTGCGCCCAGCTGGTCTTCCCAGAACTTTCGGGCTTCCTCAATGCTGTGAACGGCAAACCCGATGTGATCGAGTTTGCCGATCGGTTCTTTCGTCCGATCAGTCATGACAAGTGATTATGTCAAAGATCGTCAGACTTTGGAGTCTACGTAGTGAGCCACCCGAACTGTTGCGGTTTGCGTCCGGCACGAGGATTGAGCGGTACGTTAATTAGTGTCGGACCATCAAACGCCATCGCATCGTCTAATGCGCCACGCAGATCTTGGGGGTCTTCAACGTAATAACCTTTTCCACCGAGTGCTTCCATCATACCTTCGTAGTGGGCTCCGTAGGTCAAGATACCTGGGGGAACCGTTTGACCTTCCTTGAGCGGACCGATACCGCCGCCAATACCGCCGTTGTTCAAGACGATGAGTTTTACGGGTAGCTTGTAACGAACCATCGTTTCGATTTCCATCCCAGAGAATCCGAACGCGGAATCGCCTTGAACGGATACGACGGGTTGGTCAGGATTGGTGACCGCGGCTGCGATCGCAAAACCGAGACCGATACCCATGGTCCCATACGTGCCGGCGTCTAGACGATGCCGCGCTCGCTTGTTGAGCATTTGCGTGCGTCCGATATCCATCGTGTTGGCACCCTCACCGATGATGATCGCGTCATCGGGTAACCACTCGTTGATGTCTTTAAATGCCCGATAGTAGTTCATTGGCGACGCATCGTCTTCAATCATGCCCTTGACTGCCTCGGCGTTGTCGTCGGCCTTCGCTTTCAATGTTTGGCGCCATTCAGTTTCATCTGGGTAGAACCACTGTCGATTGCCGAGCGCCGTATTTAGTTGCTGCGTGATTGCCTTGCCGTCACCGACCAACGCCACTTCGGATTGGACGTTACGACCGATCTCTTCTGGATTGATGTCGAGCTGAATGACTCGCACATCTTTATTGAAGCGTGGTGGTAGTCCGAAGTGCATGATCCAATTCAGACGTGCGCCCATTAAGAACACCACGTCCGCTTCACGGAGTGCTGTACTTCGTGCGGCACCCACAGATAGAGGGTCGTCATCCGGCAGAATACCTTTACCCATCGGCGACGCAAGGAAAGGAAGTTGCGTGCGCTCGATGAACGCGCGAACCTCATCTTCGGCTCGCGACCATGCCATACCTTTACCTACGACAACCAGTGGTTTCTCCGCAGACTCGAGCGCATCTAGTGCACCTTCAATTGCGCTTGGGTCAGCGAGTGTTCGTGGTGGTTCAGGGACCTTAGAAACCGATTGGACTTCGTCTTCTTCGACTTCTGCTCGAATGATGTCATCTGGAAAGTCCAGATAAACTGGGCCTGGTCGACCATAGATCGAACTTTGTACCGCCTGCGCAACGTAGTAAGGAATACGCTCGGCGTGTTCAATGTTGTGGGCGTACTTGCAATATGGCGCAGCTAGCTCTGTCTGGCGTTCCTCTTGAAACGCACCCATTCCGTTTTGGTACACGGGCGAAGCGCCACCGATCAAGATCATCGGCCAGCAGTTTTCTTTTGCGTTCGCCAATCCGGGAAAAGCGTGGATGACCCCCGGACCGGAGACTGTCAGGCATGCTTGCGGTCGACCCGTAAGGTAACCTGCCGCGTGCGCTGCGTAGCTTGCCGCCTGTTCGTTGCGCATCCCGATGTACGTGATCCCTTCGTTTTGGGCAGCTGCGGCTACCCCCTGGACCGGGAAACCGACGATGCCAAACATATAGTCGACACCTTGTTGCTTAAGGCTCCGCGCCATCAGGGTCGCGCCATTTACAGTAGCCATAGTGTTCTCCTAAGTCCGCAGCGGGCAAGAAACGTTGCTGCGGCTGTATCTACGATCGTGTAGGTCAAGAAAGCGTTCGTGCGAATGCCCGACCGCTGGCAAAGCAGTATGTGGCGCGCGTGAACTAGCGTCGGATTTTAGTTTAAGGGCAGAAGCGACTCTTACGTCGCCACTGCGCGATTGGTTTAGAGAATCGTGTTCAGCGTGTTCGCAATTTCTTCGGGCGTGACCTGCGGTTCGAAGCGCTCAAGGACATTCCCGTCGCCGTCAATCAGGAACTTGGTGAAGTTCCAGCCGATGTTGGGTTTACCGTTAGGTCGTGCTTTTTGAGATGTAAGCCACTGATACAAATCACATGCGCCGTCATCACGAACTTCGACCTTGCTGAAGAGTGGGAATGACGTGCCATATTGCGATTGCGCAAACTCGCAGATCTGCGCATCCGTACCTGGTTCCTGCTCGCCGAATTGATTGCATGGAAATCCCAATACCGTAAAGTCCTTCGCTGCGAAATCTTGCTGTAGCCTTTCGAGACCCTCATATTGTTTGGTAAAGCCACATTCGCTTGCGACGTTGACCACCAAACAGTGTTTACCTTTGAATTGATCGAACGATACATCCGTACCGTCGATCGCTTTCATGTTGTAGTCGTGAAATGACATAACTGATCCTCAGAATCCTCTAAATTTCGCATCGCGTTTTTCACGAAACGCGGCTTGTCCTTCCTTGAAATCTTGCGACAGTCCTACTAATGGGATCACGGACTCGGACCATTGCATGGCCGTATCGAAATCCATATGAGAGGTTCGAATCGCAAGCAGCTTGCCAACCTTCTGACCTATCGGTGGTCCTGCTTCAAGTTCGAGCGCTAACTCCATTGTCTTCGATTCGAGCTCATCAGGCTCAACAAGGTAGTTGCTGAACCCGGCTTCATGCGCTTCTTCCGCACTCATGAAACGACCAGTCATCATCATTTCCATCGCCTTACGCCAGCCGAGAACTCGCGGAAGAGACCAAAATCCTCCGAGATCTGGGTAGAGTCCTCGCTTGACATACGCGACTTGGAAACGTGCAGCCTTTGAGACCACTGCAAGATCACAATGACTTGCTAAATCGAAGCCTGCACCCACACAAGGACCGTTAACGCTCACGAGAATCGGAATTTCCATGCGACGAAGCGCGATGTAGGTTTCCGTTTCATGACGGAAATTGAGACGATAACCTTCAATGTCTTGCATTTCTGGCGTTAGACCATCAGGGATCGGGTCTGGATCGGGATTGGCTGCGCCGCTGAAGTCCATTCCCGCACAGAATCCGCGTCCTGCACCGGTAATGACGATGCAACGTAAACTCCGATCGAATCGAGCATCAAACAGAATCTCTCGAAGTTCTCGTAACAATGGAAACGTCAATGCGTTTAGCTTCTCGGGACGGTTAAGTGTGATCCATAGGATCCCGTCAGTTTCTCCGCGCCGCTCTGTTAATAAAGGTTGATCGTCAGACACCGTGACAGTGCACCTCAGCAAACTGAATAGAGGGCAGATTATTTACACCCACGGTTTTCTTAAATTTTGAAGGAAACCGAACTTCGTATAGAAACAGTGGGTGAACGCAGTTTCTAATCTGCGCAGATTAAATTAATATTGCCTGTTACCTGTTATTAATGAGGCATCCCCATGAGCCATGATCTAGTGATCCGAGGCGGTTCAATTGTTGACGGCACAGGTGCGGAGCCCTATTCTGGTGACATTGCTGTTGACGGTGATCAGATCACTGCCATTGGCCAAGTTGAAGGCAACGGCAAGGAAGAAATCAATGCGGATGGCCTTGTCGTATCTCCGGGTTTCATCGACTTACACACGCATCTTGATGCGCAGATTGGTTGGGATCCTCAAGTCACGTCCGTGTCATGGCATGGTGTAACAACCGCTCTACTAGGTAACTGCGGTGTCACGTTCGCACCGTGCAAACCAAGTGACCGCGAGTTTCTCGCAGGCATGATGGAGACCGTTGAGGACATTCCCAAAAATGCGATCCTGCATGGATTGCCGTGGAATTGGGAGTTCTATGGTGGTTACCTAGATGCCCTTGAAGCGCTCGGACCATCGATCAATATTTGCGGTTTGGCAGGTCACTGTGCGATTCGTTTCTATGTGATGGGCGAGCGTGCAGTCGAAGAACCCGCCACAGATGACGAAATTAGACAGATTGCTGAACTGGCAGGACGATCAGTCAAAGAAGGTGCGGTAGGTTTTTCGACCAATAGACTTCCGGGTCATCGTCTACCTGATGGCCGATCGATTCCTGGTACGTTCGCAGACCGAGACGAACTCAGAGCAGTTGCGAAAGAAGTCGGTAAATACGGCGGCTTTATGCAGACCGTGTCCGACTTCAAGGACTTTGATGCAGAAATGGATTTGATCGCAGACGAAGCACGCACGTCGCGCGGCGCATTGTTCTCATCTGCTGCTGAGATTGGTACGGAGAGGCTCAACGAGCGCGTATCGGCGATGCTTGAAGAAGGACTCAACGTAACGTCGGTGACTGTGCCGCGAAGCGGCGGCGGAGTAGGCGGTCTTTCAACAGACAACTTTTTCCGTACACCCGCCTGGAATGAGTTACGTAAGCTGCCGTTGGAAGGCCGAGTGAAGGCGATTCGCGACCCAGAGCAACGCGCGAAGTTGGTCAACGAGATCAAAGGTCAAAATGAGCAAGTAGTCAATGGCTTGAAACGGTGGTTCTACATGGGTGACGGTCTTCGACCGTGCTACACCCAGAACCTTGATCAGAACCTCGTTGAAATGGCCAAGGCTGCTGGCGAGCACCCGGTTGAGACCTTCATTCGCATCTCCGACGAAACAGACGGCAAAGCGTTGTTCCACATGCGTGGTTTCAATGTTGACTTAAGTCAGTTGCAGAAACTAATCTCGACTGAATGGGCAATGCCTGGTTTGGGTGACGCTGGTGCACATGTTAGTCAGATGATTGACTCCGGCTGGTCAACGTTCATTCTCTCGCACTGGCATCGAGATAGCGGCGTTTATTCGATTCAAGAGGCTGTACGTAGAATTAGCGCCGTGCCAGCCAACGTATTAGGTTTAGACGACCGAGGCGTTTTAGCGGAAGGCAAGAAAGCCGACATTAACGTCTTCGATATCGCCAAACTTGAAGAACGAATGCCGGAAATCGTGCATGATTTTCCATTTGGTGCGCCACGATTTATCCAGCGCGCCGCCGGATACCATGCGACTGTCTGCAACGGACAGGTTGTACTTCGCGATGATGAGTTGACTGGCGATTGTGCTGGTCGAGTATTGCGGAATTCGGCGTAAAAACCTGAATTCGCCAACTCACCTGGAGAAGAGATAGGCACCGTAAACGACAACTAGACGTCAGTCACAATTCGTTGCAAGTGAGCCCCACACATTTGTGTGGGGCTTTTTATTTGTGCTGGATAAATCGGCACAATATGAGGTATGACAGCCACAAAACCAAACCTCGTCTTCATCTTCGCAGATCAAATGCGAGCGGACTGCCTAGGCGCCGTGGGTGGAGAAGCACTGACACCTAATCTCGACCGACTCGCAGCTCAGGGGATTCTCTTTGAGAGGTGTATGTCTAACTCGCCGCTGTGTGTTCCGGCTCGAACCTGCCTGATGACGGGTCAGTTAGTTCGAGAGAACGGGATTTGGAGTAATCGGAGTGGCGCAGACCCGTCAGGTCCAAGCCACGTTCGGAACATCCGCGAAGCTGGATATGCCACTGCTGTTATTGGGAAGACCCATCTTTGGCGTCACGGCGCAGGCGGGAAGCCTGGTATACACGTGAAAGAGATGGAACACGTCCTGAATCGATGGGGATTTGACGACTGTCTCGAACTCAATGATCCGATAGAAACCGCGTGGATGGACTGCCATTACACGGATCATCTTGCTGTAAATGGCTGGCTCGATATGCATCGGAAGTTCATCCGTGCATGGTTTGCGGAGATGCGCAGCGGCAATATGACACCGTGGGGACAAGAGCCATCACCGGTCCCACCCGGAGAAGACGAAGATTCCTTCATCGGTCGCAAGGCGGTTGAGTGGATTGAGCGATACGACGATTCGAAACCGTTTTACCTACAGATTCAATTCACTGGTCCCCACGATCCATACGATGGTCCGACGACCTACCGTGATATGTACGAGATTGACGAATTGAACCCCGGCGAACTCCAGCTCGAGGATGCGCCGAGTCGTTTTCTAGAAGGTTTTCGAAACCGTTCACCGTCTGTAGCTCGTGCAACACGTTTTCAACGTCAACGATGGCGCGCTTGGTATTACGCTAACGTAACGCTGATTGATGAATGGGTCGGCCGGGTCATGGATGCGTTAGATCGCCAAGGTATCTTGGACAATACTTGGGTTATCTTCAATTCAGATCACGGTGAGATGCTTGGTGACCATGGTCTGCAAGGCAAAGCGGTGTTTTACGAGAAGGCGATGCACGTTCCGTGTCTAATCAGACCGCCGAAATATGATCATTCGTTGAAAAGCAACGCACTCGTCGAACAGATTGATCTGCCCGCGACAATGTTGGCGATAGCGGACGCTTCGCCTCTCACCGACAGCCTCGGGAGATCTCTTCTACCATATCTTGAGTGTGGCGAAAGCGATGCCGCTCTACACCAAGGAAAGCCAGCGGTACTTAGTGAACTATTTGGACAGACTGCGATTACGACGGATCGCTTCACGTTGTCGATGCGTATTGAAGACCAGAAGTTGGACTTACTGTTCGATAGAGAAGAGGACGGCGGTGAGACGCGCAACTATATTGATGAATCAGACTATCAAGACGACGTAAATCAACTCATCGAAGATCACATGCGCCCGTATGAAGAGCGAACCAACACGTCGTTACTTGCTGACTATCGGGAGTATGTTCAGACGACCGGGAGTATCAACTAAGCCGTGAAGATCCCGCTTTTGTATGGCAAGAGCACACGAGACATCGAGCTTCCTGATTCGCTTGATGTGACTGTAATCGGTAAGCCAGACATGCCGCTGGTAACAGATCCGAGTGGCGCTACCAAAGCTTGTTTGGCAGATGTTGCGACACGGGCACGGGATTGTCGCACGGCGTGTATCTTGGTGTGCGATATCACGCGGCCCGTCCCAAATGGCTTGTTCCTACGACCATTGATCGAGCAGTTGATCGCGGCAGGTATCGAACGTAAGAACATACTGATCTTGATTGCAACTGGTCTACACCGCCCGAATGAAGGCGATGAACTCGCTTCGGTCATAGAGGATGAGTGGGTTCTTGACCATGTCGCAATCGCTAATCACATTGCGCGCAACCACGAGGAGCATGTTGATCTCGGTATGACACGCTCGGGCACACCGGTGAAGCTAGACCGGCGGTTTCTAGACGCCGACTTTAAGATCGCAACAGGTTTGGTTGAACCGCATTTCATGGCTGGCTGGTCGGGCGGGCGAAAAGTGATCGCACCTGGCGTAGCTCATGCCGACACGATTCGAACACTCCACAGTGCCCGTTTCATTGAGGATCCTTTAACCCGCGAATGCAATCTGGAAGGAAACCCGTTGCATGACGAGCAACTTGAAATCCTTGCGATGATTCGCGAACGATGCGGATCGGAGATTTACGCACTCAATACTGTTATAGACGAAGCTCGTCAGTTAGCGTTTGTAAATTTCGGTGAGATCGAATCCAGTCATAACGAAGCGGCTAGATTTGCGGATAGATATTGCGTCGTCTCAGTCCAGAAGAAATTTGATGTAGTGGTGACGTCCGCTGCTGGTTTTCCATTGGACCTTACTTACTATCAAGCAATCAAAGGATTTGTAACCCCACTCGACATTTTGAAGGATGATGCCACGCTTGTCGTTGCCAGTGAATGTGCAGAAGGCATCGGTTCGGATAGTTTCAAAGCATCGCAACGTTCATTGATGCATGAGGGTCCACAAGCGTTCATGCGACGCATTGAAAAGAAGCGTCTTGCAGATATTGACGAGTGGGAAACCGAAATGCAATTGAAGGCAACTCGCGCGACTCGAGTGCAGCTGTTTAGTGAAGGATTACGCGGGGAAGACCGCACGTTGACAGGTGTTGAAATGGTCGATTCGTTACAGGATGCTGTTGATGAGAGCATCGCACGTACGACCGAGCCGAGTGTCGCCATCATTCCTGAAGGCCCATACGTGGTACCGCGTTACGCGGCTTAATTTAAGGAGTTAGTGTGTCGAAAGCGTTCCCCGAAATTCGGGTATTAGATTGTTCGAGTCGACTGTCGGGTGCATGGGCAGCGAGATTATTCGGCGATTTTGGCGCTGATGTCATTCTTGTAGAACCGGAATCGGGTCATGTATTGCGTCAGGAAGCGCCGTTCACGGCGGATGGCGAATCGATGCTACACGCTTACGCTAACTGGAACAAGCGTTCGATTACAAATTCCGACGAACAGTTGGATGCATTGGTGAAATCCGCGGACGTTGTGGTTACGACAACGGTCGATCTACCTGGGTGTATCGAGTCTTGTGCCGAGGACGTAATCCACCTTTCCATTACGCCACACGGATTGACGGGACCGCTTGCCCACGTTTCAGGCAACAATCTCACTGCATGCGCTCGTGTGGGTTGGAGTGCGATCAACGCATGCGAAGACGAGCCGCCTCTGCAATTGCCGCACAATCAGACAGGATACATCGCTGGTGTCGCTGGATTTGTTAGCGCCGCAGCGGCGCTCTATCGACGAGCGGAGCAAGGCGGAGGTGAAGTTTGTGATGTCAGCGAGATGGAAGCGATGTCAAACACATGTGCGCCATGGGCTCAAGTAGGCATATTTGTCGGTGGTAATCGAATGGCGCACGGACCAAACGGAAGAAGGCAACGAGGTCGACCAGGTCCACTATGGCAGTGTGAAAATGGCGCGATCAATTTTGGATACGGCGATTGGAAAGAGTGGACCAGCGCCTTCGAGTTCTTAGGCCGTCCCGATATCGCACACGATCCAGATTTCATCCCGGTTTGGGGTAGGCATCAGAAAGACACGCGACCTGTAAGGTCAGGGTTAGCTGAAGCGGTTTCGACCATGAACAAATGGCACGTTTTCCATGGCTTGGCTGAGCGTCGATGTATTTCTGGCGTGGTTCAAAACGCACAAGAGCTTGCTGAGAGTGATCACTTGCACGCACGCGATTTCATCATTGAAACTGAGATCGGCGACAAAGCCCTCAGAGCGCCGGGGCCGTTCGGCAAACTGTCATCAACGCCTTGGACGTACTCTAGGCGCGCACCGCAACTTGGGGAACACAGCGGAAAAATCGAAACGTCCGTAACCCGCGTGCCAACTACTACTCCGAATGACGTCCGCAAATTACCTCTGGAAGGAGTGCGGGTACTGACGTTTACACAAGCTTGGTCGGGGACATTTGGCACGCAGCTGTTATCTCTACTAGGCGCTGATGTCGTACAAATCGAATCGCGACAACGACCTGATGTTTGGCGAGGCGCGGGTGCGCCTGTGCCACCGACATTGCGGGAACTCGGGGTTGAGCAGAACCCGCTGAATACGAACGGCATGTATAACACGGTGAACTTGAACAAACGTGCCATCACGCTCGATATGGCAGACCCGGAAGGTAGGTCGATGTTCTGGGAGCTGGTACCCAAATTCGATGTTCTTTGTGACAACTTTTCGCCACACGTCATGAGCAACTGGGGCGTCACGCTCGACTCACTACGTGAGAAGCGCTCGGACATTATTTTTGCGTCGTTATCGGGATACGGACGTACAGGCCCACTCGCTGAGTATCCTGCAAACGGTGCTACGACAGAACCTATGGCAGGTTTAGCGGCCATGCACGGTTATGAAGGTGATGTGGCGCAGAATACTGGTGGCTTGATTCCCGATCCCATCACGGGGTACTACTTTGCCGCAACGATTCTCGCCGCACTGAATCATCGCAATGCCACAGGCGAGGGACAGCGTATCGATGTATCTATGATCGAAGCAGTCGCGACACAGTGTGGAGATGCGATCCTTGAGTACTCTGCGACAGGCGAGATTCGGCGTCCTACTGGTAACCAACACCCTACCTGCGCACCTCACAATGTCTATCGCACAGCCGATGATCAATGGATCGCGATTGCTGCTGAGACCAACGAATCATTTGCCGCATTTTCGCGAGTAAGCGGTATTCATGATGAACGGTTCGCTACCGCTGCGTCTCGGAAGCAGCTTGAAACGGAACTCGACGCGGCGATCAGTGCGTGGGCTAGCGGATTGGATCTTGACGAAGCATGCAGTGTACTTGAGCCTACAGGCATGACATTCAGTCCGGTTTGCGAATTTGAGTCTGTTTATCGGTCACCAAGTGAGCAGTACGCCGCTCGAGGATATCTAGTTCCGATTGAGCACCCGGAGTGTGGTACACATTTTTATCCGCTGAATCCGTGGATTTACACCAATACAGACCGCGGGCCCATCAGACACTCCCCGTGTTTCGGGCAGCACTCGAAAGAAGTGTTCGGAGAGGAATTAGGGCTCAGCGAAGTGGATTACGATGAGCTTGAGGCTCGAGGCGTTACTGGTACGACAAAGCTTTAGGGTCACGCCATGCCAACGTTCTTAATGTTGCCACCTATAGATGCAGAGCAACGCGCTTGGGCAGAGCGGCTTAACGCTGACTGTCCTGAACTCGACGTTAAGGTCGTTGAGGATGAAGCGGAGCTACCGCAAGCATTGAGTTCGGCTGATGCTGGGTACGGATGGGTGCCGCCAAATCTCTTGCCGTTTGCAAAGAACTTGAAGTGGATGCAAAACCCGATGGCAGGACCGCCACCGACGTATTACTACCGCGAGCTTGTCGAGCATCCAGTGGTCGTCACCAACCCAAGAGGGATCTATTCCGATCACATCGCGCACCACATTCTTATGTATATGCTGGCTTTGTCGAGAGGATTGCCGTATTACTTGGATGCTCAGCGAAAGAGTCGATGGGATAACCGTGCGAGACGTAGAGGATACGTCGACATTGCAAACAGTACAGTACTAATCAATGGCGTTGGAGGGATCGGCGCAGAAACTGGAAGACTATGCCTAGCGATGGGTGCGAAGGTTGTTGGACTTGACCCGCGCTGCGAACAGCCGGTTGATTTCGAAGTATCCCCACCTGAAGCGCTGGATGATTTACTTCCGAGTGCGGACTTCGTCGTGACGACGGTACCACATACACATGACACTGAGTTCATGTGGCATCGGGAACGGTTCGAGTCCATGAAACCGTCGGCGTACTTCATTAATATCGGTCGAGGCATGACGGCGAAGTTGGATGACCTTGTCGATGTGCTTCAGAAGAGAGAAATCGCGGGCGCCGGATTGGACGTGTTCGAAATCGAACCACTACCTGATGACCATCCGTTGTGGCAGTGCGAGAATGTAATCATCACGCCGCACGTCGCGGTGGCCGATGCAGCCAATATCAGTGAGCGTCGCTACGAGTTATTGTTAGACAATGCCAAACGATTCATCACAAACGAGCCGTTGCGAAATGTGGTGAATAAAGCGCTTCGCTATTAGAATGCACCGTATGAACGTAGCAAGTCAAATCGTGCCTACGCAGGTCCGATATCTAGCGGCACGCTGGGGAGAAACGAACGAATTACCACGTATTTACGACCGTGACTCACGACGTGCGAATACAAAAAAGGTCGATGTGCTCGTGCGGGATGCGCGTGATATCGCTGACACAATATCTGTCGACGTCAACGGCTTTGAGTTACTCCACTACGCGTCACCGATTACGGATTTCGAAGACGCTGATTCCGTAACCGAGGTCTATCGTCCGGCGATTGCAGAGTTTGTTCGAAATGTGACGGGTGCGAGCGCAGTATTCGTAACCAACCATTTGATTCGGACAGAAGACAAGAGCGACTTCAATAAGGCATATGCACGCTTCGTGCATTGCGATTACAGTTTGAAGACTGCACGCTCAGCATCGCTGAATTTGCTGAAGAACCGAAAGTTGGACGTTAACCTGTACGAAAGCGCCGAGTTTGCCTGGTTCAACACATGGCAACCCTTCGACCATCCTGTGCAGGAAAATCCACTCGCTGTGCTTGATGCATCGACGATTCGAGACGGCGATATCGTGGACTACATATATGGCGGGACGGGTAAAACGAGTACGAGTTCAATGCCACTGTTCCGAGAAGATCACCAGTTCTATTACTACAAGAACATGCAGCTAGACGAAGTGCTTCTAATTAAGCAGCTTGATACGAGAATCGGCCGATCAGCCGTATCACCACACACGTCGTTTATCGATCCAGAATCACCAAGTGACGCGTTACCTCGTCGCAGTATCGAGGTTCGCATGATGGCGGTTTTTAGTTAGAAGGGCAAACCGCATCACAATGGCCTCGTCGGTTTTTCTCCGATTGCGAAACAAACTGATCTCGACGTGTTTAGCTTCAGTGGATGCGACTCTAAGCTGAGACACATAGATGTCTGACCGGACTCACAGTAGATATCCCCGTTCGGATAGGTTTAAAGGACGTCTGCTCGTTCACGTTAGTCCAATATTGGTGATTGGTCCAGCGATCTTTCTGCTGTACGCGTTTCGTGGCGAGGCGGGTTCCTTCATAGCAATATGGATGATCGGCTTGGCTGTATATTTGTGGTTTTGGGCGACCCGATTTGCTTGGCGCGCATGGTGGGACAATCGAACCCAAGGTCGCTACTCTTCCACCGAACTGAACGAGAGCGATTTTCATGAACGTCGAGTTCGCCTCGCGCTAGCTCACCCATACTCTGTACTCTGGCAATCCTTCTTCGTTATGGCATTAATGTTTTGGGCTTCCAAGAATCCTGAGTTTCTTTCGCTCCACTACGGTATTTGGTTTTATTTCGGAGTCCTAGTAATTTGGTGCTTAGTTTCTTTGTATACTCGGTGGTTAACTAGGTCAGAACTGAGAGAATTTGACTATCTCCATCGCTTCGATGCGAAACGAGGGAGATTTGTTTCGGAGGAAGGGGTAGAAAAGCGCGATTCGTAACGCGTTACGTTGCACAGACACGGCGAGAACTGCTATGTCGGTGAATTGTCTGCAAATTTCTATTAAGTAGACTGTTTGTGCACTTTCCAAGCTTGCTCCGCAGGCCACTTTTGTCCCCATTCTGCAGACGCAAACGAGAATCGTGAGGTTGCGTCTTTTGGAGCAGGTAGTTCGATGAGTGCGTCGATCACAAAAGCAGATTCACGAAACAAGCTGATCCATTTGCCTGGCGGAAGGTGATACTCCACGCCGTCGCTACCGTCTTCACTCCACTTGGTTTGATAGGCATCGAAATAGGATCTCTGAAGCGTTTCCGTCCATTCCCCGTCGGGTTCATCCAATCCATTGTCCGTCATGTAGGAAATCATGTGATCTGTGTAGATCACTAGACCACTACCAGGCTTGAGCACGCGCGAAACCTCCGGAATCCACTGGTAGGGATCCGCCCACAAGGCAGCGCCGTACTCTGAAATGGCAAAATCAAACGACTCGTTAGCGAACGGTAGTTTCTCGCCAAATCCCTGAATCAGCGAAATCTCAGTTTCGTGATGTTGACTTAGCTGAACCGCGGTAACGAGTTGATTATCGGTTGGTTCTAAGCCTACGGCCATCGCGCCGCGATCTACCATCCATTTGAGAATGTAACCGGTGCCACAACCGACATCCAAGCAGCACTTACCCGAGAGATCTGATGGCAGTAGGTTCAACCCTTCGTCCGAACGACTCCATAGACCCCATGTTGGTTCGCTCTTTCGCCAATTCTGTTCACCTAAGTGTCTAAATCGACGCGCGGCTAGCTGCCACTTCGCTCGATTGAGCAGCTGGGATTCACTAAGCTGAATTCGATCGGTCAATTAAGAAGCCTTTAGTTTGGTATTTCGAGAGCTGACGTACGAGTCTAGGTGTACTTACGGAGCAGTTCGAATCTATGGCTGCCTGTAAGAACCGTGAGTCTTAGTATCCGTCAGTAGAGTCTGATCGGGAATTGAACAGACGAACGACCGTGCCAGCTGATCGAGAATCGGTTCGGACGGACTCAACAGATCCTTCCTCACCAGACATGGCTAGATAAGCTTTCATGCGCATACTCGAAAGAGGATGCAGCTCACCCGCACCAAATGGCCATACTCCCTCATCCGCCTTGATGTTCCGACATATCTTTTGTGCGTGCGGCGAGAGCTTAAGCCAAATGTCATGTGGCATAGTGCGCTGAAAGTGCTTGCCGGGTCGTGGATTGGCTGAATACTCAACGCTAGGTAAAGCGCGGATCTCGTTCGATAGATTTGGCGTAGCTCCATGCCAACATCGAGTGTCTCTGAATATCGCGCTTCCTGCTGGCGCACCGACCAGAGTGGACAGTCGCATCCAGTCGGGTTCATCGTAAATCGACGGCGGTGGCGACAGATTTGTGTGCGTACCCGGAATCTGGCGTATCGGGCCGTTTTCCCAAGTTAGATCGGTCATCGTAAAGTTAATAGTGACACCCGTATTGGCGTAATCCATTACGCGACGTTGCGTCTTGAAATCAAGATCGTTGAATTTTCTGCTTGAATCAAGATTCAGTCGATTCAACTTTAAAACCCGTTCTAGACGTGCTTCACCATCTTGTTGTTCATCAAGACCGTCGGTGTGCAGATGTTGGTACTCGATTGCACCTGGTAGGCTAAGATCGCCACCGCCACCCCACACTGAATAATCTGACGAACCGAATATCTCGCACAAGATAGGTGTAGTTGTGGACATGTCGATGATATCGGCCCAAGCAGGTTCATGCATCATCTGTCGAGACGCTGAGCATGTACCGTAGCAATAGCGGTGCGGCAATCGCCCTGTTTCCTGAACGTACTTGCGGTCGTTTTCGTGCGTCTTTGACAGAATCGTTCTCAAATTTCTTTCGCACGCTTCGCGCATTGCTGCCAAACCGTCTGGATCTAGTGCGTTCTTGACGACCACAAATCCATCACGGTGGAATATCGCCGCGGCACGTTGTACTTCAGACGGTTCGCAGATTTCAAGACCGCGAATACCGTTATTCTCGCGTAGGTGGTGCCTTAACGCCTCTACTTCTGGGTGGTTTCGAAGGCGTTCAGATGGCGCTCGAGGGTCTGGTTCTCCGTACTCTGGATCGCCCGTAACAAAGTTCCCGAATTCGTCCACATGTTCATTCGGTCGAAGATTCCTGTCCCATCCAACCTTCGTTGGACCAGAAACTCGTAGTGTCGCAAGTTCTTTTTCGAGTTTCACTGAGTGAGATCCGCCGTGATTTCGAAGTTTTCCCGTTGAAGTCTACTTGGCTGCACAGAGATGTGCGAATTAATCCTGTCTTGCAGCGGAGGGATTGTTTTGCGTTTGAAGATCAGATTTCCATAGTGATTCGGTGTAGGAGGGAAGACGATGCCAATGGTGAGTTAGAAGTATGAGCGAAGACTGGAAGAAGCAACTGGGTAGGGCTTGAAACTCCGTGTTGAACCAGCTTAATCAGGCTGCCTTTCAGGCATCCAGTCCGCGATGCTCCCGAACATGTCGGGTCTTCCACGCGAGCATTGGCATCGCATCGATTCGGCTAGCGATCTCCGGTGCGATGTCTAGTAGACCAGCGTCGATTTCACCTCGATCAAGTACGCCATCGAGAAAAGCCCGTTCGTTGATCGTCAGATCGAACAGGAAGGCGAATTTGTCGCGACATAGTGCAACGGTCTCCTCGATCCACACGTCGATATCGCCCCTAGCGGCAAAACGGTCGCGTGGCAGGCAGATCGCTAGCTTCTGGCGAAACTCACGCGAATCGCCCTTGATGGCGTCAATCGATCTTGTGCGCCAGTCGCGTCTCCCGCTCGCCCCCATGGCTAGCACGGCCGCCTTGATCCAGTCCCAGTCGAGCCCGTCGATGGAAAGAATGCGTCGCGCATCGAAAAGGTCGCGGGCAGATTGCCTGTCGATGAGCGCCACAAGCTTGCCGGCAACGATTTCGTGGAGATCGAGGACAAGAACGTCCGTTCCTCGCGTACCGCCGAGGGGAAGAGACTCCATACGCAGCATGCCGAACAATGGCTGGCGTGCCATATAGTTGATGTCGATCTCCAACGTAGCGTTGCCCCCGAGCGACGAGGCGTAACGAACTAGCCACTTGCCGCCGGCATGCTCGTCAGGCTTGTGGCGAATCCCGTATCCGTGCGACGTGAGGAGACGGTCGAGCGCGGCGTCGACGGTGGGACGTTCGGCTTCCATTGTGGCCCGGTCGAGCGCACCGACATAGTTGAGGTCGATATCTACCGAGAGCCGGTCGATACCGAGGTGAAAGAGGTTGAGTGCTGTCCCTCCCTTGAGCGCGAGACGATTCGCCAGGACCCGATCTCGGGTGATCTCTTGCAAAAGATCCAGAAGTCGCAGCACCTTTTCCAGCGTACCAGCTTGGTGACCGGTCTCGTCGGCTAGATGCTGAAGGGTCTGGGTAGACGGAGCAGCCATTTAAAAGCCCTCGAAGCGACGTTCGAGGACGTCGTCGGGGAGAATAACGTTCCAGTCCTTAGCTGTCTTGCCTTCACCCGCTCTGGCGCCAAGAGCATATCGGGGCTGACGCGGCATCAGCGCGCGAAGTGTCTCAAGCGCAGCATCTGGCACATTTAGCCGCTTCTGTTCGCGTTCCAGCCAGAAGCCCAACGCGCCGGCGGCGGTAGCCTTGCCGCGCGCGTGCACGTAGCGGACTAGCACTAAGGCGTCGATCCGTACAACTAAGTCCAGAGAATTGAATAGTTCCTCCGCTCCGCCGGCCAAGTCGTAACGGTCGAACAGATCGGCGATCGTACGCTCTATCGTCGTCACCCTTACCTCCTGCCCCAGTCGGTCGACTACCATGACGCCTTCCGGAGAGCTAAAACCGCTGGGCGGGCTGATGAACTGGCAGGTGAAACCGGACACTTCAAACAAGCCGGGTTCCCCCTGCGCGATGACCTGTAAGTCATGTCCCTCGGTGTAGGCGTAGCCATGTAGTTCAAGCGCCGAGTGATAGGCGATCGTGCCGCCATGGCGCAGACGTGAGGCGGCCAGGAAACGGTCGACCGACCATGTCGCAGCGTCGGCGTGCTTGGGCACCGACGCGAAGACACTTCGGGCGATACGCTTGATATTTCCGGCCTTGAGGTGCTGGGTAAGCATCGCCGTGACGACCCGGTCTTGGGGATGGCGACCAACGGCTTCGGCATACTCGTCGCGCCGGAAGACGGGATTAGCGCTGAAGAAAGGCGCGGAGAGGAGCCGCGGCATGATAGTCTGGAGAGTATTTATTTAAATCGATTATAGACATATATTAACTATAGTTTTATACGTTTATGATGAAGTTCGTTGCATGGCTCATGTTCTTTTTGAACGAGAGCCGTACATTGAATTCGACAGCAAGTCGGTAGTCGGTAACGAAGGTGCCTTGCCCCGTTAGCTCCGCAACACGGTGCGAGAGTCGGTAGCATAGGAATTCGCGTACGGTTCTATTCTTGTCAGCGAGTAGTTAGATCTATCTAGAAAGAGCTAGTGGATCTTTACACTTGACGCTGTTGCAAACAGGCGCGGGACAGCGGTCCGGCAGGGATGGAGAATCCTGCCTTTCTGATATCGCAGCTAGGTCTCACGACGACGAACCGTCAATTGGAGATATTAGTGAAGGAACTCAAGGTAGGACAGCATTGCTGGAGGACCATCCCACACAGCTCTGAACGACTGACGTAAACGACATCGACTATAAGTTGGCGTTTACGTCAACAGTGGTTTGCTGGACCTCGGCTTCTCTTGTGACGGATTTGTGGGTCTATGGCTATTGGTTTAGGTGCACTACAGGAAGAGGCAGCACATGGAACCTTAGGTAACCGAGTGACGAATTGCCCGCTTTTGCACCTGATAGTTTCTGGACATATTTCGTCGGATTCTTCATACCAATGGTGAGGGTTTCCAATGCGACCCATACTGAAGCCTTTTCGAATGTAATCCACCAAGCGCTCCGCGCGTGGAGACTGAGTCAGTTGACCGAATCGTGTCTGCCCCAAAGGAACACTTGGTCGAATTTCGTCCGGTAGCTGCAATGCACTTCGGCCAAAGTAATAGAACTCGTCAGCGATCAGCACATACTTTCCATTAACGTCTCTCTGGATGTCGCAATCGAAGTGATTCTGGTTAGTCAGCTGTCGAAAATCGTCTGGGAATTCCGCATTGGATATCAACGGCGAATAAATGTTGTCGCCAACCGCGGCTATCCGATCGTTCGTGCCTAGAACAGGAATCTTCTCTTGAAATCTTGAGTCGTTGAAATAGTCGCGAAGACGCAACTTTTCACCTACTCGCATCAGATAGATCAACCGTTCTGAACCAACAACGTCACCGGAAAGCCCCTTCGAGGTAAATCCGGCGATCCAATCTCCTACCTTACGATTTTTTCGAATGTCTGGCTTACAAGTCGCAAGGGTCAGCGTGGAACCAAAGGGATTTGGCGCAAATCCTGAGTCAACTACTAGCTTGTAACTAACGATTCGCATGGTTATTCGCGCGAGGAACCAAGGTTATCGCGTTTGTTTACTAACGCGTATGTAAGAATCTTTAGAAAACAGATATCGGCGTGTTATTTAGTCGTCCGTCGCGATACTTGCTTAAGCACGGAACATAATCGATAGAGCGACACACTAGAAGTTTAGGTGCGTCGCTCTTCGATTCCTTCAGATCTCTGATCTATCGCGATTGACTTCGAATAACATCGCCTGAATGTTTGCCTGTGTGCTCGTCATCGCGGAGGATGACTTGACCGTTGCAAATGGTTGCGTCGTAGCCTTCAGCACGCTGAATGAAACGTGGCGCATTACCTGGGAAATCATGCACCATTTCAGGTTGCCGTTCTTCGAGTTTCGCCATGTTGATGACATTAACATCTGCTCGTTTACCTACGCTCAACGTACCTCGATCACGCAAACCAAGTACGCGTGCTGGTTCGCCGCTAATACGGCGTACCGCCTCTTGCACTGAATAAACACCTTTATCTCGATGCCAGTGAGATAAAACGAAGGTAGACCAACCGGAGTCGATCATTCCGCTTACATGAGCACCTGCATCACCGAGTCCAGGCATCGCCCACTCGGTGGTGATCATGGCTTCGAGTTTTTCTAAATTCACGTTGAACTGACGAACATGGAACTGTGCTTTGCCATCGGTTTCGAGCGAGATACGAAGATACGTCTCGACCGGGTGTTCGCCTGCCTCTTCAGCGAGGTCGTACAGACTCTCATATCGAGACTGTGTGTACTTGGGTCGCAATTCGTCGCCCATGTAATAAATACGCTTGAGCGGTCGCATCATTTCATCATGCTGGGGATGGTTCTTGATATCGTCAACCAGTTCCTTTCGAAACTCTGCGTCTTTAATCGCTTCAAGTCTGCCTTCGACGTTTTCGATCTTACGAAGTTTGTTCCATGCAGGCGTCCGGAAATAAAGGTTGTGAGCTAATCCAACGATGCCGCCACCGCTACGAGGGACCGTAACTGCAGTTACATCTAAACCTCTCTTGCGCATCGAGGTGACTCGCTCGTCGAAAGCCGCGCCATGTTCTGCAATCGCACTAAAGAGCACAGGACCAGTACTCGCCTCTGCTTCCATCAGGTCGAGTTCATTTTCGAGGTCGCCAAAATGCGGTACTACTTGCATCATTCCACCGTTCTCGCCGACTGCTTTAGCGATGGCCAGCAATTCTTCGCGACTCGCAAACGTACCAGGGATTGGGCGCCGGTCAGGTAACGTGTGACCCGGATGTCGATTCACGGAGAACCCGATAGCGCCTTCTTTCACGGACTGTCCTGCAAGTGCCGCTATCTGCTCGATTTCTTCTGGCGTCGCCTGCTCTTCAATCGCGCGTTCACCCATGACAAATGTACGAGTTGCGCTGTGACCAACTAATCCGGTGATGTTGATCATCGGTCCTAATCTCTCGATACTGTCGAGATAACCGCCGTAACTCTCCCAGTCCCAGGGGAGACCGGTCAAGATCGCGTGTTTCGGGATATCTTCAACCGTTTCCATCATGCCGGCGAGGAACTCTTGGTCTTCTTTCTTACAAGGTGCAAAGGTCACACCACAGTTACCTAGTAGGGCGGTAGTAACTCCGTGCCAAGATACCGACGTGAGTTTACGATCCCATCCTATTTGGGCATCTAAGTGGGTGTGCAGATCAACGAATCCTGGGGTAACAGTTCGTCCTTCTGCGGAAATCTCTTCGATACCGCGTTCATCGACATCGCCGATCGCGGAAATGACTTTATCGTCGATAGCAATGTCGCCAACAAACGGTTCCGAGCCGGTTCCGTCAACAATCGTGCCGTTGCGAATAACGAGATCGTGAGCCATTATATAACCCTCCTACGGGTTAACGCTTATAGGTATTCGAAAACTATTTTACGGTTGTCGTGTACGTGCGACGGACCGCTCATCCGGAAGATTGTGTGGGAACTTTAGACCCATTCGACAGTAGTGACTGAAGGGTTCTAATCCTCGTGACGGTAGTGAAAACGAAGGTAGACCGTACGACCTTTGATGTCATGTACAAAGCCGTCATAACCAGGTCGGAGGTTGTAACGGTGTATCCCCGCTTGGCCAGTAGGCAACGGCGGTGGGTCTCTGTCTAGAAGATTTCTTGCGCCAACGGAGAACGTTACATCGCCGTTCATCACGTTTTCGAACATGTGTTGATAGTTCACGTCCAACGTGACCCATGCGGCTATTTTTGGGAGCGAGGCGACTTCGTCGTTCTTATAGGAATCAATGAACCGTATGGTTGCATTCGCCGACTGAGGGTGCCTGTGCCAAGCAAGACCGACATTTGCGCGAATCGCAGGAGTTGGTGCGAACCCATTGGTGTCATTTCGACTGCCGAGTTGGTCCAGGAATCCCTCACCAGCGGAATTTACGTCAAATTGCGTCAATATCGTGGCATCGACGCTTAGCCGATAGTCACCGCTCTTTGCCCCGAATTCGTAGTAGGTGTTTGCGTCGACGCCATTGGTTCGTACGGCGCCGATATTCTGGTATGTCGTGGATACGATGCTAAGCTGCCCTGACGAGTCACGTTGAACACGCGGATCATTCGGTTGCCCATCATCGCGGCAATCATCGTCAACGATAGCTTGAAAACTTCGACCTTGTGCTATGACATTTCGATAGTCAAGAGACCAGTAATCTAAACTGATCCCGATGTTTTTCGTAGGGCGTAATAAGGATCCCACATTTATCGATCGGGCGGTTTGTGGTCTTAGGTTGGCGCCATGTAGCACGGTGGCCAAAGCGAAATTGTCGCCCCGATTTACGATCTCACCGGCTGCGTTGATCGTACACTGTCCGACGCCCTGACCATCGAAGCGAAAAGGGTCGGTTAGCGTTCGACTGCTTAAATTACCTGCAACCTGAAACACGCTGGGCGCTTGAAACGAGGTTCCCCACGAGAACCGCAGCGAAAGTGCGTCATTGACGAAAAACTGGCCAGCAAGCTTCGGATCCGTTGTGCTGCCGGCCTGGTCGTAACTTTCATGACGAGCCGCTAGCTGAAGTTCCGCGCGCGAACCCAGATCTACCAAACTTTCCGCGAAGACTGCCCAAACGCTCTGTTCCGAATCGCGTGGAAACTCTTGTAGTTCGCGTGGTCCCGTTCCTGCTTCGTTTAAAGGATCGGGTTGGTACGAGTAATGCAGATCGCGTATTTGAGCACCTGCTGCTAACTTAATCGGTTGTGCGAGTTCCTGAAACAAATCACCTGACACCACAATCTCTGCTACTTTTTGGGTGCTCTCAGCGTGCTCCATGCGAACTCGTTCAAATAGAAGTATTGACTCTGGTTCGTTCGCAGCGCGCTTACCTGCATTTGCCGACAACAACCCGTCTTCATCGATCGTCTTCGGTGTAACCAACTCCGGTGCAACTAAACGGGTGCCAAATGGGTTCCATTCGCCATTGATGATCGCGTCAGCGAAAGCCGTTGCCTCCCAGTGACGATCGGAACTGACCGATAGATCAGAACGCGCGTGGGTCAGGTACGCTTGACCTGACCAACCGTTGAGAAACTCGTTCTGCAATCCAACCGTGATCCGTAGGTTGTCGAAAAGGCGTAGTTCGTCCCCGGAATTAGGGCCGAAAGCCTCCGCGCCCAGTGGACGTCCAAAGTAACCGAGTGGTACGGCTTCATGTTCTTCCGGTACCCATTCGTCGGGAGGGATGTACTCAAGTGTTCCATCGTTATTTGGATCAGTCCAGAAATTGAAAGGGTGATTGCTGGGTACGAAGAACTCGTTGGTGCGTTCGACGTTGCCGCTGAAAAGCAGCATGTTCCCGACACGATCCTTTACTTCGTTGATTGAATATCCGATTTCTGATGCGAATGCCAATCGTTCGGTTAAGTCCAACTCTGCATCCGTGAAGAACTGCGCGCGCCGCTCTGCTGCGATCATCGTTCGTTGGTCTGAAAAATCCATCCTACACAGCGAGCCACTTGGGTAGCCGCCACCACGACGACAATCTGGGTCTGGAACGCGTGGTGCATCAATGCCGTTCGTTTGAAACGGTTCGTATGTTCCATCTGGGTTAGCGACTGCGCGTCGGAAACTACCAGGTGAACCTCGACCTGAGTCAAATGATCCTTCGACGATATCGCCATCTAGATTTGGGTCAATGGCTCGGGGGATCAGCCAGTCGAATTCAGTCCGGAAGTTCTCGTCTTGTTCGAGCAATGTTCCGTACAAACTGACGAATCCTCGCTCGAAATCAAGACCTCCCGCAAAGCTCAAATCAACGGCGTTATTTCTCGCGTGTCGATACCCTCCCGCGACTTCAAAACCGTCCGGATTTTTTCGAGTAACGATGTTGGCGACTCCCGCGACGGCTTGTGAACCGTACGTTGCGGACGCGCCGTCACGGAGAATCTCGACTCGGTCGATCATTAACACTGGTAAAGTGTTGATGTCGAAAAAACTCTGTCCGACGTCGTTCGAAACAGGCGCGATTCCGGCGCGGCGACCATTGATAAGGGTTAAGGTCGAAGACAAACCCACGCCTCTAAGGCTAAACTGCGAGACACCTTGCAGATAGTTTTGCTGCGTCGCGAGATAGGAACCAGTATTGGCGGTCAGACTCGCAAGCATGTCGACAGGCTGAGAAGCCCCAACCGATTGGAGCTGCTCAGAGTCAATTACTTGAACTGGCGCCCGCCCATCATAGACATCAGATCGTTTTATGAGTGTTCCGACGACGACAAGCTCTTCAAGCCGTGGGTTGTCGGCGTCGTTAGTTTCAGTCTCGTCTGCGGGCGTCGACACCGACAAGAGAGCTGACGTGAGGAATAAGACAAACCGACATCGTGCGAATAGAAGCTGTTCCATCAATCCTTGTAATTTGTGGTCACATACGAAAACTGAGGAATGCGCGTAGGTGCGTTAGCGCGCTGCACCCTCGATATAAACACGTCGAGCCGTACTTAACTGATCGGCGAAAAATCCTGCGTCTTCGGAATCCGAATTACGCAGCTTGTCAATCGCTACATCAAGTTCCTTGAGGTCAACATTGTTGCCTGAAGCCAATACCGTAGTTAGCTGCTGCCATGTGTCGTGCATCAAGCGATAAAAATCGTTTCGAGCAAGTCCCTTCGCACGTTCAAATGACGACATCGCTTCATCGTATCGACCGGCGTTGAGTTGGTGCGCACCTAATATCCAAAGCGCATTCGGCGTCATCTCGTCGATCTGTTCAGCCAATTCGACGGCACGCTCCGCAGCTCGTAACCCGAGTTCTTGGCGCGCCTGACTTATAGGCTCTGGTGAATCTCCCCAACCAGGCCACGTGAACGAAGCGATATTGAAAGCAACTCCTCGTGCGAATCGTCTTATTTCTACAGCTCGATCAGCGTCTGTTATTTCGACACGAGATGCTGCGTCTTCTAGGTAGGACAGCTGCAACTTCGCAACAGGCACGAACAGAGATTCCCTCTTCTCGCTGCGTAAGAATCGCATTAATTCCGCGAGCTCACCGAAGTCTGCCTCATCGACCGTTTCGAGCTTCGACGGGACTTGAGCTTCAGTCATATTGCCACCAATCAGACAAAGGGATACAAGTAGAGCAAATGCAACCGATGAACGCACAGTTATCCATGGGTCCGTACTAGGGTGGCGATTTCACCATAACCCTTCTGTTCAGCCAAATCAGCCGCGGGCGGTACTTTGGTACTACTTAGATGAGGGTCGACTCCCGCAGCCAGAAGCAATTCACATGCCTGGTAGTTGCCGGATACCGCTGCGTAATGAAGCGCGGTGCGACCGTTTTCGGAAGTAACCGCCACATCAGCTCCTAGTTCTAGGAGTAATTGCAGTTTGTCCGTTCGCGTGCCCTTGTCCGCACGACATACATAAAGCAACGGCGTCAGGTCACCGTTCGGTCGTTGATTAGCGGATAAACCTTCTTTAATGAGCCGACGAAGGATCGATATGTCGTTTGTGGCCATCCAGAGTCCTGCGTCTGCTGTTTCGGTTGATGCACCGTTCGAGAAAAGCAGGTCAAGCATCGCACTTTGACCAAAATGACTCGCGATAAATATCAATTGATAGCTGTATTTAAAAACGTCGAATCCACGATCAATTAAAGAGCCTGCCAATTCCAATGCTCCTCCGACGATGGCGAAGCTCAGCAAAGGGGAGTAGAAAATCTCGTCGTGTGGATCCTCCGCATGGAGTAATTCAGGCTCGTTTTGGATCTGATCCAGAACGACATCGGCGTTGCCACGAAACGTACAACGAAAGATGTCATCCACCGCGCCGTTTGCTTCCAGCAACCCAAAGATCTGATCTCGCCGATAGAACTTAGATGCGGATAAAGGCGAAAGTTGGACGAAACTCTCGCTGTTAACGCATCCTGTCAGGTTCACGTCAGCCCCTCGGTCGATGAGCCATCGAACAAGCTCCAATCGACCGTGGCGTACCGATGACCAAAGTAGGGTCCGACCGTGACTCCCGCGCTTATTCAGGAATTCAGGATGTTCCTCAAGAAGCTCTCGTACCTTATCGATCTGTCCCCGTTCGGCGAGTTTGAGGTGTTTACCAGCTAGTTGCCTTTTCCAGTGACCTGGCTCGACGTTCAGAGGTTTAACCCATCTGCTAGTGGTGTTAGGGATTGCCATTCCTTCGTAGAATCGCCCCGGTTTGGAGCCGCAAGTTTATTGCGTAGGACGAGATATCGACGTGGATTCGATTGCGATTCTGTTGACGGTCATGGAATACGCCGCTTCTGTAGTTGGCGTTCTGGTCGTTCTGTGTCTGATATATGAGAAAGTTTGGGCGTGGCCTCTCGGCGTGTTGTTCTGCGCCTTAAGTGCGCCGGTGATGTGGTACAACAATCTCTATGGGTATTTCACGTTAACTCTGATTGGATTTCTTCCACTCAATCTCTACGGCTGGTACTACTGGCTATTCGGTACCGAACACAAAACGGAACTACCCATCACTAATACGCCTAAGTTCGTTTGGCTTGCAGTGATCGCTTTAAGTGCTGTGGCGATCTATCTCTCGCCGTATTTCTTCGCTTTGATTGTGCCTAACTATCTTGAAGAAGCGGAGTACATCTATCTTGACAATTCCATATTAGTGTTAAGTCTCGTCGCGATGTGGTTTACCGCTCGTAAATTCATCGAGAACTGGTTTATCTGGTTTGTAGTTAACGTTGGAACGGTAACGCTTTACGCACTGACTGGGTTATGGGGACTCATGGCGCTCTACCTTGCGTACATTGGTATGGCGATTTGGGGTTACGTGCAGTGGCGCCGTTCTCAAGCGAGTCAAGCTACCGACTCATAGGGCTCTCGCCGAGGACATTTTCGATTACTTGGAAACTCGAACTACATCCATCCGAATTCAGGGATAGATCGATCAGCTCCTCACAACATTGGACTCCGACGAAGAACTTAGTATGCCTGTTGTTGCTCGTGCGCGAGACGCATTTTCAGTGATAACCGGGTTATCACTCCTCCACTTTTTCAATCGAGCGAATCTCGCCAACGTCCACTAACGCACGATATGACATCGAGGTCATCGGGAATTGAAGCGAATCGAAGATGAGACGCCTTGCGAAATCAAGTCAAACGTTGTATTGGTTTTCTACAAATCGCGCATAAGGGCGTGAACTTAAAAGTGACTCAAGACCTCTTCAGCGACGAGTTGGTATTGCTCAAGGTCGACTGTCGGAATGCCACCAATCATGATGCCGTCCGCGCCAGCATCGACGATCTCGCCAATGCGGTCAATGACGTAGTTCTTAGGTCCAGCAGCAGATCCTTGGCCTAACCTGCGGCCGTTCACGAACGCGGCTACTTGCTCCGCATCGTCGGAAACCATGGTCGGCATCAATACTGTGTGATTGATCTCGCTTGGGTCACGACCAACGTGTTCGCAGTGCGCGTTCAGGACACTTACTTTGTGGCGGAACGTCTCGGCAGTCATCGGTGCGCCAGCCCAGCCGTCCAAGTTCATTACGTCACCGTATTTAGCGAGTGTCCGAAGTGTTCGTTTTTCACCGGTGCCACCGACCAGAATCGGAATGCCGTTCGGGTTAAAACAACCGGGTGACATTGGCGCATCGTCTAATCGATAGTAGTTGCCACTGTACGTCGAACCACCTTCACCATGAAACAGAGAGCGGATTAACTGGCAAGCTTCTTCGAAACGATCTTGACGCTCTTTCATACTTGGAAAGGTCCAACCGTACGCTTCGTGTTCTCGTTTAAACCAGGCGGCGCCGATGCCTAACACAAAACGACCGTGCGAAATCTGATCTACCGTTGTCGCCATCTTGGCGACCAAACCTGGATTACGGTATGTGTTGCCAAGGACTAAATGACCGATTCTCAGGTCTTTCGAGAATCCAGCGACTGCGGCTGCTACCGTGAATCCCTCGTGCGCGGTTAAGTGTTCTTCCTCTTTTCGTCCAGGTGGTGGAAGATAGTGGTCTGCGAACCAAACACTCTCCCATTGCTCACCTGCGTCAAGTAGCTCTACGACGCTACGAATTGAGTCCCATGTGTTCCTATAACACGTCACTTGTGCGCCAAATCGCATGACTCGCTCCTTTCTGGTAACTATCTTCTACGCTATGGGGACCAACACTTGATTAACGCGTCATTGGCGCCGATTGATCGCATGAATGATTCGAATTTCTCTTGCATTTCATTCGCGACTGATGCGTGATCGTTGACTACATCGATCGCCGCATTCGGATCGTTGGCGTAGTCATATAGCTCGGGTTTTCCATTTGCGCCTACCGCTGTGTAGCCCCATTTTCCGTCGACTACGAATGGAGTGACCGCGTTAGGTGGACAGTTTCCGTCTGATCGTGGACTCACGTAACCAGCGCTAACGACGAGGTCACGATGGGATTTCCCGTTTTGAAGTGCACCAGCAAAGCTCTCGCCGTTGACCGGTTGCCGCACATCGAGATCGAAGCCTGCCAACTCGCTTAGCGTAGGGAGGATGTCTGGCGGTTGAGCCAGAAAATCGGTAGTTTTACCCGCCGGTACTCCCGCTCCAGCGATGATGAACGGAACGTGACCAACTTCTGGATAGATGGGCCAATAACGATCGTCATTGTCAGAGATGTTGCTCTTGCCCGTGCGGTTGTGCTCACCAATGCTTGTACCGTGATCGCTCGTAATGATCACGATCGAATTCTCGAGCAGCTGCAATTCTTGAATCTTCTGCAAGACAACGCCTAGTTGCTTATCGACTAGCTCCGACTCGGCTGCGTAATGTGCCCAAAGATTGTGGAGTTCTGCCGGTGAGTAGTCTGTCGCCGGACCATAGTTGCAATGGATCATCGGCGCGCCGTCGTAATCGGGATCGTAGTTCTTCACCATGTACTCGGGTGGATCCCAAGGCTCATGTGGGTCAAAGAAGTCCACCCATAGAAAAAACGGTTCCCACTCGTAGTTTTCCTCAAGCCAGCGCGCCGTGGTTGCGGCCGTCTTGTACATAAAGGTCTCTTCTTCGACTTCGAAATATCTATTGATCCAACGATGCGCGTCCGCCAAGCTGCTGTCGTTCCAGATTGGCATCCGACGGGTCTTGTCGAACGGCATTTCATTGCGAATCGGATGGTTCAGATGAAGCAAGTGTTTGTCGCCTTCCTGTCCGCGATGCTGGTATGCGGCGTCAAACCCGAATTGAAAGCGACTGTTGAACAGGTGAGGGCAGTCGCAGATCAATTGCGTCTTGTAGCCTTGACGATGAAGCGTCTTTCCAATGTGGTTCGGACCGCTTTGGTCAATCGGTTGCCAGCCGTAATGCGGCCATCCGAAGATACCCGTAGCCAGGTCCGTACGGTTTGGAATCGTTGGGAAACTCGCTGTGTAGAAATTTGTGATGTTGGTCGCGCTTGTTTCGCAAAAATGATCGAGACAAGGAGTCCTCACGGGGCGTTCGGCGTTTTCGAATAAGTTGTCGTACCTGAACGTATCAGTGACAAGCACAATGATGTTCTTTTTCATGTCTACTCCGATTTGCGCGGATGCGTGACTCGCGACAGATTGAAACGCAAAGTGCACACAGTGTTATTTGGTTTATGTTAGTCGGATGCGAGGACTGAATTCGTTATGTTGCTGGTTCAATGACTTCGCAATCTTCGCCGAGGAGAAAAGAAACAAAACTCTCAATCTGGCTTTCGTCAAAGCTCTCCTGCTCGAAGAATCTGACATGCTGACTCAAACCCGCCTTCGGATCTAGCTCGATTCCCCATAACGGATTTAATTGATTTGGCACCGTTGAATAGCGCACGTCGATAATCCGGTTCGGTGACGTCGGATCCATCGCGACGTAATCCTGCGAAAACCAACTAAAGCGATCTATGTCGACTAGCTGCTGTCCGTCCTCGAGCCATGGCAAATGCTCCGCTACGTTTAGGACAGCCACCGACGATGTTGTACCGCAAATCATTGGATCCGTCGTCAATCCAACTCGAATGGCGTCGACGTAGAACACGTCGTTATGTTCGTAAATTGACCGCCACAAAAGTTGGTTAGCAAATCCCGGCTTGATGGTCAGCCTCTCTGGATCGTGCCCTCTGGAAATCGCTAACTGTTCTCCAACGTCGAACGCTCGTTGACTTTGGAAGACGCCGACCAGCAGATACGCAATCACCCAAGTGATCCCGATCCAAGGTAACCAACGTCTCCGCCAAATCAGTCCGGCGACGACTGCAAGTAGAAGAGGTATGGTGAATGCGGGATCTAGAACGGATACCGTGTTCCAGGCGACGCGATAGTCGCTGAACGGCCAAAACAACTGTGTACCGTAAGAAGTGCACGAATCAAGAAACCCATGAGTCGCGTAACCGAGGAGGCAGGCTATATAGACATGCTTGAATTCGAGCGATTTGCGCAGGAACGGAAACAGGCAACCGGCTACGATCAATGCGCCGATTGGAATAAAAACTAGCGCATGCGTGAACTGCCGATGAAAGACCAAGAACATCAACGGATCTACGTCGCTCGAGATGAAAACGTCTAGATCCGGCGCCATGCCAGCCAATGCACCACATAGAGTTAAACGCCCAAGGTTCTTGTGGCTCAGCATACTTTGAGGGAGAACTGCGCCGAGACTGCCTTGGCTTATGGGATCCATTTCGTTCGGACGTTAAATTCAGTGGTTGCTCTAGTGATGACACGCAAGACTAAAGACTTCCGTGAATTTCAACGTGTTTGTATGAAGGCATAGGTAGGAACGATAGTGACTGAAGCATCCTCAGGTTTCGAACGGGTTTTACGGGCACGTGAAGTACTGACATTGTCGTTCGGCGCCATGATCGGCTGGAGCTGGATCTTGATGACGGGCTACTGGGTGGATCACGCCGGAAGCTTCGGCGTATTACTAGCGTTCTTGATTGGTGGTGTCACGGTGCTCTGTATCGCTCTGACGTACGCTGAGCTGGTAACAGCCATGCCGCGCGCAGGTGGCGAGCACGTGTATACACACCGCGCGCTAGGGGCAACTCCGTCGTTCGTGTGCACATGGGCTTTACTGATGGCGTATACGACCGTGTGCTTGTTTGAAGCCGTCGCACTGCCGACAGCCGTTGCTTACCTCATTCCTGAGGTGCGATTTGGAGAAATGTGGACATTACAGGACTTCACGGTTGATGTTGGATTTGTGCTTATTGGCGTCGGCGTCGCGATCGTCATGACCGTCATCAATGTGCTTGGTATCAAAATGGCGGCTGTTATTCAAACGATCGTCACGATGGTGATTCTGTTATCAGGCGTCGTACTGTTTACAGGCGGCGCAATACACGGCGAAGCAGCGAATTTAGAGCCGTTGTTTGGTGAAGGCGTTTCGGGGATGTTGGTGGTCCTCATCATGGTGCCAGTATTGCTCGTAGGTTTCGATGTCATTCCGCAGGCGGCAGAGGAACTTGCTGTGCCCCTGAAACGCCTTGGCTGGCTGTTGATATTCTCAGTCATGCTTGCGATCCTCTGGTACGGAGCGATTTCGTTTGCGGCGGCAACCTCCATGCCGAGACCTGAATTAGCTGCGACAACCATGTCGAGTGGTGACGCGGCGGCAGCGCTATGGAATCATCCGTCTGCAGGCGCGATATTGGTGGTTGGTGGGATTGGTGGGATCCTCACTAGCTGGAATGCGTTCATCATTGGCGGAAGTCGGTTGATGTTTGCGTTGGCAAAGTCTGGCTTTCTGCCGAAAAAACTCGGTGAGTTACATCCTCGCTTTCATACACCCTGGCTCGCAATCGTGATTATTGGGGTTCTTTCTTGTATCACACCGTTGTTCGGGCGGACGATCCTGATTTGGTTCATTAACGCAGGGAGTTTTGGGACCGTACTTGCTTACATCTTCGTACCGATCGCGTTTCTCGTGTTGCGGGCGAAGGAGCCGGAGCTCGTAAGACCTTATCGACTTCGATACGGTAAGACGGTTGGTGTAATCGCCATCGCGTTAGGAATAAGTTTGTTCGCGTTGTTCTTCCCGCCTTTTGATTCGCAGCTAGCAACCGAGGAGTGGGTGATCATTGGCATGTGGAGTTGCGTCGGCCTTGCACTATATGCGATGTATGGGCGTAAACTCGCGAATCAGGAAGGCAAGCGGTAGTTTCGCATCGACTGGAAAAAGTCATCCAGTATCGCGTCCTTGTCGAAGTTTTCCCAGATTACTATGCGATGAGGGTTGTCCGACCAATCGACCCACGTTTTGCCATCGAGGATCGGCGCGGGCATCTCACTTCGCTCCCCCCAAGCAGGGTTCTTGACGACCGCAACGGCGACTACATCGAAGAGAGGTCGCGTCGGGAAGTTCATGTTTTCGAATAATGAAATTGAATAGTCGCCGAAGCACGTGAACTCGCCGCCATGACGCCCAATAACAGGGTCCACCTGAGGTCCCAAACCAGGCATCGTTTGCTTTACAACTTTCGTCTCGACAGCGACTGCTGTAGAACCGGTAGTCTGCGCGTAGCGTACGGTGACCATCTCAAACGCAACAGACGAGTCTAGAACGCTCTTGACGGCAGGGATGTCCGCTAATAAGTTGTACTCGCCTTCCTCAGGGTAATTGCTACCTAACCAGACCACTCGCATCTTGCTTTTGATATCAGGTGCACGATCAAGCGCGAGCGCAATATTGGTTAGTTTGCCGATAGGGATGACTGTCAAAGGTTGGCTGCGTTCACGCCGAGCTTCTGCAATGATGAAGTCAACCGCGTCTATACCATCGAACGAATCGTCCTTGATGAACGGACGAATGTCCTCGTAGTTTTGATCGGCGCCCCGGAAGAGCGGAATCGAGTCAAAGGCATCGCACAGTTGGAGTACGCGTTTCGCTTCGTTATATTGCCCTTCTATACAGTCGCCGAGTGGGGTGTTATTAACAGTTACGCCTACGAGATCAAAAACATCGCTATTGAACACCGCATAGGCGATTGCATGTTGGTCATCGAGTTCGTTATTTGCATCGGAATCGACGAGGATTGGGATACGATCAGGCATGAGAAAATCGGGGACTGCGAATATTTACGGGATTCTAGCCCCTTAACTTTCTTGAATTAGTCGGTTTGAGGTAAAAAGCGAGAACCCTATTCGTCGTTCGTAGGCTCGCATTCCAATCGGGAAATCCAGTAGTTCGCGTCGAACGTTCTATCACCAAGTAAGCGTCGAAAGAAGCGTATTCGGTTGATATATTCGATCCGTCCAGTATCCATCTCAAACCACGGTTCTCCTTTGGTTAGGATGCTCTGAATGTTTGCCGGATCCTGAGCTTCACGGACGAAGAAGATTGGGCGTTGAGCTACGTCTTCGTCATTCAGATCTGTAGTATCCCATAGGCGAACCTGAGATACGGTTGGATTGAGACGCAGCTTGTATAGATAGCGTGTACGCTCGCTCCGATTGATACTCCCCCCGTGCCAAATCCCATGGTGCATGAGGAACACTGTTCCCGCAGGACACACGACATGCTGCTGACCGCGAACGTTCTGATATCGTGAGATCGCTGCTTCATTTACGATCCGAAGATGTGAACCCGGTAGATAACGCGTACCGCCCATGTCTTCGGTGATTTCTTGAGGATAGTAGAACAGCTGAATGTCAAACGCCTTGCGGACATCAATTGTTGAGTCCTGATGTAGGTGCTGGGCGTTGGCGGAGCGACCGGTGGCTTCGATTTTGCTTGCCGGTGGTAATACATGGACGAAGTGGTGATCTAGCAAACTGTTGGGACCTACCAAACTCTCGATAGCGCCTTTCAGACGAGGTAATCGCATGATTTGACCGAGGATTTGGTCTGGGCTGAATGCTTGATCGATGTCGGTACCTGCAGCGACAGCAGGCATGGTAGATCCGTTAGCAGAGTCCTTTACGCCGAAGGTACGTTCCAATTCGTCGAGAAATTGCTCGTTTAACGATTTGGGAACCACCGCATCAAGACGTACAAATCCTCGACTAGCGAAAACCGCCATGTCACGTGTTGAGAGTTTGATGCTAGTTTGCGTTTCGGCAGTCAAGGATTCGCTTTGGGATAGTCGTCGTTTCAGTTGGTGAGTTTACGCAGTTCGATTTAATTCCTCGTAGGTCCTTCAAACGCATAACTCGAAATACTGATTCCGTTTAGTTAATCGAGATCCTCACCCGGCAAGGGAACAAGCTTTTCAAAAAAGAACTCATACTTGAAGTAGCCTGTTCGAAATTCGTCGCCGGACTTGTGATCAATGAGCGGCGATGCTTGGAACAGTCGCCATCCGTCTTGCAGTGCGGCTAAACCCGTCTTGTAGGGTGGTTCCTCGTCGCCCCCTGCCTGATGTCGGATCGTACCCGTTCCGTCGTATCGAGCCCAAGCCGTGACAGGTGAGTCTAAGGCTGAGTTCGCTAAGTAGAGAACTAACACTTGCTGCCGAAGAGAGTTGCTCACTGTTGTTCCGTGAACTCGAATGACGGGAATTCAAGCACAGTAATGCTGGAAAAGGAATGATGGGCTCGCTATACTCATTGAGGTTGTGCGGCACTGAGCGAACGAGGTTCTGACGACGCTCATGTGCAGCTGAACGCTACAGAACCTAGGATCCAGCATTATGAAATACAAGAATATCCGTTACGTACCTGGTGGCGGTGCTGAGTTCGTTGAACATGAGATCGACGAGCCGGGACCAGGTCAGGTTCAAATAGAAAACACAGCGTGCGGGATATGTTCATGGGACTTACAAACGTTTCGAGTCGGAACTAATGCGGGTGCGACAGCACCGCCAGGACACGAAGGCGTTGGCTACGTGACAAAGTTAGGACCTGGAGTGACAGATGTAGAAGTCGGTCAGCGTGTTGCGGGCGGCGGATTTGGTCGATATCGAAACGCTCCGGCGCGCAGCCTTTACAAGATACCGGACTCAAACCTAGCTGACCAGCATTGGGTAGTCGAACCGGCATCATGCGTCGTCACAGGGATCGATTGCTGCCGGATCAAGGTGGGTGAACGCCTTGCGATGGTAGGTTGCGGCTTCATGGGATTGATGATGGTCCAAGGATTGCAGGGCATGGGATTAGATCAACTCATCGCACTCGATGTTGACGATCGACGCCTAGAGCTTGCACAGGAATTTGGTGCTACGGAAGCACACAACGTGACATCGGATGGCTTCGATGAAGTCAAGCGAGACTTACAGAGTCGAGGCATTGACGTCGTTGTTGATACAAGCGGCGCACAGTCGGGGTTGGACTTAGCAACAGATATTGTGAGACGTGCTGGTCTTATCAATCTGTTTGGGTGGATTAAAGGGACCGAAGCTACTTTTAATCCGTCAACTTGGCATGGGAAAGCGATTTCGCTCGTGAACTCCTCGCCAGGTGCTCAGCTTCGTGACCCGTTTCCTCCCGCGATTCGACTGATTCAAAAGGGCATCATCGATCTGCGACCTTTGGTGACGCACGTAGTGCCGCTTGATGAGTTTCCATCCTTCATGAGTGAAGCGACGACTGGTCAAGTTGACGGCTACATAAAAGGAGTGATCACGACAGGAGCGTAGAAAGGTCGCTGTCGCGTTGGAGTGGTGACCGTTCAGTAGCGTGCGATGGCAAATAAGCCGCGCCGCGAGTTAGAGTATTTTGTGGTTCGATTAACGAACAACAACCGTACTACACGCTTACTCCAAGAATCGCGCTTCTTACGTCTTAAATCCGAACTTTAACTTCGGATTTAGGACGTTCCGGTAGTTCTCGACCGTGTGTCGATCCGATAGAAACTAGGTGTTTGACGTTCTACGGCGTAGTTAGTTTGTCGTAGAGCCTTGCCGGTAGCTGACAGTGTCATATTCGATGAAACAGTTGCTATGACGAGGTGGATTCAACGGATTCCGGTTCGACAACGACGCCGTTAGCCAGAAGATCGTCAATCGAATTGGAGTCGTAACCGAGTTCTTTTAGTACTTCGTGTGAATGTTCGCCCAGCCTAGGTGCTAGCTTCATTGGCACATGCTCGACTCCGCTGACCCGCACGGGATGATTGACCACGAGCGGAACACCTACATCAGAGGTCACGGGCGTTGACACCATCCGATTCAGCAGAATCTGTTCATCCGTCGGCGTCTCCTCAACGATGGCAATTCGGTTAATCGGTACGTCGAATTCCTCAAAAATCTGAAGCCATTCGTCCGATGACTTTGATGCGATGATTTCTTGAATACGCACGCCGACTTCGTCTCGATGTCGATACATTGCGCCTGGAGTTTTGAATCGTTCATCGACGAGTAAGTCGGTTGCCTCCATGGCTGTGAACACGAGATTCATCAGTTCCTCATTTCGCACCATATTGAACTGCAACCAACGACCATCCTTAGCTTGGTATACGCGAAAAGAGAATCCTGGTCGCTCGGCGTCCGCTCGGTAGCGGCGGGTGTCTGCTCCGGCCATCACGCCTTGTGCTGTTGCGGAATTCGACCAGAGACCATTGGCGAGTAATGAGGTTTGAACGAACGAACCTTCACCCGTGCGCTCTCGTTTTAACAGCGCCGTAACGATTCCTGCGTAGATTGAGACTGCAGTCGGATGATCTCCCATGCCAGGAAGACCTTGTGATGGACGCGTGCCTGGTTCGCGCATAAGGTCCATGAGACCACTTCGAGCCCAATACGCTAATTGATCAAATCCCTTCCGGTCTCTCTCTTCGCCGAGTTCACCATACGCCGTTAGTGAGGCATAGATCAGATTCGGATTCGACCGTTTGACATCGTCGTAAGTTAGTTTGAAGTTCTCGCGACTGGGATACGGCATATTGGTGATGAACACATCGCATTGCGCAATGAGTTCATGCAATACTTTTAGTCCACGTTCATCCTTTAAGTCCAACCCGATACTGCGTTTGTTGCGACCATCCATCTGCCACATGTAGTTTTCGGCGCCGGGATCGGTATCTGGCATCTTTGGAAGCCATCGCAACATATCACCTCGACGCGGTTCTTCAACTTTGATCACGTCTGCGCCGAAATCCGCCATCATCATGGCTGCAGCGGGACCTGCGATGACCGTTGCGGCATCAATTACTTTCAATCCCTCAAAAAGGTATTGGTCCATGTGATCTATGTTGCCGATACAGAAGAGTAGAGGATGCGAATGTTATCGGTTGGTCCGAATTTGCCTTAAGTGAATTAGCATTTGCGGATGCGTAGACTTTCCACACTTTTTTTGGGGCTTACTTACACATGCTTAAGGCGGAAAAACGGCGAGTTCTTCGAATTTTGAAAGAGGGTATCGCGAACGGTACCACCCATTTCGCGGATGGAATCATTCGAAGTCCTGTAGACGACTTTACGTCAGAGGAGTTGTTGCGTCAGGAACAGCAAGTGTTCTTCAAGGATACGCCGCTGTTTGTTGGGTTATCTTCTGACCTTCCGAAGAACGGTAATTACAAGGTCGAGACGATCAACGATACGTCCGTCTTGTTCGTGCGTGATCCGAACGGACGATTTCGCGCGTTCGCAAACGTCTGTCGACACCGCGGCGCACAAGTTGTCCCAGACGGCAAAGGACGTGCGGAGCGCTTCAGCTGCCCGTTCCATGCATGGACATACAACACTGAAGGTCGTCTTATCGCGGTAAACCGTGAAAGTAGCTTCGGTTCTATTTGCAAGGAAGAGTTTCCCCTCGTTGAACTTCCAGCGGCCGAGAAATATGGCATGCTGTGGTGCAAGCCTAGTCCTGGTGGCACTGTTGACGTTGACGATTGTCTAGGGGGTCTCGGTGAGGAGATGGAAGCTTGGGGACTCGACAAGATGTCACATTCTTCGGATCAAGAAATCGACGCTGAAGCGAACTGGAAACTCGTGATCGATACATTCGGTGAAAACTATCACTTCGATGTGCTTCACCGAAACTCATTGGCACCGTCGATCAAAGGAAATTTGCAAACTCACGACATCTACGGTATGAACTACCGAATGGTTTTCGCCTACCAGAATTGGGAGCGCATCGTTGCAGAGATCCCGAATGAAGAGGATTGGCCGTTTTTCTCACTGACGCTGACGGTTTATTTCATTTACCCGAATGCAATCCTGTTAGTGGATTACGCAGGATGCGACGTCCTGCGGATGCATCCGGTTGATGACTCAACTAGCAAATCCAACACGTACCACAGTTGGTATTTATCTCCGAGGTTCGTCGAAGCTCATGAAGAACATGGCGTCAAAGTCAACCATGAGGAAAAGTTCAATGGCTTTAACGCCATCATCCGACGTGAAGACTATCTTGTTGCTGAATCGACGCAACGGAGTGCAAACGGTGGCGCGATCTCACACGTGCTGTTTGGTCGTAATGAACCTGCGTTACACCATTACCACAATGCTCATCGACGCGGACTCAATCGACCAGAGCTCGAACCTGTAGCAGCCGTTTGATCGAAACGAACGGTTATAGAGGAAGCACGGACCGTTAGGAGATCGAGCACACGAATCACTGAAAGTGAATATTTGAAATAGACTGTCGAGATTCGGACGCTCCGGCGAAATGGTTTGTGAGCGGCATCAAGCTTGTGAAACGTGGTCCCGATTGAATTCTGCGCCGAACGTGGTTGCGTTGGGTGGAAGTAGAAGGCTCATTTTTGACGCTGCACATCCAGTGCGAGTGATTGACATATTGCGGCATTACCAGAATTAACGTTCAGGCGACACTTCAGCCATTGGTACACCGACGAATAATCCGTTTAGATTTCACCTGGCTTCTACGTGTCTGTCTCATAAGCTTTTCCACACATGACACTGCTTGAAAGTGGCGGTCGGACTTACGACGCCCTCCCAGACCAGCTGCGTAGCGACGTGCGCATGCTTGGTGCTATTCTCGGTGACGTGATCGCCGACGCACGTGGCGCGTCATTCGTTGACACAATCGAAGATATTCGTGCAGCCGCTAAGCAAGCTCGAGATCCGGGTGAGCACTCATTGCAGCCACTGAATTCCATATTGGCGACCATTGAAGAAGGTCAGCTAGTCGATATAGCTCGAGCGTTCAATCAATTCCTAAATCTCGCGAATGTTGCAGAACAGCGGTACAACACCACGGACTTTGAACATAGTTTCGACGCGACTTGGAACGAACTGCATGATCGATTCGGGAATGAGTTAAGTGCGATCCTGAACGAGATGCGGATCGAACTGGTACTTACGGCACATCCAACGGAAATATTGCGCCGGACATTAATCCGTAAGTACGAAGCGATTTCAGGTGCGTTGGATGAGTACCACCTTTCAGGCAATCAATCAACGTTGCGTCGGCTCATTGCTGAGGTCTGGCACACCGATGAGATAAGGCAGCAAAGACCAACCCCAGAGGAAGAAGCGAAATGGGGTTTTGCAGTAATTGAGAACTCTTTGTGGGATGCGGTGCCAAAAATCCTGCGTCGCATCGATAGTGCGCTCATAAACGCGGGTCAGCCTCCACTCGCTCTTGATGCTAGGTTGTTCACGTTCTCCTCGTGGATGGGCGGCGACCGCGATGGGAACCCAAATGTCACGGCTGAAACGACAAGAGACGTCTTGCGGTTAGCGCGCTGGATGGCAGCTGATCTCTTTCTACGGGATGTCAATACATTGATTGATTCCCTTTCGATGAACGCGTGTAGTGAGGAAATTCGGAAAAGGGTTGGCGCCGTACACGAACCGTATCGTGCAGTGTTGCGTGAACTACGCACAAAGCTTGAAGCTACACGTGAGTGGGCTGAACGAAGTCAACACACTAGAGCGGACATCATCGGATCGACTGACGAATTGCTCGAACCGTTGCTCTTGTGCCATCGTTCATTGCAGACCTGCGAACTTGACACGATTGCAAACGGACCTCTGCTCGACACGATCCGCCGTGCTCACTGCTTCGGGGTCAGTCTTGTATTACTCGACATCCGACAAGACGCCGATAGGCATACCGAAGTATTCTCGGAATTACTCGCGCACTACGGTGAGAACGCTACTGCGTATGAGAACTGGACCGAAGATGAGAAAACCTCTTTTCTTCTACAGGAATTGGCAAGCAATCGACCACTGATACCGAGGAGTTGGCAACCTAGCGACTCCGTTGCGGAAGTGTTGGCGACCTTTCAGACAATTGCGCAAGCACCGAGTGAGGGACTTGCTAACTATGTGATCTCGATGGCAGCACTACCGAGTGACGTGTTGCACGTGGCATTACTGATGAAGGAACTCGTTGGCTTTCAGAAGATGCCGATCGTGCCATTGCTCGAGACGATGGAAGACCTTGATAACGCCGCAGCATTACTTGAGACGTTACTAAACAATCCTTGGTTTCGTACGAGTATCGCGGAACAAGGCGACCGTATGCAAGTCATGATCGGGTATTCCGATTCCGCCAAAGATGTCGGTCAGTTTGCTGCAGCATGGGCGCAGTATCGAGCACAGGAGGAACTTAGCCAGGTGGCGCGGCGACATGGCGTGGCGCTGACTCTGTTTCACGGGCGTGGGGGCACCGTAGGACGAGGTGGCGGTCCGGCACACGAGGCGATCATGTCGCAACCAGCTGGGTCTATTCGCGGACGTCTCCGCGTCACGGAACAGGGCGAAATGATTCGGTTCAAACTTGGCAATCCGAATATCGCATTGCACACCCTAAGTCGGTATTTATTCTCGACCGCAGAAGCGACGCTTTCGCCGCCAGTACCTCCGACTTCAACTATGCGTTCAATCATTGATCGATTGTCAGTCGAGTCCATTAACTGTTACCGAAATGAAGTCAGATCGCAGCTTTTTACAGACACATTCAGAGCACTCACGCCCGAATCTGAACTTGCGGAACTAGCCCTCGGCAGTCGACCAAGTCGTCGCCAACATGCGTCAGACGTGTTCTCGCTACGAGCTATTCCCTGGGTATTTGCATGGACACAGGTCCGCCTCATGCTGCCTGCCTGGTTTGGCTACTCGCCGGTCATCGTTTCCTTACTCGACGACCGTGAATTGTTTACGAGGCTTCTGACTTGGCCTTTTTTCAGAACACAGATTGAATTGCTTGAAATGATTCTGGCTAAAGCTGAACCAGATATTGCATTGCAGTACGGGAACAAGCTGGTCGAAGGTTCGCATTCGCAAAAGACACGTGACCTGGTCGATGAACTGAACGATCTAAGAACGCAGTTTCTGAGTCTTATTGATGCATCAGACCTGCTCGAAACGCAATCGGAACTCAGGGAGTCGTTGCAGGTCCGTAACACGTACTTGGATCCATTACATCTACTACAAGCTGAGCTTCTCTATCGTCGTCGAACGTTAGGTGATCGTAGCGAGACGATAAATCGTGCCTTAAAGGTAACGATGGCAGGTATTTCAAGCGGCTTGCGCAATACAGGATAGATGCGTCCTAGCCGCATGTGAAAATAGATTCGGAGGAGGCGAAGCGGGCGCAGTTACCGGCGTGCACTTTTGTCGTTTATCTCGTTTCGAAATCACCGGACTGTCTACCTTAACATTACGAGGGTGTGACGCGACCTCGTTAAGCGAAAGTCCTTTCGAGCATTACATCCTCGGTTCTGCTTCCTCTTCAACAATATCGCTCATTCATTCGTACTACTGGGTTCGCGTGCAATGGCAAAGACCGTGTCGGCGGTTAAAATGTACATCAGCCATTCGCTAAAACGCCGAATGACCCAGCTAAGTGAAAGACGATCCGATGGATTGTCTGTTCTTTGATAAGAGTTCGAATCCACAGCGCTACGAAATCACGGCACGAGCATCGCATACGTGAAGGTATTGGCTACCTTCGTAAATCGTGCCTTTAACGTCAAGTTCGAGGAGGAAAGACTTGGTCTTTAATCTGAATCAACGCTCCCGCTCCGTCTTCACTGCAAGCTTAACGACTGTAATCGCAGTGGTCGCTTCGGGTTTCTTACTTTTCGGTTGTGGAGGCGGTAACACCGATCCTGCGGAAGGGGGGAACGAACCTCTAAATCCGATCACTCCAAAAGGCTGGGAACTCGTTTGGTCTGATGAGTTCGACGGTAGTTCATTGGATTTGTCCAAATGGAATATCCAAACCGGTGACGGTACAGCAGAAGGCATTCCAGGGTGGGGTAACAACGAACTGCAGTCATATCAAACGGGCAACATAGCAGTCGGCGGTGGAAATCTCACGATCACGGCACGAGAAGAATCTGCCGATGGTCGCGAATATACGTCTGGAAGAATCAATACCGCTGAAAAGCTGGATATGCGATATGGTCGAGTTGAGGCAAGCGTCCACGCGGCTTCAGGTCAGGGTCTGTGGTCGGCGTTCTGGATGCTACCAACAAATTCGGAGTACGGAACGTGGGCGGCTGGAGGTGAGGTCGATATTCTGGAGGTTTTCTCTAGAGATCCAGCACCTTTTACTCAAGCAGCATTGCATTACGGCATGGCATGGCCACTTAATACGTTCATATATAAGAAATACGAGGGAATTGATCCGGCAGACGGCTTCCATGTTTATGCCGTTGAGTGGGACGAACAGGAGTTGCGCTGGTTCGTCGACGGGACACATTACTTTACAGTAAATAGATCAACCTATTGGAATTACTTCATCAATTCGGAGACGAATGCGCATGAAGCGGGTTCCGATTCCGCGCCGTTCGATCGACCATTTCATCTCTTATTGAATCTTGCGGTTGGCGGAAATCTGCCTGGCGCGCCGGTCGCAAGTTCGTTCCCGGGCGAGCTGCGCGTAGATTACGTCCGGGTGTACAAATGCAACATTGACGAATCGACCGGTCGAGGATGTGATGGATTCACCGACTACACCGATCCGTCGGTCGTTGCGCCGCTTCCGCAAAGAGTCTTCACCGCATCTTACGACCTGTATATCGATGCAGTCGGACCGCTCGCATTCCCAAATATTGAAGATACCGTTCCGTTGGCAATGGGTGTATATGACGCGAACGGCGCACTGACGGTTTCCGAAGTGGAGGAAGGAGGTGATCGCGGTATGGTTATCGACATGTCAACCTCAGGCGGTGGGAACTTCAATGTATTCGCTGCGAGTAACGAACGTCAAACTTTGTTTGGTATGGGAAGCGCGTCGGATCCGGCGAACTATGCTGGCGAGGTCTCGTTTGACCTCTATGTCTTCAGTGAAGGCACAGATGCTTCGAGTGGGGTACAGGTCAAGCTAGACAGCGGTTTCCCAGACTTAGGCTTCGTTGAGCTAGCCATCGCTGATCTGCCAATGGATGAGTGGACCACTATTACCGTACAGATTAGCGATATCGCTCACAACGCCGGTCAATTCGGTGGTGGCCCAGTAGATCTTTCAAACGTACTGAGTCTATTTGTACTAGAACCTACAGGCGCCGCGCATCTGCGAGTCGACAACATTCGCTTGTCGTGCGCACACGTGAACGAGAACGATTGCGGTATTACACCGCCTTCGCCGCCTCCGCCACCATCAAACGAACCTTTCTTGGTATACATCGACGGTGTGGACCCAATTTGGGATCGAGGTGTTGGCGCATCCGATTCAAGTACCGGCTGGAGCGATTACTTCGATGGCACGACTTCAAACAAGGTGCAGTGGCGTGAGATCGACGCTGACGACGCAACGAGAGGTAGGATCCTGGAAGTCACTTTTTCTGACCTAGATGCGCAAGGCGTGTGGTTCATTCAAGCCAGTATGGGCGTCGACTTGGCTGCGTACGCCGGTGGCACTGTCAGTTTCGATATTAAGGTCGACGATTACGGCTCGAACGAAGGCGGAATGACGATGAAGGTCGACTGTTTCTTCCCTTGTACGAGTGGTGATCAAGTCATTGGCAAAGTCGGTGACGGTGAGTGGGAAACTGTTGAAATTCCAGTTTCGCGTTTACTGGGCGGCGGTTTAAATCTCGCATCAGTGAATACCGGGATTGTGATCTTTCCAATGGACCTTAGTTCTCCGGTCACGTTCCAACTCGACAACGTCCAATGGCTGCCAGGCGATGAGATCATGCCACCACCACCGAGCGTGGGAGCAGTGACTTTGTTTGACGATCAGCTAGCGGACGGTTGGGGATTGTGGGATTGCTGCGGCGGTGCAACTTTCGGCGAAGTTGAAGACGAGACTCGTGGAAATGTTGTGGAATTAGCTTTCGGCGCGACACCTACTGTAGCGGGATTCCAAGCTGATGGAAGCGTCGATATCCTGCATTTGGCTACTGGAACACTGGAGTTTGATTTCAAGGAAGTTAGTCCTCCACCAGAAGGATCGTCGTGGCTCTTGAAGTTGGAAAGTGCTGGTGCTGCTACCTTTGCTGAAGTGATGCTTACCCATGCTGGAAATCCAGAGCCTGGTACCGAGTGGCAAAGCTATCGATTCTCTATAAGCGAGGATCTTGCAGGTTTAGACATTACTGCGCTTAAGTTGCTGATGATCTTCCCGAATTGGGGAAATGCAGATGGCGCAATTGGTCGCATCGACAACGTGCGGTTTGTACCTGCAAGAGCCTCAATCGAGCTGTATGGCAATGCTCCCGCAGAAGGATGGTTCCTATGGGATTGCTGTGGCGCGGCTACTTTCGCCGAGGTCGAGGATGACGAAGAACATGGGAATGTGATCGAGTTGTCGTTCGGTGCAGGGGGCACCGTAACGGGACTGCAAGCCGCTGTGGGAATGGATGCTAGTTCAGCGACCGGCGGTAAATTGGTGTTTGAATTCAAGGAAGTAGAACCACCTCCGGAGGGTTCACAGTGGCGCGTCAAACTCGAAAGCAGTGACTCTTCCAAAGCATCGGAAGTGTTGATGACCGATGAAGGGAATCCGACCCCTAATTCCGACTGGCAGTCGTACAGCTACGACATGGAAACGGCATTTCCCGCAGTTGACTTTGCGGATCTGAAACTCGTGATGTTCTTCCCTGATTGGGCGAATGCCGAGGGTGCCGTTGGACGCATTGATAACGTGCGTCTTGAGGCTCCAGAGTAGCTAGCGGTAAGAGGAGAAAAACCATGTCAAAGTTACTAAAGATGTTTGGTGTAAGAACCTTTGTGACCGCGATCTTGATCGCCTGGTCGCCGCTAGCGATTGCCGACGAACACGAAGAGGAAACGACGGAAGCAGCTGAATCGCCCGCGATGGAAGAGGTCATCGTGACCGTTGAACGGCGCGAGCAAAATCTTCAGGATTTAGGTGCGACGGCATACAGTTTTGAAGGTGAAAATCTCAAGATGCAAGGCGTCGTCGACCTCACGGATTTATCGGAAATCGCACCTGGTCTCGAGATAGGCAACAAAGGCGGCAATGTCGAAGTTTGGATTCGGGGTGTTGGTTCGTCCAACAACACGGAGTTGGGTGACCCAGCCGCTGCGACGCATCTCGACGGTGTTTATCTTCCTCGTACTGCAGGAATCGGGTCGGCATTCTTCGACGTCGGGCGCGTTGAGGTGAACGTTGGTCCACAAGGCACGTTACGAGGACGAAACGCCACAGCGGGTTCGGTCAACATCATCCCGTGGAGGCCAGGATTTGGTCGCAAGGAGTTCGCGTTGGAGGTCGAGACGGGTGATTATGAAACCCGGGTGTTACGTGGCGTCGTCAACATGCCAATCGGCGAGAATGCGGCGTTTCGACTTGCGGGTTACTCATTCGCCCACGATTCTTATTACAACGATGTGGGACCGTTAGATTTAGACCTTGCTGAAGCCGAGGACAATTCCGGCCACCGTGCGCAGCTGGCTGTCGATGTATCAGAGCGATTGAGTGTGCTGATCGCCTACGACCGGGTGCATGAGACCGGCACAGGCTGGACCGGTACCAACTACGCGAATCCGCTCGGTAACGACGTTCATCCTGAAGACATTGAAGATCCACGGGATGTATATGCCCGCGCGTTTACGCCGATACTCGACACGACCCATTGGGGTACGAAAATCGAGCTCACTTACGAATTCGATTTTGCTACTGCGGAGCTTGTAGTCAGCAGACGTGATTTGCTGTACAACTACGATGCAGCAACACCTCTCGCGCCTGACTGGGCAGGTGTAGCAGATACACTGCAACCGGTCGACGAGGTCTACGACAATTGGTCGAGATTTCAATTTATCACGGATAGCGTGTCTGATATACAAGAGCTGCGGTTCTTTGGGGACTCTGGCGCATTGACGTGGACCGCTGGCCTGTTCCACTTCATTGAAGACCAGTACACGTTCCTTGGTGCCGTGGGTGATCGAGGATTGTTCTTTCAAGGTGTTGAATTCAATCAACCGACAACAGATTCTGAATCGTCTTCGGTTTACAGTGACATTACGTACCACCTTAGCGACATTACTCGTTTAACTGGTGGACTTCGATTCACGACAGAAGAGAAATCCCGCATAGGCGTCAATGCTCGGTATGCACTTGCACTCGGCGGTCGCAATTTCTCGTGCTGTGGGGGTGTGCGTCTAGGTACTGAAGGCTTCCGATTCGCCGCGAGGGATCGTACGATCTTCGAGCCAGATGCAGATGGCGATGGGACTGTCTCAGACGAGGAATACCTAGCGTTCTACTTTGACGGGATCGCTCAATTTGGCGCTCGCGACAACATTCGCGATGTATTAGCGAAAGGTACGTATGGTGGCTCTGCAGCGCCAGAAGACAAGGTAGCGTGTGTCGACACGCAGAATCAAGACGATTTCTACTGTCCTCCGGACGGTCTGTTCAGTTTTGTCGCGATTATCAATCCGAATTCTTCAATCACACCGCAATTCGGTGAGATGACGAACGATTTCATTGACTGGCGCTTGCGTGTAGAGCGGGATTTCGGCTCTGCGCTTGGTTACGCGATGGTATCAACTGGTCATAAGTCCGGCGGATTCAACGACACGTTTACCGGTGAGATAGGTTTACCGGTCGCACCAACCTACGACGAGGAGCAAGTCGTCGTATACGAAGCGGGTTGGAAAAACGAATTCGAGCTCGGTCAGACGCCGACTCGATTTAATGTGTCTGGGTTCTATTACGACTACACCGATCAAGTGTTCACATCGCTGCTGTCCGTGGAACAGGCGCTCGACTTTACTGTTGGCGGTGCGACCTTAATCGATCCTACAGAAAGAGGGGCTGGCTCATTGGTCGTGTCGTTCAGTTACAACGCTGCCGATTCTCAAATCTACGGAATGCAGTTTGAAGGTGGCTTCAGTTTAGGCGGTAATTTCAATTTCGACTGGAAAGCGCTTTGGCTGGAAGCGAGCATTCAGAACGCACTTCCTATTCAGGACTTTCGCTTCCAGGCGGACGTAGCTCCAGAGGAGGCTGTCTTCAGATCGATTGACGGACGGCGTCTTCCGCATACGCCGAGGTTCCAGCTAAATGGCTCACTCTCGCAAGTAACTGGAGTGCCGTGGGGCACGCTTGATTGGGTGATTTCGGTTGGCTGGCGCAGTGACCAGTATCGGACCATCTTTAATAGCATCGATTACCTGCAACCAGATAACCCTCGATTACGTCTGAATGACGAAGTTAAGGGGTTTGTCTCGGTTGATGTGGGATTGGGTTACACGCACTTAAACGACCGTTTGCGGGTTGAAGGATTTATCAGTAATTTGACTGGGGATGTACACGAGGCTGCTCAGATCATCACCCAGTTTGATAACACCCGGTTTTTCACCCGACCGCGCCTAGCCGGAATACGAGCGAGCTACCGATTCGGAGATTTGTGAGTAGAGCGAAAGCGCCTCTTTGAAATCGCACGAACCCTCGACTAGATGTCAAGCGATCTCATGACGGGTTCACACCTCGCACGGTTAGCCGCAAGCGTGCTATTGACGTTTGCGGCGATTCCGTGTTTAGCTGAAGCCGTTCCCGTCGAAGTCGTTGCTTATGAAGGTGGCTATACGCTCGTTCGTGACGGCAAACCCTACCTCGTTCGAGGCGCAGGCTTCGTGGGCGTAAGTTTAGAGACACTGGCAGAACGGGGTGGTAACTCGGTTCGAACATGGGGTATTGAGGAAGCTCAGTCGACCCTTGACGAGGCTGAGAAATACGGATTGACCGTCGCGATGGGATTGCCCGTCGCGGCGGAGCGATTTGGTTTTGACTACGACAGCGCTGAGAGCATAGCTGAACAGCGGGAGAATGTACGCGCCGCGGTCCTGAAATACAAAGACCATCCGGCGTTGTTGGCTTGGATCATCGGCAACGAGCTCGATATGAGCTTTACGAATCATCGAGTCTATGACGAAGTCAACGAACTCTCACGGATGATCCACGAGCTCGACCCGAATCACGTAACGACAACCACGATTACAGCATTGGATCGTGAGACGGTTGAGTTGGTTAGGGAACGAGCGCCGGATCTCGATTTTGTGAGCATTCAAGCCTATGGAGCGCTCGCGTTGATGCCAAAGGCGATCGCGTACTTAGGCGAGGGTCCATTCATGGTGACCGAGTGGGGACCTCTTGGTCACTGGGAGGTCGGCAAGACTCGCTGGGACGCTGCGATTGAACCGACAAGTACAGAAAAGGCTCGCCATTTTCTCCTTCAATACCGTGACTTGATCATGCCTTACCTTGGTCCGGGGCTTGGGTCCTATGCGTTTTTATGGGGGCATAAACAAGAACGGACCCATACGTGGTTCAGTTTGTTTATGGAGTCTGGCGCTACGACGGGTGCGGTAGACGCATTGGAGCTTGTATGGACAGGAAGACTTCCAGAAAATCAGGCGCCCGTACTTGAGTCGATCTCACTAGCTCGACGTTCTGCATCTGACAGTATTCGTCTAACAGCGGGAAAGGGATACGTAGCTAACGTTGTCGCGAAAGACACCGAAAATGACGAACTAACCTACCAATGGTCAGTCAAGCCAGAGAGCGATGCGACCTCCATCGGCGGGGACTTGGAAGCTTCGATCGCCGACATGTCGAACACCTTCGATGGAGATTCGAACAAAGCGACGGTACGATTGGTCGCACCAGAGCCAGGTACCTATCGGATATTCGTAGAGATCAATGACGGACACGGACACGCAGCGCATGCCAACATCCCCTTTATGGTGCTCGGTAAGCGGCGTTAGATTCGCTCAATCTAAACAATGGAATCGAGCTTATCGGTCCTGAATCTGGAAACCTTCAGATACCCACTGATGCTCATTAGGTAAGGCGGCGCGAATATTCCTAAAGGTGAACGTCGAGTAGGTTGTAGTCCTTCACAACCGTCTCACGAGTTTCCTCGCTCCAACGGTTTTGATCCTCTTCGTCAGCGAGTGGTTGATATACGAACCGACGTTCGTTCGGGAATCGCTGTTGCCGCGCGTCGATTCCGATCGCGATCATGCGGGAACGTTGGTGCACACGCTCCTCATCGTAGGTTTGCTTTTTCCCTGCGAAATTGACATTTGTAACGTTGAGGACGCTCTTCCGAGGAAGGAAACCCATGTTCAGGGTTACTCTGCGCTCCGTTGAAGTATTTGCGAATGAGCCGTGGACGAGTTGCCGATTAGAAATAACCACGTCTCCGGCTTCACACACCATCGGTACAGCAGTTTCGATCCGTTCAGAACCCGCTTGCTCAACGAGCGATTTAATATCGACTTTACCTTGCTTATGTGTTCCTGGTACGACCCAGACACCGTTGGACGGCGTACTACCGTAGATTTGGGCCATGAAGTTGAATCCATGTTTACCTTGGTTCCATTCAGGTGAATCCCAATGCGTGGTCCCATCTTGATGCCATGCAACGGACACGCCGAGTCCGGGTTCTTTTAAGAACGTAACTTCGTTAAACGGTACGAAATCGTTGCCATTGACTGCAGCAGCCACGCTGAGTAGGTCAGGGTGACCATATAGTCGTAAGCACGAATCCATGATCTGCAGATTTCCAATGAGCAGGTCGATGAACTCTTCCGGAGCGTCCTCTGCAGGCATCGGTTCCGCCATCTTGACCGGATGGCGACCGTGATTCCTGTCGGTACCGCCGAGCGGGTCGGATAGAGGTCGCGAAAAACTGAAGGAAGGTCTACGGAACTGATGTCCGATCGCCTGTCGCCCGTGGCGATCGAGCTCATCATTTCTCGTTTGTGGCGCGCCGTCAAGTACGCGCTCCACGTCAGCTTGAAGCTCAACGAGCTCCTCGTCGTGTAGCACTCCGGTAAAAACGTAAAACCCGTATTGCCAATATGCGTCAAGAATCTCCGGTGAGATTGCGCCCCTCTCGTCGTATGTGATGGGGCCGCGATTTGGAAGCTGTAAGGCACGTTCCTCACCTTCCATGAGGTACACACGCATCGAATCGCGGTGTTGGTTCGCCGACGAAATATCTTGAGTGTCAGATCGCATCATGTTTCGTTATTGCCTAATGCTGTCGTGCGACAGAAAGTACTTCAGACTCACGTCTCGGTTGGTCAGATTCGCCATGGCAAATCGTAACACTGCGCCTTATGTTCTTGGCGAGTTGCTTTTTCAATCCAATGTGAGAAGTCTAGTAAACGTCCCATATTCTGAAGTACGAACGTTTCAAGAATTCGCCAGATTCATTGCCTTGGAGATCAGCTCGCTCCAAACGATTTCTCAATGACAGATTGGCTAAGGATCGAAGGATGCCTCTACAGTCGGAATCACTGTATTACAGTGTATTATTAGATAGTGATACATCAATCAGATCGATTTGTTCACCCTAAATCCGACATCGAGTGTGCCGATCTATCGCCAGATCGTTAACCAAAGTAGGATGCTGATTGCCAGTGGCCGGCTCCAACCAGGCGAAAAACTGCCTTCCGTCAGATCGATCGCGACGGAATTGGGTATTAATCCGATGACCGTGTCCAAGGCGTATTCAATGCTAGACCAATCAGGAGTCGTCCGACGTCAACATGGGATCGGCATGGTCGTCGCAGAAAGTGGACCAATGCGCGCACGAATTGGTACGGAAGAGAGTAAATCGCTAATAACCTATGCAAAGAAAGTCGGCATGTCTAGGGCCGACTTAGTTGCTCAGATTGAGCGACTCTGGGAGGAAACATGACAGAGATTCCACTCGAATTGAGCCGTATTTCACTTAGTTTTGACTCAATCGACGTACTTAGTGGAACAGACTTAAAACTAGAACCAGGTACGGTAACTGGTTTGTTGGGACGCAATGGGAGCGGCAAGACAACGCTCATGCAGATAGCGCTTGGTCTATTACATGCTGATCGCGGTGAAGCTAGAGTTTACGGTGTACCGTCCTTGGATTCCTCTGCTGATGTGCGAAAACGGATAGGTTATGTACCTCAGATTTTTGACAGTTTCGACTGGATGAAAGTGAATGATTGCGTCGAATTTGTCGCCAGTTTCTATGAAGATGATTGGAATTCAGAGCTGATTGCACGATTGATAAAGGAATGGAGGCTCGCTGATCGAAAGATTAGCGAGCTGTCCCCTGGCGACCAACAGAAAGTGTCCATCTTGCTCGCGGTCGGTCATACACCTGATTTGCTGATTTTGGATGAACCGGTCGCGAGATTGGACCCTGCAGCGCGTCGAGAATTTCTTCGCCTACTCGTTGAAATGAATATCGACCTCGGTCAAACGATATTGCTTTCGAGCCATATCACCAGTGATATAGAACGGATTTGCTCACACATCGCGATACTCCATGAAGGACGAATCATCTGCCATCGTTCCGTCGATGAGTTAAAACAACATATGCGCGTTGTTACCGTATCGGAACCACAGTTTCCTCCCGTCAACGGGATTCTGGGTGGCCACGGACATCGTCGTTGGGTTTGGTATACCAAGGAATTAGAGCTACCTTCAACAGCTAGAGTCGAGGAAACGACGATCGAGGATCTCTTTATCGGAATCACTTCATGAAGAACGTTTACTTCATGGGTCGGCAGCACGCGTTTTCAATCCTATTTGGTCTATTGATCGTCACGTACACCGGTATTAATTCGTATCTGTCTGGCCTAGCTGAATCCGCGGGTTTCGCGAGTCTATTCTTGGCTGGATTACTTGGAGCAGCGGAAGCTATTGGTTTCATCCGACGTACAACGACTTGGCGGGCGAATTACCTAGTTCCAGGTTACTCTAAGAAAATCTGGTTAGCGAGCCTTGCGATCTTCGCCGCGTGGCTTGCCTACGGTCTCGCTATTTCGTTCGCGCTGGGAAATTTCGCGCCTCCTGTCGGAATCGTCGCGATGACCGCACTGGGCTTCGTTCTTTTACAGCTATATCGGAATCGGACGGGAAGTAGAGCAGCTTCGATTTCGATAACGCTCGGCGTGTGTGTATTTTTCGCCGTGATCTCTGCAGGATTCATTGCGTATCTAACTGATAGATTGGACCTGCTTAACGATATATGGCTCACAGTTTCTTCCCCGTTCGTTCAGTTTCCCGCTCTTGCTCTCACTGTAGTTACGGTTCCGTTGTTGAAGACACAAATAGAAATGACAGCGCGTTGGGATGAGACAGTCTCCGTTATTCGTCTGGACCGTTTTCGATTAAACGTCGCTGGCCGGTTTAGTTTCGGTGGGTGGCCGCATCCATCCCCTAACTTTCTCTCTGTCCTTTTGTATATAGCTCCCCTCTTTGTAGTTGCTGGCGTAAGTCACGTATCGTTTGCGGACGAAGATACTGAGCTTCTGGGGAGCAGCGCTTCTTGGATTACCCTGGGTACCGCAATCCTCATCTATATCGGAAGCGGAACTCCCTTCGCCTTGCTTAAGAACCCGGGCGCTTGGTTGGCGACTGCATGGCAATTGGGACTAGGCGAGTCACGGTACTTCGTTGGGCGACAGTTCGCTATAGGGATATCTAAAGGGTGCATCGGACCGGGAATAGCGGTGGGAGCTTTAGCGCTTCTTCACGGGTGGTACATTGAGTCTCCGTCAGCGGATTGGCCAGGTTACTCAGATTTCTACGATGAGTTGTTGTTGCTGTTTTGCGTGAGTCTTCTGGGGTTTACTTGGGGATGTGCGTCCTGGCCTCGACGCGCGATGGAAATTCCGCAATTTCTACCTATTCGAACTGCAATGTGCGTCGCCTCATGTTTCGTGTTTTATCCCGGAATCGACTTTGATCTCTTAGGTCGAGTTTTGTTGTGTCTCGTCTTAGTCTGTTGCGTTACATTGGCGATAAATGTTGGCGGGCGTATGGTTTCAGATATCGACTTTTTGCCATTGAGGAAACAGCTCAACCCGCTTGGTGGGTGAAGATTTGTTACGTTGAAGATTCTGGCTTCGACGGCTGGGTGAAACGATCTGACGGTAAATAAACCAAGCGCGGTCGAAGAGACCGCGCTTGTAACTGACGGGAGTTCTTAAGCTCCTACGTTCGGGTTCCTGAGTACACGACCGGATCGTTCACCAGTGTGCTCGTCGTTTTCAAGTATCACCGACCCATTGCAGATCGTGGCTTGATAACCAACCGCTTTCTGGATTAACCGGGGCGCTTCTCCGGGAAAGTCGTGGACTAGCTGCGGTTGACGTTCCGCTACCCGATCCATATCGATCACGTTCACGTCGGCCTTCTTACCAATCTCAAGTGAACCTCTGTCGTCGAAGCCAACGACGCGAGCTTGAGCACTCGTCAGTTTTCGAATCGCTTCTTCAAGTGTGAAGGCTTCCTTGTCTCGTACCCAATGGGCGAGCATGAATGACGTCCAACCAGAATCCATGATCTGACTGACGTGAGCACCTGCATCGCCGATTCCTGGAAGTACAAATTCCTCCTTGAGGAAAGGTGGCAATGCGTCAAGCTGCTGATTGAAGAATCTGACGTGGAAGAACGCTTCTCCATTGCTTTCAAGCATGTACCGCAGCCATGTTTCGGATGGATGTTCGCCAGCGGCCTTTGCGAGCGATTCAAGACTTTCGGATTCACCTTTAGTGTAATTCGGCCGATCGTCGTCGCCAAGCCAGAATACATGAGATGCAGAACCCCTTGTAGTCGGCTGTTCTTTCGCCTCGTCGATGAGTTTCTGGCGTTGCTCGCTATCGCGAATGGTGGCAAGACGCTCATCGAATGACTTCTTACGCAGTTCGATCCAAGCGGGTGTGCCGAAGAAGAAGATGTCCGTTCGCAATCCGGAGAGAAAGCCTCCAGAACGCGGAAGCGTCAGCGCGTTAACGTCGAGACCTTCGGCTTGCATTTTCGCGATTGGTGCGTCATAGGCTGAAATGTCGCCGTTTTTGCTGGGCGTGTAAGGCGCGGAGAACAACCCGCGTGTGCCTGCCGCGCGAACTTGCTGACGCACGATATCTAACTCTTCGTCCAACTTACCGTAGTTCAGGACACTCTGAACGATCCCACCGTGTTTGCCAACCTGCTCAGAAATTGCGACAAGCTCTTTAGGTTCGGCGAAGGTACCTGGAATCGATCGGCCGTCAGGCAGTACATGTCCGGGTAAACGATTGGTCGAGAACCCGATCGCGCCGTCCGCGACCGATTTGCCGACAAGATCAGCAATCTGTTTGATTTCGTCGTCGGTCGCGTTATCCGTGATAGAGCGCTCGCCCATGACGTAGAAACGGGACGCACAGTGTCCTACCATACCAGTGATGTTGATGGCAGGATTGAGCTTCTCAATAGAGTCGAGGTATTCGCCATAGGACTCCCAGTCCCAAGGTAGACCTGTCAGAATCGCGTTCTTGGGGATGTCCTCAACGGTTTCCATCATGCCAGCGAGGAACTCGCGATCTGCTGGTTTACATGGCGCGAAGGTCACACCGCAATTACCAAATAGTGCCGTAGTAACGCCGTGCCAGGAAACAGGTGTTAGATAGGGATCCCAACCTGCTTGTGCGTCGAAGTGGGTATGGAGATCAACGAAGCCAGGCGTGACTGCTTTACCGTCTGCTTGAATGGTCTTAGCGCCAGCTCCAACGACTTTGCCGACTTGCGTGATGGTGTCGCCGTCAATCGCCACATCTCCGTAATACGGAGCTGTGCCATTGCCGTCAACGATTAATCCGTCTTTTACGACGATGTCATGTGCCATGGTGATTTACCTCGGTTTTGTGTTGAGACTTACTCTTGCTAAGCGCTCGAACTTGGTCGTGCCGATACTTCATCGTACCAGCGCTTGAGATTTGGTTTGTCATCTGGAAACGGGATGCGAGCTGCCGTCGTCGCGAAGTCAACCGCACAAAACGCCGTTATGTCTGCGATCGAAAACGCATCGCCGGCGCAATATGGATGATCAGCGAGATACTCGTCGAGTCGGGCGAAGAATCGCGCAACACTTGCTTTACCACGATCCGCTAACTCGGGAATAGCCGGTACTTCACCGACGCTGCCGCCTAGTCCTCGTCTCGCAAATCCAGGGTAGGAATTACGGAAGGTATCCGCGGCGCCTTGTAACCCATCAAATTCCATGTGTCGCTGTCGAGCTTCGATCAGTGCTTTGCTCTTCGCGTCCGTCCCCATGAGATTTGGCTCGGGCACGGTTTCCTCGAAATATCGACAGATCGCTACCGATTCGTCGAGTACCGTACCGTCATCAAGAACCAAGGTCGGTAGCAATCCGCGGGGACTGATTTTTAGAAACTCGGGATCTAAGTTATCGCCCTTGGGAATGTTGAATTCCACTTTTTCATACTCAACACCCTTTTCAGCTAAGAAAATGCGGGTGCGTCGGGGGTTTGGCGCGAGCGTGCTGTCGTAGAGTTTCATCGAAGAATCCTGTTCGAAGACGGTTATCGGAATAAGTCAGAATATAAGCAGATTATCTTTAGTGCGATAGGACGCGAACTGGTGCGCCATCTATCCAACGATACCGCATGAATGGAACTAAACTGCAGTCCCAGGAGATACAAGCAATCGTGATGGTGATCACTGATAAGAAGCGTCAGAACAGGCTGAGGTCCTTGGTTGTATCCAATTCAAAGACGGATGCGTGTGCCGAGAATCTTGGGAACGGCGTGTTGTTAGCGCGTCGCAGTTACCTTAAGTTTCACTCCCTCGAGTTCTTGGAGATGCGCAATGATCTCTAACAGGTTTCGCGCCTGCGGATTGCCTTGTGGACCTAGCATCCGCAATAAGCTCTTCGGTGATTTGGCGGTCAAAGCACCCAATTCCTGGAATCGGACGGTAGCATTTGCGTAGTCCCGTAGCACGGACTTCCCTATATCGAATTCTCCGGCGCGCAAGCGATCGAATTCTCCGGCGAGCAAGCGCTCTACCGCTTCTTCGAAAAGCGCTTCACGAAACCCAGAATCCCTCTCAATTCGCGCTTTCAAAGTATCTTTTAAGTATCGCGTCACAGTCACTTGGTTTGATTCTCCGGCCGTTTTTGAGAGCGGAATTTGTGCCATGGGTCGCTTGACCTTTCGATGTCCAATGGCGGGCAGACTTTTTTGCGGTTGCGAAATTACATGATACGTCCGTGTCTGTCTCTCGCCCAATAAGCTCGGTATCCGGGACAGAAATCAACGCGATAGTCTCGCACACCGCCAGATGATATTGGTAACTAATGTGTTACCCTCATCACATCAGATCTTCGCAGGTTGGATCTAATTCTGATGCGCAACGCTGGGAGTGTTTTGACTTAGCAACTCATCAAAACGCGCCTCGATACAGCAATCCCATTGTTTCAGAACAGATGACGTGCAAGATAATCAGAAGACGAAAAACAAAGAAGATGAACTAGATGCCCAGCGAGATTAAGGTGCTGACTTTCGATGTCGGCGGTAGCGTTTTTGACTGGCAATCCTCGACGCAGGCGGCCGTCAAAGAGATCGCCGAAGAGCGAAACGTCGAGATGGACGTACCGGCATTCTGTTTTCAATGGCGACGGCGGATGTTCGAGACGCTTGCTGAAGTTCGTAGGGGAGATCTTTCATGGCGCAACGCCGACCAAATTCATCTTGATGTCTTGGATGAACTCGGAGCGCAACATCAGGAGCTGGCTCTAACCGCAGAAGACAAACTACGTTTAAACACCGCATGGCATCGGATGGATGTATGGGAGGACGTTCCTGAAGCGCTAGTTCGCCTCAGAGAGCACTACATCGTCTCTATCCTAACCGTGCTTTCATTGTCAATAGTCGTAGATTCCTCAAAACACGCAGGAATCGATTGGGATGCGTATTTGTCTTGCGAATTTCTTGGGGTGTACAAACCAGAAGCTGAGGCGTACCAAAAAGCTGCTCAATTGTTCGGTGTTGAACCATCTGAAACCATGATGGTCGCCTGCCATCCTCCCGACTTAGCTGCGGCTCAGCGCGCCGGATTGAAAGCGGCTCATGTAAAACCGAAAGTCTGGGAGATGGGCTCCGAAGGTGATTCGTCTAGATTTGAAATTCAAGCGGATAGCTACACGGACCTGGCAGACCAGCTTTGCGGAACGTGAAATCGGTGCTGCTGGACGATCAACAAATTGTCCAATATCTCGAGGACGGGTACGTCGTCCTTGACCCGACAGAACTAGATCAAGCGTTTCATCACCAGATGTACGAAGCAGCTTGCTTGACTTACGGCATGGCGCAAGGCGCGGCTAGCCAAGGCGCCGCCCCTCACATCAAGGTCATCGCGGATAACTTGCGTCAACGAATTCCGGGCGCGGAGGTACTGCTACGTAGTCCAACGATAGATGGAGCGATCACCAGCGTCTTAGGAGAGAACTGGCAAATCTACCCTCATGATTTCATCCACGAGTCTTCCCCGAACGACCAGTTCTTCCACCAGGACGGCAATTTGCCTTGGAATGATCGAGGCCACTATCGTTCCCATCGACCAGACTGGGCGATGCTCTTCTACTATCCACAGCCAACTGGTAGCACATCGGGACCAACCGAGGTGTTACCAGGCACGCAATATTGGACGAACGATTACGAGCTCGCCGATGGTACGTGGCATCGCGGTGATCCATTAGGGCGAGATTTGCCACCGTTTGATCCTAGAACCGCGACCCTACAAGAACTGGATGCGCGTATTCAATCGACTGCGGATACATGGGGAGTCCCGAATCTCGAACGTCGGAAGCTAGAGGTTCCGTGCGGTGGTGCGATCCTGGCTTCATTTGACCTCTCGCATCGCGGTACTCGTCAGCAATCAGGGTTTGACGGTCGTCGCTTCATGTACAAGTTTTATTTGTATCGTGCGGAAGCCCCAAAGAAACCAAGCTGGAACCAAAAGATTGAGACACCCCCGAAAATCGAAAGTGAGAAGATTGCGCGAATCGTAGAGCGTAACTGGTATTGGTTACGCGGTGAATCGGCCGACTCGACCCTATCGCAACGTGGAACTACGAGCGGCATGCTGCTCAGCGCTGACACCGATGCGGAACGGACGCGAATCGCCTACGAATTGGGTCTGTTGGCAAATACGGACGAACAGGTCCGTAGTGATTTGATTTCGTTTATTTCGCACGAACGCGAAGCAGTGCGGCGCGCAGCTGGATACGCGCTTGGACTTGTCGACTCACTTAGCGTTACGGAGTTCGATTTACCGCTGAGTGACGACCGAGCGCCGGTTCGACGTGCGACGATTCTCGCATTGCGAGAATCATTGTGTTGCGATCCGTCTGCGATTGAATGGCTGATTGAACGGTTGGAAACTGACTCGGATGATTTGGTGAGATCAAACGCTGCGTACGCCTTGGGGATTCTGTTGCGCGCAAATCCGAATGCGCTAGAGGATCACGATCGATTGATCGCTCGACTCGATCATGCAGTGGAGCCGGACAACACCAACAATGGCGGGATGTCGCGGTCGACCGTAAGGGAGAACATTGCGCTTGCGTTAACAATGATGCAATTGACTTCGAGCGAGATCGAGAGAACACTTGGTTACGCGATCGCAGAACACGATCGGTATGCGAAGAGTCTTCTGTTTATTGCGATTCAACGCTCTGTTCGCGACGTGAGTGAGCCGTGGGTAGCTGATCTTGTCGAGTATCTATCAGATCGTCGCTTCGTCGCATGAGATGGCACACCCGACAGGATTCGAACCTGTGGCCTTTTGCTCCGGAGGCAAACGCTCTATCCAACTGAGCTACGGGTGCGCGTGAAATAAAGTATGTAAACGATTACTAGCAGATAGACGAGGGCTCCAAAATTATGGAGTGTAGCGACGGTTAAAGGAAGATTGAACCAGACGTTCGATACGCCCAGCGCGAACTGTGTGACTAATACGACACCCACGATCCAACAAACGCGCCCTGTCAACTTAGTGATTAGCCAAACCGTAACTCCAACGAGTACGAGCGCGACTAATCGATGCGTGAATTGAATTGCGATTCTGGCGTCGTTAGATAACTCACCGCCTAGGTAGTTTGGACCTATATCTTGGAAGATGTTGAATCCTCTGAACCACGCCATGTCCGGTATCAACTGTCCGTGGCAAAGCGGAAAGTCTGGACATGCCAATGCGGCGTAGTTCGAAGACGTCCAACCACCCAACGCGACCTGTAGCACCAAAACACAGAGTACTAGCAGTGCGGCGCGTGCAGCCGGTCTAGGCAGATCGACTGGAGGTACCACTCTCTGTTTGATAAGGTAAACCCAAAGCAAAGCGACCGTGGCGAAGCCGCCCAATAAATGTGCCGTTACAACTTGTGGCCACAGTTTCAGAGTAACTGTCCATGCGCCAAAGATTCCTTGAGCGATGACGAGTACTGTTAAGGCGATAGGGTAGTTGAGCGCCAACTTTTTGACCGCTGCGACGCCGAGAATCGCCAAGATGACCAGACCTAGAAGCGTTGCTGCGTAGCGATGTACCATCTCTGGCCAAGCTTTGTCCGCTTCGAGAGGCATCGCCGGAAAACGTTCATTCGCGGTAGCGATATCTGCTTCAGACTGTGGTACCGTCAGAAAGCCATAGCATCCGGGCCAATCCGGACAGCCAAGACCCGCGTCGACGAGTCGCGTATAGGCGCCAAGAACGACGACAAGTAGTCCGAGCGCAAATGCACAAATCGTTAAGTAGCGAGTTGCGAGGGACGCGTGATCGTCTAAGCCGGTCAATCTGAGAAAGCAGAAGAAAATTAGCGGGGTATAGAATGGCAGTAATGCCACCAAATTAATTCTAGGAGCGGGTTATGGTCAGTCGCCGAGACTTACTTGGAAAGTCACTGCTTGGTGTGGGAGCCGCCCCACTAGTTTTCCGATCACACGTGGTACGTGGAGCATCGAAGATAGCACCGACGCCGGACATGGAGACGGGGTTACCTCTAGTGAAACTACCTGAAGGCTTCACATATCGGAGTATGAGCTGGACAGGAGACCCGCTTGCGATTGGCGGAAAAGTACCAGATCGCCATGACGGTATGGCCGTTGTGGACGGTGCGGGAGACAGTGAGGTTGTTCTTCTCCGGAACCACGAACGATACTTCGGCGACACCATTCAGGGTGAAGGACTGCCAGTCTACGATGACTTTAAGATGCCTGCGCAAATACTGCAACGAGTGGGTCTTCCACTTGGTATAGCTGGCGGTGTGACAGGTGTCGTACTTAGCGAAGGTCAGTATCGGGAAACCGTGCCTCTGATCGGCGGGACGATGATCAACTGTGCAGGAGGGCGATCGCCATGGGGTACGTGGCTGACTTGCGAAGAGGTTGCATTTAGAGGAAGCAACATCAAGCTGCCGGACGGTTCAAGCGCGAAAGACCACGGGTATGTCTTTGAAGTACCGCCTCCTCATCTCGGTAAAGCGACTGCCGTGCCCATAAAGGACATGGGTTTCTTCCGACACGAAGCTGTCGCGTTCGATTCAAAGACTGGTTACGCCTACTTAACTGAGGATAACGGCCCTAATTCTGGTTTTTATCGCTTCGAGCCGAGCAATTTAGAAAGGAGAGTCGGCGCGCTGGATGAAGGCGGGAAACTGTCGATGCTGAAAGTCAAAGGACAAGCGAACGCAAATCTGACCGCGTCACCCGAAGGCGCTTCATTCGATGTTGAGTGGATTGCAGTCGATGACCCAGATGCTGATCCTGAAATACTGAATAGCTATGGCAACGGTTTCGAAAACTTGATGGGGGAAGGCAAATCAGGTCCGTTCTTACAAGGTGAAGCTGGGGGTGGTGCTACCTTTAGCCGTGGCGAAGGCATTTGGGAATATGAAGGACGGCTCTATTGGATAGACACAGCAGGCGGACCGGCGGGGACCGGAAGCGTCTGGTTGTACGACCCGATAGTTGAACGCCTCATATGTATCTATGCATCGGGTTCCGAAGAAGAAGCAGACGCCATCGACAACATTGCGGTTAATCCCGTGAATGGGATGATCGTCCTTTGTGAAGATGGTGGAGGCGTACATCACGCAGACAATACGCTGAAATACGGATGTCGTCTGTTAATCGCGAAGCAACCGGGTCACGAAGTCATTACTTTCGCTGAGAACAATCTCGACCTGTCAAATGGCGTGCCAGATCGCCCAGAAATCGAAGCACAAGATTACCGTTCGTCAGAATGGGCTGGTGCGACTTTCTCCCGAGATGGTCAAACGCTTTATGCGAATATTCAGTCGCCGGGTGTCACATTCGCGATTCAGGGACCGTGGTCAACTTTGTAGGACGGTTTGAACGTTAGTTTCGAGCGGTAGATTCAGCACTCAACAGACTAACGTAGATTGCGCCGATTGGCCTTGATTAACGCTTGGTTGCGAGCGTGAGTCCATCGCCGATCGGTAGCATGACGTTATTTACTCGCTCGTCGTGCTGTATCTTGGTGTTGAGCGCTCGGATAGCAAGGGTTGATTCGTCGTTGTAGCTATCGTCTGCAACTCGTCCTGTCCAAAGCACGTTATCGACGGCTACGACGCCACCGACTCGCAATAACCGTAAGCAGCGTTCATAGTAGGATCGTAATTCGGTTTGTCGGCGTCGATGAACGCGAAGTCGAACGAACGCTCTCGACCCTCTTGAAGAAGTGCATCCAGTGTCTCAACCGCGGGTCTAAGTTGCAGATCGATCTTCTGTGCAACGCCTCCGCGCTCCCAATACTCTCTCGCCATACTAGTCCACTCTTCGCTAACGTCGCAAGCGACAAGTTTCCCATCGGCTGGTAGTGCTTCAGCGACGCACAACGCGCTATATCCGGTGAAAGTACCCACCTCTAAGGCGTTTTTCACATTCATGAAACGGACAAGCCAAGACATAAACGCGCCTTGAAGTGGTGATACCTGCATTACGGATGCGGGCATGGGCGCTGTCGCCTTACGCAATGCTTCAGCGGTTTCCGATTCGGATCGTACGTGGTTAAGGAGGTAAGCGTCGATTTGGTCGTTGACGACGATCGTTGATGATGACATGCCGTGCTCCGGTCTACTTTTTTGAAATGGTTAGCTTCGAGAGCCGATATTTGGCATTGCAGCGCCATTGACGTCATATTGAAATTTCACATGGTCTTTCATGAACAATGGATCGCGGAGATCAACCATGCCAGGACCGACGTGAATCAAGCCAAACTTGTACCCGATCAGCCGCCGTAAGTGCTCCGGCATTTTCTCAACTTCTGATCGTGGTACAGCGACGAATTGGTTTTCTTGTTGAGCTAAATAGGATAGATTGAAATTGATGTCAATGGCAAGGCGACTTTGATCGGTGTTATTAGCGCCGCCTCCATGCCATAGAGCACCGGACCAAATCAACATCGACCCGGGTTTCATTTCCACTTGAATCGGCGTTACAGCAGGAGGTTGTTTGACTGGTGTGTCATGCCACAGATGTGATTTCGGGACAAGGTGTGTGGCACCGTTCTCTTTCGTGAACTCATCGACGGCGATTACGGTATTGACTACGAACGGTGGATGTGGTCGTGGAATTGGCCAAAGGCCATCGTCTTGATGCAACCCTTGTGCCTTCGCGCCGGGCAAGAGATCGAACATCGCCACCACCGACACTTGGATATTAGGTCCTAAAACTCCTTGTGCGAGTGCTACTAATCTTGGATCACAGACCAGATCATCAACACAGCGAGTTTTTGCGAGTAGGTTGTGAGCACGAACTGTCGTGAAATCAGGCGGCATCAACTCACGAATTGGATTGACTTCACGACGCAAATCCACACCCAGCCTCTCGACTCGTTCTTCGGTAAGCCAATCAGGGATCAGGGCGTACCCGTGTTCGTTAATACGAGATACCCATCCATCTAAACCAGGAACATGAATCTCTTCGCCAAACACGTTGGTCGTATCAGGATTCGTGCTCACCGGAGACCTCGTTTCAACTTTTAATGGCACCGTATTATTAAGAAATACGCGTGTAGGCGTATCTCAGTGCCGATCTATTCTCCGATAAAACGAGGTCTAGGATGACAGCATCAGCCAAACCTAAAAACGCGATTGTGATCTTGTTGGATAGCTTAAATCGACACATGATCGGGGACTATGGCGGGACAGAATTCGATACGCCGAACATCGATCGATTCGCACAACGAGCCGTACGATTCAATCGACATTTCATTGGGTCCTTTCCGTGCATGCCAGCTCGCCACGATCTGCTCTGTGGTGCGATGGATTTCTTGTGGAAGCCTTGGGGTTCTATCGAGCTATGGGAGCGTCCGATCACGGCTCATTTGCGGGAAGCCGGCGTGAACACCATGCTGTTCACCGACCATCCTCATTTGTTCGAGACTGGAGGCGAGAACTACCACACAGACTTTTTTGCATGGGAGTACCTTAGAGGACACGAGAATGATCCTTGGAAGTCGCGACCTGATCCGTCTTGGATCGGTGCACCGGCATTACCCGCTGGGAGTCGAGAGTGGCACTACGATCGTTCGCGTACCTATTTTCGCGAGGAACTAGATTTTCCCGGCCCGAAGACCATGAATGCGACTGCGAACTGGATCGACTTAAACGGTGACTTTCACGATCGTTTTTTACTATACGTTGACGAGTTCGATCCCCATGAACCATTCGACTCACCGATCCCCTGGATGGATCGCTATGACCCAATGTGGGAAGGTCCAAGAATCATCTGGCCGCCATACGGCGTCCGAAACATCGAACGCGGCGTGATCACGGAACGCGAAGGCAGTCACATTCGTTGCAACTACGGGTCCAAGCTGTCCATGATCGACCATTGGTTCGGCAAGATCTTGGACGCGCTTGACAGAAACGAGTTGTGGAACGACACGATGGTCGTCGTGTGTACCGACCACGGACATTACCTTGGCGAGAAAGACATCTGGGGTAAACCCCAAGTACCGCAGTATGAACCGCTTGGACACACGCCTTTGTACATTGCGTATCCCGGTGTCGAAGCAAAACAGATCGACGCATTGACCACAAATGTTGACATCAACGCAACGTTGTGTGATGTATTCGACATTGAACCGGAACATCGCACGCACGGTGTGTCACTCGTGCCATTGATAACAGGTGATGCCGACAATGTGCGAGAGTGGGCGATCGGTGGGGTTTTTGGCAACTGGGTCATGGTCTACGACGGACATAGGAAGTACGCACGCGCGCCCATCGATAACGGATTTCCATTGTCGATGTGGTCGAATCGCTGGTCCACGATGTTGTATGCAGGGATTCATCGCCATTGGCCGAGACCAGACAAGCGAGCAACGCTCGACTATATGCCAGGTTCAGACGTGCCCGTTATCCGACAGCCGTTCCAAGAAGGTGATCTATTACCGTATTGGTGTGCTCGACCTCGAGTCAATGAACATCACCTGTATGACATTGATCTTGATCCGTCGGAAGACGAGAATCGTCTAGGCGCACAAGATGAAGCGGATATGATCGAGTTGCTTCGCGAGGGATTAAAGGAAGTTGAAGCACCAGAAGAGCAGTATGTTCGATTGGGTGTCGCATAGTGAAAATACCGTCCTGACTTTTTGCAGTACCAATTTCTAGATACGATCGTGACTGAATCAGACAACGCCACCGACGGCATGTCAGATGAACAGCGCTACTTGTTCGATACGTTCGGCTACTTGGTGATACCTAACGCGTTGACGAAAGCTCAGGTTGAAGAGCTGTTGGCAACGCTCCGCACGTCAACGGAACAATTTCCACCAATCGCGCAATCGGAAGGTCCGTTGCACTGGGGCAGAGTATGGCGAGATTTGCTCGACTTGCCAACCATGACGCCAATACTTGAAGACATGATTGGAAATCACGGCGCTCGTGAAGCTCGTATCGCGCGGGGATTGCCGTACGTACCGACTTTCCGAATCGACCACATCAACGTACATACTCATGTGAAGAAGGACTTTCCTGGAACTTCGTTACATGGTGGCTGGAAAGGCACAGGCGGCTCGCAGTTCGCTTCATATCACGACCGGTACTTCTACAACGGACTCGTATCGGTGTCGTTTGAGCTCTTTGACACGTTTCCAAATGATGGTGGCTTTGGTTGTGTGCCCGGTTCGCACAAGTCGAATGTGGCGATTCCGCCAACCTGGCGAGACCTAACGAAAGGTGTGCCAGATTGCGTACAACGTATTCCAGCAGCGGCAGGAGACGCGATCGTGTTCACAGAAGCTTTAACGCATGGGACGCTGCCGTGGACGGTAGATGCGCCGCGCCGTACGCTGTTCTACAAGTTCTCTCCGCACGGGTCAACGTGGTCAGCCGACTACTTCGATCCAGATGACTTCCGAGAGTATCCTGATATCGACGATCGAAAGCTCGCGATTCTCGAGCAACCGAATGCTCGGTATCCGCATAGACCGACTAGGCCGGATCCAGTAGATAGCGAAGAAGCAGACTAGCCGATCACCCCAGTTGAGCGTCCGAATAATCTGCGGCGCGTAAATTCATATTAAGGAATACGTCATGAATCAGTTTGAAACCGCGTATGGCCACGTCGCAGGTGTAGAGCAAGGCGGTGTGCTCTCGTTTAAGCACATCCCGTATGCGGCTGCGCCGACCGGGGAGGATCGTTGGTCGGCGCCGAAGCCGCCAGAAGCGTGGGCAGGTGTACGTGACGGAGATGAGTTTGGACCAGTTTCCTGGCAAATCGTTGCAACCGAGCAAGGAGCGCTTTCGTTCGCAGCTGATGCGACGCCACCAGTCTTAAGCGAAGATTGTTTGAGTTTGAATGTTTGGACGCCTGCCACGGATGGTGCCAGTAGACCCGTCATGGTTTGGATTCACGGCGGAGCATTCGTGACAGGTTCGGGATCTTCCCCAATTTATGACGGTTCGATTCTTGCCAGTCGAGGCGACGTCGTTGTGGTGACGATTAACTATCGATTAGGCGTGCTTGGTTTTCTCAACCTGAACGAAGTTACGGGTGGGCGGATTCCTTCGACGGGGAATGAAGGGTTACTGGATCAAGCCTTCGCGCTTGCTTGGGTTCGGGACAATATCGCAGGATTTGGCGGCGACCCCAATAACGTCACGATATTCGGTGAGTCTGCAGGCGGCATGAGCGTAGGCGCGCTTTTGGCTTTGCGCGAAGCAAAAGGACTCTTTCACAAGGCGATTCCACAGAGCGGAGCAGCGCATACAGCTAACACGCTGACTCAATCAACTGATGTTGCTTCACAATTGTTGGCTGCGCTCGAGGTATCGCCGAATAGCAATCTGAACAAACTATTCGAGCTTCCCGCCGAGGAGCTCACTCGCGTGGGTGCTGATGTTTCCGCCAAGTTATCCTGGATGTGTTACCAGCCTTGTATTGACGGTGGTCAACTTCCAGCGCGACCAATTGATTGCGTAGCAAATGGTTCGGCGGACGATGTCTCGCTGTTAGTCGGCTGTACACGTGACGAATGGTTGCTCTTTAGTGTTATGGATCCATCCATCAAAGCAATGACGCAGGAGGACTACGAGCGACGGCTTGCACCTCGAAATGGGCGTCCCGACCTACGCGCACTCGGTCTTAGTTATCAGGAGATTCTCTCAAGTGATGGCAACGACGTTTCGCCTGGTGACGCCTGGCAGGCGTTAGAGTCCGATCGAGCATTTCGAATGCCTGGTATCGTGTTAGCAGAAACACTAAACTCACGGTCGAAAGATGCTTTTCAATATCTGTTTACGGTGGAGTCCCCAGCGTATGGCGGAATTCTGAAATCCTGCCATGCCATTGACATTGGTTATGTGTTTGGGACGCACAATCTGAATGACGGTACGCGCGGCTTCTTTGGTGGCGAACGTGCGCACATTGAATTGGCTGAAGCTACGATGGACGCATGGTTGGCATTTGCGCGCAAAGGCAATCCCGCGACTGATGTCTTGTCGACTTGGACACCTTACGACAAAGCATCTAGGTCTACTGCGATTTTTGGCCTGCCAGCTTCCGTAGAAAGTGCGCCGCTTGAGGAGTTACGTGCGTTATGGGACGAACAGAGTGTCCAAGGCGCGATTGGTGCACTATGAAAAGGAGAGTTTCAATTCGCACCATTGTGCGATTGACAACTAAATATGTGAATTTGAGATGTGCGCAAATTGTGCAGTCGAGTTGCGCTCGTAGACTCGATGAGAATCGGGATGTAGGTTTACTACTGGGCTGTATGGAATCCGATGGGTGCAGTGACAGTCGTGGTGCCGCACGTATCACCCTCATAGAGCCCAACGTTATCGAGCTGTACTGAGGGCGCGGCTCCAGCAAAATCGAAAGCAACTCTTGCCGTGATGTCGGTTCTGTCGGCAGTGAAAGTGTGCGTGAAGTTCTGCCAGTAATTTCTCAAATCGACTTCTTCTCGAGTCAACTGCTGCCACTGGTGCATGCTTTGGTCTACGTAGACAGCGACGCTTCGATTAGAACTCGCCCGCGCACGAAAACAAACGGAATATTCCTGCCCTTCTACGACAGATACATGGTGGCTGATTTGCGCGCGCCACGGTTCATCTGTATTCACACGAGCGATTGAGACATTGATGAAGCCGTTGCCAATCGAGACATCGTTACCTTCTGACTCGACGGCATTCCAGAATTCGTACAACGGGAAGATAAAGTTGTCGAACGAACCACCGCTTACGATCAGATTTCCGCTTCGAGCGGATTTGTCGACTTCCTGCGAAAAGAACATCACGTCATTACTCATCATGCCGTCTTCGTTCTGGATTTGAAGGAAGTTCAGACCATATCGTTCGGGAGCTTCATCTAGCGTTACAACGATCGTTTCGTCTTCGCATGTGGGAAGCATCTCGGTCTCGCAAGTCACTGTTCCCTCAACGGCATGACCGTTGACAAAGATCAGTGCGTTCTCTTCGATGTGACGGCCTTTAAGAGTCAGTGTAAGGTCGTCTGTTAGATACGTTAACTCAACGGTTGGCGATTGCTGTACGACGCCATCGTAAAGGGTGCCTCGCTCAGTCCAAAATGGCCAAACCGCAGGTTGAGGCTGTGCAGGTAAGACGTTTGGACCAATGCGCCCTGTAAACGTGAGTACAAGATCGCCGGCAACTGCTTGCGTACGCAGATCGTCCAGTTCAAACGTGGTTTCTCTATCTGTCCGATCGTGCCATTCGCCTCCAGCGTATTCAAGGGCGAGACCGTTTACGTCTGTTGTGACCGTTTCATCCGCGGAATCGTCACCCGATACTGAATCTTGAGCGGTATCTTCGTCTCGGTTAACGTATACCCCGTCGGCATGTAAGAGAACAGAACCACTGTCTGCCGCGACTATGAGCGCATCAACGATCCGATCGGTCATAGTTGTGTGAACACTGTCGTTGGCAAGCAGTTCATTGAATGTTGCTTGCCGGGCAAACGTGCCAGTAAAGCCAGTACCGTACTCTAGCACCATATCCCAATTTGCTTGTGTACGTGCACCTGCATGGAACCATACGTCCTGTTCGGGGATATCTTCTTCTAGACTCATACCGATGCGTTCGATCAAGTCAATTACGTTGAAGCGTGCTTGTGGCGTTACGATCCAACGATCGTATGCACCTCGCCAAGTAGGTGCGTCCATACCGTTGAACGATCCGACACCAGCGTTGACACTTCGTGCCGACGGCGTGTTTGTGGTCGTGAGGAATGGTGGTTTGTGGCAAGCGCCACATGTTTGCGACGCTGTGGTTGTACCCGAGTCGTTGAGAAAGTTGAATTCGAATATTCCTTCCTTTGCGGACGCGGATAGTTCGTTGTCAAACGGTCGATTCGGCGCAGGCGGGAATGGAACATTGAGTATGTAGTGGGCGAGCGCGTCGCGATCCTCGACATCCAGTGCGCCACCTTTGTCTTCCTCATTGGTTGGACAATCGGTTACGTCGCACATAGTGGTTCCTAAGCTACCGTCGACGAGGAAGCGTGTGCAAGATTCAGGATCGTCAAGGTCGCAATTCGGCTCGACGGGATCCCACAGACTCTGCACGTTAATTCCGCCATACGGATCACCTGGAATGCCGTCCCAGTGGTAGGGTTGCGTGTCGCGTAGTCCGCGGACAGGCATCGTCAATCGCGGTGGAATCTGTGTGCAACCAGGGTGGTTGCAAAGCGGTGTATCCAGAATCCAAACGAGCTGATCGACGTTGTTGTCAGGATGGCAACTCTCGCATGAAAACGTACCGGTCGTTGATGCGTTCGCATCGTTGAACGCGATACGACCTTGCTTCATTTGTTCGGGTGTCGGATCATGCAGTGCGATAGTTGCCATGATCGAGGGTTCCGATAAAGTCGATAGATCGACTCGGGTAACAGTGTTAGCCACTGCATTCATCACCCAAGCTTCAGAGACTACGTTGTCATCGTCGTGTAGGAGTTTGACACCGCGAGGCACTGCGCCGACATCAACTCGCCCGATCACCTCACCGGACTCAATGTCAAACACGAATAGCTTGTCTGACCCCGCGGCCGTACCAACGAGCGTGTCATTGTCTTTGGTAACTTCTACCGCGAAAGGCGTCGCCAATGCTCTACCGGTTTCTGGGTGCTCAGGTGGCAGCGGTTCTAACTCGAAAATCTCGGGATCTTCGCAGTTTCGATCGCTACAGTTGACTCGTGTAATTTGATTTAGAAACGCCCGATTCTCCATCTCCGCGAGCCCATGTCCTTGCGTACCTGCAAGACCATTGGCATCGTTTCGAGCTTCTGCTTGAGCAATGTATACGTTTCGTCGGCCATCGACGGTCAGTCCGTAGAGCAACGTACCGGTGCCTTCCACTTGATCAAGTAAGCGATCATTTCGCGTGTCGAAGACGAACAGGTCTCGGTCTGGTACCTTCGGATTTCTGACGATGTCTACATCGTAGTTGAGTGAGAGTACGTTGTTCGTTGTATGGGTTTCCTGTACTGCATCGTAAGTGCACATGGAACCATCAATCTGGCCAGGATTGCAACCTGACAGTTGTGTGGTATTTCCCGACTCGAACGCAATTACGTAGAGGCGCGTACCACGTACTACTAACGCGCGAGGATCTTGTGCATTGATCTTCAAGTGTTTCGAAACGACTCGATCATCAGCATCGATTACAGCGATGCGATTGGAAGGACCCAATGCAACGTAGGCTTTGTTTCCATCTTGCGTAAACGCAATGCCAACGGGTTCGTCGAAATGCGTGCTAAACGAGAATCGATCAACGTTTTGAATCGTTGCGACAATCTGGTGATAGAACGGACTTTCTGAGTCGGTATTGATTACGCTGATGGTGTCAGAGACATGGTTCGCAACCCAAACTTCATCAGCATTCGGTCTTGCTATAACGCTGACCGGATCAATTCCGACGTTGATCCGCATAACGACGGTATCTGAAGTTGGATCAATGACATCTAACGTGTCAGCGGGCGTGTTGACTACATAGACGAGATCGTTGTGAATTGCTAATGGATTGAAATGCGGACTTGCAAACGTGGGGTGCCCGTCTTGATCACTTATAGGCGCTTGAATGCCAAACACGTCGTTGGTCGCATCTTCGTCATCAACGTCTTGAGCCAGAACGGGAGCGACGAATCCGCTTAAAAAACACAGCGCAACTGGAAATAGGCGACGCAAGAAGCTGTGTGGAGTTGTTCCACTATTTAGTGTGGACGCTGAATACGCAACTCTCATTACACCTTCCCGTAGTATGAGGCGTGCGTCGATTAACCTTCTATTCTAGTTGGCGTCGAATCGGTTTTCAAGGTAACACGTACGTGCGAGCACAGTCGGCTGCATGAACACGTCATGTTCAAAGCGTTTTGTCAAACCGAACGATATTCATCCTCTTTCGGTGCGTAGAGCGGCAATCCCGTCCGTAACACCTCGGGTAGCCCAACCTTCCCAAGGCATCGTAAAAAACCTGAAACCCAAATCGACTAATGCCGACGGGGTGATGCCAGGAGGAACGAAGAACATGCCCGCCGCTATTCCTGCGTCTTTGCAGGCAGCTCCGATTCGAGTCAATGCATCCTTATAGGTTGAACTGGTATAGTCGAGAGGTACTTTTAGATTAATGGAAAGGTCGGACGGACCGACCAAAAGGACATCGATGCCTGGCACTTTGACGATTTCGTCAAGATTGTCCATTCCCTCTTGAGTTTCGATCATCGGTGCAATGAGTAATTGATCATTAACCGCATCCATATATGCCCTATAGTCTTTGAACTCTCCCCATTCGCCACGCATGCCAGCAGAACTTCGAACACCAGCAAATGGATATCGGCTGAAACTGACTACTTCTGCCGCTTCATCGGGCGTATTTACCATGGGTACGACGATACCTCGAGCCCCCGCATCCAATGCATAGCAGATCTGATCTGCTCGGTTCTCTCCGACGCGAACGATCGGGGATGCGGCGCGTCCACGCATCGCTCCAATAGCGCCACCGAGCTGTTTGATTTCAACTGGCGAATGCTGAGTGTCGAATAACAGAAAATCAAAACCTGCGCCGGCGAGAAAACGAGTTTCGCTGTTCGGAGAAGCCGTCGCGCCAATAGCCGTTTTACCGCTTTGCAGTATTTCTTTAACGTGGTTCATCGCCTAACTCTTTTTGACTGTCATGTTAGTTGGTAAGTTTTTGCGTCGCTACGCACATTGCAAATCATATGGACGCAGTTCACGACAAGTCTGGTCCTTCAAGGGACAGCAATCGATTTCTCAACTATCTTGAGTTTCGTTGGCGGGGTGCGATTAAGCAAAATACCACGGCGACTTAACTACAACTCCAGAGTATTACTTGAATCGAGCGTCGAAAGGACGCACTCTCGCCGTAGTAGTGCTTGATGTGATATGCAGAAACGAAATCTGGAAATAGATCATAGATCGAGTACGTTGTCACAAGTCGACGCGATCGAGTCGACGCCGCGCGAACACATCTTACGAGATTTCGTCACGCGTGGTCTGATCGTGTTGTCCCCGGAATCGCTCGGCATTCCATTAACTACGCACGATGAAATCTTTGAAAAGGAGAGAGTAGCGTTTCGAAACAAGGAACGCATTACAGCTACGAATATCCCTGACATCATGAAAGTCACTGATGCACCTGGGGTTCGGGATACCTGCGAATTGTTGATCGGCAAAAACTATGCGATCGTTCCGTTTACGCACAACACACCGTTCATGAGTGGATCTCACGATCAGCATTGGCATAAAGACGACAACGGTCCGTACAACATGCGGAAACAGCGGCACCACCACGCTGTTCAATTAGAGATGCTCTATTACCCGCAGACGGTTGAAATGGATATGGGGCCGACTGCGACCGTTCCATATTCGCAGTATTGGACCTTTAACCATGAAGAGAACCACGACAACTTCGCTGGTGCCGACCATTTGGACTTCAACTTTCAATTAGATGGCATGGAACGTACACCTATAAGTGGACCTCGCTCTGACTACGCCCTCGAAGACATCGTCAACCAGACGACAGTACACGATATCCGAATGCGTGATGCTGTTCTGAATTTAAACTGGCCTTTATGCCAGACCTATGAAGTCGGACCCCTAAAGGCTGGTAGCGTAGTGCTCTATTCGCACAATCTCCTCCATCGCCGAAATCACAGGCGGGACGACTGGCGCACGTGGGAAGAGAATCCGAGATTCATGTGGCGTTTTTGGTTGTATCGTACAACGGAGCCGGATCTAGACGACTCCTTGGGTTCGTCTTATCTCGAACTTTCCAAAAGTGACGATCTGACCGGGCAGGGTTTAGATGACGTCGCGGAGAACGTGCGTTCACTCTGGCGCTATCAGTACAGCTGGAGTAAGACTGGTAAAGGTCCGAAACAACAAGCGTCAGACAGCGTGACAGACGAAGACATTTCCCAATTAAATGAGCAACTGCGATTAACGGGAGATACAAACGAGCCGGATCGGATCGGAGCAGCCTACCGACTCGCTGAACACCCGAATCGTACTAACGCGCTCAAGGTCCTTGAGAAGGCACTTCACAGTGATCGTGAGAACGTTCGTCGAGCAGCGCTCTATGGTTTGATCGCGATAGGGGCGGACGCGACGGAGATTCTTCTTGCGGCGGTTTCGTCAGAAGCGCGCTGGGTTCGGAAAGCTGCAGCGTTTGGTCTTGGATCAGCCGGAGCCGGAAAGAGCGAAGTGATTAACGCACTTGGGCAATGTCTCCTTGTCGATCCTTCCACCTATGTTCGTTCTGTCGCAGCGGACGCTCTGGGTTGCCTTGGTCGTCGTGTGATTGCTCTTGGTCAGAACGATGAAGGAGCGATTAGTCTATGCGCTTCGTATCTCATTCAAAGCCTCGAACGGGAAGTCAATAGGCTGAGCATGGATCGCGCTCAGGGTCGCAGTATCAAAATGGTTCGTCCCAACGACGAATGTGACGTTTGCGAAGGTATCGGTTTTGACTACGGTCAGGATCGATACGAGCCGGTACGTTCGGTCGTACGCGAGAACGCGCTTTGGTCACTGGTCATATTGTGTTCACATGGTGCGGAAAAACTTGGCGAAGAATTACTCGAAGTAATTCAGTCTCTGCGCAAGATAATCGCGGAAGACAAAAACGTCTTTAGTGTTGGCTTAGCCATGGATTGCTTGCAGCGATTGGCGAGCATCTCGCCACCGAGTACAAGTGTTGCTGTCGCGAAACTCACGGAGTCCCTAGATGCGATTTTTGCGGCGACTCCGATTTATTCACTCGAAGCGTTAGTTGCCAGTGGTATGTCACTGGATGAAGCGCTTTCAAAGTACGCGACGGGAGTGTCTTCCTGAAGTACGCACCCGATATAGTGTCAGATCACTGATATGAAACGATCTGACATTGTCATTTTCAATCCAGATCAGTGGCGTGGAGACGCGTTAGGTCATCTCGGTCATCCAGCGGTTCAGACGCCGGTACTTGACGACTTAATAGCGAGCGATGCCGTATCGTTTCGGAACGCGTTCGTGCAAGCGACGGTTTGTACACCTAGTCGATGCTCTTTCATGACCGGTTGGTATCCGCACGTTCGTGGGCACCGAACGATGCACCACATGCTAAATCCGAACTACGACGAGCCAAATCTATTAAAGGTATTACGCGACCACGGGTATTTCGTATGGTGGGGCGGAAAAAATGACATGGTGCCTGGTCAATTAGGGTACGCGGACCACTGCGACGTGAAATTCCAACCCGTTCGCGCGGACTACGAACGATGGGGAGTTAATCCCTCTGAAGGTAATCACGGTGGGAATCTTGCGTGGCGCGGTGATCCTAATAGTGATAACTTCTACAGCTTCTTTAAAGGCAAACTGAGTCGAGCAGATGGTGAGAAATACTTCGACGGCGATTGGGCGATGCTCTATGGCGCTATTGATTTCCTAAGGAGTTATCAAGGCGACCAACCTCTGTGTCTGTTCCTGCCGATTGGATATCCGCACCCACCTTACTGTGTCGAAGAGCCTTGGTATTCAATTACTGATCGTTCTGCGATTCCTTCAAGATTCGAGTATGCGGATTGGAACGACAAACCGTCGCTTCTTCGTGGTATTCGGGATGGTCAAGGTCTGACTGGATGGTCCGAAGAGCGATGGCGTGAACTACGTGCAACGTACTACGGCATGTGCTCGCGGGTGGATCATCAGTTAGGGTTGCTGATTGATGCATTAAAAACAAGCCAGCGTTACGAACGTACAGCGTTGTTCTTGTTTTCGGATCACGGTGACTTTACTGGGGACTACGGCCTAGTCGAGAAGACTCAAAACACGTTTCAAGACTGTCTTTCTCGTGTCCCATTTGTCTTTAAGCCACCTGAGAGTCTCCAAATACAGACGGGGATCTATGACCAGCTGATCGAGCTTGTGGATTTCCCCGCAACAGTTTATGACCTTGCGGAGATCGAGTGTGGTTATTGGCACTTCGGAACGTCGCTACTTCCGCTGTTACAAGGTCGCGTGAATTCCCATCGGCAAGCCGTGTTCACTGAAGGAGGTCGGTTGCAAGGCGAGGTCCAAGCCAGCGAGCGTGAGAGCATGTCTTCCAATACGCCGCTTGGACTTTACTCCCCGCGAGTGTCGCTCCAGGTCGAGGAGTCACCGCGATTGAAGCACACCAAAGCCACCATGTGCAGGACCACGGACTTTAAGTACGTGCGACGCGCCTATGAACTCGATGAGTTTTACGACTTGCGAAATGATCCCGGTGAGACGTCTAACGAGATTGACAACCCTTCCTATGCACACGAAGTCTTGGCGCACCAAGAACTGATGCTTGAGTGGTATATGCGAACCTGCGACGTTGTACCACTTCAGACCGATCAGCGTAATTTCGCTCGCATCTGATAGAGCGATTGGAAAAACAGAAGCTTCGATTTCTTGTTTAGAGAGCGCCGTGTGGTGCCACAAGCTGGGTAGAGTGCAGTCGGAGTCAACGACTATCACCGACCTGTCTAACGGTCCTTCTCTATCATTGCCGCCGCTTTGACCCTCTGTCAGAGCGTTTGTTTTTATTAGGAGCGCTTCTATTGAAAGACGAAACGATTGCGATTCATGGTGGATACGAGTCGGAGCCGACGACCCATGCCGTCGCCGTACCTATTTACCAAACGGTCGCGTACGAATTTGACGATGCACAACACGGTGCAGACCTCTTTAACTTAGCGGTTCCCGGGAATATCTATACGCGCATCATGAATCCGACGCAGGCGGTACTTGAAGAGCGTGTGACCGCGTTGGAAAAAGGCGTGGGTTCACTTGTACTGTCCGCCGGTTCAGCAGCGGTCAACTATTCGATCTTGAATCTAGCGGAAGCGGGGGACAACATCGTCTCGGTACCGCAGCTGTATGGTGGTACGTACACCTTGTTCGCGCATATGTTGCCGAAACAAGGGATCGAAGTCCGATTCGCGGAGGGAGATAGCGCAGAGGATCTCGAGAAGCTCGTGGATGATCGTACGAAAGCGATTTTCTGCGAGAGTATTGGTAATCCAGCAGGAAACATCGTAGATCTTAAGTCGCTGGCTGACATGGCACATGCTCATGGGATTGCGACAATTGTGGACAACACGGTTGCGACGCCAGTTCTTTTAAAACCGATTGACTACGGTTTTGATATTGTCGTTCATTCACTAACAAAATACATGGGCGGTCACGGTAATTCGCTCGGCGGTGTTATTACAGATGGTGGTCAATTTGATTGGGCTGCGAACTCCGATCGATACCCAATGTTCACGACCCCGGAACCAAGTTACCATGGTGTCGTCTACACCGAAGCGCTCGGACCTGCTGCGTATATTGGTCGTGCGAGAACGGTTCCATTACGGAATACAGGTTCGGCGATTTCACCCTTCAATGCGTTTTTATTGATGCAGGGAATTGAAACGCTGAGTTTGAGGATGGAGAAGCACTGCGACAATGCGATCGCGGTTGCGAAACACCTGCAAGGTCATCCAAAAGTCGAGTGGGTGAGCTACGCTGGATTGGAAGGCGACCGTTACTACGATCTCGCTCAACGATACATGAATGGGAGGGCTTCCGGAATTCTGACGTTTGGTGTAAACGGCGGTTTTGACGCAGGCGTGAAGTTCTACGACGCGTTGACGATGTTCAAGCGGCTGGTGAATATTGGCGACGCGAAATCGCTAGCGTGCCATCCGGCGTCCACCACGCACCGACAACTGACTGAGGAAGAACAGCGTAGTGTTGGTGTATTACCTGAGATGATCAGGTTGTCGATCGGTATCGAGCATGTCGAAGATATTGTTGAAGATGTTGACCAGGCGTTAGCGGCAGTTTAATCTAGGTTGAGTAGCGTCGGGGCGAATTGCCTCGACGCTCCTCAACGCGCGTGCGAAATTGCGTTACGTGAGTTTGACCAACATTTTGCCGGTATTCTGTCCAGTAAATAAACCTATCAAGGCGTCAGCTGCGGTTTCGATGCCTTCGTAGACGGTTTCCTCGTAGTGCATCTTGCCGCTACTCAACCATCCGCGCATGTCGTCAAGGAATTCTTCTTTTCGATCATTGAAATCCCACACCACGAATCCTTGCATCGTAATGCGTTGATACACCATGTTTGCCAGCGTCGTGACACCGGTTGAAATCGCACCGAAGTTGTTGTACGCCGAGATCATCCCACATATGGGTATTCGACCGAATACGTTCATTCGAGGTAATGCAGCGTCAAGATGCTCTCCTCCTACGTTATCGAAATAAACATCGAGTCCGTTAGTTGCTGCAGCTTTCAGGTTCTTTCGTAACACACCTTCGCGGTAGTTGATCGCAACATCGAGACCAAGTTTGTCTCGCAGCCAATCACACTTTGATTCGGACCCCGCTGAGCCGATCGTATAGCAACCTTTTAACTTCGCGATCTGTGCTGCAACGGAACCCACCGCTCCCGCCGCGGCCGAAACGAAAACGTTCTCGCCGTCCTGGAGCTTACCCGTAATCAGTATGCCGCCCCACGCTGTGAACCCGGTTGTACCAAGCACGTGCATATAGAGGGTTTCGGGAAAGCCCCCCGGATCTAAGTGTTCGAGATCTGATCCGTCCGAAACGTGAAATTCACGCCAACCTGAACCGTGCTGTACAGTGTCCCCTTCTTTAAATCGATCGTTGCGGGACGCCATAACGGTGCCTAATGCACCACCGGAAATGACCTGATTCACAGGTTGTTGACCGTTCGATAAACGAGGGCGCATGGCAGGATCGACAGACATCCATCGATTCTGAACGAGAACCTCGCCAGGCGCAGGATCAGCGACCTCAGATTCGACTAATTGGAATTGATCAGCTGTAGGAATGCTGTCTGGACGAGCTACAAGGTGTACTTCATGTGAAGTGGTGGGCATGGTGTGAGCTACTGCGGAATCGTTGCGGTAGCTTACTCATTGCAGCGTTGCTAGCGACTGTTGTAGGCAATCTGCTACATGCTTAACCTGAATCCGACCTCAAGCATGCGACCTGGCAACGGGACGCGATCCTTAATGACGGAGATGTGATTGCGTTGTTCTTCGTCCGTCAGGTTTTTACCTTTTAGGTATAAGGTCACATCTGCGACATCGCCGAGTCCCGCAAGCGTATACTCGATGCGAGTAGACACGTCGAACCACGAGTCAGTAGGCAGTTCGAGCATCGCCGGATTAGTCACAGCCATGTTTTGCGTAAGTTCTAGGCTTGCGAACAGCGCATCGCGGTAGAGATCGAGGCCGATGGTTGCGCGGTCTGATGGAATTTGAGGTAGTCTGTTTACGGAGCTCCTGTCCACAGCTACCGCAATTGAGTCATACTGAAACTTTAGATCTAGCTCTGATGCATCGTTAAGAGCTAGATGGTAGATCGCTGTTCCATCAAATCCGGTGAAAGTTGCGTTTCGATGCAGGTACGTGAAGACGGGTGCACCGTGATCGAATTCACCTGAGTTAGCGATGTAGATGAAATCCGTAAAGCGTCGGTGATAAGCCGTCAGTGCGAGTTCGAGTTTTCCGGTTTCTTTCGCCGCACCAACGGTAAATCCAGTTTGTGACTCATTGCCAAGGTCTGGATTGCCGATCTCTACTGAATTGGTTGCGAGATGGAAACCTCTACTAGCGAGTTCCTCCAACACCGGGGCACGACTTGATTGGTTCAATTCGGCTTTGAACGACCAATCACGCGATCGGTCCGACAACAATCCAAGCGAAATCGCATAGTCAGAGAAGTTGCGTGAGCCGAAACTGTTGGAATCAACCTTCTTGGCTTCTAAACGAGTCCCAAGTTCTAGGGTGGATGTCCCGAGGGGTCGCTCGTGCAGCCACGAAAATCCAAGGCGTGACTCGGACACAGGAAGTACAGGATCTGCTGCAGTGATTACTTCGTAGTCCCGACCCGTAAGGTGTACTCCGACAATTGAGGGGTTATCACGATTGAGTGTCGCGTCGATTCTGAACTCGTACTCGTCGTTGATAAATGTCGCGTCGACAGGTCCACCGGGTTCTTCAATTTCTTCGTGTTGATACTCACTAATGGCTAGGCGAACTTGCATCTGGCTGATTGCATCACTAAATTCCTCGCGACGAAAATCGAAGTCAAGTCTTTGTTGCTCGAAGTCAATGAATGACCGAGGCGTTTCATCCTCTTCATGGTGTTCATCTTCATCTTCGTGATGCTCTTCTTCTTCGTGATGCTCTTCTTCTTCGTCTTCGTGATGCTCATCTTCATCGTGCTCGTCTTCATGGTGTTCCTCTTCCGCCCCGTGTGCGTGCGGAACGGGCACGCCATAGTCACCATAGTTTGATGAGAAAGACACGCCAAAATATCCAAGGTCGTGTACGTAGCTCCCGCCAACTGAACCAGCGATTACGTCGAAATAGCTATTTAGTAGTGTGCCACAGATTTCTTCGTGCTCTTCTTCGTGTTCCTCCTCCTCATCATCATGATGTTCTTCCTCATCGTGATGTTCTTCTTCTTCGTGGTGATGTCCCTCTTCTTCCTCGTGTAGGTAAGAGGAATCTGCACAACCAGGTATGTCGTAATCATCCGCCTTGCGCGCATCAAAATCGCCGTGGAGAATGAAATTGTCGACGTCAAGATCAATACGTCCGGCAAGCGTTTTTCGAGCACCATTGTCAGAGGTGCTAGCATCCAAACGACCGTCCCAACCGCCAGAAGGTGCGGCTTTCGGGACGCGGCCTGTATCGACATTCACAATCCCTCCGATCGTCTCACTGCCGTACACCATTGCGCTCGGACCTTTGATGACTTCAATCAGGTTAGCCATTTGGGGATTTACCGCAACTGGATGGTCAGGCAGTAGCATGCTGAGGTCCATCGTATTGGTGCGGTCAACCATAGTTTTGACTCGAACGCCACCTAATCCGTGAATCACCGGTCTTCCTACTACTGGTCCAAATGAAGCATTACGAATCCCGGCGATTGATTCAAGCGTTTCGCCGATTGAGGCTTCTACCGCTCTTGCGAGTTCATCGCCTGATAGAACGTTATAACTTTGTGCCACGCCTTCATTCGAGAGCGGATGCGCGCGCACGACGATCTCTTCCAGAACCTCTGACTCGTGAACGCTATGAGCGTGCTCCTCTTCATCTGCTTGCGCGGAGAAAGCAACTAACAATGTCGCGACCGTGCAATACTTGAGGAGTTCCCGCGTAATTAAGTTCATAGGAGCGCCGACGGTATACCGAAAATGTTATTGTATAACGTTACAGGAGGATGTTCTGTGCGAGTGCGATCGTGTTAAAAAACCCTAATCGTGCGTCAATTTATAGGTCACAACCGCGATTGCGATTTCGTTTTGTTTGTCGTCGGTAACAGTCACATTTGCCGTACAAAGTGTCCCGCCACGACGCCGTATCTTCGCTTCAGCCCACAGATCTGTCTCCACCGCGAGCTTTAGGAAATTAACGGTTAAGCCAACGGTGGCACCTAGCGACTTTGGATTCGCTAGCGGCGTTGCCCAGAACGCAGCAGTAGCGGCTACATCGATCAGAGCACTGATTGCGCCGCCATGGATCCTTCCAATGCCTAGCTTGGTCTGATACGGTAGTTTTACCGTCACATGGTCGGGGCGGGATTCAACAAGCTCAATACCAAGTTCAGCAGCAAAGTTCTCCGTCGCGATGCGTTGTGTGTTAGCGAGCGATTCTTGCGTCATCAAGTGACATTGACTAAAACCTCGATTCTACGAAGGTGTTTCAGTGAGATCGTCCGCAAGTGATGTTGCTAAACTCTGCGTTGGACTACTTGCAACAATTGGCGATGTTGGAAGTTGGTAGGGGATTTATGTACCGTTCGATTAAGGTTTTCGTCGTATTCGTCGCGTTAGTAATGAGTAGCTTGTCAATATCTGAGGAAGAGAATCAGACCTCGCAACCGATACGAGTCGATGCCATGTTTGCGCTGATGTCAAATCAGATCGTCGATGTAGTATGTGACGCGCCTGAGTTCCGAGCGTGTTTTGACGTGCCATACGCTGAGTGTTCACGAGAGTTGCGAAAGATGCTCGCGAACTGCCGCGCGGATATGAGTGATGAGTTGCCCGAGTTGGTACGTTCGGATGAAGCTGACCCGATCATCGAAAAAACCTATGCTTGCGTGATCCCGAAGTGGGATAAACTCATCAAGAACAGACGCACCGAAACGGAAGAGTGCCGTCGCGCGGAGCAGCAGGCTGAAACAGGAGAAGAGAGTTGAACGACGACATTCCAAGCATCATGAATCATGTTTCGATCGGTACGAATCGTCTTGATGAAGCGATCGATTTCTACGACGCCGTGCTCGCGACGATTGGCGCATCTCGTCAGCACGAGATACCGAACGTCGCAGTCGCCTACGGTAAGTATTTTCCCGAGTTTTGGGTTCAGCTACCGCTTGATGGCAAAAGCGCATCAGTCGCCAATGGCACGCACTTCGCATTCCTTGCAACGAGTCGTGATGTAGTGGATGAGTTTTATCGAGTCGCGCTTGACGCTGGCGCAACGTGCGCCGGAGAACCAGGGTTTCGTCCTCAATATGGACCTGGTTATTACGCAGCGTACGTGTTTGACCTTGACGGCCATAAGATTGAAGCCAACGTCATCCCAGGAGTGGAGTAGAGCTCAGCGTAGATAGCTGGATCGGAACTGAATTCCCCAGTGTCCATCCACTTCTGTAGCTATCCAAAACGTCTCGAAGCTCTTGTAGACCGTGCCATCCTCTTGACACCGATCGTTCGTAATCGCGATATGCACTTTGTCTTCACCTTCATGAACGATTTTCAAGGATCGAACGACAGTATGGTCCCATCCTTCGCCGCGTAATCGTGTCTCATTAGCCGCGCTAATCTCGGCAAATTGCTCCTCGGAGTCTAGACGAGCAAATCTGCCATTCGCTAAGCGAATATGAGGATAGTTCAGTGCTTTTGCATGTTGTGTGTGGTCTTGCGCATTAAATGTCTCAATAAAGAACCTCACAGCTTCTCGAGCATGGTCGGCGTTTGTCATCTTGGGTCTCGTATGTTTTCATCAATTTAATTCACTGCGTTAACAGCTGCAGAACTCACGGCATGAAAAAAGACGAACGACGAAGTTTCTGGACATGGGGTCATGTCTCAGACGAACCGTCTGATTACGCACGTCATGCTGCTGCGCGAGCGGCGTCAAAACGTACAGGTGTCGAGGTAACGCCACCACCGATACCGAGCATTGAGAGCGTTTCGCTACGCTCATCGAGACTAGCTGTACCTTCGTCGCTCTCAGACTTCGTCACCGACGCGAAGGTCGACCGGATAACCCACACTTACGGTGGTCATTCACTCGAGCTCTTAAAAGCGATTCGAGGGCAATTTGACGAGCCTCCTGACGCAGTGGCCTACCCACAGTCAGAAAACCAATTAGAGCAAGTACTCGAGTGGTGTGTCGCTAAAGACATCACAGTGATTCCTTACGGCGGCGGAACTAGCGTTGTATGGGGTTTGAATGTGCCTAGAGATTCAGAACGTGCAGTGTCGATAGATCTTGAGCGAATGGACAAGATTCTTGAAGTCGACGAAGTGTCGCGAGCGGCGCATTTTCAAGCCGGTATATACGGTCCTGATCTCGAAACTCAATTGAAACAGAAAGGGCTAACCTTGCGACACTATCCGCAGTCGTTTCCATGGTCAACGGTAGGTGGCTGGGTTGCGACGCGTTCAGGAGGTCACTACGCGACGAATCACACTCATATCGACGATTTTGTCGAATCGATACGCATGTTGTCGCCGGCCGGATGGTACGAGAGCAGACGTCTGCCGGGAAGTGGAGCCGGACCAAGTCCGGATCGTATGGTCATTGGGTCAGAAGGTACACTCGGGATCATTTCTTCTTGCTGGTTGCGGTTGCAGAAGCGACCGAAGTATCGGGCGTCGACAGGGGTGCGATTTTCGAGCTGGGAAGACGGCACAGAAGCGGTACGCTCGATCGTTCAAACCAAACTACATCCTGCTAATTTACGCATTCTTGACCCAGTCGAAAGTCAACTCGCAGCGGGGGTCGCTGGCGCACAAGCACTTCTAATCATCGGATTCGAGTCTGCTGATATACCGCAACAGTTTGCGATCGAACAAGCGGTCGCGATTGCACGAGATCACGGTGGGAAGGTCGACGACCAAGATATCGTCATCGATGATGGTACGGGAAGCGCGACGGGTCGAGGTGGATCAGTCGGCGCCTGGCGAAACGCGTTCATCGGCGTGAACGCAGGTACACAGCTGGGTCTTGGTGTCCTGTCCGATACATTTGAAACCGCGATTACGTGGGATCGTTGGGCAAGTTTTGACGAGACCATTCGTACACGGGTGGGAACCGTATTACGTGAAACGATCGGGGAAGGTGCGACACTTAGTTGTCGGTTTACACATGTATACCCAGATGGTCCAGCGCCGTATTACTCTTTTTCTGGTCCGGTTCCGATCGGTGGCGAGCAGGAAATCTGGCGTGTGATTAAAAATGCGGCAAATGAGGCCGTAGTCGATGCCGGCGGTACAGTGACTCACCACCACGCCGTCGGACGCATGCACAAGGATGCTTGGGAACGTCAGCGACCTGCGTTGTTCGGGGACATGCTCCGTGCACTCAAGCTAACTCTTGACCCGGGAAGTAACTTCAATCCGGGTGTGCTGATCAACCCCTAGGATATCGGCGTTTTAGCCAATCCAGCATTACTTGATTGACCTCGTCGGAAGCGTCGTTTTGCACCCAGTGGTTCGCGTTCGGGATTGTGACTAGTGTGAGCGAATTGCTGACCCAGTGCCATGTATCGTTGAGTGCACCAGGCAACAGTGCTCGGTCTTGCAGCCCATGGAACATCAATACGGGAACCTCTACGTTCGGATATTCGGGCATGAATTCCTCACCAGGTGTAGGGTAGTTTGCCTTGTAGTAGTTGAGCATTGCTTCGATATTTGATCGCTGAAACGCCTCGAGGTAGCGACCCTTAACTTTGTCTTCTGACAGTTGCTGGCTGACCGTGACCAACGCTTCCGGTGTAAGCATCTTATGAGCATCTGGTCGCTGAAAATTGAATGCATATTGGCTTGCTTGTTGTTGCGCTTCCGAATTTGCGAGTTCACGAGCGAGTCCACGGGGATGTGGTAGATTCAGGATGATCAGGTTTTCGACGACTTCGGGTACGTTCATTGCGACATACCACGCGATTGCGCCTCCCCAATCATGTCCAACCACGGTCGCTGCTGGTTGTTCCTGTGCAGCAATAACGGCTGCAATATCGCTACCTAATTTGTCCAGTGTGTAGTTCTCCACTCCTTGTGGCTTAGCTGACCGGTTGTAGCCTCGAAGATCAACCGCGAGGACGCGATAGTCGGACCGCAACGCGTCCATCTGCTTACGCCAGGTGTACCAGTAATCTGGGAATCCATGGATCATCACAACTAAAGGCGCATCATTAGGTCCAACGGTGACATAATGAATTGCCACACCGTCGTTGTTCGTCATGTGATGTTCAACGAGATCGAATACGTCCGCCATGACATTTACCGCCATTAAGCAAGCTAATGAGAAAAAGAGTTTGCGCAAGATGATTGCCTAGTTTTCACGCAGAAACGATTATCGCTAGTGTTTAAGAACAATCTGAAAATTGCACGATGAGTTTCGCTCGCGTACGGATCGATTTAGCTTCACTGGTCAGTAACTATCGGCTGTTCCAGTCGCACGCAAAGCGTGAGGTCGGCGCTGTTGTAAAGGCTAATGGTTATGGGTTGGGAGCGGTACCAGTCGTAAAGCGTCTTTCTGAAACAGGATGTCGATCGTTTTTTGTTGCAACGCTTGATGAAGCCATCGAAGTGGTTTCGCATACTCCAGCGGACGTTTATGTTTTCGAACCTCCCCTCAATCGAGCGGGAATGAAGGAAACGTTCGACGCGGGGTGTATACCAGTTATCAATAACACGCATCAGCTAGAAATCGCGCAGCGAGAATCTGATAACGGGATCGCGGTTCACATCGATACCGGAATGGAGCGCTTAGGGATTTCATTTCGGTCGGTAGATTTGGATCGACTGAAATCAGCGAACTTGCATCTGCTGATGACGCATCTGGCATGTGCCGACAATCCTGAAGACTCATTCAATGAAGAACAGGTACAGAGATTTCAACACATTGCTCGTCAGTTCGTAGATGTTCGAACCAGCATTGGAAATTCTGCCGGTACGTTAATGGGTGAACGATTTCAAGGCGATGTAGCGCGCCCAGGTATCGGTTTGTATGGTGCGAATCCATTCTCCAAGCGCGAGAACCCGACTTCGATCGTCGCAATGTGCGAGGCAAAGGTGCTCTCGATTCGAGATGTGGAATCGGCTACAAGCGTTGGATATGGCAGAACGTTTACGTGTCAAGAGCGAACACGTATCGCGGTCGTGGGCATCGGTTATGCGGACGGTGTTCCGAGAGCGCTCTCGAATCGCGGAAACTTTGCTTTCGGCGAAAAACTGCTACCTATTCGAGGCCATGTTTCGATGGATGTTACACAAGTAGACGTGACTGCTTGTCCGGAACTAAAAATCGGTGATTGGGTGGAGTTCTTTGGCAAAAACATCGACTGCGATGACGTTGCGAAGTCTGTAAATTCTCTTGGATACGAGTTTTTGACGGGGCTTGGCAAAAGGGTCGAGAGGCTATATGTATAACAACTCATCTTTTTCAAAATCCATTGCGAGACACCTATGGCTGAAGTGAATCAGAATGGCCTATTAGCAGGGCAAGTAGCCGTCGTTACTGGCGCAAGTCGCGGTATCGGCGAAGCCATCGCGCGAAGATTCGCGATGGAGGGTGCCAAAGTCGTTGTATCTGCACGAACCGTCGAAGAATCGGATCATTTTCTTGAAGGAACGATCAAACAGACGGTTAAAACCATCACAGATGCGGGCGGCGAAGCCGTAGCGATTAAGTCGAACTTAGCAGATGAAGCGGACCGAAGAGGTCTGATCGAACAAGCCATTGAGCGCTACGGGCAAGTTGACATACTAGTGAACAACGCCGCGGTGACCTGGTTCGTTCCAGTGGTCGATTTCAGCGAAAAACGATTTCGAACGATGATGGACGTGCAGGTCTGGGCGCCGTTCGAACTCGCCCAGATGTGCTTAAAAGGTATGCTAGAACGCGGACGCGGCTGGGTTTTGAATATTTCATCGCACGCTGCTATTCATCCAAACGCGAAAGCTCCCGGGGGACATGGTGGCACCGTGTACGGTATGTGCAAAGCGGCACTTGAACGGTTTACTACCGGTCTTGCTCAAGAGACTTTCGGAAAAGGTGTTGGCATCAATGTCATTTCACCGGGATTGGTCGCAACGCCTGGTGTTGTTCATCACAAACTTATCAACGAAGCGAACAAAGACCGCGTGACCCCCGTAGAGCACATGGCAGAAGCTTGTCTTCGTTTGTGCAATGGAGATCCGAACGAGATTACCGGTCGAATCGATTACGCGGATGAAGTAATCACCGAATTCAAGCTCGAACCAGCCGATCTTATTTGACGAACGTTTTCGCAGACATTCGTTCTAACTACAGAGAGAGTTGTATGTCGGAACTCACCGATGAGTGATCCTCTACACAACGAGTTCGCCCCGGACTCAATCGAGGCAAGGTCACTTCGTTACTTAATTAACCCGAACTCAAACCTCGCCGATGTAAAACGTCGCGGTCCGAACGTACACGTCCGTGCAGAAGGCGTGTATTTGTGGGACAATCAAGGTAAGCAGTACATCGAAGGTCTCGCCGGGCTTTGGTGTACGGCGTTGGGTTATGGTGTAAAGGAACTTGGCGAAGTCGCCAAGCAGCAAATCGAAAAGCTCGCCTACTCTCAACTCTTCACAGGGATCACGAACGAACCGAGTGTACAACTCGCGGAAATGCTGATGAACATGGTCCCGATTGACGCGGGGCGGGTATTTTTCGGCTTATCCGGCTCGGATGCGAATGACACGCAGGTTAAGTTGCAGTGGCACTATTCCAATTTGATCGGGCGACCTGCGCGGAAGAAGATTATTTCGCGTTGGAATGCGTATCACGGAGTCACGATCGTAAGTGGAAGTTTGACCGGATTGCCACCATTCCATAGGAACTTCGATCTACCAATCGATCGAGTTAAGCACACCAATTCACCGTTTTACTATCACGAAGCGAATGAAGGTGAGACGGAAGATGAGTTTACGACGCGCTTAGCAAACAATCTCGAAGATCTCATCGTTGAGGAAGGACCTGAAACGGTCGCAGCGTTTATCGCAGAGCCCATTCTTGGTGCCGGCGGCGTCATTGTGCCGCCTGACGGGTATTACGAAAAAATCCAGAGTGTACTAACTAAATACAACATTCACTTCATTTCCGATGAAGTAATCAATGGTTTTGGACGTACTGGCAATCTATTCGGGTGTCAGACAATGGGAATCGATCCAACGACAATGAGTGTAGCAAAAGCGCTTTCAAGTGCGTACCTACCGATCAGTGCCGTGATCATTCCGGAATTTATGTATGACGTGTTCGAAAAGGCAACCGAAGAAACGAAGTTGTTCGGTCACGGGTTTACCTATTCCGGACATCCGGTCGCAGCTGCTGTCGCTGTACGCAATCTTGAACTTATGGAGGAATGGGGCGTGTACGATCACGTACGAAATATGACTCCGATCTTTCAGCAACGCTTGCGTAGTTTTGAGGATCATCCGCTTGTTGGTAACGTTCGAGGCGAAGGGCTGATAGGCGCAATCGAGCTGGTTAAGAACAAATCGACTCGCGAGTCCTTTGAGGCTAAGCACGCGGTCGGAGTTCACTGTATGGACCGATGTCGTTCACATGGGTTGATCTCACGAGCGGTTGCTGGCGATTCATTGGCATTTTGTCCACCGTTAATCATCACGGCGGATCAGATCGACGAGATGTTCTCGAAGTTCGAGAAAGCGTTAGACGATACTTTGACTTACGTCAGTGCAATCGACGACTAACGTTAACGTATCTCTCTGGTACTTTCACTTTGGTGAGGCTCCGTTTCGGGTCACATTCTGGTGCAAGAGATAAATGCCAACCTATCTCTATGACGTCCTACGGGAACATCTGTCGACAGAACTGATCCTGTGAAGAGACTGAATATCGCCTATTCGCGTTGGGAATTCAGTCAGCCCAAGAGTGTCAAGGTCAGGACGGAGTGAGAATTCCTACGCGCTGACACCGATTTTCGTTTCGGCGATGAGCAGGTCTACTACTTGTCGTAGTGATTCTTGTTCGCTCGCGCCATCCAATTCAGCTAGCTTCATCGTGTCGAATTGGCGGTCAGCACTCGTACCTCTAGTTAGGATGGACTCAATCAAAGTGAGTTCCGTTAGGCAGCCACAGACCTCCGCGCTTGTCTGCAGCACTCCCAGGAGTTCGTCGGCGATTTCACCTACTAATCGACGCTGGCTTGTTGTCGGATCAGCGAGAAACGCTAGTATGCCGTAGCGTTGTGCGTGCCAGCGATTTTCTTCGATCAGCTCCCGACTTTGCGGCTTGGGGAGATCTCCAGCTTCGTCGAGTGTCTGCAGGTAGTGGATCAGACACACGTATAGCGCAGCAAGCGCAACCGCATCCTCCACTAAAGGACAAGTGTCGCAGATGCGCAATTCAATCGTCGGATACTTGGCGGATGGCCGGATATCCCACCAAATTTCTGTGCCATCGTTTATGAAGTCGAGAGATTGCATTTCATCAATAACCCGCTCATAGTCGGACCAGCTGTTCAAATTTGGAGGGATACCTGTTCGCGGTATCCCGCTCATGTAATTTAGCCGAAACGATCTAAATCCAGTTTGACGACCTTCTACGATCGGCGATGAAGCGCTAAGTACGCAGAAAAGCGGCATGTAGTTTCGAAGTGTTGACATGATGCGGATGCGTTGATCTTCGTCGCCAAAACCGACGTGAATGTGCATTCCAGAAACCAACAATCGACGGACTGCGTCCTGCATGCGCAACTCAAACTCTTCATAACGTTCTTTCGGCGTGGGTGATTGTTCTTGCCACTTTGCATATGGATGCATGGAAGCCGCTATGACAGCCGCGTTATGTTCATGCGCTGCATGCAATACGATGCTACGTGTTTCGAGCAGTGCTTCGCGTAATTCAGCTATGGACGTACAGACTTTTGTATTGGTTTCGATTTGAGTGTTTAGAAATTCGTGAACGATGCGGTGTGGTCCGGCGTTTCGTTCGCACGCTTCGAAGATCGCTTCGGTAGGTTGGGAGATGAGGTCTCGTGTATTGGGATCTACTAAAAAGAACTCTTCCTCCACTCCGATCGTGAATTGCATCTATTCATCCGCTTCAATTTTCAGCCGACGAAGTTTAGGTGGTCAACTGCAACAACCTGAAATGATCAATTAAGAATACTCAGTTCCTCTCCGCCTTTAATGTAGACCGAACGACCACAAAACTCTTCAGTGGTCATGGCTCGAACGACTTCCGGATTGGTCGTATTTACCCACGTGCGTTCGTCGCCCGTCGTTCGGCAAGCTACATGACCAATCGACGGCTGGAAGCCGTCGTACATCACGGTGTACGACTCTATGTTGGCTGGGCCGTCGTAACTCTCTAGACAGTTCCTAGACGGGAGAGCGTCGATTTGTGATTGCACATCGTCCGATACGAACGGTTGATTCGGTGGTTCTTTTCCGTACGTGCCATGAACATGCTTGTAGATGTTTCCACCGTTTGCGGTGACTAGAGCCTTACCGCTAGGCTGGTCACGTAGCAATTCAACGGTACGAGCGATACTGTGCATGACATAGTTGTTCAGCGGACCGCCACCAAACGTCAAACCACCGGTAACCGTCAAGTCGCGCTCCTCTGATAGTCCGTATTCTTTGGCCGCGACCTGAACTGCAGAAGGAAAACAGCTATATAAGTCGACGAAATCCAGTGTATCAGCCGTTACATCCGAATGCTCAAGTAGACAGGAGGCGACCGCGCGGATACCCGGCGATGTGTCGAATTCGTCACGAACAGATGCAGAAAAGTGGTCGTAGCCTTTCACGCCCGCAAGTGGGTAGACCCATTTGGATTCCGGTATGCCTAGCTCTTGAGCTCGTTTTACCGAGGTCATGATGAGCGCAGCTCCCATGTTTACCGACATGTTCGCGTTCATGAATTTGGTGTACGGGAAACTGATGGGCCGATTCGTCTCGCTAGGCGTGCGGATCTCCTCTGGCGTCATGTCCGTTTGAACCCATGCATTAGGGTTTCGCAAACCAACGTCATTAAATCGAGACCACAATCCAGAAACTCGCTCTAGGTGTTCGTCAATCGTTTCGCCGCGCGTGAAGCGAATACGGTTGTCGTACATTGGATAGACTTGAATCGCGCGCTGAATCCCTTTCGCTACCTCGAATTGGTGGTGTTCTGGCTGTTGCTCCGCACCTATGACTCGGTCGTAGCTGCCAGGCGCTTTCGTTTCTGCTAATTGAATCCCTTGCTTACGTGCTTTGGTTGAGCTATTGCCGTTCTCTGCACCGGTGATGAGCACCAGATCAAGTTTGCCATCGCGGATTTCACATGCGGTCACGTTAATAACGGCTTGGTTCTGATTTCCGCCAATCAACGTACCGACGGTCTCGAAGTTCTTAGCACCTAAGCGCTCGCCGATGAGCTTCGCAGGATTCTGGTAACTCCACATCCCACGAACCACACGGACTGACTGAACGTTTCTTAGAAAAGCTCCAGCGTCGGCGTCGGTCTCGGCAAGCTGAATGGCTTGCCACATCATTTCAAGGGGTTCGAGTGCTTCACTCAAATCTTGAATGCGGTTGAGCACTTGACCTACACCTACCAGAATTGGCGTGTTAGCGGAGACGTTCATCAGATTTGTTCTTACTCGATGACGCGTATTTTGATCCGAAGGTCTTGTCAAGTAGGTTTACTCTGGTAAGGTCTTCTTCGATTGAGTGATCTGATTGGTGAGGTGAATTGCGACTTATGGGAGCGGGTCAAGAGGATTGATGGAAAATTAGTTGAGTGCCGTAGGCTATTTCGATGATTCTCAAATCTTCAATAAATACATCCGATTCAGCATTTCAAGCAAACCGTGACGCATACCTAGCCTCGATTGAGGATCTTGACGCACGGCAAGCGGAAATCTCACTTGGTGGCGACAAGCGTTCTAGACAGCGACATGTAAGTCGCGGCAAGTTGCTACCTCGCGAGCGCGTCAAACGGCTTCTCGATCCAGGTACACCGTTCCTGGAGTTATCGACATTCGCGGCGTACGACATGTATGGCGAAAGTGTGCCAGCTGCGAGTTTGATCACAGGTATCGGTGTTGTTGAAGGCAAGGAATGCGTGATTGTCGCAAACGATGCGACGGTTAAAGGCGGCACGTACTATCCAATCACTGTCAAAAAACACCTACGCGCCCAGGAAATCGCTCTCGAAAACGGTTTGCCTTGCATCTATTTAGTGGACTCTGGCGGTGCTTTTTTACCACTCCAATCAGACGTTTTCCCCGATAAACAACACTTTGGCAGAATCTTCTATAACCAAGCCACCATGTCGGCCGCCGGAATTCCTCAGATTGCAGTCGTCATGGGTTCATGTACGGCAGGTGGTGCGTACGTACCCGCTATGTGTGATCAGGCGATCATAGTTAGAGGGCAGGGAACGATCTTTCTTGGCGGTCCACCTCTAGTGAAAGCCGCGACGGGAGAGGAGATCGATGCGGAATCACTTGGTGGTGGCGAGGTCCATTCAAAACGTTCTGGCGTGACAGACTATCTGGCAAATGACGATGAACACGCACTGGCGATAGCACGAGCTGCCATCGCAGACTCAAACTTGACCTACGAAAGGATGGTGGAATACGCGACCCCTGAAGATCCGATTTACGAACCGACGGAAATCTACGGCATCCTTCCACGAAACAATCGAACGCCGTACGATGTTCATGAGCTCATTGCGCGTTTGGTCGATGGTTCAGAGTTCAGCGCTTTTAAGCCACTATACGGTGAGACATTGGTGTGCGGCTTCGCGCGGATTCACGGTTATCCAGTTGCGATCTTGGCGAACAACGGTGTATTGTTTTCGGAGTCGGCGCTGAAGGCGGCACACTTCATTCAGTTGGCTGATCGACGCGGAACCCCCTTATTGTTTCTCCAGAATATCAGCGGTTTCATGGTAGGACAGAAATACGAGAACGAGGGCATTGCAAAAGACGGCGCTAAGATGGTCACGGCGGTTGCATGCGCAAGCGTACCCAAGCTTACGGTGATCATTGGTGGATCTTTCGGTGCCGGAAACTATGCGATGTGCGGTCGAGCGTACGGAGCAAGAATGCTGTGGACGTGGCCAAACGCGCGCGTCTCAGTCATGGGTGGCGAACAAGCTGCGCACGTGTTGGCGACCGTGCGTGAGGACAGTCTATTGGCGCGAGGCGGAGAATGGGCTGAAGACGAAAAATCAACTTTTATGAATGAAATTCGCGAACAGTACGAAGCTGAGGGTCATCCGTACTTTGCGAGCGCGAGGTTGTGGGACGATGGCATCCTAGACCCGTGCGATACGCGCCAAGCACTTTCAATGGCACTGGCGGTGGTCACTCGGAAACTACGACAAAACCACAACCAATTTGGCATTTTCAGAATGTAATCCGAGCTATAGCGACTGTAAAGGTAGCTCCGTTGTGTATTTCACCTGCTGAAGCGCGATCGTCGAATTGAGGTTGCCAATCTCAGGCAAATGAATAAGTGTGCGTTTGAGCAGTGTATCGTATGCGCTCACATCGTGAACGATAACTCGTAATAGGAAATCTGCTTGACCCGAAACGGAATAACACTCGACAATCTCTGGGATGTCCTTGACCGCATTTTCAAAGCGTGTCAGTGCGTTTGATTGATGTCGATTCAAGGTAACGAATACAAATACATTGACGTTGAGTTCAAGTTTTTCCGGGTCGAGTAATGTCACCCGCTTGCTAATGAATCCCTTTTCTTCAAGTCGGCGCACGCGTCGCCAGCATGGTGTATGCGAAAGACCGACCATCGACCCTAGCTCTTGCATGGTGATGGTTGCGTTGCGTTGAAGTATCTCGAGTAACCGTTCGTCCGTTTGATCTAGCTCACTCATAATACGCAATCCTATATTTACGTGAATTAGAGGATAAATATACTATAACGATCGCGATTCTTCAAAAAATAGTTAGTTTAGTTTGCGTATAAAACAATATCATTTACTTGTAGTTGTGTCTATTTACGAAGCGGAATGAACGACGCTAGCCTGCGAGCAGAGAAGATCACGCTGACGCAGAAATATCTGCTCGAAGAATCGGACATTTGGCTTACGGGTACACAAGCTGTCGTACGTTTACTACTTGAGCAAAGTCAGCTTGATAAAGACAGAGATCGCAACACCGCAGGGTACGTTACAGGTTATCGTGGCTCGCCGCTAGCGGGGTTGGACCTTGAACTAACTCGTGCGAAGGCGCAGATCGAATCGGCGAATATTGTCTTCCATGCTGCGATTAACGAGGACCTCGCGGCGACCGCCGCCTGGGGTTCGCAGCAAGTTGGCTTATTCCAAGGAAAACGGTACGACGGTGTCTATAGCCTTTGGTATGGAAAGTCTCCAGGGCTTGATCGGTCCGCTGATGCTATACGCCACGCAAATATGGCAGGCACCGCTCCGCTAGGGGGAGTTCTTGCGCTGGTTGGAGATGATCCTGACTGCAAATCGTCGACGCTACCAAGCGATAGTGCTGGTTTACTTCGCGATCTGCAGATACCGATATTGGATCCAACAGATATTGGCGAGCTAGTCGAATTCGGTTTGTATGGGTGGGCGTTGTCTCGCTTCACCGGATGCTGGGCTGCGATGCTTGCGCAAACATCTGTTATGGACAGCTCTGCGACAATCGACCGTGGCGCATTGGCAAGTCATGCTTTTCCTGGACTAGGTTTCGATCCGCATATTAGGCTCGTAGATACGCCTCACGAACAAGAACTTCGTATGGCTCAGAAATTAGAGCTTGTTCACGAATTCAATCGTGAAAACCCTATCAACCATGCGATCGTTGACCCTACAGACCCGCAGCTTGCCATCTTGACGACGGGTAAGAGTTACACGAACATCCGCCAGGCTCTGCACTTGCTCGGATTGAGCACGAACGAAGAGATTCGACAAGCCAGGATTCGTGTAATCAAACTTGGATTGATCTGGCCAACCGATCGGCAGTGGCTTCGTAAAACGGTAGAAGATGCGAGAGCGGCACTCGTTGTCGAGTCGAAGAGCGCGTTTTTGGAAACGGAGCTTAAGTCTGCGCTCTACGGCTATACGCACGTTCCCATTCTCGGTAAGGAGGATTTAGACGGCTCTCCTTTATTGACGCCTTTCGGCGAGTTACAGGTAGATTCAATGATCGATGCGCTCCTACGAATCGGATCGAAGCTGAACATTGAGTTTCCGAAGATCGGTAAGTACGCAAATCGAGATAACGACTCTCAGCGCGCATTGACTTCAATGAATGCCAAGCGTAAACCCTTGTTCTGTCCTGGGTGTCCTCATAGCGGTTCAACCAAACTGCCTGAAGGGAGTCGAGCCTTTGCGGGTATAGGTTGTCACTATATGGCGCAATGGATGCATCGGGAGACGTACCTATTTACGCATATGGGGGGCGAGGGTGCGAATTGGATCGGCCAAGCGCCTTTTACGGATTCGAACCACGTCTTCGTCAATTTAGGTGACGGCACGTATTCACATTCAGGTTTATTAGCGATTCGCGCAGCCGTTGCAGCGAAAGTAAATGTCACATACAAGATTCTGTTTAACGAAGCCGTTGCGATGACCGGCGGACAAACGGTCGAAGGAGACCTCTCCGTCGCGGATGTCGTTGCACAAGTGAGAGCTGAAGGTGTACGCGAGGTTGAGGTCGTTGCCGATGACGTTGGCGCGCACCGAGGGGCGGACTATCGAGTCGCGAGTCGAAATCAACTCAATCTAGTGCAGCGTCGTTTACGGTCGATAAAAGGTTGCACCGTGTTGATCGTTGATCACGCTTGTGCTAATGAGAAACGACGTAAACGTAAGCGAGGCTTAGCGCCTCCACCTCAGCGCTATGTGATGATCAATGAGGATGTGTGCGAAGGTTGCGGTGATTGCGTCGCGAAATCGGGATGTTCAGCCATCAAGACGGTGCAGACTGAATTTGGCGAAAAGCGACAGATCGAGCAAGCTCACTGCATCCAAGATCTCGCGTGCGTTGATGGCTATTGTCCAGCATTCGTAGAGATAAAGGGTACACCTCGAAATCGTTTGCAACGCCAACTCCCGTCTATTGGAGAACCGCCTGAGGTTGAGGTCCCTGAGGCTGCGAATATCTTGATAGCAGGTGTCGGCGGCACAGGCGTGATTACGTTGAGTCAAGTGATCGCGGTAGCCGCTCACCTTGATGGGAAGCGTGTGAGTACGCTGGACATGACAGGACTAGCGCAAAAAGGCGGCGCAGTGATTTCCCATATCAGAATTGACTCTGACCATGTGTGGCGGACTCGACTGGCGCAGGAAGAAACAGACGTTCTGATAGCGGCAGACCCCGTAACAGCGACGAGTCAAGAAGTCGCACCTCTTCTTTCGCGCGAGCGGACAAGAGCCGTCGTTAACGAAGTTCTCTCACCGTCTCATCTATCGGTAGTCGATGCGGAGCGCGACCACGGTGTAGAAAACGTCCTCAAGGAGCTATCTGCTTGGATTGTCGATGCGACGACTATCGATGCTTTAAACGCAGCGGACGAGCATGCTGGTACAGGTACGGTCGCGAATTCCGTTCTACTCGGAGTCGCATATCAAAGTGGACTCATACCAGTCAGTTTGACTAGCCTTCGTCGCGCTTTTGAACTGAATGGTGTTGCTGTCGAAGCGAATCTCGCGGCATTCGATATCGGGAGACGTAAATCAGAACCGACAAAGGACAAGGTCGACTCTAGTGCTAAGACGGATATAGATATTGAAACGCTTGACGATTTCATCGCGAGGCGCGTTAAGCGGTTAACGGTCTATCAAAACGCTGAATATGCCGCGACATATCGTGAACATGTCGAGCGAATGCGACGGTTCGACGTCGGTTCGACGCAAGACGAACTCGCGTTAACGAGGATAGTCGCTGACGTGCTATACCACTACATGGCGATTAAAGATGAATATGAAGTCGCGAGGCTACTTACTGATAGTGAATTCACAGCACGTGTCTCGCAAAGGTTCGACAGAGCGGATATCGGTTTTGCGTTTGCTCCGACTTGGCTGCGCGATTCGACCAAGAGTAAGCGCCGTATAGGTTCGTGGATTACTCCTGGATTGAGGTTGATTGCGGCGCTACGTCCATTTCGCGGCACGTTGTTAGACCCGTTTCGTTTCAGCGAAGAGCGAAGGCTTGATCGGTGGTTGCTCGAACAATTGCTGAGTGACGTTGAGCTTGTGTTGGAAAAACTGAACGAGAGCAACTACAAGACAATAGTCGAGTTATTTACGGAATATCGAAAGGTCAAAGGGTTCGGTCATGTACGCAGAACAAAATGGGAACGAGTGGAACGTGAAATATCAACCCTGCGAACGCAGGTGATTCAACCTAATCAATCGAGACTACTTGCGACCGATCAAGCGTGATTGGTATTGACCTGCAACAATCGATCACGCGGGTTTGATTTGAAATTCGTCCATTAAGTACTGTCGGACGGCTGTGGCGTCACCTTTAAAGACGATTCGTTCAAGCTTGCGTTTTAGTTGGTATTCATACATTGGGTCGTAATACCAATTGAACAGACTAGCAATCCACTCGAAGTGTCTCGAATCGAGCTCTTCTCTTATCGCCTTTTCGAGCTGACCCTTGACGATCGCATAGCGCTCTCGCCCCAGTCTCTTCTGAATGCGTCGTAACGCATCGAGTAAATTCTGTGGGTTTGTGTTACGAACGTAATACTCGTACGTCAGTCGAATCCGAGATTCCATCGAGTCTTCCAATACGATGATCGGAGCCGCCTGCATCGCCTCATACAGCTGACTTGGTATTGCTAGTCGACCAATCGTACGACTCTCGTCTTCGATCAGGCAAGAACTGAAGTGTTCCGTTTGGAGAAGGCGTTGCGCGAGAGCAAGTTCAAACGAAACAGGTGTAGGTTGTGGCGTTTCAAGTTGCCCGAACGCCGAACCCCGATGGAGCGCGATAGCTTCTAAATCGATGGACTTTGAAAAGGAATTTAGAAACTCTGTTTTTCCGACACCTGTCGAACCGGCGATTACGATCCATCGTCGACTGTTTACTTGCCTAAAAACACCCAAGCTACATTGACGTATCGCCTTGAATCCGCCTGCAATGCGAGGTACGTCTATTCCGACCTCGCCCAGCCACCGTTGTGTGATCTCGGAACGTTGCCCTCCGCGCCAGCACGTTAGAAGCGCGTTAGGATTGGTTCGCAGAAAACGAGACCATAGATTGACTCGGCGGTTCTTTTCGGCGCCGCTAACTAAGGAAAATCCGAGCTTAACGGCAGATTCGTTCCCTTGTTGTTTGTACGCGGTACCAACCTGCGCGCGTTCGTTGTCGTCAAGAATGGGAATGTTGGTTGAATTCGGAATACAACCGCGCTCGTACTCAGTGGGAGCACGAACGTCAATTACGGGTACGTTGTCTCGGAGAATCGTGTTGTAGTCGGTTCTTGCTACAACCAATCATGGAACCTTTTCTGTCAGTGCCTTACGGTCACGGTAATTCCGAAGGTGTAACTCAAGCAGTTGCTTAACTTCGCTCTCAGTTTCTACAGCTATTGCGACCGCTTCTTCTTGAAGTTCGATGGCGCGTCGAAAATCGCCAGCGGCTGCGTAAGCGGCAGCCCATGTGTCAATGTACGCTGGCCATAACCGAGCTTGGGCGTTATTCGTCATGAGCTTGTCCATGTATTTAATCGCAAGCGTCGGATTGCGTAGTCGTTTTAGGTGAGTTGTTGCGAGTACCCAAGCAACTTCGTTGACATTCTGACCATCGGTCGGCTCTACCTCGACACTGCGACGGTACCAGCGTCGCGCTTGCCGAATGTTCACTTTCTCGTTGAAAAGACCTTTTGCGTGAATCGCTGCGAGAAGCACCATCGCATCTTGGTTTTCACTGTCTGCGAGTTGCGCAATCCAATCGAATGCGGTAGTACTTAGTTGACGCTCGTGTGGAGGATGTACGAGAACGCGAACGTACGTAAGTCGATGTCGAACCTCGCCGAGTTCTGCTGCTTGTTTGAGATAGGCGATCGCATCGTCAGGCGCTTGACTCATCAACAGCGCACCTAACGATGAAGCGGCATCGACGTTGTTTTTTCGCGCGGCAGACTCAAGCAACTCGAGTCCAGTGCGCCGTTCCGGCGCGGAATATACGCCTTGTAAATAGAGTCTTCCTAGACTGACCTCTGCGTCGGTGTATCCAAGCTGAATCGCACGCTCATAGCGTGTTTTCACGCGATCCCATGAGACACCTTTCTCCCTTTGAGATACCTCGTAATTCGCTAGAAAATAAGGCGGCAAGGCGTTGGGTGCGTTGCTTGCAGTACGAAGCCAGTTACGTCCCGTAGCGATGATCTGATCGTGTTGTTCAGGATTGGTATCAGCATTCTCGAGCAGGTAAATGCCATACGCGACCTGAGCTGAATTGTCCTGCATTTGTGCGAGCTCGCGAATGACGTCAACGGGTTGGGCATTCCCTGGATCAGGCGTCAGATCACGCCATCTCTCGAATGACCTGATCTCGAAATAAACCTTCTCAATTTCGCCGGTCGTCTTGCGTGCCAATACATACGCCACTAACGGGTACTCGTCGTTTTCCCCGTACATCGATCCGATGACTGAATCACCACGTTCGATTATGAATGCGTGAGCATCCTCTATCGTCAATGCGCGAAGTGGTTTAGCGAGTGAGCCTGTGCGTCCGTAGGACGCGTAGTTTTTAATTCGTTCGACCCACGTCGAGTGAAACGCAGCGGCGTCTTCGTCCAGCGATTTGTAAAACTTTCGGAGAACGAGATGCCCATTGAGACTCGCGTCGTGCTTAGCGATTAGAGCGGAACCCAACGGCCCCAGACGTAGGGATTCGGTGCCATATAAAACAGCGACTTCCTCGGCGTACGTACGCATGTCTTTCAGCCGCGAAAGTGCATCCGGCATAGCTAGAAATTCATCTTGTCGTTGCTGGACGATGTCGAAATCATCGATTTGCGTCAGCAGCTCAAGATCGGGCGGAGAAAGACTAGCGCATCCGGTAATAAACGTTGCTAATAGAAGCGCGAGAAGTCGTATTTTTAAGCGCATGGAGGTTGGTTACCGCGCCTAAAATTATAGGTTGGTGACTCAAAAGGATGGTAAGGCGGACCTATGAATCTACTTCGCAAACTCTCACTGCCCGATGTGGAAAACGCATTACCCGGACGCACTGAGACGATGCCAGTCCCGCCACAACATTTCGTAAACGGTCGCCCTCTCAAGGAACCTTTTCCAGCGGCGATGGAACGCCTAGTTGCTGGATTAGGTTGTTTTTGGGGTGCTGAAAGAGCATTTTGGCAACTCGACGGGGTCTACACGACGGCTGTGGGTTATGCCGGTGGACATACCCCTAATCCAACGTATGAAGAAGTTTGCTCCGGCAGAACCGGGCACACAGAAGTAGTGCTGGTGATCTTTGATCCTCAGATGGTTAGCTATCGCGACCTGCTACGTACGTTTTGGGAAAGTCATGACCCCACACAAGGTATGCGCCAGGGGAACGATATCGGCACCCAATACCGTTCTGCACTCTACGTCTTTAACGAAGATCAACGACGAGAAGCGGAAGCATCAAAGTCGCGGTATGAGAAGAAACTGATGCAAGCCGGATACGGTGCGATCACGACGGAAGTGCTGGACGCACCACCGTTTTATTACGCAGAACACTACCACCAACAGTATCTTGCGAAGATCCCTAATGGTTATTGTGGTCTCGGAGGAACGGGGGTTTCCTGCGATGTTGAAGCACTTGCGCCAGCGGACTGAGGTCGGCTCCTTAAACTCTCAAAAGGAATCTGTCGTAGCGTCGCGAAGCTGAGATTTCGCATACTCGCGTACCCGGCGAGAACAACAACGAGCGCAATAAGGTAAATTGTGGACCCGCTTACCACAGCGGTTAGAACGTTCGCGAATTCAGTCAGACTGCCTAAAAACAACCCGCCGAGTGGTAGGAGGCTGTAACACATCGTGTGTATCCCCATGACGCGACCTCTAAGCTGATCGGGAACGCTCAATTGCATGGTGGTCATTGATGAGATGAGGAATACTGATGCAACGAACGCAGCGACGAACTGTAAGACGAGTGCGGTGAAGAACCACGCAAACAGGGAAGCAATAGCAAATCCAACCGTAGTGATCGCCGTTAAGATCCCGCTCCACAACATCAGTTGCGTGAGATTTCGCTCATGACGATTCCCACCGATAACGATCGTACCAACGATGGATCCGATTCCGCCAGCGGTCAAAAGAAGCCCCAGTCCCACTTCGTCCCGTAAGTTCAGATCTGCGAACATCGGCATCAACTGTACGTGAGAATTGCAAAAGAACATGCCTATGAAAGTGAGAGCTAACAGGTACTTGAAGATGTCATGGCGAAATATGAAGCTGATGCCCTCAATGATTTGCGTGACTGCGCCGATCTCTGAGCTCGCACTTACGGCGGGTCGCATTCGAAGGGCGTACATCGTTAGACACATCGCGAGATAACCCGCTGTGGCGAGACCGAAGATGACGCTGGAATCGGTGTAGTAGAGTAAGAAACCGGCGATCGCTGGGATTGCCATTCGCATCACTTGCCAAATGAACGAATTAAGAGCGACTGCACTCAAGTACTGATCACGATTCACGAGCTGAGGGAAGATTGCGACACGCGTGGGCCAATCGAAACCGTTTAAGATCGAGGATAGTGCTGCGATAAACAGCACGTGCCATACCTCGACCGAATGCGTTACAACAAGAATCGTGAGCAGTCCGGTGAGCAACATGTTGCCGCCGGATGTGATCAAGAGGATCCAGCGTTTGTCGTAGCGATCGGAAATCACGCCACCGAACAGTGTGATAGCCAAATTTGGAATTGCCGCCGCTGCACCAAGCCATCCCAACATGATCGGTGAAGCGGTGATTTCGTAGACTAGCCAAAGTTGACCGAACGTAACGAGTTGAGTTGCACCGACTGCCGCGAGCGAAGCCAAGAAATACTTGACGTACTCGCGTTGGCTTAATGCGGGATAACGTTCAACGAGCTTGCTGGCGAAAAAGGTCATCTTTACAGTTTATGGACTAGCTGAACTAGGATATTGGCGATTCGAGTCTGTTGGAAAATCAAAGCTAGTTAGGTGAAAATGTTCGTTGAAAAAGGTGGTTTTAGGAACGAAGAGCAGGATTAAACGTGAAGCGTCTCGATCAGTTCAAAGATGTCATCCACAAATTCACAAATGCTGTTGAGAGTAATGACGGTACAGCATTGGCGGCGTTGTTCGCAGAAAACGGGGTGTATAGCGATGAGTTTTATGGCGAATTCATCGGACGTGAGGCCATCGCTGTAATGTTGCGGGATCATTTTTGGGGACACGCAAAAGGATTTCGTTGGGAGATGTCCAATCTGCTGAGCGATGGAAAGCAAGGCTATGCGACTTATTTGTTTAGTTACGAATCAACTATGTCGGAAGCGCGAGGAAAGCGTGTGACATTTGATGGGATGGCACATTTCCTGTTTGAGGAAGGGTTAATACAACGTTACGAAGAGATCTTCAACACCGGAATGGCTCAAGCGCAGCTAGATTTTGATCCAATGCGGATCAAGAAACACCTGCTCAAAAAGGCTGAGCAACTTAAGTCCAGACAGGATTGACTAGGCTAATTCTTAGCTCGGCTCTTTGGGTTCGCTGTACGTTGGATCGACAGCGCTAAATAGTGTCTGGAGGGTCCTGTAGGTCAATCCCCAGACAAAGTGACGTTGCTCAACTCGGTAGCCATTGAAAGGAATTTGAGCGTCGGCGACTGCACGGAACTCGATTTCGTGCGTGTGCCCCTTGAACATGTCGTTAAAAGATCCCCACACTACTTCGTCGACTTCGTGATTCAAAGTTAGGTTGGGGATCGAATCGACTACAAAAACGTATGGTGCTACCAACATATCGATAGTTCTGCCTCGCGGCGCAGCACGTTGGTGTGATAGTGGTCCGATGAAACGGGAGTCACTTAGATCTAGTCCGATTTCTTCCGCAGTCTCTCTAACTGCGGCGTCGACGAGGTCGATATCGCCATCGTCTTTATGACCACCTGGGAATGCCATATGGCCAGACCATGGATCCCCTGGTACCGTTGCGCGCTTAATAAACAACACTTCTGTTTGATCGCGCGGTTGATGGAGTACTACAGCGACAGCGGCTTGTCTAGTCCGACGCGTCGGCGTTACTAGCTCTGGTTCGTGTTCGCTTACTCGACGCGAAATCGTCTCAATACTGTGAAATGACAAGGCGAAGTGTTGAGAGACAATTCAAGAAACGCGGAATCATAAGCGTGTGTGCGGAACTGGCTGCATGCACAATTGCCGCGTTCGTTAATGGGGTTGTACAAATGCGCTGTTGCGGATTTCTTCTAATGACTGCGGCGTTCTTCTGCAATTCAGCTCTCGCGGAAGTCAGATCGAGTTGTGCGTCGAGCGTTGCTCACATCACGAAAAATCACCCAACGGCGAATTTCGAGACGTGTGAAGTTCTCGATGAGAACTCGTTCGTGCTTTCGATCACTCCAGAAGACGAACCCATTAATCCGAGTCCCTGGTATGGGTTTGCAGTTGAACGATTGAGTGATGTTGACGCGGTAGTGAACGTCATTTTGCGTTACAGCAACACCTCGCATCGATACCCACCGAAGTTTAGTTTCGACAGACTGAATTGGGTGCGGCTCGATCAGCAAGTGGTGGAAAGTGAAGATGGGTCAGATGCTAGTTTCGCTGTACCTACTGGAAAGCGGATTGTTTACGTGTCTGCTCAACCGATCATCGATGAAGTGATGTACGGTGCTTGGCTCTCAAAACTTGCTGAGATCTATCCGTTCTTGGAACGCAAAACGCTTGGGTATTCGGTAGCGAAACGACCGATCGAAGCGATTGTTCTCAATCCTGATGCATCGCGTGTCGTCGTTCTTTTGGGTCGACAACACCCCCCTGAAGTGTCAGGGTCAATCGCTTTCATGGCGTTTGCTGAGAAGCTGCTCGAGCTAAACGTAGGTGCGCACGACGACCACAACAGACATGTGCTTGAGTTTTTCCGAAATCACATGATTGTTTTCGTGCCGTTACTTAATCCAGATGGCGTCCAAGAAGGGTACTGGCGTCATAACTTACGCGGCACCGATCTGAATCGTGATTGGTTCGCACAAGCTCAGCCTGAAACTCAATCGGTAATTCGCTATCTGGCAAATCTGCGTAACTTGGGAAAAGAAATCGTCCTTCACATCGATTTCCACTCGACGAGACGCGATGTGCTCTACACCCAAATGCCGGAGGACGAAACCGTCCCAGCAAACTTCGCGTCGAATTGGTTGGATTTCGTGAAAAACCGAGGTTACGCACGATTACCTGAACATGCCCCACGACCGTTGACAGATCAAGGTACGGCGAAAGGGTACTTTTTTAAAACCTACGCTATCCCATCAATCACATACGAAGTAGGCGACGAAACAGATACGGGAGATTTGAGACGTACGGCCGCGGAATTCGCACTTGGAATGGCATCGATTTACGGTGAACTGGTCGCGAGTCAATCATCCGATCGGTCAAATTACTGCAATACGTTGTTTTGTCTCATGGTAAACGCTAACGGTGCGTCATTGCTTGTATTGGATAGGCAGGGATTAATTGATCCGGATTTAGCGGAAAGATACGCGGCAGAGCAGCTCGCATACAAGATGGCAGCCGAAGAAAATGGCTGGCCGACAGGGCAAAACTATCTCGCGCTTGAGGAAGCGTTGATCGAAAGGTTGGGTCCGGAAGCGTCGAATGTGCATATTGGTCGGTCCCGGCAAGACTTACACGGCATCGCTCGGCGCATGCTTGTTCGAATCGAGGTTCTGGATTACTACGCATCGCTTATTACGGCACGAGAGGCTTTACTCAACACAGCGACGCGATATAACGATGTGGTGATTCCAGCGTACACTCATGGCGTCCCGTCGCAACCAACAACGTACGCGCATTTACTACTCGCGTTTGATGCTGCATTGTCGAGGGACACCAAGCGCTTGCAAAACGCAATTGGTCGGCTGGATCTCAGTCAATTGGGTGTCGCTGCGGGTTCGGGCTCAAGTTTTCATCTGGACAGAGAACGACTAGCAGAGTGGCTCGGTTTCAGTGGCTTCGTTTTAAACACATACGACGCGAATTTCTTATCGACCTCCGACTACAAGCTCGAAATTGCCGCGGTAATGACCCAAAGTGTCGCAACGATTTCTAAATTCCTAGCTAATGTGCATGCGCAACAACGTAATCCGCGTCCATGGATTTACCTGAGCGACGAGCTGACTAGCGGAAGCAGCATCATGCCGCAGAAACGCAATCCCCGCGAACTCGATCGGATTCGCACACTTGTGGCACAGGTTCTAGGGGCTACGAATGCACTGCAATTGATGAATCACAACGTTGACACCGGTATGCATGACTATCGAACGGTTACACCTTTGATAGAAACCATGGAGCTAGCGGAAGCTGTCCATCGACGATTTGCTTCTCTACTTGAGCACATTCATGTAGATGGCGATATCGCCAAGGCAGAGTTGCGGAAAGGATTCTCGACTTCAACTGAAATTGCTGAGACGCTTTATCGTGAAGCACGTGTCCCATTTCGAACGGCACACGAGTACGCAAAACAAATCGTCGAACATGCCCGAACTACGGATCAGCTCTTAGCCGACGCATCGAATCAGGATCTAGAGCGAATCTATGAGGGTGTTGTAGGCGACTCTCTCCCTGTCGAGGTCGAGGCGATTCGGAACGCGATCGATCCAGTACATTTCGTTTCTATTCGAGACGTCAGTGGTGGTCCATCCAAAGCCGCTGTGGACGAATCACTTATAGAGCATACGCGAGATTTTGCTCAAGATGCTCGCTGGTTGAACGTCGTTCGTGCGGATCTTAGATATGCAGAAGATCGGCTTAACAGAAACCTCGAAAAGCTGGCTTCGCGGTAGAGAAATAAACTTGCGGCGAGTGAGTCTTTTTAGGTTTAATTCCCCGTCGACAAATCTTGAACCATTCAGGTTCGACAGCGGATTTGTGCGTATTCACAACCACCTAAATCAGGGAGAAACCTGATGCACTATCGATTCATTTCACGATCGATCGTATCGCTGACATCACTCGCGGTATTACTGACGCCGAGTTTGGCAGCTCAGGAAGAAGAAGCCGAAGACGCTGAAGTCATAGAGGAAGTCATTGTCACAGGGTCGCAGATTCGCGGTGCAGACGTATCGGGATTGCTGCCGGTTACTGTGATCGACGCATCAGACGTTGATGCGATGGGAGTAAGTTCTGGTGATGAACTGCTAGAAATGCTCCCTGAGCAGGGACAGAACTTCTTCAACGAAGAGGAGAACATAAGCGGAGGCGTGAATTCCGCACGTGGCGACATGGGTGCGTTCAACCTCCGAAATCTCGGTACGGGAAATACACTCGTCTTGCTGAACGGGCGTCGCATGGTAAACGCCGCGAGCTTTCAAACCGAAGCGATAGGCGGTAGTTTTGTACCGGTTAACACTGTGAACTCAAACACCTTACCTGTTTTCGGGATTGAACGTGTTGAGCTTCTGAAGGACGGTGCATCTGCGATCTACGGGGCAGACGCCGTTGCTGGGGTCGTAAATACGGTTCTGAAGAATGACATAGAAGGACTCCGTATCAAATCTCGAACCCACTCTTACGAAATCGCCAGTCGAACTACCTTCGACGCGAATTTGGAGTGGGGCAAATACTTCAACGATGGTGCAACGAACGTAGGCGTCATGCTTGATTTCTATACGAGGGATCGGATTCACTCATCTGAAGACGACCGATGGGCAAATGCGGATTTAAGACGGCTTGTACCGGACGACTCGCCTTGGAGTGGCGATACACGGTTCCGCAATACGAGTACAAACAATCTATTCGGTCAATTCGACTCGGTTAGTAGTGTTTCTAGACTTGATATTCGCGGACCTGTTACGGACGGTTCAGGTGAATTTGAGGTTTACCCGTTAGGGGATTCGCGTTGCGCTTACAGACTCACTGCTCGTACTTGTGGTGCGCCCGATGGTCAAGGAGTCGAGCGCTACAACATCAACGAGTTTCGTGACCTTTCCTCTGAACTCACACGTAGCAACGCGCTCGTATTCATCAATCACGATTTCTCTGATTCTCTGCACGCGTATACAGAACTACTGTATTACATGTCGGAATCCCACATCAATCGACATCCGTCGGCCTCCTTCAGCTCGGTTCGGTTACGTGTTGGCGCGGAGAACTACTACAACCCGCTCGGACCGTGTGGCTCTCCTAATCGATTACCCGACGACCTAGTGGGAGAGGACCTGCCATGTAGCGGATTAGAACTTCAGATCGACAACTATCGATATGCGGAATTGCCTCGTTCGGTAAGCGTAGATGGTTCAGTATTCCGTTTTGTCCAAGGTCTTCGAGGCGTGCGAAATGACTGGGATTGGGATACTGCGATCGTTTGGTCGCTCGCAAACCGTTATGACCTGACTGGAAATCGCGTATCGAATCTGCTCATGGTCGAAGCCTTGAATGATCCGACACCTGCAGCGTACAACCCTTTCAGTGGTGGCGTCGACAGCAATATCGAACGTGCGTTGATCGACGTGTATCGTGAGAACGACGCCGGGTTGTTTCTGTGGGATCTCAAGTTTTCTAATCCAGAGGTCGCTGAACTACCGGCAGGACCGATGGGGGCACTAATTGGCTATGAACATCGTCGTGAGTGGTTCAAGGACAACAGAGATCCGAGACTTGACGGCACGATTGTGTTCACAGACTTTGATGACGATTCGTTCCCGTTTGTTTCTGACGTAGTAAATAGCAGTCCCACACCAGATAACAGCGGTTCGCGTCGAGTGGACTCAGTATTCGCGGAGCTCGCGATACCTGTGGCGACGAATATCGAAGCGCAAGCGGCAATTCGATTTGAGCGTTTCTCCGACGTTGACAGTGCGGTTGTAGGAAAGTTAGCGGCAGGATGGCAGATTGCTGATCCCGTTTCACTACGTGCATCTTGGTCTGAGTCATTTCGTGTTCCAAACCTCGTGACCGTCAACGAAGATATCGTTGCGCGGCAGAACACGCGAACAGACTACACCTGTTTTTACGCGGCGAATGAAGGTGGCGATTCCGATCAGGACATTCTCGATTGCGTTAACTCGACTCAGCGAACCGCACAAGGTAGCGATGAGCTTGTCCCAGAACGCTCAGACAACATCTCTGTTGGATTCGTATTCGATTTATTTGAATCGCTGACGATTACGACCGACTACTGGTCGATCGTGAAGGAAGACACCATTGGCTTATTTGGCGAAGAGAACCACACCGTTCTTGATCTCGTATACCGCATTCAGCATGGCGGTTCAAACTGTGACGCATTGGAAACAAATCCTGCGGTTGTACGCGATCCTATCACCGCAGCCGATGAAATTGGCGTTTACGAAGCGGCCGGTATTTGTCCTGCTGGACAGGCAATACGAGTCAATGACCGTTACGCAAATCTGGACACGCGGACGCTCCAAGGGTTTGATCTCGGGATTTACTGGGAAGCTGATACCGACTTTGGCGAATTCAGTGTCCGATACCTAGCTTCGTTCCTCGAGAAATTCGAACAGGAGGCAGGTGGAGACGCTGCCACCCTAATCGCAGCGAAAGATTCGGGTGTTCTACCGGGCAACATTCCTGTAGTCGGATTCGATGATCTAGTTCAAAGAGACGGCAATCAGAAATACAAAGGGACGCTGCTCGCGACTTGGCGTAAGGATCCTTGGGGCGCCGCACTTTCACAAACGACGGTTGGCAAGGTCTATCAGAATTCATTGACGTTGAGCGACGGTACGCGCTACTGGCTCGATTCGATGACTACCTGGAACGTTCGCTTCGACTATCGCTTTAAGATTAAAGAGACGCCGACCCGAGTCCGATTCGGCATCCGAAACCTGCTTAACGAACGAGCGCCATTGGCTGACCGTTATTTCGGGTTCTTAGCCGACGTTCACCGCGATTACGGTCGTATCTACTACGCAGACATCTTGTTTACCTTTGATTGATGGAAATGACACGAAACAGTAAAGCGTCAACGATGGCGCACTTTAAGCGCTTTGGACTTGAAGAAGAAGGGGATTCCACAGACGAACGGAAGACGCCCGGCGTCAACATTCACAAAATCCTGTTCGATCATCGAACGTTGACCTTGTTCGGAGAGATTGACTCAGCCTGTGCCCAAGAGACAGCGGAAGATCTGCTGGCATTAGCGTACGAGAACGATGACCCGATCACCATGTTTCTCGGGTCGCCCGGTGGCCACGTTGAATCGGGTGACACGGTATTTGATGTTATCCAGTTCATCAAACCGCAAGTTCGTATTGTGGGTACTGGTTGGGTCGGCAGTATTGCTACGCACATCTATTTAGCAGCGGAAAAAGAAAACCGGCTTTGTCTCCCGAACACCCGCTTCTTGATTCATCAACCGTCCGCGGGGTTTGGTGGTGATGCGGTCGATATTGAAATTCACGCGCGTGAAATCGTCAAGACGCGTGAGCGAATCAACGGAATCATCGCGGATCGGACAGGTCAACCACTTGAGCGCGTTGCACAAGATACAGATCGTGACTACTGGATGAGTGCGGAAGAATCGCTTGAATATGGTCTAGTTGGAAAGATCATCAACTCAGTCGACGATATTTAATCAGCGCGTTTTTAATGGCCGCACTACGTTTAAAGTTTGATGAATACGACGTCAGTGCTCGGGTAGATAAAGCCAACGATCCGATTGCGTCTTTAGTGTTCGCGCACGGGGCTGGAGCGTCGATGCATCATGGCACTTTGGAAGAAATAACGCGCAAGTGCAATGAAGCGGGAATCTCTGTCCTGCGCTTTAACTTCCCGTACATGGAAGCGGGTAAGAACCGGACAGACTCTCAACCCATAGCGACGCTTGCGATAAAGGCTGCACTTCAGCTGGCACAAAAAAAGCTTGATGGTCCGTATTTTCTTGGCGGCCATAGCTTTGGGGGCAGAATGGCTTCGCACGCAGTTGTTGACCATGGGCTAGATGTAGCCGGGCTCGTGATTTGCTCGTTTCCTTTACACACACCGAAAAAACCTGGCGTCACCCGTGCGGAGCACATGGATGCGATAAACGTTCCGATGCTTTTCCTTTCTGGGTCGCGCGACGGGATGGCACAACCCGATCTAATGGAAGGTGTGGTGGCTAGATTGAATGCGGAACTGCACTGGTTGGAGACGGCAGATCACGGTTATAAAGTGCTGAAACGTACGCGACAACGCACGGACGATGTGTTTAGCGAGATGGTGGGCTACATCGCTAAGTTTGTTTCGCGTCTAACCTAGTGATAGCACTGATCCTGCTAAGCAGATCCGATAAGAATCAACTATTCAGCATTCAGTTAGATTTCATCGGTCAGTCCACTTTTTTGTAGGAAAAGCCGATCATTCACGCCGCCGTTCAGCTAGTTCAACACCATTCCTTCTAGGTCACCTTTCTCGCGCCAGTCTTTTAGAAGATCGTTAAAGACATTGATACCTGGTGCATAGCCCGTGTTTTGGCGAGTTCCCTGTGAAGCAGTGCCCTCTCGGTTGTAGTATCCTGGCGTACAGTCGTTTAGGAAACTGAGTGGACCGGTACCAGCGAGTCGAATAATCTCCTGAACCCATGCTTCCTCTGCTTCAGCGCTCACCTCAACGCTCCGCTTCTCACGCCTCTTCACTTCGTCGATGATGTAGCTCACGTGCATGGCTTGGTCGTCGAACATCGCTGTCATGTTAGGGGAAAACGCGTTTTGATTGATGCCGATAGTAAACCAATTCGGAAAACCGTGGCTGCTCAAGCCATGTAGTGTGCGAAAACCGTCTTGCCAATGCTCGTAGAGCGACAATCCATCACGTCCGATCGTGTCGAAGTCAACTCGACGATGCGCGTCGGTTGTGATCTCAAAACCAGTTGCATAGATGATGCAGTCCACCTCATACTCGACGCCATTCGCGATAACGGCGGTTTCAGTAATCCGCTCGACGCCTTTAGCGTCGGCAACATCGATCAAGTGAACGTTTTCGCGATTAAATGTATCGAGGTATTCATCGTTAAACGTGGGACGCTTACAGAATTGACGGTACCAAGGTTTAAGGCTCTCCGCTGCGTCCGCTTTCTTCACTGTGTTGTCGACGCGACTTCGGATTTCGTTCATCTTTTGAAAATCTGCGATTTCCGAACGGAGTGCGATTTCCTCCATGTCCAACGCTCCACCGTCGGGATCTCGCGTTCTAAGAGAAAGACCAAGTCGGCGTGCAATATCGGTCCAACCATCTGAGACCAAATCTTCGCCTAGGTTTTGACCCGTTAATGTTGCTGCAAAGTTCTCCCTTCTATTGCGCTGCCAACCAGGTTCTAGCGAGCGGTACCAATCCGGATCTGTGGGTTTGTTGCCTCGGAGATCGACTGATGAAGGTGTGCGTTGGAAGACGTAGAGCTCCTTTGCATATTCACCCAGAAACGGTACACATTGAATCGCGGTAGCGCCTGTACCTATGACGGCAATTCGTTTGTCCGACAATCGGGTGAGCCCTCCGTTGTGATCACCGCCGGTATAGTCATAGTCCCAACGGGAGGTGTGGAAACTCTTACTGCAGAAGCTACGTATCCCGGGAATACCAGGAAGTTTGGGACGATTAGCCGGTCCCGTTGCTTGAATAACGAACCTAGAACGAATCTTGTCTTTGCGATGGGTTGACACTTCCCAAACTGCTTCGTTTTCTAACCACTTAACTTGTGTGACACGAGTTCGGAAGATGGCTCGATCTTCGAGATCGAAGTACTTACCTACGCGTTTGACGTGTTCGTATATTTCAGGTGCGTAGGAGTACTTTTCTTTCGGCATATACCCCGTTTCCTCTAGGAGCGGTAAATAACAGTACGACTCGATATCACACTGTGCGCCTGGATAACGATTCCAATACCAGGTGCCTCCAAAATTACCACCCGATTCGATAATGCGAAAGTTATCGATGCCTCGTTCTTTGAGACGCGCACCGGTCATAAGACCACTGAATCCCGCACCGATGACGACTACGTCTAGCTGCAGATTTAGAGGCTCTCTTTCATATCCGTGTTCGATGTAAGGGTCTTCGTCCGCATAGTGCGAGAATTCGCCTTCGGCTTCGATGTATTGAGACTCACCATCGTCGCGAAGTCGGCGGTCACGCTCTTGTCTATAGCGATTACGTAGCTGCTCAGGGTCGAAATCCAGATCCGGGAATAGGTTGTGCAATCTCTCCCGCTCACTCGCCATGTTCTTACGCCTCGTGTTCGTCAGCGACTCTATTTACGCGTTGAAATATAGCTATCGATAATTCGACGTACTGCGCAGAAACAGTTTTTATCGGTTTTGGAAAATTGCAGGTTTAAACCACTTTGTAGCGGTTAGATTGGCGATTTGTGTGGTGAGAGTATCGCGCTTCTCGGAAGTAGCGTAGGGGAGTTGATGCCTCGTAAGAATTTGGCTCAGCTGTGTTTGTCTCTCGCGGGCAACGGCTGATATGACCCAAGATCGAGTCGTGGTGATTGGCGGAGGTATCGCTGGTATCGCGACAGCTGCGGAACTCACGAACAACTTTGACGTCACAGTCGTTGAACAGGAATTTCAACCAGGCTACCACAGCACGGGTCGCTCTGCTGCGGTGTTCCACCTTGCGTTTGAGAACGATGTCGTACACCGGCTCACTAGGATTGCAGAGCCGTTCTATCGCTCACCGCCTGACGGTTTTGGGCGACTCGTAGAATCGATTGATCACATCGCTTTTGACACCGAAGAAAATCGCGATCTAGTTGAGTCCTTCGTTGATAACTGGATCGAGCGATGTCCATGGCTCGTGTTTCTCGACGCACAAGACCTACATTCGCGAGCGCCGCTGCTGGGTGAGCAGAACGTTTCCGGAGCATTGGACTCCAAGTCAATGCGCCTTCATGTCGATGAGATCTTGCAAGGGTATCGACGCCTATTCGCTGAAAACGGCGGTACGTTTTTAAGTTCACGACGCGTTCTAGGTATCGATCGACGCCAATCAAACTGGCGACTAACTGTCGCTCAGTCGGATTCGATCGAAGCGGATGTGCTCGTGAATGCTGCTGGTGCATGGGCGGATGAAGTAGCGACATTAGCGGGCGTCCGTCCGATTGGTCTACAACCCAGGCGACGTACAGGTGTCATCGTGGATCCTCAAATGGATTGTTCGAATCATCCAATGTGCTATCGAGCGTCTGGTGGCATTTACTTTAAGCCAGAAGGTCCATTGCTGATGGTCTCACCGGCAGATGCGACGGATTCACCACCGTGTGATGCTCAACCCGAGGAACTTGATGTCGCCGTCGTGATTGATACGCTCAACAATTGCACCAAGCTAGATGTGGTGCGTCCGGTAAATACTTGGGCAGGTCTGCGTTCGTTTGTCTCAGACGCACAACCGGTCATTGGATTCGATCCGATCGACGATCAGTTCTTCTGGGTTGCGGCGTTAGGTGGTTTCGGCATCCAAACGGCACCTGCGTACTCAAAGTTGGCTGCATCGATCCTTGCTAAAAAACAGGGTAGCGATCTCGACTTGGTGAGCGCTGAAGAGTTATCTCCTAGCCGTCTAGCTCTGACTAACTAACAGCTCGATCGTTGACAAAGTGTCGTGTCGAGGAAATCACGAGCGCCACGGTTCATTAAGATTGGCGCGGCAAAATCAAGGCAGCGTGCAGTGAGACACATACTCTCTAAACTCATCGGAACAATATGCATCATGGCATTTACGTCGACCTTCGCACAACACTCGATCGCAGATTTAAGTTGGATGACGGGTTCTTGGACTGGGCAAATGGGTCCGAACACCATCGAGGAAATCTGGACTACCCCAAGCTCGAACTCCATTCAGGCATCAGTGCGAATCTTGGCTGGCGGTGCGGTGGCTGTTCACGAGTTCATTGTCATAACTCAAGAGGAAGATGGTCTAGTGCTGTTTTTACAGCAATGGAGTCCAAGGTATGAACCGCTTGGACCTGCAACCAAAATGACGTTAGCGGCAATGACCGAGAATTCAGTGACCTTTGATGCGGAGGAAAGCGCTGCAATAAAACGGCTAACTTATCGTCGGAAGGACGAGCAAACGTTCGAAATCGCGGTAACAAGCCAGAACGCGCCTGAATTCGTGATCGTGTTGACTGCCTCTGATTGACAGTCATTCGAACCTATCGGAGATCGGGAGTCCAGATGGCGCAACGCTACCCTAAAGTTCGGATGAGACGAAATCGCACCGATGATTTCGTTCGAAGACTTGTTGCCGAGAATCGTTTGGGTGTTGACGACTTAATCTACCCGATTTTCGTCGTTGAAGGAACAGACCAGCGTATTCCAGTCGCTTCAATGCCTGGGATCGATCGCTTATCCGTCGATTTGCTTGAGGAAGAGCTCTCACAGATACAAGCTCTGGATATACCGGCGATCGCTTTATTTCCGTATATCGAACCGGAACTGAAGACACCTGACGGCAACGAAGCACTTAATCCTGATGGATTGATTCCTAGAGCGGTAGCCGCTGTGAAGAGCGTTGCCCCAAGTCTAGGCGTGATCACCGATGCCGCATTGGATCCATACACCTCACACGGTCAGGATGGCATCATCGACGAGAATGGCTATGTACTGAACGATGTCACGCTTGATGTATTGAATAAGCAAGCGGTGGTCTGCGCGAACGCCGGTGCCGACATGATTGCACCTTCTGACATGATGGACGGTAGGGTAGGCACGATTCGCAACAGCTTGGATGCGGAAGGGTTCATTAACACGAAGATCCTTGCGTACTCCGCGAAATACGCTTCGAAGTACTACGGACCTTTTCGGGACGCGGTCGGTTCCGCAACGATGTTGGGAAGTAGTAATAAGAAGACCTATCAGATGGACGTCGCAAACAGCGACGAAGCCCTTCGTGAAATCGCACTCGACCTCGAGGAAGGTGCGGATATCGTGATGGTCAAACCCGGTTTACCGTATCTTGATGTCATTCGCCGAGTGAAGGATGAGTTTGGTGTTCCGACTTTCGCGTACCAGGTGAGTGGCGAATACTCGATGCAGATGGCAGCCATTCAGAATGGGTGGCTTGAACAGGAGGTGATCTTGGAATCGCTGCTTTGTCTAAAGCGTGCGGGCGCAGACGCTGTATTAACCTATTTTGCGAAGCGCGTAGCGGAGTCTCTTCAACATACATGATGACTCTGAAACTGCGCGAGAGATCGAGCTAGCGCGGAGAAAAAAGAGCTACGCTAGTTCGGATCGGAATACGACTGATTTTCTAGACGAGCGCGACCGGACTCAATCGCAGCTGCAACTGCTTCTGGAGCGGTGCCACCAACATGGTTTCTAGCGGAAACGGACCCTTCTAATGTTAGACATGCAAAGACCGACTCGTCAAAAACGTCACACAGATCTTTAAGTTCGCTCAACGACAATTCGTGCAGTTCAATTTGGCGTTGATCTGCGAGAGCCACGGCTTTACCGCAAATCTCGTGCGCCGAACGAAACGCGACGCCGTGACGAACGAGCCAGTCGGCCATATCGGTCGCAGTTGGGTGACCTTGTGAAGCAAGTTCAAGCATTCGGATTGGATTTGGAGACATCCCTGATACCAAAAGCGACATTGCGTTAACACATTGAAGCGTCGTATCAAATGCATCGAATGCAGCTTCTTTGTCTTCTTGGTTATCACGGTTGTACGCAAGTGGTTGCCCTTTCATGAGCATGAGTAAACCGTTGAGGTGACCCATCACGCGACCGCTCTTCCCACGAATGAGTTCTGCGACATCGGGATTTTTCTTTTGCGGCATGATGCTTGAGCCGGTGCAGAGTTCGTCTGGTAAAGTTATGAATCCGAATGCTGGTGATATCCAGAGAATCACTTCTTCGGCGCATCGAGAGAGATGCATCATGATGGTGCTCAGCACCGCCACGAATTCAATGACGTAGTCTCGATCGCTAACGGTATCGAGTGAGTTGCGGGTCACGGATTTGAAGCCCATGGTTGTCTGGAATACACTTCGGTCGATCGGATAGCTAGTTCCAGCCAATGCTGCACTGCCCATTGGGGATACATTGGTACGACGACGCCAATCTCCCAATCTCGCTAAATCGCGATCGAACATTTCGAACCATGCCAATAGGTGGTGACCGAAGGTAACGGGTTGCGCATTCTGTAAATGGGTGAAACCCGGCATGATCGTGTGAGTATGGGCAGCTGCTTTGTCTAACATACTCCGTTGTAGTTTCATTAGACCCGCCGCGAGATCATCGCCGCTTTCCATTAAAAATAACTTAAACGCGCTTGCGACTTGATCGTTTCGCGATCGCGCAGTATGCAACTTTCGGCCCGGCTCACCAATCAATTCAATGAGTTTCGCTTCAATGTTCATATGAACATCTTCGAGTGATGAATCCCACGGAAAATCGCCGGATTGAATGTCAGTGATGATCTTGGCTAGGCCATCAATAATCGAGTCGTATTCCGATTGAGTAAGAATTTCCGCGTCCAACAGAGTCTTGGCGTGAGCCTGAGAACAGCGGGCGTCGACTTCTCCTAATCGAGAGTCGAAGTGAACGGATGCAGTAAATGACTCGACGAATTCATCGGTCGTACCCGTAAATCGGCCACCCCATAGTTTTTTTGTCGTCATTCGCCTATCTGTTGTCAAATCTGAAATGAGGCGGGTCGCTAAGTGTAGAGGTCTTTGATTGCCGGCACACCAATAATTGTGATTGACGTTGTGCTTTCAATACGCCAGATTTGGTGGCATCCTAGTGGTTCAACACACAATTCGCATCGCGACTCGACGTAGTCGCCTTGCACTTTGGCAGGCAGAACATGTGAAACATCTCATCGAGAATCACCTGTCAAATGCGAACTGTGAGCTCGTACCGATGGATACCTCCGGTGATCTAACACTAGACCGTCCGCTACGAAACGAGGGAGGCAAGGGTCTATTTCTTAAGGAGCTCGAAAAAGCACTGCTTGACAATCGCGCTGATCTTGCGGTTCACAGTATGAAGGATGTTCCAATACGTCTTGCATCTGGGTTTGGCGTGCAGACGATCGGGGTGCGAGGTTCAGCACACGACGTCTTGGTAAGCGGTTCCGCCATTCATCAATTACCAAAAGATGCGACCATCGGTACTTCCAGTATTCGACGTCAGGCATTGCTCGCTCATGTTTTTAAGCGTAGTCATACGGTCGAGGTTCGCGGCAATGTCGAGACACGTCTCAGGAAACTGGACGAAGGTCAGATGGACGCGCTAGTTCTCGCTGCCGCTGGATTGGAGCGATTAGGTCTCGAAAAACGTGCATGTTCTATTTTGCCGAAGGACGTATTCGTACCTGCTCCAGGACAGGGCATTCTCGCGGTTGAGGTCTTGGATGACCACGAGGAAATTCGCGAGTTGCTCGCGAAGCTGACCGAAAACGAAGTAGAGCAGGCTGCGTGTGCAGAGCGGCTGGTTGCGGAAATAGTCGGTGCAGATTGTGCGGGAGCGTTCGGCGCTCATTGTGAGAAAGTTAACGGAGGTTATCGGTTAGCAGCAATCGTGCTTTCGGAATCTGGCGACCAAGCAATTCAAACATCTATCGAGCATCACGATGCGCCTAGCGCGGCCAGAATCGTAGGTCAACGCTTATTGAAACATGGGGCAAATGAGTTACTAGCCGAATCATGACTGTTGTATGGGTTACGCGTACCGAACCAGGTGCGTCTGCGATGGCGCGATATTTCCGCCGTGCGGCCATAGAGTCGAGCGTAGCGCCACTCATAGATATTCAGCGAATCTCAACCGAACCACCGAAGAAGAAGTTCGAGTTGGCGGTCTATTTATCGCAACATACCGCTCGATGTGTGAGAGATAACGATATAAGAGCGAAGAAGCATCTAGCGATCGGATCCGCCACTCGTGAAGCGCTCTCAAACATCGGTATCGATGCTGAAGTACCCGAACGAGCTAACTCAGAAGGCGTTGTGGCGAGCGTTACTGAGAAATTGAAGCCAGGTTCCGCCGTGCTTGTGGTTTGCGGTGAAGACGGTCTACAGTTGTTACCGGACCGACTTACGAACCTTGGTTACAACACCTATGTCTGGCGAGTTTACCGACGCGGTCTAGGATTAAGAAGACCTCGTATAGGACGAGTTTGCGAGATAGTCGAGTTGAGCAGTGTTACATCTGTGAAGGCATATTGGAGGGCTGTTCGACGACATGCACTCATGAGCACTGAAGAGCCGTGCCTCGTCGTACCGAGTAGGCGAATTGGGAAGCAAGGAACGCTACTCGGCTTCCAAAGAGTTCATGTCGCCGCTAACGCGTCTGCTCGTGCTTTCGTCCGGGTCATCAGGCGGTTGATCGAAGATGGCTGATCAGGACGCATTGGGTATCGACAACGATTTGAACACCAAAGGATCGGGTATTCGTTGGTTAACAATCGTTTTACTGTTAATAGCTATGACCGGTGTCACGGTCGCGGCGCTGCATTGGTATCAACCTATTCGCGTGTTTTTGGATGGCTTGTTAGGCGTCGAACTTGCGCCAGAAAATACCCTCAAGCCTGAAGTTTCGTCGACCCCGCCAGAAACCAGAATTGACACGACTGATTTCATCCAAGCGGATGTTCCAGTTGAACCAGAGAGCACTGATCAAGATTCTGGCGGTTTTCAGGAACTGTTAGACCTTCAGGACTCAGATGTACCCATCACGATTTCGGCGAGAGACGCATATTTAGAACGGGGTCCAATTGATTCGGCGAGATTCGAATTGCAGGTCGCACTCTTCGCTCTAAGCGGCAATGGAGACTTGACTATTGCGTCGGACTCGTTAAGACACGCACACACCGTCGCGACAGCCAATCAGTTGAATCCGGCAATCGTCAACTTTGTTGATCAAGCATTGGCGGAAATTGATCACATCAGCAAACTGAATCTCGAATCTGTTCAAGCTCGACTCGAAGAAATCGCTACCTTGATCGCTTCGATTAGACCCGTTGATCTAGAGAACCTGCCAGTACCCATTGCCGACCCTGAATCGTCATTTGAGGTTTCTCAGCAACCAGCGCCGCAGAGCTTTTGGGGTGAATTGAGCGATGGCATTTCGAGTGTGTACCGAGTCCGCCGTATTGATGAACTGACATCAATGGCGGACGATATCCGCTCCGAAACCGGTGCGCAATTTCGGTCGCTGTTGTTGATAGAACGTGCGCGGAACGACGTTCAGCGTCTCGATTTCGAAATGTATCGCGAGTCGCTGAACGAGGCACGGACGGTTTTGGATTCGTTTTCTCATGCAAACTCTGACGAATTCGATTTGATTCGTGACGAACTCGCTGAATTAGTGAAACTTGAACTAACGTCGCCGTACAAAACTATTCGATCTGCACTCTTGGAACTGGCGAATGAAGCGTCGACACAAACCGTTGATGCTGAAGTCCTAGAACCATGATCGTTGTGAAGGTCATCGTGATGCTGGCAATCGCGTTATTGGCAGCACTCCTTGGTACATGGATCGCCAGCGATTCTGGTTATGTGGTCGTTGGTTTTAAAGGATGGGAGATCGCAACCACAGTCTGGGCAGCGGTTACTGCGTTGCTGATTTTTGTCGTCGTAGCGTATTTTGTCGTCAAACTCCTCAACCTAATGTTGCTAAGGAACGCGAAAATCGCGAACTGGTTCTCAACAAAACGTTCTTTAAGTTCTCGCCGCCAAACACTAAAAGCAATCGAAGAGGAAACGAACGGCAATACCGTCGAAGCGATTCGACTGCTAGTCGCGGCGGGTCAACAAAGCGCGGATCCGATACTGCATTTTCTTCGAGCCAGTGAACTCGCCGAACGGATCGGAGCAAGAGATAAAGCCATTGAACTTCGTAAGGATGCAGCAAATCTTGGCGACCAAGAACTGCGAGCCTATAGAAGACTCAATGACGCGATGGAACTGCTTAACCAGAAGGATAAACGCTTAGGCCAGCGTGCGCTTCGGCGGCTCCTTGAGGATCATCCGCGCTGCGCACCAGCCTTGCTCGCGTTAGTTCGACAGTGTCAGGATGTGGAGGATTGGGTTGGAGCACTGGAATATCTTGATGTGCTCTCACGTCTTTCTTTCATCGCAGACGAAGAAATCTACGAGCTATTAATCACGAGTTGGATTGGTCGGATCCGTCAGGCCGACCCGTTGTCCGTCGCGAACGTCTGGCATGCTGTGCCACGTAAATTGAAACACGATCCAAACGTATTCGTTGCTTATATCGACAAGCTACGAGAAAAAGGTGATGTCAACAAAGCCGCGCACGAACTTGAGCGATCGCTCAAGCGGAGTTGGGAAACGCAGAACGTTCTAATGTACGGTATCGTTGAGAGTGATGCCGAAAAGCAGCTAAACACGGCGAAACAATGGTTGACTGAGCACGGGGACGACCCGACCCTACATCTCACCGTAGGGCGATTGCTTAGACGTAATGGTCAACTTGACAACGCACGTCACCATCTCGAGAAAAGCGTGAGCTTAGGCGGTGATAGCAGCGCAGCCGTAGAGCTAGCTGAGCTGTACTACGAAAGCGGGGAATCACGAAAAGCTAACGATATGATGGTGAGCGTCAGGAAAAATCTCGCGTCTACTTAGCGCGTATCACTGAATTTTCATCGACGCGAAGAACTGGTCGTTTGTTCGTGTCTCTTTCAATCGACTTATCACAAATTCGAGGGCTTCAAGGTCGTCCATCTCATCTACGAGTTTGCGAAGAATCCAAACACGTTGTCGATCTTCGTCACTCAAGAGAAGCTCTTCACGGCGCGTACCTGAACGTCGAATGTTGATCGCCGGGTAGACACGACTTTCGGCCATCCGTCGCTCAAGATGTAGTTCTTGGTTCCCAGTTCCCTTAAATTCTTCGTAGATTACCTCATCCATACGCGAACCCGTTTCGACGAGAGCTGTCGCGACGATCGTGAGACTCCCACCTTCTTCGATATTACGCGCTGCGCCAAAAAACCGCTTTGGACGTTCAAGCGCATTTGCGTCTACACCACCGGTCAATACGCGACCCGTGGTTGGTGTGGCTGTGTTGTACGCTCTAGCAAGCCGCGTAATCGAATCGAGCAAGATCACGACATCGCGTTTCTGCTCAACGAGTCGCTTCGCCTTTTCAATCACCATTTCAGCAACTTGTATGTGACGCTTGTGAGATTCGTCAAACGTGCTTGCTACGACTTCAGCGTTGACGAGACTCTTCATCTCGGTGACTTCCTCAGGTCTTTCATCGATTAACAAAACGATTAATGTGACATCCGGGTCGTTTGCCGTGATCGACTGTGCGATCGCCTGAAGCATGAGTGTCTTACCCGCTTTCGGTGGAGAAACGATCAGACCACGTTGTCCCTTCCCAATCGGAGCGATGAAGTCGACGATCCGACCTGACAGGTCTTCGGTACTGCCGTTGCCGCGTTCTAACGTGAGACGCTTGGTTGGAAATAACGGCGTGAGATTCTCGAATAGGATCTGCCGACGGCGTTGTTTTGTATCAACTTGCTCCTGGTTAATGTTGTCGATCCGCATGAGTGCAAAGTAGCGTTCACCGTTGCCGTTGCGGGGCGCGCGGATTTTTCCGGAAATGCTGTCGCCGGTACGTAGACCGAGGCGACGAATTTGTGTATGCGAAACGTAAATGTCATCGGGACCAGCCTGATAGCTGGTAAAGGGTGAACGAAGGAACCCGTATCCATCATCATGAATTTCGAGCGTTCCTTCGCCACGAACATCTTCACCTTGTTTCGTAAGTTTGCGGAGAATTCCTAAGATGATTTCGGGTTGTTTCGCGCGGTGGAGATGCTCGACGCCGTATTCTTCGGCGATCGTGAGTAATTCGTCGATCGGCTTCTGTTTAAGGTCTGATAAATTCACCATGTTAGCTTGATTAATCGAAGGGAAAACGTTGCGCAACGATGACGCAAATGGAAAAGTTAGCGAGGATTTGACAACCGTCGGAACAACGGTCGTTCAGGCGTAGCGCCTTCAGTAGGAAAGATTTTAGCAGCTAAATCTTCGAGTGAGTCAATTGTTTTTGCGATTCTGATTCCATCGAGATTTACCGCACAATAATTCATGCATGACCTTCTACCTCTCTAGAGCAACACTACATGCCTCTATGCGAAGGCTTCGAACGCTTTTGTTGGGGTGCGCGATACTCTCTACAAGTGTGAACGGTGAGATCGCATTCCGTGAAGTCGCTGCCGAAGCGGGTGTCGATTTCGTACACCAAAGCGGCGCGATTGGTAAGCGATGGACACTAGAAATCACAGGCGCTGGTGTCGGTTTACTGGATTATGACGGTGATGGTAAATTGGATATTTGGGTCGTACAAGGTGGACCGTTAAAAGATCGCACTGGCAAACTGCCGAGTGATCGACTCTATCGCAACATCTCGGAAGGATCGAAGCTCATCTTCGAAGACGTGACCGGGGCAGCAGGTCTCGGCGCTGAGGCTTATGGTATGGGAATTGTCACTGGAGATGTGGACAACGATGGTGACACGGACGTCATCACGTTGAATTTCGGTAGAAACCAGTTGTTCCTGAACTGGGGTGCACGCTTCGAAAAACGTGCGGACGAAGCTCTGATGAGACCATCGGAATGGTCGATTTCCGGCAGTCTTGCTGACTTGAATGGTGATGGCTGGCTCGACTTGTATATCGCAAACTATATGGAATTTCCAGCGCTCGATAAGTACAAGGTTTGCCGTCGTTTATCCACACGAATAGGGTATTGCGCCCCTAGTAATTTCGAACCCACTCCTGATCGACTTCTCTTAAATGAAGGTAATGGCAAATTTCACGACGTATCGAAAGACCTGGGTATTACAAGTGCTTCCGAACGCGGAATGGGTGTTGTTATTGATGACTTGAACGGTGACGGTGCACCCGACATTTATGTCGCGAACGACATGGCGATGAACTTCCTTTGGCTGAATCAGGGAGGTAGTCATTTCGTCGAAGATGCCTTGCTCAGCGGCGTTGCGGTGAACGGGCATGGCATGCGTGAAGCGAGTATGGGTGTCGCAGTAGCCGATTGGGATCAAGATTTCGACCCAGATTTATTTTTGACACACGACATCAAAGAGAGTAATACCCTATATACGTACGAACACGCGGGGTGGTTTTCTGATCAATCGATTCAATCCGGATTAGCACCATCAAGCTTGTCCAAGACCGGATTCGGCACGGTGTTTTTTGACGTGGAAAACGACGGCGACTTGGACGTATTCGTTGCGAACGGATCCGTGTCGATGATTGACGCGCAGTTGGCGAAGCGCATAGAACCTCCCCTACGGCAGACGAATCAGCTTTTCATCAATGAAGGTTCTGGCAAGTTCGAAGAGAACTTGGCGACAACGCTGAGTCAATCCGAAGAAGTGAGTCGTGGTGTTGCGATGGGCGATCTCGATAACGATGGCGACATCGACCTCGTGGTTTCGAACAACGACGGTCCAGTTCGTATTCAACAAAATCTATCGACCAACTCCAATGGCGTAGCGAACCACTGGCTTGGCGTGCGATTAATGAGCTTCGGTCGCGACGCCATAGGAGCAGTCGCCTGGCTTGAAGGTGATCTCACGGAACGCAAAGTCGTTCGTTCCGACGGGAGCTACGCGTCAGCACATGACCCACGATTGATTTTCGGTCTGGGTCATGAGGAAATCTCTCCCACATTACACGTGAAATGGTCTAACGGTGCGAGTGAGACATTTTCGAATTTGGCGATTAACCAATACCACGTCATGACTCAATCGTTGCCGTGACTGATATTCGCGTCGGTGTCACGCGTTCGATAGTCATATGCGTGATGGTCCTGACGACAAGCCATTCAGCAAATGAGATCTATCTAGGAGGTATCGAAGAGCCGCTCGCCACCGTGGCAAGTGCTGCATACGAATCGGCTCTGAGCAGCGATTTCAATTTAGACCCCGAGCGTGTCGCCGAGCGATGGGGTGAACTAGGTATGTTGTTGCAGGCACACAACTTGCATGAACAAGCGATCGCCGCCTACTCGAACGCGCTAGGCGAGATATCAGACCCTCGCTGGCTCTATTTAAGAAGCATCGCGTACGGAGAACTCGGTCTTCTTCAAGAATCGATCGATGATCTTATGGTGGTGACGCGTTCTATGCGTGAGGTTGCGATTATTTGGTATCGGTTAGGGCAAGCGTTACTAAGTTCTGGTGCGATCTCTCGTGCTAAAGAAGCATTGACCTCGGCGTTAGCGTTGGATGAGGATCTAGCGATAGCGCATATGACACTTGCTGATGTACAAATGCTGGACGCAGATTTCAGAGAAGCAAAAACTTCTCTTGAGCGTGCTTACAAACTACAACCTGAGGCTGGTCAGATTGTGTATCGGATGGCGTTAGTGGAACGCGAACTAGGCAACTTGAATTCAAGTCAGGAATGGTTGGAGAAACGAACGAATCAATTTGCGCCGGTTATTGAGGATCCGATGTTGACGCTGGTAGCCCAATACAGCACGAATCCGACGTTCTTCATATCCGCCGCGCGACGAGCTTGGGAACGAGGCGATCGGAACGTGGCTCTAGAAGCGTACCGTCGAGCCGTCGCGCTTGACCCCCAAAATGTGGATAACTTGATCGGTTACACGCAATTGTTGATTGCTCTGGATCGTTATGACGAAGCGGCGGAGATGCTGAACACGCTTGAACAGGTCTCGCCGGATGAAGGTATGCTCTGGTATCTTCGAGCGGTCATCTATCTTCAGAAAGACTTAGTCCTCGCGGCGCAGGACGCAATAAAGAAAGCAATCGCGATCGAACCCACATCTCAGGTTTTGGCTCTTGAAAATCAGATTAACGAGTTGAGGAAACACGACTGACCCGCGAACAAGCACATTAGTCCCGAAGACAGTCAATGGTGCAGTCTGCTTAAAAAGTGCGTAGTTCGAGCAGCTTGGTGATTCGGTTATGCGAGGACGATGATTCGATTGCTTGTTTGCAGAGCATGACAAATAAGCTAGGACAAGCGTCTCATGCGACGTATTCACCTAAAATTTGCGTAGCACTAGGAAAGAATGCTTACGCCTAATCCGCGTATTTGATGTGATAGCGACCAACCGCTCGCCGCGGCTTTCAGTCTTGCTAGTTGTATTAGCACTATCGACTACCGTTACTACGGCTGCGCAGGACGAAGAAATCGCCGAAGAGACCATCGCGGCACGAACCGACCGCGAATATCGAATTGAAGAAGAACTGATTGTTCAGGGAACGCCTGACCGATTGAAAAGCCCAGGTCAAATTCTGAGGGGTTACGACTCCCGAAACATGGGTGGTTACTACTACAAGCTGCGTTTGTACGAGAAAGCCTACCCGTACCTGGTTGAATCGGCACAGGAAGGTTTCAAGATGTCGCAGGCTAGATTGGGTTACATCTACCAGAAGGGTCTAGGCGGTGTCGATCGTGATTGGGTCAAAGCCGTCGGATGGTTAGGAGTCGCGGCGACAAGACAGTCCCATCCAGAGATTATGAACTACTGGAAGAATCTCAAAGCGAAGATTCCAGAACAGAATCTCCCTATGGTCGAAGACATCGTCGAGGAATATGTTTCGAGATATGGTAGCGAAGCGACCGGAGTCACATGTGACATCAATCGGTCGGCTGGAACTCATATCGCACATATGAAATGTATCTACGATGACGAGATCGAGTATCGTGATCCTGCTGATACGTTAGGTATCCCCGGGGTCGAAATTGACACGAGCGTAGGCGGGGGCGGATCTGCACCTTTCTAACGAAAGAGCACAACACAAAGGAGTCGCCCGTCACGGCGCGTTTAACCCTTCAGAGCTCCCTAATTGAGGTGACTCTTCAATGAAGAGAAACAACCATTGGATCAGACAGGCATTTGCAGTCTGTTTCGTCCTTGCATTCACACCGATGACGTATGCGGTAGATGAAGAACTGATCGTCCAGGGAACTCCTGACCGACTGAAGAGTCCGGACCAAATTCTTCGGGGATATGACGCACACAACACGGGTGGCTACTACTACAAGTTGCGTATGTACGAAAAAGCCTATCCCTATCTAGTCGAAGCGGCAGAGGAAGGGTTCAAGATGTCGCAGGCGCGCTTAGGTTACATCTATCAGAAAGGTCTTGGCGGCATCGAGCGTGACTGGGTCAAGGCCGTTGGATGGTTAGGCGTTGCGGCATCAAGAAACGCTCATCCAGAAATCATGAACTACTGGAAGGATCTGCGAGCGAAGATACCCGATCAGAACATACGAATGGTCGAAGACATCATTGAGGACTACGTATCGAGATATGGCAGCGAAGCGACGGGTGTCACGTGCGACATCAATCGATCGGCTGGAACACATATCGCGCGTGTGCGATGTCTTTATGATGACGAAATTGAGTATCGCGATCGTTTTTATACAGTTGGACCCCCACCCGCAATAGAAATCGACACACGTGTTGGCGGAGGTGGATCTGAACCTTTCTAACGTAAGACACAAACACACAGGGGTGGCTCGTCACGGCGCATTCATCCCTTCAGACCTACTAAATTGAGGTAACTCTGCAATGAAGAGAAACAACCATTGGATCAAACAGGCGTTGTCAGTCTGTTTCGTCCTTGCAGTCACACCGATGGCGTATGCGGTGGGTGAAGAACTCGTCGTGGTCGGCGAAGCGTCAGACGGACCGGGACCAGTCGAAATGGTCGAGATCATGAATGCTCACGTCGAGGCAGGTCAGCTGTACCGAAAAAAGAAATACGCTGAGGCGTTAGAGTATCTCGAAATTGCTGCGAAAGGCGGTATGAAACGATCTCAAGCTCAACTAGGTGCGATTCTGCTCGGTATGACCGGGTCGAATGAAGTACCACGCGATCCACAACGAGGGGTTGGTTGGCTTGGCGTTGCTGCGTACGGTAACACTGAACCGGCGTACAAGAAAGAGTACGAGAGAGTGTACAACGCGATTTCGCCGGCGCAACATCCCATGATTGACAAGTTGGTGGACGGGTACGTCGCGAAGTATGGGCCTGAGGCGACGAAGGTTTCGTGCGAACAAACGCGGCGTGCAGGTACTCGGATGTCGAGATTGATTTGCACGTTCGATGATCTCCACAAGTACCGCGACCAGTTAGATTCCGCAACTTTCGGCGCATTAAGTGCAGACGGTCAAATCACCGATTACGCTGAGAACTATCGAAGTAGTGGCTTCGGTGGCACCGGCAGTGGTGGTGGCGGTGGTGGTGGCGCGCCAGGTGGCGGAGGCGGACCCGGGGGCGGTTTCTAACCAGCAGGATTATTGAACTAGGTTCGGGTACTCCAGTGATAAGATATTGTTATCGGCTGACGGTGTACTGACGTGAAGAGCGCGATGGACGAGCAGCGTACATACATGAAGCATCTGGCGATGCTTTCCGTATTGTTTTTGATGTCGTTCGCTGTCGCGGCCGACGAGCGCCATACTCAATTCGATACTCCGCATACTCATCACGACGACGGAGAGATGGAGCATTTGGTCGTTACTGGTGAAGCGGAGGATTCCGTTGAATCTGAGCGGCGTGCGTACCTTGACCACCGACGAGGCATGTTCCTCTATTCAAGCGGCAACTACTCCGAAGCACTACCGTACTTGATCTCCTCCGCAAAGCACGGCTATAAAGATTCGCAAGCACGCTTAGCACATCTTTACCTTCACGGATTAGGCGGCGTACGGCGGAGTGATGTGGTAGGGATCGCGTGGATGGGCGTGGCAGCGCATGGTGAAACGACGCCCATCATTCAGCGACGTTACGATGAATTGATGGCGGCTGTACCACCGCATCACATGGAATCGTTAAAACGAGTTGTTGAAGAATACGTCGAGAAATACGGAAAATTCGATCAAAACGTCGAATGCGACGTTGCGAAGCATGCAAGTACGCACATTTCGAAGAATCGATGCTACTTCGAGTATGAATTCACTGTGCTTTCTGCGATGGAAATCGCGGATATGCAAGAATACTATCGCGACAAGATCATTCCTCCCGACCAAAATTCCTCGTTTGCGGGTCTCGACAACCTTACGCGCGTACCTGTCCCAGTTGACCCTCCCGCTCAACGTGGCGGGGAGAACTGAAGTGGCGTAAAAACCATTCAATCCATTCAGCTTAGATCTTGGGGATACCGTTTAGCCTAACGAGGTTTTTGAACGCGGTGTGTGTCGAGCATATAAACCTAACGTTTTTTAGCTAATCGGCGTTTCTACCGTTGAAGCACGTGCACGGCTAATCAGCTGAATCTCGTATGTTGTAGAAATCGATGTAACCTTTGTCGTCTTCAAGAACACACTTTGTTCTGTGTTTACTCATCCTGTCGTCATCAGGGTGCATTAATGCAGAGATTTTCCGCGATGTGACCGACAGTTCAGACATAGATTTTGTGCACGAGAATGGCGAGAGAGGGTTGCTCTGGCTTGCGGAGATTCTGGGTCCAGGCGTTGGAGTTCTTGACGTAGACGGTGACGGCTTCTTAGATATCTGGGCAGTCCAAGGAGGACCGCTCATGGATCGGAGAGATTCGTTACCGTCGGACCAACTATTCAAGAACATAACGAGTGACCGAGGCCTGAAGTTCCGTACGATTACTAGCGAGGCGAATGTTGATGCAACCAGCTATGGGATGGGAATTGCGACAGGTGATGTTGATCGAGATGGTGACGTCGATGTATTCCTCGCCAACTTCGGATCGAATGAACTTTGGATAAATCAAGGTGACGGATCATTCCGCGAGATGGATAAAGAAAGTGGACTCGGAGGGGAGGAGTGGTCCGTCGCAGGTTCGTTTGTTGATGTTAATGGTGATCGAGCGCTTGATCTCTATGTCGTGAACTACGTTGGATTTACCACTGAGACACACAGAGAGTGCTTGGGTATCTCACTTAAACCGGACTATTGCGCACCGACCGCTTACAAACCATATCCGGACCAGCTCTACCTTAATATCGAAGGCGGTAGATTTCGGGACGAGTCGAAGAGCTCAAATATTCGGTCGAAGGCCGGAGGAGGATTGGGAGTCATTGGTGCAGATTTCGATGACGATGGATTGATTGACTTCTATGTCGCTAATGACCCGACGGCGAACTTTCTCTGGCGTAATCTAGGTCTAGGTAGATTCGAAGAGGTCGCACTTGTCACAGGGTCAGCTGTTAACGGTGATGGTAAATCTGAAGCGAGCATGGGGATCGACGTTCGTGATTTCGATCTGGATTGTGATATGGATCTCTTCATGACAAATTTGACATCGGAGACTAATACACTTTTTCGTAATTCCGGTAAGGGTTGGTTCATCGATGCAACAAATCGGGCGAAACTCGGTGCGTCTAGCTATCCATACACTGGATTCGGCACAGGATGGATCGACGTTGATCTAGACGGGGACTTGGACTTATTTGCGGCAAATGGCGCAGTGTCTCTTAACGCAAACGAGAATCGCTCCACGGAGACACTGCCTCTCGGACAACGGAACCAACTATGGTTGAACGACGGAAATGGTCTATTCGTTGAAGTCCTCAATGACGAGATAGTCTTCGCCACAGAGACGAGTCGTGGTGTGGCATTCGCGGATCTTGACAATGACGGTGACCCGGACGTCATAGTTGCTAACAATGGTGGACCGTTACGCATTTTTGAGAACGTATTGCGCGCAGCAAATAACTGGATTGGACTAACAATCAAAGACGAGGATTCGTATGCATACCATGCCAAAGTGAGTATTGCTGAGGAGTCGTGCATAAATAGAGTAGTTCGAACAGACGGGAGTTACGCTTCTTCGAACGATCCGAGGGTTGTCTTCGGACTAGGTCAATCTACAAGCGAGCCACGAATAAGTGTTACCTGGGCAGACGGTGAGACACGGACCTTTGGCCCTTTGCCGATCAATCAATATCACGTACTTACGCGATAGGGCGACGGTTCGGATGAATCTAAGACATTTCACATCGATCCTGCTGGCGACGTTCTTAATGTTGCATGTTTTCGCCGATGATCTCGAATCGGAACTGCAATTCCTATCGGATGAGCTAGCAGACGATATTCGTCGTATGAAAGCGCACTCGGATACGCAGCTCGACGCTGAAACCGATCCCCGTGCTCGAGCTGAGATTATTGGACAGCTTGCGTTTATTTATCACGCGCAACAGATGCTTGCATCCGCTGAAATCGCGTACAGGGAAGCATTGAACAACGATGAGGTGTACGCGTATCGCTACTTACTTGCGATTATCGTATTGCAACGTGGAGACACTGAGGAGGCGATCGCACATTTAGATCAAGTTGTGCTAGCAAACCCCGACTACGTTCCGGCATGGTATCGCCTTGGCAATCTCAAACTTCTGCAAGGCGATGTATCTGGCGCTGAAGCCGCATTCGCTAACGCGCAAAAAGTCTATGCGGATTCAGCAGCGATTATGGTTGGGGTTGCCGATGTCGCGTTGGCACGTGAAGAGTGGGAACGTGCAATCGAAGAGTTGGAGAAAGCTGCGGTTTTCGCACCAAATAACGGACAAATCGCGTACAAGCTAGTAACAGCCTATCGAGAACTCGGCAATCAAGAAAAAGTGGACCAGTGGATGCCGTTAGCTAATTCAGCAATGCAACCTCCACCGCTTACGGATCCTTTAATGGTAGAGCTGGCGGGATTGAGTCGAAGCGGAAGGTTTTTCATACAAGCAGCGGATTGGGCTTTTCAAAGAGGTGATAGAGAAGCGGCACGGGATGCATTGCTTCAGGCGACTCAGCTGGATTCCGACAATCTGGAATATGCTCTGAAGTATGCGGCATTTTTAGAACTCACTGGGGAGACAGACGAGGCAGCAGCGGAGATCAAGAGATTCCTTTCAGTTCGTGAAGATGCTGCGAGCGCATGGTTCTTCCTCGCACGATTGCTGCGAGATTCGGACGATGGTGAAGAATACCTTCAAGGACTCATCGCGGTGCAAAAAGCAGTTGAGCTCGATTCGGAGGAAGACCTGTATCGTACGTTAGCGGCGGCGATGTCGCTACAAGCTGCGTTGTACCCGCACGCGCAGGAGTACTACATTCAATTGGTAGAACGGAATCCATCGAATCCGTACTACTACTATTGGTTCGCGCTGTCACGCCTCGCGGAAGGGGAATGCGATGGACGCGAAGCTCTGCAACGTGCCATCGCTCTACGTCGGAGCTGGGGTGAGGCACATGTTGCCCTTGCACGTGCAGATGCATTTTGTGGTGAACTCGGTTCCGCAACGCAACGTCTAGACGCATTGGCGAAAGCGGCCGCTGACCGAGATATTCAGTCGGCACAAGCCTATGTCGCATTGTTGAGTGGTGATTTGGTAAACGCACGGACGCTAGCTGAACCGCTTTTGCCAGATCCTGACGCCCAAATGGTGGTAGATTCAATCGAAGCGAATTCTCGGCCCGAGAGACTCTTCGCGGACAAGTCGAGCTGGTGGATTCCGCCCGAATTGGTCAATTAAAGGAGTACGTCTCCTAGTCTGTTTTCGGACTGCGCAGTGCGAGTGTCGTGCAAGAAGCGTCAGTACTACCATGCATTCGCAAGCTAGCCTGAAGTGCTTCTCACATAACGCGTGACTTTTCACCGTGTTGTAGTGCATAGGAATACAGCCGCGCTGGAATCGCACCACACCGAACTTGAGGGATCGATCAATCCTTATTGGAACTGGAATCGAAGACGTGACTTCGGGCGGGATGCCAATCTCTGACGTTCCTGATTGACCCCATCATCATTCTTGACGTCCGCGAGAACGCAGATTCTGATCCTACTGAGGCGGCGCGGTGGAAATACGTCGTAAGGGATGAACTTTGGCTTAGTTCCTAATCGTTCAGTGAAGACGTCTTTAAGGTGTCTTCTCTATGTTTGTTTGGGCGTTCGACTTACCACCCCCTTTAAGTAACGTGTACACGTCGTTAGTAGCAAAAGAGCCAAATCGTTCCGACTCTCCGTCTAGCCATGTGACTGTTACATCTGCAAGTTGACGCACATCCGCCATGCCGAAATGAACGTGTGGATCGTGCGAGGAGAGGTAACTTCCGTCGGTTTGGACGCGATGAGTAAGAACCTTATTGTCGAGTCGACCTGAGACTCTCGCGTTGTATGCATCACGACCAAATTCGTCTAGGACGCGGAATCGGACAAATCCTGTTTTTTCTTCGTCGCGTCGCAAATTCATGAGTAGAGATACCGAGGCATCCTTATTAACGACCACCAAATCTTGAGTACCGTCGCCGTCGAGATCTCCTATAGCCAATCCTCGACTTGTGTGCTCAATCGGATTTTGTGTACCACCTTCTGGTCGGACTAACTCGAACCGGCCGTCGCATGTACCTCGATAAAGAGTGTTCGGTTCCTGGAAGAAATCAGCTTTCGACAAGTCCTCTTCATCGTGAAACACGCTGCCATTTGCTTGATAGAGGTCATAGCATGAGTCGTTATCCAGGTCAGACGCGATCAGTCCAAATCGCGTGTAGCGACGACTGTGAACACCTAGTCTTACGACGCCAGTCGCGTCAGTGAAATAGGTTCCTTCATTTCGGAAGAATGAATCGGTTTGTTCTTCTATGTTCACGACGAGGACGTCGAAGTCTGCGTCCATATCGAAATCGAATGTGGCGACACCCATCCCAGCTTTTTCGATCCCGTGGTCATCCATTGCCGATCCCCAATACCAAGCATCGTTTGTAAAAGTGAAGTCCCCATTGTTAAGCCACAATTGATTTACCATCGAATCGTTCGCAACGAATACGTCTACCCAACCATCATTGTTAATGTCCACACTAACCACGCCCAATCCATTCCCGAAAGCAGTTGCTAGTCCTGCCTCAATTGATACGTCGGTAAATGTGCCATCGCCTTCATTCCGGAATACGCGATCCATTGCGGCATAGTTGTGCAGCGGCACACAGTATGTCTGAATATTGGTTGCGTAGCAATCCAACGCCGTCGAAGGGTCCCAGTGTATGTAGTTGGCGACATATAGGTCGAGATAGCCATCACGATCGAAGTCGGCAAAAGACGCTGCGGTACCCCAACTGTCATCTCCAACGCCAGCGAATGATGTTACATCGCTAAATGACCCGTAGCCATCATTCTGGAGTAGCGCATTCGCGCCCACGTTTGTAACGTAGATATCGATATCTCCGTCGTTGTCGTAGTCCCCTGTCGCGACACCCATACCGTATCCAGCGTTTGCATGGTCACCAGCTTGATCAGATCTATAGAACGTGCCATCCCCATTGTTCACATAAAGTTCATTCAGGCGAGATTCGGTGTCCTCTTTGTGCAGAAACCCACTTTGTATGAAGTACACATCCAAATCTCCGTCGTTTTCAACATCGAGTAATGCCACGCCACCACCCGTTATTTCCGGTAACTCGAACTCGCCAGTCGCTCCGCTGACGTGAGAGAAGGTCAATCCCCTTCGTTCTGCTTCTTCACTAAACCAAGTGTCGGAAGGAAGATTTACGCTGCTTGAATCGCTCGAACACGCACCAACAATCCATACCGCACATATCACCCCTAAGAAGAGCGAAGCACTATCTACGCGCCTCAATCGAACGTACCGTCTTCCCGTGAAAGGCTTTCGTTCGGCGAATCCGGACTTTCGTAATTAGTCACGCCTAGCGATCGAACACACTCTGAAATACCCATCCGTGCTTTGTCATGGTTCTCGTCAAGTGCTAATGCCGTTTCAAAATGTCCTACGGCTTGGTCACACGCTCCTTGTGCCCCCAATATGACGCCAGCATAGTAGTGGACATTTGGTGCCGTTGAATCCAGGTTGATCGCGGCGCGAAAACTCTCAAGCGCACCGTCGGCGTCGTTTATGCGGAGGCGTACGAATCCAAGTTCTTGATGAGCGATTGAGAGCTTGGGGTAGATCTTCACAACGTGCTCGAGGTGCTCAGCGGCTTTTAGATTCTCTTCAGCGCGTTGGTAAAGAGACGCTAACAATAGATGTGAGGGGTAGTGCACTGGTTCGAGGTCGATTGCTCGAATTAGATGCTCCCTAGCGACTTCAAACATCTGTTTCTGAAAGTAAGCCAGCGCGAAGTGATATTGCACATTGAAATCAGCTTGCTCCTCGGGATCAAACTTTCGAAGTGAGAATAGCGCTTCGTCTATGAGACCGCTTCCTAGCATGAGCTCGATGTCGTGTATTCGCTTACTTTTGCCTCTGGCATGGGCTCGCATTTCAGCGACTAATGGATCGTCAAACCACATGGATTTAGCACTGGAGGCGAAACGCAGGTACTCTCGTGATTTCGTCTCGTATCCCATCGCTCGCCACGTATCGCTGAGCAATCGAAATGCGACCGGGTGGTTCGTGCGTGAAACAATCGAATTCAGTTCTACGAGAGCCGCGTCGTAGTTCTCAGTTTTAACGAAAGTGCGCACTGTTCCGAGTTCCGCTGCGGGACCCGCACCAAGATCGACTGCCCTTTGGTAAGCCTCGCGAGCAGCAATCGGTTCACCACTGTCTAGCAACCAATTACCAAGCCTTACGTAGACTGCAGGATACGAATCGTCTATTTCGATCGCTAGGTTTGCGCTCGCGATCGCGCCCCTCAGATCGCCATTTTTCTGCTGTCGAAGTGCGAGAAGATATCGCCATTTAAATTCGTTGGGAGTTCTATTCGTGGCAACTCTGTATATCGTCTCAGCGGCGAGGTCAAAACCGTTCGCGTCGTACGCCATCGCCAATTGACCTATGACATCGCCGTCTGAATCGCGGGCGGACGCTGTATTTGCTAGCGATGCAATATAGTCTCGAAGTCCTTCGTCAGCTATACGTGGATGCTCAAAATGTAGTAACGTGGCTACTTGGTCGTCCTTCGCTGATCTCGGTTCGAGATCGGGTTGGCAGGCGCAAAACAGTGTAAGCGTCGCGCAAATTGTTGTGAATCGGAAAACCCAAACAGGGCGTTTTCGTTGTTTCAATACCTTTGGCGTAAGGCAAAGATTGCCATTTTGTCAACGGATTGCGATTTTAAAAATCAAAGTGCTAATTAGTAATAAGCCAATTGCTAAGCAAGCGTAGCCTCGAAGGTAGGTCGCCATATCGACCGAGAAACGCCTTAGAAGGTATGAGCAGTCGGAGAACAAAAATGAAGATAAGAAGAACCTGTGTCGAGTGCTACGGACGTTCGGTTACGTTCAAATCTACTGATTTTGCCAAGCTAAACTCCTCGAAATACAAGATTCCATTGCTCTAACAAGGACGATGTCGGAAGGCTGCGTTTTAAGGAAAATGAAAAAAAGTGGATTTTTCTCTTGACAAATGACCTTGAAACATTTAGAAACACCACTGCAAAACTCCGAATACCTGTGCGAGCTGGGAAGGTCGCATTCATTCGGTGTAGACCTTTATGTAGTTAAAGGTAATAAAGAGGGGAGGAACCCATGCAGAATCACTTCAACAAGTGGGTGTCGCTTGTCGCTGTTGCGGGCCTTATCTGGTCGACTGGTGCCTTTGGGCAGCAAGCCGACGAAGCAGATGAGGAGGAAGAAGAAGAAGCGGAGGAAGTTGAAGAACTTATCGTGACCGGGTCGTTTATCCGTCGCGATAACTTCGATTTGCCATCGCCGATGCACGTAACAGATGAGCTCGATATCGAACTCGCAGGCACACCCGATATGGGAGACATCATCTTCGACCAAACGTTCCAATTTGGCGTTAATGCCAATGCGGCTCCGTTCGAAGGTGACGCTGCCGACGACCAACAGTGGAATCAAGGTTCAGAGGTCTGGGCCAATATCCGCGGGTTGGGCGCGCGCGCCACGATGACGATGATGGATTCACATAGACTACCTGCGGATACGAATACGTGGGGACGTCGAACCGGTGTGGACGTAACCAACACTTATCCGCAGATTGCGGTTGGGCGTGTCGAGACGATTCTCGACGGCGCATCTGCGTTATACGGCGCAGAAGCGGTTGCAGGCGTTATCAACATCATCCCGAACAAGAACTTTGAAGGTCTTCGGATTAATTACAACAACCAAATGGCTTTGCGCGGTGGTGCGCCAAACCAAGGGTTGTCGATGATTGCTGGTGCACAAGGTGAGCGTACGAAAGCTGTCTTCTCGTTGGAATTGCGAGATATCAGCCAAATGGCACACACTGAGCGTCCGGAATATATCGTTGGTTTACGTAATCCATGGAATCTACAGATCGCTCCTGGTTGGTCAGATTCAGGTGGTCGAAGTAACCCGTCTGACTGGAGAGTTCCGGACCGGAACTCAATGGGAGAACGCACGTTCTCACCTGTACCGGAAGACCACTTGCATGGTGCGGGTAACGGTTTAGCAGACGCCTTAGGTGTCGCGTCCATCAAGTGGTCGCAATCCTCGGGTGGCGATTGGAACCAAAGCATGCGAGACCCTGGATGCGGATACGGATTTGGTGCAGGATACGACGATAACGGTACGGTGGATGAACGTGTTGTACGTCGACACGACGATTACCCCGCAATCGATTCAAGAACTGGTGAAGTTGGCGATTCGCGGCCGTGGCAGTGGGTTAAGAACGACTACGATAAGCGCGGGAGTTTCTTAAACGGAATCGTGACACCATGGAATGGTGGCGGTGGATGCCGAAACATCATTTCTGACATGCAAGACATGCAAGCCGAGTCTGATCAATACAAAGGTTACGCCTTCTTTGAGCACGAGTTCAATGATTACGTGAGTATCCACGGTGAGATCGGCCTGACTGTATTGGATTACTACACACGCGACGTAACAGGCGCAGAGGATGAAACACCATCTGGCGTTTGGTATGGTAAGCGCGTGCCAATTGCGATCGGTTCAAACCCTGGAAACCCATTTAGAGCAATCGCTCATAACTCATGGTACGACCCGGCAACGGGCGCGTCCTACGGCGAAGGCTCTTCAATTCCAGCGGAAGCGCGAGAGCATCCTGGATTCACGACTGACTTGAAAGACCTGAGCTGGGTTGATTTGAACGGTAACGGTTTGTATGAGTACCTTGAAGAACCCGGCGAACTGTACGTATTCGCACAAGACGAGAACAATGATGGCATCCCAGATCGAACTTGGGATATGTCAGACCAGACGAGTCTTGACGGTAGCGTGGACGAAGACGGTGAGCCTATCCCCGACGGCATCCCAGATGCAGACTTTAATGCACAGCGGGAGCCCGAAGCGCGCGTAATCCTATTGAGCGCTGAAACGGATTCCGATATGGATGGAATCCCTGATCGTTTTGATGGCGACTTCGCAGAGATGGGAAGTGGTGGAATTCGACTGTTTGAAGATGTTCGCCCATTCGATGGCGATTGGAACGTTCATCCAAAACAGCTGCACAATCTGAATATTGAGTGGGCGGACCTTGACAACCAAGGTATAGGTACGTATCAACGCCGCGCACAACGCGATAACGTACGTTTCCGTCTTGGCGCGGAAATTCAGATTCCTGATACCACTTGGATCGTTAACTCGGACTTCATATATGCACGTGGTAAGCGGGAACGTCAGTATCCTGAACCACAATGGTGGCTGTGGGTCGATTCGCTCCGCTGTCAAGGTGGTGGTGATGACCAAGCCCTCGAGGCGTGTTTTAACCCGTTCAGTACTGCGTACTTAGCGCATACGCCAGACGGTCAGTTCATCGGTGATCCGTCGAACAAATTCCCAGACGACGATGATCCCGGCTGGACGCCATCAGATCATGAGGCTGTAAATACGGAATTTGAGGTCCGTAATGCAGGAATCACGATGGAGTACAACCTGCAGACGTTGGGCATGGATCTCTTTGACCTAACTGCTTCTAACTCGAACCTATTCGCTTTGCCATACAACGACGCACCTGTTGGATTCGCAATCGGTACGCATTGGCGTGAAGAGACCGAGGAATACCGCTCCAGTGTGATTAACCAGTCTGCACTTGGTGGTGGCAAACGGGGCTTTCGTGTTAGTGGCCAACGTTCATCAGCGATTTACGCTGAGTTGCAGTTGCCGTTAATTCAAGACGATGTTCTTGGGGACATGGAAGTGCAGATTGCCGGTCGCTATGCCGAGATTTACACCTACGGTGTCATAGGCCAACCGGGGAATGTCACGTTTACGACAACGATTCCGAAAGTCGCAATGCGTTACTCGCCGACCGATTGGTTAGCGATTCGCGCAAGTATGACGGAAGGGTTTGTAACACCTGGTCTATTTGCGCTCTTTGGGGAGCCGGGCCAATATGGTGGTCAGCGTGCAATTGGTACGCCAGCACCGGCAACGGTAGGTGACTACATTTGTTACAACTTCCCCGAGCTAGCAGCGGGTGATGATCCTGCATGTACACAGGAAGGTATGGGAGTAAATGCTCGTAATGTCAATACGTTCGCGGGTCCAAACTCCGACCTTGGACCGGAATTCTCAGACCTATGGAACGCGGGCTTCTCGTTCAAGCTGCTTGACGGTACGATGGTATTCGACATCGACTACACAAACGTCGTGTTTCAAGGCAAGGCTGAACAAGCTGGCGCAGACCGTAATGTCAACGTAAACGAAATCGGTCTCGAAGAGTGGTATGCGGCGCGGCAATGTCCTGGCCCAGGTACTCCTTTGAAGTGGTTTGATCCGACGAACGTTACCGAATCTGAGCATCCATGGTTGTTCATTGACAATCCAATGGAGCCCGGCACCACCATATTGATTACACCTCGAGATTACGTCGAACAGTACCCGGAAGAAGCAGCATGCAAAATCCAAGCTGCAATTGATTGGGTGGCATCAGGCGCGAAAGGTGGAAAAGGTGAAGGTGGAACCGGTATCGGTAACGCACGAGTCACTCGTGGTCGTGGAGAAAGCGGTCTCGGCTTGATTGACGTTGACCGACCATGGTTACAAAACGGTGAGCAAACGACCGAAACCATCATCTACGCTCTAACTTATACGTTCGATGCAGAGGATATTCCGATGATCGGTGGCGATTACGGAACCTTTGGATTGAACGTGAGTGCAACGCAGTTGTTGAGTATGAGGAACATCCTATATGCGGATGATCCCGACATTCCCAACGAAGCCGAGCATCCACTTGCAGGTGTAGAAGTTGAAGGTGTTGGTAACCACAACCAAGGTGGTGGTTCATTCACTATCGGTGGATACAACGATGGCGGTTCAGCCGCGATGATGGAAACATTGCCACCATCTCCTGAATTCCGTGTTAATGTTGGTCTTCGCTGGTTCTACAACGACCATATCCTTCAGCTTAGCGGCAGATGGCATGACAGCGTCACGACGCTGAATGCTGGTTGGGATGAAGCAGTTGAGGCTGGCGTGATCACTGGTCGACCGAATGACGAGGGTGTACCAATTCCTGAATCGGATGCGTGCGCACATCGTTGGATTTGGCCACAGTGCAAGATCGACTCGCGTCACTACTGGGATATGAGCTACACGTATCGCAGACCTGACACGCTTGGATTCAGCGAGATGACTGTGAACGTTGCAGTGAGAAACATCTTTGATACATATCCGGACGTTGCTCTAAGACAGCAAGGGCACGAAGCCTATCTTGATAACATCATGGGCCGACAGGGATATACGTCAGTTACGTTCTCCTTCTAGTTCCTACTCTCTAACTTACACGTCGGTGATGGTTTACCATCACCGACGTTTTTATTTAATTTTAGCTCAGTTTGTTTGAGTTAGACTATATTTTTTCGGCCGTTTGACCCCTATTGAAACGTCTCCACGTTCTGGTTCTGCTGGTAATTTCAAAGACAATTTCAACCATGGCATTGCTAGGTTGTAACGAGGTGTCAACACTCGTCGCAGACCCGATCGACTTATCTGGAAATACAAATGATGACGAACTTCAAGTTTTTATTAGTGATATGTACAACAATGCGCTGAACGAACCAGAGTCAGCACTGCATAGAGGTCGATTGGGGATGGTGTACGACGCCAATGGATTTAAGGATGCCGCGATTGAGACCTATGGACAAACCTATGAGCTCGACTCTGATGATGCGCGATGGCCTTATTTAAAGAGTCTTGCACTAGGCACACAAGGTCGCCTCCAAGAGGCCGTGCTTTCGATGGATGTAGCATTGGAAATTGACTCAACCTACGTCGCGAGCCATTTGGCGAAGGGGTATTGGTTAATGGATTTAGGTGATTTCAAAGGTGCTTGCGAATCGTTTATTGATGCTGATCGCAATAATGTTTTACCAAGCAATCGAATCGCCATTAAGTCAGGTCGCGCCCAGTGTAGCCTCGAACTCGGCGACTTCGATACAGCTGCTGGCGCACTCGATTCTATTTCTGCTAAAGAGTTACCGCGTTATGTCGAGTTGTTAAAGGCGCGGGTCTACCGGGCTCACGGCAAGTCTTTACAGAATGGACTGGTGCTAACCTCGGAAGTCACGCAAGATCAACCATCATGGTCAGACCCTATCGCTGGCGCTGTAGTTGAATACACGCGGGGATTGAGTGGAGAAGCGCTACTTGCACAGAAGTTAATAGACGGTGGACGCGCTGATGATGCGTTGCCTCTAATTACGTCTTTAATGGCACGACACCCAACTGAGTCCTACCTTGTTGAATTACGCAGTTCGGCACTCGTCGCGTTGAATCGTATCGACGAAGCGGTCGACACACTCGAGAAAGGCATAAGCAAGTTTCCTGCTAGTCACGTAATTCACTTCAATCTCGGTTCTTTACTCGAAGTGAACGGACAATATGACGAAGCTCTGAAGCACTATGCACAGACAATCGAATTGAAAACCGAGTTCATACCCGCTTGGGATGCTCAAGTTGACCTCCTAATACGAAGAGGTGCGACAGCTGAAGCTAGATCCATCCTACGAGCATCTCTCGAATATCGACAACCTGATTGGAATACATACTATCGTCTCGGTGTCCTAGATGGTGGACATGGAGACTGGCAAGAGTCCGTGACGAATTTCGCGTACGCGATTGAATTAGAACCCCAGAACCCGAATGCGTATGCAAATATGGCGTTAAGTCTCGGGGAGCTTCAGCGAACTAATGAAGCCCGGGATGCGATTGAACGTGCAGTAGATCTCGCGCCAGAAAATCCGAAGGTCAAACGCGCGATGGAAACGCTCATCGCTAACGGTGTACTAGATGCAAATTGATATGGGTTTATGTTGGTTATATTTGAGAAATAGGATCACGTAAATTTAGGTGATGCGAAAACCAATCGGATTCCGATCGACTGTAGCACTAATCAGTCGCTGGTCCCATGCGATAAGAAGGAAGTCGAATCGTCCTACGATCAATCGTGCGAATCTCGTGTTTAGGTATCTCCGTCATTCTGCTCGTGCTGTCCTCATTTTCGCGGTTATATTGAGTTTGATCACTAGCTGTAGCGAATCGGTCGATTCACGGGTCTCGACACTAACGTCAGTTGTAACAGATCAAGCGAACATTCAGGTCCGTGAGAGGATTGAAGACTACCAAAGGCGAGTGAGCGAAAATCCAACGGACCCAATAGCTGTCGGAAACTTGGGAGTCGTCTATGAGTTACATGGCTTTTCGGAAGAGGCGCTGATTGCGTACGACTACGCAACTACACTCGATCCAAATGCACTTAAATGGCCATACTACCATGCGATTCTCTTGGCAGCGCGATTCGATCTTGAACACGCGCTGGACCGCATCACAGTAGCGATAGATCGAAACCCGGACTACGCGCCTGCTTGGTTTCAGAAAGGTCGTTTTTTGCTAGATGCGAGTAAATACGACGAAGCGCTAGCATGTTTTCAGCACGCCGAGACCTTAAGCGATGATCCCTATGCTGTACTTGGACAAGCTCATGCGTATTTGGGACTAGACCAGCCAGATGAAGTAATTCAAGCAATTGAACGACTAGATAGTCTGTATCAACATCCAAATGTCCGACGATTACGTGCGAATGCTCTTGTACGCCTAGGTGAAAAAGAAGAGGCGTCTAAATTGTTGGACGGTCTCGCGACATATAAGCCAATCCTCTGGAAAGATCCGATTGCGGAAGAAAAAGACGAACACGGTGTCAATCACATGTCCGTTCGACTAGCACAAGCAGCTGGTTTGTTGCGGAACGAATCCTACGATGCCGCGATTCAACTCTTAACCGAGTTGCGTGGCAGGTATCCGACAAATAGAAGCGTTCTCCATGCCTTAGGAGCTGCTCATGAATTGGTAGGCAACACCACTCTTGCACTAAGCGTCTTTGAAGAGGGAATTCAACATCACCCAGATTTTTACGTGTTGAGAACCGCGATAGCAAGTTTGTTAATGAACTTAGGTCAGTATGACGAAGCGCTTGAACACGTTGATCATGCGATTGAAATAGACCCAAAGCTGCACTATGCATATTCCCAGAAAGCGCAGCTTCTAATGCGAAAGAGACAGTGGCTTGAAGCAAGTCACATGCTAGATTTGGCGATTGGGATCAAAAATGACGATGCAGACTTGTACACGTATTTAGGTATTTGTATGGGATTTTTAGACAGATGGCCCGAAGCTTCGAATTTGTTCCGTGTTGCCATATCTGTTAATCAAAACCACATTCCCGCGTACATAAACCTTGCGCGAGCTGAGACCATATTGAATGATGAAGCAAGTGCTCTTGCAGCTCTAGAAAATGCTCGGAGTCTCGGTGCGTCGGAAGCGATGTTAGCTTCGGTTAAGAGGCAACGCGATCAGATTAGCCGAATGAGAATCGATACGGCCAAACAATGAGATGCTTGATAGTAGCGATATCTGCCGGTTTGCTTATTTCGTGTAGCCAAACTGACAAAGAATCCACGACTTTTCAGTTATTTGACGAAAGTAAACAACGCGGTCTAGATTTTTTCTACGTATCGGGTAGCACTGAAGATCGACGACTGCCTGAGATTATGGGTGGTGGTGTTGCGCTCTTCGATTCCGACCAGGATGGAGACTTGGACGCATATTTCATTCAAAGTGGTTTAGTAAACACCAGGTCACCGTCTTCTGCGAATGTACTGTTCATTAACAACGGTTCGGGTGAGTTTAAACAGCAGGATGGCGGTGATGCGTCGCTTGATCTCGGCTACAGCATGGGCATCGCAGTTGGAGACGTAAACCAGGACGCGTTGCCAGATCTTTTCGTTACGCAACTTGGAAAAAACAAACTGCTCGTAAATGATGGCTCGAATCAGTATCGGGACGTTACCGTCGATGCTGGATTTCGATCAAGCGACTGGTCAACCGCCACCGCATTTGCCGATTTTGATCTTGATGGCGATCTTGACTTGTGGGTTGTGAACTACATTGAATGGAGTACGTCTATGAAACCGGAGTGCTACCAAACGATGTTGGGTAGTCGGGATTACTGCTCTCCATTGCATTTCGAAGCGCCTGCACAAGATCGTGTTTTTAAAAACATCGGGGACGGTCGTTTTGTTGATGTCACTAGTGAAAGTGGCGTACTCGGAACTAAAGGCAATGGCTTAGGGATCGTTACTGCAGATTTCAACGGCGACAATTTGCTTGACGTCTTCGTCGCGAACGATACGTCCCCTAATCATCTATGGTTAAATCAAGGAAATTTTGTATTCGAGGATCATGCCGGAGTTTGGAACTGCGCTGTAGACCAGCACGGCGATGCGCGAGCAGGAATGGGGATTGTCACTACGGATCTGGACGATGATGCAGACCAAGACGTTGTTGTCGTTCACATAACAACCCAGTCCGACTATGTATTTAGCAATGAAGGCGACTATTTTCGAGATGTCACTGCGCAGGTTGGAATGAGCATTCATACACAACGGTATACGCGGTTTGGACTTGTGGTCGACGATTTGAATAACGACGGTTGGTTGGATGTATTCGAGGCAAATGGGGCGGTCAGTCGATTATCGAAACCCCACAATGGCGATCAATTTGCTGAACCAAACTCTCTTTACGCGGGTTCTGCTCATGGAAGGTTTGAATTGATCGACTACGGTGGTGGGATATTTACGAGCCGAGCTGCGGCGGTAGGAGATCTCGACAACGACGGCACGTTAGAAATTGTGGTTGTGGATCGCGATGCGCCTACGAAACTACTCGTAAATCGATCACGAGGGATTGGTCAATGGCTAATGCTCGACGTTCGCGATAGATATGGTCGACCTGCGCTTGGTGCAGTCGTTTCATTAGATGTTGGAGATCGAACGCTTACGCGCGTCGTACAACGAGCGAGTAGTTACCTTGCGTCACGTGACCCACGACTTCATTTTGGACTTGGTGAAATTGATGGGGTTTCCAACATTCGCGTTCGTTGGTTGAGCGGAGTCGCGAAGCGAATCGATTGGTTAGATGCCGGACAAATCGTAACGATCAATGAGGATAACTCCTAAGATAATCGCTAACCGTGTTTTTATGGATCGATTAGACGGGATCGTGACTCAATCAGATGATTTGGTAGATTGCCCTCCATGGTTGTTACACCTGTTGCGACAACATCGGGATTCATATGAACCCGAATACGATGGCCATCTAACTGATCATTTACCGATGATGCTTCTGGCTATGCATGGGTTAGGGAGTGATCGAACGACCATCGAATCCAGACATGCTCGGTACATTGGACGGTTAGATCGCGCGAGAACAGAAGCGCCAGAGGTCGTGAACCGATTCGAGGATGGTATTGGCAAGCGCCGAGTCTATCGAGGGCTTATCAACTATCTTGACGAATCAATATCGCGCCGCGGTGTTGAGGAGACACTGGCCGAATATCTTCCAAGTGTTCTAAGTGGATGGGTTCGACACGCGTTTCACGGCACGATCAGACTCGCCTACGGCATTCGCTTCGAAGTTGATTCCGAAGTCGCAGCGGGATTAGCGTATCTTGCGAGCGCAGGTCCCGATGAACGCATCGCTGAGATCGGTCAATTCGCATCGCCTTCAGAGAGATTTGTTTGGCCTCCATCAATCGACATTGCGTCCAGCAGATTCAATGATCGGTACGACGAGGTCATTCAAGCAGACACGTTTGCGGTGCACACGCATATATTGGAAAACAATAGTTTTCGTGTGGCCGAAGAAGCACTCGATATCTTCAACCATACGCATGGATTCTTTGCTTTACACATGGTAACGGGTTTGCATGCCTTAGGCATTTGTGCGGACATGATTGAGTCAAATGTAGACGGAATCATGAATGCTGGCCTCGCGGCGGCGTACCTTGCGATCGGAGCGCCGATGTTCGTACAGCACGCTCGACCAAGATCGCTACGAATGGATTTTGCGCACGAGGTCAAGGTCGCATTCTCTTGTTATGATCAAGCCCAACGCCTCAACAGCGAGCGCTATCGGGATGCGTTCGACGTCTACGGACGTAAGTTCATTTAAGATCATTTCGATGAAGAGATGAGTAACTATCTGACCTTATATATGCCTTCGTAATGTCAGACGACTAGCGGACGAGTGATTAGTCTGGTACTGAGTCTCGAACGAAAGAAAGAAAAGTCCCATTGTCGAAATCCTGAGGCGCTGGCGTGTCGTGATAGTTGGTTCGTGTTTTTATAGGGCGACCGTCGCCACGGCGAATGTAACGAGTGAACCGCAGAACGACCAAATCTATTTCAGGATAGATGACGACCATTTGCCCTTGGAGTCCGAAAGCGCCGAAGCCTCCTCGTGTCACTGGCCACCAATAATAGAGGTACGTCGATTCTTCACGCGCAGGCTGAGTACTGCTTGCTATCCACTCACTTGGTACAACCTGTTCCTCAATCCACAAACCGTCTCTCGCATATAGCACGCCGAATCTCGCAAATTCTCTTGGCGTGCTATCGATGCAACAATAGGTCATCACCTTTCCTACTTCGTCGACCCACCAGTCGCCGCTAAAACCGATCGATTCACCAACGTTTAGGTCGAAATACTCCTGAGCATTCATGCCGGTTGCCTGTGCGATAACTTCTCCAGCAACCATGACGTCCGCATTTGAATAGGTGACATGCTTTTCACCGGGTTCACCTACTAGTTCACGGTCAATCGCCATACCTAGCTGATTAGTGGCGCCGTAGAACGCACCTGCATCGGGCTCGGTCAGTGCGGTTCGCAACGTCATGATGTGATCAATTGAGATGTCTTGTCGTGCATCGGTGCCCCAATCCTGCACAAATGCCGATACGCTCTGATCAAGATTCGCGATACGCTCATCTTCAAGCGCGATACCCATGAGCATACTCGTGAAACTCTTGCCAACTGACCAGCTCGTCACCATGTCGTCAACGCCCCGATCTTCCACATAACGCTCGAAGACGATAAAACCATTCTTGATGATGAGAACAGCTCCCGTCGCATTGCCGGTGGCAAATGCGTAGTTCGACGCGTCTTCGAGTTCGTCAGGACAAAGCCCCTGCGACTCCGGTGACCTAGTCTCCCAGGTATCTCGTGGGAAGACCAAGTCGAACGGTCCTTCAGCGACTGTCAAGGAGCAACTGCTGGTTACGGGTGGAGTAGGCGGTTGCGTCGGTGGTTGCGTCGGTGGCTGAGGACTTCCGCCATTGCCACCACCGCCTCCGCCGCACGCACAAACGAGTGCACCAACACAAACGACGGTGATGATTCGCGTCAATGACAATCGCTCAAGTTGCGTATATCTCATCGCGGATTTATTTGGTGATTTCTCGCATCGACTTGCAGGACGAGACATCACGGGAAAACGATATTCTGACCGCTTCGGTTTCCGAATCTTGCTTCTACTACTTCCGCCAAGCTTTGGCTGGGATCAGAGATGTAATCTCCTGACCGTACACGATACGCAGTCGGATCGATAGAGCCTTTCGGATGCTCACCATTCGTCGTAGTGTCACATGCCTGCAGTATTGTCGCACGAAAGCGTGTAACGCCTAGATCTGTTTGAACCAACATTTCGCGTGTTCGATCAGCGATGGTTCCTTGACTATCAGCGACTGCCTGGTCCTGCTCCGAAATGTTTGAGATGCCGGTGTAGTTTTCTGTTCGTTGCATATCACGATCAATCAGATAGTCGTTTTCACGACGTCGTACTGGCATATAGTCGCCATCAACTTCAGCGAATAATCCACTACCGTTTAAATAACGACTACGATCACGCTCGGAAATCTCACGCTCCGGATGCCATGCGTAACAGAAGATCCAACAAGATTCGTCGTCGTAAGGTACCCATGTGTTCATCAGGCTCGTATCTTCGGGAAAATTCCCAGGCGTGAGAGAGTGGTTAGGTAGTAGATACTGCGTCATACGCCAGTAGGTCTGATCGTCGTCTGCAGTGCGCGCCGCACAGAGCAATAAACCCGCGTCGTGATCTAAAACGGAAAACCTAGGCGCACCATCTTCGATTAACCACCGCAACCTCGACTGGCTGGGAGGTTCGTTTTCGCCTTTTCTCGTCGGTTGCTTCCCGGCATCAAGAAGACTCGCTTTCTCGCCGTCATAGATACCCGCATGTAGATACGAGAAGTGGGAAGTATCAAGCCCCCCTTCAACCGCTTGCGCCCAATTGCATTGTTGAAACTTTTTGGAGACAAATCGTTGCTCGGGTGGTACGGCCAGATACTCAAAGTCAGGTAACGGTGGCGGCGCATCGCCAAAATGCGCCCACACAACATCACCTTGTTCCTCAATGGTTAACGCTCGTATACCAGCGCGAGGCATAAGCCGCGCAGCGACGTCAGGATTCGTATTGGGAATGTCGACGCAGTTTCCATAGCGATCGAACTTCCAACCGTGGTATACGCAGCGTAATCCACAGGCTTCATTCCGCCCGAAGAATAGATTCGCACCTCGGTGTGGACATCGTGGTTCCACGATGCCAACAGCTCCCGTAGAGTCACGAAACGCAACGAAATCTTCGCCTAGCAGCTTTATGCGAACAGGCGGACAGTCCCGATGTGGCAATTCCCGTGAGAGTAGCGCGGGCATCCAGTATTTTCGGAAAGTTCGACCCATCGGAGTATCGGATCCCGTCTGCGTTAACTTCCTGTTATCGGCCGCGCTCAGCATTGGCGGTTCCCGAGATGCGAAAACGATTGAATAGTAGATATTTCGCTTCTGGATGTCCAGAATTGGATTCAAAGGAGTATCAATCTTCCCGAGCCGAGCGGATTTCTATCGACAAATCGAAATGTGATACATAAGATCGAGTAATTTGAATTCGCTGTATTCGCTTCAGAGTCATTGGATTCCAGAGCGTGAGCAATTAGATGAGAGCGATTCCGTAATCGTGTGGGGAATCGCGACATTTCTAGACGGACCGATGCTTCAGAAATTGGGAGAGGAAGTGCGAAAACTAATGTGTTTTCAGCACTAGCGTGTTTTACTAAGAGATGCTAGTCGACGTTTTCTTGTACAGATGAAACTTCGATCGCGTGTACTTGATGGGATTGCCGTAGTTCTGCCACTAGCGTCGCAAGCTCAGGATCATTTATTAGCAACTTACGCGTGAGGGAACTCTTTGTACTCGAATGGACTAGTAGAAGGTTGTCTGCAGTATCAACATCGATCGCGAAAGCGTCTGATTGCACGGATCGTACCTGTAAACCTAGGCGTGTAGCGGCTTCAACGTGGGGATGGTAACTTCGACCGTCAAATACCAGTGGAAACGCGTTCGGCGGAGTACAGACCAGTGCATTCGTTCCGATTTTGTGACTGTCCGGCACGATCGTGACGTGTGCGTGGTAATGCAGGACGTGGTCGACATCTGTTCCAGTGATCAGAGGAACGTCCCCAGGCACAATGATGCTGGTGGTCGCATTGAGATCACGCTTTACTTTTTCGTTAGCATCGGTCAACGCATCGACAAGTGTATGCGCTTGATCTCTATATAACGTGACCCCCCACTGTTCCGCGATTCGCTTTGCTTCAGGAGCGCGAGATGTCAATAAGATGCCATCAACTGACTTCGCATCCGCCAGAGCTTGGAGCACATCGTTGAGCATTGCGAGCGCTAGACGTGAACGCACATCGGCAGACAGTTGAGGAGAGAGTCGTCGTTTGGCGTTTTCAGCGCCTTTAAACGGGACGATAGCCCAAACGCTCATAGATAGTTAACGAAGATCTTCAAGAAAGTCGACACAAACCCTCGCAAGCGCTACTTTGTCTTCGATGGTGCGCATGATCGAATTCGCTTTCCTTGTTCGAATTCCGAGTGCCTCAATTTCGGATTCGTAGTGTGCATCGATGTCATCGAAAACGTAGCCATCCAACAGTTCGTGGTAATGTTGAGCGACTCCCGCACAAGTCACCGACATGTTCAATTCTCTCATCATCTTTGCGGTCGGACCTTTGATCGCCCGGTCCCCGACGATAGGAGATACCGCAACTACAGGAAAATCGCGATTTGTTAACAATGATCGTATTTCATCAAGCTCAAGAATTGGATCAATCGAGAGAAACGGATTCGATGGACAGATTACAACCCCGCTGACGTCAGCGGGATCAATCTCAGGACTCATCGAAGCGGTCGTACGTTGATGGTACTCCAATTCGGACACCTTAGGCTCGCATTTCAGCCGCACAAAGTAGTCTTGAAATGCCAAGGAGCCTTGATCAGTCAATACACGTGTGCGCAGATAGGAATCGGTCGCAGGAACCACCTTGTACTTGACGTCAAGTCGAGTACAAACGATCTTCGTGACTTCGGTCAATGACTTTCCGCTCTTGAGGAGCGCAGTTCGAAACAGATGGAGTGCTAAGTCCCGGTCACCAAGTTGAAACCATGTGTCTGCTTCAAAGCTCTTGAGTTCGGTTAAGCAATCCCAAGACTCGTCGGCACGTCCCCATCCGGTAGCTTCGTTGACGACGCCGGCGAGTGTGTACGTTAACGTATCGATATCGGGGGAGATACTCAACCCCATATGTTCGAAATCATCGCCGACATTAACGACAAATGTGATCTCGTTCGGTGTGAGAACGTGAGCCAAACCTAAACTCAATTTCGCACCACCGACGCCGCCTGTCAGCGCGAGTATCGTCATTTGAACAAATCGTCTTCTAGTGGACGATTGACCTCCGCAGCGCATTGATCGCTACGACCCGAATCAGCACCTCGGACGAGCACCGCCGGGATGCGCTCGTCTGTTTCACCCATCGCGAGTGTTGCCATCGCGGCGATACTGTCCGCACGATTGATCATGGTGATCTTCAGTTCTCGACCATGCAAGTCGAATCCCCCGCGCCTATCATCGAGAACCATCATGTTGCTTGCACCGATGGCGATTCCGACGGTACCGAGCCGCCATGGTCGATTGGCGGAGTCGGTGATGAGTACGCCGATCTGTTTCCCAGTCTTTTGTGCGATCTCATTTTGGATTTTCGTGGCGCTTCTATCAGGGTCCAGTGGTAGAAGTAGCGCGGAGCCTTCCTCACCATGTTCTATATTGGATTGGTCGATACCGGCATTAGCACCGACGTGACCAAGCCGATGGCGCACGATCAATACACCGATCTTCTTACGCACGATATCTGTTGATTCCTGAAGAATTAACTCAACGATGCGCGGATCTTTCTCAACTTCAGCTGCTAATTGATTTGCCTCGCTACTCGGTTTGACGTCCGTCAAATCGACGAGTCGACCTTCAACCTTAGAGATAACTTTCTGGGCTATCGCAAGAATGTCGCCATCTTGAAGTTCGAGACCGACTTGGTGTAATCGATTCACGAATATGGTCGTTAAATCGTCGCCTTCCTTAAAGAGCGGCAAGCCTTCGATCGGCAGTATCTCGAAGGTCATGGCTTTAGTGGTCGTCTTGACCGACGATCTTGATCCCTGAATGCGAAATGTCGTGACGTCGATTGATCTGAATCAATACGCTAGTCAACGCTTCGACTGCTGCTGAATTCTCGATTGGTCCCGAATGCCATGCACGCATCCCCGCTTGCTCGGCGAGTTCGATTACACGTTTACGCGCCGCTCGCTTGTTACCGCATACAAGCACGTCGCAAGCGATGTGAGCATCGGTTTGGAGTAGGTGTGCGGCGACGTTTTGAAACGCTGTAACAACGGTCACAGAATCGCCAAGAAAATCTTGTGCACGTTTTCCGGCGCTGCCTTCCGACGGTAGCTGTACTGTACCGACCTTAGGTGGCACGAGAGGAACAGTAACGTCGATCAGGATCTTTCCAGTGAGCCCCTCTTTAACTGTATTAAGTGTCGAGATTTGATGCTCGGCCGGAACGGTGAGGACGACGAGCGTCCCGGCTGATGCTGCGTCCGGGTTCTCCATCGCTTGCGCAGGCGTCTCGGGACTTAGCTTGTGAAGATTCTCGACGGCTCTTTGCGCCTTCGCCAGAGTTCGAGAACCTATGATGATTTCGTGACCGGCTTTCGCCCATCGAATCGCGAGACCTGTGCCCAAATCTCCCGTACCACCTAATATAGCGATTTTTTCAGTGTCGCTCATGCGAAACCAATGGCGTAGGAAGTGGCGAATTATCGGCATCGTATTTCTCTCAACTACGTCCTAAGGCGCCGTTTTAAACGATATGAAGAGGTCAAACCAACGAACGTTCTGCCCCAGAAACCATCCGACGGAGTCTCTCACCAAGTATGGTCATGAGGAGTAACAGAACGGTTAGAAGTCCGGTCGGGAACGCTAGTTGCCAAGGTGACGCATAGATATTCTTGCTGCCATCTGCGATAAGTACGCCTAAGCTCGTCATCGGTTCCTGTACGCCTAATCCTAGAAAGCTGATGAAGCTCTCTGAGATGATGACATACGGAATCATTAGAGTCGCAAATACGATCGCGGAACCGAGTACGTTCGGTACAACATGCCGCACGACGATCCTGAATTCTGGTAATCCCATCGCGCGAGCAGATGCAACGAAGGGTGCGGCTCGAAGTACAAGCGCTTGCCCGCGCACAATTCGAGATACATCGAGCCACGAGACCGCGCCGATAGCGATGAAGAGCAGATAAATATTCCGACCCAACATAACGACTAGGACGATCACGATCAGTACGTACGGAATGGCATACATGCCGTCAACAATCCGCATCATGACCTGATCGGTCGTTCCACCTACGAAACCGGATATCGCTCCCCAAGGTAAACCAATACAGAAACTAACCGTCGTTGCGAGGACCGCGATTAGTAGGCTAATACGCCCGCCCATCATGGTGCGCGCAAATAAGTCCCTACCTACGTTGTCGGTACCAAACCAATGCTCGCCGGAAGGCGATGCACCAATCGCTTCCCAGTGGATCGCATCGTATTCCCATGCGGTGATATGTGGTCCAACAACAACCGTAGCAAGCACGAACAGCAGTAGACCACACGCCACCTTGACATAGATCGGAGTGAAAAAACCAATCGGTTCATTTCGAATCACTGACTCACTCAATGTAATCGAATCCTTGGGTCAATTCGTAGGAACAAGAGATCGATGAGGAAATTCAGAACCAGTATTGATGTCGTGTAGACAAGCACCGCGCCGAGGACGAGGGTGTAGTCACGATCAAGCGCACCTTGTACGAAGTAGCTACCGATACCCGGAATCGAGAAGAACACTTCCACGACCATCGAACCTGCCAGTAACGTAGCTGCCGCGGGTCCGACGAACGAAAGCACTGGTACTAATGCTGACGGTAAGACATGGTGCCAAAGAAGACGTCGATTGCTTACCCCTTTTGCTTGTGCAGTCGTCGCAAAAGGTTGATTGAGGGCTTCAAGGCAGCTGCTTCGACTGAGACGTGCGAAAGCCGCAATATATGGGATACACAGCGATATAACCGGTAGTACGAGATGAAGCGGCGACTCAAGTCCGCCAGCGGGTAACCAACGGAGAACAAGTGAAAACAGCAAGACAAGCAATGGCGCGGCGACGAGAGGCGGAAGTGCTAAACCACACGTGACAAATCCCTCAAGTGCAGCGTCAAGCGTTTGATTACGGTATCGCGCCATGGTAGCGCCAAGAATTAACCCTAAAGTGACTGCGATCGTGAGCGCGATACCTCCGATTAGGAGGCTTATTGGCAATCCGTGAAACAGCAGCTCAGCAACACTAAAGTCCTTTTGTTTGTAGGAAGGACCTAAATCGCCTTGGACTAGCCGCCAAAGATATTTGCCGTATTGATGAAGCAATGGATCATCAAGATCGTAAGCGGCTAGTAGGTTTTTTTCGACCGCGGGAGAGACCGCACGCTCGCTATCAAATGGTCCTCCCGGCGCAACGCGCAGGAGGAAAAACGTAATCGTGACGACGACCCAAATCGTCGTGAGCATAAACAATGAACGTCTAAATATGTAGAGAAGCATTGGAATTAGTTAGCTTCGTCACGGTACACGGCGAAGCCTAATTACGTGTTGTACGGGCGCAGGTCATATCACACTACGGCGGTTCCACCCAGTAAATAAAACGGACCGGATGTAGATTTCGTCCGTTTTTCTCCCACCCACCGACATGCGTTTTAACTAGATTTAGTGTCATCGTCACATACAGTGGAATAACAGGAAAATCCTGTAGTGCAACTTGCTCAGCTGCCGCCAGCTTCGATAGTCTCTCCCGCAGATTAGCCGTCTCTCGTGCTTCCTCGAAAAGTGCATCAAATTCGGACGACTCGTAGCGGCCGTAATTTGCCGGACCGATCTTAGACCATAGGAGCTCGATGTAATGTTCAGGATTGTTTTCTCCGAACCAACCGGCTTGAGCGACTTGGAAATCGCCGTTTTGAAGGTCGCTGAAATGGGTAGCTAAATTCGTGTGGTGCAGAGTGGTATTAATCCCTGCGTCCTTCCACATCGCTGCGATGGCAACGTATATCCGCTTGTTTTCTGCGCCGGAGATATAGCGCAAAGTCACTTCTAGCGGATGTGTCTCATTAAAACCAGCTTCTGCGAGAAGCTCAATCGCGCGTTTGGTCGATGGCTCAACGATCGGGCCTTGCGACATATGACCATTGACTAGCGGTGGCGATAAGGTGGCACTAGGCGTCTCTCCAGCACCTAACACTTGGCGGGTAATACGATCTCTGAAAATTGCCGCCGCGAGTGCTTCGCGCACACGCACATCATCGAAAGGTTTCGCGCGAGTGTTGATCACGAGATACATAATCGATTGCAACGGTGCATTTTGTACCTCATCTGGTCTCTCGTGTTCGACTTTTCGTACAAGTGCGTGAGGGTAACCATGTACGATGTCCATATCTCCTGCAACGAATCGGTTGTACGCGGTTGCTGGTTCTGGGAACGGGTAGTAGCGAATCGTTTCGATCGAAGACTCGTCTCTGAAAAGGAAGTGTTCGTTTTTCTTGAGCTCAACGTACTCGCGAGGTCTCCAAGCACCTAGCACATACGCGCCGTTCGATACCCAGTTTTCAGCCTTCACCCAAGCATCACCGTGTTTCTCGAATACGTGTTCGGCAATCGGATAAGCGATCGGATAGAGCAAGCGTTCTACCAGGAAAGGAAAAGGTTGTTCGAGGTCGATACGGAGTGTGTGCGTATCGATGGCGGTTACGCCTAGCTTGTCTGGGGACAAATCGCCACGGTTTATCGCTTCAGCATTTTTGATGCAATAAAGGAAATGTGCGAGTGGAGATGCGGTTTGAGGATCTTGATGGCGTCTCAACCCGAACACGAAGTCTTCGGCCGTGAGTGGCTCTCCGTCGCTCCAGGTAGCGTCTTGATTGAGTCTAAATTGCCATTGCAATCCGTCGTCTGAAGTCGACCAACTCTCTGCGACCCCTGGCAGGATTTCGCCACTCGGTCCCATTGTGGTCAAGCCGAGGAAGAGGTCTTTCAGAATGTGTTCTTCAGCGTTGGCGAAATATCGGTGTGGGTCGAGGGTACCAGGCTCCGCCGCGTTACCGATATTTAGAGTGTCGGTCTTCGGTTCGCCGGACGTACCGACGCATAACGCGATCGCAACGGCTGCGATAAGCGTGCGTAGATAGAGGCTCAAGACTTGTATAGGTAATCCCGCGTTAACGGTACGATATTGTTTTGATGCGCCAACTGGATTTGAAATACGACGAGAGAGTCATACTCGAAAGCTGTCTGACACGCACATAAATAGAACTCCCATAAACGGCAGAATCGCTCCCCTTGCCGTTCTTTGACGGTGTCACGAATCTCTTGAAAACGCTGATTCCAAGCGGCTAGTGTGAAGGCGTAGTGTTGGCGCCAGATTTCGATGTCCGACATGAATAGGCGATTGCTCTCGATGTTTTTGGCGACTTCAGAGAGTGAAGGGATGTAGCCGCCGGGAAATATGTAACGTTTGATCCACGGGTTAGTCGGCGTTGGTTCAGATGCACTCCCGATCGTATGGATCGTTGCAATGCCATCCGGTTTAAGTAATTCTTGGACCCGTCTGAAATAGGTATTGAAATTTCGCTTTCCGACGTGTTCAAACATGCCAACGGAAACGATCGCATCATATTGCGAATCGTGATCTCGATAGTCCTCAAGTAGGAATCGAACCTGATTGCCGAGATTTCGAGTCTTCGCACGCTCATTGGCAACACGTAACTGTGACGTGGAGAGTGTGATGCCGGTCACCTCGACATCTGCGTGTTCAGCAAGATACATCGCTAATGAACCCCATCCGGAACCGATATCCAATACGCGCTGACCGGGTTTCAGGCAGAGTTTGCTCATCAGGTGACGACACTTAGCCTGTTGCGCCACTTCTAGTGTATCGTCAGGATTCTCAAAGTACGCACACGAATAGTGCATGTCCTCGTCGAGGAATCCTCGATAAAGGTCATCGTCTAGGTTGTAGTGAAAAGAAACGTTGCGAAGGCTCGCCCTTACCGTGTTCCAAGAGTGTGTGATCGAGGCTACTGTAGGCGCGAGCAATGATCCCTTGACGTCAGCATAGTCGCTCATATTGATGCGAAGTACTCGTAAGAAGTCGGTTAAAGAACCCTCCAGAATATCGATCTCTCCGTTCATGTAGCACTCTCCAAGGTGGAGATGTGGGTTACGGAGGATTCGAAACAGGGTGCCTCGACGGTTTAACTTGACTACAACGGGATTCCCGTCGCTACCAAACGTCGACCGATTTCCCCTATGATCGATTAGGCTGAGCGAGCCTGATTTGATTCGGTCTCTAAATAGACGATCGATGAGACCCATGCGACGCAATTGCGTGAACAGTAGCTTCGAAGTTTAATGTGGACTCTGAGAATTTTTAAGGGCATCAAGCATCATGAAGGTGAGCATTGGAATTGGAGGTCCAGCTTCCGGCAGATCTCGAGATTTCGAACAACAGGCGACATTCGTTGTGGAAGCCGAAAAACTCGGAGTTTCGGATGTCTGGTCAGCAGAGGCGTGGGGTCAAGACGCAATCGTCCCGCTAGCCTTTCTCGCAGCACGCACGACGCGCATTCGACTTGGCACTGGGATTGCGCAAATCAGTGCTCGAGTTCCTTCGATGACCGCGATGACCGCGATGACGATGGCTTCGCTATCAAATGACCGCTTCATTTTGGGTCTCGGAGTTTCCGGTCCTCAGGTTGTTGAGGGACTCCAGGGTCGACCTTTCAAAGCGCCGCTCACGCGCATGAGAGAGACCGTTGACATCCTGCGTATGGCATTTCGTGGAGAGAAGCTTCAATACGACGGCAAGTATCACGTATTACCACGTCCTGGCGGCGAAGGGAAGGCATTACGCCTGTCTCAACCGCCCGTTGAATCGATCCCGATTTACCTCGCCACATTAGGACCTAAAGCGCTTGAGTACACGGGCGAAGTTGCCGATGGTTGGCTCGGTACCTCCTTCACGCCAAATCAAGCTCGAGCGCATCTTGACTTCATTTCAGACGGCGCTAAGCGTGCCGGTCGCTCAATGGATGAGATCGACATTCAAGCAGGAGGTTCAGTGATCTTTACGGAAGAACCACAGAAAGTCATCGAGCAAATGAAGACTGGACTTGCATTCACGTTAGGAGCAATGGGTTCAGCTCGTACTAATTTCTACAACGACGCCTATAAACGCGCGGGATTTTCAGATGCCGCATCCGAGGTTCAGAGGCTTTGGGTCGAAGGGAAGCGGGACGAAGCGACGCGACTCGTACCAGACGACATGGTCGAGCAGTCAAACCTCATTGGCGACGAGGCTCGAATAGTAGAAAGGCTCAGAGTGTACCGTGATGCCGGTGTTACGACTTTACGTGTAGCACCAGGTGGTGGATCGCTAGAAGCTCAGCTTGAAACTCTGGGTCGAACCATGGATTTGGTTCGTTCGGTGAATGACGGTTGAAGTAGGTCAATTAGGCTCTGTTGTAAGCAGTTCTGTTGAGAAGCGTGAGAGTAACGGTCGCGTTAGACATGAGAATTTCATGAACGTATTAATTGCATTGTCTGACACGAACTGCGTAGTGGTATGCTGCAAGTCAACGACACGCTCACTCGTGCGACTGTGGCAGAATTGTCAGAGTCGTCCACCCAGCTGCTGATTAACTGAATTCACTTCGAGCACAGAGAGTCCAACATGTCCCTCAATATCTACCTTAACTTTAACGGGAACTGCCGCGAGGCTTTTGAGTTCTATCGCTCCGTATTCGGAGGCGACTTTCAAGCTTTTCAAACGTTTGCTCAAGGACCGGAAGATATGCAGGTGGCCGATGACGAAAAAGACGATGTGATGCACGTCTCGCTTCCCATCGGGGATAGTGTGTTAATGGGCAGCGACAGCAGCTCGTTTGGACCACCTCTCTCCATTGGCAACAATTTCTCGGTCTCAATCGACGGTGAGAGTCGGGAACAATGCGATGAGTTGTTTGCCAAACTATCGGAGGGAGGTACCGTGACCATGCCGTTGGCGGAGATGTTCTGGGGCTCGTACTATGGCATGCTTACGGACCGATTTGATATCAACTGGATGGTGAGCTACGCGCTACCTACAGACTGATGCGGCGTCAAGAAGGTGCCTAAACTAGGTAGAGAAAAAGGCTCTGTCAGTTGACCCGCGACTTATGAACGATGCTCTGCTCAGCGATTGGCGTCAGCTGTGAGGATATGTGCAACAGTCGCCTCGACCATTTCGGGAATTACTGGTTCCGATAGATCATGCCCCATTTTCTCAATGAGGATTAGACGACCATCACGTACGCTCTCGATGAGATCGACGCTTCCGTCATGCGCGACGAGTGGGTCTTCGGTTCCGTGGATGGCTAGGACAGGAATTTCACTTTCACGGATCGCGTCACGTCGATCACCGTCCGTAACAATGGCACAGAACTGACGAAGTAGCGCTTCTGGACGTAACGCACGGTCGTACGCGAGCTCGACAAACCTCCCCATCCCTACTTCGGTACTCTTGTAATTTGGTCCACCGAGTAGATTGTTGACGTTACGACCGTTTTCAATCGCAGCAGCACGATCCATTTCGACGAAATTGCTGGCGAGTGCTGCAATCGCCTCTGGGTTTGGTTCACCAACCTCGGAGTATCCAGTCGTACTCATGATCGAAGTTAGACTAAACACTCTTTCGGGGTGGTTACCCATGAGTCGTTGAGCGATCATGCCGCCCATGGACACACCGATAACGTGAGCACCTGATTGACCGATATGGTTTAAAAGGTGGACTGCATCCATCGCCATATCGGAGAGGGTGTACGGTGGTGAAAGAAGAGATGGGTTTTCACGAGCTGCGATGAGATCCGCGATCGTAGGTGGTTCCGCGTCGAAATCGAAAGAGAGACCACAATCACGATTGTCGAAGTAGATCACCCGAAGACCAGAATCCACGATGCCATCTAAGAGAGAATCTGGCCAGTGAATTAACTGGCAACCAACACCGTGGATAAGCAACACTGGCGGGTCCGCACGCGAGCCACGCTGTTCGAAATAAATCTCACCTAAAGGCGTTCTAAGTGTTGGCATATTTCGGTCGGCTAAGAGTTAAATCTCGCCGTGAATGACGGGTTTCGTATCGTAATGCGGTGCAGATTGTAGATGTCGGCTATACCGAGTTTCTCTGAATCTCTAGCGTATTTACGCCGTCGCCGTGTCCACGTTTCTAGCTCGTCGAGCACGCCAACGATTTGCGATTGCGTGACCGAGGTTCTTGAATTGATGTGGGAATGCCAACATGGCGGGAGTACAGACAAGAGTTAGTACCGTCGCAAAGGTCAATCCAAATACGATCGCTTGTGCTAGCGGTACCCAAAAACTCGATACAGAACTACCGACGATGATCTCGCCGTTGACGAAGTCCATTGAGATATTGCTTGCAAGAGGCATCAGACCCATGACTGTGGTTACTGTCGTGAGCAAGACGGGACGGAACCTTTGGGCACCAGTACGAACGATCAGATCGAGGTAGTCCAGTTCAGGGTGGTCTCGACGCAACTGGTTGTACGTATCAATGAGCACGATGTTGTTATTCACAACGATTCCAGCAAGCGCAACGATGCCAATCCCGGTCAGGATTGCGCTGAACGGACGATTCGTGATGACTAAACCGAGCAACACACCGGCAGTTGACATCACGACGCTGAAGAGAATCAGAAAGCTCTCATAAATGCTATTGAACTGGGTTACCAGCAGCACGAACATCAGGCAGAGCGCAAAAATGAAAGCCTGAATCACAAAAGCGATGGACTCCTGCTGTTCTTCGTTAGCTCCGCGGAATCGAATCGTGACGCGTGGATCAAATTGCTGTTGATCGAGCCATGCGCCGATTTCTCGTACTTTCGCATCTGCCAGTACACCCGGTTCGACGTCGGCAAGAATCTCGAAAACGTGCTTACGATCACGTCGAGTGATGTTCTCGATACTGTTAATCGGTTCGCGTTTGACGAAATTCGACATTGGAACCAAACCTTGGCTCGTCGGAATTCGCATGTCGTCCAATGAATCGAGACCCCGACTTTCTTCGGGGAAACGAACCCGAATATCAACGGCATCGTCGACGTCATCTGGTCGGTATTCACCCATAAAAATACCGTTAGTGACGAGTTGCACTGCCATCCCAACAAGCGTTACGTCAGCATTGAATATTGCCGCGCGAGCTCGGTCAACGGCGATTCGCCATTGAACCCCGGGGATAGGTCGTGAGTCTTCTACGTCACGCAATCCGTCCACGTCTGTCTCGATATACTCGCGAATCGCCGCAACGACAGGTGGAATGAGTTCACGGTAGTTCGACGAAAACTCGATTTGAACGGGTTTTCCGACCGGGGGACCTTCTTCAAGTGGACGAACTTCTACGACGATGCCCACGAGATCTTTCACACGGTCGCGCATTACCTCGAGCGTGTCCTCGCCCGACATTTCGCGTTCAGCTTGATCTGTCAATTCGACGAATATAGACGATACAACGTCCTGTGAGGCATCTTGCGACCCAAAGAATCCGCCAGCAGCAACGGTGGCGATAGTGTTGATTCCCTGTACTCCCGGTACCTGCATCAACCGGTCTTCGACTTCGCCGACTAACTCTGAGGTCTGATTGATCGTCAGGTTCCCACGTGCATGGATCAGTACTTGCGCAAATTGAGGATCGGATTCGAAGAAGATCATCCCGAGCTGTTTTGTGTTGTATGCAACAAACGAGAAAATCAATGCGAGTACTGTGAGTGATACAGTCAACCATGCATGGCGTGTTGATACTTTTACCAAACGTGCGTATATACCGGTGAATGAGCGCAATGTCGTGGGGTCGCCAGATTCAAGAACCGCTATACGCGCTTTCGCGGCTTCCGTTAACGAACCAGCTTTGCCGAATATAGCACCTAGCACAGGTCCAAAACAGAGGGCGTACAGAAGACTTCCGCTCAGTACCGCGAATACCGTGATGGGTAAGTAACTCATGAACTTTCCGGAGACACCAGGCCAGAACATCAACGGCAGAAAAGCAGCAAGCGTCGTTGCGACTGAAGCAGTAACCGGCCAGAACATGCGTTTCGCAGCCAATGCGTATGCCTCGTTGCGTGCGTGCCCTTCGATCATTTTCCGATCTGCGTATTCAGTGATCACGATCGCACCGTCAATCAGCATACCGAGACCTAAGAGCATGCCGAACAAGACCATGAAGTTAAACGTCAGCCCCATGACCCATACGATCCCGATCGCGAATAGGAATGAAACCGGAATCGCGAGACCGACGATGATCCCGCTTCGGAAACCCATGCTTCCAACTACTAGCACCATCACAATGACCAACGCAGTGAGGACATTTCCTTCGAGTTCTCGTACTTGCCGGAGTGCGTAGGGTGATTGGTCTTGACTATAGAAGACATCGACGTACTTTGGTGTCGAAGCCTTCCACTCCTCAACAACCGCTTTCACGGCGTTCGCTGTGTTAATCTCGTTTGAGTTGACGCGTTTGAACACGTAAACCGCCATCGTTTGAGCGCCGTTCACACGCGCGAAGTTGTCTCGATCTTTGAATGTGCGTGCTACAGACGCGACGTCTTTAAGCGTAATTACGACGTCACCCTCAACCTTGACGGGTAAATCCCATAGATCTTTTGCCTCTTCGATAACGCTTGGCACTTTGATGGAGATTCGTCCGTCTCCCGAATCGAGCGCCCCCGCTGGAATTAGTCGCGTGTTGCGCTGCAGGGTGACCATCAATTGATCGATCGTAATTGCATAGGCAGCAAGATCGGAGGGATCGATTACGACCTCAAGGAGCTCCTCGCGATTGCCTCGAATATCTGCTTCAAGAACGGACGGGATTGCTTCAAGACGGTTCTTAAGGTCCTGTGCCAGAAGGTAGAGCATCCGTTCTGGTGAATCTTTGCCTGTGATGTTGACTTGCAGTACGGGAAAGCTCGATGTCGTTTGCTCACTTACGATGGGCTCTTCCGCGGTCGAAGGAAACTTCACCTTCGCGCGATCAACAGCCTCACGTACGTCGAGCAGAGCTTTATCTAAATCAACTTCGACATCGAACTCCACGAACACGGTTGCGGCGCCTTCGTTGCCGAATGACTGGACTTCCTCTACGCCTTCGACCGAACTCAATTCCGTTTCAAGTGGTAAAACAAGCAGCTGAATTGCATCTTCCGGCGATATCCCTTCATGTATCACCGTGATGACAAAGAACGGTACATCGATTCGTGGACTCGATTCGATCGGAATGGACACTCGCCCGATGAGTCCGAATAGCACGACGACGAACATAAGAAGCATCGTCGTTCGTTTTCGACCTAAGGTTCGATCGATTAAGGCGTCTCTCATCTGCTAGCCGACTTAGATTTCGTCCTCAAAGACAACCTCGACTACTTCGTTGGGCACTACAAAGTCTTGCCCAACGGTGATTAGGGTTGTGATGTCTGGTAATCCCGTGACCCATGCTCCGTCTTCGTCCTCTGCTACGATGGCGATCGGCACAAATTCGACGCGACTGGCATCACCCACAGTTTGTACACCAAGTTGTCCGTCATCGTTGATACCAATAAGTGCTATCGGAACCTTATGCGCAAGATACTTTTCCAAGGGAATCAATAACTCAGCGGTGAGACCCGAGCGTATATTGAAGTCTGGATTCTCCACAAGAATTTCGACGACAAATGTACGCGTATTGGCGTTCGACTGTTGGCCTATGAACGTGACGTTGCCGGAGATTGTCTCGCCAGATGGCAGACGCGCTTCCGCGATTGTGTCAATCGCGAAATGATGTATTTCCTTTTCGCTAACCTGTGCGACCACCTTCATAGGATCGAGATCAATGAGCGTTACACAAGGTGTCCCGGGTTGTAGCAGATCACCTACTTCAACGTGAGATTCTTCGATGAAGCCGTTGAAAGGTGCCTTGATGGTTGAACGTGCTAATTCCTTTTGACGTTGTAGAAGCATTGCTTCGGCTTGCGTGACCCGAGCCTTCGCTGCTGCGATCTGTCGCTCAATCTGTAAGCCTCTGTTTCGTAACGACGTTTGACCTGCATATTCGAGTTTCATCTCTCGAAGAAGATCTTCCGCTTCTCTAACCCGCGCTTCACGTTCATCGAGTTCAAGCACGCAAAGTGGGTCGCCTTCCTCAACGCGTTGACCGAGCTCGACCACGCGATCTACCACTAAACCACCGACTTCCGCTCGTACGATAACTGTACGTTTGTTTTCCGTTCGACCACTCAAGCTAGAGATTCGTTGTTTTTCCTGTGCGACGCTGACTTTAGCTCGCACTTTTGTCGCGGGTAGATCTGCGACCAACGCTTCGCTTTCGGCGTTTATGTCAGCGAGTGTCTTGTCTGAGGCAACAATTTCTTCTGGAGTAAGGAAGTCATAAGAGAACCAGACTATCGCGATGAACAGGATCACGAGTGCGACCCAGAAATTCCGTGACATTTGACGAATAATCTATGCTTGGGTTAAGGAATAATCGAAGGTCTAGACCGCCTAGCTAGGCTCACCTTCAAACGTAGCCGATTGGTGGCAAGGCAATAATAGTCTGTTGGAAAGTAATTTGTCACAGACGTCATTGTTTTTCAACGTTCTGTTCGGCTTTTCAGCTAAGTGCCACGGAACTGCGCAAAGCTAAGAGGAGGGAAATTTGAGTAGATTTATTAGGACGCTGTTGATCGTCAGCGGAGCCTTGCTTACGGTTGCTTGTGGAAATCAGGACGTCGAGGATTTGACATCGTTGCTTGATTGGAATCCCGAATATACGAAAAACTGGGCGCCGTCGATTGGTGCTTCGTTACCGTCGCTCTCGGTCAAAGATACGCACGGTGAAACACTGGACTTCGACGACTTAACGGGCGAGAACGGGCTGCTCATATTCTTCGTGCGCTCCACCAATTGGTGACCGTACTGTAAGACTCAGCTCGTGCAGCTGAACGAACGTTTTGAAGACTTCCAAACTCTTGGTGTGAACCTCGCAGCTATCTCGTATGACGCATACTCACAGAATTCCTCCTTCGCGGAAGAACAAGGTTTGAAATACCCGATGCTTGCGGATCAAGGTGCGACGACTGTCAAGGGTTTTGGCATCCTCAATGAGGAATACGAGGTTGGGCATCCCGCGTATGGCATCCCACATCCTGGCGTCATATTCGTGTTGCCAGATGCAACGATTAAATTCAAACGTGCGGTGCCGGGCTACAAAGAGCGGCCTAATCTGGATGAGTTGGTTCGTGCAGTTCAAGAAGCTTCTCTGTCCTCCTAGCGACCTAACTCGTTCTTACTGAGCTCGTAGAGACACTTTTCTCTTGTGTGGAAAAAAACGCTTCTTCTAGAACTCTCAAGAGTATCGATCGCCATGATTGGTGTATTGCTTACGGTCTCTTGTTCCGCGATTGTTTCTGGTTTTACAAACAGCATCGCGGAAGACTTGTCGAAGGCCGTACTAGGCAGTTCCGATTTGGGTGTTGTTGAAGAAGGGCTACCGGCTTATTTATTGCTCGTGGATGCTTTGATCGAAGGAAACCCCAATGACCCTTCGTTGCTTAATACGGCAGCGATGCTAAATGGTTCATACGCATCGGGATTTGTTGCAGAAGAAAGCAGACGTAAGCGCTTTGCGACAAAAGGGAAGCAACTTGCGTTGCACGCCAGTTGTCAACGTAGAGCGGCGTTTTGTGATGTCCTCAATGTGACCTTCGACGAATTCAAAGAGATCGTAGACGGTATGTCGATACGTGATATTGACTATCTCTACATACTGGGAAGCAATTGGGCAGGTTGGATTCAAGCACACTCGGATGACTATCTGGCGATCGCGGAGCTACCGAAAGCGAAGTACCTAATGGAGCATGTCATTCAATTGGATTCGACGTATGCGAATGGTTCGCCATATATATATATGGGTGTTTTTGCGGCGTTCCTTCCTGCCGCATTAGGCGGTGAACCGGAAGAGGGTCGGCGTAATTTCGAACGAGCGATAGAAGTAAGCGGAGGCGAAAATCTCTACGCCAAGTCTATGATGGCGGAAATGTATGCGCGTGCGATCTTTGACCGCGAATTGCATGATCGTCTGATTGCCGAAGTCCTTACCACGGACCCGGTTGCAGGTGATCTAACCTTACAGAACGTTGTTGCGCAAAGAATTGCGCTCCAACTGAAGGAATCTGCCGATGGTTTTTTCTAGAAAATTGTTTGTTCAGGTTTTGATCGCTGTTTCAAGCCTGTTAATTGCTGAAACGGTCGCTTCTCAAACTACGTTCAAGATAGCGACAGTTTCACCGGATGGCTCAGCTTGGATGCGGGACCTGCGACGTACCACTAGTTTGATCGAAGCACAAACTGAAGGTCGAGTGAAGTTTCGAGTTTATCCGGGTGGTGTAATGGGAGACGATCGCGCTGTTCTACGGAAGATGCGAGCTCGTCAGCTGCAGGGAGGCATCGTTCAAACCGGCGTCTTAGAACCTGTGAGCTCAGCGGTTCAACTGTACAACCTGCCGATGTTCTTTCGAGATTTTGAGGAGGTCACAAAGGTTCGGAGAGAGATGGACCAACTACTGATCCAGGATCTCGCGGATCATGGCTTTGAGGCGTTCGGTTTCGTTGGCGTTGGTTTTGCGAATGCGATGAGCTCCAAATCTGGATCTTCTATCCAAGATGCACGAAGACTAAAAGTCTGGGCGCCGAAAGGGGATGCAGGGGCAGTGCGACTCCTTGATGCCTTTGGAATCGTACCGGTCCCCCTGTCAATCGTGGATGTGCTTGCAGGATTGCAAACTGGTCTGATTGATACGGTTGCTGTACCGCCGACAGCGGCAATTGTTCTTCAGTGGCATACTCAACTGGATTACATCCTAGACCTACCATTCATGTATATCTACAGCGTGTTCATGATGGATGCACGTCAGTTCTCGCAACTTGCTCCAAACGATCAAGAACTTACGCGTAAGACCTTCCGAACATTCCTCGCGAGAGTCGAACAGCAAAACTATGCCGATCACGATCAAGCGCTTGCTGCATTGGAAAGACAAGGTCTAACCGTGTTAAGCCCATCTGTCGAAGAGGTGGCTGCGTGGCGCGCTGCCGCGACTCGTGCGGCTAATGCATGGGTCGAGAGCGACATTCTCGTACGAGAACACGTAGAACTGCTAGAAAAAACCGTGTCTAGTTATCGTGAGTCAACTGCTCGATAGATTAGCAGTCATACTTCGGTGGGCTGGCAATTTCCTTCTGGTCGCACTGTTCTTGACCATGTTGTTAGTTGCGGCAATGCAAGTGATTGCTCGCGAGTTCGGACTGGGTTTCTACTGGGGGGACGACCTCGTTCGAATGGCCGTACTCTGGGTCACGATGGTAGGTGCTGTCGTCGCAATCGGTGATAGTAAACACATCCGAATTGACTTGATCGACCGATTGTTTTCAATCACTGCACGTAGAGTGGCATGGGTGATTTCGAGCATAACAACAGCTGCCATTTGTGCAGTATTTGGTTACTTCTCTTTAGATATGGTCGGATGGGACTATGTCGACGGCACGCCCGGGGTTGGTCAAGCACCTGCTTGGATATTCGAAACCGTCATCCCGGGTTCAGCCTTCCTAATGACGCTTCGTTTCACGTTACAGGCTTTTACTAAGCCCGTCACATGACCTGGCTCGCAATTGCGCTGCTACTTGCGCTAGCACTCATCGGCATGCCGTTATTCGCGGTGGTCCTGGCTGGCGCGATGCTTGGCTTTATTGCTTCGGGTGTCGACCTGTCAGTTGTTGCTCTTGAGGTCTATCGAATTGCTGACACGCCTTTGCTAGTTTCGTTGCCATTATTTACTTTCGCCGGTTACTTGATGACCGAAAGTAATTCTGCGCAGCGATTGATGGCGCTAACTCAGGCGTTATTTGGATGGATGCCCGCTGGTCTCGCCATCGTAGGCTTTGTTGCATGCGCAGTATTTACCGCACTTACGGGTGCGTCCGGTGTCACGATTGTCGCGATTGGTGCATTGTTGTTCCCCATGCTCTTGAAGGCTGGTTATAGCGAGCGATTTAGTCTCGGTATGGTGACAACCTCTGGAAGTTTAGGAGTCTTGATCGTCCCATCGGTTCCGCTCATCCTGTACGGTGTTATTGCGCAGCAGATTGATGTTGGTGTCTCATTCACGATCCCGCAATTGTTCCTCGCGGGCATGGTTCCCGTGATGTTGATGTTGGTCGCCCTTGCGGCTTACACGATTTGGAGTCAGCGCGGGATTGAGCGTATCCCGTTCTCAATACAGGCTGTGAAAACAGCTCTATGGGACGCGAGATACGAGATTCCGCTCCCGTTTGTCATACTAGGAGCAATTTACTCTGGTTATTTCGCGATCTCAGAAGCGGCCGCAATCACCGCAATGTATGTACTGATTGTTGAGGTGTTTCTCTATCGGGAGGTAACGCTTCGGCAATTACCAAGTGTCATTCGCGAATCGATGGTGATGGTCGGTAGCATCATCTTGATTCTAGGCGCGGCGCTCGCTCTCACGGGTTACTTTGTAGACGCTCAAATTCCGCAACAACTATTCGAATTTATCCACGAACGAGTTAGCAATCCGATCGTATTTCTGATCTTGCTCAATCTTCTACTCCTGGTTTTAGGCGCGTTTCTCGACGTGTTTTCGGCGACCGTCATCATGGTGCCGCTTATTCTGCCTATTGCCGTACAGTACGGCATTCATCCTCTCCACTTGGGGGTCATTTTTATCGCCAACTTGCAGATCGGGTATTTCACGCCGCCGATCGGTATGAATCTGTTCATTGCAAGCTATCGATTCGAGCGTCCGGTGCTTGACCTATATCGAGCATGCTTCCCGTTCATGGTCGTACTCATATTAGTGCTTTTACTGGTAACCTATGTACCGTCGTTTTCGCTGTGGTTCTTGAATCTTTAAGCCGTGATTAAGAAGTGCTTATTCTTGGTGGCGGGATTAGGTACGCGGTTTCTTCCCGCGACGAAAGCGATGCCGAAAGAAATGATGCCTGTATTGGATAAACCTCTTGTTCAATATGGAGTTGAGGAGGCATTGATCGCCGGTATGTCAGAGATTTGTTTCGTGACTGGACGTAACAAACGTGCAATTGAAGATCATTTCGACGACAATGTAGAGTTGGATTTTCATGTCAAAGACACTGCACGCGACGAAGCTCTGAACGAAATTCGTGAGCTGATGAGTAAATGCACGTTTTCGTACACTAGACAAGCCCAAATGCTTGGTCCTGGGCATGCTGTCAAGTTAGGGCAAATTCTCACGGGCGACCAGCCATTCGGCGTCGTGTTGTCAGATGATCTGTGTTTTGGCGATGAACGGAATGTGTTGCGTCAGTTACTTGACGTTTACGAAAAGTACCGATGTTCGGTCGTTGCGGTACAGGAGGTACCTCGCGAAGTATCAGACCGATACGGGATCGTTGCTGGAGAGTTTATTGAAGAGAGCGTGGTCGATGTAGCTTCATTGGTGGAGAAGCCTGAACCTGCGAAAGCTCCATCGAATCTAGCGATCGTAGGGCGTTATATCCTGACGCCAGATATCTACGATGCGTTGGATCGAATCGAGCCAGGTGTTAGTGGGGAATACCAACTCACGGACGCAATTGACGTGTTGGCGCGGGAACAACGAGTTGTGGCTTGCCAGTTTAGTGGCAAACGCTTTGATTGCGGATCATTGGATGGTTTTGTCGCGGCTACCAACTACTGTTATCGACAGCGCTTCGGCAGATTGCCAATTCCTGAGTGTTAATCGCTCGAAATGAAGGTCTAACAGACCATGATTGAACAACTGATGAGCGGTGGCTGGGTGATGATCCCCTTAGCCTTGTTCAGCGTCTTAGCACTAGCTATTTGCTTCAATCGTTTTTGGGCACTTGGTTACGAACGGGTATTCCCATCCTTCATACAAGCTGCGTTGACAGACGCAGAACCTATCGAAATAACGCGGGACGAAAGTCGTCCGAGTTCGCTTCAGAACGTTGTCACTGGCGTATTGAATCACCGAGAAGACAGCGTGGAAATCGCTGTTTCGGCGATGGAAGATGCATTGTTGGTAGAGGTGCAGAGTTTAGAACGCTACTTGACGACACTCGGCACCATCGCGTCGATCTCGCCACTTCTAGGACTTTTAGGGACCGTGTTAGGAATGATCGAGGTATTTCAAGCCTTAAATACGACAGGTGCGCGTGACCCAAGTGTATTTTCTGGTGGAATCGGTGAAGCCTTAGTCACCACTGCTTTCGGTCTCTGCATCGCAATTCCTGCACTCATCTGTCATCGTCACTTTCAACGTCGTGTGGACGAGTTCGCCCAACAGCTTGAAAGTGAAGGTCGGATATTGATCGGAAGACTGTTTAAGTCTGAAACGAAATGAAGTCCCGTGTGCGTCGTAGCGATGCGATTGGTATCGAGATTGCACCGCTGATCGACATCGTTTTTATCCTGCTGATTTTCTTCGTGGTGACTTCGACATTCATTCGTGAAAATGCGCTTGAGATCGACTTGCCTACTTCGCACAGCCAATTAGACGTAGAGACGAATGGTGCGATCGAGATCATCGTTTCAGCTGACAATGAGATTAGTGTCGGTGATCGACTAATACCGACGGCTACAACGGATTTAGTAACAGCTGAGTTAGTAAGACTCGTGTCTGATGTTGGATCGGGACGCGTCATCATTAGAGCGGACGCGAGCGCTCGGCACGAAACGGTCGTGCTCGTTCTCGACGCCGTCAATTTACTCGGGTTCACAGAAGTCAGTATCGTGACAGTACAAGCGAATGACTGAACCATCGAAACGAGATTTCGCGACCTATCGACGTCTATTGCGATACCTCCGTGGAAGGGAGTGGTATTTCGTTGCGGCCATCGTCGGTTACATTCTTGCTGCATATTCCGAGGTCGTATTCGCACAGACCCTTGGTGTGATCGTTGACGTTTTTGAACCAGGGACTTCGAGAGGGAACATCGTTGGTGGTGGGGATTGGCTCACACCGCTTCCGGTATTAGCACTGAATCTTGAACTCGAGTATTGGCTGATTTTCCCTCTTCTAATCGGGATCGCAGCGCTTGTTCGAGCCTTTGGCGCAATTGTGGGCGAATATCTGCTCGCGAATGTCTCGCTTAACCTAATACATCAAGTTCGATGCGACCTTTTTAATCGCTTGCTCGTTTTACCGGTGAGCTATTTTGATCGTAATTCTCAAGGATCAATCTCGAATCGGCTTACTGACACTGCACAAAAACTTCGTGACACGGTAACTGAAGTGCTAAGGATTCTCTTGCAGGACGGTTTCAAGCTGATTGTGCTCGTGGTCACGTTGATCAGTCTCAGCGGTCGGCTCACGTTACTCTTTGCAGTCACATTACCCGTGGTTTGGGTCATCGTGCGCGTAGCGTCGAAGCGATTTCGAAGTACCAGTGAGAGCATCCAGGCTTCGATGGGTGAAGTCACTCAAGTCGGTCATGAAGCCGTTGGTGGGCACAAACTGATTCGCACGTTTGGCGCACAGGAACACGAACGTGAACGCTTCTTCCAAGCGAGTTTGGCGAATCGACGGCAAAACGTTCGCATGGTTGCGACCAAAGCAATCAGTAGTCAGACTATTCAAATGTTCGTTGGAATCGTACTTGGCGTATTAATGGGACTTTTGTTCCTACCAGAAGTGAGCGCTGGTATGTCGACGGGTAATTTGGTGACTTATATCGCCATCGCAGGGGTGCTCGTTCAACCTGTGAAGCGTTTATCCGACCTAAATGCCCGTATACAGTCCGGTCTTGCAGCCGCAGATGAGATCTTTGCTCAGATTGATCAACCCGAGGAGGCGGACACGGGGAAAGCAGAACGTGAGGAGGTAGCAGGACTGGTCGAGTTTCGTAACGTTTCATTTGGTTACGAGCGCGGTGAAACAGACGTTCTATCAGAGATTTCGTTTCGCGTGGAAGCGGGTCAAACTTTGGCGATTGTCGGCGCATCCGGTAGCGGAAAGTCAACTCTCGTAGAACTCTTGATGGGGTTCTACCAGCCTCAACACGGTGAAATTCTCATCGATGGTGTGCCGACGCACGAGTTAACCAAGCGAAATCTTCGCAAACACTTGGCTTTGGTAAGTCAGGATATTTTTCTATTCAATGACACTCTCCACGCAAATATTGCTTACGGCGAACTGGATTCGATTTCGGAAGCGCAGATCGATTCCGCATTGGAGCGAGCTCGTGTTAAGAGATTCGTTGACTCCTTACCTCATGGGTTGAACACGGCAGTAGGAGATCGAGGCACGACGCTTTCACGCGGTCAGCGCCAAAGAATTGCAATCGCTCGTGCGCTGCTGAAAGACGCGCCGATTCTGATCCTAGACGAGGCAACGTCCGCACTCGATACTGAGTCTGAAGCGCTAGTTCAATCTGCACTAAATGAGGCGATGAAAGGTCGAACCACAATCATCGTAGCGCATCGACTGTCGACGATCGTTCACGCGGACCATATCTTGGTCGTTGATGATGGCCGAATCGTTGAAGAAGGTACGCATAGAGCTTTAATCGAACAGCACGGTCGTTATGCCAAGCTCTTCGAAACCGTAGACGGAGAAGCCGAATCAACGCGTGTGGAAGATACCCCGGTTCCGCGGTTCAGAGATGTCGCATCGGAGCCCGCAGGAGCGACAGGTACGCTTCTTGACGCTTGGTACGGCGAGAAGCGTTGGGTCCGCTCGTTTGGGTCGTTATCCTGGATGTATGGCAGATTGGCACGAAACCGGCGGCGGCGCCTCAGTGCACACGCGTGGGTCCCGCCCGTGCCACTATTAATCGTAGGCAATATCTCGGTGGGCGGTACAGGTAAAACGCCTTTGGTGATCTGGATAGCGAATTGGTTACAGAGTGCGGGAAAACGCGTCGGCGTCGTAAGTCGAGGTTACAAAGGGAAAGGAAGATTTCCAGCACTTGTACAACCAGATTCCGACATCCTTAAAGTGGGCGATGAAGCGCCGCTGATTGCTGAGCGCGCTAAGTGTGCAATGGTCGTTGATCCGGATCGGGTGCGCGGAGTGAAGTATCTGCTTGAAAATCACGATGTTGATTTCGTACTGAGTGACGACGGATTGCAGCACTATGCGATGGGACGGCACTTTGAGATCGCCGTGGTCGATGGTGCTCGTGGGTTGGGTAATGGCATGCTTTTGCCTGCTGGACCGTTGCGTGAACCTCGCAGACGTCTCAGCGAAGTTGATTGGGTCGTCTCGAATGGAGTGAATTCACGAGCGATCGGTATGGTGGACGACGTTATGCACGTTGTTCCCACTCGCTTCGTGAATATCTATTCACAAGAGAGTTTGAGTGTCGAGGGTTTTAGCGAGCGTTTCGACAGCGTCATTCACACTTACTCGGCGATTGGCAATCCGCGCCGTTTTGAGAATACCCTACGCCAACTCGGTTTTGCACCGATCGCGCATGAATTACCTGACCATTCGTTATTCCGAGAATCGGATATCCAACATCACGTTGATGACGTGATTGTGGTCACAGAAAAAGACTGGCGAAAGATCAGACCACTGCGATTTCAGTCAGAGAATATCTGGTATCTCGAAGTCTCTGTTGCGTTTGAACGCGACGTCGATGCGCGATTGACTTCACTTTTTCAATCGAAGGAAGTCGATCTGAGGAAACGATCAGTTCAATGAAGATCGAATCTATCTCTTTCTTGTCGTAATAACGACGATATGGCGCCAAACATAGTCCTATTTATGACCGACCAGCTGAGACGCGACGCGCTTGGCTGTTATGGAAACGAGATATGCAGGACACCTAATCTAGACAGACTTGCGAGTGAAGGCATTCAGTTCAAGCAAGCCTACACGGTTAGTCCTGTTTGTTCACCTTCGCGAACGTCTCTGATGACTGGGCTCTACCCTCACAATCACGGGGTGATGATCAATACGCATATCGCTCCCGCTTGGTGTCGAGGGCTCTCCATCGACGTACCCACTTTTAGCGAGCGGCTGAAGAGAGCGGGATACGTACTGGATTACGCGGGCAAGTGGCATGTTCATCAGGATATTGGTCCGGAGGAGTTCGGCTTCGACCGTCACAAACAGCGACGAGGGGCATGGGGATTCGTCCCGGGCACAGAATCGAAAATCGAGTTTCCGAGGAGTGAGTTCCCAGTCGCTGGTACGAACCCTCATTCCTACGAAGAAGGCAGAACTTGGCAGGTGACCAATCTTGGCTTGGAAATGCTGCGCGAGCGCGCGCAGGGAGACCAACCGTTCTTTCTGCGTATTGATGACATCGCGCCTCATTTCCCGAATCTCGTGCCAGAGCCATATGCCTCGATGTATGAGCCTGAATCCATTCCACCATGGCCGAACTTTGATGAGACGTTCGAAGGAAAACCTGCTGCGCACCTGCGCAAACATCGAGAATGGAATCTTGAGCACAAGGACTGGTCTTGGTGGCGACAGGTAGTAGCGAAGTACTACGGTGACGTAACTTTGATCGACGATTGCGTAGGACGCGTACTGGATGCTCTTCGTGAATTGAGGATCGAAGACGACACAATCTTTATCTTCTCCACGGATCATGGCGACGCGACTGGCAGTCACAAGCATTTCGAGAAGTCAGGGACCATGTACGATGAGGTCTTCCGGATCCCTCTCTTAGCAAAGGTTCCTGGAGTCGAGGCGCGACGGGTAGAGGAGTTCGTCCGGCTAATGGACCTGATGCCTACCTTTATTGAATGGGGAGGAGGTGAAGTCCCGAACGATCTTGACGCGAAGACTCTGACAGCATTAATTCGTGGTGAAAAACCCGCTGATTGGCCTGACAGCGTCTATTGCGAAAGCCATGGCGAAGTCTGGGGCTATAGCACTCAGCGGATGGTTAGGACTGAGCGCTGGAAGTATGTGTACATTCCACACGATCTGGACGAGCTCTACGATCTCGACAAGGATCCGGCTGAAATGAAAAACCTTATATCGAGTCACAAGCATCATAATGTTCTCGAGGAAATGCGTTCGCGCTTAATTGGGTGGAACGATGCGACCAATGACATGTTTCAATGGTCGTGGGTACGCTGGTCTTTCCCGAAGTCGAAGAGCCCCTATCCGAACTTGGAGTCCGGGTTAGAGGTAAGCGCGTGATATTTCACACGCAACCAATGAGCGCAATACTCGATCCACAAAGTTCATTTCCACCTCCAAACGACGGGACCTTGGTACGGCCTGGGTTGGTCTATGAGCAGCGCTGCGCTCTCGCACAACAGAATCACCAAGACAGAGTAGATGTACCTTTGACGTCGCTCGTTCGATACGAAAAGATCGACTTGAACCGATGAGCGGTTCCAATGGATTCACCGTTGTAATACCTGCTCGCCACGGTTCAACGAGGCTACCTGGAAAACCTCTAATCGACTTAGACGGCAAGCCGATGATTCAGCACGTCGTTGAACGCGCACTCGCTTCCCGCGCATCAAATGTGATTGTGGCGACCGATGATCGGAGAATAGTCGATGCTGTGACATCCGAAGGAGCGCGGGTAGTCCTGACCTCCGCGAAGCACCAATCAGGTACGGATCGTGTATGGGAGGCCATCGAAGAGGTGAATCTCTCAGAAGAAGCTGTCATCGTAAACGTTCAAGGCGATGAGCCGCTCATTCCGCCTGAGGTAATTGACCAAGCTGCAGATCTCGTTGCACAGGCAACGGACTGTGGGGTCGCCACCCTATTTGAAAAGATGCGAGACGGACGTGACATTTTCAATCCAAACGTGGTTAAAGTAGTTGTGGATCTTCAAGGTCGTGCGCTGTATTTCTCAAGAGCGCCGATCCCGTGGGAACGAGGGAAATTCGAAACTAAAGACGTACCCGCGAACTGGCAGGCATGGAATCGCCATTTAGGGATTTATGCATTCAAGCACTGGGCACTTCGGCGGTTTGTGACGTTACAACCGAGCTGGCTAGAGAGGACTGAATCTCTAGAGCAACTCCGACTCCTAGAAAACGGCATATCAATCGCGGTCGCCGAGAGTGTAATCGCGATTCCTGCCGGAGTCGATACTCAAGACGACGTAGACAGAGTACGTAAGGTTTTAGCAGCCCGCCGACTAAACTAGCGCATATCGGTCGATTGCTCTGCGCCATTTTCCGATAATTCGACGTAAATTGAAGAATGAGTTGCGTGCGACATGCGGTTGGATGTTCCCGCTAATCGATGCTTCGTTTGTGGTCCCGGCAATGCGAGCGGATTGAACATCAGATTCCGTCTCGAAGACGATGTTTGCCGAGCGGAGTGGCAATCTTCCGAAGCATATATGGGTTACGAGGGCGTAACTCATGGAGGCATCCAATTTTGCTTACTTGATGATGTGATGGCCAATCTGCTCTATCTACGTGGCTTCACATGCGTCACGGCGAAGGCGGACGTGCGGTTTCGGAACCCTTTAGGAATTGGTGAAAGAGTTCAGCTATATGGTCGGCTTATCAACCGACGGGGACCATTAGCGATCATCGAAGGACAAATCCGCCTAGCCGCCGACGACACATTGGTTGCCGAGTCGACAGGCCACTTCATGGTCAAAGGTAGATTTCAACCAGAACAACACGACCATTCAGATCAATAACGAATCTCCTTTTCCTGAGTCGTAGATCAAAGGAGTGAGGATTACGCCAAACCCAAACGAGCTCGAGTACGAGTCACGATTTTTAAACAGATCGGTCGCGGATGATCTGTTCGACCATTGCCTTCACGAATTGCCGTGGCGAGAAGAGTTGGTACAGATGTTCGGCCAGACGTTTATCGCGCCTCGGTTGTCTTGTGCTCTCGCTGACGAAGGCTGCAGTTATCGATATCGTGGTAGTCAAACTGAACCTATTCGTTTTACGCGACGGTTAGATTCGTTACGAAACGAACTCCGAGATCAACTTAGTGTCCCGTTTAACTACGTACTCGCAACCAAATACCGGGATGGGAGCGACTATGTAGGTTGGCATGCCGATGACGAGCGAGATCTCGTACCAGGCCAGGCTATAGCAAACATTAGTCTAGGTGAAGTCCGTGACTTTCGGATCAAGAATCGCGACGGTTCTTTCGACGAGAAGGTGTCGACGGATCATGGTTCTTTATTACTCATGAGAGGGGATATCCTTCGTTCAACAAAACACACACTAGTTCGTACTCGACGGTTGATTGGTCCGCGCGTAGTGCTGTCCTTCCGTGAAGTTCGGTAATGAAGCTACAACGAAACGCTTCACTTCAGACGTTTAACAGTTTCGGATTCGAGTGCACGGCGGACGAGCTTGCTATTGTCAGGGACGCCAGAGAGCTCGAAGAGGCGCTCGACACGGCCGAACCGATAACGATCTTGGGTGAAGGGACAAACGTCGTACTCAAGCCTCGAATACGCGGCCGTGTGATCAAAAACGCCATGTACGGCATATCTGTAACGCAAACTCCCTCTGATGGTGTTCTGGTATCTGTCACCGCTGGTGTGAACTGGCATGAGCTCGTTCGGTATGCACTTGGCCGCGGCATTGCTGGGCTGGAAAACCTTGCACTGATTCCTGGTTCTGTGGGCGCCGCCCCATTCCAAAACATCGGAGCATATGGTGTCGAGTTGGATCAGGTTTGCGAAGACATTGACGTGTTCGACCGAGAACAACACAGTCTCCGAACGTTACCTGCTTCTGCATGTGGCTTCACGTATCGCAATAGCATCTTTAAGTCAGTGTCGCGGGATCGATTTGTGATTTGTGGCGTAACGTTGCGACTCGGGAATCGCGATTTGTCCACTCACTACAGAGACGTTGCAGCCGCTGTTTCGACAAGGTCGCGCTCTGCGCTCACTCCCACCTATATCGCGGAGTCGGTAATACGGATTCGCCGCAGGAAACTACCAGATCCAAGATTGGTAGGCAACGTAGGGAGTTTTTTTAAGAATCCGATTCTTTGTGATTCTGCGTTCGACGCTCTACGCGAGAGGATTGATATCGATGGTCATCGAGATCCTTCCGGAGTGAAAGTTCCTGCTGCACGGTTGATCGATGAAGCAGGTTGGAAAGGAATCCGATACGAAGGTGCGGAAGTTTGGCCGAGACAGCCGTTAGTTTTAGTCAACCGCGGCGAGGCAACAGCGCGAAGTGTGCTTGAGCTTGCGTCACGAATCGCCGATGACATTCATCGGCGATTCGCGGTTGAGTTAGAACTTGAGCCCGACGTAATCGGTTCGTTTTAAGCGTCAGAACCTATTCGGCTTCTTGGGTCATTCGCAGCACGAGGCGACTCAGAATGCTCTTTTTCAAGATCGGGAGTTTGATCCGGCGCACTCTGTGCCGCTTGTTCTGATTCTTGAGGGGTCTTATCTGGCGGCGCAAAGGATGTCTGCGAATCTGTAGATTCAACCGGCGGCTGAGACGAGGCTTCATCTGCCGGATCTCTTTCCTTCGATGTCGACGGGTTTGAATTCAGGTTCGGCGCTGTCGGAGGATTCTCGTCGGTCTGTGTCTTTGTATTGGATCTAGGATCATTCGCTGCGAATTGAGGCTTCGACGTTTCTGTCTCATGTTCGACTGCGGGATTTCCTTCGTCCATTGACGTCGGTTCTAGTTTGTTCGGCGCAGCGGGTGGTTTTTGTTCGTCGCGTCCATCTGGAATAGATGAGTCCGTTTCGGAACTGGTTTGAGCTTTGGAACTAGGCTGCGGATCGTTAGACGGTTTAGCGCTCCGATGTTTAGAACGATCTTGCGGCTGGCCCGATGATTCAGCGTGTATTCCCTCCGACTGTTCGTTATCCTGTTCGCGCACATTTTTGTCGTGAGCAGGTTTCGGCGCAGATTGTTGTCGACCGCGTTGCTTTTGCGTCGAATTCTTGGAGCTCGGACCTACGGTTCGTGAACTTCGAGGCGCACGACGATTCTGGGTCGAGCTATCTTGATCTTGCGTCTTACGCTCTTCGCTTTTTGCTGCATCGGCACTTTGCTTCAGATCGGCAGCACGTCGTACGTTGTCGCTCGGTGCTTTGTTTCGACGTGAGTCATCGTTCGCGGTACGTATATCAGGTCGCGTACCTTTCTCGCGAGTTGGAGTTTTTTCCCGTCTCGGTGCTCTTGCCGGTGAGTTCGATTGCGAACTTGCGCGTTGAGGTCTCTTTTCGCGCTTCGCAGATTTTTCTTTACCTCGTTGTTCGCTCTTGCTCCTATCGCTACGCGATCTCTCGCTCGACGAAAGGTTTCGTCCCTGTCCCTGGGCTTTGGAAGTAGATTTGGGGCGACGATTGGATTTCGTCTGACGTTGCTTTTGACCTGTACTTTGCGTCTTCTTCCCTTTCTTTGGCTTTTTCTCATCAGCACCGAAAATCGAAGTAAAAAACCTAGATAGAGCGCTACTCTTGTGTTTCTGTTTACGGTTTTTTTGCGGCTTTTTCTTACCGTGAACGGCCGCTTTCGTACTGCTCTTCTGCTTTTTCTTTTTGGTCTTCATATTTCCAACCGGTGAGACCAGTGGTTGCGGATTAGCGCGGGGTTCCTCGGGCAGTTCGGGGCGGTCTTTGCTTAATGTGTCCTGACGGGACTCGTGGATCAATTCTTCGAGGTTCGATCCTCCTTCGTAGTCGATCCCTTTTACACGTCTTGACTTAATGTCGAACGTACCGTTGGTCAACGTCGAGTCAGCAATAACGATCACTTGCTTCCGGGTATTGAGTTCAATATCACGGAGATATTGACGCTCTTTATTGAGAATGAAAAAGGCGACGTCATCTGGAACCCTGCAAAGATATTGGTTATCTTGACGCGAAGGATCGTGGATGAGGTACGAGAGTTTTCTTAAGACTTGGTTTGCATTTGTCTCGGTACGCTTTACGAAGACTCCTTGGCTCGATTCGCACTCCTCGAAATGTGTGTCATATATGGAGGGTCTACGACGTTGTCTGTTTAGTTGCATCAAGCCGAATTCGGAGATTACTGAACATTCGGAATTCGCCGTATCTCTCGCTAAACACTGTCTTACAACTTGCTCCACCTGCTCGTTGTACCCTTCAGTTAGCATGTCAATAAAGTCAACAACGACTAAGCCACCGATATTTCGTATCATCAATTGACGACAAATCTCCTCGGCGGCTTCGAGATTGGTATGAAGAGCCGTTTCTTCTAGCGTCTCGCCGCTCGTGTTCTTAGCGGAGTTAACGTCAATCGAAAGCAAAGCTTCGGTCGGATCGAAAACCAACTCGCCACCTGACGGTAGCGTGACTTTTCGCGAGAATATGCTGGCAACAGCGTTCTCAACCCGAAACGTATCAAATATTGGCCGATCGCCACGGTAATGTTCAATTTGATCTCGTAGTTCCGGCATGAAATCGGATGCATAGTTCCGTGATTCCCTATACAGACTGGGGTCGTCGACGATGACCTTCGTTCCGTCGCGACGCAGTCGATCACGTAAGACACGCTGCATTAGCGTGTTATCTGAGAATACGAGTACGGGCGCGCGTTGCTGATTCTCCTCGTATGCTCGTTGGATGTTGCGCCAGAGATTCATTAACCGGTGGAAGTCGCTCGTGATCTCCTCTAACGTGTGGTTTACGGCGGTCGTCCGCATGATCCAGCCGACACCTTCCACATTCGGAAGCTGATTGCCAAGCTCTCGTAGACGCATGCGTTGAACTTCCGACACATTGCGAGTCACAGCGCGAACACTTGAATTTGGTTTTAAGACGATGAATCGGCCCGGAAGCGACAATTCCATCGACAGGGCGGAACCTTTCTCACCGCGAGCTTCGCGAAATACCTGGACGAGGACCTTCTGTCCTACTTGTAGGTCCGGGTGCTCTATTTCGGTTGGTTCTTCCGAGGGTTGGCCTCTCGTCTCACGGGATCCGCGACCACCTGCTTTGCTAAATGCGAGTAGGCCGTGACGTTCTTCGCCAATATCTACAAATGCACCTTCTAGGTCAATTTTGACGGCGGTTACAACGCCGACGTAGATGTTGCCTTTGACCGAGGCCTGTGTACTAGATTCAATTTCGAAGTCGACAAGCTTGCCGTCTTCTAGATAAGCAACGCGGACCTCATTAGGTAGTTCCGCATTGATGAGTATTCGTTTCATGCCCAGCTTCTTCCTGAGTAGGTGGGATGAATGGATACGTCCCGAGAACGTGGTTAAGGTATTTGATTTGCAATGGTTTGCAGATGATTAGCTGAAACGTAGGTCAGGTGATCGATACCAAATGCGCTATCGCACCGCCCATGTCGGACTTGCGCATGATGTGTGGGACAGCAGACATTTTGTTCTTCGTGGTATCAGACTTTTCTAACGCGATACCCTTGAACGTCTTTCGATGAGCGACAAGGCTTGTTTTACGGAGGTATGTCGACTATTACTTAAAAGTCGACTAACGCAGTACCAACGCGATGAAAGTCTAAATCCCATTCATCGGTAAAAATGGTGGGTTGGTTTCTTTACAACCCCTTATTGATGGACGCAGCAAACTTGGCGACGTTCCTATCGTTATGCGAATTTTAGTATTTTGTGTTATTCAATCCAAATTTAATGCGTGAAGATCTAGAGCAGCATGACCTGATGATTGCCTGACGTGCGAATTCACGATCGGGCAGCTAGCTAACAAAATCAACCAGATTCCGATGGATTCTCACGGACACCCGTTGTTCTCGTGAAGTGCTCAGCGTGCTAAGTAGCCTTAACGACGATCGTCTGCGACCAATAATCATGTAGGCATCTACGAGCGGGTCCAAAAATCCATAGATACTCGATGAGAGCTAATATGGGTACTATGGCGAGTAGGTTCATTCCAACTTCTCTCACTACGAACAACCGTGTAAGAGAGGGTTTCTCGTGGCTTGTATGGTCTACGATCTTTACGTTGAGCGCCATTTTGCCGATCGTTTGGCCGTACTGTGCCAGAAAATACCCTTGTATCGCGAATATCACCGCAGTGGCTAGTAGGAACTCGAAGATGGAGAGAAGCGAAAAGTCATATGTAACGATGAACGGTTGTAAGGTGCTAATCGGTTCGGTATTTCCGTCTTCAGGCACTGTACCGAATGCTCCCATGTTTCTGTCCCAAAGGCTCGGGATGAAATAAATAACCAGGAGAAATACGATAGTTTGGAGAATACCGTCGACGATTCGCGCGACTAATCGTTTAAACCTGGATGCGAGCACGACTTCACCTTGTTCGGTGGGATCACCGGTTAGGCGCGTAGCGGATGCTTCGTAAGGATTGTCAGACATACTTAATCCATCGAGTTGATTGTGTCAATCACGATCGTTCGAGACCAGTGGTCGTGTAGACATTTACGGGACTCGCCGAAAATCCATAGTAAATCGAGAATTGGCAAAACTGGAACCCATTGCAGTAGGTAGATTCCACACTCTCTCACGAAAAACGATCTGTTTAGAGTCGGTTTACGATAACCATGTTCGTTCACTATCATAATTTTTAGCATCCGTTTACCGATCGTTTGACCGTAACGAGCCAACAGATAGGCTTGGCATACAAACGTGATCATGATAGTGAGAACCCAGAATGCGAGACTCTCAATGGAAAAGCTGGGAAGGATGAACTCTTGCCAGAACTCGAGCTCGGAGTTCTCCAGAATTGGTATTGCATCTTCCATAGTCTGGGTTCGAGCATCCCGCATCCCGGGAATCAGAAATCCGCATATCCAGAAGACGAGACCTTCTATGAGACCATCGACAATACGCGCAACGAGGCGTTTGAATCTGGACGCAAGGACAATCTCAGGAGGGTGCGACGAGTCTTGCGTCAAAGATGTAGCGGTCGATGCGTAAGGGTTTTCCGACACGTTTCAAACTATGAGCTAGGTAAATTTCGTTGCGATGCTAACGAGACCTTCACCATGTGTTTAACACTTAGAGCGCGCCACTTCGCTTGATCTGCCAGTACGCATTCAAGAGTCGAACGATTAAGTCCTGTGGTCTGCAATCTATACCCAGATGGTATGAACCTGCACATTGACGTAATAAACGTCGTCTATCCTCTAGAAAGTAAGCGCGTTCAGTGAGTAGAAGCGCATCCTCGAATTGATCAATTTCACGCTTCGGAATCTCATCAATGACGCTGTCTCTAAGGTTAACTAAGAGCGTTAAGTGGCGTTTGCTTAGAACATTCAACGCAGATGGGATTTCAGATTCTTTTTCGCGCGAGTTAGTCACGAGGATAACGAGCGATCGTTTGCGTTGGTGGGTAAGAAACGACTCGGCAGCTGCGACATAGTCGGACGCAGTGGGTCCGCTTTGAACATCGAATACGGAATTTAGTAGCGTATTGATGCTATTCGCTCCCTTTACTGGTGCCAACCACTTATTTGTATGACCAAAGAACTGAACGGCAATCGAATCCCCCTGGTGCAGCGCTACATAGCCGAGCAGAATCAATGCATTCAAAGCATGATCGAAGGAAGTTAGCTCGCCGTCGTTCATGCGCATGGTCATGCCAGTATCGATTAACACACAAATGAGCTGATCTCTCTCATCTTGAAACTCTCGGGAGATGAGCTTTTGATGACGCGCCGTGGCTTTCCAGTCGAGATGGTTGAGCGGGTCTCCTAGGCGATACTCTCGAAGTTGCTCGAATTCAAGCCTCGAACCTCGTCTAGCTACTAACTTCATGCCAAGTTGAGCCCTATGTTGCTTGGCAACCAGTTCAAGATAGCCAGAAATGGCGACAAAGTCCGGATATACGTTCACCTCGGACCGCACCGGGCGAGTTCGCTTGAACTCCCAGAAATGTAATAACGAACGAACGATTAAGGTTGTGGATTCGAAATTGAAGCTTCCACGCTTAACAGGTAGGACACCGTATTTATATTGGAGCTCGTGACCACACTTCAGCTTAATAAATTGCTCAGATACCTCAGGATTGAGTTCGCCAGGACAGGTATCTATCACCTTGACGACTAATTGACGCCGGGTTTGGTTGACGATGTTGAGTCGAATGACAGCTCGTCGGTGAATGGCCAAGTTGGATTGGATGATTCGTTCAATCACGATATCAGTACGTCTTAGTAGGAATAGCGCGAGATCTGCTACGACGATTGCGGCGCAGATAGCTGAAAGCCAGACCCAGAGCTCCGGTGAGAACGGGAAGAGCCCGAGAATGGCGACGCCGCCAATCAGATAGAGCGAGTATTTTGAAGGTTTCAAGAACGTGGTGCGTCGACTCGATTGAGTAGATCTTCAAGCACGCTATCGGTGTTCTTCCCTTCAATTTCAAGGTCGGTCGTTAACGCGATACGGTGTCGAAGGACGGGCAACGCAACCGATTTGACGTCGTCCGGAATTACGTACGATCGCGCCTCTTGCATAGCAGCCACACGTGCCATTGCGATGGTGGCGATGGATGCACGCGGACTCGCGCCCCGACTTATGCCTGGCGCAAAACGGGTTTCACGAACAATCCTTATCGCATAGGAAAGAACGCTTTCGTCGACTTCAACCAACGCGGTAACGCGACGTAGGCGTTCGATTTCACTCGCTGACACGCATGGTTCAATCGCATCAACATTTAGTGATGTTGAGTGTTTTCCTTGTAATACAAGCTCGACGATGCTCGCTTCAGTTTTCTCATCTGGATAGTCAATCATCGATTTGATCATAAATCGATCGAGTTCTGCTTCTGGGAGGGGGTAGGTGCCATCTTGCTCGATTGGATTTTGGGTCGCGAGCACCATGAACGGCGATGCAACTTGAAATGTGACGTCATCGATCGACACGCTCTGTTCCTGCATGACTTCCAGTAGTGCCGCTTGTGTTTTCGCAGGTGCTCGATTGATTTCGTCGGCGAGCAATATGTTCGTGAAGATCGGTCCCTTACGAACTTCAAACTTACTGTCCTTCATGTTGAATATCGAATGACCCGTTATGTCACTAGGCATCAAATCTGGAGTGAACTGGATGCGTCCTGTTTCGCCTTTAAAACAGGCAGCGAGCGCACGAACTAAGAGTGTTTTCCCTAACCCAGGGACACCTTCAAGAAGGACGTGCCCACTCGCGACGAAACATCGAAGCAAGTCATTGACGACTGTTTCTTGACCAACGAAGACCTGACGAATCGAACTGGAGATCTTGCTAAGCGCATCCGCGGCGAATTCAAGCTCTTCGGATGCATGATTTGTTTCTGAGTTCAAATGACGCCCCGAATTCGAGAGAGGGTTGCGACAAGTTTGATCATTTCACGTTGTCCTGTCCATTCATTGCTATGTAATGCAGACTTAATCTCTTCAATTGAAGCACCCGTTGTCTGGGAGAATCTTTCATAGTCAGATTGTGTGTAGCTTGGTCTTGTTTGGCCTTGAATCTCGGCACGTAGATTAGAAAGTTGGTGGAGCGAATTCGCCGAACGCCAACGAAAGATAGCCTTCCTAAGTAAATAGTCTTCTAGTGCATTTTCGCGTCGGTCTATCGTCGTCGTGATGGGTTGCTCTCGTGGAATTCGATTCCAAAGCCAACAAAGCAGTAGTACGGCCAATGTCAACGAGGATTGTGGAAACCAATGCCAGAGTTGTCGGAGTAGCGGTTCGGATTCGGCACCATCCAGCCATGCTAACCAAAGCTTGGTTCCTGGTTGACGTACCACAAGGTCATGGAGAAATTGAGCGTTGTCGTGACATTGAATGAGATTGTTACGCCATTGTCTCAGACCTGTAATGATGATTAATGTACCTCCGCCTGAATTAGACTCGCCGTAGATCGGTCTCAGAGTCGAATCGTCATCGGCCTTCGACGTCAACATCACGTCTCGCGACATACCTATTTGATATTGTTGATCTCTCAAGGTAATGGATGTCGCGCGTTTGGACTCTTGACATGTGACATCGACATGGTGAACATCCGGTGATGGTGTATGCGTTTGGTTTCGGGTCGGATTTACTACGAGTCGAAGTGATTTGTGCGCAAGAACCTGATCGGAGTAATCGCCTTCTTCACCATAGAGCGTCGTCGGTTGGTAGATTAACGTCCCACCTGCGTCGATCCAATCGAATAGATCTTGTATTTGATCCTGCGAGAAATCGCCGTTTTGGTTAGTCATCAAAAGTACGTCACTGGCGGCCAATGCGAAATCGAGTCTCGACGCATCACCGTGTCTTTCAATCTGTACCCCATATTCGTTAAGGAACATTTCCGCAGCTAGGTAGGGATTGGTTGCTGCCTTTGGTCCGTAAAACGGACCAATGGATGTCGAAACCCACGGAGTCAACCAAAGGTACAAACCGAGCGATATCGCAATCACTACGAAAATCGTTAAAGGTATGTTGTGGTGGATGAATCTCATTGCTTAGGATGAGGCAATGTGTTGTTCAAACAGGCGCATCGCAGTCCGGAAACTCTCTTCGCTAGGAGTACCGTTCCCGTACGCTAATCGCAACCAAGTCTGAGTTATTACTCGGAATGCATCTCTTGAATGCGCATCGATATCTTTCGTTTTTCGTATGCAGTCGCCTTCGGTATCGCTATCCAGAATGTCACAAGAGAACGATGCATCGACATACACAACTGTGGCGCTATAGAGCAATGCCAGAGCATCTCTGAATTGACCGTCGGACCAGTATGTCTGGATGGTCCGATGAACGTTTCGCGGAAGCTCACGAACGCGGATTGTCTGAGGAGGAGCTCGTTCGCCTTTATTTACCGATGCCGTCCCTGATCCATACTTTTCGTACAACTTATAGAAAAAGACGCCAATCATGACAACTAGCGCGCTGATCAGAATGAACCTGAGTATCCAAGCCATAACCGTACTACCGATACCTACTCGATATCGCATGGGTTCGACATCTTCGACCTTGAGCATGGCTTGCACGTACTCACTTAGATGTTCTGGCACCCTGATCGTCTTGGATTGATTAAGTTCCGGCGTACTCAAGACCCTAGTCAGCGTCTCGTCGATATCGTCTCCATACTCGTTAGCCAGGAGATCAACACTAGGTAGAACAAGAATGAATCCAAAAACTACGATACCCAGCCGGTTGATGATCTTCTTAAATCCTAGCTCAAGGTCCCAACCTTCTTTGATGGTCCGACGATCTAGATAGGTGGCGAATCCAACGGAAACATAAAAAAACAGCGGAAATACCCATCGCGACAAAAATTGCAATAGTGAGAAAAACTGACTCTTCTTTGCTTATTTCATTGATATTTAGGATCTTCAAGACACCTGCGTATGCCGAATTGAAGTCGCTTTGTGTGAGGAAATAGAAGAGCGAGACGAGTGCAACCACAATGATCGCTTCAAACAGCAATCCGAATAGACTGACGAGAAACGCGATACGACTGTCGCTCGCGTATAGCCAATGTCGACGCTGGGATTGTGCATTGAAATCTAAGTCTTCGAGGGCATCGATCGGTGTGTGTTCCGATCGTGTCCAGGAAAAGCGAAAAATCGTGAGATAAAACCATAGCCGTATATCTGTAAATCCCTTGAGAATCGCTCTAATCGATAGTCGTCCGTCAAACGTCAATATCGAGAGTGACATGAGCACGGCTCGTTCGTACAGGGGCTTGAACCACCATAGAAATAAAAGCTGGGCGAGAAGGCGATCAAACTGAAAGGAGATGAGTAAGAACGGAAGCGCTAGAAGAATCCAGGACAAGGAAAGCGGAAAAAACCAACGCACGGCGAGCTGAGTGCCTAGATCCGCAGATTCCCACATCGATCGTGGTTTAAGTACGACTTGAAGTTTCTCGATTTGCATTACGACCGGCGAATAGAAAGTAGCTCAACGTTAAAACCCAAAGACAAGCACCAACTAGGTACTTTATTTCAGGTGATACAAACTGAAGAGAAGACCAGAATGCCTCGATAAAAGCGGCGACAATGAACATAAATGCCGCACCAAGCACGATTTTTACCGCACTCGAACCGGCTCGACGCAGTGCTTCGCGACGCGGCAGCGAACCTGGGTGAATAAGCGCATAACCGAGCATGATTCCGGCGGTCCCCGAAAGGACGATCGCGCTTAATTCAAGCGCAGAGTGTCCGGCGACAAAGCTCCAAACAGAAGTACCTAATCCGATGACTGACAAATGGTTGATGATCGCGGAAATGAATAGACCATTGAAGCCTAGGGTTAGGATCGAAGGCAGGCAAAATAAGACACCGGTCGCGAATACTGTCAGTCCGATCTGGGTGTTGTTGTATACGTAAAAACCAAATGCGGCAATATCGGAAGCGCCGGATCGTTCGCGACCGATCCGCGATTGAGTGGTGGAATACATGCGTTCGATTTGCTGAATTTGCGCAGTACTTAGAACGCTCGTAACGTAGTGTGGACTGAATTGAATCATCGCGCCGACGACCAACGCAGGAAGCAAAAATGCGGTCGCCGCGACCGCTACAAAATAGCGCGCCTTTCGAACTTCATGCGCGAAACTAGCAATAAAGAAAGTAACAATGTTGTTTAGTGGACTGGTTTGACTTTGATGAAGAACAAAGTGTCCACGCGTAACGAGTTCGTTTAAATGATCAACTAACTCGAGACTGTATCCTCGTGTCTTGGCAATTGCGAGTTGCTTTGAGATTTGTTCAAAATCGGCGACGAATTGATCCCGTTCACCACCGCCGCGAGAGCGTCCTCCCGCCACTTTCTCAAACTCGGCAAGTTGGTTCTCGAACGAAAGCCAAAGAGCTCCGTGGGCGCTCTCAAATGCAGATTGCTTCATGATCCGATTCGAATACCCTGGGCGATTGCGTTCACTTCGATGAGGGCATCTTGACCTCGCTTGTGTAAGAGAGGTTCCAACGTTTCTGCGAGTTCTACTGCTCTTTCTGGAGAAAGTTCAGATATGCGTTCTTGGAATGACAGGAAGAGAAGCTGATCCTCCGCGGTCAGGTGTTCAGGTAAAGGTGCAGATCGCTGAATATCGGGGATGCGTCGTGATTTGAGGGGGCGGTTGTAGACGACTATGGTTCCCGCAACTATGTCTCCGATGCGTTGCTGAGTTCCAGACAGAGACATCGTAATGATGCCGAGAAGGTATCCGACCGGAAAAAAATCAACCACCAGTAGCAACGCGCGAATCACCGAGTTCGCCCATCCAATCGGTGTACCATCGGCGTTAACGGCGCGAAGTCCCATGTAGTGTTTACCTGGGGTCACGCCGTTATTGAGTATTTCAAATAGCACGTTATAGGACCACCAGACCAAAAATCCTAGGACCGCTGCGAGACCGATACCGACAACTCCAGTAGGTACTAGGAGTGCGGTCAATGCAGAAACAATCAGAAATCTGAGCACGTCATCGATTAAGCGCGCGATCCCTCTGATGTAGACGCCTGCAATTCGGAGTTTGATGTCAACGCCCGTAAATGTTTCGAGAGTTAGCAGGCTGTCCACTAAAGTGCGCTCTGTTAGTTGATCGGGCTGCACCTCAGTAATTCCGGATATGTCGACTTGACTCTGCTACTCGGTCAATGATCGAAATCGCGACTACTGAAACTAACCATGGTCGTGGTACCAATAGCAAGCTATATGAACTTGATAACGTCAAATTGTGGCTCGTTGGCAGGTGATTTTCTGTTCACGATTATTCGAGAACGGAGTTTGATAGCACTTCGGTGATATGTCGATGTAAGCACTTGAGGCAACGTTGTTTGATCGTTGACTCCCTACTTCTCGAGGATGAATCCGATATTTCGCAAGTTGCGTATAGTAGACCGTAATTTCAAGTTGCACATCAATTCATGACCCGACCGAATATCGTATTCGCGTTTGCGGATGACTGGGGCCGATACGCGAGCGCATACGCGCGATTTGAACGCCCGAATTCACTCAATCATCTCATCGATACACCTAGTTTCGATCGGATTGCTCGCGAAGGTGCTTTATTTACTAATGCGATCGTACCAGCGCCCTCATGTACGCCGTGTCGGAGTTCTATTCTGTCAGGACAGTATTTTTGGCAAACAGGGTTAGGCGCAATTTTGCAAGGTGCGCAATGGGATGAGTCGATCCCAACATATCCTCTTGAGCTCGAAGCGAGTGGCGGTTATTTCATTGGGTATCAGTACAAAGTGTGGTCTCCTGGTCGAGCTTTGAATGCACCCTACGGTGGCATTCGGACTCGATATCAGTCTGCAGGTATCAATTTCAATCAGTTTTCTCATTGGGTGTCACGTCATGCGGCTGAGCTCGGTGTGGAATCCGCAAAGCAAGTGTTGTATGACGAAACAAGAGCAAACTTCCGGGAGTTTCTTGAGGTTCGCCCCGAAGATCGACCGTTTTGCTATTGGTGGGGACCTACGAATACACACAGGACTTGGGAGAGAGGTTCAGGGAGCGCGCTCTGGGGAATCGATCCGAATGACCTTAGAGGCAGACTTCCTAGATTTTTGCCGGACGTTCACGAAGTTCGAGAGGACGCTGCTGACTATCTTGGCGAATGTTTGGCGGTAGACAAAGGACTTGGCATCCTTTTGGACGAATTAGAACGGATAGATGAACTTGACAATACCTTATTGGTTGTGAGTGGCGACCATGGCATTCCGGGTATGCCGCGTGCCAAATGCAATCTATACGACATCGGTTGCGAGGTAACGTTGGCCGCGAGATGGCCTGATCAGATAAAACCTGGACGAGTCGTACACGATTTTGTGAATCTAATGGACCTTGCGCCGACGTTTTGCGAGGCGGGTCAGATTCAATCACCCGCGAATATGACCGCTAGGTCGTTGATGCCGCTTCTTACGAGCGAGAAAAACGGTCAGCTTGATGCGACGCGAGATTTCGTCGTAACCGGACGCGAGAGGCACGTCGCATTTGCAAGAGAGAAGTACCTTCCGTATCCCCAGCGTGCCATACGAACTGCAGACTATATCTACATCGTTAACTTCGAACCGGATCGTTGGCCTATGGGTGACCCCAAAGGGCTGGATCAACCAAATACGGTTCTACCTTCATATGAAGACCTCGCATATGACACATTCGTTGCCTATCCTGACATAGACGCAAGTCCGACGAAGGCATACATGATTCAACACCGAGAAGACTTGGACGTTGAACCGCTCTTCCAATTAGCGTTCGGCAAACGACCCCGCGAGGAACTTTACGACCTTAAACGCGACCCGGACTATATGGCGAACGTCGCGGAGCTATCTGAATATAGCAATGTACGAGGTGAACTTGAAGGAAGATTGTTGGGTATCCTGGAGAGTCAAAACGATCCACGTTTGATGGAACAACCTTGTCGGTACGAATTTGAACCGTATGCAGGTCCGCCACAATCGTAGAGTCAGAGGTGTCGGAACCTGAGGATAAGGTCATAGCAAATTTCCTACGATTTGGTTCAGCGTCATTTGTAACGTTTGCCTTGACACGACCGCCTTTGTAGGCTGAAGTAGCGACTGAAATTTCAGAAAAAGCTCAGGTTGAATAGGTGGCTGAGACAAAGTGCATAGCTGTGCAAATTCGGATGAGCGGGTCGGAACACTAACGTTGCGTGAATCTGCATCTGAAGACGGACTGAGGTTAGTCGATGTTGAAATGGAACTTTGGGACGAGTCTATATAAGCCTCGAGTTATCGGATGGGCTCTTGTCTATTTTTGATGCAGACGGCAGTTCTGTCATCGTGAATGTCCAAGCCGACACCATTTGCCCCGAAGGTGAGGAAGTGCGGTGTGAGGGTGGAGCTCGAGCTAAGTGTGAGGTTATTTATCGGGTTAAATGACAAAAGTGAGTCGATTTACGCATCGATCAACGCGTACCGTGATTGCGTCAGTTCGAAAGCAGGTTGATCTTCAATAGTAGAATCACCGCTTCCACACAGTTAATGTTGACGTCAGCGTCGAGGGAGGATTTCTAAATGCGTGACGTAGTAGTGGTAGATAGCGTAAGGACTGGTCTTGCGAAGTCATTTCGCGGGAGCTTTAACCTGACAAGGTCGGATGACATGCTCGCGCATTTGATCGACGCTTTACTGGACCGAAACCCGAAGATCTCACCCCAGGAAGTTGAAGACGTCGTGGTTGGTGCAGCAAGTCATGCGGGTGAACAAGATGGGAACTTAGCACGGCTTGCGGTTGTTCTGTCAAAACTGCCAATCACAACGGCAGGAATGACAATCAATCGATTCTGCTCATCCGGACTGCAGTCGATTGCAATTGCTGCGAATCAGATTGCCTCTGGACAGGCGCAGATTGCGATTGCTGGTGGCGTTGATTCGATTTCGATGCGGAATCGTCAGACGACAGGGAAAGCTGAGCAAAACAAGCGACTGATCGAAGAAAAACCTGAGATTTTTATGGCGATGGGTAACACGGCTGAGGTCGTTGCGCGTCGTTATCAGGTGACCCGAGAAATGCAGGATCAATATGCACTTCAGAGTCAGCTTCGATATGCTGCGGCTGAAACCGCGGGTCATATGAGCGAAGAAATCGTTCCGATGACAGTCGAAATGCTGAAAGTCGACAAAGAGACGAAGGAAGAGAGTCGTGAGACTGTCACGGTCGCTGCTGACGAATGCAATCGACCTAACACGACGATGGAAGGTCTGAGTGGACTTCCTCCGGCATTTGAAGAAGACGGCACCGTAACTGCCGGTAATGCGTCCCAACTTTCTGATGGGGCATCAATGACGATGTTGATGAGTGCTGAGCGCGCTGAACAGCTAGGCGTTGAGCCAATGGGGATTTACCGCGGATTCTCCGTAGCAGCATGTGAGCCGGACGAAATGGGAATCGGTCCCGTGTTCGCGATTCCACGTATGCTTGAAAATGCCGGCGTTCATCAGGACGATGTTGACTTGTGGGAACTCAACGAAGCATTCGCCAGCCAATGTGTCTATTGCCGAGACGAGCTAGGTATTGACAACGAGAAGTACAACGTCAATGGCGGCAGTATCGCAATCGGTCATCCGTTTGGAATGACTGGTTCTCGATTGACCGGTTCGGTCCTTCGTGAATTGAAGCGTCGTAACAAGAAATACGGCGTCGTCACGATGTGTATCGGCGGCGGCCAAGGCGCAGCTGGACTTTTCGAAGCTGTATAGCTAGCGCAGCTGTAAACTTAGTGGGTCGGTGCGATACGTTGGTATTGCACCGACTGCCACTAGCTCTTTGCCGATGTCTTACTCGGCTTAATCCGTGAGAAGGGGGTTAAACTTCTCTTCTAACATGCGATCACAATATTTACTGGGCGTTCTGTTCGTCTCACTTGGAACATTTGCTTTCGGTGCTGATGATCCGCCGTCGAAGAAAGACGTCAGCTCTCGAGATGCTGCGTCGAAAGATCTTGTACAGACGGTTGTGCATTCAGCGCGTCTTGGTGAGATCGACGTAGACACGCCCGTTTATCGTTCGTATACCAACGCGGAGATAACCGACAAACTAAATCAGATTGGTCTATTGACTGCGTTCGAACGTCGCGAGTTACTCCTTGAGGTCCATCGCCGGATTGAGCGCGATGGTGAGTTTAAGGTCGAAAAACATGAACGTCGTTTTGGTCGAGTCAGAAGTCCAGAGCCTGCGGCGACGCGCGACGTTGTAGAAGAACTCGTTCTCGAAGAAATCGTGATACACCGCGTGGATTCGAACGAGGAAGATATTGAGGCGGTCCGCGAACTTGAGACGCGAAAGCCGCGACCACCTGTTCGTAGAGTATCCTCTGGCCGAAGCTATTCCTCACAGCAATAGCCATCAGGTTGTTGCTCCCGGCCCGAAGGAATATACGGGAGCTCGTGTTTTAGTCGTCGATGACGACGCGTACATTCGCGATTCCCTCGCCACCTTATTTACCCGTGAGGGTATGGAAGTCGTTACGGTTGGGAACGCGCGTGGGCTTGACCGCGAACTTTACAAACGCTCGTTTGATCTGTTAATCCTTGATTTGATGCTGCCTGGTGAAGACGGCATGTCCATTGCGCGTCGATTGAAGCAAATCGACGGTATGCCCATCGTCATGCTATCGGCAAAAGGTAGTGATGATGATCGTATCGCAGGATTGGAAATCGGCGCGGACGATTACCTAGCCAAACCTTTCAATCCGCGAGAACTCTTGGCGCGCATGTCTGCAGTACTTCGACGTTCACGTCAGGGTTCATCACTTGAGCAGGACCGCGTACACGCGTTCGGTTCGTTTGAGTTGAACATGCGCACCAAAGAATTACGAAAGGATGGTGATCTGGTCGGACTCACGTCGGCTGACATAGAGTTATTGGCTTTGTTTGTTACCGAACCTTTTCGAGTGCTTGATCGCGAGTTCATCTACACTCGATTGACAGGTTGCCACCAAATGCCCGCTGGACGTAATGTCGATGTGCGGGTTACACGATTACGCAGCAAAATCGAAGATAACCCCAACGATCCAAAATACGTCAAGACCGTTTGGGGCAAGGGGTACATGTTCCGTCCAGACGCCTAAGGGCGTGATCGAGTTCCGCGGGTCGCTACTGACCCGTACCACGGCGGTATTTGCACTGGCGGCAACTGCAATTGTGGCGTCAGCCCTTTTATCCATCAATGCCTTAATCGTCCAACCACTCATGCAACGAGCGGCAAACAATCAAGCTGCGACTATCGAACTTGCAGCGAATACGTACTTTGAACTGCCAGCTGACCGACGTGCAGAGTTTGAGCTTCAAGTTCTTGTCGACCACGGCTTGCTCGTTAGTACGATCAAACAAGACATGCCACCCGCCGCATGGGACGCGAGCTATTTCTCGCTATTGCGAGGTGCACTCGTCGATCGTTTCGGTACTGACGTGACGTTTTACGAAGACGAAGAGCACTATTGGGTTAACCTACCAAATCCGACAAGTGGTGCGCTTGAACTGCAGATCGGTTTTTCGTCCGAGTTACCCTACTTGACACAGCAAATCGTTGGTTTCGCGGTCGTCATCATTACAGCGATCATCGTCATGCTAGCTTCATATATAGCGGTTCGGCGTATCGCTCGACCGCTCCAACGTGCCTCCAACTCGACTGAACGCTTTCGTGAACGAACAACATTTGAATCAATCCCGGTGGAAGGACCAAGAGAGATTCGAACGCTCACAACAAACCTCAATCAAATGTATGAAGAGATCACTGCATTGCTTGAGAATCGAACTGCGCTGTTAGCAGGGATTTCCCACGATATCCGAACACCCTTAACTCGAATGCGCCTCGCGCTGGAGATTAATCGAGATGAACTCGGTGACAGTGTTGCCGACCAATTAGCAAATGATCTTTCTCAAATGGATGAACTGGTCGAGAAAGCACTCGAATACGCACGCGGGACACAAGAATCTCCGGAGTGCGTACCGTTTCATTCGTTTTTTACGTCTCTAGTTGATGGTATTGTTGCAGATACGCGCATCGAATGGGAAGGAGAACACCAACTCGAGCTCGAACTGGCGCCGAGTGCATTCAGTCGAGTCGTAATGAATCTAGTTTTGAATGCGGTTGAACATGCTGGTGATGTTTCACTGTTCGTAGTAGTCAACGACGATCAAGTCGCTATCCACGTACGAGACCATGGAAGTGGAATTCCTGAGGAGGAACGCGCACGAGTGTTCCGACCTTTTTACCGAATGGATAGCGCTCGCGGCGGTGAATACCGGCATAGTGGGCTTGGTTTGGCAATTGTCAAACAGCTGTGTGACAACTTCGGCTGGTCGGTCACAATCGGAGAAAACGAAGGTGGTGGTACCGACGTTTGCGTAACGATCGCGAGATCTAACCTTGCGTTGACAAGCCCGTAGGTCCGGCAGATCACACGAACTAAAATCCGCCGTTCACTTCGGTGGCGAATATGAGCTACAACCAGATCAGTCTCGAGATCGATGCGCCTATGGCGTTAATTACGATCAATCGACCTGAAAAACACAACGCAATTTCACTAGAGACACTCGAAGAATTGCAGCATGCGGTCGCGGAAGCAGAGCGGAATGATCTGGTACGAACGGTCACCATCACAGGTGCTGGTGGTCGTGCATTCGCGAGCGGGTCAGACTTAAGCGAAGTCAAAGATCGTGACTTTAAGAAGGCGCTCGAACCTATCGTACAGGGATTAGCCGATCAGTTAGAGCGGTTATCGAAGCCAGCAATTGCCGCGATCGATGGAATCTGTATGGGTGGCGGATTAGAGGTTGCTCTAGGATGCGACTTACGTGTCGCAACACCACGGTCCCGATTCGCAACGCCTGAAGGCAAACTAGGAATCATTCCCGGGGGAGGCGCGACAGCCCGCTTACCTCGAATCGTAGGTCGAGGTTGGGGGCTAGAAATGCTGTTAATGGGCGATCCGATTACCGCCGAACGTGCATTATCTATCGGTCTAATCACGCGGATCGTTGAACCAGAGAAACTCATCGATGAAGCACGAAGTATGAGTGTGCATATTGCCGAGTTTGCGCCATTTGTCCCGCACACCATGAAAATGATGGTGAATTTTGGGATGGAGGCGAGTACTGCTGCCGCACAGATGCTTGAAAAGTATGCGCAAGGTGCATTGGTTCAGACCGACGATGCAAAAGAAGGAATTCGAGCATTTCTCGAAAAACGAACACCGAAGTTCAAAGGTAGCTAACGAAGTTTCGAAACGACGAAATTTCAGCGCGAAAATCCATCTAACCAGCAAGGAGGAAAAATGGCAGTTGATAAATTCTCGATTGAGGCGAGTCACATCATGATGTTCGCTCGGTCAATCGGTGACGGCAATCAAATCTACTACGACAAGGACTACGCCGCGAACGCGGAACCCGGGGCGATCATCGCTCCACCTACGTTTGTTCAGGCAAGCGCGCAGTTTGATCCAACCTACGGGCTACGTCCACGTATGGATGGCATCGGTTGGATGGGATCAGGTTCGAATCCCACGAGCGCGATCCGACGTGAAGCACCCAAGAGCGAGGAAAGCGGATCGGGAGAAGACTATGGAAAGAAACGGCAAGGTGGTGGAGGCGGTGGCTTACACGCGGAACAGCGCTACGTCTATCATCGACATCCAAGAGTAGGGGATGTCTTAACTGCTTCATCCAGACCCGGTGAAACGTGGGAACGCGTTGGACGACGTTCAGGGAAGTTGGTATTTCGTGAGTCTGTCACTGAATACAGAGATCAGAATGGTGAATTGGTCGTCACCGCAACAAGTGTCGGCGTATCTACCGAACGACCAGTCGATCAGAAGTAGGAGAATAAGATGACACTGAAAGCAAGCGAGCTAAACGTAGGCGACACTTACACGGAAACGGTCGTTGAAGATTTAAAACGCACTCAAATCGTGATGTACGCCGGTGCGTCAGGCGATTACAACCCAGTACATACTGACGAACCCTTTGCGACGAAGGTCGCCGGCTATCCAACAGTTTTTGCTCACGGTATGCTGACGATGGGATTAACTGGACGCATGTTGACAAACTACGTCGGCGATGGTCGCCTGACGGAATTTGGTGTTCGATTCACTAGTCAAGTGTTTCCCGGGGATACGTTGCAATCAACCGCCACCGTAGAGTCGATCGAAGACGGATTAGTCAGTCTTACGGTTTCAACAACAAACCAGGACGGGATTGAGGTTGCCAACGGAACCGCGCAAGCTCGAGTGGACTAAAACTCAAAGTCAAGCAAAAGCCGCGGATTCCGCGGCTTTTTTATTCGTTTTACTTTTTAGTGATTGCTAGCGTCGATAACGAGACATTGAGCGTTTACTTCTCGCCCTTAAAAACGCTCGAATCACCACTTTTCGATCGAAGTACGCACGTCAACTTCGAAACTCCACGCTCGTCGCGGTTGATCGTACAAGTATTCGTACGCGTCAACGATTCCTTGAAGATCGATCAATCCCGCCTCGCCGATTTGCTCGGCGTATTGTGGGATTCCCTTGATGATCTTGTCGCCACCAATCGGCCCGTCAATAACAACGTGCCCTACATGAATGCCGTCTGATCCACATTCTTTGGCCAGCGCTTGTGCCATTAACCGTAACGCACCTTTACCGGAATTGAACGCGCCGAAGTTTGCGCGACCCCGCATTGACGCGCTTGCGCCGGTGAAAAGCAATGTACCGCCACTTGATGACATTCGATTCACAGCTTGTTGCGCAAAAAGAAAACCGCCGAAACAGCAAGTTCGCCAGCTCGCCTCGAAGTACCCTGGGTCCATATCGGCTATACGACCGGGAGTGTTGTTTCCCGCGTTATAGATCGCTAGCGTTAGATCATTCTCACCAGCCGTAGCCGCATCAAATAGTGCAGAAATCGACTCTGGTTCGCGCGCGTCAGTCGCTACACCGATAGCGTCATCGCCTTGTTCTTGGATATGTGCGACAACTGCGTCGACGCTTGTTTGGGTCCTACCAGCAACGAATGTGCGTAGTCCTCGTCGTGCAAATCGGACAGAAAGTTGTGCGCCGAGTCCGTTTAACGGGCCGACGCCAATGACGACTGCTGTTTTCACGATTTTCTACTTCCGTTCGCGATTAAAAACATCTTGTAAAGCCATGCAAGCATCATCCATTGCAACATGCGTTGGCGGTACAGTATCAAAGTGCGAGAAGAACCCATGAATGAATCCCTCATAACATCGTGACTGCACGCCGACACCAGCGGCTTGCAGTGCTTCAGCATATTGAAGTCCTTCATCGCGAAGTGGGTCGAACTCGGCGACCTGAATCAACGCGGGAGGCAAATTCGAAAGGTCAGTAGCACAAAGCGGTGACGCGTAGGGATTAGAGCGTTCACTAGCGTCCGCGTAGTGATCCCAGAACCAGTGCATTGAATCCGCGGTGAGCATGTAGCCGTCGGAATTCTCACGATAGGAGTCCGTATCAAAAACATGACCGTTTGTAACTGGATAAACGAGTAACTGAAAAACCAAAGGTGGTCCCTCGTTGTCGCGTGCCATCTGTGTGACTACTGCGGCTAAATTGCCACCGGCACTATCCCCTGCGACTGCGAGCAAAGTTGAGTCAGCGCCGAGATTAGAAGCGTTCTCGTAGGTCCACACCGTTGCATCGTAGCAATCCTCCGCAGCAGCGGGAAATCGATGTTCAGGAGCAAGTCGGTAATCAACTGCCACAACGACACAACCTACCTGGTTGCATACCTGACGTGACTGTGCATCGACAGTCTCTAAGTCGCCAATAACCCAACCGCCTCCATGAAACATCATTGTGACAGGAAATGGACCGGTCCCGTCCGGTACGTAGACCCGAATTGGAATTGAACCATTCCGACCTTCAATGGTTCGTTCGATGATGTTGCCGACGACGATATCTGGACGTGTTGGTTGAGCGACGCGAAACATCGCCCGAGCGGCATCTATAGGCATCTCCGTAAGCGGTGGCGCGTCGGCTTCGGCCAACTGGTCCAGAAGGGCGCGGTATTCACTAAGTAAAGGCACGATTAGGCGTACGCCGTCATAACTTAAAGCACGCGATTATCCACGAGGCCTAGGAACGTGAAACACCGTTCAGTAACGGTGTACCTACGCGAAAAAAGTTCGAAATGCCGCTAGCAACACGACTAGAAGTTCATGTCAAACATGTGGCTGTATTTCAGCACGATTGACCGTCGACGGGAACTATCCGTAAACCTACCATCGTCAACTTCGCTATACACGAGATAGAAACCCGTACTCGCAGTCCTGAGCCACGCGAAACGTAAGTTTGCCGACAATATATCGTCAGCATCGTTGTACTGCAGTTGCCCCGCGAGGGTAAATCTCGGCGTAAATGCTGCGCGGAATCCGAAGCTAGTCAGGGAGTAGTCAAAGGGTTCACTGAGATTAGGAAAATCGACTTCGCTTAAGTTGTAACCTAGCGACATGTTCAGGTGCTCATTAAAGGTGTAATTCGACCAGAGACCGAGACCAGTGCGATCGCCTTGATAGAAACCGCCGATACTGAATGCACCTCCAATACCCCATCGTCGATCGAATGGACTATTTACAGCGATATTCAATTCAGTTGACTCATACTCGCCTACCAGTACTTCCTCGCCAACGATATAGAACGGGGAACGGACACCTTCTTCAGCGACGATAAGCGCGGTAGAAAAGTTGGCGCCGTTTTGCCACACTAAATAATTCTCGAGCTGCAGGTATCCGCTCTCCTTATATCCATCGAAATCCCAGTATGCCGTGTAATTGCCTCGCGGTTGCCATTCGCGCAATCCCCACTTACCGTTCATTGGGAACGCTCTCCGAGACGCGACATGCATTTTTCTGGAATTTCGTCGCTGTACGAACCCCATCGCTGGATTGAATCCTGCGCCGACTTCGTGATAGCTTGCACTAGACCGCCATTTCGTTGAGTTGTAGCTCCCATAAATCGCGAAGGAGTATTCATCGTCGCGTTCAACGCCATCGTTAGCGTGCGAGGTTGCAATGAATGATCGGATTTCGCCGTACTCACCTATACCCCACTGTAGATCACCCGCAAAAGTTTGAGATTGGTATGCGTCCGAGTCGCGATTCGTAGCGAGAATCCCAAATTTGGATCGATTCGTCAATGTACGACTATATCTAGCCACTGCAAAATCCTCGTCCCCTTCGAAGGTTGCGTGGTCAGCCCGTAAATACATAAAGCCGACTTCATTTTGTCGTCCTACATGTCCGGCTAGTTTGATTCCACCATCCATAGGCAAACGGGTACCATCGCGCGCAATACCGATTCTTCTACTATGAAATACGAGCGTCTCTCGTGGTACACCGATTGTGAAAAGCGCGCTATTCTCAAGAAAAAATGGGCGGGTTTCAGGAAAAAACAGACTGAAGCGACCAGTATTGATTTGCAGCCGGTCTGATTCGACCTGGGCGAAATCTGTGTTAAACGTTGCGGTGAAGTTGAGTGTTGGTGTCAACGAATAGAGCACATCGAAGCCGAAGTCTGAGCGATCGACCAAATCTGCGTCACGCCCCTCTCCTTGTGAGGCGATGAGATAAGGATTGAATCTGACATTGCGCTTGGATGGAGGAGGTCTAATGTTCTCGATCGTGCCAGCTAGTCCGAGTCGCCATACTGAGAACTGACGAGGTATCGCTGCCCACGTGGAGTTTTCATTGCGACTTCTAACGTAACGACTAAAGTTGATGCCCCAAGATTGGACCTCCTGCCTTGGGTATTGAAGCGACGTGAACGGTATGACCATTTCAACGCTCCAGTTGTCGTCATTGACCTTCGCCTCGGCCTTCCAAACGGTTGACCAGTTCCAATCAGTGTTTCCATTAAATAATGATGCGTCCCATTCGACGCCGGTTTGGTTGGTGGAGAACGCTACTCCTGTTAACTCGCTCTGATATGGATCGATGACGACGACAACTGCATCAGATTCCCAGCCAGCACTCGAGGGCTTCATATCGTTTAGGTCATCCTCGTACGCAATGAATGCGATGTGCAACGCGTCATCGGTGTAACCCACGTAGACCTTCGTGTCCAATGTTGCTGGGGTACCGTTGTTTGGAATCGTCTGGGTGAAATCAGACAACGCGGTAAGGTCGTCCCAAGCTGGATCACCTTCGATGATCCCGTCTACAAATGGCGCAATGGAGAGGTACTGTGCTTGTGCACGTGGCCGTGGATCGTCTGCACGCTCTGCGAACGTGAAAGTCACGCATGTGCTGCATAGGAGAAACTTGCAGAAGTGAGCGGTAAGTCTCATAACCATTTCGTTATGACCGAAGCCATTGACCCAAAACTGACGGAGTACTAGGTTGACCGGACGCGACGGATTCCCTTATTAGATCGATCGGTAGGACGATCGCCGTTTTGCTGAAAGAACGAAGACCCGCAATCTTACGAGCTCTGGATAGAAGCTGACGCAATTTCGATTTTTGGCCGTTGATACCGTGTACATCGCCGTGTGCAATGAACAGCTGCATTCGGTCTTACTTAGTAGGAAGCGAGAATGCTCCACCACTGGAAAACCGAATCACTACACGGTGTAATTGTTGAGCGAGTCCAGCATCATGTTGCACATGATGACCGCCTACAAGGAGAAATCGAATGATTAGTCTTATCGACGTCTTGGTGCAGATCTTCATATTTGTACTGGGGATAGCTACGTTGATTGTGGTGGTTCTGTACCTCATCGATCGGAGTCAGACGTCACACGCAATTCGGCGAAATTACCCGGTCATAGGGAGATTTCGCTATCTATTTGAGACGCTTGGGGAATTCTTTCGCCAGTATTTCTTCGCGATGGATAGGGAGGAATTGCCTTTCAATCGCGCGGAACGCACATGGGTTTATCGCGCGGCGAAAAACACAGATAACACGACTGCGTTTGGCTCAACTCGCGATTTAAGACCGGTAGGTACAGTTATTTTCGCAAACACAATGTTCCCTACTTTAGAGGAGGAGAACCGGGAGATTACGCCTCTGATTATTGGTCCGTACACTGACTTTCCGTTTCTTCAACGCTATATATTCAATGCTTCGGCTATGAGTTTCGGCGCGATATCGACGCCGGCATTGACTGCGCTCGCGGAAGGAACAAAACGTGCGGAAATCTGGCTCAATACTGGTGAAGGGGGTCTATCCGAACACCACCTGAATGCTGGTGGGAACGTGGTGTTTCAAATCGGTACCGCGAAATATGGTGTACGCGATGACAACGGCAACTTAAGTGAAAAGCTGCTAGAGGACGTCGCGGCGCATGAGCAAGTTCGAATGTTCGAAATAAAGATCTCTCAGGGCGCAAAACCTGGAAAGGGTGGCATCTTACCGGCGGTGAAAGTAACCGAAGAAATTGCCGCAGTTCGAAAGATTCCGGTTCACCAAGCATCGATCTCTCCAAACCGTCACATCGAAGTCAATTCACTCTCGGACCTCCTCGACTTCGTAAATCGCATTCGATCGATCACACGTAAACCGACAGGGTTTAAAACTGTTATGGGTTCATTTGCTTGGCTAGACGAGCTATGCATGCTCATTCGCGAACGCGGTGAGGAATCAGCGCCTGACTTTATTACAGTGGATAGCGCTGACGGTGGCACCGGTGCTGCACCTATGAGTTTGATCGACAATGTCGGAATCCCGATCCGCGAGAGTTTGCCAGTCGTAGTTGACACGCTAACCCGACATGGATTGCGGGACCGGATAAGGGTGATTGCAAGCGGAAAGATGATTACACCAACTGAGGTGGCATGGGCCGTGTGTGCGGGTGCTGACTTTGTTGCTACGGCACGCGGATTCATGTTTGCCCTCGGTTGCATACAAGCTTTACAGTGCAATAAGAACACCTGCCCGACCGGCATCACCACACACAATAAGCGACTACAAAGAGGTCTGGATCCGGTTGACAAAGCCGAACGGGTATATCAGTACGCGATGGGAATTCGCAAGGAACTGGCGATCATCGCGCACTCTTGTGGTGTTAATGAACCTCGTGAACTGCAACGTGAACACTGTCGCATTGTTCAATCAGATGGCAGATCCTCACCCCTAGTTGAGCTATATCCATACGAAGAAGCGGCGTAGAGATGCTTGCGGATCCGAGCTAAAGCGCAAAATACGCGCGGTTTATTTGTTTTGTGTATAGGTCACCAGGTGTCGTCAGGATTCGACGTTTCCGAATTCCGTCATGTTGTCAGTCATTTCGCGACAGGTGTCGTGGTGGTTTGCGGCAATGAGGATGGTGAACTTGTCGGCTTTGCCGCACAATCTTTTGTGTCATTGTCACTCGAACCACCACTCATTCTGTTTTGTCCGCAGAAAACTAGCACTAGCTGGCCGCGCATTCGAAGCTTGGGAAAGTTCTGCATCAACGTACTTGCCGAAGATCAAGGCGAGGTGAGTGATGCGTTCGCAATGATCGGGGAGGTGGCCGATATTGCGTGGCATACGAATCCGTCTACAGGTACGCCTGCGCTAGACGGTGTGATCGCAACGATCGACTGTACTCTAAGTGCGGAACACGATGCTGGTGATCACACGATCGTGGTCGCGGACGTTCGCGGATTAAAAGTCGATCGTCCGGAACTCGGTCCGTTGCTCTTCTTTCAGGGAGCGTATGGACACTTTGCTCCCGCAGAGGAACCTAGCTAAGCAAGTCCTTTGACGGGGAGCGCCGCGCCGTGGATTGGGTCCGCATCCTTGGACGCAAGAAATAAAACAACGCGCGCCATTGCCTCTGGTGTTACCCAAGCAGAGAAATTCGCTTTCGGCATATCTTCGCGATTTCGAGGCGTATCGATGATGCTCGGTAGAACGCAGTTCACGTTGATGTGTTTCGACTTGAGCTCCTCTGCGAGACTCTCCGTCAATCGAATGACGACGCTTTTCGACGCAGAATACGCAGCCATTCTGCCGACCCCGGTTAGCGCGTTGATCGCCCCGACGTTCACGATCTTGCCTTGACGTCGTTCCGTCATTTGAGGAATTACAGCTCTAACTGTGTTTAGCACCGTTCGAGCGTTGAGGTTGTACATGAAATCCCACGTCTCGTCCGTGGTCGTTTCTACCGTATCACCCATTGTGAAACCGCCTGCGATGTTCGCCAACACATCAATTCGACCGATCTCGGCGATAACACGTCGGGCGTCTTCGGGGCTGATGAGATCAGCTTGATGTAGCTGGAACGGTGTATCCGTAGTGATAACATCAACGCCTGACACCGTAGCGCCCTCATCCTGAAACGCCTGCGCGACAGCCATGCCGAGGACGCCGGCCGCACCGGTCACAGTGACGTTTACGCCGTTAAATCTGCTCATTTGATCCTCCAGTTTGCAAGTGCTTCAAGCGCATCCCAATCGGGTTGTTGAATGTTGCCATCGGAGCGTATAGGTTGCACACAAACGTGATTCGCACCAGCCTGCATGTGTTCGTCGATGCGCTCTTGAATCGCATCGATATCGCCCCACGAAAAGGTGGTATCGATGAACTTATCACTTCCAGCATCGTTGATATCGGCTTCGCTTAGACCCATGCGAAGCCAATTGTTTCTGTAGTTAGGTAATCCCTGGTAAGTCGAAGCAGCGCGACGAGCAGCTGCACGCGCTTTACTCGGGTCGGTTTCCATGATCACTTTTTGCTCAACACATAACCAAGCTTCAGGTCCCATGGTGTCTCTTGCCATTTTTGTGTGGTCCGGAGACGTGAAGTACGGATGTGCGCCATCGGCTTCGGATGCCGCGAGCTGGAGCATTTTCGGCCCGAGTGCGGCTATCACGGTCCTCGGTGGTTCGCTCATTCGAGGTGCAGTGTAGGGTGAAGCCTTCATTTTCATTAGGTAATCCCGCATGGTCGATACTGGTTTACCGTAGGTCAATCCACGCAGTCCTTCAACGAGCGGTTTATGCGAAACGCCTAGACCTAGTAGAAACCGATCGTCGCTTTGCTCGGCAAGTGTGAGTTGGGCAGCGAGTGTCACACCAGGTTCACGATGGTAGATGTTGGCGATACCCGTCGCGATGACGAGCGATGTCGTATTTGCTAAGAGCCAAGAGGCGTGCGCGAACGGATTGCGCCCGACCGTTTCTGGCAGCCACAAAGCGCTGTACCCAAGATCTTCGATACGTTTGGCCGCGGTTGCTGCATCGGATGCGGACATCGCGTCGGTGAAATACCAAACACCTAGTTTGCCTAATTCCATACACTAACTCCTAACGTCGATCTATCGACCAATGAAGTTGCCTGGTCTACGTTCTGCGACTGCTTGAATACCCTCTGCCGCGTCTTCAGTTTCGCGCAACCACTGTTGCTCCTTCAACTCGTGATCGGTTGCGGTTTTAATTTGGTCGGCAAGTCCTTGCCTTGTGGTCGCACGTGTCGATGCGACTGCGAGAGGCGCGTTTTCAGCAATTTCCTTTGCCAACGCGATAGCGCGAATGCGAACCTCTTCCAAGGGGACCAGCTCGTCGACGAGACCACGTTCCAGCGCTTCGTCACCCTTAATGCGACGCCCGGTAAAGAACATAAGGTTTGCGAATTGCGGTCCGACTAATCGTGGCAGCGTCACGGTTAATCCAAATCCTGGGTGAATACCAAGTTTTACGAAGTTCGCGGCGAAACGTGCTTCAGGTGCAGCGACTCGAAAATCGGCAACGAGCGACAGACCAAACCCACCACCGATTGCGGCACCTTGTATGGCTGCAATTAACGGTTTCTTCGCGCGGAATAATCGAACGCCTTCTTCATAGAGCGATCCGGTTCGGTTTCGGAATCCTTCCTCGGTAAACTCTTCGTCGCCAGAACTCTCTTCGTTGCCACTTCCGAAGTTCGCACCCGCACAGAACGACTTGCCTTGCGAAGCTAAGACAACCGCTCGGCAACTTGGATCTTCGTCCAGCGTATTGAAAGCATCAGCGATTTGATGAATCAACAGCACATCGAAGAAATTGTGCGGAGGACGTTGAATTTCGACAATACCGACCGCGCCGTCTCGCGTTACTTCGATATCTGGGTAATTGGTGCCCACGTAGTTCGCCTTAGAAATTTGAAAGAGTAGATGTTACCCAGCGAAAAACCATCTTTTAAACGACCACGTCTTGGTAGTTTGGCGTTTCCGTCGATCGTCACGAACTTGATGTTCTCGCTCGTCGTAATCGTACAAACGAAATTCGTCGGTGAATTGGGTGAGCAAGCGATCGCTGCTGTCGGTATGGGGCAGCGAGTGTTCTTTGCAACGCAGGCACTGCTAATGGCTATCACTGCGGGTACCACGGCTTTAGTCGCCAGAAATTGGGGTGCGGAAAACTATGTAGAAGCGGGACGTATGACGATGGCTAGTCTCGCGCTATCGGCTATTGCAAGTGTCGCGAGCGCGATCCCTGGGATTGTTTTTGCGTATGAAATCGCATTGGTCTTTGGTGTTGACGAGCAAACGACACGCCTCGCGGCTGAGAACATCCGATGGCTGTCTGTATTCAACTTGGCGTTTGCAGTGAACTTTACGATTGGCGCGGCATTGCGAGCTGCGGGCGACGCATGGACACCTTTCTGGATTAGTGTCGCTGTCAACATCGTGAACATTCCCCTACTTTATGCGCTTGTGTTGGGTCACTGGGGGTTTCCCGCGTTAGGCGTGAAAGGCGCCGCGATCGCCGGTGGTGTTGCGGGATTACTTGGTGCGGTCATTAGTCTGATCCTTTGGATGGGTAAGTGGGTTCGGGTTACTTACGTTCGCGATGGTTGGTGGGAGAAGCACCGCTTTAGGCAACTAATCGACGTGGGGTATCCTGCAGGTATCGAGATGATGGTTTTCCAAGTTGGTTATTTCTACTTCTTGGTCTTACTCGGTAACTATTACGGTACTTCAGCGTTTGCGGCGTACTCTCTATCAGGAACCATGTTCATGGTATGCATGGTGGTCGGCTACGGTTTCTCAGTTGCTGGATCAACGCTTTCCGGTCAATACCTAGGTGCGAATGACCCAGAAGGTGCGGTTCGCAGCGGGTGGCGCGCGTTGTTATACGCCGCGCTCTCAATGGGCACACTTGCTCTTGTCATCGTATTGAATGTAGAAGCGATTGTTGCTGTCTTTCTTGCTGACCCAGATCCACAGACGGTAGCGTATTCAGTACAGATCGCGTGGATGCTTGCGTTGTCCACGCCGTTGATGGCCATTGAATTCGCGATTGGTGGTGCGTTGCGTGGGGCTGGCGATACGCGTTTTCCGATGGTTTCGACGTTAATCGGATTGATTGGGATTCGTTGTGTGATCGCTGTTGCGTGCGTCCTGCTCAGCTTGGATGTCATCTATATGTTTGCGGCGATGGTCGCTGAGAATATTGTGAAAGGCGTGCTCTTGATCGGCAGGTATCGAACTGATCGATGGAAGAACCTAGTTCAACTTGAACCAGCACAAACAACTGCAAGCACCGAAGGACCGACATCGCCAGAAGACGATCGAGATGATGCCAGCGTTTTTAGAGTTGGTAGGAGATAGTATCCACTCAATGCTGCTGCATAGTGGAGTGGTTCTGCGGCACGGCGGTCGATCACCGATGTCTTGGGTGAGTTCGCAGCGTTACGTCTTCTATCGTGGCTTCCGACGCCCGTGAGGAAAGGGAAACGTGCAGTGGTTCAAGGTCGAGGCATTCGATCCGCGAGACTGTCTTTGCAAGTTAGTCCTCTAGACAGGCAAACACGAGATCGCGTCGATTGACTATCCCGATCGGGTGGCGGGTCTCGTTTGTCACGACAGCTTGCGAAAGATCAAGATTCGCTAATAACCTAGTCGCATAGATCACTTTCATCCGGGCAGGCAAGGATACGATGGGTTTTGTCATGATTTCAAACACATAAGTTCGTTCTGGAGGTCGATGCTTTCCCATTACCTCCCTTGCTACGTCCGTTACGGTGACGAGACCGATTTCATCGTCCTCGTCACGTCGATCGACGATCAGAGCATTGAGGTTGTGTTGTTTCAACAGAGTTATCGCATCGTGTACAGTCGCGTCCCGATCAATAAGGTGGAAATCCCGGGACATGTAGTCCTCTACTCTTGCGACGTTCTCGCTTGTCATGCTTCTTCTTCCATAGATTCAAGAATGTATGGCATCTGCGATCGCAGACCAACGGCGTCTTCGATAGCCAACTGAAACGCAATTCCGGAACCGGGCTCGTCGTCGAATCCGCCAACTTGCTGAATTGCGTCCATGATGTTCTGTGCACTCGAATCAGCCGCTACAAACAGAATGGCATCGCGAGTCGAAGTGAAGTCGAGTCCTAGAAAGGTCTTTGACGCCTTTAAGCCCTCGCCGCGGGCTTCATGAATAACGGTCGCGCCGGTTGCACCCGCTTTTCGTGCGGTCTCAATGATCTCATCCGTTTTGTCTACGGACACAATGACAACAATGAGTTTTAGCATGTCGTTATCCAAAGCGCCGTAAAACCCCGTCATTCATGGCGGGGAACTAAGGCGCTCACTGCCTGATCGTTTGACAAATTATGTTTCTATGGTAGACGGACGAACCCGTGTGGCGCGTCTTCACAAGATTTTTCAACATCGGACGTGGGACCCTCTGCGCGCTCAATCTGGGTCGTCAGGTCCGACCGATCAGAACGTCTTCAACGCCGTCACCACGGCATTCAACCACCCACTGAATCCGTTCTGCGCATTGTCGGATTCCTTCTTACGATTCCGCCATGTTCAAAGCCGTGAAAGTCCGACTCTACCCAACCACCCAGCAACAACACGAACTGGCGTGCCAGTTCGGCGCGGTCCGGTGGGTCTACAACCACGCATTGGAGTGGCGTTCCACGGCTTGGCGGGAACGCCAGGAAAACGTCACGTTGCGTATGACACTCGATCAACTGGTCGAGCTCAAGCGTCAACCTGAGACCTCATGGTTGAAAGACGCGGACAGTCAAGCGTTACAGCAAGCCATGCGTCATCTGGATGATGCCTTCTCCCGGTTTTTCAAGAAGCAGTCCCGTTACCCGCGTTTTAAGATGAAATTCGGCAAGCAAGCCATGGCCTACCCGCAACGCGTGAACGTGGTGGACGGCAACCGTCTGTATCTGCCGAAGGTCGGGCGCGTCAAAGCCGTGCTGCACCGTGAGTTGGTGGGCAGGATCAAGACCGTGACCGTGAGTCGCAGTCCGAGCGGCAAGTACTACGCGTCCATCCTGTGCGAAGATGGCAAGGAACTACCTCAACCAGATCGTCACATCGACGGGGATAGTGTGGTGGGTGTTGACCTGGGACTGACGCACTTGGCAATCACAAGTGAAGGCGTCAAAACGCCGAACCCGCGCTGCCTAGATAGGGGTACGCGCAACCTCCGTCGCAAGCAGAAGGCGTTGTCGCGGAAACAACGTGGCTCCGCCAATCGCGACAAGGCTCGTCTCCTCGTCGCCAAAGCCCATGAACGCATCGCGAACCAACGGCATGATGCACAGCACAAGCTGTCACGACAACTGATGGACGAGAACCAAGCCATCTGTGTCGAGACCTTGCGCGTGACCAACATGCTGAAGAACCGCCGCCTTTCCAAGGCGATCAGCGATGCGGCATGGGGCGAACTGGTGCGAAAGCTCAGGTACAAGGCGACTTGGTATGGCAAACACGTCGTATCCGTGGACCCATGGTTTCCTTCGAGCAAGCAGTGCTCGCATTGCGGCGAGGTGGTGTCTGAACTGCCCTTGTCGACGAGGACGTGGGCATGTCCGACGTGTCATCATCGGCACGATCGCGATGTCAATGCGGCGTTGAACATCAAGGCCGAGGGCATCACGAAATTAAAGGCGGCAGGGCTGTCCGTCTCTGCCTGTGGAGGCTTGCGTAAGACCGGCGAATGGTCGGCGGTAGCCAGCGAAGCAGGAAGCCCCTTCTTTCAGGGAGGGGAGCAGTCACGGTTCTGGTGAAGTTTGAGAGCGTTTTCGTTTCGTTAGTTTCGAGTTTATGAGGGAATAGCCGAGGACGGACATGATCGGAAAGACGCTTGCAAATGCGATCAATCCAAATCCGTCGATCAACGCACTTCTGCCTGGAATGTTGCTAGCCAATCCCAATCCTAGTGCAGCAACGACAGGTACCGTTACGGTCGAGGTGGTAACGCCACCACTGTCGTACGCGAGCGGCATTATCGTTCGGCTCGCAAACAACGTCTGGATCATTACGATGACGTAGCATACGATGATATACCACTGCAATGGGGTTCCAGTTACGATTCGAAAGCATCCCAAAGATACGCCGACCGCAACACCGACTGCGACTGCTAGTCTCAGTCCCCAAGCATTAATTGCCCCTCCTGATGCACTCTCGGCCTTCAAGGCAACTGCGATCAGAGGTGGTTCGGCGATGGTCGTAGCAAATCCGATCGCTGCTGCAAACGCGTATACAACGATATAGTCCATCCATCGGACTTCAGCTTCTGTCGTCGCGACGTTCGATGCGGTCAGTTGTGTTGCCATCGTTTCGCCTAATGGAAACAATGCGTCGTTTAGGCCAACTAAGAACAACGACAAACCTATCACCACTAATGCAAAACCGGTGATGATTTGTTTTAAACGAGGGAGTTTCTGCCGCAGTACGAGTACTTGAAAAACAACGAGTACTACGACGATGGGCGCTACATCCCTCAAGGTCGTAACGAACGACGTTATTAGGTCGATGAGGAATTGCAATTCAAACGACCATGTTGTAGGCAAGAATAAAGATGATCGGCGCTAGGCACGCGAAGGCGATTAGACCGAAACCGTCGAGCATTGGATTGCGTCCCTTGATGCTCGTAGCCAATCCCACACCTAACGCGGTAAGCAGAGGCACAGTAATCGTGCTCGTTGTTACACCACCGGAGTCATATGCGATACCAATGATCTCAGGCGAGGCGAAAAATGTGAGCAAGGTTACGATGACGTATCCAGAAATGATCATCACGTGCAGTGGCCAGCCTTTCAAGATTCGCAAGACCCCGATTACGACGGCCGACCCTACGGAAAACGCCACAACAATTCGTAGGTTTAGAGCGTACGAATCTCGCACGCTCGCCTCGTTCTCTATATGTCCAGCGAGCGCGACTACCTCTGCCGCTTCTGCTGCGATCGCGATGAGCGCAGGTTCGGCAACTGTGGTTCCAAATCCAAGGAAAAACGCGAAACTGAGTAGAGCCACAAGACTGCTCTTCTTTGCAAAAGCTTGGGCGATAGCTTCCCCTAGTGGGAACAGTCCGTTCTCTAGACCGTGGATAAATAAGGCGAGACCTAACACGACACAGATAAGCCCGACCAAGGTTTCACCGAGGTTCGGGAACGGTTGTTGGAGTACCACTATCTGGAAGAAAGCGATGACGACGATGATGGGCGCGAGATCGCGGACCGCGCCAATAATGCGGCTGAAAATCGCGTTGAAGAATGTTGTCAATGCGTCGCTTTAAGGTTGCGCGGCTACATTAGGTCAAAGTAGCAATACTGAATAAGCCAAGAAGCAACCTAAATATCGCACGAGAATCGGTTCACGTGTGATTCTAACAGGTAGATTTCCGAGTGAAGTGAAAGATCAGCGGGACTACTTGTCGCAAATATCACGATTGTTGCTCGATCCATAGTTAGGTTCGGATCGCGCGCAACGCGTACGCTGCCCATTGAACGACGGATCGTTTCGACCGTTACGAATATCTCAGCGACTTCTGATATCGCTAAAATGTAATGTTATAACGTACCATTTCACTTGCTAGTTTAGCGAGACGACTCGTTTCGCGTGCTTACCACCATCCGACTGCAATGTAGTCAAGTATGCGAACGTTCTCTAGCGTCGTGCGCCTGTTCGGTACTTTATAGGAGATGCATTATGAATCGCATGAAACGAATTTTCGCGACCGTAGCAATTTGCCTCGGCGTGGTCGCGTTCGCCGCAGAGGTGTCTGACGAGGAGCCATCGTCGGAGTTAGAGGAGATCGTTGTCACAGCACACCCGCTTGCTGGTGATGGACTAGCTCAACCCAGCGATGTCATGGAGACTGATGAACTCGATCGTAAGATCATTGACAACATTGGTGCGACTGTAGGTAACGAACCGGGCATCCACAACAGTGCATATGGGGTGGGTGCAGGTCGACCTGTCATCCACGGCCTAGGAGGCGCGCGTGTACGCATCATGGAGGAACGTATCGACACTCTTGACGTTTCGGTAAGCAGCGGTGATCACGCGGTTACAGTCGACCCCTATCTCGTCGAGCGCGTTGAAATCTTGAAAGGGTCTTCGACATTGCTCTACGGGTCCGGTGCGATAGGTGGCGTAGTGGATGTCCAAACTAACCGTATCCCAAACAAGGTGCCGGACGGTATAGAAGGCAGCTTCGGCGTGCAAGGTTCTGACAATGGCAACGGTCGAAATGGGACTCTACGACTCGACGGCGGTGGCGGCAATGTCGCGTGGCACATTGACGCTTTTACTCGCGAATCTGACGATTACGACATCCCTGGTTTCGCCGAATCCGCAGCCTTGCGAGCCTCGGAGGAAGAGCACGACGACCATGACGAGGATGAGCACGAGCACGAGGAAGAAGACCACGAAGAGGAACACCATGAAGAGGAAGGCCACGAAGAGGAAGCCTATGGGCATTTGGCCGGGAGCGCAGTCGAAGTTCGAGGTGGTTCTGTTGGCTTCTCCTTGATTGGAAACTTTGGCTTCGCTGGACTTTCAGTCAGCAGTCTAGACTCGACGTATGGTATCCCCGGTCACAGCCACGCTCATGGGCACCACGATGACGAACACGAGGACCATGGTGACGAAGAGGAGCACCATGACGAGGAGGAACACCATGACGAAGAAGAACACCATGACGAAGAAGAGACTCCGCCAGTCGTCGATCTCGAACAGACACGCATTGATCTGGAGGCCGGATTAATAGACCCATTTGCTGGTATTGAAAACCTGAACTTTCGGCTCGGGATCAACGATTACGAACACGCGGAGAATGAAGCAGGTCAGGTAGGAACCCTGTTCACGAACCAAGCCTGGGAAGCGCGCACAGAATTGACGCATGCGTCGATCAACGGTTGGAGCGGCGCGCTCGGTATGCAGCTCGGGAACCGCGAGTTCTCGGTTGCTGGTGAAGAAGCCTTTACACCTCCTGTCGATACGTCGACGAGTGGATTGTTTTGGGTTGGCGAGCGGTCACTCGGCGAATTCGGACTTGAAGCCGGATTTCGATACGACCGCGTCGCGCATGATCCCGCGATAGGTCAGAGTCGTAGCTTCAACGGCGTGAGCGCTTCGCTTGGTCTCATCGTGCCGCTTAGCGAACGATGGCAAGGCACGCTGCTGACCGATTTCTCCTCTCGCGCACCAGTGGGAGAGGAGCTCTATTCGGACAGTCCACACCCTGGCACAGGTGTATTTGAAGAAGGGGATCCTGGACTCGGCAACGAAAAGGCTCGCAACTTCGCATCCACCCTAAGCGGTGGTGGCGACGATTGGTCACTCTTGGGGACCTTTTACTACACGCAATTCTCGGGTTTTATTTATCAGGCCGCGACGGGTGAGGAGAGAGAAGGTTTCGACCTCCGTAGATACTCTCAATCCGACGCGACATTCCCGGGATTTGAGGTAGAAGGTCGGGTTACCGTAGCGAAATGGGCGGAGGGAACGCTTGATATCGGCGCTTTCTTCGACATGGTTGCGCCATCAATTGACGTCACTGGCAACGATAACTTACCGCTTATCCCACCTGACCGGATTGGGTTGTCTTTAGAGTTCACGAACGACCGCCTAAGTGTGAATGTAGACTACGTACGTGCTTCCGAGCAAAATGATGTTGCTGATTTCGAGTTGCCAACGGATTCGTATGGTGACCTTCGAGCGCGCATTGCTTGGCGATTCCGTCAAGGCGATTCAATCGTGGACGTATTCGTCGCCGGTCGCAACCTAACTGACGACGAACAGCGTTTACACACTTCTGTTGTTAAGGATATGGTGCCTCAACCCGGGCGCACGATCGAAACGGGAGTGCGCATGCGTTTTTAGCAAGCGCCAGATTGAGATCGCATTCTCACCAATGCGACAGCGAAAAATGAAGCAACTCAAGCGCGAACTAGCTCTAGTTCAATTCGAGGTAGCAGCCTTGCAAATCTAGGATGAAATCCTAGATTTGCAAGGCTGAGTCAAGTTAGTTCTTGTTGAATCCGCTTCGTTCGATCGAAAACTTGATGTTAGCTACTCTCGATCGAATATTCGCAACGACGTGCTACATGCGTCGATTTCTAAGTTCTGTTGATGAGACGTCGCACCGGAAATCCGCGGCTGCGACTCCGTCACATAAACTCCTAAGATCAGTTCTCAACTTTAGATCGTCCAGCGTTAGAAACTTAGACCCGTCACGTCTCCCGAATACTAGGAAACGGACTCCAAGGACCTTCAATTCGTTGATTGCATGGTCTCGCTTCTCTTTCGATTCGTAGTAGCGCTCTTGATCAATTCGGGAAATGGTGTCGGTCCCAACGACAAAAGTACCGCCAGCGTCCTTAAAGAGTAAACGAGCCTTGTCGATGAATTTAGGTTGATTGGTCAAGACATATGCATCGGTATTGAATTGTTTGATACGTTCGTCAATGTCAATGAAATCGAGGTTTGGTTTATCGACATTACGAACACTCAACTCGAACGCGACCCGCTGGTTTAAGCGTTCCTCCGCAAATTTCTGCATGCGACGATGACCATCGTGTAGCGGGTTAAATGCGCCCGGTAGAACCGCAGTTCCGGGATCGCCATGAAACGCAGGTGTATCGTCTAGCAGTCGCGAGACGGATGTTTCATAGACAGCCGATCCACTGGGTTTTATCGCGGGACTTGAGCTTTCAATCTCGAGTCCGTATGTCAGAAAATGAACCGCTAAATCAGCTAGCTTGCGTTCTTCCTGCGATCGCGTCAACACACCCTTTTCGAAAGGAACATGCCATACAACCGTTTTATTAGGGGTCTGAAGTGCTATATACGCTCGATGAGCACCTCGTTTGGGTTGGACAGAACGTAACGCAGCGGTGATTCCAACGCCAAAGACATAGTGCTCAGAATCAGGAACTAACTCGCGGGCATGAAGTAACGCCTGCATAGCGAGTCGGCGAGTGGTAAGAGATGAGCAATAGCTATCCGGTTCGTACCCGAGCAGGTCAATCATCGCTTGATTGTGGTACGGCACGTTCGCTGCCAAGAGAGTACTGGAAGCCCCTGGCTGAGTCGCTAAGTCTGAAAGGAGCAGCGAACCCCCAGCAGCGTAAATCACGCCGCGCCAAGGGGAATCAAAAAGACGGTCTGCTGCTTTCACGCCTCTAGAAAATCGCGAACGATACCCATGAACACATTGAACTGGTCATGGTGGCTCCAATGTCCGGCAGCGTCAATTCCGGCAACATGGACGTTTTTGAACACTGCAGCGCGCCCGTCCTTCATCGGATCGCTCGCCCACGATTCTTTACCGTAAACAAGAAGCGTGGGGCAGTTAATCCGGGCATACAAAGACTGAATCTCGTCGTCCGACAACCCGATTGGCGCAAACGTTCTAACGTAATTGTCGAATTTCCAGCTATAGGTCCCATCTTCGTTCTGATTGCTACCGTGTACGGTTAAGTGTCGTGCTTGCTCTTCGGTCAGATGAGGATTCTCGGTCTGCATTCGATGAAACGCGTCTTCCAAAGAGGTGTACTTTCTTGGTATTCGGCCGGAAAGATGACGGAGGTTATTCACCCAATTCTGGAGACGTGATTCGACTTTCGACGGGCTTCCCGAGTGTGACCATCTCGGCGGTGCTCCCATGCCCTCGATCGAAATTAGTCTCTCCACGGTTTCTGGGTAAAGACCCGCGTAGATGAGTGAAATCGAGCCGCCAAGTGAATGACCCATCACTGTGACAGGCGACATGTGTTTCTGTTGTACGAGCTGCGCGATGTCGTACACATAGTCGATATGAAGATATCCACCACCGACCATCCATTGAGAGTCACCGTGTCCGCGCAAATCAGGTGCTATTACGTGATAGTCGTTCCTTAATTCGGATGCCACCCAATCCCAGTTACGGCAATGGTCGCGACCGCCGTGAATAAGTAGCAATGGCGGTGCATCTTCGTTTCCCCAGTCGACGTAGTGCAAGCGCAATCGCTGTGAAAAATAGATATGCGAACTTGGTGTCTCGGTCAGCATATCTGAATTTTAGGTTTAGCAATCCAATCGAAGGATAAGACCGTCGCGATCTAACAAGTGCTCGTGCCGTTTTAATGACATGCGATTTCTCATGTTCGTTGGTTGGTACCGACGATCAAATCTCATGGTTAGAGAAATGCGAAGAGGCGATGAAGTAGCTTTAGCGATCGTTCAGTACGTGAAAAACACTAGATTCGAAATGGTTAACGCAAAGCAGTTCATACACCTTATGAAGGCAGAAGACGTACTTCAATTCGGGGACTTCACACTGAGATCAGGAAAGAAAAGTCCTTACTTTTTCAATCTAGGCAATGTTTCGTCAGGGCGAGGTTTGACCGAACTTGGTCGGGCATACGCGCATTGCATCTTAGATCATGACCTACAACCTGAAATCCTGTACGGACCAGCCTATAAAGGGATTCCTTTTGCTGTTGCAACAGCGATCGCTCTAGCGGCAGAAGGCGTAGAAGTGGGAGTCGCGTTCAATCGCAAAGAGTCGAAGGCTTACGCTGAAGGTGGTTGGCTAATCGGGGAAGCGATGGACGAAAAACGCGTGGTATTGGTTGACGACGTCGTGGTAGACGGTGGTACCAAAATCGAAGCGGCAGAGATGATTCGAAACGAAGGTGGAATCCTATGCGGCATGGTGTTAGGAATTGATCGTCTCGAATATGTGAACGAACGCCAAACTGCAGCGGAAGCACTAGCGGCGAAACTGCACATCAGTATGCATGCTGTTTCCGATCTTCATGATGTTCTTGATTACCTGGAAACAGCCTCGAGTGATCGAGAATGGATCCGTTCCGTCCGGGATTACGCGTCGAAATACTGCAAGTTGGCAGATTAACTTGGAAAGATCTGTGCGCCTCCGTCCACCCGGAGCACCTGACCCGATACATAGCTCGAATCCGATGTCACGAAGAATTCGACAGTCTTTGCTACTTCCATAGGCCAGCCGTATCGAGTCAAAGGTCCGACCTCAACTTTACGGTCATCATTTGTCGGCCGACTCGCCACGAATCGAGGGGTAATGATCTCGCCTGGAGCGATCACATTTGCGTACACGCCGTAAGGACGCATCTGTGCGGCTAAACAGCGCGTGTATTCGTGCACAGCGGCTTTTGCAGTTCCGTACACGACCTCCGATCGATGACCCGACAAACCGGCAATACTCCCGATCGTGACAATCCAACCTGAATTTCGTTCCATCATCGACGGGACGGCTGCTTTGCATACGAGAATGCACGTCGTGAGATTACGATCGAGGATGGTCCTTACATCTTCGAGGGACACTTCGATCGCGTCATTGACTAGAGGTTTACCCGCGTTAGGACCCGATGTTCCAGTAGAGCCGATGTCTCCACCAGCATTGTTAATGAGAATGTCAACGGGACCCAGTTGTTCTTTGATCGTCGCGTAGTTCTCGGTTACTGTATCAGGATTCGTAAGGTCTCCGTGAACAGCGATGACGTTTGCATCCGTTTGTTCCGCAATCTCCGTCGCAACCGCATCGAGCGATGTGGCTTCGTTGAATGCTTGAGTAGATGTTGGCGTTGTACCGTGTACTGCGACGCTCGCGCCTAGGTCAGCTAAATGTGTGGCGACCACGCGTCCAATCCCTCTAGATGAGCCTGTAACCCATGCAACCTTTCCTGAAAGTCTTTTTTCCACTGTGATTCGTACCGTTGATTTGCGTCGCTAAATATATGAGTCGCTATTGGTCGCCTATTTAAACGACCTTTGTTAGAAGCACTTATTTCGACTAACGGAGATAGTAGATTTGATCAAGAACCAAGTCCATTGCGTAAATCCTCTTCTCACGAATCAACTCGAGAACGACGCCACTGCCGATAATTTGAGTTCGACGAGGTGGACTTGAGCCACCTGAAACTCTGCCCAGATGTTGGAATTGGTAGACAAGCTGGCCTTAGAAGCCAGTGCCTTCGTGGCGTGAGGGTTCAAATCCCTCTCTGGGCACCATCCGGGAAATAACACGAGCGCGAAAATGAATCTGTTCTGTTTGGATGGGATCCCGGAAATTCACACCGACCCTGCCGAAGTACCTGGAATGTACATGGTGCTTGGTCGCGTCGGCGACCATATCGGCGACTTAACGCCGGAAGAGCATGATCTGATTCGTGATGCGAATCCCTCCAGGCGAAACTCCTTTGCAACGGGAAGACGACTCGCTAAAGCCGCACTAACGCATCTTGGCATCAGTCTTAAACCAATTCTCCGCAACGAGCGAAGACCAGTATGGCCGGAGTTTGTTGTAGGAAGTATCTCCCACACTGATCACCTCGCAGTAAGCGCTGTCGCGAGTGCGATGCGCTACCAAGGGATCGGTGTTGATGTTGAAGTCATCAGTGCAGTAGATGAACGTGTTGCGAATCGGGTACTTGACGAAGAAGAGCGCGAGTGGATAGACTCACTGCAGCTTCCTGAATGGCGCACGGCGTTGTTTTCAGCGAAGGAAGCGATCTACAAAGCGACGAATCCAATTACCGGTGAGTTTCTTGGTTTTCGCGATGTGACGCTGAAAATCGATGAGAGTGCGCTTTCGTTCACGGCGCATACCCAAAAAGATCTGAAAGCATCACGCTTGTTGGAGAACGCGCGCGGTTACTTCCATCGAATCGAAGGTCACTGGCTTACAACGTTCGTCATCGAAACTTGATTTCGATCCAGTGTCTGGCTGAAGCTGTTTTTAGGCGATTGTTGAGAGCGGCTTAGCGATTCGGGCCGCGAAGCATCGGGACAGGTTGCCAGCGCTCAAGCGGCGTCTTTGGCAAGACCGTCGGATTGACACAGCTCATCGGCCACTTACCCCGTAACACTAGTGCGACCTCATGCCCAACGCGTCGACGTGCTGTTGGACGCATACGTGTACTCGCGGACGCAACGTGTGGCGTGACCGTAACTTGTGGCATGTTGAGCAGTGGGTTTTGCGGATCCGGTGGTTCCTGTTCTAGTACATCAAGTCCTGCTGCTTGTACTTTTCCACTGTTTATTGCGTCGATCAAATCTACTTCTTTCACGATCGGACCACGCGCCGTATTCACGAGAACTACGCCGTCCTTCATTTGAGCGAACGCATCCACATTAACGGAGTGTTCTGTTTCCTCGTTGTGTGGCGAATGAATACTGATATAGTCCGAACGCTCAAGTAACTCGCCCCACGAGACTGGCTCGACCCCAAATTCGCTCATCGTCAATTCACTGACGTATGGGTCGTACGCTATGACGTGCAACCCAAAAGCTTGAGCTCGTTTCGCGGTGCAGCGCGCTACGTTGCCGAACGAGACAAGCCCGAGCGTCCGACCTAACAAACGAGGCACATGGTTTAGAAGCGGACGTCCTTTATGCCATTCGTTCTCCGCAGCGAATATGTTCATTTCCTTCGTGCGGCGAATCGCGTTCAGAAGTAAAGCCATTGCGTGATCCGCAACTTCCTCGATGAACACGTCGGGTGTGTTCGTCACCACTATCCCGGCATCCGTCGCGGCGTCTACGTCAACCATGTCGACACCAACGCTACCGAGACCAATAACTGTGACGTTTTCTAATTTCTCGATAACTTCCTTGCTGATCCGAATACCCCATGATGTGATAATCGCATCGCACTCCTTCGCGCCTTCAGCGAAATCCAGAGCCGTAGGTGACGCCACCTCTACGATGTCTGCGACAGGGCGTAGAGCTTCTAATTCAAGCGAGTATTTCTCGTCGAGGTTGGTAACTTCGGCGATGCGCGGTAACTGCATCGCAACCTTTTTCTTATCACTCATAAGTTAGTTTTCCAAATTAAGTTTCTTGAGAGTTTCATCGCGTATCTGACGCTTGAAGATTTTTTCGGAGGCGGTACGAGGTAATCGTTCATGTCCGATCCAAATACGGGACGGGACTTTGAATTGAGCCAATCGTTCGTTCGCGAAGTCTCTTAGCTCATCTTCGCCGAGGTCGGTGTTCGGTTCAAGACAGACGACTGCGGCAACCGTTTCTCCGAGTCGTTCGTCCGGAATCCCGAATACACTGGCTTCTGCCACATGAGGATGCTCGTAAAGTGCGGCTTCGACTTCTTGACAACCAATGTTCTCGCCACCGCGAATGACAATATCCTTCATTCGGTCGGTGATGAAAACATAGCCTTCATCGTCAAGGTGGCCGACGTCGCCGGTATGTACCCAACCATCAACCAATGTCTCACGGGTCGCATCGGGATTGTTCCAATAACCGCTGAAATTCTGAATCCCCCAGATACAGAGTTCCCCCGTTTCGAATGGAGCTAGTTCGTTCCCTGCCTCGTCGACTGCCTTCACCTTCACAAGCGGGGGGAGTGCGCGTCCACAGCTTCGCGGCCGAAGCGCAAACGCAGGTCCTCCGATGCTTGTTGCGAGACCCTGGGTCTCGGTCATACCCCAACCCGTACCCGATGCACCCTTCGCGATCTTTTTGTCAATTTCTTTAGCTTGTTCTGGAGCCATCGCCGCGCCTCCGCCACCAGCACTTTGGAGGCTGCTGACATCGTATTTACCAAGCGATGCAGACTTTACGAGCTCGTATGACATCGTGGGGACGCCGTTGAACGATGTGATGCGCTCTGCCTCGATGATTTGTAAAGCTCGTTCAACATCCCACTTGTACATCCCAACCAATTTACGACCGTGGCGAAAGGATGAGAGGAACTGAACGACCAATCCTGTTACATGAAATAACGGGACCGACAAGATCGTAGATGGCGTAAATGCAGGGCTGGGAGCGGCACTTGAAGCGGCTTGTTGCGCGAGCGCCGGATTCTCATTAACTGTTAATTGATATCCAACAGCACCGGCAGCTTCCCAACCGAGTAGTGCGTTACATATGGAACGGTGTGTGGACAAGACGCCTTTGGGGTGTGCGGTCGAACCCGATGTATAGAGCAATGTTGCGTTGTCTTCGGGTGTAATCTCACTTTCAGGCATCACATCGCTACTACCAGAGATGAAGGCTTCCCAAGTTGAGAAGGATTCGTCTTGGCATCGTACGGTGACGAGCTCTATACCTAGTTTGCTCGCTAAAGTGCCAACACGCTCAAGCCGTTCCTGATCGACAAATAGCAGCTTTAATCCGCTGTCCTCAATGCCGTATTCCATTTCTTCAGCGGACCACCAGGCGTTCATGGCAACAGCAATTCCGCCCATCGAGGTTATTCCCATGAACGCAAATATCCATTCGGGGTAGTTTCTTAGAGATACTCCGACCCGATCGCCAGGCTCAACGCCTCTCGCGATTAGCTTATTTGCAACTTGCGCTGAGATTTTCCAGGCGTCGTCAAACGAGTAGCGCTCGTCTTCGTAGACATAGAAGTCGACTTCGTGTCTCAATCCAGATCGGTAGAGCTCACGAAGATTGCTTGGCGCGTTTACAAACCCAATGAAGTCGACGCCGTTCATTCGAACCGTCTCGGTTTCGAATGGCCTACCAGGAGCGGTAACCTCAGCTATTGCGCGTTTGAGTGATGCATTTGTCGTCATGACTTAGATGCTTCCCTTGGAACGCGCGAACATCTTCATACGGGGTTTGCTGATTTGCGAAGCGAGGAATGATATTGGAAGCGTGGCTAAAATCGCCGCGCAACCATTTTTAGGCACCATGTATATCGCAATTGTGGTGCGTTTTATCTGGAGCGGGTACGATCATGCGAGAGAACACAGCACTTACATCATGGCGAAAAGGCGGACAGTCGGTCGGCGGCTGGCTCAGCATTGGTAATGCCTATACTGCAGAAACGATGTCAAATCTGGGGTTTGACTATCTCTGCGTCGACCTTCAGCACGGCATGCTGAGCTACGACGATCTCAAGTACATGCTGCCCGCAATCTCGAATTACGATTCTGTGCCTTTCGTGAGGGTGCCGTGGAATGAACCATACGAAATCATGAAAGCGCTGGATGCAGGCGCCTATGGTGTGATTGTGCCGATGGTCAACAACCGTGAGGAAGCAGCGTTGGCCGTTGATTCGTGTAGATATCCACCTGTTGGACATCGTTCCTTCGGTCCGATTCGCGCGGCGATGTACGGCGGTCGTGGCTACACTCACGAAGCAAACGACCAAATCGCGTGCATCGCGATGGTAGAAACAGCAGACGGTATAGCGAATTTAGACGAAATCGCTTCGACCCCCGGTCTTGATGGAATCTATATCGGTCCATCCGATTTAGGTTATGCATTGGGGTTGAGCCCGACAACCGGAAGTCAGGACCAAAAGCACATTGATACGGTTGAACTGATTCGTGAGACCTGTGATAAACACGGCATCGCTGCAGGAATTCATACTGGTAGTCTTGACGCGACGAAGAGATACCTTGAACAAGGATTCAATCTTGTGACGCTAGGTACCGATAGCGCATTCTTAGCGGGTTCGGCAAGTTCGCAATTGGCACAAGCGAAGGAAGTCACCGAGGCAAACCGGGAAGCCTCAGGTTACTAGGTGAATTACCGAGATTGAACGGTATCCAAGTCTGTGTATGTGAATGCGGGGGTTTCACAAATCGCGTAAGGGAATAAGTGGAGCTCGTCAAGGTGCTGTCGGTATTTACGAATTGGTTCAAGTTTTTCTCGGTGAACTTGCTCGGTTGACGGCAGCAAGATCAAGCTGTCGAGCTCTTCGAAGATCGGGTTCACTGGGCGTAATTGTTCGAACGAACATTGTGTTTCGTACGCTTGACCAGAATACGTGACGACATCAATCTCACGAACGATCGCCCAGTCTTTTAGCTTTAGTTCAGAATCGACAACGAACACAAGGGGGACGAGCTCCCTCTTCGAATTGGCCAGTTGAAGTAGCTCCTGTGCGACCAGCCAGGGATGACGGTCCCGAAATGACCCGTTGCTTGAACCGGACTCATGCACGGCATCAAGCGCTTTTTGATCGGTGATCGTCACAAGACAGTAACGCGCAAGCTGGGACACGCGGGTAATAACGTGAGCTACTTAATCCGACGGAGAAGTCGGGCTAACTCTCTCAGAATACAAGTCGGAGTTGTATATCGACACCTTTCTCAAATGCCTGCTGATCGAATCGAGAAAGCACTGAGGCGATCTCGAGATTGAACAATCGGTCGAGATTCGAATTGAGTGCGACTCGGACGCCCATTCGTGTCTGGTCCAGGGTAGAGATTGCGATCTGCCCAAACGGCGTGATGACACCAGAGCCACCGATGGGCATTCCATAGCTCAGAGAGCCGCTCATCGCCCAAACATATTCGCCTGAATTGCGTAAATCCTGATCTTCGTAACTTACAAAACCGATCGACGGATCAGGCGTCGTCAATAGGCGTGAAGGATTAACACCGTAGGTCGGTGCAACCGATAGGGCTAGTCCTTCGCCTGGCAGACCAGGGTCAAGGTGTGCTGCCACACTGAAGACCAGCTCGGAATCTTGAAACGCATCTTGAGCTGAGAGCGCGCGACCTTCGGCTTCGAACGTCAATCCGCTGAGTGAGGTGTAGCGGACGCCACCTAGTGCTTCTAACGTGGCATCACGCGTAAGAGCGTTGCTATTCACGCGGCCACTTAAGCCAACGTAAGGCTGCACTTGCTCACCAGTGAACGACATCTCTAGACCAGCGCGGAGACTTCTCGAACTGATATAGTCCAACAACTCGGCATCTGAGTCAGCAATGCTCGCTCGTAGCGGAATAGTGAGACCTGCGTCGCCTACGGTAGTCAGATGAACATTCCCTGAAGAGCCGATCAGATGCCGCCAACCCACGGCTCCCATGAGGAGATTTCGACCATTCAAATCTACACCCTGAACTGGTGCGTCTTCATATTGCGAGAAATCGCGCGCCACGCCGAGGGTTCCCCAAACTTCGGCACCACTTCCGTCATGCCAGCGTGCGTAAGGCATGACGCTAGAGAGGTTGGTTGAGGCGAAGTTGCGCGTGCGACTCGAATTTCGCAATGAAGTGTTGTTAAAACCCTGACTATCGAAACCGAGGGTCACACCGGTCGTAAGGTTTTCCTCGAACTGGGTATCAAAACCTACGTATATACCTGAGGGTTCAAATCCGGTTCGCGATGAATCTGATGCAAAGCGGGTGCTCGCATAGTTCCACAGGGTAGATGCACTCGATTGGGAACTGCCTTGGCGTATGGACAGATCACGAAATCGCGAGTGCATAGCACTGGTCACGCCAAGCAAGAGAGTCTGATGTATGGAATACTCACTCTCACTTCGTGGTTGAAACGGTCGAGATGCCGCAACTGTTCGTCCGGGTATTGTTCGACTCGGACTTGCTGATTGCGAATCGCCCGTATCTGAAGTTTCACCGACGCTTGGGGTTAAAGAGCTATCAAAGGACAGAAGCGATTGGCTTGTGTTCATCACTCGACCGTTCTTTGAAATGAGTTCAAATGAGAACTTTTGTATGGCTACGCCGTGGTCGGTAACACCGATCCAGTAATACGTCGAATTGGCTATTGCACCCTCAAGGCGACCATGGATTGACTTAGTGCGATCGTTGTATCTCAGACCAGTTGGCAAGTCAGGTACGACGCGGTATTTCGCAGGTCGAGCCGAGAGTTCGGGTAACTGGAAAGCGTTTTCGCTCGTGAGGTCAATCGGCGCAGTGACAAATTCAGACTGAAATGCGACGTCCGCCTGATTCATTGCGTGTTCGTCTGAGCTCTCCTCGACATGGACGATAAACCAGTCGATCATGGATCCAAATCCATTGCTAGCGGTTACTGCAACTTGAGCGGAGCCCGTCGACTTTGCTAATACGATGAGAAAGTTCTCAACAATCCAAGCATCTGCGATCGACTTGTTGTAGGGATACGCAGAGAATCTCTGTTTCGGTACATCTCCGAAGGAGAGGTGTAAGTCGCGTAGATAGACACGCCGGGATGCGACCGGACCGCCGGCGTCGAGTAATCGAGGATTTAGGAATAATGTTTGGTCTTCAATCGCCGCCAAGAGTTTCGGCGCACGTTGAGCGGATTCGAGGGACTCTTGTGCCGAAAGCGAAGTGAGAAAAACTATCGCACTACACGCGATCAGAACTTTACGCAGGGTGTGTTCGCAGATCATCCGACTGGTAAGGTTAGCGAAGTTCGACACAGTATTCTTGATGCGTTCATACGGTCGGTAGACCAAGAGAATCAACGAATAAGTGATGTGTTTTGTGCTCGCATCGCGGTTTAAAAATTATAGGATTGGCTGGGTTTTACTCACTCCAATACGATAAGAATCACGCTCTCGGATTCGGATTCAACTGTGTAAAAAAAAGCCGTGGATGCACGCACCCACGGCTCGACTATGTTCGATGGGTATTAGCTACAAGCCTAGTGCACGTAACTAATTCATTCGAAATTAGGCTTCTTCCTCTTCTTCTTCGCCGCCGTCGTCTTCACCACATTGGCCTTCGCCACACTTGCCTTCTTCGTCTTTCTCACCGCATTCGCCTTCGCCCTCGTCAGAGCCAGCAATCGTGAGAAGAGAATCATCTAATGCGGTCGAATCAAGCGCTGCGTCTAAATCCGCGGCAAGAACCGAGGAACCGGCAGTTGCTACTACAAAAGCACCCACTCCTAAAACGAGAGGATTTACTGAGAGTTTGGACATAGTTTTCCTCAATCATCCAACACCAATTTGTAAGCGAGCAACTGAATCAGAAACCTCTGTACCAGGTCCCGCCACGCTGACGCTATAACGTCATCGTTTACAGTTTTGACCTTAAAGTTTCTTTCAAGTTCACAACTGTGTGGCAATCATTATGGCACATGAGTCGATAGTAGTTCGAAGCTCGGTGAGATAAATTAGTGCTGAGGTATCCTGATTGCGAAATTTGCTGACTCGTACGAACGAATCTTGCCTCGACTAGCCCTGAATCAGACGCCACCGGATGGCTACTACGCGGCGAACCTAACTGCCGTCATCTCTACGGTTTGTGACCAGTATGACGATCTCTTGACTGCCGAGGAATCGCAATTCGCTGTTTCGGCATTAGCGTTATCGGAATCGGGACTTCGATTACTTGCACGACTTCTGACACGAACCAAAAGCTATATCCGCATAGACTCGTTGTCGTATTCGGACGTCGACAACATCTCTACAGCTCTTACTGAGTTACGTGATGAACGTTTGATTTCCACCGACGTGGACGGGGAATGTACAGAGATTCTCGGGTTATTGACAATCGCAGAGTTAAAGACCTTATTCGTACATCAGGAATTAGGAGGAAGAAAATTCGAATTGATCGAGGGCATCCAGTCGTTGTTCGACGATGCAGTGATACGCAGTCGCGTCGTTGCGCAGTACCCGTGGCTGCAAGTGACTGCGACTGAACAGTTCAAGCTTTTTTGCCTGCTATTTTTTGGCAATTCGACACAAAAGATCGACGAATTTGTTATTCGAGATCTAGGTGTGACGCGGTTCGAGGCTTACGAAATGGACCCTGCGTTTCGGTTCTTCGAGAATAGAAGAGCGGTTGATCGTTACCTCGAACTCAATGAGCTCTCGGAACGCGTCGAGACGCTTGGAAAAACCGTCTCTGAACAGGACGCTAAGGCGATCTATACCGCAATCGAGTGTCGGGAGAAAGACCAGGTATTAGAACTGCGGCGTAGTCGAATCTTGAATGCACTCGGTCGAAACTTGGAACGGTCACGAAAACACGAAATGGCATTGATGTGTTATCGAAGCTCGACCGCACATCCGTCGCGTGAACGAACGATGCGCATTCAGAAAAAAGAAGACAGTACCGACGAAGTAGAACGCGTTCGGCAAGAAATACTGGAGGCACCACGATCATACGAAGAACTCTCATTCGCACTTCGTTTTGGGAAGTCGAAGTCTTCGCAATCTGAAATTAGAGTTCGAAGGGATTCTGCGCCCGTCGGGGATAGCCAAAGAATCGAGTCATACGCGGTTCATCGATTGATTACCGAAGGGTGTCAGGCTTGGCACCTAGAGAACCTGCTACCCAATGGCCTGTTCGCATTGGCATATTGGCAATGGCTGTACGCCTCGGTGCGTGGCGCCTTCGTAAACCCGTTTCAAGCAACGCCTTTAGACCTGTATTGGCCTGAGTTTTTCGATGTTCGCCGCGACTGTTGTGTTGATCCGCTCATCCATTCGAGTGAACTCAAAGATCGGATTCTTTCTACGGCACAGGATAAACGCGGTATTAGTAATCACCTTGTCGCATGGTCGATTCTCACGCCCCATTTGCTCTCCACAATTCTTGAAGCCATGACGACGGAAAAATTAGAAGCTATTTTGAGAATTGTGACTGAAGACCTTCGACAGTTCCGCGCCGGATTTCCAGACCTAACGGTAATTGACGAAAACGGCCAGATCGCTTTTATAGAGATAAAAGGTCCTGGTGATAAACTGCGTCCTAACCAACGTCTATGGATAGAGCGACTGATTCAGGCAAACTTCAACGTTTACGTTTGGAAATTCAGCTAACCAGTGGAAATCTCGATCGGCGTAACTGAGCTGGCAACGTTTGTCCATCGACGTGGTGACATAGATGACCGATCTGAGGATCCTACGAGTGCTCGAGAAGGGATCGATGCGCAAAGCAAGTATCAGGCAAAAATCAAGCAGTCTCATGCGAAATATGAGGTAGAGGTCCGGGTCAAACGCGAGTTCCAGCACGAATCTGTCACACTGCATGTCACTGGGCGAGCCGATGGTGTTGCGATCGAAGACGAGCTCCACGGTTCTCGGCTTCTCGTTGAGGAGATAAAAACGACGCGGAAGGATCCTAACGGAATACCTTCCTGCGATAAGACAGTTCACGAGGCTCAGGTACGTCTATATGCGGCGATGATGGAAGCACGAAGGCAAACGGAATCGATCGTTACCCGCCTAACGTACATTCATCCCGACTCGGGTGAGACGCGATCCTTCGAACGATCTGAAAACGCTTCTGACCTCGATGAGTATTTTGAAACGACAGCGAGAGACTATTGTGACTGGGTGAACGACGTGTTGGTGCGTGTTGCAGCGCGAAATGAGAATGCGGCGTCCCAATCGTTTCCATTCTCGACCTACAACCAGAATCAGCTTCAGCTTGCGAGGCACGGTTTCGTGAGTTTGCGCGACGAGACGAATCTTCTGATGGAAGCACCAACTGGTACTGGGAAGACAATGGCGACTGCGTTCCCATCAGTTAAAGCGATGGGCGAGCGTGAGCTAGATCGGGTGATATATAGCACCGCGCGTACGACGGGTCAACAAGCAGCAATGGACGCCTTCTCGTCTCTTCGTGAGCAAAACGACAAGCTCGTCCAAGTAACGGTGTCCGCGAAAGAACGTGTGTGTTTGACGCCTGGTGCTGCCTGTCGACCTGAAGAATGCGATTACGCAAAGGGTCACTTTGACCGTGTGCGAGCAGCGGTCAGGCAACTATTGCAAAGAGGTATCGCCGATCGCTCGGCGATAAACGCTATTGCCAAATCGCAAAGAGTTTGTCCATTTGAATTGTCACTCGATGTAGCGGAGTGGTCTGACATCGTAATTTGCGACTACAACTACGTGTTCGATCCATTGGTACAGCTCAAGCGGCTACGCTCTCGAATGTTTGATCGAGTAGCGTTGCTGGTCGACGAAGCTCACCGATTAACCGAGCGCGTTCGTGACATGTTGAGCTGTGAATTTGATCTTGACTTGATCGAATCCGCAGTGACCGAAACCGAGAACTCATCGTTAGAAGGTCATTTCAACAGGATTCAACAGCTACTTGGTGATTTCCTCGAGAACACTCTTCCTTCAATTGGGGAAGCGGTTCTTGACGAAATCGATCACGGTCTAATCGACGCAGTTGATCGGTTGTTTGAGTCCGACGATCTGCGTCTTCGAAACACGACGGATCTCGATGCGCTCGACGCTTGTCTATACGCGTTCTTGCGTTTTCGAACTATTGCGAAGATCGGCGAGGACGACCCTCAAAAGTTTGTATGGTTGCTCAGTCGGACTCGAAACGAACGCCACATTCAGTTCCGCTGTTTGTTACCGGATGCTTGGATCCAGCGCGTCTTAGACGATTTTCATGGATCCATTCGGTTCTCAGGAACCCTTTCACCGGGCGAACTTTTTAATGAAGAACATGGTCTCGAAGGACCGATAAAGAACGCGTCCTTGGCGCCAGACGTCACTCGATTGAGCGTTTACGTCGTTTCGGATCTCTCAACTTACTACGATGAGCGTACACGTACAGCGCCTGAACTAGCGCGCTTGATTGAGAGTATTGGAAGCGTCTCGACCGGCAATTGGCTCGTTGCGTTTCCGTCGTTTGCCTACATGGACTTAGTACTTGACCACGTCTCCGTCGCTGAAACATCGCTTGTTCAACGACCTCGCATGAGTCTCGAAGAGCGTGACGATTTTCTGAATCGGCTGGCGTTTGATGACAATAAACTTGGATTCGTGGTTATGGGAGGCGTATTCACAGAATCGATTGACATCGAGCAGGCGTCGCTTGAAGGTGTAATCGTTGTGAGTCCTGGTATACCACCACGTTCAATGGAGCGTGACCGCATTGCTGCTCTGTCCGACCATGGGTACGAAATCGCGTATCGCCGACCAGCGATGACTCGGGTGGTGCAAGCAGCCGGTCGTGTGGTTCGAGGCGAGGATGATCGAGGTATTGTTGTCCTAGTTGACCCGCGCTTTACACGTAGCGATTTTGCGCGTTATTTTCCTGCGCATTGGCAACCTGAAATCACTAAGGCTGCGGATTTAGCCGAACATATTTGTGCTTTTCAGCGACACGATCGAAATCAAGGCACAGCTAATCTGTAATTAGTCGAGTTGCGTAGGGTTTCGCGCGTAAGGTGAGCTCTCCGCGAGCACGGAAATTAGCTGACGCTTCTGGTGCCGGGGTCCGTGAGAGTTGCCATGAATTCAATCCGTCGTACCAAGTACATAGCAGCATTTTGCCAAATTCTTGCGTGCGGTCTTGCTCACAGAACAACGCCTGCGGAATTGCTTGATATTGATCTGACGTTTCAAATGTCTCCCATGCCGTTTTGGATAGTTGTGCGATTTGGTCGACGTCTTTATTTCGAACATCAAAGAATCGAAACACATACAAACCTGGGCGCACACGTGCCTCATAACTGTCGGGTCTAACTGTTGGTTCGAGATAGAGTGTCTCACTACCTCGCACTGCGTCAATCGAACTGAGTCGGTCGTCCATGTTCGCGACGTCACCGGTGGTGACGAGGATCAGTTCGTTTGAGGCGAGACCGAATAACCCAAAGAAAGCGCCCCACGTTCCAGCTTCGCCTAATTTACTTCGTTCGGGACCGACGATTGCGTCGTATATAGGCCGAAAGCTGGCTCCATCCGTTTGGATTCGACTGAATGCGAAGTTAAGAGTCATTGAAGGGCTCAAGTCATTTCTGGAGTTCGGATTTTCGCATACTCAGGATCACGCAACGCCGAGCTTCTCGTACAAACCATATAGAAAATTCGGCTCGCAAAATCGCAATGAGGTAGGAATGAACGGCGCTGAGAGTCTTGTCCGAACATTAGTAAATCACGGGATTACCCAGTGTTTTGCAAATCCGGGAACGTCTGAGATGCATCTCGTGCAGGCGATCGATCGAGTGAGTGAATTCAATGCGAGTCTCTGTCTGTTTGAGGGTGTATGCAGTGGTGCGGCCGACGGGTATGGCCGTATGAAAGGGCTACCGGCGACGACGTTACTCCATCTCGGTGCGGGACTAGGCAATGGAATCGCCAACCTACATAACTGTCGACGGGCTGGAACGCCGCTTATTAACATCATCGGCGATCACGCCATACACCATGCCGCATACGACGCACCGTTGACTTCGGATGTTGAAGCTGTTGCTAAACCGGTGTCTAGTTGGATTCGATCCTCACGTACATCAAATGGGGTTGGACTTGATGCTGCGGACGCGACGCACGCGGCAATGGGAAATCACCCAGATCCTAACGGCAACATAGCTACTCTGATCGTTCCAACCGATTGCGCATGGGATGAAGGCATCGAACGAACGCAATCGCGTCCATTCGCAGATCGTGCAAATGTGCAACCCCATGTGATCGATACCGTCGCAAGCCAAATTGATTCGAAGACCGTACTTTTGCTCGATGGTAATGCGCTTACTGAAGAGGGCATTCGTGCAGCGGGTCGTATCGCAGCTAAAACACAATGCTCGTTGTTTACACCCACTTTTCCGGCGCGAGTAGAAGCAGGTCCGGACCTTCCCTCAGTCAATCGTCTGCCGTACTTTCCCGAGCACGTACTCGCGACGTTAGCTGGTTACTCGAAATTAATACTTGCTGGCGGGGACGTACCCGTGAGTTTCTTTGCTTATCGAGACCAACCTAGTTCGCTCGTTCCGGACGGTTGCGAGATCGTCCATTTAGCGCACCGACATGAAGATGTCGCGCACGCTTTGATACAGATCGCGGATGGAATCGGGGCAGACGATATGGTTCCGATGAACGGTGATCGTCCGGAATGCCCTCAGGGACGTCTCGGTGCACGTTCGATCGGTCAAGCTTTAGCAGCACTTGCACCGCATGAGAGCATCGTTTCCGTGGATTCAGGTGGGGGTGGCGCGGCATACGATGTCATGCGAGGCTGCGTCCGGCATAGTTGGTTAAACCTGACAGGTGGATCGATCGGCGATGGTGGTCCAGTAGCGGTCGGAGCAGCGATTGCCTGCCCGGAACGCACAGTATTCGCGTTATTAGGAGACGGCGGTGCAATGTACACGCTGCAATATTTGTGGACAGCTGCTCGGGAGAACCTAAACTTGAAGTCTGTCGTATTTTCAAATCGTCAGTACAACATACTTGAAGTTGAATACCTCCGCATGGGTGTAAATCAGATCGGTGATCGAGCTGCAGCGCTATTTGACTTAGACGATCCGCCGCTAGACTGGGTAGCAATTGCTCAAGGACAAGGGGTTCCAGGGAAGAAAGCTACGACGAGCGAAGAGTTCACGGACGCACTTAAAGCCGCACTGGCGTCGGATGGTCCGTACTTAATCGAAGCTGAAATATAGTTTGGCTCTTATATCGTTAATTGTTGCTTTCAACTCGCAGTGGATCCAAAGCTGACGTAAGTCATTGATTCGACGTGCCTATTTTTCGACGATACCTGGTCGATTCCGCGACAATTCGTCATGCGCGTAGGCGCGTTTCTACTTAAGCTTAGGTCGTGAGAACGTACACCTATAAAGCCAAGCTCAACTCCCACACCCATCGGAACCTTGCCGAGTTCCTGACGCAACAACGCCTTCTCTACAACGGCGCGCTGCAGGAACGCATCGACTGTTATCAGAAAACGGGTGAAAGCATCGGTCTGTACGACCAGCGTGGTTCCCTGACGACCCTTCGCCGTGAGGACGAATGGTTCCGGAAGTTCGACTGGTGGTGTCAGGATTCGGCGTTGGTCCGGGTCGAACGGGCGTTCAAGCGCCTCTTCCGGCAAGGTCGCGGGTTTCCGCGGTTCAAGTCGTATAAGCGCGGGGTACAGTCGTTTGAGACCTTGCACAAGAAACCCACCTTCAATGGCAAGTACGGGTACGTGAAGCTCAAGGGCATCGGTCGCTTCCGGTGGCGCCAGGACCATCGGTGTGATGATCGAAACAAGGTGAAAGTCGTGCGGGTGGTGCAACGACCGACGGGGGTCTTCATCCAGTTGGTCTGTGACGACAAGCCTCAGCGTCTCGGCTTGAATCAAGCCATCGGAATCGACGTCGGTGTGCACCTCCGTGCCGCGTTGTCGGATGGGACTATCTTCCCGCGCCATACGCCTGACCGCGCCGAGATTAGACGCCTGCAACGTGCGCTGAGTCGATGCGAAGCCGGTTCGAACGGTCGCAAGAAACGACGACAGTCGTTAGCACGAGCGTGTTATCGGGCACGTGTCCGTCGTCACAACGACCTGCACCGCCTCACGAGTGAGATCGTGAAGCATCATGGTAAATGGATCGCAGTGGAAGACCTTGATATCCAGGCCATGACGGCTTCAGCGGCTGGGACGGCAGAATCGCCAGGACACCAGGTCAAGCAGAAGGCTGGCTTGAACCGCTCGATCCTCGACCAGAACTGGGGGACGTTCATCTCCCAACTCGACTACAAGGTTGCAAGCGCCGGTGGTCAGTTGGTGCGCGTCGATCCGAAAAACACCACGCAACGATGCTCGAATTGTGGTGGATTACCGGACAAGGCGTTGACGTTGAACGATCGATGGTACCAATGCACGCATTGCGGGTATCGTGATGACCGCGACGTGAATGCATCCAGGAATGTGTTGCTCAAGGGGCTTGCGCTCTTTGATGCGGGTGGCTCTTTTCCCGCAGTGTCGGCAACCGGCAGACAGAATCAGGACATGGGTCCTGATCGACACGGAACCGTGTAACCAGTGTGAAAAACACACAGAAATATATAAGAGCCTATAGTTTCATTAAGACGTAACGAAGCGGAATAACGCCAGCACGGCTAGATCTCGAATACACGGGGACTTGCCTAAATAGGGTATCGCTTCATATTGCCATGTCGACGACGGTATACCACGATTTGAATTTGTAGCATACGATCGAAAGGGCAAACCGATCGATTGACCTAACGGTAGGAGTTGTTTACATGTTTACCTTCGAGCCGACCTTTAGTCAATTTACATAACTGAACGGTTACGATGCAGTCCCTTTCGTCAATCCCCGTGAGTGTTGACTTTTGATTCAAATGGCCGACCGTTTTCGACAATGTAAATGTCTTCGTCGTCAAACCTACGGATCTAAGGAATCATGGTCGCTTGAGAACTTCAAGCGAAACGTTCGTCACCTGAAGTCCGACTTGATTGGCGCTCGTGGTCTTAAGCTTGACGATTGACATTGGATTTCACGGACACAAAGTGAATCAGGCTTACGCTGAACTTGAAGGCAAAATCGCCGAAATCAAAGCGCTCGACCACATGATGGATTTGTCCAATTGGGACGAATCTACGAATATGAAACCGGCAAGCGCACCCAATCGAGCGGAAATGGTCGCGACGACAGCGGCGTTGCGACAAAGGTTGATCGCGGACGAGGCATTTGGCGACTTGCTTGAATCCGCCGTCGAAGGTGAGCTATCCGTTATGGAAGCGGCAAATGTGCGTGTAGCCGAACACGCGCGGAAACAAGCGATCGCGGTTCCTGAGGACTTGCTGAAAGAGTCCAAGCGAGTCCATTCAGAGTGCCAGACCGCGTGGGAGCGCAATCGACCACGCAATGATTGGGCGAATACGCTGCCATATCTCGAAGCAGCGATCAACGTCTCGATTGAAACCAGCCAGTGTCTAGCCGAAGCGTTTCAGCTCACACCATACGACGCCTTGATGAATCAATATGAGACCGGGAGTCGACAGTCTGATATCGATCCTGTATTCGATGAAATTAAGACGTTTTTGTTACGCGAAGTCCCAGTCGTTGAGTCTAGTCAGGTCTCGCCGATTCCGATTGACGAGTCGTTTTCGGATAAGGATCAGCTCAAGCTCGCGGAATTTTCAATGCGAGAACTGGGGTTCGATTTCGATCGAGGTCGATTGGATCAAAGCGCCCATCCGTTCTCATGTGGGACTGCGAATGACGCACGCTTAACCACGCGATTGAGTGCGAACGACTTTACGCACTCGCTGTTTGCGGTATTTCATGAAACGGGGCACGCTCGTTACACCCAGAACCAACCTGCTGATTGGGTCATGCAGTTCGTCGGCGAACCGACGGGCATGGCGGTGCATGAGAGCCAGTCGCTATTCATGGAAATGCAGGTCTGTCGAAGCGATGCGTTCCTGGAGTACATCCATCCAATGATTAGATTGCTTCTGCGTCGCGTAGGATCGGAGGAATCATGGTCGCTTGAGAACTTCAAGCGAAACGTTCGTCACGTGAAGCGCGATTTGATTCGTGTCTACTCGGATGAAATGACTTACCCGTTCCATATCTTCTTACGCTACGGAATTGAAAAGCAGTTGTGCAATGGCGAGCTTGAGATTAAGGATCTTCCCGATGCATGGAATGAAGGCATGATGGATCTACTAGGTATCGACACCCGTGACGATTACCAGAATGGTTGTATGCAAGACATTCACTGGTACGCGGGATTGTTTGGGTACTTTCCGTGCTATCTTCTCGGTGCGATTTTTGCGGCGCAGCTCTATCAAGCGTGTGTTCGTAAAATTGGCGATCAGTCAGAAAACGTCCGACAAGGCGACTTTAGCGCAATTTCCGCTTGGTTAGCAGAGAATATTCACTCTAAAGGAAGCCTGTTAGAAGGTCAGTCGTTGATTCGTACCGTGACGGGAGAAAAACTATCCGCCACGTCTTATTTATCCCACCTCAAACAACGCTACGTCAACCCGTAATCGTTCTGCCATGGGCAGCTCCATAACTCATATCCGTAATTTCTCGATCATTGCCCATATTGATCACGGGAAATCTACGCTTGCGGACCGCTTGATTCAAAAATGTGGCGGCCTCCAAGAACGTGAGATGGCGGAGCAGGTTCTCGATTCGATGGATCTCGAACGTGAACGTGGGATCACGATTAAGTCGCAAAGCGTACGACTGAGTTACGAAGCGGGGAACGGCGAGACCTACCAACTCAATCTCATCGACACGCCTGGGCATGTGGACTTCAGTTACGAGGTGTCACGTTCACTGACGGCATGTGACGGCGCTTTATTGGTGGTGGACGCTGCCCAAGGCGTTGAAGCCCAATCCGTTGCGACATGCTACAGCGCGATTGACCTTGAGGTCGAAGTACTCCCGGTGCTCAATAAGATGGATTTGCCAATGGCGGAACCCGAGCGCGTAGCGACCGAAGTTGAAGAGATCATCGGACTTTCGACGGACGACGTGGTGCGGATTAGCGCAAAGACGGGTGACGGCATCGATGAACTGCTTGAACAGCTCGTTGAACGAATTCCTGCGCCACAACTTTCCGATGTCGAAGGTGCGCAAGCACTTATTGTTGACTCTTGGTTTGACAACTACCTCGGCGTGGTCTCGCTCGTACGCGTCTTTGCTGGTGAGTTTCGTAAAGGCGACCGCATCGTTGCTTATTCAGTCGGACAAACTCACACGATTGACGAAGTTGGCGTCTTCACGCCCCGTCGAGAAAAAGTAGACGTGCTGCGAAGTGGAGAAGTCGGTTACGTCGTCGCAGGTATCAAGGAAATTCACGGCGCACCCGTCGGAGATACGCTGGTTTTTACTAATAGCGAAACACCCGCGCTACCAGGATTCGCGAAGGCGACGCCACAGATTTTTGCAGGGTTGTATCCGTCTAACTCCGACGACTTTGAAGCGATGCGAATCGCGTTAGAGAAACTCTGCTTGAATGACGCATCGTTGCACTTTGAGGTTGAAACATCGGATGCATTAGGTTTCGGTTTTCGCTGTGGTTTTCTCGGGATGCTCCATATGGAGATCGTGCAGGAACGGTTAGAGCGTGAATACGACCTTGACCTCATCACATCCGCACCGTCGGTGGTCTACGAAGTAGTCGACCGCGACGGCGAAACCCGCAGGATCGACAACCCGTCCCAACTCGATGATTCCGGTCGTATCGTGGAGATCCGCGAACCTATCGCCGAGGTCAACATACTGGTGCCACCCGACTATCTCGGAAATGTCATCGAGCTTTGTATTGGTCGACGAGGCGTCCAGAAAAGCATGCTCTTTACCGGTGGACAAGTGTCGCTGCGATTCGATATACCTATGAGTGAGGTCGTGCTTGACTTCTTTGACAAGCTCAAATCGGTCAGTCGAGGCTATGCCTCGCTTGATTACTCGTTTGATCGCTTTGAAACGGCACCATTAGTCAAAGTCGATATCTTGATCAACGGAACAAAAATCGACAGCCTAGCGATGATCGTACATCGTGAACGCGCGAATGCTCGGGGTCGCGACATGGCTTCATCAATGAAGGCGCTGATCCCAAGACAAATGTTTGACGTTGCGATTCAGGCTGCGATCGGGCGACAAGTAATCGCTCGTACGACCGTCAAAGCGTACCGTAAAAACGTTACCGCGAAGTGCTACGGCGGCGACGTGACGAGGAAGAAAAAGCTCCTCGAGAAGCAAAAAGAAGGTAAGAAACGTATGAAGCAGGTGGGGAAGGTGGATATTCCGCAAGAAGCCTTTCTTGCTGCTTTGAGCGTAGATCGATGAAGCTCAATCTCTACGACGCGATATTCGGGATGTTTCGACATTGGCGTCTTCAAACTCGCATTGGGTATCGCTTCAAAGACCTCACTCGTCTAGACGAAGCGTTGACGCATGCGAGTGTGGACCGTGTCAACAACGAGCGGCTTGAGTTCCTTGGTGATTCGGTTCTTGAATTGATCGTTTCAGAGTACCTCTACCGGCAGTACTCCGATATCGATGAAGGTACGTTGACGCAGTTGAAGATCATGAGTGTTAACAACGTACATTTGCAGTCCGTCGCGCTTAATCTCGGTTTGGATGAACAGTTGTTTATTGGGAAAGGTATGTACAACGTTGAAAACCGTGGCGTCAAAATGTATGCCGACGTTGTTGAAGCGTTGATCGGCGCAATTTACATCGATGGGGGTCTTCGGCCCGCACGTAAGTTCATTGACAAATTTGTGATACAGACCTTACCGACGCTGGAAGAAACTCAAATGCACCCGAAAACGGCGCTTCAGAATTGGGTATCGAAGCAAGGTATGGAATATCCGGAATACGATGTCGTGCAAGATCCTCAACGGTCTGGCGGTTCCAATTGGCACGTTAAGTGCACGATCAAGCGACTTGCCATCACACGTACGGCGGTCGCTCGGTCTCGCAAGGCTGCAGAAACAGAGGCGGCTCGTCAGATTTTGGATTCGTTAGGCATCATGGCGAATGGTGCTTGAGACTGCCTGATTAACGGGCGTATTTGATTCTCGATGAATGAAAAGGACCTTGCTGACTTGCAAGACGCCATTGGTTATCAATTCAAGGACACGTCGATTCTTGAACGAGCGTTGGTGCACGCAAGCGCGGACGTCGAAAACAACGAGCGTCTCGAATTCCTTGGCGACTCAGCCTTGGGTTACGCGGTGAGCACAGCGTTGTACGAACGCATGTCAAATCAGTCAGTGGGTGTGTTGGCGGAACGAAAATCCATCCTCGTCAGTAACAAACGTCTCACACAGGTTGCGGTCTCGTTAGGTATCGATAAGCGCATGCGATTAGGTAGCAGCATCGCAAACAATCGGACCGTAAATCGAAAGATCTACGCGGACGCGCTTGAGGCTGTGATCGGTGCAATTGCTATGGACGGGGGCTTTCCTGCGGTTCAGACCTTTGTTGACCAGCATCTCTATCCGCTTGTTAGTAAACCCTTGGATTTAGAGAGACATGCTAAGTCACGGCTACAGGAGTGGGCTGATTGGGCGGGATTCGAGTCGCCAGTTTACGAAGTCGTGAAGCATGAATCTCACCCGAACGGTGAACTTTGGCAGGTTCACTGTACGATCAAAGATCTCAATCACGACGGTGAAGGCGTCGCGCACTCGAAACGGGAAGCGGAACGCATCGCGGCAGAAGTCATCCTGTACAAGATCGGTGGGAAATGAGCACCGCGACCAAGTCCGGCTACATCACGATCATCGGACGACCTAACGTTGGTAAGTCCACGCTCCTGAATCATTGCCTCGACATGAAACTGAGCATCACGTCGCGGAAGCCACAGACGACACGACATCAATTACTCGGTGTACTAACCCGAGGTTCGTCTCAGTTTATGTTTCTGGACACACCAGGCATCAATGCTGGGCGCAAACGAACGGGAAGTTCCATTGAACGATACATGAATCGCCAAGCGCTCAGTACACTCAACGATGTCGACGTGATTTTGTTCTTGGTTGAGGGTACGGGTTGGCGCGATGGCGATGCGACGGTGCTCAAGCACCTTGCGAAGACCGACGTACCTGTCATCTGCGTACTCACCAAAGTGGACCGAGTTCGAAACAAATCGCAGCTATTACCACTCATCGAAAAGGTAGCAAGTAAGAGTAAATTTCAGGCTATAGTCCCGGTCGCAGCATTGCGTAATGAAGGATTGGACATGTTGCTCGACGCTATCGAAAGCGAACTAGAGGAAGGTCCTCACCTGTTTAACGCGGATGAGGTAACGGATCGCTCAACCTCGTTTCTGGTCGGTGAAATGATTCGTGAACAGGTCGTGAGACAACTAGGGGCTGAATTGCCGCATCGAAGCACCGTACTCGTCGAACGATTCGAAGAGGCGCAAGACCAGACCACGATTTTTGCATCCATCTGTATCGAGCGCGACAGTCAAAAACGCATCGTCATCGGAAAAGGTGGTAGTCGACTCCGGTCGATCGGCGAAGCTGCACGTCACAACATCGCAGATTTTCTGGGCAAGAGCATCGATCTACGTTTGCACGTTCGTGTGCGATCGGGTTGGACTGAGAGCCACAAGCGCCTGGCTGAATTCGGTTACAAGTAGTTCAACGATGCTTCACGAAACCTGTTACGTACTTCGCAGGCGCGCCTACAGCGAAACCAGCCTCCTCCTGGAAATGCTGACGAGTGAATCACGTTACGTTCACGCAATGTATCGCGGTGCGAAACGCAACGGGTCGACTCCGATCGATCTCTTTTCTGAGTACGCGATGAGCTGGCGTCCGCGGGATGGATTAGTCACTGTTCGGTCGTGTGAGCTCAAGCACATTTCTACGTTAGGTGGTAACGCGCTTTACGCTGGACTATATGTCAATGAACTCGTGCGACGCGGCATGCGTGAAAACCAAGTTGTCGATGACGTGCAACCAGCGTACCAGTCCGCGGTGACCTCCCTTGAACAAGCAGAGGCAGACTTGGATGTCGTGCTGCGATCGTTCGAGAAGCGGTTTCTTAAGGCATTGGGATTTGAGCTGGAATTCCATCGCGAGCAAGCAACCGGCGAGGTAATCTCGTCAAATTCCAACTATCTATTTGACCCGCTCCTAGGGTTTACGAAGTCAGCGGATGCTGAAAAAACATCTTATCCTGGACACGTGCTTTTGAATATATCTGTTAATCGATTCGAACAGCCCGAAACGCGCCAAGCAGCGAAACTAATACTTAGGGACGCACTTTATCACCATCTCGGCGAAAGAGCATTAAAAGCGAGATCGCTTTTGTCCGCCAAGCAATATCGTGAGGAAGTCTCCGGAGCGACCGCACATGACTGAGCTCGTGGACAAACCTGACCTGAACTCGCATTGGTTCATCAGCAAAACTCGGTCAAGGATTGAGTTAACCGAAACCAATCGCGGATTAATCGAACATATAGAGTGTGCTCTATCTACAGCTGATCTTCACGAACAGGCCAACCTACTCGTTGACCAGCTACTGCACTTGCCGGTGGATTCACCAACGCTTATTGCTGGTTTAGCGTTCTTCGCGGCGACCGACGGTGACTTAGATCCGACCACTCTCGGCACTGGCGATGCCGGAAATCTGCTTTCGACCTTGGTACGACTCTCGAGTGCTGACTCGGCTGCTACGACCAGTGCGCTACTCCAGGTTCGCCGTAATCGACGACAATCCGACAACGTGCGCCGCATGCTGGTGGCAATGATCGACGATCCACGCGTGGTCGTGTTGAAGATGGCAGAACGGTTAGTCCGATTACATCCAAGGCGCTTCGATGGATCGGAGGAAAGCAGGCGCGCCGCCAGCGAGGTCCTTCACTTTTACGCGCCGCTCGCCAGTCGTCTCGGTATTTGGCAGCTAAAGTGGGTTCTCGAGGATTTCGCGTTTCGTTGCCTTCAACCAGATGATTACTTAGACATCGCATCGCGGTTCAAAGAACGGCGATCACAGCGGGAAGAGCTGGTATCGAAGATCCAATCTGATCTACGCTGGCGATTGAACGAACTTGGCATCACGGCAGAAATCCTGGGTCGCGCCAAGAACATCTACGGTATATATCGCAAGATGCGTGAGAAAGACATCGCCTTTAACGATGTACACGACGTGCTTGCCATACGAGTGATTGTTGATTCCGTTCCGGAGTGTTATCAGGTCCTCGGCGTAGTGCACATGTCATGGCCATACATAGGTGCGGAATTCGACGATTACATCGCCAATCCCAAGTCAAACGGATATCGGTCGCTACACACTGCAGTCTATGGTCCGCAGGGAAGGGTCTTAGAAGTTCAGATACGCACGCGCGAGATGCATGTTGATTCCGAGTTGGGTGTTTGCTCGCACTGGAGTTACAAGGGCGAAAACGACGCGAGTCTAGAAGATGAATCGATCGACTGGATGCGTGAAGTACTAAATTGGCACGAAGCGCTTGATCCGGTAGAAGACACTGACGCGACAAGTCGCGAAAACAGCGACGCCGAAAAGAAGACCTATGTTTCAACACCTCAACGACATATCGTTGATTTAGAAGCAGGATCGACAGCTCTCGACTTCGCGTTCAAAGTACATACAGACATCGGTCTACATTGCGTGGGGGCTCTCGTCGACGGCGAAGAAGCTGCTTTAAACACCGAATTGAAGACGGGGCAGACCGTTGAGATATTGACGCAACCTCGCGCGACGCCACAGCGCCGGTGGCTCGATCCAGACCTGATGTACTTCAAGACCTCGAAGACGCGCGAATTGCTGCGGGGCTACTTTCAAGACTTCGATCGCACACACAATGCGAAAGCTGGTCGAGATTGGGTGCAGCAAGAGATCGATCGATTAAATCTGAAACTAACACCAGAAGAAGCTGCGCGGGCACTAGATTTCGGTTCGCCTGATGAGCTGTTTATCGAGGTAGCCTTAGGTTCGATGAAAGCACGACAGATGCTGGTAGAGATCGCTCAACTTCAGTTCGAAGTAAGTGAAGTGCTGCAGACGGACGAAGACTCAAAGGTCACAATGCAAATCCACCTGTCAGCACTGGATCGCAAGAATCTGATACGTGATATCACACGCGAAATTGCGGAGTTGAATGTGAACATCGTCAACCTCAAACTTGGCGCGCCGGCATTAGGAAAAGAAGCGACCGCAGACATTTGGGTGCAAGTTAGCGGATTGGGCGAAGCGTCCTTGGTCATCGTGAGCTTACGACGTTTGCACCGCGTCACTGATGTTCGGTTAGTAGGCTCCCGCTAAAAACTCATTGGCTAGGGATTCCTGGTCGAATTAGTATGGCAAATGTTCAGCTGATACAGGTAGGTGATCGCGCTGGTCAGCGACTGGATAACTTTCTACTTAGTTATTTAAAAGGAGTTCCGCGAAGCCGAGTATATCGAATGATTCGCTCCGGCGAAGTTCGTGTAAATGGATCCAGACGTCGCCCAAATTCCCGACTCGAATACGACGATCAAGTGCGAATTCCACCGGTTCGGATAGAGGAACGAAGCGAGTCGGCAGAACCTCCGCGTTCGTGGCTGAACGATGTAAGGAACTCAGTCATATATGAAAACGAGAACCTTTTGGTACTCAACAAACCGGTAGGGACCGCGGTACATGGCGGTACTGGTGAGTCATTCGGCATCGCCGAAACGCTTGAGCAGGCATTTGGGACCGCGGACATGCAATTGGCTCACCGATTAGATAAGGCAACATCCGGGTGCTTAGTGATCGCGAAGAATCGTTCAACGCTAAATAGATATCACGACGCGTTTCGCAATAACGATATTAAGAAGACGTACGACGTATTGGTCGAAGGCGGGTGGCCGAAAGAACTCAATTCAGTCGATGCTCGGCTTGAACGGTTCCACCTCGCGAATGGTGAGCGAAGGGTCCGAGTTAGCGAAGCTGGACAGCGTTCGCGAACGGCGTTTGACGTTGTCGCGCGATGTAACAAAGCTACTTGGCTTTTGGCTCGGCCCGTCACGGGACGCACACATCAGATTCGCGTACACGCGACCTTCGCGGGTTTTCCGATCCTCGGGGATCGTAAGTACGGTAATCGCAAATTTCAACCACGTGCATCACGAATGATGCTCCATGCGAGAGCGCTCGAATTGCCGGATATCGGCGAAGTAAACGCGCCCGTACCTTCAGCGATCGTCAGCTACTGGGAGCGTCTGGAGCAAGCGGATTAATCCCAAAATCGCGTAACGTAGCTGCTAACCGTATTAGAGGAAGACCTATAAGAGCGCTCGGATCGTCTGACGTAACGCGACTAAAAAGCAATGAGCCACGTTGTTCCGATTTAATGGCACCCGCCGTATCTAGCGGCGAGTCCAACGCGACATAGTTCTCTATTTCGCTTAGCGTCAAGTCGCGCATCACGACTTCGGTCGGTTCGATGAATTGGTCGGAGTTATTCGCAGACAATACGGCAACAGCACTATGAAATGTCACCGTTCGGTTGGATAAGCGCTGGAGTTGCTTGATCGCGGCTTCCGTTGTTTCTGGCTTGCCTAACGCTTGATCGTCCAATGCACATACCTGGTCGCTGCCAATCACGACTGCACTAGGACAAACAGTCAACACAGCGATCGCCTTTTGGTACGCGAGGCGTTTTGCGATTTGGGGCGGCGACTCATCGGGAAGCGCCGTTTCGTCGATGTTCGGAGTCCTGGTTTCAAATTCGTAGCCAGCGCTTGACAGCTGTTCGCGACGGTAACTGGAGCCGGATGCGAGGATGAGACGTAATTGCGCCACAGTGAAAAGCCAGTTAAAGAGATACTAGAAGCATTGAAAACGCGAATGCGCGCTTCGATTGAGAAGCTACGAGTCATCGAATTGCGTAGTATTTTGCAGGTCTTTTTCATTAGCTAACGTTTGTCGTGAAAGTGTCACCTCGCGACTTTGCTCGAAAAAATCGTCGCTGGCGTGGCGAGGTACCGACGACGTCGTTCGATCGGCTCATGAGCGAAATAACGACGGACAGTAAGGCCGTTGTGGTCGATCTCGCCTTTTCGCATGATGAAAACAACCTGATAAGGATGCAAGGCCACGCCTCGGTGACCGCAGGTGTAGCGTGTCATCGTTGCGCGGAATCGGTCGAGACGACGATTCAAGCCGATATCGACGCCCGAATCGTAGACTCTGATGAAACTGCTAGGGAATTGGCGCAAGACTCAGATGTGATCGTGATCGAGGACAATCCAGTTTCGGTGAGTGAGCTGATTGAAGACGATCTGATACTGAGTATTCCCTGGCGAGTTTGCGAGAACCAAAAGGATTGCCCCAACCTGAACAATGACGCTGCGGCAGAAACGCAAGACGAAGAACTAAGTGAATCTACTCAGAAGCCCTTTGCTAATCTGCGCGAACTCTTAAATAGATAGCTGATAATTACGCGCTTTCATTTGGATTCTCCACGGGATTGAACTATGGCGGTCCAACAGAACCGTAAGACGCGATCGAAACGCGATAAGCGTCGAACGCATCAGAAAATCAAGAAACCGGCTATCTCGATGGATCCTCTGACGGGGGACATTCACCTGCGGCACCATGTAAGCCCGGATGGCATCTATCGTGGCGAGCAAGTTGCTGGCGTTGAACCCGAATTAGACGACGATTAACGTCTCCGCAGATTTGAGTCTGCAAGTATGTCCCGCCCCTGCCGGATCGCGGTCGATTTATTAGGTGCAGAGCTCCCTGCGGCTGATTTGCTGAAAGGGGCGACTGACGCACTCGAGCACCATTCGAAATGCGAGTTGACGTTTATTTGTGACCGTCGCGCGCTTAAATCCCGTGTATGCGATGCTCATCGAATTGTTCATTGCGCACACTGGGTGCACGAGCAGGATTCGTTACGAGAGGTATTAGCTGAACGAAAGAGGAGCTCGATGCACATCGGGATGCACATGCTCCAGGATGGCGACATCGAAGGTTTCGTGAGTGTTGGCAGTACGGGCGCGCTCATGGCACTAGGTCGGCATCTCTTACACACGCCGGAAGGTATTGATCGACCTGCCGTGATCAAGGAATTCGATGGTCGTCAGCGACCGTTTTGGATGCTCGATCTCGGGGCTAATATCGTACGGAAACCATTAACCCTGCACCAGTTTGCGAAATTGGGCGTCGCATACGCGCATCAAGTAGGTAAAGTAAAACAGCCACGAGTTGCTTTGTTGAATATCGGTATCGAAGAGCGAAAAGGTCCTGCCCTTTTAAGAGACGCGGCTCAAATGCTTGAACAGACCAGCGATGTGGACTTCGTTGGATTTGTGGAACCAAGTCGAATATTCGATGGTACGGCGGATGTTGTCGTTACTGACGGATACGCCGGCAATATCGCACTGAAATCGGTGGAAGGTACGGTCAATTTCATTCGCGACGTGTTTCTGAATGAACTAGCGGAAGACGCCAGCGACGATGCTGCGAAGCTCATACGCAAACCCGCGCGAAAGCGTTTTCGCCGTCTAATGAAGAAGCTAGACTCGCAACGACATAACGGGGCGAGTTTCGTTGGTTTAAATGGCGTTGTTGTGAAGAGCCACAACAGTACAACGAAAGCTGGCATGACCGCAGCGATCGACCAAGCAGTGCGCGAAGTCGAGTTGCAGGTGCCAGAAAAGATCAGAGAGTTTTTTAACGAGGAGTAGGTTGGTTGCAAATCGGATACGTGTTTCCCGGACAAGGTGCGCAAGCCGTCGGAATGCTCGCGGACCTGAGAGATGCTTTCGCTCATCTGGACGAGCGTTTGCATCAAGCGTCTAAGATCATCAACGAAGATTTAGTAGCGCTCGTAACGAGTGGACCCGAAGAGCGCCTTAACGACACTGAAATAACGCAGCCTGTGATGCTGGCGACATCGGTAGCGCTTTTTGAAATTTGGCGCGAAGCGGGTGGCGCTGCGCCGAGTGCGGTCGCGGGTCATAGTCTAGGTGAATACTCAGCGCTAACCGCTGCGGGTGTGTTTGAGTTTGGTGACGCCATCGAGCTCGTACATGAACGTGGCAAGCTCATGCAGGCTGCGGTCCCGAGAGGAGAAGGCGCCATGGCGGCGGTGCTTGGGGTCGAATTGGATGAATTGAGTGCCATCTGCGTTGAGGTCGATGGGGTAGTAACGCCGGCCAACATAAACTCACCGGGACAGGTCGTGATTGCGGGTGCCGCAGCATCCGTGCAGGCGGTCGTTGATCACGTGCTATCGGAAGGTGATAAACGTAAACGAGTTGTACCGCTAGACGTGAGCGTTCCGTCGCATTGTGAGTTGATGAGACCCGCGGCGGATGGTGTTGAGCGATTGTTAACTGAAGTTACGATGAATGATCCGTCCTGCCCTGTATTTCAAAACGTAGATGCGCAGGCAACGAATAGTGTGTCTGATATCCGCGACCGTCTCATCCGCCAATTAACCGCGCCGGTACGTTGGGCTGATTGCGCGACCGCGATGGTGGCAAGTGGTTGTGAAACATTGATAGAGTGTGGTCCGGGTAAGGTCCTTACTGGACTTGCCCGACGGATCGATCGTAGGATGAACTGTAAGGCCATCGGCAGCATTGATGACTTCAATACCGCGCTCGAGGCGGTGGCGTAATGGCTGATCGCGTCGCGCTTGTAACTGGCGCTAGTCGGGGGATCGGTGCTGCGATTGCTGCGCGATTGGCGTCCGAAGAAACGTACGTGTTCGGTTCCGCCACATCGTCGGAAGGTGTCGCTCGCATTAGCGACGCGCTTGGGAAGCACGGCTCCGGTATTGAATTGAGAATAGAAGAACCGGATTCGGTCTCGGCAGCATTTGATCGAATAACGGAAGAACATACTGTATCTATCTTGGTGAACAACGCAGGTATCACGAACGATAACCTGTTTTTAAGAATGTCCGACGACGACTGGGTAGACGTGATCAATACGAACTTGGTCTCTTTACATCGGTTGTGCAAACCATTTCTGCGCAGCATGATGCGGGAGCGGTGGGGTCGAATCATCAACGTTGGTTCGGTGGTCGGGCGAATGGGTAATCCAGGTCAAGCAAACTACGCTGCGGCCAAAGCCGGTATTGAGGGATTTACACGCAGCTTGGCGCAAGAGTTAGGTAGCAGAGGAATCACCGTCAACTGCGTTGCGCCTGGGTTCATCGACACCGACATGACCGCCGAATTGGGTGAGAAAGTTACCGAGCAGTTGGTAACCCGCATTCCACTAGGTCGTGTTGGAACCCCAAACGAAGTAGCAGAGACAGTCGCGTTTTTAGCGGGTGAGGGCAGTTCATACATCACTGGGCAAACAATTGCTGTAAATGGCGGGATGTTGTCTTACTAGAGATCGACTTGAGGATCACAGCGAAGTGGCATAGCCTTTCACTGTCGAATAGCGAATCTCACCTATAAAATATGCGTCTTAACGGACTGCGCGCGTTGCTCAGTCTTTTGTTCGCACGACGTTTGCCGTTCTACTGGTGTTTCTTAAACGAGCGTCGTACAAGTCCTTGGCTATGGAGTGAATTCAACCCATGAGTTCATTAATGGAACGCATCAAGAGCATTGTGGCTAAGCAGCTGAAAGTCGAAATCGACGAGATCAAGGACGAGTCTTCGCTCGAGGAAGATCTTGGCGCCGACTCGCTGGACCGCGTCGAACTCGTGATGGCATTCGAAGAGGAATTCCAGATCGAAATCGTCGATGAGGACGCGGAAAATATCACGACGGTTGCTGAAGCGCATAACTACATTAAGAGTGTCGTCGGCGACGAGTAGAGCCATCTTCTACCCAACTCTTTACGCGTATTGATATATCGAATCCCGCTAGACGTTCAGTAAATGAGTAGACGTCGCGTTGTGGTAACCGGCATTGGCCTGATTACGCCAATAGGACTGGATACGGTAACGTCTTGGAAAAGTGCACTTGATGGTGTAAGCGGTGGCAATCGGCTTGAGTCCTTCGATGCCAGTGGCCATCGTGTGCAGATCGGCGCAAGTCTTAAAGGCTTCGATGCTAGTCAATACATGGATCCACGCGAAGCGCGTCGTCTTGATTTATTTCTGCAAATTGGAATGGCGGTCGTCGACCAAGCGGTAGCGGACGCGGGAATCGCTGACCCACCGGACCCCGGTCGAATTGGTGTCGCAATGGGTTCTGGCATTGGCGGCATTACGACGATCGAAGATACACACTCCGTTCTTCTGGATCGTGGACCAAAACGTGTTTCACCGTTTTTTGTACCTTCTAGCGTCATCAACATGATCGCAGGAAACGCTTCCATCAAACATGGTTTTCAAGGTCCGAATATCGCGATCGTCACCGCATGTACCACCGGAACGCACAATATTGGCTACGGTGCGCGCATGATCCAGTATGGTGAGGCAGACGCGATGGTCGTCGGTGGTTCCGAGTGGTCCACGACGCCCTTGACCGTGGCCGGATTTTCGTCGATGCGTGCATTGTCAACGCGGAACGATGAACCAGAAAAGGCTAGCCGACCATGGGATGTTGAGCGTGATGGTTTCTTGCTCGGAGATGGTGCTGGTGCATTAGTAATCGAGGAATACGAACACGCGAAGAAGCGTGGCGCGGACATCATCTGTGAAGTTAAAGGGTTTGGCGTAAGCGCAGATGCCTTTCACATAACGAGTCCGCCAGACAGCGGACACGGTGCGGTCGCAGCGATGCAGAACGCTTTAGCAGATGCAGAACTTGCAGCTGAAGACGTGCAATACGTGAACGCACACGGTACGTCGACACCGCAAGGTGACATTGCGGAAACGGTGGCTATAAAGGAAGTCTTCGGCGCGGATACGGAAGTTGCGGTGAGTTCTTCAAAATCGATGATCGGTCATCTTTTGGGCGCAGCTGGCGCAGTCGAAGCAGGATTTTGTGCACTCTCCATCCGTGACCAGCGAATCCACCCTACGATTAATCTCGATAATCCTGATCCCGCTTGTGATTTAGATTACGTGCCACACACTGCGCGAGACGCTCAAATTGATCATGTCCTCTCGAATTCATTTGGATTCGGTGGTACAAATGGCAGTCTAATCTTCAGTCGAGTTTAGTTTTTTCTAGTTATGCGGTGGTTAGTCCTAACCGCAGTGATATTAATACTGATTGCAGCCGGTACTGTTTTCTATAGCTACCGATACGTAAACGATGCGTCACGCTCATTAGATCAGCCCGTTGATATTTTGGTGCAGCATGGTGATTCTCTAGCCGTCGTTGCAGATAAGCTCGCAGAATCTGGGGTCATTGAACACCCATTGCCGTTCAAATGGCTTGCACGTTATGAGGAGAAAGACGACAAGCTGCGGGCAGGTGAATACCGATTTGAAGGCGATGTGTCGCTAATGGACGTACTTCAGAAGTTAGTCGATGGATCGGTGATCACATATGAGGTGCAACTGCGGGAAGGGGCGAGACTCGAAGAATATCTCGTCTTACTTCGTAGCACCGAAAAGCTGGTGAACGATCTTTCTGATGTCACCCCTGAAAACATCCTTGATCGATTACGGCTTAGGACCAGCGCGACTCATGGAGAAGGGTTGTTTTACCCAGACACCTACCAGTATCGTCGCGGGGAATCAGCGTCTTCGGTCTTAAAGCAAGCATTTGACTTAATGAATCAGGAATTGAGTCTCGCTTGGTTTTCAAGATCGGACGACATTTATGTCGATACAAAATATGAGTTGCTGATCGTCGCGTCCATGGTTGAGCGGGAATCCCACATTAAGGCTGATCGTTCTCGCGTTTCCGGTGTCATCCATCGAAGATTGAAGAAGGATATGTACTTACAGATCGATCCCACGGTGATTTATGCAGTTGGTGAAGATTTTCGTGGACGCCTTCGGTCGAAAGATCTTCGAATCGAGAGCCCATATAACACTTACCGCGTCAAAGGATTACCGCCATCGCCGATTTGTGCATCAAGCCGCGAGGCGATTCGTGCCGCTGCGAACCCCGCACCTGGAAAGGAGTTGTTCTTCGTTTCTCGAGGCGATGGAACGAGCCAGTTCAGCGAAACGCTGAGCGAACATAATCAAGCTGTTGCACGTTATATCCTCAATCGTTAAGGCAGATTGATGCGTCGATAAGATGGTTAATTTAAAAGTTGAGTAGAAAGGGAAGCGGGCGTTTTATCACCATCGAGGGGATAGAAGGCAGCGGCAAGAGCACGAACATCGCATGGGCTGAGGATTTTCTGTGCTCAAAAGGTATCGATGTGCTCTTGACACATGAACCAGGTCGTACCAGGATTGGTGAAGAGCTACGGAGTGTGTTATTGCGGACGAGAGAAGAGCGTGTCATGCCGATGACCGAGTTATTCCTAATGTTTGCATCACGCACACAACTCCTGCAGGAGGTCATCATTCCGACACTTGAACGTGGAACTTGGGTCTTATGTGATCGATACGTCGACTCGTCCATCGCATATCAAGGTGGTGGAAGGCAGCTCGGCGTAGATCGTGTAAAAAAACTCGTTCAAGCGCTAGGTGAACTCTACGTACAACCGGATCTAACCGTTCTGCTCGACTTGCCCCCTGACATGATCCCAGAACGATTGGCAGATCGCACGCTCGATCGATTTGAGAGCGAGGACAAATCGTTCTTTGAACGAATCAGACAGACCTACCTAGATCTTGCGGCGTCGGATTCGCACGTTCGCGTCATCGATGCCACGCAATCGATCGAAAAGGTACGCAACGAGATCGCTGGATTTTTACGCCCAATGCTGAGTGAATTAGCTAGCGAGTGACTACGATGCCACTGCCTCCATGGTTGCAAACGGTGCAGGAGGCATTTGAACGCAACATGGAAACGGTACGTGTTCCACACGCCATTTTGCTTGATGCAGCGCCAGGTTGGGGCGTGTTCGATCTCGCTGACCGGATAGCAGCGACCCTGCTAGGGGTCGATTCAAACTTCGATTTGAGTCGACACCTCGACTATCTTCAGATTGAGCTCGAAGGGCGATCCAGCCTAATCTCGATCAATCAGATTCGGGATGCGATCGAGTTTCTAAGCACCACCTCACGAGCGGGCGACCGCAAACTCGTTCAAATTAAAGAAGCCGATAAGCTGAGTATTCCAGCATCGCAAGCGCTGCTGAAGGTGCTCGAAGAACCTCCGGTAAATAAGCACCTGCTGTTAGTCACCACCAATAGTGCGGTTTTAATGCCGACGATCCGAAGCCGCTGTCAGAAAATCGTGGTTCAGCACGGAACCATCGAACAGGTCACCGAGTTCTTGGAGACCCGCGACAGTGACTCAGCGAACCTGGCCGATTTCCTCCAAGATTACGGTGGCGCTCCCTATGCTGCACTCGACGCGTTCGATGAGAAGAGGGTGAACTTGACAGAATCGCTGACTCGATTTGTGCGTCGTCATACCTCGCTCATCGAGCTGGCACGTGAACTGAGAAAAGAGGAGGCGGATGACATCTTGCTCCGTTGGCAATACATCACGTTGCGCCTCGCTCGAAACAGCGCGATTGTTCGACCCGTCGCGACGTTCTATGACGAATTGAGCGATGTACGTAGGCAGTTTCGTGAAGTACCAGGGCTCGACAAAGAACGCCAACTCATCCGGTTATTGATCAAATGGCGTGAATTACTGATTAAGCATCAGCGCTTGCGGCGCTAAACGCATCCCGAGTTAGATTTATGGGACCGCTTGGGCTTACGAGGACGTTGTCTTCAACGCGCACGCCACCGTAACTTATGAACCGCTCGACCTTACTCCAGTTAACGTCCTGGTGACCGTACCATCGGGCTAATAGACTAGGAATAAAGTAGATACCGGGTTCGATTGTGAAAACCATGTTCGGCTCAATCTCGCGCATTAGCCGGAGGCTCTCATATCGACGGTGTGGTGGGACTTGAGGACCATCTTTTTCCAAAATTAGGCCTCCAACGTCGTGCGTTTGAAGCCCGAGTAAGTGCCCCAATCCATGAGGGAAAAAGGCGTCAACTAACCTCGATTCATAGGCGGATGTAGGAGTGCATGTCACGAACTCGTGTTCTGATAGGATTTCGGCGATTTTCTCACTCATTTCGTCATGCAAATCGAGATACGACTTCCCGAGCGTGATTTGTTTGATTATTCCCTGTTGAGCCTGATCGACAGCCTCAATCAGCTCCGCGAATTCGTCATTCTTGCTCGCCGCATAGGTTCTTGTAATGTCCGAGTGGTAGCAATGGACCTTAGCCCCTGCGTCGATTAGGAGACTATGAATTACCTCTGCCGGGTCTCTATCGTACTTTTGGTAATGCAATGTCGCTGCGTGCGTGTTCATTGCAACGATGCTGGGATACGGTAGTTCGGCTTCGTGTTGTGAACTTGCGCGAAGGAAGGCGAGATGAATCTCGTATTCGCTTCCACCGTCGGCGAATGCGTAAGCCGCAGCATGGTGACCCAAGACGCCGCGAGACGTTGCGTCCTTGATACATAGCTGTTCGAATTCGGTCTTGAACGCTCGTTGGTAGTCGAGTTGTCGAAGCAATCGATCGGTCGGACCGGGGTCTGAATCTGTTTCGCTTGAAGTGGGTACATTCCCAAGATGTGCGACGTTCGATATTGATCGGGTTTGTTGATGCAGCGCGAGTTGGAGATCGTCTAGCTCTGTGAACGTCTGGACGATGAATACTTCACTACAGAATTCGGGTGCGTCGCTTGGTAAGTACCAGTAGTCGGAAGGGGCATACCACAGCAGCACCGGTTTTGAGTCCAACGAAATCAGGAGAGCGGCGTGTTCGCAATCGCTCTGCGGTATCCATCGAAGAAAGTGACCAAAAGCGTGAAATGGCGGTTCTTGGTCATCGGCATAGTACGTTTGGTTCTCACCCGCATGAACAACAATAGCGTCAATCCCGTTCTCACTCATCAACTGACGCCACTCTGCCGTCAGATAGTCAATATGAGCGGTATACGCGTCTAGGTCCATGGCAACCATCGTAGGGATGAGCTAGATTTAGTCTCGGTAAAGCGTGATTGTTCATAACAAGTCTGCACCCGAATGGTATAAATTCCCGCACAAATTTCTAGTAATAAGGGGCATTTCATGGGCGACTATGCGTATGCTGCGCCCGCTTCTGTTGATAGCACAGTAGAGTTGCTATCTACCAGCGCAGACAGCGGGACGCGTACTCAAGTCTTGGCCGGGGGTACGGACGTTCTTGTACAGATGCGTTCGACCGATCGCGGAGCACGTCTGATTGTCGATGTCAAACAATTGGCAGAGACTAACGCGCTCTCAATCGGTGAGGATGAAATATACATAGGGGCTGCAATTCCTTCAGCGATTCTGAATGAAAACGCTGAGTTAAAAGGCAAGCTTCCAGGACTGATTGAATCCGCAGATCTGATTGGTTCGACTCAGATCCAAGGTCGTGCTACGATCGGTGGCAACCTTTGCAACTCCTCGCCTGCTGGCGATACGATTCCTGCACTCATAGCGAATAGCGCGGTTTGCCACATTGTTGGTTCTGACGGTGAACGAGATGTCCCGGTAGAAGACTTTGTAACCGGCGTTGGAACCAATTGCATGGCGGCTCACGAGTTTCTACTTGGATTACGAGTCCCTGCTCCAAAAGGGAATACCGGCGATGCGTACCTTCGTTTCATTCCGCGAACCGAGATGGACATTGCTGTCGCGGGTGCCGGTGTACGCGTGACGCTCGATGACAACGGTACGTGCACTGCCGCACGGGTAGGAATCGGCGCTGTAGCCCCGACGCCGTTGCTTGTCCCTGCAGCAGCAGATGCACTGATCGGCACGCAAGTGGATGAAGACGCACTCAACGCCGCCGCCGCCGCATGTTCTGCCGCGGCATCACCAATCACGGATAAGCGCGGAACGGTTGAGTACCGCATCAAAGTGGTTGGCGTACTGTGTAAACGGGCAGGCGCGATCGCGCGTGACCGGGCTAAGGCGTAATAGAGTAGGACCGGGGGAAACAGAAATGGCAAAAGTACACGTATCAACCACCGTCAATGGGCAACCCATGGACGTGTTGGTTGAGCCGAATGATTCGTTGCTCGACACTTTGCGCGATGGCCTGGGATTAACGGGCACAAAAGAAGGCTGTGCGACAGGCGACTGTGGCGCATGTTCTGTGATGCTGGACGGAAGGCTGGTATGTTCGTGCCTCGTGTTGGGCGCGGAAGCGGAAGGCAAGACAATTGACACGATCGAGGGCGTCGCAGACGGCGACGGCTTACATGTCATTCAGCAGAAATTCCTAGAGCATGCCGCATTGCAATGTGGTATTTGCACACCAGGATTCATCGTCGCGGCGAAAGCGCTTTTGGAAAAGAACCCAAATCCAGACGAAACGACGATTCGATATTGGCTAGCGGGTAATTTATGTCGTTGCACGGGATATGACAAGATCGTACGTGCAGTGCAAGATGCCGCTGACGAATTAGCTTCACCTGCCTAGTCGAAGGAGATATACGATGGCGGAAGCAGTAGATTTAAAAGCAATCGGAACCAGACCCGTTCGACCTGATGGCGTCGAGAAAGTAACTGGAAGGGCTAACTTTGGTGCGGATTTGAACTTGCCTGGCATGCTCCATGGCAAGATTCTTCGAAGCCCCCATGCACACGCCCGCATCAAGAGTGTTGATCTCTCCGGAGCCTTAGCGATGGACGGCGTTTTGGCGGCGGTCTCTGGCAAGGATATTCCGGGTGGTGGGGACCTTGGCGACAACGTGCTCGCGAAGGACAAGGCTTTGTATCACGGACATGCAGTAGCGGCGGTTGCTGCCAGATCAGCATACATCGCTGAACTAGCGCTCGACGAAATCAAGGTTGAGTACGAAGTGCTCAATCCCGTGATGTCCATTGACGATGCGATCGCCGATGGTGCGACACTCGTGAATGAGTCGTTGCATACGAACGGCGATACCTCACAACCGGCTAGCAACATTGCGGCAATCACCAAATTCGAACGCGGCGACGTCGACCAGGGATTCGCAGACGCTGATGTTGTCGTTGAAGGTGAATATCGCGTACCAACTGCGCATCAGGGGTATATCGAACCTCATGCGTGTACGGCGACGATCAACGAAGAAGGCAAGGCGACCGTATGGTGCTGTACACAAGGTCAATTTGACGTACGCAGCATGACGGCGAACTGCTTGAACAAGCAGGTGAGTGACATTCGTGTTATTCCCTCCGAGATCGGTGGTGGCTTTGGTGGAAAGACAACGATCTATCTAGAACCCGTTGCAGTCAAGCTGTCGGAAATTAGCGGACGTCCCGTCAAGATGGTGATGTCACGCGAAGAAGTGTTCCGTGCTACAGGACCGACTTCAGCCACGCTCTGTCGTGCGAAAGTCGGCGCGAAGAAGGACGGCACGATCACAGCCGCAACCGCATGGTTAGCCTATGAAGCAGGCGCGTTCGCGGGTGCACCTGTCGGACCTGGTTGTATGTCGGTGCTTGCACCGTATGACCTTGAGAACTTCAGAATCGAAGGTCATGATGTACTCGTCACCAAGCCGAAAGTCGCGGCTTATCGCGCCCCAGGCGCTCCGCAATCGATGCACGCGATGGAATGTGCGATCGACGAACTCGCGCGAGAGCTTGACATGGATCCCATCGATCTACGGCTCAAGAATTCTGCTGATGAAGGTACCGTTGCGCCTTACGGGCCACAGTTCCCTGCAATCGGTTTACGTGCTTGCCTAGAAGCAGCAAAAGTTCATCCGAACTACACGACGCCTCCGGCTGAAGGCCAGGGACGCGGGGTAGCGGTTGGATTCTGGTTCAACATCGGTATGCAGTCGAGTGCAGAGATTCGAATCGCTGAAAACGGTGCGGTCACCATCATGGAAGGCAGTCCTGACATCGGCGGATCACGCGCCTCAATGTGTTTGATGGCTGCTGAAACGCTCGGCATACCTTACGAAAACATCAATGCGCACGTCGGCGATACTGAAGCGACCGGCTATTGCAACACCACCGGCGGTAGCCGAACCACGTTTGCAACCGGTATGGCAGTCATCGAAGCATGTGAAGACATCATTGCACAATGCAAGGAACGTGCTGCACTGACATGGGAACTTGATGTTGATCAAGTCGATTGGGAAGACGGTCAAGCGATACCGAAACCAGGTGTGAACGCAGACGTAAAACCATTGAGTTTGGCGGATATCGCGCGTTCGGCGGGTCGAACTGGCGGTCCTCTACTCGGTCGAGCAAGCTTGAATGCGCAAGGTCCTGGTGCTTCCTTCTCGGTCAACTGGACGGACGTCGAAGTAGACCACGAGACGGGCAAGGTCGATGTGAAGGCGTTTACCGGTGTGCAGGATGCGGGTCGAGCAATTCACCCTTCGTATGTTGAAGGTCAGATGCAAGGCGGCGCCGTCCAAGGATTGGGTTGGGCGCTCAATGAGGAGTACATATATGACGCGAATGGCGTCATGGAAAACGCTGGCTTCCTAGACTATCGGGTGCCTGTGACCTCTGACATGCCGATGATCGATACACAGATTGTTGAAGTGCCGAACCCGTCACATCCGTACGGCGTACGTGGCGTTGGAGAGACGCCGATTGTGGCGCCGCTCGCAGCTACTTCAAATGCTGTACGTGACGCGCTCGGTTTTCGAATCAACGATTTGCCGCTGTCCCCACCTCGTGTGTTAGCAGCGATCGACGAAAACGAATAGTCCTTCGACCTCTAAAACTGAAAAAGACCAGCCGATTGGCTGGTCTTTTTCATTGTGGCGCGACAAAAAACTGGAGGGTATCCTCTCGTTTCTGTTCGGGTGAAATTGCTAATTTAGCCGAATACAGTAAGTACTAGCGTGAGATCATTGAGGTCCCGGCGATTAACCATCGATCATCTTGCTTACCGACGACGATGATTCCGGATTCCACTACGCCGTCACTGAATTCCGTTACCACTTCGACTATAGCGCCTCTAGCACCAGTCTGGACAGCATTGGCACGCTTTAGCCGGATTCCCCGTCCACTGTATCCGTCAAGTAGCTCGACTATCTCAGTCTCGCTTGTCGCAGTGACCACGTTACCGACGCGCACCACGGTTAGAGGCAATCGGCACAGTCTCGCGCACGCGTGGAGATCAGAGTCTGCAACGTGCGCTACAAACTGCTTCGCGAGATTTTCAGTTTCCGTAGTCGTTTCCTCGACTTCGTACTCGACAAACGAGTCGACGCCAAACCTCGCTTGAATTCCCCACGAATCTTCAATTCGCGTGAGGATGTACGTTACGCGATTTTCGAGGATCGGATTGTCTTCTGCATTGAATCGAGTCCATCCTCCGAGGAGATGAACCTTTTCAGGGGTTTCATGTAGGCGGCGGGGCGTGACGCCTTCCGATCGCACCCAACCTGTTGCTTCTCGGGAGGTCCAGTCTGCGGCATCAGCATAGGCTTTAGGGGTCTCATATCGAACCGCTCCGCCCGGAGCAGATACCCGTACGTGCGGGTAGCTCATCACAGCAGCCCAAGCTGGTGCATTCTTGGCATTGTCAGCACGAAAGAAGCCTCGATAAGCATCTTCTGGTCCGTCAAATCGATTGGGAAATTCGGCCATGGCATCAATCTCTAGTTGAAAACAGAATTAAACGAAGCGTTGATTCAATTCGAACTGTTCCATTGAGAAGTGCATGGTATTGGATTGGGGATTATATATTTAACTTGACAACCTCTCAGCGATTCCCATAATCCCGCCCGTATGGGCAAACCTAACTGGGCAAATCGCACCCTCTTTCACGGCGATAACTTAACGTTCATGCGCGCTATGAACTCCGAATCGGTAGACCTCATAGCAACCGATCCGCCATTCAACAAGAGCAAGGACTTCCACTCTACGCCAGATAGTCTCGCAGACGGAGGCGGGTTTCAGGATCGCTGGTCATGGGAGCGAGACGTGCAACCCGTATGGCTCGATCAGATCAAGGACGACTTCCCAGCCGTTTGGGAAGTGATTGACGCTGCCAATGCGGTCTATATGCGTAAGACCAAGAAGAACCTAAAACGACCACGCGACGAGGTAGGTTCCGACATGGGAGCGTACCTGTGCTTCATGGCGGTGAGGTTGCTTGAAATGCATCGGTTGCTCAAACCAACTGGCGCAATTTACCTGCACTGTGATCCTACAGCATCCCACTACTTGAAAGCGATTATGGATGCAATATTCGAGGTCAAGAACTTCCGTAATGAGTGTATATGGGCGTACAGGACGGGGGGGGGTCTCAAAGAAGCGTTGGCCAAAGAAGCACGACATACTACTGTTTTACCGCAAGTCGAAAGCGTATGTTCACCATCCTATTCAGGAACGCATTTACTACGATAAACCGTTCTTCGGTATAGAGACCGATGATGCGGGACGCTACTACGCCGATGTTTATGTGAGAGATATATGGGACGACATCAAGCCTGTAATTAACGTTTCAAAAGAACGCTATGGTTACCCAACACAAAAGCCCCTTGAGCTGTACGAGCGCGTTATCGCGGTGAGTAGCAAGGAAGGAGATACGGTACTGGATCCGTTCTGTGGTTGCGCCACTACTCCTATTTCTTGCGAGCGTCTAGGACGCAAATGGGTGGGCATTGACATTTGGGACGATGCATACAAAGCGGTCATAGATCGTATTGACCAATTCACGCACTTCGTTGGTCACGTAGCTCATACGACCGAGCTGCCTATGCGAACCGATAAAGGAGATCACGCAGCGCCTGCACTTCGCGTCAAAGTGAGCATTCCCGAACCACCGGGACCGAAAATGACACGGCAACAGATGTACGATCACCTATTGACTCAACAAGGATGGAAGTGTCAAGGCTGTGATCGTGAGTTTGACGATTCACGTTACCTCGAACTAGACCATAACACGCCTAGATCGGATGGCGGGGTAAACCACATCAGCAATCGCGTCTTGCTCTGTGGACCGTGCAACAACCTCAAGAGCAACACTTACACTTTATCGGGTTTGCGACGGGAGAACAAGAAACGTGGTTACATGGTTACGACATAACAGTTACAACCTATAATCGAACTTGAAACTACATCAACTAACCCACGGAGCAACAGGAGATTCACGGGTGGCTGCTAGTAAGGAGAAAAACGTCATGAACGGCAAGGTTGACATTCTTGCCAAAGCGATGCGGGACGTATTTACAGAAAGCATGGAGCATACCCGCGATGCCGTGCTAGACGAAATGGGCGAAATGGAGACTCGCCTCAAAGAAGATACGGCACAGCAGTTAGCTGCTCAAGAAACTCGTTTTAACACGAGCTTGGGTAAGTTGCTTAAGACTCCGAAATCGAACAAGAAGCGTTCATCTAAGACGCAATCAAGTCCTCGTACATAAGTCGCTCGCCGACTAAACCTGCCACCAAGTGGCTCATCTGATCTGACGTATCCGCTTCGCGCATATTGTGACGGGTGACGAACTCGGTCACGTAGCGTTGCAGATGCTTCTTGCTCATCTTGTGGAACGTGCCCTTATGGGCGCGTTTCAGCATCGACCAGAACGATTCAATCCCGTTCGTGTGTGCTTCACCGCGCACATATTCACCCTTGCCGTGAGCGACTGTTTGGTGCTCAAACGTCTCGCCTAGATCGTTGTATGCGGATGCTTCATCCGTGTAGACGGGGATGCCTTCCGCAGCTGCATGACGATGCACAAAGGACTCAAGCGTCTCTTTGGTCGTATCCTCGACCACTGTAGCCGATACGCGATTAGTCAAGCGATCCTTCGCACCTGCAACCGCAGTCTTACCAACTGCACCACGACCTTGACGCAGCTTCTCGGATTCATGCTTGTTGCCTTCCAACCCGCCGACGTAGGTTTCGTCTACTTCAACGGGTCCGAGGTACTTTTCCAAGCCACTAGTCCCCCAAGCCTCGCGTAGTCGATGGGACATGAACCAAGCTGTTTTCTGCGTCACTTTCAGATCGCGGTGCAGTTTCATGCTCGATACGCCTTTCAAGCTGGTGACGTACAGGTAAACCGCGAATGCCCACTTACGCATGGGAACCTTCGAGGATTGAAGGACGGTGCCAGTTTTGACGCTGAAATAACTACGGCAATCGGTGCACCAGTAAGGCATCGGTTTGGCGTTCGGAACCTCTTTGGTCTTGTCCGATCCGCAGTGACCGCATTTGCGCTCACCCTTCCACATGATCGCCTCGAACCATTTGACTGCGGTTTGTTCGTCGGGGAACATCTCCGCTAGTTCGATGAGTGAGATTCCTTGTCGGTGGGCTTTGCCCGGTGCTTGTGTTTTCATAAGGGAATATTACGAAACTTGACAGCAATTGTCAAGTTAAATATATAAGTCCCATTGGATTTAAGAGACGAACGTAGTCGGAATAGCAACAGCAGATGGATTGGTTCGAGTTGCCAAATGGGCGGTTGACGAATTGAAGTCCTATCAACGATCCAGCTGCTTGCCGTTCACATAAAGGTCACACTGTTTCAAGGATGACATATTTCGTTCGCGAAATCTTCATCTAATCGTAAATCAGGTGTCACTCTCGACGGGACTAATAGTCGTAGCACTTAGTCCAACGGGGGACGCACTTTGAAAGACGTTGACGATCATCTTGACGATGGGATTGTTAATCTAAGTAATAACCGTACGATGCAAGACGTTGTTCGTGTCGCAGCGAATCGTCGAAAGGTCATCCAAGGCGGGATGTCACTCGCTGCTGGATTTCTAGCATCTACGACCGTAATGGGGCAGCGCGCTCCGATCATTCCGTTTGGTCCGGGATTAACCGATTTCACTCCTTTGAAACGGGCGGATGCGACGGGTCCTTGGCCGACCATTTCGGAAGACTACCAGTTTGACGTACTCATTCCGTGGGGAGAGCCGCTTCTGGAGGATGGGCCAGGATTTTCGCACCCGCCATCGCCTCAAGACCAGGCGAGTCAGATCGGCATCGGACACGACGGGATGTGGTACTTTCCAGACGCAGATGATGCCAGGGCAGGAGATCGACGAGGTTTACTCGCGATCAATCACGAATTCGGACGCAATTCACACGTACTAGGCAAATCAGCACCCGAATCTTTGGCTGACGTTCGCATTTCTCAACATGCTCATGGTGTCTCCGTTGTCGGTATACAAAGAGAAGAAGGGAAATGGCAGGTGTATAGCGCGTGTAGCGCACGACGGATTCATGTCAATACACCGGTGACCTTCAGCGGTCCGGTTGCTGGAAGCGAACTCTTACAAACCCCCAATGGCAATGCGTCGCTGGGAACCGTCAACAACTGCGGCAGCGGCTATACGCCCTGGGGTACATACCTGACGTGTGAAGAGAACTTCAATGGTTATTTTGGAGCGACGCATGATCGCCGGATTTGGCTGCCATCCATTCCGCAGGAACGGTATGGATTTAATGAAAACGGCTTCCGTTACGACTGGCACAAATTTGACAAACGATTCGACTTGTCTGACCCAGGTTTCCGTAACGAAGAGAACCGCTTCGGTTGGGTGGTTGAAATCGATCCATACGACGCGGAACAGACACCTGTAAAACGCACGGGTTAGGTCGCTTCAAACACGAAAGCGTGGAGGTTGTCGTCGGTATGGATCGCCGCATTGTCGCATACATGGGCGATGATCAACGCTTCGATTACATCTATAAATTCGTTAGCTCTGAAGACCACGCAAAACTGCGACATGAAGGAAAGTCACCTTTCGATCAAGGCAAGCTCTATGTCGCGAAATTCAACGATGACTTCACCGGTGAGCGGCTTGAACTCACGATTGAAAACTCAGATCTCGCAAAGAAATTCGACAGTCAGGCGGAAATTCTGACGTATGCCAGGATGGCGGCCGATGAATTAGGAGCAACGCCCATGGATCGACCTGAATGGATTACTGTTGCGCCGGATGGTCAGGTTTACTGTGCGTGCACTAACAATAGTCGACGTACCGAAGCAGACGCGGCGAATCCTCAAGCTCCGAATGCCGACGGTCATATCATCCGTTGGACAGATGCGGACATGCATGTCGGGACGAGTTTCGAGTGGGATATCTTCATGTTGGCGAGTAGTACGCACGACTCGGAAGAGTCGTTTAGTGATCCGGATGCAATTTATGCTGATCCGGACGGTCGACTCTTTATCCTGACTGATGGTGGACAGAAGGATGGCATGAACAATCAGCTTCTCGTAGCCGATACTCTCACGAAGGATGTCAAGCGATTGTTTGCCGGAGTATCTGGTGATGAAGTCACTGGCATAACTATGACGCCGAACCGTCGTACGCTGTTCGTTAACTTACAACACGTTGGAAACGGGGACATCGAACGAACTGATTTCCCACGATTAGGAGACCAAGTTCCGAGAGATGCGACGATCGTGATCACACGCGGAGACGGGGGAATCATCGGGTCCTGAGCACTCAACGAATTCGACTCAACAGATCGAAGAGGCAACTTAGCTGCCGGATTAGCGTGAAACCGGCACCTATCCCAAGAGGTCCATCGAGTCGAAGTTCTCCGATTCTGGTGAATTGGTCGACCCCTCTTGCAGCGTAACTTCAACGCTCGTTGAAATAACTTCCCATTTATTGAAAATAGATTTCGACGTAAGTGGATTCGGTTCTAGGCATCCTTGAACCGAGAGTGAATTCGACATGAAAGATCGCAACGCCGGGCTAGACAACGACATAGTGAATCCGACGAAGAATCGGACGATGCAAGATGTCGTTCGCGCAGCTGCAAGTCGACGCAAAATCCTTCAAGGCGGGATGTCGCTTGCTGCAGGATTCATGGCTTCAAATTCGATCGTGGGGCAGCGCGCTCCTATCATCCCATTCAATCCTGGTCTGATTGGCTTCACCCCGCTGAGTCGTGCGGAAGCCACGGGACCATGGCCGACTATCTCAAGTGATTACGAGTTCCAGATCCTCATTCCTTGGGGTGACCCGCTATTACCCGATGGTCCGGCGTTCTCATACCCAACAAATGCTGATGATCAAGCTGAGCAAATAGGTATTGGTCACGATGGGATGTGGTTCTTTCCCGACGCTGACGATCCAGAAGCCGGAAATAGAAAGGGCATGCTAGCCATTAACCATGAATTTGGCGGTAATTCGCACGTTTTGGGTAAGGGAGATCCGGAATCATTAGCGGATGTTCGCTTGTCACAGCACGCTCATGGCGTATCTGTTGTCGGCATTCAGCGAGAGGAAGGAACTTGGAAGGTATACGACGCGTGTGGTGCACGACGCATTCATGCGAATACTGCAGTCACGTTTAGCGGTCCGGCGGCAGAAAGTGAATTACTTCAAACGACCTTCGGCAACGCACCACACGGTACATTGAATAACTGTGGTTGCGGATTTACGCCATGGGGAACATATTTGACGTGCGAGGAGAATTTCCAAGGTTATTTTGGCGCGGACCCCGATTCCCGAACACCGTGGGCAGCGACGGAAGCTCAATCTCGATACGGTTTCAGCGAGAATGGTTTCGGCTATGGATGGCATTTGTTCGACTATCGATTTAATCTAAGTTGGGGCGGATATCGCAACGAGGAAAACCGGTTCGGATGGGTGGTAGAAATTGATCCCTACAACGGCGGTCAAATACCGGTAAAGCGGACGGGACTGGGACGATTCAAGCACGAAAGCGTCGCTGTGGCGGTTGGTAAAGATCGTCGAGTCGTTGCGTACATGGGCGATGATCAACAGTTTGATTACATCTATAAATTCGTAAGTTCAGATGATCACGTCAAACTGCGCTATGAGGGAGAATCGCCATTCGACCATGGCAAACTTTACGTAGCGAAATTCAACGATGATTTCACTGGTGAGTGGCTTGAACTGACAATTGAAAACTCCGCATTGAGCGCGAGATTTTCGAGCCAAGCCGAGATATTGATTTTCGCCCGGTTGGCTGCCGATGAATTGGGTGCTACACGCATGGATCGTCCGGAGTGGACAACGGTGGGACCTGATGGTACGGTGTACTGTGCCTGTACGAACAACAGCTCACGGACCACGGCTGACGCGGCAAACCCTCAGGCACCAAACGCAGATGGTCACATCATTAGTTGGGTCGATGAAGACATGCATGTCGGGACACGGTTCGAGTGGGAGATTTTTAAACTAGCTAGTGATACCCATGGAACCGAAGAGTCATTTAGTGACCCCGACTCGATCTACGTTGATCCGGACGGCCGATTGTTCATCGCGACGGACGGCGGTCAACAGGACGGTATGAACAACCAGCTGTTAGTTGCAGACACAGTATCGGGTACCGTTAAGCGTCTGTTCGCAGGAGTCTTTGACGACGAAGTCACGGGAATCACAATGACGCCAAATCGGCGCACAATGTTCGTTAATCTTCAGCATGTTGGAAACGGAAGTATTAGTCGGACCAATTTTCCAAGAATAGGCGACCATAGGGTTCCTCGAGATGCCACTATCGTGATTACACGTAAAGATGGTGGGATTATCGGTTCCTAAATCGAAGTCTATCGAAAACTCGACGAATCTTCGCAGCCTAAGGATCTTGTCGAATTGCTTTTTTAATAATCCAGCTGCGTATTGACGCCCCATAATTACTCTGGTATGACACGTCGGTTGTCAACGTGAAAATTCCATTATCTTATGAAAATAGCACCTTTCGGGACGTGATTGCGAGATATAATTCTTTACGGTGAAGCCTACCGGATTGACAGACAAGAATGGAATTGCTTTCGTGTTATGAAATACGCAGATATCAGCAAGTCGATAGTGTTTACAGGTATGTTAAGACAATTATTCTTCTAGCTGGCATAGCCCAAGTGCTATTTACGAGTTCTATTAATTCAGAGGAGTATGGGTATAAGCGCGAGCTCGACGTGCCACTCCATCAATACGCCTACCTCGTAGATGAATTGGACTATCGTCGACGCCTACAGTTTCTGTATCCGAATCCACAATCGATCTTTCATGGATTGAATATCGGCTATGTACAAACTTCCACAGGAAGTTTGTCGTTTCAACGTCGAGACCTCGTTGTTTTAGGTGATCCGACGATAGTTGCTAGTCGAATATACGACTCAAAATATTTCATGAATGAAGGATTCGGACCAGGGTGGCGACTCAACCTATTAGAAACCGTGGATAGAGTCGGAGATACAGCTACCCATGTTGATGGATCGGGAGCACGCCACCAATTCAAGAAACATGACCGCGCGGTTTTCGTCCCGAATAGGATCGCCCCAGAAACGAGCGGTACGACATTATCGATTATAGGAGATTTGGCCGTAATTAGAGATAGACGAGGTGGAATTCGTCAATTCAGAAAATTTGACGCAACAGATACCTATAGATTGACTCGGAGTGTTAAGCCTAATAGAAAGTCCATAACGTATGAATACGAATCTCAAAAGCTCTTGAGCGTCTCTATAGGGGGAGAGACAGCACTTCGTTTCAGTTGGATTGGTGATCAGATTGAGAGAATTAAAGATAAATATGATCGGGAAGTCAGTTTTGAGTATGATAATCTAGGAAGACTCGTAAGAACAATCGACGTCGCAAACCAGTTTTGGTCATACGAATACAACGAAGACCAACGCCTAGTACGCGCTACATATCCGAACGGCGAAACGTATTTAGACGTCGAATACGATCCGTACGATCGAGTATCTAAAATGCAAGACGCACGCGATTACTCTTTTCGTTATTTCGACCGAACCACTATAGTAACGGAACCAGACGGAATTCAACATACATTTACAAAAGATGAACTCGGGATAACAGTCGGTTACCGTAGTAACCGGGGAATGAGTTGGCAAATTGGGATTGACGAATTCCGTCGCATAGTAGAACTCGAAAGAAACAATGATCTATATAAATTTGGTTATACCGACGGTTTATGGACGAGTCTGAACCATCCTGGTGGCACTCGTGCGTTCCATTACGACGATCAAGGCAGATACGTACGAAGCTCAGGTGAGGAGATTCGAAATGGTTATGTTACTCGCGAAGTCCGTTATAATAAAAATGTTACAACGGTAGTATTTGACGATTCAGTCGAGCTTACATATCGTATCGAGAATGACGGACGTATTTCGGAAATAACCAAAGAAAAGGATGTTATACGAATTAGTCGTGACAAAGACGGGTTTGTTGATAGTATTTTAGAAAATGAAGAGAGTTTAGTCTTCTCAAGAAATTCGCGTGGTAGGATTGAATCTACTCAATATCCGACTGGAAGGCGTTCGAGTTACGAATATGACAGATTAGGTAACCGTAATGTAGTTTCGTATTCAAGTGGTGCCAGAATGAAAATTAGGTTCGATGGGAGAGGTAATATAGTGGGTGTTGAAGATATCTCGGCCGACGGTGAAACGACTTCACAATTTTACGAAATTGACCACAGGAATCGAGTTACAAAAGTTGATTTCGCCTCGGACTTAAATTTGATAGTTCTTTACGACTATGCAGGGCGACCTAGTAAGTTCAATATAGGTGATCAAGAGATACATGTAGGTTATTATGCGAATGGTGAGTTTGCTAGCTTGAAATCTGGCCAAACAACGTGGAAACCCGAAGCTAATGTTGCCTCCAATGTTTATTTTTATGCGACGCCTAATCCTCGTGAATTAATAAATAATGACGCGAGTGGTAATCTAAAATCGCAACCAAACTATGGAGTGATCAATATTGAAGTCGGCTCTTTCGACGCTAGTATTATTCGAGTCGAGGATATTTCGATCGTCGGATTTGAACGTGCAGAATCTACTCTTTCATTGGTACAGGCTTGGATGAACGGCGATATCGCGAGCAACTTTGAAAAGCCTTCAAACTCGATCTTTCAACCGCCGGAATATGAATCCACTAATTGTTGCCTGGCGTGTCCTTTGGGGGCAGCGGCATGTGGCTATCAGTGTACTACGTATTTTCTGGCTCCTGGAGAATATACATGTCAGTGTCAGCTCTTTGCTTGTATACCAGGTACCAATTGCCCTGAACCTACTTGCTCTACAACAGCGAAATCGAATGTTGATGCCGCTCGAGCAATTTTAAAAACATCGCTGAAGGCGCTACCTTTCGTTAATTACGAACATGGTATGACCGCAAGCTGCCCAAACCCGAATTCAGTTTCCTGGTCTGATTCTGCAAGTAGCTACACGAACTGTGTCGCAATACCGATAGATGACGATGTTATTTATATGGGACATACCCATCCGAGATACGGTCCCAATGATCGTAACAAAACAATATGCTGTAATGCCGATAACCTAGATAAACCAATCGGAAGTTGCTTTACTATGCCTGATATGACTACGGTTAACTATGTTAACGCCCGAAATAGAAGTTGTTCACCCGCTGATCATGAAGCCGATGAAATCAAACCTTTATTACTACGGTCATCACTGTCAAGACGCGTTCGAGAATGTTAGAATGCAAACTCAAGCCTTAAGGGATTCGTCATATACGCATCAATCAAAACAAACGCTGTTGAAAATAAAAACGATATGTAGTCTTTTATGTTGTATTTCGCAGATTTGCTTATTTGCATCGGCGGAAAATGAATGTTCGAATCTTAAGCATGCGGAATCATCAATGCGAGAGTTTTATAGTATGTGTGAAGAGGAATATGCAAAATGTAAAAATAATATAACGAGTAATTTAGGCGAAGAGAGTGCGACAGAAGAATGTGAAAAACCCCTTAAAACTGATCCGCGATATTCGGGGATCTGTCCTAACACAATGCAGATGCTTGAACAGCCTTCTTATGACGACGTCACGTGGGTGTTGGCGCGTGCATGGCTCCGTACGTATTTTTATCGAGTTAACGAGGACGGGTTTGTCGAAACATATAGACGGAAGGAATCTGATGATCGGGTAAGAGGTATATTGGTAAACGACCCGACTAATTTTTCCGCAAATTCATATCTGCGTTTCTCTTTCACTGATGACGAATTTATAGATCCTTTAAGATTGGAATTGAAGTTACATGATCTCGATCCAGATTGCCCTATATATTGGTTTTTCAGGATTAGCGAGATTACCGATTTGGTAACGGAATTACTTGCGGAATACGAGTCGAAGTCACTTTCTCGTCATCAAATCACAGATGTCGAAGTGGAAGCGTTGATCAAAGAGGCATGGGACACGTTAGCAACCCTTTACCACACCGCCTATAGGTCTAGTAAGAACGTACGCAAAATATCTTATGCGTTGCAGTCGATTCGACATCCTTTCTTTGACGACGAATCGAAAATTAGAGAACTATCCGCGAGTATATTAGGCGTTGAACCGAGTACGTACGAGTCCGAACGTTTGCGGTATTTTGTTAAAGATCTAACCAGTATGTATACGGCAGATTCGCCGCATGGTCGGGAACAGACTTTAGGAATGATGTGCAATGATTACGCGTTTGAAATGACGCTAGCAGAACATTGTTTGAAGCTAATTGATTATTACGCGTCGGTCGACATAGTGAACGGGGTCCCGATTCGAGATGACGTGCTTCAAGCCGGGATTATTTTACTATCCGCGGCTTCAAGGGATTGTAACGAATATTTCTGGTTACGTACTGAGCATTGGCAGTATTCGGTAGTTTCAAAAGTATGCTTAGCAGCAGAGTATGAGAGGTATGTTGAACACTTACGTACGCTGTTTCCGGACCCGACAGATGATGATAAGAATGCGTATCGTTTTGTTCTTAAGGCATTCTTGGATCTCGATGAGTCAATCGTTGGTTCTTATGAGATCGCGCTTAGACGGCAGGAAGACGTACTTGAAAACGGCGGACGGTTAGCGAAACGATTACAGCGACGAGGTTTCGGTAATGCTGCGACAAGAGTCATTGAACTAACCATTGAGGCCGCGCAGTCAGTGAAGGCGAATAAACCGGAAGAGGATATCGAGTACCAGAGATATATAGAGGTGCTTGAGCGCGCAAGAGGTGTTTTAACCGAGGGAAGATCACTGGCGTCGACCGAAACGCCGCGATTCGTGATTGACTACAACAATTGAGTATTCGCTGTTGTTGTCGATAGAGCGTTGTTCGTGCTAGTGGATGATTGACCTGCGTACCTAATAGTTGGTGTCAAGGTGCGTTTTCAGTATTCAGGATTAAGCTCTTCGTACGAATACGTTGGAAGGCACCTAACCCACATTGGAAGACGATCAGCTATGTGCTTGAAATGTTCGCCATTAGAGCAATAGAATTTGGTTTTACGTTGAACTGAGAAGGCAGGACATATCTTGGCGCGTGTTGTATTTCCTGATCATCTTCGTCAGCACACCAACGGCACCGAAGAGCTGACCGTCACGTGTGACTCTTTTCGTTCCTTGGTCAGAAAACTCGATACTGAGTTCCCGGGGATCGAAGAGGCACTGATGAAAACTGCCGTTGCCATTGACGGTCAGATTTATCAGGATGCGTGGCTTGAACCTATTCAGCCTAACAGTGAAGTGTTTTTTATGCATCGAATTGAAGGTGGCTGACCTCACTATTCATGAGGAAGAACAATCGTGCCGAAGTTAGTTAATTTAGGTTCGCTAGGCATTGATCATGTGTATGCTGTTGATCATATATCCGGCGTCGGAGAGACTCTGGCAAGCGAAACCCACGATGTGTTCCCCGGTGGTAAAGGGTCAAATCAGTCGATCGCAGCTGCGAAAGCCGGTGCTGAAGTAATCCACGTAGGATGCATTGGCTCTGATGGTGACATGCTAATCGATGTGCTTCAAGATTCGAATGTTGACGTCAAAGACGTTCGTGTCGGCGAGACAGCAACTCAACATGCCGTCATTCAGGTAGATCGTCAAGGTCAGAATTCGATCGTGATCTTTGGCGGCGCAAATCGAACGATTAACCAGCATGATCGAGACGCGGCGCTTTCCAAGATCGAACCCGGTGATTGGTTGCTCTTGCAGAATGAAATCAATGATCTAGAGCAGATTCTTGATCAGGCGGCGCACCGAAATATCTCGGTCGCGTTCAATGTAGCGCCTGTCGATGGGCGAGAGAAACACTATGACTATTCTCGTGTGGGTCTACTGATCGTGAACGAAGTTGAAGCTGCGTCGCTTTCAGGGGAAAGTAATCCTGAGCGTGCGTACGAGGTTCTTATCAAGCGATATCCGGACACGATTGTGCTGTTGACGCTTGGTAGAGATGGTGGTATTTACGGTGGCAGCTCACATCCGCGCGTGGTCTATCAAGCACACACGGTAGATGCGGTCGACGAGACAGCTGCCGGCGATACGTTTATCGGCTACTTTATGGCAGAGTGGTTGAACAGCCAAGACCTAGCGAAAGCTATTGAGGATGCGAGTGCTGCAGGTGCGATTGCTGTAACCAAACCCGGCGCAGCGTCTTCAATTCCTAGTCGGGCTGACGTAGACGAATTTAAAAAACGGGTCGAAAGTTAATCGAATTTCAGACCGGTCGCTTCTTCTAGTTCCCGAATTGCGTCGTCTGGGTCGACAACCTTTATCGTCGTCATTCCCATAGCGCGTGCTGGTTTGAGATTAATGCCTAGATCGTCGAGGAAGACACAACGACTCGCGTCTACGCCGAGTCGCATACACGCTATTTCATAGATTCTCGGACTTGGTTTCCGAACACCTTCGATCGAAGATTCAATGATCACATCGAACATCTCCATGATAGGACCAGTCTCGGTAAACTGGCGGGTAGCAGTCGAATTCTGCTCTGGGTTTTCGGGTTTGATGTTGTTCGTGATGCAGCCGACCTTGAAATGCTCTTTGCATGTTGCCAAGACGCGAACCATCCTTGGTCGGAGTTTTCCAGAAAGCAATGTGAGTACGTCGCGACCACGCACCGCGTGACCCATCGCACGACTTTCGTCTTCAAACAATCCATCGAATTCCTCGCGACTTACTGCATTTGCCTCGAGCTTTGCCCAGGCATTCGAGTCAGGGTTCGTCGAATTCACCGTTCGAATGAAGTCCTTGGGCAGATCGTGTTCCTCTTCGAAGTGATTGAATGCTTCAAAAGGACTGCTAGTGAATACGCCGCCGAAATCCCACAATACGGCTTCTATGGCTGGCTCAGATTGTTCCAATTTCGTTACTGATCAGCGGTGCTATCGATGGAAAGTGGGGAATTATGAAGGTCGGAGTGCGATGGGTCGAAAGTAACATATTCGATTCTTGAGACGACGCCTTTCTAGTCGTTTCGACCCCAGCGCATCCGTAATTGCGAAAGCAGGAACCGACCGTTATGAGCTATAACAACATTGAATACGAGGAAGATGATCGCCTTGCGTTCGTCACCCTAAACCGACCAGAAAAACTGAACGCACTCAGCCATGCGTTACGTGGCGAGGTTTACGACGCCATGAAAGAGGCGGAAGCCAATCCAGACGTTGGCATCATCATTCTTCGTGGTAACGGTAGGGCGTTTAGTGCCGGCTACGACTTGGCGCCGGATCCCACGGAAGAGAGTGATTTCACGTCCGATCGTTCGAGCATGCCCGATACAGGTACCACCCATCCGCAGCACTACGATTGGTCACGCCATGCATTGATGGGACATTGGGTGATATGGGAGCTGGCGAAACCGGTAATTTGCCAGATCCATGGATATTGTTTGGCTGGTGGCACCGAACTTGCGTCCATGTGCGATCTGCGAATCGTAGCTGAAGATGCTCTAGTCGGCTATCCACCCGTTCGAGCAATGGGAACCATGGACATGATGTGGGCGCCGTGGTTTATGCCACCCGTGAAGGCGCGCGAGTTCGCTTATACCGGCGACACGTTCACAGGTGTGGAGATGGCGCAGTATGGCTGGGCGAACTATGCGTTGCCGAAAGAAGATCTTGACGATTTTGTTGAGACGTTCGCACGCCGACTCGGTTTCATCGATAACGACCAGCTCAACTACAACAAGCGTGCGGTGAACCGACAGTACGAGATCATGGGTATGCGAACCGGCTTGATGGTCGGGACCGACGTTGAGGCGATGTCGAAGCATCGTCCAGCTGCCCCGGAATTTGGTCGCCGCGTTCGTGAAGAAGGACTAAAAGCTGCACTTGAATGGCGCGATGGTCCGTTTCGTGATTTTCGTGGTGCATATTCGGAGAAATATGCCAATCGCGCACTTGCAGGAAGCGAGAAGCGTGGCGGCGATCAATCTGACGCCGATTACAGTAAAAACGACTAGAAAAACCAAGAGCTGCCGCGACATCGTGGCAGCTCAATCTCTATCTGAATTGGAGTAGTTTACCCATGGACATGCAGAACGGCGTCGCTATCGTCACGGGTTCTTCATCAGGAGTCGGAGCAGCTTGTGCACGTCAGCTCGCAGAACTCGGTGCACATATCGTTATCAACTACTCACGAAACGAAGAAGGTGCTAGAGAGACAGAAGCGGCGTGTAAGGAACTCGGCGCCGAAACACTGGTCGTTCAAGCGGACGTCTCCGATGACGAGCAATGCCGAGCGCTCGCACAAGCCGCGGAAGATCGCTGGGGGCGCATTGACGCCCTGATAAACAACGCGGGTACGACCAAGTTTGTCCCTCATACTGACCTTGAGGGGTTGTCGAGCGAAGATTTTTTACGGATTTATGCGGTTAACACACTCGGACCGTTCATGATGTCGCGCGCTGTTGTACCCGCGATGCAGCGCGGACAGCGGGGTAGTATCGTAAATGTCTCTTCGATCGCAGGCGTGATGGGAGTTGGATCGTCTATCGCGTACGCTGCGTCGAAAGGAGCACTAAACACGATGACGCTTTCATTGGCTAGGTCATTAGGTCCGTTTATCCGCGTAAACACGATTTGTCCAGGGTTTATTCAAGGCGACTGGTTGCGTGGTGGTTTGGGTGACGACGCGTACGAGGCGTCAAAACGAAGGGTAGAGGAGACATCGCCCTTAAACGTTGCTTCGACACCAGACGATATTGCGGCCGGTGTTCTCTACTTTATTGTTGGTGCGGATGTCGTGACCGGTGAGACCTTGATCATGGACGGCGGTAGCCATCTAGCAACAGCTGGCTTGACCAAGCGGTAGAAACGCCTATTGCGGGAGATTGTGGTGGCGTACGTCCGTTCCACGCACTGAATAGACCGTATTTTCCGCGATGTTTTTTGCATGGTCGCCAATGCGTTCAAGCGACCTCGCCACCCAAATGACAGCCATGTATTCGTCGACGTGGGATGGATTCTGTGCCATGCCTTCACTGCAAGAATCGATTACGGCGTTGTACACCTGATCGACTGCCGAGTCGGCCTCGATCGTAGCACTCGCACCGGACTCGTCCTTCCGAGCAAATTGATTGAGCGACTCGCGCAGCATTTGACTTGCCAAGCTATCTAATGTTGACACGTCATCGAGTATCGCGCGCAAATCGTCAAGAGGTGGACTTGACGGTTCTGTGTTGATAGTGACTTTTGCGATTCGGTCTGCTTCGTCGCCAATTCGCTCAAGGTCAGTACTGCTCTTGAGGAAGCCAACTAGGAGACGTAAATCGCTCGCTGTCGGTTGACGACGAGCGATAATCGTAGTGGTCTCCTGATCGATCTCCATCTCGAATTGATTCACTTGAGTTTCTCGCGTACACACCGACTGAGCAAGAGAGAGGTCGATAGACTTGAATGCGTTCATTGCAGAGCGTACTTGCTCTTCGACCAGTCCACCCATCGCCGCGAATTTGCCTTCAAGCGTTCGTAATTCAGCTTCGAATTGCGCTGAAATGTGTCGATGTTCTTTCATGGTTGATGTCCGTTATACAGCTAGGAGGAGAGGCATCGTCAGCCGTACCTGCCCGTGATGTAGTCTTCGGTTTGCTTCTCTGTAGGATTCGTGAAAATGATGTTGGTGGTGTCGTACTCTACCAACTTGCCGAGATAAAGAAACCCGGTGTAATCTGAAACGCGGGCTGCTTGTTGCATGTTGTGAGTCACGATCAAGATCGTGTAGTCTTGTTTCAGTTGATGAATAAGCTCTTCGATTTTCAATGTTGATATCGGATCAAGCGCTGATGCTGGTTCGTCCAACAATAGAACATCAGGCTGTACAGCGATCGCTCTTGCGATCACGAGTCGTTGTTGTTGACCGCCCGACATATCAAGTGCCGATTCGTTCAGTCGGTCGCTGACTTCCTCCCATAGCGCCGCGTTTTTCAGTGCCCATTCAACTCGGTCGTCTACCTCGCTCTTCGGTAGACGGCCTTGAAGTCGTAAGCCGTAAGCAACGTTTTCGTAAATTGACTTGGGGAACGGATTGGGTCGTTGAAATACCATCCCGACACGGCGTCTGAGTTGAGCGATATCAACCGAAGTACTATGAATCTCCATACCATTGAGTTCGATCTCGCCAGTAATTCGCACGTCGTCGATTAAATCGTTCATGCGGTTGAAGCAACGTAACAGAGTTGACTTGCCGCACCCAGATGGCCCGATTAGCGCCGTAACACGCTGTCGTGCAACGCGCATAGATATGTCTGCTAGCGCTTCGTTATCACCGTAGTAGAGGCACAGGTCAGATACCGTGAGGCAAATATCGTCGTCTCGCCACTCGCTCGGCGAAGGAGCTTCCTCGACCGCGGACACGGGAGTAGGAATTTCAGGCATTGAAGTCGAATCGTAGCCGTCGCCTGCTCGTTCTTCGATCATCAATTGATACTCACTCTAAATCTTGCCTCAAGTCGATTGCGCAACGTAATGGCAGTTAAGTTCAGCACGATGATGATTAAGACCAAGAGTAGTGCGGTTGCGAACACTAGAGGACGCGCGGCATCAACGTTCGGACTCTGAAAACCGACATCGTAAATATGAAAGCCTAGATGCATGAATTTACGTTCTAGGTGTAGGTAAGGAAAGTTTCCATCGATAGGTAGGGTCGGCGCAAGTTTGACAACACCAACGAGCATCAACGGAGCGACTTCACCCGCCGCTCTGGCTACAGCCAAGATCATGCCAGTCAGGATCGAGGGACTCGCCATGGGGAGAACCACTTTGAAGATCGTTTCTGCTTTTGTCGCACCGAGTGCTAAACTACCTTCACGCACAGCGCGAGGGATTCTGGTCAAGCCTTCCTCCGTGGATACGATCACCACGGGTACCGTTAAAAGCGCCAACGTGAGAGATGCCCAAATTAGACCCGGCGTACCAAACGTCGGAGCTGGCTTCGCTTCCGGGAAAAATAGGTCGTCAATCGAGCCGCCAATGGCATAGACGAAGAAACCAAGACCGAAAACCCCGTATACGATCGAAGGCACGCCCGCGAGATTATTTACGGCGATACGAATCAGCTGTACGAACGGTCCTTGTTTAGCATACTCTCGTAGATATAGTGCGGCGATAACGCCGAACGGTGTGACTAACGCCGACATCAATAAAACCATCAATACGGTTCCGAAGAGCGCTGGGTACACGCCCCCTTCGGTGTTGGCTTCACGCGGGTCGTCTGTCAGGAAGTTCCAGAGGTTTTTGCAATAGAGACCTAGTTTTCGCCACACGGACATGCTGTTCGGCATCCACGCTTGAATAACAGTACTGATTGGAATATCGGTGATGCGACCATCCGCAAGGGCTAGACTCGCCGCATCTCGCTCAAGTTGTGTCGTCAGATCGAAAACTTGACGTTCGATCACCGCATAGTCAGCTCTTAACCTCTCCTCTTTAGATTCAAGATCACTGAACTCGTGGATGTCATCGAGTTGTCGACGGCGTTTCTCGAGTCGGATCGACTCAAGTTCATAGTTGATGCCGTTGATAGATCCTTCTTGGAGTGCGTCAATCTCTTCGCGAATCAATGCCGTTCGTTCGATACGAGCTTGGAACTCTTCCCACAGATTTTCAGACTCAACGATCTCGCCTTCCTGATTGATACCTACAAGTAGTCCAAACGCATCGCCCCACTCGGTTCTTTCAATCACGACCACATCCTGCGGGACACTACTTGCGATTACGTCGTGTGCGAACAGCCAGCGAAAGTCGGGAGGATTTGCTTGTCGATTCCCTGTCTTAATGAGCCACCTTTCTACTGTCGCTGGAACAGGCTTATCAAAACTTGGATTCGCTTCCATGAACTGGCGTCGACCGATAGACTCGCGCTCGCTCAGTTCGCCAAAGATATGGGTCTTCGCTCCGAAACGCTCGTATTCGATAGCCATGACCTGTGACGGCCAGAAATGCGCGAGACCGTTGATTGCGAGCAAACTGATCAGACCTAGTACAGCCGCAACGCTCGCGGCTACAGCTGCGGACGTAAGCCATATCCAAGGGTCGCCGGAACGCCACCATCCAAGCAAGGTTTGCCGCTGAAGGCTTAGATCTTGCGAGACGGCGTCAGAGGTTGCCATAACGCGTCCTTAGGCGATTACGCACGATTTCTGCAACGGTGTTGAACATAAACGTGATGAAAAACAATACGAGTGCCGTTAAAAAGAGGATTCGGAAGTGCGTCGAATTTGCTTCAGATTCTGGCATTTCCACTGCGATGTTCGCGGCGAATGTTCGCATGCCTTGAAATAGATTCAGGTCCATGATGGGAGTATTACCAGTTGCCATCAAGACGATCATGGTTTCGCCGACCGCGCGACCGAATCCGATCATGATTGCCGAGAAAATCCCGGGACTTGCCGTGAGTAGTACGACTCTCACTAGCGTTTGCCAACGGGTAGCCCCGAGTGCAAGTGAACCATGCACTAGGTGTTGGGGTACACCGTAAATTGCGTCTTCTGCGATAGAGAAAATCGTTGGAATAACTGCCAATCCCATCGCGATACCGATGATGAGCGCGTTTCGTTGGTCGTATTCCAGTCCCAGCTTCTCATACATCCAGGTCTTTGCGTCACCACTAAAAAACAGATTTGCGAGTGGCTGATGGAATTCGAGTGTGATCCACGTGAAAAAGACAAGCACGGGAACGGCGATCGCCGCGAACCAACCGTCACATGCGCTGAGTACCTTACTCGGCATTCGCGACCAAAGTGTTGCGAATAGCAGCATCCCAATCGGGAGAACGATCACGCACAACAGAACTGACGTGAGATGGTCCTCAACGATGGGCGCCAACCATAAACCTGCGAGGAATCCCAGGATGACAGTAGGTAATGCTGCCATGATCTCGATACCTGGTTTCACCCAAGCACGCATGCCAGGCGACATGAAATTTGCCGTGTAGACGGCGCCAGCTACCGCGATTGGAATCGCGAAGATCATGGCATAAAACGCCGCTTTAAGCGTGCCAAAGAGAAGAGGCGTTAGTGAGAATTTCGCTTCGAAGTCCGTATCAGCGGAAGAACTCTGCCAACTAAACACGGGTTCTTCATACCCTTCGTACCAAACCTTGCCCCAAAGCGAATTCCATGAAATCTCCGGATGTGCGTTTTGGATCGCATACGTCTGGAATTTATCGGTTTGATACGTGACGAGTCGATCAGCACGAGGTGAAAACACGAGCAACTTCGGCATCGTGTTGACGTCGATCGATGTGAGTACCCGATTCGAAGTCGTATAAGCCAAATGGGCAGTGTTGTGGGCATCGACGGCTACAAATCCCTTACGACGCTGCTCGCTTGCCAACTTTAGGATCGGCGCGTCGAAATGCATGGATCGGATCGGCTTAAAGACTGTGCCGATTTCCGACGGCGATAGTGACCACTGTCGAACGACACCAGAGTCGTGCCCAACGAGAATCGAGTATCTACCGAGAAGTGGTTCGAACGCAGTCGGCGCTTTCCCATCTTCCGCAAATGACGAGGACTGTACAACCCGCGGACGTAGCACGGATGGCACCAGAATCAGTTGGAACTCTCCTGTTCGTTCGTTGACGTTGTAAAGGAAGCGACCACGCGGTCCGAAGATTGTGCGATAGCTGCCGGGTGGCGCCTCGATCGTATTCTCGATTGGGAATTCCAGTTCAAAATCGTCGTCCACTTCCTCAAATTCGGCGAGCAACAACGAACCGTCCAGGCGACGCGCGACGATGCGAAGATCTTCATCGCTGCGGTACACATCGAAATCAGCTGTATCTCGTGGTAGTTGATACGTCGTATTAACGAACATTGGCTCTACCCGCTGTTCTAGCGTGCGAGTGTTGTCGATGTACCGGACCTGATGGGATATGCGAAAGAATCGAACTTCGTTCGAGGTGTCACGCACCGCATAGGTATCGGTGGTGGGAAAGACGAGGATCGCGTCGCGCCACGGAACGGTGCTCACTTTCGCGACGTTTTCTAACTCGAATGTCGACGGGTTTCGAAACTCAACCTGACCGTTACCTCGGATCAACGTCACGATTTCAAAACTGTCGTCTGACCCGATCGCAAGCACATCCTCCGGCTGGTGGGACACGTTATTTAAATCGTCGATCGATGTGGGTGCGAATATCGGCAAGATGACCCAGAAGAGGTACCCCATGATTAGCACGATAGCGGCAATGACAGCGACGCCACCTGCGCCGATCACTTTCGCCGTAATCGTGTTAGTTAGTCTTCGCCGGTTCGAGATTTTCGGCAAGTTGTAGGCAGTCATGGATCGTTAGTTCTCGAGCCGTTTCAGCTCCCGGTTTACCATGCGCGCCGAAAGAGGAACGTATCCGTCTTTTTCTACTACTTCTTGTCCGGTTTCTGACAAGACCATACGTAAGAATTCAAACTCGAGCGGATTGAGCGGTGTGTCAGGTTTCTTGTTAACGTAGATGTACAGATAACGTCGAAGCGGATAGCTACCGTCAAGTGCAGTTTCTGTCGTCACTATCACCGCAGGCATGGTGGCGTCTTCCGCTATGGGTACCGCACGTACGCCCGATGTAACGTAACCTACACCTGAGTATCCGATCCCATTCAACGATGCGGTTACTGACTGAACGACGGACGCAGAGCCTGGTTGTTCGTTTACGGTGTTCTTGAAGTCTCCAGAGCACAATCCGACTTGCTTGAAATAGCCATAAGTGCCGGACACCGAGTTTCTTCCGTATAGCTGAAGAGGCCTATTCATCCAGGAGCCATCCAACCCGAGATCTCCCCACGTACGCACGTTGGATGTTCCTCCGCATCGTCGGGTCGTCGAAAACGCCGCATCAACTTGCTGGATTGTGAGCGCTTCAAGTGGATTGTCCTTATGTACGTAAATCGCTAATGCGTCAATTGCGACTCTTATACCTAAGGGCTTATAGCCGTAATGCTTCTCAAACGCTTCGATTTCTTTGTCCTTCATCTTGCGACTCATCGGACCAAAATTCGATACGCCTTCCGTTAAGGCAGGCGGCGCAGTGGACGAACCAGCAGCTTGCACTTGAATGTTGACGTTCGGGTACTCCTTCTCGAATGCTTCCGCCCATAGAGTCATCAGATTGGCAAGCGTGTCTGAACCAACACTCGATAGATTCCCGGAAACACCACTAACTCGTTCGTACGTGGGAAGTTCGTCCGCGAAAACGAAGAATGCGCTTGCCATGCATATGACGACGATCCGATAGCGAAGTCGAAACGTGTTCATCGAGCGACTCTACTGACGTCTTGATGTAAAAAAGTCATTGGCAAGTCGAAGAAAAACTTGCTCCCGACCCCAACCGTGCTCGATATTTTCAACTCGGATTGATGCCTTCTTAGTACGTGTTTGACGATGGCTAGACCTAGTCCTGTACCGCCACGAGCTCTACTTCCTTTCATGTCGACACGATAGAAACGTTCGGTTAGTCGGGAGATCGAGTCCGGTGGAATGCCTAATCCTTGGTCCTCAACTTCGAAGCGGGCAAATTCACCCAACTCACGCCAACGAATCGTGATCTCGCCACCATCAGGACTATAACGAATGGCGTTTGTAACGAGATTCATGAATGCACTATGAATCTCTGAGGGTACACATTCAACAAGTAGGTCCTCCTCCGCCTCGACCTTGAAGCAATGTGAAGAGGACGTAAGTGGACGTGCTTCATCAATGACTAAGTTGAGTTCCGCTCGTCCGTTGATGGATTGAATCTCATCGGCAGTAGGAAGTGGGGCAGATTCGAGTTGAGTCAGTGTAAGTAAATCATCGACCATGAATCTCATACGATCTACAGGCATAACCAAGCGGTCCGCAAGCTCTCGAAGTGTTTCCTCGCTCAATTCGTCGCTCGTCATGGATTCAACATAGCCAAGCAAGACAGTCAATGGGGTTCGTAACTCATGAGACACATTAGCAATGAAGTCTTGTCGCATCGTTAGAAGACGATTGAGTTCTGAGATGTCTCTCGCGATGACAAGCTGACGATCTTCGTCGAGTGCAACGATCCGAACTTCGAGCCGTTTTGAGTCGTCGATAGGTGATGTGATCTCGACAATTTCAGTTTCGTCGTGAGTGAGTAAGCGAGAGAGGCTCGGATGACGGATTAAGGTTTTCAGATCCGAACCGATATCCGCTGGCTTGATTCCCAAAAGCTCCTGTGCGGATCGATTGAAGGTTTCGATCTGATGATGTTGTTGCAAGGTAATCCAAGCATCCGGTAAGTAATCCGATGTTGATCGAATCCGTTTTAAAGCCTGCAGCAGTGTCCTCGCGCGACCTCGTGAGTGGTCGATCGAATCCGTGATGTGCTTTGCGGCTTCCTGCCAGCCTTCAGTCTGAATCGGTACTGGTCGGAAAGGGTGTTCCAGCCATTTTCTTACCTTCTGTTCACGGACGAGAACGTAGATAAGAATCCCTCCAAGTAAACAAACGACAGCCCATCCAGTAAGTCCAATCGCAATCTCGAGGGCGAGTGCTGTCAGTCCGAGCGCGACTGCGAGAAGGCTCTTGATCCAGCGGGATTTCACGCACTTGCGAACGCGGGATTCAATCGATACCCCACGCCGCGAACCGTTTGTACGAGAGAATCCATTTCATATTTCTGTAACGCTTTTCGAAGTCGCAATACGTGCACGTCAACGGTACGCTCATCAACATAGACGCTCCGTCCCCAAACCAAATCTAGCAGCTGACTTCGTTGAAACGCTCGCTTCGGATGACGCAGCAGCAATTCGAGAAGGCGATATTCAGTCGGTCTCAAATGGACGTAGTCGCCTTTGATACACACGCTGTGCGCGACAGTGTCTAGCTTCAAACCGTCAACCGACAACTGACTGCCTTCTGGATCACCGGATCGGCGGAGTAGCGCTTTGATCCTCGCATTTAACTCGCGCGGCGAGAATGGTTTCGTAATGTAGTCGTCGACACCGGCGTCGAAACTCTTGAGTTTATCAACTTCTTCCCCACGAGCGGTCAGCATGATCAAAGGGATGTCTTTTGTGTACTGGTCGTGTCGAATCCGACGCGCCAGTTCGATCCCCGACATATGCGGAAGCATCCAGTCGATGAGAACCAAATCCGGTGGTTCACTTTTGAGCTGGTCGAGAGCAGACTCCGCATCCGGAACCACGGATACGGTGTAGCCGGAACGACCAATCGCGTAATGAAGCAGTTCACGTATTTCCCGCTCGTCTTCAACTACCAGGATGTGATGCGAGGTCATGGCACCTTGTTAGTAGAAACTCAATGGGAAAGCATGGAATTAGATATGACAACTTTATGAAATTCGTATCAAAATAAAACGACGCGATATCCACCACGAGTTGCAATTTCGGAAGCTTACAATGCCGCCTCGCCGATATTTGCGACAGCATACATCCTGGATGGGTGATGTTTGCTACTTCACGACCGCGTCGTGTTCGCTTCTATCGGAATGCGATAACGTGACGAATAACAAAAAAGGTTAGACCGCATGGGCATGCAGCGTCAATTACATGCAGAAGATGGATTCACTTTAGGCGCGTACGAAGCGATGCCCGAAGGTACGCCACGAGCCGGCATCGTCATCATCCAAGAAATTTTCGGTGTCAACTCTCATATCCGAGCAGTGGTTGACGGATACGCAGCGGAAGGATATGCCGTGGTTGCGCCGCAAATTTTCGATCGGGTCAAGCGTGACGTTGAATTAGGTTATGAAGGCGACGATATGACCGAAGGCATGAAGTTCGCGTTTAACGAATCCGACCGCACAAAAACCTTAGTGGATATTCAAGCGGCGGTCGAAGAAATCGGCAAGTGGGGTAAAGTCGCGGTCATCGGTTACTGCTACGGTGGTCTATTGACGTGGTTGTCCGCATGTCAACTTCGTGGTGTGGCATGCGCGGTGCCGTTTTATGGCGGTGGTATCGCTGCAGAGAAAGACCAAGCTGCACGATGTCCGGTCATGATGCACTTCGGAGAACTGGATCAGATGATCCCAATGTCAGATGTTGAAGATATAAGGACAGCACAACCCGATGCGGACGTGTTCACGTATCCTGCAGACCATGGGTTTAATTGCGATCATCGTGCGTCTCACAATGCTGAGGCCGCGAAACTCGCGAAAGAACGAACACTTGGATTCCTCGCGGAACACCTGTGTTGAAGCGATTTGATACATCCGTCAATCTCGTTGGCATATAAATGACGTGGTAGAACTATCTGCACCGTCACTTAGTTTGTGTCTCTGAAATTCGAAGCCGTTGTGCTCAGCGTTTCAGATTCGCACCACAAATAGCGACGATGTATGGAACTGGTTCGACAACAAAACAGAGCAAAAACGGTCGCAGATCGTTTTCAAGGGTAAAAGGTATCGATCCTAACGGGTCGTACTACAAATTGAGAAAGGGGGTACTCGCACTCACATGAGTATTTTTCTTAGGAAATCCAGTAAACGGCTCGGCGCCGGCTTGCTGGTGACGGTCGCTGGCCTGCTTGTCGGACCGGTCGCTGGCGAGACGACATTGAATGACGTCTACGCTGTAGCTGAAGCGATCAACGAAGACGCGCGTGCATCTCAAGCGAAGATCAACGACGTCGCGGAAGAAACCAACGATCTGCTCAACCAATACAAGGCGGTTCTTAAAGTCAATGATGGCTTGAGGGTATACAACCGTCAACTGGAACGTCAGATAGCGAATCAGGAACGTCAGATTGCGACGTTGAACAAGTCCATCGATGATGTCACAGTGATTCAACGCCAAATCGTGCCACTCATGTGGCGCATGATTGAAGGCTTGGAGCAATTTGTGCAACTTGACCTTCCGTTTCTCATGGAAGAACGACGTGATCGCGTCGATCGACTGAAAGACCTAATGGAACGAGCAGACGTTGCTGTTTCCGAACAGTTCAGCCAAGTTTTGCGAGCGTACCAAATCGAGAACGAATACGGCCGTACGTTAACCCCCTATACGGGCGAAATCGAAGTCGAAGGTCAGACACGAATCGTGGACATTCTTCAAGTCGGGCGTGTCGCGCTTCTCTATCAAACGACCGATGGATCCGAAACAGGTTTTTGGAACAAAAAGTCGCGGCAGTGGGAAGTACTTGACGATTCATTCACAACGCCGACTCGAAACGGCTTAAAGATGGCGCGTAAGCAACTGACAAGTGGCTTGTTTATCGTCCCTGTTCACGCTCCGGAGGGCTCGTAAATGAAACCGAATTGGTTACGAATTAGTGCTGCAAGTCTTCTGTGCGTCGTAGGTTCCTTACTTTTCGCCCAAGAGGAGAGCATCCTTGAGGCGGAAGCGCTCGAAGTCGTCAAAGCAAACACACTTGATGAACTACTCCAGAACATCCAGGATCGGCGAATCGTCGAGAACCGAGAACACGCTCAACGAGAATCTGAATTTCTTGCCAGCAAGGCTAATCAAGAACGTCTTTTAAGTGAAGCCAAAGCTGAACAAGCACGTCTTGAACGACGGAGCAATCAGCTTGACACTCAGTATGAGTCGAACGAAGTCCGTATTGGTGATTTACAGGAGTTGCTCGACGACAGGCTAGGATCCCTTCGGGAGCTCTTCGGCGTGCTTCAGCAAGTTGCTGGCGATGCACGTGGGAACTTTGAAGGTTCCATCATCAGCTTAGAAATACAAGGACGTGAAGAGTTCTTAGGTGATTTTGCTGCTCGTATGGGAACTGCCAGCGAGCTCGCCTCTATCTATGAGATGGAGGAGATTTGGTCAATGCTCCAACAGCAGATGATCGAGTCGTCAAATGTGTCGAAATTCCCGGCTACGGTCAACATGCTATCTGGCAGCCAAGTCGCCACTGACGCAATTCGAGTTGGCGAATTTAACTTGATTGGACCAGAAGGCTACGTGAATTTTGACGTTGATCTCAAAGCGATCACTGAGCTCTCAAGACAGCCTTCGGCTGAATTCGCCGGTTCTGCACGACGACTTTACGACGCGGACCCGGGGGAATTAGTCGGTTTCGCACTTGACCCGACACGCGGTTCATTGCTGAGCTTAGAAATTCAGAAAGCGACGTTAGGTGAAATGGTAGGAACGCCGTTTGGTGGCATTGCGACAGGGAAGTGCTACTTGCCATTCTGCGACGGTCAAGGCGGCATCATGGGTTCGATCATCATCTTAGTGGGTATTGCTGGTGTCATCTTGGCGCTGGAACGATTAATAGGACTATTCTTTACGGCGCGCAAAGTCAATGCGCAACGACAAAATCCTGGCGAGCCTGACCCAGGTAATCCACTTGGTCGGGTCATTGGCGTCTATCACAATAATCGTGAGGTCGACGTCGAAACGCTCCAGCTGAAAATGGGTGAGGCGGTGTTACAAGAAACACCGAAGATATCGAGGAACATTGCGATCGTGCAGGTGATCTCGGTTGTTGCTCCACTGATGGGTCTTTTAGGTACTGTGATCGGGATGATTCAAACATTCCAGGCGATCACGCTCTATGGTACTGGCGATCCCAAGATCATGGCAAGTGGTATCTCGACAGCGTTGATGACCACGGTCCTTGGTCTTTGCGTGGCGATTCCAACGGTACTGCTGCATGCGCTCGCGCATCAGCGCAGTCGTTCGCTGATCCACGTGCTCGATGAACAGTCTGAAGGTATCATCGCGCAACACGCGGAAGATACTGGCCAAAGACTCGGGTAGCACACAATGGATATCTACGTATCTATTGTTCGATTTTTCGAGCAGGGCGGTGATGTAATCTATTTCATCGCCCTGACGATGTTCCTAATGTGGATGCTAATGTTCGAACGGGCGTGGTACTTTCTTCGAGAACATCGCAATGTGATCCGTGACGCAATCGAGGCGTGGGAAGCACGCGACGAGCGTAAGTCGTGGAGTGCACATGTCATACGCGAGCAAATAATCTCGGAAACAACCGCTCAAATTCGCGGTTCGATGCCCATCATTCTGACGTGCATTACACTGTGTCCGTTATTAGGATTGTTGGGTACCGTGACTGGAATGATTCAGGTGTTTGACGCGATGGCAACTCAAGGTGGTAACGCGAGATCAATGGCAGCGGGTGTATCCGCTGCGACTATTCCTACTATGTCTGGGATGATCGCATCGTTGTCCGGCATCATGGGTTCGACGTTCTTGCGACGACGTATCGACAATGAAAGTGAACTCCTTGAAGACCACTTGACCTTGGATCACTGATGGCTACTGGAAAACGCCGCACAAGCGACGACGAATCTGATATCAACATAACGCCTATGCTTGATGTCGTGTTCATCATGTTGATCTTCTTCATCGTTACAGCCACGTTCATAAAACAGGCTGGTATTGACGTAACGCGACCGGATGCTGACACAGACAGTCCAAAACCCTTGGTCAGTGTGCTGATCGCGATAGGTCCGAGTGGCGACATTTGGATCGACAAGAACCGTGTTGATGAAAACACGATTCGAGCGCACATCGAACGCTTGATGGCTGAGAACCCGAAAGGCGGGATCGTGATTCAGGCGGACAAATTGGCGTCGTATAAAAAATTGAAAGCTACGTTAGACGCCGCAAGAGGCGCTGGCGTACAAGAGGTGGCGATAGCGACCACAGACTGAGGGAGGACATTCCCATGCCCATCACGTTGACTTTACGGTATGCGATCGGTCTAGTCGGTGGCATATTCGTCACAATCGTCTTACTGTATCTGATGCAGGCGATCATTTCGTCGGACGAAAATCCGTTAAACGAAGCACCTTCGATTACGCTCCTTGAGTTCCACCGTGTGCTAGAGGACGAGGTGCCGGAAATCAAGGATCTCAAGCCGAAGCCACCGCCACCACCAGACGAAGCGCCGCCGGATATGCCGACACCGGATTTTGACGCTTCTACAAATATGGGTATCGATATCGGTTCGATTAACCCTGAGGTGGATATCGACATGAGCGGTGGCGGATTTTCATCGGATGGCGAGTATCTGCCAATTGTGAAGGTGCTCCCAATCTATCCACGACGCGCACTGTCACGTGGAATCGAAGGTTATGTGATTGTCGAGTTCTGTGTCACAGCACAAGGAACCGTACGTGATCCTGTCGTCGTTGAAGCAGATCCATCATCTATTTTTGATCGGGCGGCGGTCAATGCGGCTTTGAAATTCAAGTACAAGCCTAAGGTTGTGAATGAACAGCCAGTCGAAGTGTGTGGTGTACCCAACAAAATTACGTTTGAGATGGAGGACGGCTGATCTAGGCGTTTAAGCCTTGAGATTGGCGAAATGTATGCGTAAGCCAAGAGAAACGTCAGTGTCGATGCTGTCAAGACTCGCATCGTTAACAGCAGCGGTCGGGTTCGGGTGGATCGCGTTGTTCACTTCGGTCGAACCTACTAATGACGGTTTGTCGATTTCGATTAGCGGAGATGTGCATGCAGAGACCTGCTTTCGAGACCCCGAAGATGAAAAGGCAGATCGGCGCGTGCCGAATATGAACCTCTCGACTGCAGATAAGCTCGGTGAAATTCAGGAAATCATCGATACCGAAAACAATCCGCAAGCTGGGATCGAGGAACTTGATCGGATGATCGCTCGAGGTACGCGTCGGTACAACGGCAACGAACTTGCGAATATTTACAAGATGCTAGCCTATGCATATTTCATCCTCGATGACATGCCGAACACCATCACTTACAACGAGAAGATCTTGGAGTATTGTGACGATGTTCGTATGGGGATGCTATCAACGACGATGTTCACGCTCTCTCAGTTGTACTACTCGCAAGAGCGGTACGCCGAAGCACTGGGAATGATTGAAGATTGGTTATTGATTGCCAGCGATCCCGGACCGAACCCTTACTACTTCGTTGCAACTATCTACTATCAACAGCAGGACTTCGATCGAGCCATTGAATACGTGGAGCTCGCGATCGACATGGCGACTGAACGAGGCATGCTACCGATCAAGAAATCTTGGTGGGGGATGCTGCGCTTCCTCTATTACGAGAAAGAGAACTTTCCAAAAGTGATCGAAATTCTTGAAATCATGGTTAAGGAATACCCGGAACGTAGCTCGTGGATACAACTCGCTGGGATGTACGGCCAAGAGGGTTTCGAGAAGAAGCAGCTGTACGCGATGGAATCAGCGAACGTGCTTGGTTTCTTCGATCGCGAATCGGATTACCTCCAGTATCAAGGCGTTCTTATGAATGCGGACGTCGCGATTCGTGGCGCGTGGTACTTGCAAGAAGGATTCGATAAAGAAATCGTTGAACCAAGCTATCGTTCGTTGAACGCTTTAGGTCAGTCCTATCAAGCAGCGCTGGAAGACGATGAAGCCATTGAGCAATTCGAGGAAGCAACCGAATTTGCTGAAGATGGTCGAATTTTCAAGCGCCTCGCACAGCTCTATCTTGGTAAGGAACAATTTGAGAAGTGCACAGAGCGCGCCGAGGAAGCGATCGATCGTGGTGGGATCGATCGTGTTTGGGACTTAAAGATCTTAGAAGGTATGTGCGAGTACAACCGGGATCGCTTGACTCGTGCACTGGAGATTTTCCAAGAAGCTCGTCGCGATGCTCGGGACGCGAAAGTTAATAGCGCGGAAAGGTCTGCACGCGACTGGATTCGTTACATCGAAAATGAACGGAATCGTCTACGTGCACTGGCGGCTGCAGAAGCCACATAAACGATAAAGTAACGCGAGTCGCATCTACCGCGACTCGCGTTTTTCATAGATTTGTGTGACGATTGCCGAGATTTTCGAAAAACTCGGGCGTAATCAGAGCGTCGGTCTTATCAATTTGGAATACTAGAACCGCGAGAGGTCGAATTCTTGTTTACTGGGATCGCGCACGGGAAGTATCGGACCAACGTTAGTAAACAGTCCGACGGAGTCCTCAAACTGACGATCGACCTTGACTCGTATGGCGAAGACTTAAAGATAGGCGCATCTGTCGCAATCAATGGTGTGTGTCTTACGGTTGTATCAATCTCGGATGGTGTGGCGAGCTTTGAAGTTGGGACCGAAACAGCTCGTATAAGCAATTTGGGCGAGCTATCTGACGGTTCGTATGTGAATGTTGAACGCTCTTTTCGTGTGGGTGACGAAGTCGGCGGTCACATTTTGTCTGGCCATGTGGCTGATGTCGTTACCGTTGAAAGCAACGTAATTCGGAAATCTGAATCGACGCTTGAGTTTCGAATTCCAGCGACTTGGCGGCAATACGTTATGCCAAAAGGCTTCGTTGCACTCAACGGGTGCAGTCTTACTGTCGCCGAACTCGATCGTGAATCTGGTATCGCTTCAATCAATCTCATCCCTGAAACTCTGCGTAGAACTACCTTCGATGAGGTCTCGAAGGGCGATCGCTTGAACCTGGAGGTGGATTCGCAGACACAAGCCGTGGTCGACACGGTTCGTTCGATGATGTCTGACAAGAACTGGCGGCAGTCGATTCAATGACAGCTCGAAACAGCTTCCATTCTCAGGTTGAAATAGCGTGGGAGCAAACGAAGACACTGCTTTGTGTGGGTCTAGACCCAAGGCTTGACTTGCTTCCCGCTCCATTTGAGAAGGATCGTGATAGCGTCTTAGAGTTTTGTAAGACGATCGTTGATGCAACGAGTGGTTCAGCATGTGCATACAAACCTAACCACGCTTTCTACGCTGCACTAGGTCTTGAAGACGAACTTGCCGACCTCATCGAATACATCCACAACCGGTATCAAGATATCCCGGTAATTCTGGACGCGAAGCGCGGTGACATCGATTCGACTGCCGAGCATTACGCGATCGAAGCATTTGATCGCTACGACGTTGACGCCGTTACAGTGAATCCCTTCCTGGGTTGGGACACGGTAGAGCCTTTCCTTGCGTGGGAGGATCGAGGGATCTTCGTGCTGTGTAGGACGAGTAACAAAGGCAGTGCGTGGCTACAAACACAACCTGATATTGATCCGGTATACGAACAAATCGCGGAGCGCGTGGATGCACTGAATAATCCGAACGTTGGTTTAGTGGTAGGTGCGACGAACTTAGCGGAACTTCGAGAAATTCGCGACTATGCTCCGGATACTCTATTGCTGATTCCCGGCGTCGGTATTCAAGGAGCGAAAGCAGAGGACGTCCTCGAGACGGGATGTGCTGATGATGGGCGTGAGGTGTTAATCAACGTATCCCGCGGAATCATCCACCAGGACGAATCGGCCGATTACCTTGACTCAGTCACAGCGAAAGCACAAGAATATGCATCGCAGATGATGATCGATGCATAGTGACGGGCGTTGCCATCTATAGTTTGCACGAAGTTCAACACATAGAACCATGACGCGACCTTCGGTCGTTCTCGCGATCGGCGGGTTTGACGGATCTGGCGGTGCCGGAACCCTTGCTGATGCGCGCGCAATCCAGCTAAATGGCGGTTATCCCTGCACTATCGTCACGGCGATTACAGCTCAGAATACGATGCGTGTCGACCAAATAGAACCCGTCTCCAGAGATTCGATTCGTGCGCAACTCGTGTGTCTCGTAGACGATTTTCGGATTGACGCGATCAAAATTGGATTGTTGCCGAATGTTGCTTGCGTCGAGACGGTGATTGAATGTCTGAGAATCGAGGAATTCAATTGCCCCATCGTGCTCGACCCTGTAATGCGAGCAACCAGTGGCCGTCTTTTGGCGGATCACGGAGCGATAGACCAACTGTTACATGGATTAGTCCCACTCACAACGCTGATCACGCCGAATATAGAGGAAGCGAGCAAGCTAACGAATAGGGCGATCAACAACCTCACGGACGCGATTGCAGCGGGGAATCAGCTTGTACGTATGGGCTGTCAAAACGTGCTAGTGAAAGGAGGTCATCTTCAGTTCGACAAAGGCACTGATGTATGGTGTTATCAGGCGGGATACGAGGAATTTGAACCGTCTAAACGTCAGGAGGGTTCTGTTCGTGGGACCGGTTGCATGCTATCTTCAGCGATCGCTTGCCATCTAGCCCGTGGACGATCGATGCGTGACGCAATTCTGTCATCAAAAGCGTTCGTGAGTCACGTGATCTCTGTTCGTCACAGTTTAGGGAGTGGTACGCCGCTTACCACCGTCGGTATCCGGGTTTTCGATCCATGAAATTGTCGGTTCCGCGTTTGCATGTGATCACGGACGAGACATTGCAAACCCGTTACACACATGCCGAACTTGCTCAATTGTGCGTTGATGCTGGTGCGGACGGGATTCAATATCGAGAAAAACGAGAGAGGTCAGTAAGCGACCACACACAAACCGTAACGAGGATGCATGAGATCTGCGCAGCTCGGGGTGCGACCTTAATTGTCAATGACTTCGTAGACGTCGCGATTCGAGCTCACGTGACCGCAGTTCACTTAGGGAGAACAGATGAATCGATACCTTCAGCTCGAGCGTTGCTCCCTCAACGTACGATGATCGGAGGTACCGCCAATTCCTTAACAGAAGCACTACAGGTTGCGCAGCTCGACGTCGATTACCTAGGCGTAGGACCTGTGTTCGGGACAATGTCAAAAGCTTCGCCCGCGCCACCATTAGGAATCGCGATGTTGCGGGAAATATGTAATCGCACGGACAAACCTGTGATTGCGATCGGAAACATCCAATTAGAGAATGTCGAAGCAGTCATATCGTCAGGTGCACACGGTGTTGCGGTTCTATCTGCGATCTGTTGTGCACAGGAAGTTGCGCAGACTACAACGGACTTTTGCGAGCGACTCGGTCTGTGAAGTCAGGTGCCAATCCATGTCCAGAGGTAGTTGCTATCGTGGATCGGGGCTACGCGCGAGATTCGGATCATTGGCTTGACACGATTCATCGCTTGAGCGATCTTCCGGAAGATCCGAAGGTGTGTGTGCAGATTCGTGTCAAGTCGTTACGTAACAGTGAGCTGGAACAAGCTGCGAAACTAGCGCGTGAGGCATTCGCTAATAGATCAGTATCGTTGAGTTGGAATGGAGATCTTCATATCGCAACGTCTTGCGGATTCGATGCTTGTCATCAACCGCAAGAATATATAAGCGGGTTTCCAATAGAAGCGTCACACCTGATCCATAGTGCCTCGGTACATGACGAAGCGTCGCTACGGCAAGCTCAATCCTGTGATGTTGATTTCGTACTCTATGGTCCGGTTTTTCAACCTCATTGGAAGAAGGTGCGAGCACAAGGAATCCATGAGCTTGTAAAACTCGCAGCTCTGGCGAACGTTCCTGTGGTAGCCATAGGTGGTATCAACTTGGATACGGTAACGAGCATCTCGCAGACTGGTGCCTCAGGCGTTGCATGTCTATCGAGCTTAATGGATGCCGCCGATCCTGTCGACACGGTCATCAAACTACAAGCAAAATGGAGAGCGCGCGTCCAGCCAGAATAAACACGCGAACCACTTGCCGACATTATGTCAAGACCCTCTCTACCTCCATATCGGAGACAAACTGAGGGCTTAATCACTTTCGGCTGAATCTATAATCACTGAGTCGGGGTACCTCCTTCGGTTGAGACGCGACTGCGAACCCGTTGAACCTGATCCGGCTAATACCGGCGTAGGAAACTATCCCCGATATCGACAGCACCGGTAATCGGGGTTTTTTTATGTCCGAACAATACGACCTCAGCGCTTCTGCAGGTATCGACGCAAACCTTCTCGAACCTCTCACTGGTTCGCGCAAGATTCACGTTGAAGGCGACCACGGGATACGCGTTGGAATGCGCGAGATATCTCTTTCGCCCACTCCAAGCCACGACGAGGAAAACAAGAGCAAGCTGGAAGTCAATCCCTCGTTAAGGGTATATGACACATCTGGTCCTTACACCGATCCCGCGATCGAAGTAGATGTGAGACAAGGCATTCCGCGCACGCGTGCAGCTTGGATCGAAGCGCGCGATGACACTGAGCTTTTAGATGCATTTACGTCTTCGTTTACGCGGGTACGTAATAGTGATATCCGGCTTGATTCGTTGCGTTTCTCTCATGTACGGACACCGCGTCGGGCAAAAGCTGGTCGCAACGTAACGCAACTGCACTACGCGCGTCAAGGGATCGTTACTCCCGAGATGGAATATATCGCGATCCGCGAGAACTTAGCACGCGCAAATCCAGAATATCGTGACGACGTAGCTCATCCAGGAAACGATTTCGGCGCGAGCATCCCTCGCGAGATCACGCCAGAATTCGTACGGGATGAAGTTGCACTAGGTCGCGCGATTATTCCGAGCAATATCAATCATCCTGAGTCCGAACCCATGATCATCGGTCGCAACTTCCTTGTGAAGATCAACGGGAATATCGGCAACAGCGCGGTGACTTCAAGTATTGAAGAGGAAGTCGTCAAGATGGTATGGGCGACCCGCTGGGGTTCTGATACGGTAATGGATCTATCCACGGGGAAGAACATTCATGAAACGCGCGAATGGATCATCCGCAATTCCCCTGTCCCGATAGGCACGGTACCTATATATCAAGCATTGGAAAAGACGCGAGGGGTCGCGGAAGACTTGACCTGGGAGCTGTTTCGTGACACGTTAATAGAGCAAGCGGAGCAGGGCGTCGATTACTTCACCATTCATGCCGGTGTTCGTTTACCGTTCGTGCCTTTGACCGCGAAACGAACGACCGGGATCGTTAGCCGAGGCGGCTCGATCATGGCCAAGTGGTGTTTGGCGCACCACAAAGAGAGTTTTTTATACGAACATTTCGAAGACATTTGCGAAATCATGAAGCAATATGACGTTGCGTTCTCTCTTGGTGACGGCCTCAGACCTGGTTCAATCGCGGATGCCAACGACGAAGCTCAGTTCGCGGAACTCGAAACGCTAGGAGAACTCACGCGTATCGCGTGGAAACATGACGTCCAGACCATGATTGAAGGACCGGGTCATGTCCCGATGCAGATGATCAAGGAAAACATGGATAAGCAGCTCGAGTGCTGCGACGAAGCGCCTTTCTACACGCTTGGTCCATTAACGACCGACATCGCCCCTGGTTATGACCACATCACGTCCGCGATTGGTGCCGCGATGATCGGTTGGTATGGGTGTGCAATGTTGTGTTACGTGACGCCGAAAGAGCATCTTGGACTACCTGATCGAGAAGATGTACGCGACGGCATCATCACGTACAAGATTGCCGCACATGCGGCAGATTTGGCGAAAGGCCATCCAGGTGCTCAAACGCGGGATAACGTACTCTCGAAAGCTCGATTCGAATTTCGCTGGGAAGATCAGTTTAACCTTGGCTTGGACCCCGACAAGGCCAAAGAATTTCATGATGAGACTTTGCCAAAAGATTCGGCTAAGGTCGCGCACTTCTGCTCCATGTGTGGGCCAAAGTTCTGCTCGATGAAGATCACGCAAGAAATTCGTGACGCGGCGGGGAAGCTCCAAGATGAAGTGCGTATGGTCGACGTTGAAGCGGAGATGGCTGAGAAGGCACGCGAGTTCCGCGAAAGCGGAAGCGAGATCTACCAGCGGGTCTAGTCTCATTGGACGTCGCCATCGCCGGGGGTGGATTGATCGGGCGCATGCTCGGTCGACAGCTTACACGTGAAGGCTATAGCGTCACAGTGTACGAACGCGAACCTCGAGAGCAATCAACGAGCAGTTCGTATGTTGCGGCCGCTATGTTGGCGCCTTTGAGCGAATACCCGGATTGTGAACCTGCAATCTGTGAGATGGCAAAGACGAGTCTTGACGCTTGGCCTGCGATCCTGGATGAACTAGATGTTCCCTATGGGATAGACGGATCCCTCGTTGTCGCACACACTCAGGATGCTTCGTTGTTGGTTAAGTTTCGACGTACGTTGCAGCGGGCCGAATTGAGTGGCGTTGTTGATCTGACCGCTAACGAAATGGCGACGCTCGAACCTGAACTTGCAGATCGATTTTCGTCGGGACTTCATCTCCTGGGTGAAGGTTGGTTAGACAATCGTGTCTTGCTAAGCACGTTGGAACAGGAGTGTGGGGAGATTTGTTTCGAATGTCCTGTCGATCCTGAACGGATGCACGGCGATATCAATGTCGACTGCCGAGGAAGAGATGCCGAGGACCCAGAACTTCGAGGCGTTCGCGGCGAGGTTGTTAGGGTGTTCGCGCCGGATGTGCGTCTAAATCGTCCTATTCGGCTGATGCATCCGAAATACCAGCTTTACGTCTCGCCGAGACCGGACAACGTGTATGTCATCGGTGCTACGCAAATTGAGAGTGGGTCTACATCGCCGATGACTGTGCGAAGCGCGCTTGAGTTGCTGTCAGCGGCATATACATTGCACGCTGGATTTGCTGAAGCCGAAATACTCGAGTTAAACGTAGGTGTGCGACCAGCGTTCCCTGACAACCTCCCTCGAGTGCAATGGCGCGATGGCGTGCTGCGTGTCAATGGTTTGTATCGGCACGGGTATCTCATCGCACCCGCGGTTGTGCAGGCTGCAATGGATGAAATACGAGCGGTATGCAAGTATTCGTTAACGGCGAGCCAGTAATCGTCAAGCCGAGTCGGCTTAGTGAAGTGCTAGTGTCCCTTGGCTACGAGTGCGAGAAAGTCGCGGTTGCGGTGAACGAGACATTTGTGCCTCGTCGGACTTGGGAATCTTGCGAATTAGAAACCGATGATCGTGTGGACGTGCTAGCCGCGATTCAAGGTGGCTAAATGACGGACTCGGCTTGGTCGGTCTATGGCACCGAATTGTCCAGCCGCCTGTTCTTAGGCACAGCGCGATATCCATCGCCAGCCATCGTCGAACAAGCGATTGTCGTATCCAACGCAGATGTCATTACTACAGGATTACGTCGTCAAGCGCCTCGCGAAGGCGGTGGAGATGCGTTCTGGGAATTCTTGAAGCGGCAGAACTGCCACCTTCTTCCTAATACAGCGGGGTGTGCCACTGCGAAAGAAGCCGTCACACTTGCACAGATGAGTCGTGAGATCTTTGAAACAGATTGGATCAAACTCGAAGTAACAGGCGACGAATACAACCTTCAACCTGATCCTTACGAGCTCTTGGCGGCGACGCAGGAACTTATGAGTCTCGGATTTAAAGTGTTTCCCTACACCACGGATGACTTGGTCGTATGTACGCGTTTAGCGGAATTAGGTTGCGAAGTCATCATGCCATGGGGAGCACCAATCGGGACGGGAAAGGGCTTAATCAATCCGTACGCGCTAGCCACCTTGCGGAACCGTCTACCGACAACCAATTTGATTGTCGACGCAGGTATCGGTATGCCATCGCACGCCGCTCAAGCGATGGAGTTGGGATTTGACGGTGTTTTGCTCAATACGGCAGTGGCAAAAGCCGATGATCCCGTTCAGATGGCAGGTGCGATGGCGCAGGCTATCGAGGCAGGGCGCTCTGCGTATGAGGCAGGCGCAATGCCTGTGAGCGAGACAGCACGGGCGTCTACGCCAATCGTTGGGCGCCCTTTCTGGCACGCGAAATAACCTAATTACTGAAATAGACTAGAACCTCAAAAGGAGAGTCAATGCCGACGCCGCCTTTCAATTGGACCGACCCTTTCAATCTCGATGAACAGCTTTCCGAAGAAGAGCGCACGGTGCGTGATTCTGTGCATGAATTTGCTCAAGGTCGCTTAATGACGCGTGTTATCGAAGCTAATCGGAAGGAGTACTTCGATCGCGAGATCATGAATGAGATGGGGGAGATTGGGATTCTTGGATCGACACTGTCAGAGAAATACGGTTGCGCTAATCTGAGTTATGTCTGTTACGGACTAGCCGCACGCGAGGTAGAGCGTGTGGATTCCGGTTATCGCTCTGCGATGAGCGTGCAATCGTCACTGGTCATGCATCCGATAAATGAATACGGAACGGAAGAACATCGACAGCGTTATTTACCTAAATTGGCGACCGGTGAATGGGTAGGTTGTTTTGGTCTCACGGAACCGGATCACGGTTCGGATCCCGGAGGCATGAAAACGGTCGCGGTTGACGGGGGTGACAACTACGTGCTCAATGGCACGAAGACTTGGATTACAAATGCGCCAATCGCGGACGTCGCCGTAATTTGGGCAAAACTGGACGGTGATATTCGAGGCTTTGTCGTCGAACGCGGCACGGATGGGTTCTCAACGCCGCAAATCGAAGGCAAAATGAGTCTACGGAGTTCCGTCACGGGACAGATCGTTCTCGAAGATGTTCACGTGCCAAAAAACGCGATATTCCCGGCGGTTCGCGGACTAGCGGGACCCTTTGGTTGCTTGAACCGTGCACGGTACGGCATTGCGTGGGGATCGATGGGTGCAGCGGAGTTTTGCTTGCAAGCAGCTCGCCAATACACGCTCGATCGCACGCAGTTCGGTCGACCGCTCGCAGCCAATCAGCTCATCCAGAAAAAACTCGCTGATATGCAAACTGATATTGCGCTTGGACTACAGGGAGCGCTACGAATCGGTCGCCTCATGGACGAGGGAAACTGTCCAGTCGAAGCAATCTCCATTATGAAACGCAATAATTGCGGAAAAGCATTAGATGCAGCGCGGGTCGCTCGCGATATGCATGGTGGTAACGGAATTTCGGATGAATATCACGTGATTCGGCATGTAATGAATCTAGAGACCGTAAACACCTATGAAGGTACTCATGACATTCATGCACTGATTTTGGGGCGGGCGATCACGGGCATTCAAGCCTTCCAGTAGGCATCCCGATGGTCGCGGAATCGTCTGATCAGAGCTTCGACCATGAAGCGATGCTTCGGTCGCTGCCGACCAAATGTGGGGTATACCGGATGCTGGATGCAAACGGTAAAGTGCTCTACGTCGGCAAAGCACGAAATTTAAAAGCGCGCGTTTCCAGCTACTTCCGCTCGGGTGGCTTGGCCTCAAAGACCATCGCATTAATGAATAAGACGTGCGATGTCCAGGTCACGGCGTTACAGAGCGAAGTAGAGGCACTGATTCTCGAACAGACGTTCATCAAGAGCGAGCGGCCGCCTTACAACGTCATACTGCGCGACGATAAGTCGTATCCATTCATTCTGTTTAGTGACCACGAATATCCACGCATAAGTCTGCATCGGGGTGCGAAGCGTCACAAAGGCAAGTACTTTGGACCGTATCCCAGTGCAAAAGCGACTCGCGACACCATTCAGATTCTTCAGAAACTGTTTAGGCTGCGTACTTGCGATGACACATTCTTTAAGAATCGAACACGACCGTGTCTACAGTATCAAATCGGTCGGTGTAGTGGTTCTTGCGTCATGGACGTCGATAAGAAGGAATACGACGCTGATCTGCGCCTTGCGGAAATGTTCTTACGCGGCAAGAGTGAGGATCTGCTCAACGAATTCAAGCATGAGATGAACGAAGCGTCAGCTCTTCTCGAGTTTGAAAAGGCTGCTAAGTTACGCGATCAGATCACGGACCTGGTTCGTGTGCAGCAATCCCAATACGTGGAGACGAGTACGGGAAGCGCGGATGTCTTTGGGATTGCAAGCAGTGGTCGATATGTTTGTGTTCAGGGGATCTTCATCCGAGATGGTCGGATGCTTGGTCACCGTACTTGGTATCCTCGTAATGAGCTCAGTCAGGACGACCACGAAATGCTTGCCGCATTTCTTGCACAGTATTACTTTGGCGGCGTGACGCGAGATCTACCTAGAGAAGTACTGACTTCGATTCCGATCAGTGATGAAGAAACCTTGGAAGAAGCGCTTACAGACTTGGCGCAGCATCGCATGGTAGTGAGTTCGCACGGTATCACACAACGCGCCCGATGGTTAAAGCTCATTCGCGAAAACAGCGAGCTTGCGCTAAGTACGTATATGGCGAAGCGGAAGAACGTTTTTGAACGATATGCAGAACTACAGGACGTGTTGGAGTTGGATGAAGTCCCACAACGAATGGAGTGCTTTGACATAAGCCACTCGCAAGGTGAAGCGACGGTTGCTTCTTGCGTGGTATTCGACAGTGAAGGTCCTGTGTCCTCCGACTATCGGCGTTTTAACATCAAATCTCCTGTCGGCGGAGACGATTATGCAGCGATGGCTGAAGCAGTTGAACGGCATTACACTCGACTGAAATCGAATGAGGCGAATCTACCGGACATCTTGTTAATCGACGGTGGCCGTGGTCAACTCAATCGCGTACTCGAGGTCTTGTCGGAGTTACAGATTGATTCGATCCTGGTTTTGGGAATATCGAAGGGTGAAGGGCGCCGCCCAGAGTACGATACAGTGTGGGTGGACGGCAAAACCCGCCTAGAACTGGCGCCAAACAGCGCGGCATTACATCTTCTGCAGCAGTTGCGGGACGAAGCTCATCGTTTTGCAATCACTGGTCACCGAAATCGGAGACAGAAGCAACGGCGTCGATCGGAGATCGACGAGATCGAAGGCGTGGGTCCAAAACGGAAGCGTGAATTGCTGACCCATTTCGGATCGGTTGCAGCGATAAAGGGAGCCTCTGCCGAAGAACTGGAGAAGGTTCCGGGAATTAGTACGAAGTTAGCTCAAGAGATTTACGGCGTCTTCCACGACGGCTAGTCGCACCGCAAAATCGTTTTGACAGAATAGACCAATTAAGTGCGCTTTAGTCACAATCACAAACAATCAATGCTGGTGTAGAACCCCTTTTCTTCAGCGCCGCGCTTTGCTTCTTCGCATTTTGCAACTTTACCTGTTGTTCTGACTGTATCCAGATTTCGTTTATCGCTACTGTTTGCATAACGACTCGTAAGTGCTACCTCCGAATTCAGCCCACGCGCTCCGCCGACATAACCCTGATTGTTCTCAGATGCTTCGTGTGAGAGATCGCTGTATCCATGCAATACCGTGAAGCCACCTAGAACATGCTTCCTTGGGTGACTAGATGAATCTAAATTTAAGACCGCGTTACGCAACTTGCGACCTGTGTTCAGTCCGTCTTTGAATGCTAAAGCGTCTTCGTTTACACAAACTCTCTCTGACTCAACGCCGCTCAGACCAAGATCAAAACCGTTCTGCGCGGTGCAGTATTCGGTGTTCCCTTCCTTATGACCGACTAGGTAAGCCTGACGGTCAAAGACGATAGATTGCTGATTGCATGTTCGTTCGTACTCGTTGGCGACTCTTGGCGATGTGCCTCGTAATCCGTCTCTAAGACCTTGCCCCTGCCAGCTATGTGGATCGCAGTTTACGCTCGCAAGTTGGGAACAAGAAATAACCGCTAACAGTACAGGTACGATCGCAATGAAGCGGATTAGGATGTTGATTTTCGACAGATTTTTACTCATCGTTGTGGCTATTGCCGCGATACTCGCATGTCACGATTCTAAGCAGGACAACATAAACTCCAACGAATTCTCACCCACTTAAAGAAGGAGTGTTGATCACCAATTCTCGTACTAGCAATTCGCGTTGTATCGACGTAGGGTTTTGAAAGTACCTACGCTCTAAGAAATGAAAACAGTTTTGAACTCAATACTCCGAATGAGCGGAAAGGGCTCATTTGCCATAGTATTGACTACTAGCGTCAGTACAAATAAACGTGATGGTGTGCGTTCCGATTGACAGCGGAACACGCCAATGTGCGCGGTTAGATGGATTGATGCTGAAATTCAGCTCGGAGTGTTTATAGTAAGTGCGCAGCGAGGCGAATCGTTTGGATAGTCCAGGTTGTCTTATTCGGTGACTATTTCGGCGATTTCATATGGAAATGGACTGCATCGAAGAATTTGAGCTCAAGAGTAATGACGAACAGATGTCTCGCTATGACGTCTTGGGCGTAAGAGGGGGAGATTCGGTGAATAGACGGGAGGAAATTACCGGCGAGGAGACTGCACTTGCTCTAAGGAATGACAAGGACTGCTACGATGGCTAACTCCATCGCCAGTCACATTCCGAATGCGCTTACGCTTTTACGGATCGCGTGTATTCCCCTTTTCGTACTCATCTATGTCTTAACCGAGGAGTGGCACTGGGTAGCGGGGTTGTTGTTCGGATTCGCCGCAGCGACCGACTGGCTTGACGGTTTCATCGCGCGTCGTTGGAATTTACACTCACGATTCGGCGCGTTTCTGGATCCTGTCGCTGACAAGCTAATCGTTATTACGGCACTTGTGCTACTTGTGGGTACGTACGCATCCATATGGATCACACTTCCCGCCATTGTTATTTGTGCTCGAGAGCTGTTCGTATCCGCATTACGGGAATGGATGGCGGAGATGAATCGGCGCTCGGTGGTTAACGTGACGTTGGTCGGCAAAGTTAAAACCGCGATTCAGATGTCCGCGATTTTCGTTCTGTTGTGTAACCCAGTAGATTTGGGGTTACCTCTTGTAATCGCAGGAGTTGCTCTGCTGTATGCGGCAACGTTCATGACGATTTGGTCGATGATCGTGCTGTTGAAGGCTGCGTGGTCCGATCTCACGCCTACGCGAGAAAAAGCGTAGAAAGCACGTGTTTGCTATGATTGGCGCGCTTCAATTTTGCGGCAAGCGGGCTGGGTGGCAGAGTGGCCATGCTGCAGACTGCAACTCTGTTTACGCCGGTTCGATTCCGACCCCAGCCTCCATTTTTATTGTCCGAGTAACACTTCTTATCTACAGCTCGGTTGCATGACGCAGAATGTCATTAGGTTGTTTGGTGTCACGGTTCACGGCGTGCAGATTGATCATAGGACCGGATGCGCGCACTATCGATCGCCACTTGACGTTATTGCAATTCGACATCATTGTTGTGGCGAGTGGTACGCATGCATTGAGTGTCACAAAGAACTTGCAGGCCACGGCGCATCGGTTTGGCCGCATGCGGAATTTGACACATTAGCGATCATGTGCGGCGTATGCGGACACCAATCCACGATTCGAGCGTACCTACGGTATCCCGATCAGTGCAGTGCGTGTGGCGCGCAATTCAACCCAGGTTGTAGCAATCACCACCACTTCTACTTTGACAAATAGACTCGCGATCGACATCGGTGGCACCTTTACGGATGTCGTACTTGAATGCGGCGACGATCAGTTCACGCGGAAAGTACTGACCTCCCACAATCATCCAGCTGATGCGGTACTGCGAGGAATCCAAGAACTCTTCAATGAGCGCGAGGTTACGCCTGATTCGATCTCGTTAGTTCTGCACGGTACGACACTTGCGACCAACGCGATTATCGAACGGCGCGGCGCGAGAACAGCACTACTCACAACCGAAGGTCATCGCGACGTCCTGGCGATGGCGTTCGAAAATAGATTTGAACAGTACGACGTTAACATCGAACGTCCAGAACCCCTAATCCCCCGCTATTTACGCATTCCAGTTTATGAACGCATGAGCGCAGAAGGTGTCTCGTTACGGGCATTGGATATCGGTTCCGTAGATGTCGCGATTAAGACACTGCGACGTGAAAAAGTTGAGAGCGTCGCAATCGGATTTCTGCACTCGTATGCCAATAGTGCGCACGAAGACGCTGTCGCGGAACAGGTGGCTGAAGCACTACCTGATGTGGCGCTTAGTTTGTCGTCGCAAGTCTGTCCCGAAATCCGTGAATACGAACGTTTCTCCACAACGTGCGCGAACGCATACGTGTTGCCACTGATGTCTGCCTACTTGCACGATCTTTCTAAGCGAATGGCTGTTATGGGCGTTCGTTGCCCATTTCTCGTTATGACATCGAATGGCGGATTGACGACATTAGATACTGCCGTCAAGTTTCCGATCCGGTTGGTTGAATCCGGTCCAGCGGGGGGCGCTGTACTTGCAGCATGGAAAGCACGGGAGCTTGGCGTTACCAAAGCGCTTTCATTCGACATGGGAGGCACCACTGCGAAGATCTGCATGATCGATGGGGGCACTCCGTTGCGCTCACGTTCGTTTGAGGTCGATCGAAGGTACCGCTTCAAGAAGGGCAGTGGTTTACCGGTGCGTATACCCGTCATTGAAATGGTCGAGATAGGCGCCGGGGGCGGATCGATTGCCCAAGTCGATCAATTGAAACGAATCCGAGTGGGACCAGAGAGTGCGGGGTCGGATCCTGGACCTGCCTGCTATGGCTTAGGTGGCGTATTACCTACGGTCACCGACGCAGACGCAATCATGGGTCGACTAGAAGCCGCGAATTTCGCCGGCGGACAAATGGTGCTTGATCTTGAGGCAAGTAATCTCGCGATTACGACCAACATTGTCGGTAACGAACATCGGAATACACATGATGCGGCGCGTGCGATCGCTGAGGTGGTTGATGAAAACATGGCTTCGGCTGCGCGAGGTCATGCAAGCGAGTGGGGTAAAACTGTTGCCGAGCGTGTATTGATTGCGTACGGAGGCGCGGCGCCGATTCATGCGGCGAGGTTGCTAACTAAACTCAACTGCGACTACGCACTGATTCCGGTCGGCGCAGGTGTGGGGTCAGCACTTGGATTTCTGCGATCTCCCATTGCATATGAGGTTGTTCACAGCAAATACATGCGTTTGTCGAACTACGATCGAAGTGTTGTTGAAAACGTGATCGAAACCATGAACGCCGAAGCCGAAGCAGTGTTGGCAGAAACCGCTAGCGAGCTTGAAGTGCAGGTAGCTGCAACAGCGTACATGCGATACGTAGGTCAAGGCTACGAAATTAGTGTACCGCTGGATTTAAAAGATCTGTCGATTGAAAAGTTGCGAACGAACTTTGAGTTTGCGTACGAAGCACTATATGGTCGACTCTTGCCGAAGTCAGACATTGAGGTTATGAGTTGGACACTGACGTTAGCGACGATCGCAAAGGAGCCAACTTTATTGGACGCAATCTCGGAGCTAACGTCGTACGACGGGATCAATAGGGAACAAGAACTGACCGAGTTCGATGAAGAAACCGTAGCTCGGTGCATCGACCGAGAGAATCTGAAACCAGGTCACCACGTGATAGGTCCTGCGTTAATCAGTGAACGACACACCTCAACATTGATTCCATCTGGATTTGAGATGGTTGTCAACTATGCACATGATTTGATCGTACGGCGTCACGCGTCATGAGCACACTTACAGATCTTCAGCGACAACTCGTCTGGGACAGGTTGCTGGCAGTTGTCGAAGAACAAGCTCAAACGCTTATGCGCACTGCGTTTTCGACGGTCGTACGTGAAGCGGGTGATCTCTCCGCCGGAGTGTTCGACACACAAGGTCGGATGATTGCCCAGGCCGTGACTGGAACGCCGGGTCATGTAAACGCCATGGCGGCGTCTGTAGGTCACTTTCTTAAACGATTTCCAATACAGCGTATGCATCCCGATGACGTTTTGATGACGAACGATCCTTGGATGGCGACCGGGCACCTAAACGACTTCACCGTCGTATCGCCCGTTTATTTCAAGCGAGAACCAGTAGCCTTATTCGCGTCAACCAGTCATATCGCGGATGTGGGTGGACGCGGTTTCGGACCGGATGCTAACGACGTCTTCGAAGAAGGTATCCGTTTCCCGGTAATGCATCTATTTAAAGCAGGGGAACGAAACGACGCATTGATGGAAATTCTTGCAGCGAACGTTCGAGATCCGGTCGTCGCAGAAGGAGACCTTTATTCACTCGCGGCCTGTAACCATCATGGCAGCCTTCAGCTCGTTGACATGATGGATGAATTTGACCTGGAATCGCTCGACGCGGTGGGTGAGGAGCTACTTCGCTTGTCGCAAGCAGCGGTCGAGAAAGAAATCGACGCTCTTGCTGACGGTGTCTACAGTCAAAGTATGCGAGTAGACGGATACGATGAACCAATCGACATCCAATGCGCGCTGACGATCGACGGAAAGTTGATCGATATTGATTTCGCCGGTTCTTCGCCTATCTCGCGATATGGAATCAACGTGCCACTTACGTACGCCCAAGCTTACGCTTCGTTTGGTGTGCGGTGCTTGATCGGAAATGAAGTACCGAACAACGCAGGTTCATTGAAACCGATATCAGTACGTGCGCCCGAAGGCTCAATTCTCAACGCCCAACCTCCAGCGGCCGTGTCTGCTCGTCACGCACTGGGGCAAATGCTGCCTGATGTCGTAATCGGAGCGCTTGCACAGGTTCTCGACAATGACGTACCCGCTGAAGGCGCTTCATGTATTTGGAATCCGGTGTTGATGAACAGCAATTTGCGTGACGGAAACGTGCCGGACGCAAATTTCGTAATCAATCCTATTTTCAATGGAGGTACGGGTGCACGCGCCGCAAAGGATGGATTGTCGACGACTGCGTTTCCATCAGGCGTCCGCACCACGCCTACGGAGATCAATGAGGTAACTTCGCCTTTGATATTCTGGAAACGTGAATTCAAACCAGACTCCGGCGGTGCCGGTCGTTTACGTGGTGGGTTAGGTCAGATCATTGAGATCGAACACGCACACGGTGCGGGTTTTTCGATTTCAAAAATGTTCGAGAGGGTGGTACATCCTGCTCAGGGTCGTGACGGCGGTCATGACGGCGCGCGAGGTCGTGTTGGGATTAAGGACGCGCAAGATTTTCGGGGCAAAGGAAAGGAAACGCTTCCGGCTGGCGCAACGTTGATTATGGAAACACCTGGTGGCGCCGGTATTGGATCGCCACACGATCGGGATCCAACCCTCGTTGACGCGGATTTGCGTGAAGGTGTGATATCCGCGCAGGCCGCGGAATCGATTTATCGACGAAAACAAAAGTGATGGCTGGTGCCCGAGGCCGGAGTCGAACCGGCACGGATTAACTCCGAGGGATTTTCGTACCACTACGACTTTCGCCGCCGAGATATCTCGTTTGTGGTCTGGACTTTCTCTTCACCATAGCTACAAGCCGTAGGCGGAGGCCGTCAAGTCTCTACACTTCTCGCCCGGATGAGCGATTTAGCTCGGGATTGCCAGTCAGCGACTCAGGTTTCCCCGAATTTGACCTCATTCACGACGACGGTTTCCCATCGAGTGCTCAAGCTTATTAAGTCCCTTGCGTCTACCAATTTCGCCACTCGGGCACGCGGCGTAATTATTGCAAAATGCGAGGAGTAGGAACGAATTGTTCGCTTCTCCCAAGTTGGCTCAAACAACAGTCTTAGTTCTGTCGTCGACGCGTCGGCGATTGACGACGTAAAGACCTACGAAAATCATGGCGATCCCGATGAACGCGGTGTAGTGGATCGATTCACCAAGTATCGTGAGGATCAGGACGAGCGAGATGATGGGTGATAGAAAGATGAGTTGGCTTAACCTTGCAACACTTGATGTCATCGACATAGCTCGTTGCCAAAGTAGAAAAGCGAAGCCCATTTCGAGTAGTCCGATCCACGCGCCATAACCGAAGTTTGACGGAATCAGCTGTGGAAATCCTTCCGTAAAGTAACAGAGACCCGTCAATATTGGAACTGCGACACTAAACCCATACCACATGAACCACCACGGTTCGAGTCGTATCGCTACGCTCCAAATCCAGTAGATTGCCCATACCAAGGTACTGGCTATTGCAAGAGCAACTCCCAATCCGTCGAACCCGAGCGTCCCGGTTAATTGCCCTTTCGTAACGAGTAGGAGTACCCCCATGTATCCAATAGATATGCCGACGAATGTGCTTCGGTGTAGTTTTTGCCGCAACATGGGTATCGCGAGTAGCGCAGTCACGATTGCCCATGTGTAGTTCAACGGTTGCGCGACGTGCGCTGGCAGTAAGTCGTATGCCGTAAGCAGCACAATGTAGTAAAGCAGCGGGTTTAGAAGCCCGAGCAGGCACGCATTGAATACATGCGTTATCTCGTGCCGTTGTGAGGGTAAAGCCGCACAACAAATAGAAAACAGAACCCAAGAGAAGCAACTGCCGATCCATAACAGTTGAATAGGCTCCATGTCGCGCAACCCGAGTTTGAATCCCACTGCAACGGTCGACCACATCATCACAGCGGTAAGTCCCAAAAGCATGGGTCTACTCAAGACCGGTGGCATAGGTGTCGTGGGCAAAGGTAGCTTCTATCTCGAAAGTAGAATCTTAGCTGCACGAATGTCCTGCGTGAGCGTGCCTTGTTGGGTGTGATCCGCGATGCGGCATTTCTATTCTGATTCAATTCTCGAGAGGACTCCATGAGTATTTCGCAAGGCGACGCAGTGCCCGATGTAACGGTGCAAGTGATGAAAGATGGCCGACCAGGTCCCGTATCGTTACGTGACTTGACATCTGGTAAGAAGGTCGTCCTATTCGCCGTTCCCGGCGCATTTACGCCAACGTGCTCATTGCAACACCTTCCGGGTTTCGTAAATAAAGCCGATGAAATAAAAGCGAAAGGCGTCGACGAGATCATTTGTACGGCCGTGAACGACGCCTTTGTGATGGATGCCTGGGGTCAGTCGCAGTCCGCTGATGCAATTAGCATGGTAGCGGATGGCAACGGTGCGCTCGCGAGTGCGCTCGGGTTGGAAATGGATGGTTCTGGGTTTGGTCTAGGTACTCGATCGCAAAGGTACGCCATGGTGATTGACGATGGTGTCGTCACAAAGTTAGCGGTTGAAGCACCTGGAGCGTTTGAGGTCAGTAGCGCCGAAGCGATTTTGGCCGACCTCTGATTCCACATTCTTAGGGATTACGCGGGTCGACGACGAAATCCCTTTTGTTGACAGCGCGTGAATCGTCGATGGGCTTCGACAGGATTGACTGTTCGAGTCTTCGTTCGCGTGAGAAGCACAACCAAAATGAAGGATTAACGTAATGGGTTTAGAGATATTTGGTTATAGCCAAAGTAGGGCGTTCCGTACGCTCTGGATGGCTGAGGAAATTAAAGCGGCAAGGGGAATAGATTTCGAACATAGCAATTCGAGTCCAATGCCCGGACCTGAACTCGACGAGCTACTCAAGCTGAATCCGATGGGTCAAGTACCCGTTATTCGCAACGACGGATTTCTGTTGCGTGAATCGATGGCGATCAATCTCTATCTCGCCAAGAAATACGAGGTGCTTGCACTTAACTCACTCGAGGACGAAGCCTTGGCGTCGCAGTGGTCTTTCTGGGTCATGACCGCCGTTGAATCGCACACGCTCGAAGCGCTCAAATACAAACTAGGAATGATGGGTGTTGAACAGAGTGACGCGAAAGTAGACGCTGAGATGGAGGCGTTGAGTCGACCGCTCGAGGTGCTCGAAAACCATCTAAGCTCTCACACGCAGCTGATCGGTGAATTCTTCAGTGTCGCGGACTTAAATGTCGCGTCCGTCCTCATGTGGCTTCGTATGGGCGGCATTGATACTTCTAAGTACGAAGCGTTAAACGCGTGGTTAGATCGCTGCCTCGGGCGTGAAGCGGTAACGGCTGCCCGACAACATTGAGCGAACAGCCGTTGCATGTTCGGTTTTAGTTGATCTGAACGTTTCGGATCGACTTGACGGTGCGAATGTAAGGTTCAGCCATACCGTAAGTACTGGTGAGCATTTGGCTCTGCGCGGAAGCAAGCTGTTTACTTTCGAACGTACCAGCAATCACGATGTAGAAGGTCTTGCCCTTTGATTGCGTCTTGACGCGCATCAGATCAAGCGACGGATACGAACTCAGAAAGTCAGAAGACAATCCATAGTTCGTGAATGCTGCTAGTTGAACCGCATAGTCGTAGTCGCCGCCTAAACCATCAATCGGTATATCGGGATTCGTTCGCGATGCAGCTCGTCGCGCGGTTGTAGTTCCTCGCGCGTCAGAACGAGGTACTTGCATAACAACCACTGGTTGACGAGGAGTCGTTGCGGGAACCGGTGAAGTCGGATTCGAAGTTTGGCGTGTCGCTTGTCGAGACGCTGTATCCGTTGGTTTCGCGCTCAACCGCTCAGATGGTCGCGTGCCGATAGAGACGAGCGGTTGTGAGCTTGTGGTTGTGCGGTTCGTGGTAGGTGTAGGGTTCGACTCGACAACTTGCGCTGGTTTTGTCGCTACATTTTCTGATGCTTCAGCCGTTGAAGTCGCGGTGTCCTTACCGCGCATGCGGATTCCGAAAAACCCTCGGCGCTCCTTCTTTGGCGTGTCGGCTTTAGCAACCGTGCGTGCTTCTCGTTTCTGGGTGGTTGCAACAGCAGGTTTATCGCGTCGTGTGTTATTCGTACTTTCGCCACCACGCGTACGAATCCGCCACCAGGAGTTATTCGCGGGTCTCGAATCGTTGACTTCCGCCGGCGTGTTTTCAACCGTGGTAGGAACCGATGTCTCGATCTCAGTACCTTGAGCGCGACATTCCCAAGAGGTATCTCCGGCTTCGCACTCGTATGTGGTACCGGATGATTTCGCAGTTACGGGTTCAGACGAGGAAGCGGCACAGCCCCCAATCAACAACAAAAGTCCCGTAAGACACACGTACTGTGTGTAAGTGTTTTTTAGTAACTCCATGTCACCACCGACAGCAATCCGTTGCTTTTCGATGTTACATTCTAGTCAGTTTCTAACGTCGCGAAAGGGTTCAAGTTTCGTGAATTACGTTGCAAAACGTAAGACTTCGTCAGTATTACGCTTTGTGTTGAGGGTGAAAACCACGTCAATTTCGACCTCCGCTAATTGTTAGAAGGTTCGTATCAGCACGAACAAAGAGATGGTTTTCCACACAAATGTCCTTATGATTGGCGCGCTAGAACGTTGTTCGAAGAAGAACTAAGGAACTTTTCGTGCTCGCGACGCTTGACCAATTTGTGCGAATCCCGCGGATTCTCCGATTGGATATCGCAGGACAGCCACTGAACTGGATCACTTGGCAGGAAGCGGTCTGTCTCTATGCACGCGAACTGGTTGTATGGAGTCTAGGGGACTTAGCGCTACGCATCTACGGTGGTATCTGTGCTGCGAGTGGTCAACGAAGCATGATCGATGTTCATAGCATCATTGCGTGTAGTGGTCGCATTCATGCGGATTCCTATTCGGCAATCCCACCTTTAAGCAACAGAGCACTGTTTGCGCGCGACAGGAATTTCTGCATGTATTGCGGTATGAAGTACAGTGATAGTCAGCTGACGCGTGACCATGTGGTACCGATGTCTCGTGGCGGGACAGACGAATGGACCAACGTTGCGGCAGCGTGTCGACGTTGCAATATCCACAAAGGCGATCGACTACTTCACGAATGCAAGATGGAACTGCTCGCACTGCCATATGTGCCGAACGTGGCCGAATATTTGGCGTTAACAAACAGTGGGCGCATATTGGGGGATCAGCTCAATTTCCTAGAGTCTCGATTCAATACGATGTTGACGGAACGAAAAGCGTTCGGAGACGAATTCGTCAATCCTCTGCCGAGATGAACTCTTGAGCGTCACTGAGCACGCTCGCCATGCATGCAGTGACGTTTTTCCCGGTTGAAATGTCCAAAAACTCGTTGGGTCCGTGCGCATTAGAGTGCGGACCCAATACGCCGGTCACGACAAACTGACAATCAGGGAACTTCTGTTCTAGCATGCCTAGAAACGGTATGGTGCCGCCGCAACCGATCTGACGTAATGGCTTGCCGAAAAATTCGTTAGATGCTCTATCGAGTGAGTTTGTCAACGACGAAGTAAGGGGTTTCGCGAACCAACCGGTTTCTGCTGCATCGACTTCGAACGTCACAGAAGCATTGCTAGGGGGATTTGATTCCAAAGCGTCTACGACCGCATCGGCAGCCTGAGACGCATCAACGTTCGGTGGAAGACGGAATACCAATTTGGCGCTTGTGCTAGGACGAAGAGTATTTCCCGCGTTAGCAGGATCCGGGGCTCCGCCTAAGCCGACAGTTGCTAGTGAAGGCTCCCAAGTGTTACGTACGATGAGTTCAGCAATATCACTGGTGTCGGGACGGGTCTGGTCATGCCAAGGGTAGCGATGAATGACAGATGTACCTAATGTTTCAGCTGCTGATGTTGCTTCAGCTGTAACGCGATCTGGAATGGGACCGCGAAGCGCGTCGATGAGTTGCCCCGTTTGCGCGTCTTCGATTCGGTCGAGTTGGGCCCGAAGAATTCGGAAACTAGATGGAACGACCCCTCCCGCAGCTCCTGAGTGAATACCTTCGGTGAGGACGTTTGCTTGGAGCGTTCCGCTTACTAAACCACGCAACGACGTCGTCAGCCAGAGTTGATCGTAGTTACCGCACTCCGCATCGAGACAAATCAGTAGATCTGGTTTGCCGATGAATTCACGTAATTCATCAATGTAGAAAGGTAAGTCGAAGCTACCGCTTTCTTCGCAGCCTTCTATGAGCACACAGCACCTAGGGTGACCAATACCCTGATCGTCGAGCGCGCTAATCGCCGCAAGTGTCGCGAAAATCGCATAGCCGTCGTCAGCGCCGCCACGTCCATATAGACGACCGTCGCGTATGACCGGTGTCCAAGGTCCGAACCCTTCTTCCCAGCCAGTGAATTCCGGTTGTTTGTCGTAATGTCCGTAGCAGAGGACGTTACCGACACAGTCCTGTGTGGCAGGTATGTCGATAAGGATTACAGGTGTCCGGCCCGGGAGCTTGAAGATCTTTGATTCAGCGTGTTTAACGGGTATACGAGGAATTGCGTCTAGCAACAGTTCCGCGGCTCCTTGCATATACCCGTTACTTTCCCATTCGTCGTCGAACGCAGGCGATTTATTCGGGATTTCGATGTACCTAACGAGGGTAGGTACGATCTCACTATCCCATATAGTGTCTACATACTGACGAATCCTCTCGGCGTTCAAAATGTAGCTCGCACGCCGATATTGAAAGTTCGGCCAGGGGTTCGTAACCCGTAAACATGTTCATACTGGGTATTCAGTATGTTCTCGACCATGCCGTTGAGTGTTAGTTTTGGCGTAACGTCATATTCAATCGAAAGACTGCCGAGAATATGGCCGTCGAGAGTTACGATCGTTGCGGGAAACGTGGAAAAGTCTCGGTCCAATTGGTCGCCAACGTAGTGCACGGAGCTAGTCGATCTTATACGGTCATTGAAAGCGTAACGAACGTCGATGTTCGCGAGGTGCTTTGGCCGACGAATCTCGAGTTCTTCTCCTTCTTCGCTATTCACATAGGCGTAATTAGTTTCGAACGTTAAGTTCTCGATCGTGTGTGTGTAACGAATTTCCCCGCCTCGTCGTCGACTCTTCGACTCTAGGTTTGCCGCGGTAAATTGGTTGGCTTCTGAGTTATACGAGAATCCATTGATCTCGTCTTCCAAAGTGCTCGAATACAGCACGATTTTCATTGACTGAGCGATTCGTTCGAACTGGAGAGCAATTTGGTGCTGAAGTGAATGTTCCGGTTTTAGATCTGGATTGCCAAGAAAGGTATCCGGTGTGAACCCAAATCGTTCAATAAACGTTGGGTTCTTGATACCTACACCGACAGAATAGGACCAAGAGATTGCATCCTGCCGTAACAGTACACTGGTTTGCCAGGCTGTCGAATCACCAAATTCACTGTTTTGTTCGCCGCGTAGCGACGAATGCCATTGGAATCGATCGGACGCGACTACATATTCGCCGACCAAGCCGGTGGTTGCCATCGTCTCTTCATAGTTTGGGTCGCCAAAGAAACTTGACGAACCACGTTGCTCAAACTCCTCCATAGCGTGGTCAAGGAGAAAACCGAAGTCATGCGAAGGCGCTAGGGAATAGCGACCTTCGACGGAAAAACGTGTCAGATCTCCGCTTGATGAGTTCGTTTCATTGCCTTCATTGAAGTTGCGGAGCGTCGAACGCGTTCGACTCCCGTTCGCAGAAAGTTGCAATTCATCGCTTGGTTGCCATGTGAATCGCTGGGCGAGAATTTGGTCATCGACGTCAACGCGTCGGTCACCATCCCGTGGAATCGGGTCGTAGTCGGAAGAGCTGTTCGTACCGCGGACGAATCCTTCAGCTTGAAAGTTCGCGCCTATTTTTTGGTAACCCGCGTGTAAAGCGTCTTGGCTGAACCCGTCAGGTTCAGTGCCTTCGTAGGAGACGTTTGTCCCTTCACTTTCGCGTTTAGCGATGTGAAGGGAAATTGGCACGTCAGCGATCTCTGTGCCAAGGTCGGTCCCTAAAGACCAGGTTTGATTCGAACCAGTATCAGCATAAACACGATTCACGGGATTGATTGGCGACGTTGTGAGATTTATGACGCCGGCGAGCGCGTCGTGTCCCCATATTGCGCTACGAGGTCCGTTAAGTGCGTCAATTTGAGAAATCGCGATCGGTGAGATAGTGGAGAGGTTCAGACTCCCTGAAGCGAGATTGACTGGATTGCCATTCAGCAGTATCTTCACATGATCCGCTTCAGCACCACGTACACGTAACTGAGTTAATGAACCAACGTTTCCGGACTGGGAAATTGACGTGCTACTAAGTGAGCGCAGGGCCTGTGCTAACGTGAACGGAGGCGATGATTCACTTAGATCAATTGACTCTATACCGATGACGTCCGCGTCCAACCGACTGGCAATGATCATCACTTCTTCAAGTTCGGCGCCTTGTTCTTCGGTACTAGCAACGTCAGAATGCACGTACGAGGTCGTGAAAATGGCGCTCGCTATTCCAATCAAGCGTACAGCGATTTTTGCGAATTTAGGTCTCAGCATGGGTCTGCGTCACTCTATTTGGTCAGTTACTCTTAAACGTTCTGGTAGATCGCTGGATCTGATCTCATTGCTTCACTACTTTCCAGATTGTCCCGTCCCTAGTGTCTTCGATCGCGATTCCATTTGCCAATAAATCAGCTCGGATTTGATCCGCACGGTCGTATTGCTTCGCTGCCTTCGCCGCAGTCCGTTGTTCGATTAAGCGGTCTATTTCAGCTTCGGCCATGTTTGCGTCTTGCGTAAAGAAATCGGCTACGCTCCGTGTGAGAAGGCCGAGTAGCCAACCTGCGCCAAGCAATTTGTCGCGGAGAGCCGTTGCCTCTTCTACGTCGGTGCTTAGATTCAACCTCGATGCAAGCTCGTGCATCCCGGCTAAGGCCCGAGGCGTATTGAGATCGTCGCATAGCGGCACGAGCACTTCTTCCGGTAGTTCGACTGACTTGGTACCAGCATATGCTTGGCTCGTTGCCGAATCACCGACTACGGGTTGTGAGTTCCGCAACGCCTGGTAAAGTGAAGTCAGACTACGTTCCGACTGAGCGATCAATTCATCGTCCCATTTCAGACTTTGCCGGTAGTGTCCCGAGAGAATCGCGTAGCGCAACGTTTCGCCGGAGTGCTCCCGTAGCAATGCTTGTACGGTTTGAATATTGCCGAGACTCTTCGACATTTTTTCTGCGCCAAGATTGAGCATACCGTTGTGGATCCAATACTTGACGTAGTCTGGGTTATTGGTAAAGCAACCACTTTGTGCCATTTCGTTTTCATGGTGCGGAAAAGCCAGGTCGTTGCCACCGCCATGAATGTCAATCTCATTACCGAGATGTTCTCGAATCATCGCAGAGCACTCGATATGCCAGCCCGGTCTACCACGTCCCCATGGACTCTCCCAACCCGGTAGTTCTGATGATGAAGGTTTCCAGAGCACAAAATCCTTCGGATCTCTCTTGTAAGGTGCGACCTCTACACGCGCGCCATCTATTAGGTCTTCGAGAGACTTATTGGTCAACGAGCCGTAGTTCGGGTCGCTGGGAACGTGGAACAACACGTGCCCTTCTGCTTCATAAGCGTGACCTTGCTGAATGAGTGACGAAATCATGGTAGTGATTTCCTCGATATGACCAGTCGCACGGGGCTCGACGTCAGGAAGCAAGACACCTAAAGCATCAAAATCCTCATGTAGAGCGACTGTGCACTCATGCGTCAGATCGTGAATAGGTATGCCGAGCTCAAGTGCGCGGGCATTGATCTTGTCGTCGACATCCGTTATGTTGCGCACGTAAGTCACGTTCGGGAATACCGAGCGCAGGACACGAACCAATACGTCAAAAACTACCGCCGACAGTCCGTTACCGATATGTATACGGTCGTATACCGTTGGACCACAGACATAAATCTTGACATGATCCGGTGTGATCGGCTCAAAGCGACGTTTCCTACGTTGCTTAGTGTCGTAGATATGGATATCCATCACTGCTTGCAGGCTAATTTGTGTGGGTGGTTAGAACGGCTATCGGTTGAAAGATTGGTCGATATAACGATAGGTTGCACGCATCCCCATGGCTTCCCCGCCGATTGGGTGAGCGGGTCTGGATTTCGTGTTGAATGCGTTAATGTCGTAATGCACCCATCGAGTCGCGTCAACAAACGCTTCAAGGAATAGCGCTGCGGTAATCGCTCCGCCTTCCGAGAAACTTGCGATGTTGCAAAGGTCGGCAACAGGACTGCGTAGTCCAGGTCGGTAGCCTTTGAAAAGAGGAAGGCGACAAACCGGATCATCGAGTTCCCTCGCGGCTTCTTCAATCCCGCTTGCGACCTCGTCGCTATTCGAGAACATCGCGGATATTTCAGTACCGACCGCGCTTCGGGCAGCGCCGGTGAGAGTAGCGAAGTCCACCATGAGTTCTGGCTTTTCCTCGCTCGCTAAAGCGAGTGCGTCGCACAGAATCAGACGTCCTTCCGCATCGGTGTTTCCAATCTCGACGGTTAACCCTTTGTACGTACGGATTACGTCTCCAGGTCGATATGCATTGCCCGCTACCGCGTTTTCGACGGCTGGAATGAGTAATCGAAGTCGTACCGGAAGCTGACGTCGCATGACGAGGTCGGCCAAACCTAAAGCCGTCGCAGCGCCTCCCATGTCCTTCTTCATACTGCGCATGCCAGTTGCGGTCTTTAGATCAAGCCCACCTGAATCAAAGCACACACCCTTACCGAGAATGGTGAGTCTCGGGTCGTCCGGATTTCCCCAAGTAAGGTCCATCAAACGCGGTTCGGAAGCGCTAGCTTGACCGACGGTATAGATCGTGCGAAACCCCTGTTTGAGGAGCGCTTTGTCGAGAACGACGTTTAAATTTGCATCGTGCCGAGTAGCTACCCGTCTCACTTCTGCCTCAAGATGGTGCGGAAGCATGTCCGAAGCCGGTGTATTTATGAGGTCACGAACTAGCCCGATGGTGTCGACCTCGTCTTGCACTTGCTGATAGGCCGGATCCAGATGTAGTACACGTGGTTGATGTTCGTCATTAGGTCGGTACGAAGTAAACCGGTACGATCCCAGTCCCCAACCAAGCGCCATTTCATAGAAATCTTCTTTCGGCGGGTTGCCAATCGCATAGGCACCATGCGGGAGAGCGCTGGGTAGTGCACCGAGGCTTTTATGGTTTGGCGTATTACCCATACCAGCAACAACGCGTTCTAATTGACCGGCTTCATCGGTTATTTCGACGTATCGATTGGCAGCCGCTTTGAATTCTGCGCGCAAAACGAGGTTTTGAACTTTCTCGGACTGTTTCGCTAGCCACGGCTCGAAATCGGATTTTCCGATCAACTCAATGGGTATTGCGTCTGTGTTTGTCTCAAAACTCAGCACGGTGTGGCTCCTACTTCTGCGCTCTGTATGTGCTTTACCATCTGATCAGCGCGGTAACTTGAGCGTACGAGTGGACCCGATGACACTTCGCGGAATCCATAAGCTAAACCCCATTCGCGATATTCGTCAAATTCTTCTGGCGTGACCCACCGTTCGACAGCTAGATGGTTCTTCGTCGGGCGAAGATATTGTCCAAGTGTCAGAAGGTCAACTTCTCGTTCTCTTAAGTCGATCATCGTTTGTCGCAATTCGTTCTCTGTCTCTCCTAAACCAAGCATGAGTCCGCTCTTAGTGAGGGTAGCGCCCACCTGTTTTGCAGTTGAGAGTACGTCCAGCGACTGTTCGTAATTCGCGCGTGGATCACGGACACTTGGCGATAAGCGTCTAACCGTTTCAATATTGTGGGCGAATACGTCAAGATTGCTTGCGACCACGACCTTAATCGACTCTTCATCGCCCTGAAAATCTGGCGTTAGTGCTTCGACCATGGTGTCCTTATTCATCTTTCGAATGGCGTGGACACAGTCGGCATAGTGCTTTGCACCCCCAAGCGGCAGATCGTCACGGTCAACTGACGTAAGAACCACGTATTGCAGATTCATTAATCGGACTGCATTCGCCGCCGCGGCAGGTTCATCTTCGTCGAGCCATCCTTGCGGATTACCCGTATCGACAGCACAGAAACGGCACGCACGAGTGCAGACGTCACCCATGAGCATTAACGTTGCTGTACCGTGGGTCCAGCACTCACCGATATTGGGGCAGTGAGACTCCTCACACACAGTGGCAAGTTGATTCGTCCGTACGATCTTCTGTACTTGCTTGAAGCGTTGTCCTGCCGGAAGGCGTACACGAATCCACTCAGGTTTACGGTCTCGTGTCGTGTCGACGACCGGAAGCAGCTTCGAAGATCGTTTGATACCGTCCTTGATAGCGGTGTGGCCGCGTCGGTGCTGGTATTTCGTACCACTCCGCGCGGTCGTTGCGGCGTCTCGTTCAGTTTCGGAACCGACGACTGTATTCCCAGGCATTCTTGACAAGCTTATTCTGGTTGGATCTACGGCTTACGGTAACGTTACTTCCGTGATAGCGACATCGTCGAGCACGCCTCTCAGCGTTTCCTCGGAATGAGGATTCCGACGACTCGGTTTGAGGCCGTGATACGCTGCGTCGCCGGGAAATCTCTCAAGGTAAGTCCTGAAGCTCCGCAATTTCGTGTCTTCATCTGTTTCCAAAACGGTCGCCTGGCAATCAATCACCTTCCCTTTTATCGTAACCGAAACCGCCACGCCGCCTCGTAGATTTTTCCACCAGTTGGCTTGAGGCGAACTAAACAAACGGACGATGGATCCTTCCCGCACGTAGCGAACAGGGGTCGTAAAGCTACGTCCCGTTCGTCGTCCTCTGAACGTGATCAGCAGGATATGCGAACTCACGAAGAAATGTAGCGGCGAACGCAAGAGCATTTTCATCGCGAAGTTGATTAATGGAAAGAAAGCGTCTGGAATCCGCATGGTTCTGTCTTAATTCATCCGGATCAAACAATTTTCAGATTTGCGACCGTGTTGACCCGTCGTCGTGTCGGTTCAATCATAGATTCGTGACTACCAAGTTGAAGCCACATCGACGTGCTTGGTTAATTGGATTTATCGTCTGGACCAGACGATATGGTGCTAGAACGAAGCGTTATTTGGTACCCGGGGAAACGGAATGACATCTCGAATATTCTCCATCCCGGACATATACATGAGCAAGCGTTCGAATCCTGCGCCGAATCCTGCATGAGGTACGGTGCCGTAACGTCGCAGATCACGGTACCACCACAGTTCTTCGCGCTGTTCCTCACTCATTCGACTTTCCAACTGCTCAAGTCGTTCTTCACGTTGACTACCACCAACGATCTCTCCGACACCAGGAACCAGCACGTCCATCGCGGCTACTGTCCTCTCGTCGTCGTTTAGACGCATGTAAAACGGTTTTATGGTTCGCGGGTAGTTCATAACGACTACGGGTGCTTTGAAGACAGACTCTGTAAGAAAACGCTCGTGTTCAGATTGCAGATCGGCTCCCCATTCGACCGGGAAATCGAATTTGTGCGATGTGTTTTGGAGCTCGTTCACTGCCTCTGTGTATTCCAACCGGACAAACTTGCTCTCAACAACGTTTTCAAGTCTTTCGATGGCTTGCGAATCTATACGCTGAGCAAAAAACGCCATGTCCTCAGCACATTGTGCAAGGGTTTCGCGAAAGATAACCTTGAGAAAGTCCTCGGCTAGTGAGGCGTTGTCACTTAAATCCGCGAACGCGATTTCAGGCTCGATCATCCAGAACTCTGCTAAATGCCTGCTCGTGTTCGAGTTCTCGGCGCGGAAGGTCGGACCGAAGGTGTAGACGTTCTTGAGTGCGAGGCAGAACGCTTCGACGTTCAATTGCCCCGACACGGCTAGATAGGTTTCCTCGCCGAAGAAATCTTCACTATAGTCCTTGCGCGACTGGTTCACCTGATCTAACGTACTAACGCGGAATAACTCGCCGGCGCCTTCGCAGTCGCTAGCCGTAATGATGGGTGTGTTGACCCAGACGAACCCGCGGTCGCTGAAGTATCGGTGTACAGACTGCGCGACTTGGTGTCGTAACCGAGAGATAGCCCCAAACGTATTCGTTCTAGGTCGCAAGTGAGCGACGCTTCGCAAATACTCGAAGGTATGGCGCTTCTTTGCGATAGGGTAGGCTTCAGCATCGTCGATATCACCGATGCAGACTACCGAGGACGCCTGAATCTCCACGTCCTGACCTTTCCCTTGAGATTCAACGACCGTGCCTGTGACACTAACGGCAGCGCCAGTCGTCATTTTCGTCACGGTGTCGTAGTTGGAAAGGTCTTGATTCGCGACGACCTGAATCGGGTCGAAACAGGATCCGTCATGCACGGAGAGAAAGGCGAACCCTCCTTTGGATACCCGTACGGAACGGAGCCACCCTTCAATTCTCGTAACGCTGTTGATGGCTTCTGACCCCACTAGGAGCGATTTCACGGATGTGACTTGATAGGTAGAGTCTTTCGTCACGGTTGGTCTCGGTGTGTCAAGAGGGAGGCGATAGGTTTCTACGTGCTTTCAAGCACAGTCTTGAAAGGCGAGTGAGTACGCACGTACTCGATATCGCTCTTCACATAGCGTTGCTCTCGGCGGAGAAAGTCCGCGACGGCTTCCTTGAAACTCTCATTCGCGAGCCAATGTGCCGAGTAGGTTTCGCGTGCCAAATAGCCACGCGCGATTTTGTGCGAACCTTGCGCACCGGCCTCGACACATTGCAGGTTGTTGGCGATCGCATAGTCGATTGCCTGGTAGTAACAGATCTCAAAATGCAGAAATGGGTGGTGTTCGATGCATCCCCAATTCCGCCCAAACAAGGTATCTTCCCCAATGAAATTAATCGCACCAGCGACATAGCGGTTGTCGCGTTTAGCGAGTATCAACAGGATCTGTTCAGGCATCGTTTCATTGATCAGGCTGAAGAACTCACGTGTTAGGTAGTTTGAACCCCACTTCCTATAGGTGGTATCCATATAGAACTCAAAAAAAGCATCCCAATGGTGCTCTTTCAGGTCACTACCTGTGACCCATTCCACTTCGATCCCGTTTTGACACGCTTCGCGACGTTCACGGCGAATGTTCTTTCGTTTCTTTGACGAAAGTTCGTTCTGAAACTGATCGAAGTCCTGATAGCCCTTGTTGTACCAATGAAACTGGGTGTCCAGTCTCTGCAGTAGCCCGCACGATCCCGCCAATTTCCACTCTTCCTCTGGCATAAACGTGATGTGCAGTGAACTGATATTCGTTTTCTGGGCTAGTTGGGTTGCGACCTCAAGCAGCTGGTGCTGCCAATCCGATTGAAATGTTCCCTCTTTTGCAAGCAACCGGGGACCGGTCGCTGGTGTAAATGGCACGCTTGACTGCAGTTTTGGGTAATAACGACCACCGGCTTGATGCCACGCATTCGCCCAGCTACCGTCGAATACATACTCGCCACGTGAATGAGACTTAAGGTACAACGGCATGAGTGCCACCGTCTCGTCATCCGATTCGAGACTGATGTGAAATGGCGCCCAGCCTGTATCGGCGCAAGCGCTCTTGCTTTCTTCCAATGCGCGTAGAAATCGATAGTCGACGAACGGGTTGTAGAGTTGAGACTGACTACAAGCATCCCACGTCGCTTGCTCAATCTCACGGATATCGTAATGAACGCGACCTACCAGCGTTTTCGATTCTTGAGTTGCCGAATTAGGCACAGTTAGCCGCGTTAAAAGAGTGGTCAAAGCATATTCAACGGAATATTCGAGCTAAACAGAAACCACACCTACGCCTTCTCAAATCGACGAAACCCTTAACATTGCCAACGCACATGACTGTGTGAGTGCGATGACGTGCAAAACGCGGCATGTCCCATTCACTGATCGTCGTATCTCGTAACCAAAGCTCTAACCTTTATCCATGTCTGACGATCGAACTACCGATCTCCAAAACCTTAGCATCGATCGCTCACAACGTCCACGTTCGAAGTGGCGCATACTGATTTGGATGATCGTGATCGCTGTGCTCGGCGGTGCTTCGTATATCGGGTATTTCGTTTACTTCGTTGACGAGACACTGCAAGTAGATTCCGTGTTAGCCGTATCGGCTGCTCGGGATTCGCAAACGGAAAGTGTTCTTGACGCAACGGGTTTCGTGGTTGCGCGTCGGCAGGCGTCCGTAAGTTCAAAAGTACCCGGGAAAGTCACGTCCGTACTCATTGAAGAGGGGATGGAAGTAGAGGAAGGTCAGCTACTTGCAACTTTGGACGATTCGATCAACCGTGCACAGCTAGCACTTTCCATCTCGCAGTTGGAAGCAACGCGTTCGCAGCTATCGGAGTTAAGGCTTCGTTACGAACAAGCCAAGCTTGATAGCGAGCGTAATGAACGCTTAGCTGAGGATGGCTTAATCAGCGCGAATGAACTTGAGCAGAGTCAGCTGAATCGGCAGACGCTTTCTAGCGCGATCAATGTGTCAGCCGAAAACGTCGTTGTAGGCGAACGCTCGGTTGAATTGCAGGAAAAATACTTAGCTGACATGGAGATTCGAGCGCCATTTACCGGGATTGTGATATCAAAGACTGCGCAACCTGGCGAAATGATCGCACCTGTTGCTGGCGGCGGTGGTTTTACCCGCACAGGCATCTGCACGATCGTGGATATGGATTCGCTCGAAGTTCAAATTGACGTCAACGAGTCGTATATCAATCGCGTTCTACCCGGCCAGCAAGTCACGGTGCAACTGACCGCCTACCCTGATGTCAGGATGCCAGCAGAAGTGATCGCCATCATCCCGACTGCAGACCGGGCACGCTCGACGGTAAAGGTGCGGGTCGGATTCAAACAGCGAGACGATCGGGTGCTCCCCGATATGGCAGTGAAAGTTTCATTCCTGGAAGAAGGTGAGATTGCGGAACTTCAGGAGGTACCGACAGGTGTCGTTGTACCCATGTCCGCGATCGATAGCGTAGGCGGCGTCGACCAAGTGTGGGTCATTAAAGAGAACATTCTTGGGAGTCGGCGTGTACGACTCGGTGACGAGGTCGATAACCTCAGTGTTCAGATCGTTGATGGACTTCGTAGTGGGGAACGAGTCGTAACAGGACTCACTCCAGAACTCACACGCTCTCTTGCGGACGGAAGAATTGTCACAACTAATTAACAAACGGTAAGGTACGACAATGGCATTTATTGAGTTGAACAACGTAGTCAAAAACTACGCGAAAGGTAGTGAGGTTGTTCATGTCTTGCAGGACTTGAATTTGTCGTTGGAGGCTGGCGATTTTCTAGCGTTGATGGGTCCGAGCGGCAGCGGAAAGAGTACGTTGTTAAACCTAATTGGCGGCATTGACCAACCGACGGCAGGGCGCGTGGTCGTTGCTGGTTCTGAGCTCGGTGGTATGTCGAGTTCTCAATTAGCGAAGTGGCGCTCGGAGTCCATCGGGTTTGTGTTTCAGTTCTACAACCTTCTGCCGTTTTTGACAGCGCAACGCAACGTTGAACTACCTCTGCTGCTGACGAACCTCAATGGTTCTCAACGCAAAGAGAACGCAATGACCGCTCTGCGTACGGTATCGCTTGACGACCGTGCGAAGCACAAACCTGGTGAGTTGAGCGGCGGTCAGCAGCAACGTGTTGCGATCGCTCGTGCCATCGTCGCGGATCCACAGATCCTAGTTTGCGACGAACCGACCGGTGATCTCGATCGGCAGAGCGCTCAGGAAATTCTTGCGCTTCTTGAGATCCTTAACGAACAATTCAAGAAAACGATCATCATGGTGACGCACGATCCACTGGCTGCAGAGCATGCAAAGAGCATCTTGCATCTCGATAAGGGTGTCCTGGTTGAGAGCGGACAAACGGAGGTAGCGTCATGACAGGCGCCGCATTTGTATGGAAGAACCTATATCGCAAGAAGACGCGGACTTTTCTTACCTTCTTCTGCCTTTTCATCGCGTTCTTGCTATACGTCGCGTTAGGATCTATTGCAGTCGTGTTCTCCTTAGACACCGTGAGCGGTGAACTTGGCGCGAATCGTCTTCAAACCAGCGCCAAGTATTCAATGATCGACGATATTCCGAAAAGGTACGTGGACGAAATATCTCAATTAGATGGCGTTGAGCTCGTGACCCACATGAGCTGGTTTGGCGGGTTTTACCAGGAACCGAGCAACATGCTCGTCACGTTCCCGGTCGATCCTAGTACTTTTTTCAGGGTATATCCAGAATATGAAATAAGCGACGAACACCTTACGGCGTTTTTCGAGACGCGACGCGGCATGGTTGCCCCGATTGAGACAGTCCAACGATACCAATGGAAAGTTGGGGACATCATTCCAATTGGCTCGGAGATCTATCCACAAAAAGATGGAAACTACACATGGGAATTCGAGCTCGTTGGGTATTACACGCCCAGTCAAGAGGGGATGAGCGCTGTCTTGCTGCAATATGACTATTTTGAGGAAGCCAACGCATTCGGCCCAGGTAGTGTAGGTTGGTTGGCTATTCAGATCGCGGATGCAGAGCTGGCACCGGAACTCGCGCAGAAGATCGACAGCATGTATATCAATTCCTCAGACCCGGTACGGACTGCCACTGAGAGCGAATCGAATCGTCAATTCCTCGCCCAATACGGCAACATCACGTTGATGATGAGCGGGATCCTCCTCGCGGTGTTTTTCACAATCTTGTTGGTTTGTGCCAATACGATGGCGCAAGCGTTTCGCGAACGGATCGCTGAACTCGGCGTGTTAAAGACCATCGGCTTCAATGACGTTAGACTTGGGTTTTGGATGCTTAGCGAAGCTATCTTGTTGAGCGTCTTACCCGCGATATTCGGCGTCGTCGTCGGGATGGGTCTCCTGATAGCGGTGGGTTCGTCCGGAGCGGCAGCCATGTTCGTGCCGACTCCACCGATGCCAGTTCTATTGTCGACCGCTGTTTCCTCGCTGGGTCTTGCGGCTGGTCTCGGCGTCCTTGTCGGCGCGATCCCTGCGTTGTCAACGACGCGCATGTCTATCGTCGATGCAATGCACGCGTGACGCTGAGGGTTCAAGATGATTAAGCAAATCTTCAAGATATCGCTGATGAACTTGCGCAATCTGCCATCAAGGTTTGGCATCTCATCGGTTGTCGTCGTAGGTATCGGCGGCGTTGTGGGCGTGTTGGTGGCGATATTGGCAATGGCATCTGGATTTGAGTCAGCACTTTCGAGTGGTGCGTCGAGCGACCGCGTGATTTTGTTGCGTGACGGTTCGACGGATGAAATGGCGAGTTCAATCACTCAAGCAGACGTTGCCCTCATTGAGACGCTACCGGGAGTCGCAGCGTTGAGTCCCGAGTTGTACACTGTGGTCGACGTTCCAAAAATGGATACGGGCACGTACGCAAATCTGATTGCGCGAGGCGTCGGTACCGGTGCGTTCGAGGTACGTCCGGAAGTTGAGATTGTCGCAGGTAGGAACTTTGAGCCTGGGCGAACGGAGATCATCGCGGGTGCAAAGGCAGCGACTGAGTTCAGAGGATTGGACGTTGGCGCAGAAGTGCCTTTGCGGGATTCGATGTGGCGCGTTGTTGGTCATTTTGAGGCGGCAGGATCAGCGTATGAATCGGAAATCTGGCTTGACTTTCCAGCTGCTCTTAACGCGTTCAGACGAAATTCGGCGACTTCGCTGAGAGTTCGCTTGGACTCACCCGCATCCTTCGAAGAATTGACGCAAGCCATTGAGACCGATCCGCGGTTGCAAGTGCAAGTTATCTCCGAACCTTCTTTCATGGAACGTCAATCGGCAACATTAAGGCAAACGATTAAGTCATTCGGTTATGCCGTCGCCGTGATCATGGCGATTGGTGCATTGTTTGCCGCGCTGAATACGATGTATACCGCCGTATCCACTAGAACCATCGAAATCGCAACACTTCGAGCGATTGGCTTCTCAAGCGTTCCAATTGTGATATCGGTGATGATCGAAGCCGTGATTCTCGCGATTCTCGGTGGTGCCTTAGGCGCGTTGTTTTCATACATCATCTTTAATGGGTTCACCGTCGCGACATTGAATCCGGCCGCTTTTTCACAAGTGGCTTTCGACTTCAATGTTTCAACTGAGATCGTGTATCTCGGCATGACGTGGGCGATTGTGATCGGATTCTTCGGTGGCTTGCTACCTGCCATCAGCGCGGCATATATTCCGATCACAACCGCATTGCGAGGGGAATAGCGCGGCACTTCAATTCGAATTTCGTCGCATGAGACGAAATGGCTGAAACAGAAGCTCAATCAGCCGAACAACAACGCGCACAGCAACGCCTCGGTGGTGCTAGCGCTAGTTTGCTTGACGGCTCGATCCCGCGCCAGCTTTTCAGATTAACGGTGCCGATGCTTCTCGGCATTTCGTCGATGATGATCGCGTCGCTGATCGACACGTACTACGTTGGACAGATTGGCACGATCGAGCTGGCCGCATTGACCCTCACATTTCCGCTCGTTATGGGATTCTCGAGTCTGTCGATGGGTTTCGGGATCGGAGCAACGTCGATCATCTCCAGGACGATTGGCGCTGGAGATTGGACAACGGCACAACGGATTGCGACCCATACGCTGATCCTCGTGATCGGTTTCGTCTCTGTGCTGTCGGTCGTGGGTTTCGTGTTCGCCGAGTCGATATTCGTGTTGTTGAATGCACGTGACGAACTCCTGCCGATTGCGGTGAAGTACACCTACATTACGCTACTCGGTGTGCCGATTCTTGCGGTCCCGATGGTCGGCGGCATGATGCTCAGATCGTTCAACGACGTGCGTTCACCCGCCATCATCATGGTGGCAGGTGCCATCATTCAGGTGATCATCGCGCCAGCGCTCATCTGGGGCATTGGTTCCTGGGATGGATTCGGCGTGTACGGCTCAGCGTGGTCGTTCGTGCTCTCAAGATTGGTCGTCGCAATTTACGCGATCGGGTTGTTCCGTCGACGTGGTTTCATACAGCATCCGGGTACGTTCGAGCAATTTCGACGATCTGTGCACGAAGTCATGCGCTTGGCATTGCCGTCGATGGCCAGTCAGGTATTGATGCCGGTATCCATGTACCTGATCATGATGTTAATCGCACTTTACGACAACCATGTGGTCGCTGCTTACGGCGTCGCGACGCGGATTGAAGCCATGACCATGATTGTGATCATGGCGATGAGTTCGAGTATGGGACCTTTTGTCGGACAGAACTTCGGTGCACGTCGGTTCGACCGTATTCAGAGCGCACTCAAGATGTGCTACACGTTCTGTTTCATCTACGGTCTCATCGTCACGGTGATTTTGGTCGTTCTTGGCGGTGCGATTTCGGGCGTGTTTCGGGACGACCCGGCTGTTGTAGCCGTAGCGACGGAGTTTTTTTATATCGTTCCAATCACACTTGGGATCATGAGCGTAGCGATGATCGCAGGAAGTACGTTTGTCGCGTATGGCGAACCAATACCGTCGTTCGTGTTGTCCATGTTTCGTATGTTCGTCGTACTGTTACCGCTTTGCTATCTGCTTAATTGGCTCTTCGGTTACATCGGCATTTTTGTAGCGCTTTCGATTACGAATGGTCTAGTCGGATTAATCGCGATCTTGTGGCTTCGAACCATGACGAATCGATTTAGAAGACAGTTGGCACCACAGCAAGTGAGCTAAACTTGACTGTGCATGCAATTCGTCTGAATCAGTAGATTCCAGCTTCCAAACCTGCGGCCATCGCCAATCCCAGTTCGCGGCACGCTTCAATTTGCTCGTCTGTTGCTTTGCCTTTTACGATGATCGGCTCCTGCACTTCGATGAATGGATAACCCTTGCCGATTCGTCGAATCGCGGTCAATGCGCCGGAGCCGTCGTTACCGGCGCTAATGAAAATCCCGCAAGGTAAAGGTTTGATTTTCCCTTCGACTTCGTAGAACGTGCGATCCAGAAAGTCCTTCATACCACCGGACATATATCCGAAATTCTCAGGCGTGCCTAATATCAAGCCGTCTGCGGCAAGAAGGTCAGTTGCGTCCGCTTCTAGCGCTTGCTTAATCACGACTTCGATAGATGAAATTGCCCCGTCCGTTGCGCCCGCGTGCACCGCATCAGCCATGCGCTGAGTCTGACCTGATTTAGAGTGATAGACAATCAGCAGTTGTGGCAAGTATCGTAGATTTGAAGTTCGTCAGAGGCACCATTATCTGATGCGCCGTATAACTTCGGCGTTCAGGTCGGCTACATAAGGTGCGGTCTATCCATTTGCATGATTGACGATTTGTGCTTTGACACAGTACGGCTGCATATCGAGAGGTCCAGCGTCACGAAATCTCTCAGCGACGGATGATGCCCGCCGTACTTTCCTGCGAACACGAGCCTAATATTAGATCAATGACCACAAATAATTACCTATAATTAGTCAAATATTATGTAGACAGTGATATAGAACTACAAAATCTGGTTGAAAACGGTGTATTCTCCCCTAAATTGATCGCCAAAGAACTCCGCACGCATAGGTATGAAATAGCGGAGACTTTAGGCTTGAAGAAAGAGGCCGTGTCGCGAGCTACGCGGATTGAATCACCCAAAGTTCAGATGTTGTTAAGACAGATGATTGAGATACTTGCCAGGGTTGAGACCCGGACTGGTTCGCTATTGTTAGCTTACGCATGGTTTCGCGGCGTACCGATCCCAGGGTTTGGCGGGAAGACAGCCGACTGTTTGTTTCGTGAAGGAAAGATGGATTACGTGCGGTCGTATCTTGATCATATTGATGCTGGGGGATATGCGTAACCCAAGAATCCTCTCAGGATTTAACTGTTGAGTAGATGACTTAGGATGCTGTCTGACCGGGAGTTTGTAGGTTCGGTTTGCAGAGCGCACGACCCCGAGTGGGCGTGGGATCCGTTGTCGGGGGAAGGAGCTCGTCAACATGGTGGACGATTCAACAAAAAAGGCACACCCGCGCTATACACATCGTTGACTGAACCAGTTGCCGCGCGAGAGGCTACACCTTTCGTAATTCTCCGACCGATCATCCTCTGCGCGTATCAAGTGAACGTAAAACCCATATTTGATGCGACCGATGACCTCAACTTAGCACATCGGGGAATCTCTCCTAACGACCTAGCCAGTCCGAATTGGCGTGTCGAAACACTAGCCGGAGAGATGTCAGCCTCGCAAGCATTGGCAGAGAACCTCATACAGGAAGGGTACGCTGGTATTCTTGTACGAAGTTTCGTTCTCGGTGCATCCGCGTCAGATCTCAATCTTGTGTTGTGGAAATACGGTTCGGAATTGCCAACGCAAGTCTTATTAGTGGACGACGAAGGCAGGTTCTCTCCTAGCGAAGACTAGCGTTCTAAAACGAGGCAAACTCGTACTGAAATAAAGGAAGTTCTTATCTGCAATTCCGTTAGCAGACACTGTCACACATAAGCGAATCAATCCCTTCTTGCAAATATGCAAAATCGCAATTGAGGAGGCTTGTGCATGGAACTCAATAACGACACGCTGTTAGATATCCATCGCCGCATGGTGCGAATTCGGACGTTTGAGACGGAAGCAGGTAAGCTAGCTGAAGCCGGGAAGATCCCAGGCGCGTTACATCTTTATGTCGGACAGGAAGCCGTTGCCTCCGGCATCATGGCACATCTGTTAAACGAAGACTGGATTACAAGCACTCACCGTGGTCATGGCCACCTAATCGCGAAAGGCGGCGAGTTCGGCAAGATGTTCGCGGAACTGTTCGGTCGTGCAACCGGCTACTGCAAAGGGAAAGGCGGCAGCATGCACATATCCAACATGGATCTTGGCATGCTTGGTGCAAACGGTATCGTCGGCGCGGGTCCGCCGATCGCTGTTGGTGCCGCGTTTTCGATCAAATATCGAAAGACGCCAAACGTTGCTGTGACGTTCTTCGGCGATGGCGCTAGTAATGAAGGTTCGTTTCACGAAGCGGCGAATATGGCGGCGCTCTACAAGCTACCGATGTTGTTCGTCTGTGAAAACAACGGGTATGGCGAATATACCGCTCAAGCGAACCATCAAGCCATCGTAGACGTTGCAGATCGAGCAGCCGGATACGGTATGCCAGGTGTTGTCGTAGACGGAATGGACGCGGTCGCTGTATACGAGGCTGCAGACGCGGCGATCGAACGCGCGAAGGCTGGCGACGGTCCATCGTTACTTGAGTGTAAGACTTATCGCTTCTTCGACCATGTTGGCGTGCGTGGTATGGGATTGAGCTATCGAACAGATGAAGAGCTCGCCGAATGGCAGAAACGGGATCCTATTCACATGTTCGAGTCGCGCTTGGCTGAACTCGACGTGTTATCGAACGAGGACGCTGTGAAGATACACGAGACTGTGTTATCAGAAGTGCAAGAAGGTATCGAATTTGCTGAGAGCAGCCCGATGCCTGACCCGGCAACATTACTGGAGGATGTATACGCCTAGCGGTAAAGCAGCTGGCGAACGCGAAGGAAGATCATGGCTGAAGAGCGTGAATTAACTTACATTGGTGCTGTTGCCGAAGCGGCGCGTACGGTACTACTTGAGCAGGAAAACGCCTTCATTGCCGGTGAGGATGTCGCTGGCGCAGGGGGTGTTTTCGGTTCATATCGTGGCATCCTCGACGAATTCGGCGATGAACGTATCGTGGATACGCCGATTTCCGAAGAAGGCATCATCGGATTAGGCGTCGGTGCGGCTGCAACCGGTCTGCGACCAATCGTGGACATCATGTTCATGGACTTCATGGGCGAGTGCATGGACGAAATTGCGAATCAGATGGCGAAGATGCGCTATATGTTCGGTGGTTCTGCTTCGTTACCAATTACGGTCATCACAATGTCAGGCGGCGGTATGAATATGGCCGCTCAACATTCACAAAGTCTCGAGGCGTGGATCTGTCATTTGCCGGGATTGAAAGTTGTTGCGCCGTCGACGCCTTACGACGTAAAAGGCTTGATCGTCAGCGCATCGCGGGACGATAACCCGGTTTTCGTTGTACTAAACAAGCTTTCGTTAGGAAACCGGGGACACGTCCCTGAAGAGAGTTACACCATTCCGCTCGGTGAAGCGAGTGTCGTTCGTGAAGGATCGGATGTGTCGATCGTGACCTATAGTCGTATGGTCGGCGAATCGCTTAGTGCCGCTGATACATTGAGCGAGAATGGCATTGAAGCTGAAGTGTTGGATTTGCGCTCACTGCAACCGATGGATACGGACGCGATCGTGGCTTCGGTCGAGAAGACCCAACGCGTCGTCGTAGTTCATGAAGCTGTTCGCTTCGGAGGACTTGGGGGCGAGATCGCAGCGCAGATTCAAGAAGATGCATTTGACTATCTTGACGCGCCGATCGCACGTGTTGGTGCACCGTTTAGCCCGGTGCCGTTCAGCCCCGTACTTGAACAGGCTTACATTCCAAACGCTGCTCGCATCGTATCTGAAGTGAACAAGCTTCTTAACGGAAGCTAGCGCGCGAACATGGATATTGGCGTCATTGCCAATCCTGCGTCAGGGAAGGACATCAGGCGACTAACTGCACGAGCGTCCGTATTCGATAACCAAGAGAAGTCGGCTATCGTCCGACGCTGTATTGCGGGAATCGAGGGTTTGTGCCAAGATGCCGTCATTCGCTACTATCCTGATTCTCACCACATAGCAGAAGCTGCTCTAGTTCAATCGAACTTACAAAGCGAAGCCATTGATGGCGCGTTCACAGGAATGGCGCAAGACTCGACGATAGCGGCACATCAGCTCCGTGATGCGGACGTGGTGATTTCACTCGGTGGGGACGGAACAAATCGGGCCATTGGTAAGTCATTGGGTGAAGTGCCTTTGATCGCCCTCTCGACGGGCACGAATAACGCATTCCCAGTGTTCTGTGAGGCGACCACGGCAGGTATGGCGGCTGCGCTTATCACCATGGGAGTGGTGCCAATCGAGGAAGTTGCCCCATTGACTAAAGCACTTCACGTGACCTATGAAAACGACGAAACTGATTTCGCGTTGATAGACGTCGTCGGCACGCACGACGTGTTTCATGGCACCCGCGCAATATTGGATCCGACCAAGTTCGTGTTTGCTGTGCTAAGCGTCGCGGATCCGAGTAAGGTAGGAATGACTGCTATTGGCGGAATGACGCAGGTTGTAAGTGATGAACAAGATTTCGGTCTTGCACTGTCATTTTCACAAACTGAAGCGACGAATTCGGTGTACGAAGTTCATGCACCTGTCGCACCCGGAATGGTGCGACAGGTTCGACTTACTGATATCGTAAAAATGCGCATAGGTGAATCGCGCGAGTTCAGTGGTGGAACCATGCTCGCATTTGATGGTGAACGCGAACACATCCTGAAACCAGGGGAGAGCGTGTCGATTTGCCTACGACGCGACGGACCGAGACGTGTAGACGTTAAGGCGTGTTTGGAATATGCGGCAAGGTCGAATGTTGCAATCTGCCTTGGCAATGAACGAGTGAAGAAATATGCCCACTGAAATCTACCTCGTGAAAGTCGGCATGACTATGACCGAAGGCATCGTTGACGAGTGGTACGTCGCCGACGGCGATCCAGTTGCACAAGGTGAACCGGTTTATCGCCTTGAGACTGAGAAGGTGAATATGGATGTCGAGGCGGACGTTAGCGGCATCGTAAAACACATCGCACAAGTAGGAGAAACGCTTGCTCCAGGCGATGTTGTGGGTTGGATATTTGCACCAGACGAGACAATACCTGACGAGCTACCGACACCTAAAGCCAATCCAAATATCGTAGCGTTAGACGAAGGTGCTGCTCCAACAGAGGCTACTGAAGAACGCGTGGTACAGAAAGCGAGCTCATCGAGCTCGCGAATAAAAGCATCGCCTGCGGCGCGCCGGTTGGCTGAGGAGTTAAACGTAGATCTTTCCCAGGTGGAAGGTACTGGACCGCGTGGTCGAATCACGAAGGACGACGTGACAGAAGCAGCGGAAGCTCCGGTCGCGGTATCTGCACGTGTCAGTAGCGCGGCAGAGCCATTGCGAGGGATGCGAAAGATCATCGCTGAGCGAATGTTCCAAAGCTTGCAGAAGACCGCGCAGTTAACCATTGAAATGGAAGTGTGCATGGATGATGCCGTTAAGCTCCGTGAGGCACTAATTGCTGAGTGGGAGGCGAGCGGGATTCGCGTCACATACACTGATTTGGTCGTATCCGCATGCGTTAAAGCGCTTCAGACCCATCCAGCGATGAATGCGACGTTCGTTGACGGCATGATCCAGCCGAATGCGGCGGTGCATATCGGAATAGCGGTTGCGCTTGAAGAAGGGTTGATCGTTCCGGTCATACATGACGCTGACGGAAAAACTCTTCAGGAATGTGCCGCGGAAGCGGCGAGTCTGGCTGAACGGGCGCGATCGGACGAGCTCGCGCTAGACGACGTGAATGGCGGAACGTTTACGGTGACTTCATTAGGCATGTATGGGGTCGATACATTTACTCCGATCCTCAATTCACCGCAAACCGGCATTCTTGGCGTTGGTCGAATCTATGACGGTGTTCGTTGGGTTGAGAATCAAGCAGTTCGAACTCAAAATCTGCGTTTGTCGTTGACGTGGGACCATCAGGTGCTAGATGGTGCGCCTGCTGCTGAGTTTTTGCGTGAAGTTAAAGAACATCTTGAATCACCCTATCGCTTGATACTCTGATCCAAATCAATGCGAGTCTCGAAGTCGAGAACTCACAATCCATCTAAGATTGATCGACGATACCTCATGTCATTAATTGCAGTTAAGTTCTGATGTCCAGTAGTGATCAGTTAGTTGATCTGAACTTAATCAAACAAGTGCGCGAGCACATAAGGCCGCACATTGTTCAAACGCCACTTTACCGTTCAACGACGTTGTCGGAGATGTTGAACGGGGATATTTATCTCAAGCTGGAGAACTTTCAATTCACTAGCTCTTTCAAAGAACGCGGCGCTCGAGCAAGACTGAGTTCGCTAACGAATGAACAGCGTGCGAAAGGCGTTATCGCCATGTCGGCAGGTAACCACGCGCAAGCACTCGCATACCACGCTCGTCAGATGGGCGTTCGAGCGACGATCGTGATGCCGCGGACAACACCTGTCGCAAAGATTGATCAAACACGTTACTTTCAACCCGAAGTCGTCCTTCACGGCGCGTCGTTTGACAAGACGATCGAGTATGTCGAGGAGCGACGGGTCAAGGACGACCTCACGCTCATTCATCCTTTTGACGACTCGACTGTTGTCGCGGGGCAAGGTTCAGCTGGACTCGAGATTCTTGAGCAACTACCGGATGTCGATACGGTAGTCGTACCGGTTGGTGGCGGCGGGTTGATATCAGGCATCGGTTTAGCCATCAAATCACTAAAACCTTCGGTTCGCGTCGTAGGTGTCCAGTCAGCACACTATTGTCCTGTTTACTCTAAATTCAAGCAGGAACCATGGACGTCGGAACGAAACCAACTCTCTATCGCTGAAGGAATCGCCGTGAAGCGCCCGGGCAAACTTACGATGCCTATCCTCGAAAGAGTAGTGGACGACATGGTGGTCGTGTCCGAATCCTCGATTGAGACTGCGATGTTCCGTTTTTTAGACATCGAAAAATTCTTGGTCGAAGGGGCAGGAGCGGCGTCATTGGCAGCCGTCGATACAAATCCGGACATTGCCAAGGGTAATACGGTTTGTGTTGTCAGCGGTGGAAACGTAGATCCTGCCGTTGTCGCGGACATCATTCAGCGAACGATGGTTCGCACTCAGCGCATCGTGCGATTGCACTCAACCGTTCAGGATATTCCAGGATCGCTCTCGAAGCTCACGAATGACATCAGCAACACCGATAGCAACATCGTGGATATTTACCACCGACGGTCATTTGGCAGTTCAACGCTAGACGCGACGGTCGTGGAAGTGATCGTACAGTTACGTGGCGAGGATGACAAAGCGTCGTTGATCAAAAAGCTTCGTGAACTTGGACACACAGTTTCCGACCCAGATCAACCCGCAACTTAAATTAAGGGTTGCACACCAAGAGACAGCATCTAGCAGGATAGGTGGCTTCTGACCCGATATTGACCCGAAAACAGACAAAGGAAGAATGATGGATAAACCGATATTGATCACTGGCATGAGCGGCTTAATCGGCTCAGCTGTGCAGAACGCGATGGCTTCCGAATATGAGCTGCGTGCCTTGAATCGACGAGAAGTAGAAGGCGTGCCGACAACACGCGCGGACCTAGTCGATTTGGACGCGATCCGTCCTGCGTTCGAAGGAATCGATACGGTCATTCATTTGGCCGCGAAAGCCGGGGAGCGATTCACTTGGCAAGAACTGCTTGATACGAACGTTACGGGTACTCGAAATATCTACCAAGCGGCCGTTGACGCTGGTTGCCGTCGTGTCATATTCGCGAGTAGCGGGGCAACCGTGTCAGGCTACGAGCAAATCGAACCCTACAAGTCGTTGGTCGAAGCACGCTACGAGGGTGCCCCCAATACGTGGCGACTGATAACAGCGGATATGCCGACCCGCCCGACAGGTGTTTATGGGAGCACCAAGGTTTGGGGTGAGGCTCTAGGACGACATTACGCTGACACGACGGACCTATCAGTGATTTGCCTCCGAATCGGTTTCGTTAACCGCCAAGACCGACCGACGCGTCCTCGCGATTACTCGATCTGGTGCAGTCAGCGAGATATCGTGGATCTGATCGTCAAAAGTGTTCGAATTGACGAATCTGTCGCGTTTGAGGTGCTATTCGGTACGTCCGTCAATCGCTACGGGTATCGTGACCTGTCACGAGCACGCAATATCGCCGATTTTGATCCTCAGGATAGCGCGGACGATTTCCGTTGAGGTCCTGCTAAGTCAGCCAGTTAGCCCCCAAAAACGTCTTAGTTACGTTATTTGCGCAACTCGTTGACTACGGCTGCGTAACGATCCAGGAGAGGCAACACAGTATCTCGTCCTTCCGACGGTACGTTGAAGATAAACTCATCGAAACCTTGCTCCGCGCGTCCTTGTACCTGTTCCGCATCGGGAAACATTCCAAACAAGGCTAACGTGAGGTCCTTGAGATCACGGCCTTTTGCATCCATCGCGGCTTTAAGACGTTCCATGTTGCCCGATCCGAGACCGCCGATGGGCATCCAACCGTCAGCGTACTCTGCAACCCGGTCGAACACCCACTTGGAATTCGCGCCAATCCAGATCGGCGGTCCGCCATCCTGAACGGGCTTCGGATACGACCAGATTGGATCGAAGTCGACGTATTCACCGTGGTACTCCGCGTCGTCTTCGGTCCAAATCGCACGCATCGCAGCGACTTTTTCGCGAACGATTGCCCATCGGTTCTTGTAATTAGCTCCGTGATTTTCCATCTCTTCACGGTTCCAACCGGCACCGATGCCAACGACGGCGCGACCGTTAGAAATCATGTCGAGCGAAGCGATGACTTTCGCTGTCGTGATTGGATCTCGTTCGATGATGAGGCAGATACCAGTACCGAGTCGGATACGCTCCGTAACGGCTGCACATGCTGATAACGCAACAAAAGGGTCATGTGCATGCCAATACTGCTTGGGTAATTCACCACCGCCTGGAAACGGAGTTGCGCGACTGGCGGGAATATGTGTGTGCTCTGGGAAGAAGAGACTATCGAATCCCCGTTCTTCTACAGCTTGTGCAAGCGATGCTGGTTGGATCGAGTAGTCCGTCGGAAACGTTGAGATCCCGAATTTAGCGTTTTCTAGTCCTGCGAAAGCCATCAATCGCTCCTTTTACGTGATATCAGTTCTATACGCGTTTTGTTTTTATGATACAGGTAAGGATTACAGATTCGAGTTCCGTCCATGGCGATGCCGATGTCGACTGGTGCCATCGCACCCGATACAAAGGGTCAGAATTTCTTCTCGAACGATCGCACTCTACAGAGCGTCGCTCGACTATATCTCGACGAATCTCTATGTGAGGCGATTTGGCATCAACTCGAAGATTTAGGTTATCGTGCGGCAAACGATCTAGACGAGCACGCGATGCAGGCGAACCGTCATCTGCCAACCCTCCATCAGCGTGATAAGTACGGTCGTGATCGCCAGTGGATCGAATACCACGGTAGCTATCGGGCACTAGAACAAGCGGCGTTTGGGGATTTTGGACTCCACGCGATGTCGCATCGTCCAATCGTGGCGAACTGGAATCAACCGCTACCTGTCTTTGCGAAGCATCTCTATACATTTCTATTCAATCAAGCGGAGTTCGGACTAGGTTGTCCTATCAATGTAACTGATTCGGCCGCGCACGTAATCCGACTATTTGGAAGCGAAGAGTTGAAGCAGAAATTGCTACCGCGGATGCTCTCGATGGATTTGAACGAACTTTGGCAAGGTGCGCAATTCATAACCGAGCAGGCGGGTGGTTCGGACGTGGGGCAAGTCACAACGCGTGCAAAACGAGATAAAGACGGCTGGCGTCTATTCGGCGATAAGTGGTTCTGTTCTAACGCCGACGCGGATGTAGCGATGATCTTGGCTCGACCTGAAGGCGCGGAGACAGGAACTCGTGGGTTGGCGTTATTCGCTATGCCGCGCGCACTTGAGAACGGTGAACCGAACAAAATCCGAATCGTGCGACTCAAGGATAAATTCGGGACGCGTTCCATGGCGAGCGGTGAATTGAGCATGGAAGGAGCCTTCGCGTACCTTGTCGGAGATGAAAACGCGGGTCTGAAGCAAATGCTCGAAATGATTAATTGGTCACGTCTAAGCAATGGCGTGAAGTCATCTGCGCTTATGCGTCGAGCGGTTCATGATGCGACGACAGTGTCGGAACATCGCGTCGTATTTGGCAAGACGCTCATGGAACTGCCGCTTGCACGACGTCAGTTGTTGAAGTTGCGTCTCGCTTCAGAACAGTCGATGTCCATGTGGGCGTTTGTTGCAGATCAGTTGGATATTGTCGAGAGCAGCGGCATTGGGTCAAACCAAGCAACTGCGATTGCTCGTCTCGCAACGCCGATATTGAAGATGCGTGCGACTCGCGACGCGCGCCAGGTGTGCGGGGACGCAATGGAGATCCGAGGAGGATGTGGATACGTAGAGGACTTTGTAAACCCGCGGTTGGTACGCGATGCACACCTTGGCTCGATCTGGGAAGGGACCTCGAACATCATTGCGATTGATGCCATTCACCGAGCGATCAATCGAAACAGTTGCCTTCCCCCGTTCATAGCAGAATTTGAGGAGCGACTCGACGTGATTTCGAGTGCCGTACCGACTTTCGCAGCGGAGTTGCGAAAGTGGTTAGAGAAAACGGAGCATGTCGCGACTGAAATAGCTGAACGTGACGACGAAAGTCGATTTCGAAGTATCGCGACAGCACTGTATCACATATCTACAGCGATTCTCATGGCATGGGAAGGTGTAATGATTGAAAGGCAGTCCGGAGACGCATCTAGATTGCTCTGGTCTCGTCTCGCCTTCGATCACAAGGTCACCGATCTAGGACCATTGAATCCGCCACCAGAACGACCTGACTTGTGTGACTGTCTATTGAACGAAAGGTCCATCCCGTTAGCAGAAGCTCAAGCATTAGTCGCATGATCGACATAGGAGCTTCGCCGAAAGCAAACGAGCGAATTCTCTTTCAATCGAAACACGGAGTAACGTCATCCGGTAGAGACTTAGCTTCTCAAATACCGAGTGTTCATCGTACGCTGGCGCTTGCACTCGTACTATGGATCGTCAGCGGTTGCTCGGCGGTTCCCGATGAGATAGTGCTCGTGGTTGAGTCCACGCCAAGCGGTGCGAACGTGGTTTCAAGCGATGGTTGGCAATGCAGTACGCCATGTACTCGCAATGTGCCAAGAGACTCTCAAATTGACCTGAAGCTGGACCAACAAGGCTATGAGTCGATTGAGCAGACTATCGAAATTCCCGAATTAAAACCATCCCGTGTGGGCACCTATATCGGCGCGGGCGTTGGCGTGCTATCGGGACTCTCAGCGATCGAAATCGGCGAGGCTCTTGGAACGGTTGTTCTCGCTCTCTTCTCTTTTGGGAAGGCTGAACCTGTGGAGTTCAGCACGGGTGAGAAATTTAGGATCATGGCTCAGACCGTGCTCATCTACGGCGGCATTGGATACTCTATTGATCGGGTGAGAGATAACACACGTGCGAAGCGACCGCACCGCGTTGTTGTTGTGATGGTAGAACAGAGCTCTGACAGTGACCATTCACAGTCAGAAGCTGTGCGTTAGATAGACGGTCGTTCAAACCATTGAACATCGTCCGAACTGGACCGATGCTCGCTATTCTTGACTAGGTTCAGCTTCTACAAAGCCGCCACGCATCATCCGTTCGTGGACGTCAAGTTTCATTTTCCGTAAATCGGAGACGACATTAGCTTTCTGTTCGATAGCGAGTGTTTGGTTAGTAGATGTCATGTAGTGAGGCCATTCAGGTAAACCCTCGCCGTTGGGGTCGCCGGTCTTAGCGAAATTGACCCAATACTGCCGCATCATGCTCGCAACTTCTCGATCGGACTCGTCCCAAAGTACTGGAAAACCATCAGCGGCGTTTTCTCCTGCATGGGATTGGAACACGTACTGAATCTCGCCGCCATGAAATGCTCCGAGCGATCGACCCACGCCATCAATCGGAGGCGCGTGATTAAAAACGTACACAAACACGTTTTTACCCTGGTTTTCGACGTGTTGTGCCCATGTCCGCATCTCGGAAGTAAAGATTGCGTCTGACATCATTTCCTGAGTCGCAGTCTTCGTCGATTCTTGTGCGTCTTCCTTGTAGGCTGCGATTAATTGCTCAGCGTACTCCGGCGCACTGGTACGCAAGTTCGATTCCCACGCTTCAAGTGGCACTTCCGGGATTTCGGGCCAGAGCATCACACCTTCATCCTTCGTCGATCCGACAATCGTGTCAACACGATTGGCGTCGCCACCCGACATTAGTAAACGCATTTGTTCGGGAAACATGACGCCGTCGACATAGATTGACCGCCAGGGAACGTTGACTTGCTGTTCAACGAGTTTTGCTGCTATTTCCCCAGGGGACATTTCCCGCATCTGCGCGATCGCAGATTCACCATCAGCATCCCCGCTTAGCGCCCCCGCGACGCGTTGGCCGACGCCATATCCCGATGTGTCCTGTACGCCGGGGGTAGCAAGGAGTAGGAACTCTTCGCCACTTTCGTTGAGTGTGGGGTGTTTTGCAAAACATCCGCCAGATTGACCGATTGCTTTCTGAAACAATCCACTGCTAAGAGGCGTAGCAACTAAATAGCAGACGCTAATCGAGCCAGCTGATTCACCGAAAATCGTGACGTTATTTGGATCGCCACCGAAGGCAGCAATGTTGTCCTGTACCCATTGCAACGCAGCGATTTGATCGTATAGCCCTTGATTGCCAGATACGCCAGTTTCGGATTCGGCGCTTAATACCGGGTGCGCAAAGAAACCCATCAAACCCAGTCGATAGTTCACGGTAACGACAACTACGCCGTCTTGGGCTAGACGGTCACCGTTGTAGACCGTTTCCGAACCTGAACCCATGATAAAAGCGCCGCCGTGAATCCAGACCATAACGGGCATTTTGGCTTCACTCGAGGAAGTGCTTGTCCACACGTTAAGGTAAAGGCAATCTTCGCTGGTTGGTTGCGGCTCCATCGCGTAAAAGCCTTGGTCCAATGTTGGCTGGTAACACCGTGAGCCGAACTCAGAGGCGTCGCGAACATCCGTCCATGCAGTGACTGGTTGTGGATTGCGCCATCGCAAATCGCCGACTGGCGGTGCAGCAAACGGTATACCCTTAAACGTTTGTATTTCGGGCGCAACGCTGCTGTAAGCACCTTTAACCGCACCAGAAGCGGTTTGAACGACCAGTTCAGACTCACCTGCTGTTTCGTCTGTTGAATCGCTGGCGAAGACGAGTGAGACAACGACGCTACAAAATGAAGCTAGTGCGAGCGAAAGGTACTTAGCGCGCATGAGGGCGGTTCCACGTAACAACCATGAAGAGAACGCCATTATCCTAGTGACAGGGCACGAATTCATGTTCACGTTCTTAGCGCAATCGCAAGGTCGAATCACGCTGCTTTTGAAACTCTGCTAACATTTGACTAAACGAGCGTGTTACGTCAACACGGTCTGAGTACGGCAGATTACCTCAGAATATGAACACAGTTATTCGTATATGTCGTAGCGTTTCGTTTTTTCTTTACGCGGTTAGATAGTGGCCAGCATGAATCACACGATCCGACGGATTTTCGTTAAACGGTGAGATTGAATCTGTGAAAGTCATTAACTGCCTGATTGCCGTTCTGCTGATCGGACTCGTGTATTTCATAAGGTTCGACCCTCTTTTGGTGGTTGCTCTGCTTACGACCGCGGCTCTGACTTTACTGACGTTACTGCCTTCTGTGCGAGAAGTGTTTATTAGGGGTTTTGCACTAATCAACACACTCTTTATGTTCTTTTATTTTTATCGATTCTTCTCTGCAGTTCCCGTTCTCGATCATAGATGGTACGCCGAGATGGAATATCTACCGATCTGGGTCGTACTGATTGGTGCGATTGCCTCAATGCATGTGCTGGCGGATAACAGTTGTTGCCTCAAGCGGGAGCTCGAGAATCCAGTGCAGCTGACGATTCCACGATTTTGGGCGAGCTCGCGCGAGCGTCACGCATAGCTTCACGTCGCGCGTGCTAATCGGCGCGAATACCAGCTTCTGAAAACCAACTTCCTATTAGAGGCGGCCCTCAGTCTACCACTCGCCGGTATTTTCCATCGATGCCCAAGGTTCCTGCGCGGGTAATGGTCCACCGTCTTGCAGTATTTCGACACTGATATTGTCAGGTGACCGGACGAACGCCATGTAGCCATCTCGTGGTGGTCGATTGATCGTCACGCCGCCGTCCTGTAGTCGTTGACAGGTGTCGTAGATGTTCTCGACTTGGTACGCTAAGTGGCCGAAGTTTCGACCGCCTTGAAGCGCTTCTGCATCCCAGTTATGGGTCAGTTCCACTTGCGCAGATTCGTTACCAGGCGCGGCAAGAAACACCAACGTAAATCGTCCCGCTTCGTTGTCAATACGACGGAGTTCCTTTAGTCCAAGGAGGTCGCAATAGAAGTTAAGTGAAGCATCAATATCGTTCACGCGAACCATCGTGTGTAAGTACTTCATAGAGCTAGTACCAGTTTCGGAGGACACAGCAGGCAATTTAACTCCCTAGATAATGCGGTATAGCGAATTGCGGAATTGAGTTATGGATCTTCGTGAAAAAACGTGCATCGTCACTGGTGGAGCAAGTGGCATTGGTGCCGCATGCAGTCGAGCATTCGCAACCCTGGGAGCGAACGTCGTGGTAGCCGACGTTAATGACGAAGGTGCAAGCACGGTTGCCGCGGAAATCAGCGGTCGTGCGGTTCATTGCGACGTCGCGAAAGAGAATGACATCAACGCGACGGTTGCTGCTGCGGAGGAAGCGTTCGGTCCCGTTGATCTATTCTTCAGTAATGCAGGAATCGCAACGGGTGGTGATCCTCTGGAGACAGATATTCAGGACTGGCATGTTCAATGGGACGTAAACGTGATCGCGCACGTATATGCGATCCGAGCGGTTCTGCCGGGTATGTTGGAACGCGGGAGTGGCTACTTCGTGCACACAGCGTCAATGGCGGGGATCTTGACGACGCATGGCAACGTACTCTATGCCGCGACGAAGCACGCTGTCGTAGCAATCGCGGAGTGGATGTCCATTACGTACCACGATCAAGGTATCCGTACGTCTCTACTTGCGCCGCTAGGCGTAAATACGCCCATGTTGGGTAACAGGAGCACACCCTTCGCTCAAACGGCTGCGGGACCGATAAAGGAACCTGAGGAAGTAGCAGATATGGTGACTGACGCCATTCAGAATGAACGGTTTCTTGTTCTCACGGACGAAATCGCGCAAACTTGGATGGATCGCAAGAACGGCGATTTAGAGCGCTGGCTGAATGGCATGCGTCGGATGCAGCGCAAAATCGACGATGCGAAGCAGAAGGGTGTTTGATTGGTCGGAGTGACTGGATTTGAACCAGCGACCCCCGCCTCCCGAAGACGATGCTCTACCAGTCTGAGCTACACTCCGACAGAAGGGAAATACCAGCATAACGAATTCAATCAATGCCGGTCACGGGTATCTAAGTCGGAAATTCTAGTGAGCGAGACCCGTGGATATGTCAGTTAGTTTTCGACAAGAACAAGACTGTGATGGCTACTGAATTCGTTCCAATGCAATGTCTGCTAGACGGTTCAAGCCGTCCCGATATCGACTCGGCGGTAAACGAAATAGCGAACTTTTGGCCAGATGTGTCTGCGCAAGCGCGTTTGCTCGCGTATACCCTAAAGCGCCAGACTGATGAACGACATCCATGATCTGCGAGGTATCGTCGGCGGATTGATCTCGAATCGCTGTACGTATGAGATTCGCGTTGTCTTCGGAAGAGTAGCGCATCGCGAATATAAGCGGTAGCGTGGGTTTACCTTCCCTCAGATCGTCACCGACGTTTTTCCCCAAGTGATCGCTATCACCAGCGTAATCGAGCAAGTCGTCCATGAGTTGATAGGCGAGTCCGAAGTGCAGACCAAATAGGCGCGCCGCTTCAATCTCGTCTAAACTGGCATTCGCGAGTGTCGCACCTGTCTCTGCCGCAGCTTGAAAGAGCAGTGCACTCTTGCATCGGATGATGTCCATGTAGACTGCTTCAGTCAGATCTGGATCCCGGACATGCTCAAGCTGCTTGACTTCGCCGGCGGCAATGAGATTTGTTGCCTCACTGATCACCGACATGATGTCCATTCGACCGAGTTGGACCATGAGTTGGAACGCCCGAGAATAGAGGAAGTCTCCCACTAAGACACTCGGTGCATTCCCCCATAGTAGGTTAACGGTTTTCCGTCCACGTCGACGTTGGGAACGGTCGACAACATCGTCGTGCAATAGTGTGGCGGTATGGAGAAACTCAAGCAATACGGCAAGGGTGACGACCTCCTCCGTCCGATGTCCAAGTGCACGAGCGACAAGTACTGCAGTCATCGGTCTTAGGCGCTTGCCACCGGACTTAACGATATACTCGCCGATGGATGCCACCGTCTCCACATCCGACGCCAGATTCGATTGAATTAGTTTTTCTGCTGCATTGAGTTCGGATTGAACTAGCTGAGTTACCTCATTCAATGAGGACGGTAAATGAGGCTCGAAAGCTGGAAAAGGTGAATTCACCGGAGGGCGCACGGGTCGGGATAGTCAGACATCGGAAATGACGGAATCCCTGCGTGATGGCACAGAATCTCGTCAGGAGAAGGCATTGAGTAAAATTCTATCTGCACCCTGACATATAAAACTATGTGTCGGTGTCTTCTGCGCTGTATCTTTTAGCTGAATCTATTCGGATTTAGCGAAGCGTTTCCCTAAGCACGATTTCTAGAGTTGCTAGCATGTTTGCAGTCATTGAAACTGGTGGTAAGCAATATCGCGTTGAGGAAGGCGCACAGGTTTCTATCGAGAAGCTAGATGCGGAAGTTGGCGCGGACGTCGAGTTCGATCGTGTCTTGATGGTTGCCAATGGCGAGTCCGTGGAAATCGGAACGCCGCTTGTTGAAGGTGCCCGTGTGACCGCGAAAGTGGTGGAACAGGGAAGGCAAAACAAGATTCGCGTCATCAAGTTCAAACGTCGGAAGCACTATTTACGACGCGCAGGGCATCGACAGAAGTTCACTGCAGTGCAGATCGTAGGCATTTTGCATTAGGTAGTCGACATGGCACATAAGAAAGCAGGCGGTAGTACGCGGAACGGGCGCGATTCCGAGTCAAAACGACTAGGAATTAAGCACTTCGGCGGCGAGCAAGTTCAACCGGGTAATATCTTGGTTCGGCAACGTGGCACGAAGTTTCATGCCGGGGACAACGTTGGTTGTGGTCGTGATCACACACTTTTTGCCACAGCATCCGGAACTGTCGTATTTCGCAAACATGGTGAGCACCAGCGCACCTACGTCAGCGTCGCGACGAACTAACTCCTATTCCAATCGGCGACGCAATCTGATGCCGTCGCATTTCTCATGCTTTTCGTCGATGAAGTCACACTAGACGTGACCGCCGGGCGTGGTGGCGACGGTTGTATGAGCTTCCATCGGGGACCCAATCTACCCAAAGGTGGTCCTGACGGTGGCAATGGCGGAAGAGGCGGCGATGTTGTCTTCCGAGGCGACGAAGCGCTGAATACGCTCGTAGATTTCAGATATCGACCGATCCTAAAGTCTGAGAATGGACGACAGGGTGGGAGTAGTGTTAAGACTGGTGCGAGCGGTCGTGACCTGGTTGTAGACGTACCCTGTGGTACGAGTGTGGTGGACGACGCGACGCTAGAGTACGTGGCAGATATTACGTCACCGGGGCAGTTGGTAGTCGTTGCGCAAGGCGGAGAAGGCGGACGCGGAAACCACTCATACCGCTCGAGCACGAACCGGGCGCCTCGCGAATTCGAACATGGCACATCTGGCGAGTCAAAGCGTCTGCGTTTACACCTCAAAGTTCTGGCAGATGTTGGTCTATTAGGTAAACCCAACGCAGGTAAATCGACGCTGTTGAGTGTCGTTTCCTCCTCACGACCCGCGATTGCTGATTACCCGTTTACAACCCTTGTACCGAATCTCGGCGTCGTTCAAGTTGATCCTGCGCGGAGTTTCGTAATGGCTGACATTCCCGGCTTGATTGAAGGGGCGGCATCCGGACACGGATTAGGTACGCGATTCTTGAAACACCTCAGTCGCACGCATCTCATACTGCATTTAGTTGAAGTCGCCCCAGTTGACGGCAGCGACCCCTGCGAGAATTTGGCGAAGATCGAGCACGAAGTAGAGGCTTTTAGTCAATCGCTTGCAGAACGCGATGTTTGGACGGTCGTCACGAAAACTGATATTGCGCGTCCAGATCAAGTACGAGCAGTAACAGAGAGTCTAAAAACCTTACACCCCAATCGTCCGATCTTCGAGATTTCTGCTGTTACTCAACGCGGCGTGCGGGAGCTGACTTTTGCGCTCATGGATGCGATAGAGAGCAACCCGAAACTAAATTCCTTCGATTCATCCGCGTTAGATCGAGACGTACTAGACGATATACTGAATCGGACGAACTCTAGAACCTCTTCTACGCCAGACGAAGACGACCAAGTTGAAGTGATCTATCGTCGTGACTAATCGCACACATGCACCGAGCGAAGTCGGTTCGACTTGGGTTCTGAAGATTGGTAGTTCACTGGTAGCTGACGGGTCAGGGCTGTCGAAGCGGCGCCTCGACACGCTTTGTCAACAGATCACCGAACTGAGGCAAGCCGACTTGAACGTCGTGATCGTGTCCAGCGGTTCGATTTCGGAAGGCATGCACCGGCTTGGCTTGGTCGAACGCCCCCATGACCTCCCCATGCTTCAAACCGCAGCAGCGGTTGGACAGATGGGATTGACGCATGCATACGCCACGCGATTCCAGGAAGCGGGTTTCTCGACGGGTATGGTGTTGCTAACGCACGACGACCTCAAGGACCGAGAGCGATACCTGAACGCGCGATCAACGATCGAAACGTGCCTGAATCACGACGTCATCCCTGTGATTAACGAGAACGACTCTGTTTCTACGGATGAGATTCGTTTTGGCGACAACGACACGCTAGCAGCACGGGTTGCGGCGCTGATACAGGCGGATGCATTAGTGGTGTTGACTGATCAAGAAGGATTGTTTGAAGCGGATCCGCGGACATGTCCTGACGCAAAAATCATCAAACGTGACTCACCCTTCAACGACGCGCTGGATGCGATGGTGAATAGTGAACCAGGGCAATTTGGTCGTGGTGGAATGCTCACGAAACTGGAAGCCGCGCGCTTCGCGGCTAAGTCCGGGTGCGATACTTGGATCATTGACGGTCGCGCAACCGACACACTGATTAGGCTCCATCGCGGAGATGAAGTCGGTACGCATCTCACCGCCGATATCACACCTGTAGACGCGCGTAAACAGTGGATAGCGGGTCAGCTTCGAAGTCGCGGCGAACTCACGATTGACGAAGGGGCGGTGCGCGCACTCGTGAGCAATGGCGTAAGTCTGTTACCGATCGGTGTCAAGGACGTGATTGGAAATTTCCATCGGGGCGATGTCGTAACGGTGTGCGACGACGATGGCAATGAAATTGCGAGAGGGTTGTCGAATTACAGTGATCAGGAAGCGCGATTGATCAAAGGTCACGCATCCAGCGAGATTGAGAGGTTGCTAGGCTATATGGATGAACCCGAAATGATTCATCGAGACAATCTCGCTTTAATCTAGCTAGCTCGCCAACGCCTTTACTTTGGCATTCAATCGCGACTTATGGCGTGCGGCTTTATTCTTATGAATCAATCCCTTGTGGGCGTAACGATCGAGAATGCTAGAAACGGCGTTAAGTGCGTCCTGAGCCTTCTCTTTGTCGCCCGATTCGATTGCCGTTACGGTTTTCTTAATCGCAGTGCGCATGGTGCTACGCTTCGCCGAGTTTCGGGCGTTGCGGCGTGCGTTTTGACGTACGCGTTTTTTAGCAGATAAGGTATGTGCCAAATTGCTGTCTCAGGAGGCTTAAGCCGTTAGTTGAAGGCGCGAATTTTAGTCACTGCAATGCGAGAACCAAGCGGCTCGAAGAGTGGCGCTGACCTCAGAGATCGACGAGTCTAACTTGACGGACGACGAAGTGACGCAGCAACAACGCGAAACGACGAGTCTCACCGGTAAGGGCCTGGTTGTAGCCTCTTTAACGGGACTGTCACGGGTCGGTGGTTTGGTTCGTGACGTCGTCGTCTCTTACTTTCTTGGCGCAGGACCGATTGCGGATGCGTTTTTTGTAGCGTTCAAGATACCGAATTTCTTTCGTCGGCTATTTGCCGAGGGAGCATTTCAGCAAGCATTCATCCCGGTACTTGCAGACTATCGAGAGAACAACACAGAATCGGATCTCATCGATTTCGTCCGAACCGTTGCGGGTAGTTTTGCTGTTGTATTGTTGGGTCTGTCCCTTATTGGCGTGTTACTCGCCCAGCCATTGATTGACTTATTCACGCTACGGAATTGGGTTGGGGAACCACGATATCAAGCGGCTGTCGACATGCTCCGCGTGATGTTTCCGTACCTTGGATTGATTTCGTTGACTGCATTCGCTGGTTCTGTGCTTAACAGTTATCAGCGTTTCTCGATTACCGCGGGTGCGCCTTTGCTATTAAGCGTCAGCGTCATAGTTGCGGCGGTATGGGCAGCGATGCTCTCTGGTCACGTCGCGTACGCAATGGCGTGGGGAGTGCTGACCGCTGGGTTCTTGCAGCTATTGGCACATCTACCATCGTTACGACGGTTGGGATTCCTGCGATGGCCGCGCGTGAATTTTCGAGACCGAGGCGTACGACGCATTCTCAAACTGATCGTCCCAGGTGTATACGCGGCATCAGCAGGACAAATCAACATTCTCGTTGGAACGATCCTCTGTGCGCAACTTACCGTTGGCACTGTATCTTGGTTCTACTACGCTGATCGGCTCATCCAGCTGCCGATGGCTCTATTGGCGATTGCAATGCAGACCATTCTGCTGCCGAATCTTTCAAGTCTCCATCGGAAAGGCGATTCGAAATTGTTCAGCGAAACCCTTGATTGGGGCGTCCGTATGGGGGTTCTCTTTGCCCTCCCTGCTGCGGCTGCACTGTACTATCTTGCGAAACCGATCCTTGCCACCGTATTCCTACGTGGCGCGTTTGAAGTCGCAGATGTCGAGATGACCGCGGTAGCGTTACAGGCGTTTTCTATCGGTTTGGTCCCCATGGTGCTGACGCGGGTACTGGGACCTGGGTACTTCGCGCGTGAGGACATGCACACGCCCTTTGTCTATGCAACAATTGGCGTCGGCGTGAACATTGCGATCAGCTTATGCCTTTTCTGGTGGCTAGGATTGTTGGGGATAGCTTTTGCAACTACCGTAGCTGCTTTCGTTAATTGTTACCTCTTAATGCGTGGTTTGATCCGCGGCGGTCAGTACCGTGCGAGTAAATCGTTATGGCACTTTGGACTCGCGAGTTTGGCAGGATGTATCGTTATGGTCGTATGTCTCATGTGGTTGAATCTCAATTTCGAAATGTGGACAAGCGTGTCGGAGTGGCGTAGGGCAGGTCAGATGGGACTCATGGTCGTTAGCGGTTTGGTGGTGTATGGTGCGATGTTGCTAGTTTTCGGGGTTCGCCCGCGCCATCTGATCCATCGGGTATAGGCAATAGCGTGGAACTGATTCGAGGATTGCACAACGTGCGTGAAAGACACCGTAACGGTGTCATCACGATTGGTACGTTTGATGGCATTCATCATGGCCATCAGATGTTGTTGTCTCACCTCTCCGCCAAAGCGCAGGAGTTGAACTCCAAGAGCATGTTGGTGACATTTGAACCGCAACCACGCGAGTATTTTCGAGGCGCGATGGTGCCCGCGCGACTCACTCGTTTCCGCGAAAAGATTGCGATCCTTCGAGATTTCGATTTGGACTACGTTTTGTGCATTCCATTCAATGAAAGGACCAGTTCAACAACGGCGGACGCAGTGATTGATGAGTTCCTTGTACGAATACTCGGTGTGAAGTACTTAGTCGTGGGTGATGATTTCCGATTTGGTAGGAACGCTGAGGGGGACTACACGATGCTCCAGGTCGCAGGGGAACGCGTAGGTTTTGGTGTTACACATCTGGGTACGATGGTTTTCGATCACGAACGGGTTTCAAGCAGCCGTATCCGTGATGCTTTGACTGTTGGGGACTTCAGTTTGGCCGAAAAACTTCTCGGTCGGAAGTATTTCATGATGGGTTCGGTCGTCGTCGGTCAGCGTATGGGTACCCAGCTCGGCACGCCGACCGCCAATATCCGCCTCCAACGGTATCGTTCCGCACTTGAAGGGATATTCGCGGTAACCGTGACAGGGTTAGATAAAACGTACGAAGGTTCGGCTTACGTCGGAACTCGACCTACGGTTGATGGCACAGAACCGTTATTGGAAGTGCACCTATTCGACTTTGACCAAGATATCTATGGCAAACAGATCACTGTCACGTTTCATCACAAGTTTCGTGACGATGTACGGTTCGACGGTTTGGACGCGCTTAAAGTCCAAATCGCAAGAGATCTCGAAATGACACGAAGCTGGTTTGATGAGCACCGTACAGAATTCGACTAACGTCAACCCGAGATGGTGGTGGGCGTTCGTCGGCGCCGCTTTGGTGGTTGTCCTAGATCAATATACCAAATACCTCGCGACGGCGGAGCTTCTTGATGGCGCTGTATCGGTTCTGCCGTTTCTTACGTTTCGATTCTTCTGTAACACCGGCGCTGCGTTCAGCATTCTTCAAGGCTACACGCACTTTCTGACGTTCGTTGGTGTTGCGTTTGTCGTTTATTTCAGTTGGGAAATATGGCGCCTACGTCGGATTCAAGACCCCCCGGTTCTCTTCGTGCTTGCACTAACACTGATTCTGGCGGGGGCGGGCGGCAACTTAATCGATCGCGCCATGCATGGATGCGTGGTTGACTTTATCCACGTGCATTACTACGCAATCGGCTTCAATTTTCCGATTTTCAATATTGCGGACTCTGCCGTGTGCATCGGTGCTGCGAGTTGGATTCTCGCGGCGATCGTACACCGAGAGCGACCCGATAGTAAAACGGCGAAGGAATCGGACCAATCGGCCGATTCATAGCTTCCGTTAGGTCGCTAAACGACTTCTTGTAATTAACACAAAACGGTAGCAGTCTGAGCTAGCGGTCTTCTTCCTGCGCCTCAGCAGTTCGAGGTGATTCAGGAATGTAAATCTCAAGCGGCGGTGGAACCGCAGGTCGGTCCAACACGCCAAATGTCATGATGTTCGCCAGGCTGCGGTCACGGTTTTTTATCGCGTCTCGTAGTACCAGTTTTCCTTCATCGTTAAATCCGTCATAGCTCGGGAAATTCAGTGCTAGGACGCGTAACGCATCATTTGCCGGTTTTTCGAGACCTAGACGGTAGTTTGCTTCGACGACGATCGCGAGCGCTTCTGGTACCGAAGAACTTGATGGGAAGTGCTCTACGATGCCTGCTGCGCGGTTCGCAGCCGCGACCCAGGTGTCGTGATTGAGATAGAACTGTGCGATCATCAACTCATGCTCGGCGATGATGTTTCGGAGGTGCAGCATCCTTGCTTTCGCATCTTTCGCGTAAAGGCTATTGGGAAAGTGCTGCAATAGCTCGTTGAACTCGATAAATGCTTCCTTGGCTGCAGTAACATCGCGCGAAGCCTGAGGTGAACCTAGAAAGCGATCGAAAAAGCCTCGATTCTTTTCGTAGCTAGCCAATCCCCGCATGTAGTACGCGTAGTCCGCTCGAGGGTGTTTGGGGTGTAATTCGATGAAGCGAGTCGCTGCTACAGTAGCGGCTTCAAAGTCGCTCTTCATGAAATTTGCATAGATCAGTTCGAGCTGGGCTTGCTCGGCGTACTGACCAAATGGGAAGTGAGTCTCGATCGCTTCTAGACGATTGATACCGACGGTGTAATTGCCGGATCGAATAGAAGACTGCGCAGCTTCGTATAGTTTTTGTTCACTGGTCAGCTCAAGTTCTTCTTTTTTTGTCTTTATGTTTGAGAAACCTAGCGAACTACAACCTGCGACGAACCAGACGAGCAGGACGCCAATCAAAACAACGCGAAACTCTTTCAATGCAATTCCTCAGAGCTGATGCCGTATTTTAGGTAGACACACGGATGGTAGATAAGTCGCGTAGTTACCGAAAATCTCTGCGGATTGCCGAGGTCGATAGCGGTGAACGATTGGATCGCGTATTGGCGAATTATTTATCGGATGTTTCGCGGTCGCAGTTGACCAAGTGGATCAAGGATGGCTCGATCACCGTCGATGGTGAGTTGCGGAAGCCTAATTACAAATTGATCGGCGGAGAATCCGTTACGGTCGACGCAATGTTTCAAGCGAAGCAAGATTGGGACACTGCAACTGAGCTCGAACTTCAGGTTGTCTTTCAAGATGACGATTTGCTGGTAATAAATAAACCAGCGGGATTGGTCGTCCATCCGGGCGCGGCAACGGTTGCACCGACATTGGCGAATGGGTTACTGGCGTTACGACCTGAACTCAATCAGCTGCCGCGCGCGGGAATCGTGCATCGATTGGACAAGGATACGACGGGGCTTATGGTGGTCGCAGCTTCGGAACTCGCCAGGGTACGCTTGATCGCGGCGTTGGCGAAAAGAACGGTATCCCGAACCTACCTAGCAGTTGTAGAAGGGAAATTAACCAAAGCGCGTGACATCAATCTGCCATTAGGTCGTAGTTCACGCGATAGGACGCGGCAAACGGTTCGAGAAGACGGACGTGATGCGCTGACGATGCTGACACCTGTAAGAGCATTCCGTGCTCATACCTTGGTTCGTGCCGAATTAAAGACGGGCAGAACCCACCAGATCCGTGTCCATGCGGCTCGAGTAGGTCTGCCGATAGTAGGCGACGTTAAGTATGGTGCAAAGAGGCGCATTCCTCCCAACGCGACGAGCGAGCTGAGCGAGTTGCTTCAAGGAATGGGACGTCAAGCACTTCATGCGTATCAGCTCGCATTCGATCATCCTCGTTCGGCACAGAGCATGAGTTTTGAAGTACCGCTACCTCATGACCTAGAGACACTCGTCGAAGCACTTAAACGTGATTTTGAGCGAAATGATTGAGGTGAGCGTTATGGATCGTTTTCAGTCCTTCGTCAAATTTAGCCTAATTTCGCATGTGCGACTAAAATTCCCCGCCTTCTGCGAGTGCCACTCGTAACCAGTTAACGCGCGTTCCTGCCGTCTGCTTCCTTCGCAGCATTATCTGCTAGGTTCGTGTCATCCGAGGGCATCCTTCGACCACCCCTTAGAACAACGCATATCTCGAATCCAATGACCGAAATGCTCTCCGGTGGCGAAATTCTGATTCGCGCATTGCAAGACGAAGGTGTTGAGCGCATCTTCGGCTACCCAGGTGGCGCGGCGCTGCATATTTACGACGCTCTGTTCAAGCAACAACGAGTCGAACACATTCTTGTTCGTCACGAGCAGGCTGCGACGCATATGGCAGACGGGTACGCACGTGCGACGGGTAATCCGGGCGTGGTCTTGGTGACATCAGGTCCGGGCGCTACGAATGCGATCACCGGCATCGCGACGGCGTATATGGATTCGATTCCAATGATCGTGATATCGGCTCAAGTGCCGCACGACGTCATCGGCACCGACGCGTTTCAAGAAACAGACATGATCGGGATATCGCGCCCAATCGTTAAGCACAGTTTCATTGTGCGGTCCGCGAGCGAGATTCCTTGGCTTGTGAAGCAAGCTTTCTACATTTCGACGACGGGTCGTCCCGGTCCGATTGTGATCGATGTACCGAAAGACACGACAGATCCCAACGAACTGTTCGAGTACTCGTACCCAAAGACCGTAAGCTTGCGATCCTATAAGCCCGCGTTGAAGGGTCATACTGGTCAGATTCGCAAAGCCGCTGTGGCGATGCTGAAGGCAAAACGCCCGGTTATTTACGCGGGTGGCGGCGTTGTCCAAGGAAGCGCTGAAGAAGAGCTTGTAAAAATCGCTCGATTAACCGGCTTTCCCATTACTAATACGCTCATGGGGCTTGGATCATTCCCAGGCGATGATCCTCAGTTTCTAGGTATGTTGGGGATGCACGGTACGTACGAATCGAACAATGCAATGCACCATTCGGACTTGATCATAGCGGTTGGCGCGCGGTTTGATGACCGAGTGACGAACAATCCTGTCAAATTCTGTCCAGGTGCGACGATCATTCATATTGACGTAGATCCGGCGTCAATTTCAAAGGTGATCCCTGCCGATATCCCCATCGTAGGACCCGCGAAGCCAGTTCTGGCCGAACTTCACGCAGCGCTTGAGGCTGAGCTAGAAAAGCACCCGATTGACCAATCAAGTCTGGATGAATGGTGGCGTCGAATCCAACTTTGGCGTGACGAGCACGGCCTTGACCACGATCAACGAAGTCGTAAGAGTGAGAGCGGTCAGCTACTTCCTCAGCAGGTTATTCAAGCTGTCTACCGAGAGACCAATGGCGACGCGTTCGTCACGAGCGACGTGGGGCAACATCAGATGTTTGCTGCTCAGTATTACCGATTTAGCAAAGGGCGCCAATGGATTAATTCTGGTGGACTTGGCACCATGGGATTTGGTCTACCAGCAGCGATGGGTGTCCAATTTGCCGTACCCGATGCAACGGTCGTGTGCATTACGGGTGAAGGCAGTTTCATGATGAACATGCAGGAACTTTCCACCTGCATGCAGTACGCCTTGCCGATCAAAATCGTCAATCTGAACAATCAAGCGCTCGGTATGGTGAAGCAGTGGCAAGATATGCAGTACGGTGGACGGTACTCTCACAGTACCTACAGCGACGCGCTTCCCGATTTCGAACAGCTGATAGAGTCATTTGGACACCGCAGCTTCACGGCGCGCTCCATAGACGAACTCGACGCGGTGGTTGAGGAGGCGTTCAGTCCAGCGTTGAAAGACAAACTGGTATTCATCAACGCGTATGTTGACCCCGACGAGCACGTTTATCCAATGTTCGTTAAGGGTGGTTCACTTGAGGACATGGTGTTGTCCAAGGGAGCAGCGTAGTGCGACGCCTACTTGCTGTTCTACTTGAGAACGAAGCCGGTGCCCTTTCACGAGTCATTGGCTTATTCGCACAACGGAACTACAACATCGAGTCATTAACGGTTGCGCCAACTGAGGATCCGACGCTTTCACGTCTAACGCTCTTAACCGAAGGCGACGACGAGAAGATTGAGCAGGTAACGAAGCACCTGAATCGCTTAATCGAAGTCGTAAAAGTAAACGATTTGACGGATGGCGCGCACATCGAGCGTGAACTCATGTTGATAAAGATTCGCGCGGAAGGCAACGGACATCGTGAGGAGATCTATCGGACATGCCGAATATTTCGCGGCGACGTGGTCGATGTCACACCGGATTCGTACACGGTACAACTGACCGGTCCAACCAAGAAGCTCTATGCATTCATGCGCGCGATCGGTGAAACATCCATCTTGGAGGTCGTCCGTACAGGTGTTTCAGGCATCGGCCGCGGCGACAAAATACTCGAACTCTAGAGACAAGAACGACAGGGAATTCCATGCAGGTCTATTACGACAAAGATGCGGATTTATCGCTTATCCAGAATATGCAAGTGGTTGTGGTGGGATACGGTTCCCAAGGCCATGCGCATGCTAACAATCTTCGGGATAGCGGCGTAACAAATATCACGATCGCGCTGAGAGACGGCTCAGGCTCCGCAGTAAAAGCTCAAAACGCAGATTTTGTGACGAAACCTACGAGCGAAGCCGTGAAGGATGCCGACCTCGTGATGATCTTGACGCCGGACGAGCACCAACGAGATATTTACTCAAACGAGATTGAACCAAATATCAAGGAAGGCGCTGCGATTGCTTTTGCACACGGTTTCAATATTCATTTCGAATTGATCGAGGCACGTAGTGACCTTGACGTCATCATGATTGCGCCAAAGGGACCCGGGCACACTGTGCGATCGACTTACACGGAAGGAGGTGGAGTACCTTCGCTTATCGCAATCGGACAGGATGCAAGCGGCCAAGCGAAAGAAACTGCGCTTTCGTACGCGATGGCAATCGGGGCTGGTAGAGCAGGGATCATCGAAACGACGTTCCAAGAAGAAACGGAAACGGACCTATTCGGTGAACAAGCAGTTTTGTGCGGTGGCGCGGCTGCACTGGTTCAGGCGGGTTTTGAGACCCTGGTGGAAGCGGGCTATGCCCCGGAGATGGCGTACTTCGAGTGTTTACACGAGCTCAAGTTGATCGTTGATTTCTTTTACGAGGGTGGCATCTCGAACATGTGGTATACGGTCTCTAATACCGCAGAGTACGGCGGATTGACGCGGGGAACTCGAATCGTCAATGAAGAGACTAAGAAAGAGATGAAACGAATTCTTGATGAAATTCAGAGTGGAAAGTTCGCACGCGAGTTCGTTAGCGAAAATCAGGCCGGCGCGACGACGATCAAAGCTATGCGAAGACTGAGCCAGAACCACCAGATTGAGCAGGTTGGCGCGCGACTCCGAGCCATGATGCCGTGGATCGAAGAAAACAAGTTGGTCGACAAATCTCGAAATTAATGCGATGAGCAAAAAACGCGAGTTCTCGGTCGTCAATAAGACTCGAAACATCGCTGCACAGAATCGCCGTCGTGGTGTTTTCTTGTTACCTAACGCCATTACGACCGGCGCTATGTTCTCGGGTTTTTTTGCGATCATTGCGGCGACTGAAGGGAAATTCCTCTTTGCTGGCATTGCGCTTCTTGCTGCAATGATTCTCGACGCTCTTGATGGTCGTGTCGCACGAGCGATGAAAGCGGAGAGCGACTTTGGTAAACAGTTTGATTCGTTGTCCGACATGGTCGCATTCGGCGTTGCACCAGGCGTGCTTGCGTTCGAATGGGGTCTCAATTCCCTAAGTCAGATCGGCTGGGCGATTACGTTCCTCTACATGGCGTGCGCCGCACTCCGCTTAGCCCGATTTAACATCGCAGGCGACAGTTCGTCATTTACCGGATTGCCGTCTCCGATGGCATGTGGCGTAGTGGCATCGGCAGCTTGGTTGTGGGCTGACTTTTTCCAATCGCCACCACATATCTCAGTCGTTATCGTAATGGCGGCATTAGTGGTTGGGATCGCGTTGTTGATGGTCTCAAATATCCGCTACTACTCGCCAAAACTCTTTCGAATTAGAGGTCGGGTTCCGTACGTCTCGTTTGTTGTATTAGTGCTTGTGCTGGCTGTGATATTTGTGAATCCGCCGCTGGTGTTCTTCATCTGTACGATGGGATATGCGCTATCGGGACCGGCAGAGTTCATTTGGCGTAGATTGAAGAAAGCAACACCAAGTGAAGAAGCAGTCGATGAAGAATCTGTTGACTGAGCCTGGTTGCTCGGTAAATTTATGCCAAGAAAGAACTTCCGGGTTGAGAACAGTTCTAATGAAATGGAGGGGAGTGTGAGATGCTAATACGAATTCCAAGAAAAAACGATCCAAAACCGTCTGAGATTACTCCTGAGCGGATTTACCATGCTCGAAGAAAGATCTTGCAAGGTACCGGCGCATTCGCCGCTCTCTCTGCTGTACATGCCAGCGGTTTGCCGTCTGACTGGATTGAGTCTCGCGGTTACACGAAGCACGAACCGGTACCTGACCTCGAAATCACGCCTTCGCCCTATACGACTCAATACAACAACTTTTACGAGTTTGGTACCGATAAAGACGACCCTATGCGTTACGCAGACGCTATGACAATCGACCCTTGGTCGGTCGAAGTTACGGGTCTTGTTGCAAAGCCAGGCAAGTACGCAATTGAAGATGTATTGGCGGGGATTGACTTGGAGGAACGGATTTATCGGCTTCGATGCGTTGAAGCGTGGTCTGCCGTAATTCCTTGGGTCGGTTTCCCAGTGAAGAAAGTACTTGATAAATACGAGCCACTCGGGTCAGCGAAATACGTGAAGTTCACAACGCATTTGAATCGGGATGAGATGCGTGGTACTCGATCGTTCTTTAGCAGCATCGACTTTCCGTATCTCGAAGGTTTAAGGTTGGACGAAGCTAATCATGATCTGGCGATTTTCGCTGTTGGGATGTACGGTGATGAACTGCTCAATCAGAACGGCGCACCATTTAGGCTTGTCGTGCCATGGAAATACGGATTTAAGAGCATCAAGTCGATCGTCAAAATCGAATTGATGGAAAAACAGCCCCCTACGACGTGGAACCTTAGCGCACCACAGGAATATGGTTTCTATTCCAACGTAAACCCTGAGGTCGATCATCCACGTTGGTCACAAGCCAGTGAACGGGTACTGGGCTCTGGTTTGTTTGCGCGGAACCAGCCGACACTTATGTTCAACGGTTATGCGGACCAAGTGGCTGGGCTCTACGAAGGGATGAACCTTCGTCGCAATTACTAGTGGAAGTGCCCTGGGTACGGAGACCCAGAGCATTTTCTAAAGGGGTGTTTGGTCGCTTCTTCTATCGAGAAGGACGCTTATCACACAATACCGCGACGCGATGCAGTTCGCGCTCCTCGTACCCATAGTCAGGTGGTGCACAGTGCTGAACGCATCGGTTGTCCCAAATCGATAACGTACCTACTTCGTAATGAACGCGTGCTTGATATCGGACTCGTGTACAGTGCTCGCTCAGCATATTCATGATGCCTTTGCTCTCATAAGGCGATAAACCCGAAATTCGACGAGTAAATCCTGCGTTAACGTAGAGCGCCTTGCGTCCCGTTTCTGGATGGGTGAGAACCACGGGGTGTGTTGCGGGTTTCCTGATGAGGTCAATGTCAAAGTTTCGGCCATCGTGCTCTGCGTCGAGCTTTTCGAGCAGCTCTTTCATCGGCTCGGATAGATCTTCATACGCCTTGTACTGAGACGCGTAGACGGTATCGCCACCAATCGACGGCACCTTTCGAGCAAGCAGCATCGAGATTTTCGGTGGAATTTCCTTCCAACTTACGTCCGAGTGCCATCCTTCTGCACTAGCTCGACCTTTTGGACCCGATCGAATATTCAGCATGTCATCGAAACCTTCGACGGTCGGTGAGTAACCATGGACGTCTAATTCGCCCCATAACAATCCGAAATTTCGGAGGTCCTCATCGGTGAGGTGTGCTTGTCCATGTACGGCGAGCACGGAGTACTGCATAAGCAGTGAGTGGACAGTCTCAAATCCGGCGTCATCAAGATCTTTGAGATCCAAACCACGGACCTCTGCACCAAGCGCTCCACTTATTGGGCGAACATCGAGGTCAAGCTCGGTGTTGTTTTTCGTGTCATACAACGGTTCTGCCATGAATTCTCTCCCCGAAAGTGGTAGGGTCGTTACGCAACTTGGATATTGAATGTACGCCGCGATCAATTCGCGCATATCCAATCGGTGTATGTCCGACGAACGCAGGCGTACACACATTTTATGTCGTTAGGGATTACGGTTAATATGTGATGCGAATATCGAGTGACTATCGACGTTCATACGAGAATTCGATGGGGCGTGAATCGACTCGCTACAAGAATCAAATAAGAAGCGCTCAACTGCGGCAAACTCAAGGGAAGGTGTCGCTGATTTGACGCGACATAGGAGGGTATGCTGAGCACGATTGCCGCTGCTGAGCGCTTTTAATGGTTGTGGTCTACGCTATTGACGTTTCCTTAATTAGAATTACCTGTGAGAAGAAGGACTGGCCATTCCTGAAGCACTCCAATTACGACCTCGGGCCGCTGCTCTTGACCATGCGATTGGGCGCATGGCGGAATTAGCATCCGTGCGAAACCAGTCCAAATCGCACCACACTCGGAACATGGCAGCATTAACTGCCATCTTCTCCTCGTTCCAGTGTTTGTGCAATTTCAAATTTCACTGCTACGCTTGGCTAAAAAACGTTGCTTGTCCGGTTAGCATATAGCTTTTGTTTACCGTTGTCAAGTTAACGATTACTTTCGAGTTGACTAACTTCCCGTACGAGAGCTAGACATTCGGCGAGTTCACCATGTACCGCACGGAGTTGATCGACGAATCGATTGACTTGCATGTTGTCAGCGAATAGTTGACGCGAGATTTCTCGTTGCGCTAAACCACGGATGTCTGAGGTACGCTGGTAGAGATCAACGATATCTGCGACCGCAACTCCGGCGATCCGTTGAGTAGACATTGATAGACGCGCTAACTCACTCGTTGTCATGGACAGTGTCGAGTCGTCCGTCGCCTCGTGACGCATCGTTTGAACCGCGCGAATCTCGTTGAGTACAACGTCCCACGTTAAGTCTGTACCATCTAGGAGCGATACACCCTTCTGGTGTGCTTCCTGCTCATATTCGTGAAATGAAGCAGGATCATTTAGATAGGATACGGCAATTACGTGGCAATCGGAGTGATTAAGTGCGTCGATCTTCTCTCGTAAATCATTGATGTAGTTCATATCCCATGTGGAAGGTAACTCGATAACCGCGATGTCAAGGCCGTCGTGTTCCAAGCGCCGGAGATACTGAAGGAACGCTTCGATGTCGTCGATATTGGGTGCGGCAGTGCGGAGCTGTTCGTTCTCGAGATTGACGTCGCGAAGTAGCGTAAGCCGCCAACCGACAACAACAACGCGTGAGCTCGAAGTTACTTCAGGCGCTGCATGCAATCCAGGCGCTTGATGCAATTCCGAGACTAGCTGTTGAATCTCGTCGTCGCTCTTGACACAAAGTTCACCGATCGAATAACCAATGCCAGATCGGATGAGCGTGTTCAGTGCTTTCATGCGCTCAACTTGATCTGTGGTGTAATAACGTGTGTTACCAACTCGTTGTCTTGGTTCGAGTTGACCACGCTTGTCCCATGCACGCAAAGTCTCGACCCGAATGCCTGACAGGTGACTTGCAGTACTGATCTTCACTAAATTCTGTCGAGTTTCAATGGCTGACATAGTACTTTTTGTTTAGCTTAGCTCTTGTTGTCGAGCGGATTGTAGATGAATTGTTCTCCTTGTGCAAGGCTTGTTAAGTATATAAACGTATAGTTAAACGGCGATTAGCGAGGCGTGATGGTGAGATTGTTTAGTCCAGTTTCGAGTAATCAAGCAATTTATATCTAATTGTTAGCTAATGTCTAGTTTTGCTTAGCCTACGCGTCGTCGTGCGCTATTTCGGCAAATATCATTCCATCTTTTCCATAAAAGTACAGCATATGTATACGCGAATCGGCGATTTGTTAGTGCGCCGCGCACACCTTTCTCCCCACCAAATCGGATACATTGACGAGACAGGTGAACGGTTAACGTTCAAAGAACTCAACGATCGTAGTAATCGCATAGCGAACGCGCTTATTGCAAACGGTATCAAAGCTGGTGATCGAGTCGCACTGCTACTTATGAATTGCAGTGAGTTTGTTGAGCTGTTCTTCGCGCTTGGAAAGATCGGGTGTGTGGTGGTGCCGCTGAATTGGCGATTGGTGGCAGACGAACTTGAATTCATACTCAAGGATAGTGGTGCGACAAAGCTTGTGTTTAGCGATGAATTTGCTGAGACCGTTGAAGAGCTTCATAGTCGCGGAACCCGCACCGATATTGCTGAGTGGTTACATGTAACCGATGGAGACTGTTTACCTTTCGGGACGAACTACCGAACATTTCGCGACGTTGCACCAACGACAGAACCGAATTCAAAGGTCTCGCTGGATGATGTGCTCTACATCATGTATACATCTGGCACAACCGGATTACCAAAAGGTGTTGTTCATACGCACCGATCGTCATTTGCGGGCACATTGACTATAGCTGCGACAACTTACTTCCGCGAAGACGACGTTTTCCTTTCACCTCTACCAATGTTTCACGTCGGCGCGCTTACTCCTTTAACGCTGTCTATTTACCGTGGCATTCCTGCGGTTGTAATGCGGAACTTTGATCCCCTAACCGCGTGGCAATTGATCGATCGCGAGAGTATTAGCGTTGGGTTGCTAGTACCTGCGATGATGAACTTTATGCTTCAGATTCCAGATCTTGAACGATTCAATATTGAGCAGTTTCGATGGGTCATGACGGGCGCAGCCCCTGTTCCTTATGCAGCCATTGAAGCGTTCACTAATTTAGGCGTTGATGTGATGCAGGTCTACGGCTTAACAGAATCTTGCGGACCAGCCTGTTTATGTACCGGAGCGGAATCACTTGAGCGGATTGGCACAACGGGGCGATCTTTTTTTCATACGGATGTAAAGGTCGTTCGGGGTGATGGCGTTACATGCGAGCCTGATGAGGCGGGCGAAGTACTCGTGCGCGGTGAGCACGTCATGCGTGAATACTGGAACCGACCTGACGCAACAGCTGAAACGGTCGTCGATGGTTGGTTGCACACCGGTGATATCGGTACGATGGACGCGGACGGTTTTGTGTACATTCAGGACCGCTTAAAGGACATGATCATTTCTGGAGGGGAAAACGTGTACCCGGCGGAAATTGAGAACTTGCTCATGACGCTGGACGGCGTGAAGGACTGCGGTGTGATCGGTCAACCTAGCGAACGATGGGGTGAAAGCCCGTTTGCGCTGATCATGGCTGAAGAAGGCGCGTTAACGGAAGCATCCGTTATGCAGTTTCTGAATGGAAAATTAGCCCGATTCAAAATGCCTTGTGGGGTCGCATTCGTCGACGAAATTCCGCGAAATCCAAGTGGCAAGATATTGAAACGAATCCTCCGAGAGCAATTCCCAGGTCCTGCACCGGTTTAGCTAGATGACACTCGACGAGCTCGCTCAGCGTCTAACACCGTTCTGCAACGCGCATTTTGAAGAACGCGTCATCGCTGTAGAGAACGTGCGAAACATGCCGGGACATGCGGGATTCTCGTACGGCTTTGATGTAATTACTGTAGAAGGAATTTCGCGATGGTATATCCGTGTGCCGCCGCCAAACGTGAATTGGCGTGGGACCGCGGACGTGTTACGTCAGGTCGAGGTTCTCAATGCGTTGGACGGAACCTCGGTCCCGCACTGTCCTGTGCAATGGTCGGGTGAAGATCTGCAATGGTTTGACTGTCCTTACTTCGTTGTGCCTTTTATAGAAGGAGATACCCTGAAGGTTTCGCCTGGCGAATGGGCTAGTGAACTAAGTGAGTCGAAGTTAGCGGATCTCGGCCGTCAGGTTATGGGCGCGTTAGCGAACGTGCATCGGGTTGACACTGATAGGGTGCCATATTTAGGCGATCCTGTTCCATTCGATGACGACGTGAAACGATGGGATCGGTTCTACGAAAGATCCGCCGATCCACATTTGTTGTCACGCGCACCAGAGTGCCGTACTCGTCTGCTTGAGACCTTACCGCACGACGCACCGGTTGGGATTTTTCACGGAGACTTTCAAACGTCGAATCTATTGTGTTCGTTAGACGGTGAGCTTCGTGCGGTAATCGACTGGGAATTAACGGGCGTTGGCGCGACCTTAAACGACGTTGGTTGGATCTGCACGTTCAGTGATCCTGATGCATGGTCCAAAGAACAAGGTGGACGCCCTATGTTCTTGGATCCCCAGACTCTTTCACACTATTACGTCGACGCATACGGTTCCGAGTTACCGGACATTCGTTGGTTTCGCGCACTGGCCGCTTATAAATTCGCGATCATCACGGGTTTCAACTTAAGTCTGCATCGTCGCGGCAAACGACCTGACCCCAGTTGGGAGCAAACCGCGCTTTCTATGAAACCGTTGATCGATCGCGCTCTCGAATTGCTTGGCTAAAACAATCGATTCCCTTCGGTCTAGTTGAATTCGAGGATCGAGCGTCCTGCGATCTTTCCTTCTTCTAGCGCCGTCGTCGCTTCGTTGATGTCATCAATTCGATAGCGCTCTGTGACGAGAGATTCGAGGTCCAACTGACCAGACTGATGCCATTCAAGGAATAATGGAAAATCGCGGTCGGGACAACAAGATCCGCCGATCGATCCACGAAACTGTTTCTCAGTTCCCAACATTTCACCGGCGTTCAGTTCAACTGTCGTTTGTGGTACGCCAACGAGCACCGCTGTGCCTCCTTGACGCGCACCGAATCGACCCGGTCGCACAGCCGGCACGATTTGTTCCATGGTTACCTTAAGGCCGATGCAGTCAAACGCGAAATCTGCACCCGTAATCGGTCGTCCGCTGATTGCGAATCCGTCATGCGATGTCAATTCGTGAATCGCTTCGACGGGATTCACTTCAGATGCGTTGATCCCGTGTGTCGCGCCGAAGAGTTTTGCGAACTCAAGCTTGGCATCGTCGAGATCAATCGCGATGATCGGGTCTGCACCGCGGAATTTCGCGCCAACGATCGCTGAAAGACCCACACCACCGACGCCAAAAACTGCTACGGAATCACCAGGTTTGATATCCACCGTATTGATCGCTGCGCCGGCACCGGTCATGACAGCACAGCCGATGATGGACGTTACGTCCTTCGCAATGTCAGGTTCAGCTTTGACGACAAACTGTTGGTCAGCAATCGTGTGGTCAGCCCAGGTGAATACGTTTTGTGAAACTGCATCTCCAAGGGATGTTGAAAGGGTGGCTGCTGCCGGTCTCGCATCGGTCATTTGCGAGTTTCGAGGTACCCAAGTCACCAAGACTGTATCGCCTTCGGCGACATGAGTGACTTCGGACCCAGCTTGCAACACGATACCTGTCGACTCATGACCGAGAAGCGTTGGACCGCGTCGAGGGTTGTGCATTTGGTGCAGTTGAGAGTGACAAATGCCAGACGCATACTGTTTGACGACCACCTGAGTCGGGCCGGGATCCGGGATCGAAATTTCTTCGACGTTTAGCGGAGCTTGCTCCTGCGGAAGTACGACGACTCGAGCGGACGTGGGCATGGTATTACTCAGATTGAATTCATCGGTTCGTGAATGCTATCCCAAAACTCTCTCCGCTTCCGTCTTTCACATGCGATCATTCGTTCTTAATCGCGCGTAGGAGCGATGCCGATGGAGTAATGAAATCGGGAACTCCGATTTGTTATACCGGCGCGTATACGTCTTCGAGTTCACCGTCAAGCACTCGACGTTCTACCCAGCCAATTGCGGCAGATTGCAAAGACTGGTCATCAATCGCGCGACCGTAAGCGATCTGTTCAAGCGCGTAACACAAACCGTGCGCCCTTATCTGCGCGAAATCCTCACTATTCGGATCGATGTAGTAATGGTTCATGATCGCTTTCAGAGCGTCATCGCCGCCCCACGCCCAGATCCCCGCGAAATCGACAAATCCATTGGCGGTTGCGCTGTCCGCCCAATCAATTAGTGCTGCGACGTGCGCATGATCGTGCATGAGAATATGCTCAACACCAAGGTCGTTATGAGTTGTAACTTGATGGCTTGTTCGTTCACGGAAGCGATAGGATGTCAGCGCATCTCTAACCTGACGTTCGATGTCGATGCCGAGATCGGGTTGTGCTTTTGTGACGATTTCGTCGAAGCCTTCGGTCCACAGCGATAGCGGATCGACTGGGACAAGAGGTGGTGTCAAAGATTGTTGATGAAGCATCGTGAGTGCCTCGCCTACAGTCTTTCCAATAGATATGAGATCACATGAATCGCACGCAAAGTTAATCAACGGAGAACCCGCGAGATAGGCATACCCAGCAAAAGGTTTATGGAAATCGGTCGGTCGGTCCACCCAATACTCAAACCTCGGCGTTTTAACCGGAAGGTGTAACTGGTTCAGGATTCTTTGCTCATGGACCAGGGTATCCACGTCGCTGTGACGTTTTGGAAAACGAAACACCCAGTGGTCGTTTATGAGCCAGTTATAGAAGTCCCAGCCTTCGCCGAGAAATTGAACTTCCTCTACTGAGAGGTCGGTGTTCTTCGAAACAATCGCGAGGACTTGATCAGCGTCAAGCTCGTACTCAGCGGCCCACGGCGTTTGCCTGGTCATTGACGACCGCACATCGTTTGAATTGGGCGCAGTTTAGTCATTTTTGAATGCTCTTCGGCTCAACATCTTGAGCTTGCGAAAGTCCCCATGTCTTATGGATAATCGAATATTCAAAGTTTTACACCATTAGGAACGTTCAGAGTGGAATTCAATCGCGTCAATTTGGATGTGGAAGAAGGTGTCGCGACTTTAACTTTCAATGACCCCGAGGTATTGAATGCGATCGGACCGGCGATGCTCTCGGGAATTCATGACGCATTACGATATATCCAATCACCAAAAAATCATTTTCGATGTCTTCTGATCACCGGCGCGGGGAGGGGGTTTTGTTCAGGGGCGAACCTGGCGGGCGACGGTAGTAATGACGAGTCCAGTGTTGGTTCGTCACTTCGATCTGGATATCACCCACTGCTTCTGTCGCTACGAGATCTGGATATCCCAATCGTTACCGCTGTAAATGGTGCGGCGGCAGGAGTCGGCATGAGTTTCGCGTTAATTGGGGATATCGTATGCGCTTCAAAGAAAGGCTTTTTCTTGCAGGCTTTTGCCAACATCGGTCTCGTGCCGGATGGTGGATCAACGTTTATGCTGCCTCGCTTGATCGGATGGTCAAGAGCGGTCGAGTTGTCATTGCTCGCAGAACGTTTGCCAGCCGAAAAGGCACTCGAGTGGGGACTGATCAATCGTGTCTATGACGACAACGAATCTCTTATGTCAGGTGCGGAAGAAATCGCTCGCAAGCTCGCCGCAGGACCTAAGTCTCTCGGCATGATTCGTAAGATGTATTGGGATACGTGGCACAATGCGTATGAACAGCAGTTGGACCTCGAAGCGCGAATGCAAGAAAGCGCGGGTGCGACCAAAGATTCTGCAGAAGGACGTGCCGCGTTTCTAGAGAAACGGCAACCAGATTTCAAGGGCGCGTGAAGATTGATCTTAGCGACCGAGTCGCTTTAGTTTCAGGTGGCGGTCGAGGCATCGGAAGGGCTGTTTCTACGACGCTCGCGTCTTACGGAGCTTCTGTTGTCGTCAATTACCGTGTTGATATACAAGCTGCCGAAGCTACAGTAAACGAGATCCGAGACGCTGGCGGTGAAGCAGTGGCGGTCCAAGCAGATGTTTCAAGTTTCGAGGAAGTCAGCGAGTTAGTAAAACAAGCCGAAGAACTATTCTCGGCGATTGGCATCTTAGTGAATAACGCCGGGCTTCCAAGTCGAGGTTTGTCAGTCGCGGACACAGACCCACGTGAGTTGCAACGTGTCATGAACACGCAAGCAAATGGTGCGCATTACTTAAGTAAGTTGGTCATTCCAAAAATGCGAGAACTAAATCGCGGTGACATCGTGATGATCTCGAGCGCTGCAACAAAAGGGTTCTCCGCAAAAGGAGCGCCTTACAACATGTCCAAAGCGGCGCTCGAAGCCTTGGCTTCAACACTATATAAGGAAGAGCGCGAAAACGGTATTCGCGTCAATACGGTTGCACCTGGACTGGTGGAAACCGAAATGGGTCGCCGTTTTGTACGCGCAAGTACTGGGATTGTGAATATGCGCGATCTAGATGGCCGGATGCCTTTTGGTCACGTTTGTCAGCCTCAGGATATCGCCGACTTAGTTGCATTCTTGGTTTCTGATGCGAACGTTTACATCACCGGTGAGAGAATCTATTGCGATGGTGGCGGTGAGATCAGTACTTACTAGCCATTGATACGTTCCGCGAAGCATTCATTGTGACCTGGTTTGCGTAGTCCCTACGATGTCACAGGATGCTCTAAGCGCTTTTCACCCGCAATTACGCGATTGGTTTCGCGATTCATTTCCAAGTCCGACCGAAGTTCAAACTTCGAGTTGGCCACGCATACGTGGTGGCGAGCATCTCCTAATCACTGCGCCGACAGGCAGCGGTAAAACGCTTACGGCGTTCTTCTCAGCAATTGACGCATTCATAAAAGGTGAGCTTCCTCTGGGTAGGACCTCTGTGCTCTATGTCTCACCCTTGAAAGCGCTCAACAACGATATACAGCGTAATTTACAGCGTCCACTAACGGAATTACACCGTCGCTTCGAGACCGCAGGGATGGAGTGGCCGGACGTTCGTACTGCCGTTCGGAGCGGAGATACGCCTCAGAACGAGCGCCAACGCATGCTTCGCAATCGGCCTGAGATTCTCATAACGACGCCTGAAAGTCTCGCTCTCCTTCTAACGTCCATCCGTGCGTCGCAGATGCTGGCGACGGTCCAAACGGTGATACTCGACGAGATCCATGCTGTACTCGACTCTCGGCGTGGTGCGCATCTGATGGTGTCGTTAGAACGTCTGGTTGAAGTTGCAGGTGAGTTCCAGCGCATCGCGTTGTCGGCGACCATCAATCCGTTAGAAGATGTTGCACGCTATGTCGGTGGTATAGGCGTGGACGGACAACCGCGCGAAGTAGGCATCGTGCAGACCGCGATTGAGAAACAGATCGACCTTCGCGTTCGTTTTCCCTCGACGGTACGTGATCTTGCTGAAGCGGGTGAATCTGTTTGGCCTGCAATGATCGAAGAGTTAAACCAACACTTACAAACCAATGAATCGACGCTAATTTTTTCGGACTCGCGGCGTCAGTGTGAACGTACGACGTATTTATTGAACGAGCACGCAGAAGAGACCGTTGCTTACGCACATCATGGCTCGTTGTCGCGAGAGATCCGTTCTGAAGTCGAGTCGCGCCTCAAGAATGGCGAACTCAAGGGGATCGTCGCGACGAGCTCATTGGAACTCGGAATTGATATCGGCGAGCTGGATGAAGTGCTTCTTTTAAAGGCACCGGATTCAGTCGCTGCTGCGCTGCAACGCATCGGACGTGCGGGCCACAATGTCGGCGACATTAGTCGTGCCACGTTTTACCCAATGTTCGCAAGAGACTTCCTTGATGTTGCGGTGATCGCGGAAGCTGTAGAAGCGTCAGATATCGAGCCGGTTTCGATCCTCGAAGAACCGTTGGATCTGCTGGCGCAAACGCTGGTGTCGATGGTCGCAACACAAGATTGGCATGTTGATGACATCTTTGATGTTGTAACCCGAGCTGCATCGTATCGAAATCTATCGCGCCGCCTGTTCGACCTGGTAGTCGAAATGCTTACAGGGAAATACGAGCGCACACGAATTCGTGATCTTCGACCGCGTATCGCATTCGACGAAGATACGGAAGCCCTATCCATCCGTAAAGGCGCGCTGATGGCGTTATATGCCAACGGCGGAACGATTCCAGATCGCGGCTATTACAAAATGAAGCACGCCGACACCAACACTTTGATCGGCGAGCTGGATGAGGAATTCGTATGGGAATCTTCTGAGGGTGAGCAGTTCGCGTTCGGAACGCAGCAATGGGTCGTTGCGAACATAACGCACAACGACGTCTATGTACGACCATCGAGCTCCAATGAAGCACTTCCTCCGTTTTACAAGTCAGAGTTCATCAATCGGAGTTTCTACTTTTCGCAGCAGGTCGCCGAATTTCTTGAACAAGCTAATCGTGCACTTGAACGAAATCAGGAGAACTTGCTTACTTCTGATCTACGCAATCGTGGATTCGACTCGAACGCTGCCGAGGAGGTCGTTCGATATCTGTCCGAACAGCGGGCGGCAACGGGTTGCGATTTGCCTCACGCGAAGCACGTGGTCGCGGAGGTCGTCGAATCAGGTCCCGGCGGTTATTCGTCCGCAGGACATGCACGTCAGCTGATCCTTCATACGGGTTGGGGTGGCAAGGTGAATCGACCAATTGCACTTTGTCTTGAATCGGCTTGGGAGGAGCAGTTTGCGACTGTGCCCGATATCGTGGTTGATAACCAGGTTATCGCGATTCAAATGAAGCAGGATATCAGCGTCCCTGAAATCATCAACATGCTCTCGCCCGACGATCTTCTGCCGAAGATTCGACGTTCCCTTGAGAAATCTGGTTTCTTCGGCGCACGCTTCCGCGAGTGTGCGGGACGCGCATTGTTACTCTCTAAACAGCGATTCGATCGTCGAATGCCGCTATGGCTCACGAGAATGCAGGCAAAGGACCTGCTCAATTCAGTGGCAGGATACGACGATTTTCCTATCCTGCTTGAAACTTGGAGATCGTGTTTTAGAGATGAATTTGACATTGATGCAACGCGACAAGTCTTAACCGCGCTGGAGTCTGGCGAAATCGCGATCAGCGAATGCAAAACGGATGTACCCAGTCCTTTCGCTGCAACGCTGGCGTACGATCAGCTCAATCGTTACGTATATGCGGACGATCAGCCGGTTGGGGGTGGTCGAACCTCTTCGTTAAGCGACGAGTTAATCGCACACGCGTTACGCGATGCAGCGCTACGACCAGCGATCTCCCAAGCGGTTATTAAGCAGTTCGAAGCGAAGCTCCAAAGACGTGAGCCCGGTTACGCGCCGACCAGTGAAACCGAACTGATTGAATGGCTGAAGGAGCGTGTATGGATTCGGGAACACGAGTGGTTTGAAGATACGCCCGTCCCGGAGGGGGTGGACGAAATTGCCGTAGGCGATTCAATTTGGTATGCACACGCAAGCAGTATTCGGTTAGTTGAATCTGAAGCGATTACTGCCATTGCTAACGCGATGCAGTTCTATGGACCGCATACCTTAGAGGAGTGGCAGCATCTCATGCCACTATCTGCAGATGAGATCACAAAAGCCATTGAAGATTTGATCTCGACTGAATCACTGGTGGCTGACGTCGGTGTGGAAGGTTGTGCGGATTTGTGTATCTGTGATGCACGCAATCTGTCAACGTTGCTTAGATTTCAGAGAATTCATAGTCGACCGACCGTTAACTCACAACCTGTTCGTCAGTTACCGAATTTCCTTGCGACATGGCATCAATTTGGCCGTGAACGAACCGAGAGCGCGATGCTCGACGTCTTGGAGAGTTTGCAAGGATTTGTCGCGCCAGTGCAGCTATGGCTTGACGGACTTTGGCGACCCCGTGTCGGCACAAACGACGTGGGACAGCTCTCATCCATCTGTGAACGTTTCGGTGTGAACTGGCGAGGTCGAGGAAAACAACGGATCGCATTAGGTATCGAGACTGACTTTGACACAGGTACACGCAACGATTCGGACGATTCACTCATTGAAAGTGCTTTTCGAGACCCGTTCGGGAGTTACACCTACCTGCAATTGCAGCAAGCATCCAGACTGAATATCGAGGACTTTAACGAGAAATTCTGGACGGCGGTTTGGGACGGTGTGATTACCAGCGACGCGATCACCGCGCTCGCTCATGCAAGTGAAACCGGCTATAGCGTACAAGGTGCGATGGTCGCTCAAATCCAACGTTCTCGTGTCAGATTGCGAAGCCGAATGCGGTCTGAACGACCACTGGGAATGTGGAGACGTGTAGTTCTACCAGCTAAGAACGATGACGAGATTGAGCGTCTCGAAGACGCAAAGGAATGTGTACGCACACTGATAGGTCGATATGGCGTTTTATGTCGTGAGCTCTGTAATCGAGAAGGAGGACAGTATCGATGGTCGCAGGTCTTCCGAGCGACGCGCATGATGGAGTTGTCAGGCGAACTCGTATCTGGGTTGTTTTTCGAAGAGTTGAGTGGACCGCAGTTTATGCAACCGAACGCGTTAGACACGTTTCTGAGTCACGTGGACAATCCAAGTTCATATTGGATCAATTCCTACGATCCAGTTTCACCCTGTGGTCTCGGACTTAAGTGGGAAGACTTACCTACCCGAAATGTAGGCAATATGCTCGCGTTCAGTGAAGGCGAGTTAGTCGCCACGAGTCGCAGCTATGGAAAACAGATGGATTTCTTAGTCCCAGTCGACGACGAAAGACTTGACGAAGTGTGTCGAACGATGCACCTAGCGATCACAAATCGAGCACGGATGACGATCACTACCATCAACGACGGTCGGGCATTGGACAGCCCGTATCTACAGATACTTGGTCGTTACATGCAGATTCAACGGGGCGTTCAGGATGTTTACATCGACGCGTTGATTAGATGAGCGAGGTCGTTTGAGTCAAGTTCAATGGGACACGCATGCTCAGAGCGCTATCAACCACACGGTTAGTGCACCGACTACGATCCCTAATAATGTTGCGAGTAGGCGCAATCCTGCTTGAGCCGAGGCAATTGACCAACTTGGTTTGTCCTCGTCCGACTTCCCACCAATGAATCGTGTCAAAGCGACTAGGCCGATTGCATTGACCGCCGCCCAGACAACGATGCCTACGATGACTGCGATGAGTACATCGATTGTGTCAACACGGTTTGCGAGATCGGCAAGATCCATCCGTACTAGTCCAGCTGAGAAAACGATTCAGTCAGACGTACTCTTTCCCTGCAACAGATAGGGTCGAAACCAAGGTACCATCCAGCTCGTGGTATCTGGGTAATCAGGTAAATCGTCAGAGAACGTGCCGTCGAGAGTTTCAAGCGATTTCCTAAGATCGGCCATAACTGCTTTGCCGTAGAGCCGGTGCCATTGAGACTCGATGCTTGCGAGCTGAAACGGATATGCGTCACGCGACAGTCGGGTCTTCTGAGTTGGATAAACCATTCGAGTACCGTCACTGGCTTTCCCAGGTTCAATCGCTATGTACAGGTGACGCTCGTGTAAGGACTTCCCATTTCCCGTAATGTTCTGAAATAGTCTTGCGTCTTTCAAACTTAGACCTTCATCTGGAAGGTGTTGGAAAAACATGGCCGTTAGTCCGAGTCTGCCGAGTCTTTCAGCCTCGTAATCCAATACGAATTGAGTCAGCGTTTGGCTGAGTAAGGCAGAGAACGAAAGTGAGCGATTCCGCGTGTCGGTTTGGCGCACCACTACAGGCCATTCGGCGCCTCGACTTGGAATTCTTGGGGGTCCATCATCCGCTGGAAGAAACGTACCTCCGGTAAGTGATTCATCCGCAGGACCGTAACCAGTCACGTAGTGCGGTAATGCAAGCTCGAACTCGCTCACCAAAGTCCCTAAACTGGACTTCAGTTTCTCATAGGTGTTTTCGTCTCGCTTTGACCAAAGAGATTCGACACGTTTCATTCGACGCGTGCCATTCTGACGCATGGATACGCCTCGCTCAGTCAACGCAAATGTGGTTTTTTTATGAAGGGAATCCTTTTGTAGTTTGAGCCATCCTATCTCGACGCCATTGCGCAAGACGACCCGCGCAGTTCTCGTTGCAAGGATCGCTCGTCTCTCGAATTCCTTCTGCGTAATTCCCTGTCGCGGCACCACCCGGAGCACATTGGACAGGACCTCAAGTCGAGGTATACCTTGTCGAGAGACGCTACTTTCGTACTCACGCGTGAATTCGGTTAAAGCTCGCGTCAAGAGTACCGGAAGTGGCGTCTTTTTGTGCTTGGATAAAGGCGGCGGTTCGTCCATGAGCAGTGTGGACGCGTACGCAAGGAATCTTCCAAAGTTCTTCGCCTGTTCTTCATCGCAACGGTAGCAAACAGTTGCGGGACGGCCGTCTGCAGGATCGCAGGGCTTGGCACCGATTCGTTTCGCGATGAAGTCAACTGTCAACGAATCAATGTGATCGTGAAGCGACTGATTGAATTTAAACGCGAGTTCGCAATATTTGCCGTTCTTAATGATTCGGCTTCGGCGTCGTGTAGTCGCCGTACACGGATAGGCTCTGAGCGTCTCGCTCAAATGGTCAAACCATGCAGGTGACTTGCGTGCTACCACAGTGACCCAACAAACCTTAAATTAGGATTTAGTGCGACGCTAATGAAGATCTTTCGTTCTGCGTTAGAAAGTATGAAGGTCCTGTTCTTAGTCCGGTAAACCTAAAACTCGTTTAGCAATGATGTTTCGCTGAATCTCGTTGCTACCACTGTAGATGGACGCCGCTCGATTCGCTAACCATGTTCGTGTGCCGCCGATTTGGCGTGGCGTAAATCCTTCGCCGGTCCAACCCAAGCCATTTGTACCACGCATTTCGACGAACAACGAAGAGTTTTCTTGCTGAAGTTCAGTCCCATACATTTTGAAAATCGATGTTGCTGGTCCTGGCGTGCTCCCATCAGCTGACTCTTCGACTGTGCGACGTTGTGTTAATTGATACGAGGCAGCGTTGATGTTGTGTTGAATGATCCGATTGCGAAGCGAGTCGTCAGCAATGCGTCCGTCTTCTTCGCCTGCGAAATTCTTTGCTTCCTGCGTCAATGATGGCCCTTGGTCACGCGTCGCACCGCCGCCTACAAGCGACGCCATGCTCCCGCGTTCATGCTGGAGAAGGCGCTTGCCAACAGTCCACCCCTTATTGAGCTCGCCCACCAAATCGTCTTTTTGAGCGATTGCATTGTCAAAGAAGGTCTGACAGAAAGGTGACTCGCCGGAAATCAAGCGAATTGGTTTAACGGTAATACCCTCTTGCGCCATATCCATTAGGACAAAGCTGATTCCTTCGTGTTTAGGAACGTCCGGATCGGTTCGCACGAGCGCGAATATCCAGTCAGCCCATTGCGCGCCGGATGTCCAGATTTTTGAGCCATTGACGAGGAAGTGATCACCTTTATCTTCTGCTCGCGTGCTAAGGGATGCAAGGTCCGACCCAGCACCGGGTTCGCTGTAGCCTTGACACCAGCCGACTTCCGCTCGAACGATACGAGGAATGTGACGTTGCTTTTGCTCGTCGGTGCCGTATTCAAGTAGCGTCGGTCCGATCAGCGAGGTACCCATGCCGGCGAGAGGGGTACGTGCTCCGATACGTCGCATTTCTTGAATGAGAATCATGTATTCGTCGGTATTCAAGCCGCCGCCACCGTATTCGGTTGGCCATGTTGGCGCGGTCCACCCTTTCTCGATCATTCGGTCCAGCCAGAGCCTCGTATCCTCGTGGGTGAGCGGGACCTTCGAGCTACCTGAGGTGATTGGTCCTGGTCCTCGCGCACCAGAAGGACAGTTTTCTTCTAGCCATGCTCTAGTTTCGAGACGGAACTCTTCTGCGGTCGACATGTTGTAGATCGAGTGGTTTTCTGTTGACGGAGTATGTTACATTCCGGGAATCTAATATTCTGAACCGGTCATAGCGTGGGTGAATAAGAATGTGTGGGCGATTCAACGTTACGTCTGATCCGATGACTGAGCTGTTCATGGACTTTGTCGGCCAGCCATTTCAAGGATCCACAAACTACAACACGGCTCCTCGCCAACAAGCGTGGATCATCCGGCAGGAGGAATCTGACGAACGTAGTCCTGCAGAGGCACAGTGGTGGCTGATACCAAACTGGGTTAAAGAAGAGTCCTACAAGTACAGCATGTTCAATGCTCGAAGCGAGAATGCCGCAAAGTCACCTGCATTTCGCGGACCGTTCCGGACCCGAAGATGCGTCGTGCCTATTACCGGTTTTTATGAATGGGTGAATCGGAACGGGCAAAAGCAACCGTATTTCGTGCACGCACCCCCTCAGAACGGTTTGCTTCTTGCCGGACTGTGGGATCGATGGTACAACCCAGACACGAACGAGCCGTTGGATAGTTTCACAATTCTTACGACTGATGTGGTACCAGGTCTGAAGTTCCTACATCACCGACAACCGGTGATGTTGAGTCAGCACGACGCCAAAACGTGGCTCAATCGAGACACTTCCGTGTCTTCGTTACAGGACCTCTGTCAATCCCGCTTACCATACGACATGCTTGCCTCGCCGGTTTCGCCTTATGTCAATAACGTGCGCAACCACGGCGAAGAATGTGTTGAGATCATCGGCGACACGGTAACGCTTGCAGCGAACTAAGCTAGCGCTTCTCCGCAAGATCTAACCAAGCGATATCCGCGTCGCTCAGTTCAACGTCAAATGCGCGGAGACTGCTAGTCGTCTCCCATAAGAACCGAGGTCCGATCAGCGGGAAAGTCTTGAAGGGCTGCGCAAGAACGTACGCCAATGCGATGTTGATGAGCTCGACACCTTTCTGATCTGCGATATCCATCGCACGGTCGCGTCTATCAAAATTCTCGTCCGAAAACCAACAACGCTTCATTTCAGCATCTGAGGGTTGATTCCAACTACTCCCACCTTCGACTCTTTCGCCTGCACGAACGCTGTCATAGCGTGGTGTGAAGAAACCCCGAGCTTGCGAAGACCACGGGAAGAGAGCGAGGTCGTGCGCCGCTAAGAAGGTGCGAAAATCATCCGTATTTGCAGATATACAGCCTGGCCAAACAGGACTCAGCATCTTCGCCAGACTGAATTGATTCGAGACAACAGAAAAGCCTTGCTTGTCGTTCTTAGCAGCGTAGCTGTTGGCTTCTTCAATTCGGGCATGCTCCCAGTTCGAGCCGCCAAACACATGTATCAGACCTTCACGATGAAGTTCATCGAGCGCGTCGATCCATTCGCCTACATCAACATCGGCGTTGTCTCGGTGCAGGAAGTAGATATCCAAGTGGTCGGTTTGAAGGCGATCGAGTGTTTCCGCTAGTTGTGGACGGCAATACTCCGGTCTGTTAAGCGGTGTATGCGCACCTTTACCGATGATCGCGACTTCCGTCCGAACACCGCGAGCTTTTAACCACTGACCAAGTAAAGTCTCGATCCGACCCCCGCCGTATATATATGCCGTATCGAAGACGTTACCGCCTTGTTCGATAAAGTGATCGAACATGGCGGCCGCATGTGGAAGATTCGGCTGGTTATCGCACCCCATTACGACTCGCGAAAGGCTCTTGCCCACCCCAGGGATGGTGTCGCGCGGCATCGTGGTATTCGCGGTATCGAGCGGACGACCGTATACAGGCTGCGCCAAGGTTTCGGGTTTCTCTTGGGGATATACAACGCCAAGGGCTGCACGCCACTTGTCCAGGACGATCGAGTTGCCGATGGAGTCCTCCCACGTCATTGCAGGCGATTCAACTAATCCCGCCTGAAGACAACGATCCACTTCGTCAACTTGATATACGTAAGCACTCTCGCATGTGCCTGTAAATTCCTCGGTTTCTCTTCCTCTTGACAATGTAACGCGCCACTCTGCCGGGCACTGCCACGGAGTCGCAACGCGCATGGAGCCTTCACTGCCGAAGATGGCGACGGTGTTGTCGAGCTGTTGGCCGACACCGGTTGCAACGTGAGCACCGATGCCGCCTTCGAATGAAAGCAAGCCTGATGTGTAGAGATCGACACCTGTTGGAGCCAGCATTCCTGTTGCCGCTAAATCCGTTGGTTCTGCACCGGTGATCATTCGCGCCATCGATACCGGATAGCAGCCTACATCCATGATGCCGCCACCGGCAAGTTCTGGCGCGTACATTCGAGTTGTCTCGGAAAATGGCGAGTTGAATGCAAAAATGGCGTGAATGTGACGTAGCTCACCGATTGCTCCGTCAGCTAGAAGGTCTCGTATTTGCTGGGTTTGCGGATGCATTCGATACATGAATGCTTCAAGTAGAAAGCGGTGATTCACCTGTGCTGCATGAACCATGGCCATTACTTCAGCATGGTTCAACCCCATAGGCTTTTCGCACAGGACCGCCTTGCCAGCGTCGAGCGCTTTGATGGTCCATTCAACGTGTTGTGGATGGGGAGTCGACACGTATATTGCGTCGACGTTTGGGTCGGCGATTAGTTGGTCGTAGGTGCCATGTGCGGTGATGCCGTCATACTCTGCGGCGAATTTATCCGCTCTTTCTTGAGTTCGGCTACCGACCGCAACAAGCTCCGCGGTGCTTGAAGTGTTGATGGCGTTTGCGAGCGTGTGAGCGATCCGGCCTGTTGCGAGGATTCCCCATCGAGTCGTCATGATTCAAGAGCTATAAGGGTCTGGAACTGTCGATAGTATCCAAGCGCGTTACGCAGGCGCGTATCGTGCCTTCGAAGAATTGCTAACCTGGAATAAATTGCGGGTACGATCTAGAGCAAGCGGGGAACGACTGTCTTAGTCGCCGGCATTGATCTCCCACGTTTTTTCGTCTGGAATTGCGAGTCCGCGTTTCGATTCGTCGGCGGCGGCGAGCATTTTTCGAATGTAATCAAGATGTCCTAGATCCTGTCTCACTTTCTCGATGGCTTCGGCAAAAATCATGTCGTTCACAAAAAGCGTACGAAAAGCGCGTCGAACGTCTCGAATCTGGTTTTCGCTAAAACCTGCTCGTTGCATGCCAACACGGTTTACAACGCGCATCCGCGCATTCGGTGTACCTTCTGCGATGGTGTAGGGCAGGATATCTTGACGCACCGCACAACAACCTGCAACCATGGCTACTTCACCAACGGTGCAATACTGATGGATCGCAGAAAGTCCCCCTAAATTGGCGTAGTCGCCAACTTGCACGTGCCCCCCAACCGTCGCAGAGTGACTCAAAACGACATGGTCACCGACGACGCTATTGTGGGCAACATGAGCATGCGCTAAAAACGCGTTGTGGTTACCCACAACGGTTTTCGACTCTTCAGCGGTTGCGCTGTGGATCGAAACAAACTCCCGAAAAACGTTGTTACTACCAATCTCACAATATGTCACGGTGCCAGGCACGTATTTCTGATCCTGAGACTGCACGCCGATCGTTGCGAAAGGAAAAATAGAGCAATCAGAGCCAATCGTCGTGTGACCATCCACGACCACATGTGAGACCAGCTTGGTACTGTCGCCGATTTTGACGTTCGGTCCAATCGTGCAAAAAGGTCCTACTTCACAGTTTTCACCTAGTTCCGCCTTCGGATCGACTACGGCTTGTTTATGAATCGTCACACTCATGTTGAATCGCCTCCATTCATTCGGCTTTCGTAGGGAGCCATGTCCATTTGTGGATATCGGCACGAAACTCCTTCAAGTGTCTCTGGCGTCCAATATGAATGTCCAGGTTCAGGAAATCCAAACAACGTGCGTTCCTCGGGTGTCGCTTGCGAAACCCATTCCCTAAACTCGGGTCGGATCGCCTGGGCGGACCACTCGACGATGCCTAACCACTTCCAAGCGGCGGGTGCGTAGGTCACAAACATGCCGATACGTCCACCTTCAGCGAGGAATGGTGTGCCACGATGAAAGGTCCTCATGCTATAGATGAACAATCCACCAGCCGGAACGGTGACTTTTACCTCATTTTCGTAGATATCCGGTCGGTCTTCCCGCGTGTAGTGCATGGGGTATCGAACCTTCTCCGGGTAATGTGTCCAGGAACAGACAGCCGTAGGTGCGTGATTGATCGTGACTTCCGTGAAATAAAGTAGATACGCGGTTTGCCAATATTCAGGCAGCTTTGGCGGATACGCCAATGTGTGATTGCCGTAATCGCAATGCATGGTTTGATCCACGTCGCCAGCGTGTCCCTTATGTTTGTAGGACAGGTGACTCTGTTCGCAATACATGTCGGCGCCGCCGGCGAAGTGCTTCGCGAATCCGTGGAGATCTTCGTCCAATGTGATCTGATTCAACATTGAACCCGGGTAGGGAAACTGATGCCGACTGGCTCGGCGATACGGGAATGGTTTGTCGCCAGGTCTTTCGTCGGTTTCGCCAAGACAATACTCGACACAACCAGGAAGGCAGATTCGTAAGTCGTCGTAGGCCGATGAAACCGCTTCGGCCGATAGAAAATCCGGCACGATTGCGAATCCGTGCGTCGCATAGTGTTCGTAATGTTCCGGTCTAATTCCCATGATCTAGCGTGCGTGTAGCCTCTCAAATTATCTCAATGGCGCCAAAGTTTCGGTGCACGGTGCTACGCACGGTCCATATCTAGACACTCCAAGTTGCTATCTGTTCATATTTTGAGCGTCGGTCGAACGAGAAGTCGTCTATTTAGAATGGGTCATCTGCATTCCTCCGACGAGCAACTATTGATCTTTCGTTTCGTTTCTGCTGTATGCGCGGCGGGTCTTTTGTACTGTGCGGGAATTAGCGCTGCTTCCGACATTACAGCGGAAGAACTGATTGCGAGGATGATCGACCAGTCTCGCGGACTGAGCTCCTATTCTGAGCTAAGTATGACCGTAAATCGTCCGCAATGGCAACGAACGTCCTCGTTTAACGTGTTGACTCGTGGTCGCGAAGATGCGTTGATTCGATTTACTGCTCCAGCTAAAGATGCGGGTAACGCTACGTTAAAAGTCGGCGAGACGATGTGGACGTATTCACCCAAGATTCGCCGCTCAGTCCGATTACCCAAGAGCATGATGTCGCAGGAATGGGCGGGGTCGGACTTCTCCTACAACGATTTAGCTAGGTCTGACAAGCTCCTCGCGTATTACCAACATGACATCGTTGACCAAGTCGAAGACAACGGTCTCACTACCTATACGATCGAGTCAACGCCGAAAGAGAACGCACCCGTAGTTTGGGGCAAAGAACGAATCGTGTTTCGGAGCGATAACGTACTCCTTGCCCAGACTTTTTTCGATCAAGACATGCAGCCTGTGAAAGAAATGCGCGCTTTCGAAGTTCAGGAGTTAGGCGGGCGCATGTTGGCGAAAAGAATGCGGATGAGTGATCTTGAAGATTCCGAACGGTGGACTGAAGTAACGTACGAGTCCATCGAGTTCGACGTGGAGATCGACGATCGCAACTTCACGCAGTTCGCTTTACGAGGCGAATGAGCGCGAGAAGTACCTATTGAACGACACCGCACAGTCAGCGTCGGGCTCATTGTTTGTCCCGGTCGCGTGGCGAAATCTCTGGCGTAATCGCCGCCGAACACTTCTCACGGTCGCAGCGATCGGGTTTGGCATGCTGATCGTGCAGCTCGTGATGTCGATACAGAGCGGCAGTTACGGACCCATGATCGCGCTGGGAACTCGGATGGGAAGTGGACACATCCAGATCCTGCACAAATCATTTCATGACGAACCACGAATCGAGCACTTGATCTCAAACGTGAACGAACGATTGAGCGAGTTAGATGAGTCAACGGAACTGGATTTCGTGAGCGCTCGTGCCGAAGCATTCGCGTTGGTATCCAACGACCCGCATAGTACCGCAGCGCTCGTTAGCGGGGTGATTCCGGAACGCGAACGTTTATTGTCCGACGTACCAACCAAGGTGGTTGAAGGCACATACCTGACCGGCGACAACCAAGCTTTTATCGGGGCTGTTCTCGCGAGAAATCTTCAGCTTGACGTTGGCGGCGAGATTGTCATTCTGGGTACCAACGCGGATGGTGGTATTGGGGCAGCCGTAGCAGAGGTCAGCGGTATTTTTGAAGCGACAACCGAGCTGGAGCGCGCGATGATCCAGATCAGTCTCAATACGTTTCAAGAAGCGTTCGACATGCCGGATCAGGCTCACAGAATCGTTGCTCTCGTGGACGACCCAATGAGCATGGACGACGGGACCGAGGTATTGAGAGGATTTCTCGAAACTGACGAAATCGTGATGGATTGGACTGAACTCATGCCTGAGATAAGTCAAGGTATCGAGATCGATATCGTGAGTAACGCCGTCCTGCAGGCCGTACTCATTCTGATTGTCGTCTTGTCAATCATGAACACGTTTGTGATGACGCTCTTTGAACGCACCCGAGAATACGGCGTGCTGTTTGCGATTGGTATGAAGCGCGCGTCCGTCTATCGAATGACATTAGTCGAAGTCGTTTTGTTATGGATGGTTGGGATCGTTTGCGGCGGTTTATTGACGTGTTTACTTGCGGTACCGCTGATGTTCACAGGCATCGTGATCCCAGCGTCGGAAGAAGCACTTGAGAGTCAGTTTACGTTCATGCCGAGTGCGATCTATCCTGATTTCAGCTGGTGGGTCGTTTTCACAGCGCCTGTTGTGATCGGGGTTGGCGCGCTGATTTCGGTTTCATTGGTCGCAATTCGACTTGCGCGACTCAACATCACTGAAGCCTTAAGGAGCGAGTAGATGCGCTTGGTGCTTCAGCTCGCATTACGCAACATCTGGCGGCAACGACGTCGGAATGGGCTCGTTCTCTTTGCGATCGTCGTTTCGGTTGGCGGTGTGTTTGTAATGAACTCGCTAGCACGCGGAATGGAGCAGGATTTTCTCCGCTTCTCGATCGAGAACTTTCGAGGACATATCAAAATTCTCGCCCCCAACCAACTGGATGAACCTGGGTTACGGTATTCGATTCCGCAGGCTACGGATTGGGCAGCGCTCGATCGTCCAGACATTGAAACATGGACGCCACGACTACGTTCCCCGGCGGTCATCATGAGTGAACGTGAAACACGCGGCGTTGAAATTGTTGGTATCGACCCTACGCGCGAATCTCACTCGTTTATTCACGACCTTGTGGTTGAGGGTGAAGGCATTCTTGATCCGAACGATCAGCACTTGCTGATCGGCAGAGATCTTGCAGAAGAACTAAAAACGGGATTAGGTCGCCGTCTTGTCGTACTAATGAATGGCCCCGACGACACTGCGATAGAAACGGGATTTCGAATCCTCGGCATCTTCGATTCCGATACGAGCCGATATGAAGAAGCGTACGTGCTAACTGGATTGAGTTCGCTTCAGAGGATCTCTGGGGTAGATGGTTTTACAGGGGTTTCGGTGTACATCAAAGATCTTGCTTACGTAGATGAGGTACAGTCCTCGCTCGCATCTCAATTACCTGAACTGGATGTTGCTACATGGGCGCAGCTCGATCCATTCACCAGCGAAATGCATCGCTTTATTGGCTTCACTGTGTACATCCTGATCGTCGTTTTCTTGGGAACGCTGGTGTTTGGATTGATTAATGCGCTGGTTACCGCGGTGTTGGTTCGAATCAAGGAATTCGGGATGCTACGGGTAGTTGGTATGAAGAGTCGCTTAGTGGTATCGCAGGTCGTGATCGAGTGCGTCATCATCATGTTATTGGCATTGATGATTGGGCTCGGCGTAGGGCTTCTCTTCGTTTGGTGGATCGGCGACGGAATCGACCTAACGGCATTTGCGGCGGGTGTTGAGGCATTCGGGATGGGCGCACGCATGGTGCCTCATTTGGTTGTAGATGATTTCGTGATATTAGGCGTAGCCAGCGTGATCCTTGGCTTGATCGCTAGCTATTTCCCCGCGCGGCGCGTGATCAAAGCATCCATTCTTCAATCGTTACGAGATAGCTAGGTAGTTCATATGAGTGAGTTCGCGGTTCAGACCACCGATGTCACACGTATTTACGGCAATGAAACAGTGCCGGTATATGCGCTCAGAGGTGTTTCCCTCGATGTGGCGGTTGGTGAATTCGTCAGCATCGTGGGACCATCGGGCTCAGGTAAGTCAACGCTATTACATGTCATCGGAGGGCTTGAACGTCCGACCGAAGGCGAAATTACGGTTGGCGACACGATTCTTGGTGAGTGTTCCGATAGCGAGTTGACTGACGTTCGTCTGTACAAGATGGGGTTCGTATTCCAAGCCTACAACTTGATCCCGGTTCTGTCCGCAGTTGAGAACGTGGAATTCATTCTTCAGCTGCAGGGAGTCGGCAAGAAAGAACGTCGCGAGCGCGCGCAAGAAGCATTGAGCGCATTTGGTCTCGAGGATTTGTTTGATCGACGACCCGGCAAAATGTCGGGTGGTCAACAACAGCGCGTTGCGATTGCGCGTGCAGTGGTTTCGAATCCTGCAGTATTACTAGCGGACGAACCAAGCGCGAACTTGGATTCAGAAACGACCAAAGAGTTCTGTGAATACCTGCAACACGCAAACGAAGAGCGCGGAGTCACCATCCTCACTGCAACCCATGATCCGCTTGTCATGGGATACACGAAGCGTCATATCAATCTGGTCGACGGACAGATTGCGGCATAGATTCGTCCATCGTGCGCTAGTTTTGTGGTGTATTCCTTGGACGTTAGGGTTGTTTGCGCTATGCACGACAAGCGTGTCTGCAGAGGAATTGACCGGGCGAATTAAGGCATTCGCTAGCGCCACGGAACTTCCGTCAACCGACATTCTCGCATCGACCGTACGCGATCAGTTGACGGATTTCCGACTGGACCTTCGATTGATGTTTAAGCACTCGAGTGGTCCGATACGTATCGAGTTTGACCCGACGTTGACTTGGACTGGCGGTGACGCTGTTCAGTTGTTAAGCAGTATTGGATTACCCCTCGACCAATTACCTGGAAGTGACAGTAGCCGATATTTTGATTGGTCGGAAGAGATATTTAGCGACGATCAACATCGATTAGTTACGCGGGTGGATCGCCTATCGATCACGTATCGAAAACCTAGTTGGTCATTACAGACCGGTCGCCAGGCGATCTCATGGGGTAATGGGCTCGTTTTCCAACCATTAGATCTTTTCAGTCCTTTTGCACCGACCACGATTGACCGCGAATACAAACCTGGTGTTGACTCGGTGTTGTTTGAGTCTCTGGTTGGGAACTCGGCCGAACTACAGTTGCTTTGGATCGGACGTCAAGTAGATGAAGCTGGCTCTTCGGCTGATACGACGGCATTGAAATGGCATTCTCAGTTCAGCGACCTCTCTTTGGACTTGATCGTCGCAGAACATATCGGCGATGATTTCGCCGCGTTTTCGCTCTCGCTCCCAGTTGCGGGATCGCTATTGAGATTAGAGACCTCAAGATTGTGCGACGAAACGACATGTACGTTAAGTGGTCTCGCCAATCTGGATTACACGATCGCCCTTGGTCCCACGTTACTCTACCTATTCGGTGAGCTTTATCACAATGGCTTCGGCTTGGAGCAAATTGAGGACAGAGTCCCTGAGGCATTGAGCGAAAGGATGGCGCGTGGAGAGATATTCACGCTCATGAAGAACTACGGCAGTCTCGGCATGAACATAACCTGGCATCCGCTATGGAGTCAGTCGTTTATCGTCCTAGAAAATCTGGAAGATCAGAGCGGGTTATTTCAGACTGCGGTGAACTACGAACCCGGCGACGCTTCTCGTGTGCAATTCGGCGTTTCGGTACCTTACGGTGACTTGAACACAGAATTTGGTGAACGCGAACTTGGCGGCGACACGACATCTGGGGGTGGATCAACCTATTTCATGTCCGTTGCTATTTACTTTTGAATTTAAGGAGACCTAATTTGTGATTCGTTTACGGCAGGTATCTATTTACAAGCTCGGGATTTCGGGGAACCGAGGTGGTCGGCATATTGCTTCTTTGCTCCTCTCACTTGGGATTCTGACACCAGGATTCATTCAGGGCAATACAGTTGTCGTCGAGAACGCGGCAGTGTCTTCCCGTTCGATGTTAGCGAGCGAAGCAGGTGTTGCGGCCATGCGAGAAGGCGGCAATGCGGTGGACGCAGCAGTAACGACTGCGTTTGTCTTGGCCGTTACGTATCCGTCAGCCGGTAATCTAGGCGGCGGCGGTTTTGCAGTGATTCGAATGCCGGATGGCACAGTATTTGCGAATGATCATCGCGAACGAGCACCAGGTGGCGCAACGACAGACATGTTTCTTGATGAGGATGGTGAGTACGTTGCGGAACGTGCATTACGGTCCCATCTTTCCTCAGGTGTACCTGGTTCAGTAGCGGGTTTATTAGCTATTCACGAGCGATTCGGGGTACTTCCGCGCGAAGCCGTGATCGCACGTGCCATCGAACTTGCGCGAGACGGTTTTGAACTGCCCGCAGATATCGCACGCCAGTTCCGATCGCACCACAATCGGTTTCAGCATATTGATTCGACCCGAAAGGTCTTCTATAAGGCGGATGGTTCCTTCTACGAAGCCGAGGAGCTGTTTAAGCAACCCGATCTTGCGGCAACGCTCTCTCGTATCAGCGACCATGGTCGGGACGGTTTCTATATGGGCGAGACGGCAGACCTCATCGTCGCGGAAATGAGTCGTGGCGGTGGTTTGATCTCAAAAATCGATCTCGTGGAGTACGAACCGGTGTGGCGAGAACCGATTCACGGTCGATATCGCGGATTTGACGTCCACGCCATGCCGCCACCTTCTTCGGGAGGAGTATTGGTTGTACAGTTGCTCAACATGCTTGAACCTTTCGATTTGAGCGAACTAGGGTTCCATACGGCGCCTGCCATGCATCTGATGATAGAAGCCGAACGACGCGCATACGCTGATCGAGCGGTCCATCTGGGTGATCCTGATTTCTACCCCGTACCGCTCGATACGTTACTCTCAAAGCGATATGCGTCAGCGCGAATCGAGGACATCGGTGGGACCGCGACGACGTCGGATGACATTAGAGCTGGATCGGTGCCAGGAGAACCGTTCGAAACGACGCATTTTTCCGTCATTGATCCTGGGGGTATGGCTGTCGCGTTTACGGTAACCATCAACGGTGGCTACGGTAGCGGGATCGTCGTTGATGGCGCAGGTTTCCTCTTGAACAACGAAATGGATGACTTCAGCGCGAAACCCGGTACACCGAACATGTTTGGTCTCATTGGGGGCGAAGCCAACGCGATTGAACCCGGAAAGCGGATGTTGAGTTCGATGACGCCGACTATTGTTTCAAAAGGGGATCGATTCGTCTTGATCACAGGAAGTCCTGGCGGGTCCACCATCATCACGACGACGTTGCAGGTGATTCTTAACGTGATCGATCATGGATTTGATCTTGAAGAAGCGGTCAATGCGCCGCGCTTTCATCACCAATGGCAACCAAACAGCGTACGGTTTGAATCAGGTGTTAATTCGTCTGTTATTCAGGAGCTGGAGGGGATGGGACACGTGAATCTACAAGTTCTCTCCGATCGGTTCCGTATTGGTGACGCAAATTCGATACTTAAATATCGGGATTCGATCACAGCGACGAGCGACGGAAGGAACGATGGTGGTGCGGCCGGTTTTTAACGCATATGCTTTGTTTCGCAGCGGATTTTCGGGGACAAGTGGCATGAAGGATTTTGCGCGAGTAGGTCTCTTGTTGTTGGTTCCGTTTTGCGTTTCAACAACGGTATCTGCGGCACTCATTCAGGGGCATGTCATTGACAACAACGAAGCGCCACTGCAAGGGGTCTTGATCCGAGTCACCGATCATCAAACCGGAATCTCTGAGTCTGTCTACTCTCGAGGCGACGGATCGTTCGCACTCGAAACGGCGATGCAGGGCGACGTAGAGATCAGATCAAGGACACCGTATTACCGAGATAGCAATATTCATGTCTCTTTGAATGGAGATGCGACGAACATCGTTGACATCACCATGAGCAAGATGACGGACGCTCAGGAAATCTCCGATAGCCTACCTGCGGCATATCACTTTGGCAATTTGCCATTTGAAGAAGGCGATGACTCATTCTTCACCAAATACCAGTTTCAACGCGATTGTTTGACGTGCCATCAGATGGGGAACCCGCTCACTCGTGTGGCTCGTTCGCCACGTGACTGGGTTGGCGTCATCATTCGGATGCATGCCATGCTTGGCAATTTCGATGCGGAACTTCGTGATCGACGATCCGAGCTGCTTTCAGAAGGGTTTGATGGCCAAGCACTCGCGGTACGCCCGGAGTTCCCGCTGTCTGACGATTTAGAACGGGCGAAGATTTTCGAGTATCGGATGGAGCGAAGCGTTGTACCGCACGACGCGATCTACAACGCTTCGGATGGAATGCTCTATACCGTCGACCAAGCCGCCGACCATATGGCGATCACGGACTTGAACTCTGGCCAGACTAAATACGTATCACAATCGGGAGAAGGCATGGTTCATCACGTCTTTGGATCAGTTGGAGGTGAATTGGCGGTATTCAATGGACGTAACGGACCGCACTCGCTCGATATGGGTCCGGACGGCAAGTACTACGTGACCAACACGTCCACGAACAGCATCGGCGTGTTCAATCCAAAGACCCACGAATGGGAACCATCATTTGTTATCGGTCGTGGGGCGATCTATCCCCACACGATTCGTTTCGATTTAAACGGCAAAGCTTGGTTTACGCTAGCGGGGTCTGAATCGGTCGGTAGTTTGGATCCAGAGACTGGCAAGACGCATGTGATCCGATTACCACGTGTCCGTCCTGACGGTATGTCTGGCGGGACGACACCGTATGGGATTGACACCGACCCGATTACTGGCATGGTTTGGTACACCCGGTTGTTTGGCGATCGCATTGGAAAGATCGATCCAACAACCAACGAAGTTACCGAATTTGAGTCGCCGATTCGCGGACCTCGTCGGATGCGGTTCGATGCATCCGGTACCTTATGGGTTACGGGTTATTCAGAAGGCATGTTGGCAAAGATCGATCCGGAAACCTTTGAGTCAACCGTCTACCCGATGCCTGAGTTCGCTTCTGGATTCCGTCCCGCGCCTTATGCGCTCGGTGTACATCCCGATACGCAAGATATCTGGGTCAACGAGAACATGACTGATCGTATGTATCGCTTCATTCCTGATGAGGAACGTTGGGTGATCTATCCGATACCGTTGTCCGGCACGTACACTCGGGATATGACGTTTACAGATGACGGCAAGGCGTGTACATCCAATAATCCAGTGCCACCCGCAGCTCTTGAGGGAGGTGTTCTTGAGATAATTTGCATCGACGCGAACTCAAAGCAAATCGGTTCTTGATGAATTCACATGTTCAAGAGGATTCACTATCCGAATCGCGACTGAGCCTCAACAAACAACAACTGCAAGCATTTGACGAATTAGGCGTCGTTAAAGTGGAAGGCTTGTTCGACGCCAATATTGCATGTGACCTAGAGAACGAACTATGGCGCCGCTTCGAAAAGTGGGGCATTGAGCGTGGTCGTCCAAAGACTTGGGAAGCACTAGACGAAGCCACGATTCGGAAGGTAATGAAAGGCACGCGTCGAGTTCGGGGTCTTGAAGCGATCTACAACGATTGTTCGGACGACATAGCTAGCACGCTCGCAGGCGAAACTGAATTTGAAAGACAGAAGGCGCTTCTGCTCCTTACGTTTTCGCGACAACACAACTACATTCAGGACCAAATAGTGCCTAGTTCGATATGGCACTCGGATACACCCAATATTCCTGGTAAAGGCTTAACGGGCGTGATTGTATTGGGGTATATCAATCATGTGCGTCCGCGTGGTGGAGGCACTATGGTGATAACGGGTTCACATCGCTTGTTTGAGACGTCTAACTCAGCGATCACATCCAAGATAGCGAAACGAAAACTGAGGAAGTACCCCTACTTCCGTGAGCTATTGTCGGATAGTTCGACCGAACGTGAACGATTTTTGAAAGAGCCAGGCTTTGTGAACGACATCGAGCTGCAAGTCGTTGAGTTGACGGGTGAACCGGGAGATGCCTATTTCGTCAACGGAAGCGTGATGCACACGATCACACGAAACTACCGACCCGAACCCCGGATGATGGTCCGAGGTTTTTATGGGACTTCAAAACTCTCGACGCACTACAGGGATCTATTTTCGAGAAGAGCGGCGAAGAAGCAATCCGCAATGTCGGCGTCTTAAATCCGCGTTCCTACGAGTAACGCTCGCTCACGAGATCATCCGCGTAGATCGAAGACTTGCTAAAGAGACTCCCGTCGAATCTAATCGACTTGGTATGTCTTGGCTTGAGAATTGCGATCCGCTTTAGGAATTTGTAGCGGGATTGGGACTAGATTGAACCGCAAATATTCCGCTCTTTACACGCGTAAAACTCAGTTGCGCGGTCTTGTGAGCCAGAACTCAAGGTTCTGCGACAAGTGTTGGGAAGAGTCTTTGAAGGAATTCAGGCATGATCGGTTCGATCAATTGCCTCGTTTTGTTCCATGCTGCGGCGATTAGTAGCAACATCACACCCATCGTAAGACCTGCTACTGCCATATCTGCGATCGTAAAGAGTGCTGCGAGTACCCATACCATCGCTCCGATCAGTAGCGCACGGCGGTTGATCACTAAGGCGAAAACCAGCAATACCAAGAACAACAAGAATCCAAGAATCACTTCACTCGTCGGATTCCACGCTAGATCCTCAATCCACCAATAAAGCGGTTGAACGATAAATGGAGCGGCAACAATGTGAGTCCAGAACGCGACATCCGTGTCAACGGATTTTCGTTGAGGGTCACGTACATCCCACCAAATTGCGTAGGCCTCCACGAGGCAACCGCAAATAAACATGGTAGCTAATACAGAAAGTCCGCGGAGTATTTCTAGTTGAGTTCGCGGATCAGTGATGGTAACTGGTTCGAACTCATTAAAGTTCTCTGCTATTGGTGGTGGCGGTAAATGAGTTCCGACAACTATTGCGAGAATCGTCAATAGAATCGCGAGAATGCCTAGAGCGTGTGCTAGCGGCACACGAGCAAATCGCCAAAACCCGATCGAAAGTAGCGCTGAAACGATCAGAGGAACGACGAGTGGTAGCACTACGGGTAAGTGAATTACGGCTACACCAAGTTCTCGCGAAGGGGGCGGAACATCTAGAACTGAACCGTAATTGAAAAACTCAAACCCTAGCAGTATGCCCGATATTGCGACGGCACTTGATATGACGATACCGGTAAATCTCATTCTTTGTCGTCGCGCAAAGTACCACGCCAGTCCGAATGCGGCGCTTAGTACAAGGATGTGATCCAGATACTGCTCTGAAATGAGCGTATTCATGGAAACGAAGGTGAGAATGCATGCAATACCCACGAAAATATCGTTGTATCCACTGACGAGGCGGAAATGTTCCTGCTCGAATGAGGCTTTTGTCGATACTTCAGTCAAAATGAGATGCCTTGCTTATGGCTAGTGTTCGTCAGCACGGAGATTGCAACATGGAGAAGCTTATACCCAAATCGACAAGCTTTGAGCGACTTAGCGCGTAATCGCAATTGAACTTGAGCCTGTGCTTCCTCCGCTACGATCGAATATTGTTAGATAATGCGAGACGGAATTACATACTCGCAGCCAATAGAGAAGAATATTAATTTGCTTTGCGAGGAATCGGTGTTGGGACGCTCGCTAGTCTGCGCTTACGGACCGTAGACCGAGAACATTAGCATCTAAATCCATTATTCGAATATTTAATGGTGTCCAGGGAGGAACATAGAGCACAGCGGTAGTACTGTGATCAACCTCTAGTCGGTCGTAGGGAATCGCGTATTCATCTTCTTCCGGGTCGAATGCCTCAATAACACAAGATCGATTGACGCACTTGGGTGTATCAATAGATATGGGTTGCCTGATGCCACCCATGCTCATCCAGATTGGTCTTCCATGCTTGTAGCGTGTCTGCAAGCCGATTACTTCAATATCGATGCTCTTCAGGTCTCGAATTAGATTACCTTGAGGATTCATCAAGACTCTAGGAGTATCGCCTAGAAGCCCTAGACTCGCTGCTTGTCTTCGCCACGGATGCTCTCTTTCGGTTTCATATCGTTCACTGAAATGTGTTTGACCTATAGTTAGAGGATCTAAGCCCGTATAGTCTTTAAGGAAGCGTGCCATCGGTGTCGAGCGAGTCAGCATACCTTCGCTCACGTGCCCGTAGCCGCAATGGATGAGTACTTTCGCCTCCGGATCTGCGTCAAACGTTCGTGAGATAATGTTCTTTGCTTGCCAGCTATCTCGCTCATCGTATCTGTTTATTGGATTTTTCGGGTCTTCTGGAGCTTTTTGGTCATCTTCTATTTCGTATGCAACGATCTTATAACCCATGTCCCGAGCGGAACGAAGTAACTGAGCATATACGACATCGTTCGAGTAGTATCCATCATATACAGTTGGATATCCGAGCTCATTGATTGAATGATCTGCAGCAAGAGTTTCTACAGCAAGGTATCTGAATCCTTGCTCATACAGCGGTGCAAGGAGAGATAGAGGTAGCAGTCGATCTGTGGACACGTGATGTCGTTCGTTGGTGATGACAATCTGGTGGTTCTTAGAGCGATCGATAATATATGGTATGGCTTCAACAACGGTAAATTCGTTAAGAGGCTTTGCAGTAGACACATACTCGGTATCGGCTTGATCGAACCACCTTAAGCTAGAGCTGTGGTTGCCAACTTTGCCTTCGAAAGTTCCGAGATAGATAGCTACGCTCCGAAAGTTCTCGTGTTCAGTACAGGGCTGCACGAACGAGCGTAACTCTTTGAGGGGTTGCCAAGAAAATCGATCGAATTTATAGAGTGTACTGTATATCGTTCGCCAATCAGGGCAATCAACGGGTCCATTCGCACTTGATATTCCACAAAGGATTACCCCTATCACAATATATACGATCAATCTTGTCATGAAAAGGATCTAGTGAACTCAAGAAGTTGTATATATTAAACGTAGATTTTTTATTACTAAATCATCAATAAATTACTCACTACATTGTGAAGATCGGCGGTGTTACATATAAAATATGTGTATTTGAAATAGAGTTCATTGCACCTCAATGTGTGAACCGCATCGTGGTAATGTACGATCTTACTCGACGAGCGATTCGTCAAACCCGAACACGTCGACACCTATGGGAGACGCTAGAGCGAAATTAAGCAGAGAGTCAGAAAGATAGATCACGCTCCACTTGACGAGGTTCGCGTTGATTCAAATCTCTGAGAAGATATGTAGATTGAGAGAGAAATCGAGGATATTTTGTATTGTAGGGGAGATCAGTGTCCTGAGTCAGACGATATTGATCGAAAACACTCAACAGCAATCTTTCCGCATTCCTCACTAACGACTGACCAGTCTGACCAGCGAGTAATTAATCCTTTATACAAACTTAGGTCATGCCCTTCAAGATCGAATGGCATTGGATGAGCTAATTGAGCGTAGAGTTGCTGCAGAGCCGATTGACCACTTTCTTGCGGGTAAAGCTCGTCAAAGCGCGAAAGTGCGAGTTTTACGTTTTCGATGCCGAGACTCTCCGCTAAAGCGACAAAATCAACGTAATCCCGTGTGGCGTTTCGCCTTAAGATCAGAACACCTTTAATCCGCAGAATCTCGTCTCTTGTGGGGACGGCTAACTGTGTGCCGTCAACATCAAGATACTCAATTTCCAATGGTTCGCTTCGAATCAACTGTCTAATGCCGGTTTCAATCCCATCAAGACTACCGAGAATTAATACCGGTCGGCGAACTCTCGCAGTCTTCCATCCTGCGATTGACTCCAACGATGTCAATATTTCATCGAATCTTTCACGTAAATCCGCCACGACATGATCATGATCGGACGAGAAGCGATGTGACGCGTGTACGGCCGCAGCCGACCCACCTACCATTACGGCGTCTGGAACAATCCTCTGCAATCTTGCGGCTGAGGAAAGGAGTTTTTCCCAAGAGGGTAGTTCACTGGACATTCTTCCACCAAAAATGGTAGCGTTGCGCATAGGGGTCTGCGATATGTGCTTCACAAACCTTTCTAATCTTTTCGTATAAGGAAGGGTTATGTACGCACTGCTGTTGCAGGTCAATCCAGTCTGACCACCCCCCTCTAGAAATGATGTCATCAATCGCGGGGAGACTGTAATCGCTATGTGTTAAGTGCCGATGTTCCACAAAAACTCACAATCTGAGTACATTAATTCGCACAGAAAATAGCTGGACACAACGACCAATCCCACTAAATGCGTCCCAAGTATAAACCTGAATGTACAGAGAGCGACAGTCAACTATACAACGAATTCTGTACTCTGTATCGCGCTCACCGATCGGGTAGTGTAGGCTGCAGACGCTTATAACTCGCAAAACCAATTGAGCGAAATTCTGACGCTCAGTTTCACAGCTCCCACGGGCTTAAGACGTAATCGTCGATTGCACAGACGTGTTTTTAGATATGATCAAGAGAGTCGATGAATGGAACCAGTTGTCGAGTATTTCCTCCTTCTGGGAGCTTCGCCACGTAAGGTGAGTCTAGTAGGGAGCGCAGAACCATCGGCTCAGTGTGTACGGACCGTGAAGTTCTTACAATTCGCGCGCTTCCGCTCCCGTGCTCTACCGTTTCAATTGGATGGTGGTAGTTGCACGAACCCACGAGAATCAAGGAAAGACGCGTGAGTGTTGACTCTTTTAGATGCCGTTCAACCCTCTTCGTAGGTGACCACGAGTACGAGTATTTTGACTTAAATCTCGCGGCGCAGAATGGCGCTGGTGACGTAACAAAGACGCCGATTTCGCTCAAAGTGCTATTTGAGAATCTACTTCGATTCGAGGATTCAAACTCTGTCAAGCAGAGTGATATCGTGAATCTTGGCAGATGGAACGTACGCGATGCTGAATCGGCTGAAATCGCCTATCGACCCGCGCGAGTTCTCATGCAGGACTTCACGGGCGTACCTGCGGTTGCCGATTTGGCGGCTATGCGAGGAGCAACGGTCGCGGCTGGTGCCGATCCCGCATTAATCAACCCGCTAACTCCAGTAGACCTAGTAATCGATCACTCTGTTATGGTCGATCATTTTGGTTCGTCCGGCGCGTTCGCAGCAAATGTTGAAGCAGAAATGGGGCGGAATGGTGAGAGATATCGGTTCCTCCGATGGGGGCAACATGCGTTCGATAACTTCCGGGTTGTGCCTCCGGGCACCGGAATCTGTCACCAGGTCAATCTTGAGTATTTGGCAAAAGTGGTCTGGTCGAGAGAGGAAAACGGTAAGACAATCGCATATCCCGACACATTAGTCGGCACCGACAGTCACACGACCATGGTAAATGGACTGGGTGTGCTCGGTTGGGGTGTCGGCGGCATCGAAGCCGAAGCGGCGATGTTGGGTCAACCCATTTCGATGCTCGTTCCTAAAGTGGTCGGTGTACGGCTGACCGGAGAGCTGGCAGAAGGCGTAACGGCGACTGATTTGGTACTACGAGTCGTTGAGTTGCTACGTGCGCACGGGGTAGTTGGTAAATTCGTCGAGTTCTTTGGACCTTCGGTGAAGCATCTTTCATTAGCTGACCGAGCGACGATTGCAAACATGGCGCCGGAATATGGTGCGACCTGTGGTTTCTTCCCTGTCGATCAGGAGACCATCAAGTATTTGGAACTTTCGTCTCGAGCTGCCGAAACTATCGCGCTCGTAGAAGCGTACGCGAAACAACAGGGAATGTGGCTCGACGAAAGCAATGAACCCGAATTCTCAGAGCTGTTGCATCTTGATCTATCAGAAGTCGAGCCTTCGCTCGCTGGACCGAAACGGCCACAAGATCGCGTTTCTCTTGCTGGAATTCGAGAAGCGTTCGACGTGGCAGCTAGTTCGGGTCACCCCCATTCCAACGAAGGTGCTATTTCAGTTGAAGGCGGAAACTATTCGCTGAAAAATGGCGACGTCGTTATTGCCGCGATTACATCGTGCACGAATACGTCAAATCCTGCAGTGATGCTTGCAGCAGGTTTGGTGGCGAAAAATGCCCTCGACAAGGGTTTACGGGTCAAGCCATGGGTTAAGACGTCGTTGGCGCCGGGATCCAAGGTCGTAACCGAATATCTTGAGGAGACCGGATTGCAGTCGGCTTTGGATCAAGTCGGTTTCAATTTAGTCGGATATGGTTGTACAACGTGCATCGGCAATTCCGGTCCTCTTCCGGAAGCAATTTCAAAAGCGATCGCTGAGGGCGATCTAACCGTATCGGCAGTATTATCCGGAAATCGAAATTTTGAAGGTCGGGTACATCAGGAAGTCCGAGCAAATTGGCTGGCATCACCACCTTTGGTCGTCGCATTCGCGATCGCAGGAACGACAAGAATTGACCTGACGACTGAGCCGCTCGGTCAGGACAGTGACGGCACCGACGTCTTCCTTCGAGACATTTGGCCTAGTTCAGAAGAGGTGGACGCGGTTGTTGGTCGCGTGACCGCATCCATGTTCTCGCGTCAATATAGTGACGTTTTCACGGGACCGGAAGCCTGGCGCGAAATCTCGGTTGACGAGTCCAGTACCTACGGCTGGGAAGAGTCCACGTACATCAAGCAACCTCCGTTCTTCTCGGTCGGCGGTGACTTAGATCAATCGGTCATCATCGACCAAGCCCGTGTTCTGGCAATCCTTGGTGATTCAGTGACGACGGATCACATTTCACCGGCCGGCGCGATACAACCGGCTAGTCCTGCGGGTGAGTACCTCCAACAAAATGGCGTGCAAGTTCTTGATTTCAACTCATACGGGTCTCGTAGAGGGAATCATGAAGTCATGATGCGAGGCACGTTTGCAAACATTCGCATCCGCAACGAGATGCTCTCGGATGTTGAAGGGGGGTATACGAAACATGCCCCGACGGGTGAGCAAGTTTCGATCTATGACGCCGCCAATCGTTACGAACGCGAAGACACGCCGTTGGTCGTCTTTGCCGGGAAGGAGTATGGCACCGGTTCAAGCCGTGATTGGGCGGCCAAAGGTACGCGCTTACTCGGTGTAAAAGCTGTGATTGCGGAGAGTTTCGAACGCATTCACCGGTCAAATCTGGTCGGTATGGGTGTATTACCTTTGCTATTCATGGACGATGAGTCACGTCAGGAATTAAAACTCGATGGTTCGGAATTGGTCTCCATCGGTTTCGCGGATGGGCAGACGGAGATTACCCCACGACAAGAACTGAAAATGATGATCACGCGTGCTGATGGCATGACCGACGCACATCGTGTGCTCAGTTGCCTAGATACGGACAACGAAATTGAGTATTTCAAGTGTGGCGGCATCTTGCAATACGTACTAAACAACATCACTGGTGAGGCGGCTTGACCGCGAAACTGCTTTAGGAGCGGACCCGTGCCTTTCGAACACTCTGGCGAAATCGACGTCTCAGGCGGCGATGAGCTGTATCGCATCCGTCATAGTTTGGCGCATGTGCTCGCGCAAGCTGTACTTGAATTGCGTGAAGGTGCGACACTTGGGTTCGGACCTCCTATCCAGGATGGCTTCTATTACGACTTCGTCCTGCCGGAACCGATCACGGAAGCTGACTTTCCGGATCTAGAACGACGTATGCGTCGAATTCTGAAGAAGGGGCAGCGGTTTTATCAAGAGGAACTCCCGAAATCGGAAGCACTAATGCGCATCGATGAAATGGGAGAGCCTTACAAGCGGGAATATGCCGAGGAACTATGCGAGAAAAACGGGCTCGAGTCGCTTTCGTTTTACCGCAACGGCCCGTTCTTGGACATGTGCGAAGGTCCGCATGTTGACACTGCCAAGGACATCCCGCGGGACGCTTTCAAGATAAGAAGTGTCGCAGGTGCGTATTGGCGTGGAGATTCACGCAATACGATGATGACCCGTATCTATGCATGGGCATTCGAGGATAAAGCCACCTTGGATGCACACGTCGAGGCATACGAACTCGCTCAGGAGAGAGATCACAAGAAACTAGGACGAGAACTTGGCATTTACGCGATCGATAACGAAATCGGTCGTGGCTTACCATTGTGGCTTCCTAATGGCACCATCATTCGAGACGAGCTTGAAAAACTCGCGCGTGAGTTGGAGTTCATGGACGGCTATCAACGCGTTGCGACGCCGCACATCGCAAAGCAAGACCTTTTCTATCGGACGGGTCATCTGCCGTATTACGCGGACGATATGTATCCGCCGATCGAAGTGCTTGAGCAGACGGAACATGGTGAATCCGTAAAGGAAGCCTACGTGCTCAAACCGATGAACTGTCCGCATCACCACAAGATTTTCGACTCGTCGCTTCGAAGCTATCGCGAACTGCCTGTACGCCTCGCCGAGTACGGCCACGTCTACCGCTTCGAGGATTCCGGTGCCGTTGGTGGTCTACTACGGGTTAGAGGTATGTGCATGAACGACGCACATATTTACTGCACGGAAGATCAAATCGCCGAAGAGTTTCGAAACGTGATCGCACTGTACGACCGTGCGTATTCCATCCTCGGACTGAAGAATTACACGCTACGTCTTAGCTGCTGGGATCCGGAAGACCCGCAGGGCAAAAACAAATATGTCGACGAACCTGAGGCTTGGGAATCGTCGCAGGATGTTCTGCGAAATATCCTAAATGAACTCGAGCTAGACTACGTCGAAGCGAAAGGTGAAGCGGCGTTTTACGGACCCAAGATTGATGTGCAATTCCCGACTGTGACCGGACGGGAAGAGTCGTTGAGTACGGTCCAGCTCGATTTTGCCATTCCGAAGCGGCTGGATTTGAAGTACATCGGTCCTGATGGCGAAGAGCATGTTCCGTATTGCATTCATCGCGCACCGTTTTCGACCCACGAACGTTTCGTGGCTTTCTTGATCGAACACTTTGGTGGAGCCTTTCCGACTTGGCTTGCACCAGTGCAGGTTCAAGTGCTTACCGTATCAGAACAATTCGATGAGTATGCCCAAAGGATCATTAATGAACTTCGCTCGGAATTTGTCCGCGCGGAACTAGGTTCAAGCAGTGATACGGTGTCGAAAAAAATCCGTGAAGGTACGACCCGGAAGATTCCAAACCTGCTGATAGTCGGTGAGCGTGAAGCCGCGGCAAACGAAGTTACGTTACGACGCTACGGTGTGCGCGAACAGACTACGATGCCACTCGCGACCTTTAAGGAGAAATTGCGCGAGACCATCGATTCTCGCGCACTCGAATTTGCCCATTAGTTCTCTAACGCGGCTGCGGTAGTACTCTCACGATAAGCTAACGTTGGACTGATGTTGATGTAGTCCAGGAGAATTCGGCCTGACTCTTCAACCATGCCATCGACTTCCTCGGCGCGCTTTCTTGGCAGCTCACCCATGATGGTGTCTAGCTCCTCGATGGTTGGCGCAGGTTCCTCGCCTAGCGCTCTCAGGTAGTCATTCTCTGTCTTGAGGCGCCAAGCCGCACTCTCGGCTCGACGTGCCCGTCGTTCATCTTCGTTGAGAGATACGTGCGTGATGCTTCGATTGAAATCTATACGTTCTGCAAAGCGTCGGTAGTAATCGAAATGAGGATCGTCTTTCGTCCGCTCCTCGTGTTTTTGGGTCAAGGTAGTGATCACGCTATCGATATCCGCTAGTACTTCGTACTCCGCAGGTTCGATGATGTCAAGTTCGAGAGCGTTCTGGTACGAACTTTCTCCCACGGCCTCTGAATCGATGAGTTCAGGAAATTCAATGTCGGGTTTAACACCACTATGCTGCGTGGTTTTCCCTGTTATGCGGTAGTACTTGCCTTGTGTGATCTTTAGTTGACCATGGTTCAACGAGAGGATCGATTGAATTGACCCTTTGCCGTACGTCCGTGTACCGAGTACCAATCCTCGACCGTAATCTTGAATGGCACCGGCGAATATTTCGGACGCGGATGCGGAACTCCGGTTGACCAAGACTGCTAATGGACCGTCGTAGGCAATGTTCGGATCTTCATCTTTCATCGCTTGTTGACGGCGACCAAGACCTTTGACGAGCACCGTAGGTCCTGTTTCGATAAATAAACCGACGAGTTTGTGGGCTTCGGGAAGCGAACCACCACCGTTGTTACGGAGATCCAAGACCAAGCCGTCGATGTTCTCTTCTTTGAGCTCGCCGATCAACTTTTCGACGTCTCTAGTTGCGCTGCGATAGTCTTCCTCACCGCGTTGTTCTCCGGCGAGATCGGCATACATCTTGGGTAACTCGATGACGCCAATCTTGCGTTCGATTCCGTCATATTCGAGCGAAAACACTTTCTTCTTTGCAGCCGTTTCTTCGAGCTTCACCTTGTCGCGAGTAATGGCGATGATCTTGGACGCACCTCCAGAACTCACGGGTTCTAAAACCTCCAATCTGACGACAGTCCCTCTTGGACCACGGATTAGATCGACCACATCTTGAATTCGTCGTCCGACTACGTCAATCATGGGACCATCGGGATCTTGACCAACTGCGACGATTCGATCCGCTGCGTTGAGTTCGCCATCCAGTTCGGCAGGTCCGCCTTTTACGAGGCTTATTACTTTGACATATTCGTCTTCTGTACCAAGTAGCGCACCGATACCCTCAAGGGACATGCGCATGGACATGTGAAAGTCCTCGGCGTCCCGTGGCGAGAAATAAACCGTGTGGGGGTCGTAGATGTAAGTGAACGAATTGATGTAGTCTGCGAACGCTTCCTCGGATGTGAACTGACGGTTCTGATTGCGACGATTGGTGTAACGCTTCGTGAGTAGATCGAGTATCTCATCCGGCTCACGCTTATTGAGTCGCATATGGATGATGGCGTCAGTTAGATTGTGCTCCCAGCGTAGGTCCGCGTCGGCTTCATCCTTCGGCCATGCAAGATCATCAGGATCCAACGGCAGTTGCACGCTGGATGCCAGGTCGAAAGAAGCTATACCGGGCTCAAGTCGCTTGAGAATCCATTCGTAGCGGGCGTCACGACGTGATTGCAGTCGGTTGATCATCTTGAACGCAAGTTCGAGACGGCCTCGCTTGAGTGCATCGTCGAATTCGTACCTAAACGTCTCGAACTCTTCGATATCACCGGCGAGATAAAACTGCTTGCGGCGGTCGAGAACTTCCAGATAACGATCGAATATTTGTGAAGAAGCGTCGTCGTTCAACGGCGCGTTTCGAATTAGGTGGTTGCTCCTTACCTGGTCAACTATGAAACGAGCGGCTCGTGGATGGACAGTTAACGGCTCAAGCGTGGGTAGAAATGTTGCTTCACTCTCTGCAACCAGTGTGCTGGTGACTGAGAGAATGCAAATTCCGGCCAGTATTCGGATTAAGTGAGGCAAAGAAACGTCCTAATCATTTAACTCTGCGGCAGTTTAGACCGCTGCCGTCATCAAAATGTTACCGATTCTGAAGCGAAAGGTATCACTCTAGGTCAGTAAAGAACCGACTCGGTCGCGGCATGTAGTACTTACTTGTGTCCACTGAGAACGCGATAGCGTAAGCGCGACCTAGTATGCGGTCACGTTCAAGAAAGCCGAACTCCCTCGAATCCTTGCTGTTATCACGATTGTCGCCCATAACAAAGAACGAGTCCGCGGGTACTTCAATGGGACCGAATGAGCGAGTCATTGGATTGCCGCGCCGTCGTGACTCCATGATGATTCTGGTGCTGCCAAGCACGGTTTCCTCAAGTAGCCGATGGGTCCTCAGGCTTCGTTGATGGAGTTGTGACGACAGTTGATTCGCAAGGTCTCCCTCGACTTGCCGATAGGTGCCTCTCTCGCCGTTGATGATTAGGCGATTGTTCCTCATTTCGACGACGTCGCCGGGTACGGCGATCAGACGCTTGACATAGACCTCGTCATCACGCGGATTGGGAAACGTGATTACGTCGCCACGCTCAGGATCACTCCATTGATGAATACGCGTAAGCGTGAACGGGACACGTAAGTCGTAGCTGATCTTGTCGACAACGATTCGGTCCCCAACCATGATGTTGGGTTCCATGCTGCCAGAAGGTACCTGATTCCAGTCCGCGATGACCGAGCGAAACAGGATCATTGCGATGACGAAGTAGACGAAACCTCGCCACTCTCGCCAAAACCGTGTCAGTCGACTGACGCGACCGTCAGTCTGATTGGATTCTGTCATGTGCCGGAGCCGGAGTCAGTGATGATCCGAGTGTTGTTGCATTTTTGCGAGTTGCTCCGGTGTTGCCTCGAGTTGAAACTTCTCTTTCCATTCGGCGTATGGCATACCGTAGACGCGTTCACGTGCAGCCTCGTAGTCAAGATTCTCTCCCGCCTCTTCGGCGGCGGCTACATACCACTTGGCGAGGCAGTTTCGGCAGAATCCCGCGAGATTCATCAGCTCGATATTCTGGACCTCTTTATGCTCATCTAAGTGGTCGAGTAGTCGCCGAAATACCGCGGCTTCTAGAGATTCGGAGGTTGCCATTTGGGTCAATTTAGCGAGGTTGCGCGCGAATCGGGATTATAAAAACGGGGTGATAGGACCGTGTTTAGTTAGACCAGCTCGTGGAGGGTGTTGTTCATGGAATTCGCATTTACGTATGAAATAGTGGCAGCGTTTGTCACGCTGACGGCGATAGAAATCGTATTAGGCGTGGACAACATCGTCTTTATCTCGATAACAACAAACCAGCTACCGGCGAATCAGCGGCGAAGTGCGCGAACCATCGGTCTGGGTTTAGCGATGGTTATGCGCATTCTGTTGCTATTGACTTTGAGCTGGATCATTGGGCTTACTGCGGATTTATTCCATATCTTTGAACATGGGATTTCCGGACGGGATCTGATCCTCTTCTTTGGAGGCGCATTCCTGGTCTTTAAGGCAACGTTGGAAATTCACAATTCGTTGGGCGTGGCTGAGGAACACGAGAGCAACCGCAAGACCGCGACGTTTGGGTGGGTGCTAGCTCAGATCGCACTTATTGATATGGTGTTTTCGTTGGATTCGGTCATTACGGCAGTCGGGTTGGTCGACGAAGTCGTGGTCATGATCGCAGCGATCGTGACCGCAGTGATTGTGATGATGTTCACGGCAGGAGCCATTAGCAGGTTCGTCGAAAACCATCCTTCGATCAAAGTACTAGCGCTTGCGTTCCTCGTTCTGATTGGATTTGCGCTCATTGTGGAATCGACGGGAATCCACGTACCAAAAGGACTGATCTATGCGTCCATGGCATTCGCATTCTTCGTAGAGCTACTAAATATGGCGAGAACACGGCGGCGTCGCGGTATAGCTGGTTCCGTTAAGTTACGTAAAGCGCAATTCCACGATTTGTTCCCCTCGGACTCGAACGTGGCGTAGCACTTGCTAATGATTGGCTCTTCGGGTTAGTTGCGTCTTCCGGGACGACGCTCTTTGTAAATAGGCATGCATTACGTTGCTACATCAGTCGCCTCAAATTCACAGCCTGTTAAAAACGCGATGAAGGACTCAAAGCAACGATGCGGCTAGTCTCATGTCGAATGGGTCATTGAGACAATTGACGAGTCGCGGCGAGAGCGCACTAGAACGAATCGGAGATTGGAGAACGGTTCGCAAGGCTGCGTTCAGTTTTTGCTCGAAATTAACACTTCTAGATGTAAGGATTTGTTTTGGATCGAGTTACCGTAATTAATGGACGTTTTTTGGTACTGTCGTTGGCAGTGTTTTTATCAATGACACCGATACTCGCCGATGCCGAAGAGCTCGATCCGCTGTATGCTAAGTTTCTAGAGTCAATTTCTCAAGACGACATCGCATGTGCGTACACGAGGACTTATTCGTCAGAAGATTCTGGTGTTCAAGTCGAACACTACTCGCCAGATTCAAGCTGGCGGCTTGTGTCTGTCGATGGGACGGAGCCATCAGAGAGTGAGCTTGACGACTATATGAAAGAGGAGGACGAACGAGTCCGTCGCAGGAACGCCCCATCCGACCTTGAATTCTTCAAAAGTACGATGTCCGACGTCGTACAAACTAGCCAGGATGCCGCGGAAACCATTGAGTTCGATTTCAAACCGAAGATGAGTGGCGAGTTTCCAAGTGCTATGGAGGAGAAACTGAGCGGTCGCCTGACCGTCGCTAGGGATGGCATGCGTCCACTTGAATATGTGATTTCGCTGGATGAGCCGGCGTCACCTATGCCGAGCGTCAAGCTGCGGAACTTTGAACAGCACGTAGCTTTTGTCGCGGACTCTGTAACCGGAGCCAAGTTGATCAAATCGATGACGTTCAGCGCACACGGCAGAGCGCTTGTGGTCAAGCGCATCGCTCGGGAAGAAAGTGTTGTATTTAGTGACTTTGACTGCCAAGTGGTCGCGAGTGAATCTTCGGAGTTGTAGGGTCGCTGACGGAAATACGTCGATACTCTTGACGTAATGAGCGATCAGACTTCGTGTACCGCCGAGCTAAGTCGACCTTCTTGGTTTTGATGGCGAAAGGACTATCGAAATACTGTGGATACTTCCACGTACGTGCCTATGAATGCGACGGAGACCCGGCGTGCCCGCGTCGATTCCTGATTTCGGCGAATGTAGGGTAGGTCGAAGTCTTAAGACTGAGCTGGCTGTGGCTCGTCCCGCGTAAACACGAGTTTAGCCTTGCTTGAACGATCCTTATCGAAGCGATAACCATTGGACGTGAAGCGTTTCAGTCCCGCAAGATTGTCGATCTTCTCGGTAACGATGTGTCGAGCCATTAATCCTCGAGCACGTTTCCCGTAGTAGCTCATGAAGCGATAGTTGTCGCGGAACTTATCTAGAAACTGACACTGCACGATCGGGAACTTAATACGCGAAGTGTCGATTACCTTGAAGTACTCGTCTGACGCAAGATTGACGAGAATCGGATTGCGATGCTGCCTTAACTCGTCATTAAGACTGTCAGCGATGCGAGCGCCCCAAAACTGATATAGGTTATCGAAGCCATTCGATTTCACTGAAAGTCCCATCTCCAGTCGATATGGGTGGATTCTGTCCATCGGGCGTAACACGCCATAAAGACCCGATAGGATGCGGACACGTCGTTGTGCAGATGTCAAATCTCGTTCTGATAGCGTAGGAGCGTCGAGCCCCAGGTAAACATCGCCCCTAAACGCGAGAATCGCCGGCTTTGTTCCTCGAAAGTCGGTATCCCAGCTTTGAAAGCGTTCCTCGTTCAATTGAGCGAGATCGTCGTTGATGTTCATCAGGGATTTGATGTCTCGAGCATTCATTTGACGCATCGTGTTCACCAACGATGCCGCCTCGTCGAGAAACATCGGATCGGACTTCTTGCGTGACGTGACACGCGTCTTGAAGTCTAGGTTTTTTGATGGAGAAATAACGCTTAACATCTGAGCGGAACGTACTCATATTCGCCGAAAAATCGTGACTTGGATTATAGATTTGCCGCTACCAATTCGCATCAATGAAGGCTATATTGAGGTTCCGAGATAACTGCGTCACGATCCTTCGGGATGAGGAGACAGTCGCATAAACTGAGTTTCAGCTAATTAGCGCCAATGCGATGTGTTCATCATCGAGCAATACTGGCTGTTAATCACGCGTTGTCATCTGAGAAGTCGAAAACGTAACCTGAATGGCCTCGAACCCGTTCGTGCTTCCCGAGCGTGACGGTCTCGGATGTAGGCCTACTTTCAATTAGCCGTGCACATTCTTTCAATTGGCCGAACGTCAAGATTGGTGTCGAAGCCGTAACGAAAAGACCTAACTCCCGTTCATGACAAGAAATCTAGAAACGGATATTCATGAATACTCTAAAGGTTCGGTCTCAATCTTTCAATTAGCCGGGCATAGTCTTTCAATTAGCCGCTTGCGTTATATGGGTTGGGCGATATACGCGACCTTGAGTCGGTACCGCGCAAGTCGAGTAAAAAACCGCAGTGTTTTCAAATTCCTGATGATCTGCAACGAGCAAAGACATGCTTCAATGTGAACGTAGAATCGCAAAAATATGCACTAGATTAAGCACGATTCGGAAGGATTGTGACGAAAACTGAGACAGCCATCGAGATGAGTAGTAGATACAGGTCTCTGCAACGAGTATCTCGCGATTGATTCTCATTGGCAAGACTTGGAAAGGCCGCGTCCGTTCTCGTAACGAGGACGTCTATTGGACACGTCCCGAGATGCAGCTATGTGGGGTCGCCGACGGGATGGGCGGATTAGACGCTGGGCATATAGCCGCGCGGATGACAGCCGACGAAGTAACGCAACGCATCCGCGATCTCGGTGCCGAAAATATGGACCGCGAGACACTCGAAGATATTGTTAAGCAAGCAAACCGTGAAATTCATGCACGGGCGCGTCAATTGCCTGATGTGCGCGCAATGGGGGCGACGCTCGTTATGCTCCAGGTAATCGCAGAATCAGGATTTATCTGTCATGCTGGTGATTCGCGAGCGTACCGTCTGAGAGACGGAGAATTCACTCAGATGACAAGGGATCACAACCTTACTAATGAACGACTCGATCGAGGTGAAATCACGGAAGAGGAAGCAGAAAGTTCGCCTGCAGACAGCCGCGTCATGCAGTGTATTGGTCCAAGTCAGGTCGTCAAACCGACCATTACCGAATTCGAAGTAGAGCCGAAAGATCTTTTCATGCTTTGCAGTGACGGTTTATCTGGTTTCGTTAACAATGACGCATTGTCGACCATCATGCACGATCATCGTGCGAACATTAATCTTCTACTAGATAAGTTGATCGACGCTGCGGGAGATCACGGTAGTACCGACAACATCACGGTCGTGTTGGCAGAGGTTAATTGATGAAAATCCAAGAGACTATTGAAACAAAACTCACTTCGTTAGACCCATTGCATCTTGAGGTCGTTAACGAAAGTGGCAACCACAACGTCGCACCGGGTTCTGAATCGCATTTCAAAGTAACGATTGTGTGTACTCGTTTCGAAGGGATGCGCCTGTTGGATCGACACCGAATGATTAATGAGATGCTTGCGGAGGAGCTCTCAGGACCCGTGCACGCTCTTGCAATCCATGCTTACACAGAAGCGAATTGGGAGAGTCGATTTGGGAAAGCGCCTATGTCGCCACCATGTCTAGGCGGTTCGAAGGCGAATTGAATCTCATATGAACGTCGTTTCGTTCTACCAGTTCATTACTGTTCAAGATCCCGAGGATCTAGGATCCAGAATAAGGGATCAGTTTGAACAACTAGATCTGGTAGGGACTGCATTGATCGCCGAGGAAGGCGTGAACGCGACCTTAGCGCATCATCAGATTGATGTGTTGGAGCAAGCCGTCAAAGCTGTCAGAGTCGAACTCGATTTTCCAGCGTTGCGCGCGAAGTACTCAACAGCAAAGCCGAACAATCCCGTCTTCTATCGATTGAAGGTAAAGGTACGCGACGAGATCATTCAGTTCGGTAAATCAATGACACCTTCGAATCCAGTAGGCATCCACGTTTCAGCTGACGATTGGAACGAGTTGTTGGCTGATCCTGATGTATTAGTACTCGATATCCGCAACGACTATGAAATCGAGGCAGGAGCATTCGAAGGCGCGATACCGATAGGGGTTAATCGTTTCAGCGACTTTGAGAATCGAGTAACAGACCTTCTCAACCAATATAAAAAATCGACGATTGCGATGTACTGCACGGGTGGGATTCGCTGTGAAAAAGCTTCAAATGCCCTGTTGGAAGGAGGAAGTGAGCACGTCTATCAACTAGACGGAGGAATACTCGGTTATTTAGAAACCATTGATCCAAGTGAGAACCGGTGGCGCGGCGAGTGTTTCGTTTTTGATCAACGTGTCTCGGTGAACGCCGATCTTGCTCAGGGTAGCTACGATCAATGCCATGCCTGTCGCAGACCTATCAGTGAGTCGGACAAGCAATCAGAGCTGTACGTTAAGAGCGTGAGTTGTCCTTATTGTTTTCATGAGACGAGTGAGCAACAGAAGGCTCAGTTCACCGAACGTGCGAAGCAGGAATCGCTGGCAAACGACCGTGGCAAACGCCATGTTGGTGCGTCTCAGTCTTAATCAGTAATCGCGCTGACTTCATTCAAGTGTTTGAGCAGGACCGGCCACACGTTTGCGAGTAGTCCGAGTTGCCCCTCGGCTGTTGGATGTAGGCCGTCGTCTTGCATCAATTCTTCTTCTTCGACCCCTGCCACGCCATCCAAAAGGAACGGAATGAGACCAGTGTTCATCGTCTTTGAAAGCTCTCGATACATCTCCTGAAAGGGATCCGTGTATTTTGGTCCGTAGTTTGGGGGTAGCTGCATCCCTGCGAGTATCACGAAAGCACCTTGAGCATGAGCACGTTCGATGAGATCCGCAAGGTTGTCTCGCACAGCTTCTACCTTGTATCCTCTCAGTCCATCGTTCGCACCCAACTCTAAAATCATGATCTGTGGCTTGAATTCATCAAGCAGAGCATCGATTCTGTTCAAACCGTCCAAGGTTGTATGACCGCTGACGCTCGCATTGACGACTCGCCAGTCGCTACGCTCAGCGTTTAATTTCTGCTGTAGGAGAGACACCCAACCTGATTCCGTGTCTATTCGGTAGGCCGCGCTTAGACTGTCACCGAGTACCAAAATGGTGCGCTTTTCTAGTTCAACGGTTTCTGCACTCAAACTCGTACTAATACACAAGTAACCAACAAGGAGTAACTTGACCACTTCAGTAAACGACAGCGATGCCATTCTTCGGGCGGAAGACCTTACGAAGGAAGTGGAGTTTGAAGGTGCGTCGTTAACCATTCTGCGAGATGTTGACATTTCGATCGCTCGTGGCGAAGCCGTGGCTATCGTTGGGGAGTCTGGGTCGGGTAAGACTACTTTATTAGGGTTGCTTGCTGGGTTAGATGTGCCGACTAGAGGTCGCGTTTGGCTCGACGGTGACGAAATCTCCGCGTTCAATGAAGACGAACGCGCACAAGTTCGAGCACGCACCGTTGGATTCGTATTTCAGACATTTCAGTTAATTGATAGTTTGACGGCGTTAGAGAACGTGATGTTGCCAGCCGAGCTACGTGGGGAACGTACGGCTAGAGAAGACGCGATACGATACCTTGAACGCGTGGGTCTCGACCAACGACTCAAACATTACCCTCGACAGCTCTCCGGTGGTGAGCAGCAACGCGTCGCGATCGCTCGAGCGTTCTGCTCTGAACCGTTAGTGTTGTTCGCTGATGAGCCGACGGGAAACCTTGATACAAAGACAGGTCATCACATAGCTGATCTACTATTCGAACTCAATCACGAAAACAAAACGACGCTGGTCCTGGTAACGCACGACAGGAGCTTGGCGGAACGCTGCCAATCGAGTACGGAACTTGCTGCAGGTGCTGTCATCGCATGAATCTACGCCTCATCCTCAACTTCATTCTTAGTGACTGGCGATCAGGAGAGCTTCATCTGCTTCTGATCGCGCTGGCAATCGCCGTTGGAACTGTTTCCTCGATCACGCTCACGGTTGATCGATTGCAGAAAGCCATGACGAAAGAAGCGTCAGTATTTCTTGGCGCAGATCGCAGCATCAATTCACGAAAACCAATTCCTGACCACTTTGTTCAGGAAGCAATCAACAGAGGGGTCACAACTAGCTCGGTCGTTGCGTTCAACTCGATGGTGCTGTCAAGTAGCGATAACACTAAATCGCACCTTGCTAGCGTGAAAGCTGTTGAAGGGAACTATCCCCTTCGAGGTAAGTTGCGAGTTGCTAAAGAACCGTTCGGCGCTACGACCGAAACGACAGAAATTCCGAATCCCGGCGAAATCTGGATGAACTCTAGATTGCTTTACATACTGGATGTAGAGCTGGGCGACGAAGTCGAGGTCGGATACGCGACACTCACGCTCACGGGAATCATTGAAGCTGAACCGGACCGCGGCTTCAGCATGCTCGATTTATCACCTCGAGTACTCATGCGTGCTGAAGACATCGAAGCCACTCAAGTCATACAACCTGGAAGTCAGATCGACTATCGATTGCTTCTTGTTGGTGACGATGCAACGTTTCGTGGCTTGTATCAAGCGCTTGAAAGCGATCTGGAAGGCTATCGATGGCGAAACGTAAAGGACTCTGACGCTCGTATTGGTCGTGCTCTTGAACGCGCGGAGAGCTTCTTCCTGATCGGCGGATCTATGGCGGTGTTACTAGCTGGGGTTGCGATCGCCTTAAGTGCTAATCGCTACGCTCGGCGCCACTTCGATCACGTTGGCATATTGAAAACACTCGGCGCACGACCACGTGCTGTCCTATGGGGTTGCCTCGGTCTGTTGATTTTCATTGGTTTGCTCGGGATCGCCGCTGGGCTTTTTGCGGGCATTGCGATTCACTTTGGCCTGGTTTGGTATCTAACGGAGCAAGTGCTTTCGAACGTTTCGGAGGTACCACCTGCGAGCATCGCACCTATCCTGACTGGAATCGTTACGGGCTTCATATGCCTATTCGCGTTCGCGCTACCTCCGTTCTTGGATCTCATCAGCGTGTCGCCGTTGCATGTGATCCGGCGCGATTTCAGACGTGCAGGCGTGTCTTCGCTTGTCACCTACACATGTGCGATCACTGGCATCTTGGGTCTCCTGATTTGGTACAGCGGGAGTTGGTCGTTCACGCTCTGGCTCTTACTTGGCATCGTCGCGGTCACCGTCACGTTTGGTACGGCAGCGATCGTGTTGTTGCGAGGCGGCCGTCTCCTGGGTATGCAAGCAGGCAGTGTATGGAGACTCGCACTTAGTGGTCTACAACGGCGAAACGTCGAGAACACTGGTCAGATCGTTGTTTTCAGTTTGGTCATCATGTTGTTGATGATCTTGTACCTTGTTCGTTCATCGCTGGTCGAAGAATGGCAAGCGCAATTGCCGGTGGATACGCCGAATCATGTCCTCTTCAATATTTCGCAGGCGCAACGCGATGACGTCGCGCAATTCATTGATAACTACGCGTCGGACGGTGATCTTGCCGCGTTCTACGATGGAAGGGTGGTGGCTGTTAATGGCAAACCGGTAAGAGAGTATCAACAATCTCGGCCAAACATGCCCGGTCCGCGGCTTTCGTCAGGTCGGCAGCTGACTTGGTCGGATGAAGTACCCGCCAACAATGAAGTCGTCAAAGGCGAATGGTGGTCGCCTAGAACTGAAGAGATGGTGGTCTCGGTCGAACGTGACTATGCATTGGCATGGGGACTCGATATCGACGATGTCTTGTCGTTCCGAGTTCAAGGTCAGGTTTTCGATGTAAGAATCTCGAGTATGAGGGCGCTCGAATGGAATGAGAACGCTCAGTTCAACTTCTTTTTCGTCTTTCCTCCCAAAGTGTTCGATGACATACCATCAAGCTATCGTGCGATGATCTACGTTCCGGATGAACACCGGGCGGAGCTGAGTCAGCTGATCGCGCGTAATCCAACCATGACCGTTATCGACGTGGATTCGATCATCAAGCAAGTTCAGTCAGTGATTGATCGCGTGACGATGGCAGTCGAATGGATATTGATCTTGGTGTTGACCTCTGGGGCGCTTGTCCTACTGGCTTCGATCCAAGCCAGCCGCGATAGTCGAATCAAAGAGCATGCGCTTCTGCGTTCGATGGGCGGAACAAAAAAACTAATCCTGGGTTCGCTCACCGCCGAGTTCCTTTTGCTAGGGTTAATGGCAGGTTTGGTTGCGATCGTCGGCGCGGAACTTTCTCTCTACTTAATCGAAGAGAAGCTATTGGAGTTCGATTACGCCACACGACCTGAAATCTGGGTCGCCGGGCTTCTCCTCGGCGGCGGTATCGTCGCAAGCGTCGGATACCTTTCCACGAGGAAGTTGGTTCGACTTCCGCCGGTCACGATTCTTCGCGACGCTGGTTGAATTGAATCGAGCTCATAGCCGATATGTCTTCGACAATCACCCAAATTCGTAAACACGAGATCGACCGCAACAAGCTAAGGAAGAAACTGCGTCGACTCGTTGGGCGAGCGATCGGCGACTATCAAATGATTGGGCAGGGCGATCGTGTCATGGTCTGCCTCTCAGGTGGTAAAGACTCATACACCATGTTGGAAGTGCTTCAATCACTGCAACGAAATGCACCTATCGAGTTTTCGATCTTTGCCGTGAATGTGGATCAGAAGCAGCCAGGATTTCCACCCGATGTTCTGCCAACGTATGCGGCGACCCAAGGGGTGGAGTTTCACGCAATCGAGGAAGATACCTATTCGATCGTCAAAGAGAAGACGCCGGAAGGAAAGACGTTCTGTCCGATTTGCTCGCGCTTGAGAAGAGGGATTCTGTACTCAGCTGCGAAACGGCTCGGTGCGACAAAGATTGCACTAGGCCATCATCTTGACGACGTGGTAGAGACGCTTTTCCTGAACATGTTCCACGGAGGACGCATGAAAGCGATGCCACCTCGCCTCTTGTCCGACGATGGTCTTCATCATGTCATACGACCGCTTTACTATGTTCGCGAGAAAGACATCGCGCGATATTCGATCGCAGAAGCGCACCCGATCATCCCATGCGATCTTTGCGGATCTCAGGCAAATCTGCAACGTCAGGTCATCAAGTCCATGTTGCAAGAGTGGGAAGCCGTCCAACCAGGTCGAGTTGAGAATATCGCTCGGGCGATTCGAACCGTCGTACCCACCCATTTGGGAGACTCGGAGCTGTTCGATTTCAGTGGACTCGAGGAGTCTGTAGATTTAGAGCCCATTCGGCAGCGTCTGGTCTCGTGAATGACGTTGCGACGTTAGTTAAACTGGTAATTTAGGTGAAGGTCTCGCACAAGCTTCTGTCGGCGGATGCATTGCGTGCGTTACTCGACGAATTCATTACACGTGATAGCGTAGTATGGGACGGAACATTGGCTCAAAAGCGTACGCGTGTGCTTGATGCACTAGAGAAAGGCCGAGCGTTTATCGTGTTTGATGAAGACACCAATTCGACTCACATACTCACAGCCGACGAGTTTGCCTCTAGCCAAACTCAAGCAGGAAAGTGATCGCTAGCAGCGATAAATTGATCTCGACTAGTGCTTCGACACTACTGACAGTATCCGGGCTTCTGGTAGAAGTTGGGGAGCGACCATTGCTTACCGATTTCGATCTAAATGTTGAACCAGGCGCGTTGATTGAGATCAACGGTCCAAACGGCAGCGGTAAGACGACGCTCTTGAGATACTTAGCCGGTGTTCGTCGTGCGCACAAGGGCACCGTCGACTGTCGGGGACATCCCTTAGCGTATATCGGCCAGAAATCCGGATTGAATTCGTCTATGACAGTGTTCGAAAATCTGAAGTGGATCAGTCAAAACGCCGATCAGGAAATCACGGAGCTGAACCTCTTAGAAGCATTAGCAGAACTTGGTCTCAAATCACGCCGCAATACACCGGTAGGAGCGTTATCGGCAGGGCAAGTCAGACGTTGTGGACTTGCAAGCTTGCGGGTTCTCGACGCGAAGGTTTGGTTACTTGATGAGCCGCTTACGTCGCTGGATGCTTCAGCAAGTGATTGGCTTAAAGACTCGATCGCTGCTCATCGAGCTGAAAACGGCGCGGCGGTCGTTGCAACGCATACCTCCCTTGGATTGCCTGATACTGTAACGATCGATCTCGACTTGCCATGAGTTCCTTCTTGATCGCATTCAATCGTACGATTCGAATTGGTTGGCGACACCCCTTAGATAGCCTCAATCCTATGGCATTCTTCGTAATCGTCACGTCCTTGATCTCGATCACGGTCGAAGGCGGGTTATCGGCGACCGGAAATACACTTGCGATCGCGGTTCTTTGGGTGGTTTTGCTACTTTCGACGATGATGGCTTCCGGCAGTGCATATGCGCAAGACTATGAAGACGGCTCACTTGAGCAATTGATCGCTCAGAATCAGTCTTTGTACATAAGCGTGCAAGGGTCGGTAGCGGCACGCTGGTTTCTTAGTTCCGTCCCATTGCTGGCACTCGTACCGCTAGGCGCATGGATGTTGAATCTTGATATGAGTGTGTGGGGGATGTTGTTCCTAACTCTAATCCCAGGTTCGATAGTCTTCACGCTGTTTGGTGTATTAGGCGCCACGCTAACACTCGGTGTTGGAAGAAACGGAGTCCTGCTTGCATTACTGGTACTTCCTTTGTATGTGCCAGTACTCTTGTTGGGCGTTGGTGCATGCCAGCGAAATCTGAGTCAGGAACCATTCGAATTCGCATTGATCGGCATTTACGCTATTGCGGTGGCATCGATCACGTTTCTACCGTTCGCTATCGCGGCACTGTTGCGCGTGAGTCAGGAGTATTGACATGAACTGGCTCACTCGCACCTTTCACAAAATGGGATCGCCACCGTTTTTCTATCGTGGTGCAAAAAACTGGGTGAAGTGGCTCTACGTTATCGGATTAGTTTCGCTGCTCCTCGGTACGGTATGGGGTCTTGGGTTCACGCCAGCAGACCGCTTACAAGGAGATAGTTTTCGAATCATCTATCTTCATGTACCTGCAGCCCATTTGTCTCAGTTGATCTACATTGCGATTGCTGTCGCAGGCTTCGTGTATCTAGTTTGGCGCATGAAGATGGCGGATGTGTTCATCGTTTCTGCGGTATGGTTGGGTGCGTGGCTTACGGCTTTCGCGCTGTTTAGCGGTATCGTTTGGGGAATTCCAACCTGGGGCACCGGATGGGTTTGGGACGCACGTACGACGTCGGTTCTGGTCCAGCTGTTCCTATTTCTCGGATTGATCGCGCTCAGAACAGCAATTCCTAATTCACAACGTGGTGCGTTGGCGGTTGCGATACTTGCAATCGTAGGTGTAATCAACATACCGATCATCAAGTACTCCGTCGATTGGTTTACGACGCTACATCAACCTGCGTCAATTCAGATTGGAAATCCGATCAGTATCGATGCTTCTATGCTCTGGCCTCTATTGGTGAACACGATTGGCTTGTATTCACTTGCCGCAGGCGTCATCTTGTATTACATGCGTATTCACGTGCTTCGGCGCGAGCGTGGTAGCGACTGGATTCGTGACGTCTTGAGTAATCAAGGAGGATAGTGGGATTGATGGAATGGCTTGAAATGGGCGGCTACGCGACGTATGTTTGGCCCGTTTTCATTGTCGCCTTTGCGTTGGTGATCGGAATCTCTGTCACGCCCAGTCTTCGACATAAACGTGTAATTGAGGAGTTGAGGAACGAGCGACAGCTAGCTGAAGAAGACTAAGTTCCGCTCTTTGCGATTTGGTCTTGTTCTTTTTGTTCCTGTTGCGCTGCTTGGCGATGCATGTGAATGCGTCGAGTCGGACTGAGAAGATAGTCGATTTCCTCATCTACGTAATTCGCGTTTGAATCGACCGTATGACCTTCGAGGGCATCTTCGCAACCTTTCTGAAAATCCAATTTCCCGCGAACGGGTAGACGCCCGTCCGTAACAATCAAAGCGATCATGTGTCGGGGTCGATCAGACGGATTTGGTACACCTCGATGCCAGAGTCTGGTATCACGGATCAACACGTCGCCCACCTGCGTTTCGGGTTGAATGGGTGGTTCAACGGCCATACGCTCGGCTTCGAGGTCTTCTGGTACTCTAGGACCACCTTCTGGCGGTCTCACAAGATGGGTTCCTGGCCATATTTGAATTGAACCGTTTTGCTTGTTCATTGGCCCGGCTGGGATATCAACGACGACACTTGACGTTGGTGCGACAGGTTCGGGTGCTAGCGTTGCATGACGCCCGTCCATATGCAGCCTTTGCGTCGTACTGCCAGGACAATTGGTATTGCCGTTATAAAAAGTGAGTCTCGGCCGATGCTTGTACAGCTGGTTGCAGATACGGTTTACATAGTGGTTCATCGCCACATCGGCAAATACGTACTCCGACGAGACCGGCGGACCTTGTTGGAGATGTCCTCGTTCTCGGGGGTTGCCACCGATTGACTCACAGTAAGCCAGCAATTCCTCGGTATCGCGGTCCATCCGTTCGCGTAAAACCGCTAATGGCTCGTTGGGTACCGCGTCCTCAATGATTACAAATCCATGTTCGTGAATGGACGATACGGCGGCTTCGGTTTCGGATGCGTGAACGTGATTCCTAGATGACAACACTTTCGCTCTGGGGATTGAGCGCGAAGTCTACCAGCTGCATCCTCATTCTGTCGACGAAATATATAAACAGGTAAACGCCATTAATTTACGACATTTTTATTTCATATCTTTGTATGTTTTTGTTTATATATAAAGCAATTTTCGTTCATACTAAATGTTTGCACTCGGTACTAACACTGATATCTTTCGTCGTTCCTCGTGTCGGTAGGCTGATTGGGGCTACCGAGCCTCGCTAAAATTGCCTTAACGGTTACTCTATCGTTTTCATTCTGATCCGCATTTGAATCGCGTACGGAAACGTCGCTTAGGCGTTGCACTCTTTGTGTTCCTGGGTTCGACTACGACGCTGGGATTGGCTTTCTATGCCATGCAGCAGAATCTTGAGTTTTTTTATCTACCAGATCGTGTTGTAGGCGGTGAAGCGCCAACGGGTAAGACGATTCGAGCGGGCGGTATGGTGGTGGCTGGCAGCATTCATCGCGGGGATCACGATCTAACTGTTCGTTTCGAGCTGAGCGATATGGCGGGATCGAGTTTTCCCGTAGTCTATGAAGGCTTGTTGCCGAATTTATTTGTCGAAGGACAAGGCGCAATCGTGTCAGGTACGCTGGATGAGAGTGGTCTGTTTTACGCGGATCAGGTGCTCGCGAAACACGATGAAAACTATATGCCCCCGGAACTAGCTGATTTGCACCTGACAGAATGATTCCTGAATTAGCACACTTTTTGTGTGTCATGGCGTTCACCTGTGCGGCCGCGCTTGCGATCGCAGGTTTTTTAGGTGCCAATCGTCGTCAATTGGCTTGGATAAAAGCGGCGAAACAGATCGCAATCGCACAGTTCGTGTTGCTTCTAGGTTCGTTCGTCTTGTTGGACATCGCGTTTCTACGCGACGATTTCACGGTTCAATACGTTGCGGATAACTCGAATGCGTTGCTTCCGTGGTACTTCAAGGCGAGCGCAATGTGGGGTGACCATGAAGGTTCATTTTTGCTCTGGACGTTGGTCATGGCCGGCTGGACGGGTGCGGTTGCCCTGCGCAGTGAGTCGCTCAGTTTTGACATGCGTGGCTATGTACTGTCCGTTCTCGGCCTCATCAATGTAGCGTTTCTGCTGTTCTTACTGAGCGCAAGTAATCCGTTTCTACGTGCGTTCCCACTTGAAGCTACGGCAGGCGCTGACTTAAACGCGATTCTGCAGGACGTAGGGCACCTCGTTCATCCACCTTTCCTTTACCTTGGTTATGTTGGGTTTTCGGTTGCATTTGCTTATGCAGTCGCGGCTCTGCTCACGGGTCGTATCGACGCCGCGTGGGCACGATGGTCGCGACCGTGGACAAATACGGCTTGGGCTTTGTTGACGGTCGGCATCGCACTTGGCTCTTGGTGGGCGTACTACGAGCTCGGATGGGGAGGTTGGTGGTTCTGGGATCCGGTTGAAAATGCGTCGTTCATGCCTTGGTTGGCGGGAACCGCATTGATTCACTCATTAGCGGTTACCGAAAAACGCGGTGCGTTCAAATCCTGGACCGTTTTGCTCGCTTTACTGACGTTCACTCTGTGTCTAGTCGGCGCATTTCTCGTTCGGTCGGGTGTCCTCACAAGCGTGCATGCGTTCGCAATTGATCCAGAGCGAGGCATGTATCTGGCGACGATCGTTGCCCTTGTCGCGGGATTGTCGTTGTCGCTCTACGCGTTTCGTGCTGGTCGCCTACGTTCACGTATTTCCTACCGAGGAATTTCACGCGAACTATTGCTCTTATCGAATAACGTGCTTCTCACACTCGCGCTCGCGGTGATCTTCCTATACACGCTTTATCCGCTGTTCTACGAATGGTTCACGGACGGCGGACGGGTCTCACTTGGACCTCCTTATTTCAACCGCGCGTTCGTTCCGTTGATGATGATCCTCGCAGCATGTCTAGCACTGGTACCCATCGCACGGTGGAAACGAACGCCATTGCAACTATTCCGTCCATCGCTTTATATGCTGGGTGGCGCGCTTGTGCTCGGACTCGGCATTCCATTGCTGTATTCCGGCGCTTTACACCTTGGCGTGTCGATTTGTGTAGCTGCGGCAATTTGGATACTCAGCACGCATCTGGCCGATTTCTATCGGAACCGACGTAGCTTGACCTTGAGTTTTGTGGGTATGTCGATTGCACACATGGGATTCGCGATAACCGTCATTGGGGTTGCAATCACATCTGGCTTTTCCGTTAGTAAAGATCTACGGCTCACTGTTGGTGATGAAGTCAGCGTAGGTGACCGAACCTATGTGTTTGAGGATCTTCGGATCGTCAATGGTCCGAACTACGTGGCGCATCAAGCTCAGTTTTCGGTTGGTGACATCAGGTTGCTACCTGAAAGACGCCAATACACGACGCGAAACACTGTGACGACCGAAGCGGCTATTCGTCCTGGTTTCACGAACGATTTACTGATCTCGTTAGGCGAACCGGTGGGTGATGGTGCATGGGCGGTACGAATACAAGAAAAACCGTTGATTCGTTGGGTTTGGCTCGGTGCTTTCCTAGCTGCGGTTGCCGGTCTGTTGGCGGTACTGGACGTGAGGTACCGCAGATTACGACTACGAGAAAGTCAGTCGGCACAGGAAGCCGAGCTAGGTGTCGTATAAGCGCAATTTTGCGCCTCTGCGAATGGCGCTGTGGTTGCCTTTGGTAGCGTTTGTAGGGCTGTGCATCGTATTTTTCGCTAGTTTGGAGTTCTCCCCTCGATCTGAGCTGCCATCGCCGTTGATCGATCGGCCCGTCCCGACGTTTTCGTTACCAGAACTACAGAGTGTGTCGGTAATGACGTCCGACGATTTACCAGAAGAAGCGTTCTTGTTGAACGTATGGGCGACTTGGTGCTTTCCATGTCGTGAAGAGCATCCTGTGCTGATGGATATCGCCGCGGAAGGGATCGCAATTGTCGGATTGAATTACAAAGACGATGACTCGAAAGCGATCGATTGGCTGAACAGCATAGGCGATCCATATCGATTGAACCTAGTGGATCGGGACGGTGAGTTGGGTGTGGACTTAGGCGTCTACGGCGTACCTGCCACCTATTTGATTGACAGTGAACGCACCATTCGTTACAAACACATCGGCCCTATTAGTAGCTCACAATGGCGGCAGAAGCTAGCGCCGATCTTCAAATCGCTCCAAGGTGCGGATGAGCATGCCTAATTTCGCGATTTGGTTGCGTCGCGGACCACAAATCCTCTCCAGTGTGGTCTTTTTATTCGTGTGTGCGACTTCGATTGGGGATTCCAAGAGTGAAGTCGATCTTCCACCCGGTCTCATGGCGAGATACGAGGTGCTGATCGCAGAGCTCCGTTGTCCTAAGTGCTTGAATATCAACATCGCTGACTCCAACGCGCCCATCGCTACGGATTTAAGGATGGTCGTTAAGAACCAATTACAGGATGGTAAGACGAATTCAGAAATCAAGGCGTTCTTACGCGATAGATACGGCGATTTCATCGACTACAACCCGCCCTTGACTCCGGCAACGTTAGTGCTTTGGGCAATACCCGTAGTCTTGTTAATTTGCGCTGCACTTACTTTTACGTTCATCGGCTCGCGACGCGAGAAAGCAGAACTGTCTGACGAGGAAAAAGCTCGCCTTCAAAGACTGAAGGCTCAAGGACGCACTTGATTGATATCTTGCTACTGCTGGCAGCAATCAGTGTTGTCGTTGCGGGAGCACTAGCGTTTGTACTCGTTCGTGTGTCGCGCGGGCAACCGACAGAACACGTAGATCGAAACGCGGTCAATATCGCGATTGCTGATGACAATCGTGAAATGCTTGCGTCGTCACTCGAGGCGGAGGAGAGCCAAGAAGGCGAAGTTGAAGTTGATATCGCGTTACTGGAAGATGTTTCGCAAGAGGGTAGTGGTCAAGTTCACACGACGAGTCGTTGGCCGTTCCTCGTAACAAGCATTCTCATTCCGCTCGTCGCAATCAGTCTTTATTGGTTCGTCTGGGGAAAACCTGGAACGGTCCTCTTAGAGGAGGCGGCTAGCTACCTTGAGACTGAAGTTAATGAAGCCAATTCGAGGCAAGTCGTTGAGCGCATAGAGGACTACGTTTCTCTTCATCCAGAAGAGCACAGAGCTTGGGTTAGCCTCATGTCGTTTCAGTGGCTCCTCGGCGATCGAGAAGGATTCAGAAAAACTCACAAAGAGGCAGAACTTGAAGGGCATATCTCGCCATTTGGTGATTCGCTCTATCTACTTGATGCGTTTCGAATTCGCCAACTCAATTTGACGCTCTATGACGAAGTGGTTCGAGACCGCTTACGAGAAGTAGATAACGGATCTCAAGTCGTGGCGATGTTAGACGCCATTGAACACACAAGCCGCAACGATTTCCTTGCGGCGAACCGAGCATGGGAAAACGTGTTGGGTCAACGGGACGTATTCGAACTCCACCAGATGGCAGATATCGGACAACGTGCAACACGACTACGACTCGAAGAGTTAGCTCACCCGAAAATCGTCGTACACGTTACGCTTGAAGAATCGTTTCAGGACAAATCTTGGTTGTTCGTTTACGCGAAAGCCGATCCAGATTTACCGCCGCTCGCGGTTGTTAAGCGTCCGATAGATGGTCGAAGACGATTCACCTTGACGTTAGATGACTCCACAGCGATGACATCGAATTCGTTGCTTTCCGAAGCCCAAGACGTTTTTATTACAGCTCGTCTGTCCTCTTCGGCGGATCCACTCGTTCAGGCGGAAGACCGACACGTAACAAGCGAGGTTGTGAATGCGCTAGATCGTCCGTCAGTAGATTTAGCGTTCGGTGCCATGACGCCAATCGTGACAGTCAAGCTACACGCAGAAAACAACGTGACACCGCTCGAAACTGTCTTTATAATCGTGAAAAAGCGAGTTGTTAGTGGTCCGCCCATTGCCGTACGTCGCATCTTCGGACCATTACCTCGTCAGGCAATCGAAGTTACCTTGGCGGATGTCATGATTCCGACTTTTTCCGCTTCCGCATTGGACGATCTAGAGGTATTTGCGCGCCTCTCTCGTTCGAGCACTACCGTCGCTCGACCGGGAGATTTAGAAAGCGTGAGTGTACCGTTCGATCCCGGCGCGACGGTAGAACTGACGCTCGATCGGCCTGTTGCCGATGAACAACGCAACTGACCATTGCACCTAGTCTCTATCAAACTCGCAGGATTCAAGTCATTCGTCGACGCGACGACCATCACGCTTGACCCAGCAGTAAGCGTTGTCGTCGGACCAAACGGCTGTGGCAAGTCGAACATCCTGGACGCGGTCCGCTGGGCGATCGGTGAAAGTGCAGCGCAACGACTGCGTGGTGACCTCAACCGTGATTTCATTTTCAGCGGCTCTGACACGCGTCCTTCGGCCTCCCGAGCCAGCGTTGAGTTGGTTTTCGATAACCAAGACGGTCGTATTGGCGGGGACTATGCCGCATACGGCGAGCTTTCGGTCCGTCGTGAGGTGCATAGCGGCGAGCAAGTTAGTTCCGACTACTTCCTAAATGGTCAAAGGTGTCGACGTAGCGATGTGCGCGACGTATTTCTCGGTACGGGATTTGGTACACGAGGTTATTCGATCATTCAGCAAGATTGGATCACCCAGCTTGTCAACTCGGATCCCGACACATTACGCGAACATCTCGAGGAAGCTTCTGGAGTTTCAAGGTATCGTGCACGCCGTCACGAGACACTGAACAAGCTAAACCTCACCGATCAGAATCTAGAACAGGTCAAACTCAAGCAAGCTGATTTAGGGCGTGAAATTCGTCAACTAAAGACACAAGCGACAAGAGCGAAACGGTATGAGGAGATCACCGGAACGCTGAATCGTCTAAAGACGCAACTACTGCACCGCAAGATTCATGCGAAGAAGGAAGATCAAGACGAGGTTCTTGCGAAGCTGAAACGGGTTGAGGATGCGCTCGCCGAGTTGGATTCGCGAAATGCGGGTTATGGGGAACAACAGCTAAGACTTGAAACCTTATTGGCATCTCAACAAGACGATCAAGCTCGCGTCGCGGAAACGCGCATTGATGCTCAAACGTTAGTTAACTCCCTCAATCATCAAATCGAACAAATCGAAAGCACTCGTGACTCAACGGTCGCAAGCATCAATTTGAAGTGTGACCAACTGAATGACTCGCTAAGCACACTTGAATCCGATGCTGAGGAGCTGGCACGGCTGAACTCTGAGCAGGATGCACTTCAGACGAAATTGAACGGACTGTCGAGTGATAAACGTACCGCTGACCAGGATTTAGGTCTAGCGCGTCGCGAGGTAGACTCAGCAAATGCGCAAACGCAGCTACTTTCGGAACGAGCTTCGGAGTTTGCAATCGAAATTGCTGATCTCGATGCCAAGCGCCAGATTGACGAGGCTGCGATAGAGAACCTATCTCATTTACTCGATGTTGTAGAAATACCGGACGTTGAACTCGATGGGATTGAGGCTGATATTCGAGATGCGACTGCTAAGGTAGCTGAAGGCGAGGAAGCGGAGTCAGAACTTCATCAGCAATTAGCTCGTATCGACCAGTCGCTCACGAAGGATGGCAATGAGCAACAGACAATCGAGTCGGACCTGGCGGACAAACTTCCCACGTTACAAGGTCTACGCGACGAGCTACTCAGTCTTCGAACGTTACAAGAAGCGTCTTTAGGAGAAGAAGTCTCGACCGATGAACTCAAAGAATGGATTTCATCGGCAGGTTTAGAGCCAGGCACTCGTCTCGGCGCGATGCTTCAGGTAGAGAGTGGATGGGAATCTGCGGTCGAGGTCGTTCTAGGTGCGCGGATTCAAGCAATTGCAACAAATCAGTTCGAACGACAACAATCTCAGCTCAATTCGCTCAAGGAAAGCGATGTTGCACTCTTCGATGTTGATTTCGAACCAGACGTCATTGCGGAGATTAGTTCTGCACCTTCACTCGCGTCAAAGTTGAAAGGTCCCTATAGGCAGAAGTTTGCACCGTTGGTCGCAGGTGTTTACGTATGTGCTAGCTACGCTGATGGTGTAAACATCGTTAGTAGCCTCGGGCAGACAGACAGCGTCATCACAGCAGATGGCGCGTGGCTAGGCAAGAATTGGGTGCGCCTGTTTCGATCGGAAGACCGAGCAGTCGGTGTCATCGAGCGAAGTAGACGAAGTGAAGAGCTCGGCGCAGAAATATCGAAGATTGAACAAGAGATTAGCGATCTGAGAGAGCGTCAAGACGGAATTTCTGGTGAGATCAAGAGCGCATCGAAGCAACGCGAATCAGCGCGCGTGCAGTTGAACAACCTCTCTGCTCAGCTAGTCGAGAATCGCACGTTATTGGCTCAATTCACGAAACGCCGTGACGAAAAGCACAAAGCGCTCACTGCCCGGCAACTGAGTAACACGGATCGTCGGGCGGATATGGATGGCCTTCGCAATGAGGTGGCTGTTGCAAAATCAAAGTTAGATTCGTTAAGGAATGAGCAAGATCAAACCGTTAGGGAACTTGAGGAAGCGCAGTCCGTTGCAGTACGCGTGGAACTGACTTTTGACGAGAAACAGGAATCCCTGGACGCTGTCGTACAGCAGATGCGTGAAACGGAACAGGCGAAAACGCAGCTGGACGTGAAAGTTGACTATTTGGAACTATCGCAGGCACGGCAAGAAATCGTTGTCAACCGGTTGGTAGCAGACATATCTGGACTCATCGCACAAGGAGAACATGCTAAAGCGGAACTTCCTGAATTGACAGCAAAGCGCGAGATCGGTCAGCGAGATCTCACGCAGGTCGAGAAAGAACTAAATACCAAGAGTAACGAGCTTGCGGATACTCAGCATCAGCTAGCGGATGTGCGTAAGTCGCAGGTTGATCTCTCGAAAGAGAAGGACGAAATCACCGACTCGTTGACACAACTCAAATCGGAACAAACGAGACTATCGATCGAGCTCGAGCAACTGAATACAGAGCTTGAGCAGCTAAACACCCCGCTTGAGTATGCGGATGGCGAATCCGAGTTTAGCGTATACACGGTCGAGCAAGAGATAGAAACATTGACCGCTCGACTGGATCGACTTGGGTTGATTAACTATCGAGCGACCACTGACTTAGAAGATCGCATTACCGAGAAGGAAGAACTCGACAAGCATGTCCTCGACCTTGAAGCGACTATGAGCGAGATTCGAAGAGCGATCGATCGCATCGACACAGAGACAAAGCAGAACTTACGCAAGACGTTTGATGCTGTAAATGAGAATCTGGCGCGCGTATTCGAATCGCTGTTTGGCGGCGGTACTGCTTCGATTGAGTTTACCGAGGAAGACATACTTCACGCGGGTGTGATCGTACGAGCGCGTCCACCTGGAAAACGTAATTCGACTATCAATATGCTCTCAGGAGGCGAACGCGCGATGACTGCGATCGCTTTCGTATTTGCACTTTTTGAACTCAATCCGAGTCCCGTATGCATATTGGATGAGGTTGACGCCCCGCTTGATGAGAGAAATGTCGTGAAGTTTGCCGAGCTTCTATCCAGAATGAGTGCGGACACTCAATTTGTGGTCATTACTCATAATCCTGCGACGATGGAAATGGCGGGCAACTTGCTCGGCGTAACGATGGAGGAGGCAGGTGTATCGCGTCTGGTCGCTGTTAATTTAGAAGACGCTTACGCGTTAGCGGCTCAATAGCAACTTAGATCTTGAGTGCAGTAATCTGGACAACACTGGATCAATCGTATTTCTAGATACTCCCTCGGCTCGCTTTAGTTATCTGGATTGATGCCGGTGACTACGAATTGCGGTAGCGTGAACAGGAAATTGTCGTTTTCCACAGCACTTTCTGCTTCCGATATCAATTCACGTACTTCGTCAGAGGGCATCGAGTTGAATTCGGATGCATAGCTCGCCATATTGCGGAGCACCGACAAACTGCCGCCTGCTGTATCTACGCCTGCTTGGATATATACCTCCACAGATTCGAAACCCGAATGTAGCAATCTAGATCGCAGCACTCTTCCAATCTCAGGGGTTTTGAACGCCACTGATGCTGCATTGAAGAAGCGAGCGGTTCGTTCTGCTCCCCATGGCTCAACTACCACAAATCGCCAATCACTATCAATTACGAGAATTCGTCCACCCGGCTCAAGTACTCGACGGATTTCGTTGAGTGTTGACGACACGCTAGGTACATACTCGAGTACGTTTTTACACAGCGCATGATTGACCACGTTGTTGTCTAACGGGATTTTCTCGTCGTTGATTGCGTGAAAGGAAACGTGCGAAGTATCGATCGCTCGATTGGATGCGTCTTGGATGAATCGCTCATTTAGGTCGACGCCGTATACGTGACCTTTAGCTCCGACGAGATTTGCCATGCCCATGCTCACGAATCCCGGACCGCAACCGAAATCAAGAACGCGAGATCCGTGTTGAAGGTCAAGCGGCTTCAGCAACGCTTCATGCCCTTCGCGCCAAACAAACATCTGTTCGTAACGAGCGATGCGTTCATCCTCGATGTGCTTCCAATGGTCCGTGTAAAAAGTTGCTTGTGTCACGCTCTCGAATCCCTCTTTGTTAGCTAGCTCGATGCCGCGACCGTGGTATCACTCGCCAGTCATCGAACGAGGTCTATCAATCTGCTTTGGTAGCTATTTTGCTAGGTTCAACGTGTTCGTCTTCTGATTCATACTTATTGACATTTCCACGCCGACCAGCTCTTGCACTGCTTGTTATTGAACTAACTTTTCAGAAAAGTGCTGTTTAAATAAGGCAACACAATGATTACGAACAATCCTAACGGTAACGACGAAACCGCTGCTCGATATTTGACCGACGACACGGCGTTCGTGGAAGAGCTGGTGCTGGCTAGAGTCGAGACTCGGAGGCGGCTGCGCAGAGACCGACTATCTTGGATTCAGAATCGTCGGATCATCGGTGACAGCTAGACCGGAACGTTGTCGGCGTCGGTGTTGGACGTTCAAGCCACAGCTTGGGAAGATCAGGCAATCTGACGGCAAACGGACGATTTCCGAATATTCGTTCGCGCCGTGGCGGTGCGTCGTCGTGGCGTCTGGAGACTCGACCGCGAGTGTATGGAAATTCCTCTTATCGTTAAGTGGAATCAGATTCTGTAATCTCAATCAAAATCAGACGGTGATGGGTGGCAGGAAATCAGGCTCTTCGGTGCCCAAACCAGCCATCTTTCGACCGTGCCGTTTTATCCGGCCGAGAAGTTCTGAGCGGGCACACGGGGCATGCCTGGGCGAGCACGGACTTTTTTCGCTCAGCGTCTCGGTCGAGCGCGAGTGACCCGAACGATTTGACCGCCGGAGGTGTGCTCGAGCAGCAGGTAGAGCTCGCCCGCTAGGCCGATCTCGACGTCTCTAATCCGCGCCAGGTTCTCGATCAGGATCTCCCGCTCGACTAGCTTGTCATCCTCGATTCGGAGCCGAATGAGGTCCGCTGCCTTGAGCGAGCCGACCAGCAGATCCCCGCGCCAGGCGGCAAAAGCGTCACCGTCATAGACCACGAATGCCGACACGGCCACCGACGGCGTGAGATCTACCACGGGTTGCTCGATGTCCTCGAGCGAAACCTCGGTGCCGTGGCGCCCATCCCAGTTGACCATCGTGCCATCGTAGTTTTGTCCTCTCGAGAAGAGAGGCCAGCCGTAGTTACGTCCGGGCAGCAGCAGATTCACCTCGTCGCCGCCCCGGGGTCCGTGCTCGGTTCCCCAAAGCCGGCGGGTGCGCGCATCGAACTCGAGGCCCTGCGGAGTCCTGTGGCCATAGGTCCAGGTGCTCTGCACCGCGCCGGGCGCATCGACGAAGGGATTGTCCGCAGGGACTCGGCCATCGTCCCCGATCCGGTGGATCTTGCCGTGCGGCGAGGCGAGGTCCTGAATCCCGTCGTCGCTCTTATAGCCCACGCTGAGGAACACGTACCCGTCCGGGTCGAAAGCGATTCGACCGCCGGCTATCATGTCGCTCGAGACCGAATAAGATTCAAGCGGCGGCTGCCAGATCACTTGCTCGTCAACCCAGCGAGCGTTCTCAATGCGGCCACGGACGAGCTTGACCATGGAAACCGGGCGCCCCGAGTCTCGACTGGTCTCGTTGCAGCCGTGGCAGCGCTCGGTGTAGGCGAGGTAGATCCAACCGTTCTCCCGGTAGCGCGGGTGCGGGGCGACATCCAGCAGCCAGCCGAGGCCCTCCTCGACCCCACCCAAGCTGATCTGGCCGTCGTCGTAGACCGCCGGCGTGCCTTCGATGAGCGCCGAGAGCTCTCCCCCCGGCGTTATGAGCCGAAGGCCGTACATCTTCTCCGTGACCAACACATGGCCGTCCGGCAGCACCGCGAGGGAGTATGGCAGTGGGTCGATACCTGCTGTCAGCACATCGATCTTGAGGTCGTACGCCCGGGTTCGGATCGTGTCGGCCGGAAGGGTGAGCTCGTCTGTGAAGTTGAAATCGGAGTAGAGCAACCCTTCCCGAGTCTCGACGATCCAGAGTGCCAAGGTTTTGATCTGCTCAGCACTCATGGTGGCGGACCAGGCCGGCATGCCGCGCTCCGAGAAGCCGTTGCTGATGCTTGCCACCAGCTCGTCGGTGGACGCGCCGTGGGCGAGCGCTCCCCCGATCAGCGGCGTGCCCTGGGGCGCCCCCTCCATTCGCTCGCCGTGGCAGACCGCGCAGTACTCGCGGTAGAGCTCCGCGCCAGCCTCGAGGATGAAGCGCTCGCCCTCCACGTCGCGCTTCATGGAGTACGTGCCGGCGTTTGTTCCGGGTGGATGGTTGTCCTCACCATCTTGGTCAGCAGGCGCAGCGTAGCCGCTGGCGGCCAGGAGCACGATGAGCAGCACCCCAGCCAGCCACCACGGGGCGCCCGCACTGCGAAACACCAAGCGAAGACACATAGCAAGGGGGCAAAGCGAAAAGCGCATGGGGTCAGTGCGTCCTGGCAACGCGAAATCCAACGCTGTTGTACGTCCTTGCAGGGTCGTCCTTGCTTCGTTTGGCAGACCGCAGGCCCATTGGGCCGTAGAACCAAGAGCCGCCGCGAACCACACGCAGCGAACAGTCGCCCTCTTCCGGCGCGGCTTCGTCGTACGCCCCATGCCAGCAGTCCGCCGTCCACTCCCAGACATTGCCCATCATGTCGTACAGGCCATACGCGTTAGGTCGATAAGTCCCTGCCGGGGCCGAGACCACATGACCGTCGGCACACTCTACGCTCGACCGCTCGGTGAACCTGGATTTCGCATCCTGATCGGCGCCGTTGGCGAAGTCGCACTGGCTTGCGCGCCGGTAGACCTCCCAATAGCGTGCGGTGGTTGTGCCACCCCGGGCGGCATATTCCCACTCGGCCTCCGTCGGGAGCCGGTAAGGCCGACCGGTGTGCGCAGCGAGCCATTGGGTGTAAGCCAGCGCATCGTCGAAGGACACGCAGACGACCGGCATTGCCGCGACTTGGGCTACTTCGGGGTAGCGTGGATCCCGCCAGGATGCGTTCACGCCGTCGACAAAAGTGGTGCCCTCTTCGTTTACCGCACGACAGTCCCCGCTATCAGCCGTCGCGACATATCCCGTGTCCTCGACGAAAATGGAGAACTCCGCCACCGTGACTTCGCAGCGGCCTAGGGCAAACGGCTGCACCGCAACCTTGTGCACCGGCTTCTCATCACTGTCACCGTAGAGCGAGCCCATCCAGAAATCACCGCCCTCGATGACGACCATCTCCGGACCCCTCGTCGGATCACTGCGGCAGGCGTTCGCGTCCCGATCAGGGATCTCAATGGTCAGCTTTTGGGGAGTCTCGCTTTCGCTGCCGCCACTCTGGGGAATCCCAACCCGACCTGATCCAACGACCACTCGCTCCACGTCATCGTCGGCCTCCTCATCGTCGAACTCGGCCTGTGCTGCGCCGATGCCGAACGCGGCAACAAAGACCAGCAGGGACAGGTGCGCAGCAAAGCCGCGCGTCCATTGGGCGCCAAGCCGTCTGCTCTCGAGTCGGTACGGTTGAGTCACTGCTTTACTCGTCGCCGGATCCTGCCACCGGCCCCGGCCCGGGCTTCGACAGCCAGGAAACGGTGCCGTCGTTCTCGTAGGCGAAGCTCGCGAAGGTCTGCGCCCTGAGCCTCCTGCACTTCTCGGTCATCGTCCGCTGCCGGACGTTCGGCGGATCGTGGATGATGGACGTGCGGTACTTGCCGCCGACCTCGGAGACGAAGCTGCCGGGGTCAGTGCAAGACGCAGCATGGTCGTCCTCCAGGGTTTTAGGTGTTTAGGTGGGGAGAGAGGGCCCCAATGGGACCCTCTCTCGAGCGACGGGCTACAGCGAAATCTTCACTCTTGCGTATAGCTGGCGCATGAAGGGGTTGTGAACTCGGAGCACATACCCTTCGAACCTATGGAACGGAGGCTCTTTGTCGAATAAGTTGACCGCGCCCAGTGCGATGTTGTACTGCTCCGCATCGCCGAAGGTGTACTGGTACTGCAAATCCACCTCCGTGTGGGCGTCGACATCGGGAACGGTCGGGCTGCGGTCGCCAAAGACGTCGTCTTTCATCTTGCTGATGTAGCGAACCGTGGTATTCAATGCGTGGTTACCCCTGTTCACATTTAAGAACATGTTGGAGCGTATCTTCGGTACAGGGCTCCCCGCGTTGCCGTCGTTGGTGTAACCAACGCCGTCTATGACGGCACTGGTCGGGGTATTGCGGATGTCGTAGGCGAGCATCATCGAAGTCTGGCTGCGTATCGTCACGTTGGTCTCGCCGATATCGAAGGAGTACTTCGCTTTGAAGTCGGTTCCGGATATATTAACTCCACCCGAGTTCTGGAACGACTGTTTGACGATCAGGACGCTACCCACTGGACCCGAGCCGCAGTTCCCGGTCGGGTCATTTTCGAGCAACGGGTCGGGGATCAAGTTGACGGTGTCTCGAACCACATTCGGTCCGCACGGATCTGCAGTGACGACCTGGCTTGACGGCGTGTACTGAAAGCGATTCTCGAAATCGAACGTGAAGTAGTCGAAGTCCAACTGCAGAGAGTGATTGCCGTCACCCCAAGGCAACTCGGGTAGTAACGAGGCACCGAAGTTGAAGTTCTCCGACTCCTCGGGATCGAGATCAGGGTTCTTCCCGATCAAGACCGTTCTAAACGTGCCGGAGCCCGAGTTGAACTCGACCGGATCGATCGGGTCCCGGATCTCTTCCACAAAACCCGTGCTGTCGGTGCCGACAGCAAACCTCAGCGACGGCGCTTTAAACGACGTTGAGTAGCTGCCGCGCAACGATAGCCAGTCCGTAGGGCTCCATTTGATACCGGCTTTCGGGTCGGTGCTGTTGAGCCCCCCGCTGTACTCCTCGCGACGCACCGCAAACTGGACGTCTAAGGTGTCGTGCAACGGTATACTGAGCTCAGCAAAGACAGCGTCCACGGAGCGGCGACCTTCACCCCCGCGTTGGGGCGGTAAAAAGCCTTGATTCAACGACTCCTGAAACGCCGTATCGAAGCGTTCGAACTCATCGCGACGATGCTGGAAGCCAACCGCGAGCGCAGCGTTGCCGTCCGGCAGCGCGAAGATGTCACCGGCAGCGATACCTTCGACGACGTACAGCTCACGCTCGTTGAAGCTCTCCGAGTCTGCGATGAACCATTCGATGACATCATAGGTTTCTTCGGGGGTCGCTTTCACGACATTGCCATCACTGTCCACCCGAAATGCCGACGCATGGCCGGAGTTCGAATCGAACGTGTCGAGGTAGATGTCTGCAGCAAACGGGCTCCAGTAGTAACAGTTACCCGTCCCCGCAGCGGTACCGGGTCCGGGTCCGTCGAAGCGGACATCGCAATTGCTTCCACCGTAGCCTTGCAGCGCGTACTGCAGCCGCAGCAGATGGGTGTCGCGGTCGCGCTCCGATATGCGGTCCCACGAGTACTGTCCAGAGACGCTAACGCCCCATGTCGAGGCCATCTCCCCTTCCAGATACTGGCCGAAGTCGAGGTTGTGGGTGACGGCGAAGCGATGTGACTGGAAATCGTCCTCCTGACGGGCGTCGACAGGTGAGTATCGGTACGCATTGCCGAGCGGGCGCCCTGTCCAGGGGACGTCCTGATTAAAGGGATTGAGCGGGTTGCTTGCCGGAACCACCGGCATGCCGTTGGTCATCGGTACGCTCGGCGTGTACTCCGCGGCCTGCTCCGTCCATCGCATACTGTATTCGAACTCGATGTCCTGACCGGGGGCGATGTCGAGTCCCCAGTTGGTGTAGCCCACCAAAATGTCGTCCTCAGGTGTGATCGAGTTGCTCGGCTGAAAGGAGTATAGACAGCTGCCTACGCCCCAAGGCGCACCACTAAACGCCGGGGCGAACTGCCCGCCGCCAGGGACGACGGCACCGAGGTCGCCTGTCGTGGGTGGTGAGGAACCGTCGGCATTCCACTCCATAATACGTCCGCCTGGAAAGTCCTCCACGATACCGGGAATACAGTGCGGATCGGCGACCCGAAGGCTGGTGACCGGCGCCTGCCCCGCAAACGGCCCGGACGCGATGCGCCCGTCCGCGTCGAGGTTCGACGTGTCGGTGGCTTGATCCCACAGCTGGGTGTAGTTAATGACGCGCTCGCTATTGTTGACCACGAGATCGCTAACGCCGTCGTCGGCGAGCGGTCGCTCGTGCAGCCTATACGTGCCGGGACTGCCGTTGCCGGAGGTATTGTTGATTAGCCTAAACGGTCGCTCGTGGTTTCTTAGAGGATCCTGATGGGTAAAACCGACTGCGACCATCCCGCGCATCTGGTCGTTCTGTAACCCCGCGATCATCTGGAACTCCCACTGGCCGGAACCTTCAATGTTCTTGCTGCCGGCGCGCATTTCGAACCCTTCGAAGTTCTTGCGCGGTATGATGTTCACAACGCCCGCAACGGCATCGGATCCGTATATCGCTGCGGCGCCGTCGAGCAGCGTTTCCATACGATCAATCGCGATTACCGGCATTAGCGCCTTGATATTGGTCATATCGTCGTCGATCGAACCCTGGCCATTTGATGCGACACGTTTGCCGTTCTGCAGGACTAACGTCGATCCCGAGCCAAGCCCTCTGAGCTCAATACCTCGCTCCGAGCCGCAGCAAGTGGACAGCAGTCCGGTGCGCCCGCTAGAGCTGGTATTGAAAGTAAGAGTTTCGGCAATGTCTTCGATGCTGGACCAGCCGTTAGCGGCGATGTCTTCCAGGCCAACCACGTCGATTGGCGATGCCAGGTCGGCTTGGTTTTCCCATTTGATGTGGCTGCCGGTCACTACGATTTCCTCGACTTCGCCGGATGTGTCAGTGCCCGCGTCTTGCGCGGCTGTCACCGGCGCGCTAGCGACGAATATGGCCGAAGCGATGGCCGCGACGATGCGGCCAAGTATTGGGCTATTTTTAATCTGCATTGAATCTCTCTCCGTGCTCTCCTTAGTTGCGGACGCCGCAACGTCTGTCATCGGTGTCACCGTCAACACACACCATTCGTTGATCCGACCTTGAAGTCGGGTTCCCGCCAACAACCTTGTCAATGTGTCGATGCGGCTTCAACTGTGAACTCGCCATGTCGGCGGCGCGTGGTCACCCCCGCACCTGCTCCGCAGCGAACAACAAGAATACTCTGTTCGGCCTACAATGCAAATTCATTCAGCGACACTTCGACCGACTGAGCCGCTATGTCAAACGGACCCGAATCGTCGGCAATCGACACGGTGCTCAAACTCACCAAAAGGACGCCGATCAAGGTAGATCGAGCAATCCCGCGGTATGCCTGAGGAACTATGACAACAGGGGAAAGAGAATCCGCCATATCATCTACTGACGAGGCTTGACTCTTGGGGCGTAAGGGTGTTGCAGATAGATGACATCACCATCCACTTGCATGGCGGAGATGTTGAAGTCGGCAGATAAGGTGCTCCACAGCGCCGCCGTGTCACGAGTGCGAAAATAGCCACTAAACGCCAGGTCTCGCAGACTGGGGTCTGAAATCACAATCTCTCGCGGTGTGTAGCGGGTAACTTCAGCGATAACGTTAGACAACGACTCATCAGTGAACCTGAGCATGCCGTTGCGCCAGGCAAGTCGCCCGGACAACTCCGGCAAGTCGAGTGTTTGTAGGAGATCAATCGTCGCGCCATCAAATACGACTGTCTCCCCCGTGCTCACCTGCATGGTCTTATCGATAGTCTCTGTGGGTTGCAGACGAAGGGCGTCGCTGACTGCATGGCCAACGGTTACCAGACCTTCACTGACCGTAACGCGCACGGATTCTGTCGTTTCGAGGCGGACCGCGAATGCGGTCCCGATCGCGACTACTTCACCACGCCCCGCGCTGACGACGAATGGTTTTTCGGCGTCCGGCGCAACATCAAAGAACGCCTCCCCCTGCAGTAACCTGAGAGAACGCCGCGCCTCATAGGTGACTTCTAGATGGCTGTTGGTATTGACGTGAACTTCTGATCCATCCGGCAGGGATACAGTACGCTGTTCGCCAATAGCGGTAGCGTATTGGCCATTTCGGCGGGATTCCAAATACGGTCTTGATGGACAACGCGAAGGCGCTGATCGACACGCCCCGTCAGAAGGACGCGGCCGCGGTCTTCAATGCGCGTCTACATGCGTTAAATCCCCAATACTGAGACCTGCAGTTTCAGTGTCGTTTGACCTGCAGTTTCGATGTCGCGTGACAAGGGCTTGAAGGAACGCGGCTTGCACGGGGTCCAGTACGTGGCGTCGGACAGCGATGAAGGTTTGAAACGTGCGATCGAAAAGGTGTTCACGACGGCGCTCTGGCAACGCTGTGCGGTGCATTTTCTGCGCAACGCCAGCAACCATACGACGCGCAAGACGGACGCGGGCTGTGTGCATGACTGAAAGGAATCTGGGATCACGAACATGTGGACCAGGCCCGTCAGGCACTCTGGACCTGGGTGGCGCGTTGGGGTGATGAAGCGGGTTGCGACAAGTTGGTCGGTTGGGTCGAGGAACACATCGAGGAGACGTTCTCGGTGTATCGGTTACCCCTTCGCCATCGCCGTCGCATGAAATCGACGAACATGCTGGAACGGTTCAACGAGGAGATCCGGCGTCGGATCCGCGTGATTCGAATCTTCCCGCATGCGGCGTCATGTCTACGGCTGATTCGAGCGCTTGCGGCCGAAACACACGACCACTAGATCTCAGGCAAACGCTATTTGACCGGCGAGATCGGACTCATTCAAGTTCATGAAACGCCCGTTGAATCGTGGTCGAAAGCGGTATGAAACGAACTTCGATCGCAACTTCGATGACAGACCCGCGGGTCTGTCACCGAGACCTCGTTAATATGTTTTTGCAGAAAACTCTTGACACAACTCGGAAAAGCGGGAATTGAGTCTTCCCAGTAGCAATTTCCTTTAAGGAACATGTAGATTTCGATGAATAAGAAATTCTGGTGCTAACAAGAAGATATCGACAGTCGTGCTGAAGGGGTTTGATATGAATCAAGGGGTGTATTAGCGAAGTTTGGTGTGTATGCGATCGCTAAAACGTAACTTGGTGTGTTACGAAATCGTAGAATATATACTATACATATTTATATATTAATAGAAAAATCCCTTTTATATCAAAGCCTTTACATTGTTTAATAATTTTGCTAAACTGATTGCGGGTCAAACGGAATTGACCTATCCGAGACACGGAGGTCTCCATGGAATTCTTAGGAGTAGGCGCTCTTTCCAGTAGCCAGCTGTTAGTAGTTTTTGCTTTCGCGTTATTTGCTACGATCATCTTTTCGAGCATATATATCCGCATCCGAGGGCAATATCGAGGTAGAAATAAACTACCCGACCATACCCGAAGACGGGGTCTCGGTTTGCGTCGTAATAGGGACTCAGACCTCCCGTCCATTCCAAACGATAACCATGAAGTCGTTTCTGGCGCACGAAGAAAAGCTCCAGCTGACGACGAAGGTGAAGGCTTCCAGTTCGACTTTGACCTCCCTCAGAAACCTACGGGTCCCATCGAGCACGTCGCTGCACACGCAAATGGTGAAGATGACGCATTGGATCATGAGGAAGTGCGGGTCGAAGATACAGATGATGCCTTCTCGGAACCAAATGGCAGTAGTGCTGAAGTAAGTGACTACGAGGCGAGCTCCGAAGACGCTATCGCTCGTCTGAGCGAGATTGAACAGCTTGAGGAATCGAACGCTTCAAATGGCGCGGAAGGCGGTATCGATTACGTCTATGCAGATGAGGAAATGACCGATGCATGGGCTTCAAGTTACGACGATGAATACGACTTGGATCAGCCTGAAGAAACCCCTATCGATTCTGGTTCATTTGAAAACAACGAATACATAGGTGTCGAAGAAGAAGCGACACAAGCTAGCGAGAGTGAGTTCGTCGATGACGAGGTTCTACATAGCACAAGTGATGCCTACATGCCAACAACCGATTCTCCGGTCAATGGAGAGCTAGTTTCTGCTTCGTATGACGATCAAGAAGATGATCAGTCGATTGAGGCTGAAGTGGACGAGAATGTTGTGCCGTTTGATCATCGTACCAGCGAGGCGAAACGGGTAGGTACGGGAGCCAACGTTGATGGTCTCAGCATCTCAGTTGTTTCGGTATGTCTCATTAGCGATGAGGAAGGTCAGATCTTTCGAGACATCCGCGGGGAACACTTGGCTGCGTTCCTGAATAAGCGTGGGTTTATTTACCTCGACGAGGAATACCACTTACAGTACAAGTCGATGGTTGAAAAAGGTGCTATTCGCGTTCGTAATTACGAAGATACCTCGATCGGAACCTTGGTGAAACACAATTTGGAAACACGTGGGTTCCGGCTCTATTTTCGGCCAAGTGATTGTGTTGACCCATTGGCAACGCTGAACGAGATGTTGAAAGTCGCGAACTTGGCGATTGGATTCTTCAGTGAGTTGAGTTCGAGACCACTGGTTATTTACGACGGTCGTAAGGACATCAGTGGGAACATATCACGACTGACCCAAGGCGACTACAACCAACTCAAACGTGATCTGAGCATTGCATTCCCGCGAACTCTGGACGATACGGCGAAACGTACTGCAATTAGTCGAAACGAATTCGCGCCGAGCGATGATTTGCCGACTCGTGCCGAGCAATATTGATGCTGTGAGCTTGGACATTCTTCAATATAACTATCGGGTGTCAATTAAGCATGTAAATCTTTGCAACAGTTGATCAGCGACCTGGAGAAGATTCGGGAAGCCCTGCGTTACCATGCCCACAGGTATTACGTATTGGACGACCCGGAGGTCAGCGACTCAGAATATGACGAGTTATATGATCGACTGTTAGCAATCGAAGGTGAGAATCCGGAACTAATCACTCCGGATTCCCCTTCACAAAGGGTCGGTGGCGCACCGATCGATGCGTTCCAATCTGTTGAGCATCGCGCACCGATGTTGTCACTCGGCAAATGTACGACTGAAGAAGAATTCGATGCTTGGTTGCGACGCTGCAGCACGGAATTGGATCGCGATATAGGTAGTCTCGTCTGCGAACCAAAATTCGACGGTGTAGCGGTCAATCTACTTTACGAAAACGGAATTCTTACCCGAGCTGCCACTCGAGGCGACGGCACCGTTGGTGAATTAATCACCGCAAATGTAAAGACCATAAGTGCCGTACCGCTAAGGTTGTTGAGCGACGACGTCCCCGAGTGGGTAGAAATTCGAGGCGAGGTATACATCACGATCGAGGACTTCGACGCTTACAACCGATTGGCTGCAGCGAACGGAGAACGGCTGTTCGTCTCGCCGCGAAATAGCGCTGCTGGCAGTTTGCGCCAAAAAGATCCGACGATGACGGCGAAGCGTCCACTCTCGATCTATTGTTACTCAATCGGCGCTCATAGCGACGACTACCAGCCTCAAAGTCATCTCGATGCGATCAACGATTTGCACAAATGGGGCTGTCGCGTGAATGAATTCGTGGAGCGCTGTGAAAACGGTTCAGCATGCGTCGACTACATCGCTAGACTCGGCGAACAACGCGATGGGTTGCCATACGAGATCGACGGTGTTGTGATCAAAGTCGACGACTTAGGTACACAAAGAGATCTTGGGTTTTACATTCGTCAGCCGCGGTGGGCGATCGCGTTCAAGTACCCACCAGTTGACGCGAGTACCACACTGCTCGATGTCGAATATCAAGTCGGTCGAACCGGAGCGGTAACACCGGTGGCTCGGTTGGACCCTGTTCAAGTGGATCGAGTGACAGTGAGCAATGCAACGCTCCATAACCAGGACGAGATTGAACGACTCGGCATTCGCAGAGGCTCGACGGTGCTGTTACGAAGAGCGGGTGATGTCATACCGAAGATCGTGCGGGTGGTCGAAGCCGGGGAAGGCGAATTGATAGAAGCACCAGAGGTGTGTCCCTCTTGCGGAACCAAGTTAACGCGCGGCGACGACGAAGCGATCTTGAGATGTCCGGCTCAACTATCGTGTCCTGCTCAATTGCAAAACGCGGTGATCTACTTTTGCTCACGCGAGTGTCTCGACATAAAAGGGATGGGCACAAAACGGGTGGAGCAGCTTCTGAATGAGGGTCTTATCAAACGAAATTCGGATATATTCACGCTAGCGAAAGAAGCACTGGTCGAATTAGAGCGGATGGGTGAGCAGAGCGCGCAAGCGCTCCTGGACGCCATCGAGAACGCGAAAGAGACCACTTATCCGCGATTTATCAATAGCCTCGGCATTCGCAATATCGGTGAAGATACGTCCGCGATCCTGGCCGATCGTTTTCCGACATTAGAAGCGTTGATCGCGGTTGATTTCGAAACGCTCCTTGACGTCGACAACATTGCAGAAACGATTGCGCGTAATGTGGTCGATTTCTTCGCCATCGAAGTAAACCGTGATGAAGCAAGACGTTTGGTCGAGTTGGGTGTTCATTGGCCGGAATCTAACACCTCAGTAGACTCGAGCCTGGAAGGTCAGATTTGGGTCTTAACTGGAAAGACCTCTCGACCCCGCACGGAAGTTAAATCTCTACTAGTAGCGCGAGGGGCTAAGGTGAGCGGGTCCGTTTCGAAAAACACCACTCATGTGTTTGCGGGTGAGAATGCGGGATCAAAGCTCGTCAAGGCAGAAGAATTAGGCATCAGAATCTTGGACGAATCGGAGTTCGACGATTTAATCGGTTAGTCAGTCATCATTGTTGTGAGTGAGACAGGCTTCACCATCTATTCGATGATAGAAGAAATGATGCAATGATCCGGGTGTTCTCGAATTCGGGGATGCTCTATCACCGAATCACGCTTGAGATGCTCGAGTAAATCGTTTGATACAAGAATGTGGTCGATGAGGTCTGGGTAGCGAGCATCGCACCATTCGTCTTGAGTCTTACCGTCGCGTACATGAGCGGTAGCGAGTGTTGTGTCTTGATCAGCAGCGAGTAACTGCGCGGCCGCCCAATCGTCCGAAACCGCCAAGCGTCTATTGAAGTCGCCTAGTACGACAAAGGCATCATTACGGGCATTTCTTTCTGCGATCCATTCAGACAAGCGTGCGACTTGGCCGCGAAGTGTCGTGCAGATATCCGAGCGACCAGAGTCAACATCCTGCTCAGCACCCCAGCACCCAGATGCTAGATGGACGGAAAGAACTCGAAATGAGAGCTGATCGGTACGAACCGTCACGTCGGTACCCCAACGTTGATTTGGATTGTCGCCAGCGAGGTGCGCATACGACAGATTGACTTCGAAGTCGACGCCACGTCGTATCGCGATTCCTGTGGCTTGGTGACGTAGTCGTTTATCTTGGGTACCCCAGCAGATCGAACCACTGTCACTACCTCGCGTGTTAGGTCGATCCGACATCACGATCACCCACTCCGATTTGGGAAACACGCGATAGGCTGCTTTAGCGCTCTCGACTTCTTGAATGGCTACGACATCAGCGTCTAGATCTGCAATGCGTCCCGCGATATAGTCGTAATCGTCGTCAGTTCGAGGAATACAACCGGCGTCGTTGTCTTCGTTCAGGTGCTCTACATTCCACGTCGCGACGTGCAGTGATTCTGCTGACGCAACAAAAGCGAACAACGTCGCGAACAGAGTGAATATCAGAAAGGTATTGCGCTTTTTCATTGTTGGTCCAGTCTTTGAAGTCTACCTGAAGAACATGGTCGGTTTACGAACAAAGCTATGCGACAACATCATTTACTGATGAAGTCAATTAGATGTCGCTGCTTAACAATGCCTCATTATTCAGAGTGCGTCTACCGTGAAGCGGTGCGTCGCGCAATATACTTACAGAGAACCTGAATCGCCCATGTTATGCGTCTGAATTTCACACAAGAAGAGTTACTAACCGAACACGAATTCGCTGAATTGCACGTCATTAACGGTCAGCGACTGCACGGGGGATTCGACGAGCAAGGTCGATATCTTCCACCGCGTTCAAAAATTCGTCCGGAAGCCATTGCGAATTGGACGTCAGCGCTACAAGAGCGCGGTGGCGATTTGCTTGATGCTGATTCATCACTACTAAGCGGACCGCGTGTACCCAATTACGAACAACAATGTTTACTAATTGGTAACGGGCTAGGCCGGGTGTTTTGGAATAGCCTAACGATTATCGGAAAAATCGAAGGGCGCGGTCGCATGCTCGCGACGACACCGTTTCCGGATCTTCAGCCGCTAGTCGTCGAGGACATCAGCGATATGGCGATCGGACACCTAAATAAGGGTTTACTGATCGCTCACGGAGTTGACGAGGGTGGAATACCGGAAGAAGGTATCGGTGGTCATGATGTCATGTGGTTTATCGCGCGTGATCTCGCGTTCGGGAAAGACGCTCATCCTGACGCTGAACCGCCTGGGCGAATCGCTCGCGAAGAGGAAGCGAAGCGGAGAATGCCCGCAATTTCTTTTCCTTACGAAGGCTTCTTAAGTTTCTTGATGAATCTACTGTTGATCGAATTCAGAGCAGAGATTGGATTCGCGTCTAGTCAACGGATTTTTCGGACGACTGAGTTATTCCCCGGGCGCGAAGAGCAGGCGTTGGAGGCAGCGGAGATTATCGAACGAATTCGTACTGATGAGCTGATTCACGTTGAGTCATTGAGGCTATATCTGGGTGAACTGCGCTCGTTGACACTTCATCGCGAGGACGGCGGTACGATACCTGGATCTGAGATTGTCGATCCGTTCTGGAAAAACCTCGTTGGTTGGTCAGTCGGAGAACAACCTAGACTGGTCGCAACGCAAACACATGCTTCAATCGCTGAGATGATCGATGAAAGCTCTGATGGGTCGGTTGTTAGGGCGCGATTCGACGAACTGCGTGATGAGGGATACGAACTAGTGGCAGCTTAACCGTAGCTCACATTCATACCATCACGAACGTCATTGTTGACACCGTATTGCGGTATTGGATAACGCAGTCCATTGCGAGAGAGATTCCTCAAGCCTTCAATGACACCTGGTAGATAGGACGGCGGAATCGCCATGAGTAGCTCGTCTTCCATTACGCCACCGTAACGACGCTCAGCAAAACACGGAATTGAGAGACTGGGTTCACCAGTTGCGAGTGCTCGTCCCCAACTATCCGCACATGCACTCTCGCCGACGCAACCCCATTCAAGCTTTCGATAACCTGTCCACTGCAGACCATTGATGAACAGAATCATTTGTGCTGGCGTTGCATAGATGAGAGCAATGTCAGGCGGGTTTAGTCGCCCGGATGCAAGCGGGCTAACCGCCATTGCTTCAAACTTACCGTAAGGTACGACGTCCATCGCGGCTTGATGTTTGGCGGATTCTTCTTGGTTCTCATACCAAACTCCGGCCATGTTCTTGCCTGAAAGCCATTCTTCCGAACGAGGTGCAAGTCCTATTACGGTTTGGCATTGAGCGCCGACAAGATCTTGTGCGGTAATGCCTATAGTCCAGCCATTACGGGATGCCTGCCCGACGATTTGATCCGTCGTATGAACGTGTTTTGGTCGCCGAATACGCTCGATCTCGTCAAGGTCCGACGCTCGTTCAAACAGTTTCATGCCGGTCGGCGTCGTCCGTAGACGCAAGAATTGATTTAAGCCAGCGACAAGCTCAGGCCAGTTGATATTCTGCGATTCTGACGCGATGACTGCCATGCTGCGATGCCTACTCGGAACTTACTCGATTGAATTTTGGTGCACGCTTTTGCACAAATGAGTCAACACCTTCTTTGAAGTCTCCTCTTGCAAGACTTTCGTCCATCCATGTATTCGTTTCGAGCATCGCAGGATGCAGCTCTTTGTTAAGGTGCTTATAGACCTGTCGTTTCATGTACATTAGCGAGTTAGGCGCGTTCGTTTCATTGATGTCGTTCAAGAAATTGACCGCATCGTTCACGCATTCACCGTCCTCGCAGAGACGATTCGCGTAACCTAAACGAAAAGCCTCTTCGCCATTGAACTTCCTTGAGGTCCAGAACAGGTCTAACGCGTTCGCTGGACCGATTAGTCGCGGTAGCATCCAACTCGTACCGTGTTCCGCGATCAACCCGCGTTGAGCGAACGACGTAGTGAGTCGTGCGTTCCGATCGATGAATCTCAAGTCACAGAACGTAGCCCAGCTGAATCCAAGACCGGCGCAAGCGCCATTGATCGCAGCGATGAGTGGTTTGCTCAGGCCTAAAAAATAAGCCGCACCGACTTGGAAGTTAGGGTCATCGTCCGGATTACCAGGATCGGCCGCTAAATGTCCATACGTATTGCCCAAACGTCGACCTGCCTCGCTCATCTTTCCGAGTGCATTCATGTCGACGCCGGAACAGAATCCTCGGCCTGCGCCTGTTAGCACATTACCGAGGATGTTCGGATCCTTCTCTGAACGTTCAAGTGCGTGACGGACTTCTGCTTGTGTGAGATCAGTCAGTGCATTTAAAGTCTCGGGACGATTAAGCGTGATGATTGCTGTTGCGCCGTTCACTTCAAAGAGTATCTCTTCGTATTCGAATTGATCCATCGAATCTGCCATTCCTACTAACCCAGCATCGCGTGTTCTGTGCTTGAATTTTGCATGCGTAGCTAAGCACTCTGCCGCGAACACGATTGAATAGTGAAAGTCTGAGCGTCAATAAAATCGTGCGACTTCCAAAGTGGGATCATGTGCCTATGTCTGCACTCACGTCTTACCGTATCGTAGAACTCGGTATCGGTCCGGTGACCGGGCTCGCGGGGATGATCATGGCAGACTTCGGTGCGGAGATCATCAAGATTTCGCCAGTTGACGGTGATCCCTTTCAATCGATGCCGTCGTATCCAATGTGGATGCGCGGTAAAACCGAGATTCGGCTCGATCTTCACGACCAGGATTCAGTATCGAAGCTACACGAATTGATCATCGGTACGGCGGACGCATTCGTGACCACATTGAATCCCGCAACGTTGAATCGCTTGGGATTGGACCAAGACACGACACGGCAGACCCGACCTGATCTTGTTTGTGGGTACGTTTCGGGGTTTGGAACGATCGGACCGTATCGGGACTATCCAGGTTACGAAGGCGTGATAGCGGCGAAATCAGGACGCATGCTGAATTTCGCAGGTGTCGCGGACCGCGAAGGACCAAATTACTCCGCGTTACAGGTCGGTGTTCACGCGACCTCCCAAAGTGTGGCGGCCGCACTAATGGCCGGTCTTGATAGTCGCGATCGCACAGGTCATGGTACGACGTTTAACACGTCTCTCTTGCGAGGCATGATGCCCTATGAAATGGGCGTTATCAGCATGGCGCAACTACAAGATAAAGGGATCTTGCCCCGCCCGCAGGTTCAGCGCGATCGCACAAAATCAATGCCGACACTTAATTACCATCCGGTGCGTACGAAAGACGGTAAGTGGCTTCAACTAGGGAACCTGTTGCCACATTTATTAGATAACTTTCTGCATTCCGCAGGATTCGACATGGTTTTCAAGGACGAGAAGTATCGAGGCGATCCGATGCGGTGGGATCGAGCGATCCTTGAGGAATTCCGGGACCATATGCTCGAACACATGCAAACAAAAACGATTGAGGAATGGACGGACCACTTCGTCGAGGATGGTGGCGTGGTTTCGCATGCCTATCAAAGTACGCAGGATGCACTACACGATCCAGACGTTGTCGCGAACGGACACTCAGAGAAGGTCAACGGCGGTGTCCAACTCGGATTGGTCGCAAACCTTACGGAGACACCCGGTAAAGTCGGCGCACCACACGGGCGTTCGAGGATCGATGAGATCAAGTCTCGACCGGTTGTACATAGTCAGGTAAACGAGAACACGCGGCCGCGTCGACCGTTGGAAGGCATAACAATCGTTGAGAGCGCGACCATCATCGCTGCGCCTCTTGGCGCCGCAACGCTCGCGGATATGGGCGCACGCGTGATTAAGTTGGAGCCAATCGCCGGTGACCCATTTCGAGCCATGATGAGCTCGCTTGGTGCAAGCAAGTGCAACACCGGAAAAGAGAGTATTTGCCTTGATCTGAAGAGTTCAGAGGGTCAAGCCATTGCGCAAGATCTCGCCCGAAAGGCTGACGTGTGGATTCACAACTACCGTATGGGTGTTCCAGAGAAGCTGGGTATTGGGTACGAGGAACTTGCGAAGCTCAATCCGCAGCTCGTATATATCTCTGCGAATGGCTATGGACCGAACGGACCAGGCGCAAAACGGCCTTCCACCCATCCGATTCCTGGTGCGGCGATGGGCGGGGTAGTGTGGCAGATCGGTGGATTGCCTGATGAGAACGAACCAGCCGACACGGAATCACTTCGCGAAACTGCGAGGAAATTACTACGTGCGAACGAAGTCAATCCAGACCCGAATACTTCGATGGTAGTTGCTACAACAGCTGTACTTGGTCTGCATGCACGAAGAGCGAGCGGCAAAGGTCAAAAGATCTTCATCGACATGTTTGGCGCTAACGCATATGCGAACTGGGACGACTTTCTGTCATACGGTGGTAAGGCAGAGCGGTCACCGGTGGACAAAGACGGATATGGTCTAAACGCGCTCTATCGCCTCTATCGTTGTGCTGAAGGGTGGGTTTTCCTTGGGGTGGTCAATGCTCATGAGAAAGCAACGTTACAAGAAGCGTTGGCAATCGATCTTGATTCAGTTAACTTAGAGGATTTGCTTGAAGCGAGATTTCTCGCGAAATCGGCGCAAGAATGGGAAGCGGAATTGACGCCGCTCGGTATTGGGTGCGTAGTCGCGGACGATTCCGCTCCACCAACCTGGTTCCTCAAGGATGAGCATGTAAAAGCAGAACGCCTGCTTGTGCCTGCTCAGCATCCGGAGTGGGGAGACTATTACAGGCTCGGTCCCATGGTGGAATTTGACCCTACGGTTAACTACGCAGGGACAGAAGCGGCTGGCGGAAGTACAGTTCGGTTATTACGAGAACTGAACTTTAGTGACGAGAGTATCGAACAATTGCTGGCGGAAGGCGTCGTGCGTGCCGCCTGAGTCAGAATCGACGGAAGGTTCGTGGGGATTTCGAAGTTTCCTTCTATTCATTGCTGCGTTGATCGTTGGCTTCATCGTGTGGCTGGTATGGGCGATGGTCGAGTTCACCCCGACCACCGAACGAGACATCGGAAGATCGTTACTCTCAACACCACTGTTCCAGCGCGGCGATTTCGCGATTACGAATCAACCGTCGAGGTGCCGTTCCTTTGGTGAGATCAAAGGCAGTGTCTCGGCAGGTTTGTTCCAAGCATTTCAAGTTGCGAATGACACTGATCGCGGCGATCTCGAGCTGCATCGTTATCAGAAAGAACGTCAGGTTGTTGACGCATCGCGAACACCTCTTCAGTGGTTTCGAGAATTGAAGCGACCGATCATGGCGATCTCTAATGTCGGTGTGTTTGAGAATCGAGCTCTCGTATGTCTTGAGCTTTATGCGTCTAGTAGCAGAGGAATGCTCGTGACCCTTGAGCACGCAGGCGCTGACTATTGGCGAATGGTCTCGAATGAGTCCGTATGGGAAGAGATCACAGAAAAGCCTGAAGAAATCCCTGAGTTAACGTTGCCGTCGGTGGAATGAGTATTCGTGGTCTGCTGTGCGAGACCTCGTCATTAATTTTGCACGCGGATTCGCGGCGAGGTCGAAATAACGCTTACTTACTCATTCCATACATTAACGTATTGAACGCAAGAGTTTCAGCATCTTTAGGATCAAACCCCCATTCTGAAACTGCCGTCCAAGCCGTCCAAATTTGTTGATCTAACTGTGCAACGACCCAGCGGGTCGGAACGTCTGGTGCGATGACTCCCTGATTACGTAGAGACTCGACGAGCTCAGACGCCCAGGTGAGTTGTTGGTCATAACCTCGTTTTACGTTCTCGTCTTCTAGCTGGACGGAACCTAAAAAAGCATAGCGGTCGCCGATCGGAATCGTCGCGCGTAGCATCAATCGAAGGCGTTCGATCGCGGGTTTCTCTTCGGAATCCACCGCTTGTACCGCTGCGTTCATTTCTTCGATACACCGAATTCCAATTGCGTTGACTAGGTCAGATTTCGTTCGGAAGTGTCGGTGTAGCGTTGCGCGCCCGATGCCAGCTTTTAGAGCGACCTCGCTCATGGACGCGTCAATGTTGTTGTTGAACAAAAGGATGGCGGCGTCGATGATCGACGTTAGGGTCTTCGGTCGTATGACGTGTCTTGAGGACGTTTGCATTTTTCTAACTGCAAGGCTGCGAATACGCATGTTCGGATTGCAATATGATACACTTATGTCTCATAAAGACACTTCACACGATGCGCTCTAATGCTTCAAGTAAGGTGATTCAAGGGGAATCGATCATGGAAGCAACCCAAATTTCATTCGACAGCAATCGAGCGTTGCCGGCGGAAGCGTATAGGGATCCGATGTGGCTAGAGGCTGAGAGGAAAGAAATCTGGCACAACGATTGGGTATTCGCGACATCGATTGATGCCCTAGCCAATCCAGGCGATCAGGTTCCTACATATGTCGGGAGTCAACCTGTTTTGCTAATACGTAGACAGTCAGGTGAACTCGCTGCACTATCAAATTTGTGCGCTCATCGAGGTACTCTGCTTGTTGACAAACCTACAAACTCCAATCGAATTCAGTGCCCGTACCACGGATGGACATACGAAGATTCTGGTCACCTACGAGCTATACCGTACGCGACAGAAGACAAGATCGACAAAGCGGCGCATTGTTTACCAGTCTATCGTGTCGAAACTTGGCACGGTCTCGTCTTCGTCAGCCTCAACTCTGATGTAGAACCCTTGACTGAACGTTTCGCCGACATCGATCCACTAGTGACCGAACGTGGGATTGACGACATGCGACACGATGCGACTTTTCAGACTACTGATGAGTGGGCATGTAACTGGAAGGTCGCCATTCTGAACGCGATGGAGAGTTACCATCTCTTTAAGGTACACCCTTCGACCTTGGAGCCATTCGCGCCTACTAAAGCTTCGTACTACATTACGGGATCACCGAAGGCAACCGCGACGGGCGGGTCGTACAAAGACGGCGAAGATTATCTGCTTATCAGTCTTCCGCCAGGATTCGTTGGCATCTTCTCACAAGGAACGTTCCTTTGGCAATCCGTTCACCCAATTGACACGCATCGGTGTGAGGTCCGGACGGGTGGGGCATTTAAATCGAAGGATTCATCTAATCTCATGGGACATCTCAAAACTTGGTTTAACTGGTCAGCCGGCGCGATGCTGCCGGGTGATTTTTTAGCTGAGGATAAGGAGATATGTCAACGCGTTCAACTGGGAATTTCGGGCGAGTTTGTTCCTGGTCAACTATTGAAGATTGAGGAAGTGGTCATCGATTTTGGCCGCTATCTTTACCAGAGGCTAACAGAAGGAGCACCTTCACAGCCAACTTCCGTAAAGGAGTTGTGATGCCGTTAGGGATTCAGAGAGTAGCCAACCGAATGCCTTCATTGTGGCCGACCTGGTGCGTTGTTGTACTAATTTGGGTTAGCGCAATTTTGAATCACCCTTGGATATATGGAAGCTTGCTAATTGCCTGGGGTGTTTACGACCTAATCTCTGGTAGGAGCACATTCATCCAAGATATAACGCGCTCGAATCACCCTTCGACGTACTGGGTGATTGTCGTCACGTGGATAACTTTAGGCGTGGGAGTGATTCTGTATGGCTAGATTCAGAGCGCCGGAACCTGCTTACGCTGAGTGAGTCACTCTAGGCTAACACTGACCGACTACTTGCGCCCACCAGCCAGCGACTCCTTGGTTAAAAATTCGTAACTTCCGCGTATCGCTTCAAGCATATCGGTGTCACAAGCGTCGAGCTCCACAATGACCCACTCGAGTACGTTGGGATCGGCGGCATTAATGATGTCGGCGATCTCTAAGACGCCATCTCCAACCGCGACATGTGCTTTGCCTTGTTCATTCGGACCGTCTTTGATGTGCAATAACGGTGCGCGGTCTTTAACGTTTGCGACTTCTTGGGCTGGGTCGCATGCGCCGAAATTCGCGGCCCAATAAGTGTCTACTTCAAATTCAACGTCGGGGCACTTACTGTAAAACGTGTGATAGGGTAATTCGCCATCGACGGGTACGAATTCCCAATAGTGGTTGTGGAGAAACAGCGTCAGGTCGTGTGGTTTCAGCGACTCGGTCAGTGAATTGATCGTGTCAACGGTGCGTTTAACGCTGTCTGAGTCATTCACGTCGTCGGGACCAAATCCAGCCGCAACGCGAGTGAGACCTAGCGCTTGAATCGTTTCAATCGCCTCATTGACTTCTGTGCGATTTGCCCAAGGATGATGACTCGAAGAGACACGCATGCCGAGGTCCTCGACCTGTCGCTTAAACGCCTCGGGCGATTTACCGAACAAGCTAAAGGGTTCTACCCCGCTATAGCCGATGTCCGCAATGTCACTTAGTACTTTGTCGAAATCTGATTGACTCTCTTCACGAAGTGCGTAGAGCTGAACAGAAATAGGTTTCATCGGATTTACTCGTTTAACTGAGGTGCTTTCGCTGCACGGATTCTACGGTGGGAATTTTGGTTGGTTCAAGCACGAAAGGTGTTTCATCGTTGTTGCGGCTTGTTACAAGTCAATTCGGTAACGAATGTAGTAGACGCGACCTGTTGGATCATGTGTGTAGTAGTCGTAAGCGCCATCAACGTTTACCCATGGCGCATCTTCATTGAGAAGATTCTTGATACCTATCGCTAATTCGGAACCAAGAATCTCGGATAGATCTACGCGATATTGAGTATTTATGGTCGTCATACTGCCAATCGTTGGCCAATATCCGATGTATGAAGCGAGAAAGTCGCTCTGGGATCCTTCGTCGATATAGTCGGAAATCGTGAATGAGCTCACGTTTAGTGCGTGGCGTCCCTTCTGCCAGTTGAGCGAGTTGCGTAGGCGATATTCTGGCATCGATCGTCCGATCGAATTCGTAACGTTTCGCTGACCGAGTCCATCAATCACGGACCCATCCTCTAATGTGATCGTGTACTCTGTCGCCCAGTTGATTTCGCTTGCAACTTGAATCGTACCGAGGTCCCCAGCCGGCCACGTGTACCTAACGGAAGCGTCGAAGCCTGCCGCAGAGAGACTAGGTGCGTTGAAGTACGAAGCGTGCGTACGAACTAGATAACCGTCTTCGCGACGGATTACCTTATTGGGAATTCCTTCACCAATCGAGAAGACGCTCGCTACACCATCGCCGTCATCGTCAACAACGCCACATAGTGGCCCCGTGCTCATATCGTGATTAATACCTTGCGGACAGCGAAGTCGATTGTCCAAATCCACCAGACTCTGGTGGCTCTCACGCGCGATCAAGTTGTCGTATTCGTAGCGATAGTAATCAAGCGTGACTTCCAATCCTTGCATTGCATCGGGTTCCCAAGTCATGCCTACGTTCAACGCGTCAGCAACCTCGGGCGCAAGATTTGGATTCCCATCGCCGAGCGATGATCGATATGCAAGGGCTGGTGCGTTAGAGAACGGATCGCGGGTGTTTTCGAATAGTGTCAGACTCCCACCACTTTGCAGCAACGAGCCGATCTTGAACGATGTACCCCATGAACCGCGGATCGAAATCGTCGGGATCGTAGTAATGAGCACACTCACTTTTGGATCAAGGGTATCCCTACCACCCACGCTGAATTTCTCATAACGTCCAGCGACTCGTAGCTCGATGTCTTCATGTAACGCCGCTTGAGTTTCCGCGAAAAATGCCCATGAACTCACGCTACTTGACCAATCCAGATTACCGGTCAAAAAGGAAAGGTTGAATCGGTTAGAGTTGCGGTCGTAATCGAACTCGGCTGATTCCTTTCTATATTGTGCGCCGACCGCGATCCCCAATCGACCTTTTCCCAGATCCGGTCCGTCGCCCGTCAGCATGACGTCCATTACGGTTTGATCGAGCGAGCCGTCTTTGGTTCTTGTCCCGTGCAACCAAGTGAGCAATGACTCTGGGTTCTGGTATTTCCGTGCGGCTTGGGAAACGGAAATCTGTGGGTCTGCAGGCCACGGATCAGAATCACTTGTATCCCAGTGTTCACCGGTCACCGGATCGTAAACGCTGGTCTGGAAACTGTTGTAGAAGAAGCAATTCCCGGTCCCGAGATTACCTGACCCTGGTATGCCGGAGAAAGGATTGCAAGACGGTCCGCCTAATCCTCGAAACGCCTGATCCATACGGTCCGACAGCACATCCGTAGGTAGAACTTGCGTGGTATCAAACTTGGAGCGACTTAGACTCGTGGTAAATACCCAATCGCGCTGATCGATCAGAAATTCTGACTTGGACCCGAGTTCGAGACGAGAACGATTCGACGCGGTAGTCGAGTCCGTGTCTAACGGGCGAGCGTTCGGCGTGGACCACGCGGTACCACCGAGTAAACGCTGTAGTGCTTGATATTCGACTGGCTCAAACCCGCGCCGTGCCGAATCTAACTGTAGGCCAAAGTGGTCGGCTTGGATGATCCTGTACGTCACGTCGGGATAGAGCGAATTCCCACGATAAGAGTCGTGTGTGGCACCGCTCCAGCTTGCAGAAAGCGTCGTCGTGGGTGAAGCGTGGTAGTCGGTTGAAAAGTGTAGCTTGAAATTCTGTGTGGGTCGAACAACGTGGAAGAAACTGGAGTAGTCATACACACAGATGTGCGAGAACCGTGGGTGAATACCCAGCGTTCCCCTTCTCGCGTCATCCGCAGCGGCTTTCTCACAATCAAGATCAGGAAGGCTACCCGTGAAAGAAGCCGGGTCGGGTCCACCATTAGGGTGCCAGTAGTTCGACTGAACGGGCATACCGACTTCACCTTGATGTAACGGAACGAATCTGCCAGGTTGCCCAAAGCTCGACAAGCCCGAGCGTCCGTAGCGCTCGAATCGATCTGCGATTTGGAGTCCACCTCGATCAAGATAACTCGCTGCGATCAGAAATTCACCTTGGTCGTAGGTTCGTCCGTACATGGTAGATAGCAACGAGTCCTGCTGTGTTCCAGTGTCGTGATCGGAACTCACTTGCAGCTCGGTTTCCCACCCGTGGAATCCGTTTGTCGTGAAGAAGTTAACGACACCCGCGACGGCGTCTGACCCGTATAGAGCGGAACTTCCATCACGTAGTACCTCAACGCGGTCCAATGCGATATTAGGGATCAGTGACCTAACGTTTACGTAGCCACTACCGGTCCCGTCAAAGTTGTCTCGTAGTAGTCGCTTGCCATTAAGTAACACCAACGTTGCGCCGCTTCCTAGGTTTCGAAGATTTACGCTTGCTTGACCTTCGCTGTTGTCCCCTCCTACCCAATTTGACGCCGAATTGCCTAGCGACGCCGTATTCGCTGTCATTTGCGCGACAAATTCTTGTATGTCGGTCGCGCCGACCCCATCCAACATCTCCCTGTCTAAGATGCTAATCGGCGAATGAGAGAGACTCGTTGAAGACTTGATATAGGTGCCGGTAACGACCACTTCATCGATATGGTCGCTCGATCTTTCGTGTTTTTCCTCGTTTTCCGGGGAGGCGACAAGATGCGTCACGAAGCTAAGAAGCAGCACGCCAATTGTGTATCGCATCAGCGTGAACGGCTCGACTCCTCTGCGGCCGTTACAGTGGATACGGACTTGACGTAGGTTCACGTCATTCAAAATTGAAGTGTCTTCCATCGCTTAGTTAGCACACAATGATTATTCAAGAACAGAGTTAACACCTTGCTCTGGGAAATGGCCTTACGACGTTGATCCAAAACACCCAACTTAAAATCGTAATACACTGAGAATAACATCAAAAGCCTGTCGTAATCGCTCGATATGGCACTTTAGGAAACGGTTTAGGGAACAGAATGCCTAAGTTACGAATGGGAATGATTGGCGGTGGCGAAGGATCGTTCATAGGTGCCGTCCATCGTATCGCAGCAGAGCTCGATGGACAAATCGAGTTGGTAGGTGGGGCATTTTCGAGTGACCCCGAGAGATCAAAACGATCAGGTGAAGCACTATACGGACTATCGAGCGATCGGTGTTATGGCTCTTTTGAAGAGTTGCTCGCGAGCGAGTCATCGCTTGGGTCTCAAGATCGGGTGCACTTTATTGTCATCGCGACGCCTAATCACGTCCACTACGCGCATGCGAAAGCTGCTCTTGAGGCGGGTTTCCATGTCATGTCTGATAAGCCGATGACCCATAGTCTGGATGAGGCACTCGATTTGCGAGAAACCGTGAATCGAACAGGGAAAGTGTTTGGACTGACGCACAACTACACCGGCTATCCGATGATCAAGGAGGCACGGTATCTCGTTCGAGGAGCTGCGTTCGGAAAGGTACGTCGTATCAATATCGAGTACATTCAAGGTTGGCTATCAACGCCAGAAGAAGCTGGTGGTAATAAGCAAGCGGAATGGCGAACCGATCCGGCGCGATCGGGTGCAGCAGGATGTATGGGCGATATAGGCACCCACGGCGAGAATCTGGCGGAGTATGTAACGGGATTGCGGATCGAATCACTCTGCGCCGATCTGACGACATTTGTTCCAGGTCGACGACTCGAGGATGATGGCAATGTGCTGCTCCGATTCGAAGGCGGCGCGAAAGGTGTGCTTTCTGCAAGCCAAATTGCCGTCGGAGTGGAGAACGGATTGACGCTGCGTGTGTACGGCGAGACCGGCGGATTGGAGTGGTCACAGATGGAACCTAATTCGCTCATCGTGCGCTGGCCAGATCGGCCTTTCGAGGTTCGTCGAACCGGCGCTGCTGGTGTGTCCAAAGCTTCTGTAGCTGCCAGTCGAATACCTCCGGGTCATCCAGAAGGGTTTCTCGAAGCGTTTGCACTGTTGTATCGCAACTTCGCGTCAGCCGTTCTCGATGCAGAAGCAGGCAAAGCTGTTCGAGCAGAAGATTACGATTTCCCAACTGTGAATGACGGTGTACGCGGCATGCAGTTCATTGAAACTGTCGTCGCTAGTTCGCATCATGGTGCGACTTGGCTTGATTTTCCCAATCCAAGTTAGTAGCGCGAGGGTTTTCGCACTCACGAACATGGTTCGCCTCAAATCAGGTAGATAAAAGGAGCACTAACAGCGAATGTGTCGGCGTGGGCGAGAGAGGAGGTTCCGGATGAGAACCTCAATCGGTACATCGAGATTCGTTGTACTCATCACAGTCATCTGAAGGATAGAGTGTGGTGGGTTCCAGCTTGCGTTCGTTTTCACGCCATCGTCTGACGACCGACGTTTGCGGTATGGAAGCTCGAGTCGCAACAGTCGGACTGTTTGTTCTTCTAGTGCTCGTGTATGCGTTTTCTGCATTGAGCGTGAAAGCACAAAGCTCAGGCGTCGAACAGGATAGAGCCGCATTAGTCGCGTTATACGAGGCGACGGACGGTCCGAACTGGGTTTACCGCACAAACTGGTTATCGGATGCACCACTAGGCGATTGGTATGGCGTAAACACCGACGCAGCCGGGCGCGTCGTTAGCTTATACCTGAAAGGTACACCCGGGAGCTTGTTCCAAGGTCCGACTGCGCACGGACTCTCTGGTTCACTGCCATCTGAGCTCGGGGATCTTGAATTCCTCACCACGGTGAATCTAGGGATCAACAATCTCACTGGTTCGATTCCAAGGGAACTTGGCAATCTCACGAGATTGACTCAACTCAACTTAGAAGAAAACAATCTAACTGGCCACGTGCCAGCGGAAATCGGCAACCTCACCAGATTGACGTCGTTGCGAATCGCAAATAACGAGTTGACCGGATCTTTACCGCGAGAGATTGGCAACCTGACGCTACTAACGACTCTCGATTTAAGTGGGAACAGAATCTCTGGACGAATCCCAAATGAATTGGGTTCGTTAACGCGTTTAAGTCTACTTCAGTTGGATGGCAACTTCCTGGTCGGGGAGATACCTGACGAGCTGGGGAGCTTGACTGAACTGCAACGCCTAACGATGGATCGAAATAGTCTATCCGGTCCGTTACCTGCGTGGATAGGAAATCTAGAGAAGTTGCACTATCTGTCGGCATACGACAACAACCTCCGTGGCGAAATTCCGACGACGATAGGCAACCTAGTCAACTTAACGTATTTGGACCTTGCATGGAATTTCTTAGCGGGCTCGATTCCGGCGGAAATCGAGAAACTCGAAGATTTGGAATTCCTTGATCTTAGTCGAAACCAACTTAGCGGTCGGATTACGCCTGAACTCACCAAACTATCGAATCTGAGTTCCTGAACCTTAGTGACAACGATCTGGTTGGGCCGGTCATTTCGGGTCTACGGCGTCTACCAAACCTGGTGACTTTGTTACTGAGCAACAACAATCTCTCGGGACCACTTCCGACTCGTTTTGTCGATGCACGAAACATTGAGTTCTTCAGCATTTCTGGAAATCAAGCTTGTGTGCCCGGTACCCACAGTTTCATTTTTTGGTTAGGAAACGTTCTCATTCATGACATTTACGCTCTGACTTTCTGTAACGCGACCGATCGGTCCATCTTAGAGCGGTTGTTCGAGGACACAAGCGGAGAAACTTGGGCGTCTTCAGTGGGCTGGGGAGACGATGAGGTAGCGTTAGAGCGTTGGTTCGGGATCGAAACCGATTCGCTAGGTCGGGTGGTGTCGATGGATTTAGGCGGCAATGGATTGACTGGTATGTTGCCGTTGGATTTAGGAAACTTGTCTCAACTCAGGAGCTTGAATCTCGGAGATAACTTACTTCAAGGCCGATTGCCATTGTCACTACGTCGACTCGAGTTAGTCGATTTTCAATTCGCGAATACAGAACTATGCGTACCGCTGGAATTGGAATTTCAGACGTGGTTGGACGAATCGGTTGAGTATGCGGGAACAGGTTTATCTTGTGAGCGGTTAACTGAACGCGAAATCATGACGATGTTCTTCGAAGAAACTGAAGGAACGTTTTGGTCCGAATCGACAAACTGGCTTACATCCGCCCCTCTTAGTGATTGGCATGGAGTGGAGGTGGACGAAGACGGTAATGTGACATCGATAAGTGTTGAGGGGAACAACCTAGCCGGAAGCATTCCGCTCGAGCTCACGAGATTGTCCCATCTTAGCTCTCTTAATCTCGAAGCCAATGCGCTGACAGGGTCGATCCCTCCGGAACTTGGGGATCTATCGGGTTTGACTTCGCTCAATCTAGGTTTCAACGCCCTTCAAGGTCGTATCCCGATCGAGCTTGGCAAACTTCAAGATCTCTCAAATCTGGACCTTTCGTACAACGAGTTGTCAGGTGTTATCCCAGCCGAATTAGGAAACTTGCGAAACCTCGAATCCTTGGTTCTATCTGGAAATCAAATCGTCGGGAACATACCGTCAGAAATTGGGAACTTGGCAAACCTCTCACGGCTCGTTCTTAGCTTTAATCAACTCCACGGTCAAATTCCTGCTGAACTCGGGAATTTGAAAGAGTTAATCGAGCTTGAACTACAAGACAATGGATTGAGCGGATCAATTCCCGCTGAACTAGGGAAACTCACAAGATTAGAGAGTCTTTGGTTGTACTTCAACGATCTAACGGGAGAGATTCCAACGCAAATTGGCAATCTCACTAATCTTCAGATAATCAATCTCCAGTTCAATCGATTGAGTGGCGAGATCCCTCGCGAACTCGGAAACTTAAGCGCGTTACAACGTATTTACCTGAGTTTGAATCGGTTCGAAGGTGGAATTCCAGTCGAGTTCGGCAGCTTGACTCAGTTGGAAACACTTTCATTGGAAGTGAATCGATTGACCGGGTCTATTCCAGTCGAACTTGGACGTCTAAGGGAGCTGGCAGAGCTCCGACTCTGGGCAAACGAGCTCGGCGGTCCGATTCCTTCCGAACTGGGGCAATTACAAGAGCTTACGACTCTTGAATTAAATGAAAACAACCTTTCCGGAGGTCTGCCAAAGACGCTTGGTCAATTGTCGAAGCTCGAAGGTCTATATCTCGGTGACAACGACCTGAACGGTACGATCCCTCCGGAACTAGGCGAACTTACTTCTCTTAGGTTCTTCGACTTGAGCGAGAACACCGGTTTGTCAGGTCCGATACCAATTGAACTGACAGCACTCAAACGTATCGAAGTTTTCTTGACCGTAGGGACTGATATCTGCTTGCCGTTAGGAACTGCCTATGGTGAGTGGCTCATCCGTGTGTATAAGCGTCGGATTAGAAGCTGTGCGGCGAATGCTCCACTCTTAGCTCTTCTAACCCAATCAGTTCAGTCCCACGAATACCCCGTACCGCTCGTTGCGGGTGAAAAGGCGTTTCTACGCGTTTTTCCAATCGGTACCGAGAGATCAGAGCGAACAATCCCTGACGTTCGAGCAGGATTCCATCTCGACGACATGGAAATTTATTCGACTGACATTCCATCGAGAGTTCTAGCTGCACCAACGCTTGCAGATCCGGCAAATCTATCGAGTTCTTCAAATGTGGAGATTCCTGGATCCGCCATTCAACCGGGGATCGAACTAGTGATTGAATTCGATGCGATAACGGCATCGGATTCCACTGAAGATGAATCGGGAGCTGTAACTCCGGTAAGATCGCGTATACCGATCGAAGTACACCGACTCCCTGATTTCGATCTGACCTTGATTCCTTTCGTATGGGAGTACTCCGACGACCATTCGATTATCGACTTGGTCAATGAGATGGCGGCGAACCCTGACGAACATGAAATGTTCGAGGAGACCCGCACTTTGCTGCCGATTGCTAACCTGAACGTTACAGCCCACGAACCTGTGACGAGCTCAAGTAATAACCCATACGCACTGTTATTACAAACTCGATTGATACGAGCGATCGAGGGAGGCACAGGTTATTACATGGGAATGATGTCGGACGTGAGCGGGCCGATCTTAGGTGTTGCGTATATATCTCGACGGGAGAGCTTTTCGTTACCTCTCTCTGACACGATGGCGCACGAGTTTGGGCACAATCTCAGCTTGCTTCATGCGCCTTGCGGCGGTCCTGGGCTTACCGACAGTTCCTATCCATACTCCGACGGTACGCTTGGTTCATGGGGCTATGACTTTCGCTTTGGCGGATCATTGGTACGTCCGTCGACACCCGACCTCATGTCGTACTGTCGACCTAGGTGGATTAGTGACTATCACTTCTCAAATGCGCTTCGCTTCCGCTTATTCGTAGAAAGTGATTTCGAACAAGAAGTTGCTGCCGCTAGGCCTTCATTACTTGTGTGGGGTAGTCAAAATTCTGATGACGAGATAGTGTTGAACCCTTCCTTCCTCGTTCACGCACCACCAGCACTTCCGGAGTCGCATGGGGAGTTCGAGATCCGTGGTCGCAGGGAGAGCGGAGATGATTTGTTTTCTCTCAGCTTTGACATGCAGGAAGTCGCCGATGGTGAGGGAAACCGCAGTTTCGTGTTTGTTGTGCCTATTCAATCAGATTGGCAACGTGACCTAAACGTAGTGACGCTGCAAGGACCCAAGGGTGCGCAAGCAGTTGATCTAGACAATGCGGATTCAATGTCCTTGGTTCGAAATCCAATAACTCAGCAGATTCGAGGCATACACAGCATTCCGCGTGAAGATGCTGCGGCACGTATCAGAACGATCGACGAAGCATCTCAACGGGGATTTGAGGTCTTGTTCAATCGAGGTTCGTCGGAAGCCGCCGTTTGGTCGCCCTAATGATTGGTTTTGTAGAAATCTGGTCGATACAAGTGGCCTATTCTGACCGGTGCAATTGCCTCTATAGATGTACCGAACTCTGAGATCGCTAAGTTCACCGAAAACGTAAGTGGTTCGATTTGATAATTTCCCAGCACGTTTGGGGGACAGCTTCTAATGAAGACACTTCGAGGTCCAGCGATTTTTCTCGCGCAATTCATGGCAGACGAGGATCCGTTCGACAATATTGAATCGATGGCGAATTGGGCTAGCAATCTTGGGTTCAAGGGAATCCAAGTACCAATTGGTAATCCGAGTTTCATTGATGTTGCGCAAGCTGCAGAGAGCAAGGATTACTGCGATGAGCTACGGGGGAAGGTCGCGGAGCATGGGGTTGAGATTACGGAGCTATCGACACACTTAGAAGGTCAGCTTGTCGCGGTACATCCGGTGTATGACGAGCTTTTCGATGGTTTTGCACCTGAATCGATGCGAAAGAACCCGAAGGCAAGAACGGAGTGGGCAATCAATCAGGTCAAGCTCGCGGCTAAAGCGAGCCAAAACCTCGGATTGACCGCGCATGTCACGTTTTCGGGCGCATTTCTATGGCCGATGGTATATCCGTGGCCACAGCGCCCTTCTGGACTGGTTGACGCAGGTTTCGAGGAAATCGCCAAGCGCTGGCGCCCAATATTGGACGTATTTGAAGAATGCGGGGTCGATTGCTGTTACGAAATTCACCCGGGCGAAGATCTTCACGATGGCATTACGTTTGAGCGCTTCTTGGCTGAAGTCGACAATCATCCGCGTGCAAACATCTTGTACGATCCAAGCCATTTCGTGCTGCAGCAGCTCGACTATTTAGCGTTCATTGACATCTATCATGAACGCATAAAGATGTTCCATGTGAAGGATGCTGAATTCAACGCGACTGGGAAGCAAGGAGTCTATGGTGGTTACCAAGATTGGGTGGACCGAGCAGGGCGATTTAGGTCGCTAGGCGATGGGCAGGTGGACTTCAAATCTGTTTTCTCGAAGTTCGCGGCGTATGACTTCGACGGTTGGGCGGTGCTCGAGTGGGAATGTTGTTTGAAGCACCAGGAAGACGGTGCCCGAGAAGGCGCAGAGTTCATTAACGAACACATCATCCGCGTAACGGAGAAGGCGTTCGATGACTTCGCGGCGTCAGGCACAGACGAGGACGCCAATCGTCGAGTACTAGGACTCGGTTAAGTCCCACATTCATATCTAGTCTAAATCTCTCATGACAGACCTAGTCGTAGGTAGTTCGCGCCTACACGATTTCGTATCCATGACAAAACCGCGTGTCATCTTGTTGATGCTCGTGTGCGCGCTGGTAGGCATGTTGCTCGCAACACCTCCACTACTACCGATGTCATTGATCTTTTTTGGCATTCTTGGCATCGCCCTTGTCGCGGGTTCAGCGGCAGTTGTTAATCATGTCGCAGACGCACAGATCGATCGTACGATGGCGCGTACCGATGCGCGTCCGGTCGCGACGGGTCGAGTTCGTACAACAGAAGGGCTTGTGTTCGCTGCCGTACTTGGTGTCGCCGGGCTCTTGATTTTGTTTTTCCTAGTCAATCCTTTGTCCGCGTGGTTGAACTTTGCGTCGTGGATCGGCTACGCCGTCGTGTACACGATGTATCTCAAATACGCAACCGCGCAGAACATCGTCCTTGGTGGTTTGTTTGGGGCAGCGCCACCGCTCTTAGGTTGGACGGCTGTAACGAATTCGATTTCACTGGATGCGATATTGCTGGTTTTGATCATCTTCGTGTGGACGCCTCCTCACTTCTGGGCATTGGCGCTTGATCGTAGGGAGGAATACGCAAAAGCACGTGTACCGATGCTTCCGAATACGCGCGGTGTTGATCACACAACGAATCAGATTGTTTGGTATACGCTGGCACTTGTAATTACGAGTGTGCTGCCAAGCCTGATCGCGTCGAGCGGATTGGTGTATCTATGCTGCGCTGCAGTGTTAGGAGGTGCGTTTCTTGCCTACGCGATTGCGCTGCGAAGGCGACCTCAATCAACGTTACCGCGACGTACGTTTAGATTCTCAATCCTCTATCTAAATCTTCTGTTTTGCGCTGTCCTTTTAGACCACTATATCCGTGTACTAGGTCTACTAACTTAATTAGCTAATTCGGTTGGAATCGAATCGAGTGACGATTCGAACGTACTGCGTTTAAAACGCATCTTTTAGCTTCCGAGCAGACGACTGATCACGGCGTCTGGTCGAATATCTACTGAATCACCTCGTTTTTCTTGAAACTCAACGGTGCCTTGCTTTAAGCCACGGTCACCGATCGTTACGCGGTACGGCATGCCGATCAGTTCTGCATCATTGAACTTAACGCCTGGTCGTTCATCTCTGTCATCCCAAAATACTTCAATACCAGCTTGTTGGCATTCACTGTAGAGGTCTGTCGCTGCCTTCTCGACGGCGGTTGAGCGCTGTTGGTTGATGGTGACCAAGTGCAGGATTGCCGGTGCAACACTCTCCGGCCACAGAATTCCCTTTTCATCATGACACTGTTCGACGACAGCGGCGACAAGCCGAGAAACCCCCAATCCATAACAGCCCATCGTCGGGTACAGATCATCGCCGTCGTTAGTCTGAACAGATACTTTCATCGCTTCAGTGTACTTTCTACCGAGCTTGAATATGTGACCAACTTCAATCCCCCGAGCAAATGCGAGCGGACCACTACCGTCAGGCGCTTGGTCACCAGGCTCGACGTTTCTGAGATCCTCAACTCTTCCCTGAGGTGCATCGCGTCCCCAGTTGACGCCTGTAAAGTGGAATCCATTTTCATTCGCGCCGCATACGAAGTCTGAAAGCACGTCAGCACTCCGATCAACGACACAAGGAATGGTTAAACCAACCGGTCCAATGGATCCAGGGTCAACTTTCAGCGATTTACTGATCTCGTCGTCCGTTGCGAATTGAAGTGGTGCGACGATACCGTCAAGGTGTGCGGTTTTAATCTCATTGAGTTGATGATCACCTCGAAGGATCAGCGCGACCAACGAATCGGTGCCGTGTACGATCAATGTCTTGACACATCGGCTCGCTGACGTATTTAGTAGATCACTAACCGCATCGATCGTTTTTGCGTTGGGTGTTTCAACTCGTGCCATGGATTCAGCAGGTTCTGGACGTTCCCCGACACGAAGCGCTTCAGCGCGTTCGACGTTAGCACCGTAGCTACTGTTCGGCGAGTATGCGATCAGGTCTTCGCCGGATTCCGCTAAAACGTGAAATTCCTCGCTATCACTGCCGCCCATCATTCCAGAATCTGCTTGCACGGCACGATAACTCAAGCCAATCCGGTCTAAGATCGCAGCGTAAGCGTCGTGCATCGCTCGATATGTTTCGTCAAGTGATGCTTCGTCCAAATGGAACGAGTAGCCATCTTTCATGATGAATTCACGCGCACGCATCAGCCCAAACCGAGGGCGGATTTCGTCACGAAACTTGGTGTTGATCTGGTAGACGTTTAAAGGTAACGCGCGATAGCTTTCTGTCGTTTGCCTTAGAACGTCAGTCACGACTTCTTCGTGTGTCGGGCTGAAGCAATAGTTCCGATCATGACGATCAATGATGCGTAGAAGTTCAGGTCCCATCGCATCCCATCGGCCGCTTTCTTCCCAGATTTCTGCCGGTTGCACAACCGGCATGAGTACTTCTTGGGCTCCAGTGCGATTGAGTTCCTCACGCACGATTCTCTCGACGTTCTGCACGACCCGGAGACCGAGCGGCAACCAAGTGAAAAGCCCCGAGCCGAGCTGACGAATGAAGCCGGCGCGTAAAAGCAGCTTGTGGGAGATTACATCCGCATTTGAGGGGTCATCGCGCAACGTCGGCGCGAGTACTTGCGAGGCAAGCACAGCTATTTATCGAGATTTAAAGGATTGTCGGGGACTGAGCCAGCCATTCGGACGCCGGTTATGCGTACACGTCTTCTAATATGACTAAATTGCAGCTAGTGTGAGTACTCCGCCGGGCGAGTAGTCACTCGGCGGCGTTCTGGATTAGTTAGCTGCTCACCATATTTTTGAGTTTGGTGAGTTTTTTGACCTTCACCGAATTTTGAGCAGGCTTAGCTGGAATCTCGATCGGTTCATTTGTCTTTAAATTGCGGCCGACGCGCTTCTTGGTTGCTTTCCTACGATACCGTTCGAACTTAACCAAGCTGCCATCCTGAAAAACGCCAATGCTTCGAGGCTTTAAAGCTCGTTCGATAATCTCTTCGCGTTTCTCAAGAACCTTACGGACTTGCTCTTTCGGTACTTCGGTCTCACCGGAAATCAGATTGATCACGTCGTTTTTACGGAGTTTTGTCCGAATGACAGGACCGATCTTCTTAACCGGCGCGACTTTTTTCGCTTTCGCTCTAGCTCGGGTCGTCGTCGACTTCTTGGGAGCTCTCCTCGAAGCTGTTTTTTTCGCAGGCGCTTTTGCGCGTGACCTAGCTGCCATTTATCTAAACCTTACTGAAAAGTAGAACTGCTCAGACTAACGCGATCTGTTAACCCTTGCCTAACGTGATTTTACGAATAGATTAGTTCTATCGGATCATGTCGAATGTTTCATTAGGTCACATTGAAGATTCCAATGTGGAAGACAGTCAGTATCGATTCGCCGATGTGAAATTGCAATAGGTTTTCGGCGCGATACAAATGTACTTTTGCGACGTTAGGTCAACCATCTCGGATTTAAGGTCGGGAGCCCAAGAAACAAGACAAACGGCGGTTCGTTTGTAGAATTTCGCGCCATCCCCTTCTACGTGTACGGAGCAATCTGTGCCGATTTACGAATATCAGTGCCAAGCATGTGGTCACGAATTCGAAACAATGCAGAAGATGAGCGATCCCAAGCTCACAGACTGCCCAAAGTGCGAAACAGCTTCCTTAGTTAAGAAGATCTCCGCTGTCGCATTCCGATTAAAGGGTTCTGGCTGGTACGAGACGGACTTCAAGTCAGGTCAAAAGCGCCAGCTACATGAAGATTCAAGCAACGGCGAATCTAAGTCAGGAGCGAGTGGCGACGGTGATTCCAAGGGGAACGAATCGGCTTCAGAAAAATCTGAATCGAAATCCTCTAATTCGTCCAGTTCGACATCATCTTCCGAAACCGCGACCTCGGCGTAGGTAGCGTTCCGTCGCACCGAAATTCAAGGTGCGACTTTCTATCACAATCCTAAATTAATGCGAACACACTATTGCGGAGTCCTTAGGAAGGACCACATCGATCAACGCGTCGAGCTTTGTGGCTGGGTGCATCGTCGTCGCGACCATGGTGGGGTGATCTTTCTGGATCTTCGGGACCATAGAGGTCTTGTCCAGGTTGTGTTCAATCCGGACACGGCTGCTGCCTTTGAGACAGCTGACGCCCTTCGAAGCGAGTACGTCGTGCAACTCCAGGGGCGTGTCCGTGAGCGTCTTGATGGCGCTACCAATCCAGAATTGGCGACGGGAGAGATTGAGGTGCTTGGCGACTCAATCACGATTCTGAATCGTTCTCGCACGATCCCTTTCCCGCTAAACGAGTACTCGCAACCAGGCGAGGACATTCGATTACGTTATCGCTACGTCGATTTACGACGACCGGAGATGCAAACCAAGTTGAGATTACGGAGCACCGTTTCTTCGTACATCCGTCGATTTCTCGAAGAGGAAGATTTCGTTGACGTTGAAACGCCGACTCTAACGAAATCCACTCCCGAAGGTGCTCGTGATTTCCTAGTACCAAGTCGTACTCAGCAAGGGCGATTCTTCGCGTTGCCGCAATCTCCTCAGTTGTTTAAACAAATGTTGATGATGGCGGGCGTTGATAGGTATTATCAAATCGCTCGATGCTATCGAGACGAGGACCTTCGTCATGATCGACAACCAGAGTTTACACAGGTAGACATCGAGGCGTCGTTTGTTGAACCCGCCGATGTGATGGCAATTACAGAGCGTATGTTGGTAGGGTTGTTTCGCGAAACGCTTGGGGTTGAGCTGGGGCAAGTTCCCGTCTTAACCTACGCTGAAGCCTTAGATCGATTCGGTTCAGACAAACCGGATCTGCGGAATCCACTCGAGCTGATCAATGTCGATGAGATTGTGAAAGACTGCGAATTCGCCGTGTTTAGAAATCCGGCGAACGATCCAGAAGGGCGGGTTGCTGCGATCAATGTACCTGGTGCAGTTGAGGCGTTGTCTCGTAAACAACTGGACGATCTGGTCGACTTCGTTCAAGACCAAGGTGCCAAGGGGCTCGCGTACGTCAAAGTCAACGACCTTGATCGTGGAATGGATGGTCTCCAATCACCGATCCTGAAGTTTCTAGACGTTGACACAATCTTTCAAATTCTTAGTCAGGTTGGTGCCAAGCAAGGTGACATCGTGTTTTTTGGCGCAGACCGAAACGACGTCGTAAATCGCTCGCTCGGCTTATTCCGAAACCACGTCGCAGACCTGGTAGGAATTACTCTAGAAGGATTTAAAGCATGTTGGGTCGTTGACTGGCCAATGTTTGAGACCGACAATCAGGAACTTTCACCGGCTCACCATCCATTCACGCAACCTGCATGTGAACCATCCGAACTACGTGAAAACCCGCGCGAGCAGCTAGCACACGCTTACGATATAGTGTTAAATGGATATGAACTGGGCGGAGGCTCGATTCGTATTCATGACCCGGAGATGCAACGTGCGGTGTTTGACGTGCTCAACATGGGACAGGAAGCGATTGTCAAATTTGGCTTTCTCATGGAAGCGCTGGAACTTGGGTGTCCGCCTCACGGCGGTATTGCATTGGGTCTTGATCGTCTAATCATGCTGATGAGCGGTACCGATTCGATCCGAGATGTCATTGCATTTCCCAAGACCCAAACCGCAACGTGTCTCTTAACCAACGCACCTAACGAGGTTGATCGACATCAACTTCGTGAATTAGGACTACAGACAAGGTAAGCACGGTGGCTGGTCACTCAAAGTGGGCGAACATCAAGCACCGGAAGGCGCGGCAGGACGCCAAACGTGCAAAGATCTGGACTAAGCTGATTCGCGAACTGACGGTCGCCGCTCGCTTGGGCGGCGGTTCTCCTGAAGATAACCCTCGCTTACGTGCAGCTGTCGATGGCGCGCTAGGTGCGAATATGCCTCGCGACACGATCGATCGTGCAATTGCTCGAGGCGCAGGGGGTGGCGAAGAAGGTCACTTAGACGAAGTTACATACGAAGGTTATGGTCCGGGCGGCGTCGCTTTTCTCGTTGAAGTCATGACAGACAACAGAAATCGAACCGTTGCAGAGGTACGGCACGCTTTCAGCAAGTACAACGGTAATCTGGGTACGGACGGCTCTGTGGCATACATGTTTGAGAGGCGCGGAGTCTTGCAGTTTGAACCTGGTACAGACGAAGACTCTGTGATGGAGATCGCGCTTGATGCGGGCGCGGATGACATAGAAACAGAAGACGATGGCAGCGTTACCGTGCTAACCTCGTTCGAGCAGTTTGGTTCGGTTATTGATACGTTCAGGGCGAACGAAATGGAACCGCACCATAGCGAGGTAGCAATGGTTCCAGACAATTCGGTGACTTGCGATGGTGAGCTCACGGAAAAAACACATAACTTGATGGAAGCGTTGGAGGATCTTGACGACGTTCAAAACGTTTACACAAACGGAACGTTCGTCACAGACGACAGCTAGACATGGCAACCGTTCTCGGCATTGACCCTGGCTCACGATATACGGGTTGGGGGATTGTCAGTGCGGACGGGAACGAGTTGCACCATGTTGCACACGGCGTTCTAAAGCTTGGCAATAAAGCAATGGAGCTACGTCTACGCGAAATCTATCTGGGGGTCTCGGACCTGATTAGCGAAAACGAGATCGATCGGTTCGCGATTGAGACATCATTCGTCTCGGAGAATCCGCAGACCGCGATCAAGCTTGGACAAGCTCGCGGCGTTGCAATCGCTGCTGCCGCAGTAAAGGATCTAACCGTAGCCGAATATGCCCCTCGAGAGATCAAGCAGGCAACCGTTGGTACCGGTCGGGCGACAAAAGAACAGGTTCAGTATATGGTCAAAGTCCTTCTAAATCTCAGGGAAGCACCTGATACAGACAGTGCAGATGCATTGGCCGTGGCGATTTGCGATTTAAACGCAAAGCGCTATCGAGCGTCGATAGATCGAGGAAAAAGTCTCGGATAATTCCTTTCTATGATCGGACGATTAAGCGGTGTCTTAGCGGCGCTCGATGACAATCTTGCGCTGGTGGATGTCAACGGCGTTGGATATGACGTTGTGATTCCGCGGCGTCTTTGCGATCGGGTGTCGGTCGGTGATCCTCTTATCCTCCATACGCACCTGTCAGTTGTAAACGACGTCCAACAGCTCTATGGCTTCGAATCCATCGCTGACAGGATGGTCTTTCGGAAGTTACTTGGGGTGAATCGACTCGGTCCAAAGTCGGCGGCGGCATTAGTCTCGGAGTTAAGCGGTCACGAAATCGCCCTAGCGATCGAAGCGCAGGATTCCCGCGTTCTGACGGTCGCTCAAGGTATTGGAAATAAAGCAGCGGAGTCGATTGTTTTCGCGCTACGGGAGGACGTACCGAAGTGGGGTCTTTCGGTCGATGCGACAGCTGGCGGATCTGATGCGAGTTATTCGGTGTCCGTTTCAGTGACATCACAAGCCATCATGGCATTGCGTCAGCTCGGCTTTCAGCGCGTTGAAGCAGAAGATGCGGTCGCGCAAGCACATGAAGATGGTCTTGACGTCGGTGAACTGATTCAACGAGCACTTCGATTGATAGGTACCAAAGTTTGAGTCGCGAAATAGCTGAAGATTCACCGGTACGTGTCATCGACAGCGAAGAGGATAGGCGTTACGAAAAAATCCTGCGGCCGTCGTTATTTAAGGAGTTCATCGGACAGGATCACGTAAAAGATCAGCTGTCGATTGCGATTAGAGCCGCTGATAAGCGTCAAGAAGCACTTGAGCATGTCCTAATCTACGGACCTCCTGGTCTAGGTAAGACCACAATCGCTCGAATCATCGCGAATGAGCGCGGTGTACCGTTTCGACAAACATCCGGTCCGGTGATTGAACGTCGCGGCGACGTTGCCGCGCTTCTTTCACAGCTTGAACCTTATTCGGTGTTGTTCATTGATGAAATTCATCGGCTACCCGCACATATCGAGGAGATCCTGTATCCCGCCATGGAGGATCTGATGTTCGATATCGTGATCGGTGAAGGACCCGGTGCAAACGCCGTGCGAATCGGATTGCAGCCTTTTACGTTGATCGGCGCCACTACACGCGCTGGTATGTTGACCTCCCCTCTTCGTGATCGATTTGGCCACCAGATCAAGCTGGCGTACTACGATGACGAGGCACTAACAAAGATTGTGGGTGTCTCAGCATCTAAACTGAATTTCGAAATTGATCACACCGCTTCTCAAGAAATAGCACGCCGGGCGCGTGGCACGCCACGAATCGCAAATCGATTACTGCGACGTGTGCGTGATTTCGCCGAAGTAGAAGGAGATGGTCAGGGTGAGATTGAAACTGCGCGTGAAGCGTTGGCGAGACTCGGCGTCGACTCAATTGGATTAGATACGCTTGACACACAATATTTGACGATGCTGATCGAGAAGTTTGGGGGTACGGCTGGTCTCGAAACTATGGCGGCTGCACTCGGTGAGGAGACGAGTACGTTAGAGGATGTGGTTGAACCGTTTCTAATTCAGCGCGGATTTATCGGGAAGACATTGCGTGGACGTAAGATCACAGAACTCGGCATTCGCCATCTCAATCTGGATCTGCCACCTTCCGATGGCGATCTGTTCTGACAGAATTGAAACTAACACGTAGAATCGTGCCGCATGAATGAACCACTATCCGTCTATTCACTGATCGCGAACGCGTCATGGCCAGTGCTTGTGATCATCATTGGTCTGATGCTGGCTTCGCTTGTCTCGTGGACGATGATCGTTCAGAGGTGGCTTGCGCTAAGTAGAGCTTTACGCGATCTGCAGTCATTTGAAGATTTCTTCTGGAGTGGACGCAATCTACGAGATATCTACAGTGACATTTCGCAAGAAACAGAACATACTGGAATCGAATCGGTATTTCTTGCAGGATTCAGTGAATTCGAGCGCTTAAGCGAACAAAACGCGGACGCGGACGCGATCATGACAGGGGTGCAGAGAGCTACGAGAGTCGCAGTAACCCGCGAGGAAATCAATCTCGAACTACATTTGGGCTTCTTGGCGACACTGGGTTCAACTGCGCCATACATCGGCTTATTTGGAACCGTGATCGGCATCATCAACTCTTTTCGCTCCTTAGTAAATCTCAGCCAAGCGACGTTAGCATCGGTCGCACCAGGCATCTCCGAAGCGCTCATAGCAACGGCGATCGGTTTGTTTGTGGCGATACCCGCGGTTATCGCGTTCAACCGCTTTTCGGCACGAGTAGAGGTGTTAACAAAAGGCTACGAGTCATTCGTTGACGAGTTAATCTCGATTCTCTTTCGAGCATCTCAGGCGAGGAGTCCTTAAATGCCTGCGGCGAGACGTCGGCCGATGTCTGAAATCAATGTCGTGCCGTATATCGATGTGATGCTGGTACTGCTGGTTATTTTTATGGCGGCTGCGCCCATGCTTGCACAGGGAATTCAGCTGGATTTGCCAAAAGAACCTTCTGAACCGTTGGAGCGGAGCGAACAGGATCCACTGATTGTCAGCATTCAGCGTGACGGATCCATGTATTTAAACGTGGGTAGCGACGAGGAAGAACCAGTGAGTATTTCACAGGCTGAGCTGCAGGATCGTGCGATGAGGGTACTACGAGCACGACCGGATGTCCCGGTATTTGTACGCGGAGATACTGAACTTCCCTACGGCACCATCGTGAATGTCATGACGATACTGCAGCAGGCAGGTGCAGAGAGCGTGGGTTTGCTTACCGAACCGCCGTCAATATGACCTCACCCCTAATCTACATTCAACGATATGCGATCGCATTCGCTGTCGCACTAACTCTGCATGTAACGCTCTTTGTTTCTCTTCAAGCAGCGATCGAGACGTTGATACCTAAAGCCGATAAGTCGATCATCGAGCCAAGACCACTCAAGGCACGATTAATCCGAATGAGACCTCAGGTCACGGTACCCGCGACTCCAAGCAGTCCAATATCGCCCGATACTACCAAGACCGACGAGGATAAGAAACCAGAGAATCTGTCGAGTCTTGAGGAAGAACAAAAGCAACTAGAGCGATTGAGAGAAGAACGTGAAGCTCGATTGGCAGAACTTAGGAATCGTGCTTTTAGAGATGCGGTCGGTGAAGAGCTTACTGCTGAGACGTTAGAAGCAATCGAAGATGTATCGCAGGTATACATCACGGAGATTTATTTGGCGGTTGTCCAGAATTGGTCACGACCACCGAGCGCTCGCAACGACATGTCAGCGATTGTCCTGGTTGAACTGTTTCCGTCGGGTGACTTGAATACCGTCGGTGTGGTGGAGTCGAGCGGAAACGATGCGTTTGACCGTTCCGCATTGAACGCAGTTAGGCGTGCTGCACCATTCGCTGTACCGGATGATCTCGCTTTGTTTGAGTCGAGTTTTCGGTCATTTACTTTGAACTTCCGCCCCGAGGATTTATTGCGTTGAAGCGTTTGTTGGTCGCAGTATGTTTGATCGCTGCAGGCATATCGTCTCCATTCGAAATTGTGATTGACCGCGGCGTTGATACGCTCACACCCATTGCGATTGTGCCGTTTCGAATTTACGAAAACGCGATTGACATCACGCCAATCGTCAATTCTGACTTAAGTAGCAGTGGTCAGTTTCGCCCAATTGATGAAGCGAACATGCTCTCACTACCGAGTAGTGCTGATGAAGTCTTGTACCACGACTGGCGCGTGCTCGGAACCGATTACGTGGTTGTCGGGTCGGTATTCATCGACGGTTTGGGTTTATTGGTCGCTGAGTTTGAGGTCATCGATGTCAATCAAGAGCGAGTCTTGCAGTCTGGCCAAGTAAAAGGGCACGTTGAGGACCCGCGCTCACTCGCACACCACGTATCAGATGAAGTGTTCAGAGCGATGACGGGAATTCCGGGAGCATTCTCGACCCGCGTCGCATATGTTCTGGTTGAGAACCGTACACAAGTGGATGAACGCCATACGTTGATGATTGCGGATTTCGACGGCGAACGCGAAACGCCAATTTTGATTTCAGGCCAACCGATTCTCTCACCTGCGTGGTCGTCAGACGGTAAGCAATTAGCGTACGTTTCGTTTGAGGCCGGTTCGTCAGCGATTCATATCATCAATCTTGAGACCGGTCAGTCGCGTTTGCTTGCGAGCTTCGAAGGCATCAATAGCGCGCCGGCATTTTCACCGGATGGCAGTCACATCGCAATGGTCCTCTCACGCGATGGCAATCCGGATATCTACACGATCGAAGTTGCGTCAAACGTGATTCGACGGATTACCAATCATCGTGCGATTGACACGGAGCCTGTTTGGGAACTAAACGGCGAGCATTTAATTTTTACATCTGATCGCGGTGGATCACCGCAAATCTACCGCGTTAATGTCGATTCCCTTCGGGTGACGAGGTTAACGTATGAAGGTAGATATAACGCACGGCCACGTGTGATGCCGGACAATACGCACTTTATTTTCGTGCATCGTTCTGCGTCAGGATTTCATATCGCATGGCGCGATTTGGCGGGAAATCGGGCGGCACGAATCTTGTCGTCCAACGTACTTGACGAATCACCATCGGTCGCTCCGAACGGAGTCATGATGATGTATTCAACTAAATCAAATAGAAAAGGTATACTATCCATCGTGTCGGTCAGCGGTGAAGTTGAGTACAAACTGACATCCTCGACCGGAGATGTAATTGAACCTGCGTGGTCGCCTTATTTGCCGCTAACAACCACCTTCGTCGAGCGCTAGGCGAGTTGAAATACGGAGAGACTTGAATGTCCCACTTGAAGAATGGCGCATGGATCGCCTTGTTGCTGGTGTGTGGTCTATTAACTGCATGCGCCAGCCAGACCGGCTGCGGTACGCCCGAGGAAGAACCTGTTGTCGTAGATGAAAGACCCGCAGCGCCCGAACCAGCACCAGTCCCGGAACCTGAAGTCGAGGCGGTACCCGACTTTATGGAATTGCCTGACGGGACATTAGTAGCTGTAGATTCTGATGGTAGTGTGATTCGATCAGTCTTCAATTTTGAGTTTGACGAATCTGAAATCGGCAGTGGTGATTTCCGAGTACTGCAACAGCATGCTGCTCGACTCAACCGTAATCGCGATCAATCCGTGACCATTGATGGCCACTGTGACGAACGTGGAACACGGGAATACAATCTTGCTCTTGGCGAGCGTCGCGCCATGGCAGTCCAAGATTTTCTCCTAGCGAATGGGGTACGACCTTCACAGATGTCAGCGCGGAGTTTCGGAGAAGAACGCCCGGTTGACACTGGCTCGGATGAAGCAGCTTGGGCGAAAAACCGACGCGTAGAGCTGAAGTACGAGTGAAGCGCACCGGGAACGGATAACGATCTAGTGAGGTTGACGTAAGCCGCTTCCAGTCAGCTTTAATAGCATTCGTGGTTCTCGCCGGACTTGTTTCGTCCGGCGAGAACCATGATTACCAGACTTCTGATCCGACTGAATCTCCTATCCACCAGGATGATCAGGTCGTTAATCCGCTCGAAATTCTTGAGACCGATGCAGGTCGCCTCGACGAATCTAATCAGATACCCGCACAACAGACTGAGGACGAACGTCTACTTACGTTATTTACTCGTATTCAAGCACTAGAACGTGAATATTCGATTCTTCATGGTAGGGTCGAAGAACTTGAGCATTTGTACCAAGAAGAACGGCACATGAATCGTCGTCGATTCTTGGACATGGATCGGCGGTTGCGGGAGCAATTCGGGAACCAGCTCGCACCCGAAGACGCATTAACGAATGAAGACGTCAATTCCGAAATAGGCATGTATCGTCGCGGGATGGCATTTGTTGATGCAGACGAGTACGTTCAAGCTGCAGATCTTTTTCAACAGATTGTTGACGCGTTTCCGAACGGAGAACGCGTGCCTGATGCGATGTATTGGTTAGCGGAAATATATCGAAACGTAGACCCGAAGGATCTCGAAAAATCGCGCCAGTTTTTCGTGCAAATGGTGACGTTGTATTCTGACCATGCACGTATCCCTGAGGCTCTCGCAAAACTTGGAATGGTGTATCACGAATTGGGTAACGTGACGCGTGCGCTCGAGTATCTGGACCGTGTTGTGGCGGAGTATCCGGACCACGATGCGGCCCGCCTAGCTGAAACTTACGCCCAAGAGTTAAGGTAGCGACTGCGTCCGTTTAAGCGGTCAAGATTATTCAAGAGCTGGTGGGTCGTCTGGGATTCGAACCCAGGACCAACAGGTTAAAAGCCTGGTGCTCTACCAACTGAGCTAACGACCCTGATTTTGAGGTGCGGATTTTAAGTTTTAAAGCGAAGATATGTGTATTTCTGTGTTGATCCACCACTTTGTCGTTAAACTCCACAATCCCTTTTTCGTTTAAATCTCTGAGCAGCAAGATTCATGTCGTTAACCACGTTGAGCAGATCCATCGAAGGTAAAGTCGCACTAATAACGGGTGCCGCGAGCGGCATGGGTCAAGCGACGGCAGAACTTTTTGCGGAACAAGGTGCAAAGGTTGCGCTTACAGACGTTTCGATTGAAGCGCAGGAGCTGGTGGTCGAACGGATCACGTCCGCAGGATACGTTGCGAGAGGCTGGCATTTGGATGTAATGGCGGCGTCGCAAATTGAAGAACGCGTGGTCGAAATCGCAGAGCACTTCGGTGGTTTGGACATCCTTGTAAATAACGCGGGAATCGGCGCGGGTGGTCCGGTTGATGCAGATGACTACGAGGCGGTTTGGGAACGTGGTATCAACACCATGCTTACTGCACATGTTCGGATGATCCGCGCGGCTTTACCGTATTTAAGGCAGTCTGACAGTGCCCGTATCGTCAACATCGCTTCGACGGAAGGTCTTGGTGCAACAAAGCTGAACAGTGCTTACTCCACGGCAAAAACGGGTGTCATAGGCTTGACGAGATCGCTCGCTGTTGAATTTGGCACTGACGGCATCACGGTAAATTGCATTTGTCCGGGACCGATTCGTACGGGAATGACGGCGAGGATTGAAGAAGCGGACAAGCGCGAGTATGCCCGTCGGCGCGTCGCGCTAAAACGCTACGCGATTCCCGAAGAGGTAGCGCACATGACCCTGAGTCTGGTACTACCGGCAGCTTCGTTCGTTACGGGTGTTGCCTTGCCGGTGGACGGCGGATTGACCATTAAGAACGCATAGAGTTCGACATGAAGTGGAAAATCGGCGATGTAACGATCACCAAGCTAGTTGAATTAACATCAGCGAGTCTGGGAGAGTACATTCTGCCGGACGCATCTGCTGAAGCGCTACGAAAAATCGATTGGATTGGTCCATTTCTCGACGCAGATTCGCGCATGGTGCTGTCCTTTCACAGTTTGATCGTACAAACAACCGATCGTCTTGTAATCGTCGACACGTGCATTGGTAACGATAAATCTCGAAATTACCCACGCTGGAATCGAATGCAGTCGAGTTTTCGTGCGGACTTGAAGGACGCTGGATTTCAGGAAGATGCATTCGACACGGTTCTATGTACTCACATGCACGTTGATCACGTCGGCTGGAACACGTATCGAAACGATGACCAGTGGTTGCCTACATTTAAGAACGCTCGCTATCTATACGCTCGTGAGGAATGGGATCACTGGCAAATTGAGAGTCAGGAAGAGTACGGTCCTGTCATCGAAGATTCGGTACAGCCTATCTTTGATCTCGGATTAGCGGACCTCGTTGAGTCGTCGCATTGCGTGAGCGAGGAGATTCAGTTAGTTCCTACCCCAGGTCACACACCGGGTCATGTGAGCGTGCATATCAGCTCCCGTGGCGAAGAAGCGATCATTACTGGCGATATTTTTCACCACCCTTGCCAAATTGCTCACCCCAAATGGTGCGCCACGGCAGATAGCGATCAAGACGCCGCATTACGAACTCGACAGGCGTTTCTAAGCGCATATTCAGATCGTCCAGTCCTATGCATCGGTACTCACTTCGCCGGCGTGACGGCAGGAAAACTAGTAAGCGATGGCGAGACGTATCGTTTAGACTACTGATTACTCCGCCAAAACTCGTTCAAGCACGTCTACGATATCCGGACCGTACGCGCCAAGGAAATGGTCCGCGTCGTCTATCACATGTAGTGTTCGGTTAGTTCCTGCTTGCGTCCAGTCAGATAAGACTTGAATCGAGCTGATTGGATCGTTATCACCCACAATCAAATTTACTTTCGCCTTGAGATCGGGTAGGGAAGCCTGCGTCGGCGGAGCAAATAGCACCAAATCGCGATCTTCTGATGCTTGTGCAGCATAGCTCAAGACGACGTTTGCACCGAAGGAATAACCGCTTAAGATGAGTCGTTCGAACCGAGCTTCGAACTTACTTACGATATTCGCGAGATCTGATACCTCGCCAACGCCGTGATCGAAAGCGCCGGTGCTTGCTCCAACCCCTCGAAAATTGAATCGAACGGTAGAGATGTTTCGGGAGGCGGCGACACGAGAAGCGGTTTCCAAGACGCCGTCTAACATCGAACCGCCATATAGCGGATGCGGGTGACAAAGAACAAGCGCAGTGGGAGACGATGCGGATTCCAACATCCATTCGAGATCGCCATTCTCACCTTCAGTCGTACCGAATTCCACGTGTCACCCGTTTCCAATTGAGGCGGGAACTTTAGCGAACTTACGCGTCAGTATTGAACATGAGCCGTTCGTGCTGTTCGTTCTTTGAAACCGTAGCGTCAACAGGCGATCAAGTCTCAGATCGGCGTTTCTCTAGAATGTCGCACCGTGCTGGCGTCGTCGTGCCGGTGTGATGCAATGTGATACGGAGATAGGAGTTTGGCGACAAGAATCGGTTTGGTGTCCGACACCCATATCCCCGAGAGTCAGAAGGAACTATGGCCGCAGGTTTACGACGCGTTTAAAGGCGTGGACTGCATTTTTCACGGCGGGGACATTCACGATGTTGCGTTATTGGATACGTTTGAGCAGATCGCACCCATTTATTGTGCTAGGGGTAACGGCGAAGACGGCAGCGGCGGCCGGCCGGTCCAACCTGAAGATCCGCGTGTTAAGTACTCCTGGACACTTGAGATCGAAGATCTAACGGTCGGCTTAACTCACTACATTTCGATGTTGCCTGGTGACGATACCTTTTCGTTTCAGAAGTCAGTTGAGCGTTATTTCCCTGACAAGCGACCTGACGTCATCGTGTTTGGCGATACTCACACCGAACTGATCGAAGAAGTTGAGGGCGTGTTGTGTGTCAATCCGGGTTCTCCGACCTATCCACACAATTACGACACCCAATACGGCACCATCGGATTTTTGGAGATCGAAGGTCGCGACTCCCGTGCGTCGGTTTGGTTGATCAATGACGACGGAATCGAACCGTTTCAGTGGGATGAAGCGCCACCCTGGAAGCGGCGCTAGGCTACTTCGGACCCGCCGCGCGAGATTCGCACGGCAAGTACCAACAATTCACTAGACCATCCCTCGCATTGGGTTAATCGCCGGCCACGATTCCTTCGTTGCAAGGATCCTTTCACCTACTTCTGAAACATCCCACGGACCTTCGGACTCATCCTGACGGGCAATTTCTTGCAGTTGCCATGAGAGCATCGATACCCGGTTACCTGCAACTAACCACGTTCTGCCAGTCACTTCCTTGGCTTCGTCTGAGCACAACCAAACGACCATCGGCGATACGCGTTCTGGCGGGAAATTGTCCTTCACCTGATCTGGGAAGATATCGTCCGTCAGGCGTGAGAGAGCTGTAGGTGCAAGAATATTGACCGTGATGCCGTACTTCATACCTTCTAGGTATAGGCAACGCGCCATTCCTGCGATCCCTGCTTTGGCGGCACCGTAATTGGTTTGCCCGAAATTACCCAAGAGACCAGACGTCGAGCTCGTTACGACGATTCGACCACCCGTTTCCTGTGCGATCATCTGGTCGTAGGCTGCTTTCGTTGTTAAGTAGGTCCCTTTGAGGTGAACGTTTACGACGACATCCCACATGTCGTCGGTCATGTTCTTGAATGACTTGTCACGCAAGATTCCCGCGTTTGCAATGCAGATGTCGAGCTTGCCGAAGTTGTCTACGGCAGTTTGAGTCATCGCCTTAGCTTCTTCAGGTACAGAAACGTTGCCGTAGTCGGCAACGGCATTTCCGCCAGCCGCTTTGATCTCGTTGATAACCTCGTCGGCCATACTGTGACCCGACCCGGTGCCGTCGCGAGCGCCGCCTAAATCATTGACAACGACACTGGCACCTTCTTCAGCAAGCAACAATGCGTGCGTTCGACCCAAGCCGCCACCAGCGCCCGTGACTAGGGCGACCTTACCGTCAAGTAGTCCCATGAAATACCTCTGATTACGAATCGACATTGAAATTTAGGCGATCGATTTTAGTTTTGACGCAGATGTAGAAATGGTTTCTGCACCGCAAATCGCGCGGAAGGAATCAGTTTTTTGGTAATTTGTGGGCTTTGATAATCCGCACTGCACGATTGGAGAACGTTATGGACGAGCTATTCCGGTTTGATGGCAAAGTTGCGGTGATCACGGGGGGAAGCAGAGGTTTAGGGAAGGCAATGGCATTGGCTTTCGCGGAGCGAGGCGCAGACGTAGTAATCGCTAGTCGAAAGTTGGAGAACTGCGAGTCGGTTGCAAACGAAGTTAGGGATTTAGGTCAGCGCGCATTGGCGCGAGATTGCCATGTAGGTCGGTGGGAAGATCTCGACCGGTTGGCGGATGATGCGTACCGTGAATTCGGTAAAGTAGACGTTCTCATCAACAATGCGGGTATGTCGCCTCTGTACCCCAAATTGTCGGCCGTTACGGAGGAATTGTTCGACAAGGTTGTTGGCGTGAATCTCAAAGGACCATATCGACTATCCGCCTTGATCGGGGAACGCATGATGGAACAAGAGGACGGTGGGTGCATCATCAATGTCAGTAGTAACGCGGCGACTCATCCTTCACCGAATGCGGAACCGTATGGTGCATGTAAAGCAGGTATCAACTCGCTGACATTGTCCCTCGCTCACGCTTTCGCGCCGAAAGTAAGAGTGAACTGCATTCAGCCGGGACCATTTCTCACGGACATCTCTAAAGCGTGGGATCTGGAGGCGTTCAACCGTGACGCTAAAAGAAACATCGCGCTTCAGCGTGGCGGTGAGCCGGAAGAAGTGGTCGGTGCAGCACTGTATCTTGCGGGACCGACCGGTTCCTACACGACCGGAGCGGTGATCCCCATCGATGGTGGCAGCCGCAACTAGCGACGTGAATCTTCAAAGAGTACTGGTAGTTTCCTAGCGTAATCCACACCTGTCAGGTTTTCCATCGTTTGAAACCAGCCTGGATTGACAAAGTTAACGTCGAGAAGGTAGGGGTACGCGATATCGATCGCACACGCGCGTATCCCCAACGCGACGAGGTCGTGTGCAACGGACTGGACCATTTCTACTTCTAGATCGTTTGGATCGCAGACGGTGGCTGATGAAGCGGCGTTCATATTGCCGCGAAGTCCGACCTTAACTTTTTGATATGCGTCAAGTTCTGACCCCATCGCGACGAACCACCTTTGCTCCCGTTCCGTCTGTACACGTTCTTGGATGATCGTGTATCCGTTGCGAGTGAGATGCTCGAGAATTTGATCGAGATTTACATCGTTCGCCTGCAGCTCAAAAACGTCACGACCAAAACTCCCAGCGGTGGGTTTTGCAATCCAATACCCGCCACCGCGAACGTGGTCTGCCAATTCCTCCGGGTTTGCGGAAACGATCGTAATGGGGGAGTATCGACTCAAAGTCGTCATCGCGAGAGTTGCTTTGTTGTGGTAGAGTAGAAACGATTCAATTGAATTAACGAATTTACTCTGATCTACTGCATGTAGTAGCTGCATACGATCGAGAAACGTTGTTCTACTACCAAAACCAATCGACCAAATCCAATCAAACTCGTCGATGTCCACTACCGTGTCGTGGCTATGCACGTAATTCAAATGGCCGCGGTCCAGCGAAAGCGCGTCGTGCGCCACGGTTTCCACATGCCAGTCGCATGACAGGAATGAGCGCTCGAGTCGACGCAAGTTATCAGAGTGCGATTCCCGTTCCGAACCGATTAGAAGCAACTTTGGCACAGGTATTAGGAAGAGCCTAAACGTGTTGGGAAGTCTATTTGCAATTGAACTGACTCATTCTCGTTGCGATTTAAGATGCGCTGAAATCAACTGATTTGCAATCATTTCACTAAACTTAGATCGTATTAATCCCGAAAGAGGACGGTAGAAGCCATTAATACAGGTACGGTTATTGAACGCGACTATGGGCTGAATCCACAGGAAGTCCCACTCTATCTACCTCGTAAAGTTAATGAAAACGAGCGAGAGCAACTTAAGTCAGAAATTAAGGAATTACTCTCCGAGCTCGACGCTGTATTAATTTCGCACTACTACGTTGATGCAGATGTGCAGGACTTAGCGGTAGAGACTGGTGGCTGTGTGTCGGATTCCTTGGAGATGGCGCGATTCGGACGTGACCACGAAGCATCGACGCTAGCGGTTGCTGGCGTGCGCTTTATGGGAGAGACGGCAAAGATCCTCTCGCCGGAAAAACGAGTCCTTATGCCGACTCTCAAGGCAGAATGTTCGTTGGATCTTGGTTGTCCACCAGACGAATTCAAGGCGTTTTGCGACGAACATCCAGACCGAAGTGTCGTCGTCTATGCGAACACATCAGTTGAAGTGAAGGCACTGGCTGACTGGGTCGTTACATCAAGCGTTGGTCTGCAAATCGCTTCTCACCTGACTGCTCAGGGCGAGAAACTGATCTGGGCTCCAGATCGTCATCTCGGCGCGTATATCCAACAACAAACGGGTGCGGACATGATCCTCTGGTCCGGTGCGTGTGTCGTCCACGAGGAGTTCAAGTATCAAGCGTTGCTTGACATGAAGGCAATCTATCCGGACGCCGGGGTTCTAGTTCATCCAGAATCGCCAGCGGCTGTCATAGGCATTGCTGACTGTGTCGGATCAACGAGTCAGATCCTCAATGCCGCCTCCGAACTACCGATGAACCGGTTCATCGTCGCGACTGATCGTGGGTTGTTTCATCAACTCCGTCGGAAGAATCCCGAGAAGATTTTCGTAGAAGCGCCTACCGCCGGGGACGGTGCAACTTGCCGAAGTTGCGCGCACTGTCCGTGGATGGCGATGAATGAACTACACGTACTGCGCGACTCGCTTCTTAGTCAGACGAACGAGATTTTCGTTGATCCCGAAGTCGGCGCACGTGCAATGAAACCATTACAGCGGATGTTGGATTTTCCGCGAAACTAGCTCTCTTCGGCTCGTTCGGCTTCCGCTCGAACATCGAGCAGTCGTTGGTCGAGACTTTGCGATAAACGATTCTCTTCGCCAACTTGCTCGCGCGCTAGGCGAAGCTGCGTCATTGCACTCTTGTAATTACCGCGTAATACGAAAAACTCTGCGCGCGCACGATGTACGTCGACGAGGTTCTTCGCGAGACCGGCTGTCTCGGCAAGTTGATACCAGATATCTTGGTCCTCAGGATGGAGTTTCACCTGATCCCAAAGATGCGTGACCGCTTCGTCGTTTCGACCGTTACGAGACAGCGCGTGTGCGAGGAATAACGTAAGCGGCTGATTGTTTGGATATATATTGAGTTTCGACGTTAGGAGCTGGATGGCTCGATCTGTCTGATCTGCTTCGATCAAAATGTCTGCGAAGCTACCGATTACGACGATATTGTCCGGTAGACGTTCGTAAATCGATTGCATGATCGCGATTGCTTCTTCGTGTTGTGAGCTCATCGACAACGCGATCGCTTGCAAGTAAGGTTTATTCTGGGCTTCCGCTTCTCGAGCCGCTTCATTTGCGTTCGTGATGAATCGGCTTTCTACACGCTCACGCATCAGTTGATAGTCGTTGGTAACAGGAAATATCCCGCGTGGTTTCTTAGACGCCTCGCTACGCATGTCCGATATACGGCTCTGCGTAATCGGGTGAGTGCTGATGTACTCGGGAATTTCACGTCGAAAGCGTGCGGATTGTTGCATGTGTTCAAACATTCGTGCGGCACCATGTGGATCAAATCCGGCACGCGTTAACGTGTTGAGCCCAACGCGATCCGCTTCACGTTCTTGCGCCCGTGAGTATCCAAGACTCGCCGCATCGGCAATCGCTGTAGAACCTAACATAGTCGCTAATCCGGCGTCTGTCGCGCCTGAGGCGATGATGGCTACGGAGGTGAGATAACCTACTAGATTGCGAAACGTCGCCATTTTTTGCTTCTCGAGTCGCCGCGCGTAATGACGTTGACTCAAATGTGCTAATTCGTGTGCAATCACGGACGCGAATTCATGAATGTCTCGAGCGGTTAAGAAAAGCCCGAGATTGATACCAATCACACCGCCAGGTGCAGCAAATGCGTTGAATTGATCCGACTTTATCACGATTGGGCGGAGGTGGACGACCGTTAGATCCGAGTTTTCGGCCACGCGATAGCAGTACTTTTCAACGAAGTACTTGATCAGTGGATCATTCTCCAGTGGCACCACGCTTCGGATTTGCTGGAGAATCAGTTTGCCGATTGCGTCTTCTTCGTGTGGTGCGAGAATTGCAGAGCTGCTATCGCCTAAACTCGGAAGACGCTGAGGCTCTGCCATCGCACACACTGCTAGCGCTACGACGACAATTCGAAACGTAGCGCGGCTGCATTTACGAAATTGAGTCATCTTGTTTTGAAACACTTGGACTCGATTACGGTCACCAAATTTTCCGAGAACCCGTTCTTGCAATTAACGATAAGACCCGTATTAGACTCTACGATTCACATGTTGTCGTGCGAAAATTGTTTCCATGGTTGATTCCACTGAAACGTTTTTAGACGTAAAAGGTCTGAACTGTCCTATGCCACTCTTGAAGGCCAAGCGGACGCTGAATGGTATGGATGAAGGTGAACGACTGCGCGTCGTTGCTACCGACCCCGGCTCGATGAAAGACTTCACCGTTTTCGCTAAACAGGCAGGACACGACTTGCTGGAAGCATACGAAGATCAAGGTGTTTTCAACTACCTGCTGGTAAAACACGTCCGTCCGTAATGTCGATTGTCGACATCCTCCGAGACTGGACCAATCGCGTGTTCGGTCACACGGAAGGTCTTGTACTACTCGCGTTGATCACCATTTCCATGGTGATCTTGCTCACAGTAGGGTTCTACCTCGCCCCCGTCATTGCGGGACTGATTGTTGCATTCGCGTTGCATGGCATCGTGAAAAAACTAGCGGAATGGCGCATTCCGAGGCTTGTCGCGATCGTGGGTGTTCTGGTGCTGTTTATCGGTGCAATCATCGCACTGTTCATCGTGATCCTGCCGCTCGTGTGGGCACAACTCCAGAATTTGGTTGCACAACTACCTCAGCTCGTAATTGCGCTGCAAGTCATCCTAACCGAGTTCGCGCATGACTATCCCCAGTTAGTTCCAGATGCCTTCCTCGAATCACTGAGTGCTACAGCACAGACCCAACTTACAAATCTCGGTGGTCAGATCGTGCAGCAAATTGTTCAACAGCTGCCGAATCTGGTCTGGATTCTCATTTTTGTGCTGCTCGTACCTATTTCCTTGTTCTTCTTCTTGAAGGACCATCAGCAAATGGTCGACTACTTGAGACGCGTGTTACCAAAGAATCGACCGCTGCTGGATGAAGTAGGTCGCGAGACTATCGCGCAGATGGGAAGCTACATTAGAGGTAAGTTGCTAGAAATATTGATTGTTGGTTGCGTCTGTTACGTCGTTTTTTCGTTCTTAGGTCTTCAATTTGCAGCACTCTTGAGCCTGCTCGTCGGTCTCTCCGTGATCATCCCCTTTGTGGGTGCGGCAGTTGTTACGGTACCCGTAGTAATGGTGGCGCTCGTACAGTTTGGTTGGAGCTGGGATTTTCTCTTCGTCGTCGTTGCGTACGCAGTCATTCAGGTACTAGACGGCAACGTACTCGTGCCCATCTTGTTTACTAAAGCGAACGATCTTCACCCGGTCGTCATCATCGTGGCTGTATTAGCGTTTGGTGGCTTGTGGGGAATATGGGGGGTCTTCTTCGCGATCCCTTTAGCAACGTTTATTCGAGCAGTCATAAATGCGTGGCCAACTAAAATTTCAGCCGACGATGATGACCCTGAATCGTCACCTCAATCCGAAACAGCGAGCTCCTAGTCCATGAGTCAGGTCGACCTCAAAGGTAGTTTGGTCGCATTAGTGACGCCGATGAAAGCCACCGGTGAGGTTGATGACGCGGCGTTGGACGCACTAATCGACTGGCACCTTGAATCAGGTACGCATGGCGTTGTACCGGTAGGAACTACCGGTGAATCGGCGACGCTCAATGTGCGAGAGCACCTCCACGTGATCGAACATACCCTCCGTCGAGTTGATGGTCGTGTTCCCGTTGTCGCGGGTACGGGCGCTAATGCGACGGCGGAAGCGATCGATCTAACTCGAGATGCAAAAGTCGTAGGAGCGGACGCCTGCCTTTTAGTTACGCCCTACTATAACAAGCCGACACAGGAAGGTCTGTACCGTCACTATTGCGCGATCGCAGCAGAAGTTGACATCCCGATGGTGCTCTACAACGTGCCACCACGTACTGCCTGCGACATGTCGGCTGAAACGGTTGCTCGCTTAGCTCCCGTACCCCAGATCATCGGAATCAAAGAGGCATGTGGCGACGCCGATCGGGTACGAGAAATTCGCAAGTTAGTGCCAGATGAATTCATCATCTTATCTGGTGAGGATGCACAAACGCTGACGATGTTTGGATTCGGCGCGGTTGGCACTATTTCCGTCACTGCGAACGTCTTACCTGGAATGATGTCGAAATTCTGCAAGAGCTACCTTGATGGCGATATCGCAACTGCAGAAGAACTTGATGAGCAACTTCAACCGATTCACGACATCCTGTTTTGTGAAACTAGCCCGATTCCCACGAAATGGGCACTAAACCAGATGGGTCGCATACCCGAAGGTATTCGGTTACCGCTGGTACCTCTTTCGGAACCACGTCACGCGGAGATGTACAAGCGATTGCGCGCTGTCGGCGCGCTATGAAGCACAACACGCTGGTGGTTGTCGGCACCGTCTGCGTTCTATTTACGCTAACGGGTTGTGGGTTACTAAAGCAATCGGTCGGGCTCGTGGTGAATGAGCGCGACAACTACCTCGAAGCGGCTGAAGCTGAAACGATCAGTGTTCCTTCCGATTTAGAAGGCGAACGCATCGCGGACATTTGGGAGATCCCGGACATTGAGGAGATTCCCGCTGCGAAGTACTACGCGAACGCTGCGCCAAGACCCATATCGATCGTTGGTGATGCCGATCCGAATCTGATTCGAATTCAAAAATTAGGCGAACGAAGTTGGATGGTGGTCCAGCGTAAACCGGAAACGGTTTGGCCTTTAGTTCGTCAGTTCCTCACTTTCAATGGTGTAGGCGTAGAAACAGAAGACCCTAATGAAGGCATCATCGTGACCAAGCCACTGGCCGTCTCGGCAGCGCAAAGCACGAGCATGTTGCATTCGACGATACGAGCGGAAAATCCAGATGCTTCGGATGACGATTTCCTGATATTCCGTGTTGAGCAAGGGATGCGACGAGGGTCGTCAGAAGTACATTTGAAGTATCTCGACGATGCAAACCAATTGAAGTACGTTGACTGGAGTTTACCTTCGTCTCAAAGCGAGGCAACGAATTCAATTCTTCGTCAAATCGCTCAGTTTGAAGTCGATGACGTAAGCGATGAAGCAGTTTCGCGGGTTGGCCAGGAAGTTGCTGGTGTTCCCAAAATTGAGCTGATTCGAAATGATGTGGGTTTTCCGTCCTTGCGCTATAACGTGGACTTCGAGCGTACGTGGGCGACGGTACTTTCTGCGATTGAACGTAGTCCGTATGACGTGGCGACCCGAGAACGAACATCGCGCTTAATCGAACTCGTGATTGATGAAGAAAAACTCGACCGGAATCAACGCGAAGCGTTAGGACAGCTCTTACTTGACATCAGAAAGCAAGAGGAGACCGAGGCACCGATCGCCATCCAGTTACGCGTCAATCCGTTTCAACAAGTGAATGAGATCGAGCTGCAACGATCTGATGGGAACGAATTGACGCTCGAATTAGCTGAACATTTCCTCGTGATGATTCAGCAGTTTTCCTCTTAGCGAAAAGGCGCTGAGATTGTCGAGAATGGAGTTTACATCTCTCGGGAGTGGGAGCGGAGGTAACGGTACGGTGATTCGTGCAGGAAACACGACGTTATTGATCGATTGTGGATTTTCCAGGAAGGAATTGACGGTACGAATGAGCCACCGACGGCTGGACATCGAACAACTCGACGCGATTCTGGTGACGCACGAACACGGAGACCATTTGAAGGGTGTACCGGTCGTTGCTAGGACGAACCAGATTCCGGTTTATGCATCGCGAGGAACGATTGACGCCATGAAACATCGAGTTTCAAAATTTGAGTCTGTGGAACATCTAGTGCATGAAATCGAACCTGGCAGGACATTTCGGGTGAAGGACATGAATGTACACCCGATCGAAGTTCCACACGACGTTAGGGAACCGCTCCAGTTTGTCTGTCGCTACGACGGGATTGGTGTTGGCGTACTAACGGACTGCGGCAGCTATACTGAACAGATGGTGGCGCACTACTCAAGATTGAACGGTCTTCTTCTTGAGACGAATCACGATTCACAGATGCTTGCAACCGGCCCCTATCCAGAACCATTGAAGAGACGCGTAGGCGGCGATTTCGGTCATTTGAACAATCGTCAATCTCGCGAATTCGCACAACGAATTCATCATATGAATTTGCAGCAATTGGTTCTAGGACACATCAGTCAACACAATAACGAACGATCCCTCATTGAGCGCGAATTTGATGATTTCCCAAGTGGGACGTCCGTAACGTATGCGACCCAATCCGGGGGCACGGAGTGGCTGAGCGTGACAGCTGGTAGCGTGTAACTTGAAACCCAAGATGTGTATTCGAAAGATGCTCTTTCAACGAGTTTGTCTACTTCTCATCGCATGTGTCTTCGGCGTATCCGCCGCCGCACAAGAATGCGACGAGCTAGAAGGCGATGACTTGACCGTTTGCTTGACATTGATGGTCTGCATGGCACTCGACGAGGACAAGGCGAGAAATCAATGTCTGGAGGTCGCTCGTCAGGTACTCGATCAACGCGAAGCACAAAAAGAACCTAGTGATCAGGACGAGACGACATCTGAAGTAGAAACTGAAGCGATCACAGAGCAAGTCATCGTCGAGGAGACGCCAGTCCTGGTTGAGGATGTGAGTCAGGATCAGGAATCGGTCGCTCGAGAACCTACTGCGACAGAAAAGACTGTGAAGGAGACGATGTCTTCCGTTGAACTGGAGCAAGAGCAAGCCCAGCGAGGTAATCGGGTCGGGCGGTTATTCTCGTGGATGCGACGCGGAAGCGGTAGGAATAACGAGGAAGTAGACGAAGTTGATATCGGTGTAACGAAGGACGGCGTACCAAAGCAGTTCGCTGCTACTGTTGTGTCCGTGTCTAAAGCGGGTTACAACGACGCATTGATAGTGTTGAGCAATCGATACGTCTTCATCGTAAGTCGAGCCCGACAGAGTCGTATAGAACCGGGTGATGTCATTGTTGCTCGGAAGAAAGAAGGGCTAAGCGGTAGACTTAGTTTTCTGTTTTATGGTCGCGGCGCGAGCGTGGATGCCCATCGCGTCGAATGTGGTCACGTCGAGCCATCACGGCAAACAAGACGACGTTGCTCGTTCGCAGCGCGGCAATTAGGTATCGAACCGCTCTAGTCAATTTAGAATTCTTGGCACGGAGAGGTGCCAGAGTTGGTCGAATGGGCTTGACTCGAAATCAAGAGTGTCCTTTTGGGCACCCAGGGTTCGAATCCCTGCCTCTCCGCCAGTATCTCCAGGGTCCGTACCGGTTAGATGGTTTACAGTTGATACCGGAGACATGGTTTACACTTTTTCCGGCGTGATGATGAAAAGATTCAAGATTGATCTCGAGAGGTTTTCGCTTTAGGTAAAGCCGGTCGAATACATGCGCACGAACGCGTCCGACGATCGACTCTGATCATGTAGCTAAGATGCGTACTCCATCGTTCGAATGCCAATGTAGCTCAGAGTTATCGAAGAAACAGCTCCACTGCAGGATTGCCAGTCTCTTCCCAATACCGATAGCCGATGCGTTCGAGATAGGTAGTGAGATCCTTGCGGTCTGTGGGTTGCGCTTCAAACCCGACGAGTACGCGTCCCCAGGCAGCGCCGTGATTGCGATAGTGAAACATTGTGATGTTCCACCGACTCCCCAGCCCATTTAGAAAGCGTAAAAGAGCGCCAGACCTTTCGGGGAACTCAAAACGGTAGAGGAGCTCCGGTTTTCTACCGAAAGCACGACCGCCGACCATGTGCCGTACATGTAATTTTGCGGCTTCGTTATCGGTCATATCGGTGATCTGATAACCGGCTCCCGACAGGCTGTCTAGCACGTCTCGGCGGGATTCACCCGCCCCAATTTGCAGACCCACATAAACGTGCGCTTCGTCGTCCGACGCATACCGATAGTTGAACTCGGTTACCGAACGTTTGCCACAGGCACGGCAGAATCGTCGGAAGCTGCCCTTCTTCTCGTCGATGGTGACACCGAAGATTGCCTCTCGATGCTCCCCAAGTTCGGCGCGTTCGGAGATGTGTCGGAGTCGGTCGAAGTCGACGTTAGCGCCGCTTACAACCGCGACGTAATACTTGTCTGTGGTACGCGGGTGCTGTTCGACATATTTCTTCATGCCTGCTACGGCAAGCGCTCCGGAAGGCTCCGCGATGGAGCGCGTGTCGTCGAATACATCCTTTATCGCAGCGCAGATCTCGTCGGTCGAAGCGGTAATGACCTCATCAACGCAGTCTTTCGCGAGTCGAAACGGCATCTTTCCGATCTGAGCTACCGAGACTCCGTCTGCGAAAACATCCAACGCGTCGATCGGTAAACGTACCCGTCGTCCCGCTTTAAGAGCGGCAGCGAGGCATGCCGACCCTTCTGCTTCGACCCCGATGATCTTTGTCTTCGGGCGCAAGTTCTTAATGTACGCAGCGATCCCCGCGATCAATCCTCCGCCGCCTACAGGGACGAATACCGCGTCCAATTCAGGCTGCTGATTCATGATTTCCATGCCTACGGTGCCTTGTCCAGCGATGACATCCAAGTCGTCGTACGGGTGGACGAGGATGTAACCTCGTTCGTTGGCTAGCGTTAAAGCATGGTTCGCCGCTTGCTGGTACGTGTCGCCTTTGAACACGATATGCCCGCCGAGTTTGCGGACGGCGTCGACTTTTATGCCCGACGAATTACGACCCATCACGAGGTGGGCTCTGATACCCAATTTTTGAGCAGCCAGCGCGACTCCCTGCGCGTGGTTACCCGCGGAGGCGGCGACCACGTCCGCAGCACGATCACTAGCAGACAGCAGCGCCATCTTGTTGTACGCGCCACGCACCTTAAACGAGAATACGGGTTGCAGATCTTCTCGTTTGAGCATCACTCGGTGATTTAGCCGTGCCGATAAATTCGGTGCGTCTTGCAACGGCGTTTCGATAGCGATGTCGTAGACTCGAGAAGTGAGGATCTTTTTAACGACCTGTTCGAGCATTGGAAATTTCGGTCAATGGTGGGAATAGTTCTGTCTGGATGGCGACGAACGTGAGTACCAGCGCGATGATTCGGCGTGATCTAGATCTTGCCTCGGTGCAGGAATGAATTGTCGTGAACGCGACGTCACTTTACCAAGGAAAATCGAGTTGCTCGACGAATCCGCTATGTGATTTGGAAGCGATTAGATTTGACGTTCATCGTTAGAGAGACCATGAAGATTCGGACGCAATTCACTGAGTAACACACTGCAGAATTCGCCGATTTCGTCGCGGATACGACGGAATACGTTAGCGAACTCTTCAGCGGGCATGTCCGGATAGTCAGGATCTTCGAATGCTCGGTGGATCGTCCGCCGTGCGTACGGGAAGACGGGGCATGCCTCTTTGGCCGTGTCGCATACCGTGAGCACGAGGTCGTACTCATTCTCGACGTATTTATCTACCGGATCAGACGTGTGGTCTGAGATGTCGATTCCGACTTCTGACATGACGGTCATGGCAAGGGGGTGTACTCCTTTGGGTTCGATTCCTGCACTATCGATCTGAACGCGCGTACCACCTAGGTGATTGAACCACCCGTGTGCCATCTGTGAGCGAGCACGATTTCCCGTACAGATGACGAGTATGCGGAAAGGCTGTTGTTCCATATGGACGAGAATAGCTTCCGATTTATTAGATATGGGGAGTGTGTGTCAGAACACTACAAGGGTCGAATTATTCAAAGGCTCTTTGTTCTTAACTGATATTCGGTATCGTCGTAGTACAGGTGGTGCAGTTTCGTGAGACAGCTTTTCGATCGATTTAAGCTGTAATCGAACCCATCTCACCACCCCCATGGGGGTGGTGAACATTGTCGACGAAACATATTTATGCGGCATGTTTCGCTTTCCTTAAGTCATTTTCGTATACCTCAACCGGCGTGCGATCGCCCAGCGCCTGGTGAGGTCGCTCTTTGTTATAAAAATCGAACCAGCTGCCGATGCGTTGCCGTGCTTCGTGCGGATCCCGGAACGCGTGGAGCAACACGCATTCATATTTCAATGACCGCCATAGTCGTTCGATCATGACGTTATCGCGCCAACGTCCCTGACCGTCCATGCTGATCTGAATGCGCCGACTTCGCAATACGTTCAGAAACGCTTCGCTCGTGAACTGCGAGCCCTGGTCGGTGTTGAAGATGGTCGGCTTGCCGAACTGCCCTAACGCCTCCTGCAAGGCTTCCACGCAGAATCCGGCGTCCAGCGTATTGGACAGCCGCCAGGCGAGGACCCGACGGCTATGCCAGTCCATGATCGCCACCACGTAGACGTGACCGCGCGCCATTGGAATGTACGTGATATCCGCGGCCCAGACCTCGTTCGATGCGTCGATGGCGTGTCCCCGAAGCAGGTATGGGTACGTCTTGTGAGCCTTGTTCGGCATACTCGTACGAGGTTGTGGATGTAGTGGCGACAAGCCCAGCTCCCGCATCAGACGCCGGATCCGGCGGATACCTACCTGCCAGCCTGCGTCCGCCAACGCCAGTTGCAGACGACGACTGCCGTAGTAAGGATGCCGCTCATAGAGCGACGTCAAGGTCTGTTTCAACATGACGTCCGCATCCGCTGGCCGCGGTGCCCTGGAACGATAGTACGAGGCCCGCGAGATCGCGAGCAGCGTACACTGCTTCGTGATCGACAACGGTGCCGTCGCATCGATCATCGCTTGTCGTTCGGATCGATCCAGGGCGACAGCTTTTCCTGGAGATAGTCCCGCTCCATCGTCAGTTCCCCGATCTTGCGATGCAGGGCCGCCGGATCCGAGGTGGCATCCGGTGCCTTCGTCTTCCGTCGACCTTCGAACACCGATGCACCGTCCTCGAGCAACTGCTTCTTCCAGTACTGAATCTGCGAGGCCTGAATCTCAAACCGTGACGACAGTTCAGCTAACGTCTGTTCGCCTTTCACCGCCTCCAATGCCACCTGAAACTTGAACGCTGGCGTGAACCGCCGGCGACTTCGCTTGCTGATCATGCGCTTCTCCCGTTGTATCAAACATCACGGGTCCCACACATCTTAAACCAATCGTTAAAACTGTCTCATTTTTCGGCACCACTTCTAGTTACGAGGATTTACGGTGGATTTGGTCTAGTTACTCCATCGATCTTCTTTTACTGAAGGATGCGTAGAACAAGACAACACGAAATGGATTCCTTTGTGCTCGTCGCCCATAGTTTGTGTGTGGTCCACAGATCTCGGTCCATCGACTCGGCTTATCCATGGGCTTTCCGTTCGCACTGGCGACTTCACGCCATTTGACCGGTAGCGCCATGAGATCTGGTTATTGCTCGTGTTGGTGTGACTCGTACACTTCCGCGTCATCGTGTTCTGGTTCTACCTATTTCCATGCAGGGTTTGGCAACCAAACGTAGCACTCGTAGTCAATCGGAACGACGCCGTCCACACCACGCCTTTCTAGGCTAATCTCGAATCCTTCAACATCGCTTGGTTTCGCAGGACTATAGAACGAAGGAGGACCAGGTTCTTTCATCATCATCGTGAACGGGTTCTTTCGGTACCGTCAATTTGCGAGCAACAACCGCAATCCAACGCCAAACGAAAATTGATTTCGTTGTTGATTTGAGACCCTTAAAAACACGGTTCGATCTTTTTGACGTCTTGATCTAGAGAATTTCAATACGCTTGCTTCCTGAAGTTGATGAACACTGCGATTTTTACTTCTGGATCTCCGTTAGTGATGTATGGGGCTCACTTTTACTAGGTATAAAGGCGTCACAGTTAGCTCAGATAACCATTCTCCAAAAGTATGAATTGGGAAACTAGGACGATTGAAGAGGAATTCCGTTGAATAGACGCGAAATTCTTGCTGGCGCGGCTGCAAGTGCCGTAGTCACGTTGCAGCATTCGGTACGTCCCACTTCGTTGAAGGAAGTCGTAAGAGACTACTCTGGGATTACCTCTGTGCCGGTTGACAAAGTCATTCGACCGATCGCGACATCTGATGTGAGTGAAGCAGTCCGTGACTGGACCGGATCGATCTCAGTAGGAGGCGGTCGATTCAGCATGGGTGGACAGGTCGCGTCGCCAGATTCTCTTCATGTGGATATGCGCGCGATGAACCGGGTACTGACTGTCGATCCCGAGAGTCGCGTTGCTAGGCTGCAAGCCGGAGCTACTTGGAGAGATTTGCAGGAAGCGATTGACAAGCACGACCTATCAGTCAGCATCATGCAGAGTTTCAGTAACTTCACGATCGGAGGATCCGTTTCCGTGAATTGCCACGGTCGTTACGTAAACAAAGGTCCTTTGGTGAATTCAGTTCGCGCGATCCAATTGGTGGACGCACGCGGGCAAGTCCACGAATTAACATCGGATTCGCCAGTGTTTCGGGGCGTATTTGGTGGTTACGGCGGATTGGGTGTCGTAACGGAAGTTGAACTAGATATTGACCAAAACAGTCGGTTGCGCCGAGTGGTCGAGAGCGTTGAATTAGAGTCCTATCCTGACCACTTCAAAGCGAAGATTGCCTCGGACACGGGTGTGATCTTTCATAACGCGGATCTTCGACCGCCACGTTTCGACGAACCTCGACTGATCAGTTGGATTACATCTGACGAACCGTTAACCATAAATGAACGGTTAATTCCACGTGATCGGGACTACAGACGTAATAAGGATCTAATTTGGGCTGTATCGGAATTACCCGGTGGGAAGCGCTTACGACGTGGTGTAGAAGACAGACTTTTCAGGCAAAAAGCGGTTGTTTGGCGTAATTACGAAGCCAGTCTGGATACCGCTTCACTAGAACCCCGAACGCGATTGTTTGCGACCTATCTCCTTCAGGAATATTTCATACCAATTGGAAATTTCGTGCCGTTTGTTCGTTCGATGGCAAACGTGCTAAGACGAAACGACGTGAACGCACTCAACGTATCGATCCGACACTCGCCACCTGACCAAATATCGATGTTGAAATGGGCGCCAACCGAGGTTTTTTCATTCGTACTTTACTACAAGCAACGGAACACGAATCGAGCGCGTCGAGAAGCAGAAGCGTGGACGCAGGAGTTAATCGACGTAGCGCTTGCTAACGGAGGACGCTACTACCTACCGTATCGTCTCCATGCAAGACAATTCCAATTTGAGCAGGCATATCCTGAAGTAAGAGATTTCGTTGCGCTCAAGAAGCAAGTCGACCCTCTAGGAAAATTCCAGAACTTGCTTTGGGAAACTTACCTCTAATCCACGGATTGGTAGCTAAATAGGATCCACAAATCTAGGTATGTCCAGATTTTTTGTCCTCACCGTGATGGTGTTACTGTTCAGTATTTCTGTTTACGGACAACAAACCGGTGATATTGAAGGAGTCGTGTCAGCGCAGGATAAATCTCGCGTGCAAGGCATGCTTGTTGTGGCTGATGGCGACGCAATGCCAAGAGTTCGCGAGGTTCGGACAGATTCTGAGGGTCGCTTTGAATTCTCCAATTTGCTGCCTGGTGACTATCGGTTGCTCATTCATTCAAGCGATGGACGGCAACAAACGTTTCTAGCATCGGTAGTTCTGAATCAGACGACTTCGATACAAATCGAACTGCCAACGAACTCCGAAGCTGACATCGAAGAACTGGTTGTGGTAGGTCGCCAAATTGAAAGGCGTGGACGAGCTAGTATCGGTAACGGACTCGACGGCTACACCGTTCGAGGCATTCCTACTGGTCGAGATTACCGCGACCTCGTAAAACTGGCGTCAGGCGTTCAATATTCCCAAGATGCAGTACGAGGTCCGTCGGCTGGCGGGAACGGGCAGGATAACGTCTATCGCTTCGATGGCGTGGATGTGACGTTACCGATGTTCGGTACGCTTGCTGCTGAACCTTCAAGCCATGACGTCGAGCAAGTGACCTTTGAGCGCGGCGGCGCAGGAGCTGTTGGTTTTAATCGAAGTGGTGGCTTCGTCATGGATTCAATGGCGCGATCGGGCACCGACGAGTTTGAAGCGAAACTTGAGTACGTGACCGTCCCGACGGGTTTACGAGCTAGACCAAAGGAAGATTCGCGTTCCGCTGATACGAACCAGCAATGGGTTACGGTTAGTGGAGGCGGACCGGTCTTGCCTTCGCAACTCTATTTCTACGGTTCGTTCTTCTCGCCACATGAGGGACGTTCTAATCAAGCTACGGCGTATGGCAGCGTCAAGGATTTCGCGAATACACGCCACGAGTACTTTGGAAAACTCACGTACGCACCAACAGATAGTTTCTTGGGAAACGCCAGTTACCGCACCTCTCGTCGTACCGAGAAGGGTGTATCGGTGGGTCCTTTGGATGCGGATTCAGTTTCTTTAGGCGGTCGCGCCGAACAAGATATCACCAGTGTCTCGGCTTCATGGACCCTTACCTCAAATACGACGATTGGATTTCAATTTGACGAGTATCTATTACACGGTTCGTCCATCCCAGATGTACTCTTGGACGTAATCCCTTCACTCGACTCAAGGTTGGACGTCTCGAACCTGGATCGCATGGGCTATCTACGTGTACCAGCGCTCCGATCGGGAGCAGACGAGTTCAATGCCGCGATTGCACCGATCATCGAACGACATGGTTCAGTTGCGTCAACCGGGATACGTCAAGGTGGAGGAGGCGTTGGCGCTCATCCTGAAATTAACGACCAAACGTTCCGACGTCGCGGATTTGAGATGACATTCGATCATCGGCTTGAGTGGGGTGAGACTCGGCATGTCGTACACGTAGGTCTTTTGCGCACCGACGCACAGGAAACGTTGCATCGAACGTCTAACGGTTGGGGTACGATCGAAGTTCCAGGAGGTGTCGACCTTGCCACAGATGGAACCCCCGTTTTTTTCGTGGCAAGCATTCAACAAATGAGTCTGCGCAAGCCAGACGGCTCATTGGTTGCTCCGATTAATTCCTACACCAGATCGACTTCGATGGAGCTCAACGATTCATTGCGATTCGGTTCGCTCAGTGTTGATTTAGGCGTTCTTATCAGTCAAGACGTCCTGTATGGACAGGGGTTGCGAAGTGCACCAGATACGCTCTCGGGTTTTGTCGTGGCGCCGGGTGAGAAATACACCATGTACACGATTCGTTGGCAGGACATGATTCAGCCGAGAGTCGGCACAACCTTCGAAGTGAACTCCGATACCTCGCTCTATGCAAACTACGCGCGTTACAACCCGGAAGCGTCTTCCCTTGCTCGAGCAGCTTCGTGGGACCGCAACACGCGCGCTCGAATACGCGTGCTATTCGATGAGTCCGGAAACATCATCGAACACGAACCGTATCCAGGTTCATCGGGTAAGGTATTTCAGCGGGATTTGACGCCTCGCAGAATCGATGAATGGGTCATTGGCGCAAGACGGCGATTGTTTGACGAATTGCAGTTGAAGGCTCACGTGCGTCAGCGTGACGGATCACATTTCTGGGAAGACACGTGGAACGGTTCCCGAAATTACGATAACGCGCCCGCTCACATTGCATCAAAAGGCCTATACGTGCCTGAACTCGACACGATTAGATCTGAGATAGGTGGCTCGAGTTACGTGATCGCCGAACTAGATGACGCGTACACGAGATATCGCGAAGCGGCGATAGAACTTGAGTGGCTAGGTGATCGCGCCTACCTGAATGCGTCTTACGTCCGTAGTCGCTATATCGGGAATTTCGATCAAGACAACACCAGTGGCGTCAATGACGCGAATCGTTTCATCGGTTCTTCCAACTTAGCGGATGGGTACGGCAGGCAGGTGTGGGATAACAAGGACGGTGTCTTGAGAGGAGATCGGCCACACATGATGAAGGTATACGGCTATATGGATTTCAAATGGCGAGGTCGGGCAGGGATGTTTGCCGTGTATCAATCAGGTCAACCGTGGGAGGCGTGGAATTCAGTTGCTTATGGACTCCCTTCGTATTTCTCCTCAACGGTACGATTCGCTGAACCTGCAGGGAGTCGTCGGAGTGCAAGTCATTGGCAGTTAGACGTCAGTTATGAGCACTCGTTCGAGTTAACGCCTTCGCTCGACGCGAACTTGCGATTTGACGTATTCAATGTGTTCGATCGCACCACCGGATACAACATGGATCCGTATGTGCGAAGTGCGACGTTCGGGCAGCCACGAAGCTATTTCGACTCGCGGCGTTTACAGATTACGGTTGCTGTCGAAATCTAAGCGCACTATTAGGACATCTTTAGTTTGCGAGATTCGGCTACGGCAGGGACTAGCTGCAGCTGTTCATTGATTGCCGTGACCACGCGTGCTGGCACCGGCAAATGGTTTTGCTCTTCTCTCCACGCGTCTTGAAATCGGTCGATCGTGTCCTTCACTGGACGTAGAAGTCCTCTCTCGTGGACACCGACACGCGACGCTAGTGATTGAAAAGCAGCCATCGTTAATTCGTTCCAACGTTTAACACCTGGTGCAAAACGTAACGCCATCGCGTCGTCATTCAAATACCCAACTGTGCTGACTAGGTCGTACGCCGGAGAAAGTTCTGGGGATTTTCGATTCGTGTAAATCACGGACCAGTTCTTTAAGTGCATATCCGCATTCCCGATCATCGCGTTGAAAATGAGCCGTCTCGCGAACTGATCGATCGATTTTTCGTCAGCGAATGTTGCTAGTATCCGGCCTATTGCGACGTACCCGTATCGCTCATATTTCCGCTCCGGATACAACTTGACCACTTGGGCAAAGTCCTCCATATGGACTTTATTCCCCAAATTCGTTCGATCGAAACGCTTCACGACGAGTGATTCTTCCGTAGCCAACGCGTCGTTGGGAAAATCACGTGGAATCCCTTCGATTTGACTTATCGAGACCAGTCGCGACTCTGGTACCTTGATGCCGACCATCGAAGCCAGCTGCAGCATTGAGTATTCGATTTGTGGTAGCTCTGCAAACGTAGAGGAGGGGAGCTTCACGATCCAATCGCCACCTAATCCTTGCGCGGGAATCGTCAGTTCGCCGGTGGGCGCTAGTACGGCCGAGATTTTTAGTTGAACTCCCGCGAGCGAGAATCTCAATGCGTCTGGTTCGTTAGGAATGTTCGGCTCGCCAGTTACGGAACGATGTCCTGAACTAGAGGAACTCGGCGTTTCGACAACCATTTCGATCGCGCCGGGCAAATCGTGACCCAGTCGTACCATTAACGGGTAGTCCCTTGATTCATTGACACCTTCTTTTGTTGCGAGGTAAGACCGTAGATGTCCTTCGGGTAATAAATTTGAGAAAAACGGGGGAGCTCTGCGTAGCGTCGTTCTGGCATCGTCAATGAGATCGCCGTTGCTATCAAGGTATGCGAGACTGAGCACGTCGCGATCGCTTTGTTCAGCATACGATGGATCGAACACGAACAGCATGCGGTCGTCGTCGAAGTGGACCAAGGTACCGATTCGCGTCCCATAAAGGTATGCGCCTAGTTCTTCAATGATCATTGTCGTTAATCGACTCTGTCGTCGGCAACGAGTGTTTCAACGGCAGAACGACCGCGCTCCGGCTCGTTGTTTCCCTCAAAGTTCCTAAGAACCGCTAGAACGGCAGCTTGTGCTTGTCGCGGTATTAGCATAGGCTTTAAGCCGAGAGCATACGCCATCTGGGTAACGGTTGATACCCGTGGATCGATCAAGCCGCGTTCGATCCGCGAGATATGTCCCTGAGGTACACCAAGTTGCTCTGCTAGTTCCCGCTGTGTCAACTTGGATTGAGTACGCGCGTCCAGCAATCTCTTAAACCAGCCTGTAGTGTCCATCTGTTGAGTTTCCATCGGTTTATGCATGCGTTATATATACAATACTATATTTTATGGAATTAAATATATATTTACTTATATATTTAGATTCGGGATACCGGAATTCTAGAAGTATTTCAACGCTGCGGAGAGGAAACTGACCGCTCGAAGATACCCATGCGCGTCGTTAGAGAACTAGCTCGACGTCATCAGAACCGACAGGATTCGCTTGCGCCGCTCACCTTACGGTCCATTTTCCTACTGGGTAGAATCCATCGCCTTGCGCTGATATCTCGCCAAAATGGACGATCAACCTTCGGTAGTAGACGTTTCTGTCGAAAACTTCCGAGAAGTTGTAGACCAGTCAAACAACCTGTTGGTGGTCTTACTCTTCTGGGCAGAGCAAATCGAGCCTTCGGCGGTAACGAAAGACTATTTAGTCGGAGTAGCACCCGCCTACGCTGGTAAAGTACTTTTCGGCCTTGTTGACGTAGCGGCAAATCCACAAATTGCACAACAGCTGCAAATCCAAGCCTTGCCTAGTATTCGAGCGATTCGGGAAGGGCAGATTGCGGGGCAACTTGACGGTCCACAAACCGAACAGGCGCTGCGTGAGTTTCTGGATCCTTTCACTTTGTCAAATGCGGATGTGCTCAAACAGCAGATCGCTAGCAGCATCGCGAGTGAAGACTGGGAAACAGCGCTCCAGATCCTCCAAGAAGCGATCACAGAAGAACCTACGAATCATTCGTTTCGCGTCGAGTGCGCAGACGTGATGATTCTTAAAGGCGACCTGGAGGCTGCCAAACAGATCCTGGCAACCATTCCTGAGGAATTCGCGGACCGCTTACGGCCAGCGACGCGATTGGAAATCGCGCAAGAAGCGGCGGCAATGGGTTCTCTGTCGGAATTGGAAAACGGAATTGAAAGCGATGCTGATGATCTGTCAAATCGCTATGCTTATAGCATCGTTTTGGCCTCGGTAAGACGATACGAAGAGGCACTTGAACAGGCGATGATCATTCTGCGTCAAGACCGAAGCTTCCGCGACGATATCGGTCGAGAAACGATGGTTCGAATTCTCAATCTGCTAGGGTCCGATTCTCCGCTCGCGAAACGCTACCGTCGCCAGATGTTTGCCTTTATGCACTGAGAGTAGAAATGTTTGCAACGCTAGGTAGGTTTCTAGTATTAACGGCGCTTGTCGGTATCACCGCAGTTGGATGTGCGGTCGCCGAGTCGAAAGCAACGGCGAACACGATGAAGTTTGCGCCCGGAGTGTATGAGGCGACGTTGTCTGGTTCGCGCAAAGCAAGAATTGAAATCGACGAAGAGCTTGCGTATCAATATGTGGAAGACAGCACACGCAACGGTCTTATACGGCAAGTGATGCGTAAAGGTAATCTCCTGTTTTCGACGTGGCGCAAGGCAAAAGCTGGAAACGTGAAACTAGAGTGGGTTAGCGAGGACACCATCCGCGTCGTTTCGCCGTTCAGTTCGACGATCGGCAACGGCAATAACGAAGGGAATATGGCATATTCAAGTGGTCCATTTCTTACTGGAATGCCAAGCCACACTTTCTTCATGAATCGTATTGACTCAGAATAGCGTTCCTTTCTTAGTTTGACCCACATCGCCATCCTTCAGACGGATGAAGTAGAAGACGTCTTCCAGCCGCGGTTTGGTACGTTGTCGACGATGATGCATGCGATGCTTGAATCATCGGGGAGGACTCGTTTCCGAACCACCGCGTTTGAAGTACACAAAGGCATTGAACCGACTGAATTGAACGAGTTCGACGGTTTTCTACTCACGGGGAGTCGGCGAGGCGTCTACGACAACGACCCATGGATTGAACGGCTCTTCGATCTGATCCAAAGGATCCATGCAGAGCGGATCAAAACGGTCGGAATCTGCTTTGGTCATCAAGCCATCGCACAGGCACTGGGTGGTCGAGTCGTGAATTGGTCCGATGGATGGGGCGTGGGTGTTCACAACTACGACATGCGTTGGCCGCAAAAAATGCACACTGAAGAGGTAGCGTTACCGTGTTGTCATCAAGATCAAGTCGTTGAGCTACCGCCCGGTGCAGAACGCATCCTAACGAACGATTTTTGCATGAACGCCGGGTTTATCCTCGACGAGCACGTCCTCGCGTTACAGCCTCATCCCGAATTTTCGGTCCACTACCTTGAGTGTATCTTGCGGGCAATCGAGGATCGTATTAGTGAACGATTTTTGGATGCGATCGACAGTCTAAAGAGAGATACCGACAACACGCGAATCGCCGATCTGATCGCTCAGTTCTTTTTAGCGTCGGGACAGGGAACCCAAGCAACTGCGTAAGCTAGACGTTTCTATCCTGAAGCAGAACTTCGAGTATCTGAACTCAGATTGATTCTTCGTCTACCTCTATGAAGAATCGTGCCACGACATAAATAAGGATCGTGATCACTGGCCAGAAATAAGCGCATGCTAACGCCGCGATCCGTATTACTGCGACCGGTATGCCGATTCTCTTCGCCAAGTACGCACATACTCCTAAAAAGACCGCGTCGGGTGTTGTAAATCGTTCTTGCGTGGCTTGCCACAGGCTTTGTAGCCGATCTTCCCAATTGAACATGTTCGCGAGCCTTACGAGCAGATTGTTAGCATACCAAACAGCGATGCTGCTTGCACTTGTGCTTGAAGTGGTTCAACCGAATCACTTGGAACACCCCACAAGCTTAATAGAACGCAAATAGTCAGCATCACAATACTGAGAAGCAATATGCTTCGTTCGCTAAACCTGTGAACCGAAAACCTTCTCATTGTTCGTCAAAGTTGATGTGTTTCGTAATTTAAGACAAAATCCATGCCAAGTCGTTTGCATTCCACGGATAAACTAACTTATTGAAATGACACAGTTTATTTTTGTTTTGCTGACATTAATTGATGAAGAATTGAGCTTAAGATGAAATAATCACCATAACATGGTGAAATTGACCATGCACTGGCCACGCCTGATCAGCGCACGGATGTTTATAGCTTCTCCTTGACTTAGATAATCACGCATCGTTTGAGAGGGGGTGTCATGGCTCTGCATTTCGCGAACGCATGGGAAGCTGTCGCTCAGGATCAGCCAAACCAAACAGCACTTATTTGTGGTGATCGCAAAGTCACATGGGGCGAATACGATCGGCGCGCCGCATGTCTTGCGGATCTTCTAGCTTCGCATGGCTTAGGTCATGACTCGAAAGTAGGGATTTACGCGCATAACTCGAATGAGTACATTGAAGCGCAATATGCTGTTTTCAAGATCGGTGGTTGTCCAATCAACGTAAATTACCGGTACAAAGCTGACGAGCTGATCTACCTCCTCGATAACGCCGATGCTGAAGCAGTGTTCTTTCAAGGCTGCTACGCGGCGCGCATTTGGGAGATTCGAAGAGACCTGCCTAAAGTCAAACTGTTTATCCAGATCGACGACGGGACGGAATCTCTCTTAGATGATTCGATTGAATACGAGCGAGGGATTCGGGAAGGATCACCTCTACAGGTCCGTGACCACTCGCCGGATGACGTTTACATGCTCTATACCGGTGGCACCACGGGCATGCCGAAGGGCGTCATGTACAGTCACGGTCAGTTTATCGGAGCCATGCTCGGGAGTCTTCGAGGGTTAGACGTACCTATTCCCTCGACGGCCGATGAACTCCTTAATGTCAACCAGATCTTACGTGAGCGAGACTTAGCGCCGATTTGCCTTCCTGCGTGTCCTTTGATGCACGGAACCGGCATGTGGCTTGGTACGATGGTGCCGTTGCTTCAAGGCGGCACGGTCGTCACGATCTCAAAACTTGGCTTGGACCCGCATCTACTGTGGAGTGAGGTTGAAGAGAACAAGGTATCCACGTTGGTTATCGTAGGCGACGCATTTGCACGCCCGATGTTAGAAGCGTTGAACGATGCGAAAGCGGCTGATCGTGCATATGACATATCTTCGCTCAAGCAAATTACCTCGAGTGGAGTTATGTGGAGTCGGGAGGTCAAGCAGGGAATGCTTGAGCATCACGATATGACGCTTCTTGACGCGATGGGGTCGACCGAAGGAGGGATGGGATCCTCCGTCGCGACTCGCGCTGCACCCGCGGACACCGCGAAGTTCAAGCTCCAGGCTGGAGTTAAGGTGTTCGACGACGACGACCATGAAATCGAACCAGGCAGCGGTGAAGTAGGTAAGTTGGCGACCAGCGGCTTAGTGCCTCTAGGGTACTACAAGGATCCTGAAAAGTCAGCGGCTACGTTTCGTACGGTGCAAGGTGTGCGGTATAGCTTCCCTGGCGATTTTGCTACGGTTGAAGCCGATGGATCCATCACGTTGCTAGGGCGCGGCAGCAACTGCATCAACACAGCGGGTGAAAAGGTTTATCCAGAGGAAGTGGAAGAAGCTCTCAAGAAACACCCGTCAGTCGACGACTGCCTTGTCGTGGGGGTGGCAGACCCGCGATTCGGTCAACGGATTGTCGCATTGGCTTCATTACGTGAAGGCGAGCAGGTAGATGAAGATGCGTTGATCGACTTCTCACGCGAGCATTTGGCTGGCTACAAACTACCAAAACAGCTTCTGCTATTGGACGAAATCCGTCGTGCGCCTAACGGTAAAGCTGATTACAAATGGGCTCGCCAGACTGCAGAATCTCAACTCAGCGCACCTGGCACCTAGATCCTACTAAGACGAGTTCAAACCATGGGAATGCAACGTACTCCGCTCCTAATGTCGCGCCTTATCGAACGTGGTGCAACGATTTCGCCGGATAGCGAGATAGTGACCGCGACGGAATCAGGCACAAGACGGCAAACGTACGCAGAAACAAGCGCGCGAGCACATCAGTTGGCTGGTGCGCTATCGGACGCTGGTATAGGTATCGGTGATCGTATTGGTACGTTTATGTGGAACAGCTCGCAGCATGTTGAGGCATATCACGCGACCGCAGGAATGGGCGTCGTACTCCACACGCTAAACACGCGACTGTCGCCAAAGGACCTAGAGTACATCGTTAACCATGCCGAGGATCGGCTCATCTTGGTTGACGAAGACCTCGTCCCTCTGATGGAAGAACTTCAGCCAAAACTGCCAACGGTCGAACGATTCGTCGTCGTCGAGGAATCGGAATTCGACGTCTCCAAGACGTCACTACGAAACGTCGTGACGTACGAAGATTTCATTCGCGGTTATCCGACACGAGTCGAATGGCCTCAACTCGACGAGTACGCACCGCTGGGATTGTGCTATACGAGCGGAACGACTGGTAACCCGAAAGGCGTCGAATACGAACATCGTGCTCAGTACTTACACACCATGACGATTGGACTGACGGACTCAATGAATCTGTCGGCTACGGACACACTGTGTGGCATCGTGCCGATGTTTCACGCGATGGGGTGGGGCTTACCTTGGGCCGCTCTTATGCTCGGTTGTAAGCAGGTGCTGCCGCACCGATTTATGCAGCCTGATCGATTGCTTCGGCTGATTGCCGAAGAAGGCGTGACGTTATCAGCTGGTGTTCCCACGATCTGGCAAGGGCTAAGAGCTGCGATCGAAGCAAGTTCGGATGAGTTTGATCTATCAAACCTTCAACGACTCACATGTGGAGGTTCAGCACCACCGGTCTCACTGATTCAGTGGTATTGGGAGACACTTGGTGTTGAGATCATTCAGGGTTGGGGCATGACGGAAATGAGCCCACTCGGTACGCTATCGCGACGCATAGCCAAACACGGGGACGAGAATCGATCAATGGATGAACGCTTCGTTGATATGGGTAAAGCGGGGTTGCTTATGCCGGGGTTGGAGCTCGACGTATTTGACGAAAACAATCAGCCTCTTCCGCACGATGGTGAGCAGATTGGTGAAATCTATGTGCGAGGACCGTGGATTTGTAAAGAGTATTTCGACGACCCACAGCCAGATAAGTTCTTTGGTGACTGGCTGATCACAGGCGACGTTGGCAAGATCGATTCCGACGAATACTTGATCATCGCCGATCGTTCAAAGGATTTGGTGAAGAGCGGGGGCGAGTGGATTTCGTCGGTTGATCTCGAAAACACGATTGTTTCGATCGATGGCATTCAGCAGGCGTGTGTCGTGGCACAACCGCATCCACGCTGGGAGGAACGTCCCGTCGCATTGGTCATCCTTGGTCCGGAAGCCAACGTTTCTAGCCAAGAGATCATTGATCACTGTGCGAATTCATTTGCGCGATGGCAGCTACCGGACGAAGTTCTCTTTGTTGACGAGATTCCGTTGACGTCTACGGGCAAGATGGACAAGAAGACGGTTCGAGCAAACCTTCAGGCGGATGGATACGTCCTACCTGAGCTTAGAGATAAAGAAAGCGCTGCGTAGCTACGGATACGACGGACAGCAAGCCCGTCGGTCTAAGTATCTCACATGTCACAAATTCTGGTAGAAGGACTAAGCAAGACGTTTCGTATTGCTGAACGCAAACCGGGATTGTTAGGTGCCGTTGGAGGTTTGATTCAGCGTAAATATCGTTCTGTGGACGCGTTACGCGATGTCAGCTTCACGATCGACGAAGGGGAGTTAGTCGGTTACATCGGTCCCAATGGCGCTGGCAAGTCCACTACGATCAAAATCCTATCGGGGATTCTTGTACCGAGTGCCGGTCGATGCGAAGTAGATGGTCGTATTCCGTGGAAGCAACGGCGAGCGCACGTCGCGTCAATCGGGGTCGTATTTGGTCAGCGGACGCAACTCTGGTGGGATCTCCCAGTTATCGAGTCGTTCGACTTGCTGCGTGATATCTACCGAGTAACAAATTCCGTCTATCAGCAGCGAAGAGACGAGCTAGTCGAAATGCTGGATCTGAGCGAATTGCTCGATACCCCCGTCCGGCAGCTCAGTCTCGGTCAGCGAGTCCGTTGTGACATTGCGGCTGCGTTGCTTCACGCACCAAGAATTCTGTTTCTCGACGAGCCAACGATCGGCTTGGATGCAGTTTCGCAATTGAATGTACGAGCATTCATAAAGCAAGTCTCCCGCGACCGGAACGTAACGGTGCTACTCACGACACACAATCTGGATGACATTGAAGCGCTTTGCGACCGGATTTTGGTTCTAAGTGATGGACAGCTACTCATGGACGGTTCGATTGCGGACCTTCGCGCGCAGTACGGAGAAGGTCGGTACGTTGCCATTGAACTTGAATCATTTGCCTTGACCGCACCCGCACACGAGACACTCGTCGTCGAACGATCAGACTCGCACATCCTGTTTAGCGTGGAATCGGATGTACCAGAATTCGTTGACGAGGTGTTGCGTCAATACCCTGTAAAGGATCTCCTGATCACGCATCCGCCGATCGAGCGGATCGTTGCTGAGATGTATCAAGCTGAACGCATCGAACATTAGCACCGGCGTTAATAGCATATGTCGCGAAGTCGAAGATTGCAATCGTTGACCGTGGCACTTTTGCGTAGCTACGCGGCCGTCGTTGCTGCTCGCTTCCGCGTCCTCCTGCAGTATCGTGCGGCAGCTCTCGCCGGAGTGGCGACGCAGATTTTTTGGGGATGCATCAAGTTGATGGTGCTTGGCGCGTTCTATGCGGTCGCGGTAACCACTCCGCCAATGACCTTTACTGCGATCGTTGCGTATGTGTGGTTGGGTCAGGTGCTGTTTGGCCTACTACCTTCGAATCATGACCCAGAGCTACAGGGACTGTTTACGAGCGGCGGTGTTGCATACGAACTGCTGCGACCGCTCGATCTGTATTGGTTTTGGTTCGCTCGCACGCTCGCATTTCGCACTGCGCCGACATTGTCGCGGATGATCCCCGGCGTCATCTTCGCTACGCTCGTCTTACCGCTGATTGGATTACCCGAGTGGGCGCTTCCCGCGCCAGCAAGTGTCGCGCACGGTTTGATGTTCTTGCTGTCTTTTATCGTCACGGTGATGCTCTCTTGCGCGATCACGATCCTGATCACTATCTCGATGTTCTGGATGATCGAAGGCCGAGGGATTTCAACGTTCATGTACGGTGTTGTCCCGGTATTTTCCGGCATGATCGTGCCGTTGCCGCTATTTCCAGATTGGATGCAACCGTTTCTATATTGGCAGCCTTTTCGCGGGTTGTGCGACGTACCTTTTCGGATTTACTCAGGCGATATCCCGCTCGCCATGGCATCCCAAGAAATCGTGCTGCAAGTCCTGTGGGTAGTCATCTTGGTCCTTTTTGGTTATGGACTCATCGCACGCGCTCGCGTACGACTCGTGGTGCAAGGCGGATGATCGCAGCGATCCAACTGTTCGGAAGGCTGATGATGATCGCTATCCGCGGTCAGATGCAGTACCGTGGTGCGTTCTTGTTCATGGTTGCAGGAACGTTTGTCACCAGCATGGTGCAAGCTATTGGGATTTGGGCACTGTTTGACCGGTTTGGAAATCTTGGCGTGTGGACGGTCGCCCATGTCGCGTTTCTGTATGGAACGATCAACATCGTTTTCGCGAGCGTTGACATCACGGCCCGCGGATTCGACACGTTCGGTTCCTCGCTAATACGCACGGGTCAATTCGATCGATTCCTTTTGCGACCAGCCAGCATCGTGATTCTCGTAGCGGCTCGCGAAGTAGCGCTACATAAATTAGGGCAGCTACTGCAAGGCATACTTGTGTTGACTTACGCATTGATATCGCTCGAAATTGACTGGACGCTCGGACGCTTAGCACTGTATGTCTTCGCAGTTTCAAGCATGTATGCGTTTTTCTACGCGATTCAGATCGTGCGGGCGACCATGAGTTTTTGGACGATTGAATCGCTTGAAATCCTGAACACGATCTCTCATGGCGGGATGGAGGCAGCTCAATATCCGATGTCGATCTACAAGGAGTCGTTTACGAATTTCTTCACTTACGTCATTCCACTCGCGTGTGTAGCGTACTTTCCGATGGTAGGGGTTCTCGACGTTCCAGATCCGTTGGGTAGCACGATCTTCACGCAATCTCTCGCACCGCTCGCGGGGTACGTTTTCTTTGCAGTGTGTCTCTCATTCTGGTTCTTTGGTGTGAAGAACTATCAATCGACCGGATCGTAAGAGACCTTCTCGTAGTTAATCAATTTGAAAGGACATTGTTGATGCTTCCCTCAGAAACTGATTTTGATCATCTTCGCTTCGATCCTACTCACGGAACCGTAATTCGTGACCCTCCTGGTCGAGGCTACGGATATTGGGCTGGTGGCCACAAAGTGTCTTTTGATGAACACTCTGGGCAATACGTTCTCTTCTATCGCGAGCGCACTCCGTTAGAAAAGGGACGCGGTGGCCGTTGTGCGCTCGCCACCAGTACGGATGGGTTGGAATTTACAGACGTCTGGTCTGCGACCAAAGATGAATTCGCGGCATCGTCGATTGAGGTCGGTCACTGTGTGCGCGGTCTGGATGGTCGCTGGAAGTTCTACATCTCATATGAAGTTGCAGGTGCGGGCTATTGGCGGATCGATCTGCTTGAAGGCGAAGAACTGAATTCAATCAGTGCACAAGCTAGACGCACCGTTTTTCAGCCACAAGCTTTCGGTCAACGCTCGCTCAAAGATCCTGTAGTGTACGTTAGCGACGGGTCATATACGGTCTATGTTGCGGGCGCAAGTACCAACGCACCTCGACAAGAAGGCGATGTCTTTCATGTAGGCGGCGGTGATGCCACTTTCTTGGCGACATCCACTGATGGAAGATATTTCACGTCCATCCGACGCGTGTTTGAACCACCAAATAGCGATACGTGGCACGGTCGCCGTGCACGCATCAACTCTGTCATCCGGGAGAAGGATGGGTGGCTCGCTTTTTACGATGGCGGTCGAAATTTCTACGACACATACGAAGAATGGTGTGGACTGGCCTGGAGCGCTGACGGGACGAAATTCGAACGACTAGATCAGGAGCAGCCCTGGATTCAGTCGCCTTTCGGATGCGTGCGATATGTTTATGCTCTCGAAGCAGGTGGGCAAGTGTTCTTCTATTACGAATACACGCGAGAGGACGGATCACACGACCTTCGCGTAAGCGTGGTCAACCGAGGTTAATTCGGGCGGTCGTAGGTTAACGCTTGACCTTGTGGTGCGTCGATGACTTCGGCGCCGTCGTAAACCATGGTTCCGTTAACGAACGTGTGCGTAACTTTGGACGCAAACGTAATTCCTCCGAAAGGTGACCAACCGCACTTCGCCAAGATCGGCTCATTGTCGATCGACGTACTCTGCGCGCTGTCGATGACCGCGATGTCAGCAAAGTAGCCCTCGCGGAGATAACCGCGATTGGCAACGTCATAGAGCTCGGCAGGAGCGTGTGAGGTTTTGCGAACCAATGTAGGTACGTCGAAAATGCCTTCGATCGCGTGTTCGAACACGGCCAGTAATGCATGTTGAACTAACGGTAAACCAGAAGGAGCTAACGCAAAAGGTTGTTGCTTCTCTTCGATCGTATGCGGGGCGTGATCGGTTGCGATGACATCAATTCGATCCTCCTGGAGTGCTTTACGCAGCGCGAGCTGATCGGAACGACGTTTGATCGCGGGATTGCACTTAATGAATGTCCCCTTCGATTCGTACCATGCGTCGTTAAAGAAGAGGTGGTGGACACACACCTCCGCAGTGATTCGTTTCGACGCGATGGGTCCAGGCTCAAATAAAGCCATCTCATCTGCGGTCGTAAGGTGTAATATGTGGAGTTTTGATCCGTGTTCCTTTGCGAGTGAAACCGCAAGTTCGGAAGATTTAAAACACGCCTCTCGTGATCGAATAAGTGGATGCTGACTCGGCGGCATATCTTCGCCGAATTCTTCTAATGCCGCGCGTTCATTCTCGATGATGGTCGGGGTGTGTTCACAATGCGTGGCGATCAAAATCGGCGAAGCTGCGAAGATGCCGTGAAGCGTTTCTTCATTGTCAACGAGCATGTTGCCGGTTGATGCACCCATGAATACCTTCACACCACATGCAAGGTGTGGATCAACTGACTTGATCGCCTCTAGATTGTCGTTCGTCGCGCCTAGATAAAAGCCGAAATTCGCATGTGAAACATCTCGTGCGCGTGCGATTTTGGCTTTCAGCCTGTCTTCGTTAATGGTTTGTGGAACACAGTTTGGCATCTCCATATAACTGGTAATGCCACCAGCGACTGCGGCGCGGGATTCCGTCTTGATCTCGCCTTTATGCTCGAATCCTGGCTCGCGGAAATGAACCTGATCGTCGATCATTCCAGGGATAACCCATGCTCCATTCACGTCGATCTCGGTCTGGCCGGAGGCGACGCCACCGACTTGAGAGATCCGTTCGCCATCCATAGCCAGATCGCCTTCAAACATACGACCTTCGTTTACCAGCGTACCGTTTTTCAAAACTACAGAATTGGGCAATTTTTTGTCCTAGAGTCTATGAATCATCGTCGGATGACGACATTCGATCGGAGTTGCTATCTCGACCCTATGTATGATATTTCGATGCAAGAAGCCCAACCAGTTCAATACATGGAACGTACGCGTCTCTACTACGAGGCGCAGGGATTTGATCGCGCCTATCAATGGGCGCAACACGACGACGTTCCGTTCACACCTCTCAGCAAACCGCTTTCCGAGTCGCGAATTGCGGTGGTAACTACGGGCGCGCGTTACGACAGATTGATGACGGATCCGCGTTTTGTCGACTCGGGTGACGTCAATGAGTTACCGTCCCACCTTTTTGCTCGAGACTTAGCGTGGGACAAGAACGCGACTCACCTTAACGATTTAGGTTCATATCTACCCGTTCGAGTCCTGCAGAAGCTTGCAGAGAATGGCAGTATTCAAAGCGTCGCGCCACGTTTTCATTGCCTTCCAACGGAATATAGTCAGCGTCGAACCCGAGAAACTGATGCACCTGAAATCCTTTCGCGGTGTCAGGAGGATCGAGCCGATCTTGCGCTGCTGGTGCCATTGTGACCGGTTTGTCATCAGTCCGTCGGACTGACAGCAAGGCATCTCGAAACCAACGGTATCCCGACCGTTATTCTCGGGTCAGCGATTGACATCGTTGAACACTGTGGTGTACCACGGTTTTACTTTGTCGACTTTCCTCTCGGTAATCCTTGTGGAAAGCCATACGATCTGGACATGCAGCAGAGCATCGTGTCTGCGGCTTTGCAACTATTCGAGACGGCGTCGGAGCCAGGTACAGTGGTCAAAGACCCGAATGGATGGGGAACCGACGAGTGGCGACAGCGCTACATGGAGATCAATTCCGAAGATCGTGAGCGGATGCTGCGACAAGGTGAAGAGCGACGTCGTGAGCGGAAGCGTTTGCGAGACATCGGACACACCCGTCAAGACTAGCTTGCATTGCTTAGCGTGTTTTGAGGTCGGAAACACTTCACGAATGAGCTGATGAACGATGTCGCTTGAGTTTGCGATTGAACTCATCAAATCGACGTTACCTAGGGACTGCGTACTCACTGACGCGACAGCGACTACGCCGTTCGAAACTGACGGATTGACCGCGTATCGTCAACGTCCGCCTGTCGTCGCGCTTCCACGCGATACCAACGACGTGCGCCAAGTCCTTCGAATTTGCCATGAGACGGGTGTTCCAGTCGTTACCAGAGGTGCCGGAACGGGGCTTTCGGGTGGTGCGTTACCACTTGAGAACGGTGTCCTTCTCGTTCTGACGAAGATGAACCGTATTCTCGAAGTCGACGAAACTGGTTGTACTGCGACCGTACAACCGGGCGCTACCAACCTCTCGATATCCGATGCCGTAGCCGATAAAGGACTCTATTACGCACCCGATCCGTCGTCACAGATCGCATGCAGTATCGGCGGCAATGTCGCGGAAAACGCCGGCGGCGTGCACTGTTTGAAGTACGGGCTGACACTACATAACGTGTTAGGGTTAAAAGTGCAGACAATCGAAGGGGACGAACTGACATTAGGCGGAAATGGCTATGAGAACTCAGGCATTGAGCTCATTCCATTATTCGTCGGCTCGGAAGGAATGTTGGGCGTTGTTACCGAGATCACGGTTAAGTTGTTGCCGTCGCCACCGTGCAAGGAAGTACTGTTAGGTGCGTTCGACGATGTGGAATCTGCTGGCGAATGTGTGGCCGCAATCATCGCGCGTGGAATCGTACCGGCGGGACTAGAAATGATGGACGCCCTGGCGATTCAAGCCGCCGAGGATTTTGTCCACGCTGGATATCCGCGTGACGCAGCAACGATTCTTCTATGCGAGGTTGATGGTACGAATGAGCAAGTGCGTAGCGATGCGACGCTGATTCGGCAGCTAATGGAAACGAACGGCGCTATCAATATCCGTAGTGCGTCCGAACCTGACGAGCGTGACCTTCTCTGGCAAGGTCGAAAAGCGGCGTTTCCAGCAGTTGGTCGGATCTCACCGGACTATTACTGCATGGACGGCACCATTCCCCGCCGCTATCTCGGCAAGATTCTGTCGAGCATTGCGTCGTTAGCGGCAAAGCATGAACTACGTGTCGCAAATGTGTTTCATGCGGGCGATGGCAATCTCCACCCCCTGATCCTTTACGACGCGAGCGATGATGAGCAACTTCATCGTGCGGAACGCCTTGGTGTAGAGATTCTTGAACTATGTGTGGCTGTTGGAGGCACCGTCACCGGAGAACATGGTGTCGGTGTCGAGAAGCTCGATCCCATGTGTTCTCAATTCTCAACACCTGAACTTGAGCAGTTCTTCAGGCTTAAGGAAGTATTCGACACGAGTGGGTTAATGAACCCGGGTAAAGCCATACCTACACTCGCGCATTGTTCCGAGATCAAAGGCATGCACGTGCACGGTGGCAAACTTCCATTTCCGGAACTTGACCGGTTTTGACGCAACCATTCGACGATTCGCAGCGTCTACTCGACTCAGTCAATCAAGCCGTCGCTCAGAAGCGGCAGCTGTCCATCCTTGGTCACGGCACGAAGGCACTCTATGCAAGATCGACTCACGGGGATGCATTACAGTCTCGAGACCACGTCGGCGTTATTGAATATCAACCGGATGAGCTGACGATTTCGGTACGAGCTGGAACGCCATTGACGGATATCGCGGCTACTCTCGACCAACATAACCAAATGCTCGCCTGCGATCCGCCTAGATTTTTTGGTGGAGGAACAATTGGCGGCGCGGTAGCCAGCGGATTGAGTGGACCTGGTAGGCCGTGGTACGGCAATCTGCGCGATGCGGTGCTTGGGGTCGAAATGATCAACGGACTCGGTGAACGTTTGACATTTGGCGGTTCGGTGATGAAAAACGTCGCTGGATTTGACGTATCTCGCATGATGGTGGGGTCGCTCGGTGTGTTTGGAGTGATTCTGAGCGTGAATCTACGGGTACATCCGAAACCCGAAATCGAGCGTACGATTTCGCTTGATCTGAACTGGGATGACGCATGGTCGGTTCTATGTGAAACGATCGCTAAGCCGTCCGCAGTGACCGCGACATGCTATTGGTCAGGTTCGCTCTACCTACGCCTCAGCGGCAATCGTGCGAGTGTTGAAGAAGCGCACGCAAGTTTTCCTTCTAGTACAGAAATCGAAAACGATGTCTGGGTGCACCTTCGCGATCACGAACACTCGTTTTTTCAATCCAGCGAGGAACTGAGACGCACATGGCTCGGCCGCGGCTCGCAACCTCAAATCACGAATGAAGAGAGTAATTTGATTGAATGGGCGGGTGCACAGATCTGGTCATTCAAAGTTCACGATGATTCGGCTGCGCTTGATGAGCGCAGTTCCAGTGAACCATTCAACCGTTCAAGTGCGGCTCCTTCAACAGAATCGAAGTACATGAGACGATTGAGACGCGCATTCGATCCGCATCGACTGTTCAACAGCGATCTGCTCCTCTAGTTATGCGCGTTGAACTTGCACAAGAATTAGTTGACACTGAAGAAGGTCAACGTGCGGAGGAGATTCTTCGCAAGTGCGTACATTGCGGATTTTGCAACGCGACGTGCCCGACATACAACCTCCTCGGCGACGAGCTTGATGGACCGCGAGGTCGAATATACCTGATCAAAGGCATGTTCGAGTCGGACGAGGTCGATGAACACGCGCGCTTTCACCTTGACCGTTGTTTGACTTGCCGTAACTGCGAGACCACGTGCCCGTCCGGCGTTGAATACGGCGAGCTTCTTGAATTAGGTCGTGACTACATTCATCGGCAGTCGCCTGTTGCTTCGTTGCTCGAACGTATCCTCCTTTGGGTTGTCCCGTTCCATCGTCGGCTTCGGTTTTTAGTACGCCTCGGACGTCTTGTTCGGTGGTTCGTGCCTAAGCCATTGAAGCGCATGCTTCAGCCTGTTCGCACGGCTCGCGTGGAAGACGATGGTTCTGAAGCTACAGTCACGTTGCTTCAAGGCTGTGCACAACGTGCAATGACGCCCGAAGTTAATCAACATATCGCCAGTTTATTACGTGCGCGTGATGTAACCGTTAGATTCATTTCGTCGGAACATTGTTGTGGTGGTTTGCACTTACATCTTGGTCGACATGATCAAGCGTTGAAGCACATGACACAGAATGTCAAGGCGTTGCATAACGAGACGACCACCACTTACGTCTCGTCAGCATCCGGATGCGGAGTAACTGTTAAGGACTATGGAAGGCTTCTCGGTACGCAGGAAGCCGTAGCGCTAGCGGCTCGTACGCAAGACATCGCTGAATACCTACAGCAATTCACGTTTGAGCGCCACCCGAATATTCTGCGGGTAGCACTGCATATTCCGTGTACGTTGCAACATGGTCAAAGGATTCACGGTCTGATAGAGCGGATTCTCAAACGTACGGGTTACGAGCTTGTACCCGTTCGAGACAGCCATCTTTGTTGTGGTTCCGCCGGGTCGTACTCGCTACTCCAACCAGAACTGTCGGAGCAGTTGTTAGACCGAAAGCTGACTTCGTTAGAGGAACGCGCACCTGACGTTATTGCTACCGCAAATGTGGGATGTCAGTTACATCTCACGTCTGGCGCATCGACACGCGTTGTACATTGGGTGAGCTTGCTACGCTAATCCGAGTCTTCAGTCGAACTCAAGGACTCACCGATTTCCGTCGTGCTTGTTTCTTCGAGCGTGACGCTCGGATCGCGACCGGCTGAGAGTTCATCAACCAACCATTGTGCGGTTGATAGAAGCTGACGGTTTCCGCCCTGTGCAGAAACTTGAAATTTGTTGCCGATGAGAAGCGCGGGCACACCAAGTGTTCGAGTATCGACAGCGAATTGTCGATTGGTCTCAACGGCTCTTGTGATGTATCTTCCATTCAAAGCAGTTAAGAAGCGCTCGCTCGCAATACCGTGATCGTGAACAAAATCAGCAATTTGCTCGTCGTTTAGGAATGTGATGTTTCGTTCGTGAATCGCATCGAATAGGCGACGATGGTTTTCCTCAAGTAGCCCTTGAGATTCGAGAACTAAATAGGTTTTTGCGAGTCGTGTCGTGATGGTGTCGATCGCGATGTGAACCCGCCTGAATTCAACGTTTTCGGGCAAACCTTCAACCCAGCCGTCCAACATGCGTTCGAGATTCGAGCAGTGCGGGCACGCGTAACTGAAGAATTCAACAACCTCGATTGGGTCGTCGTGTAGTGGTCTGTCAAGCGTCGTATAAGTACGTTCTGTACTCGTACCCCAGCCCGGTACAAGATTTAGTGCATAGAGTGTGCTGTATCCGATCACGGCGATAAGAATCACACCAAGGGTCCCTATCAGACCTATGCGAACTCGTTCTACTTTGGTCATCGCGTAAGTTAATCCTCGCTTGCCACAATATACTAGCAAGTAGTCTCGCAACTGAATTGAACGGATTCGCTCTTGTCGTTGAAGCTCACTCTATATCAAGATCCGATTTGCCCTTTTTGCATGCGTGTGAAGAGCTTTCTATCAACGAGGGGAATCGATATCCCGATGCGCAATACAGTAATGGATGTCTCTGCGTACAGAGAGCTAGTCACTGGCGGAGGTCGTGCTACGGTCCCGTGCCTTCGAATAGAACGAGAGGAAGGGCAGGTCGAATGGATGTATGAATCCATCGACATCATGCAGTTCATTGACGAAGCTGCAGATCGACTCATCTAGTGCGAAAACCCTTATCCGAATCGGACGATGCCATATCGGAAAGTTTGGTTAACGCACGACTAAAAGCGGAACCGTTATCGAGTTTTCCTGGTTCGCTACCAGAGACTCTTGAACAGGCGTACGCGATTCAGGCGGCATCGATCGAACGGTGGTATGAGGAGGTCGGTGCTTGGAAAGTTGCGAAGTTGTCGACGACTGACCGTCGCCGGTTTCTATCGGATCGACTCATTGGACCCGTATTCAAATCCTCAATTCGAAAAGTAAAGCCGAATTCACTTTCAGTGATGAAGGTCTATACTGCGGGATTTGCTGCCGTAGAAGCCGAGTACGCGTTAGAGTTGGGTGAGACGCTTCGACCTTCCGATAGAAGCTACTCGGACGGAGAGTTAGTCGATTTAGTCTCCGCTTTCTACGGAGCTGCCGAAATCGCTAGCAGTCCGCTGGAAGCCGTCAATTCATTCGGTGCGATGGCAGTCATATCAGATTTTGGGGCTAACTGTGGACTCGTCGTGGGTCCGGCGATACCTAACTGGTGCTCGCTACCTGGGAGATCATTGACAGCCAGCGTGACCGTTGATGACGTCACGGTCGGAGAGACAACGACTGACGCAATTAAATGTGATCCGTTAAACGCGATGCGTTTCCTGATCGAACTATGCGGCGACCGTGGGATCGTGCTTCCTGAAGGCACCCTCATCTCAACGGGCGCACTCACCGGCGTCCACGAAGTCGCGCTTTCCTCGACCGCTCGGTTAGATTTCGGTTCGATCGGCTCATTCGAAGTTCGGTTTAAGGCCGCTACACCGGTTTCATAACAGCTAGCAGGCTCGACTCGGTCGCTAGGCGCTGGTTGTATTGCACGACGAGAAGCGGTAACGCGGCACACGGAAAAGTCGCCCGACACTAGGTCAAAACATTGAGCGCGATAGCGTAAATCTGTTTGATCGATAGCCCGTAAAATTGCGCACGTGACGTAAGTTCATTCTCACAACCCATCGGTTGGATTTTTGGGAGAGTTGAACAGGTTCGGTAAACGCCACGCTTAGTCATAGATCGTTTTACTGAATTGTTCAGGGGGAACTTGAATGAACGTTCGACGTTACGTTGTTGTATCGCTCGTCTTCACCATTACGCTGGGCTTCACGCCAGCAATCTTCGGTCAAGAAGACGCGTCAGAGCAGGAGCTCATGGAAGAGGTCGTGGTCACAGGGATCCGATCATCTCTTTCTAGCGCTCTAGAAGATCAACGCGATGCTGCCAATCTAATCGAAGTAATTCTGGCAGAAGATATCGGCAAATTGCCCGATCAAAACCTTGCGGAAGTGCTCGAGAACATTACCGGTATCCAAATCACCCGAACAGCCGGTGTCGGCACTGGGGTTCAAATCCGAGGTACCAACGCGAACCGTACCGAAATCAATGGTGTGTCGACCGTCGACTCTGGTGCTGGTCGTACCGGGATTGATTTTGAAGACGTTTCTGCGGCGATCATCGCTGCGGTTGAAGTGACGAAAGCACCCGAAGCGAAGACCATTGAAGGTTCGGTAGGAGGAACGATCAATCTGAGAACGATTCGTTCTCTTGATTTGAGTGAACGTATCGCAGCCGTGCGCGTTCAAGGCGAAAATAGCAGTCTCACGACGGATAGCGCTTTTTTGCCCCGAGTATCGGGTACCTTTGGTGATAAGTGGAGTACGGACACTGGGGAGTTCGGAATCGTCATTAGCGGCAGCATTACCGGGCAGGATGTCACCGCTTTCCGTCCTCGAACTGACAGAGACAACAACGTCGCCGCGTCTAGTGGTGCCGCAAGTGCTCAATCCTTTAACTTTCTACCTATTCAGTTTCTGAATCAGGACTACGACAATTTTGAGTACGACACGACGAACTTCGCTGGCTCATTTGAGTGGGCGCCGAATGACGATCAGACCTGGTATTTCGATCTAGTTAACAATGATCAAGAGCGTCGACAGGAGAGTTCGAGAGTTCAAGGTTCTGGCGTGAGTAGCCTCAGAAACTCATCGATACCTGACGCGTTCGAAACGATCGATTTTGGCACCATCGACGGCAGAGTGCGCAATCAAGATTTAGGCACGATCGAGGCGGCTTTACGTGGAGTTATTGGTGTCGACTTAGACGCTGATGATGACGATCCAAATCTGCGCTTCTCGTCAGATACCAATTCGCGTTTAACAGAAAGTCAGATCCTTAGATTTGGCACGACGTGGCAGCGAGACAAGTGGTCGGGCCGAGCTGAAGTGTCTACTTCGAAATCTGACTCTACCACCCCAAGCTTTAACACTACGCTTAACTTCATCAATCCAAACGTACCGCTAGATCCTGGCGGAGCCAACGACAACAGCACGCCCTTTCGGTACGATCTGACGGACGGCACTTTGTCATGGGCGGTCGCCTTTGGCGAGCCGGGTGCACCAACCGTTGCGCAATTGCTTGATCCCGCGAACGTCGTTTTGCGTGACGTCAACATAAGTCAAGACATCTCAGAAAGCGGCGAAGACGCCATGGTGTTCGACTTTAGTTACGACCTAGGGTGGGCTAGTTTTACGTCGGTCGATTTTGGCTATCGATACAGCAAGGCCTCGAATTTCAACAATGACATTCGTACGAACCGGGGTCTCCGACGTATGTCGGATTCGCCAAGAGGTAGTCTGTTTGCCGAACTCCTCGTACCAGGTCCCGATAACTTCAATGAGGCTGACGGTAGAGATTTGTTTATCGGTGATTTCCTCCTTATCGACCCTGAACGTGTAGCGTCCGACCCCGACGGTGTGTTGGCGACTCTGAATGCCGCGATCACCGCTCATGGTGGTTCTAGATCAGTTAATCAACCGACGTCGTTAGTCACCGCATTTTTCGATATTGAAGAAAAGACGAACGCACTGTACGCGCAAGTTAATTTCGAAAGCGGTGTTTTTCGAGGTAATTTCGGGCTACGCCGGATAACAACTGACGTAGATTCGACCGGTAATTCGGTAATTAACAATGTCGCGACCCCGAGTACTCTCTCTGGTAGTTACAGCTTCTTGTTGCCTCGCTTCAACGTGGTTGCGAACGTAGGAGAGGACGTATTGCTTCGTTTTGCTTGGAGTAAAGACATAAGGCGACCGAGTTTCAATAGTCTGTCGACGTCAACAACGTTTAGCACGAGCCCCAATCCTCCGGTCTCCATTGGAAATCCTGAACTAGAGCCCGAAGAGGTATCTTCGATTGACCTCGCAGCTGAGTGGTACTTCGCTCCTACGAGCGTTTTGAGTGTTGGTTATTTCAGAAAGGAACGAACGGGCTTGTTTGTCCGAACGCAGGAAGACCCATTCGAAGATCCAGTCACTGGATTCCGCGACATTACGGAGCCGTGTGAGGACGGTGGTATCTTCAACCCCATCGCGGACATCAACGTGTTTGGTCCTGCGGGTGTCGGCGTCTGTGTTCCAATATCCACGACCGTAAATGGTGCGGGAGAAACAACGCAGAGTGGCATCGAAATTGCATTTCAGTACGACCTTTCACAGTTCGAGGACGAGCTAGGATGGGCATCCGGGTTCGGATTTATTGCGAACTTAACCAACCAAGACTTTTCTGGTGGCGATACATTCCTTAGTCCAACAAGCCGTGCGAATGCAGCGTTTGCTTTGACGTCAACGGGCAGGACTGGTGTTACATTGAGAGGGCAATTGATCGATTTGTCCGGAACGTCCTATAACCTAACGACCTACTACGAGAAATATCGCATTTCTGCCAGGATGCGCTATACGTGGCGTGAGGCATACCGATCAACCGATTTTGGTAGCACTTCTAGCTTCCCGTGGGGCTTTCCCGTTGTTCAAGAGGATCGAGGGCAGCTCAACGCGAGCATCAGCTACGACGTAAATGACAACTTGAATGTTGGAGTTGAGGCCGTTAACCTCACTGAATCAGATGTGAGACAGTCTTGTGTTAACGAAGGCGCTCTTGTGTGTTTCCAGGGATTAACGGATCGCCGCATCACGTTAGGTGCTAGCTACCGTTTCTAGAACGCGTAGATAGATCCCGCTAAAGCGTAGGGGCATCAATGTAGTACATTGGTGCCCTTTTTTGTACGACTAGGTTTCGTACAGCGAGTGGTGTAACGTGATTCGACCCAAACGACTCTCGCAAAATAGGAGATTGCGAAACGGCCAACGGTTCACACTATCGAGTAGCAAATTCCTGTACCAGCTGCCGCGCGAGTTCCGATCGCTTTCGCGCAACCCCTTCGTATTCCAGCGCCATATCCGAACTCGCATTACCGTCCAAACCGCGCTTATAGACGCCCTGAATGATCCCTGCCGAACGGAACAGGTTATAGATCAAGTAGAAGAGCCAGTTATCGATTTTTTCTAAACCACATTGGCGACAGTACCACTGAATCACGTCCTGTTCCGTAGGGATACCAAGCGCTTCGAGGTTCGCACCAGCTATACCACCAGGTATTTCGCTTTGTTCGCCGTAATACTCCTGGCACCAATAACCTAAGTCAGCTAAGCCATCCCCGAGCGTCGAAAGTTCCCAGTCCAGCACTGCGACTACTTTGGGTTCGGTTTCATCCAGAAGCACATTACCAAGCCGAAAGTCGCCATGGACGATAACGGGTGACGTTTCCTCAGGAAGGTGTTCAGGTAACCACTTGATTAACTCGTTCATCGCCTCGATCGTCTCCGTCTCCGACGCCTGATACTGACGAGTCCACCGGGATACTTGGCGCGCAAAGTAGTTACCCGGGCGACCAAATGAATCCAGCCCGACGGCGCCTGGATCGACGCGATGCAGACACGCGAGAATGCGAGCCATATCGTGATAAACAACCTTGCGGTCCTCTCTAGGTAAATCAGGAAGCGCAGTTTTGGTGAAAAGTCGTCCTTCCACCATCGACATGACGTAGAACTTCGTGCCGATGACGTCGGTATCTTCGCAAAGCGAGAGCATTTCGGGGACTGGTATTTCGGTTTCCTGCAACGCGGCCATGACACGGTACTCGCGGTCAACAGCATGTGCAGATGGGAGTAGCTGACCTGGCGGTTGCTTCCGCATCACGTATCGGCGCGAGGACGTTTCTAGAAGGAATGTGGGATTACTCTGACCGCCTTCAAATTGTTGAACCGTAAACGGTCCTCGATAACCCAAAACGTGTCGGCGCATGTATCGATCGACTCGATCGACGTCGAACTCGTGGCCAGGTCGAATTGGCGTTAGTTCAACTTCGCTCATATCTCAGGTAGATCAAGAATCCGGTTTCATTCTAGCTGTTCATCGATCGAGCAAATGTTCGATACGGTAACGAAGAGAAAATCGCACAACAAACGTTGAATGTCAAAACCGTTTTCTTATCATTCGCACCTTCAAAAATCTGGTACGGAAGACTTGTGAGGACTGAAAGCGCGCGGCAGGAAGATGTTGTGCGTGACTGGCTCGTGGTGGATGCCTCGAAGCACAATCTCGGTCGCTTGGCATCGGTTATCGCGCAGCGGTTGCGCGGTAAGCACAAAGTGATGTACACGCCACATGTAGACATGGGCGATTACGTTGTTGTGATCAACGCCGAACAGGTCCAAGTAACGGGTCGAAAGGAAACGGACAAGCTTTATCACCGGCATTCAGGGTACCCTGGGGGAATCAAGACAACCTCGTTAGGTGAGATGCGTGACCGTCGTCCAGAGGAAGTCATACGACTTGCGGTCAAGCGGATGTTGCCACGCAATCCACTCGGTCGAAACATGCTGAGGAAGCTCAAGGTATATCGAGGCCCTGAGCACCCGCACGGCGCACAGCTGCCAAAAGAACTCGAAATCTAGTTCGATTGGCGATGCGCGGACCATCCAATTGTGGATGGTTTCATTTGTTTAGGAGCAGTTAGTGGTAGGCGATTACAGCTACGGTACTGGGCGACGCAAGGTGTCGACAGCACGGGTGTTTTTAAGTACGGGTGTTGGCCAGATTATTGTGAATGGCAAACCGCTCGACGAGTATTTCGGACGTGAGACTGCCCGCATGGTCGTACGTCAGCCACTCGAAACAACGGGATTAACGGAGCGTGTTAACTTGAAGGTGTCCGTGCGCGGCGGTGGCGGCTCAGGGCAGGCCGGCGCGATTCGACACGGCATTGCTCGTGCACTCGTGGATTACGACGAAGCGCTTAAACCTCAACTTCGTGCTGCGGGTTTTCTAACTCGGGATGCACGCCAGGTAGAGCGGAAAAAAGTGGGCTTACGCAAAGCGCGGAAACGCCCACAATACTCGAAGCGATAACGACACACCGTTCTGAACCCTAACTGCGATCGGCAGTTGATGAACAGCTAGACAGGCAGAGAACATTTGAGCGAGGACACTCTAAGTACAAATACGAATCGTCGGTATTTACTTTTGGCGACGACTGGTGTAGCGGCTGTAGGCGCCGTTGGCGCGGCGATCCCATTCGTACAGTCTTGGCAACCGAGCGCCCGTGCGCGCGCACTTGGTGCCCCTATCAAAGTCAATATCGGTAAGCTAAAAGCAGGAGAGCTCCTAGGTCCTTTACCAGCGTGGCGAGGTCAACCGGTTTTTGTATTGAAACGAACTCCGGAAGCCATTGCGATTCTTGAAAACGAGCTGGACGAATTAGCTGATCCTGATTCTTCGAAGAGTGATCAACCGGAGTACGCGGAGAACTCCCATCGTTCACGAAATCCAGAGATCGGGGTGTATGTGGGACTATGCACTCACTTAGGTTGTTCCCCGAAATACTATGGCACAGTACAACCCGAAGCATTCGATAACGACTGGAAGGGTGGGTTCTTCTGCCCGTGTCATGGCTCAAAGTTTGATCTTGCGGGACGCGTGGAGAAGAATCTACCAGCACCCACGAATTTGACAGTTCCGCCGTACTTCTACGAGTCGGATACGACTTTGGTTATTGGTTTGGATGGGCAGAGCGCATAGTGTCTGAAGTCACTGAAAAAGGTCGTTGGGTGTCGCGCGCGATGCAGTGGGTCGACGATCGTTTACCGATTACCTCGACTTTTAAAGAACACGCTTCGGAGTACTACGCACCGAAGAACTTCAACGCATGGTATGCCATGGGCGCCCTTGCGTTGGTCGTACTGGTTATTCAGGTCCTGACCGGTATATGGCTCACAATGGCGTACGTTCCTACTGGTGAAGGCGCGTTCGCGAGTATTGAGTACATCATGCGCGATGTGGAATTCGGATATCTGATCCGATACATACACTCAACTGGCGCCTCCGCATTTTTTGTGGTTGTTTACCTTCACATGTTCCGTGGTTTCGCTTACGGGTCCTATCGTAAACCTCGCGAGCTGCTGTGGCTGATCGGTATGGCAATCTACCTCGTGCTAATGGCTGAAGGGTTCTTCGGATACCTTCTGCCGTGGGGCAACATGTCGTACTGGGGAGCGCAGGTGATCGTATCGCTGATCGGCGCAATCCCTTACTTCGGTCCGGAACTGATGGAGTGGGTACGTGGCGACTTTGTCATGTCAGGTATCACGCTTAACCGATTCTTCGCGCTCCACGTCGTTGCTCTGCCGCTCGCGTTAGTGGGTTTGGTCTTCGTACACATCATCGCGTTGCATCACGTCGGGTCGAGCAACCCAGATGGCATAGAAATCAAAGCCAATAAAGATGACAACGGTGTACCGCTCGACGGCATCCCGTTCCATCCGTACTACTCGACGAAAGACTTTGTCGCGATCGTCGTCTTCTTGATCCTCTTTTGTGCGGTCGTTTTTTACGCGCCTGAAATGGGCGGCTACTTTATTGAGAAACCCAATTTTGAGGAAGCGAATCCGCTCAAGACGCCGGAGCACATCGCCCCTGTTTGGTACTACACGCCGTTTTACGCGATGCTTCGCGCGGCGACATTCCCATTCCTTGGGCTCGATGCCAAGTTCTGGGGATTGGTCATCATGGCTGGTGCAATTCTCATTCCAGCTGCGTTGCCGTGGCTTGATCGAAGTAAAGTCAAATCCATGCGTTACAAGGGATGGTTTTCAAAGATCGCGCTCATGGGTTTCGTGGTCAGCTTCTTGGTCTTAGGCTACCTTGGCACGATTCCGCCGTCAACCATTGCTACGGCGACTGCGCAGATCATGACGATCGTCTACTTTGCATATTTCGTTCTCATGCCGTGGTACACAACGATAGAGACAACAAAACCTGAACCCGAACGGGTCACGCATTAAGGCGCGGTGTATCAATGAGCAAACGACTACTCATGTTGATTCGTGCTTCCACGATCGCGTTGATAACTCTCGCGTTCGGTGTCTCGACACTTGGGGCTGATTCAGATTGGATCATGGAGCCTATGTCTCCTAATTTGGATGACACGGCATCCTTGCAACGCGGTGCGAATCTTTATGTGAACTTCTGTCTAGGATGTCATTCACTAGAACATCAACGCTACGAACGGACTGCCGACGATTTAGGCGAGATCCCGCACGAGTTGATGGAGGCGAACGTCATCCATACTGGGCAGAAGATTGGTGAGCACATCCAGTCAGCCATGTCTGAGGAAGACGCGAAAGCGTGGTTTGGTGCAGCTCCGCCAGACCTAACGATGGTGACACGTGTGCGAAGCCCGGAATGGGTTTACAACTTCCTATTAACGTTCTACGAGGATTCTTCGCGACCGTTTGGCGTCAACAACAAGGTGTTTCCCAATGTTGGCATGCCGCATGCGATGCTATCGTTGCAAGGCATTCAGGAAGAGGTCTGTTTTGGCAATCGGCCAATCGATTTACTTGATGTACAAACAGCACTCCGACAGGATCGAGTGGAATCGATCAAAGAGGGCGGAGCTGAGAATTGCGGCGAGCTGTCACTGATTCCTGGTTCGGGAATGTTCAGCACGGAAGAGTATGAACAAGCCGCTTTCGACATAGCGAATTTCCTGCACTACGTGGGTGATCCAACACGCGCGGAACGAGAAGCGATCGGCAAATACGTAATTGGTTTTCTGCTGATTCTTCTTGTGTTAGCGTACTTCTTAAATCGCAACTACTGGACAGACGTCAAAAAGAATTGAAGCGGCCGATCCTCGCCCCTCAATCGTTTCGTTTGGTGGTTCAACTCCTGTAGGTTAGGGACACTATGAGTCTATCGTCACGTCACACGCCGCTGAAACTCTATTCGGATCCGGGTTCTCAGTACAGTCATCGGGTGCGCATCGCACTAGCCGAAAAGGACTTGGATGTTGATATCTACGATGTCCTCGATCCGGCGAAAGAAGAGGATCTGCTGTTGATAAATCCGTCGCTTTCTCTCCCAACGCTTCAAGATCGCGGTACGGTGCTCAACAACAGCTCTGTGATCATGGAGTATCTCGATGAGCGCTATCCTCATCCTCCACTGTTTCCGATTTATCCCGTAGATAAAGCCAGAAGTCGTTCTATCATGCGTGAAGTCGACGACCATCTCGCGTCCTACGTCGACGTAGTGAGTGCCGGTGGTAAACCGAATACACAACAGAAGAACAAAGCACGCGACGCATTGAAAGGCAACTTAATCGCGTTTCAAGCGCATTACTTACGGGACGGTGAACACTTTGGCGGCGAGGAATTCTCCTTGGTAGACTGCACAGTGTTACCTATCCTCTGGCGGCTCGAACTGATGCAGATTAAATTGCCTGACCGTCAGACGAGGAGCTTACGACGCTACATGAGTCGTCTGTTTGATCGCGAAGGATTTCGTGCAAGTCTCTCCGAAGAAGAGAAAGAGATGAGATAGAGCGAGCTATGAATTCATCACGCTCGTATCTTGTCAACGCGTTGATCGACTGGATTGTCGATAACGGTTGCACTCCCCATATCGTAATTGACATTTCCTGTAAAGACGTTATTGCGCCGACGGAATTCGCACACGAAAATCGACTCGTCCTCAACGTCTCGGGCACTGCGGTTCGAAACTTCAAACTAGACTCGGACGGTCTCGAGTTCGACGCGCGGTTTCACGGCGAATCACGTCATGTAAGTTGTCCGACAGGAGCTATCATCGGAATCTATGCAAAGGAGAACGGTGAAGGAATGGCGTTCAGTCCGCAGAAGGATCAAGAAGCTCCATCGAACGACGACGACTCGCCCGCAGACGACGAATCTCCCAAACTGCCGTCACATTTAAGACTGGTTAAGGACTGACGCACCGAACTGACTCTCGACGGATCAGTCGAGATAGTCAATCAGGAGCATCACAGTTTGTACACCTCGTACGTATTTGACGATGTCGGCGGCGGCAATTCCTACAGATCGTGGTGTTATTCCGATTAAGTAAACCGTTCCCTTATGCGCGTATAGTTGGAATTCCTGAGCTCGTGTTCTCGGGTCGTTTAAAAGTGCCAAGCGCGCGGATGTGGCAATCGTCCGATCTCTATTCGCCTCACCCGCGGTTCTAAGTTCGCCGACATGCAATTCGTTTTGGGTGCTCTTCACGTGCCTGAAGTCGCTGGCAATGTCTGACGCTAACTCTTTGTGAACTTGGGTTTGGACGGAGCCGATTAAGAACACGCGACCGTCAAGTACCACCGTGTTGATTTGGTATGGGAGTTCCTGACGCCTAAATTCTTCCCGAATCGCGGAACGTACGGCTTCGGTCAGTAATTCGTCATCAAGGACGCGACCCGGTGTAAGACGAGATTCAATCGTGGGTACGGATGAACCGCATGCTGCAAGGAAGATAAGAAGCGCCGTGCAGACGGGAACGCGAGATGCACTCAATTTGAACTTCATAGGTAAGGATTGCTCGATTGCTGTTGATTTACGTCGATAAGCGGTGTTAATGATTGATTTCGTACCACTCCCCAATACGGCAGACGCCTGATGTTGCCGGTAGATTCCAGTCGATATCGACTACCGTGACCGGCCATCGTTTTAGACACCTTTACCTGAGACCATAGGTTGCTGAATCTGTAGGCGTCGATACCCATGGCGTAGAACGATGCCATGTTCGGATTCGAATCAAAATACTCGTTTACCGTGTTCGCAAGATCTGATTTGAAGATCCGCCAGGTATCGGTGGTGAACTGAACACCGTTTGCCAATTCCGTGAGTTTTCCTCTAACTGCTGAATCCGTCACGTAAATATCGAGCGGACGATCGGCGTGGAACCGTAAGGACTCGAGAACCGCTTCTAGTTGGCTTGAATCAATAAACGCAACAATGCTGTTGATTTCCTGATTCATGCGCGGTTGGAACTCGAGCGGAAACTGAACAATCGACTCAACTTCAGTCCGCCTTTTTTCGCTCTCTTCGATTCCTATCGTCGCACCGACGTCATCAGTTAATTGCTCAAACTCGCTGATGCGATTAACGGATATCACGCGTGTCGGGGCGGCGATATTGAGTTCGAACTCTGCGCGTGCGCGAATCATCCAAGGTTCATTGCCATAGATCACGACGCAGCGAGTGCGCTCGAGTCTGGATAGCGTCTGCGCCATTTTCAATGCTTCGTCCTCAATCGTCCAGGCAAGGTAGCGCACAGAATCTGGCTTCGAGTTGCCAAAGGAATTGGGTGTATTTAGCATCAAGATGGATCCCGGAAACATACGACCAACTTGAATTGAGTTAACTGCATCTTTGGAAAGTGGTCCAACAATATGATCCGCGCCATCCTCGAATGCCTCGAGAATCAATTGTTCGTGATCTTTCCCTATGGTGTCATAGAACTTGAAGTCGGGTAGAAGAGCTGGATCGACTTGGCGTTTGTCCACCATATATGCCAGCATCCAACCGTCGCGAATGCCACGTGCGGCTTGCGCGTAGGCATCGGATCCGGATTGCGGTAAGAGAATTGCGACGCGCTTGGGACCTTCGGGTGCGAGTCTGATTTGATTTTCTAACCACGAAATACTCTCGTGTCGTGGATGAGTTTGAGTCCATTCGGCAATCGCGTTGCGCCACGACGGTAAACTCAGGCTATTGTTAAACGACGCCGCGACTTCAATCCATCCATTTAGGTTCGGATTGTCGTCTCGATACTGCAACTCGATCAGCCGTTGGTAAGGCATCCCGATCAGTAGTTCCCATAGTTGTTGGTTTAGACCGGATTGACGTGATGGATCGACGTCGGCCGCAAGTTCCTTCGCAGCCATAAGTGAAGTGATCGACGCTTCATAACGATCAGTGTGTTTTAGAAATCGGGACCACAATTCAAGCGCGTCGATACGCTGCAATCTCGAAACGGGATTGAGATCAAGCGCAAGATCGTTTGCGTCACGACCAATATCCAGTGCGAAATGCGCACGGAGAAGTCCTAATCGAAAGAGACCGCTCGGAGAAAGCCTTGCAGAACCGTTAGCGTTGTCAGTCACGATGTTGACGATTTCGCGTGCGGTGTCTATCCGATCAGAACGATAGTGCTCGAGTGCCCGCTGTAAATAGAGGTCAGGATCGCTCAGAATCGCGTTCACGTTAAATGGATCAGATGACGTTTGTGGTGGCTCAACAGGAGGCTGCTGCTTTACCTCAGGAGCAGTTTCGCTACAGCTTGCCGCGCACAATACAATCAAACCTGCTATACACAGCCGCAACGCAATGAGCGACCAAGGCACGCTATTCATCGTGGCAACGCCGATCGGCAATGTCGGAGACATTACCGAGCGTGCGCGAAGTGTTCTAGATGACACGACTTTCATTGCATGTGAAGACACTCGCCGTGCGAGCAAGTTGCTACGCCAACTCTCGATAGATTCAAAAGGGAAGTCGCTTCGCAGCTTCAATGCGCTGAACGAAAACGACCTCGCGACGAAAATCATAGCTAGTCTTGAGAGTGGCCAAGATGTTGCGCTCATTTCGGATGCGGGTACGCCAGTTCTCTCGGACCCGGGATTGCCGTTGCTAAGGGCGGCGATGGATAGTCGAGTGGAGGTGGTACCTGTACCAGGTCCAAGTGCACTCACCGCGTGCCTCTCGGTATGTCCGTTACCTATGCACGACTTTCGTTTTGTAGGGTTCGTCGAACGAAAAGCCAAACAAAAGCGAGAGCAACTTAGGTTGTTGCTTCAACAGACGATTCCGGTGGTTTGTTTTGAATCGCCGAATCGATTGCTTGACACGTTGAGGTTGATGAGCGAGTTAGGCGCTGGCTCACGCGCGATCTTTCTCGCGCGAGAACTCACAAAACTACATGAAGAGAAACTATTTGATTCGGTTGACAACCTTATCGAGTCGTTTGGCAGTCGTGATCGCGTTCTCGGAGAGATCGTCTTCGTTGTCTCACCCTCGGAAGAGCTGGAAAGTCCTGACGCTAGCACTTTGGTCGAACTATTCGCCAAGGAACGCATTCCAAAGAGTTCATCTGCAAGATTGATCGCGAAACTAGCTGGAATCTCTAGGCAAGAAGCGTATCGAAGACTATCCTCAACCGATGGACAAGATGACTAGCATTAGTATCGGGAGTCAACCAAGCAATCGCCGGCGTCAAAAGACGCGGGAGGAAAGTCCGGGCACTGCAGGACACGGTGCCAGGTAACGCCTGGGGAGCGAAAGCTCACGGCAAGTGCAACAGAAAATACACCGCTCGATCCGTCGAGTAAGGGTGAAATGGTGCGGTAAGAGCGCACCGCGAGACTGGTAACAGGATCGGCAAGGTAAACCCCACCGAGTGCAAGGCTGAATAGGAACCTAGGGCGTGGTCCGCGTCGGTTCGGGTAAGCTGCTAATGGAAGTGTTCGGCGACGTACACTCTAGATGAATGATTGCTCTCGACAGAACCCGGCTTATCGGTTGACTCCCTTACTTTCGTTCTTAGAACTTAATATGGCACTCCTGTGACACGTGGAATCCCTACTAACTCTATGATTTAATTAGCTTTATAGAGTTGCCATCTGGAGCTAACAAACGACTGCTATTCGTTTACTTCCGTAATTTTCATCGTATAATCAAAATTGCATAAAACTTCTCGCATCGGCGAGGAATTTGTGCGTCGTAAGCCTATCCACGGAGGGAGGGTGAGACCCACGGCGTTTGTGTTCGTCGCCGTGTGTGCAGACTCAAGAATGGAGTCGAGATCGTCCGCGACGACTGCGGGCTCCTATTGTCGGTCACGCTTTAACAAGCGAAGCGACATGGTACGTCCCGACGTACCGTCTCTGCGCCACACCGACTCAGCCCAATCTCTTCCATTACCTCGTGCTTGGCATTCGACGCCAATTTTGACGCGTGTCGTGACTGAGCCACAATCCCCAATAACTCACGAACCGGTTCTCGCACCTCAACTGGTGCAAGCGCTCGTTACAGACCGCGGTGGCACATACCTTGACGCCACATTCGGTAGAGGCGGGCACACGAAGGCGATCTTAGCTGAGTTGAACGACTCAGGTAGATTAGTTGGTCTTGACCGCGACCGAGACGCAGCACAAGACGCTCGTGAATTCGAACAACGAGACACTCGTTTCTCGTTCTCGTGTTCGAAATTCAGTGAACTACGAGAGGTACTCAGCGAGCTCGACGTGCCTAACGTCGACGGTATCTGCTTTGATGTCGGTGTCTCCACACCACAGCTTAAGGACTCCGAACGAGGGTTTGCGTTTGACATCGATGGACCTCTGGATATGCGTATGGACGCGGAGACGGGTCTGCCCGCGTCTGAATGGATAAACAAAGCTTCGATTGAGGACTTAATCGAGGTTTTGCGAGCCTACGGTGATGTTCGAAACGCCCGTTCTATTGCACGGCAGATTGCGTCGCGGCGACCGCTAGCTACAACGTTTGAACTTGTGCGTGCGATCAAAGCAGCAACACCAGGCAGCGCTCCGTCAGCTAGGATCCTAGCGCAGGTTTTTCAGGCTGTTCGAATTTTCGTTAACGATGAGCTTAACGAGCTGCAGAACGGTCTACTGCAAGGCTTCGACGCGCTCAATGTAGGCGGTCGTCTCGCAGTGATTTCATTTCACAGCATTGAACATCGTCTGGTCCGAGATGTCATTCAGTCGTGGGTTCGTCCACCGGTGCCGAAGGGTTTGCCCGTTCGTAGTAAGGACGAGGTTCCGCGCGCGCGACACGTCGTCAAGAACGTTCGACCGGCATATCTAGAGCGGCAGAACAACCCGGCGTCCCGAAGTGCGATGATGCAAGTCGTTGAGCGTTTGAGGTAGTCGGTCATGGCGAAGAAATCGAGTGCTCGGGGTGCCAATTTCAGTCGCCACATCTTGATTGTCACGTTGATTGTGGCTATGTTGGCTAGTGGGCTACTGATCGTGCAGCAGTCGTCTCTTCGTCTCGACACCTATACGCAACTGACCGAATTGCGATTGCAACAGGATCGGGAACTTAGCGAGCACTCTCGGCTACTAATCGAGAAGGAGAGTCTCTCTTCGTACTCGTTGGTCCAGACAAAAGCCCAATCTGATGGTTTGGTTTATCCAGATGAGTTGGTTAAACCAGTGACAGGAACAGTTCCGTGAACGATCGGCGTCATACAACAGCCGTGGTGTGCTTTACGTTCGTTACTGCTTTATTAGTGGGTCAAATGGCGTACATCGCCATAGTGGAACGGTACTTCCTCCAGGATCAAAGCAAGATGCAGTCTGAACGACTGCAGAAGATTCCGGTCCACCGTGGCATGATCTACGATCGCCTTGGCGAACCGATGGCGATCAGTACACCGGTTATCGGCGTGACTGTGAACCCCTCGCGGATCGAATGGTCCGCAGAGGAATTCAGCGCGGTCGCCGACATTCTCAAACAGGATGCGAACGATCTACGCGCCAAAATCGAAAGTAATCGATCGCGCGCGTTTCTCTATTTAGCACGGCGACAATCACCACAGAAAGCACTCGCCCTTCAGCAGCTTGCGCTGGATGGTTTGGACATTCAGACTGAGTATCGACGTTATTACCCATTAGGTGAAGTGGCGGCACATCTAACCGGGTTTACGGATATTGATGAACGTGGACTCGAAGGATTAGAACGAGCATTCGATGCGCACCTGGAAGGCGAGGTCGGTACACGAAGGGTTGTAAGAGATCGAAAGGGGCGATTGATTCGTGACATTCGGTACGAGACGCTGCCTAAATTCGGTGAGGACTTGGTGACGTCTATCGACAGTCGATTGCAGTTTCTCGCCTATAGTGAACTTCAAAACGTCATTGATGAATACCGTGCCGAATCCGCATCGATGATTCTGATTGATGTGCCTACCGGTGGCGTTCTTGCACTCGCGAACGTTCCGTCCTTCAACCCCAACAATACTTCGAATCTTGAATGGGAAAACGTACGTAATCGTGCGGTAACGGATCTCATTGAACCGGGATCAACTTTTAAGCCATTTGTGGCAATAGCAGCATTAGAAAGTGGTCGCTATACCCCCGAGACAGAAGTTGACACGAATCCTGGATGGACTGTAGTTCAGTACAAGACGATCGAGGATCCACGGAACTACGGCGTCTTATCGCTACGTAACGTACTCGTCAAATCGAGTCAGGTTGGCGCTTCGCGCATTGCTCTGGACTTGGACGAACAATCTCTGCTCGCAATGCACGAGAGGATCGGATTCAACAACTACGTGTTGCTCGGTTTACCTGGCGAAACGATCGGTCAGTTGTCAGGCGATGATATTTCGAAACCTCTTACGAGAGCGACGATGTCGTACGGATACGGGTTTTCAGTAACGCCGCTTCAGCTTGCGCGTTCGTACCTGACGATTGCGACCGGCGGACTACAACGACAGATCTCCATCCTCTTGAACGATGAATACCGTGAACGCGATTTTCGGGTCTTCGACAAGGGTCACGCATTGCAGGTGCTCGACATGCTCTCGGGCGTGGTTGGACCCACCGGGACCGCGAGTAAATCTCCAATCCCAGGATTTCAAGTAGCAGGCAAAACTGGTACTGTGCGAAAGATTGCGAGAGACGGTTATTCCGATCAACACCATCTGACATTGTTCGTCGGCATCGTCCCGATGAAAAACCCTCAATTTCTAGGTTTGGTCATGGTGGACGGACCGAAACCGAAAGTAGAAGGCGGAAAAGTCTCGGGCGGATCTGTATCTGCACCCGTCTTCAAGCGAGTCGCGACTCGCGCGTTGCAACTTCGGGGAGTACGGGAGCGTGGAACCGTCGCCGGCGCAACAGGAAGTGACGATGCAGCTTAATGTCCTACTGGAGCGCTCGGGTCTACTCAACGTTGAAATAACCGGTATGACGGCAGACTCCCGTCGTGTAAAGAGCGGTGACATGTTCGTAGCCGTTCAAGGTAAGGTACATGACGGTCATGCGTTTATCGACGAAGCTATTTCAAAAGGCGCGCGCTGCATTCTGACATCGCGACCCGTGGATTGTGTGAGCGACGACGTGGTAGTGATTTGCGATCCGTCTCTCGTCGAGAAGAGGAATCAACTTGCCGCTCGACTATACGGGAACCCAAGTCAGAACTTGGCTTGTATCGGTGTCACCGGAACAAACGGTAAAACGAGCGTTGCGTACGGTTTAGCAGGACTGCTGCGGGCAACGGGTTTTGCGGGAACGCCAGGATGGGGGATTCTGCCAGACATAACTCATTCCGGATTGACGACGATGGATGGGCTCGAACTGCAGGCTTGTATGGCTGCGATGCAAGATCAAGGCGCTCAGCGTGTAGCGATGGAAGTGAGCTCGCATGCGCTGAGTCAAGATCGTTTAAGTGATGTTCGCCTGCGAGTCGGTATCTATACCAACATCTCCCGAGACCACCTTGACTATCACCGATCCATGGCTTCCTATGAAGCAGCGAAACAGAGGATGTTTGAGGACTTCGATCTCGAGAGAGCTGTGATCAATGTCGACGATGCGTTTGGACAGCGTCTAAGGCACCTTTGTGAGGAACGTGACATTCCAGTCACGACGTATGGCACGACGCATTCCGCCGATGTCACCGGTGAACTGACGTCATTGACGATCGAGGGAGCGCGTGGCTTGTGGCGTACAAAATGGGGAAGCACGCCTTTGCACTTGCCCGTGCGAAGTGAGTTTGGCATCGCAAATTGTGCGGCGATACTCGCTACGCTAGTGCATTTTGGAACTGATTTGGAGTGCGCTTCGCGTCAGCTAGCGAAGGTCCAAGCGGCACCTGGTCGATTCGAATTTGTAAAGCTCCGTTCGAAGGCGCACGCTGTTATCGATTACGCGCATACACCTGACGCACTGCGTAAGACGTTGCTCGCGCTACGCAATCTAGAACCTAGTGAGATTATTTGTGTATTCGGCTGTGGCGGGGATCGAGACAAAGGCAAGCGGCCACTGATGGGTGCGCTCGCAGAAGAACTAGCTGACCGGGTCACCGTGACGAACGACAACCCGCGAACGGAGTCGCCGGAGGTTATTGCTGACGCAGTCGTACGCGGGATGAAGAAACCAAAACTCGCACGAGTTGAACTTGATCGTGAATGCGCGATCTCGAGCGCGTTGAAGGAGGCACAACCTAACAGCATCGTACTCATCGCTGGTAAAGGCGCTGAGGAATATCAAGAAATAGACGGTGTCAAACATCCTTTCAGCGATCGTGAAATCGTCGATCGTGTTCGGCAGGGAGGACGAAGTGCTACTTTGGTTGACTGAATGGCTCGAACAGTATGTTTCAGCGTTCAACGTATTTAGTTACATCACATTTAGAACGTTAGTCGCCACAGGAACAGCGCTATTCATAAGCCTCTTGCTCGGACCGTTGATGATCCGATGGCTTGAGCGGAGACAAATCGGCGACGTCATACGAAAAGACGGGCCGGAAGGACACTTCGAGAAGGAAGGCACGCCAACGATGGGTGGTTTGCTGATTCTGATCAGCATCTTTATATCTTCTCTGTGTTGGATTGAGCTCGACAACCGACAAGCCTGGATCGTTCTCGGGGTACTGCTGAGTTTTGGGGTGATCGGGTTTCTAGACGACTACCTCAAACTGTCGAAAAAGGAGAAAGGCGGACTTTCTGCAAAGCTCAAGTTTTCGCTCCAAATCGTGTGCGCTGGGAGTGTCGCGATCATTCTGTATCAGACGGCAACGAATCCCGCCGAGACCGCATTGCTTGTGCCTTTTTTCAAGGAACTTTCGATACCTTTGGGCTGGGGATTTGTGATTCTCACGCTACTAATGATCGTCGGCATGAGTAATGCGGTGAATCTCACCGACGGTTTAGACGGTCTCGCGACCTTACCTACCGTCATGGTTGTCGGTGCATTAGGGCTATTCGCGTACGCAGTCGGTCATTCGGAATTCGCAGACTACCTACAGATTCCGTACATCGAAGGAATGGGTGAGGTCGCGATCGTTTGTGGCGCGATTGTCGGAGCCGGTTTAGGGTTCCTCTGGTACAACACGTTCCCTGCGCAAATGATCATGGGCGATATTGGCGCGCTGCCGTTAGGCGCTGCGCTTGGCGTCATCGGCGTACTCGTTCGTCAAGAGATCGTGCTACTGATCATGAGCGGCCTGTTCGTGTTAGAGACTGCTTCTGTGATCGCCCAGGTCGGGAGTTTCAAGCTTCGAGGTAAGCGCGTCCTGCGAATGGCTCCTATTCACCATCACTTCGAACTAAAAGGCTGGCCGGAACCCAAGGTCACAGTCCGGTTTTGGATCATCACATTCTTACTTGTGATGATCGGCCTTGCAACGTTGAAGCTAAGGTGATTCCGGATCGCGCGTTGGTGATTGGACTCGGTGCCACAGGTGAATCATGTACTCGTTTTCTAAACGGTCGCACAGAGCTCTACATTACGGATACTCGGGTTGGACTTGAAGACTCGATAACGGACCGCTTTCAGGATTTAGAGCTGAAATACGTGGATGCTGAGTTCATCATGCCGCAAGACGTGGCGACCAAGGTGGACTCGAACACGGTCGTTTACGCAAGTCCGGGTATTCCCCTGCACGATCCTATCTTCGACGTTGTTCGTTCATGCGATTCGCGGATTTCGTGTGATATTGAGTTGTTTTGTGAGTTGGTCGACGCGCCCCTCATTGGTGTTACTGGAACCAACGGAAAGACCACAACAACCCATTTGATCGCGAACATGCTTCGATCAAAAGGGTATATATCAGGCGGCAACATTGGCAAACCGGCGCTAGATCTGCTAGCGGAATCAGGGCAAGGGTATGTCCTGGAGTTGTCGAGTTTTCAACTCGAAAAGATGAATCCTCCGCAGCTGAACGCTGCGACCGTATTGAACATCACAGAAGATCATCAAGACCACCATCGTACGTTTGCTGAATACGTTGCAGCTAAATCTCGAATATACGAGCGCAGTGAGGTCGCGGTTTACAACAAAGATGATCCGTACACGAAGCCAATGACCCACGCGTCATCAATTCCTGTGAACGGATCCCAAGATTGGTGCGTTCGCGAAGACGAAATCGTGATCGCTAGTGAAGTTGTGCCGACAACGAACTTACGTCTGACGGGTCAGCAGAACCATCTCAACATCGTGATCGCTGCGGCCCTGGCACACCTTTGTGGTGCTGACGTGAGTGAGCTGGTAGCCACAGCAATCAGTTTTGAAGGCTTACCTCACCGAATGGAACTGATCGCGGAAATTGAAGGTGTGCGTTACTTCAATGATTCAAAGGCGACAAACGTTGCTGCGACGTGTGCTGCTCTCGAATCGCTGAGTAATGGAAAGCGAAATATCCTATTGCTGGCAGGTGGGGATGCGAAAGGCGCGAGCTTTGAAGCACTCACAGACCCGATTCGTCATCATGCGAAAGCGGCTATTTTGTTCGGCCGTGACGCAACGAGGATCGCGGCAGCGATTGGCGAGGGAACGCAGTACGTCTACTCGGAATCGCTTGAAGATGCGGTGACCCAAGCGCGGGAACTTGCCAAACCTGGAGATGTGGTGCTACTTTCTCCAGCGTGTGCTAGTTTCGACATGTTTTCCAACTACGAGCAACGCGGTCACCAATTCGGTGAAACCGTCAAGGCGATGCAGTCGTGACTCCAAATCAACCACTAACGGTTCTTTACCTTTGGGGCGTATTGATAGGTTTCGGGTTAATCGCGGTCGCAAGTGTCAGTGTGCATTTGGCGGACGCGTGGATCAACCCTTTGTTCCTGAGGCATGTTGGTTACGTTGTTGTAAGTGGCATCGCATTAGTACTCGCGTATTTGATTCCGACTGCGTTCTATTCCCAGTTTCACCGAGCCGCATGGTTGCTTGCGCTTTTACTAGCGGGATTGGTGCTAATTCCAGGCATTGGTATTGAATCGGGTGGTGGTAGAAGATGGATTTCTCTCCACTTTTTCACAATTCAAGTTTCCGAAGTTGTGAAGCCGTTACTTTTGATTTTCATCGCAGGTTATTTGGCAAACAATTTCGAGCGAACTCAGTATTCAATCGCGCCGCTCTTGATACTACTTGGTGCAGTAGGCGTTGTCCTAGGGCTAGTTTTCGTAGAACCGGACTTTGGTACGGTAGCAATCATGGGAACCGTCACGGTCGGCGTGTTGTTCTTGGCGAAAGCGAGAATGTCGCACCTGCTCCTACTTGGTGGCATCGCGCTCTCCGGAATTGGCGCACTACTTTACTTAGAACCGTACAGAGTCACGCGTCTGGTGACGTTGCTGTCGCCGTGGGAAGAAGGCGTAAAACTGAATGAAGGCTACCAGCTCACGAATTCTCTGATCAGTTTTGGCCGCGGTGAATTTACAGGTACGGGTCTAGGTACAGGTCTTCAAAAAACATTTACTCCTGCCTCACATAATGATTTCATTTTCGCCACGATCGCGGAAGAAACTGGCGTTGTCGGTGCATCGATCGTTCTGGGGTTGTTGATGGTGTTGGTGTATCGGATTGGAAATATCGCGCGCACTGCTTTACAGAAAGAACGCCATTTCGATAGCATGTTCTGCTATGGCGTGGCGCTGTTGATCGGCTTTCAAGCACTCATCCACGTGGGCGTCAATGCCGGTATCTTTCCAACAAAGGGACTGACTCTGCCGTTCATCAGTTACGGTGGAAACAGTCTGTTGATTCTTAGCGCACTAATCGGAATGGTCTTGCGAATCGATCGAACGAATAGGCTAGACGCTCCCAAATGAGACCCGATGACGTCGCGTCATGCCCCGCACAAACCATGCGCCATGTACGTCATATACATTTTGTAGGCATCGGCGGTGCCGGAATGTGTGGCATTGCTGAAGTCATGGCAAACCTTGGCTACGTTGTGACTGGGACGGATCTTGTACCTTCACCTGTTACGGAGAGGCTTGAATCGCTTGGGATTGCGATTTCAACCCAACACGTCGCTGAAAACGTGAACGATGCGGACGTTGTCGTCACATCAAGCGCGATCGCGGACGACAATCCTGAAGTTGTGAGCGCACACGCACTACACAAACCGGTGGTGCCAAGAGCAGAAATGCTCGGCGAACTAATGCGACATCGTTACGGTATAGCTGTCGCGGGAACACATGGTAAAACCACCGCGACGAGCTTTATCGCGGACATCTTCCAATCCGCCAACATTGATCCGACGTATGTGATCGGCGGGTTACTCAAGAGCGAAAATCGAAACGCGAGGCTTGGTTCGAGTCGCTACATCATCGCTGAAGCCGACGAAAGCGATGCTTCATTTCTCTATTTACATCCGATGCTCGCGGTGATCACGAACATCGACCATGACCACCTTGGGACATATGGTCAAGATTTCGAGCAATTGAAACAAGCATTTCGAGAGTTCGTGTCGAAACTGCCGTTCTACGGTGCTGTGATCCTTTGTATCGACGATGAAGAATGTCGACGATTTGCGGACGAAATCACAAGGCCAGTGATCACCTATGGTTTGCACGACGACGCTGACTACCAAGCCGTTGACATTAAGGCAGACGGAGTAGAGTGGCGTTTTAATGTCAAACGTCCGGGCGGGCAAACACCATTACCGATTGAGATTCGACTACCGGGAATCCAGAACGTACAGAACGCTTTAGCGGCCATTGCTGTCGCGAACGACGAAGGCGTTGCAGATATTCATATTCAGGAGGGGATTCGACGCTTCATCGGTGTAGGACGGCGCTTCGAGGTATCAGAAATCACTCTCAAGAACCACCAACTGCCGCTCGTTGACGATTACGGTCATCATCCGACGGAGCTAGCGTGCACGTTAGAGACGGTCAAGCAGGTATGGCCTGGTCGACGCCACCTGATGGTGTATCAACCACACAGATTCACTCGCACTCGAGATTTGTTTGCGGAGTTTGTTGCAGTTCTTAGTACCACCGATGATTTGGTGATTCTGGACACATACGCAGCGAGTGAAGCGGCGATCGACGGAGCTAGCGCGATTGCCCTTCGTAACGCCATAAGCAAGCGAAACGGCAAAAATGTCGGGTTTGCGAAGGACATACACGAGGCCGCTGCTTGGATCAACACGTCTGCGGAAACCGACCACGTGGTCATTGTGCAAGGAGCCGGAGACGTGAGCGGGGTTTCGGATTTGTTAAAGTCAAGTTAAAATGAGAGGGTGGACACGGATGTCTGCCTACGCGACATGGATTGTTGAACGCGATGAATCGATTCATCAGCTTCTTGACAGGCTTCGCACTGACCTTCTTGTGCGGCAGTCTGCTCATCATTCAGTACCGACCTCAGTTCTCTGGCCTTGATGCGTTGGTCGATACGAACGTATTCGAGCGCGCCTCGAACCTATCAGTCGTAGACGGACAACTGACGAAGGCGGTCGAGTTGTTTGACGCTACAAAAGCTAAGCTCACCGAGTCCATACGAGAGTGGGAAGACATTGATGTTTCCAAATATCTGAGTGTGGTTGAAGACAGTAATCCTTCTTTCGCGGAGTTGCTAGCTCCCGACCAAGAGCGTGTTTTTGATGACATCTCAGCGATCGCGCTTGCACAAGGCAAGGTTGTAGCCGACGTAAAGTTCGATGAAAGCACCGGTTGGACGCTTACATTGGAAAGCGGCGAACAGGTTTTTCTTGGAGACCGAGAGGTGAGTACGCGGTTGGATCGAGCATTGACCATGCTTGATTTTCTGCCAGCGGTTGCAGAAGACGAGCAAAAACTCGTTGACGCCCGTTACTCGAACGGCATTGCCTTCGCACAAACCGAACGCACCGTGGTAGCAATGGAATGACGAAAGGCAAGACTCCGAATTTATTCGCGGCGATCGACGTCGGTTCGAGCAAGATCGCCGTGTGCATTGGTTACCTTCGATCCGATGGACACGTTGAGGTCGTCAGATTCGCACAGCGTTCATCAACTGGTGTTCATCAAGGCATTGTTGTTGACATGGATCGAACCGTAGGTGAGGTCGAAGCCACGCTACGCGAGGCCGAGCAAGGTATCAAGTCTCCGATAGAAGATGCAATCGCAAACCTGAATGGGAGCCACCTCTCTTGTCTCAATGCGATGGGTTCGTCGGTTACCCACAAAGGAGAAGTGTCCGAAAAGCACGTCAATCAAGCATTGCATACTGCGCAAGCAGTGAATTTAGGCGCGGCGAATGTGATGCTGCACGTTCTTCCGCAGCAGTACATCGTTGACAATCAAGTTGGAATCGTTCAGCCATTGGGTCAAGCGGGAAAAAGGCTAGATGCGGATGTCCATATGATCATGGCATCTAGCAACGCACAACAGAACATAACAAAGTGCATTACGAAATGCAGACTACCCAATCTACAGTTGATTGCTTCGCCTCTCGCAAGCTCAAATGCGGTCCTAGACGACGCTTCACGTGAGTTAGGCGTTTGCGTGATCGATATCGGTCATGAAACAACTGGTGTCGCTTTGTTCGTCGCAGGCGAAATAAAACACACGGGTGTATTGAACTGGGGCGGTCGACAGGTCGATCAAGATATCGCCAAATCTCTCTTCACACCTCCTCAAGCCGCGGAAGAATTAAAGATACGACACGGCAGCGTCGCTGGTCATGAAGTGGACGAAAGTTCAATCACCGTTCCAGGAGTGAACGGCAGAGAAGAGACCTATACCTCAATGAGTTTGTTTTCACAGATTATTCGAGCGGTCTACGAGAGAATCTTCAATGAAGTCGCGGAAGAAATTGAGCGACATAACTTGACCACCGAGTTTCGGTCCACGCGGATCGTATTAACCGGTGGTAGTTCGAACATAGAGAACATTGCGGAGTTAGCCTCAGAGGTGTTTCATCTCGAAGCGTACGTAGATCACCCGAAGGTAGTTCCATCACCTAGCGCTGATGCGAACGGTGATTCGACACATGATCAGATCTTCGTTGGTGCTGACATTAATACTGCGGAACTCAATGATCCAGCGATGGCAACCGTGGTGGGATTACTCCAAAGGCGGGTAGTCGGTAGAATAAAAACGCACCAAGCGAGGACAGCGCAAACGCGCGGCGTAACGAGCACTGCCGCACGATCAGTCTATAGATGGTTGGGCGGCAATGTTTGAACGCTTTCTCAAGTGGAGCCCAGCTAGGGAGTGGCAACCATGATTACGGAGACACGAAGTCGAAAGATCGGGGTAGGCGCACCGGTCGTCAAACCACTTGGTATTGGTGTCGTCGGCGTAGGCGGCGGTGGTGGCAATATCGTCAGCCATCTCTCTCGCCGAGGGATTAAAAACGTTGATTTTTACGCCATAAATACCGACAAACAGGCTCTCGACAAATTAGACGCGGGTCTGGAGACTATTCAAATCGGCGCGCGGATTTGCGACGGCGAAGGTGCGGGTGGAAATCCGGAAGTCGGTCGAGGCGCTGCGCAAGAAGACACGCAGCTTCTCATGTCCAAATTCAATGGCAAACGATTGCTGTTCATTGTTTCGTGTATGGGCGGTGGCACCGGTACTGGTGCTAGTCCCGTGATCGCAAATCATGCTTCGCATGAAAATCCGGGATTGCTGACTATTTCGATTCTGACGACTCCTGGCGGCGGCAGTGGTGATCAGACCGTTACGCTCGCATCTCAAGGCATAAGCGCAATGCGCGAAGAAGTCGACGCATTGATGGTGGTGCCAAACAACAAGCCCGGCATGGGCATGCGTGCACGTCAACGTGAAGTCAATAAGTTGGTGTACGAGAAGATAAATGCGATCGCACGTTTGCTGGTCGACACGCAGATACCGAACATCGACATGGCGGATCTGAAGGCGACGCTGTCGAAACTAGACGGCGAAGCGGTCAATATGTTCATCGGCACAGCGTCACTCGAACCGGAAGAGATGAAGGAAGAAGTGAACGCGAGCGGCGATAGCCAAGCAAGATTCAAAGGTCTATTGGCACAAGCGCTTGATACAGACTGGCTAACGATCGACTTCGGTGCACCTATCGAGGAGGGGCGTGGTGTATTGAGTTTCACGCTTGGTGGCGATGAGGACGACGAGGACATAGACGACATTACCGACGAGTCGTCCATCAAGCAATCCGTGGAAGAGATGCAGACGGGTGCTAAAACGTCGAACTTGAAAGTTGCGTCGTTCATCGATGATGATTTGCCGAAGGGTGCGATGGTCGCGACTGTGGTTCTTCGTGCCGCACATAGTGAAGTCGAGACAACTGTCGACGCGTTCGACGAAGAAGCCTCGACGCTCGCGTCAGCCGAATTTGACGAAGAAGCTGAATTCGATCCGTCTGTTTTACCGGAAGTAAAAGAGCCAGTCGGGTTAGACGGAGATACGGATGACTTTGACGCGCACGTCGTTTCTCAGAACGAAGTCGCGCCATCTAACTCCGCACTTGATTTCACGGCAAACGAAGACGCGTCTACTGAATTGACGCGTAAAAACCCGAGCTAGCAGGACGAGTCGCGACGACTAGCGCGTCGCTAGAGAACATCCGCAAATTCAGCTAGAGTTTCGAACTCCCACACTGGATGGGCGTTGACATGCTGCACTGCTGACGCGTGCTCGCTTTGCCTGTTAATCCAAACGGTGTTAAGACCTAATTCGCTCGCGGGTGCGATGTCGTGATAACGGCTCTGCGCGACGTGGAGTATTCGCTCCCCGTGTTGACTGATCTGATCAAACGCTTTCCGCATCATCACAGGGTCTGGTTTGTAGGCGCCTAGTTCTTGTGCTGTCAGCACAGCACAGAAATCCGCTGGCATGGATTTAAGCGTCAATTCGATTAGATCTTTGTCCGTGTTCGAGATGATCGCGAGCTCGAAGTGTTCGGCGAGCTTTGTTATGGCATCAACCGTATCGCTGAATGGTTCCGAGGTAGAGATCGCGTTGACGAAGCCTTTTGATTCCTCCTCGGTCGGCGTAAATCCCAATCGCGCACCATAGCGCGACATGACACGACCGAGTACATCTCTGTACGACCCGCCTGCATCTTGCTCCAGCGGTTCCCATTCTGAATAGAACTCAAGGATCGTACCGTCGAAGACATGGACATCGTGGGAAATTAAGACCGGTTGGAGATATTGAATGATTGCGGTCTCCCAGTCGACGAGAGTGCCGTAACAATCGAAGCTAAGTACGTCGTAGTCGTCTGCGCGCAAGTCAGGCATGCGAGGTTCGCTTATTGAAAACGCGCGAATTAAACGGAACGAAGTTAGGGTGGATTGGGTGGACTGCTATTCGATGTGAATCGCATCCGAGCGGATGCCGAAAAAGCTGTCGGCGCCGTGAAAAAACCAACCTAGATGCTGGTTACATGCTTCACAATAGAGATACTGCCATACGCAACCTGGAAACCAGCTATGCGCGCTTTCATCAGGTCCTTCGACGGCGCAACCTAGCGCTTCACTAAAGCATCGAAATTCAAACGTATTACCGTATGGGTTAGTTTTGACGTGGCGATGGTTTCCGGCGACGCTAATCGCGGTGTCCGCATGAGTCAGAACATGCTGGCAATTGACACACTTAACAAATTGGTCTGAGCGTTCTTCGAGCGTCTCTTGATAGTTTTCGAGAAGCGATTCGAGTTTTGAATCCTTCTCCTTAACGATCGTCGTTTCAGACACGGGTCCAGATGGATCCTGAATTCAGTCGCGAAAAGTTTACAGGTTCGGGACGAGAGTTAGACAGGTTAAGCTGCCTTCGTCACGTTAGACGACTTGCTGCGTGTAGAAAGGTCGGTCGCCTTTCACCGTAACCCTAATTCCACTCCTGGTTTCGGGATAGTAATCCCAAATCGCTAGGTGTTGAACACATCGGTTGTCCCACATCGCAATCGAATTAGGTTGCCACTGAAAGCGACACTGGAATGCAGGATTCGTCACGTGCTTAAACAACATCTCAAGCAATGCATCGCTTTCCATACGTGACATTCCGCGAATGCGTTTCGTGAAACCCGAATTGACAAACAGTGCTTGGCGTCCCGTGATGGGGTGGGTGCGAACGACTGGATGTACTGCCTTTGGAAACTCGCGTTGTGGTTTATGGTCACCGTATTGATGCGTGTAGTCCGATACGTGGTGCGCCTCTAAACCTATGAGTAGCTTCTGAATCGGTTCACTCAATGCGTCAAAAGCAGCGTACATATTTGCGAACAAAGTGTCACCACCGTTCGGCGGCACTCGATGAAGATGCAGTATCGATCCTAGGGGCGGTTCTTCGTCCGCCGAGACGTCTGAGTGCCAAGTGGCACCGTTTTGTATATGCGAATTGTTATCCGTGTGGACCTTCATGAGCTCGGGATTGTCATGCAGATACGGAGCTGCCGGATGAATGTGCAACGCACCAAAACGACGACCAAACTCTAGGTGCTGATCTGGTGAGATCTTCTGGTTTCGAAAGAACAGGACTAGATGCCGCATCCATGCGTCGTGGATTTGTTGAAACATGGTCTCCGAGAGAGGCTGGGACAAATCCACACCGTTAATTTGTGCACCGATAGTTGGCGTTAATGGTTCGACTTCGATCGTTTGGGACATCTGAATTTCCGAACTTGAAGGGTTGTAGTCTAGATTGCTAGTGTGAAATATAGACAGAAGAGGATTTCATGATGGCGCCGAGCGTTTGGATATGGAAGTCGGAATCTCCGGAAGCGACCGTTCGCAATCGAAAAATGTTCATTCGATCAAGCCGTCGAGCACATCGCTCTATACTCAACCATGTGACAGGAAGTCGCATTTATAGGTAGACGAAGGATTAATGATGGCAGCGTTAGACGGTATGCGCATCTTAGACATGACTCAATACGAGGCAGGTACGTCGTGTACGCAAGCATTGGCGTGGTTAGGTGCGGATGTAGTAAAGGTTGAAGCGCCAGGAAAAGGTGATCCGGGTAGAGGACCTGACGGTAACAGAGAGTATTTCGTCGTTTGGAATTCGAACAAGCGTAGCGTCGCTATCGATCTAAAGTCCGAGAAGGGTCGTGAACTGTTTCTCGGTCTACTGCCGCAGTTTGACGTTTTTGTTGAGAACTATGGACCGGGTGTCATCGAAAAGCTAAACCTGACTTATGACATCCTACGCGAGCGAAAACCTGACATCATCTATGCTCGTCTCAAAGGGTTCGGTGTAGAAGGTCCGTGGTCGGACTACAAGTGTTATGACATGGTGGCGCAAGCAGCTGCCGGTGCGTTTTCGATTACCGGTGAAGCGGACGGTCCACCGATGCGACCAGGTCCAACCATGGGCGATGCGGGAACAGGCGTACAGATGGCGCTCGCTATTAGCGCTGCATACATTCAGAAGATGCGGACAGGAAAAGGACAGTACATTGAATTGTCGATGCAAGAGGCTATGACTTACTACCTGCGTACCGCGACGTCAGGAGGTCGTTTTGGCGAGCGCCCAGCTGGACGAACTGGTAATGGTGGCGGACCGTACTCAAACCTGTATCCCTGTCTTGGTGATAAGCCGAACGACTACGTCTTTGTTATGGCTGTCACTGCGAAAATGGCGGAGGCGTTGCTACAGGTAGTCGGGAATGTTGATGAATCTGGAGAGAACGAGGAACGGTCTCCTGAGGCACTGCGCAAGTTACTCATCGAGAAGATCACCGCCTGGACGAGAGTACGGACAAAGTACGACGCGATGCGTGAACTTGCTGAAGCTGGCGTTCCAGCGAGCGCGGTGTTGACGACGCAGGACCTTTACACAAACCAACACCTGGTTGAACGTGGATTTGTACACGAGGTTAACCATCCTGTTCACGGAAAAATTAAGTTGCTCGGTTGGCCTGTCAAGATGTCAGAGAGCGATGTGCCACTCATACCTGCGCCTCAGCTCGGTGAGCACACGAGCGAAGTGCTGAGCGCGGAATTAGGGTTGACCGATGAGGAAGTTGAACGCTTAGTCCAGTCTTCAGTTGTCGGCGCTTAACTCAGCGATTTAGGGATGTGCGGCTAAAACAGCGTCCCATACGACATCCGCTGCCAGTTCCCCAAGTCCTGCGCCTGACCACGGCGTGATATCTACTTCGCCTGTCGACACGAACCACAAGGTATCACCGTCTGTGTCTGTTTGAAACGGTTGAATCGCTCGTGCCATTGAACTATGCACTTGCCGTGCGATTTGATCAATCGAGAACCGATTCGTCGATTGATTCGTAACAACAACGGTTAAGGTGGTATTTCCTGACGGTGGTTGCAGATTTGCTTCCGCTTCCTCGATCTGTTGCTCGATCGCCTTCATGAAGCTGATTCGCTCACCTGTTTCGGGGTTCAGATGGCCACGCACGACCTGTCCGTCTCGATTAACGACTGCACCGACGGCATTCAGAACGACACACGCAAAGACTTTGATCCCACCGGTCTCCCGAAACGCAGCGCCTTGACCGGCTGGCTCGGCTCCGTCAAAGCCGATCGTTTTTCCAACGGTAGCCGAAATACCAGCGCCTCTTGCACCCATCGGAAATCGGTTTGGCATCGCGTTCTCAAATGCAATGCGACCTAGTCGTTTATCGGGATAGACGCTGTTGTTACGAGGACCAAAGTCGAAGATGATTCCTCCGCTCACGAGTGGAATCGTCTCCCAACTGCTCGTATATCCATTCTTTGCCAAAATACCGGCTCTCACCCCACTTGCCGCCTCAAGACCGTAGAGTGAGCCACCCGCGAGGCTAATCGCGTGGACAAAACCATATTCGCCGATCACGCCGGGGGAACCGCCTCGTATATCTACTGCGAGTCGCGCACCTTCCGGAAAGTGAAAAACGGTAGTTCCCGTCGGACCATCTGGATACTCGGCGATCCCCACGTTGAATGAGTCGAAGTCATACTCAAGAACTCGTTCGCCGGCGTCAGTGTGGATCGCCAGGTCTGGGTCGTCGTTGTTCTTGATATCCGTTTGACCGAATACGTTCATCACGGAGAGATGACTCAAAAGTAAGACTGTGATGACGAGCTGATGTATACGTAGTACGTCGTTGGTTCGGCAACGATTACGCACTTCCGCGTGTTGAATTGCAGAGCGCTGCCTTAGCTTTTTATCTGTTACCATGAGTCATCCTTAGTAATGAAGCACCTTTCTTTCGTGTGAGTTTGCTCGTGTTTTACACGAGTTCATTTCGGAGCTCCACATGCAAATATGTCGATCTAGTTCAAACAAACATAGACAGGTCAAGACAGTCCGAGAAGGCGGTCTATCGACGGCGCTATCTAGTTGCAGGCGCTAGTCATGCCGATTGTGTTGAGGCTTATTGTTGATGCAAGCCTTTAACACTGAAAAATTCTCTTCCGCCACCACGTTAGCAGCAATTTCTGCAGGTGCTACATCTGGCTTAGGTTTACTTGTAACGCATGTCGCGTTTGCGACGCTCATATTCTCAGGAGCGTTAGCGCCTCATTCATCTCAAGGCATTGGATTCATACTCTTTGGCTGTTTTTCGGGATGCCTGATCATTGCGCTATTAGGTGGCTTTCGTGGTGCCATCGCGGGTCTGTCACCGGCGCTGGTTGTCGCCATGGTTCACATCGGCACGTCAATGGATGTGTAGGAAGAAGCGCTGTTCGTCACGACCATCGTGGCGCTAGCCATCAGTGCCGCTGTGACAGGATTGCTCTGCTTCCTGGTAGGTAAATATGGATTAGCCCATTTAGTACGTTTTATCCCATTTCCTGTTGCAAGCGGCTTCGTCGGTGGCATTGGTGGTGTGGTGTGTCTGACAGCAATCGCTGTCGCTGGTGTTGATTTGAATTGGCGCACGGTGCCGAGACTCTTGGACGCAGACGTATTGGTGCAATGGCTTCCCGGAGTCTTGTACGGCCTCGCTCTCTTTCTAACGTTAAAGCGCTGGCGAAATCCGTTGGTCTTGCCGATCAGCGTGGTGTTGTTCGTCGGCGTATATCAAGCAGCAATAGCTTTTCTGGGACTCTCTGACACTGAAGTACGAGATTTAGGTCTTCTATATTCGAGTACGGTCTCTGGAAATCTCTGGCCACCGGTCATGCCTACAGACTTACTCAAAACCGAATGGTCAGCCATCGTTCTCCAGATACCAAACCTGCTCGCACTCGCGCTCGTTGCGCTTATTTGCATTGTCATGGCGTTATCCGGTCTCGAAGTCGCCTTGAACGAAGATTTAGATTGGGATCGCGAATTTCGAGCCGCGGGCGCTGCAAGCATGTTTGGCGGAATTGGCGGCGGAACTTTTATCTGCATGATCGTTCCTGCGTCGTTTCGTAGTAAACAGTTTGGTGCGACTTCGCGACTCACAGGTGTCATGTGTGCATTGGTCATCGGTGGCGCACTGTTCTTTGGTGATGCGGCGCTTGAATTTGTGCCTCTTTCACTCCTGATCGGCATACTGTTGTTCGCAGGTTTGGGCATGATCGATGAAGGTCTCATTCGTACGTATCAGCGTTTGCCATGGTCAGAGTTTTCGATCGTTTTAATCATCGTGATCGTGATCATTGCGCTTGGTCTGCTAGAGGGCGTTGCGGTTGGAATCTTGGCGACTTTAGTGTTCTTCGCTTTGCGACTCTCGCGGATAGATGTCATCGCGTCCAGATTCGATGCGCAGAGTCGAAGTAGTAGAGCGGTTCGCAGCCCACCAGATCGCACGATATTGCGTCAGCGCGGAGACCGGATTCAAGGATTTCGACTTCGCGGCTACCTGTTTTTCGGTAGTGCAGCATCATTGGCCGAACGGTTGGTTAGTGCGATTGAGAAAGAGAGTACGCCGTATCGCCTTATTCTGGATTTCACGAACGTATCTGGATTCGACTACTCAGCGATCAGCGTAGTTGGTCGGTTTGTTCAGAACGCACAGAAGCACGACGTGAAGATTGTTCTCAGCGACGCGTCTCCTTCATTCGTCAAAGGTCTATCACGTAACGTGCCGTCCGCTGTATTTAGCGAACTGGAATTGACTGAGAACGAGGATCAAGCGCTTGAGACGTGTGAGGACGATTTGATTGAGGATTGGCGGTCGGTCTCACGCGAACACCACGAAGAGCGTGGGGAGCTTCTTCAACAATCCGCTGAGGAAATCGAACGCTATCTCGACAAACAAATAATGTTCGAAGAACTCATTGGGATCCTGCAAACACATACGAACACCATAGAGTATGAAGCAGGGGAAACCGTGAATGCTGCTGACGCGAATGAGATTCAGTTCCTGCTCAAGGGACGCGCGACAGCGTACGACACGAATGAAGCTAGGTTGCTGCAGTGCCGAGTCGGCGACGTCGTCTGGCCACCGACCATTGCAGATGCGAGTGCCACACGTGTAGTTACTGACGAACCATCTCAGACTGCTCGACTGTCCGACAAAGAACTTCAATGGTTAGAGGAACGCGACCATCCGCTCGCGCTTGCGCTCTATCGCTACTTGTATTTATTGAGTGAATCTGCGACGAAGATTTAGTTAGCGTAGTGCACCTACTTCAGTGCAGGGACTACGTATGTGGCGTAGTTTTATTTCTTCAGCAACGATCGAAGGTCTACCGACGTGTCGCGTAGTGACTGTGCGTCAACCGTCTTACCGCACAGTTGGCGCGCAGCCATGAATTCTCTCGGCGAGTTGATTGCGTCTGCACCAACTAAAACACCATCTTTGAGATGAAATTCGGCGAATGAGTTCGATTCGCGTTCGCCGCGAGTCACGGATTCATCTCGATCGGTTGCGAAACCTACCATTTGTAATTTCAGGTCGTACTGATCAGACCAGAACCATGGAAAGGTCGCGTACGTGGTCGGTCTACCGACGATGTTGGCGGCAGCGACTCGTGCTTGTTCCATCGCGTTTGGTACCGACTCGAGGCGTAAACGACGATCGATGAGTGGGTTAGGGTGATTTGTACAGTCGCCGACGGCGTAGATGCTGGGGTCATCGGTTTCACAGCGTTCGTTTACGCGGATTCCGTTTTCTACGCTAAATCCTGCTTCGGCCGCTAATTCCGTATTAGGTCGAATGCCGACGCCGACGATGACGAGATTCAGATCTAGCTTAGCGCCGTCCGAAACTGACAATGACTCGACTCTCCCATTCGCATCACCACAGATCTCGGTGACTTGGGAGTCGAGGTGAATGTCGACTCCGTGTTGGCGATGCAAGTTCGCGTAGAAATCAGCGAGTTCCGTTGTTGCCACTCGTTTCAAGAGTCGATCTTCCATCTCGACAACCGACGCGTTCATTCCGAGGTGACGAAATGAAGCTGCCGCTTCTAAACCGATATAGCCCCCACCGATGATGCCAATGTTCGATGTAGACTCAAGCTCGTTGACGATCGCATCGACGTCGTCGATCGTCCTTAGGAGATGAACCCCTTGAAGATCAGTGCCTGGAATCGGAGGCAATATGGGCGTCGAGCCGGTCGCGAGGACGAGCTTGTCATACTGGATATCTTCGTTTCCGTCTAGGACAACAACCTTTTGATTACGATCGATTGATTGGACCTCGCATCCGAGCATGAGAGAAATATCGTTCTTCTCATAAAAGGTCTCGGGTCTTAACGTGACGCGATCCAAGCCTTCTTCGCGACGTAAGTACTCCTTTGTTAGTGGCGGTCGTTGGTAGGGTACATATCGCTCGGATCCGATAAGGGTGATGGGTTCTTCATACTTGAGTTGGCGAAGACTTGCTGCGACCTGACCACCCGCGTGACCAGCACCGACGATAACGACTGACATTAATTAGGCTATTTAGATTCGTGAGTTATTGGCTGATTGATTAGCGCTTGGGTCTCTGAACGGGCGGGAGGTGGTGAATTTGAGTACCGTCATTCTCCGTGATTTTCGCCTCGCCAATTTCCTTCACTTCATCGATTCGTTCGACGTTAGCGATGGGAACAAAGACTCGCTTCACCTTTTCGAACTCGTTGCGCAAGCTCTCTTCCGATGGGTCAATCACCATGGACGATGGTTTGGAGAACACAAAGTCTTGTAGTTCGAGAAAGCCGAACAGCTCAGCTCGGCCTACGCTACGTACGAAGACGTCAAAAATCTTGCCTTGATTGTGGAACAAGACGCGATATACGCGATCTTGTGATTCATCCATCGGGAAATACGTTTAGGTGGATCTCAAACGAACTTATTGTAGTTTCGCTTCAGTCTGAGACGGAAAACGATTAGATCCGATATATTTATTGCTGATCACTTTGATTCGTATCGATAACCATGTTCCGTGTCGCGTACATCAATCCTGCCAACAGTATTACCAGCAAGAGACTGCCGATCAGAAGTGCATAGTCCGTGGACGCTAAGCAGAGATATAACGCGGCATAGACTCCAATTAATAGTGCCGCCATGCTCCCGGCGAACTTTGTCTCGCGCGTACTAAACCAGGCGTACCCCACAATCAGAATGATGAGTACGCTGCTTGCGACGAGATACGACGCGACAAACCCGATGTGCTCAGAAATCGAGAGCAGAAGCAGATAGAAGAGCGCGAGTGCGGCGCCAACAATCGCGTACTGAACAACATGGATCTTTATTCCAGTCACCATCTCGAGACAGTAAATCGAAAGTAGCGTTAATCCGACGACGAAGAAACCGTACTTGACCGCTCGCGTGACCATGCGATACAAGGTCACGGGTTCGTGAAAAGAGAAACCCACAGCACTCTCTTTCGTGATCGCTAGCCATTCGTTTTCGTCAAGTTCGGAGGCAAAACCTCTCGCCAACGCGATAGACGACCAATTGGCATCAAAGCCTGTCGGATTGATTTCGTGGTTATCAGGGAGTTGGCGTCCTTCGAATTTGGGATGCGGCCAAGAAGAGTTCATCTTCAGTGCGCTTTCGTCCCCGACCATTGCCACTGATTGTCGATTTGAACCGCGAGCCACTAGATTCATTTGGAAATCAGCGCCGGTGCATTCGGCGTTTCTCAGTCTCGCTTGCACGGGTTCACCTACCCAACCTAGTTGCTGGGACGACGGTTCGAACTCGAGGTCACGTTCACCGAACTGTCCACTCAGTGAGCGAATGGCTTGGGAGTAAGAGAGCGCGACCTGAATCGAGCAGCTTTCAATATTCGTGATGTCGACATTGCGTCGTTCGGCGAATTTCGCTAGGTCGTTATCGAACGACCCCTTAAGTACGACCGTTGCAACGTAGACTGGCTTTTTGAAGATACCCTTCTGTCTCTCTTCGTGTTCCGATGTAGACGTAATCTCTAGATGACGTGGCGCGAAGAAATAGCTCTCCACCTGTGCGTCTCTACTGGTAGTGTCGGTTCCTTCGGCTGAGGGCGTGCGCACTTTCAGTCGGAGAAAGGGACCTATGAGTACCTGCTCATCTCCCCATCCTTGTGAAATATCCGCCGAGACTTCCTGTTCGTACTCAGAGCGAAGTTCGACGACGATCCAAACGAAGGCAATCGGCACTGCGAGCGCAATCGTAAATGCGAGTACGGTGAACAGCCTGAAGGTTGGTGACGTATCGAATTTCGGAAGTTGCATCAATTTAAAACAGAAGAAAGAGTAATTGCGCTAGACGGCGAACGAATGAAGGTTTTGCGTTTTGACACCAGAATTTCGTGAGAATTGCACAAATTACCCCAAAAGGTCGAATTCCCTGACGATCGCGACCTTCGGTAGCATGGCACGATGTCCTATTCGTAGGTACACTTGCGGCTTTCCACTTGATTGATCGTTGATCGCATGAACCTCTTCATCAAGACACATGGATGTCAGATGAACGAGTACGACTCGGACCGCATGGGCGATTTGCTCCGCGAGAGCCACGCCGCCCAGATCGTTGACGATCCGACACAAGCGGACGTCATACTGCTGAACACGTGTTCCATACGAGAAAAGGCGCAGGAGAAAGTATTTCACGAACTCGGACGATGGCGTCGACTGAAGGAATCGAATCCGAATTTGCTCATTGGGGTTGGTGGTTGTGTCGCGAGTCAAGAAGGATCTGCGATTACAGACCGTGCACCTTATGTTGACATGGTGTTCGGACCACAGACGCTGCATCGTTTACCAGAAATGATTGAAGAAGCGAGCAAGCGATTGACTCCGGTTGTCGATATCAGCTTCCCTGAAATTGAGAAATTTGATCGACTACCGACACCGAACGCCGGTGGCGTTTCCGCATACGTCACGATCATGGAAGGATGCAGCAAGTACTGCTCGTTTTGTGTGGTGCCATACACACGCGGTCCCGAAGTAAGTCGCAACGTGAGCGACGTCATGCGCGAAGTTGTGAGTCTCGCACAGCAGGGAGTTCGCGAGATCAACTTGCTGGGCCAGAACGTGAACTCGTACCGCGGCGATCTTGATGGCGCTCAAGTTGATCTAGCGGAACTGATTCACTATGTCGCGCAAATCGACGGAATTGAACGGATTCGTTTTACGACCTCGCACCCGAATGATTTTGGCGATCATTTGATCGAAGCGTTTACCAATGAAACGAAATTGGTCAATCACTTGCATCTACCCGTTCAAGCCGGATCTGATCGTGTGCTTAGCGCGATGAAGCGCAACCACACGATACTTGAATACAAGTCCAAGATTCGGAAGCTGAGGAAGGTTCGACCATCGATCGCTCTCTCGTCTGATTTCATCATCGGATTCCCAGGTGAAACCGAAGATGACTTTCAGCGAACCATGGATCTAGTCGAAGAGCTCGACTTTGACACGTCATTTAGTTTTATCTACAGTGCGCGTCCCGGAACCCCGGCCGCTGACCTCGCCGATGAAACACCTGTAGACGTTAAGAAAGAACGTTTACAGCGTTTACAGGATCGACTTCGCTTGCAAGCAGAACGGCACGGTGATCGGCTTGTCGGCAGCGAACAGACGGTGCTGGTACACGGAACATCCAAGCGAAACCCAGATCAATGGCAAGGTCGCACTGAGTGCAATCGGGTTGTTAACTTCGCTGGCGATCCAGGTGGAGATTTCGCTCAAGTGAGAATCGACGAAGCTCTGCCAAACTCACTCCGAGGTACATTGATCGACGCTCGATCTCTAGCCTAATCGATCCGCAATTTCGAATTGTGAAAACTTGCCGGATTGCTATGCTTATCGAACGTAACTTTGATGAGTGATCTGATGAAGAAATTGGCCATTCTTTGCTGTAGTCTTGTTTGCGTGTCGGCTGTGTACGGCCACGAAGACTGCGTCCCATCTAAGTGGGGTGCTGACGATCAAATCGGCAATCTCAATCTGATGAGTGCCGAGTCGGTGCTTAAAGCTGTCAGTCTCATCAAAGAAGGCAAGGTGTACAGCCTTGGGATCACGATCGATAGTACGACGCCTGCATTCCCGCCGCGTGGTATGAACGTCTACGTCGTCCAGCCCGGACAACAGCACGAAGGTCAACCATACCCGAACATGACCTACAACGATGACATCATTTCGGGTTGGTTCGGTATTGGCTCACAACTCGATGGACTTGGTCATATCGGTGACCCGGATGGTGTGTACTACAACTGTCATGAGTCGACCGACATCGCAGAGATTACCGGTTTAACAAAACTAGGCATAGAGACAGTTCCACCGATTGTCGCACGCGGGATCGTGCTCGACATGGCGAGTCACTTCGGTGTCGAATCGATGGAAGGCGGTCAGTTATTTACCGTTGAAGACGTAAGAGCGGTAGAGGAAAAGCAAGGCACACCCATTCAAGAAGGAGATGTTGTGCTCTTTCATACGGGTTGGACTGATGCGAAACTGGAAGCTGAGCCGGACGTTTGGGTTGCCGCGGAGCCGGGTCAGAGCGAGGAAGTCGCGAGCTATCTCGTAAGTAAGAACGTCGTCGCCGCTGGTGCAGATACTTGGGGTCTAGACGTCGTACCGCCTCAACATGAGAATCGTCCGTTTCAAGGTCACGTCATATTGCTGCAGGAAAATGGGATTTTCATATTGGAAACGATGAACACGGGACCGTTGGTGCGTGATGGTGTGTTCGAGTTCTTGTTCGTTTTAGGTCAAGCGAAAGTGCGCGGCGCAGTGCAGATGTACGTCAATCCGGTAGCCATTCACTGAAATCAATTCGAACATCGACAAATCGTGCGATACGATTTGCCACTCTTTTCCGCGTCTTATCTATGATAATTCGCGCTCCGTCAGTACATAGGAGTACAAACGCTTTTTGAGCGACGATTCACTCGAATCAAGGTCAACCAAATCTCTAAACCTACAACCTAGCGATGCAGGACGGCTCGCGACCTTGTGCGGGCCACTTGACAGAAATATCCGGCAGCTGGAACAGCGGTTAGGCATACATATCAAGAACCGCGGACATGACTTCCAGCTTGAAGGTCCTCAAGAGGGCGTACGCAAAGGCGAAGCGCTACTCACCCACCTCTATGCTCAGATTGGCGGCGGCGCGACTCTCGACGCCAAGACGCTACATCTGTATCTACAGGAAGCGGGTGTCACGGAGCTCGTCGATGGTTGGTCGAAGAACGGCAATAGTGACGGCGACGGCGCGAGTACCCACCTCAGACTCTGGCAGAAAACTGTTCGCCCACGCGGTCCCAGGCAGTCGCGATTTGTACGCGACCTGCAGTCAGACGACATAGACGTCAATTTCGCCATCGGTCCCGCCGGGACTGGTAAGACGTACTTGGCTGTTGCATGTGCGGTACAAGCGCTTGCAAGCGATCGTGTAAAGCGAATCTTCCTTGTAAGACCAGCTGTTGAGGTAGGAGAGAAACTAGGCTTTCTACCGGGCGACCTAACGCAGAAAATCGATCCTTATATGCAGCCGTTGTACGACGCATTGTTCGAAATGGTTGGCAACGAGCGAGTCGAACGGTTGATTGATCGAAAAGTCATTGAGATTGCGCCGCTCGCGTATATGCGTGGTCGCACCCTCAACGAGGCGTTCATCATCCTGGACGAAAGTCAAAACACCACGATCGCCCAGATGAAGATGTTCCTGACACGAATCGGCTTCGGTTCGAAAGTAGCGATCACGGGTGACCTTACCCAAATTGACTTGGGTGGTAATCAACAAGATCAACGATCGGGATTAGCTCACGTGATACCGCTGCTCAAGGACGTACCGGGTATTCATATCACGCGATTCAATTCGCGAGATGTCGTGCGGCATCCGATCGTTCAACGTATCGTCGATGCGTATGAGCAAGATGATCGGCAACCGCAGTAATATGACGACATCAACCCAAGTAGATTCCGTGTCACGCGAAATCGTGATTAATCTTCCTAACCGTGTCGATATCCCGAGCAAATCACAGATACGCGGATGGATCGAACTAGCTAGTGAAGAAAGTCAAGGCGATGTGTTTTTGAACTTCGTGACGACGGATGAAAGTCGACGCTTGAACGAGAAGTTTCGGAGCATCGACGAGCCGACGAATGTCTTGTCGTTCCCGGCACAACAAGACAACGTTTTAGGCGACGTGGCGATCTGTGTCGATATCGCTAAGGCTCAAGCGGAGGAACAAGAGAAGAGCCTGGATGCACATCTGGCGCATTTAGTCATCCACGGTGTATTGCATTTGCGTGGTTTCGATCACGTTGATGAGAAGGACGCCAGTGAAATGGAAGTTAAAGAGGTCGCACTACTCAAGTCGGTCGGAGTGACAAATCCTTATGAGTGAAGCCGAACAACGCGTGCCATACACAAAACGTGTGCGCGATCTTTTTCGCGGTGCGGTTCGGAAAGGCGTTGACCTAACGTTCGAGCGGAAGTTTCGCAGTCTTGTCGATGAGGTATTTGAAGTCGGGAATGACTTCGATCAGGAGGTCATTCCGTTAATCGGGAACCTACTTGAGACATCGACGAAGAACGCCCACGACATCATGGTGCCTCGTTCGCGCGTCGTTTCTTTGTCAAAGGACATGACGCTCGCGGATGTACTTGATGTCATTAAGGAAACAGGTCATTCTCGCTATCCACTACGCGGCGATGATCCTGATTCGGTGATTGGATTGGTCTACGTAAAAGACCTTCTTGCTTCACTCCCAGGTGGCAATTCCGTTGGGGAATTCGATCTCGACGCGATGCGACGAGACGTCAAGGTCGTACCACAGGACCAAGGCATCGTCGCGTTATTAGAGGAATTTCGTAGAGAGCGAGTGCATCTTGCTGTCGTGGAGAACGAATACGCTCAGATCGTTGGTCTCGTCACGATGGAGGATGTGTTCGAGCAATTCTTCGGGGACATCCAGGACGAACACGATCGAGGCGAAGAAGCCGTTTCGTTGATGGTGCATGACAACGGCGGAGCGACGCCTGAGAACAACGGACATTCGGATGTCAGTGCGGACTTGTCGATCGACGAGTTCAACAAGTTCTTCGAAACGGATCTGTCTAACGATCTGAACAACACCATTGGAGGGTACCTCGCGACCAAACTTGGTCACGTACCCGTGATGGGCGAGAAAACCAAAGAAGGGGATGTGCGTTTCGAAGTACTCGAAGCGACGGAACGCCGCATAGTCAAGATACGCGTAACGAGGAACGGCCAATAGGCGGATCGAAACTCGCGTTTCTACTTCCGCTAGTCTGCGGAGCGATTTATCCGCTCGGTTTCGCTCCGTTTGAGTATTTCCCGGTCACCATCCTTGCACTTGCTGGACTTTTCTACAGCCTAGGTCGCGTTCGCAGGTATCGAACTGCGTTCTTGTATGCCTGGCTCTTCGGCGTCGCGAAATTCGGCGTAGGTGCTTCCTGGATTTACGTTTCGATTCAGCAATACGGGGACGTTCACTGGATGGCTGCCGGCGGATTCGTCGCGCTGTTCGTTTGCCTCCTAGCGTTATTAACCGGGCTTGTAGGAATCGCGTCCCACGTTCCTAGGCGGACGCTAGAGCGATATCCCACTCTGGATATTCCACTGTATCGCAGTCTTCAGTTTGCATTTGTATGGCTCGCGTACGAGTGGCTTAGAAGTTCAGTGATGACTGGCTTCCCTGTGCTCGATGCCGGCTACGTACTCATCAGCACGCCATTCGATGGCTTAGCGCCGATTCTTGGCGTGAAGGGAATGAGTTTTGCGATCGCTTTTATTGCTGCAACATTGGTTTCAGGCTGGCTGTCGTTAGCGGCGGGCGCTGTTGTCGTTTTACTTTGTGCTGGATTGGCGTTGTTCGACTACACCGAGCGGTTAGAGCCGCGTCAGGTCGGCATCGTGCAAGTCAACATTCCATTGACGGAAAAGTTCGAGATGGCACGTCGCGGTCAGACGTTTCGGATTTATTCGCAGTTGTCACACTCACTTAGTCCGAAAGATCTTGTACTGTGGAGTGAAGCCGCATTTGCGACGAGTCAGATAAGAATGCTCGAAGCGTTAGAGATCGTTCGCGCGACGTCAAATCACGATTACATTGCGACGGGATACGTCGAAATAGATGACGAACTTCGATTCAACTCATTGTTGATTTCTGGGGAAGATCACGCGAACTATCGCAAGCTTCGACTGGTGCCGTTTGGGGAGTATGTCCCTATTCCTTCGATCTTGCGGCCGATTCTTGGATTCGCTAACGTACCGTATTCAGACCTTCAGGTCGGCGAAGACGGAGATCGATCGCTGAACGTCGAGGGCCTCAAGCTAGTGCCTGCGATTTGCTACGAAGCAAGTTTCGAGCGCGATGTTCGTGACGCCGTGCGTCAGAGTGACGCAGACGCGATCGTCGTTGTAAGCGAGGACGCATGGTTTGGTGATTCATTCGCGCCTCATCAGAACTTTGAGATGGCGCGAATGCGCGCCCGCGAGCACGGACGTTACGTCGTGAGAGCGGCTAACAGCGGTATATCCGGTATTGTCGGACCAGACGGCGAAGTGATCGTACAAGCCGATCAGTTCGTGCGTACGACGATTGAAGGTCAGATATTCACGATGTCAGGTAAAACACCTTATACGAGATTTGGTGCACTACTCATGAATACGTTATTGATCTTCGGCGTATTCCTTATCACCGTAAACCGCCTAATCGGCTGGCGTCAAGCAGTCAAGAAACTACCGTACTGAGACGGTCGAGCGTTTAGGTGCCGTTCGCTGCGGAGGACCGTGACCTAATACTTGATTTCCTTAGCACGATGATTGGCGGTTAGTGCTTTTACAGACCGGTGCGTGGGTTTCTTAAGAGGTTCTGCGTTGCGCGATAGCCTCTCGAAGACCTTCCAACAAACCCGCAAGATGCGCCATTCGCTCCCGAAGCTCTTCGAGTTGTGTTTCCATCGATTGAAATCGATCGTCCATGTGTTTGTCTACCGTTTCGATACGATCGAGTAACAACCGATTGCTGTGGCGCATTTGTGCTAGGATCAATGCGGCAATGGCAACGCCAAAGCAGATCATCGTCCAAATCTCTGGGGTCATCTCGGTCCTCGGATGTCGTCAATGAAGTCATCCGTTCCTTGCCAATCAAAGTCCTTAAGAATCCCTACCAAGCCATCAACTGGATGTGTACCTGTCGAATGCTTCCGTAGGAGCAGTCCTTTGCGAGTAGGAACTAATTCCACTTCGACGTTATGGTTCAGTCCAAAGCGTTCACGTAATGTCTTTGGAATTGTGATTTGACCGCGTTTTGATACTCGCACCGTATCGATCGTTCGAACTCTATCCGGTGCAAATATATGCACGTTTAGTGAATTCCGCTAAGTCGATTTGCGATAGCGCGAGACTCACTTTCGCATGGTGCGCGACGCTGTGTAGTCAGCCGACTGCGAGGTAGTTCCCATATTGCGAAAACCTTGTATCTTGACGCGTGATCACTTCAATCACAGTTACTCGACCTTCAGCATTCTCTTGCTGCGCTTTTTCTAACGCCGACACGAGTTCACGGGGATCTTCAACTTTGATACCTGTTGCACCCATCGCTTTACCCAAGTCCGCGTAATCACCAGTTTGGTTACCAGCGCCGTATTTCTCCATCGCGACTGGCATCTTCGTGTCGTACCCGCCCATCGTGCGGTTGTTGATTACGACCGTAGTAATTGGCACTTCGGCGCGCACCGCGGTTTCGATTTCGGTACCCGTATGACCAAATGCGAGGTCACCCATGAAGTTCATGCAGTATTTGTCGGGTGATGCGAGTTTCGCTCCGATCGCGAGCGGAATACCGTAGCCCAAGTGGGTCGTCTTACCCCAACCGATGTATCCTCGTGGAAGAGTCGCCTTGTAGAAAGGCATGATCTGGTCGCGTGGATTTCCTGCGTCGTGCGTAACGATGGAATTTTCGTGCTCAACGATATTGTTGATTTCATTGATCACGCGGTAAGGGTTCACAGGAGTTTCGTCGGACGTGAGTAGGGGTGCCCACTCTTTCAGCCAATCAGCTTTCGTGTTCGCGATATCTGACTGAAGTGTCGTGTTCGTCTCCCGACCGTTATCACCGACTTGTGCCTTCACTTCGTCGATCATTGCTTCAAGTGTCAGCTTCGCATCGCCGACCAGACCTAGATCGACGTCGTAGTCCTTGTTGATATCTTCGGCTGAGATGGTGGAATGGATCAGAACCTTGTTGTTCGGGATTTCCAATCCGAAGCCTGTGCGGGTTAAACCAGACCCAATTGCAAATAACACGTCAGATTCACCAAGCCACTTATATACAGCCTTGGGTGCGGTGCGGTTTGCAGAGCCCAACGCGAGCGGGTGATCATCAGGAAACGCGCTCTTGCCTTCCATTGTTGTGATCACTGGGATTTGCGCTAGTTCTGCGAGCGATCGTAGTTCATTGGTCGCGTCCGCGTAGAGCACGCCTTGTCCGACCCACAACACCGGATTTTCCGCGTTCAGAAGCGTTTTAACTGCGTCTTTTACGTCGCTTGCGTTCGGCGACGTACGCATCACTTTCGTAGGTCGGTATGGAGGCGCGTCAGCAGGAACTTCCTTGCCAAGTACGTCGCCGTGCATTTCGACGACAACTGGACCGGGGCGACCGTGCTTCAGAGCATGAAAAGCGCGTCGCATTTCACGGCTTGTTTGGCCGATCTGGTCGATTGATATGGCGAGCTTTGACACATGCTCGTAGTTCTTAACCGCCGAAAAGTTCGGCGTTATATCGTAGCTACCGGTGCCTGAGCCGCCAGGTAGGAACAGCAATGGTACGGCTTCACCCCAAGCTTGTGCGATGCCGCCGAATGAGTTTTCGACGCCTGGTCCAGACTGAGATGCGAATACACCGACCTGTTTGCCAGCCATGGTACGAGCGTAGCCATCTGCCGCATTGATACCGCCGCGTTCCTGTCTAAACACGATCGGTCGAATGCCGACTCTAGCGGCGGCCTCGATGAGGGAATTGGCAGGGAAACATGCCATCCACTCAACGCCTTCAGCTTTCAGACATTGTGCAATAAGGTCAAATCCATTCATTTCTAAGTTCTCGTGTTCGTCAGTTAAGGCTAGGTGAGCTCAACATTTTCTCCGCGTATCGGATCGCATGTGCGAGCGAGTCAATTCGGGCGACACCTTTCCAGGCGATATCGAACGCCGTACCGTGGTCTACAGAGGTTCGGATGATAGGCAAACCCAATGTCACATTTACCGCGCGATCGAACGCAAGTAGCTTCATCGGTGCATGACCTTGATCGTGATACGTGCAAATTAACGCGTCGAATCGATCTAGTTCGATTGCCTGACGGAATACGGTATCAGCAGGATAGGGTCCACTAACGCCTATGTCTCGCTTCCTGAGTTCGTCGATGACAGGTTCGATGACGTCCCTTTCTTCCGATCCGAACATGCCGCTCTCACCAGCGTGAGGATTCAGTCCACATACACCAATGCGTGGTTGCGTAATAAATCGTTTTAGCGCGCTGTCGGTCAATTCGATCGTCCGTTTCAATCGACTAGGCGTCAATCGTTCGATTGCTTCTCGCAGTGATACGTGCGTACTTACGTGACTCACCGCAACTTCGTCAGTCGCAAGCATCATCACCACTTGGTCGACATCACATAACTCTGCCAAAAGCTCGGTGTGCCCTGTGAAGGTAGGGTGGCTGCGTTGGGTCGCTTCCTTGTTCATCGGTAGCGTTACAACTGCTGAAACTTCGCCTCGGAGCGCTGCTTGCGTTGCGAGCGTCACGTATCGATGCGCGGCGTCGCCTGCGGCTTCGTTAAGCACGCCAGGTGTTAGGTCCGCCGCCGATAAACAGCCGCAGTCCCAGAGATTGAGATGATCTTCTTTGGTATCGTTGAGGGTATCGAGGACATTGATAGTAACTTCAACTCCTAGCCGGTCACAGCCTGTTTTGAGGATTGAGTAGTCACCAAATACGATGCATCCATTCGGCAGCGCACCCTCGACGAATGATCTAAGCAAGATCTCGGGACCGACCCCGGAGGCATCCCCTATCGTGATTGCTAAGACGTGATGAGCCCGTTCCACGGTGTATTGAATAGTGAAAAATCAGTCTTCAAGACATTAAGATCTAATCCGTCTTTCGTAGGCGTCTTTTGATAGCTCCATCAGGACATGAGAGCTTGTTTTGATGTCGTCTTTTACCAAGCTAATCTGATAAGAAGCGTGAGCTTTGTTGTATTCGAGTCGTACGAGACCAGCGTCATCGATCTTGGAATCTGTTTCATTGGACTGCGGAAGCTTGATTCTGTACACAATGCGATTTTTCTGGGGAGTGAAGTTGACGAAGTTAAATGGGTGATCGTCCTTTTCAAGCCCGATGTAGTACTTAGTGTACGTAAGTCTCAGTGAAGGATCGAGCGTCTGCAAAGAGTTCAACATCTCGTCAGCTAATCGCACAGTTGCCTCTGTGGCTGTTGATTCCCAATAATCTCGATCAGTCGGTGCTGCTTCGGCTTCTTCGTCTTCATCGACAACACCGCGTACTAGTTCGTCCATCACTTTCGTGAATATCACTGTCGAAACATCTCCAAGAGTAACTACTTGCATTTGGATCGCGATTAATGGAAGTGCGCCATTAAAGAGAGAAATCACATTGAGAAATCGGCTGGTTATATCCTCAGCGATCAATACCGCGCAGTGTTCGTACTGCGGATATCGCTTTTTTTCTATATCGAAATACTCGATCGCTCTTATGATGTGAGACTCGTCGGTTGCGCCTAGCTGTATTTCGACCTCGTATCGTCGTTGAGATTCGAGATCTTGAAGTAATAAATCTAATCGACCTGCTCGTGGTTGAATCCTCTCTTGATCTCTAAGTACCAAATTTCCGAGTCCGAGGATTGACGGATCATCCGCGATGAGTTTTTGTATCCACTTCTCCCTATAGTTGGGGTCGGGATAGTCTTTTAGACTGACATATCTGGCGGGAACGTAATTCAACTTATATCTCGAGAGTCACCTGAAGCTTCGGGAATTTTGCATTGAGGATACGTGCATGATTTGCGGAAGTTTGTTCACAGAATTCCGAAACGGTTACCGCATTAGATTGAATTTAGAGAGAGGAAGCCAAAGAAATCTCATCCGTGACAGATTAGGTTCTTCTAGATGAAGTGTCTCTTGAAACGTACGCTCACTGTTCGGATGGCTGGTTGTCATATTTATGTCGCGCAATTGGATAAGAGAAGGACGTTCGGTATACCGTTTGTCTAACTGAAGCACGACTAGAGCGTCATCCGCGTGATCTGTGCACCGGAGGAACTAATCACGAGCGTGTTTTCAGACGTGTGATCAGCGTGGACAGCTCCGATTAATCAGCACGCCGTTGAGCGTGCTTCATCGAATCTACACTATCCCAGATAAACGCGGGTTATTTCAATCCGGTTGTGACCCAATTCGCGACTGATCTTTAGTCGTACTTCTTGATCAATCTGCTGCTCAATCTTCGTAAGCTCCTTGGATTTAAGACCACCTGCTGAAGGAGGGTACCAACCCGTAAGTTTCAGATATCGACGTTGCGCATAGCCGTGACGAAGACCGTGCAGATTGTGTAATCCCGCTCTCTCGACGAAATGGTGATACCGGTTCAGTTGATGTTTGTAGAGGGACTCTGGTGGAATCAGTGAGCCTGAACCGACGAATGCTCGAACTTGATCAAGGAGCTCGCGTTGAGAGGATTCGGCGATAGGAATTTCACGTGGTCGTCCGCCTTTGGTCCAGGAACCTTTTAGGCGAATGAACGTCTCTTGATCGGCATAACTCGGTCGAAATTTGATTGATTCCTCTCGACGCAACCCGAAGGCTTGTTGTAGTCGTACGCTCATGCGCACGTACTCATTTTCTATCTGTAGAAATTTGTCTTCAGTGAGGCACTGTGCCTTGTTTTTAGGTGTATGGTCCCTTGGAGGTATACCGTAGTGTTCATTGGATGGGTGCATGATGCTGGTCTTTCCGATTTTCTCCGCCCACCAACGAATGTCTGCCATGTAGTTTCGCAACGTGCCTGGAGTAATGCCGTTCGCGATCCAGTGCTCAACTAATGCGGTAATGTGCTTCGGTTTAAGTGAGGTGGCGTGCATATGGAAGAACCCAAGTTCATGAAGGGTGTTGGCATGCCGTTGCAATCTGGCATATCGACTACCTCGGGTGGAATAGCTGCCGTCGCGATTGCGACGGCAGATCGTTGATAGCTCGAAGTTCAGATCTTTCACGGCGCAAGTTCAATGGTTAGTGGAAATGACATCGTTGGGAAACTCTTCCTGCAACGATCGCGGCAATCGCGTAGCGTCATAGGACGCCAACCCCTGATCTGAACAGTCCTAGCTCGGACGGTACGCAATGCTCCTGTTGGAACAACTGACGTACTGGTTTCGCCGTGCACAACAGCGGTCACTGATGTGCGAAAGAAAAAGTCAACTGTGGTCGACCTTGCCAAATGGCGTCGTTGAAGATGAGTTCACGCGGGTTAAGCGCGGCAGCTTTATGAACTCTTCGCTGCTCTCGCTGCAATTTGCCGTGCAGCTCGGTCAATTCTTTCACGCGGGGAAAGATAGGACTTAATCCTGCCGGTCGAGCGAAAAACCAAGTCAATGAGTGAATTGGTTTTAGCTTGACGTTAGGTGACTAACGCCTTAATGTTCCGGCGCGTCACCTCCGTTTGCAGCGGAGAATCAAGGTGATTACCAGGTAATCAAGTTAGTGTCTGCACACGGCAGAATGCTTCAGAGCAGTAATGCGATATGCGGTATCCACATAAATTGTGTAGGATTCGCATTAGTTACCCGCTGACAGCTTGCTGTCAGCTCGAGGGCAGTGCTTTGGCACTACCCTCGCAATTTTGTGTTTCGCTACATTAGATCCGTTTTGTTGAACGCTCCTTTCAACTTAAATCTGTGGTTCAAAGACCAAGATCGAAACATCTGCGCACGCAATAAAAGCATCTTCGATTAAAGATCGGACCTCGATCCAGTTCAATCCGCCGAGACCGCATCCTAGTGCTGGCATCGCGATTGACTGGATACGCTTCTTAGCAATCACTCTTACTAAATCTGATAAACCTGCATCAATTTCTTCAATTTTGCTTGGCTCCCGCCAATCACGTTTAGTTGGGAAGTTCACTATATATCGCGGATTGATTGTCGCGCGAGTTTCGTAAACGTGCATGTGGCCGAGTTTGATTTGCCTAGCTTTGCAGGCTGTTAGATAGTCTTGGAAGTACATTGGATATGCGTTCTTGAATTCCAGTGCGATGCCTTTCCCCATAACGCCGACGCAGTTAACAGTATTCACTAACGCTTCAGCATCTTCGGCAAGAAGGTCGCCTCTCTTGAATTGGATCATGCTTAGTAGTACCACTCCGGAATATTGGCTACCGCAGGTTGATGCTGACTTCTTCTAATTTGGGCTAGCACGTTTTCGTGCATCTGCGTGGAACAGACTCCAATCAGCTCGACTAATTCGTAAAGTAAGAAAGAATCCACGAGAGATTCGTTTGACCAAGCGCGGGATTGATTGACACGGTTGATCGAACGCTTTGACCGTAAGAGTTATGACAACGCACGACTGAAGCAGAATGGTCGGCTTATCCTCTCCCGACCGGTCTGATCTCATGGCGAATGACTGACGGTGCATTATTGAAGGCGATCATCATCGTACCGAGAAATTCAACCCAACTGGGTGTTTCTGTGTCATCAATCTCTTTTTGGTTCAGTCCGACGGCTAATGCCAAACGGTAATTCTCTCCCTTCGGACGTGTAATTGACTCGCTCTTAAGGAGGGCATCGTAGAGGTATATCGCAGACTCGATTACGATGAGATGTGCGAATCTAATACCGCAGAACGCTATGGCGTTCATTATGTGTGGCGCCGGGTTCCGAGCAGCTTTATTCGGTGCTTCTCCTTCGATGCTAGCGAGTCTACTAGTGTTCACCGAATGGGCTGCTTCGAAATTGACGACAGTCTGGATAATCTCCTTGAGCGTTATCCCATGTTTGTCGAACCTTACCACCTGCTGGCTGAGCCATTCATCGCAATTCATCGTCGCTGCTTCGTCCAGCCTGAAGAGCATCTCAGGCTCAACTCGCCACGGTTTCTGCTCTGTTGGCTCCCCGATCCAACCTAGAGTTCCCGGAAGGGGCCACTCCACAACGATCTCCAACGTTTGAGGTCCCATCGGTACGATGAACATCTTCTCCGGTTCGCCAGTGTCATCATTAAGTTTGGTAATGTTCATCTCACCGCTCTGAACGCATCCGAACTCGATTTTGAATTGATTCCTCAGTTTACGTGGAATAGTGACTAGACGATGAAATCGAAACGAGAGTCTGTTCAGTACGTCGTCATCGAGTAGACGTGTTGTTCTCACACCGAAATCTCCCAACACGGTTTTCCGAAGGAAAATGGAACAAACCCGCGCAAAGGAGGCGATCGCAGTCGTCCACTCTGCACCTTGCCCAGTGCCGGTTTTACCAAATTGCAGTGCTAGTCCTTGGATAGCTAACCTCACATCTTGAAGTGCGTCGGTGATGCGTCCCAGCTTGTCAGGTGAGTAACCCCCAATAACACTGCCTTTGGCTGGATAGAACTTTGGTTCCTCGTTTTCACTCATTCTTTCTTCTCAGTAATTGGGCCGATCAGAGTTCAGCGTGGTCGAATTGATGTATCTATCGACTCGTTTGCTATCGAAAAACAACACGGAATGTCTGCAGATACGCCATTGGTTTGGATATGGATCGGGAACTTTAAGAAGAAATCGGAGTTAGTGGCACTTCTTGTTAGCGTTCGTTGTCGATTTCAACATCGCTAGATTTCAATTCGGCACTTCAGACCGTGGACCGTCTTAACTGCTGTCGTTCGCTCATGTCGAGAGGAATCTGCTCGTTCCCCAGTGAATACTTCTCGATTTTGTCAAAGTACGAGTAATTAATCAGGGAACCTTCATTAATCTAGTAGCAAAAATCGAAGCAATTGGAAAACGTGTGTTTTGAGCGCAGGAAATCTTCGTATTTTTGGTAAATAGAGTGCTGAAATTCATCGGTACACACCATGCCTAGATTGTGTAATATTTACGCTAGTTACGCGCTGGCAGCGTGCTGTCAGCTCAAGGGCAATGCCTCGGCATTGCCCTTGCTATTTGTAGATACCATGAAATTAAGCGTATATGTAGACGGATTTAATCTCTACTACGGTTTGCTGAGAAACAGCCCGTACAAGTGGCTTAATCCTGTGAAGCTGATATCACAAGTTCTACCGAGCGAGTACGAGATTGCGTTGCTGAGATTCTTCACGGCGCGAATTTCTCACAGATTAGATCCTGATGCGCCGCGGCGCCAGGATGTTTACATCCGTGCGCTTGAGACACTACCTGAGGTCCGCATCCACTACGGAAATTTCATTGCAAAAGAAGAATGGCGACCGTTAACAAACGTACCGATCGCCAATCGAGAAGTTTCGACTCCGAAACCCGCTACGCTGCCGCCGGGTCAATTTTCAGTTTCCGGCTTAGACGGAAAGGTACTACCTGTAGGGTTCTATGGTAAGGTTGAGGAAAACGAGCACCACTCCAAGATCAAGGCGAAACCGTTAGATGGCACAGGCTTGATTGCGAGATTTCTTACTTCAGAAGAGAAAGGTTCTGATGTCAATCTTGCAGTTAATCTGATCAATGACGCTTGGAAGGGAGAATTTGACGCAATGGCTGTTGTTACAAACGACACCGATTTAGTTCCTGCGATTAGTGTTGTTGTAAAGGAGCTAAAAGTCCCCGTCTTTGTGGTATGTCCGCAGAAGCGACGTGTCTCTCCAGCGTTGGAGAACGCTGCGACCTATGCGCGTCACATCACTCGTCGATTGTTAGCTCGTTCTCAGTTTCCAGACACGATTCCCGATACGTCGATTCAACGTCCAGAAGCTTGGGGATAGACGAGGTTCTCAACATCTTTCTGACTCGATGACCGATAGTTAGTCGTCAGTCCGTCTGAAACGTAGCCTTCTAAAATTCCGCGCGGTAACGCGACTCTGATTTTCTCAAGTCAATCCCAATGGACACCTATTCCGCAACTGACGTAGAGACCAAGTGGCAGAAGCGTTGGGACGAACGCGGTACGAATCTGTTTTCTCGTGAAGACTTAGCCGCTGCCGAGAATCCTTACTTCAACCTCATGATGTTTCCGTATCCGTCCGCGGAAGGGTTGCATGTAGGGAATATCTACGCATACACGGGCGCGGACGTTTGGGGTCGCTATCAGCGACTCAAAGGGCACGACGTTTTTCAGCCAATGGGTTTCGACGCATTCGGCATTCATTCAGAAAACTACGCGTTGAAGGTTGGGGTGAATCCGAACGATCTCATCCCCTCGAATATCAGCAACTTCACCCGCCAGCTGCGTCGTATTGGCGCTATGTTCGACTGGAACCATACGGTCGATACAACGGATCCGGACTACTACCGTTGGACTCAATGGGTTTTCTTAAAGCTCTTTGAAGCGGGATTGGTGGAGAAGCGCGAAGCGCCGGTTAATTGGTGTCCTTCGTGTAAGACGGTCGTAGCGAATGAACAGGTCATTCAAGGTCTCTGTGAACGCTGCGACTCTCCAGTGGAACAACGCCAGATCGAGCAGTGGTTCCTCAAGATCACGAATTACGCACAACGATTACTTGACGGCATCGAGAAGATTGACTGGTCGTCAGGGACGCTTACCGCGCAAAACAACTGGATCGGTCGTAGCGAAGGCGCTGACATTGACTTTCCAATTGTTGGTCGAGACGAGTCGATTCGCGTGTTCACGACACGTCCAGACACGATTTGTGGCGCGACGTACATGGTTTTGGCTCCGGAGCACCAACTCGTCGATTCGCTTACGAATGATGAACAGCGTGAGACCGTAGCCGAGTATGTCGAGCAAGCAAAACGACTCGATTTAAAGGCGCGCCAATACGTGGATCGCCCAAAGACAGGCACATGGATTGGTGCGTATTGCGAAAACCCGATTACTGGCGCACAAATGCCAGTTTGGGTGTCTGATTACGTATTGATCGAATACGGCACGGGTGCGATCATGGCCGTGCCAGGTCACGACGAACGCGACTTTGAGTTTGCTAGTACATTCGATTTACCCATTAAGCGGGTCATCGCGAGAAACGGATCGGACAACGCAGAACCAATGACGGAAGCGTATGTTGGTGACGGCGTATTGGTGAACTCAGGCGAGTTCGATGACCTTACGGTTGCGGAAGGAAAGCGCGCAATCGTTCAGCAACTTGAGACGAAACGACGTGCGACGGGTCAGGTTCGTTATCGCTTGCACGATTGGTGTATTTCTCGTCAACGCTATTGGGGTCCACCGATTCCGATCGTGTATTGCGAGCACTGCGGAGCGGTTCCTGTTCCTGAGTCAGACTTACCCGTCATGCTCCCTCGATTGGAGCAATTTAAGCCGGATGATTCCGGCGAGAGTCCGCTTGCACGGGATAAAGCTTGGTGCAGCGTGGAATGTCCCGTTTGTGGCGGACCGGCGACGCGTGAAACCGACGTATCAGATACATTTCTTGATAGCGCGTGGTATTTCATGCGCTACCCGTGTACGGACACGGACGAAGTTGCGCTCGACGAGGAAATGATCAAGAAGTGGCTACCCGTCGATTCATACATCGGCGGTCACGAGCACGCTGTGTTGCACTTGCTATATGCGCGATTTGTGACGATGGCGCTCCACGACCACGGCATATTGGAGTTTGGTGAGCCGTTCGAGAAATTCCGCGCTCACGGGATATTGACGAAAGATGGGCGGAAGATATCCAAGAGCCGCGGCAATGTGATCATCCCAGATGACTTGATCGCGGAGTGGGGTGCCGATACCGTACGACTCTACTTGATGTTTTTAGGTCCCTTTGAACAGGGTGGGGACTACCAAGAGAGCGGTATTCGGGGACCTGCGAGTTTCCTTGATCGATTGGCGTTAAGCGTTGCGGAGGCCAGCGATGACGACGGCGACGAGGACGTACTGCAGGCGATGCATCGAACCATCGACAAGGTTTCGAATGACATTGAGCAACTCAAGTACAACACCGTTATCTCCGCGTTGATGGAGTATCTCAACGTGGTTCGTGAGGGCGGTCGAACGTGTTCCAAGCAAGAGCTCGAACCACTCATCGTCATGCTTGCACCGTTTGCGCCGCACTTGGCGGAAGAACTTTGGGAACGGCTCGGAAACATTTCGTCCGTCTTTGAGTCTGGTGTTTGGCCTGAAGCAGATCCTGAACTCGCGAAGGTAGAGACTTTCGAGATCGGCGTGCAGGTCAACGGAAAGCTTCGAGGATCGATTTCTGTTACTGCGGACACCTCAGACGACGAAGCGATGGCGTTGGCGCGGTCGAATGAACGAGTCACCTCTCACCTCGATGCAGGTGTAGTCCGCAAGGTCATCTACGTGCCAGGCCGTATCCTCAATATCGTCGTCAAGTGATCGTCTACATAGGACCGAATAGCTATGCCAGTCAATAAAACTAGCAATACGGCGTGGAACGTATTACGGCGCAGATGCATGACCGTGGTGCTCGTGCTGACGAGCACGTGTCTGCTCGCTCAGGATTTCCTCAGTGAATTCGTGGAAGTCACGACGCGAAAGCACGTAGATCACGAACTGGGATTCAGTGTCGAATATCCATACGAATGGAATCCATCAGCGAACCCGATCGCAGAATCTGACTTCTACGTCGGCGCACCGTACGCGATGCCGTCATTTTGGCTGAACGTTCGAGATATTCCCGAAGAACTTTCATTCAAGGACAAATTAGCACTGGGTCTTTTAAATCAGTATCCCGATCTAGATGAGGTCAATCTTGACCCCATCGAATTCGATGGACGCGACGCGATTATGACGGTGATAAATTGGACGACACAAGACGCCGGTCGGCATTTCGTGGAGACGACCATTGTTTCGTTTCTTGCCAACGACCGGTGGTACCAGTTAACCGTCAATCAGTCCTATCGAGATACTCGGTGGCGACCAAGGTTGCAAGCATTGCTTGACTCGTTTACGGTGCTGGAGAGTGAATCGTGAGAAAAGCACTTGCAACCGCCCTTCTCGTGATACTCGCCAGTGGTGTCTGTGCTGAGAAGTTTGAGTTTGTCGCGATTGGTGATACCGCGTATCAAGGTGAACCAAGCATTGAAGCTTACGCGCGACTGATCGAACTGATCAATGAACAAGACATCGCGTTTTCGATTCATGTCGGTGACATCTGGGGTGCTTCGATGTGCATCGAGGATCGATACAACGAAATCCTCGAGACGTTTAACTCCTACCTCAAGCCGGTGGTGTTCACACCTGGCGACAACGAGTGGACTGATTGTGATCGACACGCGTACGGCGATTGGGATCCAGCCGGGCGTCTTCAGGTGCTACGCGACGTGTACTACAAGGAAGCGACAAGCCTCGGCAAGGAGACGATGCCGGTCGTACGTCAAGCCGACGTGTCGCCCTATACGAAATTCGTAGAGAACGTGCGCTGGCTGCGGAGCAATGTGCTGTTTCTCACGCTCAACGTACCAGGTTCCAACAACAACGTCGACATTGCGAACAAAAACGATCTCCTTGAAGCGTATGAGCGCAATGATGCGAACAAAGCGTGGTTGCGCGACTCGATGCGGATCGCGATGGAGCAGGATCTAGCAGCAGTCGTCATCGCCATTCAAGCGGAGCTGTTTGCTAATACTGGCGGACAACGCGTGCCGCCAGCGTATGCGGATCTCGTGGACGAAATGAGAATAGCTACCTCTCGTTATCCAAAACCGATCTTGCTGGTCCATGGGGACGCGCACCGGTTTACGATTGACAGACCACTCTTTGAATTTGGTCCAGGTCGATTAATCAACGGGAACTTCATGCGGCTCCAAGTCTATGGCGATCCAGAGGTTCGTGCGGTACGTGTTACCGTCGATACGGACACGCCTTGGGTCTTCGGCTTCGAGCCACTCTACCTGCAGTAGCGTACTTGCGCCGAAGCCTTCTCGGTCTGTGGGTCCTCGCTTGCGTTGTCGTCACGTCTTGTGGGTTCACGTTACGAACTGAGTCTTTAGGGGAGCGACTTTCAGGCATCGAGCTGCCGGGCGATCTTGCTCGAGACGTTCAGGTGGCGATTGAGCGTCAATTTAGGGGATACGACGTCGCGCTCGTCGATGACGCAGAGACCGACGCACAAACCATCACTCGAATCGATGAGTTCACGAATGAGCGCTCGACTCGCGTCGATCCGCTAGGTCGTCCGATTGAATACTGGATCAGTGTGCGGTGGGATGTCACGTTGGCAAGCGAACCACAGACCCCACTCGTGTTGCATGCATCCGAGAGCGTAGGATTGAGTGAGACGTCATTGATTGGATTCGAGAAGGAGAAGCGCAGAATATTGGGTCTTCTTCGAGAGGAACTGGCGGTCCTGTTAATCGCGCGACTTGCATTGATCAACGATGTTGCGGAGGCGGCAGTTCCTTGAACGTACGTAACGGTCCTCGATAGTGCAGGTCTTTCCAAACCAACTCGGCGACATCCTGAAGGAAGGGATTTCCCCGATCTATGTGACGGGTGGCTCCGAGACCGTCATTGAAGACGAGGCGAGTCGCGAGATTCTTGTTGCGGCCAAAGCCGACGGGGTTGAAGACCACGAGATTCTGAGGTTCGACAGCGGCTCAGCTCGGGGTAGAGCCAAGAAGATGGAGTGGGGTGGTATCTTCGACGAACTGGCGGAGTCTTCCTTGTTTGGTTCACGCAAACTCGTCGAAGTTCGGATGCGGACTGCGGCGTTCGACGACGCTGCGGTTGCGCGGTTCGAAACCCATGCGTCTGAACCAGCCTCGAACGTGCTGCTTGTACGACTTGCCGGCTTGGACTACCGCGACAAACGCAAAAAATGGTACGGTCAGTTGCGTTCGTCTCGTCACGTTATACTGATCGTCGTCGACGACTTGAATAGAGACCAAAGCGCTCAGTGGCTTCAATCGAAATCTGAGGCGTTAGGTCTGAAGCTGACGAAGCAGGCAGCCGAGAAGCTGTCGGACTTCTGCGAAGGCAACTTACTTGCCGCAAGACAGGAGCTCGATAAGTTACAACTCGTGATGGAAGAAGGCGTGACCGTCGATGTAAACGACATCGATCTAGCCGACGCTAGTAACGCCGACGTGATGGAACTCGTGGACGCGGTGTTTGAGGGCAACGCCGTACAGATCTCGCGCAAACTCGACGCACTGGCGAATCAGGGACGCAGCTCGAGTCGACATGAACTTGGGACCCTCGCCATGGTGACCCAGGTTCTGACGCTAGCACACGCAAAGATCGTAGAGCCTAATACGACGCTACCGGGTTACCAACGGCGTCGCGTTGATTCACTCAGCAATCGACATGGTCAAGCAGGTATCGAGAAGCTCCTCGTCGAGTGCGCGCAATTCAACAGCATGTTCTTAGGCATGGCGCGTGGCGACGCAGCCAATCTACTGCGCAATCTGCTGTTCGCGATCGCCGGCGCTCAAGGTTCAGAACTCGAACAGCAGTATCCATGGCGCATGATCGACCGCACGATCAGTTGACGTGGGTTTGAGCTTGCTCGCCAAGTCCTAGTACAGAAAGCGTCGAACCGTCGCTCTCGAATCTCGTGATCGACGCATTGTCAGGGCGGAACGAGACCATCGCTGGGTTGTCGTTTGCCGCGCCGACCAGCAGATTAATCGCGACGAAGTGGGAGAACATCAAACAGTCACTCGGAGCACTCACGACACAATCAATCAATGCTTCGCGCCACGTCTTAAGATTAGGCGGCAAATCGTGCCAAGCACCCGCCATGACTTTCGCCAACCACGTGGTACGGTCGGTGAGGTCTTCGATCGGTGAAGGAATTTCTGCGATGCGTTCTTCGGTGGTAATGGGTGCATCCCAGATTTTGGCGAGTTCCTGCGCTGTTTCCTGAGCTCGGAGTAGAGGACTGCTGAAGATCGGTATCGGGTCTAAGGTGGCAAGGTGTTTCGCCGTTGCGATCGCCTGATTTCGACCTAATTCAGATAGTCCTGGATCACGATGAGCTCCGAAACCGGCTTCAGCTTCACCATGTCTTACAAAGTAAATAGTTGTCATGTGCTTCTACAAGTATCCCCGTGATTAAATACGCGCTTTCAAGACCATTATCGACGCGCAGCGTCTCTCTATTGGCGTCTTAATGCGCGGCTATTCATGATTTCACACGATCCCTTATTGTCGGCGGACATGACGCCGACTGTCACGGTCAATGCGCGAGAAGCGTTCAATATTGATCACGACTTTGAAGTGCCAGCGTTTGCTGAACCTTCGGCACATGTACCGGATATCGACAACGATTACCGGTTTGATCCGCTGACAACGCTAGCGATTCTTGCAGGATTCGCGCATAACCGACGGGTCATGATTCAGGGATATCACGGTACAGGGAAATCGACGCACATTGAACAGGTTGCAGCACGGTTGAACTGGCCTTGCATCCGTATCAACCTGGATAGCCATATCAGTCGAATCGATCTGGTCGGTAAGGATGCGATCGTATTGGAAGACGGTCAACAAGTGACGCAGTTCAAGGAAGGACTACTGCCCTGGGCGCTTCAGCATCCGACCGTGATCGTGTTTGACGAGTATGACGCAGGACGGCCAGACGTCATGTTCGTGATTCAGCGCGTGTTAGAAGTCGAAGGGAAGTTAACGCTACTGGACCAGAATCGAGTCATCACGCCGCATCCGTATTTCCGTCTCTTTTCAACGACCAACACGGTTGGTCTTGGCGACACGACGGGTCTATATCACGGTACGCAGCAGATCAACCAAGGTCAAATGGACCGATGGAACATCGTTGCTACGCTGAACTACCTACCGCACGAGGTCGAGACGGACATCGTGTACGGTAAGGCGAGTGATTGGCAGAACCGTGAAGGGGGTAAGCGCGTCATCAGCAACATGGTGAGCGTGGCTGACCTAACCAGGAAAGGGTTCGTCAATGGCGATGTTTCCGTCGTCATGTCGCCACGTACGGTCTTAACGTGGGCTGAGAATGCATCGATTTTCAACGACATCGGTTTTGGGTTCCGTGTCACGTTCCTCAACAAGTGTGACGAACTCGAGAGACCTATCATCGCTGAGTATTACCAGCGTTGCATGGGCGATGATCTTGGAGACGCGAGCGCAGGCGTTACGCTGAACGTCTAAGCACACCATGACGCCTGATGTTGACCCGTTAGACACGTTCAAACGGGCAATGACCGCAACGATGCGGGCGATCGCAGAAAACGAAGAGATGGAAGTCTCATTCGGGAAAGGCGGCACAAGCGTTCAAGGCAACAACGTCCGAGTGCCACAACCTAACTACGGTTGTAGCGATACCGAACTGAACGCGGTGCGTGGGATCGGCGACGAAATCGCATTGAAGATGCGATACCACGATTCCATGGTCCATCGACGATTTACACCGTCAGCAGGACCTGCTCAAGAGCTCTTCGAGTGGGTAGAGGATGCGAGGGTTGCGTCCATCGGCACGTTGCGGATGGAAGGTGTCGCGCAGAATCTCGACGCGAACCTGGAAGCGATTTGTCGCCAAGCTGAATTCGATCAGATCACGGCTGAAACTGAAGCGCCATTGGGAGTGGCGGTGGGGTTGATCGTCCGTCAGCATCTCACGGGTCGTCCGTTGCCGCCGGCAGCGGAACACGTCGCGCAGTTCTGGCGCGAATACGTTGAAGCGAACGCCGGTCAGGATATCGAAGCGCTGAAGACCGCGATACACGATCAACACGACTTCGCCGTTCGCTGTCAAACGATCCTTCGTGATTTAGGTTTGTCGACGGATCTCGACGATCCACCGGAACTTCAACAGAACGACTCTGATGTCGATACACTCGAAGACGAGAACGAACCTGAAACCGAGTATGCACCTGAAGACGTTGTCTTAGATGAAGACTCCTACGGCGACGAGGATTCGGAAGGCGAGACCTCAACCATAGAAATGGACGCCGACATGGACATGTCGGAGTTAGGCGCGGAGTCCGAACCAGAAGAAGCACCGCAGTCTGCGATTGACGATCTAGGTCGTATTCGAACCACCATCGACTACAAGAGCTTTACGGACGAATTCGACGAGGTGGTGAAAGCCGAAGAACTCTGCGATGCAGAGGAACTGTTGCAGTTGCGAGGTATGCTCGATCAGCAACTCGTACCACTGAAACACACTACCGCGAAACTGGCCAATCGTCTACAACGCAAGTTACTGGCGAAGCAAAACCGGACGTGGGAATTCGACCTTGAGGAGGGTTTGCTTGATACGTCTCGGCTCAGCCAGGTGGTGGTCGATCCGGTGAACCCGCTTGCCTACAAGCAAGAAAAGGAGATGCAGTTTCGGGACACGGTCGTCTCGATATTGATTGACAGTTCCGGCTCGATGCGTGGCCGTTGCATCACGATTGCTGCCATGTGCGGCGATATATTGGGGCAAACGCTGGAGCGTTGCTCCGTGCGCGTTGAGATTCTAGGATTTACAACGTGTGCCTGGCGCGGTGGTCAATCGCGTGAAGAGTGGATCAATCAAGGCAAACCGAGTCATCCTGGTCGGCTCAACGACCTGCGTCACATCGTTTACAAGTCGGCGGACGACACATGGCGGCGTTCACGACGCAACCTCGGGTTGATGCTACGTGAGGAGATGCTCAAAGAGAACATCGATGGGGAAGCGCTCATCTGGGCGCACAATCGAATCGTGTCTCGATCGGAACAACGCAAGATCTTAATGGTGATCTCTGACGGCTTACCTGTCGACAACTCGACGTTGCTACAAAACCCGAGTAATTACCTCACAGAGCATTTAAAGTTCGCGATTGAAACAATCGAGCAACAGTCGGAAGTTCAGTTGGTGGCGATTGGTATTGGCCACAATGTCGAAGAGCACTACTCAAGAGCCGTGACGATAAACGACGCTGAGCAGTTGGGCGGCGCGATGGCCGACCAACTTGCTGATTTATTCGAAGAGGAAGGTTGAGACTCGAGTATTCGCATAAGCAGATGTGTTTGCAAGCGTTCTCGTCGTCTCATCCGAATCTGATAGATCATCTGTATTCTGTTTTTAAGTCCGAAACGCAACAATTTGGGAATTTCAATAAAGCTACTTTGGCTAAAGTTTGATGAGTGAGTTTGCGTTTGACGAATGTTCGTTTCCCGTCTATTTTGAGCACGCTTTTACGCCGTTTTATAGGCTCTGTGACGTCGACTAGTGAACAAGCCATCCGTGGCATGCGGTGGTACAGATGCAGGCTAAACGTGTGAGGATTATTCGAGTTGACGTGAGCGTTGATGTTCGAAGCGTTGCGCGGCGTTGTCGTACGCGAGAATCTTGCGGTGCCTGTGGTTGATGACGTTGGCGGCGAACACAATGTTGGCGCGTGCGTCGTCATCGCGGAGTTTGCCTTTGGGATTGATGCCCCGCAGTTACCTTTAAGGTTCTCGATGGACCCGTGCTCCAACGAGTGATATTGTTTGGCGAAGTAGACCTTGCACGCGAGCACCTTGGTGATCTGGACGTTATCTGCGACGGCGATTTTCGTGCTGTGCTTCGACCACGCGAGTGAACAACGTGCACTCCTAACGTTCAATTGCGGTGACCGGAGCGGCTTCATGAATCGCGTCTGCTAAAGTGAGGTCAAAGACGGTGTCCGTTTCCCAATGGCCAATGCTCTCCGGGACCTCGATCTCGGGGAACCGTTTCAAGGAATCGGCACTATTGGGAATGCTGTGCATATCCTCATTCAACTTACTCTTCAAAGGAGTCTTACTCACGTACTTGCGGCGCGGCAACAAAGCCTTACCGGAATCTCCGTTACGTAGATCCGTCGATCAGTTCGTAGAGCGAGCGGGTCGAGCTGGATTATTCTGGCGATTTCGTGGTTTTCGCGGACACATTGATAGTCTACTTCGGGTTCGTAACGTCCGATCGCGTTACCGTTCCGACTAAGTTAGTGGTAGACGGTCGGGTGGTGAACCCACGGATCGCTCGCGATCTACGAGACTGGCTTCCGGTATCGATATCGTTGAATATGATTGCGTTGTTCGGGTGTCGGCATTTGGACATGACGTTTTTCTTTCGTTGTGAGATGGACATATTGCCATTCGAGTATGACGGGTGTTGCTTTTTTCTGAACGAAGACTGCTAGACTCGTACCTCCAAGCTACTTTGTCTCACGTAGTAGCTAAATTAGAAAATAATGGAAGAGTTGACATTTATCAGGGTCTTGGGAATATGCCTATAAACGACGAATCAATCGAAATTGAGATTAAACGAATAGAAACCGTCATAGAGAAATGGATTAAGTCGCGAGACTTATGGGGGGACTGTAAGTTTTGGAGCCATCTAGATTTTCATGATGCTGAACCTTGGAAAGAAGAACAGGTAGTTACGATTTTTGCATCGGAAGGTGCGTTTAATCAACAGATCGATACCGATAATGAACTCTACGAAGATTTCTCAAGATTACTAAAAGTCAATGGATATTGGTTCGAACGTGGAAACTGTAGGTATTATATTTTACCAATTAATCGTCAGATGAACGAGAAATACAAAGACTATTTCCGATGGAAATGGGTTCAAAGTCTACTTAAACCTGATTTTAATGATATCTATAATGATATATTTGAACACTTTGCTTCTAATCCTGATAATATGCAAAAGCTAACGTGGAGAGAATTTGAAATATTAGTATATGAAGTTCTAAGGAATCAAGGATTCTCGGTTGAGCTCGGCCCCGGTTCTAACGACGGTGGAATTGACATCACGGTGTTTGCACGAGATTCTCTAGGCGACATTTTGACGGCAGTTCAGATTAAAAGATATCGTTCAGATAGAAAGATTGATTTGCAGGCTGTACAAGCACTTCACGGTGCAGTATGTGCTCATCGAATGAATCGTGGAATGTTTGTTACTACGTCAAGTTATTTACCTAGTGCATCTAAGTTTGCAGCTAGGGAGAATGTAACCATGGATTTGTATGTGTCAGATGATGTCGCGAAATGGTGTAAGATCGCCGATCGAGGAATTGTCGAGGATAAGGAAGTTTTGATTTCAAAAGATGAAGTAGCGAAGACAATTCATTTCGCAAAGAGGTTTCCTCGAGAATATATAGTACACGCAAATATAGGAGAAACAATGACGATCAATTCCTTCGCGGTTATACTGAAAGAAACGAAACATGCAGCTTTGTTGATGACCGTACCATCTGAAATAGTATCCCATGACGGGTATAAACAATGGGGCTACGAAATACCGACTGTTGATTCAAACATAGAGGTAAGTTTGAGTTCTAATCATCAGGGATTTAAGGCAGGAAGTGTGGTCAGAGCTAAGAAGAAATTCTATGGGAATGAGAAGTATTTTTGGACGGGCGATCATAGTTATTCTTTTTGGCGAGAAGATCGGCAGTATTTTAATTACTTAGATTAGGTATACTCGGGCATCGCTCAAGAATCTGGAGAGACATGGATATTGGGGGAAGTTTGTGTGATAGGGTGTAAATGATGTGATTTGGCGTGACTCGCCATTTAGCTCGAGGGTCGAGTCATTATTCCTTAGGGGAATACTTACTTAACTACACATAGGGATGAAGCTTCAATATTCGATGGTCTGCTAAGATGAATTCATTGGTTCCTAATTTAATGAGATCTATTAAATCAGAAATTCCCCACCCCCTATAGCGCAAAGGTCCTGGGGTTCGCTTGTGCGACTTTTTTCATACTAATGTAGACCGTTTTGACATCTTGGAAGGTGTTTTTAGCATAATGTGCGGTAGCTAACAAGCCAAGAGACGGCGCAGGCCACCGAGGACCACGCATGGCGAAGCAACGGCGTAAAACCGCCCTGATGGGCAAGCTGCTGGCTTTGGTGCGCAGCCAGTTCGATCACGTGTCGACGGGCGACGGTCCTCAAGCGCATGCGATCACGGCGGCGAATTGCCTCATGTGCGGCTTGGCGATCTTTGTGCTGAAATTCCCGTCCCTGTTGAAGTTCGACAAGACGCGGATTGATCCGGTCTTGCAGGGCAACTTGAAGCGTTTGTTCGGCGTGGTGTGCGCCCCGTCCGACACGACGGCGTTTGGACGCGATCGATTCGACGCAGGTGCATTGCGCCTTGCGGACGCTGTTTGGCTGGCTGCTCCGCCATCGACATCTGGAGCCGTTTCGGCTGGCGGACGGCGCGTTGCCGCTGGCGATTGACGGCACGGGTTACATCACGTCCATGAAGGTGCGCTGCAACCAGGGCTTGACGAAGCAGACCCGCAGTGGCGAGACGCACTATTGACATGCGATCCTGGGCGCCGTGGTGATTGTCACGCGACACCGAAACTGCGGGTTCCATTAACAGACATTTAGCGAATTGGTGGCGGAGAAAAATCCTTGAGGGCGTAGCCCGAAAGGCTTTGTTTGCGCGTCCAAACCTATGAATGCGGAATTACAGACTGGACAGTTTCAGTGTAGTTTTGCTGGATGGTTTTGGTTTTGCAGGATAAGGGGATCTAAATAGTGCGATGGTGTTCGCGTTGATATTCGGTCTGTGACGATGCGCCAATAGATGGAAAACAAACTCATCGGTGAATTGAGACTGAATAATCTGGTGTTTCCCCTATGAATAAGACCAGCGCTCGAAGGCAGTCCGAAGTGCGTCTTCTGCCACACAACGTTTGATCTGGAAACTCGTACGGATGGAACGAGTAGCCTGTGGGAACGACCAGTCTTCTGCGGTTTCACCTGATGGAAATATCGCGATATACGCCTAGTGGTTTTTCTACCACTATGTCTTTGGACACTCGCGCCTAAAGACCAAGATACTATGTCGTACTTCGGGGCTAAAATCACGGTATATAATGCGTTTGTTTAAAAGAGTGCACATGATATCGGCTTTTTGTGTCGATTAAATCCGTTTAGTTCATGGTGGAGTAGTGGGGTTTGCGTAGAACTGTTATCTTGGGTTCACATTAGATTTTGGATTGGTGGGTGTTTATTCGTATGCATGATGAAGAGTATCGTCTTATTTTGTGTGAAACACTAGGCGGTGCATTCTAATGTTAGTTTCTGCGCCTGGTATTGCATTAAGAACACTAATCAGAGAAGCGAGTAATTCTGCCGTACGAGAATTAATCGGCGAGAATACGATAGAAATTCTGGAGGAGCTCGAGCCTGGAATTACGGTTGATAAGAATTTCGGAGATTTTGCGGCAGATTTAGTCGATCCTCAAAGACTATTTAGTGACGTAAAGAAACTAAATTTAATCATTCGTATGTTACCTCTTCCAAAGGCACGTGAACTTGGCGAGAGATTAGGTGTAAGTTCGAATCGGACGTTATATGACGATCTTTGCTTAGTAGCATCAGATCGTCGTTCTTTGAAAACTCTAAATTCGTTCTTCGGGGTGGTTAGAGAGCGACGTGCACCATTGGATTTAACGTCCGCCGAACAAGAAGTCGAACCTAAGTATGGGCTCTTCGATCATCAGCGATCAGTCGTAGAACGTGCACATAAAGCCCTCTTAAACGTACCTCGAAAAGTCATACTTCATATGCCGACGGGTTCTGGCAAAACACGAACAGCCATGCACATTGTCGCTGAGCATCTTCGCAAAATAGAGCCTACAGTCGTATGTTGGCTTGCTCACAGTTCGGAATTGTTGGAACAGGCGGCTGAAGAGTTCGACACCGCATGGCAGAATTTGGGCAATCGCAAAGTGAATGTTGTTAGATTTTGGGGTGGACGACGCGTAAAGCCGATTGAGACGTCGGATGGATTGATAGTCGCGGGTCTCAACAAATTCTCTAACTACGATAGAAAACACCCGGACGAGGTACTCCGATTAGCGGATCGAACCTCTTTGACCGTCATTGATGAAGCTCATCAAGCTATAGCTCCGACCTATGCTTCAACATTACTTGCGCTTTCAACCAAACGTCCAAAAAACGCTCTGATGGGATTAACTGCCACACCAGGTAGGACGTGGGATGATATTGAAGAAGATCGAAAACTCTCGGATTTTTTTGATGGTCAAAAAGTAATGATCGAAGTTGAAGGTTACAACGACCCTGTGAATTTCCTCATTGAACAACAGTATCTCGCGAAAGTGAAATTTCGAACATTGAACTCAGAGTCAGACCTCAAGATTCGCGCTGCAGATCAGGAGAAGCTAACTTCATCTGTGGATATCCCGAAACACATCTTAGATTTGTTAGGGAATGATTCGGTTCGTAACATTCAAATACTCCAGGAAGTTGAGAGGTTGATTCCGCGACACAAACGCATCATAGTATTCGCGCCTTCGGTAGAAAACGCACACGTTCTATCAGCAATTGTTAGTGCTCGAGGATATGAGTCCTCAGTAGTAACAGCAGAAAGTGGCAAAGGTGAGCGGGATGCGACAATTCGACGCTTTCGTAGTACGGTGCCAGAACCGATAGTTTTAGTAAATTACGGTGTGCTTACTACAGGATTTGATGCACCTGCGACGAGTGCCGCCGTGATCGCGCGACCTACTAAATCGTTAGTGCTATATAGCCAAATGGTCGGAAGAGCAACACGTGGAATCCGCGCGGGCGGAAACGAGAGAGCAGAGATCGTAACGGTCATTGATCCGCATTTACCAGGTTTCGGAAGTGTATCGGATGCATTCAAAAATTGGGAGGATGTATGGAATGAAAGGTCAACAAATGGATAGAAAATCATCAAAAAGTGGGCAAATTATCCCTCCCGAACTCGCCGTTAAAGCGATGAGGGACAGTGGGTATCGAAATACAGCATATGCACTCGCAGAACTAATCGACAACTCGATACAAGCGAAGGCTTCATTCGTAGAGTTAATTTGTGAAGAGAAGCAGCAAATCGTAAAGAGCAGAACCAGACGAAGAATACGGGCTATCGGGGTATTGGACAATGGTACAGGTATGTCTCCCCAAACGCTTAGAGTCGCACTGCAGTTCGGAAATGGGACGCATTTGGCGGACAGGAAAGGAATTGGTCGATTTGGAATGGGATTACCTAATTCGTCGATCTCCCAGTGTCGAAAGGTTGAAGTTTGGACTTGGCAGAATGGCCCAGACAATGCGATGTATACGTTCTTAGATGTAGATCAAATTGAAAAGGGAAAAATGTATGAAGTGCCGATTCCAAAAAATCGTGCGTTACCGAAAAAGTGGCAGAATCGTTCCGACAACATTGGCACTTCTGGAACGTTAGTGTTGTGGACTAAATTCGATCATCATCGTCTAAGTTGGCGTGGAGCGAAGACCATCTTGCGCCATACTGAGACGTTTGTTGGGAGAATGTATCGGAAATTCATCGATGAGGGATTAGTCTCTATTCGAATGCTTGCTCTTGACGAAGACATCCGTGCGTCAAATTTGGATTCGAGGGTTCGAGTAAATGACCCACTATATCTAATGTGTAACTCATCAACCCCTGATCCGTTCCAAAACGAACCTATGTTTCAAAGTTGGGGTGAGAACGATGAAGAGTTTAAGATTATCTACAACGACTCCGAACATAAGGTTTTGGTTCGAATCAGCTGGGCAAGGCCAGAAACAGTCTCGAAAGACGGCGGTGAGCGAGGACAAAAACCCTACGGGAAACATGCAGCAGAAAATATCGGAGTATCAGTCGTTCGTGAAGGTCGGGAATTGTGCTTAGACCCATCTTGGGCGATTAACTATGATCCGAGGGAACGATGGTGGGGAGTTGAGGTTGATTTCCCGTCCACTCTCGATGAGGTCTTCGGTGTGACGAATACAAAGCAAAATGCGACCGTTTTTGCGGAAATGGCATCTTTCGATTGGGAAACTGAGGCTGATTCAGGTGAATCTTTCTCGGAATTCATAGATAGAATCCAAGACGAAGGAGATCCCCGTGCACTATTAGTACCTATTGTTGACTACATTAAGTCTCAGCTAATTCAATTACGTGACCGCATTAAATCGCAGCAGAAGGGGACGCGAAAGAAAGAAAATCGTTATGACGAATCGACAGTTGAAGATACTGCGACAAGCAAGTTTAAAAAGAGAGCCGAGGAAGGTCATTCAGTTGAAACTGACAATGAGAATTTCACAGAGAAAGATAGGGAAAAGTTCGAGCAAGAATTAACAGATGACAAGGACTATCCTGAAGACGTTGCAAAGGAAATTGCCAATGCTGTCATAGACCGGAATCGAAAGGTTGTATTTCTAACGAAATCGATGGATGGTTATGCTTTCTTCAACGTTGAACACAATCATGGTGGCTTAACATCTGTAGTTTTTAATACTCGACATCCATTCTATAAACAGCTTCTAGAGATTCTTGAGCCGGACATTGAAGACCTAGCGGACGTAGATTTGGTCGAGCGAATTCACAGAGCTACCGATACTGTCGAGCTAATTTTCGCCGCGTGGGCTCGATACGAAATGGAGGAAGTTAGACAGCAGGAGCTATTATTTGAAACTCGTCAGGAGTGGGGTAAGATGGCGCGTTTTTTTCTAAGTGATGCACTCGAAGACGGTCAAAATGGTGTCTAGGTTATCAGATTATGTTATATGGAGAGAGTCTGAAGGATATATTGAAAAACGCTGGTAAGCGCGTCGTTGTGGTTGCTCCGTTTATTAAATTGTCTGCATTCCGAGAAATCAAACAGGTGATGTCCGATGATATTCAGGAGTTTATCTGCATAACACGATGGTTACCTCAAGATATTGCATCTGGTGTATGCGATATCTCGATATTTGACGAGATTAAGGAAATTGACGGAGGCAGACTTTTGATACATCCTCAACTCCACGGTAAATACTACTCAAATGGTTACCATACTCTTGTTGGATCGGCGAATCTCACTGGTCGAGGTTTAGGCTGGCGAATACCGTCAAACTTTGAATTGATGGTTACGATGCCAGCGCGTGAACCGAGTCTCGTGGCTTGGGAATCTGAACTGATAGCGACGTCAATTGTTGTTACGGAACAGTTGAAGCAGGAAATACAAAATCAAGCGTCTCTCATTCAGAAAGGGGAAAAGCCTGTCCTTCCTATAGAAGTAGCAACTGATGATGAGGAATTAGTTAAGGTGTGGGTACCAAAATGCCCCGTACCCGAACGTCTATGGGATGTGTATATAGGGCAGGGAGAAGATAATATGGTCTCATATTCTTACACAGCCGCAAAGCGTGATTTAGGAGCTTTATCACCACCTGAAGGACTATCACGCAGCTTGTTTTATGCGTATTTATCTGTAGTGTTGCGACAAACGCCGTTGATACGTGAGCTCGACAGCTTGGCTCAAAAAGGTATTTCGGATAACGAAGCTAAAGCACTCTTGGCTGAATATTGCGGTGACTCCATCGAAAAGCTCGAGTATGACGAAACATGGCGGATTGTGAAGGACTGGTTAGTTCACTTCTTTCCGTCTTCATTTCGCATTGAGACTGATCAAGAAATTCTAATAAAGGGTAGAGAGATTCGCAGAGAGTAAATGCTACTTTCGACCGACGATTTTTTATATGAAGTGTGCTAGTTAGTTATCTCATAATAACTAAACGGATACAGCGCTACTCTATAGTTACAGAGTGCAGATTAAACAAGCTTCTTTATCCGAATCTTCAAGCAGTCGTTCTTGCCAGGTCTTCTCCCGTGTATTCTCTCTATTGACCGGAGAGCGTGACTCTGCTTCTTCACGAAGAGCTTCAAGCGTAGTTCCTTTCACCCAAGTAAACTCTCTCCCTGTAGTTGGGTCTACTTTCTCGTATTCCTTCGCTCGTTCAAACAGATCAGGGTGGTGTTTCGCTAAACCGAGCCATTCGTCCTTACGCTGGAAAAAGCAAAAATAACAACCCGATCTACTGCGCCATTTGTAGTATTCAGGAATCCCCACGGATTCCTCAAGTATGCGGAATACATCTGCCTTCACTATTCCATCATCAATAAATGGATAGGATGCAGCGATGTTCGGTTTGTGGCTGATATATCCACCGCGTCGTTCGTCTGCGCGAATGCCTATATAGCTTACGCAAGGATCACTGTCGATGAAAGCCTCTAGCGGTTCGAGTTTCATCACTCTGGTACACCATCGAGCGTGAGGTGCCGGAAGGAAGTTATTGAAGCGCTTCAGATGATGGTCGAAATCTCGACCGCTGCTTAGCTTCTCGATTGGCTTTTCAAGGTAATCCTCTAACCGATCAAGATACGCGTACACTTCCGGCAGTTCGGCACCTGTGTCGCAGAAGAAATACTCGATGTCCGGCGCTCTCCCTTGATCTTTAAGGTAAATGGCTAAAGCAGCACTGTCTTTGCCACCAGATAATCCCAAAACATGACGAGTTGGTTTTACCTCAACAGTCTCGAACTCGGTGTTATCCTGCAGTTTTTTCTTCATACTCTTCGGTGCTTCTTGCACTCTTGTTGTTCTTGTATCGAGTCAAAATGTTGTGAGTGAGTCTTGCGATTGCTGCAAGTTCTAGTCTTTTATCACCAATTTTGTTGATCTTGTTTTCCAAGTCTCCCGTCACGTCCTCTATGGCGTTGTCGATATGCGAGTTGAATGAGACGATCTCGTCTATTTCGCCATCGCCTTCGCGCACTGTCTTGACGAGGATGACATCATGGTTTTTCTCTTTTCGAGATTTGGACTCGTGGTGTATCCGTAGTTTTTCTAGGTCAATAAGCCTGCTTGAGAAGTTTGCAAGTCTGTATTCTGCTGCATCTCGATCTTGATCCGTCCATTTTTCCGTTGGCTTATGACCCAAGAACAAGAGCACACTGGCAAACCATTTTCGATCTTCTTGATCTCTTTCTGAAACTCTACGAATAAAGCTACGGAGTCCTTCAACGTCGACTGTGTACTGATCGAGTCTGAGGCAACGACCTCGCGCGATTTCCCGAAGTTCTTGAAAATCGGAAGTCTCTGGTAAGCCGAAAGATTCGCAGAGACACTTGCGCATGTCATCAAGAAGACTTGGAAATGCATTCTTGAGCTCGCGAAGAACCGAAAGTAGTGAAGCACCAAAATCCTGCGGAATTTCGTCCTCGCGAAATCCACAGGCGACCGGAAGCTCACCGAAAATCAGTTTCTCCGGTGACTTCGAGAACGAGATAGCCTGTCGAACCCGAATTGCGTTCGCTGATAGTTTCCTAGTTTGCAGCGTAAAGTGATCCAAATCCCTGATAAATGAAGCCAACGGCCGAGCTACGTCCAGTACATTCAATGACGGTCTCGTTTCACCGAAAAGTGCTTGGCTGTATTCGTTTAGTAACTTTGCGCGTCGCTCATCGACTTGGAATCTCTGGAATTCGAAGTTATCGGGACGTCGCAGCATCCGTTCGATTAGCTCGAAATCGAAGACTGGCGAATATCTGCCTTCTTCATACACAGCAATCTCTTGACGATGCATGAAAAAGTACACGAGAAACAGTATCGGCGAAACTCCGCGTCGTACGCCATATGGTGGCTGATGTAGGTGCTCCATCATTGTGCTAAGTGCAATCGGTTCAGATTCGGATCTAGCAAGCAGATCGCGTATTTGATGCCACGTTGGGAGGATGTTGGTGGGACTAGATTCTGTGGGTTCGGAGAACTGCCACACATCGTCTTTGTTTACATGCAAACGACCGAATTCAAGGATGGACCTATAGATCGTGAGCTCAGGCGGGTTCTTTTCAATCCCAAGGCGTGAAGAACCGGAATGAGTCAACATCCGTTGTATCAGCTTGTTTCTCGCTGCGGCTGCTTGTCCAGAAGGACGGTCTCTATTGATCAACTCATTACGGATGATCGGCGATAGACGAAATATCTGGTCCATTACGTGCGAAAGCAATTGCTGCAAATCACGTCTCGTTGCAATTTGAACTCTAGATCCAGACCAGAACCAATCTGAGGTTGTCGGGTTAGCAAACATTGATCCTAAGATCTCGCGTTCGGCGGTCTTAGCATTAATCAATCGCTCCCTAACTTCACGAGATGCTACTGGGTCGGTCGCAAGTTCTTGTGCGCTTCGTTGAAGTGACTCTAACGCGACGACATCTGTTATTGCTGACCTTAGTGCACGAGTATCTCGAAAGATCGCCCATACCTGACTTCGTGGGAAATTCTCGAAGGTATCGTCGAAGATCCGCTCGTCTTCGCGAGTCTCGGCAAGGAAGATCACTAAGGTGGTTTCCTCTTCGTCGATCAAGTATTTCTCGAAGGTATTTCTATCTGCAAAGGCAAGGTTGAAATAACGAACGGTACCTGTTCGAGTCGAATGTCGCCTCGCAACGATGGGTCGAACATCTGCTCTTTCATTCAACGCTTTCGATAGGTCTAGATGACCGATCTTTCCAATCTCCTCACGAGTTCGTTCGAGCAGGTCGAAGTCAGTCCCTTGCCATACTCGGTATTCGCCGCTAAAGCTTCGAAATTGGATGGCAGACACGCTGACGAGGTACTCAATTGCGTCGTCGTAGTCCTTGTCCGACTGAAAGAGGGTTCGAAGTACGGCAGGCGAAGCTTTTAATCCGCTCCCGGTAGAAACGAGATTGAGTATGCCGATCGCTTTAACGAGTTCTGAAGCGAGTTGAATTAGATTGGCGTTTTTCGAGCTTGCACTTTCCACGCGTTCAACCGCGGTCACAACCTCGTTCCAACGACGGTTCATAAGGGGATCGGAGAGTAGCGCAGGTTGGTTTTGTATGAAGTAGTCGTAGATCTCGCACGGCATTAACCATTCGCTTGTGTCTTGAATCGATGCGATCTTTTCTTTGAAGCCACTTGGCTCTTGGCTTCCTAGATAAGTGAATAAAGTCCTCTCGTTTTGAGCGAATTTCTGACAGAGCAATGGAAGCGTAAGTAACGAAATCGGGTGAATCGGATAACACAATGTGAAGATCTCTGAAACTTCAACCCTGCTTAATCCTGCGGGGATTGCTTCAGATTCGTGTAGCGAATGTGCGATTTCCTGCGCTGTTTGTGTGATTCTGTCCTGTTGTTTTGAAGTGAGCGTGTTTGAGATAGCTGCTACGAGGATACGCAGCATCTGTTCAGGTGCTTCGATGAACGACACTGTTTCAAAACGCCCTTGTACCTTCGCCCAGTCCTTTGCCATCTGTTCACCGAGACCACGGGCGTATGTCGCAAAAGCTTGATGAAGAAACACAAACAGTAGGATGTTTGCCTTCGAACCACGAAATGCTCGTTCTGCGATGTCTTGCAGAATGGAGAGTCCGTTCCCGCCATTTCGCGCTTCGTAATTAAGAAACCGACCCATCTCGTCGATGACGAATAACAAACCACCGTCCCCGGCTTTTCGAATGGCCGCTTGAAGATCGTCGATTAGATCTAGTATCCGTTTTGGATTCCTAACGCCATTTCTCAACGCGGACCGAATCTCCTTGAGAACTTTTGGTTTCCTACCGAATTTCCCGTCCCAATGGGCGTGAGCTGCATCGTCTAGCGCGCGAAGCAAGACGGCTGCGAGCGGTTCGTCAGATCCAATTAGAACGACTCGACACCAGGTTTGTTTGGACTTGAATCCAGAATGAAGGTGCCTGTGATTTCGATGAATATTGAGAAGCGCCGCTTTTTTCGCTTCCTCCGGGTGACCGAGCAGTTCATATAAGAAGAGCGCGAACGAGGATTTTCCCGATCCGTATGGGCCTACCACGCTCCAAGCACGTGGTTGATTGACTTGCGTGTCCGCTTCCAGAACTCGTTCCAGCAGGTCAACCGCGTGCGAAGTCGGGATATACGACTCAACAACAGACTGCACTCCACGGTCACGTTCGAGATTGGCGGAACGAGCGTAGCGTGAGTTAATGTGAATCTTGTCGGCTAAGCTCAAGCTTCTGCTCGCTTTGCGTTAATTACGTAATGATCTCGCAATAGATTGAGGGGGTCGAGGGTGTCTCGCTTATACAGCTGAAAAATGCCGGCTGTTTGATCGAGAGCTAGCTGGTGCGAGTGTTCGCGGCAAACCGCTTCCAGATGATTTACCAAACTCTCTTCAGTCATTCGGAACACCGCCCCAGGCGCACAGTGATTCGTGTTGCTGTACATCAAGTCATGAATAGGTAATTGTTCGCGGTCCGTTAATTGGAATACCTCCGCGATCGCAAAAGCAAGCACGAACAGGGGTATTTCTGCAGCTTTCGTAACATCCGAACGCCACAAACGTATGTCTAAACGTTGTAGCAGATCAAGGGTTGCAAGAGGCGAGTCGAGGGACTCTTCGAGATTGAGTCCATCATTCTTGTGAGAATGTGCGTACATCCGAAGTACCAACGCTGAATCCCTTTTCAGCGTATTGGGGGACGTTTTAGACGAAATCTCTCGATGGACGAAGTCCCTCAATCCGGCTGCAACCTCATCGCTAGTAAAAGTCGTCTTGTGGAAGTGGTTAAAGAACCAGTAGATCGCGGTCGCACTCCGTGGATTTGAGGCAAGCAACCAGTGGAGTAACCAGATCGTACCATCGTCCTCAAGATACGGATCCGCTTCTTCATTGAATACGATTTCGGCGATCGATGTCCATTCAAGGCCGCGACCGGACTTCGACGGATTAACGAGTCGAGCAGCTTCGAGCCAGTATTGCATGGACGTCACCATGTTCTTCCCAACTCCGAAACAGACCGTGGCATCTTCGTGTTTAAAGACAGTTGGATTCTCACGAAGCTCTTCAAGACCTTTCGGAATCCACCCGAAACGAAGTGGAAATGAACCGTGACGTCCGAACGTGCCGTTGCCCGTTCCGAGCAGCATCTCCCTATCAACGTTCGCGTTAATAGCTGGGGAACCCCGGCTACTCGAAGCCGTGTTCACAGAATTTGGTATCTGGAAGCAGATGAGAGTTTCGCACCCAGATAAATCAAGCGGCGCATGATCAATACTAACATGTAGATTCGATTTTGTATAGCACTTAGACCGCCGTTGAGAATCTGCAGACCGAGCAAAGCTAGATCAAGAGCGAAGGTTAATCCTGTTAGCGACGAGTTGTGTCGCTGTTCCATTCGTCGAAATCCGAACCTTGAACAGCTCGAAATACGGGTAAAACTCTCTCTTTACCGGATTAATTTCGATTGTTTTACAGCAAGTGATACGGAGGATAGAGATGGTTCGGAGAAGACAGACAGTTTTGATGATTGGTTTACTTAGTACTAGCTCTACGCAGTTTCAGGTCGATTGAACCGGCTAATTGCAATTCTGGTCGATTTACACCGATGCAAGATGACCGCAGATATCGTGACACGCATCCGCAAGCAATCGTCGACCTTTTGCAGAACGGAAAACGCTAAGCGCAGCCGCGACGTGAGTACTGTCAGCTTTCGTTTGGACGATTAGTACGCCTCGGCAGTCTTGATTCGCGTGGTCTGTCAACGGGTTTATGCTGACAGCTCCATACACTGATGTGTGATTTAGGTCTAACTGTGTCGTGTAGTTCTCTTCGTTATTAAATCGAGGACCAAGCTGTAAGTCCCACCATAACGCGGGTTTTCGCTCCTTAAATACCCTAGCGAATGCGCTGTCGTCGGCAGTCGAAATTGAACGAGGAAGTGGTTTCACATCAGATAATGACAACGGCGCTCTACGAACTAGCCTTTTGCGCGGTCCTACCTTGGTCCAAGTCCATTTGTGGACGTAGACATCCACTATCCAATAGTGGTATTTGTCAGCCGTCATACTGCCCATGTCTGCGATCGTACGCATAACCCGTCGATCTAGTTCGTTGTGAGTACTTAAGGTTTTCCGATCGTTCAGCTCGCTTAACAACTCGCTAGCAACAATGACGATGCCGAAGGGTGCTAGCCACCACCATAGTGGATCCTGAATTGCAACTGCGGATATTGTCAATCCAACCGTCGCTGCCGCACGAAGTGCTCGAGAACGGAAGAGACGCGAAAGCATCTAAGTGCTTCCTAGGAGTTGGTTGGTCAATCGTTGATAGAGGATGTCGGATCGGGTCTCGACATTTTCCTGAGTCGCTCCTTCCCGCGTGAACGCAAGATGGTACGTCAGCATATCTGGATTAATATTCGGGAATTGAAGTGATTTCTCCTCACTTTTGTCAACGAGTGTTTGCTCAATAACTTCGGATTGAAGATCGCTCAATGCAGCGGCTGTGGATCGTCGCAAGTCTTCAAAGGACTTGAAAAACTCCATAACATCCTGAGGCGGAAGCGTCTTCGAGTCACGTTTTAGATACATGAGAGCAATTGCGAGATCGACCAATCCCCATCTCGTCTTAATGACATCAGTACCAAACTTAGCGATGCTACGTAGCTCATTCAGAAGATCTAGGCTTTCAGTAGCGAGCGTTCCCGTTGGATCGAAATCAGTTAACTCGTAAATCTCTAGGAGATCTGGACCCTTTAGTGCTGTTGGGCCTCCGTTCAAAACGATTGCGAGCAGTATCGCTGAATGTTCGTCGTAACCGAATCTAGATTTACGAATAGCCGTAAGCGGCCAGAAAGGATGAGTAGCCATGTTTCCTGCAACGAAATCTCGAACTGGTCCCATCATCGCGTTTCGATTCTCTGCAGACCTGAGTGTCTCGCCGCTCTGTAAACGCAGGAATAACTCACGGACATCGTCTTCAGTCGCGTCCTCAAGAGTAGATACTGTGATGCTGGAGAACTGGAGTGTGTCTTTGGCCGACTGGTCCAATTGAGACCATCGCATTCCGCTGAGATTTCCTAATTCGTTTGGAAAGTCAGCAATGCTCTTAGGTAGACTGAAATCGTCTGCTAGGAATTGCCAAATTGCAGTTAGTCGTTGCTTTCCATCTATAACATCGAAGAGAAGCTTTTTCCCTGGAGCGAGCTTCCGCACATAGATTTTCGGTATATCAAAACCACGAAGAATGGAATCTATAAGCAGTGCTTGTTGAGGTCGTGACCAAACATTACTGCGTTGATACTCAGCGTCTGTGTTGATCCGATCTTTCATATCCACGAGCATTCGAATGTTCCACTCGACCGTTTCTTTACGCATTTCTAATTACCCAATCGAGCTCTAGTGAGTTTGTCATTCGCGAAGGATATTGATAGGTGTTCTGCTAAAACGTAACAAAGCGTTAATTTTGATCACGTCCTTAGGCAGCGCCACCTAGGTATTTATCTCTCCTTTCGAAGACCACCGCCAACACTCTTTCAGCGAACGTTGCTTGATCCAGCGTGTCCTCGATCACAGTTTGAGGCAATGCGGGTTCCGTCGCCTGCATCGGCCTGTAACGGCGTTTAACGGCATGTTTTAGTCGGTACTGCTACGTTGCTAGGACTACAAGCAGAGGTTGAGTTCAAATCGTATCCTGTGCTGATGACAATAGCACGGTACGTTGGTTGGGACGGACCGAGGTCAGGCAAGGTCGAGCCGGTCCAGTAGTAAGTTCTTAAAGCCGACAACATCAGCCTGTGTATCGTCGTCAGGTTGTCCTGCGTTGAGGAACGCGGCTGCCCGTCTTGGCCCTAAGCCATCGTGACTGGTGAAGTCCTCGCGAAGGATATCCAACGCGAGAAGGGTATCTTTTTCGTCGATCAGAGGCTGTAGCCGGTCTGCTATTTCGTTAACGCCGGTTCCGAAATGGCGAAGAACGTAGTAGAGGTCATACGCATCCTTGTTCTCTCCACGGTTCCGGAAAGCGAGTGCTTTGAGGATGATATATGCGCCAGGACCACACACTGTGACATCGCGGGTCGCATGCTCGTCGGCGATCGTGGTTCCGGTAAGACGGATCGTAACGTAATCCCGGAACGCTAAGTGGAGGCCAGGGGCGATGATCGCAGCGAAGTCGGGTTGTAGGTTGCGTAAGCGCCCTCCTTGATCTTCTCGTAAGGTGGGTTGGATGAGGAAGTCGATGCCGACGCCGTGGTGCGAGGAGGGTGGTCGCCATCGTTGACGTATGCGATTGCCACGATCGTTGGTTTCGGGCCCGAACCCGGCGTCGCGGAGACGGTCGGCAAGGGGTTGGTAGAGACCGGTGGTCAGAAGTTCGACGTTCAGACCTAGATCTACATCCATGGTGCCGACATGGGGGTCCGCGATGTAGGAGTTCTGATCGTGACGGATGAGAAGGGAAGGCACGAGACCGCCGACGACGACCATCCGGTCCATGAGGTCGCCGAGTTTGGTGGCGACGTAGAGGCAAGTGGCTTCAGCGTAGCGTGTTGTGGCGCGATCGTAGCCATCGGAAGTAGAAGGTTTAGTCGTCATGTGTTCTCGTCCAGTCGAGGTGCTGCGCTTGGACTTCGTGGGCGACTTCGAGGGCACGTTCGGGATGGGCGTGTAGGTCTAGATAGATTTGGGGTTTGGCCACACAATGAACACCGTCTTGCGTGAAGACACCTTTGAATATGCCTTGATCCGCTGGTACGAGTATCCACACGTTGGCACCTTGTTCGGTTCGGCGAAACGACAGGTCGCGCAGATCCTTAAGGGCGTTCTCGTCATGGACGTAAAAACTGGCGATGCGAAAGGAGGCGTACCGTCCAAGGCACCACGCTGCCGCGAGCCCAGTTGCGGCGTAAGGAGGATCGTGGGGCTGATCTACTAGCGCGTGTGCAATCATGTGTGTGAGTTCGACGCCGTCTCTAGCCGGGATGTGGCCGGTGATTTTTCGGTGCTTGTTGAAATCGTAGTCATCAAGCCAGGCACGGAGTAAAAGGTCGGGATGAGGGACGTGAATGAGACCGTCGCGTTTCTCGAGAAGTCCTTGGTCGGCGAGATTGCGCACGATTCGGCTGACATAGCCTTCATCGACCCCGGTCGTGTGTGCCACTAGTCGCTGCGGGAAATGACTATTGCGGTGTGTTAGCAGGTGGCGCGTGATCCGAGAAGCCATTGGCGAGAATGCCGATGCCGGACGACCGCGGCGCTTGAATCGGTTAGCCTTTCCTTCTATCCGTATGTGAAGGCCGGGCGCGCGGATGTGAGCATTGCCGGAGAGATCAAGCCAACTGCACTTTTCTTCATCGCATAAGTTTCTCCCTACGGGCCCCATAAACGGGACGACGAGTAACGGAACGCGTCGGAATTGAGGGTCTGACGTAGGGGTTTGCTTAACACAGACCTTCAGTGCTCGGATTGCGTGCAAGAGGGCTGCAGAGGAGGTTGCGACACGGCATTCGACGAAGAAGACGATGTCTCCGGCTTGAACGAGTGCATCCGGCGCATACTTGGTCGACCGAGGGAGGTCAAGTTTTATTTGGCGACAAGGAAGTTCGGTCAGGTCGGCGACACGGGTAGATGCCTGTGCGACGAGCTCTTGTTCTGTAAAGTGCATCATAAGTTGATTTAAATACCGTACTTGATTGATTTGTTAAACCGTATATTTTAGTCAAATTTAAGGAACTGTTGCAAACGATGAACTAGATGTTCATCTGATGAAGGCAAAATGATGGAGATATGACAACGAAACTGACGGTCGATTTAAGGTGGTGGCGTTCCGCAGAATGCGAGCAAGTTGCCATCGCGGCGTAAGAATTTGTCGCACGCCCGATTGATCTATTTAAGGGCGTCTCTCAAACCTGGTCCGATTAACTTAAAACGTAATAGATCAATCAGTTACATGATGTGAATAGCTGTAGAAGGAGGGTATTGAGAGGTTCCTTTAAGGATTTCGACCTTTCCACCGACTGTCAATATGTGCCGGTAGGAATGAAGCGTTAGTTTTCGTCCTGTCACGGAGATCTAGTCTGATAAGGCAACGTGACGAAACCTCAACTAGCGATGACGTAACTGTCAAATCCAATTTCAGCGCAAATCCGGCCCTGAGAAATCGCTCGGTTTTAACCGCGAGGAGCTCGGATACTTCAGACGGTAGGACGGCTACGATTCGTGCTTTACATCAACCAATGCACAGAAACCGTAGCGCCGACGTAGGCGTGTTTTGTGTGAGTAGGTCTACCCAACCACCTCATAGCGACTCATCGTAGGCGGTCCAGCCATTAAACCAGCGAATTTGGCTCCAGCATCGCGGAAGTGTTGGCTCTGCATATGTGTCTGCAACGCTGCGTCGTCGTCATATAGCTCGAGAACTGAATACCCGTCATCGTTCTTTACGAGAGTGTATAGATGGTTTGCGTCCTCGTTGGCTCGCACCTGCTCTGCCAGTCCGAGCATAACTTCCTCGAATTCGGCTTCTTTACCCTCGGCTACGTTAAGTTTCGCGATTAGTGCAATCATGTTGATACATCCGATACCTGTTGATGAACGTCGCCATGATACATTTCGAAGAATGCCGTTTTACGGTTCAGCTGTCACTTTGAGAAGGATCAGCTGCACGCCACCCTAGTTCGACGCGTAAGCACTTGGTTTGAAGCAAATTTTGAACCGGCTTTGAAATTCGAATCAGTTGCGCGGCGAAAACCAATACATTCGGTGACTTAATTTAAGCAACGCTCCGGCTTTGAGCGTGCTAGCGTTAACGACTTTGAACGAATTAGCTGGAGCCATCTGATAACCAGGTTATCACCGACGAAGCACATGACGAATTCGTGGATCGAAGTAGACGTCGACTGTTATTTGGACTCGATTTTCAAACCGATCGACGCTCTTAAATCGCCAACCTGCCTAAATCGCGGTATTAGATCAGCGCACGTAAGTGACTGAACTTCTGTAGCCGCCGCATTGCCTGAGATTCAATCTGACGAACGCGTTCTCGAGTGACGCCAAGCAACTTTCCTGTTTCTTCAAGGGTGTGTTCACGATCTTTGCGAATGCCCAATCTCATGCTTAAGACCCAACTCTCTCGGGGGTCTATTTCGTCGAGGAGTTCGTGAACCGCATGTATCAAGTAAGACTTTGCGGCATACTCAAATGGCGATTCAGTGACTGAGTCTTCGATAACGTCACCAATCGTCGTTGCTTTAATGTCCTTGATACCCAATGTGGGATCGACATCTTCATCAGGCGAGTCTAGTATCAGCGTCTGATCAAGCCCGAACTCCATGACCATCGCTTCAACGCCAGTTGCTTCTTCAACAGGATCATCAATGGATAGAGCTTCCTGGACCAATGCTTGCATTTGACGGACTTTGGCTTCGTCCTCGCCACTACGCTCAGCTAACTCTTCCGCAGATGGTTCACGACCCAATTCGCGGGTCATCTGCTCTTCGGTTCGTATTAGTTTGCCGACCGCTTCGTACAGATACACTGGCAATCGAATGAGTTGGCCAGAATTCGCAATGGCGCGAGTAATGGATTGACGAATCCACCAGGACGCGTAAGTTGAGAGCTTGTTGCCGCGCCTGTAGTCAAACCTGTCGATCGCGATCATCAGCCCTAAATTTCCTTCGCCGACTAGGTCTAGAAATTCGATATTCGGATGCGAGTAATTTCGAGCGATCCATATCACCAATCGTTGATTTGCGATGATTAACTCATGCCAAGCACGGTTAAGTAATTCCATGCCTTGTTGCAGTTTCTGGTAGATCGTGTGAACGAAGTCGTAATCAACGCTCGGAACGTGCGTTCGCACGGTCGTTGACGCGTTGCTTCCGTTTTGATTTGATTCGATCTCGCGTCTCGAATGACGTTGATCAAGCAGTTCTTCATCAATGCGTTGACGCGCTAATCGGATCTTCTTGATGACTGCCGTCAGACGGTCGCCGTGGGGGTAATTTAAGTGAATACGATTGATCAGATGGTCTGACGGTCCACCTTCTTTTAGTACTTGATCAACAGTCTCGATGGGTATGCCGCATTGCTGCATGAGCTGTTCTAATCGATGATGTTGATCCTGCAATACTCGCCAAGACGATTCCACCATCAGACGTATGTGGTGTAGGTGATTGGGAGCGAGTTTGAAGTACTTGAACGTGTTCGCTACGTCTGCAGCCGCATAGATGGCCTCAGGCGATTCCCAGTCTTGCCCTTCCGCAAGCGCTGACTGAAGTCTTGCATGAGCTACTTTAAGGACTGCAAATCGCCGTTCGACCTCGCTTGGGTCTGGTGCTTCGCCGCTTTCAACGTTTTGATCTTCAAGGTCAATGTTCGGTTTGGCGCCGTCTTTAACGTGCACTCTGACGGGTGGATTTGTGAACCCGAGCAATAGATCCTCGACTCGGTCCGCGTCACGAACTTGCTCGTAGATGTCGAGAATGTACGGGATGACGCCTGGAAAGGAAGCAAGCGCTTCTAGTTGCATTCTGACGCCGGCTTCAAGTTGCTTGAATGAGTTGGCTTCGTGTTCCTGCGTTAACACGCGAACCTTACGTACCGTGCGCGAGTAACTTCGCACGGGAGCCGTATGTCGGCTAGGCTGGCGCGGTTCATCGGAATCCCGCTTCGCTGTGAACGATAGGTCCGGCAGAAATTCTTGGTTCTCGTTCGCGTCTCCCTCTACTTCTAGACTGGGTTTTTCTCTTGCAGCCGGGGGTTTGTTCACTTTGACCCCGGCGTGTTTGAGCTTGGCGACTACATCTTTTAGACTAACTTCGACGTTGTCATCGCCGACGAGAGGAGTAATCGCTTTGGCGACTTCCTCAAGTGTGACGTAACCCCGCTCTTGAACGCGGTTGAAGAATTGAAATAGATCGCCGACGACGGTAGAGATGCGATTGAATTTCTTAGACGACTGGGACAGTACTATCCGTTTGTTAGCTAGTTCGGGCGACGTTGTCCATTATCCAACAATCGACTCGGTATCTGACGTCGCGAGAAGTGCAGGACGAATTCCAAGGCTTCTCGCACCGTCGGTGAGGTGTAGGATGTCGTGGCAAGTTCTGGTCGGAGCGTCACTGATACTGGTGACCTCGCTATTCGCAAGGATTGGTAATGAATGTCCGAGCTACATCTGCAAACTATGCAGCACAAGGCGAGATTGGGTTAGATTCCGCCCATCGATCAATCCATCCACCTTTATTGGATTGGCATCAATTGCATATTTGCATACGGGATGAACTCGCATACTAGTCTCGCATAACGACGCTTCGAAATGTGGAAGTAAATCGAGCCCTATCTGAAGCGAAAAGGTGTGTACACTTCTGGATACGTCTTAAATCTGTCACAAAATCGCCGAAAGTCAAGGAGCGATATGCAAACCAATGAGTGAAGAACGCTTTACTCTACCGACGTATCGATACGTGCTTCGGGTCGACGGGAAGGTTGTCTACCACGGTTTTACGACGCATCTTGATGCGAAGCTTCGTCAACACAAACGTCGTTATCCACGCGCCGTAATTGAGCAGGTTGGTGAGCCGACAACCCACAGTGACGCATACAGATGGGCGCACTCATTCCCGGCCGGGACTGATCCACCCGGTCAAGAACAGGATTAAGTAACGCGCTAGATACTGCTGGCGTTTTAATTCAAACAGTGCTCCGAGTTTGAATTCACCAATTCCGACTGTAACGGCAGTATGGCCAACCATGTTTCCGTACGTATTCTGGAGCAAGCTTCTTAAGGTAGGCTCGTGTTTCACGGTTGTCAACATTCATATTGTTGCGAGGTAAGGGAGTACATTCAAATCCAGATCCTCCACCGTCAAGTCTCCGCCACTCGCAATTCGCGAATACTCCCTCGCATACACCGTTGATGATAGCTAGGACGTAATCGGCACGATTCGCTTTTTCAGGTTTAGCGTTCCATGCCCATTGAGCGGCTTCATAGATACCCCCTCGTTCCCTCACGGTCTCCCATGAAGTCTTTACGAAAATTAGTCTGTGTTCGACTGTCATTTCTACACGACTATATCGCTCATTGAGATGAATTGCGTTCGCGGGTCCTCGTACTGCATCCCGTCCTTTAACCTTATTTGCAAGTCCTGGAATAAAGTCGATCAGTGCAGCCTCGACGGCGTAAGCCTGATCGTTGGTAAGTCCATGGCGATGGATGACATGAATTGGCTCGAGCCCTTGAGCGATGATTTCTCTTATCTGTTTTAGATTGGTGAGGAGTTCGCCTTCTCTCACGTCCCCAACTTCAAGTACTCCGTTCATGTGATCGAAAACTCGGTTCCCGGAACCTTTGCCGACGTAGAACGTTTGACCACTCCGAGGATCTATCAAGAGGTAAACATAGGTTCCGAGCTTTTCTTTAGTACGATCGTCGAATTTGCTTAATCGAACTGTCATTGGATTCGCCTTATGAACACGGTACGTGTGAGATTTATATTGTGTGAGATATTAACGAAAAGGTAATCGGGTGTGGGCACGTTTAGGGAACTAGCTTATTTACAGAATTTAGTAGACGAGCACGCAAATGACAGAACCTTGAACGAAAATCCGCCAAGGTCGCCGCTACAGCGATGAATTCGAGCGTGAAGCGGCGCGGCTGTTAAAGAGCACGCCGGCGTTGGCTGCGATAGTCAGTGCCTAACTCGACGTCAGCGAAGGGATGCAGTGGCGCAGTTACAAGCTGTTGTCGACGCTGTCGACATCGAATGAACGCTCGACGGTGAACGGCCAATCCTGCATTCCGACCACGGCGGCCACTACAACAGCGAGGCGTACTAGGACTGTCTCGAACACCATGGTCTGACGATGAGCATAGGACGGACGCGAACGTGTGCAGACAATGCCATGATGGAATCGTTCTTCGCCACCCTTAAAACCGAATGTGTGTACGATCACACCTTCGAGACCTTCGAGACCTTCGACGACGCGGCGCGTGAAATCGGTGCTTACATCAACGACTACTACAACTGCGATCGCTTGCATTCGAGCATCGGTTGTCGTACGTCGAATGACTTCGAGCGAGCATACAAACCCGAGGAGCTAAATCTATGAATGTATAAACTCAAAATGTGTGTACATTTTCGGTAACACTCCAGTTTCTTTGTATTTTGACTCTGTTTTTAACGTTGATCAGAGCGAGTGTTATGCTTCGAAGAGTAACTTGGGTTCTCTACTACACTATAGTAGAACCTTCAATCCAAACTTTCGAGTTCGATTTCCCTCGAAAGCTGACTTGCGATTCTTCGACAGTTCCAGTCAATCTTACTATGTAAACTCCAAAAAATCGATTGTATGACTAAATCCCTGGAGGGGCTGTTTTCGTGCAATATGGTAGTAATTTCGACTAGATCTCGAGACGAATTAATCAAGGGTATTTCCAATCCTTTATTACTATGTCCTATAACCAACAATTCTTCACTGGATCCAAGCCCATGCAGGCCCGCACGTCCACCGTGCACTTGTAGACTAGACTCCTTGTATGACGGCAAAATTCTCCTACCCGCAACGTGCTTTTCAAGATCTGAAAATGTTGGGTCTTTATCATCGACAAAGGTACACGCCCAACCATAGGGTTTTGCGAAACTCTTACCGTACCTTTGAATAGCCAATTCGTACTCGTCATCAATGTGCCGCTTTTCGTAATTTGTGAACTTATTGCCCCAAGAGGACGAGTTATCCAGAATCCGCTTGTAAACTATTGATTCATGATTAATATATCGTTCAGCTATATCGTCACCAAATTCCGCGAGTATATTCGCGGTAATACATAATTCATAAAGTGTACGCCATCGAGTATAGGCGTCATCAGCCAACCCATTTTCTAGTAATACCAAAACGGATTTGCTGGTCCGCCAAGCTCGAGCATGAATTCCAATTAGAGCGTCCCGTAGAGTTTGTTTTTTCTTCGCTCGACTTCGGTTAAGCGATTCTTGTTCACACATATGTATCTCTAAAGACATAGTCAATAGCATGCGAAACAAGTCCAAAGGTCTACCCCATTGCAATTGCAGTCTAGTCTTAAAGCCGAAGAATTCAATTTCCTCAAGAGCTTTTTCCTCGGCAAAATTTCTCTCCAACTTCCTTAGAGTGTCAACTGTTGCCTTTGCCATACTTTCAGAGACTATGGCTTGATAGTCAATTTGTAGACATTGTAATTCTGATAAAGCCCGATCAACGTCCTTGTCTGTAAAATCCAATTGTATAGTTTTATTCGTTTTATTACCGTCATCCCAAGAGAACGTGTTCTCGTTACCAGATAATAAATGTGACATAAGATCTTCTATGGGAAATGCTTCCGTTTCGAACCCTTGTTCTTTTAGTTTATCTTCCAAAATATCTTTAATAATTACTTTCCCAGATTCTAATATTGATTCATGTACGTGCTCGATGATGACTGTCTGAAGTTTTTTCGGTCGTGGCATCTGAATGCTCTCGATCTTTTTTTAGATAGGCCTATTGTAAGTCTCGAATTGAGTTCCAAGATACGACTAAGCTAACTTCGGGGTGGGCGGAGAACGGCTGACCGTTTGAAATAGAAGTACGTATGAGACTTGGTGAGGTATTAACGAAAATATACACACTCTTTTACCATCCATTTTGGCAAGAAGAGATGTTACATGGCCAACCGCTATCAGCAAGCGCTACGGGAACGGATCGTCCTGGAATTTCATCAGGGTCGTTCCATTCGTGCGCTTGCCAATGATTATGAACCGTGCGAAGCGATGATCCGACAGTGGATTGAACGCGAGACTGGCGGTGCGCGACTCGACGAGTCGGAAGCCGACGAACTGAAGCGGCTCCGCAAGGAGAACCAGCAGTTGCGGGAGGACAAGCTGATCCTGGAAAAGGCAGCGGCCTGGTTCGCGACCCATCGCAACGAACGGTAGCCGAGGTGCGACTCATCTACCGCTTCATGTAGGCGAATCAGGCTCGTCTGAAATTTAGCATCACGGTGATGGCACAGGTATTCGGCATCAACCGGCGTGCCTACTACGCCTGGCGGTAACGCCAACCCCTGAGCAACCAGACGGAATTCAAGAAGATGTCCAGCGTGACTTCTCAGCTGAGAGACCGCGTCAGCTGGTGCACTGCGACGCCACCGCGATCTCTTTGCGGCAAGGGTTGGCGTATCTGGTCGTCGTGCTCTGTCACGCGACACCGAAACTACCGGTCAAACGACACTGAAACTGACGGTCGTTTAAAGTTGGTAGGTCCCCCATGCCGGGAAGGCGTAGCCTGAGCGGCACGGTGTTTTTCCGTACTTATCATTTAAAATATTGCCATATACGCTTGCCGCGCTTTATTCACGGTCGAAGGTTAGCCTTCGACCGTGAAAATGCTGTTTCGGACTTCGGAATACTCCTCAGGTAATATATTAGGGTCTTTACATCGGAGACAAATTATATTAAATTAAGCAGGGTTTATATAATATCAAAAATCAAAATTTAAAAACCGAAAAGTTTCTTTACCCACTCGATAATCGCACTTGAGGCAATAGCAGACCATAGTCCACTTATTTTGAATTTTGGTATGATTTGTTTCAGCTGATTCGCGATATTTTTAGGTATTCTACGAAATCCGGTTTTAGTCCAAGGGAAAGCAGACCCGCAACTATGACAATAGCTAGGTGGTTCATAATTTTCGAAAGATATGACTCCATCGACATGGTAATGACCTCGAATGTCAGCACCACAGTTTTGACATTGGGTAAACGTTAGCTCACCGCATTCGGGACAGTTGGTGCTTCTTAACTCGCGATGTTGTATATTGCTTGTAGTATGGTGTCCGTTAGAACATACTTCTGCGATGTAGTAATAACTGCTCAAGTAATTACCTAATTATCTTGTCGCACTTTTAAATTCATTTCAGAATTTACTTTTACAATGACCCTACTTTTTGCTTGTTGTAGTTTCATCTAAAAGACTTTGGTAAGTACTAGGTTATTTTACTCAACATTTTGGTAAGTCAAACCATATCAACGAAGACTCAAGAATTTCTGAATCTGTCGATTGAAGTATTAACGAAAATGTATACACTCTTTTACCATCCATTTTGGCAAGAAGAGGTGTTACATGGCCAACCGCTATCCGCAAGCGCTACGGGAACAGATCGTCCTCGAATATCGACAGGGACGTTGGATTCGAGCGTTGGCCAACGATTACGAACCTTGTGAAGCGACGATCCGACATTGGGACGGTTGCATAGTCCCGCTCAAGAAGATGCCGCGGATCTCTTCACTGACTCTATGTGATCTGTGCTCATCCTCATCGGGATTTTGCTTTGCACCAAGCGACGCAAGCATTTCGAGTGCTATCAGACATCAATGTAGTCGGATACTCATGCCCACTGACGCGTCTCAGGTAGCTTATCTGAGAGACCCTCTTCGATCCAAGCTGTGATGCACTCATGCTCTTGACCAGACCGCTTCAACGCACGCGCCACCCCGATGCAGCGGGCTCGCAAAAGAGGTACGTCTAAAGTACTGTCACTCTGTTCTAATTCCTCGTACCGTAGCATTGGGAGCAATCGTTCTAAGCCTTGAATCACCGGACCATTCAATAAATCTTGTTGTCTTTTCCAATCACTATCAAGTATCCACTCCACGATCAATAGGACACTCTGCAGCTCGACGGTCCTGCGCATCTCGACGATCGCACCAATTTCTCGTATCAATCCATCGGGTGGTTCTTGCAATCGATTGAGGTTCGCGAAATGTAACCAAAAAAGAAGCGATGAAGTGGCACCTTTCACTGTCTCCGGATCATCCGCAAAAAGTGCCTCACGCACCGCAGCAACAGCGCTCTCGCGTAGATTCGATTGGCATTTGGATAAATCCACGATCAAATTTAGTGGAGAAAAACGACACTCTTGAAGCCATTCACACTTCGACTGTAATTCGTGTACTAAATCCTCCGAGATTCGCACATACATGAGCAAAAATGACACGCCACGAATTGCGTTGTAAGTCGTTTCATGCCAAGATCCGCTCAAATCGAAGTGCATCACACTTTTTGGTACCCTTTGTCTAGACCAACGAACCATCCGATCCGTAATTACTGCCCTATCATCGTCGGAGAATTCCAAACCAAGATCCATAAACTCTGATCGTTCCATCGTGTCACCAAGTGCATATAACGCGTTGTTCAGCCATTGTGGATCCTTCTCGTCATTGTCACGCAGTAACCACTTTTCTCGAAACCATCGCGACGCAACGCCGGAGGTTGGCTTAGGTAAGCGAAAATACACCCAGGGCCTGAAATTCTCCTCGCCGATGGGTGACTTTCTCTGACCGTCCGTTAGCGGCCAAATAGTTGATGCGATTCTGTCCTTCTCAGCATCCAAAAGGCAGCCCGCTTCGGCTACATGTATCAAGCGCAACACGGTACGCCATTGGGTTTCCTTCCCCCCAGCGAGGCCTCGAATAAGGTACTCAACGGTACGCAGCCAGCTCATTTCGTTATCTGTATCGCGTGGCGGTAGATTGACGTCCCTTTTCTCAATTAATTCGATCGGTTCGATAATGAAGTTAGAGTCGAGGGCGAATCCATCCAAACCCACGATCGGCGCGTTCAGCAAGTCGAACATGTAATTCGTGCAGGCGTCATTCGGCAACGCTTCCCACGACCTCAGGAAGAGATTTCGAAGGGCGATTCTGATTGGCATATCTGCATAACGTAACCCTTCTCTATAACAATCTAGCGCAAGACGCAATGTCCGACCGACGGACTCGACATCCAATCGTAGAACAAGCCTTGATAAGCACTCTATAGCTACGTCAATACGTTCACTCTCCGAGAAAATATGGGCATTTTTCGGTCTTTCGATTCGTCCTGTCTGGTGATTTCTGATTAATCTCTCACATGAATCCACAAGGGATTTCACTATGTCATCCGACAGCACCGCGATTTTCTGTCTAGACATCAAGTTCTTCAAGATATCGTCAAGACTACTCGACGCAACGCGCAGCATAAGGCGCAACCCCAATTCCGTCTCACCAACATTCGAAATGGCTTCACTTGCTTTCCCGAGCATGTAGTTTGCTAAGCGTCCTCTCGCCCCCACCAACGATGGAAGACCAACCAATTCCGTCATTCTGATTACGCGAAAGGCGATTCTTGCCCGAGTTCGTACCGGACTTTCTATATCCGACGATTGGAAGTGTAGCGTAGTAGCAGCACCGCGTCCTAGATCGAACTCAGGTTTGCTTTCGGTCTCGATAAATTTAGATTCTTGAATATTGTTTGTCAATATTCGGATATCGCTCTCTGGGTCGCAATTAACGCGAGCTAAGTCCCGCGATCTGCTTGAAGAGGATAGTGGATTGTTTCTACCGCCTAAGATTGAACTATCCATCGCATTTGCTATGTATATAGCCGATGCCTCTCGAGATAAGATCGAAATTTCGGAGTCGTCGCGCTTAGCATCGCGGAAGTCGGCTATCGCCTCCCGTATAAGCGGTTGCGCTTCTTCCCGGCGATGGCTACTTTCAAATAACAATCCAGCTTTACGTACTTTCCAAATAGGGTCTCCGCTTCGGACGTCCCACTCATCAAGGAGCTTCGGCAATTCCTCCCGATCAAGCATATATAGTGCCATGAGGCATTTCTCATAACGAATCCGATGACTCGATTCGATATCAATTGAGGTCATAGATTCTGTCCATTCAACCGATTTATGGAAGCCTTCCATATCGAAGTTCAGTCGTTTTTGGGTTACAAGCGCTAGAGCGACAGGAATCGTCAAGCTTCTCAGAGTTTCATCTTTTTGCTCTTCCTCCGAGAGCGACGTGATCCGGCACAAAATGTCCTCGATAGCTATAGTCAACGAATCCCCTAGTGGTTCAAGTCGTACCTCCCGTCGCCAGACGATTTCATGAAGGACATCTAATTGTGTTCGCAGAGAGTAACCCTTAGTTGAATCGAGTATGTCATTCTCTAGATCCGTACGCAATAGATCGCTACGGTATTCAAGTGACGCAGTACTTAATAAATCCTGACGTGTTCGCTCCGGCAAAGTTAACCAACCAGGATACAGTTCGCGGTTGTGCTTCCAATTTGCGACCGCTTCCAAGACATCGGCTTCGCTTATCTGCTCGTCATACGCATTTACGACGATCTCAATCGCTCCTTTAGGAGCGTTCCATGCGCTCCTGTCTATTGGTTCCAAATACTCTTGAAATTCAGACGGTGGAGTCAACACTTTGGGCCACTCTTCCTTCGGATAGGGCTGTCCGGCTAGCAACGAACTCAAGATCCAATCCGACGCAAATTCGTGCTTCCGCTGATTTGTTTGCCATTCCTCGCTTCTTGGATGCAGTGCAAGGTCGATTGGCATAATTTGGCGGTCCTCAAACTTTCGCCTTTCCGTTTCGTCAAGGTTCAACCACCCAGCGATATAGATTTTTGGGGCAGACTCGCCAAGTCTCTCTCTAACCCAATCAGTCCACCTTATGAAATTCGGATCTGTTCCAGAAAAACCAATCAACAATAACACCGACTCCATCATCGCTTGTTGTACGGTATTTACAAATACGGCCGACTTATCTGGGTACTCTTCATAGTCCGAGGCGGTTGCTACAAGGGGAAAGTTTGCAGGTAAAGAACCATGGAGTTTTACGATGCGCGGTTTTGGTACTAGCGGAATCTCGTCGGGGACTTTCACTACTCCGTAATTAGGAGTCACTACATGTCGTGCCGTTCGTTCAAGCAATGTGTCCCAGTTAGTAGTAAATACGTCGCTCCAAGGCAGTTCAAGGAGGCGAACATGAAACTGGCTAGGTTCTACCTCGTCGTCGCAAATTCGCTGTCGCAAAAACCTGTGTAACTCTGCTCTACCGAATTCATTGCAGTAGTCTTGAGCAATTTTCAACGGATCTATTGCACTATGACTTCCTGATTCACCTTCCTGCCCTTGAGTAGTATGTAGCTCAAGTCGCATTTCTGCTGCTAATTGCATCCAATTCGGCATCTGAAATGTGCTTCGTAGTCTAGCTTGCGCGTTTTTGCTGAATCCGCTCCCAACCATAACGGAAGCACCATTGGTCGACCTACGCCAAAGCACTTCACGTACCTTATTTATGCGAGCCTGATCCTTGAAGTTATCTGAGCTAGTCATGAGAACTCTCCTGTAGTCCGTTGGATATTAGGTGAGACACCAGGACCGTTGTTTTCTTAAGCCTTAACTTCGAGATATCAGTATTTCCAACTTCACATCGCGTCTCTAACATAGTTTCAGATAGAGAACGGTAGCTTCTGAATTCATCGTTTTGCGGAGGAGTTTGTGCTGAAGAACGCCCCTTCAAGGACATCTTTAGGCTTCGTTCATCACGTTAATGTGCTTTGCGCGAACAAATGGGGTATATCGCGTGACCCTATAACGCCCATTTCGCGAACGCTATTAGACCTCACCGACATGGGCTTATAAGCGACATCGAATTCGCTGGAGACGTGGACCCTACCGACACACAATGCCTCACAATTCAATGGCGACTCTCGCCTGTGAGGCACAGCCAGACCGTGATGCGCGTTTGAGTAAACACGTTCTGCAAAACCATGCTTGTTCGCGATGCGTCTTATTAGAACAACGGAAATTAAACGCGTAGGTGCTCGAAAGTCCGAGTTGTATTAGCGAACGTGGAGCACGTATGTAGCGTGAACCATCAATCGACGATATAAAGCGGGGATTAAGGAGTAGATATAAATGTTCAATGAGCCCACGACGACATTGTTAAGATTGAATCTTCATCCATTTGTTGACGCTAACCAATGTCGGCTTACGAACAATCGCGTTCAGTGCTCTGCGGTAACTGTAGTCTTGAACTCCCTTCCGAGTGGTCCGAGAAACCGGACGACATCCCATGCCCGCAGTGTGGTTCTATTTACAAGCATGTGGAGGTATTCTTAGTTGAAGATATTCCAGCATTGAAGGACTATTTCAGCTACGATGTCCACGACCAGAACTACTCAAGTAGACGAAACCCCCGCAAGCAACTCCTAAATAGGCCAACTTATTCACGAGCTGACGAACGAATGCGTGATGAGCTTCGCGTAATCGATAAGTATCAAAACGAGTACCACAAAATCATCACAGACCAAGAAACAGGTGATGTCGTCCACGAATGTCATGAGCCACTTACTCACCACCAAAACCGAGGGAGCGCGCGAAAATAGAGTAACGTCCCCTTCAACCTCCACTATGGGATCGAATCACCAAAACGCGACGCTAGCAGCCTAAAAGTGAACCCCTTGACCGCGTCGAACGGGACGAGCTCTCCAAAGTCGAGCACAAAATCAATACGCGCTATCGCAAGAAACTCGACTATGAAACCACCTCGGATAACTTGGCGCAAAAGCGTTTGTACCATCTCGAATTTCGGCTGATCTTCGTCACTTCTTTCGATGTTGCCATGAACCAGAGCAATAGCCGAAAGTGATGTGTAGAGGCTAGAAGGGCGTCTCCCTCTGGTACTGATATCTGTGTTAGAGACCTGCCAATAGTGAAGGAAACACCACCATCACGCAGGACAACATCGTTGCTTTGAGCGCGGACGTCAACAATCCGTCGCGGGATGTCTTGCGCGATGGCGCTCGTCGCTTGCGACACATACGATTGAGGTAGAAGTTGACGAGTTACTTGCTCTGCACGCGGAACGGCACACACTTGAGGGTCGCAGCCGCGATTTGAGGTGCGGGTAAGTTAGCTTGAGAAACAAAAGTCGTTGTTCAAAGTGACACTTAGCGTGCGACGCGCGTCACCGAGCTCGGTTAGCATGGAAAACCAGGCGAGTCCAAACAAGCCTGAACATTTGGTTCATTACAAAGAAGCTGGTTAAGTTTCGTTAAACAAGTGACATGCGACGTGGTGATCAACGCCAATGTCCACTAACGGTATAAGACTCGGCGTCTGCTCTCTGCAAACATCCATTACCTTAGGACAACGAGATGCGAAACGACAACCAGGAGGAATATTCACAGGCGAAGGAATCTCGCCAGGTATCGAAACGGCCGCACGGGTTCGCTCGTGATTAGGGTCAGGTTCGGGGTTCGAGCCGATGAGCAGCTGCGTGTAAGGATGTTGCGGATCGAAAAAAACGTCGTCAGACCGTCCGATCTCAATCATCGACCCTAAGTACATGACCGCGATGCGGTCAGATACATAGCGGACCATGGATAAGTCGTGGGCAATGAACAACAACGTCAATCCCATCGAGTCTTTCAGCTCGCCGAGTAGATTGACCACTTGCGCTTGAACAGAGACATCAAGGGCGGAGATCGGCTCATCGCAGACGACAAACTCAGGATTGAGAATCAAGGCTCGCGCAATACCTATGCGTTGCCTTTGTCCCCCCGAGAACTCGTGCGGGTAGCGTGACATATGGTCCGCGTTTAAGCCGACCTTCCGCAACCAATCTGCCACCTGCTCGTTAACTTCAGCTCGTTTGAGGTCGGAGTGCAGATATAGACCTTCGCCGATGATCTCACCAACGGTCATGCGTGGATTCAACGACGAGTACGGATCCTGAAAGATCATCTGCATCTTGTCGGCGAAGCGCTGGAAATCCGCCGCCTGATAGCTGTCAGGCATCTCCTCCCCGTTAAACGTCACGGTGCCGCTCGTTTTTTCGTGTAGCCCGATGACGGTTTTGCCGAACGTGGATTTGCCGCTACCGCTTTCGCCAACTAGCCCGAGTATTTCCCGTGGTGCGATCTCTAAAGAGATGTCATCGACCGCCTGTACGAGTACATTCGCACCTAACTTGAAGTGCTTGGTGAGGTTTTCTGTCTTGAGCAGAGGTGCGGTCATGCTTGGTGCAGCTCCTCCGCATTGACGTCACATTCTTCGTGGTGTAACCAGCACTTGGCTTGATGGCCGTCTTGCATTGGGAATGCATTCGGATTGTTCTCTAGACAGATTTCCATCGTGTGAGGACAACGCGCCGCGTAGGAGCAGCCAGTCGGTGGTGAGAACAGGTCCGGCGGTGACCCGTCGATCGGTTTGAGTTGCCGCGAGCGACCGGTCTGGTTCGTCGGCATCGCTTCTTTCAAACCCAACGTGTACGGGTGTGCCGATCGATAGAACACGTCGTCAACGCTACCCGCTTCCATGACCTCACCTGCGTACATCACGCTGACAGTGTCGGCAAGGCGTGCCACTACGCCGAGATCGTGGGTGATCAGGATGATCGCCATCCCCGTTTCTTTCTGTATGGATTTGACGAGATCAAGGATCTGCGCCTGGATCGTCACGTCGAGCGCGGTCGACGGTTCGTCTGCGATCAACACCAGCGGTTCACACGCGATCGCCATCGCGATCATCGAGCGTTGCAACATACCGCCTGAGAATTCAAACGGATACTGTTTCGCTCGCTTGGCGGCTTCCGGAATCTGGACCATGTCGAGGAGTTCAGTCGCTCGACGCATGGCTTCCCTGTGAGAGTGACCTCGATGTACTTCGAGGGGTTCCGCGATCTGCGCACCGATCGTCATGGTCGGATTGAGTGACGACATAGGATCTTGAAAGATCATCCCGACGAAGTTGCCCCTGATGTCCTTGCCGTCGATGACCTTGCTCTGAATGATGTCGTGTCCGCGCAGGTGTGCGGTGCCTTGCGTGATGCGTCCTGGCGGCATTGGGATTAATCCCATGATGCTCTGCACCGTGACGGACTTGCCGCAGCCCGATTCGCCGACGATCGCGAGCGTTTCGCCTTCATCAACGCTGAAGTCGACACCGCGAACCGCATGAACAATCCCGCCGTACGTCGTGAACTCCACATGTAGGTTCTTGACTTCGAGTAGTGCCACTCTGATTACTCCGTAGAGCGCATGCGCGCATCAAGCGCATCACGCAACCCGTCGCCGAGAATGTTGAACGCGAGCACGGTGATACTGATGAAGATCGCTGGGAAGATCAGTTCGTGCGGGGTGGTTTCCATGGTCTTACGACCGTCGTTGCACATGCTTCCCCACGAAGGTATCGGCGGCTCCACGCCCATGCCGATGAACGACAGGAATGCCTCGGTGAAGATCGTGGATGGTACCGCAAACGTAAACGTCACGAGGATGACCCCCATCGTGTTGGGGATCATGTGCCGCAGGATCAAGCGCGGCGTCTTCGTGCCGAGTAACCTCGACGCGTCGATGTACCCCTCTTCCCGAATCTGCAGGATTTGCCCACGGACTAATCGTGCAGCAGCCGGCCAACTCAGCAGTACCAGTGCTACCAGCATCGGCAGAATGCCGCTTTCACCTGCACCGATCCCAAACACCAACTTAAACAGGATCATGAACAGCAGGAAGGGCAGGGCAACAACGAAATCTGCGAATCGCATCAACAGCGAGTCCGTCTTGCCACCTAGGAATCCAGCAAAGCTGCCATAGACCACGCCAAGCAGAATGAACAGTAACGGCGCAACGATGCCGATAAACAGTGAAATCTGCGCACCTTTCATCAGACGTGCGAGCATGTCGCGACCGAGGTAGTCCGTTCCTAGCGGATGCCATGGGGTTTTTAGCGTGTCGCCTGGCTGTAGGTCTGAGTCTGGTTCAACCCATTGACTCTCGATCGCCCCCGCGAGCGTCGTCGCGGCGGCGACGTCGATCGGTACGGTGCTCGATGCGGTCGACCCGTCCGAGAACGTTGCTTCGACCGAATACCAGTAGCGATCTTGCTCTAAATCAATTCGATCTTCGTACGAGTTTTCGCTTTCACCGATCACCGTGCCTAACGGAAGACCAAGTGGTCCACCTTCTGGATCAACGATCGTTCGATAGACGGTATAACGTGTCGCACCTTCAACTGGCGACCACGTCAATCGTACGAATTCGATTGACGGGAACCCGACGGCTTGAATGTTCGCTGGCGCTCCAGTTTCGCTCCACTGTTCAACAGCTGGTCGGTCGACCCACGGCGTGTACGGTTCGATGACCGTCATCTCCCGACTTGCCCAGGGCGGTTTCGACGTTTGGTTCAGGTCTTGTGTATCGAAGTCGAAATGCCACAGCATCGGACCGAATGCTGCCACCAGCACCATAAAGACCACAACGCATAGGCTGGCAAGCGTCCTTCGATTCGTTCGTATCCGCATCCATGCGTCTTGCCAATACGAAAGCGATGGTCGACTGATCTCTTCACGATCAAGATCGACTTGTGCGCGTTTAAACGAGTACGTACCGATATCACTCATTCGAGACGTACCCTTGGGTCGATCCAGGCATAGAGCAGGTCGACGATGATCACCATCAGTACAAGAAACGCACCATAAAACACCGTCGTCCCCATGATGACGCCGTAGTCACTCTGTTGTACAGCAAGGACGAACGACTGACCGAGTCCTGGAATGCCGAAGATGTTCTCAACGACAAAGCCACCCGTCGTGATCGACGCGACGGATGGACCTAGGACCGTAATGACGGGTAGTACGGCATTTCGCAACTGGTGTCGCGAGAACACCTGTGCGGCCGGTACACCTTTTGATCGTGCGGTTCGAATGAAGTCGGCGCTCACGATCTCAAGCATGGACGAACGCATCAAGCGCGTCAGGAACGCCATCGTCCCTAACCCGAGTACAAGCGCTGGCACCAGCATGTGGGATATGTCTCCCCAACCCGCGACCGGTAACAACGTAAACCCGACGATCTGATTGATGATGACGAGAATCAGCTGACCGACCGACGCGAACACGAAGCTGGGCACCGAAATCCCGATGATCACCAACAGAATGATGAGAACGTCCGGCCACTGGTTCCGGTAGAGCGCAGTCAATGCGCCGTAAAGCACCCCTCCGAGTCCAGCGAACACAATCGCTAGGATGCCTAGGATGGCAGATACCGGGAATCGTTCGAGGATGATGTCATTGACGCTTCGACTTTCCTGAGCGAAAGAGATGCCGAAGTCACCTTGCACCATGTTGGTCATGAAGATCCAGTACTGCTCTAGGGGCGGCTTGTCGAGCCCCCACCGTGCCTTGAGATTTGCTTCGACTTCGGGTGATACGGCTTTCTCGCCGACGAATGGATCGCCCGGTACTTCGTGCATCGCCCAGAACGTCGCAGTCGCGATGAACCAGACCGTGATGATCCCTTGGATGAGTCGCTTCGTCGTGTACCAAAGCACGCGTTACGACTCCTCGTCCACGATGTACGAGAACGCATAGTCTGGATCGGGTCCAACACTACGTCGCGCCACGTTCTTCAACTGATCGTGAACGACGTACAGACTGCCGCGTTCGTAGTTCATCAGAATCGCAACGTCTTCGTTCAAGATGTCCTGCACACGCGCAAACGCTGCCATCCGCACGGCTGGATCGCTCGAGTTCTTCGCAATATCGACTTGGCGATCGACTTCGGGGTTGTTGTACCGACCGCGGTTGTTCTCGTTCCAAGACGTGAACAGATCACCGAACGTAAGTGCGTCTGCGTAATCCGGACCCCAACCCGCCAAGACCAGATCGAAATCGCCGTCGGTCATTTTTTGCAGGCGTTGCTTGAAGATCTGACGGTCGAGTTTGAGTTCTAAACCCAGGACCTTGGCGTATTTGCTTTGGTAGTACTCGCTCTGTTTGTTCGCCGAGGGGTTGTCGCCGCTCAGCATCACCAGCGTGATCTTGTCGAGACCGAGTTCTTCAAGCGCTAACGCATAGTGCTCACGTGCCTTGTCATGGTTCGTCATCAACGGTTTCGCAGGAAACTCCTCACGAAACTTGCCGTTCACACCTTTCAACCAGACAGGGAAGATCGATTCGCCAGGTAAATTGCCAGGTAGTTTGATGACTTTGTTGACCAACTCCGACGGGTCGTTCACGTACTGCAACGCTTTGCGTAGGTTGTAGTTGCGCGTCAATCGACCTTCACGATAGTTGATTTCCATAAAGAACACCGAACCATCCACATGCTGACGAATGTCCCAACGGTTGCGCAACGCCCGATCGACCAGCTCGACGTTGAGTCCCGCTTGCGCGATGTCGCCGCTCTCGAACAGGTTGATGATTGCGTTCGCGTCGCTCAGGATGTACGCGAAGTCGATCACGTTCAGATGGACGGCTTCTTTGTTCCAGTAGTTTTGGTTCTTTTCGAGACGGACGTTGGCGTTATGAACCCAGCTCGAAATGGTGAACGGCCCGTTGTAGATCAAGTCTTCGGCATTCGCCCCGTAACGACCGTCTCTTGATTCGTAAAACGCTTGATTAATTGGGAAGTAGGTTGGAAATGCGGTCAATGACAGGAAGAACGGCGTCGGTTCAATCAGTTTCACATGTAACGTGTAGTCGTCGACCGCCGTAACGCCTAGTGATTCAACGGGCATATCACCGCTGGTGATCTCACGGGCGTTCTCAATGAAGAACAGGATGAACGCGTATTGTGAAGCAGTCGACGGATCGACCGCTTTCCGCCACGCGAACACGAAGTCATGCGCGGTAATCGGCGTGCCGTTACTCCACAGCAAGTCCTGCTTCAGCTTGAAGTTCGCTTCCGTATCCGTGACCGACCATGATTCAGCGACACCTGAGATCAGGTTGTCGTCGGCGTCGTACCGTAACAGTCCTTCCATAACGTGTCCAAGCACCATGCCGGAGACTTGGTCGGTCGCTTTCGTGGAGTCGAGTTGCGGTGGTTCTTGTGCGAGATTTAGCGTAATCGTGCCGCTAGCAGCATCGACCGCACCGATGGATGAACTTCGCATGCCCGTGCATTGATTGACCTGCCCAAGCAGGAACAGCAACACAATGAACCCAACGACCGCATAGACGCCGTATTTGATTAACTGTCGCCCGGATCCCGGAATGACATTCGCGACGGATTCGTTACTTGCTTCAGCCACGACGAAGTCTCACTGAACAGACTTGAGGAGGTTGCCGACGGTCCGCTCTAGGTGCATGAGCGAGTTGCATTCTTCAGCTTGATGCACGTACGGCGTGTACTTGCGCATCTCGGCGTCCCCCGTGTTCCAGGTATTACGTGGTTCTGGATTCAACCAGATGACGCGTTTGCTTCGCTGGTAGATCTCTTGCAAGATGTCTTGCTTGCAATCGCCATAGTTATTCCGCGCATCCCCAAGGATGATTATGGTCGTTCGGTTATCCACATCATCAAGACATTTCTTCTTGAAGTCGACGAGTGCCTGGCCGTAGTCGGTCGAACCGCCGCCGAAATCCCGCAACGTCTTCGAAATTGCGTCTTCAATCTTGTTGCGTTCGAAGAGCTCGGTGACCTCTGCTAGGTCCGAGGAGAATGCAAAGGAACGCACTTTCGGCATGACCTCTTCAAGCGCATACAGGAACATCAGCATGAATCGAGCGTAGTTGGAGACCGACCCACTGACGTCGCACACAGCGAAAACCTTCGGTCGATCGACCTTCACTGACTTCCACTGCAGATCGAAAATGTGACCGTCGTAGCTCATGTTGCGACGCAACGTTCGTGGCACGTTCAGGGTACCGCGCTTGAATACCTTCTTGCGCTGCGAGTGCATCGTCACCAGCTTCTTCGCCATCCGATAGACGATTTCCTGGATCAAGCGGAAGTTGCGGTGCTCGACATTGGATAGTTTGATCTTCCGCAGCAGTTCTTCGCGAAGGCGCATGCCTGTCGCGTCCGCATGGAGTAGAAACTGTCGTTCGACGTAGTCGCGAACTTGCTCACGCAGGAAGTCTTGGCGTCTCTTCAGTTCTTGCGCGAGCCGACGATCAGGCATGTTGAAACTCTGTTTCAATGCAGAGATTTCTTTTAAGAGGTCGGCGAGACCCATCTGGTCCATGATGCGGCGGGTGTACAGTCCTTTCTGCGTGAAGACCTGGATCTCGTCGAGATTGACTTCCTTTGCCGCATCCGCCATCTGCACGCTCAGCTCAACGCGGCTGTCCTGCATGAGTAACTTGCCCAACGAGGAGACGGGATTGGACATCTCACCGTCGCCTAAATCCTCTTCTTTCTCCTTGTCTTCGTCGTCACCGGCCGCGCTGAATCGGGGACGACTCTTGCGTTTGGAGTTACTGGGATTGGTCTGTCCTGCACTACCGCCTTGACCGTCTCCCTGACCTTGTCCTTCGCCGTCGCCTTCACCTTCTTCGTCATCGATCGATATCGAGCTCGTGGTCTCGCCCGATACCTCAGCGAACTTGAAAAACTGCTCGAAGGTAGTGTCGTAGGTGTCTTTCTCGTCCGCGGTCTTCGGCAAGACGAGTGCGAGGGTGTTCTTAAGGAATTCGCGGTCGCGATAGCCGGTCAGTTCGACCGCGTTGAGCGCGTCAAGGGTTTCCGCCGGCGAAATGCGAACGTCTGCATTTCGTAGCGTGGCGATGAAGCTCGTAAGCGTCTTGTCCATCGCCTAATCGATCAGTTCGCCGAGATAGCCTTCTGCGTGAGCGTTGAGATTTCGTGATCGATGTTGTCGATATCTTCTTGGAACTTAAGGATCACGTTCAACGTCTCTCGCACCAGCTCGGGATCGAGTGATTCAGTGTGTAAGAGTAGCAGAGTTCGCGCCCAATCGATGGTCTCGCTAATCGCCGGTACTTTCTTGAGATCCATGTCCCGCAACTCTTGAATGAACGTGACCAGTTGCGTTCTTAACTGCGGCGGGATTTCAGGTACGCGTGCGTGAATGATCTTCTGTTCAAGATCGACGTCAGGAAACGGAATGTAGAGATGAAGACAACGACGCTTCAGTGCATCCGAGATCTCACGCGTGTTGTTACTCGTCAGGAAAACCATAGGAGGTTCAGCTCGCGCCTTGACGGTTCCGATCTCTGGAATGGAGACCTGGAAATCCGACAGAATCTCGAGCAAGAGCGACTCAAACTCGTGATCTGACTTATCGACTTCGTCGATCAGCAGGACGCAGCCATCCTCCTCCTGGAGCGCTTTAAGGAGTGGTCTCGGCTCCATAAACTCTTCCGAGAAGAAGATATCGCCGAATTCGTGCAGGCGATTGACGGACTCGCGGAAACCCGTTGCACCTTGGAGGACCTCATCCAAGGTTTCTTTCAGGACTTGCGTGTAAAGCAGCTGCTTTCCGTACTTCCATTCATAGATGGCTTTCGCTTCGTCTAAACCCTCGTAGCACTGTAGTCGTATCAGCGGTAGCGCGAACATCTCGGCCGTCGTCTTGGCGAGTTCCGTCTTGCCAACGCCAGGAGGACCTTCGATGAGGACGGGTTTACGTAGATGGTATGCGAGATAGACTGCGGTCGCGATCTGGTTACTGCAGATATAGCGATGGTCTTCGAAGCTATCTTTAAGTGAATCGACCGATTCGGCCAATTTCTGAATGTCGGTCACGGACCCCTCGGAGATGTGGACGGTATAGCGTCCGTTTCCGGACTTGACAGGCGCTGAATTATGCAGTGACGCTTGCTGACACTGATCAAGAAACCTGCGTCTACACGGATCATCTTCAAGTTCGTATCACATGTGCGATATACGTCCGTTCAATGGCAGACGCTCGGGCGGAATGTCCCACAACGAAAACAAAACCTCGCTTGCGTCCATAGAAAATCGCCCATTTGCTACTAATTAAGTGGTTACGTCTACGAGCTAAATTGCTCGTACCAATCCCCATCCCCGATCGTCAGTTCTCGTTCTAAACTCTCACGAATTTCATTCGAGGTTCCTTCCCACAGTTCCAGCGATTCGAAGATTAGTTTCGCGGTACCGGTCCATCGTTCACCAGCGAAGGCGATTGAGAGTGAGTCGAAGAAACTATCCATGAATGAGTTACTAGCTTCAAGGTCTTCCCAGATTTCGGGAACTTCACTATGAACGAACGCTTGACATAGTTTGTCAAGCTTCGAACTGGTGTCGAGGTCTGCAATTAACCGATCTAATCGATTGGAAACAAAGTCGGTATCGGAGAACAACGAAGGTTGCCAGTTTGCACGTTTCCAATCGACGTCTTCGTTTTCGAGAAGCTGACGAACGTCTTTTAAGTACCTCCTGTACGCTCGTTTGACTGTATTGCGTTCTCTATTCATCCAATCGTGAAAGGTTCTTAGCTGATCTCGTTTCTCTGCTGACGCTACTCTTAGTTTTTCGTCGACGATTGGGATCAATGGTTCCGCAACCCAATATCCATAACAGGTCTCGACTCCCTTGCTCCGAAGTTGCACACTGCGTCGCGTTGCGCGCGACATTAACGTCGTATCTGGGTTCATTCTTCTGAATACGTTTCCAATATTGAATGCACCGACGCCGGATTCGTTGGTGACATCTGGCGAATCAAGCAAAGTTAGTTTCTGGCGATCGTGCTCAGGTAGCTCCCTAATTCGTCGCTGAAACGGATTCACGGTCAATTGCAGTTGCATGTAGGGTTTGTAGTAGAGCAGTCCCGTTCGGAAAAATCCTATGAGTGAATTGACTACGTTGTGACACTCTTCAAGTGTTTTTGCACGAGACCAAAGGGATCGAGAGTAGCTTAATACCGACTGCGGAATGGGCGAGGTGCGAGTTAGTATTTCTTCATTCTTACCGTTTAGTCCAGCGTTAGTCGCATTTGCGGATCCAATCCACACTTCCTTGTTGTCAAACATATACAACTTTGGATGAAATATCCCTTTCGCAAACGCCAACTTGATGCTGACGGACTCACTCGTCTCTGACAAACGATCGCGTAGTTCTTCTAGCTGTTGAAGTTGAATGTCCAGTCTTCGTCCGCCTAAACCATTGAGAACGATCTTGACGCTCCCTTTACATGCCCTTGCTATCCTCTCTACGACACTCGATGCGTAGTACGCAGAAACGATTGTCACAGAGTCAGAGTAACTTGCCCTCTCTACGAGACTCTCTGTAGTGAAATCCAATATGGGATGATCTTCGTCGCTTATATTCGCAAAAAACCTGATTTCGAAGTCCCGATCTTTTGTCGTGACTGATTGATCGATCTCATCATGAGTTTCGTCCTTTGACGTTTTCACGAGATCGTCAGGGTCTTCATCTGGAATTTCGAGCACAGAAAAATAAACTCTTCGGAGTTCCGCGACTCTTAGGGATCCTAAATTTCTAGGAAATTCAATCGTCGAGGAGAGATACCAAGCAATCCATATCAAATCGTCTCTTCGAAGGTCAGATATGACAGCTGGTAAGTCACCATGGTAGTGGTATACCAATCGCTTAAGAAGCTCTTCCCTCGATCCTGCGGAACTTAGTCCGCGTTTCCTGCAAAGACGTTTTAACGGGTCTTTGAGTAGTTTCTCAAGTAGGTCTCGTACTTTTGTTTTCATTTCGATTCTCAGGTATCCGATCTCTTGGAATCGAACGTTTCGGAAAGCCAAGATAAGCGGTGAGAAATACGTAACCGAGCATGACTGAAAGAGGACCGACCACCAACATCGGATGAACAAATAGCAGAGCTACCACAGACGTTGTGAGTGCAATAACAACAGCTAGTGTGTAGCAGAACAGTAGCTTCGAACGCACACTCATCGTCGTCACTCACCCTCTAGGAGCGTTGAAGATATCGCAACTCGCAATTCACCGGACCGAGCACTGAACACCCGCTATGGGATTGAAATACGCTCATATGGTCTAAACCGGGAGCGCAATTTGACACGAGTTTTAAGTATTCAGCAAAATCGTCGGCAAATCTGCCGATCGAAGTACTCGCCGAATGTTATTCCTTCGAGATGAGACGTGTGCCTACACGTGCGAGAGCAATGACGGCGATCGCATCGACCCACATCCACTGCAGCGTCGGTAACTGAGTTTCCGCCATGTACGCGACCCACGTTTCCGTATACACGAGAAACGCGAAGAGACTGAGCAAGACACCTGGTGCGATGGCATCGGTTCCTTCAGTCACATGATGCCGGATCCCAAGAATCACACAGAGTGCGAGCGCAGCGCAATTCACATAGTTGAGGATGTCCCAGATTTGGTGAGCCGCCTCCAGAAAGAGTTGGTCGAGCACCATCAATGCGCCGATGACGACTGCTAGTGCACAAAAAACGTAACCAAGAACCTTCACAACTTACCCTGATTTAAGTTCCGAGCTTGATTGTAGGCGCGATTTACGGGATGTAAAGCGGCTTGTTAGATAGTCGTTTTACTGCGGTTGAAGTTGCTTGGCAGTCCGTGCTCGCAACCACTCAACCGTAAACAACACAAGCACTGCGAAGATGATCAATAGCGTTGCGACGGCGAGAATCGTCGGATTGATTTCTTCACGAATCCCACTCCACATTTGGCGGGGTAGGGTGCGTTGCTCCAACCCACCCATGAAGAGCACGACGACCACTTCATCGAACGAGGTGGCGAAGGCAAAAAGTCCGCCAGTGATCACGCCGGGTGAAATGAGCGGGAGTTGAACGCGTCGAAAGCGAGTCCACGCGTTCGCGCCGAGACTCGACGCTGCATGCATGAGCGTTTGATTGAAACCCGCGAGTGTCGCGGTCACAGTGATCACCACGAACGGTGCACCAAGCATCGCATGCGAGAGGATGATCCCTAGATAGGTCTGGGAAAGACCGATAAAGGGCAGCGAATAGAAGAAGAAGACACTGACGCCTACGATCACGATGGGCGTTACCATCGGCGAGATCAACAGCGCCATCACGGTACGCCGCGCTGGGAAATTAGCGTGGTTGAGCGAAATAGCCGCCAGTGTGCCAAGGGTCGTCGCCAGGATCGTTGCGCATATTCCGATAAAGAAACTGTTGAACAACGCGCGATGCCACTCCTCGTCATTGAATAACGTCTCATACCAACGCAGCGAAAACGCTTCCGGGTCGAGCATGAGCATCTCAGGACGAAACGTGAAATAAGGCTCCGCGTTGAAACTCAACGGCACGATTACGAAGAGCGGTCCGATGAGGAACAGGAACCCGAACGCGGTGAAAATGCCGATGGCACCCTTGAGCGTGCGCCAACCCATCATGTTCATCCGAGTTTCATCCGGTCGATACCAATGAATCGGTCGTACACGATGTAGAGCAAGATCACACCAGCTAGAAGGATCACCGAGAGCGCCGCCGCAAGACCCCAGTTCAGGGACGTTTGCAGGTGATAAGCGATCAGGTTTGAAATGAGTTGACCTTTCGATCCACCGACTAGAGCCGGAGTGATGTAGTAACCAATCGAGAGAATGAAAACAAGCAGTCCACCAGCAGCGACGCCTGGAAGTGAATTAGGCAAGTAAACTCGCACGAACGCTTGGTACGGATTTGCACCAAGTGAACTCGCCGCTTTCGTCAAGTCGCGTGGGATGTTGGTCATGACCGAGTAGAGTGGCAGGATCATGAACGGTAAGAGCACCTGCGTCATCGCGACGAGTGTCCCCGTCATGTTGTGAACCATGGTCAGACGGTTGTCGTCACCGACCAGTCCGAGAAATACGAAGATGTCGTTTAGTACGCCTTGTTGCTGCAGGATCACAATCCACGAAGTGGTCCGAACAAGCAGCGACGTCCAGAATGGAATGAGGACGAGTACGAGCAACAAGCGTGCCCATCCTGGTCCGGCGTGTGCCATGGCGTAAGCCATCGGGTATCCGATGAGAAAACACAACAGCGTTACCGCAATGCTGACGCTAAGCGTGCGAATGAATAACGTAACGTAAACCCGCTGCGTTTCAGGCATCTGCTCAATCGAACCGTCCGGCATGAGTCGTAAGTCGATGGCTTGAAGGAAATTGCGACTGGTAAATGTCGTTGTCGCCTGTTGAAGCGCATGCCAGATTTCTAGCTGGCTCCAGTCTTCATCGATCGCAATGAACGCCGAGCGTACGTCGGGTGCTTCCTCACGCGCGAGACGACGCGCCGTTTTCGAGATCAACGACCTTGAGCCGCTCAAGACTCGATTAACGCGGGAGGCGATTCTGCCGAGTTCACGGGTTTCCCGCGCTGTCGTTAGCTCCTCCCCGAGAATCTCATAGGTCGTGATCGGTGGGATTTCGGTTCCCGGCCAAGCTTGCAGCGCCTCCGCCGTCTTCGGCAAAGCATCCGCAACCGTGCTGTCATAGACGCTGAGTCGGATGAGGGAGAAGATCGGCACGAGTAACGTGACGATGATGAACCCAACGAGTGGTAACGCCAGCCAACTCGCTTTGAACGCACCCATGCGAACGCTTCGTTATCTGTCGTGAACTATCGGTTAAGCCAAGCTGCGAACCGCTCGACGAGCTCGTCTCGACGGTCGAGCCAGAAGTCCGTCTCCAGCGTGAGTTGGCGACCACCATGATCGGGATTTGTGGGTAAATGCGGTTTCATCGGTTCGCCTGTTTCCGCATGCTTGTCAACAAGGTCATACGCAGATTTGCGAACGGGTGAATACGCAATGTAGGACGCGACGCCTGCTTGCGACTCAGAACGAGCGGCGAATTCGACGAATCGACGCGCGTTCTCCACATTGGGCGCATCCGCGACAACAACCATGCCACCTGAGTCAATAACTCGACCGTCCCACAAGATCTTGAAAGGTTGGTTCTCGAGCATTTGAGCATTGAAGATGCGACCGTTCCAGGCGATTGCCATGCTCACTTCACGGTCCGCCAACATTTGTGGCGGTTGTGCACCAGCTTCCCACCATACGATGTCATCCTTGATCGTCTCGAGCATGCCAAACGCTCGTTCGATGCCTTCTTCTGTCTCTAGTACGTCGTATACGTCTTCGGGTGCAACGCCACTTGCCATGAGCGAAATTTCCAGAACCGCTTGAGGACTTCGATGTACGCCACGTCGACCTGGAAAGTTCTCCAAGTCAAAGAAATCTTCCAGCTTCGTTGGTTGTTTGTTTTCGGGGAACGCCGCTGGGTGATACGCCACCATCGTCGCGTAGTACACGACGCCTACACCGCATTCTGTGAGTGTGCCTGGCGCGAAATCGTCTTCTGCAGGGACGCCGTCGGGACTTGGCGGTAGGTTCAAGTCGTCGATGGGTTCGATGAGACCCTCGTCGCAGGCAATTTCGGCATTTGGTCCTTCCAAATCAACGACATCCCATGACACGGCGCCTGCTTCGACTTGCGCGCGCAATTGCGATAACTCGCCGTTGTAATCCTCAAGATGCACCTTGATACCAGTTTCGGCTTCAAATGCTTTGTGATATCCCTCCACGCACGCTCTGGCGTACGATCCACCGAAGCTCACAACAGTGAGTGATTCTTCGGCTGCGATGGTGCTGCCTAGCAACAAGACACCAAGGCAGAATGAAGCGAATGAATGGTTTCTCACGATTTAAGAACTCCTTATTGATCTATTGGCAATGCGCGGCAGTCTAGTGTTGCCCATCCAACATTGACGGTGTCGCCCTTCAGGACACTGCCATGTCCCGCGATGTTGGGTATCTTGGCGATGAAGTCAGGATTTCCACACGTGTCCAACTGCACTCTGAGGTGGTCCCCGACAAACGTGATATCACGCACGGTCGCAGGATGTAAGTTGCTGAAATGCGTTTCAGATTGATGTATCGATACACGTTCAGGTCGCACGACGACAACGACTTGATCGCCGGGTGCCGTACTGTCCGAAACTTGCGCGGCTTGGATGGAACGACCATCTACATTGACCGTACATAGCGATTCACCGACGTGGGTTACCGTCCCATTAAGGCGATTGTTTTCCCCGATAAAACTCGCAACGAACGGTACGTCTGGTTCTTCGTAAAGCGTGATGGGGGCGGCTAGCTGCTGGATCTGACCCGCTTCAAATACAGCAATTCGGTCGGACAGAACCATGGCTTCGCCTTGGTCGTGCGTCACATAGATCATGGTAACGCCGACTTCCTCTTGGATACGTCGAATCTCGTACTGCATCTCCTCGCGAAGCTGCCGATCGAGCGCTCCAAGCGGTTCATCCATCAGTACCAATTCGGGTTCGTAAACCAAGGCTCGTGCAATCGCGACTCTCTGTTGCTGACCGCCTGATAACTGATTCGGTTTTCGAGACCCGAACCCCTCTAGTTGAACTAAGGTCAATGCTCGGTCAACAAGCTCGTTCCTTCGCGATTGTTCGATGCCTCGGACCTCAAGAGGAAACGCGAGGTTTTTGGCGACGCTCATGTGAGGGAAGAGGGCGTAACTTTGAAATACGATACCGAAAGCTCGTTTATGAGCCGGAACGTCTTGAACCGATTTCCCGTCCACGAGGATTTCACCTTGCGTCGGTGACTCGAATCCGGCGAGCATCATTAGGCAGGTGGTTTTCCCCGACCCGGACGGACCGAGTAACGTCAGGAATTCGCCGCGCGGTATCTGAAGATTGATGTCTTCAACGACGTTAGTGTGACCGTCGAAGGATTTTGCGACGTTCTTGAATTCGACGTGAGTTGTCGACAAGTGCTTTGATCCGGTTGGTATCGTGTGTTAGGGCTTTTTCGCGTCCAATATCACGCTAGCACCATCCGACGAATCTCGTCGTCGCTGTTAGCCGTATAGAGATCTAATCTTCGGAAGCGTTGCCAATTCAATCAGGTTTTAGACATGAGTTCGGTGCGCGCATTCGGTATTTTCCATACTCGACGAATTCGTGCGCCCATCCTCTTCCCATGTCGCCATACTGAATCGAAGTGATTGGCATAGGGTGAATATTTGTATATGATCAATTAATACAACAAAATCGTTGTAAAATTGATTCCAGCGTTGATCAGCGTACCAGACCATGAATTCGATGTGCTACCTGAAGGTATTCACGAAGCTCGTATGAATGAGATTAGGGATTCTTTCGCGTTCAACCCGCGCCGGAGAGATCTGTTCAACGGTCTCCTACGAGCTACTCAGGAACTACGGCGTGCAGGTTGCCTTCGAATTTTCGTCGACGGTAGTTTCGTCACGAGTAAACCATTTCCTGGTGATTTCGATGTTTGCTATGAGCTGACCGGGATCGATAGATTAATGCTCAATCCCCTGTTCTTCGATTTTCGGGACGGGTGCGCAGCACAAAAACGAGAATACGGCGGCGAGTTTTTCCCAGTGAATGAGTACGTGAACGGCACAAGTAACCACATTCTTGACTTTTTCCAAGGACTTCGAGGTACTGACGCCAAGAAAGGAATCGTAGTTGTAACACTCCAAGTAGGTCATCGATTGGAGTAGAGGAACGAGACATGATTCTTAGTGAGAAACATCGAAATAGAACGTTGCAAGAAATCCAGAAGTTCAAGGACGCACTCTTGACGATTGACAATGCTGATTTCGATGAAGAGTGGCATCGTGAGGTGCAGATGTCGGCGATTCAGAGTGAAATCGAAACGCTACAAGAGCAAGTTGCCGAGTACGACATGTTGAGATCCGGCGGAATTACGTTTGCGAAGTGTTTCTCCATTGAATGCCTGCCAGACGTGCTGGTGCAAGCTCGCATCGCTTCCGGAATGTCACAAACCGACCTTGCTTCGCGATTGAACTTGAAACCGCAGCAGATTCAGCGATATGAGGCATCGAATTACCTCGGCGCGAGTTTAGCTAGATTGACAGAGATATCTCAGGCGCTCGGAGTTCGTGTTGAAGGGTCATATCACAACAAACTTGAGGAACGAGGGCGTCTGCTTTCTTGGTCACGACCTAGCGAGATCTCCTGGGAGAGGTTTCCCATCGAGGAAATGCTTAAAAGGGATTGGTTAGTGGTAGAACGCGACGAAACTGAAGTTCAGGCAACTAAGCGGTATGTCGAGAGTGCGTGTGAGACGCTATCTTTGTCTGCAGCTTTGCACAGGAAGAAGGTGCGTGGCGACGCAACCATTGACGAATACTCGCTTCTCGCGTGGCAAGCACGAGTTCTTCAACGCGCGAACTCAATGATTCAGGATATGAACATTCCGGAGTTCGTCCCTGATGATCGTTGGATTCCAAGCTTGAAGACCTTGACGCGAGAGGCAAATGGTCCACGCGAGGCGGTCGAAGTACTAGCTGAAAACGGCATAGTGCTGGTGATTGAAGAGCGACTTGAGGGAATCCATGTCGATGGCGGTGCAATGTTGAACGTCAACGGCAGTCCAGTCATAGGTCTCACGTTGAGACACGATTGTCTTGACAACTTCTGGTATGTGTTATTTCACGAATTAGGTCATGTTTTTTTACATCTCGTGTCTGGTCATAGGTACGACTTCTTCGACGATGAACGAGCCTCGCTTAAAGATGATTACGAGCGAGACGCCGAGACCTTCGCGTTTGATAACCTCATAGCGCCGGATGATTGGGCGAAGTGCACGTCTCCTCTTGCATTGAGCATAGACACGGTTCAAATCGATGCCGCTCGGCTCAATGTGGGACCGAGTATCGTCGCTGGTCGGCTACGACGAGAACGAAAAAACGATTCCTTGTTCGCTGAGTTGGTAGGACAGGACGAGGTTCGGGTTCAGTTTGATTCCTGACGCAACGCAATGAACAACAGTTGCATGTAGACACGAACTGTCCGAACTCTGGTTAACGTTCCAGGGTACACCCGTTGAGAGAATATCGCCAGAAATTTCAAGCTTGCCTTTTAAACAGCCGATCATTTCTTCGGGGCGCATTTGATAAGGAATGAGCCGCGCTACAGGGCGACCGTGCTTAGTAATCACCAGGCCTTCGGGCTCAAGCTCATGCATTAGCGAGAGACATTGTTCCCTGAATTTCGTGGCACCGATCGAGTTTGCGGGTTTCATCGTAGCGTCGCGATTCATTGAGGATTAGGCGTAAAGCTTCAGCTATTTTTGATACTGTGGCGAGTTTATTTTTGGATTAAGACTGCGCGTTGTTCGACGTACGCATCACGGAGCTACCGAAAATCCCGTAACGATACTTCCCGTAAACCATGCGTGATGTTGCGGCCCACAGTATAAGCGGCACTTTCGCGATGGGAACTCGCTACTAAACCAAGTGCTTGTAGTGCTCGGGTGGAGAAGTCAGCGTTTCTTTCGCTTCCTTACGAACGTGCCCGAGACTATGGTTGAGACCAGCGCCAGCTGGCCAAACGCCAGGTTGTTCATGTACGAAGCGACAGATGTGCTTTCCATGTTCGCTAAGTGTTTCCCAGACCTTGTACGGCATCGTCTTACCGTGGTGTGGTCCTGCGATCCAAGGCGCACCGTATTCGACGTTAGGTAACGAGCGAATTTCGCGGCTCAGATTTGGCGTTGCGCCGTGCCATGCGCGATTGTCACGGAAGACTCCTGCACCGGCTTTTGCTCCCACCAACGTGCACATTCGCATCCATTCAGGTTCTTCTGAAGGCGGCGGTGGATGTCGAGCGGCCATTTGTGTTCCAGGAATCTGACGGATCGGTCCGTTCTCCCATGTGAGGTCGCTCATCATGAAGTTAATCGTGATGATCGCGGGGGTTCGATCGCAGATCAGACGTTTCGTGCGATCCTCAATTTCGCCAGACTCTTCATCACGCCGAATCTCGATACCTAATGCTTCTGCTTGCTCTATGCGCTTTTCGGGTAGATTGAAGCGTTCATAGACATCGGAGTGTAAATGCTGGTATTCGACGGCACCCGGAAGACACAAATCGCCGCCGGCGCCAACTACCACGTAGTCAGGACCGCCAAAGAGTTTCGTAAGGAGAGGGGTAGTCGTATCGAGATCGACCATTGACGCCCATGCGTCGTCGTGCAACAGTTGTCGCGACGAGGAGGTTGTGCCGTAGCTATAGCGGTGAGGTAGACGGTTGGATTCCGTGATGTATTTTTGTCCGTTCTCGCCATCAGGCCGAAGTATTTCTTGAAGCACGCGACTGCTTCCTTCACGGAATTTCTCGAGGTTCTCTTCGTTTAAGAGATCTCGTACGACGACAAATCCATCGCGCCAGAATATGGTTGCAGCGCGCTCGAGTTCATCGGGATCGCAAATGTCCAGTTCGTGATAACCGTTGTGTTGCTCAAGTTTCTTGCGTAGCTCCTCGACACTTGGATCGTCATAGACGCGAGCTTTGGGTGCACGTGGGTCCGCGATGCCAAAACCCCGTTTGGCATCAGGAACATTACCGTTTTCGTCGAGGGTCTCGTTAATCGGCGTGTTGGCGTCCCAGCCAACATCTGTTTCACCCCAAACCAGTAAGTTTTCGCTGTCTTTCATCTCCGTTGCATTCCTTTGAGTCCAGTAAGCTGGACATTTTTTGACAACTAATAGAGCACGCGTGATTTTATAGAGGAAATGCGGTGCGAGCAGAGACTATATGACATCAGACTATTTAGACGATCGCTTTACCAACCTGGTGTGTTCCCAAGATTCCAGCGATTGGTAGAAAGATTGCTCTTAGTTGCTACTTGGCGAGCTCGACTCGATTTCAAGACTGAGTTCGTTAGTTAATAAGAACACTCCTGATCGCATCACGATCCAGATTGAATAGACGTCTCAGACATCGATCGGGACTAGATCAATAACTGAAGTACAAACTGGCACATCGGTTTGTGGGAAGCGATCTACCGTTCCAAAAACGAGATGGATTGATCAGGATTGGCGGCACCGCGAACTAATCGGATTCTCAATAGTTTGCCTATTGGTAAACTTCGAGAGATCACGTTGCTACTAGTTAGTCGAAACGTCAGAACAGTTGTGAAATCCGCATTCCGTGCTTGACAGACTTAACCGCTAATCAACGAAAATGGCTACGACGAAATCGGTTCGTTCATGATTCAAATGAGTCCCGCAAATGCAATCTGCCCTTCTCGAATGGGCTTTCAGGAGCGTTCTCTAAGATTGAATACTCCTGTGACGGCTGAGCTCGCATGTGCGGTCCGATCGATGTCGTAAGGGGTTACGCCTATGATCCAGCTATACGTTCTAATGAAACCATTACGTAAATCGCTGTTGTTAGCTGATGCTATCAACTTAAAGGATTCAGATAACAAGATGAAGACTCAATGCGATAAAGATATATGTTATTGATTTAGAACGATATTTATATCTCTATGATTTTCATCATCTATCACCCAGGATATTGTGTAGAATTCGTGTAATCCAACCGAGAGGTACCGATCATGGAACTCGAAAAATTCACCAAGTCCTTCCACAACGCTAGCGATGTGCGAAAAAAAACCTCAAGGCCGACTAATCAAACTATTGGTCATCCGGTGCTTGACCGCCTTATTGAGGAAGTACGCTTTGAAAATCGACACGGTGGAGATTACGATCGAACGCATAACCGTCACAATCGTGGTCAGTGATTTGCTTTGACTTCGGCTATGACGCTACGCTAGGAAGATGTGGTGATTGATTCTGTTGGCCTCGACACGGTGCTGTTGAAGACAGCAAGTCGTTGTAATTACGACTGCAATTACTGTTACGTCTATCACTCATCGGATACGCGTTGGGTCAAACAACCAAAGCGGATGACAGAGGAGCTTCTAGACGTCATACAGGGACGACTTGTCGAACAGGCTAGTGCACAAGAGCGGGGGTTCGCGATCGTGTTGCACGGTGGTGAACCCCTCTTGCTTGGATTGGACCGCATGTCGCAATTCATAGCGGCTCTGCGAACTAATCTGCCGGCAACTCGCTATCCGATTAGCATCCAAACAAATGGTTCATTGTTGTCAAATGAGTTCTTGGATCTCTTTGCGGAAACGCACACAAGTGTGTCGGTAAGCATCGATGGACCATGTGATGTCAACGATATGGGTCGCTTAAATCATCGGGGAGTGAGTACCTTTCAAGAAACAATCGAGGGAATTGAGCGGCTGGTTTCCCACCGTGCAAGTGATTTTCTGTTCGCAGGAACTCTCTCTGTAGTTCAACCGAGTAGCGATCCCAAAAGCGTGTATCGATTTCTCAAGAATTTGAGGACGCCGAGCATGAACTTTCTCCTGCAAGACGGAAACTACGACAACCTCCCTTTAGGTAAGTCTTGCTTCGAGAGTACTGAATATGGCACTTGGCTAGCGCGGTTATTCGACCTATACGTTGAGGATTCGCTCCCGGTTCCGATTCGTGTTTTTGACGATTACATCAAACTCTCGCTGGGCGGTGGCGGTGTGAAGGAAGGGAGCGGAAAAGAGCGTTTTGGAATTCTGATTATTGAAACGGATGGTGAAATCCGGAAGAACGACACGTTAAGGTCGTCTTTTGAAGGGGCAGACGTCTTCACCGATGCTCCGAGGAATGTCAAGCACACCTCAATCCTTCAGGTTCTTCAATCGTCAGAGTTTGAATCGTATAGCGATCTCCAAGAACCTACGGCGGAGAAGTGCATTAATTGCGATTTGCTCTCTGTGTGTGGCGGTGGAATGCCTTTGTATCGTTGGAGTCGTGAGCGAGGTTATCGAAACCCATCAATCTATTGTCGCGACCATGAGCTTCTCATTCGGCACATCCAGCGTTGGTTAGCTGATCAGCGAATCCCGACTGACTTGAAAGTCGCGTGATTTTGTTTAGATGTATCCTCGCTTAGATTCGGTTAAAAGGGTGGATAAACCGTTTCGTTACTTTCTTTCTCACGAACAATTACCGATGGAAAGTACTAGATGGCTGGATTGGTTGGAAAATGAAGCTCCGTGGCGTTATGAATCAACAGACTTCTACGAACAGTATGAATTCGACATGTTGCATAGTGAAGTTGCACCGTGTGTGCAACATTTCGTTGACAATGAAAAGCTGATATTCCTTCGTGATCGAATGTCTGACATTTTCGATATCAGACTATCGGAGAGAGTGGACGTCACTGCTCACAAGCTTGTGCAGGGACAGACTATTCGAATCCACAACGACCATATCCCAGGTGCTGAAGTCTGTCGGCTCCTAATACAGCTCAATCGATCTTGGCGCGAGGAACACGGCGGCTGGTTGATGTTCTTTTCCAATTCTACGTCTGATACAGTACATGAAGTCGTCGCTCCAGTTAGTGGCTCGATTCAGGCATTCGTGATCTCCAAAAGATCTTACCATGCAGTCAGTACTGTGCATGAAGAACAACGCTTCACGATCGTCTATTCGTTTCATTCGAAGTCATGAAACCCAACGTTGAACAGTTCCTTGAAGGCGCTTGTTGTTGGGATCTGCTAGCACCACTCCAGCTAAGGAGTTTGGAGTTGGAGTCACGAAGTCTCGAATGGAATACATACTCCACTGCGAGTCTCACTAGTAAAGAACGTCCAATCATCCTTTTCTCTACTGGCCCGTACGGGTCTGGGTCCGTGCGTATCGAGACGCTCTCTGAGATTACTTGTATGCGTTGGCGGGATTGTTCGTTCAGGTTCGCGTCGAGACCCGACATTCAATACATCAATTTGTACGAAACGATGTTTTCTGTGTTCGAGATGATTAGCGTTGTACCGCAACTCTTGAGCACGGTAGTTGGATTGTGTCGCTCACTACACGTGATACTCTCGAGAGACATTGACTTAGACATCAGCTTTAGTGAACCTGCGTTGCCTTTCTCGATGTTCGTATCGGTACCATGTTCTAGCGGTCACTACCCCGTCGAACGTCTTGTCGAAAGTGTTATACATGAAGCTCTGCACTTACAGTTGTCTATCGTTGAAAGAGTAGTACCACTCACTGATGATCATCGAGCGGATGAGAGAATCTTCTCGCCGTGGAAAGAGACCATGAGAGGAATTTCTGGCGTACTTCACTCGGTTTACGTCTTTAAGAATCTACACTCCTTCTGGTCTCGATTAGCTAACTCCAACTATGGTAGTTCCGAGTTCGCTTTGAAGCGGATATTAAAAATCGAAGAGGAACTGAAAATTGTTGAGAAAATACTGAGATTGCAGTGTCTTACTCCGTACGGTCAACGAATAGTGCAACTTTAGGTTCACATTCTCTTGGACCGGTCACGAGAGATAGCGAATAGTCGAAATGCATGTAGATTTACCATCAATCGTTGATTCGGCGTGGGTTGATACCATTTCGTATCTTGACAATCTCGATTCAACTAGAACAGAACGTTCAAGAATTTGGGTTGATCGTCTTGCGAATGCATTCAAGGATGTATATGTATCTGACTCGACGAATCCTCGTTTTCGAGTTTTTTGGGGTTCGATGGTTGAAGAAGACCCCGACTTTGCGCGCAAGGAGTATCTACACGATATTCTGGTGTGCAAAACAGATACCGTACGATCGATTGGAAATCGACAACAGAACATACCGTTTGTGAGCGAGGTACATTGGCAAGTAGAGTCAGAACTTGCTTTGAATACGCGCCAAATCTCCATTGACTTTAGCAAACTCGTGATGGGGAGTGCCGAGAAAAAACTTTTCGTGACAGTGAGAAGTAAACGCGAGGACATCACGGAAAATCTAATCGACGCTTGTTGCGAAATGGGATCGTTTGTTTTCGGAGAGCTCTATCTCTGTCTACTTGACGATATCGACAAATGGACGGAAGACTGCGACTACCCGGAAGTTATAAATCTGCTTAACTACTAGATAGTTCGGGTTTTTATCTAGAGTCGATACTCTTCGTGCACCTGATACCAAGAGACAGAATGACGGATGCGTTCGTCACAGCATGTCGTATGAACTGGCGGACAATTTCGAGGCAACATTCATTGTTCCTTCAGGCATCCTAGCGAAGGCTCAAGAGTCTTTTTAGTGAGTCCTAACGTCGAACCCATTGGCTTACATGGGAGCTAACGAAGTGTCGGAATACAACCAATTGGAAGACTACACGTTTTTCAAAAAGAAGCTACCGGATCTCATGATCGATCATGCGGGCGACTTCGTTGTGATTCACAACCGTGAAATCACGGATTTCTTCGGTGATAAGTCGCGAGCCATCCGGTACGCAGAAAGAACTTTCGGATCCGGGTGTTTCATCGTACAGGAGATTCATAGGCGCCGTGCGCGTCCGGCGTCGCATTCACTGTTAGTCTGAACCTCATACGGTTAGAAATCCACTCGTTCAATCCATTATCGTGCTGGACGCGATGTCCAGAAACAGTCACCCTTTCGGTGTCGAAAAATCGAGTCCACTGTATCGGAACATGATTTCGTTGTTGACGTCGCACTAGCTTGTCCGTTCAGCTTCAGACACTTCTGTCGGCGCATATAAATCGACGACGGATTAGTTTGTGATCACGAGCCTGACCACAAATGTGCGTTTTCGTCCATATGAGCCCGCATCTTCTCTTTGAATTTCACCGGGTCCTCGCGACATTGCATGTAGGTGAACAAGGAGGGGATCGGAAATCTAAATCGCGTTCGATCATGTCGAGACGCTTGTTCGAGTATGCCTGTATGAATCGCCATTTCGTGTCGAACCTCAGAATTGGTTGGTGGCATGTCGTAATCGTCTCGCGCAATGTCATAGAGCGTTTTCAAACGAACGACGCCATCGTTCGATCTTTGCGCCGCGTCTTGGATGACCAATGCGTAATCACCTAATGTCGCAGCCGTCAATCTGTCGCTGTAATACTCAAGTCGCTCGTCATGGCCGCGTTCGAACACTTCGTCGAGATCGAGGACCGGTCTGCTGCCAATGCCTCGCTCAAGAATCGAAACTGCGAGCTCTCGTAGATACGCATTCGCGTGACGTGGCCAGCCTTCGCTCGTCACCGCGATCATCTTTGAAACCCGGTCAATGTCGGCATCTGCAAAAAGGCTTTCGAAGCCAAACGGGGCATGACGCAACCAGCGCGATACTAACTCGACCGTTTCATTCGACGTCAAAGCTCCGATCTTGATAGATGATTTGCTTGGTAGTCTCGAAACACCACGAGCTGCCAACACCGAGACGGAATCCGAAAGACCGGCGAACACTGGCACGATCTTCAGTCCTTGCGTCGATTGTGATCCACCGTGCAGTTCCATTACGATGTTGTTTTTTTCCTGTTCACCACGATGAATGCTCGAAGAGTTTCCTGGAATATTCTGGGCTTCGTCGACCAACAAGAGAAACACCGTATCTGCCTTGTTGACGGACGTGTTATCGATGACCGATTGCCAGAGCACGCCTGAATGTTCGATCTGTTGCTGTAGGCTCCGCTCTTTCGTCGTCCTTTGGCGACTAGCGCCAATTCCGACGAGTTCACCTTTCCCTGAAACCGTGGTTGTACGTTCCTTGCGAACGTCTAAATGCGCACCACTGTAGTTCTCAATGATCTTGTTCGCCACGATGGTCTCGTTTCGGAGCATCTCGCCGGAAAGTACGACCACCACGAGCGATTCATCCGCTCGCTTCTGGTTTGTGCTCCCACCGTTCAATCGTTTCTCAATTTCACCGAGAAGGCTTGTTTTACCGGCACCCGGTGCTCCATGGATAGCGATCGTGAAGCATTCGCTCTTGTCGTTGCTCTGTCGGCGGTTCGCGACATCAAGCGCAATGCGTTCGATCATCTCCTCACGTCCGACAAAAATCGGCGGCGCGGCTCGGTCTTTTGCGGTTATGAACCTTAAAAGATTAGTGCGTGCCTCATCATCGGTGTAAGGGTGATTCAGTTTCAGCGATTTGTCCGGCATAGCTCTATTTCGCTCGACGCATGAAGCATCCGTCCATTGAGGTTGCGGTCGTCATCGATGATGCCCTCGGCACTAGTTGTATAAGGTTCAACATCTGAAATAGGAGGGCGAGTTTACCCAGAAGCGTCGACCATCAGACACGGCAATTTTAGGACGATCGATACATAGGTGTCCGGAGCCGAGGGGAGTCCCTCGACATTCGCAAGAAACTCGTAAATTTCGGTCGGTCAGCTATGCGCGAATCTGTTTCTGCGATTGTCGCGTGAATCGTCGGGTAATGTAGTTAGACGGTTCGAACGATCGTATAAGGCGTCTGTCGCGTCCGTCTGCGGTCTCTCGTCTTCGGTAGCAACTACATGCTAGCAGTCGTTCCGTGCGTTTTGTTTAGGAATAGAAGCGCGGTTAATAAACCTTCGGGAAAGCTGTCTCACATGAGACTTCGATTGCTCAATCCTCACATGAAGACCTTTAGGAAACTAGCTTGCATCCATTTCGTCATGGTGTTTGTTGTTTTTGCGTACGGGTCCCAGCACGGCCTTGCATTTGAGTGCGGCGCGATCTTTCATCCGCAAACGACTTTTGAGGATTTAGTGCAAACGTTTGGCGCAGGCAATGTGATCGAAGCGGAGATTCATGAAGACGAAGGTTTTTACGAAATTGGGGCTCTAATTTTTCCGGGTTCACAGGACGAAGTCGAGGTCTTCTGGCACGATCCTCAGACTCGCCAAACATTACGGAAGGTTCGTATACAAGGCGATAGCAGTTCGTGGAAGGCTCCGAGTGGCCTTGAACTAGGGATGGATCTGCAATCGATCGAAGCGCTGAATCGAGTACCTTTCAGGTTAGCTGGTTTTGATTTTGACTATGGCGGAACTATCACTTCGTGGGAGAACGGTCATCTCGAACAATCCAGCGACAGATCCTGTCGGCTCGTTGTGAGGCTAGGCGCGGACTACTCTAAAGTACCTTGGGAACAGATAGTTGAACATGGAAATGTGCAAGGCGATAGAGTTTTTTCGTCGGGTCATCCGACGATGCAGCTACTGAACCCCACAGTACGAGAACTTTCGCTCTTTATCGACTAGCTTCGAATAAGCGTTCTGGAGTTTCGGGTCTTATTCGCATCAACGTAAGCGAATCGAGACCCTTTTATGTTTCGACTGCGCGGGTAATCGAGAATTTGGCTATCGCTATATCGAAATTCGCATGTAGAGCTACGCCGATCAGATTTCATTCGTCTTTTATCAATTTGCACAGCCGGACTGAGCACCATGTTAATTTAGCATTGACTCCGGTGGCATTTACGCATCTAGATCATGCCATAGATCGGATCGACAGAAATTCAACCCGCCATCGTCGAGAAATCGTTGTATCTTTAAGGTCTGAAACCTGCGCTGACGTTTTGAACGATTGGTGATCGGATAACGATACGAAGACGTCGTTGCCGCAGAATAGTGGGACAAATCTAGGTCGATGAAAATACAGATCGCGTCGGATTTACATTTGGAATTTGCTAAAGGCGCAAACGGCAAGCGACTGGATTCTGTAGATCGTGATTTGCTCGTGTTAGCAGGGGATATAGCGGTTGGGCAAGGCGCAATTTCGTTTCTTACGGAGCAGTTGCAAATATCCCCAGTAGTGTACGTGCCTGGTAATCACGAGTATTACGGTGGCTATCGTCGAAAAGATTTGGATTCGTGGTGGCGAGAAACCGCTGAGAAAGAACTGCCTGGATTGCACTACCTTTCTTTGGATGACGTCGTGATCGACGGTATACGGATAAAAGGTGCGACTTGGTATTCGGACTTCTGGGGCGGCGATGGACGCTTTGCCAAAGCGGGTATTACTGACTTTCGTCCACCTTATAACCAACCTGATAATTGGGGTGTCCAAGAGCACAAATCCGCACATGATTTCGCGACATCTTGGTTACAGGTCGGTGATTACGCCGACGTGGTTGTGACGCACTTCCCACCTTCATTAGAAGCGATTCGCGGCCAGTTCAGGGATCCTTCGAATCCTCTAAGTTTGTTGAATTCCTATTTCATCAATGACAAGGAGGATTTGGTGCGCGAAATGAATCCGAAGTTATGGATTTCTGGTCACATTCATATCGCGTACGACTACATGGTAGGTAGCTGCCGTTGTATAGCAAACCCGTGCGGCTATCCGGGGGAGAAAAATCAGTTTGAGTCGGCGAAGATCGTCGAAGTGTGATGCACGCGTAGGTTTGGCCTATCGTCGTTACACATCGATCTCGTAAGAGCTCGTTGATCAGATTGATCGACGCTTGCAGTAAGAATTGCGGAAATTTGACATGTATGTTGTCATTTTTCCCGGAAAATTGCCATCGAGCCTTTCATTTTTACCGATTTCTTCGTGTCACGAACCTGAATAGAACACGTGGGTGTCGTTGATTGTGTTCACTTTCCACCTCCATCAGTCGTGCCTATACCACCGGAGTTTTTGGTTATCACTCCCCTCGGGGAACAATTGGTGGCGCTGATACCACGATAGCCTCGAGCACTCGTATGTCACGTGCGTTTAGGTAATTTTCAGTTTTGTTAATACGGAGTAAGTACCGCGCTGCATGACCTTGATATGCGTTTGGAACCCGTTGGATATTCGCGTGGAGAGCGAAAAAGTCCCTATTAGCCCATCTACCTAAAAGTCTCTCGTAGTACTGATCCTGAAGTTCTTCAATTGTCGCTCCGAACTCAAGCGCTTCAATAGGTCTTGTCTCGGCCATCTCTAGACCGATTGAGAAGCGCAGTTTTAAACGTTGACTTACACGTCGCACCTTTGGCAAGTATTCGATTGCACGATCCGGATCCGATTCGACTAAATACCTTGCAACACCTTCGATTAATCGGTCTTTTGCTTTTAACTCGCCTTGATACACTTCGGCGTACCTCTGCGCTTTATCAAAATCTTGATCTAAATAGGAGGAAAATGCGCGCCACCAAATCGAATACTCGGGTTCTGCATCAGTCTTGAAGCCGTCGTTCATGAGCCACTCAAACGCGGATTTTGCATCGACAGATGACCACTCCCGAATGATCTCATCTCTCGCCTGGATTCGTAGGCCGCGTGCGTCCAGGTTTCTTGCGGACTGAATCGCGGCTTCCGGTGCGCTACGAGACATCTGTCCGAGCGCTCTGATAACCGCAGTGTTTCGATATTCATGTGGTAACGACGATGCTTCTGTCAGTAAACCGTCCGCATCTTTCGCCGCCCAGGATTGCAATAGTGACGATCGAAATTCGTGGGTTATTAACTGATCGCCAAACTCTAACGACGCTTGAAACGATTCTTGAGGATTCAAGTACGACCAGGATCGAAACACGTTTTCTATGGCTTGCTTCGCATCCTGCTTGTTCGGAAATTCAGAAACGACAGCCAGCACTGAGGCGGGCGTAACTAGCTTAGTTGAGATAGCGTTCCAAATTAAGCTACTTAATACAGGTTTTCGTATGTTTGGGTTATCAAGCGATTCTTGGACCTCTGAGAGAATCGCCGCGCCTTCCAATTCAATCCAATTTAGGAGGATCGTATGTAGCTCTATGTTTCTTTCTTGCGATTGGGTTGGGTCGCGAACGTGTTCGTAAAACGACTGCCTTGGATCAACTTTAGATGCTTCGCTACGAATGGTTGCGACGGTATTAGCGATCCATGTGTCATTTGGTCCGATCTGCTCAGCGAGCTGAATACGTTGGTCGGCGGAGAGGAAATCGCTTCGCCACATCATAGCTGACGCCGCCGAAAATCTGAATTGTTCCGGGAGGCTTTCGATCGCCGCAATCGCCGCATCTCGATCTCTTAGCGTCCACTCATTGAAGATGGCGCGTACGAGGTTTGATTTCTCTTGCGACTTGACTTCAACGAGCGTTAACACTCGATCAAGTGCTTTACGCGGATCAATCGCCGCGTATCGCCCGAAAATGATTGAGAGCGCAGCGACGCGTTGATTTTGAGAGGAAATGGAAATACTCTCATTGATGTACCGTTCGAGGTCGCTCACGTCGGCGCGCGCGAGTAGCACATAGAGCGATGCGCTCTGGTCGAAATCACTCGCGAATTTCATCGAATCGGGAACCGATTGGACGCGAAGGATTGGATCTAAATCGTCTGGGTGCTTTTCCCGCGCAATTGGCTGAGAAACGTCGGAACTTGTTGTTGTATCCGCACTAGGTGCGGTCAACGTATGGAATTGAGTCTGTTGCTCTCTGTCTAGCCAGGAATAAACTGCGACACCGGCGGCAAAACCGATCACCAAAGCGAACGCTACGCTGGTAACTAGAACTGAGCGACTGATGCGCACGTTGAGAATCCCAGTTCTGCAAGAAGTTGGTGTTTAAATCCTACGCAAGCACCTAAGTGCTTTAGTTAGTTGTGTATGAAAACGACTATCTAGCAGGAGCCGCTCAGTTGTACTTATCCGACTTAGAGCGTCTACTCGCGCTCAACTCGTCGGTCTACTGACGAGCCATTTCTGCCCTGGCGTGTGCGGCGACTTGAGCTTCGCTCGTACTGCCTAATTCAATATCAATCTCATGTAACGTGCCAGTGAACGCGAAAGGTGCTTCATATCGATCCGAAACCGATAAACCATGGTCTTCCCCGACACTCGCGCCTACAGAACTGATTGCGAACATCATGTAGGGGATCTCGGCATCGCCGCAGACATTGCCGTTTATGGCAACCGTCGCGTTTCCACCCTGCGACCCCGCTGTACGACGAAGATGGGCGGAGATTGTAGAGTCGCCACTCGGCACGGTGCTTGTGGATTCGACGACGGTGTGATCGCCAAACGCGTTGTAATCGAAGACGAGGCGTTCATTCTGGATAAATACCGAAATACCAGCATTTGCGTTACCGATTGCGAACAGAGCGCCGTCTTCACCTTCACTTCGACTTATTCGCGCTCGCATATCCCAAGCCGAACCGCCAGGTAACGGCGACGCCGCGGTCGGAATGGGCGACATGGGCGGTCGATAGCGATAACGGCGATTGGTAGGATGCGGTGAGTGGTCGTCTGGTTTTCTCCGGAACAGCTGCCTCATCCGATCGTCAAGCGGCAATACACCATTTCGCTCAGCTTCGGACCACCATAGATCAATCAACGACTTGAGTCGGTCTGACTCGGTCTCAGCGAGGTCATTGCACTCAGACGGATCAGCGTCGAGGTCATAGAGTTCCCACCGATCTTCGTCGAATGGCGTACCTTGGATATGCCGAGTTACCGCCTTCCACCAACACCCGTTCTGCTCCACGACGAGTCCGCGTGAACCACCATTTTCGAAGTACTGTAGCCGGTTCGTAGCGGGAGCGTCTGGTTCTTCGATCACCGAAGCAAACGATCGTCCAGAGATCGGCAGCTGCTTGTGACCTTTAAGTTCATCCGGCGGTGTGATATTGAGTAGCTCGTAGATGGTCGGCGCGATGTCCGAAACGTTGATGAACTGATGCCGAAGCGTACCGCGTTCGGTCTCACTAATTTGTTGTGGCCAATGCAGAATCATTGGCACATGGACACCGCCTTCGTGTGTGTTTTGTTTGTACCAACGGAACGGTGTATTGCCGCACTGAGCCCAACCCCAAGGGTAGTTTGTGTGACTACGAGGTCCACCAATCTCGTCAATGCGCTGAACGGCTTCGTCTGGAGACTCACTAATCCCGTTGAAATACTTCATCTCGTGGAGTACGCCTTGAGGACCGCCCTCTTGCGACGCCCCGTTATCCGCCATGACGATCAAGATCGTGTTGTCTAGTTCACCCATCCGCTTCAAGCCGTCGACGAACCGCCCGATTTGATCGTCCGTGTGATCCAAGAACGCAGCGAACGCTTCTTGAAGTCGACACGCAAACAGTTTCTCGTTGTCCGATAGTTCTTCCCAAGGCTTTACGCCTGGATTGTGCGGTGCAAGCGTGGTGTGTTTTGGGATAACGCCGAGTTCGAGCTGATGCTTGTACCAGTGTTGTCGCGCAACGTCCCAACCTTCGTCATAACGATGGCGGTACTTGTCTAAATAGGCTTGCGGCGCTTGATGAGGTGCGTGTGTCGCACCGAATGGTAGATAGGCGAAGAATGGACGATCGGGACGTATGGATCGGTTGTCATTGATCATCTTAAGAAGCTGATCAACAAGGTCTTCGCTGAGGTGGTAGCCTTGTTGAGCCGTTCTGGGTTGGGGGATGTGGTGGTTGTCCACGACGAGTTCGGGATGAAATTGATCCGTCTCACCTTCAAGAAAACCGTAGAAGCGATCGAATCCTCGAGCAAGCGGCCATTGGTCGAACGGACCAGCGGCCGATGTATCGCTCGTCGGTGCCAAGTGCCATTTGCCAGCGCACAACGTGACATAACCTTCCGCGCGAAGCACCTCGGCGATGGTTCCGGCGTTATTCGTTATATGTCCGAGTTGATTCGGAAAACCCGTGGTGAAGTTTGAAATGGTGCGCATTCCAACGGCGTGCTGAGACCGACCGGTCAGCAGCGACGCTCGAGTTGGCGAACACAGCGGCGTGACGTGGAAATTCGTGAATTTCAACCCTGCGTCGGATATCGCGTCAATGTGTGGCGTATCGATGTCTGATCCGTAGCAGCCAAACTGAGCGAAACCGACGTCGTCCAGCAACACGATAACGACGTTCGGAGAGTCAGAGCCTGGGTGGCGGCGCTGCTCGAAGTACGGTTCGGATTCAGCGACCGTAGGTCCGATTTTTCGGTTGAAGTCAGAGGACGTATTGGGATGTGACATAAAGCTCGCTCCAGCAGCTAGGACAAATTAACTCATCTTTCGAGACACGATGGTACCGCTGAATGTACATCCGGTCGACCGAACTGCGCGAAGTAAGTCAAGGTGTGCTTCAGCGAGTGCAATTTAATTTACTCGATAAAAAACTGTAGGTAAAACAGACGAAGATTCGTCCTACGCGTTGAGAGCTGGCGATTTAACGCTCACTAGACCGAGTGCGTCAGACCAAACGAGCGGCGTTAGTGGGAACTGATGATCAGAAGTTCCTCAGTAGTTACCATAGATTCCAGTTCCCGAATGTCACGTTCACTTAGGTATTTGTTGTGTTCGTTAATGCCGATTAACGCTTCAGCTGCGTCCGATTGATATTTACTTGGCACTCGATGTAGGTTCTTGTGCAGTGTAAAGAAGTCGTCGGACGCCCATTTCCACAAAACCCGGCTGTAATAACCATCTCGATAGCCTTGTTCGACTTGCTCTCCGTAGCTAATTGCCTCGAAAGGGTCGAGTTCAACCAGCTGTCGACCTAATTCCGTTTGCAGCCAAGCACGACGCGTTTCATCCTCTACGCTTGGCATATAGTCGATGGCTTGTTCCAGATCTGAGTAAGTCAAATGTGTCGCGATCTGCTCACTGAGCTGAGCTCTTAGCTCACCTTGATACTCACGGACGAATTCTTTTGCAGACTCAAAATCTTGATCTAAATAGGCCGCAAACACTTGGTCAATAATCGATGTCTCGTCCTCGTCACCGACGCCAAGTCCGTCGTCGATCAACCACTCGAATGCGGCTCTTGCGTTGACATGCGACCACTCTCCGACGATCTCATCTCTTGCTTGGGTCTGTAGTTCCCTAGTGTCTAAGTTTCGCGCAATTCGAATGGCTTTTTCCGGTGAATTTCTCGACATTTGACCAAGAGCGGTTAGTACGGCAATGTCTTGGTATTCGCGCTTCAATGACGTGGTTTCCATAAGCAGTCCATCAGCGTCTTTAGTCGCCCATATTTGCAGTAGTGACTTTCGAAAATCCAGATTTATGAACGGATCGTCGAAGTCAAACGAAGCTTCAAATGACTGTTTAGGATCCAGGTTTGCCCAAGAACGAAATGTGTACTGCATCGACTCTTTGGCGTCTTGCCGATTTGGAAATTCAGACACAATATTCAACACCTCGCTTGGTGTTGCAGTGTTCGTCGCGAGTGCGTTCCAAATCATTGCGTTCAGGACAGATCTTCGCATGTTGCGGTTGTCGAGAGAATCATTAATCTCTGAAAGAACCGTAGCGCCTTCCAATTCGAACCAATGTCTCACGATGCCTAAGAGCTCCGTGTAATGTTCTTGGGTCTGCGTGGTTGCCTGAACTCGGTCGTAGAACGCTCTGCGAGGATCAACTTTAGATGCTTCACTTCGAATGGACGCGACGGTATTCGCAATCCAACCGTCGTTCGGACCGATTTGTTCAGCAAGTTGAATGCGTTGATCTGGGGAGAGGAAATCGCTTCGCCACATAACGGCCGATGCCGCCGAGAATTTGAACTGCGGGGGCAGATTCTCAAGTGCAACTGTCGCCTCTTCTAAATTGCCAACGGTCCACTCATTGGAAATCGACCGGATGACGTTGGATCTCTCTTGCATCGTTAGCTGGTCGAGTGCTAATGCACGATCGAGCGCCGCGTTCGGATCTAGCGCTGCGTAGCGGCCAAAGATGATGGAGAGCGCAGCGTCACGTTGATTCCGAGAAGATACGGCGAAACTCTCGCTGATATAACGTTCAAGGTCGCTTACATCGGCGCGTGCGAGAAGCAAATAGAGCGACACGCTTTGATCAAAGTCACTTGCCAATTTCGTTGAGTCGTGGACGGACTCGATCTGAAGGATCGGGTCGAGATTCCTTGCGTGTACTTCGCGAGACATCTTTAGTAAAACACCGTTGGAGTCTATCGTCCGATCAGCAATAGGTAAGGTCAGAGTACGGAATGCGGTCGGCTGCTCTTCGACTTGCCACCAGATAACTAATACCCCGATAGCTAAGCCTCCGATCAGAACACCCGCTACTCCTGAAATGAGTGTCGCGACACTGGTACGCATCTTGTTCATCTAGTCGAATGCGGCTGTAAAGAAATCCTACTCAACCATGACTGTACGAATACCGGGAGCATAGAGCACGGATGCGCAGGTCTCGTACTTGATTGACCCACTTCCTATGCCAGAATGTCGTTCAGGCTTCGTGACCAACAAAGCAAGCCGCTAGACGTCAACTGGGTGATAGTGCAGAGTTAGTGTCTATGAACGATTGCGACGCTGTATCTTTGACAAACCGGGTGCTTGGACGGAGGCGTACCGCCATCATAAATCCGATTGATTGAGTGTGTTGTCATTACTGACCATTGGCTCAAGTTTCTGAATCTCTCGTTCGCTCAAGAAGTGTTTCGTCTCGTTTTCGTTGAGTAATTTTGTAGCGGCAACGGCTCGATAATCGTATGGGACCTTCTGAAGATTGCGATATAACGCCATGAGGTCGTAGTTGGCCCAGCTAAATAGCATATCCCGGTAGTATTCATCTTTGCGACTTGCCTTAATTGTTTCGCCAAAAGCGAGGGCTTTGCTCGGATCTAATCGGACTAGCTCGTAACCAATTGTCGACACTATCCAATCTCTAGACTCTTCGTCGACATTTGGCAAATATTCAATGGCGCGTTCCGCATCGAAACGGGCGAGGTGGTGCGCAATAGCTTCGACAAACCAGCTTTTTAATTTTCCGTCATACTGATCAACGTAGTTCCGCGCGGCGTCGAAATCCTGCCTCATATACGATTGAAACGCGTAAATCAGGTCTCGGACTGGTTTTTCAGCACTTTCGTCGACGCTATCCTCCACGAACCATTCGACTGCTGATTTCGCATCTTTGCTTGACCAATGTTCGAGTATCTCGCCTTTCGCAGCTGCCTTCAGCATAGAAGTTTCTAGTTCGCTAGCGAGGCGTACAGCTTCTTCGGGAGCGTCAGAAGCCATCTGTCCTAGTGCCGCAACAACCGCAGTATTTCGATAGTCAATTGGAAAAGATGCTGCTTTTGTATATAAGCCTTCGGGATCTTGGCGTGCCCAACCATCTAGCAACGACGCTCGAGTTTCCCGCGTAATTAGGTGATCGTCGTACTTGAGCGATGTTTCGAATGCTTGTTGAGGATCCCACATCCCCCAGGCGTTCAACACGTTCTCCGACGCGAGTTGAGCACCACCCGCTTGTCAGGTAAATCCATCACAACATTAAGAATTGCAGAAGGCTCAGTTTTCTTTTTTCTAATAATCTGCCAAATCAGGTTATTCAGAAGGTTCCGTCGCATCTCTGTACTACTTATTGACCCACTAATCTCTGGAATAACTGAGGCACCATCTAACTCGAACCAATACTCCGCGATCGACAAGAGGTCCGAGTACTTCCCGCTAGTCTGCGACTTATCGCCAATACGAGCATAAAAAGCGCTTCTCGGGTCAACTTTGTACGATTCACGACGAATCCAATTAATCCTGAATTCGATCCAAGTGTCGTTTGGACCTATCAGTCTAGCAAGCTCCATACGCTCTTGCGTCGGTAAGTCTTCGCTCAGCGACATCACAGCTTCTGCGGCGAGCTGTTTGTCTTCTTGAGGTAGAGCGGCGATAGCAGCGACTGCACCGTCGCGGTCGTAAGTCATCCACTCATTGAAGATTTGTTCCATGAGGTCATATTCTTGATCGATCGTCAATCGATCGAGTTGTAAAAACTGATCCAGTGCAAGTTGAGGATCGAAGGCGGCATATCGACTGAAGAGGATTGAAAGTACAAGGCTACGCTGTTTCGTTGAGGGGATCTCCATACTCTGCCTGATGTATGTTTCGAGCGTATCCTCATTCGCATTCGCTATTAGCAAGTAGATTGACATGCTTCGGTCGAAATCAGTTTCGCGACTTGCCAGGTCCTGAATCGTTCGAATTTGAGCATGAGGTGTCGATTCTGACGCGACACCTTTAAGGTTGAGTTTCGTGGAATCCGTCTTAGGATTCTGATTTGTCGCGCTTTGGGGTAAGGTCAAATCCTCTAATTCGCGATCACCGCTGGCTTCACCTATCCAAAAAAAATGAGCCGATACCCCCATTGCTAAACCACCTATCAGAGCGCCGGCGACACCTGCAATGAGAATTGAGACCCCGAAGCGCATGAAGGCTGATCTAGTTGTTTGCGTCTATTCGCAAATCCTACTTGAGCTTGTGCTCGTCTCGAACGTTCGACTAGGCTACGGCGAGAAAAACTCAGGGTATCTGCTTGGCAGGAAATATCGAAAGCAATTCTTCACCGTTGCACACATATTTTTAAACGCTCGCTAGTTAGGTTGGAATCGTCTCACCGAACTCAATCCAACTAATTCGGCGTTCCTTCCTCGCCGACCAGTAATTCAAGCTCCTTAATCTCTGAATCGCTTAGATAGTGCTTTCGCGCGTTCCCCTCTAGAAGCCGAATCGCAGCGAACGACTGGTATTTTTGAGGGACTCGGTGAATGTTCTTGTGCAACGACATGAAGTCGTGGTAAGACCAGCCTAAGAGCACGTGTTCGTAGTAATTGTCTAGTTGTTGTTGCTCGAGTGTCTCGCCGTAGTTAAGGGCTTGCGTCGAATCGAATCGTCCGAGCGAATACGCGATTTGATCTAGCATCGAATCGCGAATTTCTGAGTCCGCGTTTTGCATGTAAGCCATAGCCTGCTCAATATCAGAATTGAAAAGGTGTTCAGCCGTCGCCTTAACAAGCGGTTCTTTGAATTCGCCATCATGATGATCTATGAACGTTCGCGCGGCATCGTAATCCTGGTCGAGATACAGAGCAAAAGTGTATTGCCAAAGTGTTTTGTTGCGCTGATTGTTTACATCCAAATCGTTGTCCATGAGCCACTCGAACGCTGATTTAGCATCGTATGTTCGCCATCCTTGAACGATTGAATTCCTTGCCGAAGTCCGGAGTGCTCTCGTATCTAGCTCTCGTGCGAGTCGAATCGCCTCTTGAGGCGAATCTTGCGTTATTTTGCGAAGCGTGTTGCCGACTGCGATCCCTTGAAATTGGGGTGGTAAAGTAGAAGCTAGCTCGTATAACCCTTCTGGGTCATCGTGCGCCCAGAAATACAAAAGGTCTTCTCGAAAGCGTTGGGATACCCAATGAGTGTCGTATTCGAGTGTCGCGTTAAACGCTGCTTCTGGATCTATGTCGGACCAATTCCGGAATGCAACTTCCATTATCTGGCTAGCTTCTTGTTGGTTGGGAAACTCCGAAATTACCTGTAACACTGAAGTAGGTTTTGTGGTCTTGAAATCAATATCGTTCCGGATTAGGTAACTTAGAACCTCCCATCGATCATCTGCGCCCTTTAGTGAGTCATAAATCTCAGCGAGAACCGCAACCCCTTCTAATTCAATCCAATATTTTGCGATCTCCGATAGTTGGTTCGTGTGCTCGTGTATCCGCGTCGTGTCGCGAATTCGATCGTAGTACGCCGTCCTAGGATCATCTTTGTAGGTTTCACGACGAATCGAATCGACGACGTTTTCATTCCAATCTTCCGTTAGACCGAGGCGCTGAGCAAGCGCCGTGAGTTGATCTGGAGGTAAGCTGTCGTTCCGCCACATGATGGCTTGAGCCGCGCGCTGCTTTAACCCTTGTGGTAACGATTGGATAGCGTCGATCGCAGCATCAAGATCGCGGAAACCCCACTCACTGAAGATCCGCCACACAATGTTGCTCCGCTCCTGTTCAGTCAGATATTCGTGCTCTAACGCGAGATCAAGAGCATCGCGAGGCATGAGTGCGGAGTATCGACCGAAGATAACGGAGAGTACCACCATTCTCTGATTTGTAGAGGAAATCTCAGCAGCTTGGCTGATGTATCTTTTGAGGTCGTCTTCGCCAGCTCGAGCAAGTATTAGATATAACGCAACAGCCTGATCAAAGTCGCTCGTTAGTCTCGAAATATCGTGGATCGATTGGACACGAAAGTACGAATCTAGTCTTTTCGTGTACTCGTCAAGCGAGACAGCTGGTGAAAACTCATTGAGGTCGGCTTCTATGACATTGTCGGGCAAGCTGGCAATAAGTGCCTGAACAGAAACCTCATCATTTCGCAATGTATATACCGCAGCAGCGCCGATTAGGACACCAGCCACAGCAGATATGAGAACGGCGACATAAACGCGCATTTCGATGCGATTAGTACGTTACAGCTGAACGCATATCCTAATAAGCTAGCGAAGATTCACTTGAATCGACCTTCGAACGTCAAGTTTGAGCGAACCAAGTCGAAAAGGGTTTCGACCCACGCAATGAACGCGGGGAAATCCTCGACGATCGACACCGCACTTTCCCATTGGCGTAATCTTTACAGCCAAACAGCGTTACTCAGGTCTAACTAACCGTGTCATCTCTAAAGCGCTTCAACTACGTTGAAGCGGTTGACTCAGACTCACTCGACGTTTTCAATCAATCGATTGTTGACGCAATTTGTGAAGACGGCGCGATCGTTGTAGAAGGCGCATTAACCTCCGATCAAGTGAGCGAGATCGTCGCAGAAATGCGGCCGTATATCGACACGACTCCGCACGGACTACATGGTTTAGAACAATCGCGCCGCGTCGGTGCGCTTGTTGCTCGATCACGAGCATCGCACCTAGCGATCGCACACCCGGCTGTGTTACATGTTTGCGATCAGATTCTGGGTTATCAAGTGAGAGAAGGTAAGGAAGTCAGGATTACGCAATCTCCGCGAGGCGAGGGTCGGTATCCGTGGCGTGTCGGTTTAACTCAGATCATCGACGTCGGTCCGGGTCAACAAAAGCAAGGCGTGCATCGTGGTAACGGACTGTGGGTGCATGACTTAGCGGGTGATCGTCTAGACCCTCAGATCGAAACCATGTGGGCATTAACTGACTTTACGGCGGAGAATGGGGCTACCCATGTCATACCAGGTAGTCACCGATGGCCGGACGTGATGGAAGGTGGAGAAAGCAAGGGAACGAAGACGTGGCTAGGCGAAGTCGATCATGAATCGGTGCAAGCGACGATGCGCGCTGGAAGTGTATTGATCTGGACCGGATGGACCGTGCATGGTGCGGGCGCGAACACCAGCGATGAACGCCGAATTGGTATGAATATCGACTACAGCTTGTCGTTCTTATCCCAAGAGGAAAACCAGTTTCTCTCGTGTCCGCCGAACGTTGCGCGGACGCTTTCGGAGGAGATGCGTCGTTTGATCGGTTACACACAGGGAGGTGGCGCGCTCAACTATTTCGCTGATTGCTTACGGCCTAAGGTAGCGCTTCAGGAAGGCTATGACGTAATGATTCCAGGTGCCCATGGCATGTCGATTGATAACGAAGCGGTAGAAACTGATTAGGCAATGTCGTTCTTAGAGGTGGGTACTCAGAGCAGGATTTTGAACTGCTCTATGGCGCGAGATAAAGGTGTCTAAATCAAGTGCTTAGCAACTGAAATTCACTAAACAAAACACCTCTCCCAGTCAGAGCCAATCGTGCGACGATTTTCACGAGATCTTACGAGTGTCCCACTGAACCGTCGAACACCCAAAACGAGCAGTTTTACATTCGCAACGATGCGCTTCGTGTTTTTGACTGAAATTGGTGCCGCAAATTTCCGCTTCTTATTAGTCCACCCACGAGCTACATAGAAGAGCTATTGCATCGGGAAGTTATCTCAGAGATCATCGGGTGTCGACAATCCTTACCGCAGCAACGCGAATATCTCAGGTCGTTGCAACAATCTGAGATATTTGTCGAACACCGGTGGCTGCATGTTGAGCGCACGTTCCCATCGGTCAAGAGACTCGTCCTCGATTCCCGTCAATTTGGCAAATTCGCTCTGTGTCATGCCCTGTTGCTCTCGAATGCCCTTTATTTCGCGTGGCGACAGAATCCCAAGGTAAGCACAGACTGCCTCGTGCTCTAGTCGTTCACCTTCATCGTCAAGCGTATGAAGTCCGCAGCCGATGCATATGTGGAGCGGCAAACGTACAGGTATATCAGCAGCATCTTTCCCTGAACCATAGGGAATGGTTGTATCTTGCCATTCCAATTTAAACGTACTATCGCAATCCGGGCATCGCATTTCAGGTGCTGCGTCTTTGGTAGTTGACACTATTCTGCTCGGTTTGAATTCAGACGTCTTCGTATAGTGCAGTACATGAAACCGTCTCTCCTTCACGTCGCTTTAATGTTGGTCTCACATCGGTGATCCAGTGACATGAGTCTTTCTAGTGCCAATGTTCAAGTACTACCGTTTTGGCGTTTCCCCGTAAATGCTAAACAGAATGCGTCCAAGTGCTGAGGTCAATTCCGAGAGGCAGGACGACAGAGAATTCGACGTAGATAGGAGCATGCTGCTACCTCGGTTGACTGATCGACCATTAGGTAAGAACGAGCGCTTTTGAAGTCTCACAGAAACACTTGCAGATCTCATCAGACGATGTTCTAGCACTGTGCACTCATGTAAACGCATCGGGTCGATGAGAAGGGTGCTATCGCCGTATATAAATCCTACTTCGTCATTTCTCCGACGAACCGACCGATTAGTTGCGACTCCTACATTTGTGAAATACATAAGGATTTTTCGTGCCAGAACCAAGTACTGACGAGTGGCGCTCACTCGTCCAAGAAGACATAGTCGAACCAGAGCGTCGAATCATCGATCCCCACCACCATCTGTGGTCTACGCCGTCGTTTTGGGGTAAATACGAGCTAGAGGATCTATGGCGCGATACCGGGTCTGGTCACAACGTTGAAAAGACCGTCTTCATTGACTGCCATTCGAATTACCGCGAAGATGGACCAGCGCATTTGCGTCCGATCGGTGAGACGGAGTACGTCGCAGCCGTTGCAAAGGAGAGTGAGAAGGACGCATCGCAAGCTACGATTGCGGCGATCGTAAGTCATGCTGACATGACGCTCGGTAAAGGTGTGGTCGAAGTTATGGAAGCACACGAAGCAGCCGGCGACGGTCGGTTCAGAGGCATTCGTCATGCGGGTCCCTCCGATACGACTGGAACCCTAACGAACGCTGGTCGAGGTAGACCATGCCCTTACACCCAATCTGATTTTCAGGAAGGTGTGACGACGATAGGGGAGATGGGATACACCTACGACACGTGGCACTTCTTTCACCAAAACCGCGAATATCTTGAACTCGCTCGCGCTTGTCCTGGTACGACGATGATCCTTGACCATTTCGGTACGCCTTTAGGAGTCGGCGCATACGCGGGGAAGCAGGAGGAGATCTTCGAGCAGTGGAAAGGCGATATGGCGGAGATCGGCAAGTGCGAGAATGTCGTTGCGAAATTGGGTGGACTCGCCATGCCGGACAACGGTTTTGGCTGGGATAAAAATGAGCGCCCGCCGACGTCAGACGAATTCGTCGAAGCGCAGAGACGTTACTACTTGCACACCATTGAGTGCTTCGGACCCGACCGTTGCATGTTCGAAAGTAACTTCCCGGTGGACAAACTTTCGATTTCGTACCAGGTACTCTGGAACGGCTTGAAGAAGATCGTGGCTAACTTTAGTGAGGCTGAGAAGGACGCGATGTTCTACGGTACAGCTGCGCGCGTGTATCGAGTCTGACGTTGGATCGGACGCAGCTACGAGCCGTTGGAAGGAAATTCGTGCGAATCTCGAAGCTCCCTCTTCTGGTATTGGCACTAGCGTGTGCACCGTTTGCCATTCCATCCGATCCAATCGTTTATGAACACGGTTATGCGTTTCTCAGTCAACCGGATCTGCCACCTGACTTCAAGAACTTCAAGTACATCAATCCGAACGCACCGAAGGGCGGTCAGATCCGTATACCTCAGATGGGGAACTGGGATAGTTTCAATCCGGTCCCGCCGCGTGGTCGCGTAGCAGCTGCGCTTTCTGTCGGTTCGCCTTCGGATAACTTAATACTTGATGCGCTCATGGAGACCGCGTCGGACGAAGTTGCGTCGATTTACGGCTTAATCGCGGAAGGCATCGCAGTCGCGCCGGACCGTTCGTGGGTGGCGTTTCGACTACGAGATTTCGCACGCTGGCATGATGGCGAACCGATCACGATTGACGACGTGGTCTTTACGTTTAACACCTATCGCTTCGAGGCAAATCCCAGCATTCAGAATCCGATCGCTGGATTTTCAAGCGTTGAAGTGATCAACGATCGTGAGGTACGGTTCCATATCGACGAGGCGTACCGTTCGGATCCTCTGCTGCCGATCAGAATCGGCACGATGGCGATATTGCCAGAGCACTATTGGGCGAGCGAAGAGCACGACATTCTCGAAACGACGGTCAAGCCACCGCTCGGTTCCGGACCCTATGAGGTTGATGACTTTTACGTCGGACAATGGGTCCGATATAAGCGTGTTGAAGACTATTGGGGTCGAGACCTTCCCGTCAATCGAGGGCGATTCAATTTCGACTTCGTGAAGTACGATTACTTCCGCGACGACCAGGTTCAGACCGAGAGTCTGAAGGGGGACGTCATCGATGTGCATGTGGAGAACATCCCGCGCCTATGGGAACAGGCGTACGAGTTCCGTCCACGTGAACTCGGGTTGTTCCAAAAGTCGTACGTGCCGCAAATGCGACCGGCAGGACTCTGGTGGCCCGTGTTTTGGAATCTCGAGCAAAAACGTTTTCAAGACGTTCGAGTACGCGAAGCCCTTTGGTTGGTCCACGATCTCGTCTTCCTGAACAAACGTAACTACGGCTTCTACGATCTCGCAACGAGCTATTTCCATGGATCGGACGTCTATGCCGCAACAGATCTCCCGGATGAGCGCGAACTCCGACACCTTGAACCGATCCGAGATCTCGTACCTCCGCGCGTGTTTACGGAACCGTATCGACCCCCTCCGAATCAAGGTGGTGGGTACGACCGCGAAACGTTGCTTAAAGCTCAGGAACTATTACGTCAAGCCGGCTGGGTACTCAAGAACCAGAAGCTGGTTCACGAAACGACAGGTGAAGCGTTCCATATTCGCATGGTTGCCGTGTCTCCGGCACTGGCATCATCGTTTATCCATTACATGCAAGTGTTAAGACGCTTAGGCATCACCGCGACCGCGAAGTCGCCGGAAATCTCGAACTGGCTATCCAGAATGCGCACAGGCGATTTCGATGCAGGAGCGATCTGGTTCCTGCCAGACAACACGCCAACGTCACATATCGACAACTTTTTCCACAGCGCGCAGGCCGACTTGGCATACAGTTCAAATTGGGCCAACATCAAAGATCCTGCGATCGACTTCCTCATCGAACGGATCAAGACCGCTGACGAATTCGAGGACTATGCCGCTGCGATAAGAGCTTTGGACCGGGTCCTGCTCTGGAACTTCTACTTTATCCCAGGGATGGCGAAGACGAAGGTTGGATTGGCATACTGGGATCGATTTGGTCAGCCTGAAGCCGTACCGTTAACTCGGATTACTTCTCACGTTCAACATTGGTGGTGGGATGAAGAAAAGGCCGCCAAAGTCGCCGAATACTCGGATCGATACTAGTGTTTCATTACGTTTTAAGACGCTTAACTCTGATCCCAATTACGCTGTTTGGGATTCTTCTTCTTAACTTCACCATCATTCAGTTCGCACCAGGTGGTCCGGTCGAACAGGCGATTGCGCAGTTCTCTGGCCTCAACATGTCCACCACCGCGAATATCTCGACCGCGGAATCCATGGGACCATCATCCGAATCAGGATATCAAGGCGGAAGTGGGTTAGACCCAGCGTTTATCGAGGAGATTGAGAAGCGATTCGGCTTCGACAAGCCTGCGCATGTTCGTTTCGGCTTGATGCTCTGGAACTACCTGCGCTTTGACTTCGGTAAGTCCTACTACCAGGACCGAAATGTTCTCGACATCATCATCGAACGCCTTCCTGTCTCGATCTCGTTAGGTCTGAGTTCGATGTTTCTCATCTACACGATCTCGGTTCCGCTCGGCGTGGTCAAAGCGATACGTGATGGTGGGCCGCTCGACATCTTTTCGAGCACGGTGATTTTCACGGCGTACGCGATTCCGCAATTTCTATTTGCCATTATTTTTTTGGTGACACTCGCAGGAGGTGAATGGCTTAACGCCTTTCCTATGCGGGGGCTAATGTCCGAATCATTTGCCGAACTTACTTTCTTCGAGAAGGTAACGGATCTGCTCTGGCACCTAGCGCTACCCGTGATCGCGTTGACGCTAGGCGGTTTCGCGACACTCACGATGTTGACGAAGAACTGCTTCTTGGAAGAGATCGGCAAACAGTACGTACTGACAGCGCGAGCGAAGGGCTTAACAGAGAAGCGCACGCTGTTTCTGCACGTCTTCCGCAACGCGATGCTGATCATCATCGCGGGATTTCCTGCTGCGTTCGTGGGCATCCTCTTTACAGGCGCATTGCTCATCGAAGTGATCTTCTCACTTGAAGGCATTGGGCTCCTTGGCTATGAAGCCGTGATCGTCCGTGACTACCCGGTCTTGTTTGCGACGTTGTATATGTTTAGTCTGCTCGGCTTAACGATGCAATTGGTCGGTGACCTGATGTACGTTGTGGTAGACCCGCGAATCGATTTTGAGACGCGCGAAACATGAGTCCTCTGAATCGCCGCCGGATTGAGAATTTCCGCAAGAACAAGCGAGCGTTTTACTCGCTCTGGATGTTTGCGTTGTTGTTCGTCGTGAGCATGTTTACGGAATTCATCGCAAACGACAAACCCATCATTTTCGGCTACAAAGGGGAGGTCTACCTTCCGCTGATCTTTACGTACTCTGACAAGCAGCTCGGCGGGGTACTTGAAACCGAGGCGTGGTATATCGATCCATTTACCGAGCGAGAAATCGCTGAGCACGGTTGGGCGATTTGGCCACCTATTCGTTATTCGTTCGACACGCTGGATTGGGATCGTACGATCGTACCTGCAGCGCCTGATGCTGAGCATTGGCTTGGTACGGACGGATTTGGCACGGACATCGTCGCGAAGCTGTTATATGGCTTCCGCTTGTCCGTTTTGTTCGGCATCATTCTCACGATCTTCAGCTCGACGATCGGTATTTGTGTTGGGGCTGTGCAAGGGTATTTCGGTGGATTAGTTGACCTCATCGGGCAGCGAATCGTCGAAGTCTGGATCGGGCTGCCTGTGTTGTTCGTACTCATCATCCTGGCGAGTATGGTTGAACCAAATGTCTACTGGTTACTCGGCATCTTGGTCATGTTCAGTTGGATGACGTTAGTCGGTGTGGTTCGAGCTGAATTCCTACGTGCAAGAAATTTCGAGTTTGTTCGAGCCGCGTGGGGTCTAGGCGTACGGGATTTTGTCGTGATATTCCGGCACGTGCTCCCGAACGCAGCGGTTTCTGCTCTGACCTACCTGCCGTTCATCCTGACAAGCTCGATCGTTTCGCTAACCGCGTTGGACTTCTTGGGATTTGGGTTGCCTATCGAGTCGCCGTCATTAGGCAGGCTACTTTCTGCGGCTAAGAGCAATCTACAGGCATGGTGGATTGGCGCGGGAGTATTCACGACATTGGTCGTGATGCTGACGTTATTGATCTTCATAGGTGAAGGTGTGCGTGATGCGTTGGATCCTCGACGATCAATTGGAACACGCGAGGAAGGACTCACGCTCCAAACACCCATGGAAGCAAGGACTCAATGAGCGATTTACCCTTACAGGGTATTACCGTCGTCGCGCTTGAACAAGCGGTTGCTGCACCGGTCGCAACCTGTCGTCTAGCTGATGCTGGTGCTCGAATCATCAAGCTCGAGCGCGAATCCGGCGATTTTGCGCGAACTTACGACACAGCGGCGAATGGTCAGAGTGCGTATTTCGCTTGGGCGAATCGCGGCAAAGAATCCCTCACTGTCGACATCAAGAATCCATCAGATGTTGAGCTGATCAAGCGGATTTGTAGCAAAGCCGATGCGTTCATCCAGAATCTCAGCGTGGGAGCTGCTGCGCGAGTTGGTTTAGGTTCGGATGCGCTTCGCGAAGAGTTTCCGCACCTAATCACGTGCGATATCTCGGGATATGGCGAGACGGGATCGTACCGGGACATGAAGGCATACGATCTGCTCATTCAGGCGGAGTCTGGACTCGTCTCAATCTCGGGACCTCCGGGTGAATACGGGCGAATCGGTGTCTCTCTCGTTGATATTTCAACTGGATTAACGGCAGCGCTTGCGATCAACGAGGCTATTGTGGCGCGCTCACGAACAGGCGAAGGACGCGCGATCAAACTCTCCCTATTTGACGTAATTGCAGACTGGATGTCAGTGCCTTTGCTTCAGCATGAAGAGAAGGGTGTTGGTCCAGAGCGGGTTGGTTTAGCACACCCTTCGATCACGCCGTACGGTGGTTTCGTATCGAACGATGGCGTCACGATCGTGATTTCCGTTCAAAACGACCGCGAGTGGAAGGCTTTCACGGAGCAAGTCTTAGAGCAACCGGAATTGACGAACGATCCACTGTATGCGACGAATCCCGATCGGATGGAACGACGTCCTGAAGTCGATGGACTCGTTCAGCAGTTTTTTGGCGAACGTTCGAAGGATGAACTGGTGGCGCTTCTGAAGAATGCGCGTATTGCATTCGGAGTCGTCAACGACATGCCGACCTTCGCTAGGCATCCGCATTTGCGCCGGACACGATTCGAAAGCGAGACGGGACCGATCGATATGCCCGCGTATCCAGACGCTGAACGCGAGGTCGAAGATGGCGCCGTACGTATACCGCGTTTAGGCGAACATTCAGTCGCAATCCGAGCGGAATTCAACACTGATATCGAAGCAATGGCGCGTCGGCAAACTGCTAAGTCTTAGACCAAGTTTTAGTCGCTATGTAACGAGGTAGCTGCGGGAATTCACTAGATGAATTTAGGTTCAAAAGAACTCCACAGACTGCAAATTCCATTGGCGCAGTAGATTTTCATATTCGGAAAGTCAAGTGCTTGTAGCGAGTAGCTTGTTTTAGCCGCTATTTAGCACCTCGTCGATTACGTTGAAGAAGTACCGAAATACGTACTCTGACTGTCTTATATGATCGTTTCCGAGCCATCTTCTCTCCCACCAAATGTGGTCGTGCTTTCCAGTGGTATTTCTAGACATTCTCAAGAAATGATTACAAATCAGCAATTCTCGATGCGCATCGCTCAACACTACACCGGTCGCAATGTAAGTATGACCGCCTCTCTCCCATCGATTCAACCCGCCGACTTTTATCCCCTTGTAGTGTAGGACTATTTGCGAAGTACCCGCACAGAGTCGTAAATCCGGATATGAGCTTTCTAGAGATTTGACCATTAGCTGAACCGAATCAGGACAGTCTTTTAAAGCGTGGCGAATAGGTACTGCCGTCCTCAAACCAGATCCGCCGCCAAATAGAACCCCCGACTTACGTCGATCACCCAGCAGGTCGGATTCGACTAAGCCAATGCACTTCCCAATCTCGCTAAGTCGGCTTTCCGAAATCGTCTGGATGCGTACGCCCGCACTCCGTGCGAATTCAGTGATTCGAGGTCCTGCTGTATTTGAAATGATCATTGAATCGACCTCAATTTGAGCGTCTAACGAAAGTGTTTCTGCATACTCTTTGACTTGGTCTATGTGTTTCCGAGCCAAACGACCTTTCTTGAGCTCCACCACCATCCGCGTGCCTGTTGGCTGCGATACTAGTAAATCGAGTCTTCCAGTACCGACTCCAACCTGCTGAGCCTTTAACTGATATCCCTCACCTAGTACCAGCTCGATCCCTCGGCTGATGATGATCTCCATCTGTCTTTCGTTCATCGTAAATCGCGCACGTTGTTAGACCGACTAGTGTCTCTCGTCTTTCTTACTCCTCGAAATGAATAGTCGTTCTGCCAAGAACAAGCTTCGAGAATGAACCATGCCTCCTGAAGGATTTTTACTTTGTAGCTGTAACGGAACTGAACTAGGTGTTACTCACCTAGCTTTCGGTTTGAACTCGTAGTGCCGATCTCAAACTCGTTAATGTGACCACACTCTTTAACTAGCACCTGTGTTTTTTAGTTCCGATTCAAGAGGTATACCGCCGAGGAGAATTGACTGCCCTTAGTAGCTAGAACCCATTCCGGCAAAACGGACGATACTTCGTCGAGAACATGAAGTCGAAGTAACGTATTCGATCTTTATCGGCAACATCCGCGCGTCCGACGCGGTTGAGTTCTGAAAGACTCGCGTTACCGCTCATGAGACTTGCTAGCCCGTTGGGTGAAATCGTTAGTTGTGGGCTTTTATTCGTTTCCGCCACTTCAGTCGTCTCACCGTCGGTCTCTAATTCGAATCGTCTTTCATTCCACGGACATTCCGGATCGTTCTGGATTTCGAGTACGACGCTGCCTGGACCACTGTATTCTCGTTGCGTTAGCGCTTTCGCTGCGTCAACAATGCGCAACCAAATTCCGTCCGAGAGCGTCAGACGCATTGCTCTCGGTTCAAGCAGCATGTTGATGGCGGGTTCGTCGACTGGCATGTTCATTTCGACTTTGCCAACCAAGTCGTGTTCTCGTATGAACTCCCACAACGCTCGATAAGCCTGAATGTTCAGATAGATGAGTTCGCGAACCCAGAGCTTCTGATCTGGACCTTCATCGGGCGGTCGACTATAGGTTGACGTGTTGTAGGCAACGTAACCCTTCGGCTCATCGTTCGCATCGAAATAGATCGCGACGTACGAAAGTCGCTTCTTCGACCCGAAGTAGTTCTTCCACCAAATGTCGTCGTCGCGATCAAGATCCAGTGTACGTTCTTCGATGAACTGACGGTACAACTTTCTAATGACCTGCGCGCCTTCCTCTTCAGTAACGATTCGGACGTAGCCATCGACTTCATCAGGAAACTGAAATTGGGTGTAGCGTGGATCGAACTTGCACTGAATTTGGCTACTTCCAAGTCCGTACCCAAAGCGTTGGTATATCGCGCCCATTGACGCCCACAGAATTGAAGCGGACTGGTCCTCGTGTTCGTGGACTTCGTGCAAACGACGAGTCACCATTTCGCGCACGAGTCCTCGACGCCTGAATCCAGGTTCTGTACCGACCGCCGTTAAGCCATCAACAGAAATTGGTTTACCGTTTAGTCGCATGACAAATGGGTAGCCGCCAGATGTAGCGACGATCTTCCCCTTGTGGAATGCAGCCGTAGTCCATTCGGCTTGCAATGCCTCTTCTTCAGGGATCGGATCGGGAGAACCTTCTGCGAACACATACTTGACGACGTTGTTGAATGCTTCGAGCTCGTCTTCCGTGACGGTTCGAAACTCAAAGTTGTCGATTGATGACATTCAGATGCTCCTCTGATCGTGTCGAGAACGACTTAGACGCCTAGATAGAACGAAAGTTGCTGCTCAACTTCGCTTAGAGTTCCTTGCGGCATGGGGATCAACTGAATGTCGGCGCCGTCGTCTGAGCGTTGTTGTAGCTGACCTGCAATGGTGTCGGGCGGTCCAATCACTTGTATAGCTTGAACCATGTCTCTTGAAATCGCACCAAATGCACCTTCGCGGTCTCGTTGTTGCCACGCTTCGCGCGAGGCTAGTACGTCTTCTTCAAATCCGTTGCTCACCAGCATGTTCCAATAGAAATCGCCCATTCGGTTGACATAGTGGAAGAGCGGTTGGCGTGCCGCCTGCCAAAGGGATTCGTCATTGAGATCGCCGACATAAACGTTGGTAAATGGTGCGACGGTGAGGTTTATGTTTTCGCGGTTAGCCGCGACCGCTCCCGATCTCAGGTCTTCCTTCAAGGACTTGAACCGTTCACTCGGCCAATGTATGGGGAAAATGCCGTCCGCGATCTCACCTGTTTGCTTGATGGACTTCGGCGTGATTGCAGCGATGTAGACTGGCACAGATTCGCGTTGGCGTTCGTAGTCGAGTCGAAATCCTCGGCTCATCTGCATGAGCTTGCCTTCGTAATTCAGTTCTTGACCTTCGAGCAGGAGTTTGATGATCTCAACGTACTCACGGATTCGGCGAAGGGGCGTGTTGAACGGCACACCGTGAAAGTGTTCGATTACGCGATGTCCAGATGATCCTAAACCGCATACCATCCTTCCTTTTGAAAGCATCTCAAGCGACGCGAACTCCTGAGCGATCGCACCGGGTGATCTCGAGTAGACGTTTAGGATGGATGTCCCGATTTGTATTTTCTCGGTGTGAGTGGCGAGCAGTGTCATCCATGGGATGCTTGATGGTCCCCATGCTTCGCCGGTCGCGACCATGGAGTAGCCGAGTGACTCCGCGATTCGAACTTTCTCAATTGAGTCTCGCCAATCGCGACCCATACCCGCTAAAACGCCTAATTGCATGTAACTACTCGAAACCTGTTGAACATTGGAAGTATCTCATTGAAGCATTTGTCGAGACGTAGATTAGGTGTGTGCTTCGGTTTGAACGGACGTGAGCGCGACGGATTGTTACTCTGGATTGACGGTTAACTGACCGTTAGATACCGAATCGGCTGTGGTGTACCAGATTGGGTGAAATACTCGACCGCGTTCGTGGTTCTACGACTGCCTTTCATGAGCAAGCTTGAACGTTGGTTTGAGTTGCCTCCGGTTTTACCGGACTTTTCCTCGGAAGAGCGAATCCGTTTGGAGTCTTTCGTTAATCCCCGCTGGGCATAAGGCTTGAATTGAGATCAGCCGGTGACGAACGAAAAAGAGTATGGGAACCAGATCCAGTGCGGATTTCGACACTTTCCGAGCCGCAAGTTAAACGGATACTGAGTCGAAATTAGTGTGCCCACCCGATGTAGAGCAGCAACGCTGCAAGAAAGAGGAAGACGACACGAAGAGTCAAACTCCAACTCGCTAAGTGATCTTCAAGTATTCTCGCCGCCCATTCCCAATGAATCCACCTGAAGAATCGAACCCTAAGTCTGAGAAGCTTCGGCATAAATGGAATGCAGACTAGAAGCAATCCTGCGAGCGAATACAGAATCCAGCTATCCATTAGTCGTTACCTAACTGCATCAATCTACATTGAAATAGTTAAACATCGGAAGTATCGCACTGAGGTAATCGTGCTCATAGGATGAAGTGGTATGCCAAGTTGTGAATCGAAGCTAATGTAGTGAATCGTTTGCGCTGCCTAGCTGTTTGCTCTAGCTAATTTGGTGCGTCTTTTGCTAGTGTAGGCGGTTCGCTTCGTGCAGGGCTAGTTGCTAATCGGGTAATAACCGGAGTAAGTACTCGATTGATGCTCGCTCGACTCCCAAGACGATCGTCCGGTAAAACGGAGTTCGTGACAACTAAGTACGCTCTACTGATATCACGCATCACCCATACGAGTGAATACCAGTTGCCATTAGAACCTGGAGTATTTAGTGCCTCGCCGTAGCCGAATATGTCTTGATACAGCCACCATCCGGCACTAGGTGAACCGCCGGAAAAAAGGAACGTCAAAATCGTGCCGTCTTCGCGGACCGCCAATCTCGTCAGGTACTGGATCTGATCACGATTCAAAAGCATCGGCTCTTTCCCGTCCATATACAGTTGGAGGAATTTGCCTAGGTCCTCCATAGACGCATGAACGCCAGCGGTGGGTTGTAGGACGACGTGCCAGTCGTCTTGTGTTGGGACCCATTCGTTGTCATCGGAAAGCGTGTGACCCCACGGTTCATTTTCGCTATCAATAAGTGCAGGGGGTCCGAATCCGGCACTAGCCATCCCAAGCGGCGCAAACAATCGTTCCTGCATGAGCTCCTCCCAGGTCTTTCCTGTAAGTTTTTCAAGCATCGCTGCGGCAACCATGTAGCCGGCATGAGAATATGCGACGTTTCCTCGTGCGGTTTCTGCGGCTTCGCTAAGTGTTGCCAGCATGGCCACTTGACGTCGTTCGATGATCGTTTGCGTAGGATCGTCTTCCCATTCAGGTAAATCTGCTCGAATACCGCTGTGGTGGGTCAGTAAGTCCTTGATCGTTACTTCGTGATAGTCTGCGTGAATATCTTCGATTAAATCGCCAAAGACATCACTGATTGATGTATCAAATCCGTTCGTAAAAACGTTATCTTCACTAAACATGAACGTTCCGACCAGCGTCGCCGTCATTGGTTTCGTTATTGAACCTAGATACAGCCGGTCGTGAACAGTAGCTTGGTTATCTTCGCCAGCTTTCTTGATCCCCGTTGCCGCAATCGCTCGCACACCCGTTTCATCAATGATGGCGGCGTAGATTGCAGGTGTGATCGGAGCAGACTCCAATAATCTGTCCGGCAATGCAAACACTTCAATCTGTTTGACGATCGAGCGATCCGCGTTCGCCAATGTCTGACCAAGCCAACAATGGCCGACCGCATGCGAAGGTCGAATTGACATGTTTGACACGGTACGATCGCCTTCAATGAGGTTCATTACGGTGATAAGTTGGTCGGACTCCACCGCTAGTTGCCAATTACCCCTGCCATTGCCTAGTGAACCCGTGAGTTGGCTTGTCCCATCTTCGAGATCCGACGCGTCGAACGTTTTCGTGGATCCCGATTCGAGCGTGAGCTCGATCGGGGACGCACTTACGGTTCCTCGGTCGTCGCGTCCGCTGATTTTGATGTTCGCGGTACTCGCACTTGGGTTCGTAAGTCGCAGCTTGGAGATTGCGAAATTGTCAGGGGAGTAAAACGTAGGTATACGCCAACATCCGTTTTCGCCTTGAACGGTATCTTGAAGGCTGGCTAGTAGACCGTCTTGAGCTACTGCATATGCAGTAGCTTCTATATCTAGCGATGCCTCTATCTGCAGTCGCCAACTACCGACGCCTCTCCCAAGACCGTCGGTTAAAGTGTCGGTACCGTCTTCCAATTCATCGGTGAAGACTAGCAAGCTGACTTGACTGCCAATCGAGAGCTTCGCAGGGCCGTACTCAGTTCCTTCCTCATCGAATCCAACGATCGAAATTTCACCTGCTTCTTTCGAATGGTTGATGATTCGTAAAGCGCCTGAATACACATCGTTTGAGGAGGGAAACAATGGGACGTATCGCGTTGTCGTGTCTTGAGCATTAGTGACCGAAGTCATGAATAACGCCGACAACGCCAAGAAGATGAAAATCGATTTCTCCAAAACCCGAAGGGTTCGAAATCTCATTTATTTGACCTAGGAGCTAGTTGGTTTCGAACACGCAACCGCGATAGTTGGTTGGCTAGAAGCGAAAGGCATTTTAGGTAGAAATTTTGGGGTCGCTTAGTGTTGGACACGTGCCCGTACCTTCCGTTGCTTCCATTTGCATCGTGAGTCGCATGAGATCGTTTGTCAGTTAATCCTCGTAACGCACCCGAAATTACCTCTAAGAATTGAGCTGCGTTCCTAGCCGACCACCAGACTGACTATTTGCAATTTCGGACTTGAGCGTTCTAGCATTGGCGACTTCACACAGATGAAATTCATGTGGTCTTACTCACGGGATTGAGAAAGGTCTGCGATTCCATAGAAACTCGACCACAGCTCTTAAACAGCACTAAGCATGAGCGATCCATTTCGACCCCCAGAGCAATCCATCATTCGCTCCATAGGCAGTGGTCTCGCCATGCTGCCGATGGCTTTTCGTATCCTCTGGGAAGCCTCACCCGTGTATGCGGTGCTTACGCTCTCCGTCCATGTCGTACTTGCGACGATTCCGGCTGGTGTGATCTGGTTAACGAAGGACATCATCGACGGTGTCGTAAGTTTGATTGGCGTAGATCCTCAATGGAGTGTCGTGTTCACGCCGCTTGCTATGTTGTTCGGCCTGTGGATGCTTCAAGCTGTCGTCGGCGGCTTAGACAGTATCGTCACGGAAGTACTTTCAGAAAGAACGTACAGCGTCGCGGCACAGAGACTGATGGCGAAGGCGACAGATCTCGACCTCGCATTCTTCGAGATCCCCCAACAGCACGATCAATTGCACCATGCTTCGAATCAGCTTTGGCAGATTCAAAGTCTTGGGTATTCCACGCTGTCGCTTGTGCAGTCGTTGGTCAGCTTATGTTTGATGTTTGGGTTGCTCTCGATTCTGCATCCGCTCGCGATCGTTGTGTTAATTGGGACGGTCGTACCTCGGATACTCGTCGAGGGATGGCACGCTCGAAGACGCTTCGACCTGAATATGCAGTTTGTTCGTTATTACCGAATGTCGGACTACATCATTCGATTGTTAACGAGTAAGGAAACGGCGCGTGAGGTACGAACGTTTGGTTTGCGCCGCTACTTTCTCAATCGGTTTTCGAAAACTCGGAATGAGTTGATCGAAGCTTTACAGCGACTACTGGTTCGTTTGTTCGGTGCAAATGTAGGCATGTCGCTAGTTTCTTATCTAGGCATCGTGTCCATTTATTGCTATGCCGTCTTTAGTGCTGTCTTGGGTCGAATAACAATTGGCGAGTTGACGATGGTGGCACAAGCGGCGCAACAGTGCAGCACCGGATTGACAGGTGTCATCAGGCAACTAGGCAGTTTGTATCAGCAATCTCTTTTCATGCGTCGATACTTTGAGTTGGTAGATATGGATCCGCGTTCGGTCGACGGTGCGTTGCAAGCACTACCGGCTGAAGAGTCTGGGATAGCAGTACCGCGCGCCTTGAACCATGGCATCACTTTGACCAACGTGTCGTTTACGTATCCGATCAATACTGAGCCAGTCCTACGGAACCTCTCCTTGAAGGTACCAGCCGGGAAGAAAGTCGCGATCGTAGGGGTGAACGGTGCCGGGAAGACAACGCTCATCAAATTACTCGCTCGGTTCTATGATCCGACGGAAGGTCACATCGAGCTCGATGGCGTTCCGCTGCCGGCATACGACCTATCTCAATTGCGCAAGTCCGTATCTATCGTGTTTCAAGACTACGCTCGATACGACTTGACCGTTCAGGAGAACATCGGCATCGGTCGAATCGAGGACATTGAGAACCGTGAAGTGGTGCAAAAGAGCGCGCGAGCAGCCGGGGCTGATTCGTTTATCAGTCGGCTGAAGAAAGGCTACGACACGGTACTCGGAAAGACATTTGACGAAGGCGTCGATTTGTCAGGAGGCGAGTGGCAGCAGATGGCGATCTCGCGCGCATTCATGAGTGACGCACCAATCCTCATTCTCGACGAGCCTACTGCAGCACTTGATGCGTTAAAGGAGCACGACCTATATGAAGAGATTGCTCGTCACGCAGCTGACAAAACAGTGATCTTCATTTCACATCGCTTCAGTACCGTTCGAATGGCCGACTACATCGCAGTTGTGGATGACGGACAGATTGTGGAGCAAGGCACGCACGATGACCTATTGGCTCAGGGTGGTACGTACGCAAAGATGTTTAACGTCCAAGCGTCTCGTTACGTCTAAGCCGAATCTTCGTCTACAACCGTTGACCTAGCAATTTGTCGGACACATTGCCGACATAGGGAAAGCCTATCTGCAGCCATTTCATACGAATTACTTGGTTTTTTGGCGAGAAAAAGTCTTCATTTCTGGTAAAAAACGCGCACTAAAACCATTCAGCCTTAATTAAGCGGATCGTCTACAGTTGAAAGACCAGGAAATTGCTCGTGCGATTGATCTCCGCCCAATCGTCGATGTAGCAACGGAAAAACTCGACATTTCTTCCGATGCCCTTATTGCATATGGGAGGACCAAGGCAAAGATCTCGTTTGACTATGCCATGGCAAATCGTGAACCGAGCCGTGGCAAATTGGTTTTGGTCACTGCAATGTCGCCGACTCCGGCGGGTGAAGGCAAGACCACCACGACCATTGGACTAACGGACGCACTGAATCTCATCGGGGTTCAAGCGAGCGCCTGTTTGCGAGAACCCTCATTGGGTCCGAGTTTCGGCATGAAAGGTGGTGCACATGGCGGAGGGTATGCGCAAGTTGCACCAATGGAGGATATCAATCTTCACTTTACCGGTGATCTTCATGCCGTGACATCTGCGCATAACTTACTCGCGTCCTTAGTCGATAACCATCTCTACTGGGGAAATCAGCTCGACCTCGATCTGGAGAAGGTATCTTGGCGAAGAGTAGTGGATCTTAATGATCGGGCATTGCGTGAGATCAACTTACGCGTCCGTCGTCGGCTGAAGAGGGATTCGGGTTTCGATATTACGGCTGCCTCAGAAATCATGGCGGTGTTGTGTCTTTCCGAAGATCTGTCAGACCTGAAGCGTCGTCTAGGTTCTATCGTCGTTGGTCCCTCATCAAACGGCGATCTAATTAAGGCAGAGGACATTGAAGCAACGAGTGCGCTAGGTGCTCTATTACGGGATGCAATGGCACCTAATCTTGTGCAAACGCTAGAACACAATCCTGTTTTCGTTCATGGTGGTCCGTTTGCAAATATCGCGCACGGCTGCAATACGGTTCTTGCCACACGACTCGCGCTCGCGCATAGTGGCTTCGTTATTACAGAGGCCGGTTTCGGTGCCGATTTAGGGGCCGAGAAGTTCATGAATATCAAGTGCCGTCAGTCCGGTCTCAAACCGGATGCGATTGTGCTTGTGTCAACGGTGCGTTCACTCAAAATGCATGGCGGTGTTGAAGTCGATGATCTAGCGGGCGAGGATATCGAAGCCGTGCGACGCGGCGCACCAAACCTTATTCGCCATATTGAGAACATCCGCAAAGTTGGCTATGAACCTGTGGTGGTGGTCAATCGATTCGAAGCGGATACTGAGGGTGAAATTGCAGCCGCACTCGAAGTGATAGACGGACTAGGTTGTGTCGGTGTTGTTGGTTCGCAATGGCGCGATGGTGGAGCTGGTGGTGTTGACGTAGCGAAGGCAGTTGTCGAGAGCGTGGAATCAGCTCCTTCTGCGCCGAACTGGATATACGAGAACGAAGACTCTTTGTCGAAGAAAATCGAGTCGGTTGCCGGTGAGTTTTATCGAGCTGAAGGTGTCGACTATCTAAACGACACGGCCGCGGAACTTGAGCGAATGGAGTCACTCGGATTCGGATCTCTGCCAGTTTGCATTGCGAAGACCCAATACAGCTTTTCTGGCGATCCGAAACTGCTCGGTGCACCTACCGGGCATCGGTTATCTGTGCGCGAAGTACATTTGAAAGCCGGCGCGGAATTTGTCGTTGCCATTTGTGGCAGCATCATGACGATGCCGGGATTGCCGAGACGGCCCGCGGCAGCGGACTTCACGCTGGACGACAACGGACAGATTGGCGGCTTGTTTTAGTCGCTGCGTCGCGACCTTGAACTCAAGTCACGCGGCTACTGTATCAATTGTGATTCAAGCCGTGCGAGTTCTTCTTGCAACATACTAGCCACTTGATACACGTGCGAAGGAAAGATGTGCTTAGGCCGTTCTATAGGCGGAACATCGACATCGAATGCGTCCAGTGTCAGGGTTAGATGAGCCACCTCAGCGAGCACGGTAGTAGCTAAGTCGTAGACATCTGATGGCATGATGTCGCGTCGTCGCAATTCCCGCCTCAAGTTCAATTGAAGAACACTGATGCCGTTCTCTTCACCGATATCCTGCGCTATACCTAAACACTCAAGTACGCGTCGATAGACATCAGCGGGAACTTTGTGCGGTTCAAACGGGGGTAGCTCACCATAAATAGGTTCGGACTCGTCGGTCGTTAGCGCACCTGCGACGTATGTCGCCGCCAACTCCAGTTGCGCGTACACGTCCTGCGGTTGGATCGGTCGATCTAGCATCAGGTTGAGCTGTCGGCCGAGCTGGACCGTTTCTCGGAAAACGTCTTTAGGTTCACGGTCTGCTTCGCGAGCCGGTAACTCGGAGCGGTAGTTGATACCTAGTTCCTCACGTATTGTTTCGACATGCTCCTGTGCCGCATGGATGACTTGCAGGACATGCTGAGGTTCTATCTCGTCTGTAGGGACGGGTGGCATGACACTCTCACCACCTGTCAACTGTCGATTTAGACGTCCAACTTTGCGAAAGAGAGTTTGCGCTTGATAGAAAACGTGTCTGGGTTCAGCGTGCTCGACTACCCAAGCGTCTGCTTCCAGTTTAGGGCGTCCCATGACTTCTCGAACGAGTTCGATGTCTTGGGAAACTTGACGAACGGCTTGATACACGTCCGGCGGCTCAATTTCTGCCGCGCTCGTTGCTCCGACAGCAGACACAGCGGCCAATAAACACAGCCAATTCTTCATGGTCGGTCGCTCCACCATTACCACGTATAGCTCATCATAAACCGAATTTGACAATGACGCACATAAATTCGGAACATACGTGCTGCAGATATCTGCTGCATTAGAAGCGACGGGCAACGCCCTTCTAAAATTCTGCCGCTTTAGGGCAGAACCGGTTTCACACTGACGCTAGCTGTGTGCCTGAATTTCTGTGCTCGCGTCTCCGCCCTAAGAGAGTTTCCGGCACGTCAGTAAACGGGTCTAGATTTTGTCACTTAAAAAACGCGTAGCGGTCACGCTTCCAATCAATCAGTCCCTTCAGGACACCATTACGGTCGTACAATGGGCTGAGAAGAATGGTTTCGACGATGGTTGGTTTTCGGACCCCGGCGCACCGGATGGTTTGACCACCGCGGCAGCGATTGCACCGCATACCAAGACACTTCGTATCGGAATGGCGATCGTGCCCGTTTACACCCGATCGCCGACTGTTCTAGCGGCTTCTGCCGATATTCTCGGGCAAGCGTTGCCGGGTCGGTTCGTATTGGGATTGGGTTCGTCGAGCGAAGCGATATTGCAGGCTTTCAACGGCATTAAACTTGAGAAACCACTGACTCGAGTAAAAGAAACTGCCATCCTCGTTCGCAGCATGATGAAGGGTGAAAAGTCAGATTTCACGGACATGAATACCGTTTATAGTCGCGGTTATTCACAGGATCCATCCGACCCGGGTGTACCAATCTACCTTGCGGCGTTACGTCCGAAAATGATCGAGATGGCGGCCGAGATCGGCGACGGTGTGATTTTTAACCTCTGGCCGCGTACAGCATTACCAAAAATGCTCGAACACGTTGAAATAGGCGCGAAACGGGCTGGCAAAAAACTGGAAGACGTTGAAATCGTCAATCGGTTTGCGATGATCGTCTCGGATGACAAACAAGCAGCGATTGAGCAATTCCGTCGTTGGTTTATCCCGTATTTCGGGAACCCCGTTTACAACAAATTCCTCGCATGGTGTGGTTATCCCGATGAGGCGAAAGAACTTCTCGAAGGTTGGATGGCGCGAGATCGCGAACGTACGGCCGCAGCTTTTCACGATGACTTGGTCGATGCCATTGGCGTCATCGGTACGCCTGAGGAAGTGCGAACGCGAATCAGACAGCACGCGGATGAAGGTATTACGACAAGCATCATCTCACCCGTTGGGAAAATGAGCCTCGACGAGGCGTTCGTTACGTTTAACGCCTTCACACAAGACCGCTTCAGCTTCGACTAGCGACCATGCGTATCTACCTGGCGCGCCACGGCGAAACTCGATGGAACGTCGAGCGACGTATGCAAGGGTGGGGCGACTCAGCCTTGACGAAAATGGGTGAGCGTCAAGCGCTTAGACACGGTGAGTTGCTGAATCGCGAGCGTGTATCCCGAATATTTGCATCAGATTTAGGACGTGTGCGACAGACCATATCTCTCATTCAGGAACACTGTACCGCGGATATGAGCTTCGACGCTAATCTTCGAGAGTGCAACATGGGGCAATGGGAAGGTCAGCGGGTAGAGTACATCCAGCAGGAATGGGAAGTCGAATACAGTCGATGGCAAGAGGACAACGAAAACAACTCGCCACCCGATGGCGAGTCGATCAACGATTTGAAACAGCGTGTGGCGAGGGTTCTTGATTCCGTTACCACCAACGGGGATTCCCGGATTGCGTTTGTGACCCACGGTCTCATGACGCGAGCGCTGTTGGATTTACTCGTCGGTTTGTCCTCTCTACAGAAGCAACAATTACGAATTCCTAACGGCGTTGTTCATATGGTTGAAACGCAAGGGAGCTCGACACATGTTTACCACTTTCGCGACGGCAACGGCAGCATCAAAGGAATCTGTACGTCTCGCGATTAATTTGAAAATCACTTAGGGATACCAAAATGAAAGTTGACACCAGCATTGGTTTCGATCTTGGCAACGTCGGAGAACACGCGGCACGGATGGAAGCCGTCGGATACACGGGTCTTCAAACTGCAGAAACGGGACACGACCCGTTCTTACCTCTCGCACAAGCCGCATTGCATACATCGAATGTCGACCTGATCACGAGCATCGTCGTCGCGTTCGCGCGCACGCCGATGGTATTGGCACCGATCGCTCACGACCTGAACGCTGTTTCAAAAGGGAGATTTGTACTGGGATTGGGATCCCAAATTCGTGCTCATATCACGAAACGATTCAGCATGCCGTGGTCGCATCCAGCGCCGCGTATGCGTGAGTTCATACTCGCACTGCGCGCAATCTGGGCGAATTGGTATGACAACGAACCACTGAGTTTCGTCGGAAAGTTCTACACGCATACGCTAATGACCCCGTTCTTCACGCCGGGTAATACTGAATTCGGTGCACCGCGTGTTTTCCTCGCTGCGGTTGGTCCCTTGATGACGGAAGTTGCTGCTGAAGTAGCGGACGGCATGATCGTTCATCCGTTCACGACTGAGAAATACCTACGTGAAACGACGCTTCCAGCACTTGAGAATGGGTGGGCGAAGGCAGGTAAGAGTCGCGAGGACTTTGAAATCAGTTATCCATGCTTCGTAGTCACGGCGGACGATGAGAAAGGGTTAGAGCGAGCGAAAGGCGCGACTCGTCAACAAATCGCGTTTTACGGTTCAACGCCTGCGTACAAAGGCGTACTCGATAGCATTGGTGCGGGCGAGCTGCAAGGTGAACTAAACAGCATGTCGAAACAAGGCAGATGGCAAGAGATGGGCACGCTCATTACCGATGACATCTTGAACGAGTTTGCCGTCATCGATGAACCTCAGAACCTTGCGGGTGAGTTAACTCGACGATATGGCGACCTAATTGATCGAACTTCGGTTGCTTACGACACGATTCCTCAAGCGCATCGCGAAGCGTTCTTCAGTGCGCTCACGAGCTGAAACCCTGCACATCTTAATCATCGCGTGATGAAATGAGAGTTAAGTCGTTACACCAAGTTAGTCTGACCGTTAAAGATCTCGATGCTTCTATTGGGTTTTATCGAGATATCCTAGGACTTTCGCTCATTGCTCGCTTCGATCAAGGCGTGAAGCTAGCCTTCATTGACATTGGTACTACCCGCCTTATGCTTGAAGAAGGCGAGGGTGTGGTTAGCGGCAGCGTGATCTATCTTTACGTTGATGACATCGACTCGGCAGTGGCGGAGGTGAAAGTCAAAGGTGTAGAAGTGGCTGGCGAACCACACGCGATCCATCATGACGCAGACGGGACTTTCGGAACAGCTGGAGAATCAGAATATATGGCATTCTTGAAAGATCCAAGTGGCAATTTGATCTCGCTTGCGCAACGCAAAGTACCTGTGAGCTAGTAGGCGAGAACCATGCACGAAGATGCCATTGAACTAGCTAAATCGCTTCCTAAAGCTGAGCTACACATGCATTTGGAAGGTGCTTTGCAACCAGAGTTGATCTTTAAATTCGTAGGTAGGAACGGTCGCGACCTCCCATATCAGTCGATTGAAGAATTGCGTGCGAAATACGAATTCACCGATTTACAGGATTTCATCAATGTCTACTTGGTGGGATTCAATAGCCTCGCGTCTGCAGAGGATTACGAAGATCTAGCCAACGATTACTGTGAACACGCGACAGCGGAGAACATCACGCACGCGGAGGTTTTTATCGAAGCCCAAGCTGGTAGTTCGATGACGGGAACACCACTTGAAGCGATCTTGGGCGGTTGTATTCGCGCAGCGGAAGCTTGGAAAGAAAGAGGTATCGAACTACTGCTGATACCAACCTTCTTGCGCCATTTATCCGAGGGTGAAGCACTAAAGAGTCTTGATGACCTCGAACCGTATTACGGCAACATCGTGGGTATTGGACTAGCGTCGGCTGAGGTGGGTCATCCACCAGAAAACTTCAGGACTTTGTTCGATCGCGCGAGGGAGCTAGGACTTCATACGGTCGCGCATGCTGGCGAGGAAGGTCCGCCTGAGTACGTGTGGGGAGCATTGGATGATCTAGGTGTTGAGCGCATTGATCATGGAAACCGCGCGATAGAGGACCCAGTGCTCGTTCGTCGTCTCGCACAAGATCAGATTCCTCTAACGATGTGTCCCTTGTCAAATTTACGACTGTGCGTAGTCGATGATCTTCGCAACCACCCGTTAAAACGATTCCTTGATGCTGGGATCAAAGCTACCGTAAACTCGGACGACCCAGCTTACTTTGGCGGGTACTTGAACGCGAACTTTGAGCAGATCATTCAGGCATTGAATTTGTCAAGTGATGATGTTCGTGAGCTGGTGCAAAACGCCCACGACGCATCGTTCGAAGCCGTATAAGCAGCGATCACTTAACGCCGAATTCATACTCTGTTACTCCACGCCAGACTTCGTTTGGTCGCAGAATCGCACTAGGGTAACTTGCGTGATTGGGTGCGTCTGGAAACTGCTGTGTTTCTAGGCACAGACCTTGGTGTTTGTCGTAAAGTACACCGTTTTTTCCGTGTGCGTAGAGCGTGTTACAGGTGTAAAGCTGCACGCCCGGTTGGTCTGTTCGAACGGTGCAATACCGACCAGAGTCAGGTTCGTAAACGTTCGCTGCGTCACGCAAGCCTTCGCCGTTGATCGCAAACGTATGGTCGAATCCCTCTGCAAGTGCTATCTGTGGATGCTGTGCATGTAGACGATGTTTCAGAGGAACCTTTTGTCTCAAGTCAAAAGGTGTGTTCGTCACGCTTTCAATTTGACCTAGTTGGGTCAGGGAATCGGACACTGGTAGATAGTGATCGGCGTTGATTGAGATTTCATGATCTCCCACGTATGTACCTTGTCGAGCGCTTAAGTTGAAATAGTGGTGCGCGGTCAGGCTAATCGGTGTTGGTTTCGAGGTTGTAGCTTCCATCTCGAGTCGTAACACTTGACCGGATAGTGTGTAGGTTGCGGAGACTCTTAGTTCCCCGGGAAAACCTGCATCACCGTCCGCGCTCGTTAACTCAAACCTAACCGAATTTATCTCTTGTGTTCCGGACCATAAGCGATTCGCGAACCCGCGACTTCCTCCGTGTAACTGATGAGGTGGAATATTGGCGTCTAGCTGATAGAGAACCCCATCAAGCTCAAACTGCGCATTGGTAATTCGATTCGCATACCGACCGACGATACAGTTGAAGTGAGGGTGAGGTTTAGCGTGGTCTTCAGGGGACGGGCATCCGAGTAGAACGTCTCTAACGTTTCCATCACGATCTACACACCAGACATTCGTGACCGTCGCACCGTAGTCGATTAGCTGAACCCGAATACCCGAGTCCACATCATTCAATACATAACGACTGCCGATCATGTTGTCTTCGATCGCCTATTTCACTTGCTCAATGACGCCGGACTGAATGGATTGAAGGCAAACGGACGCACAAGTCGGTCGACGCTTGGGTCTTCACCTTGTAGAAACTTGGTCTGGGAATTGAGCAGTAACGTGGGTGTCTCGTGGGTTGCGCCTTCCACGACCACGAGGTGCGAGTTCGGAAATCCGTTGCGTGCGGCTTCTGCGTTGGCGATCGGTGTACGTCCGTCAAGTGTACCGGCGCAGAACAAGGTCGGTACGGTACTTTGCACCGGTGTGCGAAACTCGTCGCCTAGGTCGTGCACTTCGAGGGCGTCGCCGACGAATGGGAATGGCAAGTTGAAACTGTCGTCGAGGAGCGCATCGTGGCGTTGCGTCTCAATCAATAGGGATCGCTCGGCACTAGCTCCGGAGGCGTAGTCCATGGCGAGTTGCATGCCGTGGATGCCGGGACCGGTCAATTGGCGCTCAACGCGACGAGTTAACGTGGCGAGGTTCCCGCTAGCGAGTTCGCGAGTAAATGCAGGCAGATCTCGGATGGCGCGGATACTGCCGAGTACATTCCCGAGTACGAGCTGCAAACCGAACTTGCCGACGTGCGTGCGCGCATCGACGTTTGCAAACTTAACCATCCGTGGGTTGCGTTCGAAGGCATCGAGGACTTCGGCTATCTCGCTTACGAGGTCAGGGAACTCACCTTTGAGGTTCCGGTCCGTTCGAGCCAGTTCACCCAGGTGGAGGAAATGCCGGTCGGTGTTCGCGGGTAGTTTATGAGTGTCGTCGAGCCCTTCGACGATGCATAGGATCGCCCGGTTGACGTGCTCGCCGAACTGTTTGAGAACAGTCAATCCAAGGTGAGAACCGTAGCTTGCGCCGTGCAGGTTAATCTTGGGTACATCCAACGCACGGCGCAGATCATTGACATCGTGTGCGCTCTCGACCGTGTTGTAGTCGTTCGGTTCGACACCTCGTTCCCGCCAATACGTCGCCAATTGGTGCGCACTCGCACGTTGCGCATCAAGGAACGTCTCGCGGGTGAGCACGGCGTCGAGATCATAGTGCGGAGGCGCCGGGTTAGAGAGATTCGGCAGTGCACTATTAGCACCGCGCTGATCGTAGGTAACAACGTCGCAGATCTCGGAGAACCGTTCGACGTGCTCGAAGAAACCCGTCTCGAACGCACCGATGGCAGATGCGCCGGGACCACCGGCTAAAACAACAAGGGGCGCTACGCCATGGTTGTGTTGTGCGGGCACGCGAACGAACGTCAATGCGACAGTGGGACTCTCGTCATGTGTGCGGCAAGACGGCACCATGATCAATCCACGCTCGGCATTGAGACTGCGCCCGCTCGTGTGCGTGAACCGCACGGGCCAGCGACCAATGAGGCGAAACTCCGAGTTACGTAGTCGCATGCGTGTCCCGTGTGGCAAGGAGCGTCGATTGTATGTTCCTAAGATCGATAGCATGACTGCGATCCAGACAACGTTGCCTTGCTCATACCTAAGGAGCATGCGCATACTATTTAAGGTTGGGAACTAGCACCAAAACCACAAGTAGTAACTCCACGCGGACTCTGTACGAATAAGCCATGGCCTCGACCAAGCAGAAACGATATCCGGTGCGAACGGTACGGTTTCTACTTAGGCTTTTTGCGTGCTTTCCTTTATGGGCATCTCGCGTTTTCGCTCATTTAATCGCGATTCTCGCTTGGCATCTCAAGGTTCGTGCAGCAAGAACTACGATCCAAAATATCGCGCACTGTTACACCGATTTGACCGCCATTGAACAAGAGCAATTGGCAAGGCGAAGTTTGTGGCACACGGCGTGTACCGTCCTTGAGTTACCTGCGGTGTGGACGAGCTCGTTCCGTCGATTAAATCGATGGATCAGAACCGTTCACGGTGAGGCTTTGCTCACCGATGGGATTAAGGAAGGTTCAGTCTTATTGATTCTGCCGCACTTCGGTAACTGGGAAGTGCTTGCAGCGTACCTGAAGCGGATCACCACATATTCCTGCATGTATAGTCCGAGACGTTTGTACGAACTCGACGAGCTAATCAATCAATGTCGAAGCAGATTCGGGAGTGAATTCCTACCACTGACGAGACCTGGTTTCCGCACGTTACTGACGCGCATCAAAGCAGGAGGAGTCGTCATCATATTGCCGGATCAAGTTCCAGAAGCAGGTCACTCAGTCACATCGACATTCCTCGGCCAGCCAATCAAGACAGGAACATTTCCTCACGCATTAATTAAGCGCGGTGATTTAAAGGTTGTTACGATGGTCGCCGTTCGAAACAAGTCTGGGTTTGACGTCCATATACAAGACGTTGACGAAGATATCTACTCCGAGGACGTAAAAGTGTCGATTCAAGCGCTAGATCATGCGATCGAGCGTCTTGTGGAATTAGACCCGGCGCAGTATCAATGGGAGTACAAGCGCTTTCGCGGTAGCGCGGAGATATACCACTAGTATCCAGCGGTACCTTCTTGGATCTCGTTCAGAAACGCTTCGTCGAGGGGCACGTAGTGCTCGGTTCGTGGTTTCATGACATACACCGGATCAGTAATCTTCGATAGGTCGTAGGCTTCTTCCCGAAGATCAGTTTTAACCAACTTCATCGTTCCTGTTACAGCCGCTTCACCTTGTACTCGGACAAACACGGGTCTCCCAAAATGCGGGAGGTTTGCACACACATATTCGCTCAATTGGTCTAGGTCAAGCGCATCGTTCGGGTTCGTAAGCACGACGGTCGCCATGCCGGCTCGACCTTCGGTCGCAGGTACAGATACGCCATAAACATTGCTGATATCAATCTGTTCGAATCCATTGAGTATCTCGGCGACTTCGTTCGTTGAAACGTTTTCGGACCGCCATCGAAACGTATCGCCGACTCGATCAACAAACTGATAGTGGGCATATCCGAGGGAGAATCCGACGGGTACAGTACGCAGCAAGTCACCGGTGTTGAAATAGGCGTCTCCTTCTTCGAACACGTTACGGAGGATTTTCTTTTCCGTTGCTTCCTTGTTCGTATACCCTTCGAACTGAGCATTCGGATTGATGTGACCGATACACAGTCCTGGTTCTCCGTCTGGGACTTCAATGCAGAAACCGTCCGCGTTCTTAACGATTTCGTCGTTGAGTACGTCGTATTGCACTAACGCGATCTGTGCAGTTGTCATGCCGATCGTGTGCTCTTTGTTGAAAATGTTCGCGAACGACACATTGCCTTCGCTAGCCGCATAGAGTTCGGTGATACGTTTCAGCCCGTAACGATGCTTGAATTCATCCCAAATGTCCGGTCGCAAGCCGTTGCCGATTGCAGTATGAAGTGGTGTGTCAGCCTCTTTACCAGTGGGTTCTAAGTTCACAAGGTATCGACACAGTTCACCGACATAAACCATGCAGGTGACATTGTTCTCCTTAAGGTCTGATACCAAATTCGAAGCTGAAAAACGTCGACGAAGTAGCACACTTGCGCCGGATGAGAGGGCGGAACCAAGGCCGATGATGAGACCTGTACCGTGATAGAGTGGTAGCGATAGGTAAATGCGATCCTCTTCGGTACAACGCAATCCGGCGGTATGGCACAACGTTGCTGCTTGTTGAATGCGTTTGTGCGATTGGACTGCCGCTTTCGGTAAACCAGTCGTACCGGACGTAAAGATGTACATGGCCGTTGAGCCGATCGTGATGTCTTTAGTCTCTGGTGGGTTCGTGTCTTCTTGGTTGTGACTCAGAACACTGAGGTCGCGTGCCCATTCGGGAATAGGATCGTCGCCGTCTTGAATAGCAAGGAAGCCTGATCCAGCGTCGAGGTCGAGCTGGTTTCTGACACCATCAATCGCATCGGCTACTTCCGTACCGAATACGCAGATCTTCGAGTTGATCAGGGTAATACAGTGCCGCAGTGGCTCTTCACGTAAGTTCGTATTGATGAGCGCTACGGTAGCGCCGATCTTCATGATGCCGAGAACAGCACTAACAAACTCCGGTCGGTTTTCGACAATCAAACTGACGACATCGCCAGGCTCGATTCCTTCCGCTTTGAGCGTGTTGCCGATGCGGTTAGCGCTCTTACCTAGTTCGCGCCAACTAATCTTTTCACCTTCGAAAACCACCGCGGTACGATCGGCAAATCGTTCGCAGTTCTCTTCAACCGTCAGGAGGAGACTGTCTTTCTCTTCCGGAGGCCGATAAGCGAAGCCTTTCTTTAACTTGAGCAGCATGGGGACGCTGGCGAGGATTTCGAGCGTATTTGCAATTCCCACAACCTATTTCCTCAAATGGTTCGGACTAGGCGAATTTCTGTCGCCATCAAAAATCATAAGAATGATTCACACTCGTTCTAATAGTGCACCCACCGCAGAGCGTGATCGATGAATCGACAATAACTACTGAATCGTAAATTCGATCGTACCGAGCGGACCGTAGTCAGCAACGTAGCTGCCAGGTTCGCCGTCATGGATGCCACCACAAGCACCGGTAATGAGCAACATATCGTCGGCAGGTTTCATACCTCGGACGCCTGCTTCATCTAGCATCCACTGCAAAGCTTGTTTTGGACCACCCAATGCATCGGAGAGAGAAGCTTCACAAACTGTTTCTCCGTCTCGAGTTAACGTGACGGAGAGCTGCTCGTAGTCATCACGAATCGGCTGTTGCTCACCGACAATATAGTGATAGGCAGCGATATTCGTTGCGGTCAAGTTAGATCCTTTCGCGTCGTCCGCAGAGTTCCACATCATGCGCGGTACTTCGATCACGGGACCAGCGCTCTTCGCATTGCCGTTCGCGTCAATCGTGATGCCAATTTCGCACTCAAGCTTGACACCGGGAACCATCTCGACGGTGGCTCCGTTCTCTAGGCGACCCCATCCATACAGCGAACCGATCAGGGGATGTTTCAGGCCGAAGGCCGCTTGTCCGGCAGGAGCTGTCATGCCTGCCTTCCAACCGGCGATAGCACCATCCGCTACCGCCTCGACGACCAATTTTTGTATCTCGTAGCCATCATCGAGGCTAAGATCCGGTGGCATCGCTGGAAACGAATCCCGATTGCGAATAGCGCTTGCTAATCCGCTCACAAAATTTGCATCTGCCATATCTAGTTCCCGAAGTCCCAGGTTTCGCCAGCACGGTAACGACGCAATACGTTCTTGGCGATCAAAATCTTGTGAACTTCGTCCGGACCATCGGCGATTCTCAGCGTACGCGCGCCCGTGTACATACCAGCGAACGGGAAGTCTCCTGATACGCCTGCTGCGCCATATACCTGGATTGCTCGGTCTACGACTCGATGGTATGCGGCTGGCACATAGACCTTGATAGAAGAAATGTCCGTACGCGAATCAGCGCCCGCTTCCATCTTTTGGGCACAGTCGACAACCATGAGTCGAGAGGATTGGATATCCATGTAGGAATCTGCGATGAATCCTTGCATGAACTGTTTGTGTTCAAGGGTTTCGCCGCCGTGCACCTTGCGCGTCATGATGCGATCGACCATAAGATCGAAACATCGCCACATGGACCCAACCGAGTTCATGCAGTGGTAGATTCGACCTGCACCTAAGCGATCCTGTGCCGCCGCGTGACCGGTGCCGGTTCTGCCGAGCTGGTTTTCTTTCGGGACACGGACGTTTTCGTACTTGATCTCGCAATGGCTTGATGCCTTACCCCATACCGGCACGCCACGGATGATGTTCACACCGGGGGTATTTTTCGGTACGATGATTTGCGTCATTTTTTCATTAGCGCCGCCCGGGTCGTCAGGATCTGACGTTCGACACATGACGATGTAGAAGTCCGCGGCGTGGCCATTGGAGGTGAACCACTTGTGGCCATTGATCACCCATTCATCCCCATCTAACTCCGCTCGAGTCGTTAGCGAACGCGGGTCGGAACCTGGATTCATGGGTTCTGTCATCGAAAAGCCCGATTGCATACGACCTTCAGTCAGAGGAATAAGCCACTTCTGGTGCTGTTCCGGAGTGCCGTACTTCACGAGGATCTTTTGATTACCGGAGTTCGGCGCGACGACGCCGAACAATGAGGCTGCACCTGGACTATAGGCGAGAACTTCATTCATGTAGGCGTGTTGCATGAAACTCAGACCCATACCTCCAAATTCCGGTGGAAGATGTGGTGCCCAGAGTTTCGCTTTCTTTACTCGTTCCTGTACGCCGTGTCGAAGTTCCGATGCCTCCTGTTGGGCTTCGCGTGAAGGGCCACGGCCATCAGATGTAGATGCCCAGAGCTTGTCCTCTACAGGCAGGATGTCTTCATTAATGATTTCTGCCGTCGCAATGCGTACCTCATTGACTTCGTCATCGAGGGTCGGTATTGGCTTGACGTTCATTTGCATGGCGCGTACCGTGATTTCAGATTTTGAAGGTCGCATGATACTAGCGGCAAGATTTCTGAACCATTACCGTGTGGACTTGGTCTTAATAAACCGATTGTTTCTAGTATCTGATCCATTCGTCAAAAGAGTGCTTTAGGGAACGCCTTCTATAATCAATTTCGCGATTTTCGGCAGCGTACTTTCCCGTTGCTCGCACTCTATCTAACTTTCTGTATTTAAAAACATGCCTACGAACGGCTTGACGTATCCCCATGACAAACACCCGTCCCATGGTACGACCGTAGAAGTAGCGGACGGTGTTTTGTGGTTGACCATGCCGATGGGCGGGTCACTCACACACATCAATCTCTATCTGCTTGAAGATGATGATGGATGGTTTGTCGTCGATACCGGACTAGCAACAAAGGACACACGCGATCTTTGGCTCGAAATATTCGAGACGTCATTGCGTGGGAAGCCGGTAAAAGGCGTGATCTGTACCCATATGCACCCGGATCACATCGGGCAGGCCGGGATGATCACGGATCAATTCCACATCCCGCTCTACATGACGCGAGCAGAGTACTACCAGGCGCGCTCGATGTTCGCTGGGTTTTCGTCTTATGGTGGTAATTGGTTAAGCCAAGAGTTCTATCAACGCTCCGGTATGGATACGTCTTATCTCGAACGGGCGGGGCGCGAGTGGCGTCGTCGCGCACCGGAAATGCAAGAACGAATTCGTGCTCGGGCCGAACAACGGGAAGAAGATCACGCAGCTTTTCCTGTTGGTTTTCGGCGACTGCAGGAAGGCGACGTACTCACGATTGGAGGCCATGACTGGTTAGTCATGGTGGGTGCAGGTCACTCGCCCGAGCATGCGTGCCTCTTCTGTAAGAGCCTTCGTGTGCTTCTTTCTGGCGATCAGATACTACCCGTAATCACGAGTAACGTAAGTGTTCATCCTTCGGAACCTGAAGCGAATCCATTGAAAGTGTGGATGGAGTCGCACGATCGATTTCTCGATCTACCGGAGAATACGTTTGTGCTACCTGCACATAACTTACCGTTTTATGGCGTCCGACCTCGATTGCGCGCATTGATCAACCACCATGAAGATCGAATGCTGGCGATTGAGGAGCACTGTACGACGCCACAAACTGCTAAAGCACTGCTACCAGTTCTGTTCAAACGGGAGTTGGACGCCCGTCAAATGATGATGGCGTTAGGCGAAGCGATTGCTCATTGTCATTTGCTCTTACATAGAAACAGAATCGAGAGAGTTCTTGATGATGATGGGATCTATCGATATCTTTCGATCGATCCAGATCTTGAACGGCGCAAGCACCCTGATCACCACGATGCGCCTGACGATTCACCCATGATGGTGTAAACCGTGGCGACGCGTATGTCACGATTTTGGCGGTTTTGTCGACACCTAGTTTGGCGTGGACTGAAGTGGGGGTTTAAGTTCCCTTTCTACATCCGTTTGGTCATGGGCGCGATCTTCATCGTGCTAGGATTTTTTGGCATCCTTCCGATCCTAGGTTTCTGGATGATTCCGCTCGGCATCCTGCTGATTGGAACCGCATTACCGTGGACCAATACCCGGATTCGAGCGTGGATGGCTACGGTCGAACCTGAGATTCCTCCGGGAGAGAATTAAGCCGAAGCGGCTTTAACTCTCGTATCCAGCCAGTAGTTACCATCGACGTGCGGTCGGATGTATCCGGCCGTTGGCGTCGCAAAGTGGGTGCCGATCACCAATGTGTCGGTATCCGATAGATCTGCTAATAGTCTCTCTCGCGTTTCGAGACCTTGCGCTGCGTCAGAGTCTGCAGAACTACACCAATCGACCCGGGTCATTTGACAAGGGTGGTGAATACAGTCACCAGTGATGATCGCACGCTCTCCATTCGATTGGATTTCAACACTTACGTGGCCGGGCGTGTGGCCTGGTGTTGGTTTCAGTGAGATGCCGGGGACAATTTCAGGTTCGCTCTCGACATCAACTAGACTCATGAGAGATTCGATGGGTTTGACGCTATCTGCATAGACTTCGTCGAAGCGACCGCTTTCAGGTTCGCTGGTCCAATAACCCCACTCGTCGGAAGCGACGAGGTATTTCGCGTTCGGAAAGGTTGGAACCCATTCGCCATCCACCAAGCGCGTATTCCACCCAACATGATCAACGTGCAAATGCGTACATAGCACGATGTCGATCGAATCAGGGTCGTAACCCGTCGTTTTCAGATCATGGAGGAAGCTTGTTTGCAGGTTCGACCATGCAGGAATGTTACGTTCCTTGTCGTTGCCGATACACGTGTCGACCACGATACGAGTATCTCCTGTGTCAACGACCAAAGCATGGACGCTCATGATCAGATTCCCCGCCTCGTCCATGAAATGCGGGTGCATCCAAGTCAACGGCAGGCACTGATCACGCGTTGCGTCTGGCAAGATGAAGCGAGAACCTCCCGTGACCTCTAACTCAACGACACGAGAAATCTTGACGTCGCCAACTCGCCAAACCTCATTCATGGCACTGCTGATTGATAAATCGTTAGATTAATGGAATTGAGGTTGTGAGGAGACTGCGATAGAAGCTTCGATGTCCCAAATGGCCTTCGCGATTGCTTGGCCAATCAAGTCCAAGCGTCTGACCTGATCAACACGGTCTTCAACTTGCCGTAACTGGGCTCGCGAGAAAATGGAATCTAAGATGCCGGTAGCGTGAGCAAGACAGATCAACACGATATCTCGAGGATCCGGAATCGTGTCAGTAAACAAGACTTCGGCGATTCGCAATTTCACTTCCTTGTCGGCGGCACCATCGGTGATCGGGTAACGACGCGACTTGAAGACCCAAAGAAATCTGTGTTCCTCTCGATGGAGAATCCCTCGATCTACTAGCCGATCGAGTGCGACGTCCCGAATTGACTCGGCGTGAACCGCAGTTCGCTCGATCCAAAACCGCGTCGATTGTGGTTCAGATTCGCGCGTGATGAAGTTAAGAAGACCGTCAAGCAGATTGTCGCCGGTAGGTTCCGTATTCACGACCGTTAATGACTCTAAATCAGTGTCGATACGATCGCGTAATGCCAGATCCATGAGGACGGCGCCGCTCAATGCGTAGCGAATCGTCCAGTCCGGGACCTTAATGAAGGAGCCGTCGCTATCGTGCAGCGTTAGTAGCAGCACTTCCTCGGCAATGCTAAGCGTGTTTTCCATAGCCAAACCAACAAGTGATAGACGATTTTAACTGTGTTTGATCCACGCGATGCGTTTGGTCAATATCCGGTGAGTTTGTGCGTCAATCTTGGTCGATTCGCCAACTATCCGCGTAATGTGTGAGCTCAATCTCTTCAGCTGCCGATGAGGTCGTAGGTTCAAGTTGCTCTCTTGAGTCGATCATGACTGCGTATTCATTGGTGTGTTCTGCATCTTGTTCAAACATTCGCTTTAGGGCTTTAGGGTGAGGTCCGTGAGTCAACCCACTTGGATGGTAAGTTAAGCAGCCTTCTCCGATGGAGTCTCGACTAAAAAAATCGCCTGCGTGATAAAAAATCACTTCATCGATGTCGTCGTTACTGTGAAAGAACGGTACCTTGAGTGCGGTGGAGTCCGTTTCGAACGGGCGTGGTACGAACGTACTGACGATCGCCGCGTCACACTCGAACGTAGCGTGGGCGCTTGGTGGCAAGTGATATCGATGGCTGTTAACCGGCAGAATGTCTTTAACATCAAGTAATACAGGTACTGCATCGCCTTTCCAGCCGACTGCATCCAGCGGATTGTGGGGGTAGTGAATAAGCGACGTTTGACTTCGTCGATTTACTTTGACGGACCATTTACGCTCCAACTGATCGTTGAATCGTTCGTCGAGCTTCGGATACGCCAAAACGGCAGGATCGTATAGCGCGTGACGTCCCAAGAGTCCTCGATCTGGGACACTGAAGCGCATCGCACGAGTTTGAAGCATGAGAATGCTCGATTCGGTGGACGTCTCGAAGCGCCACATGGTTCCGCGAGGGATTACCAGGTACTTCCCTGAGGTTACTTCAATGTGGCCGAAATCACAGAAAAAGTTCATTTCACCGGAATGAATGAAGATCAGGACGTCCCCATCTGCATCGCGGGCGAGTTCGTCCATGGACTTGTTTGTTCGCCAGTACGCAAGCCTTAACGACTCACTCTCAAGTATCGTGGGCGCCGAAAACGGATGTGAGACTGTCGCGATGTGGTTCAAGTCGTAAGCTCGCGGACGCAGTGGTCCTTCGATCGACTCCCAGGAAGTTGGTGGTCGAGGGTGGTAGATGTGAGACGCGGGTCCGTCGAATCCGTCTCGACCTACTTCGCGCTCGTACGTGCCTTCAGGTAAGTCGCGATGCGCTTGTCGCGAGTAGCGCCCCTGTGTCCAATATCGCTCAAACGAGCTCATTGAAATGACCTCGCTCTTCTTGCTCGCGCTCGATTGACTCGAACAGCGCTTGGAAATTACCTTCGCCGAACCCGCTATTTCCTTTTCGCTGGATCAATTCAAAAAACACGGGACCGATCATGTCCTGTGTGAAAATCTGAAGTAGAACACCTTTGTCAGCACTACCGTCGACCAGTATGTTGAGTCTCTCAAGCTCTTCAACTGTTTCTTGATGCCCGATATTACGTTGCGGAAGGTTCTCGTAGTACGTTGACGGCGTAGGTTGAAAAACTGTACCCCTTTTGGTGCATGTTTGCACGGCGCGAAAGATGTCGTCTGTGTGCAACGCAATATGTTGAACACCGCCGCCATGATGAATGTCGATGAATTCAGCTATCTGTGACTTTGGATCCGTTGGTTCGTTGACGGGAATCTTGATATTGCCGCACGCGCTGATCAGTGCGACGCTTGCCAAACCAGAGTGTTTACCGTGAATATCAAATGTCTGGAGTTCGCGAAAACCAAACACACGCTTGTAAAAATCGACCGCGGAATTCAATTGACCTTCTCGTACGTTCTGCGTGACGTGGTCGACGTGCGTTAACGATCCGCCCGGTTTAGTGGCAACTTGGTATCGATAGGAGAAATCGACGTCATAAATCGAATCGGATCCGTAGCGGTCTACGAGATAGATCAACGAACCACCAACCCCTTGGATTGCAGGAATATTCAGTTCCATCGGACCTGCGGTACTCTGCACGATGTCGAGTTTTTGCCGATGCGCGCACTCGAGCGCATGCTCGATATCGGGTACTCGAAATGCCATTGCGTTTGATGAAGGACCATGCTTGCTTGCGTATGAGCTTGCGAAACTTTCGGACTCGGCGTTTACGATGAAATTGATGTCGTTTTGGCGGTACAGACGAACATCCTTGTGACGATGGTCTGCAACGCATACAAATCCCAGGCATGTCAAAGCGTCTTCTAGATCGCGGGATTTTGAGCCAGTGAACTCGATGAATTCCAATCCTTCGGTTTGAATCGTATCGGAGTGCATCGGCGCTATGTCCATATTGACGGAAGCTTGCGGATAACCACTCATAATTTCACCAATCCTTGCAATGGATTTACCGTTAGTGTTATTTTAATAGATGAAATATCAAATAGAACCCTACAGATTGTTAATTTCTATTACTAATTAGTGATTTCATGAATATTCATTTCAAGTCTTGCATAAATCTACGCTCTACGTTTTGTAACTTGCGCTCAAACTTGGCTTGAACCAGCGACTCTGGCGGGTCGGCGTCGGATCTACGACTTACGTGCGAGTAAGCTAGCGCGGCGTCCTACCAACCTTCATCGATGTCACGCGTCAAAGACCTAAACAAGCTGCGCAACGCATTTCCGCCTCTGGTGCATTTCTTTGATGCAGTCGCCGATGCCAGTTATCCTCCGGTGCAGGAGATGCCGTTGTTGAACGCGATGGTGCGCGTCGTGAACTCTCAGATGTTGTCCACCGCATCTGCGTCTGCGATTTTCAATCGGATCGAGTCGCAAGCACGTAAGAGGCGTCTGAAGTATCTCTCAAATCTGACATTTGAGGAATTCCGTGCTTGCGGGATGAGCAAAGGGAAGATTCGATCAATCCATGAATTTAGAGACTGTTATCAGAAAGACCGAAATCGCTACGAACGGTGGCGGGAGTTGTCTTTCGAGGACCTTAAAGTAGAGGTCGATTTAATCTGGGGTATTTCGACGTGGACGGCTGAGATGCTCGCGATGTTCTATTTCGGTCATAAAGACGTGTTTCCGAGTAAGGATCTCGCGATCAATCGCGGCGTAGACCTGATTCGACATCACATTGATAACGAATTTGACCCAAACAACGGTGCACCTTACCGAACATTGCTGGCTCGCTGTATCTGGCAGTCCTTTGCGATTGATTATTGGCGCGCATTCGATTGAGCTTCTGCAAGTGAGCATTTGAGAGAGCGGGATTAGACCAAGGTCCCGTTGAAATCGGCGGAATTAACAAGTAAAAGTAAAATTACTCGCTTCTTCCTGGCTTCCCGTGCTTTGTGATACGCCAATCCGCGCGTTCATCCGTTCTATTCGCAGCTTGTCTGCTCCTTTACAACCTTCCGTCTTCTGGAAATAGCCCGACCCCTGAAGTCCCAAATGAAATTGACTTTGGGTTGCAGACGGTTCACATTACAGGCCATGATGGCGAGACTCAACACGCCATTGTTGTGCCGCGCCAAGCGAGCGATGTCGCAATCGTTGTCGACGGTGTAATTGAAGAAGATGTGTGGCAGGACCTCCCGACTCACGAGGAGTTCTACGTCACAGACCCGGACACACTTGAGAAGGCTTCGCTCGGAAGTCAGTGGCGTTTTTTCTACACGGACCGCGGTTTTTACATCGCAGCGCATTGTGAGCAAGAGTCGGAGTCGCTCGTCGAGCGGCTGTCGGCAAGAGACCTCGGATTTTTAAATCGCGACTACGTTAGCTTCACGTTAGATACGTCTGGGGAAGCTCGTTACGGCTACTGGTTCCAACTAAATCTAGGTGGGAGCCGCTCGGACGGCACGATTCAACCTGAACGCCAGTTCAGCGACAGTTGGGATGGTGCGTGGTACGGCGAAACCGCTAGAACCGAGACTGGCTGGTCGGCAGAATTCTTCATCCCGTGGTCCATCATGAGCATGCCTCAAATCGAGGGTGAGCGCCAGATGGGCATCGTGATGCAACGCAAGATCGCTTATCGAAACGAACGGCACGGCTACCCGCCTTTGCCCTTTACCAAGCCGAAATTTCTGTCAGGATTTCAGAAATTGGTATTGGGCGACGTAAACCCAAGCCAGCAACTGAGCTTCTTCCCTCAAATCTCGTCAACGTACAACGCGATGGCGGATGACACATCGGGACAAGCCGGTCTAGACGTATTTTGGCGTCCTTCGACGAACCTGCAGGTAACCGCAACCGCTAATCCTGACTTCGGCACGGTCGAAGCAGACTCGGTCATCATCAATCTAACCGCAATTGAGACGTTTTTTCCTGAGAAACGACTGTTTTTCCTAGAGGGCCAGGAAATCTTTAACCCGTCAGGCGGCGGAGGTGGCTATAACAGCGGAACGTCTGCGCGACTCTTGCACACACGACGAATCGGTCAGCGTCCTATTCGGCCGGCATTGCCTGACGACACAGATTTTGATTACGACCAGTTTCGACAGCCTTCGGATTTGCTAGGTGCGGCCAAAGCTACGGGGCAAGTAGGTAATCTGCGATACGGTGTTCTTAGTGCGTTCGAGGACGATACGACTTTTTATGGGAACCGCGACGACGAACGAGTAGCGGTCACACAACAAGGCCGTGATTTCGGTGTTGTGCGCGCTCTATGGGAAAAGAGCAACGGCGACTACAAAGCGTTCGGATTCATGTCGACACGATTAGAGCATCCATCGATTCAGGCGAATGCCCATTCGTTCGACGGTTCTTATTTCAGTGATAGCGGGAAGTTAAGGTTGCAGTCCTTACTTTTCATTTCGGATATTGAAGGCGCCGAGGACGGCTATGGTGGTTCGTTTGAGCTTGACTATGCACCTCGACAAGGGGTAACCCATCAACTTCAGCTTGAGACATTCGACGATGAACTCAATTTGAATTTCATGGGGTATCTACCTCGTAACGACTTCGACAAAATCGAGTACGAGTACCAGATAAGAAAGACGTTGGATCGGATCAAAGAGAGCGACACCGAGTTCAAAATCGAGCGGGCTTTCAACGGTGCCGGTCAGGTAATCGATGCCTCGTTGCAACTTGAGCAAGATTTCACGTTCAACAACAACACGAGGCTCCGCGTACGCTCGCGCTACTATCCAGGAAACTACGATGATCGCAACAGTTTCGGTAATGGCACGTATTACGAGGACTCCAATGGACGATTGGAACTACGGTATTCGTCCGACTCGTCCCGTCGTTTCTACTACAGCTTGTCAACTGAATACCGTACCGAGCCATTTGGCGGCGCAAGTGTGAACGGTGGCACGTTTGTGATTTGGCGAACATCGGACCGTATGACGATGCACGGTAGTCTCTTCTACAACAATCGGGACAGCTGGTTACTTTCACAAGGCGATCGTCGCTTCACCGCGTTCGCTGCCGAAACTTGGTCGCCGAGAATTGGAACCGACCTATTCATAACGTCGAAACAGCATCTACGGATGGATCTCGAGTGGCGGGCGATCAAAGCGCACGAAAACGCGTTCTACTCATTGCCTCTGGACGATACGAGGCTGGCACGGGTTGATGATCCGAATCCGCATAGTGTCGACGACTTTGCGATTTCGCGATTGAATATGCAGATACGGTATCGATGGGAATTAGCGCCGATGTCTGATCTCTTCGTGGTTTATTCAAAGAACGCCGATCTACCTGGCGCGATCGGGTATGGGTTCACTGAACAGTTTTCTCGTACGTTTGATCACCCGTTTTCCGAAGGGTTCGTTGTCAAACTACGACACCATTTAGGCACTTAAGAGCTCGATACAATCCTTTGCTCCGCAACGCTAAATCTGTGGCGTAGCGGTTCTAATCTACCGGTGTAAATAGCAAAGGTCACGAACCGATTTGATTCTCTCTCCTGATACTTGGATTGGCCGTGGCTCCTGGCGAGTAACGACAGATTCCACCGGCGTAAAGTTTGAGTGCGTTGTTCAGATCGAGGACGAAGGGAACGGAACGTCGATCCACGTGAATGTGATCACGGAAACCGACTCGCGAATCAAGTACGACGTTTGGATCGTGCCTGACGAAACTGGGCTCTACACAATTACCGTGAATAACTCAGGGATAGCGTTAGAAGGCATCGGAAAACTTGAGTCATTGCCACATTTGGCTACTTTGCGTTCCGAAGACGGTGAGACCAACCTCGTCTTAACAGTATTCGAAATGCCCGAGGTTTTCGGTACTCGCGGTTTCTACACGCACGGACAACACACGTACACGTTTGAATTAGCTCTTCGCATGAGGGTTAAAGTCGTACAAGAAAACAACGAGAACGTGACGATCATCCCGTTCAATCCAAGAGGTCGATCGAGCTAGTTCTCGATTAGCACTTTACCGATCACTTTTCGGTCGGTGATCATGCGTAAGCCTTCTGCGATTTGATCCATCGGGAATCGGTGGGAGACATACGGTCGAATTCGACCAGAACCAAGCCATTCGAGTAGCTGCTGTTGATTGCGCGCAGACCAATCGGGTGCGTGACGCATTAGTCCACCGATCGTGAAACCAATAAGCTCCGCGTCTTTGATGAGCAGGTGGTTGGTTTTCGCAAGAGCGGCGCGACCACCGGTGAAGCCAACGATCAGAATGCGACCAAATGGTGCGATGCAGCGCATCGACTCATCAAAAACATCGCCACCGACCGGATCGTAAATCACATCTGCACCTTTGCCTTCTGTGAGGTCTTTGACTTTTTCACGAAAGCCGTCGGTGTAGTTAATGACTTCATCGGCACCCATGTCGCTTACGACTTTGAGTTTTTCGTCGGTACTTGCTGTTGCAAGGACCCGGGCACCCATTAGCTTACCTACATCAACTGCTGCAAGGCCAACGCCTCCGGCCGCACCATGAATCAACAGATTCTCTCCAGGTTGGAGTCGACCTCTCTGTAGCGCGTACAGTGCGGTTGAATAGTTGCTTCGATACGACGCTGCCGCAGCGAGGTCGGCTTTACCTGGAATTCGAGTCGCGCGATCTGCGTCGATTACGACCTGCTCAATACATCCTGATCCCACCATCACTTTATCGCCAACACGAATGCCATCAACGTCAGTTCCCACCTCAAGCACTTCACCGGCGCCTTCACCACCTACGATGAAAGGTAAGGGTGGTTTGACTTGGTACTCGCCTTTCGACATCAAAACGTCGGTGAAGGAAATGCTCCGTGCTTGGACGTGCACACGAATCTGATTGGCCTTAGGTGCATCAGGTTCAGGTATGTCCCTGAGGACTAAGGCTTCTGGACCGTCCAATTGTTCGCAGAATACTGCTTTCATCTAGAATTCCGTAGAAGATAGGTATTACGTTATCGCGCTGTTCGAATCTAGCGTGACATGTCGTTCATACTGATTTTATCAACGCCCCGATGGCACAGTTGGATAGCGCGGCTCCCTCCTAAGGAGCAGGTCGAGGGTTCGAATCCTTCTCGGGGCGCCATCTTCCCATGGGTCCTTCCTTGGGACATCCTTTACACTTTGTACCGGAGACATGGTTTACACTTTTTCCGGCGTGATGATGAAGGGATTCGCGGCGGAACCGTTAGGTAGACAGCACGCTTAGGCCTAAGAAGGAGTTAGGCGAGGCGAACGGTACACCGTGTCAGTGCGAGTCGGCTGCGGGACGCGGAAGTCCTTGAACGTATGTTTGAAGACGACAACGCGAAGTCCTGGTTCGTCTAGACCAAGTCCCTCGCATGCAAGCAGGTACCGCGAGCTGTAATTCGTGATGGTGATCGAATAAAAGTACTGCCGGTTGCCTAGCGTTAACCAGCCTTTGTAGTCGGCACACCAGAGTTGGTTTGCTTGCAGGCACGCTACGATGAACAATCAATTGCCCCGTCTGATCGATGTTCTAGTGAATTCCATGGTCGTTCTACGACAAGCATTGCGTCCGTTCTGACATGCACGACGTCATTAATACAACGGTAATTCACCGGGATTTTGGAAGGAATTAGTCCTCGTACAATTGCCGCGACTCGTAAGTTTCTAGGGAAATCGGCCATTCACGCGATCGATTGCCACTGTTGACAAACAGTTCGGCTCGTTCGATCGGGATACGTGGATGGTCACGCGCAATATGACCGATAACGCGTCAGCGGACGCGACCAGACTGCGCTACGAGCCCGATGAAAATCCTCCGCCCGCGATCACGATCGGCTTGGGGGCGCAGTTGGCGATATTGCTCGTGGCGTTCCCCGTATTGATTCCAACTGTGGTGATGCGAGCAGCCGGTACAACGGACGCATATCTGTCATGGGCTGTGTTTGCATCAGTCGCTATATGTGGTGCGACCACGGCATTGCAAGTCATCCGCTACGGCCGGATAGGTTCAGGCCATCTGTTGGTGATGAGTACCTCGACCGCGTTCATCTGGCCTTGTATTGCGGCTATCGAACGAAGTGGACCCGGTCTGCTCATGACCTTGGTGGTCTTTTCGGCATTACTGCAGTTCTTACTATCGGCGCGAATCACCTGGTTTCGTCGTATCCTGACTCCGACCGTTTCCGGCACCATGCTGATGCTGTTGCCAGTTAGCGCTATGCCTGCCGTTTTCGGTCTGTTGACGGAGGTACCGAAGGACACCCCAGAATATGCGGCGCCATTGTGCGCCGCCGTCACGGTTCTCGTAATTTCTGGAGTCTCGCTCAAGTCAACCGGTAGTCTGCGCTTATGGGCACCCGTCATCGGGGTTTTGTGCGGTTCGGTGATCGCAGCGATCGTCGGTATCTACGATGTCGATCGTGTTCTTAACGCCTCGTGGATCGGGATTCCAAGTATTGAGTGGCCGGGCTTCGACCTTGAATTCGATCCCGCGTTCTGGGCTCTACTACCCGTATTCCTTCTATTAACTCCAATTGTGACGTTGCGTACGATCAGTAGTTGTGTTGCGGTTCAGAGTGTCTCGTGGCGCACGCAACGCGCGGTAGATTACAAGTCGGTACAAGGCGCGGTGAATGTCGACGGCGTAAGTAATCTGTTATGCGGTCTCGCGGGTACTGTGCCTAATAACAGTTATTCGATGGGAGCATCTCTTGCGGAACTCACCGGCGTAGCTGCCCGTGTCGTCGGGATCGTCTCGGGCGCATTTTTCCTCATCCTAGCTTTCCTACCCAAAGTACTCGCCGTGATCCTGGCGATGCCTGGCGCTGTAAGTGGCGGTTTTCTCACCGTTCTATTGGCGATGCTTTTCCTTATCGGAGTTAAGGTACTGCTTCAGGACGGGCTCGATTATCGAACGAGCTTGATCGCTGGTATTGCTTTTTGGATCGGTGTGGGTTTCCAAAGCAACATGATTTTTCCAGAGTTGGTCTCGAACTTCGCGGGCGGACTCTTCGCCAACGGCGTAATCTCTGGAGGCTTGGCTGCAATCCTCATGACAATGTTCGTGGAGTTCGCGCAACCTCGTCGTAGCCGCATGGAGGCAGAACTCGACACCACCGCGCTTTCTAAAATCAGGGAGTTTCTCCAGGTATTCGCATCCCGTAACGGCTGGGGTGTCACTATGACCGAACGTCTCGAAGCGGTAGGCGAGGAAGCGTTGCTCAGCCTCTTGCGACCTGATCAAGAAGAAAATCTACCGAGACGACGGCTCAGACTGGTTGCAGCCAAGGACGAAGGCGGTGCTGTGCTTGAATTCGTTCTCGCTTCGGCAGGAGAGAATATTGAGGATAAGTTGATGGTACTCGGAGATCATGGAGACGAGACATCGATCGAACATGAGGTCTCACTCCGTTTACTACGACACCTAGCGTCTTCCGTGCGCCATCAACAATATCATGACGTTGATATTGTCACGGTACGGGTAAAGTCTCCGGACGCAGCGGCTTAGAGCTGACGTAGTCGAAGCTCGAACTTCACAATAGACCATCTCGATCCTATTGACTCTCGGTGCAACGAGTGTCATCAGTGTATATCTATCGGTCGAACCGCACTGTGCATAGCGTAATTTCCATTCTCATAAGCAACGACTTGACATTAGATCCCTTTGCTCGAAGCGAATTCGAAGACTACGATTGGGATCAAGTCAATTGGAGACGCGTAGCAAGTTCTTAAATCACGGTCCCTTGCTCAGAACTCTTATGGCGTTAGCCCGACGCCTCGATCAGCGCTATTTCGATAAATTAGAGTCACGGTAACAGAATCGTACTCCCTTTGGTTTGTCTCGACTCCAACGTTCGGTGAGCTTCAGCGGCTTCCTCTGACGGAAAGCGCTGACCGACGGTTATGCGGATGCGACCCGTGACAATATATCCAAAAAGCGCCGCAGCGGCTTCCAACAGATCCGTTCGATGAGCCAGGTGCGTCATCGCGGACGGGTACGTTACAGTCAGGCTATTGTCCATCAGACGCTGGAGATTTAGCGGCATTACTGCACCGGAAGTATTGCCGAAAGCAATCATCATGCCGAAGCTGCGAAGACACCTTAGTGAATGATCGAACGTAGCCGCGCCAACACCATCAAAAACTACCGGTACGCCTTCGCCACCTGTGATGTCATGCACGCGTTCCACGAAATCCTCGTCGTCATAACGGATTACGTGGTCACATCCGTTCTCCATCGCGAAACGAGCCTTTTCTTCACTGCCGACGGTACCGATTACCGTAGCGTTCATTGCTCTGCACCATTGACATAGGATGGTTCCCACACCTCCTGCCGCCGCGTGCACGAGAACAGGATCGCCTGCCTTCACAGGATAGGTGCGGCGACAGAGATACCATGCGGTCATGCCTCGCAGCATTGCTGCCGCTGCATACTCGAAATCTAGACCATCGGGAATCTGGATCAGACTGCGTGCTGGGATCACCCTGCGTTTACAGTACGCGCCTAGAACGGTGCTATAGCCAACACGATCGCCGATTTGAAATACTGGACCTCGGTCAGCATCTGCCGAGTCCGAATCGCTTGGTCCCACCGCCTCGATTACGCCTGCCGCTTCTACGCCAAGGACGGCGGGAAGAACGGGCGTAGTGCGAATTCCACGTCGGCGATAAACATCGCCGTAGTTGAGCCCGATCGCTTCTTGCCGGACCATTACCTCTCCCGGTCCTGGATCGGGGAGCGGAATCTCTTCCCATCGGAGTACTTCCGGACCTCCGAGCTCGTGGATGCGAATAGCCCTAGTCGTGTTCATTTCTGTTCTCCGGTTACAGACGGCGAATCTATGCAGAACTGACCGACCGATTCCATTTTACGTGATGATGAAACCAGTTCACCTGAATCGGTTCTGCTATGCATAACCCTCCCGGACCGCGGGATGGTGGTTCCTAATTGATGGAATAGCGACTGGACTTTGGCGATCGCAGATCTGTCAATTTTGCATTGGCGAACGTAGGCGCCAAGCGTCGAGTTTTCGTTGGCTCTCTTCCATCGGGTCGAGACGGTAGGCGGTGGGTACTACTTGAACGAACGCAACATCCGCGACGCGATCGACCTTTTTGTAGCCACATAGAGCTACATTCGTAGCTGATGATTCATTGAGATCTGTTTCACCCACGCGCTAATCTCTCGCGTACCCGAATTCGTGCGATCTCGAGTAGTTCAACTACGCTTGAATTTCGGCCGAAATGTGTCGTTGTAGAGGTTCGCGAACTAGCTGAAACTCCAGACGAGGTGAGGTGTACCAATACGCAGTATGCCGGTGATGTAGGTACAGGAGATTAATGCGCCGTAATAATCTGCGAAGCTCGAAAGCTACCAGTTAAGGGACATTTCACATGAACACAAAGCGTATCTTCATACCGGTGGTTCTGTTGGCGATTGTCTACTTCCCGATTGGGTTTTCGCCGTACGATAAGGTCATCACCGTAAGTGCCAATGAAACAGCACATTCGGTTTCTAGCAAAGAGATTCTCATCGGTGTGGTAGTAGCGAAAACAGGACATCACGCCGAGCAGTATGGACTCCCAATGCTGCGTGGCTTCGAGTTAGCCCGTAAAGAGATCAACGACGTCAGTGACTTAGAACTTACCTTTGCAACTGAGGACGATAAGAGTTCGTCAGATGGTGCGAAGGCTGCCGTGAGACGTTTAGTGAATAAAAAGGTACCAGCCATTGTCGGACTTGCGATCTCATCACACCTGAAAGAAGCAGCGCCAATCGCACAGGAGAACAGGGTCATCGCATTTAGTTCCGTCTCTTCCGCGGCCGGATTAGGCAAGATCGGCGGATTTGTTTTCCGTACGAGTCTCGCGACAGATATAAGCGTTCCCAGCGGTGTGATTGCGACTCAAAAGAGACTAGGCTATGAAAAAGTGGCCACTATTTACGATCGGAATGATCTCTACGCTACTAGCAGCAATGACGTACTTAGGACCGTGCTCGTTCAAAACGAGGTTGAAATTCTGACTGAAGAAGCTTTTGAAACGGGTGATACGGATTTTTCTCAACAATTGACGCGCATCGCGATGATGGATCCAGACGCTCTATTTATCTCAGCACTTTCTCAGGAAATTGGTGGCATTCTCTCCCAAACGGTCGAGCCAAGATTCCCAGACGGTATCCAAGTCATCGCGCCAGATCTAACCATGTTTGAAGTCCAGCAGGCAGGTAAAGGTGCTGAAGGCGCAATCGGCTTCATTGGATGGTCTGTTAGTTCTAGTGCCCCTGGAAACCAAGCCTTTGTTCAACATTACCGCGCTCAATACGGCATCGATCCTGAACCTTGGGCAGCACAGTCGTACGCTACACTCCACGTTCTTGCGAATGCGATCAAGACTGCACAATCTTCGGATTCAGTCGCCATTCGTGATGCGTTGGCACAGACGAGAGATCTTCCAACCATTCTCGGTAGATTGGGCGACTACTCGTTTAATGCTGACGGAGATGCTCTGTATGACCAAATACTGGTAGTCGTCGAGGACGGAAAACTCGAGTTTCTTGATTGATCACAAGCCGATATCGAAACGCAAATTTCTAGCGATCTCATTAGAGACTCAGTTTCGGCGAACAAGGCTTCGCATCACGTTCTTAACCAAAACTAATCCAGCGTCATCGTCGCTGGTTAGGAGCGACTGAGGATGGAACTGAACCGCGGCCACGGGTAGTTCTAAATGCTCAATTGCCATTACGGTTCCCTCGTCGGTCTCCGCAGTAATCTCGAATTCATCTGGGATTGTTTCACGGTCTGCGTGGATCAAGTCATAGCGCCCCGCCCGGAACCTCTTACCCAATCCTTCGAATAGACGTCCGCCGCACACGTTCACCATCGACGATATACCGTGCATTGGCACCGAAAGCATTGATAACTTACCGCCGTAGAACTCCACAATCCCTTGTAATCCAAGACACACGCCAAAAAGTGGAATGCCGCTGCGAAGGGACGCGTCGATGGTGCTACCTATGTCGAAATCCCTTGGACGTCCGGGACCGGGAGAAAGCACAACAAGATCAGGTCGCTCCTCATGGATCCGCTCGCGCCCAAATCCTGATCGGTACGTAATCACGTCTGCACCGGTGCGCCGAAAGTAGCCAGCCAGTGTGTGCACGAACGAATCCTCGTGATCCACCATGACCACTCGCCTTCCGGCACCAGGTCGATCTGCATCGACCACGATCCGTGGTGTGTGTGTGTCCTCACCATGCCGTATCGCGTCGAGTAATGCGGACGCCTTCAGCCGGGTTTCCGCCTCCTCGTCTTCCGGATCGGAACCGTATACCAAGGCCGCCCCGACTCGCACTTCGGCAACTCCCTCCTTGACCCTTACCGTGCGCAACGTCAGTCCAGTGTCGATGTTGCCGTCGAAACCGAGGAAGCCGATCGCGCCTCCGTACCATCTCCGTGGAGATCGCTCGTGATCCTCAATGAACTGGATCGCACGCCGTTTCGGCGTCCCTGTAACGGTAACCGCCCATGTCTGCGCGAGGAACCCATCAAGACCGTCGTATCCTTCGCGCAGTCGTCCCTCGACATGGTCCACCGTGTGGATCAGTCGCGAGTACATCTCAATCTGACGATGTCCAAGCACCCGCACGCTGCCTGCTTCACACACTCGAGACTTATCGTTTCGATCGACGTCGGTACACATCGTGAGCTCCGACTCAGCTTTCGCGGAGCTCAGTAGTAGCTGGATTTGGTGTGCATCCTCGATCGCGTTGTCCCCACGAGCGATAGTCCCGGCGATGGGGCAGCTCTCGATGCGACGGTCATTAGCTCGTAAGTACATTTCCGGTGAAGCGGCGACTAGATACTCGTTTTCGCCGAGGTTCACCAACGTGCCGTAAGGGGAAGGATTACGTTTCCTAAGCCGCCAGTAAATCTCTGAAGGAGGCGAGGCACACGGCTCGAAAAACGTCTGACTCGGTACGACACCGAAGAGTTGGCTTTGGCGAAACTCCTCGAGCGCGTCTTTCACTGTCGCCGCATACTCTCCGGAGGCGTGATCACAGTCATTTTCGACAGTTGTTGCTGCAATGTACGGCATGATTGTGCCGGTGCGTTCAAGTCCTTCGGTGTGCTTTCCGTCGACCTCGAACTCGTACTGGTATCGGGTTGCGAATTCACTGTGGTGATTGAAGATCAAGAGGTCGTCGGGAAGAAAGAGAACGAGGTTCCGCTCCGTTTTGTCACGCGCCATCGCAAGGCGGATCAATTCGAATTGGAAGGCGAGTTCGTATCCAAACGCACCATATAACCCAAGATAGCCATCCTCAGGACTACTAAATACCGTGATGAGTTCGCGCACTACCGAGAATAGTGTTGGTTGTTTGCCGCGCAGCTCTTCGGGGAATCTCTCCTCAGAGACATGCACAGTTCCACTTACCGCGTAGCCGTCCGTTTCCAACGACTCAACTGCTTCGCATGCACTCAGTGCCGAAGCCACAACGGGAAGTAGCAACGCGCCTCGTTCGTTGCATGCCCGTACCTCGAACTCGCGATGCCTACCCGTAATCGACAATGCGGGATCGCAGAATCCGATATCCCGGAGGACATAGCGTCCAGGATATTCGAATGAGGAAGTTAGTAGCACGCCGAGCCGCTCGTCGAGATTCGACGCGAGCGTAGCAATGGCGTCCGACGCATGTTCGAGTCTAGCGGTGCGAGTGACACGGATATTGCCATTCGTCACGTAAGTCTTCACTTGACTTTCGTTCATCTCATCCGGTTCCGATAATCCGTGTTTCGGGCGTAGTGCACTTTTCCTCAACGACAGAATTGCTTGGAATTCCAAGTGAGGTCGTTACTGCGTGGTGATCGTGGGTCAAATTTCTTAACGTAAAGGCGATGGTAGTTGGTCTTTTCTCATGATACTAACGAACACCACGGGGGCATGGTCGCTTGACACTTTAGAACAGTAGTCACGGTTACGCAAACCTCCTGAACGGAATCTGGATACGTGCAAGGAATCTTTTGCTCTTGAGTACGGCGGAGATAAGAGCCGACAGTAAGGTGGTTGTAGACGAAGGTATGAGGGGTGCGTAACTTAATGGTTTACGCATATCGGTGATTAGTCCGCACGATCTAAACAGACCATTCGGATCGTATACGGTTGCCGCTTTTTTATAGCCTCGTCTCTCCTGAGTCACCACTGCACTGCTGGGAACGCTTATCCTGTAGTTGGACTGTTTTCGGATAACAAAACCGCCGCTTTTGTCTGAGCCGGTCGTCGAGGAGACGAATGTACGGGGTGACCCTATCGAGAGTCGAAAACCCAATCGCCAAGTAGGTCCATACCGGTTAGATGGTTTACGACACGTACCGGGGACATGGTCGACACTTTATCCGGCGTGACGATGAAAGGCTTCGAAATGGGATGTATCAGTTATGTTGAGAGATCGTCTCTTCCCATGAAGTACGCGCCGCAGAAATAACTAGCAAGCGATGCGGCGTAGAGAATTAAGTAAGTTGTTGGCCACGAATCTTCGACGAACCAATGAATGATTGGATAGATGAACACACCTGGCGCTAGAAATACTCCCGCTAGGAACCCAGCGAGGCCCCCGATCCAATTCATGAGCGACGCGATCCAAATACCCCACATCACGAATCCAATTACGATGGTAACTCCGTAAAGAACCATTCCTAATTTAGCCGTCAAACGAAGTCAACCGTAATCGAATAAGCAAGTTACCCACCATAAAGAGTTAATGAGATGTCAATCGCAATCGTATGTACGACCGAGCCAGTTAGGCAAAATCGTTAGTCCATTGCCGAAGCGAAACGATTGACGAATGGCGCTATACCTCACACACGCGGACTGTGAAGCACACGCTACGCCAGCAGGTCATCCAGAATCGGCAGCAAGGCTGTCCGTTCTAAATGCGCATCTCGACCAATGCGGATTGTTGAACGATGTCGAGTGTCGGTTACCGAGTTTGGCGTCATTTGAGGATATTGCGAAGGTTCACGACCAAGGACTCATCGATCTTCTGATCACAGTCGCCCCAAAGACCGGACTGGTGCGTATCGATGCAGATACTGCGTTTAGTCCAGGTTCACTCGATGCAGTACGTCGATGCGTCGGTGCAGTCTGCGATGGTGTACATGCTGCTTTATCTGAAGAAGAGACTAAGGTGTTCTGCGGTGTACGCCCTCCGGGTCATCACGCCGAAAGCAATGGCTCGATGGGATTCTGCATCTTCAATAGCATTGCGGTCGGAGCCGCGTTGGCACTAGAACAGGTTGAGCGAGTCGCGATTCTTGATTTTGATGCTCATCACGGAAACGGAACGGTAGAGATTTTTCAAGACGACCCACGCGTATTGGTCTGTTCTTCATTTCAGTTTCCTTTCTACCCGTATCGATTTCAAGACGTCGACCGTCCTAACATCGTTAACGTACCGATGAGCGCCGGAAGCGGCAGCGAGACGTTTCGGAATGCAGTGACGGCATCGTGGCAACCTGCCATCGAAGCCCATCAACCGGAGTTGTTCCTAGTGTCAGCAGGTTTCGATGCCCACGAAGATGATCCCCTAACGCAACTCTCGCTCGTTGACGAGGACTATCGATGGATCACACAGAACATCGTGGATTGGGCCGATCATTTCGCCCAGGGGCGTGTCGTTTCCGTACTTGAAGGCGGATACGATCTTGACGCACTCTGTCGGTGTGGAGAAATTCATCTTGGTGCACTCAGCTAAATTGCCCGCATAATCGCAAGGCTGCATCCGAGCAGCGTACAGAGTGTCAGGTACCAGACCCGAGCGAGACGACCTGAGAAAAGTGCAATGCGATGAACAAAAGGGACTACGATCCTAGTGGTGATAAGTGACCGAACTAGCAGATAACGAAGCGGTCTATTGGCCGCAATGTCGGAGTGTATTAGACGCTGATACGCGAAGAATGACATTGGTTAGTGACCTAGTTGAGGCACGCCTGAGAGATTTGACCACTGAACAGAAAGTTGCTCAGTTAATTCAAGCCGAACTAGTGTCAGTAGAACCTGATGACATCCGTAGTTTCTGTCTTGGTTCGATACTTAATGGTGGGGGCGTATTTCCAAACGCGAACAAGCACGCGACAATCGAGGATTGGAGAGATGTAGCCAATGCATTCCAGTCCGCTGCGTTAGAAAGTGAAGCCGGTATTCCGATTTTTTGGGGTACTGATGCCGTGCATGGACACAACAACGTTTTTGGTGCGACGATTTTTCCACACAACATAGGGTTGGGAGCTGCGAACGACCCGGACCTTATGGAACGACTTGGCGCTGCGACTGCAAAGGACGTAACTGATACCGGAATCGATTGGGTATTTGCGCCTACGCTAGCTGTACCGCGTGACTACCGTTGGGGGCGCACATACGAAGGCTTCTCGCAGAATCCCGAATTAGTCAAGCGCTTGGGTGGCGCAATGACACGCGGACTCCAAGGCGATCCTGCATCGTCCGATTTCCTATCTGACAATCAGGTTCTTGCCACGTCGAAGCATTTCGTCGGCGAGGGTGCGACAGTCGAGGGTATCGATCAAGGGGATGCGGATTGCAGCGAGCAAGACCTGCGTGACATCCATGCTCTAGGACATTTCGCTGCTCTTCGAGCCGGAGCACAAGTCGTGATGGCTGCCTTTAATAGTTGGCAGGGAGAAAAGGTTCACGGTTCCTCATATCTTCTGCAGGAAGTACTGAAACGGCAGATTGGGTTTGAAGGATTTGTCGTGTCGGATTGGGATGGCTTCGCACAGCTCGACGGCGATCTAGAAACGGCCTGCGTTGCGTGTATCAATGCTGGCGTTGATATGCTGATGGTGAGTTCTGAATGGCAACGGGTATACGAGCTCTTGCTCAACGCTACTACTGCTGGGCGAATCGAAAGGTCGAGATTGGATGATGCAGCGAGGCGGATCTTGCGGGTGAAAGCGCTCAAAGGCATGCTTGCACCGACTTGGCGAAGATCTACAGGAAAGAAGACGCGGTCACTAGGCTCGACTAGGAGTAGAGAGCTCGCACGAGAAGCCGTTCGAAAGTCGCTCGTATTGCTGAAGAACTCGAATCGACTACTTCCGTTGTCGCCCCATCAGAGGGTCGTTGTCGTCGGTCAGGATGCGGACCACGTAGCAAAACAGTGCGGTGGTTGGACGCTAACCTGGCAAGGTACGGACAACGCGAGAGGCGATTTCCCCCATTCAGTTTCGATCGCAGACGGAATCCATACTACCGTAACTGGAGGGGATGGCGTGGTGAGCTGCATTGACGAAGTTGATGACGAGACTACCGCAGATGTCGCTATCGTCGTGTTTGGTGAAGATCCCTACGCAGAAGGCGAAGGCGACCTGAACCACTTGAGTTTCTCCAGAGAGAAACCCGAACCTCTAGCGCAGATGAAGTCACTTCGTGCGCGTGGGATACCGGTGGTTGCGCTGTTCTTAACAGGTCGTCCTAGGTGGATAAATCCTGAGTTAAATGCTGCAGATGCTTTTGTCGTTTGTTGGTTGCCCGGTACCGAAGCTGGCACTGTTGCTGATGTCCTATTTACGGATGCAACAAATAATGTACGTCATGACTTTGTAGGACGACTGCCGTTCTCCTGGCCGCTCGATCCAGCATTAACAGGTATTGATCGAGATTCGAATCGACCAGACCAGTACCTGCCGGTTGGATTCGGGCTTAAGTACGATGAAGAAGCAACGTTTGAACCACTGAGCGAGTTTGATACAACGAGCGGCTCGGCACAACGAGGGCCGAGCTACCAGGGCAGCTACAACTACCCTAATCCATGAAAGATTCCTCGGTACGACAGATTGCGACGCGAACGGTAAGTCCATACCTTTGGTTCAGGATTGTGAGTCCTGACAATCGAGCACACAGAATCGGTAATCGCGCAGTTTCGCGAACCGTTCTAGTCGCGCAATTCGGTGATTCCTCGTGAGCGACAACCATCATGAAACGGCTCCGGCAGATCGGATTCGCTTTGACCATAAACTCGCATATGGATTGGGGTCGCTGACGAACAACATCCTTGCCGCTGCGAGCGGCAACATGATGATCGTTCTCAATCTCGCATACGGAATGAATCCGGCTCTTGTCAGTTTGCTTGGTAGCATCCCGAGGCTAACCGACGCGTTGACTGATCCGCTGATGGGTTACATCTCCGATAACACGCGGACAAGATGGGGTAGACGCCGACCGTTCATGTTGGTTGGCGTTATCGCAGCGAGTTTGATTTTCGTCGTGCTATGGCATATCCCTTCGGGGATGAGCCACGGATCGTTGTTCGTGTACTTCCTAGTCATTTCACTCTTTTTCTTTCTCGCATATACGGTGTTCGCCACGCCTTGGGTTGCGCTCGGATACGAACTAACTGCCGACTATCACGAGCGGGTCCGACTGATGGGCGTACAGAACTTCATAGGTCAGTTGGCTTTCACTATTGCGCCGTGGTTTCTGGCGTTTATGACACTACCTATGTTCGATGACATGGCAGATGGTGCATCTTGGCTTGCGATCGTGGTCGCGGTTGGGTGCATTCTCACAGGCATCGTTCCTGCACTGGTATTGCGCGAACGATTTGCGGAGTTCGTCGCGACCACTCATGACAAGATGACTCTCTTAGATCGCGCCTGGTATGAGATCTCCCATTTCGCGCGTGGATTTGTGACCACGGTCGTCAATAGGGATTTCTTATGTCTTGCGGGTGCCACGTTTCTTGTATTCAACGGATTCCAACTGATCGCATCATTTCAAACGTACGTGATGATCTTTTACTTATATGGTGGCGATAGCGAAGCTGCTGGACCATTGATTGGCTGGTTTGGTTCACTATCGTCGATTGCGACGTTTGCAGTGATTGTCCTGGTCACTTTTCTCTCACCAAGGATCGGGAAGCGAAATACGTTTTTTGTGTGTATCGCCATTTCTACGGTTGGTTACGCGTCGAAGTGGTTCCTATATTCCGTTGAGTATCCGTATCTTGTACTAGTAGCGGCACCGTTGATCGCATTCGGTCTAGGTTCGTTATTCACATTGATGGGATCGATGATCGCGGACGTATGCGATGTCGACGAACTAAAGACCGGAGAACGTCGTGAAGGTATGTACGGTTCCGTCTTCTGGTGGGTTGTGAAGCTAGGAATGGCGCTAGCCATTGCGCTCGGCGGATTCCTCCTAAACGCGACGGGCTTTAACGTCGAACTAGCAGGAGATCAACCAGAACGAGCAATGTTCTTGATGCGCGTCTTTGACGTGCTTATTCCGACTGCCTCGTCGATATGCGCGATCTATCTGATCAAAGCCTATGGGATCACAGAAACCAAAGCGTACGAAGTCCGAGCTCAACTTGAAGCACGTCGTGGTGAACTTTAGTGCATAGACAGGCGTGCGCTTGAGCATTCAAAGCTGAGTGCAATTTGGCGCGTGACCGTGGTCATTTGCGATCGCTTCATTCGCCTCCCACACTCGCATCGCGTTTTCACCGAGGATCTTGCGTAACGCTTCATCGTCGTAATCGCGGTCTCGAAGTTCGTCGATGAGGTTCGGGAACATTGACGCATCTTTGAGTCCGATCGGTAGCGTGTCACCCACACCGTCGAAGTCAGATCCCAGTCCAACGAAATCAACGCCAGCTATTTCGACAACACGATCGATGTGATCCGCAACCGTCGCAACAGTAGCGAACGGGTAGGGATTTGCTTCGACATAGTCATCGTAGAAAGCCCGTCGTTGTTCCGAAGTAAGTTCCGACGCTTCGGTAACCTCAGCTAGAGCCGCATCAAATTTGGTGCGCCATTGGCGGGACTCGTTCGACACGAAGCTACTTCCGAAGTTAATGTGGACCACGCCACCGTTTTCTTTCAGGGCGATAACCAAATCGTCAGGTATGTTTCGATGAAATCCTGGAATGAAGTGTCGTAACGACGAGTGAGTGGCGAGAACTGGACTCTCACTGATTTCGAGTACCTGCCATGCGGCTTTGTCGGTGAGATGAGAGATGTCGATCATGATGCCTTGTCGGTTCATTTCTCGAACCAGTTCGCGGCCTGCTTCCGATAAACCTTGCAAAGGTTCGTTTTCGTCATAACTCGAGTCCGAGAATTCGTTCGAACGAGAGTGCGCGAGCGTGACATAGCGAATGCCGAGGTCGGCAAACGCTTTCATGTTTGCTGGATCGCCTTCGAGTGGACTACCGTTCTCCAGACCGAATGCAAATGCAATCACGCCTTCTTTGTGGAGTCGTCGAACGTCAGCCACACATGTTGCGATCTCAATTTCATCGGAAGACTCGGCGGTCTCATGCACCCATGCGATTTGATCAAGTGCGATGGATTTGCTTGTTCCTTCTTCCGCGGCGGAAGCAGGCGTATATATCGACATGAACGCAACCGACACGCCACCTTGTTGGGCACGAGGCAAGTCGAATTGACCAGTGTTCGTACCATCAAAGATATTCAACTCATTACGCCAGTTGCGATATGGTGTGTCGATATGTGTGTCAACGATCAAGAATTCATCATCAGCTGCGGTCGATTCATCCGCACCAGCGCTGAATACGAGCGCTGCAACGAGATACATGGACAAGACGATTCGTAAAACGGATTTAATCAAGAGTATTCCTATTTCAGTTCTAGCCACCGGATGTAGTCTGCTCCGGTGTCGACATCCCAGACTAAGTCGAGGCACTTAACCCTCAAGTCTAACGAGCTAGCGATGTTCAACGTCTCACATAGGACATTAGCGGTACTCCAGTGGATGCTCTTGAACACGCGAGGCTCTGGTTTGTTCATGCCGATAAGCACATAGCCACCATCCTCAGTTGGTCCTAGTACAAGGTCATGTGACCGCAGTGCGCTGAAAGCACTGTTTAAGTACGCGACCGATACGAGAGGAGAGTCGCCGCCAACGAGAACACGTACGCCGTCCTCAAAACACGCAAGCATTCTTTGTCCAAGGTCACCTTCCGACTGAGGTTTGGTTCGTAAGCCAAGTAACCAGGCTTCGTCAATGATTGGTCCTTCCACATACACGGTCGTTTCGAAGTTTTTCGCGCATCGAAGCGTCTCAGTGAGCAGTTCGCAATAGCAATGACGCGCTTTTTCGGAGCCGATCTCCGCACTCAGTCGGCTTTTCAAATTCGAAGAATCAAGACTACGCGTAAAAACCGCGAGATGGCCTTGAGGCGTAGTGTCTCTGAATTCGGAACTCTTCAATCCTGCGTCTTCACCCATTTTCGGTGTATTGGACTAGCGGTAATAACGATTAGCGAGACTATCAGGAGCAGCGCCAAAGAAATAGAGAAGCCGATACCACCACATTCTGAGGATGGTTCGGATGACACCTTCGTGATCCCATTTCCGCGCAGAGACAGTTAGTCGAACGGGAAGTTGGGGACCATGTTGGACGTGACGCAGTCGACGACTGCACTCGATATCCTCCATCAGTGCGATCGGAGGATAGCCACCGACTCGATCCAACAATGCCCGTCGGACGTACATTCCCTGATCGCCGGTATAGATGGATGTCATTCGCGAACGCCAATTCATCAAGAAACTGATCGTACTCAGGAGCTTGGAGTTTCCCGTGAGTGAGATTCTGAACGCGCCCCAATCGGTCTCGTCGAGTGCGTCGCGGAGAGCTTCCATCGCGCTTGTTGGTACCCTCACGTCGGCGTGCAGTATCCAAACCCACTCAGTGTTCGTATTTGCGATAGCTTGTTCAATCTGACAACCGCGACCTCGAGGTGTGCGCAGGAAAACGACGTCTGTTGAGTCGACAAATTCGGATTCGTCCGCATAACTTACGACGATCTTGCCGAATGAGCCAGACGTCAAGTCGAGGAGCAGGTTTTTTAGTAGCTCAGCGTCCCGAAAAACGGGTATCACTACGGAAACGTTCTCGAGCTCAATTTGGGGAGGCGCTGTGACCGTGGTCAATCAACTGCCTGCTCGAAATATCGATTCTCAAGTGTTCGTTGGTTTTCGTAGATGGATCCTTGATAAGGTGCGCGTGGTAGCGGAACCTTAACTGGTACGTCTGCTAGTCGCGGTCGAAGAGTTGGTTCGCCACTTACGATTCGTGAGTTGAATCCCTCAACGTCATCAAGGTGCTCAACGCCGGCGAGCGGCCACGCATCTGCGGCGGTAAATTCGTAAAAGAGGATGCGACGTGATTTTGAAGACTTATTGATCATCGAACCATGTACCAGACGGGCATGATGGATCGTCATGTCCCCAGCCTTTCCAAAAATTGGAATCGCGTCTTTGGTATCCAGACCTGCTGCGGTCGTGTCAATCGCCCCACAGAACGCGCCATCCGCGTGGTGGTCGAAGACAGGACCTTTATGTGAACCGGGTAAGAACATCACCGGACCATTCGTCTCGTCCATATCGTCGAGCAAGATTCCGGTCGCGAGTACGTCATCATTGGTGTGTGGATAAAACGCCCAGTCCTGATGCCACTCAACGGGCGCCCCATACCCGGCCGACTTCATGTTGATCTTGCAACCTGCGCGCAACCTGATGTCATTGCCGATGAGGGGCCTCAGCGCTACCATCAAGCACTCGTGCCCTGCAAGTTCGCGATAGAAAGGATGCGCGAGTTGCGGCGTCTTGATCCTACGGACACGCGGATTTTCAGGCGTATGAGACGGTTCTAGATCAAGTACTGGCGTGTGATCAGTAAGACCTTTGGCAGATGCGACGATCTCGTCCGTGATTCTGCGTAAATCATCGAGTAGCTCTGGCGGAAGCGCACCTCGGACGATGGTGTAACCGTCAGTGTGGTATTGCTCGATTTGTTGCTTCGTCAGCATGGTTTGTGGTGGTGCCGATTGGGTTTGGCGATCTAGTACTAGCACCGAGAGACCCTTGCAAGTTTAACCGCCATTGCAAATCTCGAATATACTCGCACACAGTATCGAACTGACCTTCATTGGTGATTTAAGGAGAACGAAGTGGAACTTTTGCTAGGCCTGAATTGGTGGGCGATCATCGTCGCATCGCTGGTTTCATTCGCGATCGGTTGGCCTTGGTACGGTCCACTATTCGGTACTGCTTGGCTCGACGCGCTGGGCAAAACACCGGACGAGATCCAGCCGAGTCCGAAGCCTTTCATCATTAGTCTAGTAACGACGTTAATAACCGCGTTCGTAATGGCCGTGATCATTGCGTGTCTCGGTATTTCGACGTGGTTTGATGGTGCGGTATTAGGACTGGCTGTCGGTATTGGTTTTATCGCAGCCTCCAATATTTCCGATGCGGCGTTTTGCGGCTGGAGTTGGAAACTGGTTGCGATTCAGAGCGGATATCGAGTGGTGTACTCGATCATCATGGGGATCGTTCTCGCTATTTGGCAGTAGACGCAGCTTGCGCCGCGTCGTAACGCTTCATTGCGTTGTCGATCACGAGTTCACGATCTTCGGCTAGGACGTATCGCGCGTCGATTAAGTCGTCAGTTACCTGAGATACGAGTTCGTGACAAGCGTTGCGGGATTCGGGTACGCAATCCAAACCATCAAAAACCGAGAATCCTGCGAACGCTGCCGTTTGATCAGGCGCACCGTGTAAAGGATGCCTTGGATTCCAACCCGAGTGGATCCCTATCGGTACAGCGATTTCCGGAAGTCGGACGCCTGCGACTTCATTGAGACTCTCATCAACGTTTGATACCAAGCGAGGGTATCTCGAAAGCAATTTCGCTGGGTGATCACATACGCCGTTTCTGACGTCGGCACCGAGGTCCGTGTGCCACAATCCGGGTAGATTTTCCGCGTTAGGCAAGTGCTGAAAGCGCGGTGACTGTGCGAATCTGTCGACTACCACCTCTCTTCCGACCAGTGAGTGATCACTAAGCTGGGGATAACGAGAATCGGGTGGTTCTAGTCCATCGCGTACCCAAGCTAGCGCATTGTGGAGCACTGCGCGTAGTAATGGGGTGTATGAGATCGTGTTTAGAGGGTAGGGTAGCTGTTCCCCTGTCAACGCGAGCCGGTCTGTTATCGGTAGTATGCCGTTGATGTGGTGCGTACCGGCGAACATGTAAATGCGCTCGTTGTCTTGAGGAGGTATGTCTTGCGTTCCGTCGGACGACACGTGAATGAGCGCAGCATCTCCTCGCCAATACTCCCATGAAGTATTGGTGCTCAGCACCTTCGGTGGGTGGTTGCACTGATCCAGTAATCCTGCGTGTTGCTGGGTTAGTTCATCGGTCGTCGAGCGCGCAGCGAAAGGGAACCGCTGTCCAGCAGCGGGTATTCCCATACTGCCAGGTTGTGCAAATCGGTGATTGAAGTCGCCGCGCTGTCCGCCTGCGATATGTGGAATCACCGCATCGAATACCTTGCGCCCGTTTTCATCGTCGTTTAGCCCTTCGTATAAGAAATGTCGAAGGATTCGACCGGTTTGTGAAGCACCGTACCCGATCGCGAAGGAAGGTTTGTCTTGTGGCCAATCGAAGTCGTATTTAAAGAAAGCAGCTGCATCTCGCAATGCGAGTAGACCCAGTCCGACGACCGGAGCGCCAACGGTTTCGTATACGAGGGTATACACGACACCTTTCGAGAAGCCCCCTTCTTTCGATATGTATCTGGTACTGGTATCGAATTCGCCATCCCGAAGTCGGCCAAATCGCCATGCACCGCTATCGACCAGTTCATACGGTGCTTGCGTACTTGCACGTTGATACAGCCGACCTTTGCCTGTGGGTTCGTACGTGAAAACGCCACCTTGTCCTACAAGCAGGGAGGTCGTGTCGCGAGTAGGTTGCATCTGGCAAATCGCCTCGCCGACGATTCGATGGTTGTTTTCGAGTGCCTCGGGAACCTCCAGATTCATCCCTTCGGCGTCGAATTGCCAACCGACGCTTAACACCGCAAATCCATGTCGGCAGAGAAACCCATCGCCACTCGGCATATTGGTTGTCTGTAGTTCGGAAGGTGCCGGGCGGTTGAAACTGAACGCTGTGGGTCTACCTCGGTTAGGTACATCTACCAGGAGACAAGATGGTGTCGTATCTTTAGGGTACACCATGCGCGCATTGCCTCGGAATCGCAACTTGCCATCGCTCGTAGGTGGCGCTTTGTCGAGATCGACGATACGTGAATTAGCAGCGTCCTGGGGGTCGACGTCGTATGTGATTTGGAATTCGGCGACCGCAAACTCGCCATAGTCCCCGAATGCTCGTCGGTCGGAATATGCTGCTTGTGAGTCGAGGTGTGCTAATTGGACGCTCAATGTGAAACCCTTACTGTTGCATGTCTAGCCTAAGTGGATTGTCGCGGTCCTAACTGAAGTGACGAAGTACGTCGGTACTCTATATAGTATGAGCGCAAGAAGGTGGTTCTTCACTAAAATTCAAATCCCTTCGAGACAGTGCTTTATGTCGGAACAATCACCCTCAGTCGCTCACGATTTCATCGGTAAAGAGTACGCAGCAGGATTCGTCACCGACATCGAACAGGAGACCATCCCACCGGGTCTCGACGAAGCGGTCATCACTGAGATTTCCAAGCGCAAGAATGAGCCAGCTTGGCTGTTAGATTGGCGATTGGAAGCCTATCGGCGTTGGCTCGACATGCCCGAACCGACTTGGGCAAGAGTCGATTATGAACCGATCGACTATCAGGCGATCTCGTATTTCGCCGCACCCACCGGGGACAAACCCAAGAGCCTCGACGAAGTTGATCCGGAACTGCTGCGGACCTACGAAAAACTAGGTATCCCACTTCATGAACAAGAGCTACTTGCCGGTGTAGAGCGAGATCCTGATGCGCCGCGGGTTGCCGTAGATGCCGTGTTTGATAGCGTTTCAGTGGCAACTACATTCCAGGAAGAACTGCGCGAACATGGCGTGATCTTCTGCTCGTTTAGCGAAGCGGTTGAAAACCACCCTGAAATAGTGCGTGCGTACTTAGGTTCGGTGGTTCCTCAATCAGACAATTACTTCGCGGCTCTAAATTCGGCGGTCTTTAGTGATGGTTCGTTTGTGTATGTTCCGAAGGGCGTTCGCTGTCCAATGGAACTATCCACCTATTTCCGAATTAATGCTCAGAATACGGGTCAGTTTGAACGTACGTTAATCATCGCCGATGAGGGATCCTACGTTAGTTACCTCGAAGGTTGTACGGCACCGATGCGAGACGAGAACCAGCTGCACGCCGCAGTGGTCGAGTTGGTCGCGCTCGAGGATGCGTCTATCAAATACTCAACGGTTCAAAACTGGTACCCAGGTGATGCCGACGGAAACGGTGGTATCTACAACTTCGTCACCAAGCGTGGTGTTTGCCGCGGCGCAAATTCACATATCAGCTGGACGCAAGTCGAAACCGGATCTGCAATCACGTGGAAGTACCCGAGCGTCATCTTGCGGGGCGACAACTCAGTCGGCGAGTTCTATTCCGTAGCGATCACGAACAATCATCAACAAGCCGACACGGGATCAAAAATGACCCACATCGGTCGCAATACGTCCAGTACCATCATTTCGAAAGGGATCAGTGCTGGGAACAGCTCGAACGCTTACCGTGGACGCGTACGTATGAATCCGGGCGCAAAGAAAGCGAGGAATTTCACTCAGTGTGACTCGCTTTTGATCGGGAGCGATTGTGCCGCGCACACGTTTCCGACAATAGAGTCTCAGCGCGATGATGCCATCGTGGAACACGAAGCAACGACATCAAAAGTGAGCGAGGACCAACTGTTTCTGTGTCGTCAGCGCGGGATCGATGCCGAGAAGGCTGTCGCGATGATCGTAAATGGCTTCTGTAAGGAAGTGCTGAGGGAATTACCAATGGAGTTCGCCGTCGAAGCGTCTAAACTCCTTGAAGTTAGCTTAGAAGGTGCCGTTGGTTGAAATTGCTCGAGCTGCGGGGGCTGGTTGCGAGCGTTGACGAAAAACAGATCTTAAATGGAATAGATCTGACCGTTAATGCGGGCGAAGTTCACGCCATCATGGGGCCAAACGGCTCAGGAAAAAGTACCTTGTCGAACATCTTAGGGGGACGCGATGGGTACAGTGTCACGACGGGTGACATGGAATTGATGGGTGCGCCGGTGAACGGTATGTCGGTGGAGGACAGAGCGCTTAGTGGCTTGTTTCTCGGTTTTCAGCACCCGATCGAGATTCCTGGCGTTACGAATATGGAGTTCTTGAAAGTTGCGATCGATAGTCATCGCATCTCCATGGGCGAAGAAGAGATGAATACCCGTGACTTCATGGTGCAAGTACGGGAAATCTCAAAACGTCTAGAACTGAGTACTGAGTTTCTTAAGCGATTCGTCAACGTCGGGTTTTCTGGTGGCGAGAAAAAGCGGAACGAGATTCTTCAGCTGATGCTCCTGCAACCTAAGCTAGCTTTTCTTGATGAGACTGATTCTGGCTTAGACGTTGACGCTTTGCAGGTTGTCGCTCGCGGTATCAACGAATTTCGGTCAGACGACAATGGCGTCGTATTGGTCACGCACTATCAACGGCTCTTGAATTTCGTGAACGTCGACTTTGTCCACATCATGGTTAACGGAACCATCGTGAAGTCAGGCGACGCGCAACTAGCACATGAGGTTGAAACCCAAGGCTACGTTGGCTTAGGCGAAGCGTAATGACGGTCGCGCAAGCCGCCGGCTCAACACACGGCGATCTGCTGAACCGTGTGCTTGCGCAGGAAGTGCGCGAAACACCTTGGTTGGATCGCACTCCATCGCGCACTGCGCTGAATAGCAACGGATTCCCGCTTCCTTGGAAGGGACGCTGGCAGTACTCCGATTTTTTAACGCTCGTCGAAGGCGCACTGGAGTTGTCGGAGACGCGCGATTCGCTTGAGTCTAGTCACGATGTTGAGGTTCGTCGACTTGACCAGCCAGAGAATGGCGGTCAATTGGTTGAGTTAGGCTCTAGCGACAGCTTAGGCGACTTTCCGTTGCTCGACATCAATGGTCTACTGTTTCGCTCAGGTACGAAACTGCTCGCAACGACGAAGACAGCACACGCGTCCGTCTCAGATGCCGCGGGTTCGGTCGACCGACATCTAATGTCCGTAGCGCAAAACGCCTGTTTGAACGTAGAAGAGAAATTTGAGAGCGGTAACCGTATCTCGTTGTGCCACTTGCGCGACGACGCAACTTTGAACTACGAATTAACGATGCCACAAAACGAAGGCGTTGGATATCACTGTCTAGTCGTGTGGCTAGCCGAAGGTTCGACGTTGAATCTGCATCTTGCGTCCAAAGGTTCAAAGATTCGCAGAAATGACGTGATCGTGAACGTAATGGGAGAACGTGCTAGAGCCACTTTAAGCGGCGGTTGGCTGGTCGACGGCAACGACCATTTGGATACCCAGGTGTACATGAATCACCGGGTCGGGAATAGTCATAGTGAACAGTCGTTTCATGGTGTTGTCGACGATCGTGCGAGGAGTGTGTTTAGCGGCTTTATTCGTATCGACCGAGGCGCGAGCGAGTCTGAAGCGCATCTGACGAATCGCAACATTGCGTTGAGTCCGCAGTCACGGGCTCATGCGCAACCGGAACTCGAAATCTACACTGATGACGTTATCTGCTCGCACGGGGCGACCACTGGCCAGCTAGATGACGACTCGCTCTTCCTCATGCGTTCCCGAGGTATCAACGAGGAATCGGCTCGTGCGATGCTGACGAAGGGATTTCTGCGTCAAGTCGTTCATTCTGAAGGCGGTACTTCACTGCTCGATCTATGAGTCCATTTCGCGACGCGTTTCCGTTGTTTAGAAAGCGACCAAACGACGTCTACCTCGACAACGCGGCTACGACGCAAAAACCGGAGTCCGTGTTAGACGCCTTGCGCACGTACTACACCGAACACAACGCGAATGTGCATCGTGGTGTTCATGCGCTCAGCACGCTGGCGACCGAAGAGTTTGAGCGTAGCCGACAGGTGGTGGCCGAATTCGTCAACGCGCCGAAACCCGAAGAAGTGATTTGGACTCGAGGTACCACAGAAGGCATCAATCTAGTCGCGTGGACCTATGCCGCGGATGTACTAGGCCCAGATGACGAGGTCGTTATCTCGGAGCTGGAACACCACTCGAACATTGTCCCATGGCAAATGGTCTGCGATAGAGCCGGTGCGCGATTAAGAGCCATCCGCGTACTTCCGAACGGTGAGCTAGATCAAGATCACTATGAATCGCTTCTCTCGCCACGTACCAGGATTGTTGCGATTGCGCATGTATCCAATGCGCTTGGTACCGTTAATCCGATTAAGGAGATGGTTGCCAAGGCCCGGCATGTCGACGCGGTAACCATCATCGATGGCGCTCAAGCCGCACCACATATGCCAATCGATGTGCGTGATCTAGATTGCGATTTCTATGCCTTTTCTGCTCACAAGATGTACGGACCGACGGGTATCGGAGCACTTTATGCTCGTGAGAGTCTGATGGCTGAAGCGTCTCCATGGCAAAGCGGCGGCGAAATGATCGAAGAGGTCCGACTCGAACGTACGACGTATCAAAAGATGCCTTACCGTTTCGAGGCGGGTACGCCGAACATTGCAGGTGCGATTGGGATGCGAGCTGCGATTGAATACATGGATTCTCTAGACACCGAACAGGTCTATGCGCATGAAATGGGATTGCTGCGCGATGCGACGTCCGGTTTACTTCAGGTCGAGGGAGTCGAGATCGTAGGCGAAGCGGCAGAAAAGGCACCGGTGGTGTCATTCAACATCAAAGGTTCTCACCACAGCGACGTTGGCGTACTGATGGATAACCAAGGAGTTGCTGTACGAACAGGGCACCATTGCGCGATGCCTCTGATGGCAAAACTCGGAATTCCGGGTACCGTGCGAGCCTCTTTCGCAATCTATAATTCAAGCGAAGACATTGAAAAACTCATAGCTTCGGTCGAAAAAGCCCGAGAAATCCTCACTTCCTAGCTTTCTATCTGTGCAAACCGCAACATTTGATCCGTCCACCATCTCGTTGAGTGATTCGGCACAACAGCATGTTCGAAAACAGCTCAATCAGGAAAAAGCGACGGGATTACAACTACACGTTACCGAAAGTGGTTGTAACGGCTATATGTATGCGCTCAAGTTTCTTGACGCGATCCCGGACGATTCACGTGTATTCGAATTCGATGACAACGTAAAGGTTGTCGTCGACAACCAACATTGGGATTTGCTCCGGGGAACTCATATTGATCTTGTTTCCGAAGGTTTAAACTCTTCTCTTAAGTTCGAGAACCCAAACGCCGATACTCATTGCGGGTGCGGCGAGAGTTTTTCACTCCGTGGAACGTAGGGTCATACCAGTCCAGCGTACTGTTACGGCTCGACTCGTCCCAACCGGCACCGAACTTACTATCCCACAAGGCGTATTTGTTACGCTGACGCAAGCGCTCGGCGGTACGTATACGGTGGTTCACAACGGTAATATGGCGCGAATCGAGAGCGAAGATGCAGACGCGCTCGGTTTCGAGCCTGAAATATTGACGTTCGAAACCCCAGACGACGGTAAGATTTCTGAAGAACAGGTATGGCAGGCACTTCGGACCGTACATGATCCGGAGATTCCGGTAAATATCGTCGATCTCGGATTGGTCTACGATGTAGCTGTGAATGACAGCCGGGTCGACATCGAGATGACGCTAACAGCGCCGGGTTGCGGTATGGGACCAGTTCTGGTGGAAGACGTAAAGCGACGCCTTCAACGTGTTCCGTTGGTGTCGGATACGAATGTCTCGCTTGTGTTTGACCCACCCTGGTCACGTGACATGATGTCGGAAGAAGCGCAACTAGATCTAGGTTTGTTCTAGCCAAGTGCTTACACTAGAGGAAGTTAAAGAGACTTTCGAGTTTCTTGATGACTGGGAAGATCGTTATCGGTACATCATCGATCTTGGAAAGACGCTACCTAATATGCCATCTGAACTCCGCGTCGAGGAGCATCTTGTCAAAGGCTGCCAGAGCCTAGTATGGATTGTCATAGGCTATGACAAGAACTCCGACCAAGTGACGATTCAATTGGACAGCGACGCATTCATTGTCCGAGGTCTTATCGCCATATTAATGACGGTGTTTCAGCTACAGTCCCCAGATCGAATCGTCGCTGAAGATGTGGATGAATTGTTTGCCGAACTGGATCTTTTGTCACATTTGAGTCCGACTCGGGGCAATGGACTTCGCTCCATGGTTTCTCGAATCAAGCAGGAAGCACAATACTTGCGTGGTCAGCGCGCAACCGTTTAGAGCCTTCGCCGTAGGTCGCGGCGATGACCGTATCTAAAGACTAATCCATACCAAACGCAGTGTGCCGTCGTCTACACGGCGTGCTTCAGTGTGGTTCCGAAGTACCGAGTCGACGAATAGAGACTCGGTGATACTCAAAGATTAATCGCTGATCGAGGTCTGATCAAGCGTTCTCGCTATTCTTTATAACTCGGTCATTACTTCGTCGGGTAATCGTCGTGTTTAAGGAAATCGCACGTACGGCACCATCGGGCTTGTTGGTGTTCTTCGTTTTATTGGTTCTTCTGCTTGGTGACATCGCGTTGTTCATTGTCAGCGTGATTTTCGGGCTGATCCCCACCATCATCATTTCAGTCGTTGTTTTCCCGGTTTTGCTGTTCTTGATGTTTGGTTTGTTTGTCGTTCACCCGAATGAAGCTCGAGTTATGCAATTCTTCGGTCGATATGTTGGGACAGTACATGAAGCGGGATTGCGATGGATGAATCCGTTTTTCACAAAACGTCGAATCTCGGTTCGGGTCCGTAATTTCGAGACTGAGCGTTCGAAAGTAAACGACGCGAATGGAAACCCGGTAGAGATCGCCGCTGTGGTTGTTTGGCGAGTGGTTGATACGGCGGAAGCTTGCTTTCAGGTTGATGACTACGTGAATTTCATGCGTGTACAAAGCGAAGCAGCAGTACGCAGCATGGCGACACAATACCCCTACGACTCAACGGATGACGATGTTGTGTCGTTACGTGGCGATACCAAAGTGGTAACCGATCAACTTGAGAGTGAGATTCAGGGGCGGTTGAATCAAGCTGGACTAGAAGTGCTGGAAGCGCGCATTACTCATCTTGCGTACGCGCCTGAAATCGCCTCGGCGATGCTGCAACGACAGCAGGCCGGAGCTATCGTCGAAGCAAGAGAAAAGATCGTTGAGGGTGCGGTGAGTATGGTTCAAATGGCGCTTAACGACCTCTCAGCACGGGGAGTCGTTGAGCTCGATGAAGAGCGAAAAGCCTCGATGGTAAGTAATCTCCTCGTTGTACTTTGCGCCGATAAAAGCACGCAACCGATTGTGAACACTAGCAAGGAGTAGTAGCCGCTGCAGACCAATCAATAAGCCGCGCTAATTAGTTCGTGTCCGTACCGTATGCCCGCATGTAGAGGCGAGAGCGTTCATTCAAATTTCCATAGAACGATCGCGTTTCCGCATCGGTCGGATGATCACTCAGTGGAGTTGGAATTCCGGAGTCGTTCGCTAAAGGTGCTCGGTCCTGATGCCCGTAGTAAATTTGGACGGTCTTCCGGTCAGACTGAGTCGGTCTCGTTGTCGCGGTATGAAACAGCGCAACGTTAAACAAAGCGCATGTTCCTGCGGGTCCGTGAAGATGTGTAGCCGCACGTCGCTGCAGTTGATCCTCTGCTAACTTGCATGGCTCATCGGATACATTCTCTGGCGAAATACTGAAACAGTGGGTTGACTCATCCACGTCCGTAAGGTAAACAATGAGTTGAAGGTAATCGAGCCGAAGTGGGTGTTCGTGCCAGTATCCTCGATCTCGATGCCACGCCTGATGGATTTCGCCTTCATATGCTCCCATCCGTCTGAGACCAATCTCTCCGAAACAAACGGGTCCGCCCATTAATGCCTCGATCTTTGGGAGGATGTCGGGATGCCTTATGAGTTCGTCAAAACGAGGACTACTGATTAAGGCTTCGTAGTTTGCCTCCTGACGGTAGCCATAAGGATGCCACATGTAGGGATAGTTCGTCCGATCGTCGTCAAACATAGTGAGAAACTTGGAAACGTCATCCGTCGAGATAGCTTTTCCGAGGTTCAGGAATCCATTGGTCCTGAACTCCTCTAGCTCCGCCGTGGATAAGTGAGTGCTAGGTTCAATAGTCTTGTTCATAGCAGTTTGGCGCGACTGAGATGGAGACTCAAGACGAAATTGGAAGGAAATGGCCTTGCGATTGCAGACGATTATGCTTCGTGGCATAGTCATTGAGCTGTCGCTCAGCGGATTTTCGTGTTGTTACTAGAGATGGCATCGATAAGCGTTCGTTTGATAAACCGATTGAGAGCAAGAGTCAAACCAATCACGATCCGACCAGTGCGCATACTAGTCACACTAGGTCTCAAGGTCCAATGGAACTGATAGGCACCACCGTGACACCATCTTGACGTTTATATGCGTATCCGGCACTTGTCACAACTAGAAGGTTCGACGGTTCACCCATACGATCAATATCAACCTTGTCGACAAACTTAAGCAGATTAGCGGCAGCTCTATCGATTGTCGACTCTTCATTTCCGAGTTTTACTTCAACTGGAATCCAGCTGCCTGACGCAGTCTGTATCACAACATCGATTTCTAATCCTGTGCTATCTCGATAGTGGCTTAAATTCGCATCAAGCACTGAGGCATAGACGCGTAATTCATGAACGACGAAGGATTCAAAGAGGAGGCCAAGATAGCTTACGTCTCTGAGCAGTTGATCCGGGTTTGACCTTAAGACTGCGACCGCGATCGAGGGATCGGTGAAATGTCGTTTGGCAGCCTTGTGGAGGCGCGCACGCGAACGAAGATGAGGCGAGAATGGCGGTAAATCTTCTATCACAAAGAGCCTTGCCAAAGTTGACAGGTAATTGGCTACCGTTCTGGTTTGTAAGCCATTGTTTGAATGTTCGATATCACTTGCAAGAGTAGCTAGTGTGACATCAGTTGAGATGTTCCGTGCGAGAGACTGTATAACGCGCATTAATCGATCCGGATCGTGACGCACGCCGATCATGTTCTCAACATCCGTTCGGCTTATTTCCTCAACGTAGTCTCGTACGAAACTCATAGCAGTGTTGAGATTCTCGTCAATCGTTCCTGGCCATCCGCCACGACACATGTATTCAACTAGGTCCGGCAATGTTGTGGTGGCGCTCAGCTCGGAGATCTTTTTTTTCGTCAGCAAGTCGTGCAGTGAGACGTTTCCTGTAGAGAGTCCCAGTTCGAGCATTGACATGGTGCGCATTCGTAGTCTGGATATTCGACCCGCGCCAGAATGTCGAGTCAGGTCATCTGTTGGTACAGTGGATCCAGTTAATATGAAGTTCCCTTTCTGTCTTCGAGTGTCTGATGCACGCCTTACGTGATTCCAGAGATTTGGAACGATTTGCCATTCATCGAAGAGTCTTGGAGTTTCGCCCTCCAGTACCAAGTTAGGGTCTATAGAACATGCTTGTCTGGCATTGGTATCAGTATCAAAGAACACCGCGCTATTTGCAATCTGACTTGCTGTGGCTGTTTTCCCGCAGGCTCTCGGTCCTTCGATCAATACGGTCGAGGCGGATGCTAGTTTGTTCGTTAGTTCTGTATCCGCAAGTCTAGGCCGATACGAGACAACGTGAGGATCTCCCAATCTATTTATTCATAGCTTCTTTTGCAGGTATTTTAGCGCATGTTTTGCAGTATTTACATCGCACTATTTGCAATAATTTGAACGCACATTTTGCAAATTTGTCAGAATTTTCTGTCAGTGTAACTGTAGCAGGTCGGTTGATTGCTGGTGATCCACTGTGTGCTAGACCCTCTGTACATACGAGAAGTAGAAACGGCAAGTTCGCAAAGCATGAATCCGCTCTCAGACTAGGTGTTCAATCCCGATTTTGGAAAGCGGAAGGTGTGATCAGCTTCTTTTCCACATCACGATGTCGGGAATCGAGTACCCGAATAATATGAATTAGAGATAAGAAAAAGCGAATTAAAACGTAAAGACAATTAAAAATATAAATATTAGACTTGATTTTATTAAGTACACAGGTTTAATGTAGGTATGGATATTTCAAAAGCCAAGTGTCCGAACTGTGATCGTGGCATGTCGGTTTCACGATTGGTGTGTTCTGACTGCGATGTCGCGATGGAAGGTCGATTCGACATTTCACCGCTTGCGCGATTGTCGACTGCAGACCAACTGTTTGTCACTGTTTTCTTGCAGGTGAACGGATCATTGAAAGCGATGGAGAAGGTATTCGGTATCAGTTACCCGACGGTGAAGAATCGATTGGCGTCGATCGCGACGGAACTTCCTCGCGTACAAGGTCTGAATGCACAAGTCTCAACGAAGTCAGACCCTGAATTGCTCGACAAACTCCAGGCAGGCGAACTAAGTGTGTCTGAAGTCTTAGCGAAACTACGTGATTGATGACATCGATCGCAGTGGTACGTTGGAGACACGACCAAAAAATCCCACTCATTCTTCCGGTCTTCGTTTTCTGGCCGATCATGATCGTGCTGTTGATTGTTGGATGGACGATGCAACTAGGCTCGACGCGTTGGGAATTACGGGGCAAACAAATCGTGCTAATGACGCGACTCATCAATTCTCTACGTGGATTACGCATTTCTCTTCGAGATGAAGAGTCGTTATTGGCGATCATCGTCTTATGAGGTTTGCGAACAGTCGATCGTACTCGCAATGGATATCAACAGGTTTCTTAGAGGTACACCTACAAAATGAATGAACAATCACACATTGAAGAAAACAGTTCGATGTCAGGCGACGAGACTGACATGAGAAAGGTTCTCAATATGCTGCAAGACGGAAAAGTGACCGTCGATGAAGCTGAACAGCTACTGGGAGTGCTGACTCCTAAAGAGCCGGCTGATTTGGGATTCGAACCAGACAATACTGAGTTACCGAAATTCCTAGTCGTTCAAATCAGTTCCGGTTCGGATGAGGTCAATGTGCGCGTCCCGGTAAAGCTCATCTCCCTTGGAGTAGATCTCTCTAAACTCAATCCGCAAATTGCGGATGCGTTGGATGAGGCGGTTCCCGGAACATTGCATGGACTTGCCGGATTGAAGGATGACGAACTCAGAGAAGCACTGCAGGGATTGAAGATCAGCATCCACGACGATGAAGACACGATTCGTGTCTACTGTGAGTGACCGCGCAAATTTGTTCGAAGGAGGCTCATTTATGCAGAACACAAGAGAATTTCAGGTCACTGATTTCAACAAGGTTTCTACTTCGTTATACGGTCGTATGCGAATATCGTGTGGTGCCACATCTTCTTTGACGATTAGCGGTGAGGAGAAAGCACTTGAAGCAGTGCATGCAGTCGTAAATGACGGAACGCTGGAATTAAGGACCAAAAGGTCGTACTTCGGATCGCGGTCGAATGGTCGTTCACTCGCATCTCAGTTGTTGGATCAAATACTGAAGCGACGAACAAGCGAAGAGGGACATCGTTCTAAGACCAACAGAAATCAATACACGATTGATATCACGACACCGCGCCTTCGAAACCTAACACTTGGAGGAAGTACTCGCGTCGCGGTGGAATCGCACTTGCACGACGCGGACAGCATCAAATTGACGTGCGGAGGTGCAAGTGCAGTGACGATCGAAGCAGTTTCTGCACCGCGCGTTGACTTGGTTTCTGCGGGTACCGCTTCAATCGAGCTCAACAACATCGAAGGCAAGTCACTGGATAGTCGAATATCCGGAACCGCTTCGCTTCGCATCAGTGGCGAGGTCGACGAGATTTCGGCGCGGATCTCAGGTACCGGTTCGCTTGACGCCATTGGATTGCAGACTAAACATGCGACCATCGTGACGAGCGGAGCATCAAACGCTTCAATCAATGCGGAAGAGAATCTTGACGTTAAGTCGTCTGGTGCGTGCTCGATTAGATACTTAGGAAATCCAAAAAGGAACACGAAATTCAGTGGCGTACTTGATTGCTCGCCGGTGAATTCTGAAGCCTAACTAGTGTTTGGACTGTGCACATCATGCGTGATGCCACAAAGCTAATCGCTAGAGATGCGCTCTCAGATATTGCCCAGTGAAGGAGGATTTCGTACTAACGATGTCCTCCGGTGTTCCTTCCGCGATGACTTCGCCGCCACCACGTCCGCCTTCCGGTCCTAAATCGATTACATGGTCGGCAGTTTTAATGACGTCCAGATGGTGTTCGATACAAAGTACCGTATGTCCTGCGTCGACCAAACGATGGAGACAGTTGAGAAGGTTCTGGATGTCGGCCAGATGTAGACCGGTTGTCGGCTCATCCAGGATATACAGGATGTGTCCGCGATTCTGGAGTTTTGCCAACTCGGTTGCGAGTTTGACCCGTTGCGCCTCGCCTCCCGACAGCGTGGTCGCGGACTGACCAAGCGTCAGGTAACCTAACCCGAGATCATCGAGGACTTTGATCTTTCTTGCGATCTTAGGTTCGTCTTTGAAGAATGACACACCGTCCTCGATAGACATTTCCAGTACGTCGGCAATGTTCTTATCGTGATACGTGACTTCCAGTGTCTCGGCGTTGAAGCGTTGTCCCTTGCATGCTGTACACGTAACTTCGACGTCCGGCATGAAATAGAGTTTTGTCCTGATCGTACCTTCGCCTTGACACTCTTCACAACGCCCACCTTTTACGTTGAAGCTAAACCGACCAGGCTTATAGCCTCGTTCTTTTGATAGTTCAGCATTTGCGAATAGCTTTCGAATATCGTCGTAGATACCTACATAGGTCGAGGGATTCGAACGGCTATTTCGACCGATTGGCGATTGATCAATATTGATCACGCGTGTAAGGTGTTCGATACCCTCGATGGACTCATGGTCACCCGAAAGCGATCGCGTGTCGACCAATTGTTTCCACAACTCTTTGTAGAGGATCTCATTGATCAGCGTCGATTTGCCTGAACCAGAGGCTCCGCTTACGCAAACGAACAGGCCGAGGGGAATCGTTACATCAATGTCCTTTAGATTGTTCTCCTTCGCGCCACGAATGATCAGTTCCTTGCCATTCATCGCGCGCCTGTCTTGTGGTGTATCGATCTTCTTCTTGCCACTTAGGTATTGGCCAGTCGGGGATTCGTTGTTTCCGAGGATTTTTTCCAGCGGACCTTGAACAACAATAGATCCGCCGTGGATTCCGGGTCCTGGTCCGACTTCAACGACGTGGTCTGCGGCGCGGATCGTATCTTCATCGTGTTCAACCACGATGACAGTATTGCCTAAATCGCGAAGTGATTTCAACGTCGCGATCATCTTGGTGTTGTCCTTGGGATGCAACCCAATCGAAGGTTCGTCCAACACGTACAACATACCCATCAAGCCAGAGCCGATTTGCGTTGAGAGTCTGATGCGTTGGGCTTCACCTCCGGACAGGGTACCCGATGCTCGGTTTAGGTTGAGGTAATCGAGACCAATACCGAGCAATAGCTCGATTCGCTTTATGATCTCGTTTCTAATCTGATTTCCTGCTTCCGCCTGCGTACCTTCGAAGCTGAGCGAACCAAGAAACGCGTGCAACTCATCGAAGTTCATCTGCCCCAACTCGTAGATGTTCTTGCCTTCAATGTGAAACAGCATGCGTGTTGACTTCAACCGGGAACCTCCGCAGTCAGCGCAAATGTGTTCCACCATCACGCGGTCGAGCCACCGTTCCATGTTTGAATTCGGTACATCCTGTTGCCGATACCAGCGATAGGACCTCTCGATATTTCCTGCCACGCCTCTGAAGTTGATGGGCCAGCGCAGCCAGCGCTCCTTGCGATCCTTCGTTTCGGGTGGTATCTGTAGCTGTAGAAGCTCTCCTTTCGTACCGTGCAAGACGACATCTTGTGCTTCGGGTGACAGATCCTGCCATGGCGCATCCATGTCGATGTCGAATTCCTGCGCCACCGTATAGAGGGAATAGCCGGCGTGCGATTCGGGCCGATAGGTAAACGCTTCACGAAGGAAGCACCCTTGGCGCAAACTTCGTTCGGGATTCGTTACGAGCAGATCCCGATGCGTCATCTTGGTGGTGCCAATCCCTCCGCACGTTCTACAAGCAGCTTCGGGTTTATTGAATACGAAATAATCAGGTACGATGTCGCCGAATACAAGGTTTTTCGTCTTACTGCCGAAGGTCTTATAGAACTTTGCACGTGCGGTCTTGCTCAATCCTGCGGTGATCTCGACGGTCATTAGTGAGTCACCGACCCGAAGCGCGTGCTCGATGGCAGCATTGAGTTGCTTCTCGATGCCATCGACTCGTGTGAATTTGTCGACAACGGCATACATCTGAGGTTCGCCTTCAACGCCCTCGGGAACCTCGTCGCTTAAATCAACGCGTTCTCCGTCGATGATTACAGTGCGACATCCTTGCTTTCGAACTTCCGTGAACAGAAGCGATGCGTCTTCGCCATAGATTAGGAAGATAGGCACCTGCAGCTCAAACTCAGTCCCGTTCGGTAGACTGAGTATCGATTCGAGAATATTGCCACCTGTTTTTATTGGGACGTCTTCGTCGGTATAAGGACACGTCGCCTCCGCAACGGTCGCGTACAGTAGGTTGAGATACGTGGATACGTCGGTAAGTGTTCCGACCGTCGACCGCGGATTTCTCGCGATCGTTTTTTGTTCGATAGAAACTACAGGAGACAGACCGTAAACGAAATCAACATCTGGTTTCTCCACTTGCGCGATAAAACGTCGCGCGAAACTGGACAACGATTCCATGTATCGGCGTTGTCCTTCTGCATAAATCGTGTCAAACGCAAGCGATGACTTTCCAGAGCCGGAGAGTCCAGTTACGACGACGAGTGCGTCGCGCGGGATTTCGACGGATACGTTCTTGAGATTGTGGACCCGCGAACCTTGAACTTCGATCGTGGTGCGATAACCATTGCCGGAATTACCGGATGCTGATCGACCGTTGGTTCGTGGTTTTCCGCGATTTTGCTTCGCCACCTGTTTACACGCCTTTGGCACGACTCGATGTGCGAAACATTATGTTCGTTAGGGATTTAAACGACGAAGAAGGCTAACTCTTCGACTTCATTCTGACTGTAAAGCGTCAGTTTGGTGTGAACCGACGCTTTTTCAATGATGCCGAGGTCCGATAGCCACTCGCAAGCCGTGATGACGTGATGCAGGTCGTAATTACGTGCAAAGTGCGTTTCGAGCTCCGTACTTGAGCGAGGCTCACCACCAGCAGCTCTTAGGTATTCGATGACTGGTTCGAAGAGTTCCTCTGCCAAGGGTTCAAGATAGGCGTCGATTGCTTCGATTGCACGTCCGAGTGATGTGTGACTGACCTTCTTATCGAACAGGTCGGTGTAGATCAGCTTGAACAGTTCAGGTTTGAGTTTCGTAGCTTCAACGAGCGCTTCTCGGTCGATGATCTGACCTGCTCGACTAACGACGACATTAGCCAACGCACTTGCCGTACTCAGAATCCAGTTCGCGGTGTAGTGGGGATCATCTTTGATCAGATGCCACTTCTTCGCCTTGTAGAGTTGCATGACGGCGAACTGGGCATCATTCATCATCCGAATCTGGAGGTCATGTTTCCCTAGCTGGTTGATATCGTCATACAGTCGATCGATTGAGGGATCTTTGCTAAACAGCAATTTAGAACGAGCGTAAATCGAGTGCTGGAATGAATTGCGATGAGCAGCTTCGAGTCTGCGCTTGAATTCGTTTCTTGGCGTGATCGACGTGTGAATGTTGACGTCGTCGGCGGTGAGACAGATCGCCTCATGAAGTTGCTTCTTCTCATCCGTGGTAATGACGACCAGATCAATATCGGATTTATCCCAGACTTCGTCATACGATAGGCTGCCACACAAGATTGCGGCGAGTACATGATCGTCCGCTTTGAGATCCTCTTGAACTACATCGACCGCGTGTTCGAATCGTTCGCGAGCTGTAATGGGCATGTCTAATCTTTGAAAGTTAAGCGACGCTGAAGTGTGGGTTAGAGGATTCGCACAGTTCAGTAGTCAAAAAAAGAAGAAAGCCGGAGTAATGTCTTGGCTTGGTGCGGTCGATGCTATCCAGCGATGAACGACTTTATCTGATCAGCCAACGTGCTGCACGCGGAAGCCTGAACGCGAGCAATGAACGGTAACGGCACTATAACCGCAGGGACGAAAGAAACGCCTCTCGCCTCTGAACTGAGTTTTCCAACGGTGATCTGATTCGAGATGTCCCATATCGTTGCTTCGTAGTCCGACGCGCCTTCCCAACTCAGGAATCCAAAACAAGCCGGTAAACCACCACTAGCGACCGCACACTGCAGCGTACCGGCTTGATCGCGCCGTTCAGTCGTACCTTCAATCCAAACGATATAACGCACACCGATTTCTTTGATTCTCTGTGCGACTTCGGGACGAGCGACGAGTCTTCCGAGCTCGCTAAGTTCAAGCGGTGCGGTACGAGGTTCAAACCAAGGGAACAAGGAATCTAAAAACGCCTTGTCGCCCATCACGGAGACTGCCTCGGAACCGGATGACGTCTTGTTTGCGACGCATTCGACGAAGTTCTGGCGTGTTTCATCTCTGTTCTTGTGACGTCGTCCCAGGATTGCAATCGCTTCATGACCTTGAATCCCGGTTTCCCCTTGCCGCACCTGTTGAATCGTGGATGAGACACACCCAGTTGAAACCATTACGGCCAAGATCACTGTGAGATTAACTGCTCTACCGTTCATGACGTCGTACCTGTTAAAGAGTCAATCCATGATTGAACTTGGGGTTCTCTGGCAAAGTAAAAGGACATACTGGCTGCAGCGTCGCGAAGCGCAAATTCGGTCGCATCGTGAAGCGCGGCTGCGGACGCTCTGCTAAGTGTCGGGTAATTGTTCTTGTTCGCTTTTCCGTAAGCCGCTAACGGCCAAGAATGGATCAATTGTCCCGAACGATCCCAGAGCTGCAGCTGATAGCGGATCCACACTTCATAGTAATCGCTGCGGGTTTGTTGTGGAAGCGTTATCTGAACTTCCTGAACTGATGGAGAAATAATGCCATGCATTTCAGTCGGCACTTCCTCGAAATTCTCTACCTCTACATACTGTTCGAACAGTGAGTCAAATACCGTCGAAAAGAGAACCTCGTGTGCACCGGTCATATCGATACGAAAATCGCCGTGATTTTCGATCTTTTCTTCATAGATATGAGTGCGAATTTGAGGTGGAAAGTAGGTGGCTATTCGAATCGGTAGCGGCGAGATAACTGGTTTTGGCACGCTAAAATCCAATCGAAATTTAGCAGACGTTCCACAACCGGCCAACAAGGCGATCGCGACGGATGTCAGCGCGCACATTGCAATCAATCTAGTCGGATACATCAAGCAGTTTTCGAGTAAACCATGTGGCTAGTTTAACGAAGGAAGCGCAACAAATGTGCCGCCATTGCGTGTTGTCAATTCTCGCATTAATAGAGCATACTGCAAAACGCTGCCCGAGGTTCGGCCAGCATCGAAGTAGACCGGGAAGCCAACTGCGTGAATCCGAACGCGACGGTTACCTTCTTCGTCCGCCGCATTTACGAGATCGATGCGGTCGACGACCTGTTCAACGGAACGCCCTTGAAAGTCGTCACCAAAAACATAGAGGCTGATTTTCTTGTCCGGATCGTAGAAAGCACTGATCGCTTCCTCGATTCCTTCAACGGGGCTTGAGTTCGAATAAATGTCCCAACTGCGTAATCGATTAAGAATGGCCGTCCGACGGGCAGCAGAATCTTGAATCCACTGCCTCTGATAGCGCGGGAACATGTAATCACCCATGTCGTTCATGATTTGGATGCCTTTCACGTTCGGATAGATGTTGAGTACCTCAGTGACTTTACGCACAACGGTTCCCCATGCACCTTGCTGCATGCTTCCAGAGGTATCGATGATGAAGATGATGTACTCGCTGTCGACAGTCATACCTCCGATGGCGGCAGTCTGTCTTCGATAGTCCTTGCCGAGTAAGCGTTCCATCTCGTCTGTGAGAGATTGTTTCGCGCGGACGAGGTCGGTTAAGTGCGACTGTTTGTCACGCGTAGCGAGCTGTAGAGCCTCGAAGCGACTCGTGAGCTCTTGCAGCTCTTCTTGGAGTCGGGTGAGACGCTGTAGTGCATCATCCAAATTGAGTTCAGATTCCTCTTTCGCGCGCTCTAGTACCTCAATTTCACCGAATATCTCTTTTATTGATTGCTGCTTCAGTGCGACTTGAGCTGCGAAGTCGTCGATGGATTCCTCAAGCACCAATGGAAGACTGATCTTCGTAATCATCAATAGCAAGATGATTGCGCCGAATCCACAGCAGATGACATCCAGGAACGCCAAGTTCATTTCTGAGACGCCGCGACGAATCTTCATGGCCAATCAGACGAAGGAGAGATCATGGTACCGCCCGTGATATGGGCGAGGTTCCAATACGAGACTGGCGCAAATGGATCGCCTTCGAGCGGGAACATGAGGACATTCACGGGAATGCCTGCGGGCAGGACACGAACGGCTTGATAAAAGAGATTGAGTCGTTGTCGGCCAGCAATGGTCGTACGATTCGTAGTGGGGGAATCCATCGTAGGGAGGCTGTCGGCGATCAAAAACAGATTGTCCGGCAATGGGTGTAGCGTACTTGCTAGTTCAAACAGTCCCTGTAGGTTCGTGCCTTCGCGGGGGATCACCGTCTCTAGCTCGACGAATATTGATCGAACAGTTTCACCATCCGAGGCGTCGATCCAATTCCCTTCATTAACGACGAAAGATGACTCGTTGTTGTACATCGCTACTTGAAAACGACTTTGAAGCGGAATGTTGGCAGTGAGCCACTCGACCGTGCGGATAGCTCGCTGCCATTTTGGCGCGTTGCGTTGGCGCTCAAAGCTCATGTTGCGACGCCTCAGAACGTTAACGATGGTATCGTCCAACATGCTTGAGGAAATATCCAGAGCGATCAGGATATGCTCACCTCCCATATATAAGCCGGTAAGGTACTGTCGGTCCCCTTCGCCTCGGATTTCGACGGTTGTTTGACCTTCTTCAGCGCGTTCCGATCGTGCGAGTGCCTCAACTTCCTCCTCGATTTCCTCAAGTTCCTTAATGAGCTCTTCTAGCGTATCAGACTGATCGAGGGAGGTTTTTTCGATCTCCTCAACTTGCTCTTCTTTTACTTCAAGTTCCTCTACCTTCTCATCGATCGTTCGATTGACATCCGCAATACGGATGCTCAAGTTTCCGACAAGATCACGTAAATAGGAAAGACTCTCGCGATTGGTATCGAGTTGGTAGTCCAGGAGCCGAGATTCTGCGCGTAAATTGCGGTTATCGACTTCCTCAGAAGTCTCGGTCGCGTGATTGATGATGAGATACATGATCACGACGGCACCAAAGCCGCCGGCCATCACGTCGATGAATGACAGCGTAAATACGCTGCTCTCCCTACGTCGTCTAGCCATTGTCGACGACGCGGATTAAAACGATCTCCTTTGCGTCGTTTGATTTCGGTTCGACCCTTACTCGGTCGCCACTTGAGACGATCGTACTGCCATCAACGGTTCTGTCGTTGACGTAGGTTTCGCCGTCGACTTGAGGACGGAGCATTACCGCACCGTCGGCGCGGTACAACGAGCAGATTTCGATATCGTCGATCAAGATATTGCGCTGCGCCCCGATTGGATATGCGGCGTCGCCTAAGAGTGCGTGCGTCGGCACCTTTGAATCATTGCTCCTGTCCGGTTTCTCGACGTGCGCTCGAGAGCTGAAAGACGAAGCCGTTGCGCTTGTGTCTCGGTGAATTGATTTGTGGAGTTCGACGTCGGCTTCTGCCGGAAGATCTTCATCGATTCGTGCGACCGCGTGCACGATGCCTTCAGTAGGGCAACCTTCCGCTGTTCTTCCTGAGCCGGCGATGTATTCAAGAAAACCCGGCATGCGAATGGCATGGTCGCCGAGAAGAAGGTGGGTTCCAGGATTGCACTCGGACAAGATGCGGTCGTAAATATCGATCCCGCTAGCTGCTAGTTCGTCTTGCAACAAGCTCGTTGTGCGTGTTTCGCCGCGGTGTTCAACACTAATGACCAGCTCGCTGCCACCATCGACGCGCTCACGGAGTCGATCAAATACCTGTTGCTCAGTCGTTCCTGCGACGCGAGGATCAAAACGGGTTTCGTCCAATGAGCGCTGGGCAACTGAATCAATCCAACGCTGGACGAACTGAAGGTAGCCGGCGGATGGCAGCGATTTCACCGTGACGACCTCAATTTGATTGTCGTGTTGATATAGCTGCGTAACGACCGTACGATGCAGTTGCAGGTCGATGTAAAACGCGGTGTCTGAAACTGTCGCCTTTGAGCCTGCGACCAATGCCGCATCAATGAAGCCACGCGGACGTAGATGCTTGTATTCCAGAATGCCGAATAGCAATCCCAGTTGATCGTTATCGAAATCGCTTGGTACGATGACCCAACCCGGATCGTTTGCATTAACGTTACTGTTCGAGAAGGCTTCGACGATTTGGTTGTACACCAAGTCCGAGTTCTTTCCAATGGTGCGAGTACGAGGTTCGATCGCGTCCTCATTCATACGCTGCCAATACGTCGTCTGGCATTGAACCGGATGAACGAACAACTGCTCTAACGCATCGTTGCCTAGTGTTGTCGCACGGTCGGTCAGATAGGCGATGCCTGCTTGCTCATAGCATGTCTCGCCGTCGTTTCGAAGGCGCAACGTAACGTCGTTGACTTCAAACGACCACATCTCAACGAACCTGCATGTGGCGGATCAAATGCTCATCACACCACGTCTGTGAATCAATGACGAGTTGCTCTTGTACGCGTTGTAATTGGTGGACACATAACATCACAACGATGCTGATGACTAATGCGACAAACGTCGAGTTAAACGCGATACCCAGACTCTCGGTGACACCGGCGATATCTCCTTGCACGGCAAGATACGCTTGACTGAGCGCTTCGCCGATACCTCTGACGGTCCCGATGAAGCCAATGGACGGGATCGCCCATGCAATGTAACGGATGACGGATAGTTCGCTATCGAGTTTATCGTTTTCGCTATCGCACGCTGCCTTTACCGATTCCGCGACGTTTTGCACATCCTTTGTAGACTCGAATCGACGTAGCGCGATGAGCAATGTACGCGGCAAGAGTCGCTCACGGTCTTCGTCGTCTAACGCCTGAAGTGGTCGCATGTAAGTGCGCGAATCCTCGGGGAAGACGCTCGTACCTTCACTAATGGACAGCACTTCTCGCTTGATCATGCGCCGTTCTTGTGCGTTGTTCCAGACCTTGAAACCCATGATCGAGAACGCCCACAACATCAAAATCAGACACGTCTCTTGTTCATAGTCACGTAACGTAACGAAGATTGATCGTTCGGCGACAAAGGCTTCGTCACGTGCAAGTCGTTCCTTACGCTCCTCGAGGATTGCGGTGGCGTTCGGACGGACGAAACTTACGTAGACGGTGTGTACCAAAGCCCATGCGATTGCAAGCGCAAGTAAGTGCGCGACGAAAGACTCAGTGAATCGTTTTTTCATATATCTGTCGGGTAGGGTACGGCGTAGTCTTCGGAGATATCTTCCGACGGGTCGAATACATCGTCAGATGTCTCTTCTTTCTCTTCGGATGGTGTTTTTCGTTCAGTCTCTTGATTTTGAGCAGCGCTCTCGGTCTGCGAATCCGTCGCGTCCTCCGTTGAGGACTCGGACTCTTGCGTACTAATGGTTAAAGCGGCGCACAGAAGTACACTACTAATGAGACCGATGATTTGTTTATTCATTGCTACTCGGCAAATCTGGCTATTCTGAAACCGACATCTCGACGACCGTCAGTTCCGTAGTCACGGAACGACAAGCGTAAGTCGGTGATGGTGCCGTGCATCCAGCTGGCACCACGGATTACATGGTATTCGCCGGTCTCCGGTCCGAGATTTTCTACAGTCTGATCGACAGACGGTACGACATAAAAATTATGGATCCATTCCGCGACGTTTCCTCCCATGTCATTTAGACCATGGTAATTCGCATCGAAGGTGCCAATCGGGGAGGACACCGTGTGATTGTCGTTGTAGTTAAAAATGATGCGACCAATCATGTGCTGAGCGGCTTGATCGGCGTAGTTACCGTGATAGTTAGGTGGCGGGAGAGTGTCGCCCCAAGGGAAAAGTAGCAATTCATCAGTCGACGACGTCGTACGTGCGGTCCAGCTCCACTCTGCTTCTGTTGGCAAGCGATACCCGAGAGAATTGGGGTTGTATTTAGGTGGATCGCCTGGTCGCAACACGTAGAAAGGTTCGAAGTCTTCCTTGGTCGATAACCAGTTGCAGTATTGAGCCGCTTCGTGCCAACTGACGCTCGCGACTGGCTGTTCGTCCTTGTTTAGCGTCGTGTTTTCGAACTCACCTGAATCATGACCGGATGCGAAGCGACGAAACTGAGCGTTGGTGACTTCGTTTTTACTGATGTAGAACATTCGATCGAGCTCAACGGTTCGGAACACTTCGTTAGCCCGTCTTCCCGGTTGCCGTCGTGAAGCGCCCATTCGTATCGCGGTGGGTTTTAGCAGGAGCATCTCATGTCCTTCGCTCGTTTCACGAGCTTGCTCGAGCGCTGCAAGGCGAGCTTCTTCATTCGTTAGTAGTCTGACTTTCAACTCTTGTTGAAATTCTGTTTGAACCGTGATTTGAGTTGAATAGCCTGCGTATCCGTCTTTACGTAGTTCGATCTCGTGGTCAATAGCGTGCAGCGTGAGAACGGTATCGCTAGTTCCCTGGAGTTCACCGTCCACCCAAACCTCGGCGCCCTGCGGTTCGGTGGTGACTGCGAGTTTCCCGGTCACTTCTTCAAGCTGCACATTTAATCGACGTGCTTGCGCTGTTTCGAGCCGTACCGTTCGAACCGCGGTGTGATAACCAAATAGGGACATTTCCACACGATGGTTTCGATTGGGGCGAAGGTCGATTTCAAGCGGCGTCGTACCGATAAATTCACCGTTGATGGTCACACTTGCCGATGTCGGCACGCTTTCAAGTGAGAGTGTGCCGCCAATGAGAACCAGTTTGACTGGCGGGAGTTCGCGTTTCTCCTCTGCTTCAACGTAGAGGATATCAGTCCAGCGTTCGTAACCCGGTGACTTGATCGATACCTGACGCTCGCCAGCCATTACGGGGAATGGACCAGGGGTCACGAAATCAGTTTCTACATCGTCGATCGAAACAATCGCGCCGGAAGGCGTCGTGGGTATCGTCACATCCGCCCAGTTAGGTCGTAAGTCATACGAGAGCGTTTGTGCTACTTCGCGACCCACGATCTCGCCATCTATTTCAGCAGACTGATATCGGTCTGCTTGGACGGAAAGTCGAATATCACCTGCCGGGAGATTGATGGTCAGCGGTGCGACTCCGAGATTCCGGTCGCCTCGGTCGATACGTGCGCCTTCCGGATTTCCAGTGATAGTGATGACGCCTGGTAGCGGTGTGAGTTCTAGTTCAACAAGTTGATCGGCTTGGGCGCTGACTGAAATGGTCGTTCGTAAGGGTTCGTACCCCTTCGCAGTTACCCGTACTTGAATATCTCCTGGTCTAATCAGATAGGACGGACCTGACGGAATCACGATACCACCGCTGAGTTCGATACTCGGAGATTCGGTATTGGTCGAAATTCGCACGGCTGTTGCAGTTAACAAGAACCACGCGATCACGACGACGATAAGACCTAACGCAAGTAAGACCCACTGCCACCAAGGCGGCAGTTTGAACTTCAGCCTTGAGGTTTGTTCAGTTGGTTTAAACCTAGTAGGCTTGATGCCGTCCGTGGCGCTATCGATCGCCACTTAGATGGGCTCGTTGCACACAATTGCGATCGGATCCATACCTTCAGCGACGACTATCGTCTTGCGTACGTCGCGGCAACCGTTTCCACTACCAGTTAGTAAGTAGCGTCCGGGCCTTAGCTTGAGTTCCTTTCGGTCGAATGGTCCTAGGTCGCCGATGGTCGCTAGGCGTACTTCCATCTCGTTATCGGAGACGAGAACGATCGGCAATGGCCTACTTGCGATTTCAATTAGTTTAGCGAGTTTATTGACCTTAGCTTGATAGGACGGTTCAAGGGCTTCGTGTTCCCGGGCATCCTTCAATGTGAGCTGTGCTGTTTCAAACTCCTTGTTTGACGACAACATATCAGGATCCGCCAAGATGCGCTCGATAGAGGAGTAGATTCGGATCGTAGTCTGAGTTCGGGTAAAACCATCAATGGCGAACTGGAGATTCTGGTCGATCTCAAGAACTTCGGCGTAAGCCTGCATCGCGGAGCGAAGGTCGCCATCTCGTTCATATCGTTCTGCCACAGTTTTCAATTCAGCGATCGTGCTATTACCAAGCCGATTAACCACCTCATTTAAGCCTGTGGTCGCCCCGGTCTCTCCTGGTCTCATTCTTAGGGCGGTTTCAAAACCGCTCTTCGCGGCGAGAAGCTCGTTTTCTCGAAGTGCCGCATACGCTTGAGTCAGGACATGGTTGTAGTCCGCGTCGTTTTGAATCTGTCGAATTTCGCTTAACTGTTCGTCAATGTTCTCAGTTTCCGGGTCGACGTCGCGTGCCTGCAGGAGCAGCATTTCAGCTTGCTCATATTCGCCGCGGCCTTTAGCTCGCCGGGCTTCACGAATGAGTGAATTTACTTCGGGTAGTTTTTCTAAACGAACGAGAACCCGCGCTAGTGACTGATCGTCGGGTTTGATTTCCTGTGCGCGTAGTAGGGCATCTTGTGCTTGATTGAGGTTACGACTGACTAGCGCGGAGTAGCCGGTTTCAAATGCTTCTTCGAATGCGGTTTCCTGTGTGTACACGTATTCGCGAAGTTGATCTGTTGCATCAGTGTACTGAGTGATAGCTTGTTCGTACTCGCGTCGCGCGAATGACGCGTCGGCTTGATTTGCTGCATCAATGATCTCATCGTATGTACGCCGATGCTTGCTGAGACCGAGCTGTTCTGCTTCTACTTGGTCTTGAAGCGCGGCAAAATCTGCAAGAATAGCTTTGGCGCTGTCTTGCGCACGTTGCAGCTCGATGTCGCGATACGGCATGACCTCATCAACCTCGGACTCGTTCGACGAGCTTGGAAGGGTCGTTGCGACGGGGGCCGTTTCGACTTCTTGAGGATCGTAAGTAATTTGGGTCGGAACGAATCGGAACGCGACGAAAGCACCAGCGACGATAAGCACCACAAGCACGATCGACCACGGAAACGACCGTTTCTTTTGTGGTGGTGCTTTGGATTCAGTTTGCGCAAACGATGGCGCAATTGATTTGATCTTGATTCGATCAGTCACGCGGATCGGGAATCTTCAAAATTTCTGCTGAAAGACCTTCGTCAATTGGTGTATCTGCTACGTCCTCGGGTACTGGTAGCTGATAGTCCTCGAAGAATAGACGTCGAAGAATGCGCTTAAGTTCCGTGTATTGTTCATCGACGCTACCCATTAGAGAAACGGTGGCGTTTTCTAATTCAAGCGTATGCGGTGAGATATCTGCGGCGGCTGAAACACCGAGCTCGCGAAGGGCAGCACCATGTAAGGTAAGGTTGGCGCGAGCTTGAATAGCGCCAAGTACTTCACCCGCACCTCCAATGACACCTGCGTATCCCGCGTATTCGGTCGCTGTTGCGGAACTGCGCTGCATTGCAGCACCGCTCGCGATCATCAATCCACCCGCAAGCATCTTGGCGCGAGCTTTATTACGTTCTTCACGAAACGCGATGGCATCTTCGTACGATCCTTCGCGCCACTTCTGATATGACGGGTACATACGTGAAGCGAAATCGCCGTAATACTCGTCTAGCGTGTCGATGAACAGGTACTCGCGCTCGCGAATCTGGCGAACACGTCGTAGCATCGGGTCTTCTTCCGACGGCATGCGAGATATTCGCACGACATCGTCTTTTTCCGCGATTAAATGGTTGTTAAACACGTCCGGTGAGAATTCCTGTGCAAACAGCAACTCGGCGGTCGTTCGGATCTCCTGAATCTCTTCTGTGGAAAGTTGTGCATGAAACTCATACATTTGATCCGCGACTGATTTGTACATCGACTGAAACGGGTCGACATTCGCGGGGATCTGAGGGTCATATGCAAACTTACTTGCGAGCGTCTCGTACTCATCGTTTAGCCAGACAATACCACGAGCGTCCTGAACCGAAATGTCAACGATTAGGCGTTCACCATCCGAATGCATGATGGTGCCTGAAATCGTGACGTCGACCGCATAAGAATCTCTCGGAAGGACCCTTACTGCACCCCAATTGCCGGTCGATTGAAGGAGTTCCTTCGCGAAATGCGCGATGTAGTTCGCTTCGGCTCGCCTTATCTCATCCGTGATGTTGAGTGCGGTGCGCTCGTCGTAGGACTTCGGTACGTTTGCATCGAGAACTTTGACGCCAACGTTCAGGAGCAGGTGCTCAGGGATTGACTTCGTCGCGGAGAGCGGCGGCGCTAAATCGACATAGCGCAGCGTCGGTTTAAGCGTACACCCCCAAATTAATACACCGAACGAAAGTGCAAAGAGACTTCTTGTTAATCTCACTTACGCTTATCCAGATAGCGTCGTAGTTCTTCCCATAGTGCTTCCCGCAATTCTGGATCCTTTTCGTTTAGGGCCGCTTCTCGAAGTTGGCGGGCTACGACATCGTCATCCTTAGCATCCGGAATATCGGCCTGGCTGATCGTAATGCTGGGTCGATTTGGATCGGGCGGTTGACTCTGTCGGTCTGGATGACTGACGTTGGGTATGTGTTGTTTCGAGGTACCGCCTGCCGCACTCGGTGGTCGGCCGCCTCCTGGTCCGCCTTGATTCTCATCGGCTAATACTGCGTTCCCTGGGAGGACGTCGCCACCGGCACGTTCGTTGATTTTCTCGGCGTGTTCTTCGCGGTCAGACATGATGTTGCCGTCGATGCCAGCTAGAGTCTCGTCAAGTTCCTTGTCAGCCTCTGACTTAACACTCCCTGCTTCATCTTCTTCGATCGTCGGATCAGGGATGCCTTGTCTGACTTTTTCATTTTCAGGTAGTTCGTTGCTCACGACCCAACCATCATTCGCGTTTGAGTCAGGCGTTCCGAGAACCCCGGCACCTGGGTCGTCTTCTACCTCAATCTCCTGCCCGCCTTCGGCTTGTTCACCGGCACCAGAACTGGGTAATCCGCCGACATCCTTCCCGGCTTCCGCGCCTACAGACGAAGCAGACTGTTGCTCATCGCCGCTCCGTTGACCGGCCATGCCGCCTTCACCCGTTGGGGTTTCATTGGTGTTTTGCTCGCCACCATCAGCTGTTCGAAGCGGTCCACCAGACGGTAGTTGTCCCGGTTCGCCTTGTTCAGAGCCTTGGTTCTGCTGTCCACTCCCGGAGTCAGCTTGTGATCCTCTTGATCGTTCGCCCGTCCGCAATTCTGGCATTCCAGGAACGGTTGGAAAGCTGTTACTGCTTCCTTGTTGGCTTCCAGTGCTGCCAGGCGAAGATGGCGAAGGCATTGACGGAGGTTGCGGCATACCACTTGACGATGGCGACGGCAACACGCTTGGATTAGGGATTGTGCTTGGACTCGGAATCGAAGGTAACCCGGGCATACCGCTCCCCGTTGGTGAAGGCAGTGCACCCGGTCGCGACGACGGCGATCCGGTCTGGCCTGGCATTGGCGGCAAGTTAGATTGCGAGGGGGTACTGGGTGATCCACCAGGCATGGGTAAGCTGGTCGGCGGAGGTGGGAAAACATCCGGAGTCGGCGTCGGGGGTCGCGGGTGCGAACTAGGCGTCATTCCCACGCATGCACTGAGCACGAAAACTCCGACCGTTACACCGAGTACATCTCTCGTCACGCGGACGATCTGACGATGACGTCTACTAACGGACTTGACTACAAGACTCATGACCCTGGTTCCCTACACATTGCTGCGTATCTACACAGTTCGTAAATGGTAACTAGTAGACAACCCTTCGTGCGCGAAAGTTACTCGGAATTTTGTTACTTGGAGCTTCGGTATGAAGCGTTGTTCCGTGTCGTAGAGGAGTTAGAGTCTCTCGCAGATGTGTAGTACGGAAACTTATGCAGGAATTGCACGTTTTCTGTTGTCGTCGCGACCCCATCGACGAATGCCGGACGATAGATGGAATTCGACGCTGTATTACGGGTCGCTCTAGCCAACATCTGACCAGGATGTGAGGAGATCTGTTTGATTTTCTTTGTTTTTCCGCGCTCGGTGACGGTCAACGCGATCTCGATTCGACCCTCGAGTTCGATCACAGGAATGGTGGGTTCTCGTTTGGGTCGTTCGGGGTCATCCGGCAATGGTTTGTAGAGGATGTGCGGAGTGAGCATGTGTTCCTCAACAAATGCGAATTGCGGTGTATCTTCCAAGGTATCCCAAATGTCCTTGTAGACAACGGCAGCTTTCTCGTACTGCTCGAAAAGCAGGTACCAATCGGCCAGCCTCAACTTAGTTTCCGCTAGAACCGGGCTAGTTTCATCTTCTTTAACCAGGTTAATCCGTACAAGCTCGAGCAGTGCCTCCTCACCTTTCGAAAAGTCATTCAGCTCGGCGAAATAGTGCTCAGGATGGTTGATGGACCCGTAGGGTCGTGGGGTGAATTTGTCAGTTTTAGCTGTGTATTCAGGTGGACGAAACCGTTCTTGCTGATAGGTTTGCGCTAAGCCACTAAGCGCTCGAACGCGGTTATCGTCGTCACTGATTTCGTCGAGTGAGAAATCCGTGAGCGCTTTCTCATATAGACCGCGCGCCGTAAAAATGTTGTCGGTATCCATATACCAGTCAGCGAGTTTGAATAGACCCGGTAGGATTTCGGGCGAGTCAGTGCCGTATTTCCGAATATAGATGGAAAACGCATATTCATGCCGATCATTCGCTGTGGTGAATTGTTCCTGCTCGTAGTAGGTTTCTGCTTCCCTGTAGAGGATGTCAACCTGATCCAATTCATGAAGACCAAAATGGCGCCGTTGGATGGCTCGAGCGTCATCGTACGTCTCAAGAGCTACAGCGTAATAGCCCAAGGCACGTAAAGCGTCCCCTTTTAGCACAAGAGGTTCGACCAGAAGCTCACTATTGCGACCGTTCAATGCGACTACGTCAGAAATCTGCACTTCGATCAGCTCCAGCGCGTTTTCGGCTTCGCCGGTATCGATCATGGCTACGATCGACTCTGCGTCATGCGCCGATACAGCGGTCTCGTCCGCGTGCAAGATTCCAGCAAGCGCGACTGCAAAACTCGCTGCAATTGCTAAAATCCTTCGAAGCGAACGAAGCCCGATCCTTGTCACTGTTGGCAATTCCACTCCGCGTTTCAAGACTATATTATTGCGTGAATTTTGCTCGCATTTGAACGTAATGAGGCGTTCCCGCAGCATTATCTCCGGCAACTCCCCACTAACGCGATTTTAATTCAAAATCACCTTGTATCTGAGCATGTTACCGATTGACATAGATGCATCCTTGACAAGAGCGAACGCGACGTCATGAGTCCAGACAGAGTTACAGTGGATACGCGCGGATTGTGGTGCCCAGAACCATTGATGATCGTGCGTAATAAGGTTCGCGATATGAATTCTGGAGAAGAGCTGTTCGTTCAGGCTACGGATCCTTCGACACACCGTGATTTCACGAATTTTTGTCGGTTTATGGGGCACGAGTTGGTTGAAGCGACTGAAAGTGACGGCGTGCTTGAATTCGTCATACGCAAGGGATGAGTCAGCGTATCGAGCCACTGCACTATTTCGCGTACGGAAGCAATATGAATCCTGAGCGAGTATTAGCGCGGAAACTTCCCACCGTAGGAAATCCTGAGCCGGCAACGCTGAAGAACTACGAACTTTGCTTCAATAAGATCTCCCGCTATCGTGTTGGCGCAGCAAGCGCGAACATCACACCCATGTTCGGCTGTTCGGTTGTCGGGGTGCTGTATCGTCTGACGAGCACACGAGCCATTAAGTCGATGGATCCGTTCGAAAACTCGCCTGAGGATTACGCACGCGAGGCAGTCTTCGTCCACCTCGGACACGATGCTCGTTCTGATGAAGCAAAGCTAATCACGGCGTGGACGTACATCGCAAAGCCGCATGCGATTGACGATACCCTTCGACCAACTCGCGAGTACGTAGGCCATCTACTTGCATCGCCGTTCATGACAGAAATCGAACGAACCCGCCTTTTGGCGCTTGAATTCCACGATGCCTGAGACGTCTAGCGCGGAAGAGTGCGATGTCGTCGTGATCGGCGCTGGCGTCGTGGGATTGGCGGTGGGACAAGCGTTGGCGCGTGAAGGGCGTGAAGTCCTGATCCTTGAAAAGCAGGATGCGATTGGTACTGAGACGTCAAGTCGTAATTCCGAAGTAATTCACGCCGGCATTTATTACCCAACCGGATCATTAAAGGCGGAGTTGTGTGTTCGAGGGAAGCACCTGCTGTATGAGCACTGCAAGACACATCACGTACCTCATGACAACGTCGGCAAAGTCATCGTCGCTACATCGCGTGATCAATTCCCGGTGTTGGAGGCGTATCAGCAACAGGCACTGGCAAACGAGGTCGGCGAACTTCCTTGGATGACGCAACATGAAGTACATGAAATAGAACCAGCAGTTTCATGTGTTGGCGGCATTTGGTCACCGACGACGGGAATCATCGACAGTCATGCGTTCATGCTGTCGTTAGAGGGCGAACTCGAAGAGCATGGTGGCATGATCGCATTCCTTTCCGAGGTCGAGGGGATAAGCGCTGAAAACGGGTTGAGAGTATCGACGACCGAACTGAGTTTAGCGCCTCGAGTCGTCATAAACTCGGCGGGACTCGATGCACCGGCACTTGCGAGGCAAGTAGGTCAAGAGTTCCACACTTTCTACGCGAAGGGACATTACTACACACTTTCGGGGACATCGCCTTTCAGTCATTTGGTTTATCCAATCGCCGTAGAGGGAGGACTAGGCGTGCATGTGACTCTTGATATGGCGTACCAGGCTCGGTTCGGCCCAGACGTCGTTTGGCAATGCAGTCACGACTACGGGTTCGATGAGTCACGCAAGGACGAATTCGTTGCCGCGATTCGATCGTATTACCCAGATTTAGACGAGTCGAAACTACAACCTGGCTACACAGGTATTCGACCAAAACTCGCGCCGCAGGGCGAACCGGCGTCTGACTTTGTCGTCAACGGACCGCAAGAAACCGGCGTTGAAGGTTATGTCGAATTGCTTGGGATCGAGTCGCCTGGACTTACGGCTTCACTTGCTATCGCGGAACGCGTTGTCGAGATGGTCTGCTGAAGGCGCGGTTTAACCGTACTCCTGCACGGTAGAACCGCGTTCCTAATGGGCGGCCACTCCAGCCGCTACATCTTCAGCATCTCCTTTGTCTGGATATGCAGGAGCATATTGGTGGTACAGGTGTTCCCCGATCCGCTCAATACGCTCGCGTTCATCCTGCTCTAGCGGTCCTTTTTCGAGCGCGGAAATAGCCTCTTCCATTTGTGCCGCGCTTCCCGGACCGCAGATAACCATATCGACTGCGTCGGGCGATAACGAGTATCGATAGCAGTCCCGAGCACTTACCGGTTCTTCGCCTTCCGGCATCTTGGTCGGATCCAGAAGATGACCCCATCGGGTAGACGTGTAGGTTGCCATGAATGGCTTCGGGCGACCATCAACATGTGGAAATATGTCTCGTTCAGCCCCGCGGTGAACGGCGTTGTAGCGGAACATCAGAAGTTCGTATGGGCAGGTCCCATTAGCGTAATCGTCGAGTAACTCCGGCAGAAATGGTCGGTTGTGACTGCTTATCGACAGGTAGCGCACGATGTCTCGTGCCTTTAATCTCTCGAATACTTCAACGAATGCATCCCCCGGATTCTCGTCGCGTGATCCAAGGAGGAGAAAATCAAATCGACCAACGCCGCAACTTTTCAGGCATTCTTCTACTTCGGCTTCTATCGTCGACGGATCCTTGGAATAGGACTGGATCGTAAAGATGAGGTCGTCGCGATTCTTCTTCTCCAAATTGCGCATCGCTTCGGCAAAGTCCGGCTGTCGAACCGTACCCCAGTAGAGATAGTTCACGCCCCATTCCACAGCGGCTTCGATTGCGGACGCAGGAGCGTTAAACGTGGATCCGATACCTAAGCGGCTCGTCGTAAGTCCCGTGTTACCGAGTTCTCGTTTTTCAAGGAATGGATTCATGCTGAAACACCGTTGCGTCGAGAAGGGTATGGTAAACGGATTGGATTACGTTCCTTTTATAGCTAATCACGAAATCTGACTTCATCTCAAAAAAGCGTGACAAGCCTATTTCGGAAGAACCTGAGAGATGGATTTTTCTGTCGATCATGAACTTCAAATCCATTGTGTCGCAATCGGACTCCTAGCGTCTTTCGAATCGTATTTAAGCTTGCTTGCAAATCATCACGGCGTCTGAAAGTCAAATGCAGCACACACGGAATTCGCCGAGAATTTTGATCATCGCGGGTCCGAACGGCGCTGGAAAGACGACATTCGCGACCGAGTATGTGATTGCTGAAAATGAATTTCCGAGGTTCGTTAATGCAGATCTAATCGCAAGCAGTTTAAATCCATTCGACCCAACTGTTGCTGCATTCAAGGCTGGTCGACTAATGATCGAGACGATGGAAGAATTGACCGAAAGAGGCAATAGTTTCGCTCTTGAAACGACTTTGAGCGGACGTGGCTATCGGCAATGGATTCCATCGTGGCAGAAAGCCGGGTATCGTGTCGCGATTGTCTTTCTTTGCTTGCGATCATCAGCTCTTGCGATCAATTGCGTTGCGGGTCGTGTTCGTGGTGGTGGTCACCACGTGCCTGATAGTGTCGTTCGAAGAAGATACGTTAAGGGATGGCAGAACTTTGTGGGCACGTATCGAGACTTAGTTGATGAATGGACGGTCTACGATACTTCAGATACGGTTCCAGTCGTAAACTCCAAGAGCGACGAAGATTCCGATCTTGTTAAAGCTGGAGAGCAGGAAGGGTCAGAGCGAGAACGCGGGATCGAAGGTGCTCTAACTGCGATGTATAGAGCGGCTACAGTTGCCCACCGACGAGCAGCAGTGAGGGGAGACAAAGTAGCGATTTGGCAGGATGGGGAGATAGTCTGGATTGATCCGATAGTCGATGAATGATGTGATAGATCATTAGGGGACTAGAGACTCCGTATTTGAGAGCATCGAACTACAGGTTCCTACCTAAAAGTAAGTTAGTGATAACTCAACTGTCTTAAGTAGAGCAGCGAGACACAATAAACCTAGGCTTGTTTTACCGATATTTTTATTCGAAGATCGCTCGTCGTTTGATAGCCAATACCACATCGTGACACACGCAACAATGGTCACAATCCACGTAGCAAACGATAGGCTGTCAGTCACTTTCCGATCTCGAAAACTCTATCTCGTACTGAGGTTTCTCTGCTCGATCGAACTATTGGGAGGAAGGAGTCCTCCGGTCTGTTATTCATGCTAGTAGCTTGAGCGTATCAAGCTCGACCGTACGAGAATAATCGGGTGAGGATACGGTCAGGGCGTTTGACGTAATTCGAACCCGTTACCCTCGCAATCCCTTACGGAAGCAACCCTAACCGGTACGAAATCGTCCGGTTCTCGCAACTCCCAAAGTTCGCCGCCGTACGACTCTATTCTCGCCTGCATCTCTTCAATATTGTCGACCATGAAGTTGAGCCCAGCATGTGGGATGGGGTTTTCACCGATGTCATGGCCGAGAATGTGGAGTGCGAGCTTGATGTTGCCAAAGTCGAGTTCTGTCCATCCCGGGGAAGAGAACAGTACTGGCGCTTCAAAGACGTTCGTGTAGAAGTGAGTCGCTCTTTCCATGTCATGGACGTAGTGAATCACCATAGGTTCACGTGTGTTCATGAAGGGTGCTGCTGGTACGTCGTGAGAAACTCACCAATTTCAGATATTGCGTACGCAAGCTCGTCACGCGGTGGTAGGAATACGACCCTAAAGTGGTCCGGATCTGGATAGTTAAATGCTGTTCCCTGTACGATCAGAATGTGACGGTCGTGGAGCAAATCAAAAACAAACTGCTCATCGTCAAGAACGTTGAATTTCTGAACGTCAATTTTTGGGAATAAATAGAGTGCACCTTTCGGTTTTACACAACTAACGCCATCAATCGCGGTCAATCCCTCCCACGCGCGATTGCGTTGCTCATAAAGGTCACCACCAGGTTCGGTCAGCGCATGAATCGACTGATAACCACTCAATGCGGACTCAACACCATGTTGGGATGGTACGTTTGCACAGAGACGCATTGCCGCCAGAACATTGAGCCCTTCAATGTAGTCTCTGGCTAAGTGTTTAGGTCCTGAAATGATCATCCAACCGGTTCGGAAACCTGCGGCGCGATACGTCTTCGAGAGCCCGTCAAACGTAAGTACTAGGACGTCCTCGTCGATCGAACCGCACGGAATGTACTCAGCGTCCTCGTACGTGATCTTTGAGTAAATCTCGTCTGCCAAGACGATAAGTCCGTGTTGGCGAGCCCATCCCAGCATGTCCTTGAGCAGCGTTCGCGAATACACCGCCCCTGTTGGATTGTTTGGATTGATCACGACGATCGCGACTGTTCGGTTCGTGGTTTTATTTCGGATATCTGCCATATCCGGTTGCCAATCGGCTGCCTCGTCGCACCGGTAATGAACGGGCACTCCACCTGCCAATCGGACTGCAGCTGACCAAAGCGGGTAGTCCGGTGTCGGTATCAGTACTTCGTCGCCAGTGTTCAACAAGCCTTGCATCGACATAACGATGAGCTCGCTAACGCCGTTTCCGAGGTAGATGTCCTCGATCCCGACATTAGGGATACCGATGCGCGCTGCTTCTCTTTCTATGGCTTCGCGAGCGCTCGTGATTCCCTTTGCATCCGCATAGCCTTGAGACGCGCCTAGGTTTTGCGCGACGGCACGTGCAACCCCTTCGGGTGTCAAGAAACCGAACGGTGCCGGGTTGCCGATGTTCAGTTTGAGAATGGTCGTACCGGCGTCTTCAATCCGCTTCGCTTCGTCCATAACTGGACCGCGGATGTCATAGCAAACATCGGCTAATTTAGTGGACTTGCTGTAATGACGTACAGGGTCTTTTGACAAGACCAGTTCAGGTCGTGGGTTAGGTTTCACCGACTGTCAGCCATTACTTCTCTTCGTAAAATTTGACTACTTAGCGCCTAGAAAATTCTATCAATGCAAGATACCAAGAAGCCTAAAGTAAAGAAGACTGACCAAGAGTGGCGTGAAGAACTTTCGGACTTCGAATATCAAATCACACGCGAAGCCGCGACGGAAGCGCCTTTTACAGGCGCATACACGAATACGAAGGCGAAAGGTACATATGTCTGTCGATGCTGTGGCGAACCATTGTTCTCGTCGGATACGAAGTACGACTCTGGTTCCGGATGGCCTAGTTTCTACGAGCCGGTAGACTACGAGAACGTTGAAACTAAAGTCGACCGCAGTCATTTCATGATTCGGACGGAAGCGATGTGTTCCAACTGTGATGCACATCTTGGGCACGTATTCCCGGACGGACCGATGCCGACGGGTCAGCGATGGTGCATTAACTCTGCGTCTTTGAAGCTGCAGGAGAAAGACCAAAATCCAACAGGCGATTAGGAGTTGCCAACCTAGCGCGTAATGATCGTAGTAGAGCGACGCATTCGTCTTCTCTTCGTACTTTCGCTTAGGTTGATGATCTTAAGACAGATCCGTGAACGCTTGTTTACTGCATTGTGCCGCTCAAGGCTTTTTGAAGACGATTCAGAGTGTTTCTCACGCCCTATTGCGCTGGTTCTCTGAGCTGGACACCCCTAGAGCTTATCTAGGGGTGTCGTTTGCTGTAACCGAATTGCCAATGAAGAATCTATGCTCCTTTCCTCATCAATTCGATACAGGTGCTCCAATGCCACCGAGCATATCGATAACGCCGTTAACTTCGCCATCCGCATCGTTAGCACCACCGTCCTCGATCATCAATTCGATACAGAAATTACCTTCGTTCAGACCGCTTGAATAACTCTCTGCACCAACTTCGGGACAGCTCGTTGAGGTGCCGTGAGAACTCGCTACCGAATTGTTCTCGTCGGTTGAGAAATCCATCCAAGACTCAGCTTCTGTATAAATCCGGAGCGTTCCATCGGCTGGAATTGCCGCACCGACTGGAATTACGATTCGAACGGTTTGACCAGGTACGGGAATCCGTTGAATTTCTAGATCATAGAGTCCAGATCCATAGTCAAAGCTGGTGTCTTCAGCGTTTAGTGGAGTCTCGCCGCCGTCCTCACCACCGTCGATGATCATTGACTCTGTCACTTTCACACCTCTTACGGAGTTGGAGGTTGCAGCACCTCCGGCCGCGAGTTTAGTACCTCGTTCGGCTACAGCGACAAGATCACTCTCCGATGTGTCGAGCGAGATTGCATGCTTTGCCGCGACTTCATCGAATTCGTCGGGAATGCCATCTTCATCGAGGTCTGGAGTCGCCGAATCGGCAGTGATGTGTATGAGCCTGCGAACTTTATATACCAGGTCCGGGATTCCATCGTCACTCACATCGGCGCTGACGAGATAAGGACCAGCGGTAAGACCCGTAGGATCAAAGCTAAACATCAACGATTCACTTCCCTCTAAGGGCACGAGATTGTTGTCAGATTGGCTCCAATCCGCAGTGTGTGTTCCGTTGGGATCTTGGATCTCTACCGTCGCTACGACATTTCCGCCGTCAGGTGACACAAATTGCCCCGAATTTTCACCCTGAGAGATGGAAATGGACAGGCTTGGTGGTACTGCGTCCTCGACAATGGTTAACTCGGTGCTTTCCTGTGATCCAATAACGGAGTTTTCGGTGGTTGGTTCTGATAGAGTCAATCCAACGGTTTCCTCTCCCTCGGCATCCTCATCGGATGTGATGTTGACGAAAATCACACCCTCAAGAGCTGTAGCAATTGTCACGCTCGTTGGCGTTTCAACCGCAGCGGGAACTTTCAGAAGTTTCAAGTCGAAGCTCAAGTCCGAACTAGTGGTACTCACTTGGTGGACTTCAACCGCTAATACGTTGTTTCCTTCCTCAAGGTGACTTGAAGCGACCGTGAAATCATGAAAATTTTGACCGTCGTCTGATGCATTCGAAGCCGTCGTGTCGTATGCAACATCGCCATCGGCCAAGTTGTCACGAGCTACTTCCGTCCCATTGAGATAGACTACTGCTCCGTCGTCACGCTTCAGGGATAGCGTGAGCGAGGCAATACTCTCTGGCATGTCAATAGCGAAATGGTGCCTGAAATAGTACGTGATGTGACCAGAGGTGATAACAGTCGTTTCGTCTCCTTCGCCAAATCCCAACTCGGCCGCGCCGGTGGACCAGCTGGAATCATCGAATGCTGCCTCGCGCCAAGCCGAGCCTTGGTCGGTCCCGTCGTCAAGGTAACTCCACGTCGCTCCCGCGGATACTAAATCGTTCGCACCAGGTGCTTGGCCGGTAACGAGTTCTAGATTAAAACTGACATCCGAGCTAGTGGACGCGTTCTGATGCACTTCGACTGCAAGAACGTTCTGACCGTCTCGCAGTTGATCGGGTGTTAGCTCCACCGTCTCGTAGGTCGATTCAGCGTCCCCGCCAATAGCACCTGATGCCAGTGTCGAGGATGTGATATCACCTTCGGGCATGTTGGTACGGTAGATCTCCGTGCCATTGAGATAGACTACGGCGCCATCATCACGCAGAATACTCAATTTCAGTCCTTCTACGACGGTAGCATCCTGCAAGTCGAAGTGATGCCTGAAGTAGTACGTAATATGACCTGAAGACAATGTGGTTGTCTCACCACCATCGCCAAATCCTAGTTCTGCGGCGCCGGTTGACCAGCCTGAGTCGTCGAAGTTTGCGCCTCTCCAAGCCGTACCCTGGTCGGAACCATCATCGAGATAACGCCAGGTTGAATCTCTTGCGATTAGTATGGGACTTCCGGCCATGGCTGACACTGAAAAATCATTTTCTTCACTTGCCGTACCTGATAGCACAAACGGGATTTCCACCGGATAGCTTGGAGCGTTTCCGTTGAGAGACACCGTCCAAGAATACGTCTGCCCTTCCGCAATCCTTCCTTTCGCAGGAACTTGGGCGAGAGGCAGAATCTCTATCGATTGAATTGCCTCAGCGAGGTTGCCAGCAGCGTCGATCGCTGACCAGGTAATCGTGTGCACACCAGGCCTGAACTCGTCTGTCAGTGTGTCGGTTATAGCTGTTAGGTCACCATCTAGTCCATCCACAGCCGTCGCTATGCCAACATCGACCGGTGTATACCAGCCGCTTGCGGGAATGCGCACGTCGTTAGGAACAGTCAGTACTGGTGCGACGTCGTCCAGCGTTGGATTCTTCCCTTGCCGATATTCGGAAATATTGTCCAAGCCGTCACCATCCAAATCTTCGTTTGCATCGTCACGATTAGGATCAAGTTGGTTCTCCACTTCGAACAAATCCGGCATGCCATCGCCGTCTGTATCGGCGAAGCTTGTAGGCTGAACGATCGTGACAATGGCGGTAGCAGTAGCCGTTCGACCGAGACCATCCGTCGCCGAAAACGTTACGATGGTCGCACCGATGGGGAACGAGTCCCCAGCGTCATGAGAGACTTCAAGTTCATTGCCGTCGTCGTCGAAAGCTGTCGCACCTTCAAGAAAGGCTTTGATGATTGAGAAGTCGCTCGACAGACTGCCGCCTTCGGCAGAAACTACGACGATGTTGTCTGGGACAGTGAGATCGGGGCCTATTTTTGCCAACACCGACACCGTCTTGGTGCCCGTATTTCCTGAATCATCCGTGGCACGGAAAACAACATCAGTCTCTGTATTAAGATCGAAGGTGCTGGGAAAGTTGCTCGTTACTTCCACATCCGTATCAACGAGATCGACAGCGGTCACGGAATTGATGAAACGTTGGATTTTGCTGTTGCTTCTTTGGACTGTGTTGCTCACTGATACGACGGCTGTCAGCTCTAGGTCAAAGCTGACGTCGGAACTATTGACGCTCGTTTGGTGGATCTCCACCGCAATGACGTTGTCACCGGCCACCAGGTGGCGTGACGCGACCACAAACGGATGGAAATCGTCACCGTCATCTGCAGCGTTGAGAGCCGTCGAGTCGAATGCGAGTACGCCCGGGGGTATGTTGTCTCGGGCTACTTCCGTGCCATTGAGGTAGACCACCGCACCATCGTCTCGTTTCAGGGAAAGATTGAGCGAGCTGATCGAATCGGGGTTGGCAACAGGGAATTGGGTACGGAAGTAGTACGTGATATGTCCGGTGGCGAGTGTCGTCCTTTCGTCCCCTTCGCCGAAACCGAGTTCCGCCCGTCCCGAGGACCAACCGGAATCATCAAAGTCGCGCTCGCGCCAAGCCGTGCCCTGATCGCTACCGTCGTCCAGATAGCGCCAAGTAGCTCCCGCTCTAATCACGAAATTCTCACCTTCGAACGGAGCAGACGTTAGTTCCAATTTAAAACTGACGTCTGAACTTGAACTTGAACTCTGGTGAACCTCGACCGCTAGGACGTTTTCCCCGTCCACGAGCTGGTCCGTTGAAATCTCCGCTAGGACATAGGTCGATTCGTCTTCCCCGCCGATGGCTGACGTAGCCGTAGTTGTAGAAGTTATGTCGCCATCCGGCATATTGTCACGGAAGATTTCTGTGCCGTTGAGATAAACGACTGCGCCATCATCTCGCACGATGCGCAAATTCAAAGCTTCTACCGAAGAGCTGTCCTCAACGGCAAATTTATGTCGGAAGTAGTAGGTAAGGTGGCCGGAATTGAGCTCGGTTGCTTCGTCGCCGTCACCGAACCCCAGTTCGGCGGCGCCACTCGCCCATTCAGAGTCGTCAAAGTCACTCGCGCGCCAGGCCGTTCCCTGGTCTGAACCGTCGTCGAGGTAGCGCCAAGTAGCGTTTGCCCCTATAAATGTGGGGGTTGCGGATACGCCTTCATCGTTCGAAGATAGATTGATCGTGACGGAATCCGGAGCCTCGATGCTCGGGGGCGTCGTATCGACTACGGTCACGGTAATCGTTGCCGAGTTTGTGTTACCAGCGGAATCCGATGCGGTGAATGTAACGGTATGTTCACCTAGCGCCAAGGATTCACCAACATCTGCGGTAATCTCAATTTCATCCGTCGAATCGACGTCGTCGGAAACGGTTATGTGTTCACGGAGAAGGGACGATGTCAATCGAACACCACCAGGTGCATTACCTTCTAATGTAATGTCGTCGCCACTGATTTCAGGCGGCGTTTCGTCGATACTCGCCGACGCATCTAGTGGATATGCGTCTTGATCGTCGGGTACACCGTCGTTGTCGTCGTCCTCGTCACAGGCATCACCGACGCCATCAGAATCCGTGTCCAGTTGATCCTCATTCGCGACGTTAGGACAATTGTCATCGTCATTTTCGATTCCATCGCCGTCTGAATCTGTTTCTGTAGGAACCCTTTCAAACGTCTTTATGATTCGAAATTGATCGTGTACAACACCATCTCGATCAACGAAAGTTCCGTCGAGTTGATTGTCACTGACGTCGATGATCATCGAACCTTCGATGTTCACCCAGGAAGTCATGATGGCGTGTTGTGAGAGACCCCCCTGATTCTTGGAAGAACTACCAACGACGGAATAGACCATGCCTTGATTTCTTCCTTCGTTCTTCTGGTAGTCGTTCTCGTCGGTGGGATTGCCGTTATCCGTGTCTTTTGCATGGACGGATGGGTCGTATGTACTCGATGAGCCGTAGTGTCCATCCACCAACACTGAACGCTCATATGAGTGACTGTGACCCGTTAGGTTCAGATCTGTGCCGAAATATTCAATTACCGGGTTAAACCGCTGCCGCATCTCGATGAGTTGAGTTTCGGCATCCGAATCATGCGAACCTTTTGTGTATGGCGGATGGTGCCAAAAGGTAAAAATCCAGTCTTGCGAAGTCGCGGCGAGATCTTCGCAGAGCCAGCTATACATGGCTCCGCCTTCACCGCTGTCGGGGCATATATTTGTCGTGGGGTTGTCTGGGGCAGAGCGGTCGGTATCGTGTGAGTCTAGGGCAACGAAATGGACATTGCCGTAGTCGAAGGAGTAGTAAGCTTCCGTCCCGCTAGCTACACCTCCCGCTTCTGCAGACTTAGGAAGAGTAAAGGCTTCGTAGTACGGTCCCGACTGTGACGGCGAATCGGACGCCCCGAATTCGTGATTCCCAGGTGCTGGCCACAATACGTGATTTCTAAGTACTTTCGCAAGTGGCTCGAACAAGCCGCGTGTGTGCTCGCTATCGGTGCCATCGTTATATGCATTGTCTCCAAGCATGAGGATGATGTCTGCTTGTACGTCGCGATTCTCTGATGACCACTCGAGGTATTCTTCCATTACGGCGTTGACATCCATACATCCTTGGTTGTCTATCGCACATTGCCCAGAATCGCCAATGACCCAGATACGAACAGGATCATCGGATCCCTTGGGAGGAGAGGTCTTAAAGAAATGGTCGGAGTCGTTGCCCGCAAATGTCATATTCGAATTGCCAATTTCGTAAAAGTACTTGGTATTCGAATCTAGGTTTGAAATGAGTACCTCATGCTCGGTGGTCAGAGATTCATTCGCTATGGTTTCGGTCAAGTCGTCGACCGCGAGGCCATAGGAGAGTTTCGTATCGGTAAAGCCGTCTGTACGCCACCGAACGATCATCGATGATGGTGTTCCCATCTGGAGATACGGCCCACGCACGACTTCTGGTGATTCATCTTCACCGATCCAGGCTAATGACAAGTCGAAACTAAGGTCTGAGCTCGTAAGTGAGACTTGGTGTACTTCTACGGCCAATGTGTTTTCACCAAGCACGGCGGAGTCTTTCGTTACTTGGAATCGGTGGAAGTTCTGTCCATCATCTGAGGCGTTTTCAGCGAGAGTGGTCGAGGTGACGTCTCCCGAAAGATTAGATCTAGCAATTTCAGTGCCGTTCAGGTAAACGACCGCTCCGTCGTCACGTTTTAATCGCAGACCGAATCCGACGATCGCATCTAAGTCGTCAATATTGAATTTATGCCGAAAGTAGTAGGTGATATGCCCGGAAGTCAGCGTTGTGGCTTCATCACCTTCGCCAAAACCAAGTTCTGCTGGACCGGATGCCCAATTCGAATCATCGAAATTCGTTTCCCTCCACGTCGTTCCTTGATCGCTCCCGTCGTCAAGATAACTCCACGTTGACCCAATTTCAACGATGGTATTAGCTCCTGGTTCAGTATCCGTGGTTTCGAGCGAAAAATCGAAACTTACATCCGAACTTTGGAGACTATTCTGGTGAACTTCAACTGCTACGACATTATTTCCTTGCTGCAAAGCTGAAGAATCAAATTCGTGCAAGAAAAATTCATTTGTCTCTACCGCAGCGGGAGCAGTGGTATTCGCCGTTATCGTTCCGTCTGGCATGTTGGTCCGATAGACCTCGGTGCCATTTAAATAGACGACCGCTCCGTCGTCTCTTAGGATCGATAGTGAAAGACCAGCGATATTTTCTGTGTCTTCAAGAGTAAAGTGTTGACGGAAGTAGTAGGTAATGTGTCCACTCGCCAATGTAGTTGCTTCGTCGCCGTCGCCGAAACCGAGTTGTGCCGGACCTGATTCCCAGTCTGAGTCGTCATAGTCCGTTGCACGCCAGGCGGTACCTAAATCGCTACCGTCATCCATGTACAGCCAGGTCGAACCTCTTGCGATTAGCTCCTCCGCATTAGCGACAGACGCCGCGAAAACAAGAGAAACGCTCAGAAGAACGACTATGAGCAAAGTTTTCTTATGGGGGGGGGTGTCGGGTTCATCTTGAACGTCCTCTTCTCGAATGTCGCGGTTCAAACTCTCTTGAATCGTCTCTTTCAAAGCTAGTGTGGCTGGTGATGTTCTCATTCTCTTGGGAAGTGACTCAATTGAGCGTTCAGCAAGTAGAAATTGCTGTTTCGCTTCCTCTTTTCGACCAATTGAGGAGAGCACTTTAGCCTTTCTGACGAGCCACGTTTCCTTTCGATCTACATTTTGCAGAATCAGATCGACTCGATCAATCGCACTCTGATGGTTTCCCTGAACTATTTCAATTTCTATCGCAAGCCTTTGAAATGTGAGAAGAGGTCCAATCAATGCGATACCTTCCTCGAGTCCTTCCAATGCCCGAGATAAATACGGTTTCCCAGCTTCTTTGTATGCATGAGCTCTAGCGAGATAGTGGTCCGGCGTTGGAGTCGAATGGTTTTCTATGGCTAACTCGTACTCTTGTGCGGCATTCAGGTGTCGTTTCTGCTGAGTAAACACTTTCGCGAGTGCCAGATGACCCCTCGGGCTACTTGGCGATCGATCGATGTAGATCTGAAGCGCCGTTTCAGCTTCGTTGAATTTACCTTGTTCGAGAAGTGTCAAGCCCGTTAAAAAGAAAACTGTGTTGTTCGTTGGAGAAAGTAAGCGAACACGATTCAGATCCTCCAGAGCCTCGTCAAAGTCACGGTGCCTGCGATATATATCTGCACGCTCAAGAAGGGAAGCAACATGATCGGGATTTCGTTTGAGCGAAGCACTGAGCACCTCGATCTGTTCATGTGTATCACCGTGACCAAGCGCTGTTGAAGTAACGCTGAACCAACAGAGTAACCCGATCTTGGCGATACTGCGCGAGACTACCCACCGAAGAGCGCTCAATCGGTAATTCATAAATGAACGCAGATTCTCTTGACAATCGAGGAAATACTTGACAACGATCTATTCAGTTGAGTCAAGCAAGTTCTGCAAGAACACAGTAGAGAAGCACTGCTCATGAATTTGACTATTTCGTGTATTTAACCCTAAAGTGCAACACTAGCGCATATTTGTAAAAAAAAGCAGCCTCGATTTTCGTCTTAGTTGAAATGTGCCGGACGGTTGTCGCACACTCGCGTTTGCAAACATAACAAAGATACGTCTCATGGTCGAAGTCATCAACTGTCGCCTGACATTACCGCAACGATGCACGATCGAAGCGTATTTATCAAGTGGTTGGACCCAACGCGCCATTGCGCGGCTACTCAGCGTATAGCCCTCGACCATTTCCCGCAAGCGTCGACCAAAGGGGTCCGTGGGGTGGATTAAATCGTCGGCTCGCATATCGTTTGGTGAACATACGACATCGTCGACGCTTCATTCCTACCCCGCGTAGTGACCGCACGGCAGCTCGATTACATTTACGGTTGTCTCGTTGGACGGTGAACTCCCGATGTCATCGCGTATCGTACATCAGACCCCAGCTTAAAACGGTCCACCCCACAGCTCTATGAGCTGCTCAGGCGCGAAGTGGTCACTGGAGACGACGGATCGGCAGTAAAACGAAGCACTAAATTTCATTTCTGCCCTAGTTCGTGCAATGGCAGCTAAACTTTGGCCACGACGAGGGTTAGACAAGCATTCAACCGAAATTCTAATTTGATCTCAGGAAATTAAACTTTTTGATAATATATTATCTAAAAGTTTAACTAATTGTCAGTAAATTGGCCATAAGCTACAAGCGATGCTTGAGAATCGAGCTGCCGGAGCGTCAATCAGCGTTTCTTTGGGGTCCTCGGCAGTCCGGTAAAACAAGGTACTTGCGATCGAATTTTGAAAGTTCCGTCTATTTCGACCTGTTAGATTTCGACGAGATCAATCGATTCACCCTACGTCCTACAGTACTCGGTGAGGTGTTGGCGGCACTGCCGGAAGAAAAACTGAAAACCCCGGTCGTAATCGATGAGATTCAGAATGTACCCCGCCTTCTGAACGAAGTGCATCGATTGATCGAATTAAGAGGACTCTCTTTTATTCTCTGTGGGTCTAGCGCCCGTAAACTCAAACGACCAGATGTGAACCTTCTAGGCGGACGGGCATGGCGATTTCAGATGTTTCCGCTCTCGATGATGGAGATACCTGAATTTAGTTTGCTCCGAGCTCTGAACCACGGCTTGCTCCCACGTTTCTACACAGAACGTAATCCACGAAACTTGGATAGCTACTTGAGCAATTACCTTGAGACCGAAATCTACAACGAAGCCTATGTACGAGATGTCTCTGCGTTTTCTCGGTTCTTCAACGCTTTAGCGTACTGTCACGGAGAGCAACTAAATTACAGTTCAATCGCACAGGACTGTGGTGTACATCATCAGACAGTTCGGAGTTATTTCGAGATGTTGGTCGATACGCTGGTTGGGTATCTAATCTATCCATTCACTGCCAGTACTGGTCGTCAAACGATCATTCACGCGCCGAAGTTCTATCTATTCGATGTTGGTGTTGCTGGAAGACTGTGCGATCGAAGCGTTTCGTCGGTACGAAGCAGCGAGTTTGGAAGGGCATTTGAGCACTTCATTTTGATGGAAATTTGGATGGCACGCAGTCTCTTAGAAAGACGTTTCGAAATCCAATATTGGCGAACAAAATCCGGGTACGAGGTGGATTTTGTTTTGGGTTCTGGTGAAGTCGCGATTGAGGTAAAGTCTCGTGTGCGCCGTCAAAGTGATTTGAAGCCGATCAACACCTTCGTCAATGACTATAAACCAAAACGAGCGATCGTAGTCGTCCCGGAAAATGACAGACGACGAATCGGCAGTATCGACATCGTACCGTACACCGAGTTCATAGCGGAGTTGCAAGCAGGAGATCTGATTTAGTTCCTAGTGCTTCTTTGTGATTTTGAGATCGTCGAACGCGACCAAACCTGCATTGAGTACTTGCTAGAACCCTAAGGCGCATCCTTCCTTACGATGATCTGACCCAGCGCAATAACCGTCTTCAAGTCGACAGATCAGTTGTGCGCCTCCGAAGAGGTTTTCCTCTGTTTCTGATCTTACATTGTGTCCACGGATGTGGAGATCAGCGGTTACTGAAGGATCGTACCCTCTTTCTAGGACGATGTCGAACTCTGGAGTGACGTGCCATCTTGGTGCGTCGGAAGCCGCTTGGGGGTTCTGCTGATGATCGAATATTCGACTTACCATTTGAACGTGACCTTGATGCTGCATATGACCACCCATGACCCCGAAGGCAGCGAGAGGCGCGTCGTTTAGATCCGTGACGAATCCTGGAATGATTGTGTGGTACGGTCGTTTACCTCCCCCGACCTGGTTAGGGTGATTTGGAGTTAGGACGAATCCAGCACCACGGTTCTGCATCGCGATTCCAGTACCATCGATCACGATACCCGAGCCAAACCCCATGTAGTTTGACTGAATGTAGGACACCATCATGCCGGACGCATCAGCTGTAGCCAGATATACCGTATCGTGGCTTACCGGCAGCTGAAGCGGCGGCAAATCGGTTGCTTTCGCGCTAATGGTCGATGCTGCTCTTTTCAACGACTCCTCGTCGAGGAGTTTTCCAGTTGTAACGTAATCGGCCATCGTGTCTAGGTCAGCAATGTGATCAAACGCTGCCCGAATTGCGATCTTCATCGCTTCAATTTGTAAATGGACCCACTCGGCTGTATCAGGTTGCAAATTCGCCACGTTCGTGTGCCGCAGAATGCCGAGCGCGATAAGGGCTGCTAGTCCTTGACCACTCGGTGGGAGTTCGTGTAGGCGTACGTCGTTGTAATCGATTGCGAGTGGATCCTGCCATATTCCTTTATGTTGTGCTAGATCATTTACGTTCATGCACCCACCTTCGGCAGTCGATTGATTGACAATCGCTTGAGCTAAGGCACCTCGATAGAAGGATTCACCTCTCGTCGACGCGATGTCGCGAAGCGTTTCCGCTAGTTCTGGTCTTGTGTACCGCTCGCCAGCCTTTGGTGCTCGACCGCCGACACAAAAGTGCTTCTGGAACGGTTCAAAATCTCGAAAGATCTCAGCACTTCGTTGCCAGAGTGGTGCCGTCTTATGACCAACGTGAAAACCATCGCTTGCGTATTCAATCGCAGATTTAAAAAGCGCTTCGAACGGTACGGTACCAAATTTCTCGTGAAGATCTACCCATGTTTGGACCGCGCCAGGAACGGTTACTGCGTCCCAACCTTGCTTGGGCATTTCGTCGTATTTCGCGAATCGGCTCGGCTGCCATGCAGACGGAGATCGTCCAGATCCGGTGTAGCCGTGCAGACGGTCACCATCGAAGATCTGCACGAACGCGTCGCTGCCGACACCGTTATTACAAGGTTCGACGACCGTTAACGTGATAGCAGAGGCGAGGATCGCGTCGACAGCGTTACCGCCATCCTGCAAGATGCGAATCCCCGCTTGGGATGCTAGTGGCTGCGAAGTCGCAACCACATTGCGCGCGATGACCGGCGCTCGTCTTGAGGCGTACGGGAAATCCCAGCGAAACCGCGCCGACATCTCGTTATGCGTCCGCGTGCCTATGCATGCTCTCTAACTCGCAAGAGCACGGTGGTTTTCAATTCGTACGCAGGGACGCAGTCTGCAGTTTTTCCGTTATGGACAGGGCAAAGTTGTAGGGTCTAGCGACCTTTCCAATTCGGCGGGCGTTTCTCTGAGAACGCGCGTGGGCCTTCGACAAAGTCCTCACTGCGCGAGAGCGCACGAACGCTGTCATACGGGACCTGCATGGAACCTTCAAGGGAATCCATCGACAGACTCTGATAGACGACATCCTTGCTTGCGCGAATAGAAAGCGGCGCACATTCCAGGATCATTTCGACCCAACGATGGGTCTCTGCCATCAGTTCGTCATGCGGCACGACGGCGTTTACGAAACCAAGTTCCTTGCCTTCTTCCGGGGAAACATGACGCCCCGTCAGAATCATTCCGAGCGCACGTTTTACGCCGATTTGGCGCGGTAGTCGTTGCAGTCCACCAGCAAGTGCGGCCAAACCAACCTTTGGTTCGGGTAGTGCGAACACTGCGCGGTCGGAGGCAATGATCAGATCACAGGCTAGGGCGATTTCGAATCCGCCGCCCATCGATACGCCGTTAACCGCAGCGATGACTGGTTTGGTGAGATCGAACCGCGACGTCAAACCACCAAAGCCTCGAGGTGTTGCTACGCGTTCACCGCCTTCAGCTTGGTAGCGAAGGTCGTTACCCGCGCTAAAACCGCGGCCTTCTCCCGTGATGATCGCGACCCACATGTCGTCGTCCGCAGCGAAGGCATCGAATACCTCCCCGAGTTCTGCGTTGGCGGGTGGGTGGAGCGCATTCAGTCGCTCTGGACGGTTGATGGTTACCGTGAAGATGTGGTCTTTTTGGTCGACCTTGCAGAATTCGGGCATAGGAATCCTTATACCGAGTTAGAAAACGTAATTCGACGTGATTTTATTGAGACGGTCTAGGCGTTCACTGTGTCTTGCGCCGATTCGGGTTCGACGGTGACGGTATCCTCAGATGACAAATGCGCGAATCGATCGATGACAGTACATCCAGCCAAGTCGCCTTCAACGTTACATGCGGTTCGGATCATGTCCAGCGGTCGTTCAACAATTAAGAGAATCCCGATCGCTTCGAGGGGTAGCCCAACCGCAATTAGGACCATCTGCATTCCAACCATCGATCCACTAGGAATCCCAGGTGCTCCGATCGATGCTGCCATCGCTGCGAAAAAGATCACGACAATCTGAATAGCGCCGAGTTCAATGCCAAAAAGGTAAGCAATGAATACTGCTGCAATCCCTTCAAATAGAGCGCTGCCGTCCATATTCGCCGTTGCACCAAATGGCACGACGAAACTGAATGTTGACTTGCGAATGCCGAGGTTTTCCGCAGCCTGTAAGGTTACCGGTACGGTTGCGGCACTTGATGCCGTCGTAAAAGCGACCACGAGGGGTCGGGCTGCGTGTTTGAAGAACGTTGCGGGATGCATGTTGCCGAGGAAATAGGCAAACGAAGGTAGCACGATGATGGCGTGGATAAGCGTTACGACGATGACCAGCAAGGAGAAACTCAACAACTGCATGACCAATGACATGTCGGTCACGATCGATAGTTGGTAGACAATGCCGAGTACACCGATGGGTACGGTCCAAATAATCCAACCAGTGATCTTGAACAGTGCGTCGGTGATGGTCGCTACGCCTCGGCGAACACCACTCTCCTTCGATGTCATCATTAGAAGCGCGAGTCCAATAACGAGCGCATTCACCACAATAGCGAGAATGTTGGTTTGTGCGAGCGCGGAAATCGGGTTGATTAATGTGCTCTTGACAACGCCCGCCAATATGCCGGCGATTCCTGCGGATGAGTCGCCAAGTAAACTGAGTTCAGTATCGGAAGTTGGTAAAGCCGTCACTGCTTCGGTGTAGGTCCATGGATGAATCAGAAACACACTGATCAATCCGAGCACGATAGCAATGCTGGTGGTCGAAAGGTAGTAAAGAACCGTGGTGCCGCCGATGCGACCAAGCTCAGTAGTATCACCGAGTCGGAGAATTCCAGAAATCAAAGAAAAGAAAATGAGCGGGGCGACGATAGCACGGAGGGCTGACAGGAAGATGGACTTCAGCAGTTCCGCTGTCTCGTTCAACCATGTCACATCGCCGAATACCATGGCGATTAGCCACCCGAGGAGCGCCGCAGCCACGACTGCGGGAAACAACAAGCGATTGTCCATGAATTCTCCTAGAGTTAGTAACGAGCTATTCGGTGTGCTTAGGTCGCCGAGCGACGACGCGCAATCATAAAGTTAGCTTTAGTGGGAACCGGTAAGACTGTTTTTGTGTATAGTTCTTCTGGACGTCGTGTCGAGAGCGTAGTCGTTCACTTACACGAGAAGCGCATCTACCGAAATGCGTTTCTGTTGGTGACGTTCGCTCTGCTCGTTTCGTCATGCGCACCTCGTGATAACCGGGTTATCACAGGTTCAACGATGGGTACATATTTCCGTGTCGAAACGGTATGTGATCAATCGCTGGATGAGTCCGAGATTACTCAAGAACTCGATCGCTTGACGCTGATTTTCTCAACGTATCGGGACGATTCGGAGATCTCGAAAGTTAACTCAGACACGAGTGAGAACTGGATTTCGGTCTCGCCTGATTTTCTCGCAGTTACGTCACATGCGCGACGCATTTTCGTTGCTAGTCAAGGTGCGTTCGATCCTACCGTTGGTCCGGTTGTCGAACGTTGGGGATTCGGCGCGACCGATCTTGACGCTCCACCAAGTGCAGAGGAGGTCGTGAGTTTGCGAATGCGGACCGGTCTGAACCATATTGAAATCCGCGAAATGCCACCCGCGATTAGAAAAAACCTAGTCGACACGCGTATTGATTACTCGGCGATTGCGAAAGGGTTTGCTGTAGATCGACTAGCTGAGCTTACTTTAAAACTCGAGTGCGAGAATTTCCTTGTTGATATTGGTGGTGAGGTGCGAGTCAACGGCACGAACCGCTTCGGTGAGCTGTGGCGGATCGGAATTGAGAACCCGAACGATCCAGACGATGTGCTAGGTTATCTTGAACGCGGATCAGGCGCGGTCGCGACGTCGGGCACATACCGCAATGTAAAGACCATCGATGGCGAACAATTGAGCCATTTGATGGATCCGATTAGTGGGAGACCCGTCGATCACGAAATCCTATTGGCTTCGGTATATACCGAAGAGGCAACGACGGCAGATGCTTGGGCGACTGCATTAGCGGTAAAGGGACTTGAGGCTAGCGCGGATCTGATTAGTCGTTGGCGACTATCAGCGATGCTAGTTGAAGAGTCATCGACAGGTGAACTGATCATTCATCGTTTTGGTGACTTCGAAACCGCGTTCGAAGCGTTGTAGATACGGAATTTAGATAGTCATTGAAATGAAGTCTTGTCAGTTCTCGAGCGGTAAATGACGCGCGCGTTATTTCATCCGCTTTCTGTCCTACTCAGCTGGCGTTACTTACTCACCAGAGACGTGGCGTTGATGTTCGTGACCAAAACATCGATGCTCGGACTCATCGTCTCTATCACGACACTTCTGGTGGTTCAAGGAATTGTTGCGGGTTTCCAGCGTGACCTTAACCAAAACGTATTGGGTCTCATACCTCACATAACGTTATCTAATCCGAATGGCCTCGATGCCGAATTAGGTGCACGAGTTGCTTCTTCAGTGCCTGCCGTCACAGCAACGACGATGGTTGTACAGTCGAGTGGGCTCGTCAGTACGTCGGAAGCCGTACAGAGAGCGCAATTTATCGGCGTTGAGCCCGACGGTATGAGCGAATTCATAACGACCGCGAATCCCGTCCGCGACGTGATGTGGGAAAAGCTGAAACCTGGTCTGTTTTTGATTCTGTTAGGAACTGGCTTGGCACGCGAACTCAAAGCTGACGTAGGGGATAGTGTTCTAGTGACGCTTGCCGCTGAGGGGATTTCGCCATTTGGCTACATGCCGCGTCAGAAGCGCTTCCTCGTCGCGGGATTAGCGGAATCCCAGACCAGTCTGGATTCGATGGTCGCCTACATAAACCGCGAGGACGCACGTCGCATACTGCAGATGTCGAAGCAGGCTAATGCAGCTTTCTTCAGACTAGCCAACCCTCTGGAGGTATCGAGCGTGTTCTTTCCAATCTACGTTGCGGCGAATGAACCTGATCTATTCGCGGCAACCTGGCAAGACCTCTTTGGTGCACTCTTCAATTTCCTGCAACGCTTCAAAAATCTGCTGTTCTTGCTCTTGTCCATGCTAGTCGCCGTTGCCACATTCAATCTAGTGTCAAACATGGTCATGCTCGTACATAGTCGGCGAGCGGACGTCGCCGTTTTGCGGACGTTAGGAGGTAGTACGTCAACAGTGCTGATCTCGTTCATTGCGACCGCATGGGTGATTGCACTCATCAGTCTTATCTTGTGCGTTGTGCTGGCATGGTTGATCGGGCTGGCTTTGCCGACGTTACATGGGCTCCTTACACAACTCATCGGTGTATCGCTCCGCGATGGATTCGCGTTACACCAACTGAGCGTCGTGCTTCAGCTGTCGGACGTGATGCGCGTGGTGGGTTTGACTGTGTTGATGGTCACGGTCGGATCACTATATCCGGCTTGGCGAGCGACGCAATTAGCTCCATCTGAGGTATTACGCGATGAGTGATGTCCTCGTTGGAAAAGGGATTACGAAGACATTTGACGATGGTCGCCAGAGCCTTCCCGTTTTGCAGGGAATCGATCTGGCGATCACAGCCGGGGAGAGAGTTTGCGTGTTCGGGCGATCCGGGTCTGGTAAGAGCACGCTATTGCATATCTTGGCCGGATTGCTTGATGCGGACGCAGGAGAAGTTTGGGTTGGTGATACGAATCTGACTGAATGTTCTAGTAAAGAACGCGCTCTCGTGCGTAATCGCGCTTTGGGATTCGTGTATCAATTTCACCATTTGTTACCCGAGTTTACCGCGCTCGAAAACGTCGCGATGCCATTACTAATTCGCGGAGATTCGACGAAGCGTGCTAAATCCAAAGCCACAGAACTGTTGCGTGAGATCGAGCTCGACGAACGCATGGAACACTTGCCGAAGCAACTATCTGGAGGCGAGCGTCTTCGCGTTGCTGTCGCTCGAGCAGTGGTTGGCGATCCTCAGGTTGTACTCGCGGACGAGCCTACTGGTAGTTTGGATGCAGATAGTGCCAGTCGGGTCATGGAGCTTATCCAGTCAGTCAGTGAGACGAGGGGAACAGCGTTCGTGATCGTCTCGCACGACGAGGGGAGCAGTGTGTATGCCCATCGGACAGTACGATTGAGCGCAGGTCACCTTGTTGGCGATGTTTGATTCTCTCACGTTCAAAGTTGGATTGCGGTATCTCTTCGTTGGCGCCTCCGGTTTCTCAAAGCTTGTGAACACGATTTCGATCGTCGGGCTCGCACTTGGCATCATGTTGATGATCGTTGTTGCAAGTGTCTTCAACGGTCTTACGGACGAGCGTCGTGAACGGCTGTTACGCGTTGTGCCGCATGCCTTCGTTGCTTCGGACCTCCTCGATGACACGCAGATCGAAACCATCAAATCGAGAACGGATGTCACGAACGTGCAGCGAGAGTTTCACGGTATGTCGTTCATGCGTGGCGGCGACGGCGTGCCGATCACCATTGATTTGATCGGTCTTGACCTTGACGCGGGTGCAGCGGAGAAACTCAAATTCGTTCGCGGAGAGATGGTTTCGGATGGACCCTCAAATCAGGTCGCGCTTTCGTTTGATCTCGCATCAAGACTCGGCTTGACGGCCGGTGATCGCATCGATCTCACATTCGTCGCTCCGGCTCCAACGGGTCTCAAGACCCACACCGCAGCGTTTGAAATCTCTGGTTTGTTTCGATTCACGACCGAAGTAGACGGCGGATCAGCATTCGTTGACATTCAGTCGATTATTGGAACGCCATTACAGAAAACTGGGAAACTCGGATGGAATGTCTCCGTGCAAGATCCATTCAAGGTTGCCGACGTTTTTGCAGACGACCCGAACGTTGTGACATGGGTCGATGAATACGGAGAAGCGTTTCGAGCGTACCAGTTGGAGCGAAGTGCGATGTACATTCTCATGACACTCGTCTTAATGCTCGCTTCGTTCAACATCATCGCTGGACAAGCGATGCTGATTAATGTCAAGCGCTCAGACATTGCGATTCTCGCGACCATCGGGGCGTCGAGGCGTCAATTGCTCGGCGCGTTTGCAATACAAGGCTGCTTGATCGCCCTTACAGGAATCGCGCTTGGTCTGTTGTTGGGTTTTCTGATTGCTGAGAACATCAACGTGATTTTCGATACATTCGACGAATTACTTGGTGTCAGCATTCTTGAGCAATCGGCGTTTGACGAACTGCCGTCTCGCATTGACGCATTAGATGTCATTGGTGCAGTTGCGATTGCGGTAATTCTCGGCGGTTTCGCACTCGTCAGACCGTTGCGTCTTGCATTGATCGAGAGTCCAGTGTATGCGCTGAATCGTGCGGTCTAACCGAACGTAATCCGTTAGGTGGCACGTAAGCGTAGTTGCCTTGCTCGCTTTGCGAGAATATGTCGACGCCATAGATACTTCGTAATTGAATAGCCCATGTAAGCAGTAGCCAGGGCGCAAACCAAGCTTCCCAAGAGCGTAGGAATAAGTGCGCTTTCGCTGCTCCAAATCCCATCAAGGCTAAATGGGACACTCTCCCAAAAAGGTAGCAACAGAGACATTGTTCGGTCGCCAAGCCAAAACGCTGCGTAGAAGAACGGGAAGAAAGTAAATAGATTGATTACCCAGGTAGCGGCGACAGCGCTAGGGATATTTGCTTTCGCGATTGCCGCCCAAAGAGCAGCGAGGATCATTTGGGTGCCCGGGATTGGATTCCAAGCGCAGATAAGGCCGATGAAGATGCCGCGCGAGACACCTAGCCGATGGATGTGCCAGTGACGTGGGTGGTTTAGAAGATGCGCGAAAGGCTTGATGGACCAATGGCGGACGACTCTATGACGACGAGGTAATTTACTGCGTAAAAATCTGAGCATGTTGTGGGTTACTTCGTCTTATCGGTTCTATGTAGTTAGGTAACGTCGTAGCTAGTACCGCGGCCTTCACCGTGGATTTCACTATTTAACACGGCATATTGAAATTTGGTTTACACCAATACCGACGGTCAGAACGGTCTCTTTGTTACTCGCGAGCTGAATCTGAGAGTCGAATCGAATGGTTAACCTGAGCCAACCCGCTTAGACCCCATTCTTATGACGCAAAGACCATACCCTTTGGAGACAATAGCTAGATTCACAGTCGGTCGATGTCATGGAAATACTCAAACTTAGAGAAGGAGCTTGGAAGTTCGGACTGCTTCTCGGTTTGCTGGTCCTCTCTGTCCTCGTTGGAAGGTTTGTAAGTCCTATATGGAACGTTGAAGAAATCGAATTGGACGTTCAAAGGGACGCCAACAACCAACTGTTCTACATATTCCGAGAAGCCCCACGATACGTTTCCTTCACGCCGTATGCGAATGCCTTGCTGCACCCAGATCGTGCAAAAAACATGGCTGAAGATCCGGGTATCGACGAGGAGTTTGTGGTACGGACGGACGATGGCGGATCGAAGTCGTACTGGCAATACGTTGTCTCGAGACACTGGGGATTCTGGTCCTTATTGCCTGCGTTGGTTGCTGTGTTGTTGTGCTGGGTTACACGCGAGCCGATCACGGCGTTGCTTGGCGGTATCGTGTCGGGTGCGTTCATCCTCACGGAATACGACATTTTTGGTGCGGTCGTTATAGAGCATTTAGGCACAACCGCTGCAGCGAGTGTTTTAGTGCTGTATCTATGGCTACTCGGCGGGTTAATGGGAGTTTGGTCACGGACTGGTGCGGCGCAAGCGTTTGCGCAATACGTCACTGACCGATTTGTTCGGGGTCCAAGAACGGCGAAGCTCGTCGCGTGGGGATTAGGCGTGATTTTCTTTCAAGGAGGCACGGTCAGCACGGTGCTTGTTGGCACTACCGTAAAACCCATCGCAGATCAGGAACGAATTAGCCATGAAGAGCTAGCCTACATAGTTGATTCGACCGCTTCGCCGATCGCGTCTCAGTTGGCGTTTAACGCGTGGCCTGGCTATGTTCAAGCGTTTATCTTCGTCGCCGGGGTTTCATTCTTGGCCACAGAAGCAGATCGTATTACCTTCTTCTTTTCGAGTGTACCTTTCTGCTTTTATGCAATCTTCGCCGTCCTAGGCACGTTTCTGGTAAGCGTTGAAAAACCACTCTACTTGAATAAGGAATTGAAGGAGGCGATACATAGAGCACGAACGCGTAACGAACTTGATTCACCCGCAGCTCAAGTACTCGCGTCCAAGGAGCTTCAACACAGCGACGTACCTGAGAACTACAAGCCGAATCTGCTTGAGTTCGTTTTACCTTTAGCGATCTTGATCGGAGTTGCAATCGGTACTTTCATTGCATTTGGATCACCTGAAGTACATTGGGCGTTTGGCGCTGCGTTGCTGTTTGCTTCGGTAGTGGCGCTCGCGAAAGGGATGTCATTACGAGAGCTGATTCAAGGCTATGAAACTGGATTCAAAGGCGTAGTAATGGGGTCAGTGATTCTTTTACTCGCCTTAACGATTGGTGCTGTGAGTCAGATCACGGGCGGCGGCGCGTACTTGGTTGACCTTCTAGGTGACGCACTTCCGTACTTCTTGTTGCCAGTGATATTGCAGATCATGACCATGACGATCGCGTTTTCTACGGGGTCCAGCTGGGGTACCTATGCAGTGGCGTTTCCGTTGGCAATGCCGCTCGCATGGGCGATTGCGGAAGGTGCAGATCTTTCCCATCCATACCTCTACATGACGCTGTGTTTCGCGGCCGTGATGGATGGCAGCGTATACGGGGATCAATGCTCACCAATATCTGACACGACGGTTCTCAGTTCTGTATGCACCGGATGCGACTTAATGGATCATGTTCGAACACAGATTCCACAGGCGACTGTCGCGGCGGTCCTTGCTGGCGTGCTGTGGACGACAATCGCCTTCTTCACCGCGTGATCGAGTCAAGACTACACGAGACACTCCCTGAGTGTGTCAATTGAAACGTGCCGGTTGGATAGGTCAATCGAAGAAGCTAATAAACACAATTAAGTCCACAAAGACTTGAAGGAGTGGTAATGGACGTTTCCGTATACGCTGGCACCGTAGGTTGGGGAGTCTGGCGTAGTGACGATTTAGGTGATTCGTGGCGGTTCGCATTCGAAGGACTTCCCGTCGAGATGCGCACATGGGCGCTTTCGTCACACGCGGCCGAACCTGGTGTCGTGTGGGCGGGAACGGACATCGGTTTGCTACGTCAAGACGAAGAAGGCAAAGGTCGACATGTGCCGTCTCCTGGTGACGGTAAGCAGATTTGGTCAGTGACACAAGGCGTTTCGAACCCCAATCAACTTTTTATCGGCACGAACCCCGGTGCGATCTACCGTTCGGATGATGCTGGTGCTACCTGGGAGCAGTTGCCGATCCAGCTCGTGGATGAATGCCCGATTGGCAAGCCTCGCATCACGCGCATTCGTTTCGACCCGGTCGACGACGCGACGATCTGGGCAAGCGCAGAGATTGATGCGGTTCATCGTTCACGCGATAACGGCAACACATGGGAACGTTCAGAAGAAGGATTTCGTTTCCTGGACATTCACGACATTGCGATTGCCGAAGTTAACGGCAAGCGAAAACTACTGACTGCGACGGCTCTTGGACTATATGAGTCTTTTGATGATGCGGCTACATGGGAATGGCGTGAACTCGAGTCCCCGTGGCAATACACACGCGGTATCAAACCGAAGGCGGACTACGACGGCACCGTGTTTCTCTGCAATGGCGACGGTCCTCCTGGTTCAACAGGACGACTCTTGAGGAGTAGAGATTGGGGAGCCACGTGGGAGGATTGCAATCTTCCAGGTAGCGTTAATTCGACGCCTTGGATGGTAGCTGATAACGCGGCCGACGCGAATTTGCTGTTCTGTTGTACGAATCTCGGTCAGATCTATCGGTCGCAGGATGGCGGTGAAAAATGGGACAAGCTTCGCCGTGAGTTCGGCGAAATAAGGACGATGCTGTGGCACCCATGTTGAATGCAAAACCTGAAGTTCACTATCGCTGGCAGCACGAAGGTATCCGGTGCAACTCATAAAATCCGTTCGCATTGTGGATTTGATCTCGACTTGAGATAAAACGGACACATCGATGACTACACAACCTCGGCACCTTTCAATCGAAGATAAGAAATCGCTGTATCGCGACGGCTTCATTGTCGTAAAAAATGCGGTTTCCGACGAACTGGTAAACAATGCGCTCGCCGCGCTAAAACTGCCGAAGCGTGGTCACTACCTCGGTAATGACCCAGTTATGACCGATCTCGTGAATAAATCGGATATCACGCCGGTATTGCACGAAGTCATGGGTTCTTTCGATCCGCCAAGCGTATGCCAGACTGGTATTTCCTATCCTGCTCAAGCATCTGGTCGGTTCACCAACATGGGATATCGGGATGTCGATATGCCGTACTACGGTGCCGGCGTCCACATGGATGGCAATATCACGATCGCTGCGCCTCAGGAGGTTCAGGAAGGGACTCCAGAGGAAATCTACCTTCGCCATTTCGCGTCAGGTCCGAAAGGCGATCTAGGTCGCTCACCCGAAGTAATGGGTCACAACATGGTGCCTTTGTTCGAAGATCCGAATATGACTCTTGGATTAGGGAGTTTCACTGCCTTTGTCTTTGTTTGTCTCAATGACCAAACCGAAGAAGGTCGAGGTCAGACCTGTCTGCTCAAAGGTGCACACCACGATATCGAGAAGTTCTTTCGCTGGCAGTACGAAACGAATGGTCACCTAGGACCAGAAGGTCCGGGCTGGCCTCGATTGAATCACGAATGTCCAAATCGCTGCGGTATGAACTATCTCCCGCCGGAGATCTTCGAAAAGTTCACTGATGAGACTTCTGAGACAACGCCGGATGGTCGGCGTTGGCCGCGTCCGACACAGATCTTGATGGACAAAGGCGATGCATGCATCGCGATGTATCACATCCCGCACTCCGGCACTCGCAACGAACGAGGTACGGAGACACGTAAGAACATCATCTTTCGAATTCGAAATAAAAAGCGTCAACCGAACGTTGTTGTAAATGGCGTGACGGATCATCCCGATCGAGGACAACGTGGTGAGTGGCTGGAATTTGAGGAAGGTAACGACCCGTGGGAACGCTCGAAGCAAGCCATGTGCAACATGTGGGATGAGTGGGAAGGTATGACTGATGTCGTTGCTGAGATGGAACATAACGAACGAGCGGCGGTCGCAAGCTGACACGCTTCTCGCAGTAACAGACTTTCACTTTGGCTCGTGATTGGTCCGCTCTCGCCGGAGAGCTACTTGAGTCAAAGCAGGAATCTAGAGCGGGCGTTGGCTTAAGTAACGACGTCGTACTTTCGTCGCTCCAGATCGCGTCGCTCTATGACGCAAACCTTGCACACGAAATGTTGTCAGCCGGTGTCGATTGCGATCTGCACAGTGCATGTGCACTTGGTTTGGTTGATCGAATAGTTGCGTTATCGAAAAAAACCGATCTATCGGAAGAGGTCGATGAACTCCCGCCACTGGGTTGGGCGTTATTGAGTGCTCAAGTAGACGCGACTAGGAAACTCCTCGAACTAGGCGATGACCCGAATAGATCGTTGACGCGCATCGGTTTCTTTGTTTGGGAGACTGAGGCATTTGGTGAAGGACCGTGGCGCCCTCTCCACCTTGCGGTAACACATGGCTATTCAGCGCATGCACGCGAATTAACGAGTGTGCTGGTCAACGCCGGTGCGAAACTTGATTCGCCTTGTGTGTTGGGGGAGTTCCCGCTGCACTTGGCATGTACCTACGGTTGGGAGGAGGTCATCAAAGAACTGCTGGAACTTGGGACAGACATCGACATACGCACAGTCCCATGTAGCGAGAAGGTACTCAAGTTATCGTCACCCGAAGGTGAAACCGCTGACCACGATGTCACACCTCTAATGGTCGCAGCCCGAGAAGGTCTGGAAAATACAGCAAAATTACTGCTTAAGCGTGGTTCGAGTGTCAACGCACGTTCAGCGACTCAACGTACTGCGTTGCATATGGCTGCAAATGCGTGGTGGCGTGAGGAAGTTAAGACTGTCGAGGTACTGCTTGAAGCAGGAGCGGATCCTAACGCGAGGGACGAGAGCGGTAAAACGCCACTCGATTGGGCGATTCAAAGAAATTACAGTCAAGTTGCTGCGAAAATACGGTCACGCGTAGGTTAATTCCCCATGACGAGAACAACAAAATGATTCTTCTACATATGAATGAGGCGTAAAGATGGCCGAAGCGAAGCTCTCAGTAGACTATCTGAACACCGCGAGTGAAGAGGAAATCGCTGAACTCTACCAATACCTATACGATCTACAGGGTTACCTCGTGGTAGAGGACGTCTTGAGTAACGAGCAAGTCGCTACTCTCAATCGAATCCTAGACGACACGTTACCGGAATTCCCGTCGGATAGGCAAGAGCGGACACAGGAAAAGAGTCTCGGCGTATATGACAACTATCGATTCGGGATGGCGGGTGGATCGTACCGCTCGAATCCTGGATTCTTGGCGTACGGACAACCGTTCGTTGATTTACTGGATCATCCGCTGACGATGCAGATCATGCGGTTTCAGCTTGGCGAGGCGTTTCGTCTCGACAGGATCTTCGGTATGCGTATGAGACGAGGGATGCCGAGTGGACGTCTCCACTCAGACTATGGTGCGTCCGAGCCATTTACGCGAGCCGAACCAGGCAAGTACTACCCACAACCTGGTCATCAAGCGTTACACGGATTTGCGGTTGCAGCATTTAACTTGACCGACTCCGGTCCAGAGACAGGCGGTCTTTGCTGCATCCCCGGAAGTCACAACAGTCACTTCAAGTTACCCGCTTGTATCCGCAAAGGGGAGTTCGACGATGTGGTAATTTGCCCTGAAGCACCGGCAGGAAGTGTGACTTTCTTTACGGAGGCCACCACGCACGGGACAATGGCTTGGTCAGCAGATCACGAGCGGAGATCCCTACTTTACAAGTATTGCGCTTCTCAGTTGACGTGGTCGCGCACTCGTGTGACTGCGCCTGAAAACCTCTCTTTGACTCACCGTCAGGAGCGACTACTCGAAGAACCAGCTGGCGCCCAATGGTTCTTTGAATCGTTATTTCAGGACGACCCTTCCGAAACATAGACGACAGCGGACACTGTCACATGCAGGAGTTTAACGATGTTAACTAGACGACAAACCGTACTTGGTGCTAGTTTGGTTCCCTTCTTGACGGTCCTAGGCGAGACTAGCGATTCGACGAAGGAAGCACTCACTAATTCACGATTAATTTATCTCACGCCAATAAAGTCTGATGGCAACGAGAGTGAGTGCAAAGGCGAGATTTGGTTTTCGTACGATGGTGACGCGCATGTATACGTGGTTACCCAATATGACGCTTGGCGAGCTAATGCGATACGGCAGGGATTGACGTCGGCAAGAATCTGGGTCGGCGAGTTCGGTCTTTGGAAACGCGCGGGAGACAGCTACCGGTCAGCTCCGGAACTCATGCTCGAAGGTACGATCGAAGACGATGCGAGTGCACAAGATACCGTGCTAACGACCATGGGGAAGAAATACTCTGACGAGTGGGGTGTCTGGGGCCCACGATTCCGCGAGGGACTGCGTGACGATAGTCGCGTGATGCTACGCTACAAAATCGTCTAGATTCGAAAAACCAGAGGATGAGATCGAATTAGCTAAGGATTTCGATTAATTCTTCGTGACCGCGTCGCTTTGCCCATGCGAGTGGCCGTGCCCAATCTGGCATCTCTGAGGGTTCGTGAACGCTACGATCCGGAAATTGATCAAGTAGGTATTTCGCGTAGTCCAACGAACCAAACATCGCCGCCCATCCCAACGGCGTTGTACGGTACTCCTCGTCGATCAAGCTAGGGTCCGCGCCGTACTTCACCATCAATTTTGCGCCATCCACGTTGTTTTTCTGCGCCATATGATGAAGCGGGCGTATTGATTGCCAATTCGGCAGATTGGGGTCCATCTCGTGTTGGAGCAATAGTTCACATAACTCGAGATCCCACCAGAGATAGCTCTGACAGTAGGTCACCACGGGTGGTACACGAATCCCGGCGTTGAGCATCATGTGAACCAGTGTTGAGTAGCTATTACTGACTGAGTGAGTAAAGCCTTCTACTGCTAACGAGGTCTGGAAGCGATCTGGTGAGTTTTGCAGCGCCGCCGCAATGACGTCGACGTTATTTTCGTGGAAGAATTGCGCGAAACCGACTGTACCGCCGTGTCGATACAACAATTCCCGCATCTCGCGATTGAACGCGGATTCGGTGGGATTACCGGATGACTCAACATAGGCGTTCGGATCCGCTCCTGCGGCGAGCAGGCTTTCGGCGATTTCAAAATACCCGAAGTGTGATGCTGCCCAAAGCGCGAATCCCTTCGGACAGTTTTCACCTTCTTCAAGATTCGGGTTAGCACCCGCTTCAAGCAATATATTGACGATATCAACGTAATTTCGTTCCGCTGCAGCTGATATTGCGCGTTTTCCGCCAGGCTCTTGATGGTCACATAGCGACCGCTCATTAGAAAGTAACTCGCGTACCCGATCCTCGTCTCCGAGCGCAGCGGCTATGGTCACAGAGTAATCAGCACCGTGTTTTAAAAGGAGCTGTACGGTTTCATAGTCATTGGTTTGCGACCAAACCGAGTGCTTCCAAAGCGCGGAGGCGATGGGTCTAAAGCCAGATCCGCCAATTCGACTATCGCTGGAGAACCCTGGTGTATCAATATCCGCACCGCGTGCTAGAAGTAGCTCGATCAATTCGTGGTTTTTGCTTTCGACAGCGAAGTGAATCGGCCGTCGACCAAATCCGTCCCCTCGATTCGCGAGCGTAGGGTCGACATCAAGCAGCTGCGTAACTGAGACTAAATCGCCGTTCTTGCTTGCGGTATGGATCGGATGCGAGTCACCTTCAGACGCCAAGTGCTCACGAGCCAGTCCGTGCAAGTATTCGGCGAGTTTATCGTGACCGCGGTCGGTGGCTACCTGTAGAAAAGTCTCTTGACCATAAAGTGTTTGCTGCGTTAAGTCGGCTCCCTGTTCAACAAGCAGTTTGGCCGCTTCAATATGTCCTTCACGAACTGCGAAGTGGAGGGGCGAGACGTACCAGTACTGGCAATTGACTAGTTCCGGATTGCGATCGAGCAGTTTCTTCAGCTCATTGACGTTTCCTGCTCGCGCGGCCACAAGCATTTCCCATACGTCGGAATGACGTGCACGACCGGTCCAATCGAAATCGTCGTTTTCGAGTTCTTGTGGTTTGATTAGTTCCATATTTGGTGCAGTTTATGCGGTAGACTAATTCGAATCGCGGATTTCTTCCATGTATTGCTTGTGTCGCTCGGGATCAACCATCATCGAAGCGAAGTAAAGCAGCATGTCTTTGTGGCTCTTACGCAGCTTCGCCTTCGCCATACAGCGTTCCCCGTCCTTAGTCGTAAGAAATCGAAACGCGTCAACGAGTGCATCTTTCCCACCTAGCCGGTCTTCCGCTACGCCTTCGATGACTTTGTATGCGTCCTCAAGGTCTGCCTCTGCCAATTCCAGGTTCTCGGGTTCCATCACGAGGTTGCTCCACATCGTGGTTAGAAACAGACGCCATTGATCTTTGTCGATCAAGTGGTCAGTCACCATGCATTGCTTGTCCATTTCCGCGAAGAGCGGTGCTAGACGAAGGGCGATTTCCTTAGATTCCACGCGAAGCTAGTAACTATTAACCGAATGTGCGATAGATGATATGCAGTAGCGAGCGGATTTCATTTAAGGTGCTGAGAGCGATTCGTGCTTCCAAGCGGCGCGGAAAGATTGATCCATGCTCTGCTGCGTGTAAAGATCGAAATATCGCCCTCGTGACTGCAAGAGTTCTTCGTGGGATCCTGCTTCGACAATCCGCCCGTCATCGATAAACACGATTCGATCGGCGTTACGTATCGTCGTCAAGCGGTGCGCGATGATGAAGCTAATTCGACCGCTCAACATGCGTTCGATGCCGTGTTGAATCCTTTGCTCCGTTTCGGTATCGACTGAACTCGTGGCTTCGTCCAACACAAGGATTTGCGGATCGGCCAAAATCGCCCGCGCAAAAGACAACAATTGCTTTTCACCCGCCGAGAGTCGATTTCCACCTTCACCAACTTCGGTGTCATAGCCATGCTCGAGTTCCGAAATGAATTCATGGGCTTCAGCTAACTTAGCTGCAGCTTCCACTTCCGCGTCGGTCGCTTCGAGTTTGCCGTAACGAATGTTGTCCCTAACGGTACCACTGAAGACGTGAGCTTGTTGCAATACGATACCAAGATTGGAGTGGAGCCAATGCTGACTACGGTTCCGATAGTCAACGCCATCGAAATAGACACCGCCTCGTGTTGGTTCATAGAAGCGACAGATGACATTGACGAGTGTCGTCTTGCCGCCACCTGTCGGACCGACGAAAGCAATTGTTTGACCGCGCTCGATCTTGAGATTGATGTCGCTAAGCACAAGTCGATTGGCGTCGTACCCAAAACACAGGTCAGTTAGTTCAATCTTGTCGATCGTGCTCGCACCGCCGTCGAATGCAACTGCGCCCGATGAATCAGCATCGCGATGAACTTCGATAGCTTCCCGTACCGATGATGAATCTGAGATTTCAGGTTCTGCTTCGATGATGTTGAGTAGGCGTTCTGCGCTTGCTTGAGCCATCTGCAGCTCCGCAAACCACGAACCAACGAGCTCGAACGGCTCGAAGAAGTGCGTTACGAGCATCATGAAGGTAATCAATGTTGTAACGGCGATACTGCCAGCCAACATCTCAGACCCACCATAGGCGAGCGCCAATCCATAGGAGACACTGCTAGCAGTGACGATGATTGGAACGTAAATCGCGGCGAGTGTTAAGTTCCGTACCGATGCCTTGAACATCTGACGCGTTTGCGAGCCGAATTTCCGAGCATTGGCGCGTTCCTGGACGAAGACCTTGCTGGTTTCCATTCCCATGATGCCTTCGTTGAACGAACCAGTGATTCGAGAGTTTGTCGCTCGAACTTCGCGCGCGGAACCAAGAATCGAACGTTGGAACTTTTTGGACACCCAGAAGATGAATGGCATGACCAACAACATGACGAGAGTGATCTTCCAGCTCAACCAAGCCAAAGCAAAGCTTGTAGCGAGGACCATCGTCATACCCCAAATGATGTCGAGTAGCGCCCAACACAGGATGTTGGTTAACCGCTCGCAATCCGATGTCATTCGCGCGACGAGCCACCCTACAGGTCGCTTGTCGAAGTACGCAAACGATTGCTTCTGTAGATTTCGAAACGCGTCGATCCGTAAGTCGTAACTGGCATAGACGCGCAGCTTGTTCGTGAAGTAGAGAAAGAAACCGACGGATCCTGCTAACGCCAAGACCATGACCACGAAGATCACGCCCCACATCATGATGGCGGCATCGGCACCATTCGCGACGATGTCATCAAGAAGCCACTTAGCGATAAGCGCGTATACAGGTTCTAAGACGCCAGTGATGATGGCCGCCACTATCAAGAACACGAGCTCGCGCTTGTACGGTGTGATGTACCGGAAGAGCTGTCGCCAGAGACCCCAATCAACGGCGGGTGCTGCGGTCGGATCGAATTGTTCGTCTTCGAGAAGGAGATCAGACATGACCGAGCGACTCGAGCTTGATGGATTGATCCATTAGATCCTGGAGTTGACAGAGTTCGTGGTAAGGACCCGGACGTGTTGAAAGTTCGTCGTGCGAACCGACTTGAACAAGCTGACCGTGAGCAAAGACAAGGATCCGATCAACGCTGCGTAGCGTCGACAATCGATGAGCAACGATCAGGGTGGTGTGTTTGCCGTGTCTTGCTTCAAGGCTGTCCAATATCTGATTTTCAGTATTCGTATCGACTGCTGATAGAGCGTCGTCGAGGATCAGTATGGGTGGCTCTTTCAGCAGTGCACGCGCGAGTGCGAGGCGTTGTCGCTGACCACCAGAGAGTGTCACGCCACGTTCACCAATCATCGACTCGTAGCCGTCGCTGAAGTCTTCGATTGAACTGTGTAGCGCAGCTTCGCTTGCCGCATCGAAGAGCTCTGCATCGGTTGCATCCTGTTTGCCGACACGGAGGTTGTCTCGTACGGAACGAGAGTAGAGGAACGGTTCCTGCAGGACTACTCCGATGTTATTACGCAACCATTTCCGATTGATGGATTCAATATCAAGACCGTCCACGAGTATGCGACCGTTCGTCAGTTCATGAACTCGAAGTAAGGCACGAAGCATCGTCGATTTCCCTGAACCCGGTGCACCGACGATGCCGATGGTCTCCCCTGCATGGATGCGTACCGAGACGTTGTCGAGTGCATCTTTCTCGCCAGCGAAACGAATCGTGACGTTTTCTAACTCAATCTCACCGTTCAGTCTGGCGATGCTGGGTTCCGGTTGTTCTTGTTCGGCGGTCGTGTTCAGGATATGGTTAATGCGACGTATTGCTACAACCGCTTTACCTCCGTCTGCGATGAGTCGCCCGACGTGTCTGATCCGCCAGACAACGTGGGAGACATACATCAGAAAGAGGAATAGCTCGCCGATGTTTATCTTCCCTTGGAGATAGAAATAAGCACCGATAAACAAGACCACACCAATTTGCATCATTGCAAAGACGTCGGTGCCTCCCCAGTAAATCGCCATGATCTTGTTGAGTCGAACATAGTTGTCACGGAACGCACGATTGCGCTTTTCGAATCGACTCTCCTCGTAGTCATGGCGTGCGAACGCTCTAACTACTCGGATACCGGTTAGGTTTTCTTGGATGACGGCGGTCAGCGCGCCTTCGGATTCGTCAGTGATTTTGAAGAGCTTGGTGACGCTCTTAAAAAAGAAGAACGAACTGAAAAACAGTACTGGAATCAATAAGAACGTGAACCAAGCCAGCGACGCGTTGTGCCAAAACAACACAGGGATCATGCCCGTTAAAAAGAGCAACATTCGCCCTGCTTCATCGACATCACTGTGCATGAACACTCGAACCGTTTCAATGTCAGAGGAGCAACGTTGCACGAGATCGCCAGTTTCCGACTCGTCAAAGAACTTCATCGGTATGTGGTGCAACCGATCGTAGAGCGTTTCGCGTAGTCGTAGGGAAATCCCTTCCGAAGCAACTGCAGATAGGCGATCGCGACCGAACTGGCAGGTCATTGAAAGTACCGTAATCCCTACACCAGCGATCGCGGAAACGATTAGATAAGGCAAGAGCGCTTCCGCGATCCCGAACCAAGCAGAGACCACGAGAAGCAGATCATTGGCGAAGGCGAAATCGCGCTGTTCAATGACATTTAGTGCATGTTTACCGATCAACGGCACAAGTAGCATGAGCAATGCACCGGAGGTCGAGAGCAGAGCCGCTGCGGTATAACGCAGACGGTGTCCGCGTGTAAGCCGGACAATCGTGTGTCGTGCTGGCTGGTCGCGTGTCGGCACTTCAGCTTTCATGACGGTTAATCGAGAATCTCTCTACCTAAACGACTCGGGATCCGCACATCACAGAACGCTCCGTGTAGCGAGGACTCAGATCGGGACGGGTTGGTCAGATACTGACCTCCCCGGCTAATTTGGCGGCAATCTTAGAAAGACTGAGATAGGACTCTGCGGGATTCCTGTTAGGTGGTGTAAGCCTGTTAGGAAATTTCGCAAAAACTCAGTCTTTCGATACGCTCATTCGAGATTTACGATCATCTTTCCAGTATTCGCACCAGTGAACAGACCGATGAAAGCCTCGGCCATGTTGTCGATCCCATCAAAGATGGTCTCACGGTACTTGAGTTGTCCGCTCAACACCCAATCCGTCATGTCACGCATGAAGTCGTCTCGAAGGTGGTTGTAGTTCGACACGATAAAACCTTTGAGCATCAGTTGTGATCCGATCGCGATCGCTAGATTGCGCGGCCCTGGTGCGGGAGCAGTCGCGTTATATTGCGAGATTGCACCGCAGAGAGGGAGCCGACCATTGGGTCGCATGCAGTTCAATGCCGCTTCAAGGTGGTCGCCGCCGACATTGTCGAAGTAGACATCCAATCCTTGCGGCGCACACTTCATGATTTGCTGAGTGAGGTTACCTTCGCGATAGTCGATCCCGTGATCGAACCCTAAATCGTCGACTAAGTGACTCACTTTCTCTGGTCCACCGGCACTACCGATAGCGGTACAGTTCTTGATCTTGGCGATTTGACCGACCGCACTACCGACGGCACCTGCGGCGCCGGACACGAATACGGTTTCGCCTTCTTTGAGTTGCCCGACGTCTAACAAACCCACATACGCCGTCATACCTGGCATACCAAGTATTCCAAGATATGCAGACGCGGGAGCTTTTAACTCGCCAAGTTTTCTGACACCACGCGTTGAATTGACCCATGCCTCGCGCCAACCCCAGCTTGACTCGACATAGTCCCCAGGGGCAAAGTTAGGGTCATTTGAAGCTTCTATGCGACCAATAGCACCACCCGTCAGTGTTTCTGATAGGTCGAATCCTGCGACATAGGACTTGCGGTCAACCATGCGTCCGCGCATGTAAGGATCGACTGTGAGACTGACGTTCTTGACTGCGATTTCGCCTTCGCCTGGTTCAGGCAAGTCGATTTCCACAACTGTGAAGTCGTCGGGTTTCGGCATACCAACGGGACGACTGACAAGGCGTACTTCTCTAGATTTCATCTTGGGATTCCTTGAATGTATAGTGCAACGATGACCGGTTGCGAGTGTGACTCAATTCGTTTGATATCGTTGGTCAACAACCTCGAAACGCGTACTCGACGCTTGTGCTAACAAGGCGAGGGTATTTGCGCGTGGGAATGGTACATGGGTCGCATCCGCAGGAAATTGTCCCCAGCTCGCATCTGCTGAAATCCAGCGACCGTCGATGTCGATCTCATTCCAAGAGTGGGGGCGAAAGGATTGCGACGGTGCGTGGTACGCAAGTCCGGTCCTGATACGGGAATTCCATCCGAGGTGCGTCGCAACTGCGTCGAATACATCGGCAAACTCTGTGCAGTCTCCCGTCTTCCTCTGAAGCGTTTCCGCGAGCGATGAGGGTTCAGAAATGTCTTCATAGCTGATGCGGTTCTGCAACTCGTCAACCAAACGCTGCACGGCTTCGTAAGTTACCTCGCGTTTTAGATTGCTGTCTGTAAGGAACTCTGCGACGAGCGCAAACGCGTTGTCAGACGCACGTAGATTTGGATGTCGAAGCTGATGTGTATCGACGATTGGTGGATTTCGACGATCAATTTGAATGGTGTCGTTGCTGTCGACAATCGCCCCCCATAGACCCTTGGCTTCTCTACTTCCATGAACCTGCAACGTCAATGATTCCAAGCTCCGAGGATCATTGATTGATTGATCGACCGGAACACTAATCTCTGTCGAGTCGAAGATAAACGGACCGTCGCTCCAAGATTCATCTTCTGGGTGATCTACGGCCAGCGCACTTATTCCGCCCGCCCCGTTTGATTGCACCGACTTACCTGACGACGAAATGAGGTGCGTCGATAACCCATCGTTACTTGTCAGTCGAAAAGCGACACCGTCTTCAGTTGATACTTTGACTTTCCACGTGTGAGAGATGTAACGATTACGAGCAAAGTCGACTGATCTTACTGCGATCCGGTCTTTGTTACTGACGAAATGAGGATGAAACGCGAGGGTTGATAGGTAGGTTAAAGACGGATAACGTGAGTTCGTTGTAGCTTCAATTGGAAAGACACGACGGACCGACTTGGAATTACCGTGATGCGTCACCGTCGTTATTTGTTCAGCGCTTAACAGTTCGTATGGGAACTTACTAGAGAAATAACTCTGCTCGGTTATGTGCGTAATGCGGTTGCTCATCAAGCTAAACCGAAGCGATCGAGTTACTACGAATTCGCCCCACGGCAATTGTGATCGTAATTCGTGCAGACGACCGATCTTATCCTCTTGGAAATTCACTTGATACCAATGCTCACCAGCTAGATCATCGTGAGCTTGGCGGGTGATTTGATCTAGGGTACGAACCGGATCGCACAGGTTGCCCGTTAACAAGAACGCGGCACAAAATATCGATGTCGCACTAAGCATGCGCAAAGTATCCGCATGCGATGTTGTTCAAAGCAGCAGAATTACTCGCGGCCGGAGATCCGAGTCAAGAAAATCGCTCCTAAAATTCGCCGCGCCATGTCCTCCGCAGTCTCAGACTTCATTCGTAATCGCATTCGCGACGATATCGAGAACGATGTCGTTGATGATTCGATCGTCACGCGGTTCCCACCGGAACCAAACGGGTACCTACATATAGGTCATGCGAAATCGATCTGTCTGAATTTCGGTGTGGCTGAGGAATTCGGCGGCAAAACTTACCTGAGATTCGATGACACGAACCCTCTAAAAGAGAGCGAGGAATTCGTCGAGTCGATTCAGGAAGACGTAAGGTGGTTAGGTTTTGACTGGGAAGATCGTCTAACGTTCGCGTCGGACTATTTCGACCAACTCTACGGCTGCGCGGAACAGTTGATACAAGAAGGTCGCGCATTTGTTTGTGACCTTTCAGCGGACGAAATTCGTGCAACGCGGGGAACGTTGACTGAGACGGGTACCAATAGTCCATATCGAGACCGATCAATTGCCGAAAACCTCGACCTGTTCCGTCGTATGCGCGCGGGAGAATTCCCGAACGGATCTCGCGTCTTACGAGCGAAGATCGACATGGCATCGCCGAATCTCAATATGCGAGATCCTGTCCTATACCGAATCTTGCATGCGGAACACCACCGAACGGGCGATGCGTGGTGTATTTACCCGATGTACGACTACACGCATTGCATTTGTGATGCACTGGAAGGCATCACGCACTCGCTCTGCACGCTTGAGTTTGAAGATCATCGACCCTTGTACGACTGGGTACTTGACAACATATCAATCAACTTTCATCCACCACAGATTGAGTTTTCACGACTGGGACTTGAGTTCAATGTCATGTCCAAGCGGATTCTCACCTCGTTGATCAACGACGGTCACGTCGAAGGGTGGGATGACCCGAGGCTACCGACTCTTTCAGGACTTCGCCGTCGGGGTGTCCCACCAGAAGCGATTCGCGACTTCTGTTCGCGGGTAGGGGTTACCAAGCAAGCGAATCTCGTCGAAACGAGCTTGCTGGACTTTTGTGTTCGAAGTACATTAGAAGACACGTCGCCCCGGGCAATGGCTGTGATTGATCCGCTACCTGTCGAAGTAATCAATTTCGATGGCGACGATGTCATGCTTGAAGCGCCTAACCACCCTAAAGTCCCTGAATTAGGTCATCGGCAGCTTAGCTTCGGGCGAAATCTCTTCATCGAACGTAGTGATTTCCGCGAAACTGCTTCGAAAAAACAGCGTAAACTGACACTCAACGGATTGGCACGACTACGCTACGGTTTCATCGTGGAGTGCGTTGAAGTGAAAAAGGACACTCATGGCGAACCAGTCGAACTGAAGGTTCGGTATGTTCCAGAGTCTCGAAGTGGTCAGGACACGAGCGGTCTCAAGCCGCGCTCAACCTTACACTGGGTCTCCTCGGCGAACACTGTTTCGTCGAAGTTCCGGTTATTTGAGAACCTCTTCAATGTTCGAGAACCCGGCGGCGACGATCTCGGCGATGAGCTAAATCCCTCGTCCAAGATCGAGCTAGATGGCTTGGTCGAACGGGTTGTTGTCGAGGATGAATGGGATCGATGTCAGTTTGAACGAAACGGCTATTTCGTAAAGGACTCGGATTCGACTACAACGGCTCCTGTGTTTAACCGTATCGTTTCGTTGTCAAGCGGTATTCGATAGCTGATCGGTACTTGCTTAGCCTGATATTTCAAGGACACATCAACTGACTCCCAACTATGACGACGTTCGGCGTGCAGCGGAACGTATTGCTGGGTCCGTACATCGTACGCCCGTTTTGACTTCCTCAAGCCTTAATGCGATGTTTGGTCGAGAGGTGTATTTCAAGTGCGAGAACTTTCAGAAAGTTGGTGCGTTTAAAGCACGCGGTGCGCTGAATGCGCTACTGAATCTACCCAGCTCTTCAGGCGATGTTGTCACGCATTCGTCAGGTAACCACGGTGCGGCTTTGGCGTGGGCAGCTGGGAAACTTGGTAAGACGGCGTACGTCATATGCCCGACGAACGCATCTCGATTTAAGCGCGACGCCGTCGAGCGATACGGTGGCATCCTTGTTGACTGTGGACCAGCGATTTCTCAGCGTGAAACCGCGTTACAGAGCTTTCAACATGAACGCGATGCGACATTTGTGCCGCCTTATGACAGTGTTGACATCGTTGCCGGTCAAGGCACAGCGACTTTAGAACTGCTTGAAGACGTACCGCAGGCGACCGAAGTTTGGGTTCCTATTGGCGGCGGTGGATTGGCAAGCGGCGCAGTGGTCGCTTCAAACGGTCAATGTGACGTCGTAGGGAGTGAACCTGAACTAGCGCGAGATGCACACGATTCGCTCTCGGAAGGACGTCGATTACCTGCGCTTCCACCGACTTCGATCGCCGATGGTTTGCTTTCTTCGTTAGGTCAACTTAATTTTGAGATCCTGCACAGGGCGCGTGTACCAGTACGTCTCGTGAGTGAAGACGAAATACGCGCCGCGACGATCTTGATCTGGCAGACGCTGAAAATCGTGATTGAACCGTCTTCAGCCGTGCCTGTCGCTGCGGCACTCAAAGACGACCGTTCATCGAAGGGTGTCATCGCCATCATCCTCAGCGGCGGGAATATCCAGCCAAATCTCAGCTAATCGACGCTGCGGTCGTCGTTTCTTTGTTTGAGACGCTGAGAATCTGAGAATTCGCTCTTACAATGGCGACGTCCTGATCAGCGTATCGCGGTCGGTCACGTTACATCGTCGAAATGGGGCACTCGTGAGAAGAACGGTCCTAGGTCACCCAGTTGGGTTGGTCGTACTTTTTATTACCGAGTCGTGCGAGCGATTCAGCTACTACGGTATGCGCGCGATTTTGGTGCTTTACCTGATCGACCACTTCCTTTTCAAGGAATCGGTTGCGTTTGAAATAGTTGCTTCCTATGGTGCGATGGTGTATTTCATGCCGGTCATCGGGGGTTTTATCGCCGATAGGTGGCTCGGTTTTAGGAAGGCGGTGATATTCGGTGCAGTATTGTTATGTATCGGCCACGTATTGATGGCATTCGAAGGAACGGGTGGTACCGTGGTGAACGGTGAAATCGTTCAAGACCAGTTCGCGCTGGGTGCTACATTCCTTGCGATGTCGTTCATCATCGTTGGCGTCGGTTTCCTCAAGGCATGCATCTCCAACATGGTGGGTCTGTTGTACGTGGACAACGACGAAAAGCGGGACCAAGGCTTCACGATCTTCTATTTCGGGATCAATCTCGGTGCGATGCTCGCGATTTTGTTGTGTGGCTATGTTGGTCAGGAATTTGGATGGGGCTATGGTTTCGGCCTAGCTGGTATCCTCATGCTGATTGGTCTAACCGTGTTCCTCGCAGGTCGTGCTTCCCTGCAAGGCGTCGGTGAACCCCATGATCCAGGCAATCTCGTCTCAACGGTGGTAGGCATCCGCAAGGAGTGGTTGATCTATGCCGGGGGTGTTGTCGCGACGCTGTTCACGGCATACCTACTACAGTCTCGTGATCTAACAAAGGTCTTGCTCTACTCGGTTGGTCTGATCGCGTTAGTTGGTGTCTTGATCTATGCTCAGCGAACGTGTACCAAGCAGCAGTTACGCCGAATGTGGGTGATGCTCTATCTCATTGTCGTGTCCGTGATTTTCTGGGGTTTATTCGAGCAAGCGGCACACAGCCTCAAGGGATTTGCGTCACGCAATCTAGACCCTGAATTCCTTGGAATTACGTTCAACGCGGCACAGATCGAATCACTTAATCCAGCGTTTATCCTGGCTTTCTCTCCGATCTTCGTTTGGATCTGGTATACGCTCGGTCGAAATCGCATCGAACCATCGCGTCCGATGAAATTCGGCATTGGCATCATCTTATGTGGTGTCGGATACGCGATGTTCCTGTTTGGTTGTATGTCGGCGAATGCGGAATTTCAGGTTGCAATGATTTGGGTGGTCTTGGGATTCCTCTTCATTACGCTAGGGGAGCTTTGCTTATCGCCTGTGGGTCTTTCCATGATCACACGCTATTCGCCTGTGGAGATGGTTGGCGTCATGATGGGAATCTGGTTCCTCGCTAGCAGTGTTGCGAGTCTCTTCGGGGGTCAGCTTGCCCAATTCGCTGCAATTGACGAAGAACTCGGTACCACGATCGCAGCGGTTGATTCGCTCGCTGTCTACGAGAACGCATTCGGGATTTTCACTGGTCTCGGGATTGGTGTTGGCGTCCTTGTGGCGCTTTCCGCGCTTTGGCTGAAGCGATTCCTCGGTGACGATGACGAGCCAGAAACGACGGAGCCAATGGCTGCTGCTGCAGTTCAGTAACTCATACGGTCTACACAACGCGAAAAGGCGTCACGCTAACGAGAACGGGTAAATGGATCTGCGATGAAGAAGATCGTTCTGAGTTTAGTTGCTGGTTTCGCCGTGGGATTAGTGGCTGGCGCGGGTTCGATGTTGATTGCTTTTCCGTATCTGTTTCCGCCGCCGGTTGCGAATGAATCACTTGAGCAACTTAGTAGTGGCGCTTCGGAAACTACCCTTTACTCGGGTGTGTTTCGAGAAGATGCACCCGGGCAGGATTTCGCACACTGGGCGAAGGGTGGTATCCGTGTCGTGCAAGTTAGCAACGACAATGTTGTGATTCAACTCAAGTCTGATTTCGAGGCGTCGCCCGGGCCAAACTACTGGGTCTATCTGAATTCTCGAACCGGAATTGACGAAGAAGCCGATTTCCTGGCGGACGAGCAACGAGTTCGTTTGGCGAAATTGAGGAGCTTTCGCGGATCACAGGTTTATCCGGTATCGATGAACCAATTCCGTGATACGCGAGCGCTGACCGTCTGGTGTGAGACGTTCGATCAGTACATCGGTTCCGCGGATTTTGAAATAACTAGATAACAGAACGCAGTTCGTATCACGTTGATGAATAGCCTTCAACGTCTAAGATAACCTAGGTCATGGCAACGTTTCTAGCGGACTCGTAGGTTCGGTGAGCAATATCCTAGCTTGGCTTGTGCCTAGAACGGAAACGGTCGCCAGCTTAAGCTGGTTGGCGGTTCGAATTACTGTCATTGTCGCGCTCGTTACGGTACCGTTTGGGTATGCCATCACTGACGTTCACACCGACGTATTGATGGGCGCCGGTTGCGGAGTCGCGATCGGCGTTGGCGTCGGTGTTCGTGGTGGTTCTCGTAGTGGTCCGTGGACAGGGATCCTAATTGGCTCGATCGTTGGGATTGTTGCAGCGCTACTTGCGGGACTAATAGCTGGAAACCCGTTCGGTCGTCTGGTTCCACCAGTACTTGCATTAGCAGTAGGACTAATCTACGGATTACGCGGATCGGATTTACTCTCGTATCGAGACATTTTTCGGGAATCCTTCGTCCTGGCTGTTCTTCTTGCGTTGGGGCTCCTCCCTGCGTGGATCGTGCAAGGCGCGTTTTCAGATCGATTCGGCGGAACAGGTGTTATCCTGATATTTGCCGTACTCTTGATGTCGACCGGTACCGCTTTAGTTGCAGGCCTCTTTAGTTATCGACGGGTAGGTTGGCAGAACGCTCGGCCTCCTCTGGTAATTGTTGTTGGCGCTGTATTAATTGTTGCATTGATCATAGCCGGGATGTACAGTGGCGTATTCTCCGACGCGGCTGGATTTTCCGGTGTTACGCTCGCTCTTGTAACCGGCAGAATGATTCTGGAACTTTCTGTCCTAACGGTCGCGGCGTTTCTCATCGGACGATGGGTCATGACGTGGATTGAACCCCGATTGCGAGTTTATTTCTACCTTGCAGAATACCTAAACGTAATGTGGGTTCCGATCGGAGCGTTTGCTGTCGGGTATGTAACGATCATTCTTCTGTTCGCAGGGTTCTATGGCACGTTAGATCGCTTCCAGGAGGGAGCGTTTGATTACGCAGGAACTGGGATAACAGACTGGATACTGTTCTCGTTCTATACAGCACTGGGTCAAGAATTTGGCAATGCTGTCCCTGTTTCGATCGCTGCGCGAGTACTCGTAGGCGTTCATCTGATCCTGTCAGCAGCTTGGGCTGTTGTTTTGTTTGCCGCTGTGATGTCTTCGATCGGACCAAGGTTGGATCAGATTGCACGACGCCATGAGGAAGAGAGCGAAGATTGAGGTTCATCCGAGTCCGTTGCGTTTATCGTTTGACTAGGGTCGATCCGTAGACTTCCTGTGCGAATCCGCTGACGCATGGATACGTTCACTCGGACGACCTTTCAACGATACAGCAACTAGGAAAACGCTATGGCACAGCAATATGAAGACATCCTTGTCGATATAGCCGACGACGTATGCACCGTTACGCTTAATCGTCCACACCGCCTGAATGCTTGGACCGGACGGATGTCGGCGGAAATGTACGATGCGATCGACGCAGCGAATTCGAACCCAAACGTCGGTGCGATCGTCATTACCGGAGCAGGCAGAGGCTTTTGCGCCGGTGCAGATATCAAGGACAACTTCAAAGCGCGTCTAGATGATTCTGGTGAAACTGTTGCTATGCGCGGCGATTGGATCGAGTTAGTCCGCTCGTCGAAACCACTGATCGCAGCGGTTAATGGTGCGTGTGTCGGCGTGGGTGCAACGATGATCCTCCCTATGGACGTGATCGTCGCGTCGGATCAGGCGAGATTCGGCATGGCTTTCGTGAAGATGGGTGTGACGCCTGAATTGGGTAGCTCGCACTTCCTGGTTGCCCGTGTTGGCTTTGGTCGCGCCAGTGAAATGTGTCTAACCGGCAAGCTGTACTCAGGCGAAGAAGCGTTTGACCTAGGTTTGGCAGATCGTCTCGTGTCGCATGATCAGTTGTTAACCGAAGCGACTGAACTAGCGCGTGAGATCGCCGGTAATCCCGCGCCGCATCTAAGGTGGGTGAAGGAATTGCTGACTTCGAACGGTTTCGAAACAGACATCAAGGCGGTTCAGAAGCTCGAGGGTGAGGTATTGGCGAAGGCGTATCAGTCCCAAGAACACCGCGAAGCAGTTGATGCGTTTGTCGAGAAACGAACGCCGAACTTCAAGTCACTTCGCTAGCACTGAATTGCTAAGCAATTAGACGTCATCTAGGCTCATAACGCTGTACCCCGGGTTTTAGAATTCAGAAAGAGAAGTGGGAATACAGAGTGCATCGTTCACACCGCTTAAATTCGGCTGACTGAATTTGCCGTTGTGTGCGCCATCACTCATTCATACAAACCAAATTTAGGATTGTTGCGCTTGTGACATTCGTTCCAATCGACGTATTGGTACAAGGCGGCCAGCTCTTCACGCGACTTGAGCAAGCAACGGCTTCGGCGAGCGTCGTGGTGTTCAAGGATGTGCTGCCGTTGGCGGTGATCCCGCCGATCTTTCTTTATCTTGGTTCATTGCAATTCGGGTGGCAAATTGGAGCGGAAGACGTCATCCGCTTGAGCCAAGCGACATTACTAATCATTTCGGTTTGTTATTTTCTGGCGTTGTTGTTCGGATTCATCGGCTTGGCGACTCTGCTTCGATGGATGGCACCGACTTACGATGCGACGCGCGAAATGGGTCGACACTTGACGCTGGTTGCAACGGTCGCAACACCCATGGTAGTAGGCAGTATCGCGCACCTGTATCCACATGTATTCGTGAATATGCTCGCGATCATCCCGGTGCTCATTTGGAGTATGTTCCTGCTTTACCGCGGTCTTCCGATTGTGTTGCGAACAACGCCGCAACAGGGCATGTTGATGGCGTCTTCACTCATCGGCATTGTGTTGGTCGCTGCGGTAACTCTGTTGGGGATCACGGTCGTGTTGTGGACACACGGATTCGGACCATCGCTTGGACTTTAGTTGCAAGATCGTTGATGCCAAACCCTAACGTATACAACGACCGAGTCGTAACGGTGTTGGTCGTACTGTCTCTAATTTGGTCGATTGCTGGAATGGGTGCGGGTGTGTTCATCGCCGCTGAGTTGGTCTGGCCAACGATCGATCTAGGGCAAGAGTGGTTGAGCTACGGGCGATTAAGAACGCTGCACACCAACGGTGTGATATTCGGCTTTGGTGTATCCGCGTTGATGGCGACCGCGTTCTACAGCGTACAACGCACATCACATGTCCCGTTGTTTGCGCCGAAACTCGCATGGTTTTGCTGTATCGCCTGGAATCTGGCGGTACTTTTAGGTGGCATTTCCTTACTCGCGGGTTGGACCTCGGGTAAGGAATACGCTGAGCTTGAATGGCCGTTCGACATCGGCATCACCGTCGTATGGCTTGCATTTGCGGTTGTATTTTTCGGCACCATCGCAAATCGCAAAGTGAAGGCGATTTACGTCTCGAACTGGTTCTACGGTGCGCTGATCATCGTGATCGCGATGCTTCACGTTGTAAACAGTATGGCGATCCCGATTTCGATCGGCAAGTCCTATTCCCTCTTTGCTGGCGCTCAAGACGCTATCGTGCAATGGTGGTACGGACATAACGCCGTCGGTTTCCTACTGACGGGGGGATTCCTCGGGATGCTCTACTACTTTCTCCCGAAACATGCCGATCGACCAATTTGGAGCTATCGCCTTTCCATCGTCGCGTTTTGGGCATTCACGTACAGCTACATCTGGGCGGGACCGCACCATCTGCATTACAACGCGATTCCTGAATGGGTACAGTCACTAGGCATGGTGATGAGCATCATCTTGCTCGCTCCATCTTGGGCGACAATGGTGAACGGCGTTATGACCGTTGCTGGCGCTTGGGAGAAACTTAAAACCGATCCTGCCTTGAAATTTATCGTCTTAGCACTGGCGTTCTACGGATTGGCGACATTTGAAGGTCCGATGTTGTCGATCAAGAACGTCAATGTGGTGAGTCATTTCACCGATTGGACGATTGGTCACGTCCACTCAGGCGCGTTGGGTTGGAATGCGATGATCACGTTTGGTACGTTCTATTTCCTCGTACCGCGATTGGTCGGCGTAGAGCTATACAGCGTTCGTCTTGCGAATATCCATTTCTGGTTAGCGTTAGCGGGCACCATGCTCTATGTCTTGTCGATGTGGGGCGCTGGCGTATCTCAAGGGTTGCTATGGCTGTCGCTCGATGAGTTGGGCGAACTGAGTTACGGATTCCGTGACATCATGGCAAGCATGACGCCATATTACGCACTTAGGTTCGTTGCTGGTGCAATCTTCCTGAGTGGTGCGATCTTGATGTTCTACAACTTTGTCAAGACGATGGAGAATCGCACCACGGTCGTAAGACGCATACCTGACGTGAAGACAGCGCGTAGCGCTGTGGAGGCCGTCGCGTGAGTGTCTTAGGTCTGCACAGAAAACTGGAAGAGAACGCCGGGCTGTTGATTTTCGGTATTTTGTTTGTCTCTGCCATTGGCGGTTTGGTGCAGGTTTTGCCGAGTGTATTCCAGGACGAATTGGTGGCGCCAACCACGGACACCAAACCTTACGGTGCGCTTGAGCTTCTCGGTAGGGACGTTTACATCCGTGAAGGTTGCAGTACGTGTCATTCGCAACAGGTACGACCACTGCTAGCAGAAGTCAAGCGTTACGGACCGTTCTCGAGCGCGGGTGAGTCGGCGTATGACCGACCGTTTCTGTGGGGATCGAAGCGAACAGGACCGGACCTGCATCGAGTCGGCGCTAAATACACCGATGCTTGGCAACGAATACACCTGGTAGATCCGCGAAGCGTTGTACCGAAGTCGATCATGCCAGCGTACCCATGGCTGGCAGAAAAGGAGGCGGACCCGCGCAATACGATCCAGACCCGAATGAGGCGTCTGCGATTGCTCGGTCACCCTTACACGGACGACGAGATATCGAACGCTCCTGATCTTGTCACGGGTAAGACTGAGTTAGATGCAGTTGTAGCGTATTTAGCGGTGCTCGGTGAAGCTGCCGGGTCAGGTGAGGGTATGGCACATTGACCTACTTCATCTTTGCGGGCGACATGCTTGTGATGTTGTTTATGGTGCTCGTAGCGACTTGGGTGTTCGTATGGTCATCGGACCATGACATTAAAGAGACGGCGGAAATTCCATTGAACGACGAAGAACCCGACGCGAAAGACCATGCCAATTGACTTTTGGACAGGTTGGGTCGCGGTTCTAACCATCGCGTCTCTCGTCGGTTTAGCGTGGGTGACCTATGGCGTCTACTTTAGCGGAAAGAAAGCGGGATTTGACGAGGAATCGCCGACAATCTGGGACGAGAACCTTCGGGAAGGGGCACACCCGCCACCTATGTGGTGGTTCTGGACAATGCTCGCATCGTTGGTTTTCACACTAATCTATCTCATTCTTTACCCAAGTTTTGGGAGTCTTTCAGGTACGTTCCATTGGTCGCAAGGTGGTGAGCTCGACGAACGCCTGGTAGCGCATGAAAGCACATTCGGTACGAGACGCACCGAGATCGCTCAAATGGATTTAGCGGCAATTCAAGAAGATGAATTGCTTATGCGCGCGGCCAAGCGGGTGTTTGATCGGCAATGTGCCGCATGCCATGGTCTTGACGCGAAAGGGCAGGCTGACACATTTCCAAATCTACGTGACGATTTATGGCAATGGGGAAACTCAGCAGAAGCGATTGAGAAATCGATCAGAGAGGGTCGTCAAGGGATCATGGTAGGTTGGAGTTCTGTGTTGAATCGCGCCGAAGCCTCGTATCTAGCTCAATATACGGTCGCACTAGCGGACGCTGCACCTAGTTCGCACCCAGGCAAAGCCAAATACGACGAGCTGTGTGTAGCGTGTCACGGCTCTGATGGTACCGGAATGGAAGCACTTGGGGCACCAGACTTGACCAAAGGAATCTATACCTACGGTGGTAATACGCTGACAATCAAGGAAACCATCCTATACGGTCGCGAAGGTGTGATGCCAGCGTTCGGTGATGTACTAGACGACATGCAGATACGCCTTTTGGTCGCTTGGTTATCTCCACGAATGTGATGCGTATTTATCGATTTCGCGAATAGATAACGAAAATTAACACTGGCAATTGCCAAATTGACTGCATAGACTTATGTCAGTGACATCAGTCAATGATTGCATATATGAGAACTTTGACAATTCGTAATGTGACACCGAAACTCTCGGATGCGCTAGAGAAGGAAAAGAGACGTTTAGGTACGTCAATGAATGCCACCGTATTGCAACTCTTAAGTGAGTCGCTAGATATTAACCCTAAAACTGGCCGTTGGACAAATGGTTTAGAGAAACTCGCTGGAGGCTGGACTGACGAGGACTTCGAGGAATTCGAGATGAATACTGCCGCAACTCGAGAGATCGACGAAGAACTATGGCGATGAGAATTTCGCGGTCTGGCATTTCCCGTTTAGTGAGGTTCTACCTCGAAACATAAGTAACACGCTCATTCTTGATGGAATCTAAATGATCTCTCCTTGTTGCAAGTCGACTGCTCACTGTTGAGGCTAAAATAATCATACTATATCAATAAGTTAAGTTAATCTTCTACTGAGGTCAGCGCTAGCCGACAGGAGGATCGTTTCCGTTACCTAGAGTAAATTCATGTCAGAATCTTAGCAACTACGACCGATTATGACGTACATGACTCCTAAACTTCAACTTCAGCTGATTTGATTAAGGAAGAGCATTGCTGACCGGGTACAAACGCCACTTAGTACTTAGTTATTTATCAAATATCGCGTCAAAAATTCGCCCATATCGAAATGACGCGCATCGATTCTTCAGGTCATTGATTGAGATCGCGGACGAGTTGAATCTGAGACGCGTGGTCACGAACGAAGCGCTTCAGCGTGCGAGTGACGATGATGTCAGGCTGTCCGATGCCGACTGGACTTACGTGCGCAATCTGATAGATAAATACAAAGAAAAATCGGTTTCGCGCGATCTTTTGGCGGAACGTATTCGCGAATTAGCGTTGCAGATGAAATTCGCTAAGTCAGACGTTACGATTCTCGAACTGTTACTCTACTACGAAACAGATCCGATAGTTGAGCATCTCGTCGATGAAATGCTGGATTTTCGCAATACGCTCGGCCCTCGCTTCTCGAAATTCTCTCTATTGAATCCTGATCTCGCACATTTGCTTGGGGTTTCAAAAGGGCAGATACGTGAACGTCTCGCTGTTGACTCTGCGTTAGTTCAGACGGGGATCGTGTCGCTCGACGAAGATGGTGAGTTGGAGGTACTTTCTCGACTGAAATGCCTGGCCTACGAGCCTACAAACAGCACGCGACAGATTCAACAGATGCTATTTGAAGAAGCTCCAGCGTCAGAACTTGAATGGCAGGACTTCGATCACGTGTCGTCTGGTCGGGATCACATAGAGCAACTAATTGTTGGCGCTTTGAAGACCGGCGCGAAAGGCGTGAACGTACTGATTCATGGTCCGCCAGGAACGGGGAAGACCGAGTTTTGTAGAACACTTGCGCAACGTCTAGGTATTAGCTTATTCGGTGTTGGCGAATCAGACGAACGCGGTCGCGAACCAAGTCGAGGCGAACGACTCCGCGAACTTCGACTGGCTGAACGCCTACTAGGGCAGTCTCATAACTCAATTCTGCTCTTCGACGAGATGGAAGATCTTTTGTCTGAGTCAGACATGCATCTAGGATGGCAGATGACTGGATTCCATCGTCAGACCCGGACGCGCGGGACCGAGGGCTCAAGAGTTTTCATGCATCGACTGCTAGAACAGAACTCGGTTCCGACCCTGTGGACATCAAATTCGGCACGCCAAACCAACCCTACATTGCTGCGACGCATGATGTACGCGTTTGAATTGCGGCAACCTTCATCGCGGATTAGATCGAGAATTTGGCGACGCCAACTAGCTCGTCATGGGGTTCCATCAGCGGACGAGGATGCGGAAACACTTGCGAACGACTTTGATGTAACTCCCGGTGTCGTCGACCGGGCTGTCGCGGCGGCGCGCCTTGTTGAAGGTGGCGACATCTCAACGGTCCATAAAGGAGTTGAGAGCTTGTCACGAGTGATTCATGGACCAAAACCACCTAAAACGAAGTTAGCAAATTTCGACCCGACACTCGTTTGTGCGAACTCTGACCCGGTTGAGTTGGTGGATCGACTCGCTGGACTTGAAAGTCGCCGATTCTCTGTTTCCCTACAAGGTCCACCTGGCACTGGTAAGAGCGCGTTCGTTAGATACCTGGCGGAACGAGTTGGGTTGGAGGTGATGCAAAAACGGGCATCGGACCTTCTATCTATGTGGGTTGGCGGAACTGAAGCCAATATAGTGGACGCTTTTGCCGAAGCGCGTGATAAGGAACAGTTCCTTGTTTTCGACGAGGCCGACTCTCTATTGGCTGACCGACGATTTGCGCATAGAAACTGGGAAGTGAGTCAGGTCAATGAGATGCTTACTTGGATGGAAACCCATCCGTTTCCATTCGCGTGTACTACGAATTACGATGAACGACTTGATCCAGCGACATTGCGACGCTTCGACTTCAAGTTGCGGCTTGACTATCTCTCTCGCGAAAAATTGAGGACAGCGTTTATGGTGTTCTTCGGAGTGATACCTCCGTCGGAGATTGAGTCGTTGACCAACCTAACGCCTGGCGACTTCGCCGTTGTTCAACGACGAGCAGAAGTCCTCGGAAAGATGAAGGATGTAAAGGCCATTGTGTTGATGCTCAAGGAAGAGAGCGAGGTCAAGCCTGAACAAGCGAGTCCTATGGGATTTAGGGATAACGACACGTGAATCGAACCGCGACTATCCATGGATTAGCAATATGCGTTACGAGCAAGTAGCAAACCTTTTAAGGTTGGCGATTCTTCTTCAGGGGTCCGTTGGTGGCTTGACCATCAGCGAGATTGCTAGCGAGTTTACGACCAGTCGACGAACCGCAGAAAGGATGCGCAATGCCATCGAAGATGTATTCGGACCACTTCTACCCGTCCAGACTGGGGATAAACAAAATCATTGGCGACTGCAATCTCGGAGTGTACGAGGTCTCATACAGATTTCTCCAGAGGAACTGGTTGAACTCGAGTCTGCTGCAGACCAACTTGAACATACCGGACTAATAGAAAGAGCTAAATCTCTGCGAGAGCTTGGGACCAAAGTTCGTGCCGCACAACAGATGACCGATGCCACCGAATTCGAATCGGACTATGAGATGTTGTTGCACGCCGAGGGATTGGCAATGCGACCTGGTCCACGCATCAATATGGAACCGGATCTGCTCAGGTCGATTAGAACCGCGATTAAGAGCACTCGACAGTTAGCGTTCGAATACAACGCGAGGCTTTCAGGGCGAGAAAGTGAGCAACTCGTTAAACCTTACGGCATCCTATATGGCAACCGCCCGTACTTGGTCGGAGCGCCAAAACATGAGGATCTTCCCCATCTATGGCTACTTTCAAACATGAGCAACGTTCAAGTTACTGAGTACTCGTTTGAGTGGGACGACGAATTTGACCTTCAAACTTATGCAGAGCGTTCGTTCGGAGTGTTTCAGGAAGAACCTTTTCAGGTTGTCCTTCGATTTGAACCAGATGCTGCTGAGGACGCGGCGAATTTTCGTTTCCATCCGACTCAGACTTTGCGCAACAACAAGGATGGCTCATTGACGGTGAAATTCGCCGCGGGCGGCTTAGTTGAAATGTGTTGGCACTTAGTTACTTGGGGAACGAGCGTCCAAGTTGAACAGCCGAGAGTGCTCCGCGAACACATCGCTCGTGCATGCGAAGAACTAGCCGCGCATCATTCGGTGTCGTCAGATTGAGCGATGCGAGACAACGCTTGACGCACCTTGAAAGTGGCAAGTGTGTCGCGCTCGCAATATTCTCGAAGTTGGCTGAATATTTGCTTTCGTCGTTTAGAGTCTTCGCTATCGATCGCATTCATGTATTGCACCGCAGCGAATTGACCATCTGCGATGTCGAGGTCGTCATAGCCGGAATCCGGGCAAAGTACAGGAAACACGCTCTTAAGTGAAAATGAACCGTGAAGATCAGGGTGGTAATAAGCACTTCGGATGACTTTTAGCATATCAAAGAGTCGGTCGGAAATCGCGCGTAGTTTCTTCTCTCGTTTAGGTATTGCTTTGATCAAATCTGCCAATATCCGTTGCTCGTATGCACCGTAAGTACAGATAGTGCCGCTATCCCCGACAGCTTCAATTAACGCATCGGCGATTTTTAATCGCGGATCGTCCTTACTCTCGTGAAGATAGTCAGTGTGCGAAGTTGTTTGCCCTTCTCGCTCAGTGTGCACGGAGAAGAGAAACGGGATCGCATCAAATGGCCTCGTTCCTTTAAATCGAGGGATCGCTGGTGCGAATGTTTCGAAGTCCAGATGTCGTATGGGTCTTTCGATCGAATCGACAGCGCCTAATACCGCATGATTAACGATTACTCGTTCCTCAAGTATTGCGCGGCGAATGATCTGTTGCCGCTCGGACAACGGGAAGTCCTCGGGGATTTCGTGGACTCTAATGATGTTTTCGGCATCCAGTTCTTCACGGCGCTTCTTTGACAGATTTGGCAGCTCGCCAATTGGATACTCTGGGAACTCGACTCCATACGAACAATTGGTGTAGTAAGGACATTCATATGGGTAAAAGCAGTGATCGCCGATTTCTATATCCGGTGCTTCTTCACTCTTGATTAATTCCTGCATTTCACGCGCTTGTTCTGCCGTGATGTCAATGGATTCAACAGCTTGTTCAAATCCGTCGCGAAATCGGAATAGCTCGTTCAAGTCAAGCTTTTTACCGTCGTACACGTACTCCCGATTGAGTGTCAGAATGCCAGCCTCACGAACGTCAAGACCCGATTTGCGTGCAATGTAGAGTTGAAACGCAAGGTCAAGTTCGTGGACAGGTTTAACTCTGGTAGTGGATTTCACCTCGATCAGGCGCCAACCACCCGCTGGTAAACGCTCGAGAATGTCCACGCGCGCGATCAATCCTTCATGCTCTATAGCCGGTTCGAATAGCGCGGGTACGTTGCTACCTTCTAAGACCATATTGGTCTCGGTCAGCGCTTCATCGAAATGAAGGTGGTCGTGCTCGATGAGGTGCCCGCCTGGGTACCGTTCGCACGCTAGTTCCCCTACTTCATGACCAGATTTGAAGACCGCGATTTGTGAGTCACTGGCCGCCACCGCTAGTTTTGCCGCATGAAAATCGTTCCAAAGCCGCAGGTGGCATTGCGACCCTGAAAGAAATCGTGATTTCGAAAGACGCACGCGTTTAGTCATGTGAAGTTTGCTACAGGACTCAAAGAGAACGGAATAGATTGATAAGAGAAATCCAAATAGATCGTGCCTGATAAATCCGACCAAATCTACTGTTTGAGCAATTGTCAGCGAACTTCGTAGCTCAATCAAGGAGTTTTGGGCAGCTATCGCAAGACCAGACTTACACGAAGGTGTGCGCTTTTTTATTTACCGCATCCAAAAGGACTTTTTCGGCCTTCTTCAATTCTGAGACGGTAGCACGCATGTCCAACTTACCGTCATTGCCGTACTGTAGATAGGTGCCGTTATAACGACCAACCTTCAGATTATGGGTCGTTCTCCGCGATGTTTTAGGGGGTTTCACGCGATTTTTATCTTCACTCAGTAGGTTGTACCACTCGTCAAATAGTGTTACTCTCCATCTGTTTCTACATTCCTTCCATTCCTTCTTGCGTGCCGGAGGATATTCCTTAACTTTCTCATTTTCTTCGTGTTTGGTTTCGGCATTAACCATAAGGTAGAGCTCTTCCGTCTCGTGTTCTCTCTGAAGCTGAAGGTATACGCGTTGCTCTATGTTCAGTTCGCTAGGTCGCCACCAGAACACTAGGTCTTCTCTACGAGAATTCCAACTACCCCATCCAGGCACATCTCTGAATAAGTCATGCCAAATTGTGAGGGAAGTAGGACCCCAGAACTTCTTCTCCAAGGCGCGATAGAACCCCGCCCAAGATTGCGGGTCATTCTTCTCAGTCGCCACGGTCCAATTCAAAAACGATTGAGATTTGGATTCAAGTTGCCACAAGTGGTTCCGAAAATCGATAACGATGCTGTTATTGCCATGGTACGTGTCAAGGACCTCTAGGAAGTCAGGCCGATCGTATACCTTGTAGCCTAACTCTGAGTCTTCGTCAATCTTGTGTCGTTCGGCAAATGTATGGGTTCCGGTCTTTAGATAAATTGAAAATAGATCGTTTCGACAATCCACCGTAAACTCTGTTTCGCCGTTCAGTACGCTGTCACGGTATCTATAGAGTTGCTTGTCATGACGACCGCTAAACGTTTTATCCTCAATCAATAAGACATACTTTTCGTTGACTCTTGCAAGTACGTCAATTTGCTTTTCCTGCTTGCGAACCTCAACCTGGATTTTCGAGTCCTCGAGTTCAGCTAAGACGTGACGTCTCGCATGTTTGTGTTTGTTGAGCAAGGATAGTAAAAACGCCGCCCGAGTTCGTGTAGTTCAGCATCTTCTTCGTGCTCGCACCATTGAAGCAGCCAGCAAATCACTGCATCTTGAGATAACTCCTTAGTTGCATAGTCGAATAGGTTAGGGCGGCTCATCACTAATCTTCGATCTCCAAACTTGCAGAATATAGAAAGATTTTACGGACGAAAAATCCTAAATAAGTGATTGATTTACAACTATAAGCATTCGTGTATGGAGACTTTGAGCAGTCTCGTATTGATTTGAATATTCACTTTCTCGTGAATGACTATCATTCATTAAGTGAATAAATATCACGAGAGAAGCATCGAAAGCGTACTGGTTCAAAGTCTTCGAACGATGCCAGTCGTTGTGGTGCTGGGAGCTCGACAGACAGGCAAGGGTACGTTAGCTCAATTTGCCGAAAATCACAAGAGGCGATACGAGACGCTAGATGATCTGGAGACGTTAGCGGCATTATCAGATCAGCCGATAAATTGTGTAGGCAAAGAACAGGATCTGACTTTGGTTGAGGTGCAGCGACGCCCTCAGCTACTGCTTGACATCAAACGTCAAGTTGACGAGGAACGTCGCGATGGACGCTACCTGCTCACAGGATCGGCAAATCTCCTCCGTATGCGTAATGTCAGTGAGACTCTTGCTGGACGCGCGAGTTATCTAACGCTATGGCCTATGTCGAGACGGGAGCAGTTGGGTCTAGGAACCTGCGGTATGTGGGACGAACTGGTATCGAACCGTGAAAAAGACTGGGTTGATCTCATCGTTGAAGAATCGATCGATGAAATAGCCGCCGACAACAACCAAGATTGGCGAACTTTTGCTAAACGAGGCGGATACCCCATCCCCGCTCTTGAGTTGGAAGACGAAGGAAAACGCAGCATATGGTTCGATGGCTACTTACGAACCTACCTTGAACGAGACGTACTCCAGTTAACCAACATCTCAAATTTGATAGATTTCCGGCGGCTAACCTTGATGGCGTGTCATCGAATAGGGCAGGTCGTTAATCAAACAGAACTTGGGCGATCGACCCAGATACCACAACCGACCGTAAATCGATATTTAAATTTGCTTGAAACGTCGTATCAGTTGGTTCGAGTTCCAGCTTACGTCAGTAAACGTTCCAAGCGATTAATCAAATCGCCAAAACTCTATTGGAGCGACACGGGTTTGGCATTGCACATGGCTGGTGCGGAACCTACGGGTGCGCATTTTGAAAACCTGATTCTCTGCGATCTCCTCGTTTGGCGAGACTCAAGTCTGGCAAGCTGCGACATCTTTCATTGGCGAACGACCGACGGAATTGAAGTGGATTTTGTTCTAGAGACTAGCTGCGGTTTGATACCGATCGAGGTCAAGGCCACGACCAATCCAAGACTACGAGACACGACAAGCCTACGTGCGTTCCAACGAGAATACAAAGGAGACTCACGAGCAGGTTTGTTACTACATTCAGGGAGCGATACCACATGGATAACGAATAACGTCCTCGCAGTACCGTGGTGGCGAATCCTTTAGTGGGAGAGGGATATCAGAACTCTTGAACCGACGGTGCAAAGATGAGCGAAGTCACACGCCGATCGCAGTAAACGGACCGCCGGCTTAACCTTAAAAAATCGTCAAAAATACCCTTGCGCGTGCATGAGTTTTTGACTATCGTTGCCGTGCGCACGAATTAGGACGGCGCGGGTTTCGCCACCCCCGGCGACATCGGAGTTGTGTAACAATGGGTTCGATGAACTACGCGAGTCAACAGACTCGCGACGTTGACTTAGGTCAAAATCTCGAGGTTGATCAGACTGATCGTCATGTCCCGATTAACCTACGACAATCAGGTCCTACTCAGGTAGAACTCTTAATCTCCACGCGTGTTCGCAAGTCCCCCTATTGGCATTTGTCCATGGAGGCTGGATGTTGGCGTGCGACGGTTTACAACCGAATATACCACCCACGAGGATATGTTCGACCAGAAGCCGGCGGCGCGATGGTGGAATACGATGCGTTGGTCAATCATGTGACGATGTGGAACGTCGCAGTTGAGCGACAGATCATGGTCAAAGGACCAGACGCAGTTCGTTTCGTTGACTACGTGATTACGCGTAGCGCGTCACTAATCAAACCGATGCACGGAAAGTACGTGATCCTGTGCAATGACGACGGGTGCGTTTTGAATGATCCTGTGCTTCTTCGCGTTGCGGAGGATGAATTCTGGTTTTCACTTTCCGATAGTGATCTTGAATTCTGGTTGCGAGGCGTGAATCATGATCGGAGGTTCAACGTGTCAATTGCTGAAATTGACGTGTCGCCCGTGCAGATTCAAGGTCCGAAATCCGAAGCACTCATGGTCGACATGTTTGGCGAAGCGGTCCGAGACATTCCGTTTTACGGATTGATGAACGGAACAGTCATGGGTCATGAGGTCGTCATTTCGCAAACCGGTTTTACCGGCGAAAAAGGCTATGAGATCTATCTCAAGGACGCGACAATCCACGCAGAGGACCTTTGGTACTCGGTGCTCGATGCGGGCGAGAAACACAATCTAATGGTGATTGCGCCAGCACATCATCGACGCATTGCTGCAGGGATCCTCTCGTATGGTCAAGATATGGACTGTGAGACATCCCCGTTTCAATGCAATCTCGGATATCAAGTTCCGCGAAGGAAAGCTGGGGACTACATCGGCAAAGCTCGACTCGAGGAAGTTCGTGCGCAGATTGATTCAGACGAATCGCCTTTCAAACTAGGTATGGTAGGGCTAGCGTTTGACGGCGAGCCGGTAACGGATTACGCCAATGACTTCTGGCTTGTTAAGAAGGAAGCGGCGGATGAAGCGGTTGGTTATGTGACTTCGCCTTGGTATTCGCCGGAACTCAAAACCAACATCGCGCTGGCATATGTACCCTGGACAGGTCGTGAACTTGGCACGCGATATGGCATTACGTTGCCTGATGAGTATGCGGGAAACGCTCAGGGTAATACCGTGAGTGCACGGGTCGTTGAAGTGCCTTTTCGCCCGTCGGTGAATCCAAATGTCCGTGAGGTCGTTCACGGCAGAGGTAAGGATCACGCAGATTGAAGGGGTCATGCGGTGAGTGTTGAACACTTGAATCCACTGCGTCGAGTTACTTCTTCGATTACTCAGGAGACGAAGATGCTTCACCACTTGGTGAACGCTTCGTCGTTCGAAGTGCTTGCGCACGACATCGTACGTCGACCGGCAATACTCCAGCTGCTCAACAAAGGTACTGAGGTGTTTATCCCGTTTCCACCGAATGGAACCTGGAATGAAACGCTTGACGCCTGCAGATTACTAATCGCTAACGGTTGTCGGCCGGTACCCCATATGCCCGCTAGGCGTGTGTGGGACCGTGCTCAGTTGATCGAATGGGTTGCGTCACTTAAGGAATTGAACGTATCCTCGGTGTTGCTCATCGCCGGAGACGTTTCAAAGCAGAATCTCCCATTCGCGGACGCTCTAAGCGTACTTGAGACAGGATTGCTGGCGGAATACGGTATCGACCAAGTCGCTGTCGCGGCATATCCCGATGGACATCCCAGTATCCCAGCGAAAGCGCTAGAGGATGCATTGAATCGGAAGCTAGATCTTGCAGCCCGCAACGGCGTCGCGTTGCGAGCGGTAACTCAATTCGGATTCGATGCTGCTCCAGTCATAGAGTGGTTTGCCAAGATGAATGCAAGGGGTGTGAGCGTTCCGGTGTCTGTCGGTGTTGCGGGACCTTCTAAGATGAGGACGCTACTGACGTATGCGGCCAAATGTGGTGTCCGGCATTCGATTAAAGGGTTATTAGCTAAACCGAGCATTGTTCGCATGCTGGGTCAGTGGGATCCGCTTGAAGTGCTTTCACCGATTGCAGAATACTTGGCGTCGGATACGGCTACGTCGGTGGAAAAAGTTCACATCTTTACGATTGGCGGATTACGACGAACGATCGAGTGGCGTGATGAACTGTTGAATCAGCGAAATGGCACCAATGCGTCGATTCCCGATGAGTGAGTTTCGCCGAAGAAGGTAGATCTGCATGCGTACACACGCACGCGTCGTAGTAATCGGTGGCGGCGTCGTTGGCGTCTCGACCTTGTATCACCTTGCGAAGAAAGGTTGGTCGGACGTCAGTCTCTTCGAACGCCATGAGTTGACTTCGGGGTCAACCTGGCATGCAGCGGGACTGTTACCACTCTTCAACATGAGTTATTCGGTCGGACAGATCCACAAATACTCCGTCCGTCTTTACAAGGAACTTGAAGCAGAGACGAGATATAGCCTAAAGTGGTGTTTCGAGGCTAGGCGGGTGTTTCCCCCTAGCTGTTAGTATCTGTGTTTGGAAAACCACCAACAGAGAAGGAAACACCACCATGAATAAGGATAACATCGTAGCTCTGCGCACGAGCGTTGGCGACCCGTTGCAGGACGTTTTGCGCGATGGTGCACGGCGGTTGCTGGCGCAAGCGATCGACGCCGAAGTTGACGAGTTGCTTACGCAACACGCGGATCGACGCACGGCCGAGGGTCGAGCGGGCGTGGTTCGCAATGGCTATCTGCCGGAACGTCAGGTGCAGACCGGCATTGGTCCGATTGATGTTCGGATCCCGAAAGTCCGTGCCAACGTTGGCGAAGCGGTCACGTTTCGCTCGAAACTGGTACCGCCGTATGTCCGTAAAGCGGCATCACTGGAAGCCGCGTTGCCCTGGCTGTATCTGAAAGGGATTTCAACCGGCGACATGCACGAAGCCCTGACCGAACTGGTGGGCGACGATGCCAAAGGCTTGTCGGCCACGACGGTCGCACGCTTGAAGCGGAAATGGGCGGCTGAATACGCCACCTGGCGCACCCGCTCGTTGGCGGATCGGACTTGGGTTTACCTCTGGGCGGACGGCATCTACAGCCGCATTCGCGGCGAGACCGGCAAGCTCTGCGCCTTGGTGGTCATTGGCGTTGATCAGCGCGGTCGCAAGGCGTTGCTGGCGGTCGAAGAAGGGGTGCGGGAATCCACGCAAAGTTGGCGCGAGCTCCTGCTGAACCTGAACAAGCGGCACATGAAGGCACCCCAGTTGGCGATCGGGGATGGTGCGTTGGGCTTCTGGAATGCCCTCAACGAGCTCTGGCCTGAGACGCGCTGCCAGCGGTGTTGGATGCACAAGATGGGCAATGTCCTGAATCGCTTGCCGAAATCCTCGCAGGCAAGCGCCAAACGGGATTTACAGGATATCTGGCAAGCCGCAACGAAAGCCCAGGCGGCACACGCCTATGACGCATTCAAAGCGACCTACGAGGCTAAATTTCCGGATGCCGTCGAATGCTTGGTCAAGGATCGCGAGACGTTATTCACGTTCTACGACTTTCCCGCCGAGCACTGGCGCAGCATTCGGACCACCAACCCCATCGAGTCGACGTTCGGCACGATTCGACATCGCACCCGGCAGGCGAAGGGTTGCGTGTCGCGTCAAAGTGCATTACATATGATGTTCAAATTAGGTTGCGTCGCGGAGACACACTGGCGACGTCTACGTGGTTTCAAGCAGCTGGCAGAAGTCGTCGAGGGCATCAAATTCATCGACGGGATTAAATTCGCACCCAAGGAGGAAACTCACCCACCATCAACACAGAAAGCAGCATAACGAATGCTGCTCAAACACCACTTTCGGTTATACCTCAGCAGAGACCGGACAGGATGTCGGTTTAAGAGCGGTTGGAAATATCCGTCTCGCGATGACACGAGACCGCCTGGACGAATACCACCAATACGCAAGCGTCGCTCAGACGATCGGTGTCAGCGTGGAGTTTCTCACGGCTGACCAGGTAACGGATCTTTGGCCGCTTGCGGTGAAAGATGGTCTACTTGGAGCGATCAGACATCCAGACGACGGGTACATCCAACCTGCTGATCTCACGCAAGCGTTGGCACGCGGTGCGCGCAGCTTAGGCGCGGAAATAAACCAGCAGACTGCTGTCCATTCAATCGAGCAACGATCGAACGGTGAATGGCGCGTCACGACCAATCAAGGCATCACTGATTGCGAACACGTCGTGTGTGCGACAGGTAATTTCGCGAGAAATACTGGTGCAATGGTGGGTCTCGACATTCCGGTATTACCCGTGCAACATCAGTACATCGTGACCGAACCGCATGAGAGCATTCAAGCACGCCATAGAGATGGTCTTCCTGAGATGGGTGTATTACGTGAGTCAGACGGTTCCTGGTACATGCGTGAAGAAGCAGGTGGCTTGCTTTTAGGTCCTTATGAGAAAGGCGCACCCGCTTGCTACGTCGACGGTCCGTCGACTGAGAGTAGGTACGAACTGTTCGAAAGTGATATCGACCGTCTTGCTCCGCACATTGAGTCCGCTATTCATCGAGTGCCGATTTTTGGTGAGCTCGGCGTCAAGCGCATCTACAACGGTGCAATCGCTTACACACCAGATGGGAATCCCATCGTCGGTCCAGCATGGGGTCTGAGGAATTTCTGGTTGAACGAAGGTCACACCTTCGGCATCACGGCCGCTGGTGGCGCAGGATGGCAGCTTGCCGAGTGGATCGTTGAAGGCGAACCGACGATCGATATGCTCGGCGTTGAACCACGTCGATTCGGCGACTATGCGTCAGGTTCTTACCTCAAAGAGAAAAACGAAGAAGCCTATGCGAATGTGTTCACGATTCACTATCCGGACGAAGAGCGTCCAGCAGCTCGACCACATCGTACGGCGCCGTGCTATGAACGGATGAGAGACTTAGGCGCGGTGTTCGGCCAAAAATTCGGTTGGGAACGCCCGAATTGGTTTGCTTCGGGTGGCGAAGCACAAGAAGATCACTGGTCGTTTCGCCGGTCTCGTTGGTTTGAGCATGTAGGAAACGAATGTCGCAATGTGATGGAAAATGTTGGTATTCTCGATATGACCGCATTTGCGAAAGCACGTATTTCGGGACCTGGTGCTGAAGATTTCCTAAACGGATTTGTAGCGAATCGACTACCGATGCGATCAGGTCGAATGAGCCTGTGTCATGCGCTTAACTCACTAGGTGGCGTACACAGCGAGTTTACGGTATTACGCGAGTCGAGCGATAGTTTCTATCTAGTTTCCGCAGGAGCCTTTCAGCGACTAGATCACGACTTTCTTCTTCGCCAGATGCCAACAGACCGGTCTGTGACATTTGAGAACTTAACGGGAAATATCGGCGTTTTGGTCATCGCTGGTCCAAAATCACGACAACTGTTAGATCGGGTCTGCGATGTTGATCTCAGTAACGAGTCTTTTCCCTGGCTTACCGGAAGCGATGGTACCGTCGGCTTGTCGCCGACAAAGCTCTTGCGTGTGAACTATGTCGGTGAGTTAGGATGGGAATTGCACCATCCAATCGAGTACCAGAACACGATATTCGATACGTTGATGGAAGCCGGCAAGGACCTCGGTTTGGCTCCATTTGGGATTCGTGCGATGGACGCGATGCGCGTTGAAAAGTCCTATCGCATGATCGGTACAGAGATGTCCATTGAATACGCTGCGCTCGAGTCAGGTCTGGACCGTTTTGTGAAACTAGACGAAGGCGAATTCACGGGTCGCGAAGGTTTGCTACGCTGGCAGGAAAGAGGTTTCAGTAACGCGTTCGTGACGCTTGCGGTCGACGGTCCTGATGATGCCGACGCAATTGGCAACAACCCGCTCTTTTCGGATGGCGAAATGATTGGGCGCGCAACAAGTGGTAATTACGGTTTCCGATTGGAACAGTCACTAGCGCTTGGGATGGTGCAACCGTCGTTGGCTAACGAAGGTCAGGAGCTCGACATCGATATATTGGGTACGCGCTACCCGTGTCGCGTCATCGCGGAAAGTCCCTACGACCCGCAAAATCAGCGGTTACGTACATAACGACAAGGATGATTTGATATAGATTTCGGGTTCGTGACCAACCTGTCGAATCGCTTCCGTTCAGAATGACTCAACATTACTCGTTTCTGCAATTAGTCCGGCAAGCGTTCAAACACCATGAGGGCTGGAAACCGGCCTGGAATTCAGTAGAGCCGAGAGACGAATACGACATCGTCGTAGTCGGGGGTGGGGGACACGGATTGGCAACTGCCTATTACCTCGCGAAGAATCACGGACTCACCAACGTAGCCGTACTTGAGAAGGGTTGGATCGGTGGCGGCAATACGGGTCGTAACACGACGATTGTTCGCTCAAACTACTTGCGAGATGAAGCGGCGCACCTTTATGAGTTTGCCTTAAAACTCTGGGAAGGACTAAGCGCGGATCTGAACTTCAATGTGATGTTCAGTCAACGAGGTGTACTAAACCTCGGACACTCACTTCAGGATATGCGCGATATCGAACGGCGCGTCAACGCGAATCGTTTGAATGGCATCGATGGTGAAGTGCTTGGTCCGACAGAGATTCAGAAGATCGTCCCGATCCTCGACTGTTCAACGAACAATCGTTATCCGGTCTTAGGCGCATCCTGGCAACCACGTGGCGGCATTGCTCGACATGATGCCGTTGCATGGGGATATGCCCGAGCCGCAGGCCGGCTCGGCGTCGACATCGTCGAACACGCACGTGTCGTAGACATACCGCTGGAGCAAAGTACTGGAGCCGTGGAAGGTGTTCTGGTCGAACATGCTGGTGAGCGAAAGTTCATCCGAGCGCGTAAGGTCGCGTGCGTAACGGCTGGAAATTCTGGTGTTGTAGCTGCACTCGCCGGATTAAAGCTACCGATTGAGTCACGCCCTCTACAAGCATTCGTTTCGGAACCGCTTAAACCATGTCTTGACACTGTGGTAATGTCGAATGCTGTTCATGGTTATCTCAGCCAGTCTGATAAGGGCGATTTGGTGATCGGTGCAGGTACGGACGGATACAACGGCTACGGTCAGCGCGGCTCGTTTGAAATCATTGAAGAAACTGCACGGGCGATTTGCGAACTCTTTCCGGTCTTTAGCCGCGTGCGCATGAATCGACAGTGGGGAGGCATTGTCGACATTTGTCCCGACGCGTGTCCGATCATTGGTCGAATGTCAGTCCCCGGTCTTTACTTCAACTGTGGTTGGGGTACTGGTGGCTTTAAAGCCACACCAGGATCGGGATTTGTATTCGCACATACGGTTGCGGAAGACCATCCACACCCGTTAGCCGCACCGTTTACCATCGAACGGTTCCACACAGGAGCCGTAATCGACGAGCATGGCGCGGCCGGAGTCGCTCATTAATGTTGCGGATCTACTGCCCTTACTGTGAATCCGTCCGCGACGAGGATGAGTTTCATTGTGTCGGTGAGGCTCACATCAACCGACCTGAACGACCTGACGATCTCAACGATCAAGAATGGGGTGAATACCTTCATTTCCGGACCAATCCAAGAGGCGAACATCGGGAAATCTGGCACCACGCAGTCGGTTGTCGACAACATTTCATTGTCGTGCGGGACACAGAGACCTACGAAATCAGGCACGCCTATCACATCGGAGAAGAATCGCCACATGAGGCGGTTCTCGACGAGTGAATCAACAGCGACGTCTCGACACGGGCGGGCGCATCGACCGTACGACACCGCTTGAATTCACGTTTAACGGCAAGTCGTATTCGGGATATCAAGGGGATACTCTCGCAAGTGCACTTATCGCAAATGGCGTTACCGAAGTCGGTCGAAGCTTCAAGTATTTCCGCAGACGCGGAATCGTCGGTGCCGGTGTCGAAGAACCAAATGCGATTGTGCAACTTGATTCCAATGAGACTTCGACCCCGAATCTGCGCGCGACGGAGATCGAGCTCGTAGATGGCTTAAGCGCGAAGAGTGCGACCACGACAGATCGCATGGGATTGCGACGTCTAAGTAGCCGTCTCTCATCGTTGATGCCCGTAGGTTTCTACTACAAGACCCTAATCCGTCCCAAAGCGATCTGGGATCTAGGCGAAAAACTCATACAGGATACTGCCGGATTTGGATCGGTACCAAACGATCGCGATCCCGACATCTATGACAAATATCACCACCATTGCGACGTTCTAATCGTCGGCGGTGGAGCGGCTGGGTTGTGCGCTGCACTTGCGGCTGCCGAACTCGGCATACGCGTGATGGTCGCCGACGAACAGGCGGAGTTCGGTGGTTGGCTGCTCTCGAGTTCGACGACGATTGAGGATCGTGCTTCTACCGAGTGGGTAGACCGTGCTGTCACCGTACTTCGTGCGCATCCCAACGTGGTGCTTCTGCCGCGAACAACGATCTTCGGCCTGTACGACCATAACCTCGTGATGGGTAGTGAACGCTTGATCCATCAGCGATCCTCGACACGTGGATCCGCACGTGAACGCCTTCACCAGATACGAGCAGAGCAAGTGGTTCTAGCGACTGGTGCGCTCGAACGTCCGATAACTTTCGCTAACAACGATTTGCCTAGGATCATGTTGTCGTCTGCTGTGTTGACCTATCTCACTCGTTACGCCGTTGCGCCAGGCAACGATCTTGTTCTAGCGACCACGAACGACTTGGCGTATGAAACTGCGTTTGCATGGCACGACGTAGGTAAGAGGGTCGTAGCAATTTGTGATACCCGCGCAGATTTACCGGCTGACTTAATCAACGGTTGTGATGTGCGCAATATTCCGATCCTCCGGGAGCACGTGGTAATTGAAGCTCATGGCAAGAAATGCGTAAAGCGCGCAGTCGTAGCGCCACTCTCTAATGACAAGCGAGGCTTAGTCGGAAAACCGCAAACACTTAGCTGTGATGTGCTCGCGACGTCGAGCGGCTGGAATCCCGTCATTCATTTGAATGCACATACGCGCACGATGGCTCGATGGAGTGAGGAAGATGTCTCGTTCTTGCTTGACGCAACATCGCGAAGCATCGCAACCGCTGGCGCAATCAATGGCGTGCGGACGTTGGCAACGTGCATGAGCGAAGGAGTGGACTCGATCCGCCGACTACGTAATTTGTCCGATGACGAACTCGTCATACCGCTACCTCGTGTTGACGAGAAACCACCATCGCGAGCCGACGAGGTCTTCAAAGCACCGCATTGGCGAGTTGATAGTAGAGCACCGAAACAATTTGTGGATTTCCAACTCGACGTAACGGTCTCCGATATTCAACTCGCAGCACGCGAAGGCTATAGAACGATTGAACACGTTAAACGCTATACGGCGTTGGGTTTTGGAACCGATCAAGGCAAACTAGGCAACGTTAACGGCATAGCTGTCTTGGGGGACACCCTCGCGCTGTCGATGTCGGAAATCGGTACGACAGTGTTTCGACCGCCTTACACACCTGTCACATTTGGTGCGATCGCAGGCCGGAGCGTCGGCGCGTTGTTCGACCCCGAGCGTCATACTCCTATGCATTCATGGCACGTTCAACATGGTGCGATGTGGGAGAACGTAGGTCAGTGGAAACGTCCCTGGTACTACCCGAGAGCCGGCGAGTCAATGCATGACGCTGTCAATCGTGAGGTTCTTGCAGCACGAAACGGTATAGCGGTCCTTGATGCGTCGACCTTAGGGAAGATCGACGTACAAGGAAAAGACGCTGCAACATTTGTCGACCGTATATATAGCAACGCATTCTTAAAACTACGGGTCGGGCGATGTCGCTACGGCTTGATGTTGCGTGACACGGGGATGATCTTTGATGACGGTGTAACCGCTCGTCTGGGAGAAGACCACTTCCTCATCCACACGACGACTGGAAACGCTGACGCTGTACTGTCGTGGTTGGAACTATGGCACCAGACCGAGTGGCCGGACCTTGATGTTCGATTGACGTCGGTCACGGATCAATGGGCAACGGCAGCTGTCGTCGGTCCCAAATCCAGAGTGGTCGTTGCCGCGCTGTGTCCTGATCTCGATCTGTCGAACGAACGATTTCCTTTCATGTCCGTGCAGGCCGGGAAAATCGGAGACATTGAAGCAAGGGTTTTTCGCATCAGCTTCAGCGGCGAGTTGTCGTATGAGATCAATGTACCGGCGCAATACGGTCTGTCTCTGTGGGAGCAAACAATGGCGGCTGGCGAGCCACACGGTATCACGCCTTATGGTACTGAAACCATGCACGTATTACGCGCAGAAAAAGGGTTCATCATCGCTGGTCAGGACACGGACGGCTCGATGACACCAGCAGACATGAACATGAGTTGGTGCGTCCGAAAGTCGAATGACGTTGATTTCGTAGGACGACGTTCATTGGCGCTTGAAGACTATCAACGATCGGACCGGTTGCAGTTTGTCGGACTCGAAACCACTGAACCTTCGCAAGTGCTGCCAGAAGGCGGCCAGTTGCTGAACAAACCTACGAAGAAAACGCCAGCGGCGATGCAGGGGTACGTAACTTCGAGTTACTTCAGTGCAACTTTAGGTAGAGCGATTGCGCTCGCCATGGTAAAAGGTGGACACAACCGGTTAGGCGAAACTCTTCATTGCTCTTTACGAGTCGGCGGTTTCAGTCAAGCCAGGATAGTTGAACCAACGTTTTACGACCGGGAGAACGAAGCTCAGAAAGTCAATGTTGTGGATCGAGATGCTGACCAAGCTATCGCTCCAATGACTAGAACGCTCGTTTCTAACGGAGCTGTCTTAGAACCTGTGGAAGAAGCTGAAAGTCAACATGCTGGCATTTCGTTTCGACAGTGGCGAAACTTCCGTCTGCTGACTCTTGTAGGTTCAACGGTCGAAAATCGGAAACAAGGCAACTTGCCGCCGCATCTAGAAACCTCACCTGTGGAACCCTGTACGTGGTCGTCAGTCGATGGCGTGCAAATCTGTTGGATAGGTCCAAATCGTTGGTTGGTGCTTGAGCTAATAGACGATGAGAGAGGCGAATCTTCAGAATTCGTCGCTAGTCAACCTGGCGACGTTAGTGTCATCGATACGACGGGCGCCTATTCAGTTCTCTCACTTTCAGGACCGTCAGTGAAAGAGCTACTACAGAAGTCGTGTGCTCACGACTTCCATGAATCAGTCTTTTCCGCCAAATCCTCTTTTAGAACGACGTTCGCTAAGACGCAGGCACTCGTGATAAATCAGCCGAACAATCGCATCGATTTGGTCGTTCGTCGCAGCTATTCAGATTACGTATGTCGATGGATTGTGGATGCGTCTCGTGAATTTGGCTTTCGCCTAGTTGATTAAGCGATACGAGCACTGGACTGGTCTACAGGCAAACCTCTGTAGGTACTCCTCTAAAGATCTAGGTTCGCCTTCGTGTAGAACCCTGTTGGTTTCTATATTTCCTTGGTTCCTCTAAGCCGCCTTTAAGTTCCAACGTGTGCCGCAGAGCATAACTTGATCGTCTGAAACGTATGCGCCTCGAGCTTTTGCACGTTCAAGTATGCCGGACTTATCTACAACGGATATATCTAAACCGCCTAATCCGGCACCTCGACCATCCGTCGCTTCGACAAAGCGAATGTCGACGTTATTTAGTCGCATGCTCAGAACTTCACCATCGCGGCTGACGGGCAATCCTGCAACCTTGCCCCATCGATCCGCGATTTCCACTGGATCTGGACCTTGGAGTTCGACCCCTACGAAATCAATAGTTGTTGACTGGTCGACCTTGTCCTCCCACCCAAGTCCTCCGGCAGGCATCCAATTGCCTTCAAAGTCGTTCGGCGGGACCCATTCGATTTCGAAGAACGACGCGATCATGTCACCAGGATGGATTTGACAGATGTTCCAGTTTTCGCGGTCGGATTCATGGGCGATTCGAATCCCATTGTCTAGCGCTCTTTGACGAACGGCTTGTTGGTTTTCCTTGCTATCCGCTTGGCAAATCACCATGTAGCCGCCGTCGCCATTTCGCTTATCGAGGTACCGACCGCCAGCGGTGTTCTCTTCTACAGGTGCGACTACTTCGAGGAAGTTGCGACCGACGCACATCAGCGTGTTTTCTAATCCAAAAGCTCCGACGCCGGGATCAACGAAACAAGCCTTAATTCCGAGAACAGTCGTAAGGTCGTCGATTACAGGTCGCAACTCGCGAGCAACTAGACAGATTTGACGTAGTTGGATGGCCATGGTTTTACTCCGAAACTCATTCGCTCGTCAGGGAACAAAAGGATGTGATAAATTAGGCGTCGAGATAGGTTAGGCAACCCGTCATTTCGGTCAATTCACGTACGGTAGGATCATTCGATACCGCATTGAACTTTTCGCGAAGCGCCGCGAGTGAACGTGCGTGGTACTTCTGAGGTCGTTGCGCCCAGGTCTTTCCGGCGAGCTCGACTTCAAATGTCTCTGCTCCATCAGCGATCGCTTGACTATTTGCCACGCTCCAAGGTAGAAACAATGCGCCTATTTGGTCACGTAGCAGCGGAACGAGTGTGTCCTTCACCGCGTCCCACGGTTCAAATTCACCTTCATTGATCGGTGAAAGCATGCGGCGAGTCCATGCGTGTACATTGGGGTGGGCTCGCACGAGTTTTGCGGGCGTTGGATCTCGATTTGCGTTGTAGATCTGACCCCACATGCCGAAGTCGCCGAAGCTTGGGCGTGCTCCGAATAGGTAGGGTCTCGAGCTTAAGTGTGTTTCAAGTTGGTCGAGCGCATTAGCAAGGGACTGCTCAATCTGATCCGCAGTTTGGTCGCTGGACCCGACGAACCAGACCCGGTCGACCATGCGCGATTGGATTTGCTTGGTGATCGCCCTGATCTCTTCGTCGGACGCGAATGGATTGGACCATTCCGCAAGGCGACGTCCGCAAGCTAATTGATCAATCTCCCGGCGCCATCGAAAGTGAAACATCCACTTATTTCCCCACTCGTCACCGAACTCTTCAAGCAGGCAAGAAGCGAACGCAGCAACGGTTTCTGGCGGATGAATAGAAGGATCAGGATATTCAGATTCCATTGTTTCAATGATCGGCGTCGAATCTTGAATCGCTCCGCCCTCGGGTTTCACGACTAACGGAATGAGAGGTAATCGTGCGTGTTGCGTATAGGTCTCGTTGTCCTCGTTACGGAATACCCAATCGTGCGGAATGCCTTTGTATCTGAAGTACGACCGTACCTTAACGGAATACGGTGATTCCTCGATACCAAACACTGTGTACGCCACGTCTATCTCCTAACTGAAGTACTAGATTACCCCTGAGCGATAAATGGTCGCAATAGGGTCTTATGCAACTTGACAGAACCTGCTGCCCACACAGATTCGATGTCTTCTTGTCTTGTCCCCGTCCACACCGTTGAAGCGCGGGACGGGTCACAAAGAGGGTTAAGCGATTCGCGATCCTTCGAAGCTTGCGCTGCCGAATGCACCGAGTTTGACTGATCCGCTAATCGAGTCTCCATCAACTTTCGCGGAGAACTCAAGCTTCATAGGCATCGGTGATGTGATATTCGCAGTCCATGACAGGTCATCGCCATTGACAGCACCGTCAGCGAGATCGATTGAACCTTGATCACCGGATAGGGTACCTGTCAATGAATCGCCGTCCGTTGCTAGCGTGAGCGTGCCTTTCTGATCACCCATCGGGGTCTTTGTAGTGACGTCGTACTTTCCGTCGATTTGACTCACAGCTGGTCCGTCCTTTATTGATTAGTTGAAACAGTATCGCATTGTAAGCGTGAAAGATTGTGTTAAAACGACCTCGCGAAACGTCTAACAACCAAGCCGAGAAAATTAGAAGCAGGCTTGAATCCACACAAAGTGCAAGCTTGAATACACATATACTTCATAGGCTTTTGTATAGGTCTAACATAAAGGTACGTGACGCCGTAAACACGATTTATGCGACATAAAACGAGTTTTACGTCACAAAGGACGGGTTAAGTGTCGTAAAGGGCTTTTATACGACATAAAGTCCACAATGAGCTGAAACAAATATCTGATAAAGCTCTTAATTCGTTCTACGAGTCAAATCGCGTTGAACGATGGCGCGATGTGATCGTTTGGGTATGCAAATGTTCCATTGCGCACCTTCGTGTGTGATCAGCTGAATACGATGCTTAGTGCCAAGAATAGCTCGAATCGTGACGACTTAATCACATTCGCAGATACCGAGTGTCGCAGGAAAATGCCGCCATACAGACAATACACATCTAGTGTCTTGCGAACCCATTAAGCAACTGGATCTACAAAGTGACCGGATCGGTACGTTGCGCGAAAGCGCTTTGCATCGCGATCTCAAATTAATCTATGCTGCGCACGGTGCTCAAACTGAGCATGTCGTTGGGAAGTACGTGGTTGACATACTGGATGGCGAACACGTTATTGAGATTCAGACAGCTAATTTCAGCGCACTCAATAACAAACTAAACGGGCTTCTAGATACCCACTCAGTCACGGTTGTATATCCGATAGCGGTCAGAAAAACGCTTGTCAAACAAACGGAGACCGGCGAGCAGAGACGTAAATCTCCAAGAGTCGGGTCGACACTGGATTTATTCGACGAGCTCGTCTATATGCCGACTTTGCTAAATCACGTAAACCTTGACCTTGAATTGGTGTACGTGAGCATTGAAGAGCATCGCAAGTTTGATGCGAAACGTGCGTGGCGACGTAGGCATTGGGTTATCACGGAACGTCGCCTTGATGAGATCATGCATCAGGAACGATTCGACAGCATGGCAGGGTTGTTCGGTAAGTTCGGTGAAGATCTACCTCACCAGTTCACCACCGCTACGATCGCAAACACGCTCGGCACTACACGGAACAAGGCACAGAAATTCGCTTATTGTTTTCGGCAGGCAAACGTCATCCACGCGTGCGGAAAAGACGGAAACGCCGTCATTTATCAGAGACGAGAGTAGATGACGGGTACCAGCGCGATTGAAGTACCCGTCTATGTCAGTGTTTTTTCTGCGCGTGCACCCCGCGATCCTTTAAATCGGGGATTGCAATTTCAACGACATCGGCGAGGGTATTCACAAGCGAGAATTTCATATCGTCTCGAACGGTATCCGGCAGCTTTGAGAGTTCTGCCTCGTTGTCTTTCGGCAGGATCACATGTCGAATCCCGGTTCGATGCGCTGCGAGTACTTTCTCGCGGATACCACCGACGGGTAGGACTAAACCAGATAGTGTGATCTCGCCGGTCATCGCGACGTCATCGCGTACGGCTTTTTGACTGTATGCACTTGCTAGTGCGGTCGCCATTGTCACGCCGGCTGACGGTCCGTCTTTCGGAACCGCACCTTCGGGTACATGAATGTGCACACCCGTACCCTCAATCGACTCGCGGTCGATGTGGAGGTCCGATGCGGCCTTCCAAATATAGGATCTAGCCGCCTTCGCAGATTCCTGCATCACTTGGCCGATTTGACCTGTGATCGTGACCTTCTCTTCCTTTGGTGCAAGCGACGCTTCGATATAGAGCACGTCGCCGCCAGCAGCTGTCCAGGCTAAGCCCGTTGCTACGCCATCTCCAGTGTTCTCTCGAACCCGGTCGGCTTTGAATTTTTCGGGGCCGAGCAAATTAGAAATGATGGGTGCAGTCACCGTCTTGGACAACGACATGTTCATCAGGCTCTCTTTCGCACGCTTCCGTGCAACCCGCTCGATGGTTCGCTCTAATTCACGAACACCTGCTTCGCGCGTGTAACGCTGGATGCAGTGCTTTATGCCAGCGGCCGTAAATTTGAGCTGAGCAGATTTGAGACCCGTATTCTCAATCTGTCGAGGGATCAGGTACTTCTTCGCGATTTCGACTTTTTCCAGTTCGCTGTAACCCGTTAATTCGAGAATCTCGAGACGATCGAGCAATGGTGCTGGAATCGTGTGGGTCGTGTTCGCGGTCGTAATGAAGAAGACCTTCGATAGATCGAAAGGTAGGTTCAGATAGTTGTCACGAAATTCTTTGTTTTGCGCTGGGTCGAGAATCTCCATGAGCGCGCCTGACGGGTCGCCCCGATAGTCCCTTCCTAGTTTGTCTAGCTCATCGAGCATCAAAACGGGATTACGAACGCCGCTGCGTCGTACGGCTTGAAGTACACGACCCGGCATTGCGCCGATGTAGGTTCGGCGATGCCCTCGAAGTTCGGCTTCGTCATGCAGGCCACCGAGGCTCATCCGCTCAAACTTGCGACCCATCGCGCGTGCGATTGACTGTCCAAGCGAGGTTTTACCGACGCCTGGAGGTCCGACGAAACACAGGATCGACGATTTCGCGTCAGGGTTCAGCTGAAGAACGGCTAGCGCTTCAAGAATCCGTTCCTTGACGTCCTCAAGTCCGTAATGGTCTTCGTCGAGAACGACCTTCGCATGACTTAAGTCGAGGTTGTCCTCTGTGATGATGTTCCAAGGAAGTTCTGAAACGAGTTCGAGATAGCTACGGGCGACTTGATATTCCGCAGCTTGCGGCGACATTTTCTGTAAACGCTTTAGCTCCCGGTCGATTTCTGCTCGCACAACCTCGGGGAAATTGATCTGCTTGATCTGTTCCTTTAGTTGCTGAATCTCATCGTCTGTGTCGCCTTCACCCAAAGCCTCTTCGATCGCACGTTTCTGTTGACGAAGGAAGACTTCCCGTTGACCACTTTCGTTGATCTTGTGAGCCTTTGACTGAATCTCAAGCTGTACTTCGGCGACGCTGATATCCTGCCTGAGCAAGTCGCCAACAGTCGTAAGTAACGTTCGAACATCAGGAATCTCAAGCAACTCTTGGTGCTTGTTGAAATCGACGTTCTGCGACTTTGTCGCAAATCGATACGCCTGCAAGACAGGTTTCGTGTTGTTCGCAACGAACTGCTTGAAGATTTGGTCGCCTTTATCTGGATTAATGAGGTTGGCGACCTTGCGAGCAAGCTCTAGGTTGTCGTTCTGTAACGCACGAATTTCGACGTTCGAAGGTTGGTCTTGATCGACCTCATCGTTAAGAGGTTCGAATGCAAGCTCCATGAAGTCATTGTTCTCGGCTTGACCCAAGAGTTTGACTCGTCGAACCCCTTCAAGAATGACTTGTGCGCCGCTTTCGCGTTCCTCAATGCGGCGAACAGCACACATCATGCCAACGTTGTAAAGATCGCCGAGAACTGGTTCCTCGTTTTCGATATCGTGCTGTAGCACTGCGAGAATGTTCGAATTTGTGTCGCTGAGCGCGTGCTCTACAGCTGCTAGAGACTTGCGCCGACCAACCGAAATCGGAAAGATCAGACTCGGAAAAATGACGATGTTTTTAAGAGGTATGCAGGGAAGCGTGTGCGCCATGTCTTACGTGTTCATGTGATATTTCAATTTTAGCGAGCGTTTTTGCGAGTGAGGTTCAGGCCATGCTCGCGATCTTGATCGCTAAGCCGCTAAGTTCTGAGCGATAGCAGCCTGTTCACGGAGCCACTCCGGTCCGCCAAGGAACTGTCGATTAAAACCGATCCGCTTGAACCAGTAGTGCAACCCAAGCAAGTCCGTAAATCCCATACCGCCGTGTACCACCGTCGCAGTCTTACCGACGAAGGTCCCAACTTCCGCCATGTGTGCCTTTGCGTGACAGGCGTGTAGATGGGCGTCGTCAGTTGCTTCATCGAGAGCGTATCCCGCGTACCAGAGCAATGCACGAGATGGTTCGATTTCTGCCGCCATTTCCGCACACATGTGCTTGACTGCTTGAAATGACGCGATCACACGATTGAATTGCTCGCGGTTCATTGCATATTCGACCGCTTGATCGAGCATTGATTGCGAAGCACCTAGTGTGTCGAATGCAAGCGTCGTCCATGCGACATCGAGTACATGTCGCAGCACTTCATAGCCACTGTTCGGGAGAGAGTCACACGGGGTGTTCGAAAGCGTTAGCTCACATAGCGGTCGCGTGCGATCGATTTGTGGCATTACCTTGATCTCGAGGTTCTGAGCACCGTTCGCGATGACGTGGAGCTTTGCGTCTCGATCGGCTATCAACCAGTGATCTGCGTGGGGATCCGAGACGAAGCTGGCGGTACCTGTCAATGCACCGTCTCGACATGTAACACCTGATTTACCGCGCGGTGCACATGCTTCTGAAAGCGCTAAACCGATCGTCGCGCTGCCATCAGCGATTTTTGAGAGGTATTCATCTTTCTGAGCGTCTGAACCCGACAGCGTAATCGCACGAGGTGCTACGACGCATGTTGATAAATATGGCACCGGCGTGACATGATGTCCGAGACATTCGCCGATGACTGCCGCGTCCATTGCGGATAGTCCGAGCCCGCCATGTTCCTCGGGGACGAGGATTCCGACGACTCCGAGGTTCACCAACCCGCGCCAAATATCTTCTGCGAGAGAATGATCGGTGGTAGCGAATTCCCGCACCCGATCCAAAGACGCTTCATCTTCAAGAAAACGATTGACGTTTTCCTGCATGCTCAGTTGAAGTTCTGAGAGACCAAAATCCATGTCAGGAAGCCTTCGCAGTCGATTGTTCGAACTTAGGCTCTTTAGGCATGCCTAGTCCACGCTCGCTGATGATGTTCTTTTGTATCTGCGACGTGCCGCCACCGATGATGAGTCCTAAGAAATACATGTACTGATTCTGCCAAGATCCACCGTCGCGTAAGAACTCACTCGCACCGTACATGAGTCCCGTCTCTCCCATGGCATCGATCGCCAGTCCTTCAAGCTCGTGTCGAAGCTCGGTGCCTTGTAGCTTGCTGATCATCCGTGGAAGTCGGGCATCGGTGTTGTTCAGACGCGAAGACAGGACACGCAGATCATTGAAACGCAACGACATAACGCGCGCCTGTAGTTTCATCAGTCGATCTCGGTAGACTGGGTTGTCGATGATGCGTTCGTTACCGATGGTCTCTTCTTTCATCAACTCAATCAAACGCGTCATTCGAGACAACGTGGCGTTCGGATCACCGAGCGAATCACGTTCGTGACCTAATATCGCGTTGGCGACATACCAACCTTCTCCTCGTTTACCAACGATTTGGTCTTTCGGTACGCGGACGTCGGTGAAGAACACCTCATTGAAATTGGGTGCAAGTGTCATGTCGACCAGTGGGCGTATTTCAATTCCCGGTGTGTCCATCCGGAACAGAAGAAAACTGATACCTTGGTGCTTTGGCGCGTCGGGTTCAGTTCGAACCAGACAAAAAATCCAGTCCGCTAAGTGCGCTGTCGATGTCCAGATCTTGGAACCGTTGATGACCCACTCGTCACCGTCCAGCGCTGCGGACGTTCGAAGACTCGCAAGGTCGCTACCCGCATTGGGTTCCGAGTAGCCCTGACACCACACCATCTCACCTGCAAGTGTCGGCGGGATGAACTGCCGTTTTTGCTCTTCTGTGCCGAGTTCAAGGAGTGTTGGCACCAACATGGAGATGCCCTGACCACCCAATCCGCTAGGTACTTGTGCTCGCGCAAACTCCTCACCAATGATCCGACCCTTAATGAGGTCCGGCTCGCCGCCATGACCACCGTATTCCTTGGGGATCGTTCGAGCCGCGTAACCGTGTTCGATCAGCAGCTTCTGCCAGCTCTTGAGCGGGTCGGACTTTAATGGCGCGTTCCGCGGTGCTTGGACGCGATGCTTCTCAATGAATTCGCGAAGTTCCTGTCGATACGTGTCGTATTGCGGACCGTACGATAAATCCATGCTGTGCCCTCAAATGAGTGTGCGTAGTCTACGCACGGGTTTTTCACATTGTGAGTGGTTAAATTCGTGCGTCGTTCCGTCCTTAAAGAAATTCCCTAGAGACTCTCAGTATGACCCTCTCAAGTGCTCAACAGTTGCGGCATTGGTTATCGACGATGGTCGAGCTGCAGCGTAGTCACAACGAGAAAGTTCATCCAGAGTGGGATCAACAAGGTTATCCGTTCACACGAGCGATATGGATCGAATGTGCGGAACTTATGGATCATTTTGGGTGGAAATGGTGGAAACATCAGCAAGCAGACCTTGATCAAGTCAAGCTCGAGCTGGTCGACATCTGGCATTTTGGATTGAGCGCTTTAATGATCCAACATGGAAGGCTGGTTGTGGAAGTCGTCGCAGACGAGGTCAATAACGCGAGCGTGGCACACGAACCGTTTGAATTCCGAGAATCTGTCGAAACGCTCGCGAGTACGGCGCTCCAGGGTGAGTTTTCGGTCGCGGCGTTTGCGGGCGCAATGCACGCGTTGCCGATGTCGTTCGAAAACCTCTACACGATTTATGTAGCAAAGAACGTTCTCAATGTCTTCCGACAAGAGAACGGTTACAAAGAGGGTACGTATCGCAAGTCGTGGGCAGGTCGAGAGGACAACGAGCATCTTGCCGAGCTAGCGCAGACCTTAAACATTGATAGTGCGACTTACATCGCAGATTTGCAGCGCCTCCTAACGGATCGATATGCAGAGGTATTTAGTGACTCGCGATAGCAAAGCGACTCGATTCTCGCTTCGAAACTAGAGAAATAGACAATGACTGACAAGCAACTACCGCTGTCCACACCACTGGACGTGCGTCGTGAACTGACGGATCCAAAAGATACGGCGTTCCCGTTACGTTGGGGCATCCTCGGTGCGGGTAACGTCTCGCGCCAGTGGGCGTTGAGTTTGAAAGGCGTTCCAGGTGCAACGATCAAGGCAGTTGCGGCGCGTGAACAAGCACGTGCAGATGCTTTTGCTGCCAATGTGGGAATCGACAAATCGTTCGACAACTACGAAGCCATGGTGTCCGATCCAGAGGTCGATATCGTTTACGTAGGTACGAAAACCTGGTTGCACAAGGAACACAGCATCCTCGGTTTAAACGCCGGTAAGCACGTCCTTTGTGAAAAACCGTTGGCGTCGAACTCCGTTGAAGCCGCCGAGATGTATGCGGTTGCAAAGGCACAAGGTGTCATGCTTCAGGACGGCATGTGGACGCGCTTTTTCCCGGCTGTTGAGCATGCACGCACTCTAATCGAACAAGGTGCTATCGGCGAACCACTCATGGTGCATGCCGATTTCTTTGATCCAATATACGTGATACAGGCGGCTCCTCTTGCGTTCGGAATCGAGAGCCCACCGACAGCCATTACGACTGCAGGTCGCGCAGCAAGTGCCGCCGTACTGGATTACGACGGAAAGCGTGCGGCGTTATTGTCATTTCCGCCGTTCAATAGTGAACTACCTGAAGTAACGGAAATTTTTGGCACGCAAGGCCGCATCACACTCGGTCGACCTGGTCATTGCCCCACTGATATCACGTTGCATTCGCCACCGGTTGGACAAGTACCTTCGCAATACCGCACAGGAAATGTGCCTGCACCGGCTCAAAGGTCACACTATCCACTTCCTGCGAACGTGAGCATTCCAAATCCGTTTCCTAATCAGCACGGATTCTTGTACATGGCAGAATCGGTGCATCGCTGTCTTGCGGCAGGTCTGAAAGAATGCCCGCAATATGGAGAAGCAGAATCCATGCACTGCATGGATATATTGACGGAGGTCATGCGACAGAAGGCCGCCGCTGCGAAGAGCTAAAGAACTAGGTGGATTTCTCGCCCACGACTTAGGCGGCTATTGCGGCTCTAGGCTTTTCGGTGGCTCGCACTTGTGTTCGGCGCATCAGACGTCTCTCAGTGTTTGGGAAAGAAGCGCGCCGATGCATGACGACCCGATTGTCCCAAACCACTAGATCGCCGGTTTTCCAGCGTTGTGTCCAACATTGGTGCGTACGGGCAACATGAGCCCATATCTCCTCAAGAGTCTGTTCGCTTTCGTCGATTGAGCAACCCTTGACATAAGCGTATTGGCGTCTACCCAGATATAACGCGGGTTCTTTCGTCTCTGGATGAGCGATCAGTGCCGGATGGTATACGCCTGGCGCATCCTTCGCTGTGTCGAATGGCTGGTGACCACGGCGCAACTTTCCGATGCTGTCGTGTGCTGCGTCGTGCTTGATTTGGAGATTAGCGCACCGCTCGCGTAACTCACCCGGCAGCTCGGCGAGGACTGTACGCATACAGCAGAATGCCGTTTCGCCGCCATGCGGAGGTACTTCAACCGCATAGAGTAAGCTCGCAGTAGGCGGTTGCTCGATATAAGACATATCGGTATGCCAGGAGGTCTCGAGATTCGAAAGCCCTCCAATGGGTTTGCCGTTCTCGACGATATTTGAAATCGTTGCGACGTAGGGATTGGGGATCTTGGCGAGTTCTTCGGGAGTTACCTTGCCGTGAGGTGCATATTCCAATTCACCAAATCGAGCGCTGAACGTCTTCAGCTCGTCATCGCTGAGTTGCTGATCACGAAACCGCAAAACGCCACTTCTCAACCAAGCTTGATAGAGCTCTTCGAATTCAGAATCGGAGATTTCTGCAAGCCGAACATCGAGCACGTCCGCTCCGATAGGTGCTTCAAATGGTTGTACTAGCATCGAATTGTGAATGAGTGAACGAGGTTTCCGAAGCGTGCAATTTTGCCTGTTTTTAGTCATCGTTTATTCACGAAACGCGACGCAGGGGTACGCCCGAGTGAGTCACGATAAGGTCGTCCTTATTCTATGAGTGTTATTGAATGGCTTCACGCCGTAAACCTATATGACAGAACATCCGAACCGTACATCTAAGTCCATTCTCCCAGACGACTGGCGACCTGATCGATTTGCTACGCTCATCTACCTAATTCGCGATGATGAGGTTCTGTTGATCGAGAAACTCCGAGGACATGGTGCAGGGAAGGTCAATGCGCCAGGCGGTCATATTGAAGTTGGTGAAACACCTGAGGATTGTGCGATACGTGAGGCCTTTGAGGAAGTTGGTATCACGGTTCTGAACGCGGACCTGTGTGCGACACTGAAATTTCACGATACAGAGAATGGGTTCAACATGCTCGGGTACGCGCTAACCTCGACAACGTTTACAGGTCAACCGAAATCATCACCTGAAGCGCTTCCATTCTGGTCAAAGATCGGAGAGATTCCATTCGACAGAATGTGGGAAGATGATCAGCACTGGGTGCCGAGAATACTTGGGGGCGAGAGATTGGCCTGCGAGTTCGTGTTTGCGAACGACGTACTTCAGACGTTGAACATTGAGAGGATTTGATTCTATCTAGTTGATATAGAACGATTTAATTCAACGTCACTTCATCAACCGCTTCGGATAATGTACGAACGATTTCTCCGATCTGTTCCTCGTTGATCGTGTATGGCGGGCCGATTACAAGCACATCTTTTACGATGCCGTTTCCACCAGGATAGAAACAGACACCTTTTTCCAACGCGAGGTTCGCGACTTTTCCGCCGATCCTTTCGTGCGATTCATACGCGTCGAGAGTGTCTCGATTCGCGACTAGCTCGATTGCTTGCAAGAGTCCCTTACCGCGAATTTCACCAACGTGGGGATGATTGGAAAACGCGCCTTCAAGTTGCTTCATAAGCATCTCGCCTTTTGGCGCCACCTGAGCGATTAGATCCTCTTCCTCAAGAATCTGTAACACTTTATCAGCCGCGGCGCATGCTGCTGGATGAGCAGAAAACGTGTGAAACATCACGTCAAATCCCGCACTAGCGAGTTGGTCTGCGACTCTATCCGTGCTAACGACCGCGGTGATTGGTGCGTATCCACCCGCAAGACCTTTGCCGCCGACCATGATGTCTGGCGTGAAGTCCCAATGTTGATATCCGAAGCGCGTGCCCGTTCGACCATAGCCAGTCATTACTTCATCGCTGATGATCAAGATATCGTGTTCTTTACAGTATTCGGAGACCTGTTCCCAGTAATCGTCGGGTGGGACCAACGCACCGCCGCTCGCGCCGGTAATTGGTTCAGCTATTAGCGCTGCAACGGTTGCGGGATCTTCTTTTTCAACGCCGTCGATGAATTGTTGAACGTAGTGAGCAGTAGGGTCGGGCGCCTCACACCTTAGCATGTATGGCGCTTCTACCGAAGGGTGTATTTGAAGTGCGTGTTTTAGACCGGTTTTGCGGGATTCGTGCCCACCAACGGCCAAGGTTGTGATGGTTGTGCCGTGATACGACACGTTTCGCCCTACGATCTTGCACTTCTCAGGTTCACCTCGTGCGGCCTGATATTGAACTGCGATTTTCATTGCGGCTTCGTTGCCTTCTGAACCGCCGCACGTTGTGTGAATGTGGGACATTTCAGGCGGGAACCAATCGCGGGTTAATCTCTCAACAAGCGCTGCACGCTCTGGCGTTAACCAGGGTGGTATGACATACCCAGTATTTAGCGTTGATTCGGCGACGACCTCTGCAACTTCGCGACGTCCATGGCCAATATTCGTGACGATGGCGCCTCCACACGCATCCAGAAGGCGTTTACCGTCGTCTTGATACAGGTAACAACCATCGCTACGAACGATGGTTCTAACGTGCTGATTGTGTATGTATGGCCAAGCGGACATGTATGGTTTCCGTCAGTGCGTGAGTGGATTTGACTTTATGATCGTAGGAATCTCAGGCCGGTTTTCGATCTAATCGAATCTGCTGTAAAGCAGTGTCTATGAGACCCACAATTGTCCAAAAAATCCGTTAGGTTGCACTACCGATACACAGAAAGTAACGACTTCATTTCATTTGAGCTAAGTTCATTACCACAGCCTCATTCGTGACCAAACAGTCAGGTCGTCGAGTGTTCTGTAGATGGATTCGATGTCATCTTCGCTTCATTCGCATCAACGCGATAGGCGAAGTGCTTCAAATTCTTGTTCTTATCAACTCAATGTTTCTTTTCACAATTTATCGCGCTGAATCGACGATCATAGATTGTGCTCGTAGTCTGCTTCGATCGCCTTATCGAATGCTTCTTGAACCTCTTTGCTTTGGTTCTTGCGCATAGCGTACATCTCGCCGAACGACACTTTATGCGGAGTTCCCCAGTCTTTAGGTTGCCAGAGTTTGGATCGGATAAACGCTTTTCCACAATGGAAGAAACACTCTTCCACCGACACGCGGATTGCTAACACCGCGTTCTTACCTCGCGCGCTCAACTCTTCGAGCAATTCCGTGGTTGAGTCGAGCTGAGCTGATCCGTTAACCCGGAGCGTCTCACGGGTCCCGGGAATGCAAAACAAGAGTCCGATCTTTCCGTTACTGAGAATGTTCTCGTGACCGTAAGCGAGCTTGTTCCCAGGACGGTCTGGTATCACCAGTGTTTTCGAATCAAGCACTTCTACGAATCCCGGTTCGTCTCCTTTTGGAGAAGCATCACATCGCCCTTCTCGGTCTGCCGTTGCCATAACTAGAAATGGACTGTTCGCAATGTAATCCGCAGCGAATTCATCGATATAGTCGATGACCTTTTCCTCTAACCTAGGAAATTTCGGACCGATCACTGACCGCAAATCTTCGTTGGTTTCCAAGATAGACATTGAAGTACCTTAAGTCACTCTTCACAATGTTACGGCTTGAATCCACTCCTGGAACCCAATCGAGATCGGTACGCGCACATGGACATCGCCGAAGCTTCATTTGCGCGGATCTGCTGCAACTCGTTTCGCTGCTCAGAGGAATGAGAGCTTGAGAATATTCGCGAGAAACAAAGTCCTAGAATAAATCGCTTACTCAATTCGCTTCGCTCTGTGGCTGAAAACGTTCGCATCTATCGAGATATATCCGTATCGGTGAAGGTGCACTATCTACGACACGAGTCGAACCCCAGTGATCTTCGTTGGGTGTTCGCGTACACGATCACGATTCGCAACAACGGCTCAACGACCATGCAGTTAATCGACCGACATTGGGAAATCACCTCAGGTGTCGAAAACGATGTCGAAATCGTTGACGGGGATGGGGTTGTAGGTAAACAACCTCGCTTGGAACCAGGCGATGCATTTCAATATACGAGCGCAGCGGTGCTTGAATCGTCATTTGGGACGATGGAAGGACATTACAACTTTCGCGATGATGTGGGTGAGTGGTATCGAGTCCCGATCGATCCGTTTATCCTCTCGATTCCCGCTGAAACGATGAATTGATTGAAGTAGAAAGTCGAGCTTAACCGAACGTAAGAAGGACTCTAAGATGGTTGAAGGTATCCGTGAAGAGGCTGTCAGTAATTGGCTTGCAAATGAAATTGAAGATCTTGCCCTACCACTTGAGTTCGAATTAATCGCGGGCGGACATTCGAATCTAACGTATCGATTCGTTGACCAAAACGGCCGCGCCCTCGTACTACGAAGACCACCCCTCGGTCACATTCTCGAGAGCGCTCACGACATGAGTCGTGAACATCGCATCATCTCGGCAGTTGGTAAATCAAACGTGCCGGTACCGAAAACACACGCACTTTGTGAAGACAAGTCGATTAACGATCAACCGTTCTACGTAATGGAGTTCATTGAAGGCATTGTTCCTCACACACCTGAGGTACTCGAACAATTGAGTGATGAAGATCGGCGCTCTTTCGGTTTGCATGTGATCGAAGTCTTGGCGGATCTGCATACGACCGATATCGAAGCGATTGGTCTTGGACAATTAGCGAAGAAAGAGGATTACCTTGGGCGGCAGTTAAAGCGTTGGACGCAACAGTGGCTCGCAACAAAGACTGACGAGATTCCGGATATGGATTGGAGTCTCGAACTGCTCCACGAAAAACAACCTGATCAGATCGGCGCTACGATCGTCCACGGCGACTATCGGGTTGGCAACATGCTTATCAAGGATGGGAAGATGTCTGCGTTGCTGGATTGGGAGCTATGTACGTTAGGAGATCCACTTGCAGACGTAGGATATTTGCTAAACACGTGGGCTGAGCCAGGCGACCCTTCGTCAGATACGGCGCCAACTGGGATCGGGGGCTTCCCAACGCGGCAGGAACTGTGTGATATCTATGAGGAGAGAACAGGTCGTTCGTTGGCTGAGATCAACTACTACCGCGCTTTCTCGCACTGGCGCTTAGCTGCCATTTCCCAAGGTGTTTACAAACGATATTCCGTCGGCGCGATGGGCCATCAGGAGTTCGACTTGGACAAGTACATGGCAAGCATCTTGTCCAAGGCTAAAGCCGCTGTGAATCTACTTTCGTAACCACATCATCGGCGTGTTAGATCTCAGTAGCGAGCCAGCGATTCTTTGCACAGGTTCTCTAATGAAAGCACGGTTTGGAGTTCATATTGAAAGACCTTAACCGCCATACTGTCTTGATACTTCACTGAGATCCCGACCAGAACTGTTTGCCGTGTTCGGTTTCAGTCTTGTGCACCACACATTAATAGGTTTTCGACTACGCACGATCTTTAACTTAATCTAAAATTTCTTCGCGAGTTCGAAGTCCAAACGAAATTTTGCAAGGAGATGAGTCATTGGGGTCAAATCAAGAAAAGCACACCGGTGGCACCATAACAGAAGAAGAGTTGAAGGCCGTTGCAAAACGTGACTTAACCAGGGAAGAACGGCGCGCGCAACGAATTTCGGCGGTCATGAGTGGTTTGCCAGATTATCCGAGTAGCGAAGTCGAACGAGACGCTAAACGTCAGGAGATTCGTCGCCAGTTAGATAAACACCTCGGTTAATGAACATTGCTGATCTTGTTAACGGCGATGAGGAGAACGAATCTTACAAAGCGCTGATGGCAGCGAATTTGAACCGACATTACGACTTTCTAACCTCAATCATCAAAGCATCGATCGAAGTTGGTAGACCGTTCCTTTCGACGGTGATCGTTAAATCGCTCAACTATCACGCCATCATCGGACTTCATGACAACGCGGGTGAATACCGCACAATGGCGGTTCATGTCGCTGACGACGACGGTAACACCTTGTTTCAACCCCCGCCGCCGTTTCAAGTCCAGAGCCTTATGGACGATTGCATAAATCTGATTAACTGGCAGTGGAGTAACACGGACTTTATCGAGCTGGCAGCTACAGCGCTTTGGCGCATTAATCTAATCCACCCGTTTGTAAACGGCAACGGACGTACTGCTCGAGCTGTGTGTTACTTTATTCTCTGTGTTAAGGCAGGAGGGTTGCTACCAGGAGAGACTACGTTGCCTGAACTTTTAAGACAGAATCGTGATTCGTACACTGGTGCGTTACGAGAAGCGGACCAGGGAGACTTGCAGCCATTACAGAATCTACTTAGTCAACTTTTGTACGAGCAAGTACGACCTACGGCAAACGAGTAGTCGCGGATTTATTAACGCACTTGATTCCAGTTCGAACTACTCCGATGGACCTAGGAATTTATTAATCGATCGACCAAGTCACAAAAGTCGTTTTTTAAGGTTTTCTTGAGAACATCCACACAACTAATTTCTTGCTACGCCAACACATGAGTGCGTGATGTTGCACCTGCAACGATCCGTCTCACGATTCCGATATTAAGTACCTCGAGGTTTGAGTCCTGCGGCTGTGTATGCCGCGTCGATCACTTCCATCTGCTTGATGGCGTCGTGTGCGTCGGTCGGCAAAGATGTGCCATTTCGAACCGCGTCTACGAATGCTTCTAACTGGTATTCGTAGGTGGGACGCCGAGTTAGTTCTTCGTCAAACTTCGTCTCGCCGTCGACGGTTAGCGTCACTTGGTTACCGTGTTGGGGAACGAGTGGATTCCGGACAAAGAGCTCTCCTCTAGAGCCCGTTACCGCCATATCAGAGACGAACTGTCGCTGATTCATTGCACCGGTTGTCCTTGCTGTGACGCCGTCTTCAAACTCATACTCGACCTGAAGACTCAGATCGATTTGCGGGTCGCCTTCCTCGGCGGTCGCGCTTGTCACGGTAGGTTCTCGACGCGTGATATGTCGAATCCACGAAATCGGATAACAACCCATATCCATAGTTGCACCTCCGCCTGTTTCGTAGATCATGCGGATGTTTTCTTTATTAGGTGTTCCAACAATAAACTGCGCTTCAATGTGTTGAAGCTCACCGAGAACACCACTGTCGATGATTTCGAGTGCTTTCTGAAAGACAGGGTGATAGCGGTAGTGAAACGCTTCGATGAGTACGAGCCCGGTCTCGTCTCCAACTGCGGCCATCTCACGAGCTTCTGCAGCGTTGAGCGAGAAGGACTTTTCGCACAACACGTGCTTGCCAGCTCGAAGCGCTTTGATCGAATACTCTTTGTGGTGGCTGATCGGTAACGGGTTGTAGATCGCGTCTAGCGACGAGTCTGCGATGACATCGTCGTAACTGTCGTATACAGTTTCGATACCGTGTTGTGAAGCGAACTTTTCAGCCCTCGAACGGTCACGTGCCGCGACGGCGGCAACTACAACATCGTCGTTCTTAGACGCTGGATCGGTTAGAGCACCAGGCGTGATCATTGCGGCACCGAGCGTTCCGATGCGAAGTGGCTGTGCCATGGTTGAAGGTCCGTTCGAGCGCTGGAAAGCGAGGGATTTTACAGTCGAGTTTTACCGAGAAAACACTTGAAAACCGACGTTTTCATCGCGGATTTCTTGGTCGATTGAAACTTCAGGTACCTTATAGCTTGACGCTCTGCATACACTTATGTGGTTCCCACAACTAGCTCGCGTAGGCGGAATATGCCCTCATTAGACGACTGGACACCTTATGACTACGAAGTGCCGACCACGCACCTAGACATACAAATCCAGGACGATCACTTGATCATCGAGTCGACACTCGATGTTCAACGTAAAAACGATGCAGACACGAAATCGATCTTTCTTAACGGATCTGATGTGGAACAGGATGGTTTCGGGCTCACATTGAAGGAAGTGAAGGTCGACGGGGTTGCACTCGCGAATAACGAATATCAATGTGATGGCTTAGGTTTAACGATTCACGACGTTCCGGACTCCTGCGAGCTTCGAATCCGACAGGAGCTTCGCATTCCAGATCACGCGGTTGATGGCTTGTATCGAAGCGGAGACACACTGGTGACTCAGTGTGAGGATGAATCGTTCAGAAAAATCGCCTTCTATCCTGATCGACCGGACGTGTTGTCAAAATGGACCGTTCGAATCGAAGCAGACAAAGAGCGCTATCCGGTGCTATTGTCCAACGGCGACGAGGTCGAAACCGATGAAATTTCTGACACACGCCACGCTAAAACGTTTAACGATCCGTGGGCAAAACCGTGTTATTTATTCGCGCTTGCCGCCGGTAAGTTAGCGTCGTTAAACTCGGAATTCAGAACGCGTGACGGTAAAACCGTCGATCTGACCATCTATTCGGATCCCAAGTCGATTCGATACTGCAGCTGGGCGATGACCTGTCTGAAGGACGCGATGAAGTGGGATGAACTTGCGTACGATCGCGTGTACGACTTGGATCGCTTCGGCATCGTTGCGGTTGAACGCTTCGTGTTCGGTGCGATGGAGAACAAATCACTGAATGTGTTTAACAATCTGGTGCTACTTGCCGATCCAGATATCGCGACGGACGACACCTACGAACGCATCCAAAGTGTTGTCGGACACGAGTACTTCCATAACTATTCCGGTAACCGGGTTACGGTACGCGACTGGTTCCAACTCTCTTTAAAAGAGGGATTCACTGTTCTTCGCGACCAGACGTTTTCACGTTTCATGAACGGGTTCGACGTCAATCGCATTCAGGATGCTGCGATGTTGCGACGAGAGCAATTTCCTGAAGCTCAGTGCGGATTAGGACACCCTGTGCGACCCATTGAGATGGAAGTTCCTGCTAACTACTACACACGCACGATTTACGAAGGTGGTGCCGAAGTCGGGTACATGCTCGCCAATATGTTGGGAGCGGGTGAATGGCGACAGGCCACTAACCACTACTTCGAGAAACACGATGGTGCGGCTGTCACGATCGACGATTTCGTGGAGGCAATCGCAGAGACATCCGAACGAGATCTTTCTCAATTCAAGCGATGGTATTCGACAGCAGGTACACCGATTGTCGACATCCGAGAATCTCGAGATGACGGAACGGTCAGTTTGACGCTCGAGCAGTCGATCTCGTCGCTCGTGGAAAGTAACGAAGAGAGCGTACTTGAGATTCCATTAGGTATCGGCATCGTGAGTTCAGAAGGTAGCGATCTTCTCGGCGCATTAGGTGATAGAGAGAGCGACACGGATATACAGATCACAACGGAACTCGAGTACAGTAACCCGCAGTTTGACGGAACGCTGGTATTCGTGTTGAACACCAACGAAGCCGCGATTCAATTTGAAAATGTGCCGGACGGAGCGCACGTTAGCGTCTTAAGAGATTTCTCGGCACCGATTGAAGTCCGCTATACGAATGCATCCGACGGAAATGTTGACGGCGAACGGCTTAAGCAATTAGCAGTTCTCGACGTGAATCGCTTTAGTCGTTACGATGCATGCGAACAGCTTTTTGTAAGTACGGTAATGGACCGTGGTGTGTATTACGACGCACTTGTCAACGCTGTTGGAAGTCGTCTGGATTCGCTTCTTGACTCCTCGCAAGATGCCGAAAGTCGACGCATCATTGCAACCGAGCTATCCGGTCCTAGTGAAAGTCGGATCCTTGACCTGAATAGGGGAACGCCAGTCGAAACCATCATCAACGGGAAGAACCAGCTGATTAGTGAATTAGGCGACGAGTTTTCTGAGAAGTGGCGCGATGTCATTGAATCCAACACCGTGTCTGAACCCTATGAACCAAGTTCCGGCCAAATCGCGGCACGGCAGCTCCGAGCGGTGGCATACCGGTATTTACTCGAACAGACGGCCGACGAAGACCTCCCGAGTTTCGCCGATGAATTAGCGACTCTGACAAAAGATGCCGACAACCTAACTGACCGATTGGCATTCTTCAAGCTCCTGCTCCGAGTTGAAGGACACAACGACTTAAAGGAAGCGGTCTCGGGCGAGATCTACGATCGCTTTCAAGATGAGTCGCTTGTCATAGAGAAGTGGATAACCGCACTGGTTGGTGCGCCGACATTAGATGCCCAACAACGCATCGCGAAGATCGCGGACATGGGATTGCTTGAATCTCCAACGCCGAATCGATGGCGTGCAGTGTTCCACACATTCACCGAGAATTGGGAGAACTTCCATGCAAACGATGGCAGTGGTTATCACTTCTACACCGATCGATTAATTGCAGACGCTGTTGAACATGGCTCAGTCGTTCGTCGTGGCGTTCAACAGTTCGCGTACTTGAACCGGCACGATGAAAATCGGCGAAAACTAATGCACCAGTGTTTAGAACGTCTGCGAGACGAACTTCCAACCAATAGCATCGCAGCACTAGATATGGTCAATCGATCTTTGCGTGCAGAAGCCGTCTCGTAACGCCGAAAGTCCTTAAAGATCGTGATCTAAAACCGATATGTCGGAATCAAGCTCGTTCGAACACGAGATCGCTTCGCGTCGAACGTTTGCCATCATCTCGCACCCGGACGCCGGAAAAACAACCGTAACAGAGAAGTTGCTGTTACTCGGCAACGCGATTCAACTCGCTGGTGACGTTCGAGCTAAGAAGACGGGGCGACAGGCGCGATCAGACTGGATGGCGATGGAAGCAGAACGGGGTATCTCAGTGACGACCTCGGTGATGCAGTTTGAGTATCAAGATCGTGTCATCAACCTTCTTGATACGCCAGGACACGAGGATTTCTCGGAAGACACGTATCGAACGTTAACCGCGGTCGACTCAGCGATCATGGTGATCGATGCCGCCAAAGGTGTAGAGGACCGTACCAGGAAACTGCTCGAGATCTGTCGTTCGCGAGATATGCCAATTCTGGCTTTTATCAACAAACTCGACCGCGAAGCACTTCCACCCATCGAGCTCATCGATCACATCGAAAGCGAACTCTCCATCGAATGTGCGCCGATGACCTGGCCAGTGGGGTCAGGGCGGTCGTTTCGAGGAACCTATCACTTAGAAGAAGACGCATTTACTGAGTACGAGCACGGGTTTGGCTCTCTGTTGCATGAGTATCCGAGGCACGGATCATTAGATTCGGAAGATAGCCGTGATTGGTTGGGGTCAGACTACGATGAATTCGCTGAAGAGCTCGAGCTGGTTAAGGGAGCTAGTCATGAATTTGACGTCGATGCGTACCTTTCTGGCGCGCGTGCGCCAGTTTATTTCGGCTCTGCGTTACAAAACTTCGGCATTGATCATTTACTCGATCAGTTCGTCTCAATCGCACCACCACCAAAGCAACGATTGACGCTAAGCGACGCGGTCAAACCAACGAATCCTGATTTTTCTGGGTTCGTCTTCAAGATCCAAGCGAATATGAACCCAAAACATCGCGATCGTATTGCGTTCCTGAGAGTGTGTTCTGGTCAGTATCGAAAAGGGATGCGGATGCGTCATGTACGTCTTGGTCGCGATGTAAAGATCGCGAATGCGCTAACGTTCATGGCGGGGGAGCGAAAACAGACCGAGGAAGCGTTTCCAGGCGACATCATCGGCCTTCACAATCACGGTACGATTCGAATTGGTGATTCGTTCACTGAAGGTGCGCCGATTTCTTTCCGCGGCATTCCTAACTTCGCACCTGAACTCTTTCGTCGTGTTCGCGTCAAAGATCCAACCAAAGTAAAGCGTCTTACCCAAGGTGTGCGCCAATTGTCCGAGGAGGGTGCGACACAGGTTTTCGTACCGCTTAATCGTAATGAGATCATCATCGGTGCGATCGGCACGCTGCAATTCGACGTCGTCGCGTTTCGCTTAGAACAGGAGTATGGTGCGGAGTGTGTCTACGACAACAGCGATGTCTACACGGTGCGGTGGATTTATGCTGATGATGAAAGTCGACTAGATGAATTCCGGACGAAATCAAACGCCCAATTAGCACTTGATGGTGATGATCAATTGGTCTTGTTGGCAACTTCGCGTGCCAATTTGCAGCTCACGCAAGAACGCTGGGAAGATATCACGTTTCGAGATACACGAGAGCACGCGCTTGCCGAGTAACTCGTGAAGGGGTATCCAAACCGAGACAACCACGACCGCACATCAAGAATTCTGGCAGAGATAGGTTTGATTGCCAAGAAAGCGAATTAGTTTCTCTAAGCGAAACCTCTGTTTCGCCACGTCACCATGAGTGCGCATTGAAAATCGAGCTTAAAGGGCTATTGTGAAATAAGACATTGATTTAACTACATTTTTGGATGTCTAATTCGGAATACTCCACTGTCTAATTAGGAATAGACCACTGTTCAATTCGAAATGAAGAGTCGTCGAGCCTTGATATATGCTTCCGTTATCGACCGTAGCAGTTGAGACCCTTAGCAAAACAAACGCAACCGATCGTATTGCGCTTCAAACCGCAGATGTCTCATTTCGCTATGCAGATACTTATCTGATGTACTTTTTTAGTACGAGACGAGCCTTGCTAATTCATACTTTCAGAAGCACGCGCGCGTCACCGCGCCGCTGCGTTAATCGAACACGATCGAAATACTCGAGTACGTCAATTACTGTATTCCGCCCCAAACCACTGGCATCTCGGAACTCTCGCACCGTAAATGGCTTTTCCGACGCAAGTTCTGAAGCAATGTGCTGTAACTTGCGAATTCTGTCGGGCGTTAGGTATCGGTTCTTATTGACTTGAACGAGGGCATTCGCAGCAACCATCGGTCGCATGGCTTTTTCGACGTCAATGAATGTCATCTGAAGTCGCTTCGCGACATCTCCAAGTGAAACAGGTTGTTCCGCGTCGAACATGGGTTCCACCTTTTCAAAGAGCAGTGTGTCGTATGAAGGACCTTGTGCCACATGTGTGGATTCCGCGTACCGACCTGCGACGTGGCGCAACTCGCCCCGTTCCACCATGCGATCAAGGACAAATTGGAGTGACGATATGTTTGTTGGAATTTGCTGCTCAAGTTGCGTAACACTCATCCCCTCTTGAGTAGGGTGCGCTTCATGAAATTCGGCAATCGACTTATGTAGGCTCTGCTTAAATTCGTTGAAAACACGGGAACCGATTGCCTCTTGTTCCGTGTTTTCGATGAGATCGCTTTCAAGGTACGGCGCTATGACGTCTCGTTCACACAGCGTAAAACGCGTGAACTCATCGAGATTTACTAACCCACGACCGGCATAGGCACTCAGCGAAGCTGTGTGATCCTGCTCCCGCACTGAACTTCGAAGTGATCGCAAGAACGACAAATTAGCTTCAACTCGCCGTCTTGTATTCGTATCCTGTGCGTAGGCCAAAACAGTCGCACCCCCTAGCGTTCGTGAGAGGTCTCGATCGCGCAGGATCAGGCGATCACCTGCCTTGAAATGCATGTCTTCTTCGCAGTGAAGGTCGGCGAGAGTCGTGGTTCCTGGTTCCGCGACATTGCCTTCCAGGAGTGCAAGTCGCGCTTCGGTGTGATCGGTCAAGTGATAGGCGTGAACCGACGACCAGTGTTTAACGCGTCGTGGGAAATCGCTGAGGAGCGAAAGTTCAATAGATACATGACGAATGGGAAAATCGTGCTTAGGCGAAAGCAACCAGTCACCGCGCTGAGCTTGGTTTACGTCGGAACCGGCGATATTTAGACTGCAGCGGTCACCGATGCAAGCCGTCTCTGCATCAAGTCCCTGAACGTTCAAGTTTCGAATGCGGACGCGATCGCCGGTCGCTGTGAGATGGACCTCATCGCTAATCTTGACAGAACCAGAAGCGACCGTACCAGTGACGACGGTGCCTGCACCACGTAAACTGAAGGATCGATCGATGGCGAGCCGAAATGGTCGGTCGCTCTCTGTCGATTCGAACTGGCGTGCGGTCTCGACGAGATGCGCGCGTAGCGATTCGATCCCTTGTTCCGACGGCGCTGCGACGTCGAATACCATCGCGCCTTGTAGAAATTGATCGCGCTTGAATTTGTCGATTGCGGCATGACATTCAAGTACGCGGTCCTTAGACACGAGATCCACCTTGTTAAGCACGATCGTGCCGGAATGCAGCCCTAGTAACTGAAGGATTTGTGCGTGCTCGATGGTCTGTGGCATGATCCCATCATCAGCCGCGATGACCAATAAGGCATGTTGCTGGTTTGCGACGCCTGCGATCATGTTGTGAATAAAACGATGATGCCCTGGTACGTCAACAAACCCAATGCGCTGAGAATCGATCGTTGTGTACGCGAACCCAAGATCAATCGTCAACCCGCGTTCTTGTTCTTCCTTTAATCGATCGGTGTTGACGCCTGTGAGCGCTTGAACAATCGCGGTCTTGCCGTGATCGACATGACCCGCAAGCGTGATGATCACGACAACGAATCTAAGTTAGAGATGAACTCGTCGAGTGGTTCCGCGCCTCGCACATCGAGATGGATCGCGCCTTTGAACAAGCGACCAATGACCGGTATTGGCAATTCTCGAAGGGAAACGAAGAGCTGTTGTGTACTCGCGTTTGATTTGCCTTTAAGAGATATAGCCACTGACTCAAGTACGTACCCGGGCATCGCGCCGCTGCCAACTTCGGCTTCGCTCGCTTCGATGTCGATCGTGAATTCAGCGGGTAGGAGCGAGACGAGACGTGCATGTACCGTTTTAGCGCGCGCTCGAAGCTCATTAGTCGACAACGACAAGATGCGGAGGGTAGGCACGTTATCTCTCACGTGTTCGATGTCTTCGTACGCCTTCAAGGTTTCATCAAGCAATGCAAGCGTTAACTTCGAAGTTCGAAGCGCGCGTTTCATCGGGTTTGAATTGATCCGATCGATCAATTCACGTGAACCAACGAGCAGTCCCGCTTGCGGACCGCCAAGTAGCTTGTCGCCGGAAAAAGTTACTAAGTCTGCACCATCGTTTAGGACGTCACTAGGTATCGGTTCGCGAGGTAGACCGAACTGCCGCGTATCGACTAACGCACCGCTTCCTAAGTCGATGACACACGGAATGTCGTGCTCCATCGCTAGTTGACTTAATTCCTTCGTGCTAACTTCCTTGGTGAATCCTTGAATACGGTAGTTGCTCGGATGCACTTTTAGTAATAAGGCAGGATCCTTCACTAGGGCTCTTTCATAGTCACGAAGATGCGTTCGATTGGTCGTGCCGACTTCAACAAGGAGGCAACCTGCCGCTTCCATGATTTCAGGTAAGCGAAAACTTCCACCGATTTCGATCAGTTCACCGCGGGAAACCACGACGTTACGGTCTCGCGCCAAGGTATGAAGGAGGATCAGAACCGCAGCGGCATTGTTGTTCACGATCGCCGCGGCTTCGGCATCGACCAGTCGACATAACCGCTCACACACCGTTTCCTCGCGTTGCCCCCGATTTCCCGTATTGAGGTCGAACTCGATCGATGCTGGCTGTGTGACGAGCTGCTTTGCTCGCTCGTACATACTTTCGTCTATAAGTGCTCTGCCAAGATTCGTGTGAAGAACCGTTCCGGTAAGGTTGAACACTCGTTGGTAACCAGGGAGACGTTCAGTTGACAACCAGCGATCGATTTCTTCGCGGTAAAACGACTCGACGTCACTGATTTCGGACGTGCTTTCGTCCGCACGAACGCGCGCTTGAATCGCACGGATCGCTGCACGGACGGATTCTCTTCCCCAAGTCTCGACGGCTTCCCTCAGGAACGGTGCATTTAGCAACCGATCGATTGATGGGATTGACTGACGGTTCTGGGCAGCGTCGTCGCTGCTCATGGATAGCTCGTTTTCAAAAGTCGTGCTATGTTAAATCCTTACGTACGTTGACAGCACGACTATGTATAAAGCGGTTCGTCAGTGTTGACATTCATTTAGCCAGGTTTTGGAGAGAGAAGTGGGACATCGCGTTGCGTTTGTAGGACTTGGAGTTATGGGGTTTCCGATGGCCGGTCATTTAGCCGCCGCAGGTCACGAAGTGACGGTTTACAACCGTTCAACTGCTCGCGCTGAAGATTGGCTCTCAAAACACGCAGGAACCGCGAAACCCACTCCGGCTGAAGCGGCGGACGGCGCGGAGTTCGTATTCATGTGTGTCGGAAACGATGACGATGTGAGAAGCGTCAGCTATGGAGACGCTGGCGTACTCGCTTCGATCCAAACAGACGCAGTATTTATCGATCATACGACCGATTCTCCCAATCTTGCGCGAGAATTGGCGGAAGCGAGCAAGGAAACTGGTGCTCATTTCTTGGATGCACCTCTTAGTGGCGGTCAGGCTGGGGCAGATAACGGTGCTTTGACCATCATGGTCGGCGGAGAACAAGCGGTGTTCGATCGAACTGAACCGGTGATCGACTGCTATACGAAGAGTGTCAAGCTCATGGGCGGAGCTGGAAGTGGTCAACTAACCAAGATGGTGAATCAAATCTGCATCGCCGGCGTTGTACAAGGCTTAGCAGAGGGTTTTCATCTCGCTGAGAAGTCGGGTCTCGACATTAACGAGGTCGTCGAAATCATCAAGAACGGAGCGGCGGGATCCTGGCAGATGGAAAATCGAGCCGAGACCATGGCCGCGCGGAAATTCGACTACGGATTTGCTGTGAACTGGATGCGGAAGGACCTCGCGATTGCACTGGATATTGCGCGAGAGGTCGATGCCCGTTTACCTATGACAGCTCTGGTAGACCAGTTCTATGCCGAGGTTCAGGCTTTAGGCGGTAGTCGATGGGACACTTCGAGTCTTATCGAGCGGTTGCGACAGGTCGACGAGAAAGGCTGATTTCGGTCGGTCTGAAGCTTAGTCGAAACGATTGTGTTCGAGTTCCACGTTCTATTGATAGTGACGGTGCGCAACTAACTAGCGCCGTGTCGTAGCAATTGAAACTTCTGGTCACGGACGAACATGTCCTGTGGCGTGTACTCCTTGCTTAACACCTGTTGTATAGGTGGGAACCAGAAGAGTAGAAATTTGACGAAGCGATCCCGCTCAAGTTGCGACCACTTGAGATTTGGGATATCAGCCATCGCATCACACAATGTCTGAGAATCTGTCGTACGCGTCGTCATATCGCCGAATGAGTACAGCGCTTCACCGATCGTTATCACTGGTTTAGCAAATAGGAACGCTTCGAGTCCGACTGAAGAATTGATCGTGACAACCCCTTGCGAGTTCGCGACCAAATCGTAGACGTCATGTTGCTTGTCGAGCACAAGCTTCGGATTGTTGTAAGACTCGATTCGTTGAGCAAACGAGACCGGACTGCTTGGATGCTCCTTGATTCGCAAATGAAGATTGCCTGGTAGTTGCCTCGAAGCCTTATCTAGGCTGTCCAATAGGTGGGGGATGCCCGTGATCCAACCGCCAAATACGGTCACTTGAGTATCCCGGGGTACCTGCAGCGGACAAAACACGTAGGACTCCGATCGTATTCCCTCGACACTCCTCGCATCGTCTAGTTCCGTGCCGTCGTTTAACACGCGGTGTGAGTCGACATATTGAGCTCCGCGATAGTCTGCGAATTCGTCTTCGGCAAGCTCACGGTAAAACTCAATATCCGTGGGAATGCTCGACTGGAAATTCACGCCGCTTGAATCAATTTGCACCCGATCCTGTAGCGGCGCGCGTTCGAAATAGAGCTGTGGAAGTTCCAGTTCTTTGCATGCCGCGCTGACTAGATAGTTCACGCCATTTAAGCCGTTGTAAATCAATACTTGGTCAGGGCGCGATTGCTCAAGTCTTTGATAGATCCAGTTGTACTGCAATTTAAGAAACTGAAACTTCAATCGTTCACCAATAGCACCGTCGGGGATACGGCGTGCTGACTTTAATGCTGTTTCAGCGTGTAGCTCTACGTTTGGGTAAGGTCTTCTCGATAGTAGGACAAGCTCTACCTTCTTGGTGTCTAGATCGACAGTCCACGCGTCAATGAGTTTCTTTTGGAATGCGGTATTGAAGCCAAAACAGAGGGCGCGAGAGGTCATGCTTCGTCGGTGGGTTTGCTTCGTTCGAGTACGTTAAAGAACCGCAAGACGAGCCGATCACTTAGTCCGGACTCTTTTCGAAACGTGGTAAGTCACCGATTGCCTCAGACCAAGGTTGTCCACTTGATGTCCAAATGTGGACCGAAGGCTTTAGCCAGGACGGATCGTCGAGTGTGCCGGCTTTGAGCACCATGAATTGAGGATTCGAGTGCATCTCCGTCATGATCGGGGTGCCACACTTCGAACAGAATTTCCGAGTCAGCTCATTACCGCTGTCTGCAGTGACTGTAAATCCTCCGAGGTCGCCATTCATCTCGACACCGGATGTCGCTACGACGACAATGGTTGAGAATCCCCCGCCCGCGGCATACTGACAGTCGCGACAATGACAGTGTGCAGTAAAAACGGGCGTGCTTGAACAGGTATAGCGAATCTGTCCACATCGGCATCCACCTTCGAACGATGTGATTTCATCAACCATGCTTCGCCTCCGTTGAGGATTTACTGATAAATTTTGGTACTTTCTCGAATCACCGCCATGAAACGGATTGATCATGCTTTGCGACGAGTCGGACGAGCTCGTCCATACTACACGGAATTTCTTGTTCGCGGATGCCTATCCCGCATCGATCCGCATCGTCGGTGAGAACGAACACCCGACAATCCGCGATGGCCTCCGTACAGATGACGCCGTCACCAATGAATACAACGTCATCACCAGGTTGAACGATCGCCTTGCATTTTGCGAGTCCCGAGCGCGATTGAACGAGGTGCAGCATCAGTCCGTGACGACCATATCAAACGCACGCATACGAGATCGAATTTCGTCGCTGTCCTTGATCTCAACGTGATTGAGGAATGAAGTCTCGTCTTGCGATCGAATTTCAATGAAGCGATCTAAGAGGTCTTCACGCTCCAAACTCTCCCGTTCTGCTAAAAACTCCGAAACATCGAAAGAAGGAAGTGCGGCCAAGAATTTGGTGGTGTTTTTGCCGTCTTCCGAAACTGTCTGGTCAAACAGTTGGCGAACCCCGTCCCCGATGAAGGCGACCGCTACCGGTTGATCAAAAACGGCACTTACCGAGATTGCGTCAATGATTTCGTTCGCCGGATGTCCTGCAGGACCACTGAGGCAATAGAAGACTGATTTCACTGAGATCCCCGTCCGCTTGAATGGTCGGGAGAGAAGCAGCTAACGCGCCCCGATCGGCACGTAATCGCGGCTGCAGCTGCCCGTGTACATCTGGCGAGGACGCCCAATCTTGTAAGCCTCGCTCACGAGCTCTTTCCACTGAGCGATCCACCCCGAAGTGCGACCTGTAACAAATATGACGGTGAAGAGTTCTACCGGAATTCCCATCGCTTTAAGGATGATTCCGGAATAGAAATCCACGTTAGGGTAGAGCCGACGTTCTACAAAGTATTCGTCCTCGAGAGCGATTTTCTCAAGCGCACGCGCCATTTGAAGGATCGGGTCACTCTCGATGCCAAGTTCGTTCAGTACCTCGTCGCAAGTCTGTTGCATGACGGTCGCTCGTGGGTCATAGTTCTTGTAAACGCGATGACCGAATCCCATGATGCGAAACGGATCATCAGGATTCTTAGCTTTTGCAACGTAATCACCAATCTTGTCGAGCGAGCCAATGTCGTTCAACATCTCTAGCACGGCTTCATTTGCGCCGCCGTGCGAAGGACCCCACAGGGCCGCGATTCCGGCTGCGATGCTTGCATAAGGATTTGCGTCGGTCGATCCTGCCAATCGAACGGTTGACGTAGACGCGTTTTGTTCGTGATCCGCATGCAACAGGAAGATGCGATCCATCGCTCTCGCGAGAACTGGATTTACCGGTGAGTTCTCATCTTCAGAGAACATCAAATGCAGGAAGTGCTCGGCGTAATCCAGATCAGGATTCGCGGGAAGCATCGGCTTGCCAATGGAGTGCCGATATGCGATTGCGGCGCAGATTGGAATCTGGGCAACGAGTCTGATGGCTACTTGGTCGCGACAGTCGGCATCTGTGATATCAACTTCACGATGGTACATTGCTGACATCGCACCGACCAGTGAACACACAACGCCCATCGGGTGAGCATCTTGAGGAAGGCCTGAGCACAATGCGACAAGCCGATCATCAACAACGGTCTCTTGTCGAATTCTCGCCTTGTAATCTGCAAACTCGTCTTGATTCGGCAATCTGCCGAATAGCAGCAGATAGGTCAACTCCAGGTAATTAGATTGCTCTGCAAGCTGCTCAACGGGATAACCGCGGTGAAGAAGGATGCCTTCGTCACCGTCGATGTAAGTAATCGTGGATTCGCAAGATGCGGTCGACATGAATCCGGGGTCGTAAGTCACGTACCCTTCACGAATCAACACGCCGATATCGATGGCGTCATATCCTTCCGACGGCGAAAGCACCGGTAGATCGATTTCGTTGCCGTCTACCGACAGTTTAGCCGTTCGTTCCGCCATCTACAGCAATCCTTTACCTTCCCAAGAACGAACCAGCGTGTGTACTCCCGGAGCCTTCCGCCATGAGCATTCTCATTGTGAGCTCAGCAGTCCTGGTTCGCCGTGAATGATAAACGGCGAGATGTGTGCGGCTTGATTGAGATTTGTTCGATGTTCAACTTCGCTGATCATTGGACTTGCCCGTGATCCGCAATCGTAGTAGCGATACCAATGTACCCGAATCGTTCCCAAGCTACAATTCGGGCTTCTCGTGCGGCTTGTTAGCCGCAGTGGTGTTCGTAGTTATCGTGCTTCAAGATTGTCAATAAACGTAGGAATCGCTGGGTTAGGTGTTGTCGCGCAAGGATTACTTGATCTGGCGAAAGCGAATACTGATCAACTCGATGAAATCACCGGCGACGCAGTGCGTGTCAGCCGTGTCGCGAGTCGTCGTCTGCGTGACGAGGTTGAGCTAGGATCGACTGCGTTCAGTACAGATCTCAACGATTTGATTTCCGACAATGAGCTTGATCTTGTCGTTGAATTGATTGGAGGAACGGACGCGGCATACGATCTGATCAAGTCTTGCTTGAACCACGGACGCGGCGTCATCACGGCGAACAAGGCGGTGCTCGCGACGCATGGCAATGAGCTGTTAGCCATTGCGCGGGAACGCAATGTCCCTCTCGCATTCGAAGCCGCCGTTGCTGGTGGTATCCCGATCATTGCTGCGCTTAAAACTCGATTCCCGGCGAACAACATCCAATGGCTTACCGGCATCATCAACGGAACATGCAACTACATTCTGACTGCGATGTCGGAGGAAGGCGTTGCGTTTGAGGACGCATTACGTACAGCGCAACAGCTCGGTTACGCGGAAGCCGATCCCACTTTCGATGTTGGGGGTATGGATGCGGCGCAAAAGCTGGCGATTCTTGTGGCGCTCGCGTTCGATGTACCCATTGAGATCGACGAAGTGTATTGCGAAGGCATCGAAGAGATTACTATCGACGATATTCGGCATGCAGATGAATTCGGATATTCGATCAAGCACTTAGCGATCGGTCGACAAGACGATGACGTCATCGAAATGCGGGTACATCCTGCATTGGTACCGAAAGAAAACTTACTAGCGAAAGTGAATGATGTCGAGAACGCGGTTCAGCTGGGAACGACCAATACGGGGGTATTGCGCTTTACTGGTCCAGGTGCAGGTGGTCACGCGACGGCTTCGTCGGTGATAGCGGACCTGACCAATATTGCATCTGGTTTGTATCGACAACCGGGTATCGGAGGAAGGGAGCTCAAAGCGCGCAGCATTGGCGACGTGGCTAGCTCCTTCTTTCTCAGTATCGCGGCGACTGATCGTCCCGGCGTTATCGCGTCAATCGGCGAGACTCTAGCGAGGCATGGCATATCGATCGCCTCCATGGTCCAGAAGCAGGAGGAAGTCGTCCGTTCGATCGACACCGCTGTTATTCCGGTCGTCATTCTCACGAACTCAGTTGTTGAACGTGAGTTAGATCAATCCCTCGAGGAACTTGAATCCTTAGCAGATATCGCTTCGCCGATCAAGAAAATCCGAGTCGTAGATTTCGCTTAGAACGGACATTGCCTACGTGCCGTCGCTCACTATAAAGACTCGCGCCTATGGTGTTGATCCTCAGGCTCTGCAAGACGCGTTACACGTATCCGCGCCGATGGCACGCATTCTCAGTGCACGCGGTGTTAGAGACGAGTCTGAGATCGACTATCGAGTTAGTCAACTTGATCCGCCGGAAGGTATTCCGGACATTCAACAAGCGGCCGACCGTATCGTTGACGCAATCGAGCGGCATGAACGCATATTCGTGTGCGGTGATTACGACGCTGACGGAGCTACCGCAAGCTCGTTGTTCATACTCTTTTTTCGTTCGATTGCATACGATGCAGCGGAATTTCGCGTGCCGAATCGCTTCAGCTTTGGATACGGATTAACGACAAGATTTGTCGAAACGCTGCTACCCGACAATCCTGATCTTCTTATTACCGTAGATAACGGTGTATCGTCAACTGATGGTATTGAACTGGCGAGGTCACACGACATTGAGGTGATCGTGACGGATCACCATCTCGCCCCGGCGGAACACGATCAGTTACCTCGCGCACACAGTATCGTAAATCCCAACTTACCAAATTCGACGTTCGATAGCGAACCTTGTGGGGTAGGGGTCGCCTTTTACCTCCTTGCTGCCGTGCGTCGTGAGCTAGTAGATCGAGGCTACTTTGAAGAGCGAGCTCTCGACGTGCCTGATATGCGTCAATGGTTGGACCTGGTCGCTGTGGGTACCGTCGTTGATATGGTGCCGCTCGATCTGAACAACAGACGATTGGTGAGCGAAGGTCTGCGACGGATGCGTAACGGTCAGATGCGTCCAGGTTTTAGAGCGATCTGTGAAGTCAGCCGAACACCGATTGAAACGCTCACAACTCGTGAACTTGGTTTTCGAATCGGTCCTCGAATCAACGCTGCGGGGCGTCTCGACGACATCTCTGTCGGAATCAGATTGTTGCTGACCGAAGACCCTGACGAAGCGGTTGAGTTGGCTTCAGTGCTTCAAGATATGAACGTCAGACGTCGTGCGATTCAGACCGATATGAACGAGACAGCAAATCGCCTGGTCAACCTAGTCGACATGGATGAAACAAAGAGCTGCTGTGTTTACCACCAGGATTTTCATGAGGGTGTCGTGGGGTTGGTCGCTAGTCGATTGGTCGATCGAACAGGTACCCCTGCCATCGTATTTGCCGATGCAGAATCGTCCGAGCTTCAGCAACTCAAGGGTTCCGCGCGCAGCATCGATGGTGTGCATATTCGCGACGTGCTTGCGTTCGTAGACGCCAGATTTCCGAAACTGATTCTTCAATTTGGTGGACATGCTGGCGCGGCAGGATTGACGATTTACAAACGGCAGTTTGAGCGCTTCGCTAACGTGTTTGATGACGCGGTCAAAACACTGGCGGCTGAGGATGCATTCAATCCGACGATTTACACCGATGGTGAATTGGACGATGATGAAGTGAGCTTGGCACTGGTGGATGAGATCGACGGGCTTGAACCGTGGGGACAGGCGTTCACGCCTCCTACTTTCCACGGTACGTTTGACGTTGTTTCAACCACGCGTGTTGGTAGAAATCGAGAACATCAAAAATTCATTCTGAGAAATGGTTCTCGCCATTTTGAAGCAATTGCGTTTTCACATCCCCTCGTTGAGGCGGATCAAATCTCGATGGTTTATCAATTGAATCGAAACACATACCGTGGCGATGTCACACTTCAATTAATCGCCTCTAAAATTGAGGCAGCCGATTGATTGCCGGGTTCTTGCGTGAGCAACCTCGGCTTTTTTGTTTGTTAGAGTCTGAAAGTCATGGCCGAAATCACATCATTGCGAGAGCAACTAAAGTCATTTGAGTCTCGATTCGCACTGCTAAAGGACTCTCTTTGACGTTGAAGGCAAAAGCGATCGACTTGAGGAAGTAGATCGCGAACTTTCTCTCCCGGAGACATGGGAGAATCAAGAGAAGATCAAGGATCTTTCTCAAGAACGTTCACGCCTAGATCGCACAGTCGGTAGCGTTCTCGAACTCCGACAAGCCTTAGTAGATGCGTCGGAGTACCTTGAACTCGCTGCTGAGGAATCAGACCAGGACGCGCTGGACGAACTCGCTGAGGATTTTGATGCGACGGAACAGAAACTCGGCGAACTTGAATTTCAGCGCATGTTCGATGGTGAAACCGATTCGAGTAATGCGTTCATTGACATTCAGTTCGGCGAAGGCGGAACCGAGGCACAGGACTGGGCAAACATGCTGCTTCGGATGTACATCAAGTGGTGCGAAAAACGACAGTTCGGCTATCAATTGCGTGAAGCAAGTGCCGGCGACATTGCTGGCATTCGTAGCGCCACGCTCTATGTCGCAGGCGACTTTGCATTTGGCTGGCTTCGAACTGAAACGGGTATTCACCGATTGGTTAGGCATTCACCGTTTGATTCGGGGAATCGTCGCCATACGTCGTTTGCGTCCGTGTACGTGTACGCTGAAGTTGACGACACGATTGAAATTGAGATTGATCCGTCGGACGTACGTACCGATACGTACCGGGCAAGCGGCGCTGGCGGTCAGCACGTGAATCGCACCGACTCGGCCGTACGACTAACCCACCTACCGACCAAGACGGTCGTGCAATGCCAGTCCGAAAGGTCCCAACATCAAAACCGTGATCAAGCATGGAAACAATTGCGAGCGAGACTTTACGATTTGGCGATCCAAGAGCGCGATGCGGCGCGACAAGAGCTCGAGTCCAGCAAGGCGAATATTGGCTTTGGTAGTCAGATCAGGTCGTACGTGCTTGATCAGTCTCGCGTCAAGGATTTACGAACGAATATCGAAATCTCGGATCCGACACGCGTGCTGAACGGCGACTTGGACGAATTTATGACGGCAAACTTGAAGGCGGACGTTTGAGCGAAGAACGAAACGAGTTCGAAGTCCGGCGACACAAGCTAGATAGCTTGCGAGGTCAAGGCTTCAACTTTCCGAATGACTTCAAACCAACACATCACGCCGCTGTGTTGCACGAGGATTACGACGATCTCACCAAAGAGCAGCTCGCAGAACGAGCGATTGAGGTTGCAATCGCAGGTCGCGTCGTGCTACGGCGAGATATGGGTAAGGCGAGCTTCGCGACGCTATACGACACGGGCGATCGTATCCAGATCTATGTCCGCTCCGATAACGTAAGTGAACAAACTTACGAAGATTTCAAGCACTTAATCGACGTTGGTGATATCGTCGCAGTGCGTGGTGTGGTCATGAAGACCAACCGTGGTGAGCTCACGGTCGAGGCGCAGGAACTGCGAATACTCGTCAAGGCACTGCAGCCATTACCTGAAAAGTACCACGGAATTTCAGATCAGGAGTTCAAGTACCGGCGACGTTATGTCGATCTGATCGTCGATCAGGAATCACGAAGTGTTTTCGAGACGCGCAGTAAGGTGCTGTCGTCGATTCGTCAGTTCTTTCAAGCTCGCGATTACTGGGAAGTTGAGACACCGATGCTCCATCCGATTCCAGGTGGGGCAAGCGCAAAACCATTTACGACGCACCACAACGCGCTATCGCGGGATCTGTATCTCCGTATCGCGCCTGAACTGTACCTCAAACGTCTCGTCGTCGGAGGTGTGGAACGGGTATTCGAGATCAATCGGAATTTTCGTAACGAAGGACTATCGACGCGTCATAGTCCGGAATTCACCATGCTTGAGTTCTACGAGAGTTATGCGACCTTCGAGGACATGATGGATCTCACGGACGAGATGATGCGACAAATTGTCCGTGATACAACTGGCGGAGTGTCGGTGACCTTCGGCGATCTTGAATTGGATTTTGAACAACCAGCAAGTCGAATTACCATGCTAGATGCAGTGGCAAATGAACTTGGAGAAGAGCCAAATACTCTTAGAGACGAAGGACACGTGCGCACCATAGCGGACAAGCTAGAGGTACACGTGGCAAAGAGCATGGATGCCGGCGCGATATTGAACGAACTGTTTGAAGCGCGCGTAGAACATCAGCTCGAGCAACCGACTTTCGTGACTCAGTATCCAGCCTCGATCTCGCCATTGGCAATGCGAAATAAAGAGGATCCTGATTTCACCGATCGTTTTGAGTATTTCATCGCAGGTCGAGAGATCGCGAACGGCTTTTCGGAACTCAACGACCCGGAAGATCAGCGTGCGCGTTTTGAACACCAGGCGTCACTCAAGAGCGCGGGCGATGAAGAGGCAATGAGTATCGACGAAGACTTCATCACAGCGCTTGAATACGGTATGCCACCAACCGCGGGGGAGGGACTCGGGATCGATCGCCTCATCATGTTGCTAACCGACCGCCATTCAATCCGTGATGTACTGCTCTTCCCGCAGCTGAGAGATCGAGCTTAGAAACCATGAGCGCGGTTGACCGAGTTGTCTTGCATGACTCATGGAAAGAAGCGCTTCGAAGCGAATTTGAGTCCGACTACATGGACCAGCTACGAGAGTTCTTGCTTGCCGAACGGAGCGCAGGAAAAAGCATATTCCCACCTTCTAAGCAGATTTTCAATGCACTTGATAGGTGTCCATTGCCTGACGTCAAAGTCGTGATCATCGGACAGGACCCGTACATCTATCGAGGTCAGGCACACGGGTTGAGTTTCAGTGTACCTCCCGGTGTGAGGCAACCACCTTCGTTAATGAACATCTTTAAGGAATTAACGGAAGATCTGAGGGAGAACGACGCTTCGGGTACTCCTTTTACGCCTTCAAGCGGCAGCCTACTAGGTTGGGCTGAACAAGGCGTGTTATTACTCAATGCCACGCTAACCGTTCTTGAAGGTGCGAGTGGCTCCCATCAAAACAAAGGCTGGGAACGATTTACCGACCGCATCGTCGAAATCGTTGATGAGCATCGCGAGCACGTTGTCTTCCTTCTCTGGGGAGCCTATGCCAAAGCGAAAGGGGAGCGAGTTTCGCGCGACCGACATTGCGTCCTAACAGCTGCACATCCTTCACCATATTCTGCTCAAAATGGCTTCTTTGGTTGCCGTCATTTCAGCGGCGCAAACAACTATCTGCGCGGTCACGGCATTGAAGAGATCGATTGGCGTCGCACTGATGCATGAGCGACCTTAATACTCTCTGAAGACAAGACGGAATTGCCATACAATTCCTCACTAACCCAAGCTAACAAAACGGCTTGACGAGGCTTCGGCGAGTGTCCGTAAACCTTTCGTAGCCTTGATTCATGGAAGAAGCAAACCAAGCCAAACGCCCAGATAGAGTCCTATCAGGGATGAGACCCACTGGCTATATGCACTTGGGGAACTACCACGGTGCATTAAAAAACTGGGTAGACCTACAGTCTCAATACGACTGCTATTTCTTTGTCGCCGACTGGCACGCTCTCACGACCGCGTACGACGAAACACACACGATCGAGGAGTACTCGCAGGAGATGGTCGTGGATTGGCTAGGTGCCGGTTTGTCTCCGGACCAATGCACGATCTTCATGCAGAGCAGAGTACCGGAACATGCGGAACTGCATCTCTTTCTATCCATGATTACACCACTGCCTTGGGTAGAGCGCGTTCCGACTTACAAGGACATCATCAATTCCCTGCAGGATAAGGACCTGGCGACCTACGGTTTTCTTGGTTATCCAGTGCTTCAAGCGGCCGACATACTCATCTATCGGGCAGAACGTGTACCCGTCGGTATGGACCAAGACGCCCACGTCGAAATGTGTCGAGAAATCGCTCGTCGATTCAATGAGATTTATGGCCGCAGCATTGATTTCGAATCCACCGTACAGGACCTACTCGAGGATCAAGGGCAAGCGTTCAAGCGTGACTTTCTTGCAGCCCATCGAGGATATCGTGAAGACGGTCGTCAGGAGTCTCTGGAAGACGGCTTAGCGCTGCTGTCATCGAGTTCCACACTCTCTCGCCGTGAATCCGAGACGCTTGAGGGCTACCTACGCGGAACCGGACGAGTGATTCTGCCTGAGCCACGCACACTGGCTACAGAGACGCCACTTGTGGTTGGGCTCGACGGTCGAAAAATGTCGAAGTCGTACGGCAACACGGTTCAACTTCGGGATGAACCTGAAGCGATTGAGCAAAAAATCAGTCGTATGCAAACCGACCCGGCTCGAGTTCGCCTCAAAGATCCGGGTGACCCAGCAAAGTGTCCTGTGTTTACGTGGCACAAGATTTACCTAGACGAGGATCAGCTCGAATGGGCAGCAAACGGCTGTCGCACGGCGTCGATTGGTTGCCGGGAATGCAAACAACCTCTCATCGACACGATTAGCGTAGAGCAGACGACGTTTCGAGAACGGGCGGCGGAATATGCGAATTCGCCCGAAAAAGTGCGTCAGATTCTTGCTGAAGGGTCAGAGAAAGCGCGAGTGATTGCGAAAGAAACCATGACTGAAGTTAGAGCGGCTATAGGTATTGCGAATGCGTGACGAATTAGCAAATCAAACGACCGACGAATTGGCTTTGAACCGGGACAACGGCATGCCGTATCGAGCACGCATTGGCGACAAGAGCATAGACGAGCTCCCAAACGATTTACACGTACCGCCGGATGCGATGATCGTGATGCTCGAGTCTTTCGAAGGACCATTAGATCTCTTGCTCTATTTGATTCGTAAGCAGAACCTCAACATCCTTGAGATACGTCTAGCGGATATTGCTGATCAGTACATGCAGTACATCGAGTTGATGTCGACACTTCGACTACAGCTTGCAGGGGAATACTTGGTGATTGCCGCGACGCTGATGGTGATCAAATCACGGGCGTTGCTTCCGCAGCTGGAGAGCGATGAGGAAGAAGAGGCGAATCCTGAAGCCGAACTACGTCGCCGACTCCAAGAGTACGAACGGTTAAAGAACGCGTCTGAACGTCTAGATGCGTTACCTCGTGTCGATCGCGAAGTGCATGTCGTACACGCACCTCTCGCAGAGTCCTATGCACCGGAAGTGCAGCCAGAGATCGAGCTGAAGGAACTAATGGTCGCATTTGCGGATGTCATTCAACGTTCAAAGCTTTATCAGCAACACCGTATCGCACGCACGACGATTTCGGTGAGAGAACGGATGACGGACATCATCGGTAAACTCGAAAAATCCGAAGAGCAGGTGCCGTTTGATGCGCTGTTCGATGTACGTGAAGGAAAAGTCTCGCTTATTGCGTCACTTTTGGCTATCCTCGAACTCATGAGGAGTAGCTTGGTTCGAGTAACCCAGCAGCGACCTTTTGCACCAATATTCGTGGGATTAGCGGAGGCGTCTAGCGTTGGCTGAATTAACCGTGACGGAAGTCAAACGAATTGTGGAAACGCTGCTCTTTGCTGCTGACGAGCCATTGAATGTCGCTGCTCTTATGAACGTTTTTGATTCAGAGTACGACGACCCGCGTTCGTTTCGTGAATTGCTGGTCGCCGCGCTTGACGAGCTCGAAATGGACTGTGAGGCGCGTGGCATCGAGCTGGTTCAAGTTGCGTCAGGATTTCGACTTCAAGTTGATAAAGCACACAGCGAGTGGGTCCATAAGTTATGGCGGCGGAATCCGCCACGATATTCACGCGCATTGCTTGAAACGCTAGCGATGATCGCGTACCAGCAACCCATCACGCGCGGTGAAATCGACGAAGTTCGGGGCGTGACGACCAGCGGCAACATCCTTCGAAGGCTGCAGGAACGAGGATGGGTGCGCGAGCTGGGGCGTAAACAGGTTCCTGGATTGCCGATCCTGTATGGGACGACGCGCGCGTTCTTGGATTACTTTAATCTACGCTCGATTGGCGATTTACCCCCGTTGGTTGATGGGGAGTCGTTGCGCGTGAAAGAAGAACGCGTCGAACCACCACGAATCGTGGCAAATGAGAGTTAGCTCGCGCTAACCTTCTCGTCACAAGTCAAACGCAGCAAGGGTCTATGGCTGGCACGACAAACGAATCGACGGCGCCGACTGTGAAGCTGCAGAAAGCACTGGCGGACGCTGGGTTAGGTTCGCGGCGGACCATTGAAAAGTGGATTGCGGCCGGCAGAGTCAGAGTCGATGGAGAACTAGCGACCCTCGGCGATAGGGTTTCATCTGCGCAACGCGTTGAACTCGATGGCAAGCTCGTTTCTCGCCGTGTTCATTCTGATCCTCGCATGCTCCTCATGAACAAGGCGGCTGGAGTTGAAGTAACACGGAAGTCAGTCACCGATCGTCGCACGGTGTTCGCACAGTTACCGAGTCTTAAATCCGGTCGATGGATTTCCATAGGTCGGCTCGACGTCGGTACCACAGGTCTTTTGCTGTTTACGAACAACGGCGAACTGGCGAACAAACTCATGCATCCGAGTACGAATCTCGATCGTGAATATGCGGTGAGAGTACGAGCACTACTAGACGAAGAGAAGTTAGAGAGACTTACCCGCGGCGTAGTGCTCGACGGCGTTACGTGCCGGTTCAGTGATATTCAGTATTACGATGGTCGTGGCAGCAATCACTGGTACCACGTGTGCCTGATGGAAGGGAGAAATCGCGAAGTTCGGCGACTCTTTGAAAGTCAAGGCATCATGGTATCGCGGCTCAAGCGAGTGCGTTTTGGACCTTTTATTGCTCCTAGTTTCGTGCCGGCTGGTCGTGTCGTGGAGATTCACACCGATGAGGTAAACGCCGTGTGCGAGATGCTCGGTTTAACTATGCGTGCTCGATCACGAGGGGACACTAAACCGACCAGTGGGAATCGCTCCGTGCTGATTCCGTACCCTAATCTGACGCTTCCTCGTTGGTACAGGGATTAATGACCGCGTCGTTTTAATCGTCCGATCGTGCGGGACGTTCTTGTACCTGGAGTGACAGCACATCCATCGACTGCGGTGTGGTCCTAAACTTTCCGTTCGCGGCCGATTGTGAGGAATGACCTCCGTGACCATGTTGAATCCTTGTCATCCTGGTGAAATTCTCCGAGATAACCTAGAGGCAGAGGGTTGGACAGTCACTGCTGCTGCATCTAAATTAGGTTGTACGCGGCAGGCTCTGTCTCGACTGTTGAACGGAAGATCTGGCATTACTCCAGCGATGGCGCTTGCGATTGAGCGGATTGGCTGGAGCTATGCGAGCTTTTGGATGCGATTGCAGGGCAGCTACGACCTCGCTCAGGAGCAGCGCCGTCAAGCTGGATGACTTTGATGAGACGTTTGTGGTATCGGACTATTGAAGATATACGCGGAATCGGATTTGGAGTCTCGTTCTACGCGGCAAGTCTGAAGTTAGAACTCAGATATCACCTTTCCAAGACGCTGCATCAAATTTTTCGCCATTGACGCCTCTCGAATCGGGTCCTATAAGATATAGATAAAGCGGCATGTGCTCTTGTGGTGTAGGTAACGTCATGGGATCTTCTGCGGGATAGGCGGCCGCACGCATAGTGGTGCGCGTACCTCCAGGATTGAGAGAATTCACACGTATGTTTGTATCGCTCAGTTCATCGGCTAGGACCTCCATCATGCCTTCGGTCGCGAACTTTGAAACCGCGTAAGCGCCCCAGAAAGCACGACCTTTTCGACCAACTCCTGACGACGTAAAAATCACCGATGCGTCGGACGACTTTTCGAGGGCCGGGAGAAGCGCTTTCGTGAGTAGAAACGCGGCCGTCACGTTTACGTGCATGACCGATTCCCATTCGTTCGAAGGGTAGTGCGCTACTGGAACCTTAGACCCCAACAAGGACGCGTTGTGCAGGATCCCATCCAACTGTTGGATGGCGTCCCTCAATGAATCAGTCAGCTCGGTTTCAGACTGTGCGTGCAGCTTCGCAAGATCGAAAGGGATGATCAGTGGCGAAGTAGCCGTAGCGGAAGTGATTTCGTCGTTGACAGCTTCGAGTTTCTTACGGTCTCGTCCGAGCAAGAGCACATCTGCGCCGTGTTGAGCGTAGGTAAGCGCGGCGATACGACCGATACCATCGCTCGCACCGGTCACTAGGATGGTTCGACCTACTAACAGGTTTTTATGCGCTTGGTATCTAGCCAAGAGGTTTCTCGGCGTGCATTAGGTAGTTCACGTCTAAATCGTCGCAAAGTGTGCAATGGCGCGTGAACGGGTTGTAGCGGTACCCCTGAATGGTCTTCACAGTTAGACCCGCATCGCGTGAAGCTTGAGCTAACTCAGAAGGTCGAATGAACTTCTCGTAATCGTGAGTGCCTCGAGGCAACACGTTGAGTACGTATTCGCCTGCAACGATCATGAGCGCATACGCTTTCGGATGACGATTGATCGTTGAAAAATACAGGTCGGCGCCTGGTTTCGCCAGCTCCGCGAGAGCAGCTACTGTGATGCGGTAGTCTGGAACGTGCTCAAGCATCTCCAACGCTGCGACCACATGAAACGATGCCGCGTGTTCGTCAACGTATGTTTCAGCGGTAGCTATTTCGTATTCGGGATATTCGGTCAAGCCTTCTTCGATCGCGTGAATCTTCGCAACCGTTAAGGGACCGCGTGCGGGATCGATGCCAACGATTCGTGCGCCCAGATTTGCCAGACTCTCCGCGAGAATCCCTCCGCCGCAGCCAACTTCGATGACATCCCGATCAGAAACCTCAGATCGATCTGTAATGAACCTTAAGCGCACTTCATTGATGTCGTGAAGAGGTCTGAACTCGCCGTCCTTGTCCCACCATCGATGCGCGAGCGACTCGAATTTCTCGAGTTCGGCAGGATCGACGTTAGCGTGGGCATCAGCCATTTAGATTCACCGACAGATGTGACTAGGCAAAATGATAGGTAGACGATTTCAAGCATAGGTTGCTTGGTTGTAGCTTCAGGAGTGATGTTGTGGCAATAGTTAAAACCAGTTGTGGACAGATTGAAGGACTGGACCAGGATGGTTTGAACGTCTTTCTTGGAATCCCGTTCGCACAACCTCCGGTCGGCGACAAGCGATGGCTAGCACCGGTTCGACCTGAGCCTTGGTCGGGAATAAGAGATACGAAAGCCTTCGGTTCCTGCGCGATTCAATCAACAATCCCCGGCGCGGTCGGAGAACTCATCGGTATCGCGACTGGGGAAACCAGCGAAGACTGTCTCTATCTAAACGTCTGGACGCCGGGTTGTGATTCCAACAAACGTCCAGTCATGGTGTGGATTCATGGCGGTGGAAATACGGTTGGATCGGGCTCGCAACCGCGTGTCAACGGACAGCATCTAGCTAAAACAGGCGACATGGTAGTCGTCACGTTGAACTATCGATTGGGTGCGCTCGGGTTTCTTCACGCACCTGAATTGGGTGGCACCGGCAACGAAGCGTTACTAGATCAGGTAGCGGGCCTCCGTTGGGTTAAAGAGAACATTGAGGCGTTTGGCGGCGACTCGGGCAACGTAACCGTGTTTGGTCAATCGGCCGGTGGTTTTGATATCGCACAACTCATGGCCATGCCTGCCGCAGCAGGTAGTTTTGACAAAGCAATTCCGATGAGTGGGTCGTTGACGAATCAGGTCAGAGTAGAAGCAGCTCTGCAAAGCGCGCAGGAGTTAGCCGATCGGTGCGGTGGCTTTGACAAACTGCGGTTGATTCCGGCCGAGCAGATTCTCTCGCTACAAACCCAGATTCCAGGTGCTCGATGGGGACCTGTGAGAGATGGCAAAGTAATTCAAGAAGATGCCGCAGAGGTCCTTGCACGTGGCGAATTCACACGAGATATGAACCTGATGATCGGGCATACTCGCGATGAGTCAACGCTCTTCACGATCTTCAATCGAGAGTTTGCGGAGATGGACGCACCGCAGCTTCAGCGTTTATTGGAGGGAAGTGTGGGAGATCGTGCGAGTGACGCACTAGAACGGTACGAGGCAGACAGGACGAAAGAAAACTTGAGCATGGATCCGATCGAGGTCTGGGCAGCGGTTTCGACCGATCGAATGTTCCGGATTCCGGCAGTCCGCACCGCAGATGCGCACCGTCAGCATACGCCTAACGTTTGGATGTATCGATTCGATTGGGAATCGCCCGCACAAGAAGGACGATTGCACGCTTGTCACTCACTTGATATTCCATTCGTATGGGGTACTTATGACATAGACCGAATGAGACGATTCTGTGGCGAGGGTGATCGCGTTGCGCAACTTTCTAATCGATTAATGCAATCGTATATCGCGTTTGCGCACACCGGTGACCCTAACCACGACGGCATCCCAGACTGGCCGTGTTATGCAGAGAGCCGTTCAACGATGTGCTTTAGTGACGAGGTTTCCCCTGTCGACGCTCCGATGGATACAACGCGTGAATTCTGGCTTTCAAACGTAGATTGATACGTAATTCGGGACACGATTTCGTTGTTTCGGTTAGCCTGTTTACGCCGAAAAATGATGTACATAAAGCGATGTAATGAGTGTGGTGGGAGCACTTGTTAGACGTTACATAAATGCAGTCAAAAAGGGGTATCGCATGGTATAATTTCAATACGTCTAGCAATGCTATAAAAGTCTTATAAATCAATAAGATATGAGTGAAAATCAAGCGTCAATCGACGCTCAGGAAGACACTGGTGCAGATAGTGTAACTGAGCCAGTTTCCGAAGCGCCGCCAGCGACCGATGACGTCGCTGAAAACGGCGGCGACGGCATACCTCCCAGCAGCGACGGAGCCCCTCCCGGACAAGGAGGCGGCGGTGGTGTAAACCGCGTCAGCTTAACCTCAGAGGTCGAGCAGTCGTACATGGGTTACGCCATGAGCGTCATCATCGGTCGTGCGCTCCCGGATGTGCGGGATGGGCTAAAACCTGTACACCGGCGATGTTTGTTCGCGATGTCGGAAATGGGTATTCGATACAACCGAACCACCATTAAGTCAGCGCGCGTTCAAGGCGAGGTTCACGGTAAGTACCACCCGCATAGCGACCAGTCGATCTATGAAACGATCGCGCGGATGGCGCAGGAATTCCTAATGCGCTACCCGCTCGTTGACGGGCAAGGGAATTTCGGTTCTGTGGACGGGGATCCGCCGGCGGCATCTCGATACACCGAGATGCGTATGACTCGGCTTGCCGAAATGTTGCTGGCAGACCTCGACAAGGAAACTGTCGATTTCGTACCGAATTACGACGAAACGCTCACCATGCCAGTGGTTTTGCCCACTCGATTCCCGAACCTGCTCGTGAACGGGTCGGATGGCATCGCGGTTGCGATGGCAACGAAAATGCCACCGCACAATCTCGGCGAAGTTATTGATGCATGTGTCGAGGTTGTTAACAACCCGGATGCGACCCTCGACGACTTACTTCAACACGTTCAGGGCCCGGATTTTCCGACTTCAGCGATCATCAACGGACGCGCGGGGATCGTTGATGCGTACCGTACGGGAAGGGGCACCATCTCAATTAGATCACGTGCAGAAATCGTGCAGGGCGAGCAGCGCGACACGATCGTTGTTACGGAAATCCCGTTTCAAGTCAATAAGGCACTTCTCATTTCGAAGATCGCTGACCTCGTCAAAGCGAAGAAGATCGAAGGCATTACTGAGCTGCGCGATGAGTCCGATAAGGACGGTTTGCGCATCGTCATTGAATTGCGTCGTGGTGAAATCGCACAAACGGTGCTGAACAACCTATACCGACACACTGCGCTCGAGTTGACATATGCCATCAACAACAATGCGTTGGTGAATGGTGAACCGAAGCAGGTTTCACTTAAAGAGATCATCGTCGAATTCCTGGGGCACCGACGTGAGGTAATCGCGCGTCGGACGGTCTATCTATTGCGGCAAAGTCGCTCACAAGGACACGTGCTCGAAGGCCAAGCGGTTGCGCTGGCGAACATTGACGAGATCGTCGAGCTGATTAAGAATGCCGGGAATCGAGAGGAAGCGCACCAAGCTCTCCGCGATCGTTCGTGGGAGGCAGCGAGTATTGAGGCGTTACTTTCGCGTGCAGAACGCGACATTGTTCGCCCCTTAGATTTGGAAGACCAATACGGATTTCAATCGCAGGATGGTGGGGCGGATGACGCTGGTCAGTATCGACTGTCGCCTCGACAAGCAAATGCGATTCTTGATTTGCGTTTACATCGTCTGACCAACCTCGAGCAGCAGGAATTAGTCGACAACTACAAAGAAATCGTTACGACGATTCGCGAATTGCTTGAGATTCAGGATTCCGACGAAAAAGTCGACCAATTGATCATCGAAGAATTATTCGAGGTCAAGGAGCAGTTCGCGGACGAAAGGCGCACTGAAATACGCGATGCGGTTGAGGACCTCACTGACAAAGCGCTGATCAAACCACAAGATGTCGTGATCACGATTTCGCATCAAGGCTATGCGAAAGCCATGCCCGTTGCGGAATACAACGTTCAGCGACGAGGCGGCAAGGGCATCACGGGCGTCAAATCGCGTGAAGATGACTTCACTGAGCATGTGATGGTTGCACATAACCACAGCATGCTGCTGATGTTCACAAATCGCGGTCGCGTCTACAGCTTGGATGCGTACAAGGTACCTCTCACGAGTCGCGTGGCTCGGGGATACCCTCTTGTTAATTTACTCAAACTGGAAGACGACGAGAAGGTTTCATGCGCATTTGCCGTGACCGAAATGGACGAGTCAGGGTATCTGTTCTTTGCGACCCAGCGTGGCTACATCAAGCGAACCAAGTTCGATGCTTACAGTCGGATTCGCACGAACGGGTTGATCGCCTTGAAAATCGCGGACGATGATCAGCTCATCGGCGTTGCTCGAACCGACGGTACCAATGACATCATGCTGATCCAGTCGTCGGGGAAACTCGCGCGCTTCAAGGAGTCAGACGTACGCGTCATGGGACGGACTGCTCGTGGCGTACGAGGTATGCGGCTTCGAGACGATGATCGAGTGATCTCGCTGATCGTGCCGGAGGAAGACGGCTTGTTGTTAACTGTATCGGAATTGGGGCTCGGTAAGCGAGTTAAATTCGATGAATTCGCAGTTAAGAGCCGTGGCATTTTGGGAATGCGGGCGGTCAAGATTACCGAGAAAACCGGTTCGTTGGTGAACGCACTGCAGGTGTTTGAAGGAGATCACCTGCTATTACTAAACAAGGAAGGTAAGTTCATCCGAATTGATGCGGACACCGTAAGTCTCCTATCTCGAAGCGCAAGCGGTGTGAAGCTGATGAACGCGTCAGTCGAAAATCCGGTGGTCGAGGTGGACCGACTCGCGGACGAAGACCCTACTACTGAAGAGTTGGCGGACTAAGCTACTCCCAAGCCTTCGCGCGACAGATAGATGGAAAAAGACAGATTAAGCGAGCTACGCGCGAAGATTGACGAGATCGATCGACAACTCATTGAGTTGCTCAATCGGCGCACCGAGTGCGTTATCGAAATTGGTCAGGTCAAGTCGAAGGAAGAGGATTTTGAACGACTAAGCGCGTTCCGGCCGGATCGTGAAGCACAAATCCTGCAGCGAATACGCGATCTCAACGAGGGTCCGCTTTCGGACGCACAAGTCGAATTGCTATTTCGCGAAGTCATATCCATGTCGATCGCGTTTCAACAACCATTGAGCGTCGCATATTTAGGTCCTGTTGGCACCTACTCGCATAGCGCGGCCATCAAGCAATTTGGCAGGTCAACGACGGTTCGTCCGCAACCGACCATCCCGGATGTTTTTCATCAAGTGGAAACCGACGGAGCGAATTACGGTGTTGTACCGGTGGAGAACAGTACGGAAGGCGCAGTCAACCAGACGCTTGATTGCTTCATCGACTCTAACCTACGAGTATGTGGTGAGGTGAATTTGCCGATCCATCATGCACTGATGGCGAAGAGAGGGGTAGAGACGGATGGAATTCAAAAGGTCTACTCTCACGAGCAATCGCTCGCCCAGTGCAGGAATTGGCTTCGCGAGCATCTGCCAGATATTCCGACACAGGCGGTCGCGAGTAATGCCGAAGCTGCGCGACTCGCATCCGCGGAAGACGATACGGCCGCGATCGCCGGTGAATTAGCAGCAGATCAGTTTCAATTGAATTTACTTTTTACCAATATCGAAGATCAGGTTTCCAACGCGACGCGTTTCTTCGTACTCGGGAAGCAAGAGGTGCCGCCAAGTGGAACCGACAAGACGAGTCTCTTAGTTAACACAGCTAACCGTTCTGGAGCGTTGGTCGAAGTTCTGTCGCCATTTCAGCGTCACGGAATCAGCCTCTCTCGCGTTGTGACGCGACCAGCCCGTTCAGGGAATTGGTCGTATGTCTTCTTTATTGACTTTGATGGTCATGCCGAAGAGGAAGCGGTTGCGACTGTCTTGGATGAAGTACGTTCCGTCGCGTATGACTTGAAGGTTTTGGGCTCGTATCCGCGCGCATTCGACAACTGATGAAAAACGTAAATCACGCGGTGCTGGAAATCAGCCCGTATCAACCAGGTAAGCCGATCGAAGAGCTTGAGCGAGAGAGGGGGATTGTTGGTGCCATAAAACTCGCCAGCAACGAGAATCCTCGAGGACCAAGTGCTGCAGTTCGCGAAGCCATTCGTAAAGCGACTGATGAACTATCTCGTTATCCGGACGGTTCCGCCTATCGTTTACGAAATCTTGTTGCTGATCGTTTAGGCGTAGCGCCAGAACAGCTGACGTTTGGCAATGGTTCTGACGAAGCACTAAAAATCGTGGGTCGAGTCGTGCTGTCACCAGGCGATCGAGGATTGGTCGATGAAAGGTGTTTTGTCGTATACCCACTCACGATTATGGGTTGCAATGCGGAACCGGTTCGGGTCCCTTCGAACGGTTGGTCGCACGACCTCGAGTCGATCGCAGATGCGATCGATGAGCGTACACGGATCATCTATTTAGCGAATCCCAATAACCCGACGGGTACGTGGTTCTCGGATACAGATTTCCGCCGTTTCATGACAAGAGTTCCTGAATCCGTCTGGGTAGTACTCGATGAGGCATACCACGAATACGCACGCGACATTGATGGATATCCAGATGGTGTGTCATTGTTGCCGGACTATCCAAATCTAGTCGTGACGCGAACGTTCTCGAAGATCTATGGTTTAGCCGCTTTGAGAGTAGGGTACAGCGTGTCTTCAATTCAGGTTGCGGAACTTATGAATCGCGTGCGGCAGCCATTCAACGTCAATAGTGTGGCGCTCGCTGCTGCCGAGGCTGCGCTGCGCGATGACGCATACATCAAAGAGAGTTTGCGCCTGAATCAAGAAGGTATGAAGGGGCTGCAAGCAGGATTCGAACGCCTCGGAATCGAGTACATACCTTCGATCGGTAACTTCATTTCGTTTGAAGTAGGTCCACATGCACCCGACGTATATGACAGGATGTTGAACCTTGGGGTCGTTGTCCGACCGATCGCAAACTACAACATGCCGAATCACTTACGTGTTACGGTAGGTTTACCAGAGGAAAACGAGCGTTTCTTAACCGCGCTTGAAGCTTCACTGTGAGCGTCCTAGGAGTAGTCGGCTGTGGTTTACTCGGCGGTTCATTTGCGCTTGCAGCTAGGGAACAGAAGTGTTTCGAGCGCGTGCTTGGGCGAGACCACAGTCGTTCGGTCGAACAAACTGCGCAAGACCTCGGAGTTATCGACGATGTCTGGTCTTCCGGTACAGCGGTAGATGGTGTATGCGTCGCGGTTCCAACGCATGCGATCGCACCAGTTGTAAATGCATTGAGCAAAGAGATCAAATCGGACATACCGATCTTCGACGTCGGTAGCGTGAAAGTGTCGATATTGAAAGAACTGGACGAAGTACCGTCAAATTACATTCCGTGCCATCCTATCGCAGGTTCTCATACAAGTGGCCCCGAAGCATCACGTGCTGATCTCTTTCAAGGAAGCGTATGCGTCATCTCACCGACGCGAACAACTGACGGCGCACTTCTCGATTTGGTAGGTGAATGGTGGAGTGAAGTCGGAGCGCGTGTGATCACGATGCCGGCACATTCCCATGACGAATCTGTCGCGCTTACATCGCATCTGCCTCACCTGGTCAGCGCAGCAGCCGTTGAGCTGCTGATGAATCAAGATGATTCAACTGAAGATTTACTTGGCAATGGCTTCAGAGATTTTTCGCGCATTGCTGCTGGCGACGCGGAGATGTGGCGAAGTATCTTCGTGGATAACCTCGACAACGTACGACTTAGTTTTCAGGCTCTCGCAACTCGCATTGAGTATATATTGGCGTTAGCGGAATCTGATCCTGATGCACTTGAACGAAAGCTCGAGCACATCGCTTCGTTCCGCGATTCACTAAACGGTGGCTGATAACCCGGTTATCACGATCGACGGCCCAGCTGCGTCGGGAAAAGGTACGCTCGCACAACGCTTGAGTGCAGACCTAAGTTTTAACCTGCTTGATAGCGGCTTACTTTACCGAATCGTGGGATATACGGCGTCGGACTCGCAGCTGTCGCTTCGAGATGCCGCTGGTCTCGAAATGTTCATACGAGATCGGTTGAGATTCAAGATCAATCAGGAGCCTAGTCGTGAGATCGCCACTGGTACATACGAGGTGTATATATTCAAGCACGTTGGTGTTGAAGATACGGTTAGCATCAATGGACGAAATGTCAATTTGGTGTTACGTAGTCAGGAAACCGGCGTCAATTCCAGTATCGTATCTGCAGTTCCCGAAGTCAGACACCTACTCATCCCAATCCAGCGCGCTATGTTGACACCACCGGGGCTAGTGGCGGATGGACGCGATATGGGAACGGTTGTGTTTCCAGACGCTGAACTCAAGTTCTATCTTGACGCATCGGTCGAAACACGTGCTCGTCGACGACTTGATCAGCTACAAAAGCCCGTCGACCACAGTTCGTTAGTGAACATGATCAGCGAGCTAGAGCAGCGCGATAAACGTGATCGAACTCGTGATATCGCACCATTGAAAGTCCCGGATGACGCACAAACCTTAGATACGACGAATCTGACCATTGATGAAATGTTCACAGTCGCGAGAACGATCATTCGCGAGCGACTTGAGCTATGACATTGAGGAAAAGCGATCGATCTTGACGGACGAATCAATTAGCATCAAGACGTTATTGCGCATAAAGCGTCGAAAGTTATCGGACTGATGGAGTTGCGAATAAGAACTTCAGGTAGACGCACTTGACCTTCCATAAGTTTGAGTGCGACCACTTGCTTTCCGAAAGACAATCCCCGATCGATCTCCCACGCTACGGCGTTACTCCTATGTGTCGTTCTACCTATTAGGCAAATAAACAAGCTCGACCGATCAATCTTCTTCGCACATTCGGGTTTCCAGTTCTTATCGCATTGAGCTGTAACTGCGTGATCAAGCAAATCAAGATTCGTGAATCTCGACGATATCTGTTCTCTGAAATCCTCAACTAACGGTTTGTCTGACGTCGTGAAACTAAGAAAAGCTCGAACAGGTGAATCATTTAGTTCAGGGGAGTTGAATTGAGGTTGCATTGATACAGAGGTAGAGTTGATAGGTCTGAGCTTAGTCAATTGATCTTATAGCGTTTCCTATTGCCGTTGTGAGCGTGCTGAGCTGATCGGGTTGGGTGCTATACGGTGGCATTAGATAAATTAGGTCGTTAAAAGGGCGAATCCATACACCATCGTTAACAAACTGCTTCTGTAACTGCGCCACATTGACCGGCGCATCCATCTGGACGACACCAATTGCTCCGATGGTTCGAACGTCGTGAACCCCGTTCAAGTTGCTAAGTGGCCGAAGCTCGTCTTCTAATTGAGCATTGATGGCGGATACTCGCGCTTGCCAGTCGATTTCTTCGAGTAGCTCAATGCTCCTCTTCGCGACGGCACATGCCAACGGATTCGCCATAAAAGTCGGGCCATGCATTAGAACTCCACCGTCTGCGGAAATACCGGTTGCGATTCGCTCGTTCGCGAGACATGCGGCAAGCGTCATCGTGCCACCTGTGAGCGCTTTACCGACACACAACACGTCTGGCTCGACGTCGACATGGTCTACTGCGAACATTTCTCCCGTTCGACCGAATCCTGTCGCGATTTCATCAAATACCAGCAGGAGATCGAATTCGTCGCAGAGTTCGCGTGCATGCTTGAGATATTCGGCAGAATAAAACCACATTCCACCTGCACCTTGCACAATGGGTTCAAGCACGAGTGCGGCAAGCTCGTTGTGGTGCGACTCGACTAACTTAGTTAAATTGTCGCGATCATCGTCGCTGAGTTCTTCCCCGAAACGTGAACTTGGACGCGGTGCGAACAGATGCTTCGGCAGGACGTTGACGAATTTCTCATGCATGCCTGTGACGGGGTCGCACACACTCATTGCGCCGAAGGTATCGCCGTGATATCCGCCAGCAATCGTCAACAGACGACTCTTTTCCGGTCGATCATTCGCGAACCAGTACTGCATGACCATCTTTATCGCGACTTCCATCGCGACGGAACCTGAATCGGCGAAGAACAGCCGATTTAGGGACGCTGGCGTCATATCGATGAGCTTCCTCGCGAGCTCGACGGCCGGTGCATGGGTCATTCCCCCGAACATGACGTGCGACATTTTTTGGGTCTGTTCAACAATCGTTCGGTTGAGTTCCGCGTGGTTGTAGCCATGGATTGCACACCACCAGGAAGACATGCCGTCTATCAGCTTGCACCCATCGCGAAGCTCGATCATCACGCCGTCGGCACTCACGGCTTCATAGCATGGCAATGGGTCGACCATCGATGTATACGGGTGCCACAGATGCTCGCGATCGAAATCAAGGATATCGGTCATGAAACAATCGCTTTGATGTTTATGTGCTTGGCGACCTCATCGGCGTCCGGCTGAGCCATATGCGGTATCACGCCTAAGAGAGGCCCTTCAATACGTTGCATCAACGTTTCGAGGTTTTCCTCCGCCACATCCATTGCAGCTTGCGGGAAATTCGCAATCCAGCCGAGGAGGTTCAACTCGCTAGCTTTTATCGCGCTCACGGACAGGAGCGCATGATTGATGCAGCCCAACTTCATGCCAACGACAAGCACGACTTCGAGATTCATCACGACCGCGAAATCCTGGAACGTCTCGTAGTCATTGAGTGGCACGAACCAGCCACCAGCACCTTCAAAAACTGCTAGATCTAAATCCTCTGGTAGATTGTGCTCGTAATGAGTCTTGAGGATTTTGGAGCTTATTGATACGCCGATTTGCTTCGCAGCGATATGAGGTGCAATCGCAGGCTCCAGTGCGATCGGATTGACGGTCTTGTAGTCAAGTTCAACGTTGCTTGCGAGCATGAGCTGCCTTGCATCGTCATTTACGAGTTCGCCGTCGATTGTTTCACAACCCGCTGCGACGGGTTTAAACCCGGACGTCCTATAGCCCGCTTTGACGCTTGCCTTGACTAATCCTGACGCGACGACGGTCTTACCGATTTCTGTGTCGGTTCCGGTAATGAATATACGCTTCATGTAGCGCAGGCAGTGTCCAGAGCGTCCAATAACCGGTCGACATCCTCTTCTGAATGCGCGGCCGTAAATGTGATGCGGAGACGCGATGTATCAACGGGCACCGTCGGTGGTCGTATAGGAACAACGAAGCAACCTTGATCTTCAAGTGAACGGGATACAGAGAGCGTCGTATCCGTGTCGCCAAGTACCAACGGCTGAATGGGTGAACTAGATTCGGGTACGGGCAGGTTTAACGTCCTCACACCCTCCTGAAATCTTCGCACGAGTGACTTCAGGCGATCGCGACGCCATGATTCGTGCTTTACGATCTCAAGACTGCGAGACGTTGCGAAAGCGAGCGCAGCAGGCATAGCTGTTGTAAATATGTAGTTGCGTGACTTCTGTATGAGCGTTTCGATGAGTGCTTCTTCACCGGCTACGAATGCACCAGCAGTACCGAATGACTTTCCAAGCGTGCCAATAAGCACAGGCACGTCTTGAGTTGAGTAACGCACGGGATCGACTGTTCCCTTTCCGTGTTCTCCGTACACGCCGAGCCCGTGAGCATCATCGATTTGAAGCCAACTGTCTGTTCGTTGCGCTACGGCGATCAGCTCGTCCAGATGGCATTGATCTCCGTCCATGCTGAATACGCCGTCGCTCACGATTAAGCGCCGACACGGTAGATTCGCTCGCTCTGCGACAAGACATTGAAGCTGCTGGATGTCCCGATGCTCGAACCAGTGGAAGTCTGCCCGACTGATCCAGCCTCCGTCCAGCAATGACGCGTGATTCAGACGATCTTCGAACACTTGATCACCAACAGATAGCAGCGCATTGATGACACCGACGTTGGCTGCGTAGCCACTTCCGTAGAGGAGTGCGCGAGGTCGTTCGACGAAGGCAGCAAGTTCCTCCTCAAGCGCATGATGAGCGGCGGTATGACCAGATATCAGATGAGATGCGCCGCTTCCGGTTCCCCACGTTCGAATACCCTCTTGAAATGCCTCTGCGATACGAGGATCAGCCGCTAGACCTAAGTAGTCATTGCTACTGAAATTGAGCAATGTTCGACCGTCGACGACGATCTCCCGATCTTGAGGACTTTCGACGATTCGACGGGTTCTAAACAACTGATGACTTCGCAGTGCATCAAGATTGGTCTCTAAGTCGTGAAAGCCGTGTTCGTGCTTGCTCATGTATCGTGATCGCGGAAATGAAATTTCACACTCGGATCAGTCCTAGATTACCCGTTGATGTGTCCTGCTAAGACGGATTTCATGGCGTCGTCGTAGCTGAATTCGCAGAATGCGCGAACGTGTGAGACGCTCAATCCTTAAACTTTACGCTAACGGGACGTGGCGCAGTCTGGTAGCGCACGTGACTGGGGGTCACGTGGTCGCCGGTTCAAGTCCGGCCGTCCCGACCATTTTTTCTTTTGGTTCCAAGAACTCGTAATCGTCGGGATTGAGTTCTCGCATTTGGTGCCAGAATTCCACAAGTGATCCTGGCCAGTTTTGAGTTACACGGCCGTTTGCGTTCTTGTACCACGCGTTTACCTTTGAAGCACCCCAAGCCATTTTCAGGCTGGAAGCGTCGATCTCTTCGTTGTAATCTTTAAACGGCTCTTCTCGACAGTCCATGGCAGCATAACCGTTCTCAAGTAGGTGCCGTAGACACTTGGAGACGTAGTGCATCTCGCATTCCGAGAAGAAGATGATGCTTCCGTTCACCACGATGTTAGTGTTTGGTCCGTATAAGCAGAAAAAGTTTGGGTAATTCGGCATCGTGACACCGAGGTACGCGCGTGGGTCTTCATCCCAAGTCTCGCGTAGTTCTTTTCCATCACGACCATAGATTCGCATCGGAAACAGGATCTTGCTCGCGCTAAAACCTGTCCCGTAGACGATCACGTCAAAGTCGAACTGTTCGCCCGATGACGTTTGCAATCCAGTCTGATTAATCACATCGATCGGATCTCCAACGACGCGCACGTGATCCTGCTTGAGTGAACGGTAATAGTGACCGTTGTCGATGAGCATCCGTTTCGCGGCCGGTGGGTACCAAGGCGTGAGTTTCTCGATAAGGTCCGGTCGACCTTCGAGGTGCGTCTCGATGCCTTTAGTCAGGATTTCACGGAGTTTTTGATTTGCCGGACTCACCGACTGGATGTTGTCATTCCAGGAGTCGTCGCATCGTGCAAACGAAAGCAGTCCTTCACCTGACGTCCAGAACATATTGAATCTGAACCAAGATTGGTAGTACGGAACTTGATTGAGCAACCAATGTACTTCCTCGGTTATGTACTCGTGATAGATCGGGTTGGTCGCGACCCAAGGTGGTGTTCGCATGAAGACCGTGACGTCCGACGCTTCTTTCACGACCTCAGGTGTGAACTGGAAAGCTGACGCACCCGTACCTATGATCCCGACTCGTTTCCCGACCATCGACACGTTGTGGTCCCACTCCGCGGAATGAAACCAGTCGCCTTGGAAATCGTCGACTCCGACGATATCGGGCATCTTGGGACGATTAAGTTGCCCCGTTGCAGCGATTACAGCGTTCGCAAGAACGGATTCCACACCGTTTGGACCGTTGACTTCGATCTTCCACGTTGACGTATCGATGTCATAACGCAAAGAACTGACTTCAGTTTCAAAACGGATGTGGTCTCTTAGTCCGTATTCGTCTGCGGTTTCTTGAAAGTAGCCTAGGAGTGTGTTTTGATCGGAAAAGTGCTGCGGCCAATCCTTAGGCTTGAACGAATAAGAGTAGACGTGATTTGGGCTATCAACGCGGCAACCGGGATAACGGTTCTCGTACCAGGTTCCGCCAACATCAGCATTTTTCTCAAAGATCGTGTACTGGACGCCTAACTCTTGCATTCGGATCCCGGCTAGTAGACCAGACATACCTCCACCGACGATCGCGACATGAAAATCGCGAGTTTTGCTGGAATCTAGTGGTTGTTCCTTGGCTGCGGGCGCGATGTTGAGTTCATCCAATGCGTATGGGATGTACTCCTCGGTTAGTTCAACACCCGTAATGAAGTTGATCATCTCCAGTAGCAATGATTCGTCGACCGGGTGATCTTCGAAACCATGGTCGCGACCGTGAATTAGCGTTTCTAACGCTAACTTTCGGATGCGGTTCTCGATTTCCTCAGGGTACGATGGTGGGGTGCCACCGATGGTTATTGGTAAGGGTTTGATGGATTTATCTAAGAGGGTCGCATCGCCAGTGAGATGGACTAAGACGTTAATTAACGAGGGTAAATGGGCATGCTGAAGCGCGCGCTCAATCTCCTCGTCGCTGGCGTTGATAGCGCGAGACAGCTCCGTCATATAAGGAGTTGGCATGGTTGGGAATTGCGCCGCATTATAAAATCCGCGCCGCTTGTGGCCTCTTGTAGATGCTGTCTTCTACGCTTAGAACACCGTCTGCATTTTCGGCGCCATATCGAATTCAGATTACCTAATTCCCTCTATATGTAGGAGCATTCCATGAGTGATTTTGATGGCAAAGTGGTCATCGTTACAGGTGCTGGAGGCGGCCTAGGACGCTGCCATGCATTGCAGTTCGCGGAACGCGGTGCAAAGGTGGTTGTAAATGACCTCGGCGGTAGCGTACATGGCGAAGGCGCGAGCGATATGGCTGATGTGGTTGTCGATGAAATCAAGGCGGCCGGTGGCGATGCGGTAGCGAATAAGGCTTCGGTCACGAGTCGCGAAGGCGCTGCGAGCATTGTTGAAGACGCAGTTAAAGCGTTTGGCACGGTCGATATCGTGGTGAACAATGCAGGGATCCTTCGAGATAAATCGTTCAAGAACATGACGTTGGATGAATTTGATCTCGTGATCGATGTGCATCTACGTGGTTCGGCGTACGTCACGAAGGCTGCATGGCCGATCATGTACGAGAAGAACTGGGGTCGCGTGGTACTTACGAGTTCGACGTCAGGGATCTACGGTAATTTCGGACAAGCCAACTACGGTGCTGCCAAAATGGCGATGCTGGGCTTGATGAACGTACTCGCGATTGAAGGTGCATCCCACAACATTCGTGTGAACTGCTTATCGCCAGGCGCGGCAACACGTATGACTGCGAGCGTACCGGGTTCGACTTTGGACATGGACAATCCGCCGCCTGCGATGGACCCGGCACTCGTCTCACCCGCAGTACTCTACATGTGCAGCGAAAACGCGCCGTCAGCCGTGACGATACATGCTTCAGGTGGTCGGTTCTCGCGCTCGCAGACGTTCACTAACGATGGTATTACCCTGGGTCAAGAGGCATCGTTCGAAGCGCTCGCTGACGCACCGGAAGGGGCGTTAGACATGAGTAGCGCGACACCGTTTGATCCGCTGAATCGAAAGCGTCGTAGCTAACGATTTCGATTCCAGTTAGTGCGTTAAAGAGCCCAATCCAGAGAATAGATTGGGCTTTTTTTATCGGTTAGGGTGCTCAAACTTGCGTCCTGATTCTGATTTTTCTGGTTCCACAACCTATGACTAAGTATGACCCACGGCAGAGCGATTCCCGCCTCATTGTCTATCTGGATGTCAAGAGTCCGTATGCGTACTTAGCGAAAGATCCGACGAAGCAGCTAATACGAGACTTCAATATATCGATCGACTGGCGTCCATTAACGCTCAATATTCCGAGTTTTCTTGGATCGGCGAGGGTCGACGATCGAGGCGAGGTCGTTGAGAGTAAACGAACGCCTCGTCAGTGGAGCTCGGTTCGCTATTCCTATATGGATGCAAAGCGTTATGCACGTATCAACGACATCAAAATCTACGGACCGCGCAAGATTTGGGACACCCGTCTGATTCATATCGCGTTTCTTTATGTGAAAGAACGCTTTTCGGATCAGCTTTTGCCTTTTCTTGACTACGTGTACGAACGATTTTGGTTGCGAGACTTGGACGTTGAATCACTAGAGGTCGTTCACGGTGTTCTGAATGACCTAGGTATTTCGGCTAAGGACTTCGATGCGTACGTAGAAGGTGAGGGCGGTCAGTCGCACGACCTCCTACAGAGTGAATTACACCCCGCAGGAGTATTCGGCGTTCCTTCGTACCTTATCGATGATGAACTCTTTTTCGGGCGTGAGAACTTACCTTACGTGCGGTGGATACTCGGAGGTAGACAAGGTCCGCCGCCGGATATGGCTTACGAGCGATTCACATGATCGAACTCGTTCTGGACTTTGTAAGTGTGAATGCATACCTCGCGTTAAAACCCGCGAAGCACCTAGCTGACGAACTTGGCATCGAACTTAAACTGACACCACTACGGACGACAAGTGACTTGCACTTGCTCTCAAAACCTTCAGACACGGACGACGTAGGTGAACGCCATCGCTGGATTCGCGCCGAGTACGCACGGAAGGATGCCCTCCGGTACGCAAAAGTCCAGGGGTTAATAATCTCGATCGATGGGAGAGACTGCGAATCAACTCCTGCTCTTCGAGGATTACTCGCGGCGAATGCAGAAGGACGAGGATTCGATTACGCGTCGACTGTATTCCAGAAATACTGGGCTGGTGAGCTACAGATAGATTCCGACGTCGAAGTTGCGAACGTACTCCAAGAACTTGGAATAGAGGGATTTGATGCAACCGACCCACGATGGGATCTGGGGTCAACGAAAGCGGACTTGGATACGCGTGAGATTTACTCAGTACCGACCTTCTCGGTCGATGGCGAAAGGTATCTCGGTAGACAACACCTACCGATGATTCGATGGCAACTTGAGGAATACGAAGGGCCGGGTCCCCTCTAGCTTCCCTTGCGGCTGCGGATGCAGCCTGTCAACTCAGTACGGTTTTTGTCGACCCAAGAGTGTGTCATCCCAGCGCCGGTCTTGTAAATAACGTAACGCCGTTGCATGGCTGCTGGTCGTACCGAGTCTAGTTAAAGTCTCGACTGCTACCGCCGGTACGTACCCGTTCGGATCGTCCAATACCTGACCTAAGATTGTCTCGATCGCGTCGAGATCGTTGTCGTAGTTAATACCGCTGAGAAGTGCGAATGCGGCGTTCAACCTGACTTGATCTTCGCCAGTCCATCCGCGCATGACTTCTGCTTCCTGCCACTCGGGGTTCGAAGTTGTCAACAGACTTTGCATGGGTGCCAAGGCAACGTCCATTCCTTCACCGATCGATGCAATCGCGTCCAGCGTTTGTCGCACCACTTGCTGGTGTGGGTCCTCAAGTAGCTTGACGATTTCTGGCATTACCTCACGAGCTGCGGGACCAATTTCGCCGAGTGCGAACACCGCATTGATACGGACCCACGGATCGGTGTTTTTCAGTAACTCGGTAAGTGGACCCACTGCGGCTATACCTGAAGATCCAAGTGCGTACGCTGCGTCGTCGAACACGATCGCGCGTTCATTCCAACGTCTTTCAGTACCGATAACGTGGTCTCTTGGGATCGTCTTACCGTCTTTGGTGACTGCTTTGCGTCGTTCGTGCATACCTTGATTCGCGAGATCACGAAGTTGGTCAACCAGCTGCTGGATTTCTGAGTCATTCACGGTGTTGTAAACACTCCGCATTCGGTGTTCTTCATCCAATGAATTCAATGCGCTGAAATCGAATCCGCCGTTGGTGTGTTTTCGTTCCTCGCCTCGCATCCAATGCCAGATGTACTGCCATGCTGGTTCGAGATTAACTTCTGCGACTTGTGAATTGGGTTTCGCCCAATCTGCATCCTGGTTTTGCCACGTAGCGATGCGCGGGTATTCAGTCCGTGTAAAAACGATCTTGATCATGTAACGCGCGAGGTCTGTTCGATTTGGCCAGCCCGCATGTACAGTATCGAAATGCAGGAGCAAGAACGATCCTTCTGCTACGTGGTCTGGTAGCACAACACCTGTCGGATTGTGTGGCTCGCTGAAGAGGTAACTACCCGCTTGATACCTGGTAGGACCCATAAGTTCGGGTGTGTAGTGCGGGAAATAGAACGCAATCAGATATTTCGGCGTGTGATGGCGTGCACGAGATAAGGGACTTTGCGCGTCCTGGTGCCATCCAGACCCCGCCATTGATCCTTTGCCCATCGGCGGTGCATTGTGATCTGGTGCGTAGTCCACGTCACGGTCTTCGACCGGTCGACTCGTATGAATCGCGCGGTGGGGGTGTACGTAGTAGTTAGGGCCTAAAAGGCTTGTGAGTGCACCGCGGATATTTGGTGCTCGTAGGATTTGCCAGATCTCTGGTACGCGCGACAGGACGTTGTTGCCAGCGGGGAACTCGTTCTCCGTGGAAAACCGAAGCTTCTCGTTGATCTTGCTATGAACCGCGGGATCGACATCCGGTTTCAATGCGATACAGCCGTCGACAATGAATTTACGAACTTGGTCGTCAGAAAGGAGTTTCATACTTCGATATTCAGCTTGAGTTGGTGTGTAAGGTCTTTGTTCACGCGAGCGCCACTGCTCGTTCGAAATCTGCGTCGATGCCGCTGAGCAGAGCGTGTTTTATTTGACTGTACGCTGGAGAAGACACGCGAGTCAGATTGTCAAGAAACGGGCGAGCTGACTCTCTGATGTCAGGTTCACCATCAACGACTGCGTGCGCTAATCCATACGCTAGCGCTTGCTCGCCGTTCATGATTTCGCCGAGATACGCGACTCTTGAAACGATGGACAGATTCGTGAGTCGAGGTAACTTGTACGACCAACCTTCCGCTGCCCACAGCGCGCGATCGATGCGTGGATCTCCGTACCGAATATCGGGTGTGACCACACGAAAATCGCATGACAGGCTATAGTCATAGCCGGAGCCTAGCGCTATACCGTGCATTAGTGCAACGGTAGGTTTGGAAAGATGGTGCAGTTTGCGACAGGACTGAAGCAGCAGAGCGGGTCCGCTTCCCATCTCGAGATCGACCTTGCGATGACGATGTGGATCCTCACCTTGAAATGCTGGCGCCGTTAAGTCATCGCCGGAACAGAAACCTCTACCTACGCCGGATAAGGCGATGACTTTTACTTTCGGATCGCTCTCAGCTAATTCGAACTGCTTCATCAAACGAAGGTGTTGGGCGTAGTCAATCGCATTGATTTTGTCAGGACGATTGAGGATTAGGTGTCTCACCTCTCGATCGTCTTTGATCAGTAAAGGTTCGTCGCTCATGTGCCTGAGAAATCCGGATCACGCCGTTCTCGCCACGCTTTGATGCCTTCGACGCGATCGTTGATGACGTGAGTCTGACGAATCCCCAAGGAGTGGATCATCGCGCTATCGAAATCTAAGTGTTGTTGTCCCAAGACTTGCATCTTGTGAACCTGCCACGCGCGAGTCGCCATCCGCGCGATGCGATTTGAGAACTCCTCCATGTGTCCGTCAAACTCTGCGTCGTCTACCACGTCATGGACGAAATGAATGCGATGGGCTTCCTCGGCCGTTATTCGTTCGCCGAGCAACAAAACTCGCATGGCTTGCGACTGACCGATTAACTTGGGTAGGAGATAAGAGATTCCGGTATTCGCAGCGCGACCCTGAAGGATCCTCGTGTCGCACATAGACATGGATTGGTTGGCGACGCGAACGTCGCATGCGGCTGCAAGATCGATCGCTGTACCGTTAACCTCGTCGCGCATGTAAGCGATCAGTGGTTTGGTGCACTCTCGCAATGCACGCAGCGTCGCTTGTTCAACGATGGGGCCGTGCCCGTGAGATCCTGTCGGTACGCGATGCGCGAATCGTTCTGGAACTGACGCTGTATTCTCGGGATCGTCGCCATCGGCGGTGATTTGAAGCGAGATCGCGCGAACGTTCGGATCATCGTGTGCGCTGGCTACACCAAGTGCAACGGACTCTAACGACGCGTAGTTGATGCAGTTGCCTAGGAATTTAAATTTGAGCACGCCGTCTACTTGCGTGCAACTAATCGATTCGTTGGAGAATCGCTCGTTGTATTCGGTCACCGTTAAAAGCTACTTACTCTGGACCGCGCGATCGCTAGGTCTTCGTGCGTGTTGATGTTAAGAAATGAATCTTCGATCGAGCTTAAATCCGTGGCTTGAACGCCGATTTCATCAAGCCAGTACTTCACTGCATTGCCGCCACGTTGATGAAAATCAGTGAGCTGCGCCCGATGCTCCGAATCAATGAGCAAGCACAGATTCTGGCGAATGCCGTTAATGGTTGGTACGGCGACCCCGCGGGTTTCTGCGTCCATGCGAAGGCGCGACACAATATCCTCGGCGATGAATGGCGTATCGCCAGGCGTCGTAAACGCCCACTCGGTTTCCACGTGTGCGAACGCCTCAGTCATTCCCGCCAGTGGTCCAAGATTTAGTTCTTTATCGATGGCCAAAGGGTAGTGAAGTGACTCGTAAATCCCGACGTTACGGGAACAGGAGATCACGATTTCGTTCACTTGAGGCTCTAGGCGTTCACAAATCCAATCTAACAGTCGTTTCTCGTCAAGCGTGATTAGGGGTTTGTCTTGACCGTCTAATCGTGAACCACGTCCACCGCAAAGCACGATCGCTGTGATCGCTTCCGGGCTCGCATTTGGTGTCATAAAACTAAACCAGAGCGCCGTGAGACGAATAGACGTTGTAACCGGTATCGCGCAAAAACCCAACAAGTGTGATGTTCCGCTCGTCGGCGAGCTCGATGGCTAGATTTGACGGAGGTCCTATCGACGCGATGAACGGCATAAAAGCCATTGCCGCTTTTTGAACCAGCTCGAAACCTGCCCGGCCACTTAGCAATAGCCCAAGATTGCGCAACGGATCTCCGGCTTCGTAGAGATACGAGCCGATCAGCTTGTCTACTGCATTGTGTCGTCCGACATCTTCCCGCACACGATGAATATCACCGTTCTCGTCGACGGTTGCCGCAGCGTGCAAGCCACCTGTACGTTGAAACTCAGTTTGCCATGACTGGAGTCGATCGGGGAGCGCGCGTAATCGTTCGCGCGAGATCGTGAACTTGCTCTCGATCGCACCGGACAAAGGCACGTCGATCGCTTCGATCGATGTCTTCCCGCAAACCCCGCAACTTGAGGTCGTATAGAAATTACGTTGGAGTCGTTCAAGATCAAACGCAAGGTCTGAGACGAGTTCGACTTGGACGACATTCTGATAACCCTTATCTGGACTAGGGGGACCACAAACACGTACATCGACAACGTCTGCCGCGTTTCGAATCACGCCTTCGCTTAAGAGATAGCCGAGTGCGAGCTCGAAATCCTGACCGGGCGTTCGCATCGTGACTGAAATCGTTTGCGTAAGACGATCGCCTTGCGAGATCTGTAGCTCCATCGGTTCTTCGACGATCACTAAATCTTCAACGGTGTTAGTAACACCGCCTTTTTCGCGATCAAGGAATATCCGGATGCTTGAAGGCGCACTCGAGCTTTCGCTCGGTATCGTGCTCATTTACCGACGGGGAGTAACTCGACTTGGTGTTCGCGCCGCTCGTTGAAATCTAACTGCCAATCTGCTTGGTGGTTAGCTGGCGCTATTTCGACTGCCGTGACTTTGTACTCGGGACAGTTGGTGAACTCATCGGAGAGACTGGTCGTGATGACGTTCGTACCCGTGCTCGGATAGTGGAATGTCGTGTAAACGACACCTGGGACGACTTTTTCGGTTACCTCAGCTCGTAAGGTAATCTCACCGACACGACTTCGGATGGATACCCAATCGGAAGTGCGAATCCCACGAAGCTCTGCGTCGCTCGGGTGAATCTCGAGAACGTCTTCGTCCAACCACACGGTGTTTTCGGTTCGTCGAGTCTGGGTGCCAACGTTGTAGTGGTGGAGCTTTCTACCCGTGGTCAAAAGCAACGGGAATTTGCGATTCGTGCGTTCTTCAGTCGGGACGTACTCAGTGATTTTGAAAAGTCCCTTCCCGCGCACAAATTCTTCAACGTGCATTACCGGAGTCCCTTCGGGTGACTCTTCTGTCACTGGCCATTGCGCACTGTGAACATCGTCCAAGTGGTCGAACGATAATCGTTCAAAGTCGGGTGTGGATGTTGCAAGTTCGTCCAGAATTTCGGCAGGTGAGTCATAGGACATGTCATAGCCCATCGCTTGGGCTATTTCACAAGTAACCTGCCACTCTTCTTTTTCTGTTTTGGGTGCAATCGCTGGGCGGACACGGTTGAAGCGTCGTTCGGCGTTCACAAACGTCCCGTCCTTCTCAAGGAACGATGTTCCAGGTAAGAAGATATGAGCGAATTTAGCCGTCTCCGTCAAGAACAAGTCTTGCACGATCACGCAATCCATGGCCTTAAGCGCTTCTTCAACGTGTTTGGTATTCGGATCGGACTGGGCGAAGTCTTCACCTTGAATGTACATGCCCTTAAACGAACCCGCGACCGCTCCGTCGAACATATTCGGAATGCGTAGACCTGGTTCCTCGTCGAGCGTGATTCCCCATAGTTCGTTGAAACTCTCTCGTACGGATTCACTGACGATCGGTCGATGTCCGGGCAACTCGTGTGGGAATGAACCAACGTCAGTGGAACCCTGCACGTTGTTTTGACCGCGTAGAGGATTAATACCGACGCCAGGACGACCGATATTTCCAGTCGCCATTGCAAGGTTTGCCATCCCCATGACCATCGCTGAACCCTGACTGTGTTCAGTAACGCCTAAGCCGTAGTAGACAGACGCATTCGGCGCCGCGGCGTACATGCGTGCCGCATTACGAAGTGCTTCGGCCGAAACACCGCAGATCTCGGCGACTGACTCAGGTGAGTTTTCATCTTGTCGAATGAAATCACACCAATCTTCAAAGGAGTCGAACTCGCATCGTGACTTAACAAAATCCAGGTCACATAGCTCTTCGGTGACGATGACGTGTGCGAGTGCATTGATGAACGGCAGATTAGTACCTGGTTTAAGCGGTACGTGCACTGCGGCTTCTACATGAGGTGAGCGAACGAAGTCGATCTCGCGTGGGTCCGCTACGATGATTTTGGCACCTTCGCGTAAACGCTGTTTGATGCGACTCGCGAACACTGGGTGACCTTGAGTGGGATTTGCACCGATTAACAGGATCAGGTCGCTCTCTTCAACCGAGTCGAAATCCTGCGTACCCGCCGCCGTACCAAAAGTCTGAATCAAGCCGTAGCCAGTAGGCGAGTGGCACACTCGCGCGCACGTATCGATGTTGTTGTTTTGGAATGCCGTACGTACCAGTTTCTGGACGACGTAGATCTCTTCGATCGTTACCCTAGACGACGAGACTGCTCCGATAGACTTGCGCCCGTGCTTAGCTTGGATTTCAGTGAGTCTGCTCGCGGTTTCTTGAATTGCGCGCTCCCACGATACCTCTTGCCACGGCTCGTCGATGCTGTCCCTGATCATGGGTTTGTAAATACGTTCCTGATGGTTCGCATACCCCCAGGCAAACCGGCCTTTGACGCAGGAAGCGCCGTGGTTGGCTTTCCCGTCTTTATCCGGCACCATGCGAACGACTTGATCGCCTTTCATTTCCGCTTTGAACGAACAACCGACACCGCAGTAACCACAGGTGGTTAACACAGTACGGTCTGGAACACCGTGCTCGATGACGGTTTTTTCCATCAAAGTAGCTGTCGGACATGCTTGCACGCAGGCGCCGCAGGACACACATTCAGAATCGAAGAACGACTCCGCGCCCGTCGAGATTTTGGACGCGAACCCTCGATCGTCGACTGTAAGTGCAAACGTTCCTTGAATCTCGTCGCACGCCCGAACACAGCGGGAGCAAACGATGCACTTCGATGGATCGAATGTGAAGTAAGGATTACTTTCGTCTTTCGTTTCTTCGAGGTGATTCGCGCCTTCTTCGTAGCGAACTTCACGCAATCCGACTTGCCCGGCGACATCCTGTAGTTCGCAATCACCGTTCGCCGAACAGGTTAAGCAATCGAGAGGATGGTCCGAAATATAGAGTTCCATCACGCCACGTCGCAGCTCGGCGATCGATTCATTTTGGGTGATGACGCTCATATCTGCAGCGATAGGTTCCGTACATGCTGCTACGTAGCCATTTCGACCTTCGATTTGCACCATGCACATGCGGCATGAGCCAAAGGACGCGAGGCTATCAGTCGCGCACAACTTAGGAATGTCGAGATTGAGCATCGAAGCCGCACGCATGATGGACGTGCCAGCAGGTACGGATACGGATTGCCCATCAATCGAAAGGGTTACTAAATCCTTTGGATCGAAATGGTCTATCGGCGGTGTACCGAAGTCCTTGTCAAGCAATCTCATTGCAGTGGAAATGTACTACCGAAAATCTTCCGGAAAACGTTCAAGCGCGCTTCGGACGGGAATCGGCGTCATACCGCCCATCTGGCACAGACTCGCGTTTTCCATAACGTCACAGAGCTCGTGAATTAATTGTATATCCGCCTCTACATTGCTGGTTTGCGGCAGGCGTTGGACTAGTTCCTTCCCACGAACACTTCCGATACGGCATGGCGTGCATTTGCCGCATGATTCAATCTCGCAGAACTCAAAGGCGTACTCGGCTTGCTCGCGAAGGTCAACGGTGTCATCAAAAACGACCAACCCACCGTGGCCGATCCCGGCGCCGATAGTTTGCATCGCTTCATACGTTAGAGGCGTGTCAAGTTCCGCTTCGGATAGATAAGCGCCTAATGGTCCACCAATCTGTACGCACCGGAACGGTCGCCCGGATCGGGTGCCGCCACCATAGTCTTCGACTAGCTCCCGCACCGTATGTCCGAACTCGAGTTCAATGAGCCCACCGTATTTCACGTTGCCTGCGATCTGAAACGGAATCGTTCCACATGACGGTGCGGAGCCTAGTTCGCCGTACTGCTTGCCGCCTAAGTCGAACAGACTCGGTACGGATGCAAGCGTTATGACGTTATGCACCAGGGTGGGTTTGTTGAAGAGTCCTGCGATCGCCGGTAATGGTGGCTTCGCGCGAATCTGTCCTCGTTTCCCTTCCAAGCTCTCAAGGAGTGAGGTCTCTTCGCCACAGATATATGCACCGGCACCAACAAAGACCTGAAGATCGAACGAAAACTCACTATCAAAGATGTTATTTCCTAGTAGCTTATGCTCATAAGCCCTTGAAATAGAACGTTTTAATTCGTGAAGTGCGAATGGGTACTCGGAACGCAAGTAGATGTACCCGTGGGATGCCCCGCACGCGTAACCCGCAATTGCCATGCCTTCGATCAGAGCATCTGGATCGCCTTCCATGAGCATGCGGTCCGAAAAAGTACCGGAGTCTCCTTCGTCCGCGTTGCATACGATGTAGCGTTGCTCAGCGGGTGTATCTGCGACCGTCCGCCACTTGATATGCGCTGGAAACCCTGCGCCGCCTCGACCTCGTAAACCTGCTACCTGGAGCTCATTGATCAAGTCCTGCGGGTCTCGATCAAGCGCGGTTCTCAATGTCGTGTACGTTGGAGTGTCCGTCAGGTCGGCATAACCGACGTTTCTAAATACCAAACGCTGCTGGTTCTTGAGGAACGGGTGCTCGTGTATATCGCCAAGAAACGAAGAATGATGGTCGTAATTCGCGCCAGCATTAATGAGCGCTGCGAGGTCGGAGGCCACGTCAGCGGAGACCGGTCCAAACGCGACTCTACCGCTAGGCGCGTCGATTTCGATCAGAGGCTCGAGCCAAGCAAGTCCATAGGATCCCACATCGACACAGTCGATGCCTTGTGCCGCGAGCGCATCCATGACATCCGCTCTGCCTAGCGCATGCGCGAACGAATCATTGGAGACGTATGCGGTGGTCACAGGTGAGTTAGAACCTGTTCTGCGGATGCATTGGATACAAGCCGCCCGTTAATTTCGACCGCGGGACCGTTTGGACACAGACCTAAACAGTAGACGAAACTGACAGCCGTCATGCCATCGACTGTCTGGCACGGGATCGTTGATCCTAGATGCGTTTCAATTGCTCTTACCAAGTCCCGCGATCGGTTCGCTTGACAAGCCTCCGCTGTACAAATACGTAGCGTATTAGGCGGCTGTGGTGTCGTCTTGAAATCATGATAGAAACTTATGATCCCGCTGACTTCGGCAACGCTTAGATTAAAGATATCGGCGAGAATGCGCTTATGGTCCGCACTGATGTACCCAAACTGACTCATCAAGCGGCGACAAGCGTGAATAATTCCGCCGACGAGGTTCGTACAGGGTTGTAATAGCTCGCGTACTTCGGCCTCGGACATAGACGGGCGGGTATCGGGGATGCGTCGATTATATTGTCGGATATTCTTCGGCGGATTCGCACGAAACGTGCATATTTATGGGTTCTCTTAATAAAAAAGTGTGAATTTCGACTACGATCTTTTTGTGATTGGTGCCGGTTCTGGCGGCGTACGCGCCGCACGGATGTCGGCGAATCTAGGCGCAAAAGTTGCGATTGCTGAAGAGCGCTATCTTGGCGGTACATGCGTCAACGTAGGATGCATACCCAAGAAACTGTTTGTCTACGGCAGTCATTTCAGCGAGGACTTCGACGAATCCGCCGCGTACGGATGGAAGGTCGGCGATTCCGAGTTCGAATGGTCAACGCTACTTGAGAACAAGAATCGTGAGATCTCCCGACTCAATGGAATCTATCGGAACTTACTGGAGTCCCCTGGGGCAGAGATATTCGAGGTTCATGCAGAGCTTGAGGATGCTCATACGGTTCGGGTAGGCGACCACCGGGTCACTACGGACAAAGTTCTGATAGCAACGGGTTCGTGGCCATCGGTACCAGATTTCCCAGGTCGCGAGCATGTGCAAACGTCAAACGACGCATTTTTCTTCGAAACGCTTCCAGAACGCGTAATCGTTGTTGGCGGTGGCTACATCGCGGTGGAATTCGCAGGGATCTATCAAGGTCTCGGTGTGGACACGACGTTGCTTTATCGTGGTCCGCTGTTCTTGCGCGGATTTGACGACTCGGTCCGCGAGTTCGTTCGCGATCAGCTCATCGAGAAAGGTGTTGATGTGCGCTTTAACGCGGTGGTAGACAAGGTTGAACTGACGAACGACGGTAAGGTAACGCATTTGTCGGACGGAACGGACTTAGTAGCCGATGAAATCTTGTACGCGACCGGCCGTAGACCTCTGTCTTCATCGTGTGGTCTAGATCATGCGGGCGTGCAGGTCTATGAAAATGGCGCCGTTCGTGTGGATTCGAACTATCAAACGAACGTCCCAAACATTTATGCGATTGGCGACGTCATTGATCGTTTGCAGTTAACGCCTGTCGCGATCGCAGAAGGAATGTGCATCGCGTACAACCTGTTTGCCGGAGAATCTCGGCAAGTTTCGTACGAAGACATTGCAACGTCCGTGTTCTGCCAACCCAACATCGGCACTGTCGGACCAACAGAAGCGGTCGCTCGATCAAAATACACGGAATTGCACGTCTATGAATCGTCTTTTCGACCTCTTAAGTACACCATGTCGGATAATCAGGAGCGCACATACATGAAATTGCTTGTTGATGGCGATTCTGACCGAGTCGTGTCGGCGCACATGGTAGGTCCAGAAGCGGGTGAGATCATTCAAGGATTGGCCGTGGCGATTAAAGCGGGCGCAACGAAAGCAGACTTCGATGCGACGATCGGGATTCACCCGACGGCCGCCGAAGAGTTCGTCACGATGCGCGAACGGTCGCGCTAAAGGACACACGAAATGGCAGAAGTAATTCAAGCGTTCGAAGGGTTTCTAGGTCTCTTAGACAGTTGGCTCGGATCATCTATTTGGTTCCCGTACGTACTCGTCGGGGTAGGTGTGTGGTTCACGATTTACCTTGGGTTTCCGCAGTTTCGTTATTTCAATCGGGCGTGGCGATTTCTCTTTGGGAAAGAAGGCGATTCCAATGCGCCCGGTGATACCACACACTTTCGCGCGTTAACAACGGCATTGTCTGGTACGGTCGGTACCGGCAACATTGGCGGTGTTGCGTTCGCGCTATTCCTTGGTGGTCCTGCGGCATTGTTCTGGATGTGGGTGACCGCGTTCGTCGGCATGACGACCAAATTCGTCGAGGTCACGCTCTCGCACAAATACCGGGAATTTGACGATAAAGGCGAAGTAGCGGGCGGTCCCATGTATTACATGGAAAAACGCCTCAATATGAAGTGGTTGGCCGTGATCTTCGCGTTTGCAACGTTATTGAGTGCGATCGGCACCGGTTGTCTGCCGCAAAGTAACAACCTTGCGAATGGTCTCGATTCATCGTTTGGTATCCCGACGTGGGTCAGCGGGCTTGTACTCGCAGTACTCTTAGGACTCGTTGTGATCGGTGGGATCAAGCGGATCGCAGCGGTTGCGTCCAAGATCGTGCCGGTCATGGCGGCGTTCTATCTGATCGGTGCGTTTGGTGTCATCTTCGTGCATGCGGAGAACATCTGGCCGTCTTTGGTCAGTATCTTCGGAAGCATCTTTTCAGGCAGTGCTGCGTTAGGTGGCTTTTTAGGCGCTAGTTTTGCATATGCATTCACCCACGGTGTGAATCGCGGGATATTCTCGAATGAAGCTGGGCAGGGTAGTGCGCCGATTGCGCACGCGAGTGCGAAAGCTGACGATCCAGTTCCTGAAGGTTTAGTCTCGTTGCTCGAACCGTTTATCGACACCTTAGTGATTTGCACGATCACCGGTTTAGTGATCCTATCTTCAGGCGCGTGGGCAGATAAATTCCCGAACGATTTTGGACTCGCGAACACAGAAGTTGTGGCTGGCGTGTATACGGACGAAGATCCTGCGCACGTGGCGATGTTGAGTGCTCACATGGGACGAAACCCACCAGCGAACGATCCGATCAAACCATTGACTGCGGAACTGACCGTAGTGAATGGCGCGATTGTTGATTCTGGGTTTACGATCATCCACAATCGATCGGTCGCTGAAGAAATCACTGTGCGGAAGGATGGTGAGCTACTTACGGGTTCGCTTGTGGTTGAATCGGGCGAGATCGTAAACGATGTAGAGCTGCATGGTTCTTCACTCGTCCACTCGGTCAACCTCACGGTTGAGGCATTTAAGCGCGGGATATTCGGAGAAACTGGGCAATACGCGGTTACGGTATCGCTTGTTTTGTTCGCGTTTTCAACGGCGCTCGCTTGGAGTTATTACGGCGACCGGGCAATCTTGTATCTCTTCGGACCGAAGGCTCTGACACCTTATCGAGTGATTTATTGCATTGCGTTCTTGCTGGGATCGACGATGGATACTACGTTGATCTGGAAGATCGCCGCAGTGTTCGTGGTGTTGATGGCGTTGCCGAACTTATTTGGCATCACGATGTTAAGTCGTGAGATGAAATCGACCGTGCGAAACTTCATGGATCCTGCGGAGGAGAAAGCGGCTTAGATAACTGTGTCACCTGTCGTATTGGTCGACGGCTAGCTTAGGAGCTAGACGAGACTAATCGACATTGATGATGTGATGACGCTGCGATTCGCCAACTCATGTCCGAATCAGACGTGCAAACAACCTCCGACTTGACGCCGTTTCAATTAGAGTCGAAGGAAGCGCTAGATTCCGTTCGCGATCAGTTAGTGAGAAACGGCTTCGCACGCCTCACTCAAGGAGTGAGTAGTCACATTGCGGAGTCCGTTGCTTCACATGTTTGGAATTACCTTGAATCTGTTGACGTATATCGGGATCGCAAGGAAACTTGGCCGATCGGAAGACCTGTACGCGGACCGTTGTTCCGTGCTATTCGAGACTATGAAGGTCTGAATCCGCTCTTTCCGAATGCGTTCGAGGAAGGTATGTTGAACCTGATCGGTAGCGAGTACCGATTCATTCAAGAGTTTATCCTCTATATGACTTTTCCACTCGCGAATCGTGATCTTGCCAATTGGCGTGTGCCCTGGGCTGGATGGCATAACGACTTTACAGGTGACGGTACCGGTAAGGCGCCGGGTTATCTAGCGTTTGTGCTACTGACAGATACTGAAACGTGTGGAGGCAGTCCTGTTTTCCATTCAGGTTCGCATCGATTAGGTGAGGTTATTGCGCCACAACACGCGAGCGCGATCATAAAGCAGCTCAGCAAGAAATCCACGCTATTAGATCGACTTTGGGATCGACGTGAGGGAGCGCCTGGCGCATTCGTTGGTGAAGGGTGTACAGTCGATGGAGTTGAGCTTGAGGTGCTCGAAATGACCGGAAAGACAGGCGACGTATTTCTACTCAATGGCTTGCTATTACATGCTCCGAGTGAGAACGAGCGAGTGGATGCGAGACTTGCTGCGAAGTGCTTCCTACTACTTAACCGGTGAAGATCGGCGCGAACCTACCACCTCGCGCTCGCGATATTCACGTGTTTTAACGGCCAAAGAGGCTAGGTTGCAGTTGTCGTACGCGTTCCAAGATCTCGATTTCTGATGTGGAACGATTAGGCTGAAATGCGACACGGTGCTCTAACCACTTCGCGAGTCGTTTTACGACCTTTGAACTTGTCGTAACACGTCGTTGCGCGGATAACTTGAGCCGTTGGTTGAGCCACTTCGCGATTTCCTCCGGCGTCTGAATGGAGAAGATCGCGTAGGCGCGACGATAGTTTTTTCTTGCAGCACCTTTGTGTGCGTGACCGTGCTTTTTCATCACACCTAGCACCTGGCTTGCGGCTCTCGGATCCTGCATGAGTGCGTCAAGTTCATCCTTCAGATGAACGAGTAACTCGCGGTACTGATCAACCCGCTGTGCTTTCTCAAGCAGTGTTCCAATGGAGTGCGCGGCCGCATGACGTTCCGAATACGAGCCGAATCGCGCCTGTGTAAACAACGTTCGCCACCCGTCGATGTCATCCGAGCTATTTGTGCGACACGGGCACAGTCCACGGAGAAACTGTCGACGTTCGAGTAAATCCATATCGTCGACGCAGTTGTTTACTGTTTGATGTTTTGCCAATTGGCTTCCCGGCTGGGAAATTTGGCTGAATTCTAGTTGTTATTTCTGAAAAAGGACGTTGAATCCTGACATTTCATGCGTTCAATGCGAGATACTTAAGTTACAGTTAGAACAGCGAGCGTACACATTCGTAGGATCACGAAGGTACTTAATCTCTCGCGTTAGACGTTGGCTAATTGAGTCGATCGGAAGCAACAATTCCGCGAACATTGATCTCACTTCCGCCGTTAAGTTGCCGAGAGGCGAAAGTAGCCCTGCATTCTGCTGAACATATTCGACGTCATACTCGTCGAGTCCGGCGAGTTCGGCAGCTTGAGCAATGGCTACTTCGATCTCGCCGAGTTGATCGATCAGTCCCGATTCGAGCGCTTCTGAACCTAGCCACACACGACCTTGTGCAAGTTCTTCGATGTACTCGACAGGTTTATCTCGAGCGGTCGCGACCAGGTCAACGAATTGGTCGTAATAACGCTTCACCATCAACCTTCTAAGTCTATGTGTCTGGTCAGTTGGCTTGACAGTTAAACTGGACGACAATCCATAGGGAGTCGTTCGAACGACGTCATTGGTGACACCTATGTTTGCGAGTGCGTCATCCACGTTGGGATAGAGACCGAAGACTCCCACAGAACCCGTGAGGGTCGTCGGGGTTGCATATATTTGATCCGCTGGTAGCGCGATCCAGTACCCGCCAGAAGCCGCTGTCCCACCCAATGACGCGATCAATGGCCGATTCGTCTTTTTGAACTTCTCCAATGCGCGGCGAATATCTTCAGACGCGATCACGCTACCTCCGGGAGAGACGACGCGCAGTACAAGAGCACGATAACTACTGTCTTTCCGCACCTTCTGGATTTGTTTGACCCAAGAGCTGGACTCACCGGTGATTTGGGTCTGGACACCTAATATCTCGCCTTGAACCACGACCACACCGATCTTGGGTTTACCGAATTTACGTCCATTCGGTACGTGAGGTAGGTAGTCGTAGAACCGGATCGGACGAAGCGACGAACCTAGCCTTTCGTGGTATTCGTCATCAAGTTCAGATTTTGAGACAAGCGCGTCAACGAAACCATATTCCACAGCCAGGTCTGCAAACCCAATCTCGTCGTCAATGATGAGTTCGTGCAGAGCGGTTGAATATTGGTTGAACCGATTCTCATCCACGTCCCGAGCAGATGCGACCCTTTCCTTCATTCGATGCCAAAGCGAATTGACAAGACCGGTATTAACGGTATGTGCCGCGTCGGACATGTCGTTTCGCGTGAAAGGTTCGACAGCGGTCTTGAACTCGCCTTCCGCGTACACATCCACGTTGATATTTAGCTTGTCGAGTAAGTCCTTGTAGTACGTGGTTGACGAGGTCACGCCAGAAAATACGAGATCACCCATTGGATCCATTAGCACGCGATCAGCGGCCATCGCGAGCATGTAGGTTCCCTGCGTGTAGGACGTCGCATGAGCCCAGATCTCTTTCCCGCTCTCGCTTAGCTCATTCAGCGCGTTTTGAATGCGTTCAGACTCCGCCATGTCGACATCGAACAATCTCGAGAAATCCAGAATGACGAGCCGAACGCGTTCGTCTTTTGCAGCGTATGAGATCGCGTTCAGAACGTCATTGATCGGAGTCTCGATGGGTACATTGGATCCAAATAGCAAGTCCAGGACAGGATCGTCGTACGTGGTCTGCTCAACGAGTGCGCCGGAAGGATTGAGCACCAATACTGCATTTTCGGGTACCGGTTTAACACTGTCATCGCTAAATATCGCGACAAGTACTGCCCCCAACACAATCAAGAACAGTACATTTAGGACGACGTTACGTAGTAATGTGATACCTCGACCTAAGCCCCGAAAGAATCCATATCGACGCGTAGTTCGTGGCTGGCTTTCTGAGTCTTGGTCGCTCACTTGGTTTGCCTAATTCGAATGAGTGGGAGACGTATCGGCGTACTTTCGTTCTCGCCAGGATTGCGCGCGCCTATGATAGTTGCGGGGTTCCTACCCACACCTATTCGATAATTTCGGATCACAGTACTGTCTAACAGATTCAAGATCGCACACATGTTCGAAGCAGTATGTCGATAAAGACGAGACCGCTATGGACATGGTCGGAATTGTGCGGTGCGTTAACACTTGACCGAGTTCCCGGTCCAGAAATTCGAGGTGTTTGCATCGATTCGAGGAGTATCGAGGAAGGGGACCTGTTTGTCGCGCTGTCTGGAAAAGCACGACCGGAGTTCAACGTACTAGAAGACTCGGGACGAGACGGACATGACTTCATTGCTTCTGCAGTCAGTCAAGGTGCAACCGGTGTTCTTGCGCAAAAGCGTCATCCATCCAACGTATCGACGCTCTATTGCCGGGATACGTTATCCGGACTTTGGGAGCTAGCACGATATCGCCGATCTCAAATCGATGGAGCCATCGTCGCCGTTACCGGTAGTAGCGGCAAAACAACGTTAAAAAGCTTTCTCTCACAAGCGCTTGGATGTCCCGTGAGTGAAGGCAGTCTGAACAACCATATCGGCGTACCACTGAGCATGGTACGCACGTCAAGAGACGCGTCGCGAGCTGTTTATGAAATCGGCACGAACCATCCGGGTGAAATTTCGCCATTGTCGACGTTAGCGCGCCCGAACATTGCGGTCGTGCTGAATGTTCTCAATGCTCACATTGGCAATTTCGCAAATCTGGATGAGTTACGAGAGGAAAAACTCTCGATCAGCGAAGGGGTAGAGGCTGCCGGCCATCTGATCGTGCACGAAGATCTCGTCGAATTGGCTAACGAACGGTTCCCGGATCTGAACGTGTGTTCCTACGGTCCATCACAAACTGCAGACTATCGCTACGACATGGTCGATATCGACCAAGTAGCGATTTCGACGATAGGTGAATTGGTACGGATTCCGGGCGGTGGCGAACATCGAGCTGCAACGTTGTGTGCGACGGCGGCGGTTCTTGATGTGATTGGAGTAAACGCAGAGAAACTCCACATGATTTCGGAGGAGCTGCCGCCGGGTAGGGGTCGCAGATTCCACGTCAACGGAATCCAGGTCATTGATGAGAGTTACAACGCGAATCCTGAGAGCATGCGTAAGTGTCTCCAGCATCTATCTCGACAACGTGGCGGTCGTCGTGTCGCGATCGTGGGCGAGATGGCTGAATTAGGTGATCAAACCGAGGAGCTACACGCGACGTTAGTCAACGAACTAAACGCCCTCGATGGCGTTATCAGCGTTGGGGAAGCGATGAAGTCATTTGCCTACGAGCGTTTGAAACCAGAAGTTAAATGGGGTGCGTTCGACGATATCGAAGGTCTCGCCGCGTTCTGCGCTGAAACCCTTGATACGGACGATGTCGTCCTCGTAAAAGGCTCAAATACCGTGTTTTGGACGCGCAATTTCGTTTCCGATCTACTGGCGGCATTGGATGGATGAGGCGCCGCTTCTTAACATACACCGCTATTAACGGCGAACGTTTCGTCGTTTTCGCAACGATTTCACCATGATCATCGACCGCTTCGGCAGGCAGTTCCGCAATTTACGCGTCAGCTTGACAGCAGCGTGCAACTACGCATGTACATACTGCGTACCGGACGGCAAGAAGCTGCAACAAGCCAACGCCGAACTGGATGGTGAACACTTGCTCGATGCAGTACGCCTCCTCATCGAAGGGGCGGGGATCGAGAAACTTCGGATCACGGGTGGTGAACCTATGCTATCGCCGAAGTTTGAGCCATTTCTTCGAGGTGTCTGTGAACTAGATCTTGAAGATATCGCCATCACGACGAACGGTCAATTCCTTCCTAAGTACATGCCACTATTAGAGGAAGTTAATTTCAAACGTCTCAATGTGAGTCTCGACACACTTGATGCGAGCCATTTTCGTTCAATCGCGCGTAGTGGTGATTTAGCGACTGTCTTGAAAGGCATAGAGATGGCATGTGAAGCAGGCATAAAAGTCAAAGTCAACACGGTCCCGCTCAGAACGGCGAATTTTGATCAGGTGCTACCGCTTCTCGATTACTGTCTTGATCGCGGCATTGAATTGCGGTTCATCGAACTCATGAACATGGGTCACCTGAAGCTGAACGATCAATATCAAAGAGACTTCGTCAGTCTGGACATGCTTCTTGAGGTTATTCGAGAGAAGTACGAAGTCGTACCGATTACTGCGGAATATGACTCAACGTCCATTCGGTATGAGGTAGTCGGTCGCGGTACTTTTGGCGTGATTGCCAACGAAAGTGAGCCGTTTTGCAGGGCGTGTTCGAGATTGCGGCTTTCCTCAAACGGTCACTTGTATGGTTGTCTCTCAAATACGAAGAACTACGACCTTAGACCGTTGCTATCGATGCCGTATCCACTAGCGCTGAATGAACTGCAAGGTGTGCTCAACTCTGCAATCGGCGACAAACAGAGCATCGCCTTTACGGGCGAAACCACCGTCATGAAATTCATCGGCGGTTAAACCAAGTTGAGTTCCGCCTTCAACGAATTGTTGAAGCTAGTCGGTAGCACGAGTCTACCTCCGGTTGAGTCGTGGCATCCTGAGCGTGAAGGTCAGATCGATATCCGTATTCGAAGTAATGGAACCTGGTTACACGACGGTACGGTCATTCGTAGGAAGGCGATCGCACGAATCTTCTCCACGATCCTCCGACTAGAGGAGAGTGCTTACTACCTCGTTACGCCGGTTGAAAAGCTAAAGATTCAGGTGGACGATGTACCGTTCTTAGCCGTCGATATGGAGGCGTCCGGTACAGAAAAAGAGCAACGCGTGCTCTTCAAGACCAACATGGATGAGGTAGTGCTACTCGACGGCGAACACCCATTGACGATCGAACGCACGTCATCTGGACCGCGGCCGTATATTGAAGTTCGTGATGGTCTACTCGCGCGTGTGTTGAGTGACGTCTTTTATCGGCTAGCGGACTTTGTAGAGGATCCGGAAGCCGATCCGTTGTTTCTTTGGAGCGCTGGCTGTAGGTTTCAAGTCAGTTAGTCGGAACTAACTTCAAAGGAATTGCCAAGTGAGAAGCAAAAGCAATTAGTGGCGTACAACCCTTTGCCGAGTTCGTAAATTCGAGCAGCGTGGTGACGCGCTCAAGAAGGAACGCGTCACCCACTGCATGTTTAGAAATTCAATCGAGCGTTAACTTTGATTGACTCTTCTTGCGTACCCGAGTAGCTGCTGTCTTCGCCTACCTGGACGCTAACGTCCAAGCTTTGGGCTCCAAGGCGCATGAACTGCGAGAGCTTAGCGCCGAAGCTCACATCGTGCTCATCGGAGTAGCCGGATTGAACATCGATAAACGGCGTGATGAGGAAGCGTTCGTCAACGACCAGGAATCCATAACCTATGTTCGAATCGATTCTCATCCGGTCTTGATCTGCGATTCCCCAACTAGCAAGATTTGGCACTCGGTTGGTGTCCAAATCGTTCTGCCACATGGCATTCGTATTGATCGCGCTCGCACCCCAACTCGGCGAGAGTGAAACGCTAAGACCGGTAGCGCCAGCCGTTGGGTTGAGCAACGCAGCAATCGCAAATCCTGTCTCGCTGTAGTCGTCAGCGCCATAGGTAGCAAGCGTGCGGAAGTTCGCGTCAACTGACAGTATCGGATTTGTGATGCGAATACCGCCACTTATCTCAACACCCGATTCGGCGAGGCCGTCGCCGCCATCAGACCTGAATCCAACAGTTAAGAACGGCGAAAACGAACCGTCTGCGCCCATCAGCATGTTGAACGAAGTCTCTAACCCAGCGCGGAGTCGCGTAACTTCAGCAAGAAGACTGTGCGCACCACTGTCCCCTTCATCCGTTTCGAGATTAGAGAATCCGTAATCGCCAACGACCGCGAGGTTGAGTCCGTTCGCTGTCGTGAAGACGATTTGACGACCGCCGAGTAAACCGAGCGTACCTTTGAGGTCCGCTTTTTCGTTGTTGTTTCCAATAACCGTCGTCTCAACAGAACCGCTCCCGATTCCGAACGCGGCGTAGACCGTCGTTCGGTCAGAAGGCTGCATGCGTGCATACGGAATGAATTGTGTGAGCTCGTTGTCCATCTTCTGCATGGCGCTACCGTAAGAGTAGTCGACTTCGCCTGCGGTCCGACCTATGCCGACGCCGACCGTCCACTGTCCTTGAAACGTCACATCAGCTCCAAAGTAGAAGGAAGTTGCGCTTCCTTCGTGGTCGGGTGCTTCAAATGACTGTGAATCGAGTCCACCCCAAATGCTCCAAAACATAGGATCGCCGGCTGCTGCCAACTTCAAAGCAAAGCCGCGACCGAAGAGCGCGTCGAGCTGATTGAACTGGCTATGGTTCGGGGTAACGCCAGTGTTCAGAGGATTGGTAGTCGCCCAACCGTCGTCGTCGATCCCATACGGCGTCGAAGCCATGGCGCTATTTGACGAAAACGCGTAGCCGTCGGTTGGCGCGAAGTCATCCAGGCTATACATCGCGAACGGTGTATACAGACCGTCTGCATCAGCGATCAATCTTGCTCCGAGTGTTGAACTCACGCTATTGAGGACCGTTCGTGAGAAGCTCGCTAGGGCAGTGTTCGCGACTGCCTTGATTTCGCTGTCAGAAACGCGAACACCAACGTTTACCGAGACGCTCGCGCCGTGTGCATCTGTCGCTGTAATCTGAACCATGGTGCCGCCTCGAGAAACCGGCGAGACCGAAACGGTCATACCTGACACCGTTGCGGTTGCAACGGCTTCGTTTACGGTTGCTGCTGTGATCACGAGAGGCATCGAGTCATCGTCCGTGAAACCGCCAGATACATCTCGATCCACCGCCTCACCGCCTACCTGAAGATCAATGCTGGCAATCGCACCCTCAACCGCTTCCGGCGCTTTGTTCACAACCGTAACTTCAAAACTGGTGGAGACCGAGTCGCCAAACTCATCGCTCGCTGTTACCGTAACGGTGGTGGAACCCACGGCCGTATTGTTGACGGTGAGCATCGCGCCGTCGATGCTGGTATTCGAGATGGTGCTGTCTGCGACCGTAGCCGTGTATGTAAGTGCGTCACCGTCAGGATCACTGAACACCATGGACAGATCGACCATGATCATCATGGTTCGATCAGTTTCCTGATCGTCAATCTCCATTACCACAACAGGCGCTTGGTTAACGATCATGACAGTGAATGTCGACATTCCAGCCAGACCAAACTCGTCGGTCGCTGTCACGGTGACTTCTGATTCACCGACTCCGATTGCTTCCACTGTCAAGGTGGAGCCTTGAATCGATACGGTCGCAATCGTGTCATCCGCAATCGAAGCCTCGAACGTAAGTGAATCGTTATCCGGATCACTAAAGACAGTCGTTAGATCTACTGTGTCCGTGTCTCCCCTGTGCTCGAGATCAACTGTGATGGGAATTTGAGCGGTCGGTGGATCGTTGATCACAGCTACGAGGAACGTCATTTGTACGCTTTCCCCATCAGGGTCAGTTGCGGTTACTCTGACTGACGTCAGACCGCGATCTCGTGCGCGGATGGTTAGCATGTTGCCGTCGACTGTCGCTGTCGCAATGTTTGGCTGATCCGTCGCGACAGTGAAGCTAAGCGTATCACCGTCCGGATCACTGAAGTGTGTCGTCAGATCGATTGGTTCTCCGGTCTGGTTCGGTCGAAGCTCAACCGTATTGATTGGTGTCGCTATAACTGGCGGGACGTTTCCTAAGACCGTCACCGAAACCGTAGTGGTGTTACGTCCACCACGGGTGTCGATCGCTGTAATTACGACGGTCGTTGAACCTTCCGCTCTCGGAATTAACACCATTGACAAACCGTCGTTCGTGACCTGAGCGAGAACGACCTGTTCGTTGTTCGAGGATGCTTCGTACCGTAACACCCTGTCTCCAGTGTCAGGATCTGAAAAAGTTCCGGTGAGCGGTATCGTTGAAGCAGAACCTACACGCAACGACGGGACAACAGGTTGCCGTACCAACTGCGGAGGATTATTAGACGACACGAATAGTCGAAACGTGATTTGCGCGGTTAGATTGGAGGGGTCGGTTGCCGTCACGACCACCGTTACCGGTGTATCCCCGGTTGCCTGAAGTCCTTGATACTGGACAGTGCTAAAACCGACCATCGAAACAGATGCAAACTGACTTCCAGTTGGTACGGTCGCATTGAATTGGAGGCGAGCACCTTCCGGATCAGAGAAGTATTCCGCGACGTTTATTGATCCTGTCCCGTTGACGGCGACCGTTTGATCAGGGATGGTTCGAGGATTTCCAGCAGCATCCGTCGCGACCTGAGGCGCCTCTGGATGGTCCGCTACTGTCACGACAACACTGGCAGTTCTTGTACTCAAATCCCAACCGTCATTTAGTTGGATCTCGACTACGTGTCGTGGAGAGGTTTCGAAATCTAGACGACCAATGAGCTTTACAGCAATCTCGCCGACATGTGTTTGTGTGCCGATTTCTGGATCGACCACTGCTTCAAACGGTGTGGAGTTCACGACCGTCGCGGTAATCGAATCGCCATCTGGATCGTTGTACCGTAATCCAGGAACGCGGACTATAGTGTCCGTGGGTTCATTCTCAGTAATCGATCTTCCAGCATTTACGGTCGCAACACCGCCTACGAAGGTCGGAGCTTGATTCGTTTCTCGTACCGACACAAGGATTACCTGCGGGTTGAAGCTACCACCGGAAGATGCCGTGACCACGATTGTTCCGGGGCCGGCGGTACCGGCGGGGTTTACCGTCAGAATGGACCCTTGAACGCTCACGGTAACGATATTTGGCGTACGTGAGACAGCAGTGTAAGTGATAGGCGTACCGTCAGGGTCCGTGAAATGATCATTAAGGTCGACAGATCGACCGCTACGACCTAGGACCAATTGCGAGATCTGGTTGATTGGACCGGAGAATTCGAGGCCCTCATCAATGTTCTGCACGATGATGTTGATTGGCACGCGTGCGTCAGTAGCGGGGTTGTATCCGTCGCTTGCGACTAGGGTTATGATGTAGGTACGTGACGCTGGTGCAGTTTCATAATCGATGTTCTTTCCCTTAATAGAGACATTGTTAGTCGTTGCATCTACCTCAAGCCAAGCACAACCACGACCTAAGGCAACAGCTTGGTCCGCTGCGATTACATTACCTTCTGTAATCGTTCGACACGCTAGAGTTGCCGCGCCGCCTTCAAGTCGATAGTTGATTTTGTCTTTATCCAGATCAGTGGCGTTCCACTCGCTGGCAGTTGGTGGACCTATGGATGTTGTGGAGGTGCTATCTAGGCTCTCATTTACTCGTACCTGATAACCGGTTGCGCCAAATAACGGAGGATTGTTTGCACCGGTCTTAACGTAAACTGTAATCGTCGCGGCTTCCGACCAGTTTATGTTGTTATCATCGAGAGTGGCATCGCGACTAAGTACTGGATCAGTCGACCAACCGTGAAACGTCAATACTGCTCGACGGACTCCTGGGTCCTCGTGTGCTAATGGCGTTATTCGAATGATTGGACCAGTTGTTGTGACATTCACTACTTTGCCACCTCGGGTGACGTCGTTAGGGTCAGGAGCCGCATCTCCGACGGGCGCAGCGAAGCAATGAGCCTCATTGCCTGTAGCAGTATTACTAGCATCTGTGGCTACGATGCCTCGTGCTGCTTCAGGGGAGCCGCCGCCACCCGGTGTTAGATATTCGAGAATCGAAAAGTCATCGGCGCAAGGTTTAAAGCGCATCGCAGCGCTGTTACGATCTGGATCGCGAAAGACTTGTTGGGCAAAGATCTGCGGGATTACTCCGACATCCGGTGTCTTCTGAATGTAAAAGACACGACCTTCTGTACCTTTGTAGGGGTTTTGAACGTACGGTCTCTCTGGTTGATCGTTTACGCGGATAGTTACCGTTAGTGAGTTTGCGACTCTATCCGTTGCGCCTGCTGATACCTTCTTACTGATAACTCGGAAAGTAAATGTTGGAGTTGTCTCGTAGTCAAGAATTTGATTCGGCTTAAACGCAAGCGAATCACAAGTAGTGACAGCACAAGTAAATTTAGTTTTGCCGATGTCATCTAGTTCAAACGTGAAATCAGAGCTAAAAGTGGAGTTCTTTGCAGCAGTGATTTTGGAGTGAATCTCCGCTAAATCTGGATTCGTTGCTCCGACAGTTTCATCGATCGATTGATCGAAGCTCGTTGTTACAAAGGCATTTTGTGTTTGGGCAACCGCTGAGAGTGCATAGATCGCTAAACTGAGTACAACGAGAAATTTGATCGCCTTACGATGCTTAACTTCAGTTTTGAAACTAAACGAAGACGCGTCAAGTCGGTTTGAACAGATCACTCCTTGATGAGAATTCGAGATTTTGCTGAAATCTGGAACGTTAGCTCTCAAAAGCAGAGTGTTAGTTACAAGGTTAGCATTGGCAAGCGATTTCGCAACAAAATTCAATTTCCACCTCCTGTCGAAATTGCGGCATGAGCCGTGCTTCGCTCAATTTCGCGAATGGGTGACGACCCATCGCACGAAGCATTCGATCTCTTCCATGAGAAAGGCAATTCGGTTCAGAGCTTGTTAGCTCCTAACGCGTTACGCGAACGTAAACGGTCGATTCAACGAATCAGCCGAAATGCGATTTAAGTATATAGGAAAACGCTCGATTTGATAAGCGATAAATTACCGACGTTAAAGATGTAACTTACTGATTAAGTTAGCTAAATATGGATCTCGAGGCAAGGTTTAGTGCTGCTGAGACTTCACGGAGAGGTATAACCGAAAGTGGTGTTTGAGCAGCATTCGTTATGCTGCTTTCTGTGTTGATGGTGGGTGAGTTTCCTCCTTGGGTGCGAATTTAATCCCGTCGATGAATTTGATGCCCTCGACGACTTCTGCCAGCTGCTTGAAACCACGTAGACATCGCCAGTGTGTCTCCGCGACGCAACCTAATTTGAACATCATATGTAATGCACTTTGACGCGACACGCAACCCTTCGCCTGCCGGGTGCGATGTCGAATCGTGCCGAACGTCGACTCGATGGGGTTGGTGGTCCGAATGCTGCGCCAGTGCTCGGCGGGAAAGTCGTAGAACGTGAATAACGTCTCGCGATCCTTGACCAAGCATTCGACGGCATCCGGAAATTTAGCCTCGTAGGTCGCTTTGAATGCGTCATAGGCGTGTGCCGCCTGGGCTTTCGTTGCGGCTTGCCAGATATCCTGTAAATCCCGTTTGGCGCTTGCCTGCGAGGATTTCGGCAAGCGATTCAGGACATTGCCCATCTTGTGCATCCAACACCGCTGGCAGCGCGTCTCAGGCCAGAGCTCGTTGAGGGCATTCCAGAAGCCCAACGCACCATCCCCGATCGCCAACTGGGGTGCCTTCATGTGCCGCTTGTTCAGGTTCAGCAGGAGCTCGCGCCAACTTTGCGTGGATTCCCGCACCCCTTCTTCGACCGCCAGCAACGCCTTGCGACCGCGCTGATCAACGCCAATGACCACCAAGGCGCAGAGCTTGCCGGTCTCGCCGCGAATGCGGCTGTAGATGCCGTCCGCCCAGAGGTAAACCCAAGTCCGATCCGCCAACGAGCGGGTGCGCCAGGTGGCGTATTCAGCCGCCCATTTCCGCTTCAAGCGTGCGACCGTCGTGGCCGACAAGCCTTTGGCATCGTCGCCCACCAGTTCGGTCAGGGCTTCGTGCATGTCGCCGGTTGAAATCCCTTTCAGATACAGCCAGGGCAACGCGGCTTCCAGTGATGCCGCTTTACGGACATACGGCGGTACCAGTTTCGAGCGAAACGTGACCGCTTCGCCAACGTTGGCACGGACTTTCGGGATCCGAACATCAATCGGACCAATGCCGGTCTGCACCTGACGTTCCGGCAGATAGCCATTGCGAACCACGCCCGCTCGACCCTCGGCCGTGCGTCGATCCGCGTGTTGCGTAAGCAACTCGTCAACTTCGGCGTCGATCGCTTGCGCCAGCAACCGCCGTGCACCATCGCGCAAAACGTCCTGCAACGGGTCGCCAACGCTCGTGCGCAGAGCTACGATGTTATCCTTATTCATGGTGGTGTTTCCTTCTCTGTTGGTGGTTTTCCAAACACAGATACTAACAGCTAGGGGGAAACCCCCGCCTAGCCTCGAAACACCACTTTAGGCTATATCTCCTTCACGGAAGGAGAGATTAAGTTACAGTCGTGATTGAAGTCGGCAGGAAACCGCGAATCCGAGCAGTCTCGAAGAACCTTAGATCTGGTCACATTCGTGACGCGCGATTCGTATCGATAGAAGACCGATCTGTGCACAGAACTCCCGTTTGTAAACAACTGAAAATCCCAAAGACCGAAAAATCGCCTACATATTGGGGTAGTTCGGACCCCCGCCGCCCTCTGGCGCGATCCACGTAATGTTCTGCGCTGGATCCTTGATGTCACAAGTCTTGCAATGGACACAGTTCTGGGCATTGATCTGGAATCTTGGCCCCGATTCCTCTTCCACGATCTCATACACACCTGCGGGACAATACCGCTGCGCAGGTTCCGCGAAATTCGGCAGATTCTGTGCGACGGGAATCGATTCGTCCGCGAGGGTCAGATGACACGGCTGATCCTCTTCGTGGTTCGTATTGGAAAGGAACACGCTTGACAGTCGATCGAACGACAAGATGCTGTCAGGTTTCGGGTACTCGATCGGTTTTGCTTGATCTACGTTGGTGAGCGTCGCGTAGTCAGGTTTCGGGTCCGAGAGCTTGAACGGCGACTTCCCACCAAGGATGTTCTGTTCGACAAACGAATAAGCCGAACCGAAAAACAACCCCCACTTGTGCCATGCGGGTCCTGCGTTCTTCGAGGAATTCAGTTCGTCAAACAACCAGGAATCTGCCACGCGCTCGAGGAGGTTGATCTCCGTCCCTTCGTCGCCTTGTTTAAGACTGTCAAGAACCGCCTCCGCCGCAAGCATCCCGGACTTCATAGCCGTATGGCTGCCTTTGACCTTTAAGACGTTCAAGAAACCAGCATCGTCACCGATCAGTGCAGCGCCAGGTACGGTGAGTTTCGGTAGTGCGGGTAATCCGCCTTTCACGATCGCTCGTGCACCGTATGAGACACGCGTTCCCGAGGCGATCTCATTGACGATCACAGGGTGGTGCTTCCAGCGCTGAAATTCCTCAAACGGACTCAGGTACGGGTTCTTGTATGCGAGATCGACAATCAACCCCAGTGAAACCTGCCGGTTTTCAAGGTGGTACAGGAAGCTGCCACCCGTCGCAGAGCTGGATAACCCGAGTGGCCATCCAAGCGCGTGAATGACTTTCCCTTGATCCGCTCTCTCCTCTGGAACCTCCCAGAGTTCTTTGAGTCCGATGGCGTAGTGTTGGGTGGCTGAATCAGCATCAAGTTTGTATTTCTGTATGAGTTGCTTGCCGAGATGCCCCCTACAACCCTCTGCAAATAACGTGTATTTCGCACGTAGTTCGTAACCGGGTTGGAAAGTTCCCTTCTGTTCGCCATCCTTCCCGATACCCATGTCGCCCGTCGCGATGCCACATACACGATCTTGATCGTCAAACAATATTTCGGTCGCGGCGAAGCCCGGAAAGGTCATGACGCCAAGCGCTTCGGCTTGCTCCCCAAGCCATCGACACAGGTTGCCCAACGAAATCGCGTGATTGCCAGCGTTGTGGATCGGTTTGGGAATTAGGAAACGAGGGATCGGAAAGCTGGACGTTTCACTCAGGAAACAGTGGTATTCGTCCTTCGTGACCGGATTATTGACGGGAGCACCTTGCTCCTGCCAATCTGGAATCAACTCATTGAGGGCTCGTGGATAGAAGACTGCACCAGAGAGGATGTGTGCGCCGATTTCACTGCCTTTCTCGACAAGGCACACCGTGATTTCTTGCCCTGTCTCAGCAGCGAGTTGCATCAGCCTAATTGAAGCTGCAAGACCTGACGGACCGCCGCCTACGATGACGACATCAAAGTCCATTGCTTCGCGTTCTACTGTCACGAGTCCCCCATACGCAATTCGCCGCGATTATAAAAACGAATCACGAATAAAATCTTCTGCCGATAACGCCTGCCTTGGCGTTTTTCGCATGCACTGCGAAGGCGCTGTATGCGACTCAGTTTTTTCAAAGTCACATATTGGAACGTATGAAAGTTCTTGTTGCTATCAAACGCGTCGTTGACCCTAACGTCAACGTGGTCGTAAAACCAGACGGCACCGGTATCGACCTTACCAACACGAAAATGGCCGTTAATCCTTTCTGCGGTATCGGGATCGAAGAAGCCGTCCGTCTACGAGAAGCTGGCACCGCGGAGGAAGTGATTGCTGTTACGGTCGGAGGCGAGAAGTGTCCCGAAACTCTGCGCGTGTGCTTGGCGCAAGGCGCCGATCGGGCGATCCACATCGAAGCTGATGACGACGTTGAACCATTGGCGATCGCCAAGCTGATTCAAGCAGTTTATGAGCGTGAAGAACCTAAGATCGTCATGTTCGGTAAGCAGAGCATCGACGGCGACAACGGACAAACCGGACAAATGTTCGCTCAACTCACGGGACTGCCGCAGGCGACATTCGCTTCAGAGTTGACGGTGGATGGCGACACGGCAACCGTAATTCGAGAGGTCGACGGCGGATTACAGACAATCAAGACGTCCATTCCGATGGTTTTAACGACAGATTTGCGTTTGAATGAGCCGCGATACGCCTCGTTACCGAATATCATGCAGGCGCGGAAGAAGCCAATCGAAACGGTTTCACCGTCCGATCTCGGCGTCGAAGTCCAACGTCACACTGAAATATTGGATGTCTCGCCACCCCCAGGCCGTGCTGCGGGTATCAAAGTTGAATCAGTCGACGAATTGGTCGACAAGCTGCGGAACGACGCAAAGGTGATCGCATGAGCGTATTAGTAGTCGCTGACCATGACAATGAAGCACTTAAACCGGTCACGCTGGTTTCGCTGGCTGCTGCCTCCGAAATTGGCGGCGATGTGGATGTCTTAGTCGCGGGTCACAACTGTGAAGCAGTTGCGAATGAAGCAGCGCAAGTAGGCGGAGTCAATAAAGTACTCCTCGCCAATGCAGCATCCTATGAGCATGCGCTACCAGAGAACGTCGCGCCGCTGGTTGTCGGACTAAGCGGCAACTACAGCCACTTGCTCACAGCTCATACGACGACTGGCAAGAACTTCATGCCGCGCGTCGCAGCCGCATTAGACGTGCAGATGATCTCAGACATCATGGGTGTTGACTCCGAGGACACATTCAAACGTCTGATCTACGCAGGTAACGCTATTGCGACTGTGAAGACCAGCGACGAGAAGAAAGTGCTGACCGTTCGCGGAACCGGTTTCGACGGGGTTGCGCCAGATGGTGGGAGTGCTTCCGTTGAAACGATCGACGGTGCCGATTCAGACGGCAGCTCCGAATTCATTGCGGACGAACTTGCTAAATCTGAGAGACCTGAACTCACGGCGGCTGGCGTCGTGATCTCAGGGGGACGCGGTATGCAGAACGGCGAGAATTTCTCGCTGTTGGAAGGCATTGCCGACAAGCTCGGTGCAGCGATTGGTGCGTCACGGGCAGCCGTTGATGCGGGATTTGTACCCAACGACATGCAAGTCGGGCAAACCGGGAAGATCGTCGCACCAGAACTCTACATTGCGGTCGGCATTTCTGGAGCGATCCAGCACTTGGCTGGTATGAAGGATTCGAAGGTGATCGTCGCGATCAACAAGGATCCGGACGCTCCGATCTTTCAGGTCGCGGATTACGGCTTAGTTGCTGATTTGTTCGACGCGTTGCCCGAATTCGAGACGGCGCTAGGTTAATTCAGCTACTTAGTCGATTTCGAGGAGTCTGCCAACGCAACGGTTTTGCGTGAAGCTCGACGTCATTCACGACGTCGAAGATCAACGTAAACAATGCCATGCGGATGAGCACACCGTTCTGCGTTTGGCGGAAGATGGCCAGGTTCGGGTTCGAATCCAGGTCTTCGTCTAGCTCCTGACTTTGCGCACGCGAATCGCGCGGTAGTGGATGCATGATCACGGTGTTCGATTCGCAATACTGCGAATAGATTTCCTGGTTCAAGCGGAATAGGCCGCGATAGTAATCGGCTTCTTCCTGTGTTGGGAAACGTTCTTCCTGAACCCGCGTGACATAAAGGATGTCGACGTGCTGGATACCTTCTCGAAGGTCGTGAAATTCGGAAACTGACGCACCGCCCTGACGAAGTAACTCGATTAATTCGGGTGGGGCATCCAAACCTTCCGGTGATGCCAATTGCACCGTTACCTTCTTGAAGAGGGTCAAGAGCTTTAACAGTGAATGTACAGCTCGACCATTGGCTAAGTCACCAATCAGTGCGATGCGGAAGTCGTCGACACTCTTATTTTGGGATTCAAGTTCCTTGCGGATGGTGTAGAGATCTAACAGTGCTTGCGAAGGGTGTTCGTTAGCGCCGTCGCCACCGTTAATGACAGGAACTTGAGACGCCGACGCAAATTCTTCCGCTGAACCAGTTTCCGGGTGCCGTATCACGATGATGTCGCTGTAACCAGAAAGGACCCGTGCGAAATCACGCATCGACTCGCCTTTCACGATCGACGACGATTCGATACCGGTGGTTTCTCTGACGTTTCCACCGAGTAGGTTAAACGCACTTCCGAACGACACACGGGTACGTGTACTCGGTTCGAAAAACATGTTGGAGAGGATGGCGCCTTCGAGCACCCGGGTGATGCGTTCACGACCTGCAAACGGTCGCATACGGTCGGCGACTTTGAAGATTTCCTCGACATCGGTGCGTTCGAACTGTTGCACCGAAAGGATGTGATCGCCGTGAAAGTTCAGATTTGTACCAGAGCTAGACGCGTTGGACGAAGCCATACTTCGCCTAGACGTGCATTTTAAGAAGCACGATTGGAGCTTACTAGAGCTAAATCCAACGGTGGATGGTGCTTTGTTATCGGTGTTCGTTAAGGCTCGCGATGTTATGCAGCTGCACGTCAGGATTTAAGCGTGAATCAGCCAGCTACCTTCCAGGTGACCACTTTAATCTCGTTCTTTCGTGGTTCAGTTATTTACGCACTGTTCCAGATTCACCGAATAAACTGTATCCTAATCGTGCACATACTCGGCTGTCATCGATATTACTGTTAGGCATACGATCCTCGTAATCCTTTATGCAACACCTCGGCATAGAGAACATCGCTCCTCTCCCCAACTTAACGATATAAGCCCCTGCTTGACAGTCGTATCGTCAAGAAGCCGTGCGAATTCTTCACTCCACTTGCCACCGAATTCGGTTACCCTCTGAGTGAACCATGTCGTTCGGTGCGACTCTTCAGACGGATTCAGTAATTCATCGAGTGCCGCTTGCGCGATCGTAACAGTGATGAAGGTGAGTTCTGTGGCACCGTAAGGTTGATAAGGATCGGCGCAAGACGGCTCGGTCCTCGAAGTAAAGCCGTCTGGGAACTGTGCCGCTTTTAGGTCAGGTTTTCCAGTCCGATCCATTCCACATGCCAGACATCTGCTATTTGGAGCGATGATGACGGCCGATCCGGATACTGCGTGTTCCTCTGTCCAAGCGTATAAGACACTCCTGTTGAATTTAGATTGCAAATGCCATTCGTTTAGCAGTGACTCCGCGCTCCAATTTCCAGTTGCACAAATAATCAAGTCGTTAGTAGCTAGTCCATCTGCACGTTCGCTAATTTCGCTCTCTATTGTCGAGTCCTCTCCTTGAATCGATAGATGGGGGTAGTTCGCTTGTAGCTCATGCGCCAAGGCTAACGATTTTTTCTTACCTATCGCAGTAGCGCCAAGGGCATGTCGACCGATATTAGCCCACTTAAGCGTGTCAAAATCGATTAGCTTTATTGTCCCAACGCCTGATTTAGTTAGATTGTCTGCGACTAGAGAACCTACAGAACCGCAACCCAAAATCGTGACCTTCTTATTCAACAACTTGCGACTGCGATTGTCTTGATCTCTACCGTGTACCCACGCACCATCCGCTCTATCAACCTGTAAGCGACGAGTCTTGACACTTTGTCCGTAGGTTCTATTACTCAGTACTCGTTTTGGCGTATACCCCTTTCTAAATCCTTTAGAAAGTAGATCTCTCGATCGACTCGTACTCTGATTTTGATTTGGAAGTAGTTCAACAGCAACCAATCCGGCTCCACCACGACCTTCCGCACCTAATATCACAATGCATGAGTCAGAGGAGCGATCAGGTAATTGCGTCAGTACTTTTTGTGCTTCTACGTCATTTTGATTTACTAACTTCAAAACGTCTGAACCTGAATTCGGATATTCACTAGGAAGCGGCGGTTCTTCTAGCCAAATTAACGCCGCTGGTCTGAATACGTCGCTGTTTCTTTTGGTGCAAGCTAGCCCAAGTCGATGATTCAGCCATCGTTGGAGGTTAGATTCGTCGTCGTGGATGTAGTAAATTCCTTGATGCAGCAAGCAGCTAAGCTGTCTAGACGGTTGGCTAGGTTTAAACAACGTTGTTACGACCTTTTCTCGGTCGTCCGCGGCATAAAACCAGTAAGTTAGGAATTCCTCTTTAAAGTCTTTTTCAATAATCGAACCTTCAACGAGATCTTCGACCAGATTTGTCGAGCGACGTAATAGATCAATGGCGACGTCTCCTGGTGAGGTTGGATCGATCGATGCTTCTTCGGACAGGAGGCACAGAATGCCATCGCGCTCAATGTGCGGCCATTCAAGGAATTTCGGTCGGTCAACGAGTGCAGTTCGAGGATAAGACCAAGGAAATGAACCAGTTATGAGGATATCTATGTTTCGTGTCGATCCGTCTGTGAAATCGACCGGAACTCGCCACCCGTCCGTGAAATGTCGGTCACCGTAGTTTTTTGTAATCGTATGCGGAGCGAGTTTACTAGCGGTTTCTATCGCGTTTTTCCTCAGCGCCTTTGTGACTTGAAGTACCGCTGTGTCGTACTCATAGTTCATTACGCCAAAACCAAGAGTTGAGGATCAGGCATATCTACCCGAACCTTCAGATCTGATTGCTCCACCGGATATCGATGTGGTCGTTACGATTGCAGTCGAACTGACAGACTGCCTTGTATTCTGGGACTTGCTTTCGTTTTCATCCTCGAATCTATCGGAGAAAAATGTCGTGTAAAACGCTTTATCCCAACATTCACATGCAGTTTCATGATCACAATCATGATTAAAGAGCCGCTCAAGCAAAGTGATTGCGTCGGTGAGTTTGTCGCAGAAGAACCTTGCTTTGGCATCTGGGTTTCCTTTTGTAATCGTCTGTCCAAGTGTCACGGGGTGATCTATTACAGTCGTCACTTTTAGGCGATTTCTCATTGACACCATCGTCTCATACAGTGCAACATCATCACGGTTTGACCGTAATACCGCTTGTTCTGCTAATAACGCTGTGATTCCGAAACCGCTCAAAGTTTGTGACTTCCAGCTTTCTCGACTTTTGGCAAACTTCTTTAAGAGCCGATTCAATCGAAGAAACTGTTTCGGATCGGATGTTCCGCTACGCACTTCCTCATACCAAGCTGTTACATCTCGCGCATCTGAACGAAGCCATCCTTCGCTGGATGCTAACTCGTAAAACTCTTCATCAGATTCGTCGTCTACAACGCGCCGATAGATCGGAATGTCGACGTGATATCCTGCTTTGTAGTGAATGCGGACGCAATTGTTTTTCACTTCAGGCGGAGTCTTAAATTGGCCGTCATCCATCGCACTGCAAACCATGTTGCGAGCGTCTACTGACGACATTTCGCCGCCGCGACTTCCGACTAGATTGGTTGCATGAAAATATGCGCCGTCATCAATGTCATAGTCTTTTTGTTCGTCACGAATCATCGTTTTCATTCGATAACTGCCTTGTGAAACAAACTCATAAGGTAGAGGTTTTTCGTCCTTTTCAAGATTACGCTTCAATCTGTCCCGATTCGAATCTCGGCGATTTCTCATGCGATCTTGTTCCTGTTGAGGAAGAGTAACTTCGCCGTTATGGAATGCTTTGATATCCAAATTACAGTCAAACATTCGAGTGCTCCTTACATCAGCTAAAGTTCATGGTGTTGTTGAGGGTCTGAGTACTTGTGTAGAACGTGTGTTGGTTTGGAAGGTTTCAGATCTTCCAACATTGATCGGATGATGTGACCTCCATGGTTATTTGAGTCGTCGCAAGCACTAAGCGTCTGATTCACGTCTTGGTTTGCTTTTGAAACAAGCCAGTTCATTGCGTGAGCACGCGTATCGTCCAAGGAAAGGTACTCGGTCATATCTGCCGGCACATCTCGATGAGGGAAAGTAATGGTCTGTACGTTCTGTCCCAAGCTTGAAAAGTGGTTTGAAATGAGTCGAGACATATGCTCGAAACCATGTTCTTGCGCTGTGATTGCGAGCGGAATGACTTTTGCGCCCATTCGCCAATCTAGTAGTGAGCGATGCACACTATCACCAGAAATGTTCTCTCCAGACGGCGCAGGACACGTTCCGACCGAGAATATTTGTATCGGTTGGTTTTTCTTCGCCATTTGTAGCGCGTCGATCATTGCGACCATAACTGGATTGTTTGCCCACAATCCACCATCAACGAACGTGGTTTGAGATAGGTAGTTTGAGTTTGGGACTTTCAGCTCAGACAAAGAACGGTAAATTGGTGCCGCACTTGAAGCCATGCACGCATCAACAAGCCGGTAAGCGTCGTCTCTCGCACCGCTTTGAGGTGTTTTTTTAAATACCCAAGGTTGATACGTTGACATGCTGATTGCGGGAATCGCTAATGAAATACGTCTCGTCGTGAATACGTCTAAGAACGTTGTGTTTCCGAATACTTCAGTCAAAGCGTCTCGGAGGGCTTGATCACCTTTTTTTACGTATCGTCGGCGATTTAGCATACGCCAGAAGATACTGAGTTTCCCTTTTATGCGGTGAGGGAAGATCGTTTTACCCTTTGTTTGGTAGAGATCAACGACTCGGCTCAGCGGGAAACCCATCGCAACGGCACATGCGACGATTGCACCTGTGCTAGTTCCACATATCAGGTCGAAACCGCGACCTAGATCGAGATTACTGGTTGATGTACGAGCTTCGTACTGCATCACGAGACCGTCAAGAAATGCCGCTGCGTAGATCCCACGAATTCCGCCGCCGCTTAGACTCAACACCCTCAGAGGTTTGAGCTCCGATGTTTCTGATGCTATAGTCATAGTATTTAAAGCAGACTTTTACTTAGGGTTAGAAACTTGATAGATCCCAGTCCTGATTTTTCTCGACAACCGATTCTCCGCTAAGTAGAACGAAGTAAAGCCGACCGTGTCGTGTTCCTAGATTGATACCACCGAGTGATTTATGTAGTCTGCGTTAAACCTCCTGAGTGAACGCGAGTCAAAAATTGAATGAGTAAAGCTTAGCAAAGTGTTAGCTGGATTGCCAACGCCTAATATACAGTTTGGTTATTTACATTCGCAACGAAGATATTTGACGAAGAGATTTTTCGACGCTTTAGGGAGTCGATCCCTTGGTTTGGATTCTCCAACGGCAGCAATTAACAGTGGAGTTCAAAGTCAAATCGTTCCTCCATGGATTCCAACGGCGATATCGTCGCAATACTAGATTCAATTAGTCAGCGTCTCGAACTCATTGTGGCGAGAGCTGCGTAAGGGGGAGTGCTAGCGGTTCCACTAATAACAGTATGGTTTTCTGGTCGATTCCGAGGGTGGTAGGCATTTTTTTCTATCCTACGAAAAGAGTCAGGTACTCCACCTTGAATATGATGGGGAAGCTATGATTCTCATCGCCAACTAGCTTGGATATGGAATATGGCAGTTAAGAAGAGTGCTAAGAAAGGGATTTTCTGTATGGAAACCGATAGATGGTACCGCCAGAAGGACACTCACACCGTTGAACCCATTCTGCAATTGATTGAAAGGGTTAGCGGTGCAAAGTATGAGCACCATGACATCGCAACTTCGACTGAGTTTGAATACTGTCTTACTCGATATCTAAAGCGCGGATACAAGAACTACCCGATTCTATACCTCGGTTTTCATGGTTGGAGCGCTGATGAGGTCGAGGACGATGCGCATATATCCCTTAGTGACGGTACGAACATCACTCTGAACCAAATGGAAGAGTGGATTGACGGAAGGTGTAAAGACCGCTTTATTTACATTGGTTCTTGTGGTGTTCTGCAAACACATCTCAAGAGATTGAAGAGATTTGTACAAAATACTGGAGCTGTAGCCCTTGCCGGATACAAAGAAGAGATTGACTGGCTAGAATCGGCGACGTTTGACATGTTAGCGCTCGGGCAACTCCAAAACGCCGCGTTTGTGAAGAATTCCATCAGAAAATTCGCGAATGACTTGGAGACGGGAGCGAAAACGCTTCATAAGCGACTAGGGTTTCGAGTAGTCCAGAAGGATTGAACTCCGAGGTAGAGTGCAGTCGAAGAGATCTTTTCAAATTTCAATCCGAGTTTTGTATATTAAGTTGCAGTAAGGTGTTCGTCGAGGAAGTGAGATTCTGCGTCACTTACCTTTCGAAAACAAGCGTTCCATTTAGTGCTTTGGAGTTAAGTTGAATGGTCATCGGCTCAAGACTCACCGCGTTATGGCTATGAGGCGAATCGTCCACGGCGTGTTCGCGATTGGCCTATGTAGCACCGTAGCAGTACTCGGTGACGAAAACGAGATAGAACACTTCATGGACGCTGACATTCATAAAGTCGCGTTCCCTGATGCCAAGGAACTCCCTGAATCTGACAAACCAATCTCCATACAAAAAGGCGAATGGTTTTTTTCGGTGACACAAGAACGAGACCAACAAATATTGAGCGCAAAATCGGCTGACAAGCTTGTCACACAATCCATTACACCTAACGCGGTCTTTAAACGATTCGTTTTCGATGTGAAGAAACAACGCTTCGAACCTATGCGACAAGAAATCCGTATCGAACACGCCAGCGAAAGGAAACTTCAAGAAATTGAAGGATTAATCGGTGTTACGGCCGTCACGCATTATGAAAACCTTGGATTCTCGATCGTGAAGATAAGTGCCGAAGTCAATCCGGTTGAGGTGTTTCGCGTTCTGAAGGACGATTTTGTCGGTGTCAAGGCACGGATCCTATCAGGATTCTTTGAAGATGAACCGATGTAGGCTCGCTAAATCGTGATCTCTTTCGCTCAAAGTCGAAAGCGAAGTATGGGTACATTGATAAGACCGTTACTCTTGGTCATTCCGTTGTTTATTGGAATGACCTTAGAAATTCATGCACAAAACGTATCAGTTCCCCAAGATGACCAACGCGTTTCGATTGCGCTGTCTGCGAGTAAAACGACGATAGCCGAACTCGAGGCGGACGTGCTTGACGTCAAACTAATAGCCGATAGACCTGTATCGGACCGACTCATCGTAGAGCTGACGCTAGGCGGAACTGCAACAAGAAAAGTGGACTATGAGGTCGATTCCACGCGCGCTGTTTTCGAGAGAGGCGAAGACACTGCTCAAATAAGAGTGGAACCTCTACGAGACTGGATCTGGGAGGGAGACGAGACGATCCAGCTCGAAATAACGTCGTTCCTCGGCAATGGACGAGTTGGAGAGCCGGGCGAATTAGAAATCACCATATACGACGATGAGTTACAACCTGCTGAGGGAGAACCGAATTACCGCGAACTGCGGCAACTATCCGACATTTACACGTTTAGCTATATGCGAATTACCGAAGAGCGTATCTCGGTTGCTGTGATTGTGAGAAATTACGGCGCTTTCCGCTCCGAGAAGACGTCCGTTACGTTAACGCTAGCTGACAGTCCGTCTCTAGAAAACGTTGTACACAGTGCGACGCGTCTTGTGCCTGAACTTGACCCACGAAGTGATCCATCTGGCGATTATTTTTGGGGCGAATGGGTACACATACATATCAGTGGTCTGCGCCCATCAACTACTTATTACGGCGAGATTCTGCTTGAACCCTACGAGGGAGAGGCATATAGCTACAACAACGACGACAGCTTCGGCTTCTATATCGATTCGGAAAAACTCGTCCGTGCGCAATGCACTCATAGGCCAGCTAGCCTCATGACGGGTACCGACCCGTTATTCGCTGAACAGTGGTATATAGAAAACACAGGACAAAAGGCATTTTCGATAAATCGTGCGCGACCAGGCGAAGACCTACACATGCACGAGACACTTGAGAATGACGTCATTGGAGAGGGTATCCAAGTCGCCATCGTAGATACAGGGTTGGAGCTTTGTCATCCTGACTTGATGGCGAACATAGAAGCGGATGCCTCCTATAACTTTCTAACGAACGAAGCTAATTCAGATTTCGTCTTTGGAGCGGTGACTTCTGATCCTTTTAATCCAGACATTTACGGTGACCACGGAACGAGCGTAGCAGGACTAACTGCCGCATCAGCTAACAACGGGATTGGGATTCGTGGAGTCGCCCCTGGGGTGAGATTGCGGGGGTTTAACTATCTGCTACGGGGTACGAACACTTCGCAATTTGATAGTTTAGGAGGTAGTTCGAGCGAACCAGACTCAACGGCAGTCGACATCTTCAATATGAGTTACGGATCTTCTCGTTGGCAAGACCTTAATGAAGACGCATATCGCTTGTTTGAATTCGGGACATCGGAATTACGCGACGGTAAAGGCGCAATCTATGTGAAGACAGCTGGAAACGGTTGGCGCGGGTGTGACGCAATTTTCCATCCAATTCACCGGGATATCGGTTGTAACAGTTCCAATTTAGACTACAGAAACAGGTTACCGTATCTCATTGTCATAGGTGCACTCGATGCGGATGGAAGACCTGCGCCATATGCAAATAGCGGTTCAAATATTTGGATTTCTGCGCCAGCCGGATGGTGGGGACGCAACCAACCTGCACTGCTTACGACGGATCAATTCGGACCAGAGCGAGGCTACCATCTCCGCGGAACGCATGGCTTGCGACCGGACCATCAGTACTCGGCTGGAGACTACATCAGCACATTCAACGGAACATCCGGAGCAGCAGGCATCGTCTCGGGTGTGGTCGCGTTGATGCTTGATAAGTATCCGGAACTGACGTGGCGCGACGTAAAGCATGCGTTCGCTAACACGGCTCGCCAATCACACATCGCGACGCTACCTATCCGGGTTTCAATTGCTGACCATATCTACACGCTCAGCAATGGATGGCAACTGAACTCTGCAGGATATGCGTACCACAATCGCTACGGATTCGGTGCGGTCGACGTTGACCGTGCAATGGAATTCTTAAGTGAGTACGAGCCAGACTCGCTAGGCGAATTCGAGAGATCGGATTGGCTAGGAGTGGAAGGTTTTGAGAGTCAAGAGATTCCAGATGGCAGTGGCGAAGGAACAGTAGTCGAAGTTCACGTGGAATCACCGAACAATTCGGAGATGCCGTTAGAGGCTGAGAAAGAAGCCTTCGCACAATCAAATATCGAGATGGTGCATGTACAACTCGAATTTGTGCATGATGATATAAGGCACTTAGGGATTACGTTGATTTCACCGTCTGGGATGGAAAGTGTCGTGAACCCAGTTTTCAACGATGGAATACCGCATGGTCAATCAGACTCGCAGACACTGATGTTTGCTTCTAGCGCGTTCTACGGCGAATCGCCTTCCGGTACGTGGAAAGTTAACGTGGTAGACGCAATGTTGGGTGAAACCGGCAGCGTTAACGACGTTAAGCTAAGGTTCTATTACGGATCACACCCTTAAACTCTATCGGATTTCACGTATTCATCCCAATTGATGGATAAAAGCACCGTCGTAGAGGCCATTTTCGCGTTGACAAGCCGATGCTCTCATGATTTTTCGGTTGTAGCGATTAGGTCGCATTCGAACTTAAAATTGAAGCGTTGTCCACCTAGTGGAACCGTCTGCGCGTGAGCGACATCGACGAATCCTCTCAGAATACGGCGAATGCTGACGCCCAAGTAAGCAACGGCGCTTCGGTTGCGTCATTGCGACCTCTGCCGTTCGGCTTTGCGCGTAGGTTTGGCGTTCTAATCGATTATCAGAACGGCACACCCGTTGTCGTCCATAAACCGCCGCTTGAATTGTCGGTCGTGGCCGAAGTACAACGATTTTTGAGCACGACCGTTCAGTTCCAGGCGGTAAGCGACGATGAATTCGATGTGCTCCTTTCCAATACCTACGCGGATCTGAATTCGGATACACGTCAGATAGTAGAGGATTTGGGCGATGAGATCGATCTGGCAACGCTTGCGGAATCGTTGCCTGACGAGAGCGATTTGCTTGAGCAAGAAGGCGATGCGCCGGTCATTCGCCTAATTAATGCGCTGATCGCAGAAGCCATCCGGGAGAATGCGTCCGATATCCATATCGAAACGTTTGAAACAACGGTTCGCGTTAGATTCAGAATCGATGGCGTACTCCGGGAAGTCGGTACGCCGAAGCGAGCACTCGCCCCGCTCATCGTATCCCGTATCAAAGTCATGTCGAAACTCGACATTGCTGAACGGCGAGTTCCGCAGGACGGAAGAACCACGGTGAGGATCGGCGGGCGCGAGCTTGATGTTCGAGTTTCCGTCATGCCAACGGGTAGCGGGGAAAGGGTGGTGTTGCGATTGCTCGACAAGCAATCCGATCGTCTGACGCTGCCGGCTCTCGGAATGAACGAAGCAACGTTGGCGGGCGTACGGGAACTAATGCGTGCGCCGCACGGTATTTTCCTGGTCACCGGACCTACAGGAAGCGGTAAGACGACAACGCTATACGCATCTTTGTCAGAGCTGGATACGGACGTCCTTAACGTCCTCACGGTCGAGGATCCGATCGAATACAACCTTCACGGCATCGGTCAGACCCAAGTCAATACAAAAACTGGAATGACGTTCGCTGCCGGACTACGCGCGATGCTACGCCAAGATCCTGATATCGTGATGGTCGGTGAAATCCGCGATTTCGAGACAGCCGAGATCGCCATTCGAGCGAGTTTGACAGGCCACTTGGTGTTGTCGACATTGCACACGAATACGGCGATTGGTGCTGTCACGCGACTTGCTGACATGGGTCTGAAGCCATATCTGCTTTCTTCGAGTCTGATCGGCGTACTGGCACAACGTCTCGTGCGAGTGCTGTGTCCCGAGTGTCGCGAACTCGTGGAACCCAACGCGTTTGAGGCAGGTTTTCTCAATATCGATCCAAGTCATAGGATCTATCGTGCCGTCGGTTGTGAGGCATGCCACGGCACTGGTTTCCAAGGTCGCACAGGGATATACGAGCTCGTCACGATAGATAACGACCTCCGCCAAACCATCCACGAGAGCTCGTCCGAACAGTTATTGAAGCAAACTGCACATGGTAGAACCGGCACGATTCGCGACGATGGTCGGCAAAAGGTGTTGGACGGAATCACCACGGTTCAGGAAGTACTTCGCGTCACGTTGGACGACTGACCGTGACAGCATTCGAATATGTCGCGCTCAACGAGCACGGCAGCGCGAAGAAAGGTATTCTTGAAGGCGACAGCAGTCGTCACGTGCGCCAATTACTTCGAGATCGAGGTCTGACCCCGGTTGAGGTCACGGTAACTCGCGCGAACATCCAGGCTAGTAGTTGGTTTCAGTGGTGGCGACGCATTCCACCCATGGAGCTAGCGCTAATTACACGCCAGATCGCGACCATGATCGGTGCGGGTTTGGCGATCGAGGAAGCGTTTCAGGCAGTTGCTCAACAGTCGAGTAGTCGTAAAGCGACTTCAGTACTCATGACAGTTCGTGGGAATGTCATGCAAGGACAATCACTGAGCGCCGCACTTGGCGAGTTTCCGCAGACATTTTCTCCCATGTTTCGAGCGACCGTCGCGGCGGGCGAACAGTCTGGTTATCTAGGCACTGTGCTAGAGAATCTCGCCGATTACCTAGAGCGTTCATACGAAACGCGCCGAAATGTCGAGATGGCGCTCTACTATCCCGTAATTTTGCTTGTTTGCGCTATCGCGATCGTGATTCTGGTAATGACCTACGTCATCCCTGATATCGTTGAGGTCTTCGACACCTCGGGAGCAACCCTTCCGGCGATTACTAGCGTACTGATTGCGACAAGCGATGCACTACGAGCATACGGCTGGGCGATCCTGTTGGGGCTTGTCAGTTTTTTTGTGCTCTTCAATCTTGCGCTACGCCAAACTGGATTTAGGTTAGCGTGGGATCGATTCAAGCTCGGCGTACCAGTGCTTCGGTGGCTGGTTCGTTCAACCAGCGCGTCACGTTACGCGAGTACGCTTGCGATTCTCGGTAAGAGCGGGGTACCACTCGTGGAGGCTATGCGGATCGCGTCTGAAGTCGTCTCGAACGTCTGGATTAACTCCAGATTGGCCGAAGCAGTGGCTACCGTGAGTGAAGGTTCGTCGCTTCGGAATGCACTAGAGGCAACCGGGAACTTTCCGCCGATTTTCCTTCACATGATCGCAAGTGGAGAATCCAGTGGTACGTTAGATGAGCTCATGGCAAAGGCGGCGGATTTCCAACAAAAAGAACTCGAACGAAGAGTGGAAACCCTAGTGCAACTCTTCCGACCTTTTATGCTCCTCGTCATGGCCGGCATCGTATTAATGATCATGCTTGCGATGCTATTGCCGATCCTCAACATGAACGCATTGGTGCTCTAGAAAATATGCGAAACATCCGACGGGCGCGCGAACGCGGCTTTACCTTGCTCGAGATCATGGTGGTCGTGATCATCATTGGCGTACTAGCTGTCATCGTCGTTCAGAATGTACTACCTCAAGCGGATAAGGCACGGATAACGGCAGCTAAGGCTGATATACGTACGCTGTCGGCGGCACTCGACACCTACCGTCTGGACAACAGCTTCTACCCATCGACCACTCAAGGACTCGATGCACTGGTAAATCAACCGGGCGGCACGCCCGAAGCACGTAACTGGGGTCCGGAACCTTACATGCGAAAGCTCCCCGTAGACCCGTGGGGAAATAGCTACGTCTACACGAATGAAGGCTTTGTATTCGAGATTGTGTCGCTGGGTGCGGATGGTGAGGAAGGTGGGGACGGCGTCGCTTCGGATATTAAGTTCTCTGAGCTTTAGCCATCCAAACGATTCGCTCGGCTGCTATGCGTCATCGATGGCGATATCTGACGAGGGCACGTGCTGGCTTCTCGTTGCTCGAGCTGCTCGCAGTCCTCATCATCGTGGGTGTTCTCGCAGCAACCGTCGTTCTTACGTATACCAGCGGGTCGGAAACTCGAACTTTGCGGACACATGCAGAGAGATTCATGCTCACGGTGGAGCTCGCGCGTCAGAAGTCCACCATCACCAATGAGATTTGGGGTGTAAAACTCAGTTCGTCGTCGTATGAATTTCTACGATTGTTAGAAGACGGCGAGTGGTACATCGTCGACGAAACTCCGTTTCAGCATCGGTCGATCGGTTCTGATTACTGGATACAAGGTCGACTAATCGGTAAGTCACAGAACCAACGTCTAGGTTCGTCAGACGGCATCAAACCGGATTTTGTGATCTATCCAAGTGGTGAAATGAGCCCGTTTGAGGTCAGTTTGACGCACCAAGTCTCGCAGGCTGAGCGGTTCGTGTTTAGTGACGGTCTGCAACGAACCGTAGTGAACGACGAACGATATCGACCCCTCGCGAGAGACGATGAGAGTTAAAGTGCCTGGCCGGTCAAGCGGCTTTACCTTGCTCGAGATGATGGTGGCGGTCGCTATCCTCGCGATTGCGTCTGCAGCCGTTTTCTTTAGTAACTCCGAAGCGCTGCAGAGCCAGCTGCGACTTGAGGAGCAGACGGTTGCGCAATGGGCGCTCGCGAATCAAGTCTCGTACTATCGACTTGCACAAGAGATGGATTCCGGCGCCTTGCACACGATGGCGAATGCATCACTAAGTCCTCAACGCGTGAACATCGCAGGCTACGACCTAGAGGTCTCGGCGACCGTATTGCCTTCAGATATCCAAGGCGTACGACATATTCGTTGGGAGGTCTATCGAATCGTTGACAACGATCCAATAGGTCCTATCCGTTCGCTAGCGGCTTGGGTTCGAATGCCGCAATGAAGTATCGCGGGTTCACGTTGCTGGAGATGGTCGTAACGGTACTTATCTTCGGCATCGTTGGCGTACTAGCTGTGCAACTACTGTCGCAGTCGGTTCGTACGACTGAGAAGGTGATCCATCGAAGTACCGTGTTGGCCGATTGGCACCGGGCGATGAACATCATCGAGCAAGATTTACTCCAGGTGAACGATCGAGAAATCCGCGACGAACACGGAGACTATCAACCTAGCGTCGTCGTGGATACGTCGGGTCAGCTCGAATTCACACGCAACGGCTGGCGGAATCTCCTCGGACACCAGCGATCTGAACAACAACGCGTGTCGTACTTTCTCTACGAGAATCAGCTGTTTCGCCGCTATTGGGAGGTTCTTGATCGTGCACAAGACTCAGAACCGATTGATCAGTTACTTCTCCAAAACGTGAATTCCCTCGAGATCGAATTGATTGACCGAACAGGGAGTGAACACTATTTTTGGCCGCCTCAGTCGTATGCTGATGCCGACACTACGTATAGTCCATTAGTTGGTATTCGCGTCACTTTTGACTTGCCGCAGCTTGGCACCGTGTCGCACCTATGGTTGGTACCTGTCGCAACGGGACCGGTACTGGCTCATGAGAGCGTGGAAACGTGATGAAGGCGCAACGCGGCATCGCGCTGATTAGCATCTTGCTGATGGTCGTGCTATTCAGCGCGTTGGCATTTCAGCTGTATTCACACCAAACGATGGTGACAGCACAGACTCGAATCGGACTAACCGCGAATCAAGCGAGATATTCGCTTATGGCGAGCGAAGCGCTCGCACAAGAACTGTTGTTCGTTGACTGGCTAGATGAAGCCGGTCGGTTACGCGACGATATGGCCGAACCATGGGCACAGCCGCTTGCGCCGTTACTTACCGTATCTGGTGATGTGCACGTGCAGATAGTCGACCTGAGCGGAAAACTGAATTTGAATTCACTCGCAGGCTCTCGTAAAAAAGAGTCGACACAGGCATTTAGCTACTTATTGAATCGAGTCGGGATCAGTTTGGAGTTAACACCGATGTGGCGAGATTGGATCGATCCCGACGATCAGCGTTTTCATGCCGACGGCTACCAAGGGCGGGAGGAACTGGATTGGCTCGGTAACGAAACGCCATTTCGTCCGCCGAATCGTTTAGCAGGTCATCTCAGCGAGATTCAGGTGTTAGCATCGATCGCCCAAGACGTATATACAGAATTGACTCACCTTGTTACTGTGTTGCCTACGAGCTCGTTGAACATCAACGTGAATACTGCACATCCGGAAGTCTTGAACTCACTTCTGCCGCCCGGCGGCGCAAAAATGTCCGCGCGTGGTGGCTTGCGAAACTTCGGCTCTGTTGAAGCGTTTGTGGATCTGCATGGTGGATTTTCCGACGTGCGAGAGAACTTGAGCGTCAGAAGCGACTTCTTCGAGGTGCGTGCTACGTTGGATAGTGAGGACCTTCGAATGGATATGACGAGTCATATCTATCGGGACCCAAATTCCGGCGAATGTCAAATCTACGCTCGCGATTTTGGTAGGCGTCATGTTTGGGATAACGAACGCGATTTAAGCTGATGGATGTTCTATATATCGCGCTGAATGACGCCGATCCTCAAACTCTCGTTCGATGGTGGCTGTGCGAGGACTCTGAAGTTACGGCTTCTGGGACCGGATCTCTCAGTGATGTAGAAGCACGGGCGCTTGAAAGCGCCAAAACCCCGGCTAGGGTGGAGACGGTCGTTCTCCTACCCGACCGCGAGATACTGTATATCCAAGTTGAAATTCCTGGCCGAAGCCAGGCCAGGATCCGTCAAGCGGCGCCATTTGCGGTCGAACCCCACCTCACGGAAGAGATCGATGACGTGCACATCGCAGTCGGCGACGTGAAGCAACGTGGTGCGATACCCTGCATGGTGATGAACAAGGTACGCCTTGAGACGTATCTATCACTTCTCGAACAGACGAATCTCCAACCAAACATCGTTACAACACCTGGTATGTTGACAGATGCGTCAAGTGAACTGTTTTTGATCGAGTCAGGTTCGACGATCACGTTGAGAACACCCGATCAGCTTGCCGTTGTTGCGTCAGATGCTCTTAGTTCGACACTCGCCTTCACCATTCCCCGAGAGGAGGAGAACGTATCCATTACGTGTGTTGGCAGTGAGGGTGTCGCGAGCGTAACCGAGAGTGTTGTCGATCAGCTGAACGTCGATGATGCAACGATCGAGTTAATCACGTTTGAAACGCTGCTCGAGGGTGCCAGCGAAACAACCGGCTTGTTGAATCTGCTGCAGGGAACCTACGCGACCAAAGACGGTGGGGTTGCGATACGCCAGAATCTCAACAAAACAGTGATGGTTGCAGCTGTGTGCGTAGTCGTTGCCGCTGTGATCTTCGTTATTCAAGGACTTTGGGCGGATTTTCAGACCGACAGACTTCGTGAGGAGTCTCTGGATATCTATGAGACGGTCTACAACACGCGGGACGTCACGGGTAATCCCGTCTTTCGTATGCAGGAAAGAATGGGTGCGCGCGTTGACCAGCAGAGCAAATGGCTGGGTTTACTTGAGAGCGTCGTTGCCTCGACAGCCGGCGTTGAGGTTCGCAACTTGAACTTCAATGAATCGCAGAACAAGATGGGTATCACGTTTTTCGCGGATAGTTTCCAGCAGTTTGAATCGATCCGGTCTCGAATCGAAAACCGGGGAATGAACGTAGAGGTGAACGTCGCCGAGCAACAGGCGAATCGAGTTTGGGCAAGGATCACGCTGTCAATGCCATGAACAGAATCTTGACTTGGTTCCCTTCGATCGTGCCGTTGATTAGGCGTTTTGCCGCAGCGAGTCTGCGTGAACGTATCTTGATCGGAATCAGTGCGTATTTACTGATTGCGATATTTCTGTATTACGTCATTCTCGATCCTGCGATCGGATTTCGAGATGAGAAGCTACGCGCCCAAGCCGCTGCTTCGAACGGTTTGAGTTGGATGGTTGCGAATCAAGCGGAAGCTAGGCAGCGCGGCAACACATCGTTACCCGTTCGTAACGAGAGTAAATTGACGGTGATTTCGAGTAGTGCAGAACTTCAGAGTGTCACGATCAAGCGAATGCAACCTGGCGAGGATCGAATAAACATCGAGCTGACTGGCCAGGAATACGCGGCAGTTATCCGATGGTTGATTGCACTTGAAACAGACCACGGACTAACACTCATAGACATTCGCCTTGACAAATCGGCCGAAGGTGTGGTCGACGGTCGATTGACACTTCGCTGAGATGTGTCCGAGGATTCGGACTCCAATGCATCATCTTTGTCGCTTGCTGGCGGGCAGCGCTTCGATCTCCCACTTAGCTGTACGGTTCAAGTGGAATGTTGCGCGTGTGCTAATACTGATTCGTCAATCGCATACGTCCGCAGACTAACCTATGCGATGTTTAAGGTTTGATCTAGCTGATATTTAGCAGACACGCTAATCTAATACGGAGGCTCTATGGGACCTTTTCAAGTAACTGTACTTTACGCCGCGTTATTGGCTGCTGTCGGTGTTGTACTGATATTCAGAGTGATTGCAGTTCGAGCAAGAACCCGTGTGTCGATACTACACGCAGACGACATGGAGCTCGCGCAGGAAATTCGTCGTCATGGTAATTTCTTTGAGCATGTACCGTTCGTACTCGTTCTGATGGCATTGGTCGAAGCAAACGGTGCAAACCAACTCATCCTCCACGCGATGGGCACGATCCTTGTAGCTGCGCGGATCGCGCAACCGTTTGGATTGCATCACGATCGAATCATGCATCCTTTACGTGTCGTAGGTTCGGTCGGAACTCTATTGCCGCTGGTCGTGTTTGGATCCATCGCATTGTGGCAAGCAATTAATGCCTTCTAATTCAGAATCCGTAGGCGAAAGCGATGACTTGAGTGATCGGATCAGACTGATGCTATCGAGTGATACAAGGGTCGTCGAGCGTCAAATGTTCGGTGGTACTTGCTTCATGACTAACGGCAACATGTGTGTTGGGACATGGCAAGATTCACTTATTGTCCGAATCTCGAAAGAAACATATGAATCGATGTTGGCAGAACCGCATACGAAACCCGCCGACATGAATGGCAGACCAATGCGCGGTTGGGTTTTGGTAGAGCCTGACGGGATTGCGTCCGATGATGATCTCAGCAGATGGTTGAGACGAGCCTTGGAGTATGTTCAGACTCTTCCACCAAAATAACTCGAGAGACTTCAGGTCTGACTGCCTGATTGCTTTATGAAAAAGGCAACCACATATCCAGTTACAAATGACTAACTAAAGCGGAAGTAATTTCCGACGCGACTAAGGATTCATTGGAACGTATCACAAGAATAGGTTCAAGCATCTGCACAGGTACATCGTACAGTTCATTGGTCGTCGTGACCTACGCCAATACAATACTTCGGCGCAGATGATGGCTGTTGCAAATAACATGACAGGGACTCATCTGCCCTATCTTGATTTAGTAGAGGACGAAATTTAGTGGCTAAGAAACGGTACACTAAGCGAAATTATAGTAATAGGACACTCTTTCACGGTGATAACCTAGACTTTATGCGGTCTATGAACTCGGAGACCGTAGACCTCATTGCAACTGACCCGCCATTTAACAAAGGCAAGGACTTTCACTCTAAACCGGACTCACTAGCTGCTGGCGCATCGTTTCAGGATCGGTGGAGTTGGGACGACGATTTAGAGCAGGACTGGATCGATCAGATAGACAATGATTGGCCCAATGTTTCAGAAGTCGTATACAGCGCTTGTAATTCTTGGGGCGATGATATGGGAGCATATCTGTGCTTTATGGGTGTCCGTCTAATAGCGATGCGAAGGCTTCTAAAGCCAACGGGTAGCATCTATCTTCACTGTGATCCGACTGCGAGTCATTATCTCAAGATGTTGATGGATGCAATATTTGGACGCAGAAATTTCAAAAACGAAATCGTATGGTGCTATACAGGCCCGTCTAATACGAAAAGATGGTTTCCACGAAAACACGATGTGATTCTGTCGTACTCAAAAGACAAGAACTGGACTTTCAATTGGGAAGATGTCAGAGTTCCATATGTGAAGTTAGATACCGGTAAAACATCGGGGATTTTTAAGCAACAGGCACTGTTAGACGAAGAGGGAAAAGTACCTGAAGATTGGTGGACCCAATTCACACCTGTAGGACGTATCAAGAACGAGCGTTATGGATATCCTACCCAAAAACCTTTGGCACTATACGAACGGATCATAAAGGCATCGTCCAATAAGGGTGATTTAGTCTTAGATCCGTTCTGCGGTTGTGCCACGACCTGTGTAGCTGCTGAACGAACAGGGAGACAATGGGTTGGAATTGATATTTAGGATAAATCTCAAGACGCTATCGTAGAGCGAATGGAGATCGAGGGTCTTAAGGCACCCAAGTACACGAGAAAATCTAAAAAAACCAGACAGCAATTTCTTTTCACTGAAGAGTTCACGTTCACAGATGAACTACCGGAACGTACCGACAATGAAGAGACTGACGTTGCTTATCTAGAACCTAAGATGGAGTTCGAGAAAGAACCTTGGGAAAAGCTCTCGCGTCACGACATGGTACTTCATCTAGCAGAAGCTCAGGCAGACGACGAGGGTTGGGTTGTTTGTGCAGGTTGTGGCAGAGGTCTTGAAGTCGAATACATGGAGCTTGACCACATTGATCCCAGAGCGGGTGGAGGATCGAACTACATTGGCAATAGGATTCTGCTGTGTGCTCCGTGTAATAAGAAGAAACGACACAGATTAACCTTGATTGGGCTACTTGAAACGAATATAAAGGATGAGTGGATGTCTGATGAGAATGAATCTCGCAAATCTCTTTCTAGAGCTAGGAAACGAGCCCGTGAAGTCGTAGCGGAGCGAGTGCCTTTACGTCTCAGTATTGACCGAGATTAACTCCTGTCGCATTTTGTCGAACGATTTCTGTGTCATTGGTTTAGTTAGATTCCTGTCGTGATAGATGAGTAGTTGTACTTTCTGTCTTTTTACACGAAGGACATCTCCTGCGGTTTTCAACATCAAATCTAGATTTCCAAGACGTTCCGAATGACTCATTGAATTTTCAATAAAGAACAATTCAAACCCATGTACACCCTTACCATAATTTATTCGGAAACTCACATCTTCGTTCTTTTTAAGAGACTTTTTAATTCTTGATTCAATCTTCTTTTTCTTAATGCTCATAGGATCGTAAATAGTGGAATCTGTAGCAAGATACATTGATACCATAACCTAATGAGGTATAACCGAAAGTGGTGTTTGAGCAGCATTCGTTATGCTGCTTTCTGTGTTGATGGTGGGTGAGTTTCCTCCTTGGGTGCGAATTTAATCCCGTCGATGAATTTGATGCCCTCGACGACTTCTGCCAGCTGCTTGAAACCACGTAGACATCGCCAGTGTGTCTCCGCGACGCAACCTAATTTGAACATCATATGTAATGCACTTTGACGCGACACGCAACCCTTCGCCTGCCGGGTGCGATGTCGAATCGTGCCGAACGTCGACTCGATGGGGTTGGTGGTCCGAATGCTGCGCCAGTGCTCGGCGGGAAAGTCGTAGAACGTGAATAACGTCTCGCGATCCTTGACCAAGCATTCGACGGCATCCGGAAATTTAGCCTCGTAGGTCGCTTTGAATGCGTCATAGGCGTGTGCCGCCTGGGCTTTCGTTGCGGCTTGCCAGATATCCTGTAAATCCCGTTTGGCGCTTGCCTGCGAGGATTTCGGCAAGCGATTCAGGACATTGCCCATCTTGTGCATCCAACACCGCTGGCAGCGCGTCTCAGGCCAGAGCTCGTTGAGGGCATTCCAGAAGCCCAACGCACCATCCCCGATCGCCAACTGGGGTGCCTTCATGTGCCGCTTGTTCAGGTTCAGCAGGAGCTCGCGCCAACTTTGCGTGGATTCCCGCACCCCTTCTTCGACCGCCAGCAACGCCTTGCGACCGCGCTGATCAACGCCAATGACCACCAAGGCGCAGAGCTTGCCGGTCTCGCCGCGAATGCGGCTGTAGATGCCGTCCGCCCAGAGGTAAACCCAAGTCCGATCCGCCAACGAGCGGGTGCGCCAGGTGGCGTATTCAGCCGCCCATTTCCGCTTCAAGCGTGCGACCGTCGTGGCCGACAAGCCTTTGGCATCGTCGCCCACCAGTTCGGTCAGGGCTTCGTGCATGTCGCCGGTTGAAATCCCTTTCAGATACAGCCAGGGCAACGCGGCTTCCAGTGATGCCGCTTTACGGACATACGGCGGTACCAGTTTCGAGCGAAACGTGACCGCTTCGCCAACGTTGGCACGGACTTTCGGGATCCGAACATCAATCGGACCAATGCCGGTCTGCACCTGACGTTCCGGCAGATAGCCATTGCGAACCACGCCCGCTCGACCCTCGGCCGTGCGTCGATCCGCGTGTTGCGTAAGCAACTCGTCAACTTCGGCGTCGATCGCTTGCGCCAGCAACCGCCGTGCACCATCGCGCAAAACGTCCTGCAACGGGTCGCCAACGCTCGTGCGCAGAGCTACGATGTTATCCTTATTCATGGTGGTGTTTCCTTCTCTGTTGGTGGTTTTCCAAACACAGATACTAACAGCTAGGGGGAAACCCCCGCCTAGCCTCGAAACACCACTTTAGGCTATATCTCTAACCTAATGCGGTCTTTAAACTGATATTAATAAGCATGGAATTGTAGATGTTTCGCTCTGAAATTGACTTTGCAACTGGGTATGTAATTGCCATAAAAAACTCACGAAATCGTTGTCGATAGTTGATTCGTTGAGTGTGATGACGAGGCTTAGCGGAGCTAATTCATCATCTCAATTGCTTGTTGCCGGACCGCTTCTTCGATCTCCCACATAATCGCGCGGTTCAAGTGAAAGGTCGCTCGTGTGCTATTCCCGACTTGGCGATACGCGTCTCCGAGAAACAGGTTAATTCGCGCGTTCCAAGGTAATCGTTCGTAAGCGACTTTTAGGTAGTTCAAACCATCGCCGGCGCGGGCAGAGCGCAATAACGAAACGCCTAACCCAAACGCCGCATCAACACGCATTGGATCGCCATTGAGTGCGTGGCGGTAGTGTTGCGTTGCAATGCGTCGAAGATTTTCACACTCATCGGTGAACACATCTAGACAGTTGTAGCTGAGTAAGTCCCCCATGCGAACGTGTGCGTCCACGTTTTTGGGATCACGTTCAAGCGCAATCATGGTTCGCTCGTAGGGACTTTTGTTATCCAATTCGGGTAGGTAGGACAGTAACACTTGAAACATCGGATGCTCAGCGTCGATTTTCATACCTCTGTTGATGTGTAAAAGAGCACGTTCTGGATTGTTGCGAACCAGCAAATTCGCAAGAAGGATACGAGCGTCTAGTTCATCCATGCATGTGACTTCGCTGATTGGCGAAAACGACGCGCTGTCGACATCAATTCGATAGCTCAGAGGTCGTGTTTTCCGAAAGTGCTCGGTGAGTGTTCGCATGAACTCATCCGGTTCCACTCCTGCAACCTTCGGTAAAAGCTCGCTCGGCCGTGCACCGTTGCTGATATCAATCAATATTCCATCGACTTTCTCACGCATCGGGTTGCCGCTTGCATCGTTCCCGTGGTGCAGGAAGTGAGTTAGTGCATGCGCAAACTCGTAATGCGCTGCGTAATCGTGTTCGTGCCAGTCCAACCTTGGTACGCCATCTACGATAGTTTCCCATTTCGGTCCGTTTCGTCGGATCGCTCTGATCATGCGGCGGAACGGAACTTCGCCTATGGTCACCCGATCACCGCTTATCTCCATCATGCCGAGATACTGTGCAAATCCTTCCTCGTACCACATCGGTATGAAGTGGTTGTAACGACTGCGGGAGATGTAGTGGGTGTACTCGTGATATGCGACTTGATTGGGATGCGTCGTATGGACCGCAAGACCGAAAGCTAGGACGTGTTGACGCATGGACGGTTGCATGAATCCGATAAACTCGTCGGACTGAAATTCCGCAACAAATGCATCGATATCTTCAAACGCTATGACTTTTAATAACGAGCGTTTCGGGAAAGTGCCGGGTACTAGATCCACGGCGATCGCGTGTAATGCTTGAAGCGACTTGGCAAGTGTTACCATCTGACGCTTCGGCATTGCGGAGTACATTTCAAACTCAGCAGTGCGTAATTCACACCACTGTGGCATGATGGGTTTTGCGCCTAAGGGGACTACGAATGCGAGAAAACAAACGACTAACACAGTACGTATGGTGGTGTTGCGTGATTTTCGCGACATGCGCATTAGCTCAAGACTCAACGGATGCAGAAGGGGATTCGTGGTTACCAACGCGATGCGTTCCTTTGGAAACGATTGGCCTTCACGACGAACCCGAGGTAGAAGGCGACCCTGTAGAAGCTTTCGGTCCGGCCAAATTCAAATCCACGCCTTTCATGTTACGCGAAAACAAAACGCTCGCTGCGTTGTTGGATGATGCTGATGATGTGAACCTATTTATCACTATGCAGATGGAAGAAACTAATGAGCTGTTTGAGTTTTCGTGCAACACAGTACTTGGTGCGAATCGAGAACCAGGCTATAGCTGCGTAAATACGCCCCCGTCAGACATTCTCATGCTGAACCCTAAATCTTTGCGCTTCAGTCGAGCCGCTATTGGCAGCTGGACGTTTCAGAGTGAGACGAATCTCCGCACTGGTAGTTCGCTATTCGTCGAGATGGGACAGTGCTACTCGTTGGAAACCGAGTCAGACTCTAATTGAGAGATTTCCTCGAGAATCTTCTCAATTTCCGCGTCTTTCTCGTCGTCGCGAACAGGCTGGAGTTCTTTCTCACTGGTAATCTCAATGGTTTCGAGCAGTTCGAGCTTCTCCTGAACCGTGAGTGTATGGGTAACCACGGAAAGGGGGTCGTTCGCAACAAGACCAGTTGCAGCCAGTAAAACAAGAGACAGTGCGAGTGCACGTAGTGGTTGTCGCGTCATGATCTTACTCCAACGGAACCTTCGTAAAGCATATACGAAAACACGTGATCTTTCACCAAGAATCCGCGTATCAAGTACGATAAGAGAATCTCCGAGAGTAAGTCGAGACTCCCCGGAGTTTTGGTATTTGTATGCGGGAAACCATGTGTTTGGAGAATCAACAGTCGAATTCGCGACTCGAGAGATTGGCGTTCGTTGTGATCCTCCCGACCTTGAATTGGAACGCCGAATTTCCAGAGGAAAACCACGCTACTTCTGACTACTGATAACCGTAGCAACGTCCGTTTGCCATCACGAGTTCCGGTAACGAATGAATGTCAAAGAAACAAGCGATAACAAATATTTCCTAAATAAGTTACTTTGAACGATATTACATATTAATACTTACACCTTTCGTTCGCATATTGGAATACTTTTATCATCTAATCGGCATAAAATTCGTGCATGGAACTTGCATGTGAAACGCCGCTCGCGCCTGTTGCGCAGTTCAGCATTAGTCAACGATATGATCGCTATTCAGATTCGGATCATGAATCTTGGCGTTGCGCTATGCATGCACTCATTCACGCACTCGAATCTCGGTGTGTGGTTCCATATGCATCGGCACTGCGTCAGTGCGGATTACGCACGCATCGACTACCGAAGTTGACAGAGATCAATGAAGCGCTGAGTCACTTTGGCTGGCACTCTGTGATGGTCGACAGCTTTATCCCGCCTCCGAAGTTCATGGAATTGCAGGCTCAACGGATCCTCCCTATAACTCGGCACGTTCGAGCGTCTTCGCAGTTGGGATACACGCCGATCCCTGACATCATCCACGAAGCCGCCGGTCACTTGCCGATGCTTGTAGATCCGGAGTATCGTCGGTTTCTGCAGCGATTCGGCGAAGAAGGGAAACGTCTCGCGTACTCGGAATTGGACGAACGTGTCTACCTTGCTCAAAAACGATTCGCGGAATACGCTGGTGTTCCGTTTCCAGACATCACCCGGTTGGATGAGCTCTGTGAAGAACTCAATTCTCTCCGCAGGCAACAGAAAAAAGCACTGACGCCAGCGTGTCTGTTATCGCGGTTCCATTGGTGGACGGTGGAGTACGGTCTCGTAGGTCAAGACGCGAAACTCTTTGGCGCTGGATTGCTCTCGTCGTCGACTGAAGCGTTGGCAACTGACCGTACGAAGCGGTTGCGACTATCGATGGATTGCCTGGACTTCGATTATGAAATTTCGAAGATGCAACCCCAGCTATTTGTCGCCGATGACTGGACACACCTCCACGACGAGCTTAGTGCTGTGATGAGGTACGTCGCCTAGTCGTTGGAGTCCTCTCTAACAACGACGCGCGTACGCGTTTCCGCAAAAACGTGTTTTGGCATGATGGAGTGTACGTGACCGCAAGCATCGCAATATACGACGAAGAACCAAGGTTCTTTCGTCTGACTTGATTGAACACTTCGCTTACTAGCGAAATGCTCAATGCCTTCGATGCCACACTTCGGACATTTCGGTTGGGACTCAGGCATTTTCGGGTTTGACGAGATCGAGATGTTGGTCCATGATCAACGCGGGATCGTCGGCAGTTGGCTTGCCGACGACTTTTGCAGGGACGCCTGCCACGGTGACGTGAGGAGGTACGTCGTCGAGGACGACGCTTCCGGCTCCAACCTTCGAACCCTCCCCGATCGTAATGTTCCCGATGATCTTGCACCCAGCACCTAGTAAGACGCCACGACGGATCTTGGGATGGCGATCTCCGCTTTCTTTACCGGTACCGCCGAGTGTGACAGAATGGAGCATGGAAACGTCATTGTCGATCACAGCGGTTTCACCGACGACAATCCCCGTCGCATGATCGAGCATGATGCCGCGCCCTATATTCGCAGCTGGATGAATATCAACCCCTAGTCCGATACTTATTTGACCTTGGAAGAATTGGGCGAGTGTGGTTCGATTGTGCTGCCACAACCAATGGCTGATACGATAGGCTTGCAGCGCGTGAAATCCTTTGAAGAACAGGAATGGAGTGGTCAGGTCGGAACACGCTGGATCGCGATCAAACGTCGCCATCATGTCCGCACAAGCCGCATCGAGTATCGACTGGTCGGTCGCTATGGCTTCTTCGATCACGTCTCGAATCAGCATCGTCGGCAGCATCGGGTTGTCCAACTTGCTTGCTAATCGGAAACTCAATGCCTTACCGATACTGTCGTGATTGAGAACCGTCGCGTGAAAGTAACTACCTAAAATGGGTTCTTCCATGACTTTGGCTTCCGCTTCGCCTCGCATGCGTCGCCAAATGTCTTCTTTAATGTCCTTGTTGTTCAAGTGAAGTGTCGTGAGAGAGTATCTGCAAATTTTGCATTCGGACACTCGCCGTTGCGCCGAATTCGTGCTGGCTCAAGTGCTTTAGTTTGAGTTCTCCTGCGTTTTCCCGAGTCGGCATTATTGGTCGACAAGGTAGTCCAGTCATCAATGATTCGCTAGAAGCAGTTCATACGACGCTTCGCGCGCGAGATTGCGACGTCTTAGTCGAAAACGAGTCCGCACCGATGTTGCGAGATCCGGACGTGAAAGCCGTCTCTCGTGATGAGATTCATTCCTGCGATCTGATCGTGGTCGTTGGTGGCGATGGCAGCATCCTTGGCGTCGCACGCGATTTCGCTCGCTCGCAGGTTCCTGTCGTCGGCGTCAATCGCGGTAGTTTGGGATTTCTTGCAGACATTTCACCCGACGAAATCGAGAAGCAACTCCATCGGGTGCTCGACGGTGACTACCGGTTCGAGGAGCACTTTCTCATTCAGCAGATCGTTCATCGCGGATCAGGCATTGCGCACGAGTCAGCTGCGTTGAATGATGTGGTTGTGAGTTCTGGCTCACAGTCTCGAATGATGGAATTTCGCCTGTCGATCGACGATGAGTTTGTGTACGAACAGCGCTCGGACGGCCTGCTGATTTCAAGTCCTACCGGGTCCACGGCATATTCGTTATCCGCTGGCGGACCTATCATGCATCCACGATTGGATGCAATCGCGATCATCCCGATGTATCCTCACACGCTTACCTCGAGACCGATCGTGGTACCTGGGAACTTCAAGTTACGCGTTGAAGTTGGGCACGGAACTCATGGTGCGCGTACCAGCTCCGATTCGCAAGTTGACTTCGACTTAGCGCCGGATGATGTGATCGAAATCAGCAAGCACGAGCATGTATTGCGATTGATCCATCTCACGACGCACAGTTTCTACGAAGCGTGCAGAAGCAAGTTGGATTGGGGTTCGAGGCTAGGGTTGCGCCACGACTAACGGCGAATCTGATCTGGCGTATCTACGTCGCGCAGAATCGCCTCATCGGTCACTGGAAGATCGACTATCTTATTGCCGTTCTGACTTAGAACCCGTTTCGCGCCTACATCGCCGGAAAGCGTCTTCAGTTCTTCGAGAAAGTTACCGCTAAAACCGACGGGATGCCCAGGTTCGCCTTTGAAAGACGGTCGAATGATGGCATCCTCTAACTCCCTTATGTGAGCGATGATCTGATGGATCGTATCCGTTCTGATCCAAGGCATGTCTGCTAAGCCAATGAGGAACCATTTCAGATCCGGTAGATGGTGTGCAGCTGCAGCCAAGCTATGGCCCATTCCTAGGTAGGCATCAGGTGCTTCGATGATCTGAATAGTAGGTGGTAATACGGTTTCTACCGGGTCATCCGGTTTAAGAACCACGTAAACGGATTGAAGTTGATCGATATACGGCTGTAAAGCGTGAAGGATCATCGGTTGACCGTCAAGAGCCACCATTCTTTTATCCGCACCAAAACGCTGCGAGCTACCTGCGGCCAAGATCACCGCGGCACCGTCGTCCGGTCTCATATCAAACCGAAGCTAGATCGAAGCAGCGAGTGCCTGCTCTGCTTGAGAACTGTCCGTGTTTTTCGCGAGTTTTGCGCGCTCAGCGATTATTTCCGCCAGGATCGAGATCGCGATTTCAGGTGGTGTCTTGCTCCCGATCGGAACACCAATCGGTGCATGCAATCGCGCTAGTGATGCTTCGCTGACGTCTAAGGCAAGCAATCGTTCACGGCGTTTCGCAGAAGTTCTTGACGATCCCATGGCACCGATGTAGTAAGCATCGGTATCGAACGCTTCAAGTAAACCCATGTCGTCGATACGCGGGTCGTGCGTGAGGGCGACGATGGCGGTCTGCGCGTCATTCGCCCGATCCCTGATCACGTCGTCAGGAAAGGCGCAAATCTTCTCGACACCTCCCACATCCAATTCTTCCAGCATGTCTTGTCGAGGATCGCAAATCGTCACTTGGTACTCAAGCAAGATTGCAAGTTCCGCGACGTACTGCGTGACCATGCTTGCGCCGATGATGAACAGTTGGTGACTAGGTCCATGCACTTGTCGGAGGACGCGAGAGTCATAGTCGTATGAGAACGGCACAAAGTCATCGGTTTCTTGAACATGGCGTTGCGCTGTACTGACATGCAAAACGCGCTCGCTTAGTTTCCGTTGTTGGAGTCTCGTACTGAGTAGACCGAAATCCTGAAGCGTCTGCTCATCGTTCCTGAGCGGTTCGATCACGATGTCCAAGTGTCCGCCACAGGGTAACCCAAGTTGCTCAGCTTCTTCGTCGGATTCACCGTACCGGAAGAATTGCGGGTGTGACTCAGCAAGCACCCCGTTTTTGAGTTTCTCGACGAGATCTTCCTCGACACATCCACCCGATAGAGAGCCTACGACATGTCCTTCGTCATTGCACACCATCATCGAGCCTTCCGGTCGAGGCGATGAACCGTACGTCGCGACGACGGTCGAAAGCCAGCATTTGCGGCCTGATTGGAGCCATTCGTGCGTTTGTCCGATGACTTGGTGGTTGGCGGCTTTCATCGTTGATGCGGACTAATCGAACGTTTGATTATAGAAAGAGGGTGGTTCCTTGCGGCCTACAAAACTCAGTTCAAAACCGACTTCAAGCCAAATTCCGGTTCATTAACCTCATGATTTTTAACAATAGAATCAATAACTTGCTGAATAGTCTTCAAGTCGTACTCAAACTCACCCGTCGAGTCGTTGTAGGCTAGTTGATCCAATTGGGAGAGGATCGAATGACCGATTGACGATTCGAGAAACAGTTCCCGTGCCACTACAAGATCAACACGCAAATGTTGCGCAAGAGTGTGCAAGATCGCATGCCGCAATGCGCTTGTGTCGCTATGCGCTAGCGCGTGTCGAATTGGTCCGTAGTCAATTCGAGAGACGAGTGGTTTCGTTCCGAATCGTGGTATGTAGCGTTCTTTATTGAAATATAGCAGCGCGGCGACAAGCAGCCATCCGACAATGGCTCCTGCAACCAGAGCGTAGATCCAAGGGTTTGTTCGACCGTCGCCGTATTGCGCATCGGTAGATTGCAATAGATCATCGTCGGTAAGTTGAGGTGATTCGGTGACGAATCGACTGTCTCGGGGATCCGGTACATTGAATGCAGCTGACGGCAACCTTGAGACCTTGACCTCTCTCGACTCTGTGTCCCACCAGGTCAGCTGAAATTCGGGCAGCGCAACTCGACCTGGTTCGACGGGGATCAGGTTAAACGAACGAGATTGAGTTCCCCAAACCCGACCTCCTTCAAGTACGGAGTCCACTGTGGCTTGTTCCGGATAGACTCGGAGGTCATCGATCGAACCGAGCTCGAGAGGTAGTAGAGCAGATTGGTAACTATCTCGCGCCCGTACGTTAATTGAACGGGTAATCGCGTCGCCTAGATTCAGTGTGCTCGTACCTGAGGGCTGAAAGGACTGCGTTAGTTCAACACTCGACGCTGGGAACCATGGTTCATCACTTGGATACTCACCAGGAATAGGCAGTATCGTGATCGTTCTTTCCGGTGCGACGATCGGTCGGACTTGTGGTCGGAATTGATTGCTATAGATGGCAACTCGCGCGTTTTCGCCCGGTATTCTCAATGTGCCGCTCTTTTCGGCAAACACTACATAGCGCCACTGCATCACGAAATACTCGACGCCGTTGCGAACTTCGCGCAACGTCTCGCGACTACCAATCGGCAGCACCGTTGCATCGACAATGTCAAGCTGCTTGTCCTGAGGCATCGAAGGGATTCTTGCTTGAGAGGTGTAGACCATCCGTCGTGTTACGTAGATGGCTGCTTGCGGATACTGTGTTTGGTGCGAGATGATCGTCTCAAAAAAAGCTGTTCTGGAAATGTAATCACGTTCTCTATCGGATATTGGATTGACCTGTAGTCTCAGTCGGTTAGTACGCGAGTTGCCAACAGCTATCGGTGGAATGTCAATAGTTCCTGCGCGTTTTGGCATCAGCTCAAGTTTCCAGCTCTTCGCGCGATCGACGCGACCATTCACGATTCGAAGCTGTGACTCAGTTGAGACACTTGATATTTCGAAATCAGTTTCTAATTCAGTGAAATCAGGATCATTTGAATCGCGGTTTCGATCGGTCACCGTCAGCGTCACTGACTCAAATTCGGACACGACATCAGCGCTGAGCGTCGCGCTTGCTTGTCCGTGAGAGTAGGGTGCGTAGAGAACCACAAACACGATCGCAAGTAATCCGATCAGATGTGTTAGATATCTCATATTACGAGTCACCACGCCGGTCCAACGTCCGCCTGATCTAACTCACCTCGTTCAATTCGGGCATTGGATTCTGCTTGAAATTTGCGACGTAATAGACCGCTAGGATCATCTGGGATACGGCGGAGCCACCGTTCGTGGATTTCGCGTAACTCGCGTTCCTCGCTGGATTCTGCCAGTGCAGCGGAATCTTGACCTTCAGTCTCGTCATCGGACTCGCTCGCATCTTGGCGCTGTGCTTGTTGTTGCTCTGCGTCCGCACTCTCTTCAGAATCGTCTTGAGTTTCGTTTTGCGGTTGCGTGTCCTGCTCCGTTCCGCCGTGCTGTTGACTTGGTTCGTTAGACATCTGAGAGTCAGACTCTTGTTCGGACGCGTCTTGACTTTGTTGCGATTGATTTTGCGACTGTGCGTTCTGATTTCCCTGTTGATTAGATTCCTGCTGTTGGTCACCTTGACTTTGTTCAGAATCACTGTTCTGCTGCATTGCTTCAAGCAATGCTTCAATGATCGCTTTGTTGTGCTTTGCGTCTTCGTGCTCTGGTTCTTGCATCAATACACCGTCATACGCTGTAAGCGCGTCACTAAATCGACCTTCCCACGCAAGTGCGTTCCCTTGGTTGTATATCGACTCAACTGATTCGTTCGTCGAAAAAAATTCCCCTGCCTCGGCGAAATCGCCACTCCGATATTTCGCGACGCCCCGCCACTGAGAATCGCGGAATAGCTCCGCGGCAGTCTCAAAATTTCCCGCGTCGTGAGCAGACAAGGCTTGGCGATCCTTGGGTACCCAAAGATCTTCTAGCCATCCGGCTTGGACACTCGCACCGATTACAAGCAACACAACTGCAAGACCTCCTCGACGCATTGAGAACGCGAGTAGCAGCGCGAGTGGTAACACGAGTAGATAGCCGAGATCGTGCCAAACGTCAAACGTCTGGTTATCCAGTAATTCGGTTGCCGTAAGCGATGGTTCCTCCAAGAGGAACTCTATGTCATCGTCATTTAAAGTAATGCTTCGATAGCGACCTCCGGTTATCATCGCAAAATCGCGTAACAACGAATGGTCCAACTCGAATTCACGGCCATCCGACCTCACCACATCTGACGAACCAATACCAAGAATCGAGATCGCGTATCGTGAATCCACACTATCGCGTAAACTGCCAAAATTCGCGATACCGTCGGTCAGCAGAATGATTCGACCGCTCTCTTGTCCGAGTGAAGTGAAGAGGTCATTGGCGAGTGCTATGGCAGCCTCCGCATTGCTGCCGCGAACGGGCATCATTTCTGGATCGAGGGACGGCAACAGATTCAGTATGTTGTCTTTATCGCTCGTTAACGGCGTGACCACGTAAGCATCACCTGCGTAGACCACGAGTCCCGTTAGACCTTCGTCGCGACGCTCCAATATGTCACTGATTTTGAACTTAGCGCGTTCGATTCGACTAGGACGAATGTCGGTCGATCCCATGCTCAGAGTTAGATCAAGCACGATGACGATAGGATCGTTCTTGGTTTCTACAGGCTGTGGTAGTCGTTCATAAGTAGGTCCCGCCAACGCCAAAGCAGCACAGATCAAAGCGAGCGGAGGCAGAGCCATTGACACACGAACACGACGGAGCGGTTTCGACTCGATCAACGCATCGAAAAGTGAATCCGAAATCACGTTATGCCAGTTATTCGCTCGAGATATGAAACGGATTTGCGCCCAAATCAGAAGAGGGGCGATCGATAGTAAGAGCAACCACCATGGTCGAAGGAAGTGAAACTCTGTGAGTACTTCAAACATTTCGTCGAGAATGGAGTAGCCAAGCAAGCGCGAAAAGTGCTAGGGCGAGAGTGAGCGGGTAGTGGTAGAGAGCACGCATGGGACGTACAGTCTGACCTTCATTTTCGATCGGTTCTAGCGCGTCGATTTCCTCATAAATTGCCAATAGCGCGTTGAGATCTTCGGCTTTGTAGTACGCTCCACCGGTCTTGGTTGCGATCGCTTGTAGCAGTTCTTCGTCCACTGCATCTGACTGACGTTGGAATGGCGCAAAGAACCCCAAGCCCCCTCTAGGCGGAACGATGCCAATCGTGTAGACCGTTACCTCTGAAGCCGCGGCGAGTTCTGCTGCGTCCATAGGATCGAGTTCGCCGAAGTTATTCATACCATCGGTCATGAGTACGACGACGCGGTGGTCCGCTGGGTGGTTCAAGATTTGTTTGATCGCTAAACCTAACGAGTCTCCGATCGCTGTTGATCGTCCAGCGATACCTATAGGAGCGTCGGCCAACATCTGACTTGCCGTATCTACGTCCGGTGTTAGTGGCACATAGACGTACGGTAGGCTACCGAAAAGAACGATCCCGATTCGATCGCCTTCTCGTTTTTCGACGAAATCTTGAACGGCATGTTTCACAACCGCAAGACGTGTGTACTGCCTGCCACTAACGTTCATATCGCCTTGTCCCATGCTACCGGAAATATCGATCGCAAGTACAAGATCGCGGCTCATCGTCGGTAACAAAGTAGGTTCACCGGTCCATTGGGGCCGAGCAAGCGCGGTTGCTAACGACAACCAAGCGAGTAAGGCAATGATGAAGAGGAAGACCGATCGGTGACTTGAACCACTTCCAATTTCTTGCTGTGTAAATACAAACGACTCAACGTGAGGTACGTTTAGCGCGGCTTCGCTCGCGGCACGAGCAGGGATGAGGTACCTTATTAGCAGCGGTAGGAGCAGAATCGCAAACGCCCATGGCCATATCAACTCGATCATGTCGCGATCCCCCTGTGAGAGGGACATTTCACATCGCAAAGAGTCTTAGCGATTAGCTCGTCGATACGTTCATCGAAGAAAGCCACGGGTCGATATCGGACGGTACCTAGACACTTCCCGGGTCCAGATACGAAAGATTCTTCGTTAAACCGGTCTGCGAGCATGTTCAGCCAAAGCAATCCGTCAGCCTGTACCGAGCCTGGGACAGCTTCCACGTCCACGAGTAAGTGCTTGTAGAGGCGATTAGCCGAATCGACATATTCTCGATTGGATAACCGTCCGTCTTGATAAAGGTCTCGTAATGCGGACGCAGCTTCTCGAATTGAACGATAGGGACGATCATTTGCGTACCGACTTCGCCACCACCATATCAAACAAATAACGCCGCCGATGATCGATACAGCCAAGATCCACCAGCCGATGGGTATAGGCCAAAATGGCGGAAGCGCGGGTTCATGGATGTCACGCAGTTGCGCTAGTGCTTGCGCAATTTGTTCATTCATCGAAGAGCGCCTGCGAAAAATCCTCCGTCGTCGAGATGGAGAAAAATCGGATTCCTCGAGAGCGACATGCGTCTTTGAGTCTCGTTCGGTGCGCCTCGAATCGTCCTTCGTACTTACTCTGATTTCGAGGAATCCCACCGGAAAAGGAAATTCGTCGAGACCCGTCAGTCACTGCGTAAGCGCCACTCGGCGGTAAGTTCTGCTCGAGAGGGTCGAAGATGTGGATTAGAGAAATCTCGTTATGGTTTTGAAGCACCAGGAGCTGCTGTAGGTCACTCTCAGCGATCGCCTCAAAATCGGAGATAAATACGATGCGATGTCCAACTGGCGTCGCACGTCGTAGGTTCATTAGGACCTCATGCCATGAGGGTTCTACAGACTCCGACGGTTGACTCGATGCGCTCAGTTCATTGTTTGCATCAGTGATCGAGCTCAACAAACGAACGACGTTTAGCTTGCTCCGGATCGGCTTGAGGACACCTAGCGACTCCGAGGCGATCACAACGCCACCAACGCGGTCTCGCGCATTCAGGGTCTGCCAAGCAAATCGAGCTGCTGCCTCGGCCGCAGCGACACTTTTTAATCGGACTTGACTCCCGAAGAACATGGATCGTCGCTGATCGATAACGAGCATGGTTGGTCGCTCGCGCTCTTCTCGAAAAATCTTTGTGTGTGGTTTTTCTTTCCGTGCGGTGACCTTCCAGTCGATGTTTCTTACGTCGTCGCCTGCTTGATACAGTCGCACTTCGTCGAGATCCACTCCACGACCACGCATCCTCGAAACGAGTGCACCTGAATACCCTCCAGTTGCACGACGCGTGCGACGTTTATGAGTCGGCGCTGTAGCTAAGCCGATCAAATCGGCAACTGTGACATAAACGCCGGTAAGTGACGGCATCAAATCGTTCTAGGTTAACGGCACCTGGTTGATCATCGTGTCAATGATGTCATCTGTTGTCGTTCCTTGCGCTTCTGCCTCAAAGGACAGAATTAAGCGATGTCGCAGAACGTCGTGGATGATCTCAAGAACGTCCTCTGGAACGACGTAATCCCGACCGGCGAGCCAAGCGATGGTTCGTGAGCATTGGTCCAACGCAATGGTTGCTCTTGGACTCGCGGCGTATTCAACGCCTTCCAGACCAGACCTCGAATGTGCGATGAGGTCGATGATGTATTTTTCGATGGATTCAGCCATGTGAAGTTCACCTAATTCATCGCGAATTCCAAGAATTTCACTTTCGCTGAGCTCCACGGGAGAAGGCTGGTCAACATTGCCGAACTCTTCCCGCGCTAATTGCAGAATCGCCCGTTCTTGATGTGCGGGTGGATAGTCAATAAGGACATGCATGAGAAAGCGGTCTAATTGAGCTTCGGGTAACGGATACGTTCCTTCTTGTTCGATCGGGTTCTGCGTTGCCATGACGAGAAACAGCCGCGGTAAATTAAAGGTTTCTCGACCAACGGTCACTTGGCGCTCCGCCATGGCTTCAAGCAAGGCTGACTGTACCTTTGCGGGCGCGCGATTAACTTCGTCTGCGAGCACGAGATTGTGGAAGATTGGACCTTGCTGGAAATGGAAACTGCTCGTCTCGGGACGATAGATCTCTGTACCAGTTACGTCGCTTGGTAGTAAATCTGGCGTAAACTGGATTCGATGAAAATCACCCTCAATACATCGCGAAAGTTCCTTTATCGCACGGGTTTTTGCGAGACCGGGTGCACCTTCAACCAGCAAATGACCGCCGCAAATTAGCGCGATCGTTAATTTCTTGGTCAGCGCTTCTTGACCGACGATGCGCTGGTTCAACCAATCGAGTGCTAAATGGACTTTTTCATAGGTTGAAGAAGCCGTTCCCGACTCGATTCCTAGGGGTTCGTTTTGCGTAACCAAGGGAGTCCTTTTTGTTGTAATGATGGCGCGAAACGATGCAATTAAGCTAAAAGCGCGTGAAAATATGCAATGACCAATTATTGCCTTTGACAAAAACGCCGTAAATTAGTTTGAATCTTGTCTATCAGTGCGCGCGACCATTTCTCGCGGCGTGCAATCCCGAAACGGCTCATACGTTGACATTACGTGGTCTCCGTATAGCAGGTCGTTTGCGCGGGATTGGTCAACCACAAGGTGAATCTGTGCAACTCGCGGGCTTGAATTTCACAAATCGTGTCGGATTAGCCGCAGGATTTGACAAGAACGCCGAGGCCGTTGTAGGACTAACCCGACTTGGATTCGGGTTCATCGAAGTTGGTGGCGTGACGCCGCTGCCTCAAGTAGGCAATCCGAAGCCTCGTCTTTACCGTTTGGCGAGTTGTGGTGCGGTCATTAATCGAATGGGTTTTAATAACGATGGCGTCGAGAAGATTCACGAACGACTCGCGACGATGCCGTCGATTGAACCTACATTGCTGGGGATCAATTTGGGTATCAATCGAGATACTCCGTTAGAAGACGCTGACCAAGACTATCGGCTGTGTATGCGATCGTTGTTCGATGTTGCCGACTACTTCACGATCAATATCTCATCTCCTAATACGCCTAGATTGAGAAATCTACAAGGCGACCCGCAGCTTGATGACACATTGAAATCAGTGCTAGAGCTACGAGACCGTCTCGCCGATAACGTTGATCGTCGGTTGCCGGTTTTTGTAAAGGTATCCCCGGACCTTGATCCTGATGTACTGCGAGAACTCGCGAGCCGTATTCGGGACGCAAAGTGCGATGGCTTGATTGCGACTAACACTACGACCGATCGTCGCGAAATATCTCACAGGCTTGCGGAACAGACAGGCGGATTAAGCGGTAGACCCTTATTCGATCGGTCTTTGCGAACTGTTACGCATGCCCGAGAAGCCGTTGGTTCAGACTTTCCGATTATTGGTGTTGGTGGAATCTCGAGTGGCGCGGATGCAATTGCGATGCGAGAGGCGGGCGCCGACCTAGTACAAGTCTATACCGCGTTAGTCTATCGTGGTCCAGGGTTAGTAAAGGAACTCGTGACTGCACTAGGATGAATCATTCGACGAAATAAACTTAATAAAACAATAAGTTAGATAGGTTTTCTATCGAATTCTGGATTGAGTATTTGCACGAATTGCGTTTAACAAGCCACAGTGTGGTCGATTTGTTAGGTCTTCCGCTAAATTTATAATCGCGCTAAACCAGTCGCGAGAGTCGATGTTGTTTAGTAATAAGAAAATTTGGTGCGCGATCGTTGCATTGCTCGCGACGCCACTCATGGCAGAAAGCCTAGATAGCGGCGATACCGCATGGATCTTGACATCGACCGCGCTTGTCTTGTTTATGACCATTCCTGGTCTTTCTCTGTTTTATTCGGGATTGGTTGGCCGAAACAACGTACTCAGCATCTTGATGCATTGTTTCGCCATCACCTGTTTGATGACGATTCTCTGGGTGTTGGTTGGCTACAGTCTTGCGTTTACAGGATCGGGCATCGTAGTTGGTGAAACTTCGTTCCTCGGGACGCTCAATAACTTCCTACTCGGTGAGATCAAGGAAGCCACGGTATCGGGCACGATTCCAGAGTCGGTATTCGCTACGTTCCAGCTTACGTTTGCGATCATCACACCTGCGCTCATCGTTGGCGGCTTCGCAGAACGCATGCGCTTTTCCGCGATGCTCATCTTTTCGGCGGCGTGGTTGTTGATCGTCTACATTCCGATTACCCACTGGGTATGGGGCGGCGGTTGGTTAGGCGATCTCGGCTTCATGGATTTCGCCGGCGGCGCAGTCGTTCACATCACGGCAGGGACTGCGGCGATCGTTGCAGCAATGTATATCGGTAGTCGAAAGGGATACCCTGAGTCGCCAAATCTTCCACATAACGTTCCGTTAACAGTCATGGGTGCTGGAATGCTATGGGTCGGATGGTTCGGCTTCAACGGTGGCAGCGCATTAGCCGCAAATGGCGACGCTGCAATGGCACTTACGGTCACGCACATCTCTGCTGCAACTGCAGCATTCACATGGATGGTAGCTGAATGGATCCGTTTCGGCAAACCGACCGTCCTTGGCACGGTAACAGGAATGGTTGCAGGACTTGGATGTATCACGCCAGCTTCCGGGTTTGTTGGTCCTGGCGGTGCGTTGATCATCGGTTTATTAGCAGGTTGGGTCTGTTTCGAAGCAACAGGCTTGATCAAACGACGCTTGTTTATCGATGACTCGCTCGATGTTTTCTCAGTTCACGGAGTAGGCGGCTTTCTCGGTGTGCTGCTTACTGGAATATTCGCTAGCTCTGCGCTTGGCGTCTTTGGTGGTCAGGAAGACATCGAAATCGGTTCTCAACTGGGAACGCAGCTGATTGGCGGCGTGACTGCGGTTGTTTGGACCGGTGTACTTACGTTGGTCATCCTCAAGATCGTCGATATGATCATTGGTGTTCGAGTCACAGAGGAAGAAGAGGATGAAGGTCTAGATTTGACGTCCTTCAACGAACGGGGATATACCCCCTAAAAACCTTTAATTCTTAAAGAAAAGGCGCGTTACTGATACCGGTAACGCGCCTTTTTTTTATTTTGTATGCCCCGCCTCAAGTAGGCGATTGCGCTAGTTTTGTTTAACGATACCGTCAAGATTGAGAAGCGGTAAAGAGCTTCCGCCATTTACAACTGGTAGTTGGCCGTCCCATTTCTCCGCTAACCGCAACTCGATCAATTCTGGATTGTCTCGTAACGCAGCTGCTTCTCGTTCGATCGCTTCAGCCTTCGCAACGGATGCCTGAGTGATCTGATACGCCTCAGCTTCGGCGGCCAGTTTAATTTCCTCTGCGGCTGCTTCTGCTTGCGTAACGCGCCGCAATTTCTCGTTTTCCGCCTTCAGCGCTTCTTGCTCAGCCTGTACTTTTTCTTCAATCGCCCGATTGAATTCTTGTGAGAACTCAAAGTCCGTAATCGCGACGTTGTCAAGATTTAAGGCACCTTGTGCGCCTTTCTGTTCAAGCGTGTCGTCAATGAAGACTGCGATTGCGGTTTGGATTTTCTGCTTGACTTCAGCGCGTTTCGTCACGAGCTGTTCGGCAGTGTATTGGGCGGTAACCGCTTTGACCGATTCTTGAATCGCCGGTGCAATTACGTTTGCGGCTACGGTACTCGATCGACCGATAGATTGAAATGTTCGAGGAGCGACATCGCCGATTAGTGAATACTGAACCGCGACTCGCGTGGACACGACTTGTAAATCCTTGGATGCTGCTGTTGCGGCTGCATCCGCTTTCTGTAGTCGTACAGATATTTCCTCGACACTGTCCAGAAACGGCTTCTTCATATTGAAACCTTCCGGCAGAGGCGTTGGTTGTACTGCGCCTAATGTTCGTACGACCCCTACGTGGCCGCTATTGACGATCGTGAATGATCCGATTAAGACGATGAGAACTAAGAGTGCGGCGACTCCAGCAGCGATTTTTGAGATCATGTGAGAATCTCTTTTGAGAAAATGAATTCAAGTATTCTAGAAAGCACTTTTGACGTTGCGGAATCGAATTTGCGTGTTCGGTGAACGGGATGAACTACATTAGTCGCATCTCGAAGTAAAACGCTTTGTAATGGTGGGTCTGCGTCTAGTGAGCTTGACAGCCTGACTATCGGCGATTGAACGCGTTATTTACCAGCAAATCCATTAACTCAGGAAACTCGATACCGCTCCCGCGCGCCGCATCTGGGAAAAGGCTGGTAGGTGTCATACCAGGTATGGTGTTAATTTCGAGCAGCCACGGGTGATTGTCGTCGTCAAGTATGAAGTCGGAGCGCGATAAATCCCGACAGCCGAGTAGGCAATGAGCGGAAACGGCAAACTGCTTCAACGCTTCGGCCGTTGTAGCTGGCATTTCCGGGTCGAGGACGTGTCGGCTTGCGCCGGCTTTGTAGCGATTCGTAAAGTCATACCACTCGCCGTCAGCAAGCACCTGGATTTCGATGATAGGAAGCGCGGACGCGACACCGTGCTGTTCCAAAACTGCGACCGTAATTTCTCGTCCTTTCTTAAATGGTTCGATAAGTAGCTGGTCGTGTGACTCGAATACTTCGTCCAATGCCGCCTTCAAATCACCACCATCCGGAAGCAGCTTCACTCCTAGTGCAGAACCTTGCGCTCTTGGCTTGATCGCGACCGCGCTACCTAAGGTCTGTTCGACTTCCTCGCAGCTGGTTGACGCCCACGACGCCTTATCGAGTAACTTCATAGGCAGCACTGGTATGTCGTGTTCTCGCCAAACACATTTCGCTTGGTACTTATCGATCGCCAAGGCTGACGCCGACATACCGCTGCCAACGAACGGCAAGCCGGTCACCTCTAGGAAGCCCTGAATCGACCCATCTTCACCAGGCACGCCGTGAAGTACCGGAAATACAACATCTGGATCGAAGCGAACCAATTTAACGGGAAGATCCGCATCAAATTCGATGTACGCTGCATCATGGCGAGGTTTTAAACCATCCACCACTTGCGTCGCAGATACCCTTGATACTTCGGCTTCTGGCGAGGTCCCACCGCCTATGACAGCGACTTTCACAGGAGTTCCATGTGGGCGGTTTCGGCCGTAGCTAGAGCGGAATCGTCGATACCGACTGGGTCAAAGCCAAACACTCTCGAGAAAAAGTAGTAGTCCCCTTTCAGGCAGGTTATTTGGGTTTGTAGCTGACGGAATCCGTGTGGTTCGCCTTCGAACATGAATAGGGCAGTGGGAATGCCTTTCTTTTTTAACGCCTCGAACATTACCCGCGATTGGTCCGGTGGCACGATCTTGTCGTCAAGACCTTGCGAGAAAATGACAGGGCAACTTAGGTCGTCGACATGGTGTATCGGCGACCTAGCATCTAATTCGTCTTCTGGAACGAGCTGATCAATGTATCGTGACTCGAACTTGTGAGTGTCTTCCGCGAGTGCACGTAGGTCGGCAACTCCGTAATGACTTGCGCCTACTTTAAAAACGCTTGTAGTCGTCAATGCACGCAGCACGGTAAATCCTCCCGCGCTCCCGCCTGAAATCGCTACTCGCTGTGGATCAATCCTATCGAGTGAAATGAGGTGTCTTACGCCTGCCGCAAGGTCTTGAACGTCCCTGTTCCCCCATTCATTCAATAGACGATCACGATACGCTCTCCCATATCCTGTGCTCCCACTGTAGTTAACGTCCAACACCGCCCAACCTCGCGAGGTATAGAACTGTATGTTCGGACTGAAAGATGGGGACGTACCGCTAGTCGGCCCACCGTGCGCCTGTACAAGCAGCGGTGGTCGCTCTGTAGTAGGGGCGATGAATTGAGGGTTTCTCGGCGCATAGTAGAAAGCATGTACTTCATCTCCACCGCTACCCGGAAATGAGATCGACTCGGGATTTGAGACGTAATCGCTCTCAATAGGTGATTCGCCCGCGCTTTTTATCGTACGAGTCTCGTCCGTGAACGAGTCGCGTACTCGGATGACGTTGTATTCATCGACGTTGGATTGAGAGTATGCAAACCCCTCTCGAAACTTCACCAGGTTTCCGTAGCTCGTTGCACCACTTTCGACGGGTGTCGATATTTCTCTGAATGAATCGACCAGAGTCAACTCAGTTTGATCAGGGCTCGCGAGAACCAACGTGTCATTCAGAGCAGCAAACTGTGTTGACCCGAGTTGCCACATTGCATGACCGTATTCTCGCTCGTCCGCCGCAATGGCGTAGGTCCCTTCTGAACTAAACAGGTAGAGATCGTAAAAACCGGAACGGTCCGAGCTATATACGAGCTTGTCATCCGCTAACCACTCAGGTTGGAAAACCGATTCGGTCTGACCACCGGCGATGATCGAGGCATCGCCAGTTGACGCAGGTAAGGTCATGACATAGAGCTGGGTACCGTTCCAAGGCATGTTTGGATGATCCCAAGCTAGAAACGCGAGTTTTTCACCGTTAGGAGATAAACGAGCGTGTCCGTAGAAGTCGTGACCTTGGTGGAGCGACTCGATTTTTCCGCTGTTGACATCGATTTCGACTATGTCGTTTTCGGGTTCAGCATCAACGATGTGGCGTTCACGGACGCAGATCAGCCGGTTCCCCTTCGGATCGTAGACAGGATCAGCAAATCGCTCGTTCTCATCGGACCTAGTGACCTGCATTACGGTAGCCGGATCGTCAATAGCTTGCACGTATAGGTTCTGATCCTCGCCATTAATGAAATAGACCACGTCATCGACAATACAGTACGCGACGCCGCCGTATTCATGTACGCGACTGAGAACGGAAAAACCGGCTGGAGTTAGGTCGCTGAACGTCTCCTCGCGGTATTGGACGACTACACGACGTCCCGATTCATGCGCTCGCGATTCAACCCAAAAGAGATCCGCTCCACAACTCTTTAGCTGGCTAAACCCCACCGTGGATTGCGAAGCGAGTTTTTCAACCGTCAAAGGCGAAGCCCATGCCCCAAAAGGTGTTGTTTGCACGTCAGTCATCGGTTGAGAAGGGACGGTATTCGATGAAGCGCTTCACGTTCATCAAAGGCAACCCATCGCTCGTGGTCGCGCCATTGTCCATCGATAAACAAAAACTTAGCAGAGAATCCTTCCAATACGAATCCACACCGTTGAACCAATTTGCGCGATGGGTCATTGTTGGGTTGTATGTTGGCTTCGACACGATGTAAGCCTAAATTCTGAAAAGCGAAATTCAAAACTTGCTTTAATCCTTCTGTCATATATCCTCTGCCTGTATGCTCGACCGACGAGTAGTAGCCGATCGTGGTGCTTTGAAACGACCCGCGCACGATACCATTGAGATTGAATACGCCAACGATTTTGCTGGTGTCATTGAGACAACAAAGAATGCCTTCGTGATCGTCACGAAGCGTTCGCCGGTAATAACTGCGAAACGAATGACTGGTCAAAGGCGTTGTAATCCAAGGCGAGTGAAGGCCTACGCTTGATTGATTCAGCGCAAGCAGTTCGCGCTTATCTCGGGATTCGACGCGTCGAATGTGTACACGCGGTTCTAATTCACCCACCTATAAAGCGTCCTCGAATCGGTTCGCTAGCAATGGGCATCCGATAAGAGACAGCCGACATGCCTCGACGTGAGTGCGTTCTATACATCACCGATGATTGCACACTGTGTGATGAAGCATTAAGTATGTTGCTAGCGTCCAATGCGCTTCGCGGCGTTGTCGTAACCACGATTGATGTAGCAACGAACGATGAATTGTTCAAATCGTTTGGTGAACATATTCCTGTTCTCGAGTACCAAGGAAACTCACTAATCTGGCCATTCAGCGCAGAGGAAGCCGCGATGCTTTTCTCTGGTCGCTAATCGTTTTTCTGATCTGGCAACTGTTGCGACGTCGCTTGTCAGTTACCTTGAAACACCGGTTCGCGTTTCTCAACGAACGCACGCATAGCTTCGCGTGAGTCATTACTCGCACCCGTGCGTGTATGGCGCTCTGTTTCCAGTTCGATATACGATCTGAGCGGCATGTTTTCGGCATCGATGAAATTTCGCTTCATTTCACCGATGGCGAGGGGTGCCATTTTCGAGAAATTGACGGCAAGTTCCTTTACTTCGTCACGGAATGTGTCTTCTGGAAACGTCTTTAGAACCAGACCAATCCGCTCCGCTTCATCAGCGGGAAACTTCTGACTTGAGAAGAATAGTTCTCGTGCTTTGGTTGCTCCAACGATGCGTGGTAGTAACCAAGGACCTGCCATGTCGCCGGAAATGGCCACACCGAGGAATGCAGAGTTGAATACGGCTCGTTCACTTGCGTAGCGAAGATCACACGCACACGCCCAACCAAATCCGGCACCCGCACACGCGCCATTGATAGCGGCGATGGTGACTTTCGGCATTTCGTGGAGAAGCGAAGTGATGTGGAAATACTCTTTCCGATTCGGTTCCTGCTTCGCGCCACTTGTTGACGCTTTCAGATCAACGCCTGGGCAGAACGCACGGCCTGCACCGGTGAAGAGCAATACACGCGTACTCGCATCATTTGCTGCTTCGCTTAGGCATTCCCACAGTTCCCGCATCAGCTGATTCGTGATACCGTTCATGCTCTCTGGTCGATTAAGCGTGACGACCGCGAGCGTGTCTTCGACTTCGTATGTGATAGATTCAAACTGAGACATATGGACCTGCTTTTATTAAGACAACCTACCCAAAAAGTTTATACACGCATTGAGTGACTAATTTCTTCGAAGCGGAAGAACCTCTTGGCATTCTCGGTGGTTATACGGTCAACGTGTGCTTCAGTCTGGTTTCGGACTTCCGCAACTTTCCTTCTCACGTACTTCAAATTCATCGGTTCATTTCGACGGGTTTGAGGTTTTGGATCGATTGTTTTCGGCATCAAATAGGGGGAATCGGTCTCTAACATGAGTCGTTCGTCAGGGATACGACTCACAATGTCTGCTAGTTCCGCACCCCGACGAGGATCGCAAATCCATCCCGTGATACCGATGTGGCAACCGATATCGAGGTAGGCATCGAGCAAGTCGCCGTCCCCGGTGAAACAATGTACAACGACTTCCGTTTGCGCGTATTCCCGTAGCATGTCTAGCACTTCGCCGTTTGAATCACGGTCATGCACAAACACCGGCATTTCTAGATTCGCAGCAAGTTCAAGCTGTGCTTGAAACACTTTGCGTTGGTTTGCTTGTGTCGAGAAATTTCGAAAGAAGTCGAGTCCGGTCTCACCAATCGCAGCTGCGCCCTGGTGGGCGATCGCAGTGATGGTATCGAGCCAGGTTTCTGTTACATCGTCCGCATGATGCGGATGTACACCGCACGTATAGGTCAGTCGTTCCGGAAACTGTGCGGCGATTGTTGCAGCGTCATGGCTGGCTGATTCACTCGTACCAGTAACGACGATGTGCTCGACACCTTCCCTAACTGCACGTTCAACGACTTCACCTAAGTCATTACGGAACGACTTGTCAGTGAGGTTGGCACCAATGTCAATCAATTGAATAAATGAGTCGGCAGTTGAAGTTCGTGTTGGTCTAGGAGTTGGACGTTATTGCCATTTCGTGTTGCATAGACCACGGCAAACGCAAGTACGCCTTTGACATATTCACGAGTTTCCCGAAACGGAATGATCTCGATGAACGACGGCGTGTCCTGAACTTTGTAGTCTCGTAACCACGCGTAAGTTCTGTGTTTGCCTGCGTTGTATGACGCCGCGATCAAAATTCGATTGCTTGAAAACTCAGACGATAGTTCGGCAATGTGCAACGAACCGAGTTCGATGTTTCTGCGCGGATCAAGTAACGACTCATTGGTGGGTCTCGAAATTCCGTGACTCCGAGCAGTTGCACGTGCGGTAGATAACAACATCTGCATCAAACCTCGTGCGCCAGCACGCGAAATCGCTCTGTGGTCAAATGCGCTCTCCTGTCGAGAAAGCGCAAGCAGGAAGGACAACGGTACATCCGCAACGAATGCACCTTTCTTGAAGTAGCTTAGGAATGGTGTCGGGAAGCGCACTTCGAGAAAGTTCAACATTTCGCCGCGATTTGCTGCGAAGATCGCTTCATTAGAGAGACCGAATTCGTTAAACCAGTTGATCATGACCATTTTTTCTTCGTCGGTCAGCGATTCCTCCAATTTCCGCCATTCCCGACGACCGTTTGCCGGTTCTCCGACTGCGAAGAATTCGAGAACCATGCGCGCATGTGGATTGCCAGCTAATTTCTCTTCGAGTTCCTCGTCACCTTGATAGCTTTGTTCGTTGAGGCTGACGGGTAGACCGAGCTCTTGAGCCGCTAGGAATCCGTAATAGGTTCGCTCCTTAGCTAGTGACTGTAGAGCTTCATTCCAAGTTTCCCGCCCAAGCGCTTTATCGGTTTTGGCTCCCCAGTAGCGCCATTGGTATTTCGCGACTTCCGCTTCCGGAAGCTGGCGGATCCAGAAATCTGCCTCCTGCCAAGCATTTTTCGAAATTGCACTATGAATCATGCGTTCTAACGCTCTCGTCGAAATGCCTTCTCGTCGAGGCAAACCGACGTGGCCTTCTAGTCCAAGCCACAAATACAGGTTGCTTATCGAAGATGTTGTCTGATACTCATCGAATGTTCTGGCTTTGGAATGCTGCTGCCACAGGGAGAACGCTCGAGTCGAGTCAGTTCGCGCGAGTCTGCCTAAGCCGTATAGGAGAGCATCGTTTCCCCAGCGGTCGTCACGAAACCGGTTCAGATTCGCAACGATTTTGGGATTCTGACGAACGGCGTACATCGTTTCGGCGCTTGGTTTGGCATCCGCTGACATAAACCGCATGATGTAACGACTCAGCTGATACTGCCCGGCGTCTAACGCTTTCTTCATGCGTTCCCACGCAAGCTCAGATGAGATTCCGCCATCGCGTATCCAGATATCGAACGCTGGATCACAGGCTTCATCCTGGCTCTTTGCTACGTTCCAAAGCTGAGGCAGTTGCGCGTACGCAGATCGTTTATCGCCGGTCCGGATCAACGCGAGTGCGTATAGGCATTGATCGACGATGTCGCTAGAGGATTGGTAATGATCAACGTAATCTTGCCATCGGCCACGTCTTCCTTGAATGCGAACCCATTGCGCCATAAAGCGATCGCCAAAGGTGTATTCACTCATCGCATCGCGATACGCGACGGCTTCTGCGGCATTCGTTCGGCTTAACTGTTTAAGGCTTCTGAGGTATCGGAGGTACGGGACAAGCGGATAGTCTCCCAGCTCCTCTACATGCCTTTCAAACTTAGTTAACTCGTTTGCCCTCAGCGCGGTGACCGCTTGCTTGTAGAGTTGGCGATCCTCATACCAACTAGCATGAAGTCCGACGTTGCTGAATGAGGCGAGCCCGAGTAACGCTAAAGTGGCGATTCGTCGAATCAATTGGGCCCGTTGCGGTCTCTTCAATAGTGAATCCCAATATAGAGACGCGATCTTTCCCAACCGACTACGTTGAGATGACTGCATTTGGTGGGAGCACTTTTCGAATAAGCGAAGATTACGAGACATCCGTGTACTCTGTCTTGCTCAGGTATGTTGCGTCTGTTCCAGTGACACTTATTGGGCGATTTTAGCCGTTTAACGCGTTAATCTAGTTATTGCGCTAAATAAACCAGAACGGAGGTAACAGATCTAACGGTCTTTGTTTGATTGACTGACTCTGCGCTAACGGTCTACGCGTGAAGCGCTGAATTGTGATCGCCTTCTTCGCTTAGCATCTGGAACGCTACGTCAATGAGCTCTTTATTGGACTTTTAGTGGGCGTTAGATCGCGTGCATTGAATCCGATTTAACGCCAACCCTAACGGCGATGATGTCGCATGGTGCACCATGCAAGACGCCATTTGCCGTTGAACCAAAGAGCAGCGCCAATCCGTGCCGTCCGTGAGAGCCTACGACGATGCAATCGACGTCGTTCTCCATAGCGAACCGATGAATCTCGCGCTCTGGTCGTCCGTAGACCAGGTGCTGATGATCGAACGGGATACCGTAAACAGAAGCGAAGGTCGCGATATATGCCTCGGTTTGGTCGGTGATGGACTCCTGCACCGCTGAAACATCCATCGGAATGTCGCCACCGTACGACAGCGTAATGGGTTCGATCACATGAATTAGGTGCAGATCTGCTTTACTCATCTGAGCGATTTCATTCGCACGATCCGCGACAAGCTTGCAGTCGTCCGTGAGGTCAACCGCAACGAGTACTCGAGAATAAAGGCTCATAGCGTCGGAACATTCACGTTTTGCTTATTGTAAATTTGGATGTGTCGAAGACGCAACTGTTCATAAAGCGAATTTCACCTATAACGTAAACAGAACATGATCGGTGCTATCTAGGATACTAGAATCGCTAGTGATGTGTTCCTGCACATATGACATAGGAATTTGATATTGGATTGGCTGATCATCGCAGTTTTGTTACTGGTGGCATTCGGCGGCGTCGCTTACGTGATTCCATCGAAGTTTCAGAGACGCGTCAGCCAATTACGTTTGGAGGCTCGTCGTCAAGGGGTATTCACCTCTTCAAGTACGATCCCTGACCTTGATGCTGATGCAGAAGATCGCGTCACTTCAGGCGGAAAAGTCCGCCAACGTGGTGATCTTTGCGTTGTATACGACCTTCAGTATTCGAGCGCTCCTCAGAATCCGCCGGTGTGGCAGCTCATGCGTTACAAGAAATCCCAATTGCCGATTCCCGGCTGGTTGTTGCGTGATGACCAGCTGAGTAGTGTGCAACTTTCGGACGCGAGCTACTGGGGATCCGTAGCGGCGAATATCGCGGACATGCCGAGAACCTGCAAGAGTGTAGTGAGCCACGAAGCCGGGGTTAGTTGGATTGGAATTGAATCCAAGGACGCGGTCGTAGACGGCACTTTTTTAACCGAATTAACATCCTCACTTGAGTCTTTGTGCGAGTTGAATCTATCCCTCAACGACGTGAATACCGATAGTGATTAGAGTACAAATTAGTGTCACATTCCATTAATGGTTCTAAAATCGCGCTTGTTCTTACCTCGTAATCGAACCATTTTTTAATTGAAACATTACTTCGAGCATAGTTTTTAGCACGGATGCCAAAGAATTTAGTAATCGTTGAGTCGCCTGGCAAAATCAAGTCCATCGAAAGATACTTGAAAAATCTCAGTCTTTCAGATAACGACGACCAGACTACAGATATTGAACCTGAAACATTCAAAGTCGTGTCCAGTTTCGGACATGTACGAGATTTACCTTCAAAGGGATTGAATCTTGAACCGGACAAGAATTGGAAAGCGAATTACCAACTCCTACCGGATAAGCAGAAAGTCGTCGCCGAGCTTCGTAAGGAAGCCAAGAACGCTGCATTAGTTTTTCTTGCGACAGACCTCGATAGAGAAGGTGAAGCGATTGCTTGGCATCTGAAGGAAGTCATTGGTGGTGAAGATGACCGGTTCGTCCGGGTGGTATTCAACGAAATTACTGAATCGGCGATCCATCAAGCTTTCTCAGAGCGCGGCCATATCGATGAAAATCGCGTAAACGCGCAGCAAGCAAGACGATTTCTCGATCGCGTCGTAGGGTACAAACTAACGCCGTTGCTCTACCAGAAGATCGCGCGTGGTCTTTCGGCGGGGCGCGTCCAAAGTGTAGCCGTTCGCCTTGTCGTCGAGCGTGAGCGTGAAATTCGAGCGTTTAACCCGAAGGAATATTGGGAAGTCTTCGCGGACCTTCAACGGGAAAACGATGGGGAGACGCGACGTTTTCAGGTACATAGGGAAAACGATGCCAGTTTTGAAGTAAATTCGGAAGAAGCGGCTGATGCAGTTCTTAAGGTCATTGAGGAATCTAATCTGGCTGTTGCGTCGATCACCAAGCGGAATAGTGAATCTAGGCCAAGCGCGCCGTTCATAACGTCTACGCTTCAACAAGCCGCCTCGAGTCGTTTCGGCTATCCAGTGGCTCGCACGATGATGTTCGCACAGCGACTCTACGAGGCGGGATTGATCACTTATATGCGAACGGATTCGACGAATGTGTCCGAAACTGCGAGAGAGAGTGCGGCGACTCTAATTAATCGCAAGTTTGGTGAACCTTATCTTCCTTCGAAACCGAATCAATACAAAAGTAAATCGAACGCGCAAGAAGCGCACGAGGCGATCCGACCGAGTGACGTAAACACCGAACCTAACGATGCTATATCGGCATTGAAATCCCAACGGATGTCGAATCAAGATCGTGAATCTGCGGCTCGTCTATATGAACTGATCTGGCGCCGATTCGTAGCTTCTCAGATGACTCCTGCGAGATATGAGAATACGACTGTTGGTGTCAATGCTGAAAAGTACGAGCTCCGCTTAACCGGTCGACGAACGTTGTTCGACGGTCATACAAGAGTTTCAGCGGCAACGCGTTCAGATGACGCAGAGCCTGAGTTACCGGAGTATCAAGAAGGCGAGGATCTGAAGCTTGTCGGACTCGAAAAGAAGCAGCACTTCACGAAACCACCTGCACGCTACAACGAAGCCGCGTTGGTACGTGAACTTGAACGACGTGGAATAGGTCGACCTAGCACCTACTCTTCAATTATTTCCACGATTAAAGACCGTGGCTATGTAAGCGTAAAAAGTCGACGGTTCTACGCAGAACGCATTGCGGAAGTCGTCACTGATCGACTCGTCGAGTGTTTCCAAGGATTACTCAGCTACGAGTTTACCGCTGAGATGGAAGAACGCTTAGATAAGGTTGCGGTTGGCGACAAAGGTTGGTTGGACGTACTTAACGAGTACCACGACGACTTTGTCATCCAACTTGAGTCTGCAAGCGATAAAGACGCGGGTATGCGTCCGAACGAGCCGGTCATGACGAATATTCCTTGTAACTTGTGCGATCGGCCGATGACGATCCGAGTTGCTGGTACTGGGACGTTCCTTGGTTGTTCTGGCTATTCATTACCGCCAAAGGAACGCTGCCGGAATACCGTGGATTTATTGGCAGACGAAACGACTGACAAACCTTCCTCCGACGATGACGTCGAAGTCGACGAAAACGAAAGTCGTCTCTTACTAGCAAAACGGCACTGCAGTATTTGCGGAAGTGCGATGGACGGTTTCGTGATCAACTCTGGGCAAAAGCTCCATGTTTGTGGAAATGCGCCGACTTGTCCAGGATACGAGATTGAAGAAGGCGAATTCCAACTCCCTGGATCGGATAGACCACTAATCGAGTGTGATAAGTGTGGCCACGACATGGAAGCCAAGACCGGTCGCTTTGGTCCGTTTTATAGCTGTACGAATGAAGCATGCGGTAACACACGAAAGATATTGAAAACTGGTGAAGTAGCAGCGCCGCCCATCCACATGGAGGAACTTGAAGTTCCGGACGAAGAGGATTACTTCGTACTGCGAGAAGGTAGCGCAGGGATATTCCTTGGCGCCAGCAAATATCCAAAGGTTCGTGTCATGCGAAAACCTCGAGTAAAAGAGCTAATAACTCACGCGAACGAAATCGACCCGAAATTCAGCTACATGCTTAGCGCGCCAAGAGAAGACGAGAAAGGCAACGACACGTTTGTCCATTTCGCCCGCAGAACTCGCGAGCATTACCTGACGTCCATGAAGAATGAGAAAGACACTGGGTGGCGTGCATATTTCAAGAACGGAGCATGGGACGCAGTCAAACCCGCACCTAAAAAGAGGAAATCAACTGCGAAAAGGAAGGCTTCGAAACGAAGCTAGACTTTCGTAGCGTTCTAATAGCACAAGGCGTCGCGATCGCGACGCCTTGCTGAAATGGGTGTTTCTTTAGTTTGCGATATACGTCTATAGTCGCATTCGAATCAAGCCAACGCTAATCCCTTCTATCTGCAAAGCAGGCGACGATTCGTTGACTTTGATGGTTTGATATTCCCTATTCGCCGGAACTAAGTGAATTTCACGATTTTCGTGATCTCGCTTGAATCGTTTGACGGTGACTTCTTCCTCAAGGCGTGCTACGACGATTTGATTGTCGTGCGCTTCGTGAGTCTTATGAACCGCGACCAAATCGCCGTCGAAAATTCCGGCTTCGATCATGCTTTCTCCCTGCACACGTAATAGATAGTCTGCATGTGGATCGAACATTCCGCCAGATACGAGACTCTCACGCTCTATATGCTCTTCAGCAAGTATCGGGGAACCCGCAGCAACGCGACCGATGATGGGGAGGTACTCCTTCTGAAAGTCCTTAAGGATGATGCCTCGAGAGGTATTTCGTTGAAGTTGAATGAACCCTTTCCGATCGAGTGCGCGAAGGTGTTCTTCAGCGGCGTTCGGTGATCGAAAACCGAATTCATCCGTGATATTGCGACGCGTCGGCGGATAACCGTTGTCTTGGCGATACGTCCGAATGAAGTCGAGTACTTCCGCCTGACGTTTTGTAATAGATTTCAAGATGAGCCTCTCGAATAGTTGTTAGTACGTTCAGGTCTGTAAATATACCCATTTATATTGGTATATGCAAATGGGATAAGCTAGCTGATTTGGTACAAGTATTCATGCGAGTGTTCGGAATTACTGCTTAACTTTTATACATAGTTTCGAAATTTATCCTAACTTGATAGAGATTTCGAGCCAGATGGTCGGACCCTCGCTGAACCCACCGCACATCGGTGAGCTTATTCGCAAGAGCAGGGACGCTCTAGGTTGGATCGAATCGAAGACGGTATAGCATTTCGGATGTGATCGTGGAACTCTGTTGCGCATGTTCTAGCGTAGGACGGGGTGTCATATGATCGCACGTAATTCGGGTGACACATCCTCGAGCTCCGTCGTCGACAACCCTAGGTGCGGCCCGCCTAATGGTCGAAGCCAACGGGAGCTGTAATAACTGTTCAGTGCCTTACGGTGCTGGTCTTGCGTTGTATTTGTCCCGCTATTGTGCCAGATCCCTCCGTCGAGGAGTAATAACGAACCCGCTGGCATCTCAACGACTTCATAGTCTGGGTTCTGCGACACAGGTCCAGTCCATGTATGACTTTTCGGAACCACTAAGGTCGCTCCAGTCTCTTCTTTGAAGTCATCGAGTGCGAGCAGTGTATTAACCGCGAGAGCTGGATGTGGTTTTGGAATCGGGTAGAGTACATCGTCCTGATGAAACTCGCGCGGTCCCTCTCCAGGTACCACATCCTTTAACATGCAATATGCAAACTGGAAAGCGCCACCCCATACTCCTTTGTAATCCTTCTCTGACTCCCAAGTAAGCACCGCTTCCACGATGGCGAGAACGAGTGGCATGGTGTAAAGGTCGTCGAATACTCTCGTTTTTTTGAATAGACCTTTGCACAATCGACCGTAGATCGGACCATTCGGTCCGTCCTTTTGGATCGGCGATTCCTCAAACAGCGGTTCAGCATCCCTCGCCGCTTGAATCAGACGTTCCTCAGATATCAATCCTTCGATGATCGCAAAACCTTGCGTGCGCATTTGCTCGACTGCTTGTGCGACTTGTGTTTCAAAAGTCATGTATTGAAAACGTGAGATTACGAAGTGGAAGTCAGTAATGGTAGTTGCGAGACGTACAAACTCACCGACAGCAAGTGCAATAATCGCCGGTCTGTCGCAGGGATGGGTTGGCTAGATAACCCACCAAATGTAATGAGGACATCACGATGAGCTGGCAGCAGGAAGTCGAGGAACTCAAACGCCAAGTTGCTTTCTCGAAAGAACTTGGCGGGAAGGACAGCGTTGACTTTCATCACGGTCGCGGAAAACTCACGGTTCGTGAACGCATTAGTTTGTTAGAAGATCCTAATTCGTTCCATGAAATAGGCGCCATCGCGGGTACGGCTCAGTGGGAGAGTGAGAGCGTTAAAGCTCTGAAGCCAGCCAACTCAGTAATCGGCACGGTCAAAGTCGACGGACGCAAAGTCGCGGTCGCTGGTGGTGACTTCACGATTCGTGGCGGCGCTGCGGATGCGGCAGTAGGAAACAAGAGTGGGTACGCGGAGTCGTTTGCGCTGCGAACACGGATTCCGTTTGTACGACTACTGGATGCAACCGGTGGTAGTGTGCGAACCTTTGAGCAAATAGGTCGAACCTACCTTCCAGGTAATTCAGGCACCAACGTCTCAGCTGAGTTACTCCAGTATGTCCCCGTAGTGTCGGCTGTACTTGGTTCGGTAGCTGGGCTTCCTGCTGTGCAGGCGTGTCTGTGCCACTTCAATGTGATGGTGAAGAACACGAGCCAAGTGTTTGTTGCGGGACCAAAGGTTGTCGAACAAGCGACAGGCGTAACGATCAGCAAAGAAGATCTAGGCGACGAGCGGATTCAAGTCAAGAACGGCGTGATCATGAATTTGGCTGAGGACGAAACGGATGCAATTCGACAGGTGCGTACGTTTCTTTCATACCTGCCATCGAATGTGTGGGAAGAACCACCAGTGAAGCCGTCATCCGATCCCAGCGATCGACGCGACGAGTCGCTTCTTTCGATGGTACCTCGGAATCGGCGTCAAATCTATGAGCCACGCCAGATTCTCGACGCGGTGTTGGATCGCGATAGTTTTTTTGAGATCGGCGAGTATTACGGTCGCGCAAGAATCACGGGTCTAGCACGAGTAGATGGACACCCTGTCGGCGTTATGGCGAATCACCCGAAGTACAACGGTGGATCCATGGACGTCGCCGCAGGTGAGAAGACGATTCGCTTGATCGAGCTCTGCGATATGTTCCATCTTCCACTCGTCTATTTCGCTGACGAACCGGGGTTTTCGGTAGGTGTAGCGCAGGAGAAACTTGGGATTGTTCGCGCAGGCGCACGTATCGTGACGACACTTGCAAGAAGCCGGATGCCATACATCTGTTTCGTCGTCCGGCAACTCTATGGTGTTGCGGGTGGTCTGCATCAACGTGGCGGCGATACGCTTTATCGACGATACTGCTGGCCGTCGACTCATGGTGGTTCCATGCATATCGAAGGAGGCACGGCGATCGCCTACAAGCGGGACATTGAGTCGGCAGAAGATCCGGAAGCCAAACGCGAAGAGATTGAAGCACGACTTCAGTCGATCTCTTCACCGTTTCGTAATGCACATGCATTCGGTATCGAGGAAATCATCGATCCGCGCGACACACGTCCACTTCTTGTCGATTTCGTTCATGACGCCTGGCGAGTCGTGCGTACACAACTTGGGACTAAAGCAGGTCCCGCGTATACGCCTTAGAGCAGAGATTCGCGTTCGACGCTACGATAATGAGGTCTGCTACTGTTGGTGTTTCGCATATTGTTGATGCAAATTAGGAATTGGATGGTGCTCCGCATTGGGTTTTGTGGATTGGTTTGCGTCTTGCTGCTTGTATACGGGTGTTCTCAGAAGACTACGATTGAAATCGAAGAGGTCCCGACCCTAGCTCATGTAATGGATCCTCTGCTTAACGACGCATCCGAAGTATTCTGGGACTCAGCTGGATTTATCGATACCTACGAAGGCACTACAGATCTAACACCGACTACCGAAGAAGGATGGCAGAAGGTCATTGACGCCGCAGACGAGATCACACGGCTTAGTGCGGTACTCCAAGAGGAGCGTTATTCGCTAAATCGACCAGCGTGGAATGAACTTTCCAAATCACTGATCGCAGCGGCAGATCGTGGACGCCAGTCTGTAGTCAATCGTGATGGTGCCGAGTTATTCGAAGCGGGCGCGCAGCTATACCAGGTGTGTGTTGCTTGTCACCAAGCCTTTTGGTCGAATAACCGGTTCGCCATTGACGAATAAGAACCTGCGTGACGTAGGGTACCCACAGGCGCTTCTTTAGCTAGTTCATCGTCTCGCTTAAAACGTCCATATTGGGTTCCGTACCCCAACCAGGACGATCAGGCATATGCAACATGCCATCGCGGATATCTGGCTCATGCGTGAAGATCGTTGCATCGGCTTCAACGCGGTCGATATCTGTTTCCATGATCTTCAGATTTGGTACAACACTACAAAAGTGTGCGCTCATCATGCTCGATAGATGCCCGTAGTAATTGTGCGGAGCAACGTTTACTTGGAATGCGTCAGCTGCCGAGGCGACTTTTAATGCTTGCCACGCGCCGATCCACGGAATGTCGATGATGGCCACGTCGAGCGCTTCTTCCTGAAAGTATGGGAGATATTCGACGAGTCCAGTGAGTGACTCGCAGCCACTGATGGTGAATGGACTTTGTTGTCGTATCGTCGCGAGCGCTTTCGGATATGGCGTATCGATCTCAATCCAATAGATATCTAGATCCTGTAAGGCGCGCAGGATGCTCAAGTACCCTTCAGTGCGTGCGTTGAAGTTCAAGTCGATCAGAATATCGACGTCAGGACCACATCCTTCACGAAACGCCTCTAAATACTCGACGAATCCATTCAACACATATCGAGGCGGCGTACGTGATGGATCGTCATTGCGATTGAAACCCGGTCCCCAATTAACAAGACCTTGATCGGTCTGTCGAAAGATGTTGGTTTTCAGTGCTGTGAAGCCTTCGTCGACGACCTCTCGGCCCAACGCTCGGATGTCGTCGAGATTGCGAACGGCAGTTCGATATTTATCGGGTCGGGAAATCCGCCACGTACCGCAGTGAGACCAATACACGCGTATCGCATCTCTGACCTTACCGCCGAGTATCTCGTAGCAAGGCACGCCGAAGTGCTTAGCTTTGGCGTCGAGGATCGCATTCTCTATTGCGCCGATGGCGCGTGGTAGCACGCCGAGCAGAGACTGTCTCGCCGTCGCCGCTAATCGAGCGTAAATACCTTCGTGGTTAATCGCATCTTGACCGATGACCGCACCAGCCATCCGATCGATTGCCGTGGTAACACCAACCACATCGAATCCTTCGTCGTATTCGCTCCAACCGATGATGCCGTTCTCGAGCGTAACACGTACGAAGTGGTATCGACGCCAGTCTGCAGGGCAGTGAAATGTCTTAATTTCCGTGATTTTCATGACTGACTAATCTGATTTAGAGAGAACCATGCCGCGAGAGAGTTCGAGCTAGTCGAATAAGTGGCAAGATTGCAAATTAAACGTGGGACATACGGAGAAAAACTATGAAAATTCGAAATTAGCTACTAAATAACCAATCCACTCATTAACACAAACTGAGAAATGCAATCTTGAAAAAACCACGTCTCATCATCGATACAGATCCCGGTCACGATGACGCGATCGCTTTGATCCTTGCGCATCACTTCGCAGACGTTTTAGGCATTACGACCGTTGCTGGTAACACGAGCATCGAAAACGCTACGAGGAACGCGATCCGTATTTGTGATTTGCTTGGCAGTGAGACTCCGGTCCATCGCGGGGCCGCGGCTCCAATTGCATCGGAACCGGCTTTTGCGAGCGAGGTCCATGGTGCTGACGGTTTAGGCGGGATTCCCCTCCCGGAACCTTCGCGTTTGGAGACCAGTGATCAAGCAGTAGAGTATTTACTCGACGCTGTTGATCCCGACGTATGGGTGGTTGCGGTTGGACCGTTGACCAATATTGCACAGGTGTTGACGCGAGATAAGTCGTGGTTTGACAGAATCGCGGGACTTTCACTGATGGGTGGTGCACCACATGGCGGGAATGTCACTGCGGCGGCGGAATTCAACATTTACTTCGATCCTGAAGCCGCCGACGTTGTCTTTAGCGCGAACGGCAAGACGTTGATGAATGGATTGAATCTCACTCATCAAGTTCAGATCTCGGAGACGGAACTTAAAGAAATAGATCGTACAGAGCCTGATAGCGCACGTACGCAGTTTATCGACCAGAACTTCGCTCGAATCATTGAGAGACTAGGCGATCTCACCGGTTCACCCGAGGTCGCGATGCACGACCCGTGTGCAGTCTTCGCGGTGACACATCCAGAGTTGTTCGTGTTCCTTCCTCGCGACGTAACGATCGAACTTAACGGCACGTTAACCCGCGGCATGACGGTCGTTGACGAACGGAAACGGGTCGGTCGAAAACCGTCTAAAGTGGCGGTGGGCTATGAGGTCAACTCGGAAGCTGTGAAGGGATTGATTTTTGAAGTGCTGTACGGGAATACACAGACTTCGTAGACGATTGGTCTTACCACACCCAAAATAAAATCGAACGCCCTGTTCTTCGACCAGTGCGTCCATGCCTATTCAACGCTTACTGATCGCAAATCGCGGCGAAATCGCGATTCGAATCGCCCAAGCTGCCAGCGATCTCGCGATTTCTTCCGTCGGAATCCACTCAAAAGACGACGCGCAGAGTCTTCATGTGAAATCGGTTGATGCCGTGTATGCACTTGAACGTACTGGTGTCGAGGCGTACTTAGATATCGGTCAGATCGTTACCGCCGCCAAGGAGATGAATTGCGACGCAGTCCATCCCGGCTACGGATTTCTGTCGGAGAGTGCGAAATTCGCTGAAGCGGTCGAAGACGCGGGGTTAGTTTTCGTGGGGCCATCGCCGACCACACTTGCTCTGTGCGGGGATAAATCACAAGCGCGTAAATCCGCAGTCGATGCTGGTGTTCCTGTTGTTGTAGGTACCGACCGACCGACTTCAGTTGATGACGTCAAGCGCTTTTTTGAATCGCTAGGACAGAACAAGGCGATCATGATCAAAGCGATCGCCGGCGGTGGTGGTCGAGGGACTCGAGTCGTGTCTGCGCTTGAGGATCTCGAGGCGGCGTATGAACGATGTCAATCAGAAGCGAAAGCAGCATTTGGCAACGGAGATCTCTACGTAGAGGAACTAATCGAACATGCGCGGCACATCGAAGTACAGATCGTCGGCGACGGACATGGTCATGCGGTCGATTTTCACACGCGTGAGTGCAGCGCGCAGCGTCGCCATCAAAAACTCGTTGAAGTTGCGCCAGCGTTTGGCATACCTGACAAGACGCTGGAAGCCATAGAAGCAAGTGCTGTTCGAATCGCCGAGTCGTTGGACTATCGGAGTCTAGGCACCTTCGAGTTTCTGGTGGACGCTGAGAACCAAGAGAGTTTCGCGTTCATCGAAGCAAACGCGCGCCTCCAGGTCGAACACACTGTTACTGAAATGGTGACGGGGTTGGACCTGGTTCAAACTCAACTCCGTCTCGCTGGTGGTGAAACGTTTGATGACTTGCATTTAGATGGCTGGTCGCAACACGGCACGACGGGCTACGCCATTCAATGTCGTGTCAATATGGAAGAGATTACCCCGTCAGGCGAAGTACGTCCTTCCGGAGGCACGATTTCGCGATATGAAATGCCAACAGGTCCTGGAATCCGCGTTGACGGATTTGGATACAGTGGTTACACCACGTCACCGAATTTTGATTCGTTGTTATGCAAGGTCATCGTATCGAGCCGTTCGGACGATTTAGGTGTGGTCATTGAACGAGCGAAGAGAGCGCTTGAAAACTGTCACGTTGAAGGTATCCGAACAAATCTTGATTTCGTGCGCGAAATCGTAAGTTCCGAAGCATTTCGGAACGGTGACGTGACCACGCGTTGGGTGGATCTGAACGTCACGGAACTTGCCGAAAGTGCACTTGCTTCACAGGACGCTACCATCGGAACTGATGGCACCTCTAGCGGATTAGCGGGTGGTCAGGTTGATTCGCGCGATCCTCTAGCACTTTTCGAGTACGCCGACGCGATAAAACAGGCGAAAGCGGAAGCGGCTTCAGCAGAAGAGGATTTGGTAAACGAAGTCGATTTACTCGGTCCCGACGGTACGATCGGTCAACCAGCTCCGATTCAAGGTACGATTGTCAGCGTCAAGGTTCAAGAAGGCGACGCTGTCGCTGCTGACCAAGAACTGGTCATCATGGAAGCCATGAAGATGGAACACGTGATCAGTGCCAGCGTCAGCGGGATCGTTCGACGAGTTGATGTCGAAGTAGGTAACGTCATTCAAGAAGGGCACCCACTGGTTTTCGTCGAAGCAGCAGACGTAGATGTCTCTGGAATTGAAGCGAGCGAGGAACTAGACCTTGATCACATCCGTGGCGATCTCCAGGAAACCTTCGAGCGACGAAAATGGATTTATGACGAAAACCGTCCAAAAGCCATGGAGCGCCGCGAGCGAACAGGTCAACAGACTGCACGCAAGAACATCAACGACCTCTGTGACGAAGGCAGCTTTATCGAATACGGACCGCTAGTCTTAGCCGCTCAGCGGAGGCGTCGCACAGAGCAGTGGTTGCGAGAAAACACGGCCGCGGACGGATTGATCTGCGGTGTGGGAACGGTCAATTCAAACCTCTTTCCCGATCAAGACGCAAGATGTGTAGCGGTAGCGTATGACTACACGGTATTTGCAGGTACGCAAGGTCATAAGAATCACTACAAACAGGATCGCATTTTTGAACTCGCGAATCGGTTTAGGCTACCGGTGATTCTGTTCAGCGAAGGCGGTGGGGGCCGTCCAGGCGACACTGACGGCAGTGGCGGCGTCGGCATGGACACGTACACATTCACCCAATGGTCGAAACTATCAGCGCGAGTACCGCTGGTTGGAGTCAATTCCGGTCGTTGTTTCGCTGGTAACACCGCATTACTGGGATGTTGCGATGTGATCATCGCAACCAAGAAGTCGACGATCGCGATGGGTGGACCCGCGATGATCGAAGGCGGCGGTCTAGGTATCTACACCCCAGAGGAAGTCGGCCCGATGTCCTTCCAGGTGCCGAATGGAGTGGTTGACATCATCGTTGATGACGAGCAAGAGTTAATTAAGACGGCGAAGAAGTACATCTCGTACTTCCAAGGATCGATCGACGAATGGGAAGCGCCAGATCAACGGAAGATGCGGCATGTCGTTCCCGAGAATCGACTTCGAATGTACAACGTGAGAGACGTCATTCATACACTGGCGGATGTTGACTCTGTACTGGAAGTGCGTGAGAACTTTGGAATTGGTATCGTCACGTGCTTCTTAAGGATCGAAGGAAAACCCTTTGGTCTGATCGCGAACAACGCTCACCATTTAGCGGGTGCGATCGATACGGATGGTGCAGACAAGGCTGCGCGCTTTCTACAGCTTTGCGACGCGTTCGATCTTCCGGTGATCAGCGTCATGGACTGTCCGGGCATCATGGTGGGACCTGAAGTCGAGAAGACAGCGCTCGTGCGTCATTCTTGTCGGTTGTTCAACACCGGCGCGAACCTCACGGTTCCGATGTTTGGTGTCATTATTCGAAAAGCCTATGGTCTGGGTGTTCAAGCCATGTGTGGCGGGTCGTCACTTGTACCGTTTTTTTGCGTTGCATGGCCGACTGCGGAATTCGCGGGGATGAACATTGAAGGCTCGGTGAAATTAGGCTATCGCAATGAGCTCATGGAACTTAAAACGGCGGAAGAACGAATCAAGCGTTTTGACGATATGGTCGCGAGCTCGTACGAACGTGCAAAAGCCGTAAATTCCGCGACATTCTTCGGTGTCGACGATGTGATCGATCCAGCGGCTACAAGAAGCTGGATCGTGCGCGGAATGAACAGCCTGCCGGAGTCAGTACCTAGAGAAACGAAGAAACGTCCTTACATCGATACGTGGTAGTTCAACCGGACACTACCAGGTGACCTGGTCTGGGTCGATGTGATCACAGTCCATCTTCCTAAGGTCGTCCTCGCTATATACCGGCGTGTCTCGAAAGTTCCTAATGTATGTTCGACAGCGAAGGTCGTTGTCATTGAATGATTGGTCGTTGACTAATTCGTCTCTAACGGATTCGTAGGTCACAACTTCACCCATCATTCGGATGCCGCCGTCTGCATCGGTGTCGAGGATGATCGTAGTCAGGTCGTTTGTTCCGAAAGGCGTCCATTCGACCTCTTTACCGTCCCGCCCTTGAGATGGATTGCCACTATAGGCAAATTCCGCCCAATAGGACATCATGCTCTTGCTCAGTGCAAATTGCGCTTCGTCGTTTGGATAAAAACCTGCCAGCATGTTGTCACCGGAAAAACTCCCAAAAACGAATGGAATTTCCATTGCGTGGCCCGCGCCTAGTGCTACCCGCAAATCAAAAAAGATGGAACTTGCTTCTTCGTCCCAGTCGAACCGATAGGCATAGACGTCGTTGTGTCCGCCTGCCGTCATAATCGTTGCAATCTGGTCGACGCCTCGAACCTTCCATGCCTGAGCACCGTAATACACAACGCGTCGGTAGTCGTTTTCGTCTATCAGGGACGGAAATATCCCTAGTACAGAGTCTACGTACTCGGGATCTTGGAGCATAAATAGAGTCGGCTCGTCACGATTTGTACCTAGGATAATTGGCACATTGTTGTAGTTACTCGCGTCGCTAAAGATCTCCTCAACGGATCCCATCGGTAGTACCATGTTGTCGCCGAAGCCAGCAGGAAATTCAATCATTCCAAAACCGCCATCGGTATTGAGCGTAGCGTAGATCGTTGAAGCCGGTTTCGATTTAAGGTACTCAGCTAATTCCGGCGGACTCCAAGTGCTTTGTAGAGCAGATGCCTCCGTTTCGTTAGATGCTAAATCGTCGATGACCAACAACCGATTGACAATTTCTCGGGCGCTATTAGCATGACCGTTGTTGCTTACGAGCTCGTATCCTTCGGTGGGATCAATAGCATCAAAGCCACCACTCTGTGAGATTGCTCGATGAAACAGTCCTTTCGCTTGCGGTGATGCCATGAGTGCTAAGGTGTTGTACCCTCCCGCCGACTCGCCAAACACAGTGACGTTATCTGGATCACCGCCGAAACTTCGGATGTTCGCGCGCACCCACTCCAGTGCACGGATGAGGTCCAAAGTGCCGAAATTCCCGCTTGATTGTTCGCTAACCGCAAGCAAGTCTGGGTGATTGAACCAACCCATGAGACCCAGTCGATAGTTCGTTGTAACGACCACGAGTTTGTGAGTGTCTGCTATGACGGACCCGTTGTAGGTACCTGCTTCACCGACGGAATTCCCACCTCCATGAATCCAAAACATGACTGGTGCATCGATACTGTTGGGGGGCGACCAAATGTTCAGATAAAGACAATCTTCATTACCAACAACTCCTTGCGAGGACTCATCGTGTGCGCGAAGCGTTGGATTCGCGAATTGCACACAAGGATCCCCGAACGTTAGTGCTTGTTTCATACCGGAATGTGGTTCCGGTGGCTGCGGTTCGACCCATCGGAGTTCGTCAACCGGCGGCGCAGCGAAGGGAATCCCTAGCCATGCACGTGCGCCATTTGAATCCATAAACCCCACGTATTCGCCTTCAGTCGTCAGACGGCTCGTTGTGGGTTCGGCAACATTCGGTAACTCAACCGGCGGTTCTTCTGGCCACATGAAGTAAATCACGACCAACGCGAGAACCAGCGCGACGATGAGCCCGATGGCGATTTTTCTCAACATGATGGATGAACGATCCGAATTAGCATGGGTGAATCTTCCACTTAATCAAATACATGCGCGGAGAAATGCCTAGCATTGCGCACCTGATCGCAGCATAGACGGCACAAAAGGACAGCGTTTTTACACATGATGAAGTTTCGTTCGCGTTTGGCTTACGCTGTCGGCGACGCAGGTATCAACCTGTATTTCATGTCGACGTTGTCGTTTTTATTGTATTTCTATACCGATTTTTACGGCATTTCCGCGGCTGTTGCGGCAGGTATTTTCTTTGTTGCACGAATTGTTGATGCGGTAACCGATCCCTTCATGGGTTACCTTGCCGATCACACGCGATCTCGGTGGGGGCGATTTCGACCGTACTTGGCATTCGGCGCCATCCCGTTAGCCGTTATTTCGATTGCTACGTTCACAATTCCTGATTTCAACGAAACAGGCAAGATCATCTGGGCGTATGTCACTTACGTTCTATTCGGTGTGATCTATACGGTCGTGACGATTCCATATGCCGCAATGACGAGTGTTTTAACCGATGACCATGACGAACGCGCGACGCTTACGTCGTTGCGTATGGGTGGCGCGTTTTCTGGGGCAATGATCGTAACGTTGGGAATGATGCCGCTCGTTCACTACTTCGGTATCGAAGTTGGATTCCAATACACGATGATTTTGTATGGCGTTATCGGCACGTTACTTTTGTGGTGGTCGTTTGGCGGTACCAAAGAGCGGACAGACCTTGCTCTCCCAGAACAGCGCATCTCCCTACCTAACGCGATGAAGGCGTTGTTTCGAAACTCGCCTTTGTGGATCGTCATTTCGTTGTTCATTCTCGGTATGTTGGCATTCACGTTCCGACAAACGGTCGCGCCGTATTACTTCAAATACACGGTGGAACGACCGGAGCTTGTAACGAGTTTCTTCTCAATCACGTTGGCAGTTATGTTCATCGGGTTGATTTTTGTTCCGTTCTTGACGAAACGTTTCGGGAAAGGTGCGACGGTACAGATTGGAGCGATTGTGGCGATGATTGGTGCAGTTGGTTTCTACTTCAACGACCCTTCGAACGTCACGATGGTGTATGTATGGGGTTGCATCATGGCGATCGGTGGCGCTCCAATCGCGGTGTTGGGTTGGGCGATGCTCGCGGATACGATCGAATACGCTCAGCATGCACACGACGTCCGTGCAGACGGCGTTATTTACTCTACTGCTAGTTTTTTCCAGAAGGTAGGGAAGGCGGTTGCAGGTACAGCGATACCGGCTGTTCTTGCACTAACAGGGTTTGTTGCCAATCAAGCACAGTCCGCTGAGGTTCTTGGAGGCATCTTGTTGTGTATCGCCGTGATTCCGTTCGTCGCCAATCTAGCGCTCTTGCTAATTCCGTTTGTCTACAAACTGGACGCGACCGCACACGGTCAGATCGTTCGCGAACTCAAGGAACGCTTAGGCATTAAGCCTCACGAGCAACTCTAAAACCGTCCCGTTCCTGAAGTAGAGCGTAATAACGCTGTGAATTGGGATGATCATCCGTGAGCACGCCAGTTCTTCCAGAGAGCATCATCGAATAGCCCATCATGATGTCCGCGGCGGAGAATTTACCGCCAAGAAGATACGGCTGATTCTCGATACAGCGCTCAACTCCGTCTAAACACAACCTAGCACGCTGCGCGGCATCAGGGACGACCGCAGCGATTCGTTCTTCCGGTGGTTTGATCACGGTGTTGTGCATGATGTCGCCTAATGGACGAGCGAACGTTGCTTCGGCAAACCAACACCATTGGTAGTACAACGCCAAATCTGTCTGGTCGGTCGGGACTAAATCGCCGGGACCGTATCTGTCAAGGATGTACTCGACCATCGCGCCCGATTCGTACATCGTAATGTCCCCGTCCTCGAGCACAGGTACTTTGCCTGTTGGCGACTTGGCTCGCCATTCAGGCGATGATTTGAACGCGGCATCAAAAGTTGGAATGGTCTCGATGTCAAGAGGTAAATTGAGTTCATGGCATAACCAGATAACGCGGATGGATCGAGTGCCTTTTACGTGATAGATCTTCAATGTTCGTGTCTCGAAATTAGTGAACGTGTATCGTTGCAGAGTTAAAAACCCGCGAGATTCTAACGAGGAACAAATACATGAGCGACGTCATCGAAGCGTATCAGACAGAGGAATTGAATCTGTTACGTGATCAAATCCGTCGATTTATGCATGACTACGTTAAGCCTATTGAAGACAAGCTCCCATACAACGCGACCGGTTGTGGTAGCGAAGATCGGGCGTTACTCAAAGCGAAAGCCGAAGAAATGGGACTGACGCGTTTGTCCGTCCCTGCGGAGTATGGCGGAAATCCGGTGAGCGCTCTGACGCGGGTCGTGATTGCGGAGGAGTCTGCGAAATGTCGATTGGGCGCTTACGCTCCAGCACTTGGTGTATTCGGAGGAGGCCCTCCTAACGTAATCTGGTCTGGAACACATGAACAAATCGAAAAGTACGGGATTCCTTGCGTCGATGGTAGGAAACGCGCATTCGTTGCGATCACCGAACCGACCGGCGGTTCGGATCCACGGAACAACATCTCGACGCGAGCACGCAAGGAGGGTGATGTCTGGTATTTAAACGGAAGGAAGATGTGGATCACGGCCGCCGGTGGTGCGGACTACGGCATCATCTTTGCGAAGACGAAAGACGGAGCTGAAGGAAACCCTCCTCAGATCACCGCGTTTATCGTTGAACCGACGTTTCCAGGCATTTCTTTCAATGAAATCAAAGTGATACGAGCACTTTCTCCCTATGAAATCGTGCTTGACAACTGTGAAGTTCCTGCCGAAAACGTCCTTGGTGAAGTAGGCCAAGGATTCGGCGTCGCGCAACGTTGGCTCGTAGATGCCCGAATTCCTTATGCGGCGGGATGCGTCGGCATTGCACAGGAAGCGCTTGACATGGCGTGTGGTTGGGTGAAGCAACGTCCGACACGTGACGGGATGCTAGCTGATAAGCAAGCCATTCAATGGATGATCGCAGATTCGGAAGTCGAACTAAAGGCAGCGCGTCTATTGGTGTACGACGCTGCGTCGAAAGTTGACGCAGGCGAACCTGGAAAAGTCGACGCTTCAGTCTGCAAGCTCGTCGCGACTGAAACAGCCGGACGCGTTGTGGATCGCGCGATGCAGATGTTCGGTGGTATGGGCATGGCGCAAGAAATGCCACTTGAACGATGGTATCGAGAACTTCGAGTGAAACGTATTGGTGAAGGACCTTCTGAAGTTCATCGCATGGTGATCGCACGCGACAAACTGCGTAATACCGATGGTGGTAGTTACTTCGGCTAGCTTGCCTCAGTTTTCGTTTGTAACCGGACGTTCTTACCTGTGAAGTCTAACGATACTTTGTTTCCGGTCGGGTACATACTCGTCGGCTACCACACTTCCTCGCCTTGTGGTTCGCCCCAATCAGTCTCGGGATGTCGATTATCTGGCGTGATTTGACTCACTAATCCCTCAAGTTTGTACTTTCGGCAATAGATCAATAACTAACCGGGCGGAGTTTCCATCGTCATCGAAGAACCCTCTTTGATCGTGCAATGGTCCGCGACAGTTTTAGGGATCCGTATAGCAAGGCCATGATCCCATCTCTCAACCTTTAATGTGCTTGACATCGAAATACTCGTGTTTCTACTAAAACCTATTCGAAATTCAACATGCCTATTGCATGAGTCTAAATTTGTATCGACGCACTCAGCCGCTCCGTGTGACGTCGCTATTGAAAGACTGATATCGTCAAGCTGGTAAACCACAACTTTTGCTCTGAAGACAGCTGGAGTAGATATTCAAATCGTTTATCGTAACTCGATAACGCCCTCCACAATCAATAAATCTACAGTAGGCTTGAGAGAATCCTTGACGACTTCAATCGACCAACCTTTGTTAATTAGCGCGGACGTTATTGCAGATTGGGTACTCGGATTTGATCGGATGAAGTTAAGTACGTCATTTACAAACGACGAGACGGGAATGTCGTCCAAGCCTTCGCGCCGTATGGCTTGTCCTGGTTGATATGCGTCGCCACTAAATAGTGCCACGTTTTCAATCTCTACGGTATCTGACACTGCAAGCAGGGAGGATTCTGTAAGATGTCGTAGCAATGTGCGTCGCCTCTGGCGATGTGATTCAACATCATCTAGTGCGTCAATGAAGTTCTCTGGTAAAACTCCATGGGATAGTGTGGTTCGCTCATACCCACTGCCTGTTTGACCAGATACTGCGCGGACAAATGCCGCACGAGGCGAATACTGATCCTCGCCGGTAATCTGACGTGCTTTCCAAAAGTACGAATCGACCGAGCGATTAGAACCATAAAACAACCGTGCCAGTTCTCGAAAGTGACCGTAATGTTGACGGTATTCCCGCTCGAACGCTTCAGCTGCTAACGAGGCTAAGTTTGGAGTACTCAATGTTGTTGAGACTAACGCAGCTCCGATCACTGCGCTATAGATAGCGAGATGTACACCGGTGGAGAATAGAGGATCGATAAAACATGCCGCGTCGCCGACGAGGCAATGCCGAGGTCCAGTGAATTGGCTTGCTTGGTAGGACCAGTCGCGCGTCGCGGTGCAAGGACCGACGGCTTCAGCTTGCGCTAGAAATGAAGAGGTATATTCGGAAGAAGTGAGCACGTCTTCGAACCAAGACTCAAGCGATTTCGCACGGATCGCGTGCATCGCACTGTCTCGATCCGCAACTACGCCGACGCTCGATACTCCATCTTTCAGCGGGATCTTCCACAGCCAGCCATCCACGACTGATTCCACGAGGATATTGCCTGACGCATCGTCCGGCATGTGGGTGCCACCGCGGTAATATCGATAAACCGCGAGATTTCGGAAGTCCTCGTCCCACGATTTTGCGTCTTGTTGTCTCGCGACGAGCGAGTGTTGGCCTGTCGCATCAATCACATATGAAGCTGGGTGGATCTCACCTTCGATTTCCACGCCAATGGCATCAACGCCTTCGAAACACACCTTGTCGACATGTGTATCTTCGTGCACTTGAGCGCCGCAATCATTTGCGTGTTGAAGCAAGATCTGATCGAACTCGTCACGATTGACCTGATACGCGTGTGGTTGTTTCTTATTAGTTTCCCGAAAGTACCAAGTCCAGAGCTCGTGGTCTTTACCCCACGCCATGGTGGCACCGTTCTTAACGGTGAAGCCAGCGGAGCGCACTTTTTCGGCTGCACCGGTCAGTTCAAGCGCTTCAATGGTTGCTGGCAGTAGCGATTCGCCGATATGAGGTCGCGGGAAACGCGTTGCTTCGAAAAGTTGAACGTCAAATCCGCGTTGTGCGAGTAACGCGGCGATCGTACTACCTGCGGGTCCGCCACCGATGACGGCGATGGCGTCCATCTGAGCTAGCTAAGACGCGTCCTTGGATTCCTCGGACTCTGCCGTGTCATCGCCGTTTTCGATCGGTTTGTTGGTCTGTGGATCTACTTCGAAGGGACCTTTGAGGTCAAGTTCCTTCGCCATTTCCCGTACAGCCGGGATGACTTCTGAACCCATTAAGCGCAAACTGCGCATCGAATCATCGTGCGACATTGCACCATCGCCATCCCAGAAGAAGATTGAACCGGGTCGAAGTGTCTCGAGTACGTGACGTACACGTGGGATCACGGTATCAGGTGTACCTGAAATGATGCTGTATTTCTCGGTTTGATCAACGTAGGTGTCGCGAGGCTTGTCCGGTTTCGGAGGTTCGACTTTCTTACCTTCTTTGGCCGCTTCTTCCTTATGCTGTTCCGCGCGCCCACGTGATGCAGCTGCAGCGAAACTCCGCATGGTGGGAAGCAGGTTGTTACGCTGGGTTAATCCAGGCAGATTTTGGATAAACGGTCGAACAGTTCCTTGATTTCCCTCAAGAAACGGATTGCTTGGGCCTTGTACGAATTTACGACCCACTTCATCAGCAAGTTTCTCATTTTCATCAACGTGAACCTTGAATAGGTACCCTCGATGTTGCGTACCAGTTTCGTAGCCCTCTTCCTTCGCGACTTCGGTGTAGTACTCGTAGGATTCACGCGTCGGTTCAAGCTCTGTTGCGAGCATGACGTACGGGTAACGGTGTTTGGCCGCCCATGCCACCGTATTACGACTCATCACTCCAGGAATCCAGATAGGTGGGTGCGGATCTTGGAAAGGGCGCGCCCAAGGGTTCACGTATCGGAAGTGGTAGTGGTCGCCTTCCCATCGATATGGACCTGGTTGTGTCCAAGCCTCTATGATGAAGTCGTGCGCTTCCTGAAAACGCTCCCAGTTGTACGGCGCCGCTGCGTTGTGTGCCACACTTTCGCGACCTGTTCCGCGCACCCAACCCGTAACTAAACGACCACGACTGATCATGTCGATTTCAGCGAGTTCCTCGGCAAGGAATAGCGGGTCGTCCCAGATAGGGAGGATGTTGCCAAGGAGAACGATCTTTGCTCGTTGTGTGATGCGAGCGAGGATCGCTGCTTCGAGATTCATGACACCGCCCATGCAGAACGGAGTCGAATGGTGTTCGTTGAGCATCAAGCCGTCAAATCCCATCTCCTCAGCGAAGATCTTCTCGTCGAGGTAGCGGTTGTAAAGATCGGCGCCAAGTTTCGGATCGTAGCTACTGTTCGACATGGTCAAATCAGTGATGCTTCGTCCCGTAGCGCCGAAGTATCCAGAACTCTGGTCTTGGTACGGGCGCTCCGTAAAGTAACCAACGAACATGTCTAACCTCCGTGCGAAACTTGGTTTAGTTGTGCACCACAATGTGCGACGATAAGATCTTGCACTTCTCCTGATGCTTCGATCTCGACCACATGTCCAGCATTATTAACGATGTGGATGTGCGAGTTCCTCAACGCATCGCGGTACTGTTCGGCAACGTCGATCGGCGAGACCTTGTCGTGTTCTCCCCAGATCAGTGACGTCTGAATGGAAACGTTCTTGAGTAGCTCGCCGAGTCTTCGATTGAACATATAGGGTTTCCACGATACCCGTGCTGTCATTTCGCGCGAATGATCCCAAAGCTCACGCATTTCCTGTGGTGGTTCCTCACCGAAATGACTCACGTAGCTGTCTCGATCGCGGAAGCTCTCTTCTATGTACTGACGATGCGAATACATCATTTGATCCATGATCTCGCCTTCACGCGGTTGTATACCTACCGCCCCGACGAGTACTAGACTGCCGAGTGTCGTTTCGCTTATCGACGCTATTTCCGCTGCGACGTAACCACCAAACCCGAAGCCAACAAGGTGATACGGGGAATCTGTTACGTGATTTGCGAAGTGTGAAACAAGAATCGCGATATCTCGAACAGTTCGCGCCCATAACGGTCTCTCTGATCCGCCCCAACCCGGCATATCCGGCACGAGTACCGTGAACTCGGTTGCGAGCTTTTCGTGCAGTTCCAATACTCCTGGATTGCCCCAGCTGTGGTGCAGACAAATCAACGACGGACCGTCTCCACCTTGAAGATACGAGATTTTGCCTGTTGGCAAATTAAGCTCTGCATGTGTGAACTGATCGGATTCAGGCATGTGCTTTATTCGTCTTGTACCATTGGAATAGCAGTCTTAGTAGGAATTAGCTCAACGAATTTCAATGTCACGTATTAGCCAAGCTGACCTTACGCAGAGCGTCGCAGACGCGCTGCAGTACATCTCTTACTACCACCCGCCTGATTTTATTAGCGCAATGCGCTCCGCATGGGAACGTGAGGAGTCACCAGCTGCGAAGGACGCGCTAAGGCAAGTTCTAGTTAATTCTCGAATGTGCGCTCTTGGAAAACGACCGATCTGTCAGGACACGGGGATTGTCATCGTGTTCTTGGAAATCGGCATGAACGTGGAGTGGACGGACGACGTGGACCTCGAGGATGCGGTCAACGCGGGTGTAAGACAAGCCTTTTTAGATCCGACCAATCCGCTCCGTGGTTCGGTATTGGTGGATCCGGATGGTGAACGGCGAAATACCGGTGATAACACGCCGGCGGTCATTCATATGCGTGTCGTACCTGGTGACAAAGTAGGGGTAGAAGTCGCGGCGAAAGGCGGTGGAAGTGAAGCGAAGGCTCGTTTCGCCGTGTTAAACCCATCCGATTCAGTGGTCGAATTTGTGATGAGTCAGGTGCCGTTGATGGGTGCAGGCTGGTGTCCACCGGGAATATTGAGTGTCGGTATTGGTGGTACTCCGGAGAAAGCGATGCTGCTTGCGAAAGAGGCGATGATGGCGCCGATCAATATACAAGAACTGCAAGCTCGAGGTCCAAGCAATCGGGGAGAGGAGCTTCGGCTCGAGCTTTACGACAAGGTGAATGCGCTTGGCATCGGAGCACAGGGATTAGGCGGTTTGACTACGGTACTCGATGTAAAGGTCGCTGAATACCCGACCCACGCTGCAAATAAACCTGTAGCGATCATTCCGAACTGTACGGCGACGCGTCATCTTCACTTCGAGCTTGATGGATCAGGCGTCGCTGAATTTGCGCCTCCGAATTTAGATTTGTGGCCCGATATTGAGTATGCGGCTAGTGCGGAAGCGAAGCAAGTAGACCTTGGTTCCGTTACAAGAGAACACGCTGAGACTTGGCGTGCTGGAGATACGTTGTTACTGTCAGGCAAGATGCTTACCGGGAGGGACGCTGCGCATAAGCGATTGGTCGACTTGATCGGAAAGAACGAATCTCTGCCGGTTGACTTTAAGGACCGTTTCATCTACTACGTTGGACCTGTCAATGCGGTGGGTGATGAGGTCATTGGTCCAGCGGGTCCGACTACGGCGACTCGTATGGATAAATTCAGCGAAACCATGCTGTCGAAGACTGGATTGCTTGGGATGATCGGTAAAGCCGAACGCGGCGACGCTACGATTGACGCGATCAAGAAATATGGTGGTGTTTCACTCATCGCTGTTGGCGGTGCCGCTTACTTGATATCGAAAGCGATTACTGACTCGAAGCTACTCGCATTTGAAGATCTAGGCATGGAAGCAATTTATGAGTTCGAAGTGAAGGACATGCCGGTAACCGTTGCGGTTGATTCGCGAGGCGAATCAGTTCACCGGACGGGACCGAGTCAGTGGCAAAAGATGGACGTCGTTAACGCGTAGTGCCCTGCGACGAAGATAGTGACGGTTCCTGAGTCAGCGAATTGGGATCGACCCGATTTACAGTTTTTTAGCGCTAAACGATAGAGCAAATGTCCGACAAAGTGATGCGCGTCACTCGATTCTTTGAGACAGCGGACGGTGGTTCCGCCTTTGATGAAGTTGAGATATTCATCGAGAACGAGAACTTAGACAACTGGGGAAACCTTCTACGTACTAGCGCTCGTTTCGATTCGTCTGGTGTTCAGGTTTTTGAAGCCCCGGAAGGTGCATTTCAGGATTGGCACAACGCGCCGCGACGGCAGCTTTGTATCGTGTTGACAGGTGTTTGGGAGATTGGGACAACGGACGGCGAATTCCGGCGCTGGGGTCCCGGTGAGGCGTTCCTACCGGACGACGTAGAAGGTAGAGGTCACACGAGTCGCGTAGTAGAAGGACCTGTGCGCATTTTGTTCGTTCCTTTAGGCGCTCAGTCTTTCGTTGAATTTGGCAAATAGGGATCAACCGATACGGTCAAGTCTTTAGTGCTTCATGTCCTATGAATTGCTCTAAGCACTCGGGGTTTTCAAGTGCTGTTGTGTTCTTCACTTCTCGACCGTGGATGATTTCACGGACCGCCAGTTCTGCGATTTTGCCCGATCGCGTTCGAGGGACATCAGCCACTTGCTCGATCTTTGCTGGGACATGACGTGGCGATGCGTTGGTGCGAATCGCGGATCGAATGGCCTTGCGTATGTGCTTATTCAAACGCAAGCCTTCCGTTAGGACCACAAATAACACGATGCGCGTATCGTCAGCCCATTCTTGACTAACGCAGACAGCATCGGCTACTTCTTCGAATCCTTCTAGCTGTCGGTAGATTTCTGCCGTGCCGATACGAACTCCGCCTGGATTCAGCACTGCATCGCTACGTCCATGTATGACGTACCCGCCGGTCGCCGAGTTGATCTCGGCGAAATCTCCATGCGCCCAGATATTCTCAAATCGAGCGAAATAGGCGTCGTGATAGCGCGACCCTTTGGTGTCGTTCCAAAACCCAATGGGTGCGCTAGGGAACGACTTTGTGCAGACTAGCTCGCCTTTTTGATCGAGAATGGACTGGCCACGATCGTCATAGACCGCGGTCGCCATACCTAATCCAGGACCTTGGATTTCTCCACGATAGACGTTAGAGAGCGGATTGCCTAGGACGAAACAAGATATGAGGTCCGTTCCTCCTGAAATGGACGCAAGCCATACGTCCTTCTTAAAGTCACGATAGACGTAATCAAACGATTCGTGCGAGAGTGGAGAGCCCGTTGTGAGAATGGTGCGTAAGGAACTTAGTTCATGTGTCTCGCGTGGTTTTACTTGCACTTTTTCAATGCTTGATATGTACTTGGCACCGACTCCAAACGCGGAGATTCGCTCGCTATCAATCAGATTAATGAGGGTGTCGCGTCGCGGAAAAAAAGGTGAACCGTCGTAGAGTACAAGCGTGCAACCTGTAGCCAATCCTGAGATAAGCCAGTTCCACATCATCCAGCCGGTAGTAGTGAAGAAAAAGAGCACATCGTCTCGGGTTAGATCAGTCTGCAATTGGTGTTCTTTGACGTGTTGAAGCAAAGTACCACCAGCGCCATGAACGATGCACTTAGGAACACCCGTGGTTCCTGAAGAGAACATGATGTAAAGCGGGTGATTGAACGGCAAAGGTTCGAACGTCAACGCATCCACTCGGTTCTCATAGATACGTTGGAAGTCACATGATTTAGGATCGTCGGATCGGCATAAGTGGTGCTTGATGCTCGTTAAACGACTAGTGAGTTTTGGAACATTCGCCGAAACGTCATAAGTGCGCCCGTTGTACTGGTATTGGTCGGTGGTTAATAGCAGCTTCGGTTCGATTTGACCTAAACGATCCGCGGCTCCTTCGACGCCAAAATCAGGGGAGCACGAAGACCAAATCGCTCCAATACTCGCTGTTGCCAACATCGCTACAACCGTATCAGCGTTATTTGGTAACCAAGCAGCGACCCGGTCGTTTCTCGATATGCCGAGATGCTTCAACTCATGTGCAAATGCAGCAACGCGATCACGCAGCTGATGAAATGTCAGTTCCCTGCGAGTCCCGCTCTCGTTGATCTCGATCAGAGCCGTTTGGTTGTCGTCATGCTTGAGCAGGTTTTCTGCGAAATTGAGCCTCGCGTCTTCGAACCAAGCACTGTCGGCAAACGGTTTGGTTTCCGTTAACGTCGACGCACCTGGGGAACCAACAACCCCAACAAACTCCCAGACAGCACGCCAGAATGTTTCACGGTTTTGAATGGACCATTGATAGAGATCTGGGTAGCGCAGCGGCAATTCGAATTCTCTTGCGAATGTTGCTAGATTTGAATCCGCAACGACGTTAGCTGCCGGTTGCCAAAGTGGCGATTCACTCCTCAAGATGGTTTGCTCAATTCGGAAGAAATACCGCTAAGATATTGATTCGGTTGCATTTTGAAACACTCTAACATGTGCCACGCTTTTGCCCGTGCGTAAACTAGTGACGCCTTTGAACATGTTCCAATGCAGTTTTGAGTGAGAATTTATACAGCGCGTTAGTTCAGATCGCTCAAGCAAATCCAGACAAAGCTTGTTTACTGCTCGAGAACGGTGAATCGATAAATTACGAACAGCTGTTCGATCAAGTACACAGAGTGGCGGCTGTTCTTCAGACCTGCGGAGTTAATGTTGGTGATCGGGTTGTCGCACATTGCGAAAAGACACCTCTTACGTTGTCCCTGTACATCGCATGCCTTCAGATCGGTGCTGTTTACGTACCGCTTAACACTTCGTATACGTCGAGCGAGCTAGCTTACTTTCTTGATAACGCTAAGCCGAGACTGTATGTTGGATCGACTCCGATTGAGTTTGAGTCCAGCCAACAGCTCATCCAACTTACCCTTAAGGCGGATGGCACCGGTTCTCTTGATGAAGCTGCGAAACGTGTCTCAACAGCGCATATGGGTGCCGCAAAACGAGACGGAGATGACGTCGCGGCGATCCTCTACACGTCTGGTACGACGGGTCGCTCAAAAGGCGCGATGCTTACTCATAGCAATCTAATGAGCAACGCACTCACGTTAAACGACGTATGGGGATTCAGTAAAGACGACGTATTACTACATGCGTTACCTATTTACCACGTACACGGCCTATTTGTGGCAATTCACTGTGTACTGCTGAGCGGCAGTTCGATGATTTTTCAACAGCGCTTTGACGTCCAAAATGTGCTGCGCGAGTTCCCAAACGCGACGGTTCTCATGGGCGTGCCAACGTTTTACACGAGACTTCTAGCAGAAACGGCTTTCCGTGAAGATACGGTCAGCAATATACGCTTGTTCATTTCCGGGTCTGCGCCATTGACGGAACAGACGTTCCGTGAGTTCTCGCAACGAACGGGGATGACAATCCTTGAGCGGTATGGCATGAGTGAGACGCTCATGAACACCTCAAACCCTCTCAACGGCGAACGGAAAGCAGGAACGGTTGGATTTCCATTACCCGGCGTTTCGCTTCGAATTGCGGATGAACAAGGTGCGGAACTGGCAACAGGTGAGGTAGGTGGAATCGAACTGAAAGGCCCCAACGTATTCAAAGGCTATTGGGAAATGCCTGAGAAGACGGCGGAAGAATTCCGTAGCGATGGTTACTTCATTACGGGCGATATGGGCGTTCAGGACGAAGACGGACGTGTTTCCATTGTAGGGCGTGAGAAGGACGTAGTAATAAGTGGCGGGTTAAACGTGTACCCCGCAGAAGTGGAAACCGCGATCGGCGAACTACCCGATATAGCAGATGTTGCTGTGATCGGCGCCCCGCACCCGGATTTTGGCGAAGGCGTGGTTGCTGTTGTTGTTTCCTCCTCAGAGCGCACGATTGAAACTCAATCGGTGAGAGCTCAGTTGAAAGACGTACTAGCCGGTTTCAAACAACCACAAAGGGTTGAAACGGTTGCAGAGTTGCCACGCAACGCGATGGGAAAGATTCAAAAGAACGCACTGCGCGAGCGATTTAGAGCAGTGTTCAATCAGAACGAGTCGGCAGCTTGAGGTGGTGACTCGATGAAGAAGCTTGCGAAATCAATCCTTCATTGGTTGCTCGCCGCGTTGGTGGTCGTATTCGTGGTATTTCTTGGGATCGCCGGTTATACGATCTATTTGCTAATTATTTCTTAGTCTTATAGTGCAGTCGCTAGCTCGTCGAGAAAGTCATTTTTGGCACCATCATTCGCGAAATCAATACTGAAGATCGGATTCTGAACAGAACTATTAACGAATATCGTCGAGAAATCCTCATCACGTAGTGAAGCCAAGGTCGCCTTCATTATGGGGCGATTTTTCTTGTTCGACAATGCCATCCACTTCTCGCGATCATGCCAGATCGAATCGCCGGCGAACAACACGTTCGAGCCGGCTATCTCGACTAGATAACTGACAGCTCCTGGTCGATGACCGGGCGTCGGTATCGCAATAACGCCGGGTGCGATTTCGCGTCGTTCAAATGGGAATGCTTCAACGTTTTGAACTTTACGTCTAACGTCAGGCTCTTCCAAAACGCTGCAGCATGTCGGTGCGCCAAACTCATCAAAAAGTTGGTCGTTGTGCTTGGTTGCGAAGTGCATATCTCCAAGTAGCTGCTTGGAAACTCCGCCAAGTTCATTGATTTGTTCCCATGATGACTCAAAGGTGCTTGAACTTGAGACACATGGAAACAAGAGATTGCCGTCGTCGCGTAAAGCGAAGAAACTGATGTATTTACTCGGAGTGATTTTGGTTGGTTCGATTTTGTAGATGCTAGGCGTACATTCGATCATTGCGTAGGTCGATCCTGTCTGATTGCAAACAACGATACGAAACTAATATACGCAGCCGCAATTGAATCGGAAACCGTCGTGATCGATCTGTACTACTGGCCCACGCCCAATGGTTGGAAGGCAAGCATCATGCTTGAAGAATGTGAGTTGGAATACAACCTGATTCCGGTCGATATTGGTGGTGGCGACCAATTCAAACCTGAGTTCTTACGAATCAGCCCCAACAATCGCATGCCGGCAATCATCGATCACGAACCAGCCGATGGCGGTGATCCGATCAGTGTGTTCGAGTCTGGCGCGATTCTTGAGTACTTAGGCGACAAGGAAGGCAAGTTCCTTCCTTCCGAGCCACGCGAACGCATTCGCGTTATGCAGTGGGTGCATTGGCAAATGGCAAACCTAGGTCCGATGATGGGTAATGCGAATCACTTCAAGAACTACGCGAAGAACATCACAGATGATCCCAAGCAATTAGAGTACGGCGAAAAGCGATTTGTGGGTGAAGTTGATCGTCTTTGCGGAGTCATGGATGCACAACTCGCAGTTAACGAATACCTAGCAGGTGCTGAATACTCAATAGCCGATATCATCACATGGCCCTGGGCTTTTCTGGTCAGTCGAGTGATCAGCGAAGAGCTGTGGGAAGAGTTTCCTAATGTGAAACGCTGGGCCTATCAATTACGAGGCCGACCGGCATTGGAACGAGGATACCGTGTTGGTCAGGACCTAGGCAAGCGCAAACTGACAGACGAAGAAGAGAAGGCTCGACGCGATCTCTTGTTCAATCAAACAAACGAAAAAGTACGTGCGGCACGCGAGGAAGCTGCTAAAGCTGCGACCTAGCTAGACCGCAGCTATGCGGTCAAGCGTCTGAAATCGATGCCTTCGTACGTGTTCTTACCGAACAAGCCGTCAATGCCGGTAAGCGTGGTTAGCGCAGGTGAGTTGCGCTCTAGAATCGCAGGATCGATTTCTAGATAGTTATCCCACGTACGCACCCAATTGCGCAGATACGTGTTGTGAAGTGAGGTCCGCTCACCATCTCGCTCTCGAATCGCTGCGCCATGCCAGAGCGACCCGTGCCACATCGCGACGGAACCTTTAGGCATAGTCAATTTCACGGCGCGTGATTTCGCATCCTGGTCGGGTGGACGGTTCTCTTTGTGACTACCAGGAACGACAATGGTTGGTCCCGCATCTTCATCAAATTCGCTTAACGCCCACACGGTCGTTACGTTGCAAAGGAGCTCGCCTGTGTAAGGATGCGGCGGGTCATTGTGTATTTGATGCGTATCCACACCTTTTGGTTTTCTGAAGGCAATTGATTGACCTAGATTGCAGTCTGCGCCGAGAAGATGCTGCGCGACTGCATGAATCTGTGGGTGAGTTGCAACCTCTTCCCAGAGTGGTCCTCGTGAAAGGAGCATTGCCGCAGCCTTACCTCGTCGGTTCTCTGCGATGAGTCGGTCGAGATCATCATTGAGCTCGTCGACGAAGTCTTCAGTGATTGCGTTCTTAAATACCGTGTAGCCGTTCTGCTCGATTTCTTGCGCGCGGATCTCGACATCTAGATGTTGTAGCTTGTGCTGGATGTTCGGGTTGCATACGGTTCGCTTGGCAAGATGATCGTGTAGTCCAGCGAGTAACTTGAGCAATTCAGGATTGACACCTTCAAATCCAGAACCAGTCAGTTCGAGCACAGCGCCATGGCGGTGGTGTAACTCGCGTTGAATGCGTTCTCTTCGTTCAGGAAGTTGCTCGTAGACTGAAGCACCAATGACGAGGGAGCGGTTGTAGTCGCCTTTAACGTGAAACGTGGGATTGACTACCTCGCCGTAACCGACGTCAAGTTTCCCGTCTTCGATCACGATGTGAACCGTCGCGACGTTGTTGGGACACTTTAGGTGAGGTGGTGCATCTGTATATGTCTCGACCGCAGCAAAGCGACCTGAAGGTGGCTCGCCACAACATGCTTCGAGTTTCTCTTGAAGAAATGTGCGAGCAGCATCGATCCACTTTTCGCTGACAAACTCGAATCGTTCACTAATCGGGATGGGTAGACCTGTACGTTTTGGCAATTCTCGTCGAGGCATGATTTTCGGAAAGTAGTGGTTTAGTCAGGGAATGCTATGCGCAGTGCAAATGAACACTTAGCGCCTCGCTCGTGGTTTTTCTGGACATTTCGGCAACCGTACCATTCAGCGAAGTAATCCATGTATACAACCTAAGCTAGTTTCACAAGACACACTTCGATGCCATGACCTTTGAGCACCTACGCGTTCTTGAACTCGGAGATGATCCTGCGCTGTCATTCTGTGGTCTGCAAATGGCGCGGCGGGGTGCTCAAGTCGTTGTTGGCGAATCGTTTGTTGGGGATTTGCCGAGTCGGTCACCGCGAAAGAACGGCGTCTCTCTTATGTGGCGTTACCTCACGGTAAATAAATATCTGGTCTCGGACGGGCTCTCAGAACTCGCCTTAGACGCTGATGTGATCGTAACCAATCACACGCTCGCTGAACTAGCGGATCATGGCATCAAACCTGGACCGCACACTATTTTTCATCGCGTTGTACCTTTCGCTTCGAATGGATCGTTTGACGGCATGGGAGGTTCACCAATCCTCCTTGAAGCAGCGTGCGGGTTCTTGGTGTGTAACGGGGAACCTGAGCGAGAGCCAGCGAGAATGCCAGCTAATATCGTTTCGTACGTGGTTGGCGTTCACGCATGTGTTGCTACGCTCGCTGCCATCATCAAGCGACTCGCTACTGGAGAGGTCGAACAGATTGAGACCTCCCAATTGGATGCATTAACAACGACGGTTCCGTTCGTTCGGTCACAGTATTTAGAAAAAGCCGAAGGACGTCACGGTGGACCAGCGACCGGCGTCCGGTTGTACCCAATCGGTAGCGGCAGAATATCGGGGAATCTGCTTGACCCTTTGACGTTCTCACAGGTTTTAGCAGAACTCGACGTAGCCGAAGAGGGAATTCCGGAAAATCTAAGTACGCCAGAGAAACGTCGAAATCAAAAAGAACTGAGCGCTTTCTTAGCGGATCAATCGAGCCACGCTGATTCAGAGAGCGTTTTCGAAGGCGTGATGAATCGGGGTGCCCCACGCTTTGGGCTTTTTCAATCTCCAGGTGATCTGTTGACCAATCAGCAAGTCGAATCGCTTGGTTTCCTCAAACTGCATTCGGATTCGACGCTCGGTGATTCGATGTATCCAGGTTTGTCGGCAAAGATAACGCCGTTGCAGTCACCAGATCTTCGATTGGCTAAGCGTGAACACGCGCGTAAATGGACGGGTCAGCGTTTAACGTCGGGATCCAAGAAGCAAGGGAGAAGACCACTCGAAGCACTTCGCATTGTTGACTTCACGCAAGCATGGATCGGTCCTTTCGCGTCGATGATGCTGGCGGATCTTGGAGCCGACGTGATCAAAGTTGAGAGTCACAAACGAGTTGATGTGTGGCGGAATTGGCGTGGCGTTCTCCCTGATGGTTTCGTGCGTAATTCGAATGCACACGTCTGCAACGTCAGCCCAAATTTCAACAGCACGAACCGAAACAAACGGGAAATCGCGATCGATTTAAATGACGCTGATGGCGTCACCGTGGCGAAGGACCTTATCGCGAGTGCGGACGTCGTGATGAGCAATTTCACGCCACGTGTGATGCGCAAGTTTGGATTAGATTTCGATTCATTGCGTGGCGTTAAGTCTGACATTGTTTACGTGTGTTGGTCTGGATACGGTGAGGAGGGACCATATCGGGACTTCCGGGCGAACGGCGCAACCATCGAAGCGATGGCTGGTTGGGATGCGTTATTCGGTTATCGTGAGGGTGATCCGATGGTCATGGGTTTTTATCAAACTGACGCGTTTACGGGATTGCAGATGGCAGCGTGTACGCTGATGGGTGTGATCAATCGTGATCTAACTGGCAAGGCACAGAATGTCCGGGGTTCGATGCTTGAATCAGCGATCTCGTACATCGGAGAGGAGATCCTCGCTGCAAGCCTGAATCTACCACTCGTTCGTTTCGGCAATCGGCATCCTGATTTCGCGCCCCATGGGGTTTTTCCTACGATCGAGCCAGATCGTTGGCTCGCAGTTGCTTGTCGAACGGACGACGAATGGCGCTGCATCAAGTCTGTGATCGAATTCGATTCAGAGGAGTTCGACACTAGATCCGAACGATTGAATCATCCAGATAAGGTAGAGGAACTGTTGACCTCGTGGACACGTAACCAAACGAGGGAAGATGCGGCCGGGGCGTTGCGTGCTGTTGGAGTGCCTGCTGTACCCGTCGTAGATAGTCTAGAGATCCTCAGCCATCCAGAGTTCGCCCACCGGAATTGGTTTCAAAAACAATCCCATCCGGATCTTCGTGATGTAATGCATAGCGGCTTTGCGTGGCGGTTTTCGTCCTCGGCACTGACTGCAGATCTTCCGCCACCTCGATTAGGAGAACACTCGGAAGTGATACTTCAAGAATTAGGTTATTCGGCGGGTCGAATTGAAGAGCTGTTTGCCAACGAGACAATCGGCTGCGTGCTAGAACGTTCTATAAGAGACGGGAGTGGGTAGCCCTTTCGTTCGTTTTCAGTTCGTTAGGTAGTCGTCGTTGAGCCACCATCACATGGGATAGTCATTCCGGTTACATATGAACCCGCTTTGGACGATAGGAATATGGTCAGACCCGCGATATCTTCCATTGCGCCCCACCGTTTCATCGGAAACCCTTCGGTTACCTGACGATCCTGTTCTTCCGTAGCGAACATAGGTGCTGTCATTTTGGATTTGAACGGGCCTGGTGCTATGGCGTTGACATTGATATGGTCTGACATCAGATCTCTAGCCATTTGTGCGCTCAGCTGACCAAGACCGGCTTTGGCGACCACGTACGAGTAGTTTCTCAGTCCACCAGGCTTAAGGCCGTTGACCGATGTGATGTTGACGATGCTCGCACGATCTTCCGGAGTCGCGGCGAGCCGCAGTTCAGGGAGAAGCGCTTGTGTCAGAAAGAACGGACTCTTAGCATCCAGGTCGATGATCTTGTCCCATGCCTTTTCTGTGAATTCGTCGATGTCCATGCTCCACGTTACACCTGCATTGTTCACCAGAATGTGCAGGTGATGCTCGTGAGAACGCAAATCCTCTGCGAGTTCCTTACATCCGTCGATGGTGCTGATATCGCAAGGCAGCGCTTTGCAGTAGCCGTATTTCGATAGTGCTTCTTCGGTTTCAGTGCAAGCATCAACCTTGCGAGAAGCGACATATACCCGTGCTCCCGCACGGACTAACCCTTCTGCGATCATGAATCCGATGCCTCTTGTACCGCCTGTGACGAGCGCGACCTTATCTCGTACTCCGAAAACATGCTCATAGAAATTCTTCTGGTCGGTCATCGATTCAAATCGCCTTGATGAAGGAATTAAGTGCAAGTGATGGATTCTAATTTCGGACTTGACAACGTCGATTAGTACGAGTCTTGAGCGGCTTTTCGTTGCTCAGTCGGGCGGATCGTGTTGTCTTAGTTTCGTTAGCCGCTGCAACAACGTGTAGCATCCTAAAATCCCGCGCGACTAATCGTCGGACCACACAGTAGCTGGAATTGCTTAAACAACCTAGTAAACACGGTTTTTTCTACGCCGCATTCTTTATGGCCACCGTCGTGCTAGGTTCGGTATTGATTTATTCGTTCTTTCTTCCTCAAGCCGCACCAAAACAGATCACATTAGCGATATTGCCGTTTCCGGAGAACGGTGAGTTCACCCCGATGAGTGTTGGTTTTTCTACTGCATTGCGGGACTCGATTGCTCTAAGTCGAGATGTCGCGGTCGTCGATACGGTATCTACGAACGCGGTAATGTGGGATCCAGAAAAGTCGTCGGGCATGTCTCACATCTTGGCGATAACTCATTTCGTGGACGGAGAACTGAATAGCGACGAAGGTGGTCTTGAGGATGTGAGTTTCAGAGTGGTAAACGTCTCTCATCCGAACTGGAAGGAAGTCTTAAACGTAAGTGGAGTTGATCTCTCGGAGTCCGATACGTGGCAAGATCTCCGCGATCGCGTGACGCTTCAAGTTCGCGGTGCACTCTATGACAACAGCACATTGCGAACCGATGAGTTTAAGTACACACCCGAAACCTATCAGGCATATCTAGTTTCGCTAGGGGATTGGTTGTTACAGCACAAAGACTCTGAGCTGTTTTCGTCGTTACATGAAGCCTATCAAGCGAAGGCAAAGGATTTGTTTGAGGCGACAGGGATCGCAACACAACCAAGTCGAGAGCTATGGGAAGCGATGTCGTCGTTCAAAGCCACCCAGGATACTGGTGTGTATAGCGAGGCGATCTGGCGTCTCGCCGGCGAATACCCGAATGGTTTGGCGGTCGATGTGCTTGGTTCGCTTGCGCACGATTTGCAAAAACTGAGGTTGGCGGAGAGCGCTTGGTTACGAGTAGCACGTCTACAACCTCAGTCCGCATTTGCAGCGCTCAACATCGCTCACGTGCGACGGCTTCTCGGTGATGCAGAAGGTACTGAACAAGCATTCCGAATCGCGAAGCTTCGAGATGATCTGGGGATCGTGGATTACTTTGAGGTGCTAGACGGGCGATGGCAAGACCCGAATCGAGCAAACGAGGCGCCTCGATTGGACCCAGCTGTGATCGAACCGTTGACTCAAGCGTCCGGTGGTCTACTTCGCGGAGATTTTCTGATCGCTGCATCGATTCACACGGAAACGCTTCGTGACCACTCAATCGGTGCAATTCAAACCGCAAAACTCTGGCGATCTCCGCCGCTATGGCTTCGTGAGGACGATCAAAGGTGGACTGCAAGTCGAGACTTCCTCGCGCAGCGCTTACCCTCCGCATCCGCAGTAATTACGATGCAACTCTTACCGAACGCTGAGTCCGCGGAGGCGGTCGCACAGTTGTTTGCGCCTCGGCGACCTGACTAAATCATTACCCCAACAACGAGATTCTGCAATAAGCAGAGATGCTACTTCGCAGTCGGATTGTTGGAAATCTCAATTTGATCTTCGTCGGGTTCAAACAGTTGCCTGATGAATTCCTTCGGTAACGGTTTAGATAGCTTTGACACGATATAAGTGAGTGATACCGAGACCGCTTCACCCAATGCCGCGCAGGAGAACGGGTTAGGTCCTTCGTTATATAGCCATGTAACGACATCAAAGACGACGCCACTCTCGCCAAACCACGCTGGATTCAGTAGTTGAGCATGCAGGATGATGAATGCGATAAATCCGCCAAGTAATCCTGCGAACGCGCCATTCTTCGTAACGCCTCGCCAAAGTGCGCTCACAACGAGCGGCCCAGAAAACGCCGCCATCATGCCGCCAGTGCCGATCATGACGATCAACGCTATGTTTGTATTCTGAAGTGCCCAAGCCATGGCGGCGCACAGAATCAACACGATCACAGTCGAGACTCGACTAATCGTCAAGACCTGCTTGTCAATCTGTTCTTCCGAGTGAGTCTTTGCGAATCGGGTTCGTGGCAAAATCGAACGACGGTAGAGATCGTTCGCGATGATTTGGGACGAAGATACGACAAGACCGTCGGCCGTTGACATGATCGCAGCGAGTACGCCAACTCCGATCAAGGCTGCGAGCCAAGTTGGGAAAATCTCGATAAACAGGACAGGCAACGCTGCGTTTGGTGAGGTCCCTGTCATGAACAAGTCTTCTCCTACGAGTCCTCGTGTGAGTAGACCGGCGAGGGACATCATGCCAAGCGTCAAACCGCACGCGAACGCGAGTTTGACAAACGAGCGTTGTTGGTCGGTGCGTTTTAGCGCCCAGAGCTTATTACCGAGATGCGGTAACAATCCGAGCGGAATGTGAGCAAAAAAGACCGAGACGATTGACCACCATGAATGAGCTAAGGCGGTCGTCGTGTTGAGGGGTTTGGTCAGGTGTTCGTCTTGTTCGGACAGGTTGCTCATCAATCCGGGTAGACCGTCATCAAAACCAACTGCAAATACGAACAGAACGATGACAAGGATGGCGAGACCCAGCATCATTAAACCTTGAACACCGTCGGTGAGGATATCTGCGTGCGCACCACCCATCGAAACATAGACGAGTAAGACCAAGGTAGTGATGACCAGTGCCCACATACGATCGAATCCGAGCATGGTTTCAAACATCACGAGACCGGATACGAGCTGACCGGCGATGTAGAAAAACAGAACGAGCGAAATAATGGATACGACGATGCGTAATGCGTCTGACTGAAATCGATCACCGAGATATTCGGGTATCGAACGATTACCGAATCTGTGACCTGCTGTTGCGATCAGTCGCATCGCGATCAGTACGCCGAAGTAGACCCCCATGGGATAGAGGAAACTACCCCAAAGCATCGAAACGCCATACGTGTACGCGAGCCCTGGACCGCCTAAGAAGGTTGCGCCACTTGCTGTAGTAGCTGCAAATGCAAATGCCAGGAATACAGGTCCGTAAGAACCACGAGCCGTCGCATAGTCATCGGCGCGTTTAACTCTTAGCGTTCCCCAAACACCGATACCCAACATTGCCCCCATATAGAAGACAAGGAATATCCACGACCATGTGACGTAATCCATCGTGCGCTACGCGTCCCAGCGATCCCAACGCATCGTTTCCTCGACCGGAAGACGGGTCACCGGCCCGAAATTACCTGATGGGTAGCCAATCGGAATAAGGCAAAACGCTGCCATATTGTCGGGCAAACTTAGAACTTCTTTAACAGCCGCAGGATTCATCAAACCAAGCGTTGTTGGTGCAGCACCAAGTCCAAGAGCACGGGCGGCGAGTAACACATTCTGAATTCCTGGCCAAACGGATCCGCCGGCTTGTGATGCGTTCGTAACGGGTCCGGGAAACTCGAAACAGGCAATCAGCAATACCGGAATGTCCTGCATATGTTCTGCTTGCCAGAGTACCGCATTTAGCATGCGTTGACGTTTGTCAGCCGGTTGATGTGGCAGGCTATCGAGGCGAGTCGACTCCACACCCGTATAGCCTTGCACTGCAGTCTTGTTGAGAGCGGCAAGCTTGTCTTTTTGTCCTTGATCCTTTACTGCAATCCATCGTGCGCCTTGCTGATTTGACCCACTTGGCGCTTGATTTCCCGCGTCGATTAGCTTCAGGATGAGTTCGTCGGGAACTGGATCGTTCTTCAATCGACGCATCGCACGACAGTTGTACATGACTTCAAAGAGTGACATCGTTTCATCTGTTGACATGGAAATTCCTTCTACCAAGTGTCTATGTTGCGGCGTTTTTTGCCGGTGCGGTGAGGCGGTGGCGGCGCTGAATCAAATGCCGCACTTATCCAGCGACGTGAATCTGCTGGATCGATCACATCATCGACGGCGAAAGACGTTCCGGCGACCAGCGCCTTCCCACGTTGATATGCAGCATCGACGAGTTGGTCGTATCGTGATTTTCGCTCGTCAGGATCTTCGATCGCTGCCAATTCGTTGCGAAAACCCAACTTGACCTGACCTTCAAGACCCATACCGCCAAATTCGGCGGTTGGCCAAGCAACCGTTGCGAATGGTTCTTTGAAACTGCCGCCAGCCATCGCTTGTGCGCCTAAGCCGTACGCCTTGCGAAGCACCATTGTCACATGCGGCACAGTGAGATTCGCACCGGTGACAAAGAGACGACTACAGTGGCGCACCAACGCCGTCTTTTCGACCTCGGGACCGACCATCATTCCGGGTGTGTCGCAGAGTACGAGAAGAGGTATGTCGAACGCATCGCACAATTGCAGGAAGCGCGCGGCATTGTCTGAGCCGTCGCTGTCGATGGCGCCGGATAGATGGGTTGGATTGTTTGCGACCACACCGATGGGGCGACCTTCAATTCGAATGAATGCTGTGACCATTCCGAGTCCGAAATCAGGTCGTAGTTCTAGAACTGAACCCGTGTCAGCGAGCGTATGGATCACGTCGCGTACGTTGTACACGCGCAAACGATTCTCTGGCACGATGTGTCGCAACATCCTCTGATCGGCACACTCCCAAATATCAAGCGAGCCTTGAAAGTACGAGAGGTATTGCTTCGTGGCGGCGACGGCCTCACCTTCGTCCTTGACCACAATGTCGACAACGCCGTTTTTCCGTTGAACGTCAAGCGGACCAACCTCTTCGGGTCTGAATACACCGAGGTTGCCACCTTCGATTAGAGCCGGACCGCCCATACCGATATTGGAGTTTTCGGTCGCGATGATTACGTCGCAGCAACCTAAAAGCGACGCATTTCCGGCGAAGCAATAGCGCGATGTGATGCCGATCATCGGAACCAATCCACTAAGTCGACCCATAGACGCAAACGTTGGTGTGTCGAGAGGTCGATAGACGGCATCTTCTCGACCTTGACCTGCATTCGTTGTTGCTTTCCCGCCGTCGCGTTTTCCTCCGGTACCAGCCCGTCCGCCACCGCCTTCAGCAAACAGTACCAGCGGTATCTCCCACTTCTCGGCGAGTTCGAGCATTCGGTCGGTTTTGGGGTGGTTGATAGCACCTTGTGTACCTGCCAATACGGTGTAGTCATACGCCATAACCACCGTTCGAGATTTCTCTTTTCCGAACTCTGTTCCGTTGATGCTGCCAACACCTGTGATCATTCCGTCGGTTGGGAACTTTCGAATGACTTGCTCAATCGGCAAGCCGGTTCCTGGCGTAAGCGCCAATTGACCGTGTTCAACAAAGGATCCTTCGTCGCATAGATCGTCGATGTTCTCACGCGCCGTACGTTGATGTGTCCTCCGACGTTTTTCTATTGCATCCGGTCGATTCTCGTCGAGCGTGATCTCATGGCGCTCAATCACTTCAGCGACATCGTCTCGCAACGTGTCGAGGTCGAGTTCGCTACCGCTTTGCGCCTCATCGACATTTACGTCGCGTTCTTCTATGTACAGAAGTGCGTGATTCTCATAGACTGCGTCGCCAGCATTCACGTTGAGAGAATGCACAACTCCCACCGTTCCAGCGCGGATCTCGTGTTCCATCTTCATCGCTTCCATGATGACAACGATGGCGTCCGAGCCTAATTCGTCGCCTGCGTCGACCGCGATTTCAACCACCGTGCCTTGCATCGGCGCACGAACGGGATGCGTACCAAGCGGTACGGGGGTAGTGTCTTCAATCAGGTTTTCGGCTTGTTCTTGACGAGTGAATTCACCAGTCTTACCATGCTCCAACACGGCGAGAGGGTCGTTTGATTGAAGTCTTGTACCGGCGAGCGTCGATTGAGTTGAACGGAGTCGCTCAGACGACGAGTCGGCAATCGATTTAAGTAACGCGGGGATTTGTTCGTCAACGTAACGCGTATGAATCGTCATTTCGTGAACTTGAGCGTCGTTGAGCAACGCGATTAAAAACTCTTTGTTGGTGGGTACCCCTTCGATATCGAATTGGGCAAGCGCACGCCGACTTCGATTTAGCGCGGCTTCGAGCGATTCACCCGAACAGATGACTTTGGCGAGCAGTGAATCGAAATTAGGGTTGGTGGTGTACCCCTGATAACCGTAGGTATCGACGCGTACGTTTGGTCCAGTAGGTGCGTCAAAGCGTTGCAGCGTACCACCGGATGGTTTAGTTGAACCATCTTCATTCATTACTTCCATGTTGACGCGTGATTGAATGGAGTAGCGTGACCGCGAAGGAACCGCAAGTGTTTCGAGATTCTCCCCAAATGCAAGACGTAATTGCGCTTGGACGAGATCCACGCCCGTAGCTTCTTCGGTGATCGTGTGTTCGACTTGGATACGGGCGTTTGCTTCGATGAAGTAGAAAGTGTCCTCAGTGACAAGGAACTCGAAGGTTCCAAGACTTCGGTATTTAGCCGCTGCGGCGAGACGGCAAGCCGCATCCCAAAGCTCATTACGAAGCTTGTCGGTGAGGTTCGGCGCTGGCGCAATCTCGAGGATTTTTTGATGGCGTCGTTGTAGGCTGCAGTCACGATCACCGATGACCTTCACATTACCGGTGCCGTCACCAATGATCTGCAGTTCTATGTGCCGCACGTCACCAAGTAGTTGTTCCGCATAGAGTGACTCATCGCCGAACGCTGCTCGTGCTTCTGACGAGGCGCGTGCGAAGGCATCAGCAAGCGTCGAGTGATCAACGACCTGACGCATTCCGCGACCGCCGCCGCCATTAACCGCTTTCAGCAATATGCCTTGACCTTGCGGCAAACTCTCAAGTAACGAACTCGCTTCATCGATCGAGACGGCGCCAACTGAACCTCTTACAACAGGTACGTTTTGTTCAATCGCGAATTCCCGTGCGCTGCTCTTGTCCCCAAACAATGTCAGAGTTTCAGGCGTCGGACCGATAAACGTGATACCTACTTCTTCACATGAAGCTGCGAAATTCGCGTTCTCGCTTAGGAAACCGTAACCCGGGTGGACTGCATCACACTCGTATCGTGATGCAATGTTGACGATGTCTTCGATGTTGAGGTAAGCCTTGACGCCAGAACCGTCAAGCAGCGCGGACTCATCTAGCGCCGACGCGTGGCGAGACTGTTCATCGTCCTTGGAATAGATGGCGACGGTTGGAATGCCGAAATCTTGTGCCGCGTCAGCGATTCGAATCGCAATTTCACCACGGTTAGCGACCAGGAGTTTCATGAGGATTCGTTGCGAAATACGAAGCGGTCAAGTGTATTCAGGGCGAACGGTGATGGAAAAACCCTTATAGATAATTTCGAAGAATCTCGTTTTTACTTCATGTCTGGATAGCTAAGTGGCATACGACAAACCGATCCCTCGACAGGGACAACATAACAAGCCTTTCTGGGAGGGCGCGAAACAAGGGAAACTCGTACTACCGCATTGCACCGAGTGCAATAGCGTTCATTGGTACCCTAGGTTGATTTGTCCGTTTTGTCATTCCGATAAGCTGGACTGGATCGAGGTAAGCGGCGAGGGAACTTTGTATACCTTCGCGGTTCAGCATCGCCTGGCAGCCGGAGCCTGGGCAAAGGAACTGCCTTTCGTCACTGCATTCATTGATCTGAAAGAAGGTGATCGTATGCAGACCGTGTTGCGCGGCGTCGATCCAAACAAACCGGAAGACATCAAGATCGGTTCTAAAGTCAAAGTCGAATTTGAACAAGCGAACGACGATACGTTCATTCCATTCTGGAGGGTCGTCGAGTCATGAAGATGCCTGACTTGTCATATCGTGCGGCACTCGTTGGTGCATGTGAATCCAACCTGATCGGCTATCCTGGCGGCGAAGAACGAACCATTCGTTGCACATCACTGCAGCTGCATCTTGAAGCGATTAAAAACGTCTCGGAATATACCGGTATTCCAATCAGTGATATTGATGGCGTGTTTTCGGCCGGCTGGTCTTCCGAACTGGCGGAACATTTGGGCATTCATCCGTCCTATATTGATACGACTTCCGTGGGAGGTTGCTCCTTCCAACTGCACGTTAGGCATGCCTTAGCAGCCATCGCAGCTGGCATGATCGATACGGCGCTTATCAGTCACGGTGAGGCAGGTTGGTCGTATCGTGGCATGGGTGGTCGTGGTGGAGGCGGACGTGGTGAAGTGTCTCCTGCCGAAGAAGCGACGGCAGCGTATGGGATCGCGGGTGCGCCCGCTCAGTACGCTCACGCAATGGTTCGACACAACCATGTGTACGGTACAACGCCTGAAGACTTCGCGCACATCAGCGTGGTTACCCGACAGTGGGCTATGAAAAACCCGCGTGCACTCATGTATTCAAAGGAAACCAACCCATTCGGCGGGGAGATCACCATCGACGATGTCCTCAATGCTCGACTGATTGCGTGGCCAATGACACTCTACCACTGTTGTTTGGTAACCGACCACGGCGGTGCGGTGATCTTGGCGCGTCCGGAAATCGCTCGTACGTTGAAGTCGAAACCCGTATGGGTCGTCGGCGCAGGGGAGTCGATGGGTCACTCGAACATGGTTGAGATGGAAGATTTCACGGCTACATCGGCGCATCGATCGGCGAAGATGGCTTATGAAATGGCTGGATTGAGTCCAAATGACATCGAGATGGCGATGATCTATGACTCATTCACGATCACGGCTGGTATTACTGCAGAAATGCTTGGTTTGGCGCCGCGCGGGCGCGGATACACCCTTTGGAAAGAAGGGCACGCTGCACCTGGCGGGCGCCTCCCAATTAACACGAACGGTGGTGGTCTGTCGTTCAATCACTCCGGAATGTACGGTATGCAATTACTGGTTGAGGCGTATCGCCAAATGTCAGGCACCGCGGAAGATGGTGTGAATGGCGATCCTGGCAAGCAAACAGAAGCGTCAAACTGTATCGTCAATGGCACGGGCGGCACGCTGTCGACGACGGGAACTTTGATTCTTGAACGCGATTAGAGGATTAAATCCGTGGCGACCTACAACGCTCAAGCAGCCTTACCCGACGGGAATCCTGGCCCGTGGGGCGATCCTGTTTCGATTTCCTACGACCAACGGGACGTGCTGCTGTACGCGGTTGGTATTGGTATCAACGATTTACGTTACATCTATGAAGCCAATCCGGATTTCGCGGTTTTCCCAACGTTTTCGATTCGGTGGGGCGGTGCTGGAGCTCCGGTTGATAGTGGACACATACCGAATTCTCCGGGGCCACTCAACATTGACGCCGAACGATATCTGGAAATATTGAAACCGTTACCGACTCGCGGTACCGTCACTGTGCGTTCACGCTTGATTGGGGTTCACCCCCGCGGAAAAGGAAACGGTTTCTGCGAATATGAGAGCATCGTGGCGAACGCGGATGGAGAAGACTGCGTTCGCATGGTGAACGGTTCGTTTCGGCGAGGTGTTGAACAGCTTGGGGACATCGAACCGTTTGAGGGAGTAGGACAGACATTCTCGCAAAAGATCGCTGTACCTGACTCGGCTCCGGATGTGAATTTAGCCGTTCGTATTGGCGAAAATCAGGCTCACATATATCGCTTGTCAGGTGACTACAACTCGTTGCATATCGATCCTGAAGCGGCACGATTCGGCGGATTTGACACACCGATCTTGCATGGGTTATGTACTTTCGGTCATTGTGCCCAACAGTTGCTGGGTGCGATTTGTGATAACGATCAGTCTCGTTTTAAGAAGATCAAAGTGCGCTTTTCGTCGCCCGTCTTTCCAGGCGACGACTTGATCATTCGTGGTTGGAACGAAGGCGAAGATCGATTGATATTCGAGGGAGTCGTTGGCGATCGGGTGGTTGTCTCGAACGCCTACTTCGAATATGGTTGAACTCCGGTCGTCAGTCGCGGGGTTTACGTACCCATCGCGATTTTGCGGCGGTGTCTTCTACCCGCCTTCCTGATTCGGCCCACCCATTGAACCCAGCTTCGAGGTGGGCGACGTCCGCATATCCCATCTCCTTTAGTGCCTTAGCTGCGAAAGCTGAGCGACCGCCACCGGCACAGAACAGCACAACACGTTTGTCTTCCTCAAAGTAATCACGGTAATAAGGACTCGCTGGGTCCGCCCAGAATTCAAGCATCCCTCGAGGTGCGTTGATCGCAGACGGGATCGTACCTAAATCGACATATTCCTGAATCTCGCGAATATCGAGAAGCAGAAGGTCGTCTCGATCTCTTAGTTCGCGGTCCAGATCTTCGAGCGAGAGGTTTTCAAGATCTTTCTTGACCTCTTCAACCATACCGAAGACGTTTTTGATAGCCATTGCATTCGACGTGTTCTACAGTGACGAAAATTAAACGCTTTGCGATTTACTAATTCTGATACACATGCGCACAACGATCCACAACCTACCGGACCATCAGGCGATCGACGCGAATGAAGTGGTGCCCTTCATCGACAAACTGATTGAAAGGCACGAGGAGGAAGTTGAACTAATCGTTGACACGGCGAAGACCGAACCCACTTGGGACAACCTCATGATGCCGATGGAGTCATTGGAAGTCGAATTGAACGATTCGTAGGCACCAGTATCTCACCTAAACGCTGTTGTTAGCAACGATGAACTACGAAAAGCCCACGATGATGCGGTTCAAAAACTAACGGAGCACTCAACCCGACTTAGTCAGTCCAGACCGCTGTACGAGCGGATAAGTACACTCGCGGAAAGTGAGCGATCGCAAACATTTAGTGCGGCGCAACGAAAAATGATCGAGGACTCGCTTCGAACCTTTAGACGAAATGGGGTTGCGTTGGACGAAGATGATCGAGAACGTTTTAAGCAACTGCGGCAAAAGCTCACACATCTAAGCAGTACTTTCGCCAACAACCTATTAGACGCCACCGATGCCTGGACGAAACACGTTGATAACGTTGAGCAATTGAAGGGTATTCCAGAACCGAACCTGGCAGTTGCAAGAGCAGCGGCAGAGAGGCGAGAGCTTGAGGGATACCTGCTAACACTCGACATGGCGTGTTATGCAAGCATCATGATGCACTGCGAGAACCGTACGTTACGGGAAGAAATGTATCACGCAAACACGACGCGAGCGTCAGATAGTGGACCAAATGGCGGTGAGTTCGACAATACGGCTGTAATCGAGGAAATACTCGTCAACCGCACGGAATTAGCACGTTTGGTTGGTTTCGATTGTTTCGCTGAATACTCGATCGATCCGAAGATGGCGAGCTCCGCGAACGAAGTGAAGTCCTTTCTAGAGGATTTGCTCGCTAAGGCACAACCGCAGGCGCAAGGGGAACTTGAGCGAATGCGTGTCTTTGCCAAGGACGAACTTGAGATTACTTCGCTTGAACCTTGGGATCTGAATTTCGTCGCGGAACGCATGCGTGAATCGCTGTACGACGTCGCAGATGCTCAACTCAAACCTTATTTCCCTCTCGACCGGGTCGTAGATGGGATGTTCGGGGTTGTTCAGGATCTGTTTGACGTACGAATTGAGCGAAAGGAAGCACCTTCAGCGTGGCATGAAGATGTCCGTTACTATGAAATCGCTCGCTCGAATGAGGTCATCGCGCGTTTCTACCTCGACGCGTTCGCACGAGAGAAAAAACGTGGCGGTGCGTGGATGGCGGACTGCAGAAGTCGGCGTTCGGTAGGTAATGAACTTACGTTACCAGTTGCGTATTTGACGTGTAACTTCACACCACCAACCGAAGGTAATCCTTCGTTACTGACGCACTCTGAAGTCGTTACTCTGTTCCACGAATTCGGCCACGGTCTCCACCACATGCTCACGCAACAACCTTATGCGACCGTGTCTGGTATCAACGGCGTTGAGTGGGACGCAATCGAGCTCCCAAGTCAGTTTATGGAAAACTGGTGTTGGCAAGCAGATTCGCTACGGCGAATCTCGAAGCACTTTGAGTCGGGTGAAACACTACCTACAGAGCTCCTCAATCGACTGATCGAGGCTAAGAATTTCAATTCTGGTATCGCCATGGTTCGTCAGCTTGAGTTTGGGCTACTTGACCTAACGCTTCACATGCAAACAGCAGGTTTCAATCCATTAGGTACGATGCGCGCAATCCGCGAACGTACGGGGATGCTGCCAAACAAAGACTACGACCGTTTTCCATGGGGATTTGCGCATATATTCGCTGGTGGTTATGCCGCAGGTTACTACAGCTATCTTTGGGCGGAAGTGCTCTCATCCGACGCGTTTGCGGCATTCGAGGAAGAAGGTCTGGACAATCGTGAAACGAGCAGCAGATTCCTTCAGGAAATACTGGAGGTCGGAAGTTCTGTGAAAGCCAGCGAGATGTTCTCGAATTTCCGTGGTAGAGCGCCTCAGAACGACGCGCTACTTCGCCACAGTGGGATTCGAAACTGATTGATTAAGAAGCGACTTCGTTTACGCCAATCGTTCCCAAAAAATCATCGATACGTTGAATTGCTTCGGTGATCTCATCCAATGATGCGGCATAAGAGAATCGAATATACCCTTCACCGTACGCACCAAATGAAGTTCCAGCAACGGTCGCAACGCCGGCTTCCTCAAGCATCTGGTTTTGCAGTTGAGACGCAGTTAAACCGGTACCTGTGATATTCGGAAACGTGTAGAAAGCACCTAGTGGTTCGGTGCACGTGATCCCTGCAAGACCATTCAACCCCTCGACGATCACTGTGCGTCGTTCTTCGAATGCCTTGACCATTTCGTCGACCGAGTCTTGCGGTCCCTGCAAAGCTGCGATTCCGGCGTATTGCGCGGACGCGTTCACACATGAATGGCAGTTAATCGCCAATCGAGTCGCATGATCAATTAGTGACTCTGGCCAAACTGAATATCCCATACGCCATCCCGTCATCGCGTAGGTCTTGCTCCAGCCGTCCAGCAGGATCAGACGATCGCGAACCTGTGGATAACTAAGCAGCGATACGTGATCTTCGTCGCCGTAGCAGATACGTGCATAGATTTCATCGCTCATGATGACCGCATTAGGGAACGCCTCAAGACCGTCTACAAGCTTGTCGATCTCTGCTTTAGGGACTGCTCCGCCGGTTGGGTTTGCAGGCGAATTGATGATGACCAATCGCGTATTGGGTGTCATAAGATCAAGTACGGTTTCAGCGTTGAATGAGAAACCGAGCGATTCGACGAGCGGGATCGGTACTGCTTTCGCTCCCGAGAAATTAATGACAGACTCATAAATTGGAAACCCGGGATTCGGGTAGAGGATTTCAGATCCTTCTTCACCGAACATAAGGATCGCGAAGAACATGGTGACCTTGCCCCCCGGCACGATTAGCACGTTGTCGGGATTGACTTCAACACCGCGCCAATTCAGGATGTCTTGTGCAACAGCTTCTCTGAGGGGCGGGATACCGGGTGCTGGCGTATAGCCATGGTGACCGTCATACAGTGCTTTGACTGCCGCTTCAACAATGTGAGACGGTGTCTTGAAGTCCGGTTGACCTATTCCGAGATTGATGATGTCACGACCGGATGCCTTCAGCGCTTCAGCGCGGGCAAGAACCTCGAAGGCCGTTTCCGTGCCTAGTCGACTCATTTTTTCTGACAAGATCATTGAATTCGCTCGGTTGGGTCAGACGTGAAGGAGGGCATGATATTTGCGCGGGTTCGTAAGGACCTAAACGTGATGGAGAATGATCGGAAACTGTATTGAGTTGATTGCCGTATGCTGCTTGACGAAACATCGATTGCTGTCAATGCAGCACGGTCTTTTGATAATTACGCACCCGATTCATCCGTAGCCTCGTGCGTCGGTACGTGCAACCTACGGATGTTCATGACTTCTCACTCAATTTAAACCGTTTTAACTGACTCCGTTGCGACATGATTGGACCTGACTTTCAAAAAAGTGAACTCATCCCAGTGATCGCGCAAAATCATGACGACGGAAAAGTACTCATGCTTGCGTATATGAATCAAGCAGCGTATGAGGAAACCTTGCAAACACGCAGAGTTTGTTACTACTCACGCAGCCGCCAGTCGCTCTGGCGAAAAGGTGAGACGAGCGGTCACGTGCAGAAACTAAAACACATTTACTACGACTGCGACGCGGACGCTGTGCTGGTTAAGGTTGAGCAGATTGGTGGCGCCGCCTGTCACGAAGGTTACGAGAGTTGCTTTTTCCGAGAAATCGACCCCTCTTCCGGCGAGGAATCGATCATTGCAGAGAAAGTTTTCGATCCGAAAGCCGTGTACGGGTCGAAATGATGCGAAGTACACTCAAACTAGGTCTGCCTTCCGGCAGCCTACAGGAAGCTACGGGTGAGTTATTCGGGCGCGCGGGATATGTGATTTCGTTCTCAAGTCGATCGTACTACCCAACGATCGATGATCCAGATATCGAGTGTCTGTTGGTCCGAGCGCAGGAAATGGCTCGTTACGTCGAGCTAGGCGTATTGGATGCGGGGATTACCGGACTGGACTGGATTCAGGAAACGGGCGCAGATGTACAGGAAATCTGCGAACTTGTGTTCTCCAAAGTTAGTCGGCGTCCGATCCGCTGGGTGCTCGCAGTCCCTAATGAATCGGAGATTCAGAGTGTTCGTGACCTAGAAGGAAAGCGCATCGCTACGGAAGCTGTCAACCTTACGCAAAGCTGGCTTGCAAAGCACGGAGTAACGGCTGATGTTGAGTTTTCCTGGGGGGCTACCGAAGTGAAACCACCCATGCTAGTTGACGCGATCGTTGAGATAACGGAAACGGGCAGTTCATTATGTGCCAACAACCTTCGGATCGTTGATGAAGTCATGCAGAGCACGCCGCGACTGATCGCAAATCACGACGCGTATGAAGAGCAATGGAAACGCGATAAAGTCGAAAACATTGCCATGATGCTCAAAGCTTGTCTGCATGCAGAAGGCAAGGTTGGCTTGATGATGAATGTGCACAAGGATGCAGTTAAAGCCGTTGAATCGATACTACCCGCGCTTCAAAAACCCACAATTTCTGCGCTGACTGATGAGGACTGGGTTGATCTTAATGCGATCGTCGACGAAAGCACTGTACGAGCGATTGTGCCGCAATTGATTGAAGCGGGCGCGCGGGGAATCGTGGAGTATCCAATCAACAAGTTGATCGACTGACCATAGCGACCTTGTAGGCAAGTCTGCGATTTAGGGCTGAGCTGCCAAAACTGCATCCCACACCACATCTGAAGCCATTATTCCGAAATCGGTTAATGTGACATCGGTCATTTCGGCTTCGCTTGTCGATACGAACCAGAGCACATCGCCGTCGGTAGGCGTATGAAATGGTTGTATCGCTCGAGCCATTGAGCTGTGCACCTGACGTGCTTGCTGAACGAGGTCGAACCCCCAAATTGTTTGATTCGTAACGACGACGGTAAGTGTCGTGTTAGCGGTTGGACGGTTTTGGTGTTGTACGCCATACCCGGAACCGATCCGAACACTTAGATTCGAACCTGAATTGGCTCGCGCTCTGGATTCTGCGTCAAGTTCTCCGAGCACGACATTGCCTTCGCGATCATAAATGACGCCGACGGCGTTCAGTACGACACACGCGAATATCTTGACCCCGTCTGTGTCTTGAAACGCCGCTCCTTGCCCAGCAAATTCACCTGCCTCGAAATCTACGAGCTTACCGACAGTCGCGGAAATGCCTGCGCCGCGCGCTCCCATCGGAAATTCATTCGATTTCAAATTGTCAAATGCGGCTCGGCCCAAACGCTTGTCTGGATAGATACTGTCGTCGCGTTGCCCAAAATCAAAAATCACACCCGCACTAACTAGCGGGATATCCAGCCAATTGGTGCTATATTCGTCCTCGGCGAAGAGTCCAGCCCTAACACCGGACGCTGCCTCTAATCCAAGCAGAGAGCCCCCTGCCAAACTGATCGCATGTACGAGACCGTAGTCTCCTAGAAAGCCTGGCGAACCGCCACGAATATCCACCGCAGTATTTACTGCGTTTTCGAACCGGAAGACCGTGACGCCTGTCGGACCGTCGGGGTATTCGGCAATACCTACTTCGAACGCCGGGAAATCAAACTCCAGAATGTTCTCGCCGAAATCCGTATCGATTTGTAGATCGGCATCGTTGATAACTGGGTCCTGCGCGTATAGACCACTGGCGACTGTTACGGATATGACAAAACGTGTCAAATGAAAAATCCGCATGCCTAAATCGCTAGTCGATTGATGCCCGAATCGAGATAAAGTAGTACTTTATGACCGTACGTGAGCATGGCGCAAACCCTCTCACATTGCATGACTTGGCTGTTAAGAACTACATGAAAGCATAGAACAACCCACTCGCGTTCTCGCCCAGTCAGGGCGTTTCGTAGCGAATGACTCCTTACCGGGTTGTTCTGTATATGGATTCTTCAGCACTGCCATCCAGTCCTTGAGATACTGAAGGTTCCCCTTTTCGATCTCATCGATCGCAAGTTGCGCGAGGTAATTACGCGGTACGTAAAGTGGATTTGTCGCGTTCATACGAGCGACGCGTTGCTCGGGATTTTGATCCTGGTGTTTAATCAAGGTGGCGTAGCTACGAAGCCACTGATTCATCTGCTCACGTTGTTTCGCGGTGATTGAAGTTGGTTCGTAGAAGACGGATTCCATTTCGTGCACCGGGTCTTCCGTCGAAATGGTCGCGTCGACGTTCAGATTTGCCAATTCACGAAAGAACAGCGTCATGTCCGTTTCTGTGAGTTTTAGGATGTTCTCGAGTTCGGTGATCAAAGGTGTTTCTTTGCTACCGAGTTCGGTAAGTCCAAGCTTGTTTCGTACAGTTTGTTCCCACCGTTCCTGATAGGTCGGGGGAAACCGATTTAGCGCATCCTCGAGCGGTTTGGTCTCTCCAATCAATGGAACAATCGCATTTGCGAGTTGAAGTAAGTTCCACTGTGCAACCCATGGTTGCTGACCGTAGCGGTATCTCCGCGTCGCGGCATCGGTCGTATTCGGCGTCCAGTCCGGATCGTAGTCTTCAAGCCACCCGTAAGGTCCATAGTCAATCGTTAACCCGAGGATAGACATGTTGTCGGTGTTCATGACACCATGTACAAAGCCGACGCGCATCCAATGCACAATCATGTCGATGGTCCGATCCACAACTTCCTCAAACCATGCGACGTACTTTTGTGGTTCCGACTCGTCTCGCAATGCTCGAAAATCAGAATCTATCGTGTAATCGGCGAGTTGCTTCAGTAAATTCAGGTCACGTTGTGCGGCGCAAATTTCAAAGCTGCCGAACCGCACGAATGACGGTGCGACTCGACACACGATTGCGCCCGGTTCAGGCGCGGGATGACCGTCATAAAGCATGTCTCGAACCACTGCGTCCCCCGTGCCGATAAGCGTTAACGCGCGAGTCGTGGGTACTCCCAGATGGTGCATCGCTTCGCTGCACACGTATTCACGTAGCGAAGATCGCAATACAGCCAGTCCATCCGCGGAACGAGAGTAGGGCGTCTTTCCCGCGCCTTTCAATTGCAGAGCTTGTCGGTTCCCGTCCTCGTCGATGAGTTCGCCTAGCGTGATTGCACGTCCATCGCCTAATTGACCCGCCCAGTTACCGAATTGATGCCCGCCATAGCACATCGCGAATGGTTTCATACCTTCGAGAAGGGAATTCCCTGCGAAAACTTCGAGAAATTCGGTAGACTCGCAGTCGGCGAGAGAAAATCCGAGACTTTTCGCGAGCTCGGAAGAGTAGGCGAGCAGCTGGGGCTTACCTACTCTCGATGGTTCTACGAAGGAATAGCACGCGCCTCGAACTTGACGCAGATAGTTTTCTTGAATCGGGTCTGCTGGCAGCGAGCCAACAAAGTCATTTTCGATCGTTATGTTCATGAATGTCATACAGGACTCAAGAATTGAGCCGCATTGGAGCTCTTCCCGATCGGCAGTCTAATTGTGAAATCGAATTATCACAACTGAATGGTTTTCTAAGACTCTACGGCAGTTTGCTGATTAACCATTGACCAGGTATAGGTTTCAATAAGATGCGGTCGTGGTTGAAGCGGATTTGATTCGAGTACGTGGTGTCTCAAGGCATTACGTCGGTATTCTGAACTAGGCAACAAACGAAAGAGAACCTAGTCTAATTCCACTAGAGGAATCCCGAGAACCCCTCAATCGAGGTCCGGCAATGGAGTAAATTCATGCGGTTTACGATTATTCGAAACCTCTTTCCCTGTGTGTTACGCGCGTCGACTTATTTAGCGTGTGCGTTAGCAGGATTGAGTGTTGTTGCACAAGACGTTTACGTTCCGCCCGAACTTGATGATTGGAAAGATTGGGTGCTTGCGGACCATCCGAGTATTTATTGTCCTGTCGACGATACGTCAAAGCGGCGATTACCGTGCGTTTGGATCTCTGAAATTTCGGTTGAGCTGACGACCGGAGCGCAGGATCGTGTTGAGTTTCGTATGGTCGGTCAGGCTAATGCTGATAGCCATGTGCAACTACCTTCGAGCGAACAACGTCCGGTTGGTGTTCAGTTAAACGGCTCGCCGGCTCGTGTCGGGTTCGTCAACGACAGTCCACGTGTATTTATCAATCGTGGCGCATTCAACGTTACGGGTCATATCGACTTCGATACCGCACCTCGATCGCTCGCAATACCGCGAAGTGCCGCGATCGTCAAATTGAAGATTGACGGACAAGATGTGTCTGTACCAAAAGTCGAGGACGGCGATCTTTGGTTACAAGCCCAGACATTCGTGCAGGCATCCGAAAACTCTCTCCGATTAGACGTATATCGTCGATTACGCGATGACATTCCGCAATCGCTAGAGACGCGGATTCGATTAACCGTTGATGGTGAGGACCGCGTTGAGTCACTTGGTAAACCCATTCTTAGCGGTTTTCGAGCGACTTCGGTCAATGCGGACGTTCCAGTGCAAGTTAGACAAGACGGCACTTTCCTCGTCCAAGTTTCCCGAGGTGTAGCTTGGTTGTCTGTGGAGGCCGTTAGCGAAAGCCTAACCGAATTTACGCCTATATCCACTGGCTCATATTGGCCAACGTCAGAGACATGGGTATTCCTTGCGAGGACCCAACATCGAACCGTGGATGTTGAAGGCGTGGAACCGATAGATCCTACATTGGTAGACTCGCCTTTTGGCAGTGCACCTACGTACTCCGTGCCTTTAGGTTCGACTCTCAGGTTAACCAATGAACAACGTGGTGATCCTAATCCAAAACCGGCGCTCTTTCACATCGACAGAGAAATTTGGCTTGGATTTGATGGTTCATCGATGGTTACTTCGGATGATATCTTCGCGGAGGTAACGTCTGAAACCCGCGTTGCGGCAGACTATCCACTCGGTGCGGTTAGTGTTGATGGAAAGAATAGGCTCGTAACTTACCTTGGTGAGGAAGCTGATTCGGTAGCAGGTATTACGCTGCATCCGTTCGAACGAGGAATCAAAGCGGTCAGCTTACTAGCTTCGCGCAACGATATTTCCGCAAACGGCTGGCTAATAGATGCCGACTCGCTCCACATCAGTCTGAATATACCACCAGGCTGGAAGCTGTTGTGGACATCTGGTGTAGATCGTGTGGATGAGTCGTGGTTGTCGGCTTGGTGGAATCTATGGGACATTTTTATTTGTGTACTCATCGTTGTCGTACTTTATCGAGTTGGCGGCGTCCCGATTGCGATTGTGGCGTCGATTTCGATCGTATTGGCATATCAGGAGCACACTGCACCTGCGATTGGTTGGTTACTACTCGGGGTGATCCTTCTCCTTGAACGCCAGTTGAGTTCTAGCACCGCAAAACACATAACACAAATCGCTTATTGGGTCGTGCTGGTACCTGTTGCGGTTATTTCGGTGTACGTCGCTGCGAATAACCTCCGTCAAGCAGTTTATCCACAGCTTGATGCCGCTACTGGGCCGATGCTGATGTCTCCCGTCGTTGCTGAAAAGGCAGTCGATAGTCCAGAGTTCCAAGAAGGATCAATGGTTCGTAGACAGAACTTTGATATGCCTACACCGTTGGCTAAGGCTGATCGCTCGAGAATGAGGACAGAGAGTGCGAGTCCCCCAGCAGAGGAGCTCGTCGTAAGTGGCAACTTTATTAGGAGGGATGCGCCAGCTCAAACACCAAACGTTGCGGTACAAACCGGACCCGGCGAACCTACGTGGAATTGGGATCGGGTAACACTCAATTGGGCTGGTCCGGTAAGTAAAGACCAGCGTGTTGGTCTCACATTTCTACCCCCTCCAGCGACTCGAATTGTTTTCGCTGTGATCGCGATTCTGCATCTTCTGATGTTGTTGATCCTCGTAATGACGAAAGTCGGCGATCACATCGACATCCCTCCGCGCTTTAGAAGAATTGCGTCACTTTTTTTACTCGGCGTCGTGGCTACCTCGACCAACGCATCGTTTCCTGACTCGGAGCTCCTTGAAGAACTTGAAGCACGCTTAACGGCACTACCTGATTGTTTGCCTGGTTGCGCAAGTCTTGAACATGCAAATCTCACCATGCATGACGAGAACGAATTGCGTTTAGATCTCACGATACTCGCTGGCGCAAAGGTTGCTGTACCGTTGCCGAAAGGCACGCCGCAGACGACATTGAAGGAAGTATCTCAAGATGGACGTAGTCAACCGTTGTTTCATCACTCAAATGGCAATACCTACGTTGAAGTGGACGATGGTCAGAACAACCTAGCTATGCGGTTTAACGTTCGCGACATTGACGATCTAATCATCGATTTTCCGCTCGAAGCAGCGAAGATCTCGAAGAATGTGTGCTGTTGGCGAGTATCGCAAGGAGTCGAGTCGGAACGCCAGAGGATTGTGCTGAATCGGCGTCACGACGATTCAGCTGATGTGTCGCTCTCCTCAAGCACATATGAATTTCAACGCCCGGTCGTTGTGGAGCGGGAGTTGGATTTGCGATACGAACCATTCGTTGAAACAATCGTTTTAATCAACAAGCAGCGTTCAGAGATCGTAACAGTGGAGGTTCCACTACTGAAAGGCGAGACAGTCTTGGGTGATCACGTTACGGTAAAAGATGGGAATGCAGTCCTGATTTTCGAGCCTGATGTGAACTCTGTTAGTTGGCGTAGTTCGCTACTGCTTGACGACGAACTTGTGATCACTGCGCCATCGTATGCGGAACGTACTGAGCGATGGTTTGTAAGAGGTAGTGATTTTTGGCAATTCAAAGGTGAAGGTGTCACTCCGTCGCAGAGCAATCGCAATGCAACTGTATACAAACCACGCCAAGGAGAAACTCTTTCACTGAAACTCTCCAAACCGACGCCGATACCAGGAAACACGCTTACTGTAAAGAGCGTGGAGTTGACATCAACGGTTGGATCTCGCGCATCCACCAACGCTGCGTACTTCCGCATTGAATCCAGCGTTGCAGGCAGCTACTCGGTAGAACTCCCAGCAGATTCGATTCTCGAGGGCGTGACGATTGACGGCGAGGATCAGCCTTTAAGTACGGGTACTCTGGTCAATTTCGCGATCACGCACGGCGAACACGTGTACGGAGTGAGCTGGCGGATGGATGAAGCGCTTGGCTGGCTATACAGGACTCCCGATCTCGCTATTAGTGGCGATGCACGAAACGTGTCCCACACCGTTCAGATTGCGAAGAGTCGATGGATTCTCTTTCTAGGGGGACCGGCGATTGGGTCCGCAGTGCTCTTTTGGGGTGTTGTCATCGTTACAGTGCTCGTCGGATTGACATTGACTTATCTGCCGAAATTCCCGCTAACGAAGCTGGACGCAATTCTTGTCGCGATCGGCGCGACGTTAGCGAATATTTGGGCTCTTCTTTTTGTTGCGTTGTGGACGCTCAGCGTATGGTGGCGCGCACGAACAAAACTAGATGACCTACCGGTGTATGCGTATCGAATCATCCAGATCGGGTTGGGGTTTTTAGCGTTCGTCGGTCTGATGGCGCTGTTCTTAACAGTACTAAATGCGCTCCAAACTCCACCTGACATGTATATCACGTCATCGTCGATGCTTGCGCATCTTTCGTCTTTCTCATCCCTCGATGCTCACGTTTTACGATGGTTCGCCGATGAGAGTAGTGTGGATCTTCCGACAGCGTGGGTGTTCTCGTTGCCGTTTTGGGTGTACCAGCTCACTATGTTGGCGTGGTCGCTCTGGCTCGTATTCGCACTGACCAAGTGGGTCCGCGCGACGTTTTCCGCTTTAAGCTCACCGTCGTATTGGGGGTCAAAAACGGCGCAATCTGTTGACGAAGGAACAAGCACTCAAGGTGATCTCGTGGACGCGCCAGAGACTGGACCTAGTGAGACTCAAGATGAGACCAAATCATCGGATTAGCAGGCCGGGTCGTCAACTGATTGCGGGGTTTTAACCTTAAATCCACGGAGTCTGCGCGTAATAGTTAGTTATCACGAAAATGGGTGACTGAAATAGCGCGTAGACCCCAAGTCCTTCGTGGTAGACATCAACGTATATTGCGTCTTTCTGATCGCGATTGCCGTGGGCGCATGGCTACAAGCTACGTCCGGGTTCGCACTCGGTCTTATCGTGATGGCGATAGTGCAGGTAACAGGCGTCATGTCGATTGCGGAGACGGCTGCTGCGATCAGCGTTCTCGCTTTCCTAAATATCGCAGTCTCACTTGCGGATACGTATCGAAGCATCGATAGACGCCTTTTCCTCTTCCTGACGTTAGGACAGGTACCTGCGATCGCACTTGGTATTGCCATACTGAACTTTCTAACAAGGGAAGCAACCGCGATCCTCGAGATTGTGTTCGCGCTCTTTTTGATTACAGGTAGTTTGTCGCTCGCTCTCAACCCGACTCCGCAAGCTCGCCGTTCGAGTGCACTCGCTGCAACGGGGGCAGGATTTGCTGGTGGAATTTTCGGCGGGATGTTTGCCGCGTCAGGACCCGTCGTCGGATGGTTTGCCTATCGACAACCAATCGTGATCGCCTCAATTCGTGCATCGTTGCTCGCGATGTTAGGTGTCACGACATGCACTCGCACGCTGCTTGTGTGGATTGACGATATTTATTCGCAGTCTCTTTTATGGATCATCGTCGCGGCTGTGCCCGTTGTGTTTATTTCAACCTACGTCGCAAAGCGATTCCAGCCTAAAGTCACGGATCGACAATTTCGTCGTGCTGTTTTTTCACTTGTATTTCTGATCGGTTGTTGGATTTTGGCATCCGCCGTCGTTAAGATCGTCAACGAGACAACGTAATCGGATACTCGATTTAGAGACTCGTGACCTAGTTCCTAGGTGGTTTTCTCGCTCGGCTTCAATCGAAACGTTAATTGATTACGCAATAATCTCAATTAATGTCGATAAAACACGACTACAGTATGTCACAGTTCAAATCGCTAGCCTCAATTCACATACGAAAAATTTTCGTTTAAAATCAATGACGTTTCGTTCACTCCTAAGTTTTTAAAGCCTCACCTTTTATTGTGGCACCTTTAAGTCTTGAACAAAAATATGAAAGTGTCAATGGTGTGCGGATGGCGTATGTCGAGCGCACCGGCAGTGATGAAAACGCGCCCACGGGTCTATTTGTTCATGGTCTAGGTTGTCACGCACGCGATTGGGACGCGACATTGAGACGTCTTGACTCGACACAGTCAGTAATCTGTGTCGACTTTCGTGGACATGGACAATCAGAGAAAAAGGGCCCGTATAGCTGGAGTCAACTCGGTAGTGATTTATGTGCCTTGATTTACAGTTTGAATCTCGAATCCATCATTGGCATCGGACATTGTCTGGGCGCGCATCCTTTACTACAGGCAGCCGCAGTCCTCAACAAGCGATTTAAGGCACTACTCCTATTTGAACCAGCGGTTTTCGCACCGCGTGCATACGCAGCCGCAGGGCAATTTAAGATGTTTGATTCCCCGGAAGAACATCCCTATGCAAAGCGCAAGGCGGACTGGGATTCGCCGAGGCAATGGTTCGATACGATTAAGAACCGTAGTCCTTTCGACCTGTGGTCAGAAGAAGTGCTTTGGGACCACTGTCAGCACGGACTTGGGCAAACTGAACAGGGAGGATACGAACTTCGATGTCCACCACTGGTTGAAGCTGAGACGTCCCTTGAGTGTGCGAGTACTGACATCCATCCAATGTTGTCGTCAGTCGATGTCCCAGTTAAGGTATTTCGTGGGAAGAGCGCACGTGGGATTCGGCACCCGTTGGACACAATCCATTCATTAACCTGGCCGCAATTAGCACACAGCTTTAGCGATGGAGTAGACATCCAACACGCGGAATTAAGCCACTATATTCCTATGGAACGTCCGGAATTAATCGCGGAAGAATTGACTTCTGTGCGACAGCAGGTCTTGTGAGACTCAATCCGTATCGTGGTTTTGTTGATCGTCGACTATCACCACTTGACAGGCAACGTAGTAATGTAGATGTCTTAGCTCGTGTAGGAACACGAGCTAAGATTCATCAATGATCGAATAGGAGTTAAGCCTTACTTCGAATCGATATAGGACACGAGTTCCCGGAGGTTCTTGAACCCTGCAAAGTCCTCCGCCGGAATTTCAAGACTAAATTCGCTTGCGACTGCTTTTGCAAATTCCACAACAACGATGGACGAAATATCGGATTCACTAAAGTCCTTGTCGAAGTCAGGGTCTCGATCTGGAACGAGCAATTTTCTGCTTAGAGCAGTAATTCTCTCTTCTGTTGAAGACATCTTTATTCCTTTTTCGGGTGTATAGAAATCACATTTTAATTCGGCTTAGTTTATGCTCTTCGTACAAAGACGGTTATCTGCTCAGTGCGACTGCGAACGACTCGCGCACGAGTATTTAGACCTCCGCTTGAGATAGGTCACTTCGAATGAAGGCAAATTGGGCGCACGAATACGCGAATATCGGAGATGTGACCGTTGTCTATGTCGACCTCGCGGCGAGTCTAGAGAACGAGTCGCACGCACACGACATACTAGATACGAACGAACGGGAGCGTGCGAGGCGATTCGACTCGTTTCCAGCACGCAGGCGATTCATACTATGCCGAGCGGCACTGCGGGTTTACTTGTGCGAAATGATGGGGATTCGCAATTCCGATCTAGGTTTCACGATGGCGCGTAACGAGAAACCTACGGCGCTGGTTAGAGCGCAGGAAGTTCCATGGAACTTTAATGTGAGCCACACTGAAGGTCATGGTCTACTTGCATTCGCTGAGAACGGCAGACTCGGTGTCGATATTGAGCTGCGGAACGACCGTTATGAAAATAGCCACGAATTACACAAGGTGCTTTCGGACCACGAGCGAGAATTGCTAATTCACACTAAGCGGCAGGACCGAGCTAATGTATTTGTGAAGTTTTGGACGTTAAAGGAAGCTTTCATTAAGGCGATCGGCGAGGGGTTTCGAGCGGACACAACCGCGTTCACAATACCTGATTCGATTGTGACAGGCGGCGATGACCATGTTGTCGTCCAATTCGCATCTTTATCGGATGCAACATGGGAGCTGCATAGTCTGCACGATAATAGGTTTGTAGCCGCATTTGCCCATGAGCTAGATTGAGGCGAGGTTACACACGCTCAGGCACAACCCGCATCATGGCGACCGATTGGCAATTACCTAACCCGCTTTCAACAACAGAAGTTGCTGTTGACCATGAAACTCGTATCGCTATCCGAAGACACGGAAACCCACTAGGACCGCGTTTGGTTTTGGGACACGGCAATGGGTTAGCAATTGATCTCTATTACCCGTTTTGGTCGGAGCTCGCGAACGAGTTCGAATTGATCATCTTTGATCTTCGTAATCATGGGTGGAATGAACGAACAAGCAAAGACGATCACAATGTCATTTCACTAGTCTCCGATCTTGATCACGTTATGTTTGAAGTTGAAGAGCAATATGGAAAAAAACCAAGCTTAGGGGTGTTGCATTCGGTCTCCGCGTTAGTCGCCTTGCTTTATTCCTCAGGTTTGATAGCGGAAACACTAGAGAGCCGTTGGCACGGGTTCAACGCATTGGTTCTTTTTGACCCACCAATGTACCGACCTGGACAGAGTCACGCTGAGTTTGACGAGGCAGTCGAGCTCAGAGCGAGGCAGACACGAAAACGGACATTTCGATTTAAGTCACGCGAACAATTGATTGAATTGCTTGACTTTTCGCCGGCGTATTCGCGCCTAGTGACAGGAGCGAAGGAGTTGATGGCGCACACGATTCTCAAGAAATCCGACGATCAGCCAGGCTACGAATTGCGATGTCCACCTGATTATGAAGCGAAAATCATCGGGTTCTTCCGCGCGTTCGCTGATCAAGTAGATTTGGACAAACTACCGTGCCCGGTCCGCGTTATTGGATCAGATCCCTTGTTACCGTCTTCGTATTTACCAACAGTCGATCTATCTCATATGCTTCATGTTGATTTCGATTTCCTCCCGGATGCGACACACTATATGCAGATCGAACAACCGAAAGAGTGCGCGAATTTCGTTCGCGAGTTCGTATCACGTACGGGTTTTGCCTAAGTCCCGATTTGCTCGTCGGCTTCAGTCATTGAACCAGAATCTGCGTCTTTCAAACGAATAGCTCGGTAGCGTCATCCTTGATCGTTTTTCACCAACGAACAATCCTCGAAGATCGATCGGTAAACCAGCCTCATACGTTTTAGCTACGGATTGGATTAGACCAACGTCCATTGAGACATTAGCCGATTCAATATCCGCTACAGGACCGATCGGTAAGTGAAAGTCAAAATCTTGTTGTTTCAGACTCTGATGATCTGCCGCGTCAAACCACGGTATGTTCGTTGTCTGAATGTCGCTCATTGATTGCGGGTCTGACCCGTTGGATGCAAATTCTGAGATTCTCACAATTCCCTCCTCAAGACTCATCGTTCCATCAAGGAGGCAGGCGGAGATTCGTTGCGCGGGAGAACCAATCATCGCAACGGGTTGAAATCCCATTAACTGCCAATAGACGGATGCCGCAGTGTAAATAGCATGCAGGGCGACTTGAAATCGCGCTGCGTCCATTTGTTTCGTAGATTCTGATTGGTCGAATGACAATACCTCAAAAATCTCCTCCTGCTCGCTCTGCACCAATCGCTCGTTAAAGAGATCAATGACCGCTCGAATGACAGGTTCCTTCTCGTAAAGATCGCGGCCAAATCTCAACCATGCAGTTTCGTCATCACTAAAGACGTAAGTGACACTTCTTGGGCGTGGAACGTCACCTTCAGTTTCTGTGACATCCGTTGCCTTGATCGCTGATAGTGAATCAAGGAGCATCGTTACATCGTTGAATGCCACGCCGATGCGAGCGTCAAAGTGATTTCGTCCTGTACACGCGGTCCATGCGAAGTCGGCTAAGTAGCAATCCGACGCTTCAGGATCAAGTTCGTCAAGCCTTAGGTCTTCAAGCCAAGTGATGTATTTCCGAGCTAAACCGAGAACGGCTTCTGGCGATTTTCCGGAAAGCGGTAGAAATCGGCATTGACGCGTTGCTTTAGTGATCAGTATAGAAGAGAGATCAAGTTCGTTCGGCAGCGCAGGTTGGGGCAACTGTACTTCAATAGCGGTGCCACGAATAAAAGGAACATTCGGATTAGACGTCTCGTTCCAGTCGGCCCCAGCGTTGCCTTCAAGGAGCACGTGCGAATTCGTTCCTGACATGCCAAATGCGCTCACCGCGCCTATCGGAGAACGTCCGTTAGTTTCAGGCCACTCAACGGATGAACGATTAATTTCGATTCGGTTCGTATCCCAGTCTACTTGCCGATTGGGTTCAGAGAAATGCAATTGGGCGGGGACGGTCCGTTGTGACATCGACAGAATGAGCTTGATGACACCCGCAACACCGGCGGCCCACTCAAGGTGCCCGAGACGACTCTTAAGCGAACCGATCAATAGCGACCGCTCGCGTTCGGAAGATGACGTGTAGACGGACGACGCTGCTCTTATCTCGATGGGATCACTTAATGCAAGTCCTGTCGTGTGAGTTTCAAGGTAGTCAACTTCATTGGGGTTGATGCCTGCTCTCACGACCGCGTCTTGCATGACTTGCTCTTGAGCCGTCCCGTTTGGCACGGTTAAGCCTGCACTTGCGCCGTTCTGGTTTACTGCGGAACCAAGTAGTGTCGACCAGACCGGGTCGCCGTCGCGTTCAGCCTCATCTAGACGTTTGAGTACGAGTATGCCACATCCTTCGCCTCGAACGTATCCCTCTGCGTTTTCATCGAATGGAAGACAGTTGCCGTTAGGCGCGAGAAGTCCTAACTCGCGGTGAAATCGCATGATGGCTGGTGAAAGGATCGCATTTGCACCGCCGACAAGTGCGAGGTCAATTTCACCGTGCTGAAGTGCTTTGATCCCCTCGTGAATCGAAACAAGTGACGATGCACACGCCAAATCGAACGAAATGGCTGGACCTGTTAGACCAAACACATACGAGATACGGCCCGCCGTCATTCCAGAGGATGTACCAACGTAACTGTCCTCGACCCCGCCTGCACTTAGAAGGTCTCTATATTCACTACCTCCTAAACCGATGTACAGACCCACTCGAGCGCCACGCAGTGAATTAGGATCGATACCTGCGTTCTCAATCGCTTCCCAGCTGGTTTCGAGGAGCATACGCTGTCGCGGGTCCATTGATCGCGCCTCGATCGGCCGAATCCCAAAGAATTCGGCGTCGAATTCGTCGATATCGTCAACGAAGCCGCCACAACGTAAATATGCATCGTTCGCGTTAGCATCACCGACGACGCCTTCCCATGATTTATCGTCACGCCGGTTTTCTCGAATAGAGGAATTCTCGCGTGCGAGATTGTGCCAGAACGCCACGTAATCGGAGGATCCTGGAAATCGACAGGCGAGACCAATGACGGCGACCTTGGTGTTGCTCGTAAGTATTGGAGTGTTCTGTGTCGCATTCTCACTTGAATCGGTACCAGCGCCATCTTCGAGTTCGTTTGAAAGGTAAGTGGCTAAGGCTTCGACGTCAGGATGATCGAACACAATGGTTCTTGAAATCGTAAGTTCACCTTCGAATGCTCGAATGAGACGATTTCGAAGTTCAACAGCCATCAACGAGTCCATACCGAGGTCGAAAAATCCGACGTTTCGAGTCGGTAACGACGGTAGTCGTAGGATGGATTGCAGCTGGTTCTGAACATATGACATCAAGACTTCGACGCGTGACTCGGAGTCAGCTGACCGCAGCTCGATAACGTCAATGGTCAGAGCATCGAGCCCTGCCGCATCATCGTCTTCATCACTCGATAGTAATTCCTTCAAGAAACTTGGTCGCGAGTTCAGACTCTGTTCAAGCACGCGCCAATCGACGGACATGGCCGCCGGATTGGTTATGTCATGGCACGCAAGATAGTCGAGGGTCCGAATACCTAACTCTGGTGAAATCCAACCTGTACCGGTTGTCTCCAATTGCGACGCAATTCTGTCACGTTGTTCTGCAGCTTCGCCAATATCGGACCATGCTCCCCAAGCAATCGATTGTCCAGGTAGCCCTAATGCGCGACGATGGGCAGCTAATTGATCCAGGAATGCATTTGCGGCCGCGTGATTAGCTTGTCCTGCATTACCGAGCACGCCAGTCGCACTCGAAAACAAAACAAAGAAGTCGAGGTCTAGACGTTTTGTCGCTTCATGCAAGCGCCATGCACCAACAACCTTAGGCGCGAGAACTTGCTCAAATCGCTCCCACGTTTGATTTGGGATTGCGCCGTCCGATAGCACGCCGACGCTGTGGACAATCCCGCCGAGAGGCGGCATTTCGTGTTCGATTTCGCGAAGCATCGTGTCAATTTCTGAAGTCTGCGTCATGTCCGCAATCTTGACCTCAATCTTGCAACCGCGTTCACTCAATTCCTCAATCGTCATGAGCGCGGGTTCATCCGGCGCTCGCCGGCCATTGAGAACGATGTGTTTTGCACCTCGCTCGACGAGCCATGTCGCAACTTCACAACCGATGCCGCCGAGTCCACCGGTGATTAAGTACGTACGATCGTCTTTGAGCATGCCGTGTGCGAAGGCCGGGACTGTGAGTACGAGTTTGCCGACGTGGCGCGCAGATCCCATGTATTGCAGCGCATCGCCAATCTCGGCGATCGGCCACTTCGTATGTCTTAGTGGCTGCAGTTCACCATCCGCGAACCGAGTCATCAGATCGCTGAACGTGTGTCCGACTTGATCCGGCTCTTCTCGTTTGAGTTCATCAAGTGAGATCACGTGGTAATCGACGTCCGGTCGCTTACGCTTCATTTCTTCGTCCGAGAATATGTTCAGTCGACCGATTTCGATAAAGCGACCGTGCTGATTGAGGCAACTCAGACTTGTGTCGATGAATCCTTCGCTTGTGAGACTATTTAAAACGACGTCTACGCCTTCGCCATTGGTCACTTCAAGGACTTGCTTACCGAACGCTAATGTCCGGCTGTCAAAGACATGCTCAATGCCACACGACTTAAGGAAGTCTTGTTTCGAAGTACTTGCAGTCGCGATCACTTGCGCACCGGCTGCTTGCGCCAATTGGATTGCCGCCAGACCAACTCCGCCAGCTGCGGAATGAACCAGGACTCGATCACCTGGTTTGAGTTTTGCGAGTTCAAATCCAATCGCTACCGTACTAAACGCAATTGGGATGGTCGCCAGCTCGCCGAACAGCAGGTTTTCTGGTGCGGCGGCAACGAGACTGGCGTGTGTCGTTATTTCGGTTCCAAACGTACCAAATCCCATACCAACGACTCGATCGCTGATTGAAAACTCATCGACATCGGATGCGGTTGCGGTGATATATCCTGCAAACTCAAGTCCCAGCGATGCGTTCGGAACCTGCGCTCCTAATGCAACGAGGACATCTGAGAAGTTCAAACCAGCGGCTTCGACTCGAACTCGAACTTGCCGGGTTTCCAGAGTGGCAGCTTCAATCGGTGCCGTACGCACGTTCGACAACGAACCATCTTTGTCGGACCGCATGATCCACTCGTTTTCGTTCGGCAAAGTGAGCCGAGATTCATTCTCCTTACTCTGCACCAAGCGTGCGCTGTACCTCATACCTCTTCGGTATGCGACATGGTTATCGTCGTCAGGTGTCATCAGATCTTGAATCAGCAGGTCGAATGTATCTTCTTGCGGATCTAGATCAATCATTCGTGGGTTTAACAGCGAAGACTCAAGTTCAGCAACTTTGCCGAATCCCCACAGTGCCGCACTTGCTATCTGTCCGATCTGTTCACATTCGATCACCTGCGAACCACATGTGACGTAGGAGCTCCCGGATGTCGGTCGTATACCCGACTCGATCAGCACTTGCGTCAGGCTTAATGCACTTGTCGTTACAGCTTTGATGTCCGATGCGAGTTCATCTGAGGTGGAATTCGCACCGTGTCCGTCGAGGCCTTTAAGATGAACGACACCTCGCAACGGTTGATCGCTTGGTAGTTGCTCAAGCAGCTCTGCCAGGTCGACGTGACTGACGATTTTCCGAGAATCGGAATCGTGTTCGCCGTTCAGGCTTGTTACGATGACGTTTTGATCCCGTGACTCAAGCCAACTCGTTAATCTCGTTCCGATATCCCCTTGATCTCGCTCGATTACCCAAGTACCAGGTCGTAATTGCCTATCGAGTGGGTTTTGCGCGACTACGGTTCCGGAACCGAGTGGACCAGAAGTGTCGGATACGGTTTCATCCCCAAATATCACCGCGTCAACATAGCCGGCGTCTGATAGTGCACTTCGCCAAATGTCCGGACTTGCTAACGCATGATCTTTTCGATACGCGTCGTTGTATCGCCACCAGCCATCTAGAAAACCGAATGTCAGATCCTGCCAAGCACGACCGCGTAGCGATTCCAATGCGATCAGGACCCCGCCCGGAGCTAGCAGTTTCCGACAGTTAGATAGTGTTTCGAGAAGGTTTTGTGTCGCATGCAAAACGTTTGCGGCGACGACAATGTCGTAAGAACTGTCTTCATATCCTTGAGTCTGAGGATCGTTCTCGATATCTAATGCGCGATATTCGATGTTGATCCCGTTCCCTGCGAAATTTCGTTCGGCCTCCGCGAAAAAGCCAGCGGAAATATCCGTATAGGTGTATTCGAGTTTTTTCGCTTCGAGTTCAGCGAAAACGATCTCTGTCGTTGCACCAGTTCCCGCACCTACTTCGATGACGCGGAGCGTTCTATCGTCAGGCAGTTCGTTTACGATGCTTGAAATCGCGTCTCCGAGCAGTCGATTACCTGCCGCAGAAACAGGCGCAGTACGGTAAAAATCTGCTGCTCCAGACGAATCATCATCAAATAGGAGCGCGAGAGGATCTGCACCACCCGTCAACAGTTCGAGGAATCGAACACCAAATCGACTTAGGAGCGTAAGTTCGTAAAGTCCGTGAGGGTGTTTTTCTTTTAGTTTCTCGAATAGAGCTTCGGGCGGTTCGACGCCGTTCGGCAAAGCTTCGGTTTGATCGAGAACGACAGTGTATTCGTCGCTCGAGGACTTCTCTAGAACACCGGCGTCAACCAGCATACGAAGCATTCTCACGACGAGTTTCTTGTGGATTGGTAGAACACCAAATTGCGCTATTAAGTCCTCGACAAGAACTTGCGTACCTTTCGTCCTCTCGAATCCGGCGTTGTCGAACGCAGCTAGAACCCATGAATGCGCGAGACGCTCAAGATCTTGAAGTAAGTCGTATCGTTCTTCAGGCGTGACGCCTTGCGCGAGCAGGTAGTTGAAGAAAGGCTCAACGTTAGATTCAATGTCCTTAAGCTCGGCGAGCGGGTATTTCTCGCGTGTCGTTGTGAGATGATCGCGGTTTTGCCATTCCACTTCGTAAATCAGATCGGTGGGATCTTCGATAGCCGATAGAAGAGAGGATCGAGTTGCTTTCTTCACCGTCAATCCGAGCAATTCGCCACAAAGGCGTCCGCGCTCGTCGTAAATCCAAAGGTCACCGCTCAGCGCTTCGAGATTCGTGTTGTCCGCAGTACCTGTGTCCCGGGTTTCCTCGGATATGCCATGCATCTGTGCGCGGCAAATGACACTAGACGTCATCGTCGCGTGAAGCGTGAGACGGTCCCAGCCGAACGGGATGTACGTCCCGCCTCCTCCTAGGTCCGAGGACTCACGCGCCGCAGCTAAGACTTGAAAGCAAGCGTCGAGCAACAAAGGCTGAATTGCCACGTTCGGCATGACGTCTTCGTCTCTCATCCTTATTTCTGCGACGGCGTTGCCGGATGCAGACCATAGACTGCGAAGATTCTGAAACGGTTTGCCGAGCTGAATATTTGCTTCTGATTTTTGCTTGTAGTACTCGGTAAGGTCCTCGCTCTCGAGTGGCTCGGTTAGTTCCTCAAGGACAACAGATTCGCTTGGTTCGGTTTCGTTGGATCGGTTTGAAATAACTCCGGTCGCGTGAAGTAACCAGCTCTCCTCTTGAGTTCCTTTGCTGAAAATCTCGAATTTGCGTGCACCTTCTGTATCTGCTGACCGAAGGGCGAGCTGAAGTCGGCGCGACTCTTCTTCTTCCGAAGAGTTCCTTAGCATCATCGGATTGTGAAGTTGAAGATCTTCTACGCACGTACCTACGAGTGGTGAGCCTAAACACTCGAAACCCATTGCTCCAAAGAATGCACCCGGTACTAGAACTTGACCGAAGACGAGATGCTCTTGTAACCAAATTGGATCAGAGGACGCCAGTTGCGTCTCGAAATTGAGCTCGCCATACGGGGTCTCGTGTCTCGTTCCCAGTAACGCATGATCGGTGTCCGCGACGCGTCGTGAACGAGCTTGGACCCAGTGACGCCGACGCTGAAATGCGTAGCCTGGGATATTGATCTTGCGTCGCTCTTCACCGACATAAAGACCTTGAAAACGAATATTCAATCCCTGTTCGTAGGCTTCGCAAACAGATTCGTGAAACCCGCCGTCGATTGGGATTTCAGGCCGGTCTTCGCGCGGTGCGTGAAGGCTAGCGAGCACGACCGGGAAGTCGGCGTTATGTTCCGGCCACGCCATTTCTGTCATCGGACCTAGGATTGGATTTGGTCCGATTTCTAGTACAGCATCGATCCCTTGCTTAGCAACGGACTCGATACCTTTTCGGTAAGCGACCGTTCCACGCGCATGTTGCTGCCAATACTCGCTGTCCAATAGACGATCAGGCGCAACCAATTCGCCGCTTAGGTTGCTTATCACGGGGATTTTTGGTGTCGCGACATTTAAACCACCTACGACCTCTGCCAGCTCGTCCAAGATCGGTTCCACTAATGCACTGTGATAAGCCGGGCTCTTCTTTAATCGTCGAACGCGGATGTCCTCGCCTTCGAAATGCTCTAACAAAGGTTCTAGTTCATCAACATAACCACTAACGACCTGGTGTGCACCGTTTTGTGCTGCGACACTTACTCCCGTACCATTCAGTTGGTCGTTGTATTCAGCGACGGCTAGATCGATTCCTTCTTCTGTGAGAAACACCGCTGCCATCAGTCCCGGACCGGGTAGTTGACTCATGAGTCTCCCACGACCGGAGGCAAATCGACACCCATCTTCAAGCGAGAAAACGCCAGCTGTTCGAGCCGCGGCGATTTCTCCGAGGCTATGCCCAAGTACCACGGAAGGCTTGATACCAAGACTCGCCCAAAGATCCGTTAACGCACACTCGACTGCATAGATGCACGGTTGTACCCACTGTGGATCTTCAAGGTCGTCGACGGCACCGCCGGATCCGAACATTCGTGCTATGAGCGAACTATTGCGCTCGGCCTGTATTACCTCTTCGCATCGATCGATTACGCTCTTGAATACAGGTTCGGTGTCGTAAAGCGTTTTGCCCATGCCAACCCATTGACTACCTTGTCCGGTATATGCGAACGCAACGTGCTGAGGCGTCCCGCATGAATCGGCTGAGTCCAGAGTCGTGACGTCCGTCAGCTTTTCGACAAGAGAATCGTGCCCGTCAAACACAAGTCCTTTACGGTGGTTGAAATGACTCCTTCCGATGGATGAAGTCCAAGCAAAATCAAGTAGCTTTGAGTTAAAAGCTTCGGTTGAATCTTGTAGAAGGTCTGAGGAATTAGCTATCCAACGTAGGTATTCACTAGCTACCGCTTTCAATGCCTCTAGGGACTTCCCTGATACTGGAAGGATGCGCTTTTTGCGCAAGTTCTCAGTTATTCCGTCCACATTCAGTTGTGCGCGGGTATCAACATCAGGTTCGACACGTTTAGCGTCGCCGACAATACAGTCCATGGCGTTCGCAACATCGCCAATTGGTTCTGGATCGGTGTGACCGCCAAGAATGACGTGAGCGTTGGTCCCCGAGAAGCCAAAGGAGTTAATTCCGGCATGTCGAGCAGAAGATTCTTTTTCGGGCCATGGCCTAGCTTCCGTCACGACTTCGACCGGCAGGCGATCCCACTCAATCGCGGAACTTGGGGTCTCGAAGTTCAGGTGTCGCGGAATAACACCAAACTTCATCGCCAATGCGGCTTTGATGACGCCCGCAACGCCAGCAGCGGGTTCAAGATGACCGATATTCGTTTTTACCGAACCGATCAACAGCGGCGTGTTCGAACCGCGATCTTTTCCATAAACCTCTGCTGCGGCATTGATTTCAATTGGGTCGCCGACGGGAGTACCGGTCCCATGAGCCTCAAGATAGTCGACGTTGGTTGGTGATATCTGTGCCTGTTTTGCAGCTGCTTCGATGACGGCTTTCTGTGAAGTGCCGCGTGGCACGGTTAAACCGTCGCTGGTACCGTCCTGATTAATCGCAGTAGCTGACACGATTGCCCAAATGTGATCGCCATCTCGTTCCGCATCACTCAGGCGCTTGAGCACAACGATGCCACAGCCTTCGCCACGAACGTATCCGTTAGCGTTTTCGTCGAAGGTCTTACAGGTTCCATCCGGTGAAAGCATGCCGGCGTTGGCTCGAAGTTCCGTCAATTTGCCTGACAAAATGAGTTGAACGCCACCCGCAAGAGCAACATCTGTCTCGCCGGAACGCAAGGCGACGGCTGCTTGATGCATCGCGACCAGCGACGAAGAACACGCGGTGTCTACGGTCATGGCAGGTCCTTCAAACCCGAGCGCGTAGGACACGCGGCCGATCGCCGTATTTAAAGACGTTCCCGTGATCGTGTACAGACTTGCAGCCGGCTGTGATGTATCGGCGCCGTTCAGAATCAAATATCGGTAGTCGTTGTTACTCATCCCGGCAAACACCGACGCGCTGGAGCCGCGTAACGAGTCAGGATCAATGTTTGCGTTTTCGAGCGCTTGCCAGCTGGTTTCCAACATCATGCGCTGTTGTGGGTCGAGGAACTCAGCTTCGGACGGCGAAATCCTGAAGAACTCTGCGTCGAATTGGTCGATGTCAGTTAAGAAGGCACCATGACGACATGCACTAGGAATCGATGATGTGTCGCTATACAGCTCACCAACTCGTCCTTCGTTTGACCCTGGAGGACACTCGATTGCGCAATTCGCACCGTCAAGTAATTGACGCCAAAAGGTCGTTAAGTCGGGTGCGCCTGGAAAGCGACATGCCATCCCCACGATCGCGATTTTCTCTCGCGAATACTCGTGCATGTTCTCTTCGACATTGGTATCAGACTGCGTTGTGTCTATCTGATTAGAGCCGCTTTCAGACATTCGTGCGCCTTTGTAAATCAACGAGAGCTACCTTCGAATGATTGTATATGAGTGATTGGAATATTGAGAGGTAATAGACGTAATCCGTACGTCTCGTATGCGACTAAAAATAGTCGACTCGGAGAACCGGGTGAGGGCGCCGAGTTCGTACCCCTTTAACGATAGTGGCATCGGTCGTCTATACAAACTGCAATTAAAAAGTCAGAGTTTTGAAGTACGAATTTGACGAACGTCCGGAAGGGATGTTCTCGATTGCTAAAAGTAAGATAGCCGTTGCGAATGAACCGACTGAGTTAGGCGCATTTCTGAAGAAAGTAACAAGGTTGAGACGTTGAGCGTCAAAGAGAAGAAGCATCTTCTCGGCAAGGAGCTTGACTTCTCATCGGGAATTTCCGTCGGACTAGTCCGAGGATTCGCGCTTGCAATTTCAATATTTGCTCTAGTGAGCATTGTGTTCACAGACGGACTCGAACCATTCGCGTTGAAAGGTGCGGGTGTTTTCTTCGTCGGAACCGCGATCCTCACGCTATTTGTAGCTATATTTGGTAAGTTCCCTGCACCTGTCGCAACGGTACCGATACCCGTCGCGTTAGTGATGATCGCGATTGCGCAGTCACTCGACTTGCAGGGCGAAGAACTCTATATGACGTATGTGACGACGATCATCGGAACAGCGTTTCTGACCGGGTTACTTTTCTTAATTCTGGGGTCCTTTAAGATCGCGGGTTTTTTTCGATTCGTTCCATTTACGGTATCGGCAGGTGCATTAGCGGGGTCAGGAATTCTTATTCTTCTCTTCGGTCTCCGATTGGCGGGTCTGGATTGGCGACCTAGCACCTGGGATTCCTTACTCGAACCGATGGTGTCTTGGAAGGCGATTCTTAGCGTATTTCTGGGTGTGTCCTTGGTCGTTGCGACGAGAATCTGGCGTGCTTACTGGATAGTACCTTTCTTGTTCATCGCGTTCTGTGTGTTGTTTCATGTTGGATTGCTATTACTAGGTATATCGATTGACGAAGCACGTTCTGCAGGGATGTTCCTAGATGCTGAATGGTCAGTGTCGCTCTGGCCAGCGTTCGGATTGGCTGACCTAGATGCGATCCAATGGGGAGTCGTTTTCACGCAGATCGTAAGTGCGACCGTCCTTTTTCTAGTGTTGTTGATCCTAACTGTCGTAAGTTTCGCCCAATTAGAGCTAGGCGCGAATTTGGAATTCGACTGGAATAGGGAATTCAAGCTCCACGGTGTTGCAAATCTACTATCTGGCGCGGGTGGGGGTATTCCCGGTGCGACCGTAGCGTCCTCAACGCTGCCTCATATTGCATTACATGCGAATACGCCAATAACGAGCATAGTTATCGCGATTACGTTTATCGCGTTCGTTTTCTTGGGATCGGAGGTACTACAACTCCTGCCTTTACCTGCAACCAGCGGCTTTTTGATCGCCATATCGGTACCGCTTATTTCAGATTGGCTAATCAAGAGTCGAAAACGTCTGCAAGCGGCCGAATACAGCATGCTCGTGTTGATTTGCTTCACGATTGTGATCGTCGGTTTTCTAGAAGCGATAGCCTTAGGGCTCGTGCTTAGTTTGGTGTTCTTTGTTGTTCGGCTAAGTCACGTTCCGTTGATCAAGTCACAGTACACGATTCGAGATCGTACTAGCAAAACAGTTAGATCAATACCCGAACAGTCGATCATAAAAGTCTATGGTTCACGTGCACAAATCTATCAACTACAGGGATACGTGTTTTTCGGTAGCGCACACTCGCTCGTGAATCAGCTTAAGGAAGCGCTCACTGGTGAGTTGAGCTTGTCTTGCGTTGTGATTGATTTCAAAGAGGTAACTGGTTTCGATCTTTCCGCCCTTGATGGTTTGCGCGTGTTCATTCAGCGTGCTAGTTCGCAGAGTGTCAAAACAATTCTTAGCTCGACGACCGATAAACTCGTGCAGGAGATCAAACGAGACGTCCCGGCGTCTTTGTCCGATGACGTCTCTTGGGTCGAATCTGAGGAACTCGCGTTAGCGGAAGCCGAAGGCGTTCTGCTCGAGAACTATGAAGCTGACGTCGCAGCGGATCCCGATTTACGCGATTTAGTGCGTCTGAGTACTAACCCAGAACTAACTCAGTTTTTAGATCGACAGGCGCAGTTCGAAGATCTGACGGGTAAATTGAGCGATCGGTTCGAGAACATTGAATATGACGACGAAGCAGTCATTACTGCGCCTGGAGAGCCACATAAAGGGATGCAGCTATTGATGTCAGGTAAAGCTTCCGTCTTAGCTGACGATGGTTCAGTTCTTTATCAATGTGGTGCGGGGTCAGTAATTGAACCTGCCGGCGCAATCGATGAGACTGAAACGACTGTATCGATCTCTGCAGACGGTCCTTGTCGCACGCTGCTAGTTTCTCCGGCGGAACTGGAGAAGCTAGACGAAGAAGACCACCAATTGGCGTTGACCCTATACAGGTATGTCGTGGCTGAATCTGCTAAGGGTCCACTGGGCGCAACCTGAGTTAATTTCGGGTTTAAATGGACGCACATCTCGAACTACGTTGACATCCGCATGCTTGACTAATTAATCGAATAAAAACAGAAAATCTGTAAAACCCCGTCGTGCAGAATTCGTCGCGCTCGAATGAGGAAACAAACATGAAAGTAGCTTTACAAGGACGTGCGCAAGGTGCGCAACAATCCCTGTACGAAGAAGCCGGAATCGAAATCAAGGAAGGTCGATGTAGTAACGAAGATGAGCTCATCGAACTCATTGGCGACGCAGACGGGGCACAGGTCGGCATCATGCCGCTGACCTCGCGATACGTGATGGAATCCTGCCCGAATCTAAAAGTGGTAAGTCGCTTCGGTGTTGGAGTTGATTCGATCGATATAGACGCGGCTACGCAGCTTGGTGTTATGGTCTGCAATGTTCCTGGTTCAAATACGACTGAAGTGGCTGACCACGCAGTATCGTTGTTGTTGTCGCTTACACGGCGACTATACGATGCAATTAGTTCAACACGTGCGGGTGATTGGGCGGACAATCCGCGCGCTATGGGTGGTTACACCCCTACGATGCGTCGACTGTCCGGTCACACCATGGGTATCGTTGGATTTGGAAATATTGGTCGAGCGTTTGCAACTCGAATTCGTGGCTTCGGTGTAAGCCGAATCCTCGCGCACGACCCCTACGTAAACCAGCTCGCAGGTGATCTATACGGTGTCTCGTTGGTTGACTTTGACACGCTGCTTGCTGAATCAGACTTTATCACAATCCACTGCTCGGCAACGAATGAAACCAACAATTTGTTCAATGCAGACGCTTTCCGGCGCATGAAATCGACGGCACTCCTTGTGAACACTGCTCGTGGACCGATCGTTGACGAAGAAGCTCTAGCTGATGCATTGGGGAGCGGTGAAATTGAAGCCGCTGCAGTCGATGTCACAAAGGTAGAGCCGCTGCCCTCAAGTAGTCGTCTACTCGAGTTGCCGAATTGTTACGTAACTCCTCATGTTGCTGCTATGTCCGAATTATTCGTGCGCGAAACCGCCGTCATGCAAGCCGAAAACATCATCCGTGTCCTTACGGGGCAGAAACCGCATGGTTTGGCGAATCCTGAAGCGATAAAGACTGTAGCAGTAATGCGACACACTGATCCTGGGAGATGGACTGGGTTCCCGGACTTCTCCACCGCGTTACAGGTATAGAACCGGCGAGTCGATTAGATTTTCTTCGTGTAGAGTACGGAGTCAGCAAGCCTCTTTGTGCGTTGACCGCAAACATTCCACGTAGATCTAATTCGCAAAATAGTCCTAGCTTTAGGTCATAAAAGGGAATTACTTAGTGTTAATTAGTTTATATCGGTGGTATTTTTCAAATTTAGTTCAGATCTAGAGTTTCGAGTTGCTAGTTGAAGTTCAATCTAGCTAACTGACCTCGTGTGCATCGGTACTCTAAGTTGCTCCCGAAGAACGGAGTGATATACGGTACGCGTCATAGTGGCGCCGACACACTTCGGGTGTAAAATCGCTTTTGTCACTTGATTGTAATTCCTGATGGCTAAGCCAAGACTAAACGTCGTTCTTGTCGGGGCGGGTGGCAACATGCGTGGCGCGCATGTACCGCGCATATTGGATGACAAACGCACGAAAATCGTAGGCGTTGCCGACCCGGAGGAGAGTCACGCTGAGCAGCTTCAAGAGCGTGCTGGGTATGAGATTCCGTATTTCGCCAATTGGCAAGCGATGCTCAAGAATATCGAATCTCACGGGGTGATCATCAGCACGCCGCATAAACACCATAACCTCCAAGTTAAACGCAGTCTTGAAGACGGGCGGCACGTACTCGTTGAAAAGCCGTTAGTGATACAGTCTAAGCACGCTAACTCATTGATCCAATTAGCTTCTCGCGTTGAATGCATATTGATGGTCGCATATCAACGCCATTGGATGCCAGAGTATGTCTACGCACGCGAACTCATTGCGCGAGGTGAGATTGGTGAAATTTGCGGCGTGTCTGGCTATGTCACGCAGAACTGGGAGGCTTTCGGTGGTTGGCGGGTTGACCTAGAACTGTCGGGCGGTGGTATGTTAATGGATACAGGTAGCCACCTTGTCGGATCATTGCTGTGGGTGACCGGCTTACGGCCAAAACGGGTATGGGCAACACAGGATCGCCAAGGACAGAAGGTCGATGTCAATATGGCGTGCCATGTCTCGTTTGACGGTGGCGCTGTAGGTACGCTCACAACAATTGGAAATGCGGCGCGTCACGACGAACGCTTGATGATTTCTGGGACCGAAGGCAGCCTGGTGTTGCATATGCACCAATGGCGATTTCAATCGTTATTGTTAAATGACAATGTGGTGGAGGTACCAAGGCGTATCAGAGCATCGACACCGGATGCGGCCTTTTTCGCTGCCATGCGTAAAGGTGTGGATAGCATCGAACCGCCTGACTACGCGTTTCAAGTAGCTCAATTGACCGAAGCGGCGTACAAATCAGCCAACGAGAATAAGCCAGTAAGTATTCGACAGCCTAGCAAGAAATAGCTTGACTCAGATTCAAACAGTCACTGGACCCATAGATAGTTCCGAGCTCGGGTTCACGCTTATGCATGAGCATGTCATGGTGAGTGCGCCAGGCATGTTTCGGCAGTTTCCAGATTTATTCGGCCCGGAAGATCGCGTCCAACGCGCGATTGATACATTTAAACGTGCTAAAGCAGCCGGCATCGACAGCATCGTTGATGCGACAACCTACGATCTGGGTAAAGACCCCGATTTGCTTCGCGAAGTTTCAGAAGGATCCGGTGTCAACATCATCAACACGACCGGATGGTGGCTCGACGTGCCGCGTTTTCTTCGAGGCGTCTCACCGAATCAGATGGCACGCGAATTTATCAAGGACGTTGAGTCGGGTTTTCGTGGAACCGAGATCAAAGCAGGCATTCTGAAATGTGCGGCAGATTTTCAGGGCGTCACCGAGGACCTCGAATTGATGGCTCGAGCGGTGTCTCGAGCTCATCTAGAAACTGGACTCCCGATCATGGTTCATTCGTATCCCACCGGCCAGGTTGCGCGGCGCCAAATCGAGATTTTTAAAGAAGAAGGAGTCGATCTCACCAGAGTAAAAATCGATCATTCGAACGATACCACGGACACCGAATACTTGAAGTGGATCCTAGATCAAGGTTGTTTTCTTGGTCTCGATCGGTACCCCGGGAGGCTAGTTAGCCCCCATATGCGCACGACGACGATGAAATCGTTAATCGATGACGGCTATGGTGATCGGCTTTGTCCGGCTCACGACTGCATCTGCTTGCATATTCACAAGGAATTACCTGACGGTTCGATTCCACTTGAGCATGAATTCACGCGGAGTAACGTAGATCAATATCTGTACATCCACCGGCACGTGATCCCCGATTTAGAGGAAATGGGAGTTAGTCGTGAGAAGATCGACGACCTCTTCGTGAATAACCCCCGTCGGTTTTTTGAAGGTAACTAACCGCGCGACATGCGCGTGACGCTTCGGGAATTAAGCGGCGACTAATCCCTTTAACAGTTCATTCGTTCGAGCGAATGAGCCTCGACTATCGTCACCAGCAGGGAATACACTAGCGAGCACTTCGGTCGCTCCTGCATCAAAGAACGCCTGCAGTTGTGATTCAACGTCGCTTTCGTTTCCGACTACGGCGATCTCACCAGCGCTCGATAAACCTTCATTGTCCAACTGGCGTCGATAGTTCGGCAACCCGTAGTAGTGTCCAAACACTTGATTCGCTCGTGCGATAGCTTGCTCTTTGTCGTCATGCACGCAAACTGGAAGACCGACGATGACGCGCGGTGCTTCTCGGCCAGCCGCAGCGGCTGCGTTGGTGATGCGCGGAACCGTGTTTTCGGCAATCGTCTTACGACCTACCATCCAAGTTACCGTACCATCAGCAACTTCCGCCGCCGCTTTCAACATCAACGGCGCTAGCGCGGACATGACAATTGGGAACGGACTTGCGTCAGGTACTGCAATGCTGGTCTTGATCTGATACACGTCACCTTGATGATCAACTTGACCTTCGGTTGTCAGAGCTTTGAGCACCCTTACATACTCGCGCATGTGCTGCGCCGGTCGATCGTATTTAAGACCTAGTGCTTCGATGCCTGGTGCATGAGACGGCCCAACGCCGAGGACCAGTCGGCCGCCCGTTAAGGAATTTACAGTTGCCGCTTGCTGAGCAAGCGCGTTTGGATGGCGCGGATAGCTGGGGACGACAGCAGTTCCCATCTCGATTGTTGATGTTTGTTGACCTGCCAGCGCAATCATGGTTAGCGCGTCGAACATGTGCACTTGCGGCATCCAGTAACTGACGAAGCCCTCTGATTCTTTCTCGACGATTTCGTCGACAAGGCTCGTCAGTGGCTTACCTCGACGCACGTTTCCGCCGTATATTCCGATTCGCATGGCAGATCTCCTTTTTGAACTGTTCACCTTCGTATGTTGCCTCACAAGCTTTACGAGGCGGCGCTAATTGTCCATGTACGTTGTTGCACGACTAACCATCACTTCAATATCAAGCAAATACCCGCGGTCCAATACCTCTTGAGTCTAATTCCGATCTTCAAGACAAACCATCGGCCCACATGAACGACATTCTGCACTTGTACGAAGGAGCACCGGAGGGCGCGACGGCGATCGCGAGTGTCGAAGGCGATGCTATCAACTACGGAACTCTCGTCGAGTGTACCGAACGCTGTGGAGATTCGTTAGCGGGGAGCGGGATCTCGGGCGACAATCGCGTCGCGATCGTGATGCGGAATGGGTCATTGATGGCAACGACCTTTGCGAGTGCTGTGCCATGGTGCGCTGTTGCGCCTTTGAATCCTGCATATACCGCAGACGAATTTGATTATTACTTGAAGGATCTTGAGGCGGACCTACTCCTCGTTGAGGCGGGATTCCGTTCGCCGGTGCTCGACGTAGCGAATAACCTTGGAATCAGAACGATTGAAATAGATGCTGAGCTAGGTTCAGAGGGATTGACATTCGGTCCAGTCGGTGAAAGCCGTCAGCGACGTACATTGGACAACATTGCGCTGATTCTGCATACGTCAGGCACGACTTCGAAACCCAAGATGGTGCCGTTGTCTCAGAAAAACCTACTTGCGTCAGCAGAGAATATCGCGTCAACCCTTGAGCTGACTGCGAACGATCACTGTTTGAATGTGATGCCGTTGTTTCATATCCACGGTTTGATGGCTCCCATCATGGCCACGCTTTATGCAGGCGCTTCCGTCACGTGTACGCCTGGTTTCGACGCGCTCAGGTTCTACGGCTGGTTAGATGAGACTTCACCGACTTGGTATAGTGCGGTGCCTACGATGCATCAGGCGATCCTTGCGAGAGCGAAGCGGAATCAAGAAAGTGCTGCTCGAAATCGATTGCGATTTATTCGCTCGTCGTCCGCTTCGCTACCAGTACCCGTTTTAAACGGTCTAGAAGAGACATTCGGAACACGTGTCGTTGAGGCGTATGCGATGACAGAAGCAGCACATCAGATGTGTTCGAATCCGTTACCTCCACAGGAACGCAAGCCTGGTACCGTCGGACCAGCAGCAGGACCGAAGGTACAGATATCGGATACGAGTGTCCTCGAATTTCGTCAACCGGGACAGGAAGGCGAGATTGTCATAAACGGCGAAAACGTGACAAAGGGCTATATCAACAATCCAGAAGCGAACGCAAAGGACTTTGTCGACGGTTGGTTTCGTACTGGTGACTTAGGGATCATGGATGAAGAAGGTTACGTGAAAGTCACAGGTCGATTGAAGGAAATCATCAATCGCGGTGGCGAGAAAATCGCGCCGCTCGAAGTCGATGATGTATTGCTTGATCATCCTGCCATTGAACAGGCATGCACGTTTGCGATACCTCACGACAAGCTCGGTGAGGAGGTAGGTTCGATAGTAGTCGTACGCGAAGGCGAATCTGTGGCGAAAGACGAGGTTCAGCGATTCGCGCGCGAGCGGCTCGCTGCGTTTAAGGTGCCTAGGGAAATCTTGTTTTTACAGGATATCCCGAAGGGTCCAACCGGAAAAGTTCAGCGAATCGGCATGGCAGAACGCATCGGTTTGGTCTAGCTGATTCTGACAGCGTAAGCAAATTGCACGTTAAGACCCGGGTGCATAATCAACGCAAACACGTTCGTGTCATAGAAAGACCCACGATTGATCGCCATCAGTCGTTAGATGACATAAGACCTTGAAGAGGAAAACCAATGACTTATCAAGACGTTCTCTACGAGACTGACGGTCGCGTAGCAACGATTTCACTTAATCGCCCGCAAGCGCTCAATGCGCTTAGCAACAACCTCCGTGGCGAGCTCATGGAGGCGATGCGAGATGCGGAAGCCGACGATGAAATCGGCGTCATCATTTTGCGAGGCGAAGGTCGAGCGTTCAGTGCAGGTTATGACCTGACCCCGAATCGGTCGGCAGAATCTGATGAATATGTTGACCGACGTTCGAAACTTCCGGCGACAGGTACTACCCACCCAGGTGCAACCCAGTGGGCACGGCACGTTGTGATGACAAACTGGACGATTTGGGAACTTGCGAAGCCGGTCGTGTGCAAGATCCATGGTTACTGCCTTGCAGGTGGGACCGAACTTGCCTCTGTTTGTGACTTTCGAATCGTCGCGGACGATGCACAAATTGGTTATCCACCCGTCCGCGCGATGACGACGATGGACATGATGTGGGCACCCTGGTTCTTACCACCAGCCAAAGCACGCGAATTCGCGTATATCGGTAACTCCTTTTCCGGGACAGAGATGGAACGTCTTGGGTGGGCAAACTACGCGATGCCAGCGGATGAACTTGATGACTTTATTAAGGACTTCGCATTTCGCATGGCGCATGTCGACAACGAAATGTTGATGTACTCCAAGCGTGCCGTGAATCGTCAATACGAGACGATGGGTATCCGCGAGGCACTGCACTCCGGTACTGAAATACAAGCACTCAGTGCTCAACGAGCCGCTTCTGCCGAATGGGGTCGTAGGGTTCGGGACGAAGGCCTGAAGGCTGCACTTGAGTGGCGCGACGGACCTTTCCGAGACTTTCGTGGGGCGTATTCAGATAAGCACGCCAACCGTGACGTAGCCGGAACGAAAAAGCCGTAATGCGGGAGAAAGCACTACAAAATAGGAAAGCCCTCGTTACTGGTGCAGCTCGCGGTATCGGACGAGCGACCGCGGAGCGACTCGCAGATGAAGGTGCGTGGGTTGCGTGTGCGGACATCAACGAGGAAGGTGCACAGGAAACGGCAAATACGATTCAACAGCGCACCGGTAAAGCGATTGCGATGCAGTTGGATGTCACTGATCAAGAAGCATTTAGTGCCGCAATGAACCATACCGCGGATGAGTTTGGTGGATTCGATATATTGTTCAACAACGCTGGGATCGCAGGTGGCGATTGGACGAATACGCTTGCTGTGAATCTGACGGGGGTTTACAACGGTCTTGCGAACGGCGCGTACCTAATGAGTCAAAACGAATCAGGTGGTGCAATCGTTAACACCGCATCCGTCGCGGGACTGGTAGGTTTGGTGGGTCCTCGTGTGGGAGATATAGCAATTGAACCAGGCGCGTTTTCGGGCGCAGCGGGATATATTGCTTCGAAGCATGGTGTCGCAGGATTAACGAAGCAGTTCGCTCTCGCATACGCTAGTCGAGGTGTGCGCGTCAATGCGATTGCGCCTGGTTACATCGAAACTGATATGACTGCGAACGTTCGCGAATCGCAGGAATTTAACGACTACATCGTAAGCCTTCACCCTGTCGGTCGTATGGGACAGCCTGAAGAGATCGCGTCGGCGGCGGCATTTCTAGCGAGCGACGACGCAAGTTTCATTACGGGTATCGTCTTGCCCGTTGACGGGGGTTACACCTCGCGATAAAAGCTGCCGCGCGCTTTCACCGGATCGAGTAGGGACCAATCGCCTTGCTCGACTTCGTTGCCAAGTGGAAACGGCGACCTAGCTTCCATTCCCAACGATTCGAGTACCTGATCGTTTCGGTAGTAGCACTGTAGAACAATGCTCCCGAGCGTGCGCAACGCGTGAGCGTCGGTGCGCTGTAATTCGGTAAACGCTTGCCAACGCGCTGTCGCATCGAGGTCTTCAAAACGTGTGGACGACTGGTCGTTCAACCGCGTGAGCATCTCACTCAGGAGAGCAAGTGCTTTTCCCTGCATGCTTTGTTCGACGTCATTGACAATATCGTCTGTACCCGCACTCGGCGCGTTGAATTCCTCGTTCGCTGGGATCATCGTGTCCATCAGTACGCTCAACGTTGAACGGAGTTGAGCGTTAAGTTTCTCAGTTGCAATGATCTTGTCGTTCATCGTTGAGCTCCTAGTCGAATAAATTCGCAAGACGTTTTTTCATCGAGTCAGCAACATACAAAGCTAAGGCACCGATGGTTCGTGTCGGATTAACGCCGGCGCTGGTCACAAACAGGCTGCCATCGATCACAAATAGGTTCTTAACGTCGTGACTGCGTCCCCACTCATTGACGACTGATTTTTCGGGATCATTACCCATCCGCGCGGTACCCATAAGGTGCCAGCCGCCACCAGCAATCGGTGCTTCGGTGAGGATGTCGTACGCACCGGCAGCCTTGAGCACTTCGGTTGCGCGTTCGACAGAAAAATCGAGCATCTTGCGGGAGTTCTCACTGAGCGTATAGTCGATCTTGGGACAAGGTACGCCGTCCGAGTCGACTAATTCGTCATCGATCGTGACGGTATTGGATTCCTCTGGTAAATCCTCACAGATTGCGACCATACCGGTCATACGTTGAACCATGCGTCGATAGTGTTGATGATGTTCTTCGCCCCACGGGATGCGACCCGAAAACACGCCTGTGAAAGCGGTAGCAACCGGACCCCGTCCTCGATTGATCTCGTAGGTGAAACCGCGTACATAACCTCGACTTGAGTCTGTCTCATAAAACTCCTGACTCCAGATGCACACGCCTGGTCCATGCGAACCATCAAGCGGACGGTCAAATATGCCTTGAATCGAAGCGTAAGGATGAAACATCAGGTTCTTACCGACGAAACCACTACGATTCGCAAGCCCATCTGGAAATCGATTAGACGTTGAGTTGAGCAGGACGCGCGGAGTACCGACACCGTTGCATGCAAGCATGACGACCTCAGCGGGTTGGAATCGTTCAATCCCGTCCTCGTCAAAGTACACGACCCCAGTTGCCATATCGTTATCGTCCACCAAGATCTGACTCACACGTGCACGCGTTCGCAGTTCCACACCAGCGCGAATCGCATGAGGCCAATAGGTGATATCCGTGCTCGCTTTAGCACCTTGTGCACATCCACTAGTACATGCGCTCAAGTTGATGCATTGAGCTCGACCATCGTATGGTTCGGTAGCAACGGCCGCATCAGAAGGCCACCAATGCCATCCTAACTCGTTGAAGCCTTCTCCGAGCGCTTGTCCGGTTTTACCGAGTGGGACCGGTTTCATGAGCTCGAGTTTTGGTGGGTATGCGGGATCTCCTGCGAGTCCGCTGACCCCCATCATGCGGTCGTTTTCGTCGTAGTAGGGTTCTAGCGTTTCGTAGTCGATCGGCCAATCATCGGCGACTCCATCCAGTGATCGAACTCGAAAATCCGATGGATGGAAGCGCGGGAAATGAGCGTTGTAGAGAATCGTTCCACCGCCAACACCATTGAAATTTGCGATAGCGATGGGTGAATTCCGCTCGTTGATAGGGTAGTCGGTCTTTCGAGCACGTCGATTAGGACTGATACTAAACTCGGTAAAGTGTCTAGCCTCCCAATCTCGGGTCGTACTGGGATATTCATGAGGCTTCGTCCAGTCGCCTTGCTCGAGGCAAAGAATCTTCATTCGAGTTTCAGCAAGACTCCAAGCGGCAGCCGCACCCGAAGCGCCTGAGCCAATGATGACCACGTCGACTCGTTCTTCTTGCTTCGTCAAGACTCTATCCCCATATTAGGCGAATTCGGATTTTAGAACTACGGCGTTCGTGTATCCGACAGTCACATATATGTCTCGATGCACACGAGAAATGGTTGGGATTACACGGTGTTCGATTGGTCTAACGTCAAAGTGAATGGCTAGCCACATTTCATTGTCGCTGGCATTCGTGTCACTTAGATGGAAACCGAGGTATTCCAATGGTGTTGAAGAGAGCATGGCTGCCACAGATTCTTCTTTCATTTATCGCGGCTCTGATTCTGGGGTTCTTTATCTTTAACGTGCAAGCGCATGACGATTCAGATGACGACGATGATTCAGAATCTGATGAACCTATTTCACGGTGGGTATTCGAATGTGATGACCGTGCAAACGGTTGTTCGGAAGGAGGCCTTCTGTACCACACTCAGGACGGACCCGAAGGCGGTGTCTATTTCATTGCGCATTACGGCGATACCGGTAACGTTTATGCGCGTAGGGTCCGTTTCGACTGATTCGTCTATGGACGAAAGCTGAACTTCCTAAGCAAAAAGCGTCCTTCGTAACGAAACTTGGTTTCTCGATAAAAACTCGAGTTGCCTTTATGTGAAGCTGAACGCTTTCTGCACAATTGGCACGTTTTAAATAACGTGTGTACGTTCGAAGGAAGATCGAATGTCAGAAGCACCGACTGTAGAACGCATCACCGGTACGCTGGGTGCGCAAGTCCACAACGTGGATCTCGCATCAGTCTCAGATGACGCTATTTATGAGTGGATCAGCGCTCAATTGGTTGAGCACAAGGTGCTCTTTTTTCGAGACCAGAATCTCACGAGCGATCAACACATCGCGTTTGGTGGACATTTCGGCAAAGTGTTGGATGTCCACCCATGGTCGCCAAGCAAGGAAGGTTATCGCAAAGTGATGGTCCTTCGCGGTGCGGCGCCGCGATGGCACTCCGATGAAAGTTGGCGCGATGAGACCCCATTAGGGTCGATCTTATATTGTCGCGTTGCACCTAGTTATGGCGGTGATACGGTATTCGCTGACATGGAGACAGCGTATCTCAATTTATCAACCGAAATGAAGGCGAAGTTGGACGATCTATATGCCATTCATGACCACGTCGTCCATCGCCGAGGCATGATTCGTCGGGGCGTCCCACATGAGAAAATTGAATACTGGCGAAGAGAGTGGCCCGAGGTAAAGCACCCTGTGGTACGAACTCATCCGGTAAGTGGACGTAAGTCCCTTTATGTAAACGTTGACTTTACGTCGCGGATCGACGGTGTGGACGAAGACGAATCCTCAGATTTGCTGCGTCAGATTTACCGACTCGCAGATACGCCTGCGTACCAATGTCGCTTCCGTTGGGAACCGAACTCGATCGCATTTTGGGATAACCGTTCTGTACAACACTGCGGCGTACCAGATTACGGCGATCAAGAACGTGTGATGGAGCGTGTGACCGTGGCGGGGCCTAAACCGCGTTAAGCAATGCGTACGGGGTTCACTCCTGAGGAGATTGATAGCTACCGGAATCTCGGGTATCTCCATGTCACAGCGTTTCTTGACGATACCGAACTACGACGGTGGCAAAGAGTCGTTACCGATGCGGTCGAAGATCGCATCGGTCATCCACTGCGTGGACAACCCGCCGGCCATCGGGAGAACCCATATTCAAACGTGTTTCTCCAACTGATGTTGTTGTCGCGAACGCATGAAGACGTACACGAACTCATGCACAATCGCAAATTAGGCGAGTTGGCAGCGACCTTAGCAGGTCTTGATCACATTCACATTTGGCACGATCAAGCGTTGATCAAGGAACCGCTGGCCAACGCAACAGCTTTTCATCGAGATGTGCCTTTCTGGAGTTTTGATTCCTCGCAAGCCATCAGTATCTGGGTAGCACTAGACGACGCGACATCTGAAAACGGTTGCTTGTATTTACTACCCGGATCTCAACGCCTGACGGATTACGAACACACTCCGATCGGCGTGAACATGGGTGAACTGTCGAGTCGATACCCGGAGTTGGCCTCGATTGAACCGGTTGCTGTTCCTGCGAAAGCAGGCGATGCAATTTACATCGACGGCATCGTTGCACACGGCGCAGGATGCAACATGACGTTGTCGTACCGGCGTGCCATGACTTGTGCGTACATGCCGCACGGCGTTCGGTTTAACGGCAAGAAGAACATACTGACGGACGAGTATATGGGTCAACTCGAGATTGGGGACGTGTTGGACAACGAAGCAGAGCTTCCGACGATCTATCAACAGTAGCTCTTCGAGATCGTTTGAATTTCTGTCTCGCCCGTTTTAGATAATGTCGCGCTCCACTTAAACGCCAAACGCAGGGGTTTTTCTTGGACGACGACATCCAAGTCATGCGCGATCAATTCCTCAATCAAGAATTTGATGAGGTGAAACTCGAAATTGATGGCACACGTTTCGCCGAATATGCAAAAGCTTGTGGCGAGCTAGATCAAAAGTTCACTGACCCAAATCACGAGGACTTTCAAGCGCCACCGACATTCGTTGCGACGCTAGTGGGTCGTCGAAACCTACCACAGGATTTTCCACAGTTGAACGGCGTTGGGATGGATGCAGGCAAAGCCGTTGAATGGTTGGCTCCGATCAGAGACAACATGACGCTTACCGGCAAATCCCATCTTCATGACATATATACAAAGACCGGACGCTCAGGGCGCATGGTGTTCCTTGTCACGCGTATGGAGTTGTACTCTGAAGATGGCACTCACGTTGCGAATGCCGACACACGAACCGTTATAAGGGAGCGTCCCAGTGGCTGATCAGATTGAAAAGATCGATGAGGTCGAATTTGGGGTGGAGTTACCCGCATTTGATCCGGATACGAGTCTGGAGAATGTTCGACGTTTCGGCAAGTACGTCGGATGGGGTGGGGGTCGATTCACGGACCATGACGCGGCGCGCAAAGAGGGTTTTCCAGGCGCGATCATTCCGGGCGTTATGAGTCAGGGATTTCTAGGTGCGATGATCCACCGTTGGGCACCTACGGCGCAGATTAAGATCATCGACACGATCTTTCGCGCCCCTGTAATGGTCGATCAACCTCATACGATCACAGGTGTTGTGACCAATATTGAAGAAGACCTTAAGCAAGTTGAGATCGACATCACGATAACCAACGAAGCGAACGAGACGCGGGTTCAAGGTACCGCCACCATCGAACTGCCTGCTTGATCGATTCGTGACAGGAAAGCTTGAAGGGAAGGTCGCCTATATCTCAGGTGGCACGAGTGGCATAGGCGCTGCAACCGCGGAACTGTTCGTGAGTGAAGGCGCACGGGTCGTTATCACCGGGCGCTCGGAGGAGAAAGGTTCAAAACTTGCGGATGCGCTTGGTGATCACGTCGTTTATCAACACGCCGATGTAAGTGTTGAAGCGGATATCAAACGCACGATCGAATTCACCACGGATCAATTCGGACGACTTGACGTGTTGTTCAACAACGCGGGTGGACCAACGGTCGGGGATGTCGATAACATCACGAGTGAGCAAATCGACTACGGCGTCAAACTCCTACTCAGCAGTGTCATGCTCACCACACGTCACGCCGTTGAACCGATGATTGCGAGCGGTGGCGGATCCGTCATTAACAACTCAAGTGTTGCGGGGTTGCGGTACCGCCAAGGCAACATCCTTTATTCCGTATTGAAAGCGGCGGTCACTCACTACACGAGAATGGCGGGCGTGGAACTCGGACCGCACAAGATACGTGTTAACGCGATCTCACCCGGCGCAATCGCAACACCGATCTTCTGGGGTGGCTCGGCTCGGGCGAATACGCTGCCAGACGAAGAAAACGAACGCAAGATGAAAAAGTTGCAAGGGAATCTGGCACGGGCTACACCGATGCCTCGAAGTGGACTTGCTATGGATATCGCAGAAGCGGCATTGTTTTTAGCGAGCGATGCGGGTAGCTACGTGAACTGTCACGATCTCGTCGTCGATGGTGGTCGCACGTCAATGTTCTTCGAACCACCGGTTAGTTAAGCTACATCTAGCCAATCAGCTAGTTCTTTCGCACATCCTTAAAGGGACCGGTATCCATGCGTGGTTCCTTTTGCATACCTAAAACCCTTTCGCTGATGATGTTGCGCTGAATCTCATCAGTCCCACCGGCAATTGAGATAGCGGGAACGGAAAGGAGTATTTCCGCGATGATTCCGGATTCCGGACTATCTTCTCCTGATGTCATTGCGTCGATACCTGTCATTAATGTATGGACCTTAGCTGCCTGGCGAGCGATGTTGCTTCCAGCCAACTTTCCGAGCGATCCCTCAGGACCTTGTGGCTGACCTTGTTGTTGTGCAGCGCGAGCACGCAAAGCGGTCCACTCGGCACACCGAGACATGATGAGCAACTTGGCAATTTCTTGACGGGCGGTGGGGTCGTTGATCGCGCCGGTGGTTCGAGCGCGAGGTAGTACGAGATCTACACGCCCGGCACGTTGGGGATACCAAGTGTACGGCTCAAGCAAGATTTTGTTTTCCTCAGCTTCCTGCTCGTAGATCGTGCCACTGAAGATGCCGCGGCGCCGAGTTTCAACGAAAATGTTGCCCGCGTTGCGTCGTTCATGCATGAGGGTCGTCATCGCAATCTGCCAGCCATCGCCATCTTCACCGACTTGATCACTACGCGGTACCTTGGCATCGTTGAAGAACACCTGATTGAACGATGCGTATCCATTCATTTGCTTGAGGGGATGAACGTCAACGCCTGGTTGGTGAAAATCGAGAATGAAATAAGACAACCCTTGATGCTTAGGTACGTCCCAATCATGTCGCGCCAATAACAAGCCGAAATCAGCGTGATGGGCTGAGGTTGTCCATACCTTCTGGCCGTTGATAACCCAGTTATCGCCTACCAATTCCGCTCGTGTCGTTGAGCCAGCAAGGTCGGAACCACTTCCCGGTTCACTGAATAACTGGCACCAAATTTCTTCTCCCGTCAAGATCTTGCGGAGATAGCGTTCCCGTTGTGCGTCATTACCATGGGCAAGCAACGTCTCGGCCGCCAACAGTCGAATGCCGGTACGAGCGACGGACACTGCGCCGACGCGGGCAAACTCGTCGGCAACGACACTCTGCAAGCTCAATGGCATGTTTCGACCGTACCAGCGTTCTGGCCAGCTAGGCATGCCCCAACCCGCGTCAATCAGTTTGTTGCGCCAGTCGAGCAAATCCGCATTAGGGTCCCAGCTGGACTCTAGAAACGATCGAAGTTCGTTCCTGACCGCCGTTTCATTCCATTCCATTGCCTAACTAACCTACCTCCAATAAATCGACGCGCTCGAGCATCTGGTCACGGTGAATCTCGGATGTACCGAGCAGGACCTGTGAACTCTTCGCACGCTTAAACCAAAGGTGCGTGTCGTTATCCCATGTAAACCCGATACCGCCGTGAATCTGAATCGCGTCAGCTGCGGCTAGCATATAAGCGTCGTTTGCGGCGGCTTTGGCGGTGCTAGCGTATACAGGTAAAGCCGGGTCGTCGTCGGCAATCGCTTGAGCCGCACGGTAAGCGCCAGATTTAGCGAGCTCTATTTCGAGCAGAAGATCGGCACATTTATGTTTGATGGCTTGCATCGAACTGATCGGACGACCGAATTGCACGCGATTATTCGCGTAATCGACACAGCTTTCGAGAAGCCACTGTGCGCCGCCGACCATTTCGTTCGCGAGTGCTACTAACGCGAAATCGATGAATTGGTCGAAAACACTGAAGTCAGCTTCGACGTCGCCCAGCGGTTCGACTTTCACGTTTTCAAATGAAACACGTGAGATCCGTCGAGTGGTATCGATGGATGTCATACTAGTGCAGGTGATGCCAGGATCGTCCGATCTTGAAAGCCAGAATTTAGGTTTACCGTTGGGATTTTCGTTGTGCTTCGCTACGAGAATGATCTGGTCTACGACGTGACCATCCGTAACGAACGATTTGACACCTGTAAACGAGTTATCGACAACGCATTGCGTGACGTTACCGATATCTGTGAGGTTGCTTTCTTCATAAAGCGCGACGGTAGCGACTTGAGCCCCGGATGCAATCGGAGGTAACAGCTCTGCTTTTTGTTCGAGTGTCCCTGCTAACAACACCGAGTTTGCGGCGAGTACGCTCGACGAAAGATAAGGTGACGGAAAGAGCGAGCGTCCCATCTCCTCAAGCACGATACATAACTCGACATAACCGAGACCAGCTCCGCCGAACTCCTCGGGCACGTGCACACCACCAACGCCAAGTTCGTTAAAGAGTCCTTGGAACGACGGTTGATCGAAGCCTTCTGGATCGTCCATTAGCTCGCGCGTTCGAAGTACCGTCCCGTGGTCATTAAGGTATCGTCGTACTGACTCTCTGAGCTGTAACTGCTCGTCGGTGAATGCGTATGCCGTCATCTACTTATCGAATAGAGTGTACGTTGACTACGTCTCTAGTGTGTAGACCGTCCGTTTCAAAGTCCCAACGAGTACATGTTGTAGTTCTTTAGTAACGTCTCGCGAGTCTCTTCGTTTAACCGGTTTTGTTCGATTTCGTCCACTAGAGGTCGATAAACATAGGGTTCTTCGTCTGCGAAATGTTGGCGACGTGCGTCAATCGCTAATGGGATCAGCCGTGAACTACGACGGACGCGTTCTTCATCGTAGCGAACAGAGTTTCCGGCAGGAAACGACGTTTTTGCACCAAGGACCGAGGTGCGCATGTGAAAGCCATGGACGACTGTGACTCGCCGTTGCGATGATGTATTTGCAAAGCTACCATGAAGCACTTGACGATTGCAAATGGCGACATCCCCAGCCTTACACAACATCGGTACCGCTTCGGAAAGTCTATCGGTACCCGCTTCCGTTACGCGTTTGCGGATATCGATTTTGCCAAGTTTGTGCGACCCAGGTACCACCCATAGCGCATTCTCGGCGGTGGTGTCGTAGAGCTGCGTCATGAAGTTGAAGCCATGTATGTCTTCGTGCCAATCGGGGCTCTGCCAAAGCGTCGTACCGTCTTGGTGCCATGCGACGGAAGTACCGAGTTCTGGTTCTTTGATCCAAATTCCGTCGGTGAAAGGTGTGAAGTCTGGACCGTTGATGGTTTCGGCGACTTTTAGAAGCCGTGGATTGCCGTAGTGGCGCAAACACGAATCCATGAGCTGACACATGCCGGAAATAAAAAAGATCGTTTCGCCGGGCGCATCGTTTGCAGGCGTCGGCTCACTCATCTTAGCTTCGTAGCGACCGTTCGCGGCGTCGGTTCCGCCATACGGGTCGGAAAGTGGTTTCGCGAAACTGAATGACCGATATTTAAACTCGCTGCCGGACGCCGCGTTTCCGTTCGCATCCACGGTCGATTTAGAGTCAATCGGTGCTCTTGAGAGCACGTTGTTGAGTTCTGCTCGGATCTCACTGATTTCTTCTGTCGTGACCGCTTGCTCAAACACATAGAAACCGATTTCATGGTAGGCTCTGAGAATTTCTTCGTCGACATTACCGTGCTGGTCGAACAACAGCGGACCACGATTACCGAGAGCGAGTGCCCGTTCCGTACCTTCGTCGCAGTAAGTCTCGATGTCTGCTGCCGCAGTCACTGCTTCGGTTGTCATCACTCTCCTTTCCAATCTGGTATGCGTTTCTCTGCGAATGCGCGCGGTCCTTCGATCGCATCCTGTGATTTTGCACGGCGGCTTTCCGATTCATACGGTGTGTAGTACGCTTGAGCCAGTGGCATATCTAATCCTCGCATCGTAGCCTCTTTCGTTGCGCGAACCGATAGGGGTGCACACTTTAGGATATCCTCAACGTACGAGTCTACCGTCTCGTGAAGTTTAGCTGCTGGCACCACTTCATTTACGAGACCGAGCTCGTACGCCCGCTGCGCTGACATGTGTCGCCCTGTCAGCATATAACCCATCGCGACCTTTAATCCGATTTGTCGCGGTAGTCGATGGACGCCCGCCGCGCCCGCAATTAAGCCACGTCTCGGTTCAGGTAGACCCAGTTCCGCGTGCTCTGCTGCCACGATGATGTCGCACGACATAGCTAGCTCCAATCCGCCTCCTAGAGCAAAGCCGTTTACGGCGGCGATGATTGGTTTAGGGTAATACCATCGTTCATGGAGCGACTTCGTTTCAGCGTTCATACGCTGCCATTTTTCCCGCAATTCCGGTGTTGCCTCTCGTTCGCGTGAACGATGCTTGAGATCCGCACCTGCACAAAACGCCCGTTCGCCAGCTCCAGTTACGATCGCGACCCATATCTCGGGGTCTTTTTCAACTGTGTCCCATCGCTTTGAGAGTTCCCATCTAATCTCCGGGTTTAGCGAATTCATGGCTTCCGGTCGATTCAATGTGATGCGAGCGACATGGTCTTCAACTGTGAATTCTGTAACGGAGAACTCGTGATCAATCATGGTGGTACTTCGTCATGGGTTTGAGTTAGTTCTTCGAAGTTTCGTCGATTCGATGCCTGTTGTGCGCGTTCTTCTGCGACAGTTTCCTGCCAATCCTCGACGGCTTCCGCGCAACGCAGTGACTCGATTGTGGGATGACTCTCGATGCCTTGCGGTAGACTAGGGTGTCCGCTTCTTGTAGTCGTATTACACTCCGACAGCATCTCGTCATACTGAATGCCGGAATAACTGTCTGCTTCGAAGGCTAGAAATCGGCAAACACAGCTTTCAATCTCAATCGGATACTTCGATTCAAGATCGCCGATCGTGTCGCTCTCGCTACAGGACACGAGTGTCACGCTCAAGCAGCATAGTGAGACTAAGTAATGGAGTCGAGGCAAATTAAGTTGGCGTGTCGCCTTTGACTACCACGCGTTGCATTGCACGTGGTTTGTCATAATCAAGAATTGCCGTGTGCATGACGGAACGATTGTCCCAGATCACGATATCTCCTTGATGCCAACGATGTCGATAGCAGAACTCTTCGGTTATCGCGTGAATCCATAGCGGAAACAACGTGCTGAGCGATTTCTCTTCAGGCATATCAACGATGTGAGTTGTAAATTCCGGATTTACATATAGCGCTTGTTTGCCGTTCTCGTTGTGTGTACGGACGACTGGATGGATCGAGTCGGGTACCTCCGGTCCGAAACCTTTGCCGGTATGGTTTGCTCGCAGATTTAGGAGCTGTTCAGCTGTAGGAAGGTAGCGGCGATGGGATCGACGTTGATCTTTGCGCGCTTGATCAAGATATTCCCATGCGAGGTGTTGATTGGCATACCCAGTGTCACCTCCAAAGCCAGGAATGGTTCGTGCGTGTAGCATCGTAATCCAAGGTGGCGTGGGGTGCCACGTCATATCAGAGTGCCATGAACCGAACGCGCGGTTCTTCGCCTTACCATCGCCAGCGAGAACCTGCACGTACGGATTACTGCGCTTCATAGCGGCTGGATGTGTGAGTAATTCACCCCAGAGCATCCCAAACGCTTGTTGTTCCTCCTCGTGTAGGTCCTGCTGGCTGAGACACACGAGGTGGTGCTCGTTCAGCAAGCTTCGAAGTTCACCTACAACAGAGTTGTTTGCGCTCTTAAGGTCGAGACCATCTACGCGCACACCCATTGCGGGTGATAGTGGTTCGGTTCTGATCACCTTCACTGAAACCGAATTTCTCCTGAGTATCGTGCTTTAACGTTGGTAGAACTAGCTTTATACCTTATCCGATGCGCCGTAAAACCCCATCATTCATGGCGGGGAACTAAGGCGCTCACTGCCTGATCGTTTGACAAATTATGTTTCTACGGTAGACGGACGAACCCGTGTGGCGCGTCTTCACAAGATTTTTCAACATCGGATGTGGGACCCTCCGCGCGTTCAATCTGGGTCGTCAGCGCCGACCGATCAGAGAGTCTTCAACGTCGTCATCACTACGTTCAACCACCCACTAAATCCGTTCTGCGCAATGAGCGATTCCTTCTTACGATTCGAGCATGTTCAAAGCCGTGAAAGTCCGACTCTACCCGACACCCGCGCAACAGCACGCATTGGCGTGTCAGTTCGGTGCGGTCCGGTGGGTCTACAACCACGCATTGGAGTGGCGTTGCACGGCTTGGCGCGAACGCCAGGAAAACGTCACGTTGCGCATGACGCTCGATCAACTGGTCGAGCTCAAGCGTCAACCTGAAACGGTATGGTTGAGAGACGCGGACAGTCAAGCACTACAGCAAGCGATGCGTCATCTGGATGATGCCTTCACCCGGTTTTTTAGAAAGCAATCGCGGTACCCGCGTTTCAAGCGAAGATTCGGCAAGCAATCCATGGCCTATCCGCAACGCGTGAACGTGGTGGAAGGCAACCGTCTGTATCTGCCGAAGGTCGGAGGGGTCAAAGCCGTGCTGCACCGTGAGTTGGTTGGTACGATCAAGACCGTGACCGTAAGTCGCAGTCCGAGCGGCAAGTATTACGCGTCCATCCTGTGCGATGATGGCAAGGAACTACCTCAACCAGATCGTCACATCGACGAGGATAACGTGGTCGGCGTTGACCTGGGACTGACACACCTGGCGATCACGAGTGAGGGAGTGAAATTACCGAACCCGCGTTGCCTGGAAAAAGGCATGCGCAACCTCCGTCGCAAGCAGAAGGCGTTGTCGCGGAAACAGCGCGGCTCAGCCAATCGCAACAAGGCCCGTCTCCTCGTTGCCAAAGCCCATGAACGCATCGCGAACCAACGGCATGATGCACAGCACAAGCTGTCACGACAACTGATGGACGAGAACCAAGTCATCTGTGTCGAGACCTTGCGTGTGACCAATATGCTGAAGAACCGCCGCCTTTCCAAGGCGATCAGCGATGCGGCATGGGGCGAACTGGTGCGAAAGCTCAGGTACAAGGCGACTTGGCATGGCAAACACGTCGTGTTCGTGGATACGTGGTTTCCTTCGAGCAAGCAGTGCTCAGCGTGCGGCGAAGTGGTGTCTGAACTGCCTTTGTCAGTTAGAACGTGGACGTGTCCGACGTGTCATCATCGGCACGATCGTGATGTCAATGCGGCGTTGAACATCAAGGCTGAGGGGATCTTGAAATTAAAGGCGGCAGGACTGTCCGTCTCTGCCTGTGGAGGCTTGCGTAAGACCGGCGAATGGCCGGCGGTAGCCCGCGAAGCAGGAAGCCCCTTCCTTGAGGGAGGGGAGCAGTCACACCTTATTGGCTTGTGTCTCTTGAAGGATGCATTTTGTCGCCCAATATGATTGCGGACTTTGTTCGACTTCGCACTCATCGAGAGGAATCTACATGCCGAATACTGCTGACGACCCACGTATTGATCCGCGTTTAAAGCAAATGTTGGCCGCGATGCCTCCCATGCGGAATCCAGGCGATGCGAGCAGTCGCGAGCAATTGGTGGAAGCAGCGAATTCACCTGCGGGTCTAGCGCAGGTCGCTCAGTTAGAAGCAATATTCGAGGGGGTGGATGCAGAGCCAGTTGCACCGCAAAGTGGGCTCACTGTCAGCAAACGAACTGCTGTTTCACAACCTGACGGCAACACGGTTAATCTGCAGGTCATTCGACCTGAATCGGCTGACGTACTCCCTTGCATTTACTACGTTCACGGTGGTGGTATGCAGACGATGTCATGTTTCTACGGCAACTACCGCGCATGGGGAAAGATCATCGCGTCGAACAATGTTGTAGTCGTCATGATCGACTTCCGTAACTGTCTGACACCGTCGTCTGTGCCGGAGATTGCGCCCTATCCGGCGGGTCTGAACGATTGTGTTTCCGTTCTTCGGCAACTACCGGAACTGGCTGGCGAGTTGAACTTCGATCCGGACAACATCATTGTTGCCGGGGAGAGTGGAGGTGGAAATTTGACGTTAGCAACCGGCATGCAACTCTTGAAGGATGGCGACGTCGACCGCATAAAGGGGCTGTATGCGTTATGCCCTTATATCGCTGGTCGATGGCCACTCGATGAGAACCCGTCGTCGATCGAGAACAATGGAATTTTGCTTGATCTTCACAACAATCGGGGTGCGATGGCCTACGGCATCGATGAGCTGAATAACGAAAATCCGTTAGCGTGGCCGGGTTTTGCAAAAGCGGAAGACGTGACCGGACTACCACCAACGATGATCAGTGTGAACGAGTGCGACCCGCTCCGCGACGAGGGTATCAATTTCTATAGATTGCTTCTCAGCGCGGGTGTTCAAGCGTATTGTCGACAAGTGATGGGTACAACCCATGGAGCGGAGATATTTCCGTCCGCATGTCCAGATATAGCGCGTCAAACAGCGGTCAGCATTGCGGCGTTCGCTCGAGGCGAAACGCGCTAGCGTTTTGTTGAAGTAACTCGAAGAGGTTTTAGGCGTATCTTGCTAGTTCGATGCAGTTGCGCTTGCATCGACCAATCCTAGGTGCTCCACAAACCGCTTGAGATCCCGATCCGAAACGAGGAGTGGGATTCCTTGCTTGATACAGTCGGTAGCGATGCTCAGATCACCCACTGTGAAAGACGCCACGCTGAGGATCTTGTCAAGTACGTCAGTTTGTTGAATGTCTGCTAATCTGAAATAGTCGACCTACACCCTGAAGTCAACCAAGATCATGAAGTTGTTCGCATTTCATCAAGATTCCCGTCCCACGTCAGTTGACCACGAAGACGCCTAATACTTTCTTGTTTTTTCAATCTGACCAAGGTCTTTAAGCCGAGTTCTACGGTGTCTTTCTTAGTTTTCAGACCAGTTAATTTGCGAGCTTCATCCAACAGCTGGTCGTCAATCTCGATATTTGTTCTCATTCTTGTAGCGAGATCCGTGATTCAATGTGGCTCACGAGAAATATAGTGCAAAAAGCGGATCCCACTACTTCAGTGGTCAATGACAGAAATCGCAATGGCGAATAGCCCTTTTCGAGATATAGGATTCGTTGCTTGTAGATTTCGTTATTTAGTACCCACGTCAATAGAGTTTCAATTGGCAACACAGGCTGGCATGAAAAGTTAGAGCGAAGACTCCATCTTCAAAACCGTCTCGCGCATCCCACGCCACTCGTGCCACATATTGCACATAGCGTATTTCGATCGTTCCCAAGGGTTGTTGCCTGGTTCATACTCTAACCATTCCCCTCGTTGGCCTCGATCTGGATGATCGGTGATGCCATTCACCATTTTGTCAGGTTGACGACTTTTATTACGTAATCGGAAAATGATGCTCTTGCGAGATTCAGTCCCGAGTTCATTGCGTGTCCCGGAGTGGGGAATTTGATACATCGCGATGCATGCGTCGCCAGGTTCCATCAGGATTTGTGTAGGCCTTGGCCATTTCTTCCCATCGGGAGTGCTCTCAGAATCCGCGTCGAGAAACTTATCTCGCACGGCTTCAGGAAGGTACACTAAGCCGCACCTGTTTGGCGCATCGTGGTTTAACCGTGGCCAACCTGGACCCTCAACACCGATGCGATTGTTGGTGTCACGCTGCCATCGAAAGAACTTCTCAACTTCGTGGTGCGAGCCTTTGAGCAGCGATGTTTGTCCTCGACCTTCAACGGTTTGATCATTCAAACACACAAATACGAATGCTGTAAAACTCCCAAGTCCTAAGGTCATCTCAGGATCTTGAAACATTGGGACCATGTTGTGACCGATTACGTCTGGACTACGCCCTAGATTACCGTTCGGACCAGATGCGATGTAGCGACCGTAGATCTCTTCGTCTGTACCTTCTTGAACTTCCTGCGGTACGGCGATGGTCATGCTGCCATCCACATGGGATTCAGAGGCGAAGTAAGGCATGTCACGTTCGTGATAGCCGAGATTGTTGAATCGATCACTGGGTTTTCCTATGGGTCGAATACCAACTTGGCAGACCTTTGGTGGATCGAAGTGCCCCATTGCTTCATGCATGATGGGCGTAATCGAAGACGCATTGACCAGATCTGTAAATGCGGGATTCGTTCCCATGATGTTGGGTCGTTCCGAACTATTGATACAGTCAAGCGCGGCGTCAACCAGGCGATCTTCGACCGCACTTTTCACGATCACATAACCATCGTCGTAAAGGGACTGTTTCTGTTCGGTCGTGAGCTCTCGATTCATGTCCTACGAACCTTCTTCTAGCTGCGAAGCGTGACACCAGCAAGCTCGCCAGTGTGAACGCCATCCGTCAGAAAATGCCTCCCGTTAACGATCGTATATTTGTATCCGCGTGCGCGTTGGACATACCTTCCTGCACCGCCTGGAAAGTCGTATTCGTAAGAGGGTACGTCCATCCCTAAACCGTCTAGATCGATGACGTTTACGTCGGCAAATGCTCCAATCTCAAGACGACCTCGGTTCTTGATACCAAATAGATCTGCGGTGTCTGAGGTCCAGCGCCGAATTGCGTCTTCAATCGTGAGCATTTGACGTTCTCGCACCCAGTACGCCAATAGCCATGTGGGTTGGCTGGCGTCCATGATCTGACCAACATGAGCGCCGGAGTCAGCTAATCCCATCGCCACGACTGGTTTATTCATCATGTACTCAATCGGATCTAGTCGTTGATTGAGAAATGCGTAGTAGAACGCCACGCGTCCGTTGGTCTCCAGATTGAGGTCTATGAATGCTTCGACGACGGACTCTCCCCGCTCGCGCGCGATGTACCCCAATGAATCCTTCAACTGCATGTCGTATCGAACTCGATCCGGCGTAAGCACATACAGTCGATCAAAATCGAGTTCGATTTGTTCGAGTTCTACGCTCTGAATCAGCTGTGTGCGCATTGAAGGTTCGCGCATCCGTTCTAGACGCTCACCGAAAGCCAGTGCCTTCAGCTCTTGCCATCCATCAAAACGATCAAACATCGTACGGTTGTGGAGGCTGTACAAGCTACCAATCGGGCGAGACGTTGTTTGTGGACGTAGACGCGCGCCACTTGCGTTCTCTTCCGTCGCGAATTCGACGACGGATTGATACAAGGTCTCTCGACGTTCGCTGTGAGCGAGACCGAATGTGACGTTTACGCCGTTTTCTCGCGAGAGTTCGCCCATCCAAGCTACCTCTTTTCGGGTGTTAGGCAAGTCCGGCGCATCGCGTTCGCCGAGTCGAGCAGCGGCTTCGAATACGCCACGTTGATGCTTGCCGAGGACACGACCAATCGCTAGCAATTCATCGGGTTGTGCATAAGTACCCGGAACAGGACGACCGTCGGGAACCCGATGAAGGAACGTGCGTGATGTTGAGAAACCGAGTGCACCTGCGCCAATCGCTTCATCGACCAGACCACACATTCGTTCGATATCACCAGACGTAGCGGGTGTTTCGTCCAAACTCCGTTCGCCCATCGCTGCATAGCGCACTGCGCAATGACCAACCATACCGCCGACGTTGATGCCTTTAGGTAGTGCATCTAATGCTTGTAGATACTCTCCGTAGGTCTCCCAATCCCAGGGTAATCCTTCAAGAATCGATTCTCGTGGAATGTCCTCCACGGATTCCATCAGTTCTGCAAGGTATTCACGGTCTTTGGGTTTACAAGGTGCAAACGTGACGCCACAGTTGCCAAGCACAACGGATGTAATTCCGTGATAGCACGAAGATGTACCGAGCGGGTCCCATCCGAATTGAGCATCAAGATGCGTGTGAATGTCCACGAACCCGGGTGTAATCAAGTTCCCGTCGGCGTGGATCTCCTTGTTTCCTGGTGAAGTCACGACGCCGACTTCGACTATTTTGTCGCCGTCGACTGCTATATCGCCGAGATACGGGGGATTTCCTAATCCGTCGACGATAAGACCTTGCCGGATCACTAGATCATGTGCCATTTTTCTTCCTCAATGGATATTCACTGGCGTAGAAATTCAGTAGTCAGAGCATTATGCGATCTTCATACTGCCGATACGTTCCTACTCAAGATGCTAGCGTGATTTGACCCTGTCGCGTTTCGCGAGCTTCAATTGGAAATCAAGTGAAGCCAGTTACACCAAGCAACTCACGAATTTCTTGGTCACCAGACGCGAGAAGCTCGCTCGTAAGACCATCTTCCGGCGGTGGTCCACCGTGGGGTGACTCGCGTAACCAACATGGCGTATACGCCAATATCAACATGCGACGTTTACCGGATCGTGTATCTAACGCTCTGTGCCAGAGATTTGAATGAATGATGACCATGCTGCCCGCAGGTAGGTTTAGTGTCTGTTCCCCAGGCATTGACTCATACTTGAGGTGCGGCGGCTCGCGGTCCAACCAATGGTGAGAACCCGGTATGACGGACAAAGTTCCCGTTTCCTCGTTCACCTCGTCGAGGTAAATCAAACAGTCGATCGCGTGAGGACGCGAAAACCACCGCGGTAAGGGCTTCGAAATAACCCGAAGGTGCTGGTGCCATGGTGTATCTTGGGGTTCAGCGCCGCCAAATGAAACACGCGCCGACAGACCGCGCAATCGCACGAGTGGTCCCATCATGCCGCGCGCAACGGAGAGTGCAGTTGGCCAAGTGAGTAAATCGTGAAACGCAGTGTCTTTGTCCAGTAAATGACGAAGAACGATGCCCCAGGAACGGTCGGGTAGTTCCTCGTCCGAATCAGATGGTCGGTGCTCGTGCCACTCTGCTTCCGTTAGTCGATCCAACGCAGATCGAAGCGAATCCAACCATTGTCCTTGGATCGCGTTTTCACGAACTAGAAAACCGTCTTGGTCCAGTTTGGCGAGTTCTTCGGGAGTCGCGTGCACGGACACTTCGCGTTTCATCGGTTCCTCGCGAATATGCCCTTTTTGGACACGATAACTGATGTTATGAGTACTCATCCCTTCATAATAGCACCTCGTTTCCAAGGTGAAATTTCACGTCTCGGCAGTCGCTATGGTCGAAGATATTTCCGTCGCGGTGTAGGATGGAGAGACGCTGGTACCCCTATTAATACGAAGCATGCGTCGACATGTTCTGAAGGCTGGGTGCGGCCTGGTGTTCGTCAGTTCGTTGTGCCTTTATGCGAGCGAATCGGAATCGACCGAAGCGATCGAGTATGCGCATGGAATTTCACTCATACACGATCTCAAGTACGGTCCAGACTTCACTCATTTCGAATACCTGAATCCAAATGCGCCTAAAGGCGGCGAGCTTGTACTGTCCGCCTCCGGGTCGATTAAGAACTTCACATGGGTACTGGATGCTGTTATCGAACCGGTCGAGGGGTTCTGGCGAAACTATGACCGCTTATTGATACGGTCTGCAGACGAACTATCGGGTTTCTATGGCGCACTGGCAAGCGGGATTGCGCTCTCAGAAGACAAACGAACGCTCTATCTGAAACTGCATCCAAAGGCTCAATGGCATGACGGTGTACCGTTAACCGCACATGACGTGAAATATAGTTTTGAGCGAGCGGCACAAACTCTGGATGGCCGTGTGTTCATGCAGTGGTTAGAGTCAGTCGAGCTTCTCGGTGAGCGGGAAGTCGCTTTGCACCATCGTGAAACCTATACGAACGCGAACTTGCTCATCGTAGCGGGGCAACTGATATTGCCTGTCCACTATTGGCAGGACAAGGATCCAACAATGACGCATCCGACGCCGTCAGTAGGCAGTGGTCCGTATAAGGTTGCAGATTTTGGTCGCTCGTTTGTTGAGTACGAGCGGGTACCTGACTATTGGGGTCGCGACATACCAGCCCAACGCGGTCGATACAACTTCGATCGCATCCGTCTTGAGGTTTATAGAGACGGTACAGTTGGGCGCGAAGCGTTCTTCAAAGACTTAATGGATGTGCATTTTGAGGGGGATGTTCGGTACTGGGCTTCGTCGATGGAGATTCCAGCCGTAGTAGATGGACAAATAAAACGAGATACATTTAGAAGTGCGAACAGAATAGGCTCCCAATTCGTCATCGTCTTCAACGTAGATAGCGAACTGTTTTCCGATGTTCGTGTACGCGAAGCGCTTACCTTGGCGCTCGACTTCGAGTGGCAAAACAGGGCGCTGTACCACGGTCTAGCAAAAAGAGCGACTAGCTATTTCGACGGTTCTGAGTTCGCTGCAACAGGACTGCCTACTGAAGCAGAACTTGCGCTACTTGCGCCGTATCGAGATCAGTTGCAGGAGCGGATATTCACGCGACGATTCGAATTGCCTGTGAGCTCGGGGCGCAACGTTGATCGTGAATCGTTATCGCGAGCCGCGATATTGCTAGGCGACGCTGGTTGGGAACTGAGGGATTCTGTGCTCCTAAATCCTGAAGGCGAACCGTTCGAGTTTGAGATATTGAATTACAGCGGTGGTTTCCAAAGGGTGTTATTGCCGTTTACCGAATCGCTCAAGAAATTAGGTATCACGGCACATGTCCGCATGATGGACAGTGCGCAGTTCATTCGACGTCGCCGTGCGCGTGATTTTGAGGCGCTCATCTGGCCGCATGATTTGGTAGCGCCGCCTACCACCCACTTACGACTTATTTTCATTCGTGGGCTGCGAATCCTGGCATGATGACATACAACATCACCAACATCCGACACCCAGTCGTCGACGCGCTGGTCGAACACGCTGAAGGTGCATCATCGTTTGAAACGCTAGTTACTGCGACTCGAGCGCTCGATCGAGTTCTCCTGTGGAATTTCTACAACATCCCGTTGAACGGGATTGATGAGTCACGATTCTTTTATTGGGATAAGTTCGGGAGACCGAAGCTCGAACACACGGCAGGGTATGGGTGGCCGTTTGTTGACGGATGGTGGAGCGACACGGAGAACCCACAAGGTAAAGTAGCACCCTCGTCGGCGGCTCGCTAGACGGCCGAAGGGAAGAGCGATGGGTTGGTATGTAACTAAGCGATTTCTGCTAATCATCCCTACGTTGATTGGTATCGTCGCCATTAACTTCGTCATCGTCCAACTCGCACCCGGTGGACCAGTCGATCAGATGATCTCTCGGATCATGGGGGAAACTCCTGGCCAATCTATGACGCGAATCGCCGGTGCGCAGACAGCCATGCCCGGGGCGGTAGTACTTGATCCTGGTGCAAAGTCCCAGTTTGCAGGAGCACAAGCATTGGACCCGGCACTCATCGAAGCGATCGAAAAACAGTTTGGATTCGATGAACCGATTTATGTTCGATTTTTCAAGATGCTCGGTGACTATGCCACCTTCGATCTAGGCATGAGTTTCTTCGAGAAACGTCCCGTGCTCACGTTGATCAAGGAAGCCTTGCCGGTATCCATCTCGTTAGGCGTTTGGTCGACGCTCTTGATTTACCTGATTTCGATTCCGCTAGGCGTTGCAAAAGCAGTGCGCGACGGTACGCGGTTCGACACTTGGACGAGCGGCGCAATCTTGGTTGGCTATGCGATGCCGAGTTTTCTCTTCGCGATTTTTCTCATCGTGTTGTTTGCCGGTGGTTCGTATTTTTCGTGGTTCCCACTGAAAGGACTTACGTCGAGTGACTTCGAATCGTTGTCGACGATCGGAAAGGTCTTGGACTACTTTTGGCACTTAGCGCTGCCTATTGCTGCACTAACGATTGGTGGTTTCGCGACGCTCACGATGCTCACCAAGAACTCGTTTCTTGATGAAATCACCAAGCAGTACGTACTAACAGCGCGTGCAAAAGGACTAGCTGAAAAACGAGTCTTACTCGGTCATGTTTTTCGCAACGCAATGCTGATCGTGATCGCAGGTTTTCCAGGTGCGTTGGTAGGTATGTTGTTTACGGGCGCATTACTAATAGAAGTGATCTTCTCTCTCGAAGGGTTAGGTTTACTTGGATTTGAGGCGATCGTTAAGCGTGACTATCCAGTTATTTTTGGAACCTTGTTCTTCTTCACATTCATTGGTCTTGTCATGACGCTTGTGGGAGATATCACGTACACGTTCGTCGACCCGCGGATTGATTTTGAGAAGCGGGATATGTAGTGGCTGAAGCTGTTCTAACTAGTAGTACCTTCTCACCACTCACACGGCGAAGGTGGGCTAATTTCAAGGCGAATCGCCGAGGCTATCTAAGTCTTTGGCTCATTACTGTAATGGTTGTCGTAACGCTGTTCTCTGAGTTTCTAGCTAACTCGAAACCGCTCGTTGTTGTTTACCAGGGAAGTGTGTACTTCCCGATACTAGAGTCATATCCAGAAACGACATTCGGCGGCGAATTCCACACGGAAGCAGATTTCGCTGATCCGGTCGTGAAGCGCCTGATCGTCGATGCAGGTGGAGTGATCGTATCGGCACCGATTCCGTTTGCGTTCGATACGATCGATTTAGACACACAGGGGTCATTGCCTGAAGCGCCAAGCAGTAGGCATTGGTTGGGAACCGATGACGTTGGGAGGGATGTTGCGGCGCGCATCCTCTATGGCTTTCGCTTATCTGTTTGGTTTGCGGTTGCACTTACCTTTTTAAGTGCGGCTATCGGAATTACCGTCGGCGCGACACAAGGTTTTTTTGGTGGTCTACTCGATTTGGTAGGTCAACGAGTTGTCGAAATATGGTCGGGTCTACCCATGCTCTTCATCATCATGATCTTGACGAGTCTCGTCGAACCCGGTGCACTTGCGTTACTGTTCTTGTTGCTGCTATTCAATTGGATGATGCTCGTTCCAGTTGTTCGAGCAGAGGTCCTACGTACGCGAAATTTCGATTATGTGAAAGCGGCTAGAGCGCTCGGTCAGCGAGACCGTATCGTCATTCTGCGTTACGTTCTACCGAATGCAATGGTTGCCACATTAACGTTCTTACCGTTCTTGCTCAGTGGCTCGATCATCACGCTAACTTCACTCGATTTCTTAGGGTTCGGACTACCGGTTGGCTATCCATCACTCGGTGAATTACTCGCTCAGGGTAAGGCAAATATCCAGGCACCGTGGCTAGGGTTATCTGCATTTTTCACTATGGTGCTCATGCTTACACTGCTAGTTTTTATCGGCGAAGCGGTTCGCGATGCGTTTGATCCTAGGAGGGGTATCTAGTTCGAAACCTCTGTGCGTCGAGATGCTAGTCTATGCGTACCAGTGCGGACGTCATCCGTCTGGCTTCTAATCCAATTCGCCCGTGAAATAGCCAACGGCGGTGGCAAACGCATCGATCCCGACCTCCGAACCTATGAGACGACCTGGAATATCATCGGCTGGAGGATGAATCCCGCCCCAGATGCGGGAAAGGCTACATTGGTCGGCGGCATCTTGATACGTCGCCCACTGAAGGATTAGATTGACCGATGGTCCGTCTTCAAATACAAGGAACTCGTCCGCCTTAATATGGAAGTCGCTCATTCCGCCAGGGAAGAATGCATCGCCGGTTAGCGCGGTCAGTACTTCGGCAGCGGCCCGTGAATAGGTTGAATGCCCCGAGACATAGCCTGCAAAGGGCGGCGTAACGAACGTTGGTCGCTGGTAAGGCCACCAATTCTCCGCGAGGATCCATCCGACACCAGCGATTTCGGTTTCAGGATCGTCGATGCTCTCCGGGTTTCGCCATGCACGTAGCTTAATTTTCCCGACGTGTTCATCGTTTTCACCGGCTAGCGGGTCATCCGCAGTGACGAGCTCGATATAGTCTTCGCTTAGTGGAATGCCGAGTTCGTGAAACGAATCGAGGTTTGAGTCACTGCTTTGACCTCGATCAGCCATTGCCCGTATCGCAGAAATAGGTCTGACGTAGTCGTACCAACCTTTGATTCCCCAAGCAGTGATTGCAGCGTCATGCATCGCACCACCCAACGTAAAGTATCCCTTTACATCCCACTCGAGTAGGCTGAGCGGCTCGCCTCTACCTTGGAACTTCCTCGTTAACAGCGGGTGGTCGTTGACCTCGTTGAGAATCACAAACCAGTGCCCCGGAGGGGTCTCTGAATCAGGTCCATCAGCCCAGAATTCGGCAAGGGCGCGCGTATAGTCGCCACGCGGTACGAGTTGTGGACGATACGCTTCTCTTGTGATTGGATTTTCGACATAACCGTTACTACTGTCGCCACCGTCCGTTTTGAAAAAACTCGCGTGGTCGTCAAAGCTCGTTGGATATTCGTCGATATTCCCAAGCGACGCAGGTGAGATATCCCAAAGTACGCCATCTGCGGGATCTAAATGAGAGGACCAAATCGCAACAAGTGAGTGGGACCATTTGTAGTTAGCACTACCTTCGTCATCGATCATTGGTGGTGCTCCCGGATCGTGATATACCCAGTAGTCGTTGCCATCGCGTTGATGGATAGATAGGTCGTCACTTGAAAGCGCGAACGGTAGGACGCGACCCCATTCAGGACTTAAGAAGTCCGGGGTCGTGCCGCTTGGATTCCCTGCTTGATCGATAAATTCACGGAGGGACAGAGGTTGCCACCGATTTAAGTCGGTGATTGTGGGATTGCCTGGATTGTGAGGTGCCAATGGCTGATTTACTGGTGCGTAGTGCTCATTGGCGTAGTCTTGTGCTTCATTGGATCCGTCGACAAATCCAAACTCGATGTAGCAATTCCCGATCAGCCGACCTAACGCTGCAGGAGAACCGTCTTCGATGTCATCTTCTTCGGTATCGAAACCTAGGAATTCGATCAGGGTGTTGGCGTCACGAAGTGTCTGTGCAGTGCCTGGCGACTGCTGAAATCGGTGCTGAATAAGTCTCGAGGCGGCGTGACTGATCGCCTCTTCCCGCGCTGCCTTCAGATCCGTAGCGGGTTCGACTGTTTCCGTTCGGCAAAAGTACCCGGATCGTTCTTTTCCGTACAGCCAGGGTGTTGAGACGGTGTCATAAAGTGTCCACGTATCGTAAATCGCAGCAGCAAAATGAAATAAGTTGCGCGCATGTACCGTTGGTCGCGCGTAGTCGTTCCTGATCGCCTGAAGCAAAACTTCGTTCCATCGTCGTGCGACGGATACCGAAGCGTCTGCAGCTACACCGGGTAGATAGTTTGCGACAACTGTTGTGCTTCCTTTCGGCATAGTGAAATAGGTCGAAGGAGAAGAGGGATCCGCGAATGAACCGCCGTTGTCACTGCGCCAATGCGAAAAGTGGTAGTCCTCCTCAGGAGCTGCTGCTTCGATTCTGACTGATTCACCGACTCCATAAGTCCCGTCGCCTACGCCGCGAGATACGGATAAGCGATTGACTGGCGGCGGTTGCTCGATTGTGATTAAACGATCGACCGGTGTTTGAAGCATTTCGCTTTCTGCACCATCTGGCCAGATCACACGAATATTTACGTGAGATTCACCACCCAAACCGAAATGGACCTCGTATGGGTTATGTGAAACGTAATTGTTTGATCCACCTAACTCTCGCGTCTGGGAGAGCTCTGATGTAGAGGCAATGATCCTAGAACCTACCCCGAAGCGATTTGGATACCGGCCATTTAGGCGAATCGAAACATAGTGATTACTGTTTCTCGTTCTATTGCGAAAAACAACCACATTGTCTGCGGCGTTATTCGATAGCACTATGTCTTGCTTTCCGTCTCGGTCCATGTCAAAACATGCGATGCCTCGGCCCTGCGAGACATTGACGAATCCAATGTCTATCGCACGCTCTTCAAACTGAAGATTCGCGGGGTCGACGTTGTGGAAGAATCGAACGTTATCCTCACTGTAGTCCCATCTTCCCTCAGTAATCCAACCGTTGGTATGCGCTATGTCTAACGCGCCATCGTTGTCGAAGTCGGCAGCGCATGCACCCCATCCCCAACCTCCGTCTGCAACACCTAAAGTTGCATCGGTGAACTCACCATCTCCCTCGTTCCGGTACATTCGGTTACCGAAGTAATTCCCGTTTTCGTCGATGTTGTAAATGGATGTAACAAACCAATCCATGTCACCATCGTTGTCATAGTCGCCTACCGCTGCGCCCATGCCCGCTTGATCAATGATGACTTGCTTGTCCGTTATGTTTGTAAACGTTCCGTCGCCATTGTTGCGGAGTACCTGACTTTCGTGATAGTCAGATACCATCAGGAGATCGCCATCCCCATCGGCATCGAAGTCTGTGAAGTTTGCAGTGAAGGTGAAATCAATATCGCCTTCCAGTAGGACGCCGCTTAGTCCGCTCGATAGGGTTGCCGGCTCGAATTTGCCATCGCCAGTATTTCGCCACAACGTTTGCGTATCGGCACCGGGTTTGAGGTTCGTCCAATGGGTCGTAGCAAGGTCGAGCCATCCGTCATTGTCGTAGTCGTAGAACGTGGCGGAGACGGTGTTGCGCGTAGTAAGGTCGATGCCAGACTCGTTTGTAATGTCAATAAACCGACCGATCGAGTCATTCAATCGATTCTCGAGGACGCGCGGTTTGGTGTGGTCGATCCCACTGATAAAGAGATCTAAGTCACCATCTGAATCGAAATCACCGAATGCAGGACCGCTATGCCATCCTTCGAAAGAGAGCCCTACCAATGCGGCTCGCTCAATAAATGAGCCGTCGCCTTGGTTTTCATAAAGATGACTCGGATCGATTTCGCCGCCTACAACAAAAAAATCGATATCGCCGTCACCGTCGTAATCGGCGGCAGCCAAACCTCCTCCGACTAGCCCAGCGGCAGATTCCTCGATCGCTCGATACCACGACGTGGAATCGTCCCTTTCAAACCAGAGTCCTTCATTCGGTTGCGGTTGTGGCTCATTAACGACGGGTGGGAGTGGGGTTAACCGCGGTTCGGAATCTCCACCTCCACAGCTAGCAAGTAGCAGGAATGCGAACGCAAAACCTAGAGTAGTCGAATGTTTGACGTGACTCCATTGTGTGCGCGCGAACGATTTCAAAATCGTTTTACTGCGACAACGAAGTCGCTCACACAGTGGAATTTGGTTTTAAAGACTGTTGCGCAGATAAGCAATCTTGCGGTACTCGAGTCTCAGCGGGAACCCGAATCTCGGTCGGGTCGATGTAGCACCGTCGCGCTGATAAGGCGTGACGGTGCACTCCTTCCTAGCTAGTTCTCCATGCGGTACGAGAACGAGAATGTCATCGTACGAGGTCGTGTAATGTCGTAAATCGCGTACGTGTCGCGCCAGTCGTTGGGATTTTCTTCCCAGCAATTGACGACGCCAACGCACAGTGGATTTGGCCAATCATTTCCACCTAGAGGTTGCGAGGTGTAACCTCTTTCATCAAACAGGTTGTCGATATTTAAGGCGAAAGACCACTGATCTCGACTAGCGCCGAACGACAGATCGAAGGTTTGATAACCCGGTGTGGGGGTCTGAATTTCTCTCGCACCGTAGCCAGCGACTCGCTCGGGTACATGCCGGTAGGTGGCGTTTGCGCGCACGTCGTAATTACCCATGCGACCGCCCCAATCGCCAAGTAGCGAATACTGCAACTTGCCGCTACTGGATCCTGCTAGTTCCCTTCCAACCAAATCAGGATTTCGTGGATTCGACAGAATTTCCGTCGTCTTGTAACCTAGGTTCGTGGTCAGTTCAAACCCGCGACCTAGCGCGAATATCGCCATGCCTTCCATGCCAACGATTCTTGCTTCACCGAGGTTGTTAATGGTCCGAGTCTCCGGATAGAACCACGCCCATCCGGTTGCTGCCAGGATTTCGTCTTCTTGATCATCAGACGATCCCCAGACCTGAATGTCCTTCCAATCGATTCGATATAGACTACCGTTCAAGATGACCTTCCCATCGGACCAAGCGCTACGGATGCCCGTCTCGTAGTTCCACAACGAGTCGGAATCAAATCGCTGAGGGTAGTAGTCAAACGGCTCTCGCGTGAATGCCGCATCGGTATTGCCGTCGCCATCGGCATCAGGCACCGAGAACTTACCGCTGAACACGTCGGTACCTGAAGGTCGGTAACCAGAAGCGGCGAAGGCAAAGAGCATCATTTCTTCTGTTACGTGATAGTCGAGGTTCAAGCGATATGTACTTGTGTTTTGCCACGGGTAGTCTGTCACGATCTCAGCTTCGTTGAAGTCGTACCAGCACGGCCCGTGTCGACCGTTATTTCGACGGAATTCTGTACGAATGCGTGCAAGACGGTACCCGGTGGTTAGTTTCATCTGCTCGGTTGCGTGAAATCCTAGTTCTGCATAGAACGCGTTTTCATCGGCGTTATTTACCGTGAAACGATGGTGGAAGTATTCCCCTGAGGCGATGTCGACTCTCTCCCCGCGCTCCCCTACGGTGCAACCCATCGTCCAGTGTGCATCAGTTTCCTTTAGGATGGGGTTTCCGCTGGCGTCAACGAAACCATTGTCGATTGCGAATTGGAATGCCTCAGCCTGTTTTTGTTCGAGATATGCTCGGTCGGTGGTATTCCAAAACCAATGATGGGAACGTTGGTGTTCGTTAGTCTCCATCCAAATACCCGCCACGTATTCGAATCGATCGTTCATGTCAACGTTTGACACCAAACGCAATTCGAACGTGTCGATGTCGCGATAGTTCGGACCTCTTGTCTCAGAGAAAGAGAGAGGTAGTCCGTTTGGCGATAGTCCACCCGGTACGGTGCCAAAACACCATGCCCAATCCCACACGTGGTCACAGCTGTCCGTCATTTCATTGTCAAAGAGCGAGAACGAGTCAGTCGTCGCGCCTATGGCAGAGATCGTGAATGGTTCAAGTGCCCAATTGACCTTAAGGGAATTGACGTTTTCTTCAGTTCGACCTGGCTCTGCATACATCCGTTTAGGATCGTCCAAATCCATTCTTGCCAGATTTATTGCATGGGCATCAGGTTGGTATTGCGGTCGCCAGGTTGGCGTAGGTTGGCCGCTGTCGCCAAGATCGCTTTCCTGACGTGCGATCATCAGCTCAGTTGACCATTCATCATTGAGTTCCCAAAGCGCTCGTACGCGAATACCGGTCGTTCCTTCCGTATTGGCATCAGGTTGATTGAACGGTCCTACGACGTCGATGAAACCCGGAAGATCAAATCGGTATGCTGCCGCGCGAATGGCCATTGAGTCATTTACGGGAACATTGACGAATCCTTCGAACGATGTACCGAAGTCCTCGCTACTTGCGCTCGTTTCACCGCCAAGTGTCGCACCTGCAGAAAAACCGGACGGATCGGGCGCATTACTGACGTAGCGAACAACGCCAGACATTGCGCTCTTGCCGAACAGCGTACCCTGCGGTCCTTTTAGTACCTCAACCCGCTCAACGTCAACGAGCTTGAGTGGCGTGATTCCGGCGAAAAGCACGATGTCGTCTAAGTAGCTGACGTTAACTTGATATTCATCTGCCGAGCCTCGGCCGATGGCACGTCTACCGAAGTTCACGCCTCTAAAGACCAATGCGATTCGTCCAGGTGCTACTTCGTCCGCGTCGACGCCTGGTATTGCGGAAGCGATATCCGTGAAGTCACGAATACCACGGTTTACTAATTGTTCCGCACTCAAGGCTGTGATCGCCAAACTACTATCTTGTAGCGTGACCTCCCGCTTCGATGCTGTGACGACGATCTCCTAAATCGGTCGATCATCGGAATCTGCATCATCTGATTCACTTTGTTCGTCATCTTGCGCGGAAACGGAGAGACCGATCGCGACAATGCACACGAAAGCGACCTTTAAGAAATCTGGTATAGATTGAAAGATGTGGAACCTGGTCACGTAAGATGGTGCCCTGAATAAAGTTACAGTGATTATATGGTGATAGTCGCGAATCCCTTCACACCCAGATCGCGAAAGAACAGGATAGAGAACGAATGGGAGTGTCTTTAGTTGGAAGCGTACTTACTACGAAATTTCGGAGTCGAAAATTCGCTGGTAATTTATGTTGCTGCCATACGCTCTTCGGCGCTTTATCTGTAACTAGAAGAACACTCCATGCGTCACTTCTGGATGTTCAACTTTGGCGTTAAGTTTGTTTTTGCTAATGTTGACGCCACGCTCTGGGTCCAGTTCAACATGCGCGTAGTAACCACCGTGACTAGACGCGAATGCTTCGACAGGCGAGCCGGAATAACAGGCCGTCACATCGCCGAACTCGAACGTATCCCAAACGTGTATATGTCCAAGCGCTAGATAGTCGAATCCAGAGTGTTCAATTTCACTGTGCGTAATCTGAGACGAGCTACTACTCACACGGTTCTGAACGACTTGCCCGTGCGCTAGTCCAATGAACCATGTCTCATGTTCGTGCTCAGGAATCCCAAAGAGCGGTTCGTAGGTTGGCGAGTGCTCATCCATCGCACGACCCCAGACAGTGGCTCCTAATTCTGGGAAATCAAGCAGGTCGCCTTCGTGCGACATGATCGGATATACGTGAGGACCAAGTTCGGTGGGATCGAATTTACGCCATAAGGAGGTGTCGTCGTGGACATCATGGTTACCGGGTATCAGGATGACCGGACAATTTACCTTACTGATTTGAGTTCGTACGAATTCAAAGTCGTGATCTTTTATTCGCGCACTATCGAAGAGGTCGCCGACGATTAAAAAGAGATCACAATCAGATTGCGTTACCGCATCCACGACTTGAGCAAACGCGTATTCCGCTGGATTACGAAAACCTTCAACTTCACCTCTTGATCCCGTGCTGTCGAGATGAACGTCCGAAGTATGAATGAAGCGGAGAGGTTTGTAAGGCACGTTCTGCTACTTGATTAACTGAAGAAACTCGCTACGCGTCGCATGGTCGTCACGAAAACTGCCTAGTAGCACAGAAGTCTTCATAACGGAGTGCTGCTTTTCGACGCCACGCATGGACATGCAAAGATGCTGGGCTTCGATGATAACGCCAACGCCCATCGCGCCAGTCGCGCTCTCTATAGCTTTCGCAATCTGCTGAGTGAGTTGCTCTTGGATTTGCAGTCGCCTCGCATACATATCCACAATACGAGCAACTTTGCTAAGACCGAGAACTTTGCCATTCGGGAGATAGCCAACGTGGCAGTTACCTAGGAACGGGAGTATGTGGTGTTCACACAGCGAATACAGCTCGATGTCTTTAACGATGACGATCTCACTGATGTCTGACGAAAACAATGCACCGTTTACGACTTCATCTAACGTTTGACGGTAGCCTTGAGTAAGAAAGTCGATGGCACGCGCCGCTCGGGATGGAGTTCCAACCAATCCTTCCCGTTCGTTATCTTCACCAACTTCCGATAGTAACGAACGATATAGATTCGAAATACTGTCAATATCTCTAGTTTCTTTAGGCATGAGTTCTGATTAGATATTGTCTGGGCACGGCGCATCGTGAGGTAAGAGTTTTTTTTCGCGCATGCGTTCCCATAGTTTACGTGGGATGTCAAATTCGATAAATTCGCGACTACTGGTCGCTTCAGTAGGATTGGCTGCGCCCGGGATTGCCGCAGCCACGACTGGGTGCGAGAGGACGAACTGCAGTGCCACCGCGCCGATAGGCGCGCCAAATTCCGCGCAAATCTCTTGCATCCCCGTGGTCAGTTCTTGGATGTGCTCTGGTGCCTTAAGTCCAGACATTCTGCTATACATATAACCCATTTTGTCGGGATTCACCAACCAACCGCCGGCGAACGGACTTGCAATGATGACGCTGATATTTCGTTCCGCGCAAGCGGGAAAAATGCGTCGTAGTGCACGCGTTTCGAGTAACGTATATCCACCTGCGACGATGAGAAAGTCAAGGTCAACGAGTGACATCACTCTTTCGACTAGGTCCTCATGGGAAGCATCCTCCCAACTGTAGGCATTCTTTGTTTCAAGATTACATCCCATACCAATTGCGTCGATTTCCCCGCTTGATTTGAGTTCAGCTAAAGCAGTTGATCCACCCATCCCGTCGGACGAGAATTGGTGTAAAACTGTCTCGAGCTGCGTTGGGTGATAACCGAGATCGATATCGTGCAGTGTTAAGGTGTTTATTCGTGACAACCCAAGGCGTTGTAGCGAATCGCGATGTTGTTGGTGAATCGCGTCATACGAATAGTCGAAGAGAACACGATAGCCAGTATGGGCATCCCTCGGTGTACGCGGTGTCCCGTCAGCTGCGTCACTCTCGTTTGCAGAATCTTCGACGTACTCTGGTTCGAGCGTACGACCAACCTTGGTGTTTACGGTATATTCGTTTCGAGGTGCTTGAATCTCCGAGAGGGCGATACCGAGCCGTCTTTCGGATCGTCCAATGCCGTACCAGGGTGCCGTGTCAAAGAGGCGCACACCATTTTTCCAAGCTGTACGGACAGTTTCTACGGCATCGATGAGTGGAACGTCAGGGGGCGATATCCACGCCGCACCAAATCCCAATGGAGTGACATCCAAGGAGGAACCTCCGAGCTGTCGAGGCGTAAGGAAATCGGTCAAGAGACTGCCTTAGCTGCGCGCATTACGAACATGGGAATGTAGCTACGTCATAAAGAAAGGCACCATGCGATGCATGGTGCCTTGTATATTGAGTGGCGTTTAAGCTTGATGTCGGAGAACGGTGCCGGCTCTTACACCAGTATGCTCTCCGTCTTCGAGACTCACTTGACCATTCACGATGGTCGTCTTGTAACCAAACGACTTCTGAATGTACCGAGGTGCACCGCCAGGGAAGTCGTGGACCAGTTCGGGTTGGCGTTCTGCAACTTTTGAAAGGTCAAAAACGTTTACGTCTGCTCGCATGCCTTCCTTCAACGTGCCGCGATCATTCAAACCGAGCACTCGAGCAGGACCTGCTGTCAGTCTTCGAATTCCTTCCTCAAGGGTGTACAGACCCGTGTCACGAATCCAGTGGCCGACGGTGAAGCTAGCCCATCCAGCATCCATGATCTGCGAGACATGCGCGCCAGCATCACCAAGACTCGGGAAGCAGTGCTCGCTCTTGAACAAGTCACCCAGCTCCTTCAAGCTTTGATTGAACATTCGCAGGTTGAACAAGCCTCGACCATCGCTCTCCTGCGAGAGCCGTACAAAAGTCTCGACCCAATGCTCCCCTGCTTGCTCGCTCATGTTTTGTAAACTCGCCTCAGGACCTGCAGCGTAGTTTGGTACGTCCTCGTGACCGAGGTAGTACACGTTATTGAGCGGGAATCGCGTGGATGCACCGGCTTTACCTTCTTCAATCAGCTTTGCACACGTTTCTGGATCGTTGATCGCGTTAAGACGACCCTGAAGATCCATTTCGCGTACCTTCGCCCAAGTTTCGCCTTGGACTGGTAGATTGGACTGTAAGCCAAACATGAATCCTGAGCCACGAACCTGGGTAATCGCAGTGATGTCACGACCTTCGCACAGTTTCGCGAGATGCTTAGCTTGAGTTTCGCCAGACCCTTCTTGTGGTCCCGTTCCATAACTGAACAGGACGCGACCGTTCGTCGTGTCGCTGATCTTTCTTAGTACGTCAAAGTCTGCGCCGACTGCTTGCATTAGACCGTTTCGTGGTCCTACAGCGCCGGCGATTGCGACGAGCTCTTTAGGATCCGCGAACGTACCGGGAATGGAGCGACCATCGGGCAATTTGTGAGGTGGGTACCGATTGGTTGAGAAACCGATTGCGCCGTTATCCAACGAATTACCGACGACCTCAGCCATCTGCTTCAGTTCGTCATCCGATGCTTGTTCCTCAACTGCGCGTTCGCCCATTACGTAGAAACGTACGGCGCAATGCCCAACCATACCGGCTACATTGACAGCCGGATTCAGCCGTTCAAGCGCATCCAGATAGCCACCGTAGTCTTCCCAATCCCAAGGCAGACCTGTAAGGATCGCATGCTTTGGAATGTCTTCCACGGTTTCCATCATGCCAGCGAGCAATTCTTGGTCGCTCGGTTTACAGGGCGCGAATGTCACGCCGCAGTTACCCATAAGAGCAGTTGTCACGCCATGCCAACTGACCGGAGTTAGCAAAGGATCCCAGCCAATCTGTGCATCTAGGTGCGTATGAAGATCGACGAATCCGGGACTAACGACGTGGTCGGTCGCGTCAATTTCACGATCGCCTTTGCCGTCTACTTTGCCAACAGCAGAGATCAAGCCGTCGTCGATGGCGAGATCGCCGTGAAATGATGCGCTACCCGTACCGTCGACGATATCGCCGCCACGGATTACTATGTCGTGTGACATAAATGTCTCCAAGAACCAAAATGCGGAGGCGAAATACTACTTGAACACCTATACACGTGTCAAGGTGTTCTAGTTCCTCCGTTAGACATGTTAGTCGGGTGATATCCTAGCGAAAAGCTCCCACGATCTCTTTCTCGATGCGTTCATACGCCTCTACGTCGCCGGTTTGTACACCACCAAACATGATCTCGGATACGCCCGCTTTTTCGAATGCAGCAATTCGATCGATTACCTCGTTTTTCGGACCAGCCATTGAACCTCGTCCTAAACGACGTTGGAATCCTTCGATGTGTTCTTTGTTGTCCGTGATGAGCAAAGGCATCAAGAGTGTCTTTTGAATTTCTGCTGGATCTCGACCAACGTCGGCACAGTGTTTTTCAAGAACGCCAACTTTATGTTGATAGATTTCCATCGACATACCTTGACCAGCCCAGCCATCCATATTCATTACATCGCCGAACATAGCGAGTGTCCGCAACGTGCGTCGTTCTCCGGTTCCTCCCACCATGATTGGGGTATGAGGTTCTTGGTAGCAACCGGGGCTCATTGGTGCGTTGTCGAGCTGGTAGTACTTTCCGTTGTATGTCACCGGTTCTTCGGAAGTAAAAAGAAGTCGGATAAGTTCACAAGCTTCTTGAAACCGGTCTTGGCGCTCTTTCATGGATTTGAACTCCCAACCGTAAGCTTCATGCTCCCGCTTGAACCAACCAGCTCCGAGGGCTAACGTGAACCGCCCTTCCGACGCCTGATCCAATGTTGTCGCCATTTTTGCGAGAAGTCCAGGTTCGCGATATGGATTGCCAAGGACCAAGTGACCCATCCTGAGTTTCTTTGTCATTCCTGCAGCGACAGCAATGAGCGTGTAGCCTTCAAACGCCGTTCCCTGTTCGGCGTTTGGTCGACTCGGAGGAAGAAAATGATCAGCAAACCATATGCTGTCCCATGCGCCTGCCTCCATCGTGTTGATCGAAGTCTTGATAGCGTTCCAATCTGTTTGATAGCAATTAACCTGTACACCGAACTGCATTACTTTTCCTTATCTGAAAATCAATTGGCTTTGTTTCACTTCGGTGCGGAGATTGCCCTTCATCCGCAGACCGAAAGGTGCAAGCTAGTTTACTTGTGGTACTTTAGGTCTTAGTGAGCGATGGGGAATAGATTCTGTATCGGTGTCCGCGAATATAAACACGACGTTTAAACGTTTATTGTTGAACGTCCTTGTCGGTTAGCGCTAGTACTTTCCTATCTCGCCTTCGGATCAGTCTTCGGCGAGCCGGACAACAGCATTGAATCGCTGCGTCACACACCGCAAGTGATTGAGGTTAGGTGTCTTTTGAAATTAATCTTCTTTCGGAATAGTTAGTCATCCAAGAATCTTCAACTCCCGAACCTAGACGAGACAGGCGAGGTTTTATTCGTCGCTCGATTGAAGGCATGCGTGTCGACAGTGAGCGTATGCGTCGAATTGAGCCGGATAAGGTGCATTTCACGGACATCGTCGGCATCTTTCTGCGCGGATGGCCATACATTCGACCGATGGCGTGGCATGTATTGGGTTTCGTCGGTATTAGCGTCATAGCGACCGCGTGGAACACGTTCTGGGGTATCACAATCCTGACGATGATCTACCAAAACGTGATCCTCGATCAACCTGTCGCGTTTGTGTCCGCGTCGATACTCTTCTTGGATCACGATCTATGGGTGCACGTCGAAGCGTTAACGGCTGACCAGCGTTTCCAGCTAGTACCTCTCATCGTCATGCTCGCGGTCATGTTTAGTACGTTGGGAGCCATGATTGATAACGGTGGCGACTATTACCGCGTCTGGGTGATGCAGAACATCAATCAGAACCTGCGTATGCACCTCATGTCGCAACTGCATCACTTGTCGTTGAAATTCCATGCAGACTCCAAGACTGGGGATGGGATCTATCGACTGTTTCAGGATAGTGCCATGGTGACTCAGATCATCCAATCATTGGTTATCGACCCCTTCTTGATGAGCGTGCGCTTCTTCATTGGGATCTTTGTCGTGATGTTCTTCAGTCCACTGTTGGCGGTCGCGATTCTGTTCACATGGGTGCCACTGGTCGTGCTCGCAAACTTCATGTCGGCAAAGCTCAGGCATCTGTTTCTCGAAGCTCGTATGCGTAATTCGACGCTCACGTCGACCATTCAGGAATCGATTGAAGGTATTCGAACGATAAAGGTGAACGGACTTGAGCGAGAGAGGCAACTTATCTTCGAAAATGCTTCGGTCGACGCGTTTGTAGCGTCGCATAACGCGCGCGTACGGCTCTTGCTGTACGGTTTTATCGCATTCATGCTTGCGGCGCTACCGTTGACATTTATCGAACTGTACGCGGCTGTTCTAGCGTTCGAGCAAATACCGACCTTTGCTACGGACGTACTCGCTTTGTTCGGATTTGCTGTTTGGAGTTTAGGCGCACAGGACGCGGCTCGTTCTCGAGCGCGTGAAGGAGTGTCAAACATTCAGTTTCTCTTTCTCCTTTGGGGTCGAGCACAGGACATGGCGATGGGTTTGAATCGTGTGTACCAGATTCTCGATTTGGCACCCGAAATTCAGAATCGGGCGGGAGCAGTACCGCTTGAAGCGATCGAGTCTGATATAAGGTTTGTTGATCTACAGTTCGCTTATCCTGAACGAAGAGTCCTCGAGAACGTGACGTTCGACGCGAAGCTCGGGGAAGTGACAGCCATCATGGGTCCAACGGGGTCGGGCAAGTCCACGTTGATGTTGCTACTACTCCGTCTCTTTGAATATCAAGGAGGATCAATTCAGATCAACGATCAGGATATTCGTGAATTCACGTTCGAATCGGTACGCGAAAAGATCACGCTTGCAACCCAGGAGAACATCCTTTTCTCGCTCAGCGTGCGAGAGAACATTGCATACGCTCGACAAGATGCGACATTAGACGAAATTAAAGAAGCCGCTCGGATCGCCTGTGCGGACGAATTTATCGAGCAACTATCGGATGGATACGAGACTTTTTTAGGTGAACGTGCGAGCAAACTATCAACAGGGCAGAGACAGCGACTCGTAATCGCTCGTGCGATTCTTAAAAACACGCCGATACTGATATTAGACGAGCCAACCGCGTCACTCGACGCTGAGACAGAGCGCCGCATCATGGCGAATCTCAAGGAGTGGGCTAAAGCTCGCACGGTATTTTTGGTGACGCACCGACTTTCGACGATACGCCAAGCGGATCGAATCGCTTTCATTCGAGACGGCGCAATTGCCGATTACGGAACTCACAACGAGTTGATCGCTAAACCCGAAGGCGAATATCAGCGTTTTGTAGACGCCGAACTCGCTACCGCAGAGCAACTCGACGAAACAGCATGAGTGACACGATGATCAGCGGACGTGTCGCCATCCAAACGGTTGGTCGAGCACTGAAGTACTCACTAAGGTACGACTTTGAGCTCGCCGTCAAAGGGATGACTCAAGCGACGAGTATCTTCTGGATTCTGCTTCTTCCTCTGACGGGTAAAGCGATCGTTGACTTTATTGTGGTCCGCGATATTAGTCCTCCAAGCGACGCGAACGTACCTTTCTTTTTCTTGCCGATTATCGACTATATGCTGACACTATCAGTGTATGAGACTGCGTTTTTTCTTGGCGCTCTATTCATTACGATGCTCGTCTTGGTTGGTGCCTATGGCACAGATGGCGCGCAACGTTCGAGTGCCGTTGCTTGGCTGGCTGAAGGTGAGGACATCGCAACTCGGTCAGAGAATGCCGCGAACAACATGCACTCGCTCGTTAGCGGTTTGTACGGCTTGTTCGAATCTCTCTGGCACATTCGAGTTGCCCAACGACTAAATCACACCCTTCGAAGTGACATATTCCATCGGTTTAAGTCGCACAGTATTACAGAACTGTCGAATCGAGCCAATGGCGACGTCGTATACCGTGCGATGTACGACACGCCGGGTGTTTCCAACATCATTTTCAACTTGTGGGTGGGTCCCGTCACGTCGTTCGTAAATCTTGTAACGACGATTCTGGTGATGTTCGTCATATTCCGTAACGAACCGGTGGTCGTTTGGGGCGCTATCGCGGTTGGACCACTGAATTTCTTCTTGATGCTCTATATCGCCAAGCTGTCCCGAAAATACGGGACTTTAGCGAGAGAGGCTGGTTCTAAGGCGACGGCCGTCATCGAAGAAGGGCTAGCCAACATGATGGCAGTCCAAGGCATAGGTAGTACCGATGTTTACGTTGAGAAGTTTCGAAAAGCCAGCTGGTTTTCGTTTTCACGTTTTCGGCAAGTTGTGCTAGTTGGCATTAGTGGAAATTTCATCGGATTCATCATTGGTGCGAACATGGTGTACATCGTGTTCTACTACCTTGCCGTTCCGTTCATAAACCAGCAGTATTCGCCGGGAGACTGGTTTGTCATTTGGGGTTACTACGGCGCAATTTCTGCGTCCGCCGGTTGGTTGGGTAGGTTGTGGCTGACCCTGCAGGAAGGAATAGCCGGCATGCATCGCGTGTTCATGATCCTGGACAGTGAGTTAGAAAACGTAGATCCGATTAGCGAGCAGCAAGATTCCGAATCAACTCTTGCCTTGAGTCAGTCGATCCAACTTGAGGATGTGTCCTACAGTTATCCTGGTGGGCGAGAGGTTCTCAGTGACATCAATCTTCACGCGAATGTTGGTGAGATGATCGCGATATCCGGTCCAACTGGTGCGGGTAAGACTACGCTTGCATATCTAATTCCGGCACTGATCTCGCCGACGAAGGGGCGCTTGCTGGTTGATGGCGTTGAACCAAATCAAGACGATTTGGTCAGGCTTCGGGAGCAAGTCTCGTTCGTATTTCAGGAGACCTCGGTCTTCAATGACACCATTACGAACAATATTCGTATGGGTCGCCGGGATGCTTCACTAGAGGATGTTCAGGAAGCTGCCCGTGTCGCAGGCGCTCACGAGTTTATCGAAGATTTGCCAGACGGTTATGAAACAAACCTTGGAAAGGCAGGCGCAAAGCTCTCTGTCGGTCAAAAGCAACGTATCGCGATTGCGAGGGCGTTGGTATCCAATAAACCAGTATTGATTCTCGATGAGCCGACGGCCGCACTAGACCCTCGCACCGAAAACGAATTAGTTAGAAATTTGAGGATGGCACGGGAAGGCAGGATCGTAATTGTCATTGCGCATCGCCTGTCTACGATTCGTGCTGCGGATCGGATTTACGTTATGGATGAGGGTGTGATCGTCGAATCAGGTGACCACCAGTCACTCATAGATCAGGGCGGAATCTACGCCCGCTTCGTTTCACTTCAAACTGCTTGAGAACCGTACTAGATGGACAACTTCCAAAACACAGTTGAACCACCACGCCAACCCTATGCGATGAAGCTCGTGGGTACGGGCGTGATCGTATCTTGCCTACTCTTGTGCGTACTCTTCGCCTGGGGAATCTACTTAGATTTACAAAAACAGGATTGTCCGCAGACAGTAGCGATTGTCGATGACGCCCCCACCGAGGTTGAAGCGACCTCCGCGGTAGACTCGAAATGAATTGGTCCCATCCTGCCATCGCAGGAGCCATTAGCTGTGGGATGGTCGTGATCGCTATGGTCTTCAGCGACGTGGTACTGGGGATGGGTGTTCTCGTACCTATCCTGGATTACTTTGTTGAAGCACGTCGGGCTTCAGGGCAGAGTGTAGGTGTTATCGAAGCTGTGACTGTCTTTATTCTTGTCATGGGTTACATGCTAGTCATCACCGTACTTGTGGGTATTGCGGCTCTATCCGGCTGGATCGTAAGCAAACTCTCCGCGAAAGGAGCCTTTTCCCTTAACGGACTGCTGAATCTATTTCGAGTGGAAGAACCTGAATAAAACGTTTAATATCAATTAGATAATATACTTTTCTACTAAGTTAGAACCTGCGGTCTGTAAGGTCTTAACTCACCGATTCCGCTTCGGGACGGCCGACGACGCCAGAGATAGCGTTTTTCTTTTCACTCGATGATGGTAGTGTTGGTTTACCTCGTGCGGCGAAGTTGAAGGGATCAGTGTCGAGGTCTTCTAGTTCGATCTCGCCATTCAATACGGCAGCTTTCCATGCCTCCTGCTCGGCATGACGTGTTTGAAATTCTGGCATGACTGCCTTTGCAAACAACTCCAGACTAGAACAGATATCCTCGTGTGTGTTCTTACCTGCTTGGTTGAGGAGAATGACCTGATCAACATTGGATTCTTCCAATTCGAGTAGTCGCTCCCTGATAGTGTCTGGTGAGCCGATGAGTTCGCTACCTGATCGTTTTTGTCCGGCCGGTGTTTGTTTCCATTCCTGATATCGTTCCCAGAAATTCATCGAGCCAGGTTCGAACGGACCTTCCTTGTTGTAAAGCTGCAACGCGAACTGAAAGAACGTCCAGCCGTCAGCTTTCTCCCATGCTTCGTCATCCGTCTCCGCGCACATAAATCCGCTGACAACCGCAATATTGGGATTCGTCTGGTAGTCCTCCAGTTTTTCTAGGTCGCGAACGAACGTGTTGTAGTAAGCGTTGACCCAAGCACGCGCAGCATCCAAACTCACGAACTTAAAGCACAACGAACCCATACCGCGGTGCGCGGCATACTTGATCGTATCAAGCTGAGAGCATGCGACCCAAAGCGGTGGGTGTGGTTTCTGAAGCGGTTTTGGCACTACCGCACGGAGCGGAAACTTGAAAAACTCGCCTTCGTACTCCCAGCCATGGTTCCAGAACATTGGTAAGGTGCATCTAACCGCGTCCTCCCATATGTCACGCTTATCTCTGAACCGTAAATTGAAAGGATGCAATTCCGTGACGGAAGCACCTTCGCCTAGACCGAGCTCCACACGACCGTCTGAAACCAGATCGAGCGTTGCGATTTTTTCGGCAACGCGAGCCGGATGATTCGTGGTCATTTGGACGATACCGTGACCTAATCGAATGTTCTTAGTTCGTTGGCTCGCCGCCGCGAGAAATACTTCGGGCGCAGAGGAGTGCGAATACTCCTCAAGAAAATGGTGTTCTACCTCCCATGCATAGTCGAAGCCAAGCTGGTCCGCGAGCTCGATCTGTGTCAGCGAATCCTTAAGTAATCGATGTTCGCTGTCTTGCTGCCAATCTCGAGGAAGTTGGTGTTCGTAGAAGATGCCGAATTTCATGAGACGCCTGACAGATTTTCGCGCAAGTATAGAAGGCAGCCGTCTCCAGGCTTTATTCGTGAACTACACGAGGACAGATTGCTCACTCCTTTGCGTGTTAGCATTTGGCATCTTCCGACTTGAAGTGAAACACGTGGCACAGGATCTGCTGATAAAGAACGGACTCGTGGTAGACGGTTCGGGATCTCCTGGCGAACAGGCGGACGTCGCAGTTAAGGACGGTCTGATAACGGCAATCGGCAAAGTAAGCGAACAGGCAAAGCAGACGATCGATGCTGAAGGCCATGTCGTCTCACCAGGCTTCATTGATGGTCATACCCATATGGATGCTCAAGTCTTTTGGGATCAACTTGGTTCCTGCTCTTGCTATCACGGAGTCACGAGCGTCGTGATGGGCAATTGTGGATTCACGTTAGCGCCCTGTCGAGAAGCTGAGGCGGATCTAGTGTTTCGGAATCTGGAGCGTGCGGAAGACATCTCTCGGGAAGCGATGCTTGAAGGAATTGAATGGCGTTGGGAAACCTATCCCGAATACATGGATGCAGTAGCCGCTACTCCTAAAGGCATCAACTACGCCGGATACGTCGGGCATAGTGCGCTTCGTACTTACGTCATGGGCCAACGTGCGTTTGAAGAGTCCGCGACGGAAGACGAGCTGAAAACGATGGCATCGATCGTTCAAGAAGCAGTGAAGGCAGGTGCAATCGGATTCTCGACTTCGCGAACCCGCAATCATGAGACTGCGGATCGAAAACCTGTCGCAAGTCGAATCGCGGACTGGTCCGAAGTCAAGTACATCGTTACAAAAATGCGAGAGACTGGCGCTGGCATTTTTGAAATCGCGTCGGAGGATACAGGTCGACACCCCGAACGCCTTCAAGACTATCAAAATCGATTGCGAGAACTTTCAGTGGATTACGGAGTACCCGTGACATTCGGAATGTTCAGTTCGCGACGTGCTCCGGATTATTGGCGTGGGTATCTCGATTTCGTGCAGGACGTAAATGCTGCAGGAGGGGAAATGTTCACTCAAGTGCATTCACGCGCATTGAATGTGATTCTGAGTTTCGAGACCCGTACGCCATTTGACAGTTGGGAAGTCTGGCGCGACATACGACAATTACCAAAGGACGAACAGATCGCCAAATTAAAAAATCCAGAAATAAAAGCCAAATTAGTAGAAATCGCTTCCCACCCAAGCGAACGACATCGAGCTATTGGCGCAGAAGTACGACCACCAGATTGGCACTGGACGTTCCTACTCGACGAGCCGTCGGGCGGATCAAAACGGATGGATGAACTCGCGGCCGAGAAGGGGATTTCGCCGGTCGAATTAATGATTGATCTGGCGGTAGAAAGCGATTTCAAAGCGATGTTTCGCCAACCGATTGCGAATGAAATTGATTCTGAAGTGATTGACCTTATTAAAACGCCCAATACGGTCTGCACGTTTTCAGACTCGGGAGCGCATGTATCGCAGATCATGGACAGCTCCCTCCAAACCCATCTGTTCAAGCACTGGGTCAGAGAAGAGAACGCGTTGACGCTTGAACAAGCGGTTCGGCTTGTGACCAGCGTTCCGGCAACAAGATGGGGGTTCCATAACCGAGGTTTACTGCACGTCGGCAATGCCGCGGATATCACAATTTTTGATGCCGATACGATTGGACCTGATATGCCCGAAGTGGTGCGCGATTTGCCGTCTGGTGCGCGCCGTCTCAAACAAGTGGCACATGGCATCCAGAATACGATTGTGAACGGTGAAGTTTTTCTAGAGAAAAACACTCACACTGGTTCTCAGAGCGGTCAGCTGTTACGAGGTCCGTTAGCTCAATAGACAAGCTTCACTGCTGCGAGGCCTGACCCTCAGCCGATTGTAAATCTATGTCAGCCCGCTGACGTTTCACGTTAACTCCAACGGTTAGTTCGCTGCGACCCCCGCCAAAAGTTATGCCGCGAGAGGGTGCAACGTCACGATAGTCTCGGCCGATTGCGACTGTAATCAGGTTTTCATCGTCAACCTTCGCGTTGGTAGGATCAAACGGCATCCAACCGAGTTGTGGTAACCAACACTCAACCCATGCATGCGTTGCGTTTGCTGCACGCAATGTTTGCTCTTCCGCGTCGTATAGATAACCAGATACATAGCGCGCTGGTATACCCCACGATCGTGCTACCGCGATCATAAGATGCGCATAGTCTTGGCATACGCCCGCCTTCATGTCAAGGAAATGATCAATGGTTGAATCGACATGTGTCGATCCGGGTTGGTAGTCAAACGTCTTGAACATATGCTGCGTCAAACGTTTTAGACGCGAATAAGGGTCGTCTTCATTGGAATCCGGGATGGTCGTAAGCCATTCGCTCAACGCGCGCGACATCGTGGTCAATCCCGTAGAACGAAGGTATTCCCACATATCCCAATCGTTCTTTAGTGCTTCGAGCTCATCCCAAGAACCATGTGGAAGGGAAAACCCGTCCTTTAGCGGATCCTGGATCGTGCGCTCAATGACCGCTGAGACTGTGATATCGAGTTGGTTGTGAGGATGGTGAATATCAAAAAAGTGATGGCGATTGCCGAACGCGTCGAATTCGATACTGAACGAAGTGACAGGTGCCGTATGTATGAAAAAACTACCGACTGTCTGTCTGCGGTGATTTCGCGGCTGCATACATAGCGACATCACACATGAATTGATGTTCTCTTCGTACTGATAGGAAGTAGTGTGCTGGATGTCATATCGCATTATTTGGGGCATTAGAACTGCCTCGACGCGTTTTCGTTGCGATAGTTGAACCATGCTACCGCGATTTGGTCGTGAAGCCGTTCTGCCAAATTAGCGATCATGACGAGCATACGTGCACGGTCTTCTGCGTCAGGCCACTCGTGTGCGACTAGAGATTTAAGGCGTCCGGAGAACCTCAGAGCTGAGTCACCGGATCTGGCATCGGGTGCAGCGTCCAAGTCTCGAATTCGCTCATCGGTACGCGTAATGGAATACATGAGTGAATTCGGTAGATCTGAATTTGAAACGAGCATGTCCAAAGCATCCTCTGCGTTAATGTCGATACCGTAGTTCTGTTGATATGCGCGGCTCGCCCTATACGCGTTAAGAAGACTAGTCCATTCGAAATCTCGCGAACCATCCGACGGCAATGGAATGCTATCTTGAGATTGAATAGCGAGAAGATTCACTCGTAATTGCAGATGTTCGATCGTCTTACCGAGCTGCAGGAAGTCCCAGCCTTCGTCACGATACATCGATACAGACGCCATACCGAAAAACGTATTCACGTCACGAACAAGATCTATGTAGAACAGTTCTGGTTCGTCCTGCCAAATGTCGGATAAAGAAGCGTCGCGTACGCGGAGGTAGCTAAGGTTCAAGGAACTCCACATGTCTTCGGAAATGCAGTGTCGGACTTGACGAGCGTTCTCTCGACTTTGAGCGAAGCAACTCCAGATCGAGTAGTGGTTACTCGGTTCGAACGTCAGGTCATCTGTGAGTGTATAAGCATCGGCAAGGGTTTCATCTTCGGAGAATGAGAATTCGTCGTCTCTATCACCAGAAGGAGGTGTTTCTTGAAGGTGTTTGTAGATTCGATGCCATCCAAAGGTCAGTTCGCGGACTGGTCGGTCGATGAGAGCGCCTATCTGTACGCCTAATAGCTGGCAAAGGTGTTCTGTTCGCTCGAGGTAACGCCCCATCCAGTAGAGGCACTCAGCACTTCTTGCTAGCACTATTCAGTCCTGAACAACCCATACGTCTTTCCCGCCGCCGCCTTGACTCGAGTTGACGACGTAGCTTCCTTCTGGTAACGCCACACGACAGAAAGCGCCGCTGACGATTCGCGTTTCTGCACCTTGCAAGATGAACGGGCGCAAATCAACACAGCGAGGTCTGAGGGCACCGTCGATCCAACAAGGCGACCTAGAAAGCTGTAGCAAAGGTTGAGCAATGAAATTTGCAGGATCGTCTCGAATCCCTTGAGCGTATTTACTAAGTTCCTCCTTGGTCGCCTGAGGACCAATTAACATGCCATAGCCGCCAGAGCCACCTACTGTCTTAACGACGAGTTTTTCAAGATTGTCGAGCGTGTATTCGAGATCATCTGTTCGACGACACAGGTATGTTTCGACATTCTGCAGTATAGGTTCCTCGTTGAGGTAATAGCGAATCATGTCGGGCACGTAGACGTAGACGCTCTTATCGTCAGCAACACCCGTACCTGGCGCATTTACAAGTGATACGTTTCCGAGTTTGAATGCATGCATGAGCCCCGGGACTCCTAACACAGAATCGTTACGGAACGCAAGGGGATCGATGAAATCATCGTCGACCCGGCGGTAGATGACATCTACTTTTTTGAGACCGGCTGTTGTACGCATGTAGACGAAACCGTCGTTCACAACCAGATCCTGGCCTTCGACGAGCGCGGCACCAATTTCATGCGCCAGAAAAACGTGCTCGTAAAAAGCCGCGTTGAATAGACCTGGAGTGAGAAGCGCAATTGAAGGTTCATCCGTTTGGGACCAGGTCAGTTCGCGCAGTGTTTCGAATAGGTTTCGACCATATTGCTCGACCTCCATGACACCGTTTTGCCGAAAGATTCGCGGCATATTGGACTTCACCGCACGGCGATTTGCGATCATGTAAGAAACGCCGGAAGGTACGCGCAAGTTGTCCTCGAGTACGCGATAGCCTTCGTTCGTACGGATGATGTCGCTACCACATATGCCTACGTAGATGTCATTCGGTGTCGCAACGCGGTGCATTTCTAAACGATATTGCGGGCAGCTCTTGATGATGTCGACCGGAATGACGCCATCTTTGATGATTCGTGCGTCGTGATATACATCGTGCAGGAACCGATTGAGCGCAGTAACTCTCTGTTTCAAGCCTGACTCGATTGTTAGCCACTCCGATTGTGGGACGACACGAGGAATGGCATCTATCGGGATGATGCGCTCGGTCGCTTCGTCTTCGTCGTAAAGTGTGAACGAAATTCCTTCATTAGTGAACGAGCGGGTAACACGTTCTTGAATCGTTGCCATTCGCTCAGGTGGCATCTCTGAGAAAGATTCGTATAGCGATCGTGTGTATCCGCGAGGTTGGCGATCAGCTTGCAGAAACTCGTCGAAAAACTTGGGATCGAGCGGGTAGTCGTCGAACCTAATTGCTGTATACCTTTTGGTCCGACACAGCTAATACTTCACTCGTTGACTCGAGATACCCTGGATTTATCCAGAATCTCATTAACGATACAGAATTGCCTGTTCACTTGAATTCGACGTCTCGTTACGAAACCGCAACCGCGCCACCATCGCACGTAATGGTCTCTCCGACCGTGTATGCTCCTGCTCGAGAACTTAGAAAAATCGCAAGTCCAGCGATGTCCTCCATCGTACCTACCCGTTTTCTGGGATTACCGCGTCCGACGGTTTCCCAGTCTGCTCCTTCCACTTGGCCACCAAAGCCAACACCTGCACTGAGCATCCAAGAAGGAAACGGTCCTGGTGCGATGGCGTTCACGATGATGTTTTCTCGGACAAGGTGCGCAGCCATCTGACGAGTGAGGTGGTGAACTGCCGCTTTCGATGGTCCGTACGAGAAATTGTCGAAGCCTGGAGTCTTGATGCCATCTACAGACCCAATGTTGATAACGCGAGCAGGATCGTCGCTAGTAGCTGAATTTCGCAACAGGGGGAGGCATTTTTGAATCATGAAAAAGATCCCCTTCACGTTGGTATCCATCACTTTGTCCCATCCGACCTCTGGAAACTCGTCAATCGGTGCTCCCCACGTAGACCCGGCATTGTTGACCAGGATGTCTAGGCGTGATTCGCGTTCACTTAACGATGCGACCAGTGTTTCAATACCCGAAAGCTCTGAGAGATCCGCAGGAATCGAAATGCAACTACCACCATACTGATCCTCTAGTTTGGCCGCCGTCGCATCGCACACATCAGCCTTGCGAGAACTAATGTAGACCTTAGCGCCGTACTGAAGAAAACCTGCTGCGATCATTTCGCCGATTCCTCTGGAACCGCCAGTTACGAGTGCAATCTTGTCTTTAATTGAAAACCAATCGGGCATTTATGTCAATCCTGTTTTCTGATTGGTGACTTACTTATTTGCCGAATAATCCGACGGATTTATTCTAGCGGTTAGTCTAAACTCACGTGGACTTTGAACGTGGTCGTACGTGATCAACCAACATTGGTATTAAATCAAGCGTCGATTCACACATGCTGCCTTCTTATCTCGGCAGAACAGTGGTGCTCAAACCGCGGTAGCCAGCCAATTCGGCTCAACGAGCATGTTCCTGTCGTTCCATTGCCGTTTCACAATAATTCCCCGTTAAGTTAATTGAAGAAAACGACGTCCTTCCACGAAATGTTTCGGTCGAAGCGGACAGCATTTCTGCAAGACGAGCTTCGTCTCAATGGCAATAACAGCTGGGTGACTCACTCGTGATCAACTGGATTGCGTACGCAGTCTATTGGCTGCTCAGTGGGTTAATCGACGTATTTTCATTTCATCGTTTTATCCTCCTAACGAAAAAACCTCGTGCCACTCAGGTCGCATTGCTGAAACGCATTGTGCGCGATAACAAGGACTCGCAAGTCGGTCGTGCGTATCGCTTCAACTACATGCGTGATTTGGAGGATTTTCGAACGCAAGTTGGCTTATGTACGTACGACAACGTCAAGAACGACTTGCGACTACAGGAAACATCGGGGAAGTACCTCGTCTGTGCGCGGCGGTTCATTTATCTCAATCACAACGCTGACCCCAAGAACCTCAAAGCTTTTCCGTTTACGGCAGAAGCATTACGAGAAGCACGTCGAGATGTCAGATTGACTGCCCGCGCATGGTTGCGTCATTACGGCTTGTGGCGGAACCGAGTCTTCGCCTTAATGGAAGATGAACCGAGGTCGTTTTCCAACACGGGGTTACCGCAAGGTACTGTCACGGGTTTCGTCATTCGAAACCTACCAAACTTCATGCGTCGTCGTTGTATCTCGAATACAGAAATCGCGTTGATCAAGGATCCCGAGGTTCGCTACTTAGCGTATGCGATTGTCGCACTCGCTGAACCTCATCTCACTTGCTTAGTGACCGCGAATCCCGCAACGTTCGTTCACCTTCGACATGTGATTAACCAGAAATACGATGAGATTTGTGACGCGATAGAACATGGGAGATTGCCAGGGCGAATCCAGCGTGAGATCCATGGTAAGCGGCTTATTCGCGCGAATCCTAGGCGAGCTTCGCAACTACGATCACTTGGTGAAGCGGAGGAGCTAGCAACATTTAGAGACTTTTGGCCACGAGTTAGAGGTGTGATTTGTTGGACTGCAGGCAGCTGCCGATCGTCGCTCCAATACCTGCGAAAGCAGTTACAGGAAGGAACCCCAGTTATCGAGCTTGGCTATCAATCCAGTGCATCGTTTGGCACGATTAATGTCGACACCAAGACGAACGCATGTTTACTACCGTTCCACCGGAACTTTTACGAATTTGCGGAGCGATCCCTATGGGAGGCAGGATTTAGTCACTTAAAGTTGATAAATGAGCTCGTAGTGGGACAGGAGTATTACGTCATCGTGACGACTCGATCCGGGTTGTACAGGCTTCAAACCGACCAGATCGTTAAGGTCACAGGGAAAGTCCACAACACACCAACGTTCGAATTCATCCAAAACGGATCTTACAGCACCAACATTAATGGCGAACGTCTCGCTGAGTCTCACGTGATCACCGCTATCGAGAAGCTCAATGCTGAACACGATTGTGGGATAAGTCAGTTTTTAATGCTGAGCAACCGTGAGGGAAAACGCTATGAACTCTACCTCGAGAGCGAGAGTTCGTGGGAACCAGAATTGGTTGCCAGCTGGTTCGACAGTGCATTAGCTAGCTGTAACTCTGAATGGGCTGTCAAACGTATGGCGGAACGAATGGACGCACCTGAGATCCATCAAGTCCCAATCGGCACGATTAACACACTTAGGACACGTTCGATTCGTGATGGATTTGCGGACCCGCTTTTCGTTCTTCCACACCTTCAGTTAAAGGAGGATGTGCCTCGGGATCTCGCTTCGGCGGTTATTAAATAGTGTCGCACTCAGAGAATAACGGTACAAGACCGTCGGTACCCACTGAGTCTAGCCGGAAGATTCATGTTTCTGTATTGGATTTAGCGCCGATCGTCGAAGGCAGTGACGCTAAAACGGCGTTAGCGAACACGATTCCATTAGCGCAAGAGGCAGAACGTCTCGAGTTCATTCGCTATTGGGTTGCCGAACACCATAACATGCAAGGCATCGCCAGTAGCGCTACGGCTGTCGTTATTGGGCATGTCGCGGCTGCAACCCAGCACATCAGGGTAGGTTCGGGTGGCATCATGCTACCTAACCATGCTCCGATTGTGATCGCGGAGCAATTTGGCACACTTGCATCGATTTATCCTGGACGGATTGATTTGGGACTTGGACGCGCGCCTGGCACGGATCAACAGACTGCCTACGCACTCCGACGAACCCTGAACTCCGAAGTAGATAGCTTTCCGCAGGATATTCGAGAACTTCAGTTTTTCCTGGGACCAAGACAGGAAAATCAGAAAGTCCATGCAATTCCTGGGATGAACACTAACGTTCCGATCTGGATCCTCGGCTCCAGTCTTTACGGTGCGCAGGTAGCGGCGCTGTATGGATTACCGTTTGGATTCGCGTCACACTTTGCGCCCACGATGATGCATGAAGCGATCACGATCTATAGGGAGAAGTTTCGCCCATCGGAGCAGCTTGATAGACCATACGTCATGCTGGGTTATAACGTATGTGCGGCGGACACTGAGGACGAGGCAAATTACTTGCGCACATCAGGTCTACAGTCATTCTTGCGTATGCGCACTGGTCGCCCGAGTCGCTTACCACCGCCCATGAGAGATTTCGAAGCCAGCTTAGACCCTACTTCACGGAACATGCTGAAGACGGCACGCGCAGCGTCTGTAGTGGGTGATCGCGAAGCTGTCCTTGAGGGTATGCAGACGTTCGTAGATGAGACTCAAGCTGACGAACTAATCATTGTGTGCCAGATTTACGACTTTCACAAGCGATTACGCTCTTACGAAATCGTCGCGGATGCCGCTCAGGAAGTCCACCGAAGTTATGCCGTAGAGCCAAGTTAAAGGTGAGACAAATGAGTAAGTGTTTAGGAGAATATCTAGATATCTAATTGTTTTTAAACACTAATATGAGATGAGCGGGAGTTTCTTAATTTCGCATGCTCGATCGCAAGGTACCAGTGAGTCACACTAGGGATCCACGATTACCTCAGTAAGTCGATCTTCATCAACATCGTACACATAACCACGGATGTGAGTCGTACGTGTCAAGAACGGATTGTCGTGAAGCGAACGGAGCGAGCCTCTTACGTTGTCGTACACATTCTTGAAAGTACACATGTCGAAGTTAGGCCGTTGGTTTGTCTCGAGCTCGATTTCGTCCTTAAATTGCTCGCCTTCAAATGTAGCCATACCACATTTGGTATGTTGAACGACGAGTATCTCTTGCGTATTCAAGAGCCGTTGTGAGATCAGAATTGAGCGAATGATGTCGTTCGTAATGACTCCGCCCGCATTTCGAAGCAGGTGCACCTCTCCTTCTGCTAAATTGAGAATCCGATACGGATTGATGCGGGTATCCATGCACGTCACCACTACGACACGCTGATTCGGTTCACCCGATCGAATCAATTCTTCGGGCGAGAGGTGACTAGCGAAACCTCGAGCGAGCAGTTCGTCGATATTACTCTCGCGATTTCCTGTTGTTGCCATGGTCCAGGGTTCCTATTTGATAGCCAACGAATCTTGTGTTCCGGAAACAGAAGATTGAGAGATAGATGACTTATTTACAGTGAATTTCACGGCGAAGAGCGTTCGTAAAATCGCGGACATTCTTGAAAACCGGCTAACGACACGTGAATAACGAACAGATTGAGCTCATGAAAAATGGTGAGGGGTTCATTGCTGCGCTTGATCAGAGCGGGGGCAGCACGCCGAAAGCGCTAGAACGATATGGTATCCAAAACGCTGCCTACGATAGTGAAGAAGCGATGTTTGATCTGGTTCACGCCATGCGGGTTCGAATCATGACGAATCGCTCGTTTGCTCGTCCTCGGGTACTTGGCGCGATATTGTTTGAGGGTACGATGCATCGAGACGCTGACGGAATTCGATCCAGTCGCTACTTGTGGGAGCGAAAGGGTATTTTGCCGTTTCTGAAGGTAGATAAAGGATTGGCGGACGAGACAAACGGGGTTCAACTCATGAAACCGTTCGCGGACGACTTAGATGATCGACTCCAAGAAGCGCTTGGTCTTGGGGTCTTCGGGACAAAAATGCGATCCGTCATTAAGGCAAATAGCCAACAAGGTATAAGTTCGGTTGTCGAGCAGCAATTCAATCTTGCAAGGCAAATCCTTGCAAACGGTCTGGTACCGATCGTAGAACCCGAAATCGACATTGAAGCGGAAGACAAGGCCGGTTGCGAAGTGCACTTGCGCGAAAGTCTCCGCGACGGTTTGGCGAGCTTGAAGGAAGGGACTGCCGTAGTGTTTAAGTTGACGTTGCCCGAGGAAGCGGGTTTCTACAGCGAGTTCTGTGACAACCAACGCGTCCTCCGGGTTGCTGCGCTTTCTGGTGGATATTCGCAAGCGGAATCCAACACCCGTCTTACCGTTAATCAGAAAATGATTGCGAGTTTCTCACGTGCGTTGACAGAGTATCTTCGTGTGTCACAAAGCGACGCTGACTTCACAAGCGCGTTAGATCACGCGATCGGTAGCATCGCAGCTGCGTCTGCTACGTAAAGGAGCTAAATATGGAATTTGATTACATCGTTGTTGGTGCCGGGTCGGCGGGTTGTGTAGTCGCCAACCGTTTAACTAGAGATAGTCATAACAGTGTACTTTTGCTAGAAGCTGGCACTCGTGATTGGCACCCATTGATCCATATTCCCGCTGGCTTTTGGCACCTGATCGATCGACCTAGCGTCAATTGGTGCTTTTCAACCGAACCGGAAGAAGGAACCAATAATCGACAGATTCCGATTCCGCGCGGGAAGGTTCTCGGTGGGTCGAGCTCGATCAATGGTATGTTGTACGTTCGGGGGCAAGCACAGGATTACGATCTGTGGTCCCAATTGGGTAACCAAGGTTGGTCGTATGACGAGATTTTGCCGTTTTTCCGGAAATCTGAGTCGTTTGAACGAGGTTCGGATGAGTTTCACGGCGGTGGCGGTGAGCTAAACGTAGCGGACATGATTGAGAACCACCGCCTATTGGACGCGTACATCGAGGCGGGAGTTGAGATAGGCTACGAACATAACCCCGACTATAACGGATCAAAGCAGGATGGTTTCGGTATCTACCAAGTTACTCAGAAACGAGGTCGTAGATTTAGTACCGCACGAGCGTTTTTAGATCCAATCCGTGGTCGAGGCAATCTTGCAATAGAAACCAACGCACTTTGTCAATCCGTGATATTTGATGGTAAAACGGCAGTTGGTGTGCATTTTCAGGATAAGACCGGTAGTGTTCAAGAAGCGCGTGCTCGCAAGGAAGTCATCTTATGTGCAGGTGCTGTTCAATCTCCACAGATTTTGGAACTATCGGGTGTCGGTCAGGCTACGTTACTGGAAGAACATGGTATTGAGCTAGTTCACGAGCTCCCCGGTGTTGGTGAAAACTACCGTGATCACTACGCATCGAGTGTTGCTTGGCGTGTAAAGGACAGTGACTCGTTGAATGCAAAGACGCGTGGATTCCCGATGCTTGTCGAGGGACTTAAGTGGGTACTTGCTAGACGAGGCGCCATGACTTACACGGCGGGTATTGCACACGGTTTCGTTAAGACTCGCTCGGATCTCGAAACGCCGGATGTTCAATTCCATTTCGCGCACGGAAGCTATCGACGCGGAGTACGTCGCACGGAACTCGAAGACGAACCCGGAATGACACTTTCAGTTTGTCAGCTTAGACCTGAAAGTCGAGGTTCAATCCATATCAAGAGCGCTAGTGCGGACACAGGTCCCGCGATTAGACCAAACTTCCTTTCGGAGGAAGTAGACCGGCGTACGCTGATTGGTGGGATGCGTATAGCGCAGGAAATAGGGAGGACGCACGCCCTTTCAAAATATGTGGATCATGAACTATTTCCAGGCGAAAGCGCGGATTCGGATGAAGGTCTTCTCACTTTCTGTCGAAAGGCTGGTGGTACGGTCTACCATCCCATCGGCACGTGCAAGATGGGCAGTGATCCTGAGGCAGTCGTCGATGAACGGCTTCGAGTACACGGCATGAAAGGATTGCGAGTCATTGATGCCTCAATCATGCCCACGCTTGTGTCGGGAAACACGAACGCGCCGACCATCATGATCGCGGAAAAGGGCAGTCAGATGATTCTGGAGGATCAAGCCGCGTAAGTCACGAGCATAGGGATGTTCCATCTCTGACGAATATCGGCTGCTTCTAAATTCGTGACGCTTATGAGCGGACTCCCGAACTGAAAAACGCCGTGATGTCCGCATCAAGCCAATTTACAGGTATTAGGCATGAGTATTGATTACCAATATGCGATCGAAACGGAGAGCTTGTCGAAGACGTTTGGTGATCTTGACGCTGTAGAAGATTTAGACCTCCGAGTTGATCATGGCACGATGTACGGATTTCTCGGACGCAACGGTGCGGGGAAATCCACGACCATCAAAATGCTCACGGGAATCCTCAAGCCGAACTCGGGGAATATCGTTCTACTTGGAACCGACGTTTCAAATGACGGTGTTGCGTTAAACGTTCGGCGACGGATCGGCGTGGTGCCTGAAGATCTGGCATTGTTCGATACGCTCACTGGTCCGGAATACCTGACGTTTGTGGCGCGGATTTACCGACTTGACGACGAAACCCTAACGGATCGAATCGACGAAATCCTATCGGTTCTGGACTTAGGTGCCAACGACAAGCAGTTGGTATTGGAGTACTCACACGGGATGCGGAAGAAACTCGCGCTCGCCGCAGCGCTTCTTCCTGATCCCGATCTCTTGTTTCTCGATGAACCTTTCGAAGGGGTCGACGCCGTCGGGTCGCGCGTGATGCGTGACATTCTGGATCGATTTGTCGAGCGTGGATCAACAGTATTTCTTACGTCTCACGTTCTTGACATTGTGGAAGGAATCTGTACTCACGTTGGCATCATCGATGCTGGAAAGCTGGTATTTCAGGATCGCATGGATGCGCTGAATGATCGACGTCTCGAGGACGTGTTTCTCGAGCTAGTAGGTTCCACCGAAGAAATGAGGTCAGAATTGAGTTGGTTAAAGGACAGGCGTTCGTAAGCGAGGTGTTGCTCATACCGCTGACTTTCATCTCAATACGCGACGCTCGATAAAGATGAGCGCGACAATGAGCCAACGCGGCTACATAGGCGCTGTTTTCTGGTTACGTTGGAAATTGTGGCGTCGTCGTTGGCATCGACAGGGGCCGCTGTTACGGGCGGTCGGAGTCCTTGGGACGATCATCGCAATCCCGCTGAGCGTCTTGTCCTTCTTTCTCGCGCTCGGGTTAGGCGTCCTTATTCTCCCTACGGCGTCACCGGGATTTATCGCGATCACGTGGGTTGTACTGCTCTCGTTCTTTATTTACGTACGAATCATGGGGTTATGGATCGGTTTGCAGCAGGACGACGGCCTTGCCTTTGACAGATTGCTCCACTTACCGATCCGTTTCGACACGGTGTTTTACATTAGTTTTGGGTTGTCACAGATCGCCTTCTCGAACCTCTTTTTCTTACCTGCGTTTCTGGGGCTTGCGATCGCTTGTGCAGTCGTTCTCGCGCCAGGTAATGCAGTTCTCATACCCGCAGTTCTTGCGTTTGCGCTATGTGTCGGAGCGATATTGCAACAGTTTCAGAACTGGCTGCTGCTATCAATGGTTAACAAACGGAAGCGGATGATATGGGCTTACCTGCTTTTTTTCTTTGTCATTCTCGTAGCACAGCTACCTAATTTCTATTTCGCATTGACACAGGAGCCAGCTAGTACTGAACGGGGAAAGCCTGATACCGAGTTGATCGTTGCTGAAATCGTGAGGGAGCATTCGGTCGACGACGACGAAGAGATTTCCGACGAGCGGCACATGGAATTGAATGAGGTGTCGGCAGATCATTGGTCCAGTGGTTGGGTTCTCACGGCTTCGACGACGGAATCAGCGCTACCATGGTGGACCATTGCCTCGACGCTCTGTCTTCTTGGCTTGGCTTTCCTTAGTCTTCGACGGAGCTATCGTAGCACTCTCGCGCGATATCGAGACGGACAAGACGGAAATAAAAAAGTAGATACAAGTGCGCCAAGTAGCCTAAAAAGTACGGGAGATTTGAGGATTGCTAAATCACCGATTTTCGCAGTTTTCAATGTCACCTTAAGAAGCTGGGTACGATCAGCATACGGAAAGATGAACTTGTTAACACCGTTCATCTTTTTGGTGTTGTTACCAGTTCTTTTGATGCGCTTTCCAGCTCTGTATGAGCCGACTTCACTTCCGCTCTTACTGATAGGTGCTGTGGCTTTTATCGGCGCGCCGGCAGGTTTGGTTTGCAATTTATTCGCGTTTGACAGACTAGGGTTTCGGCTCTATTTGTTCGCTGCAATGAACCTGAAATATGTACTCTTAGGTAAGTTCGTGGCGTTATTCCTTGTGTTTAGCGTGATTGCTTTTATCGTATTCACGCTCGCGATAGCGATGACTTCGATATCCATTTCACATCTCCTTGGTACAGTGCTTCAATCTCTGTTGCTCTTCATCGGATGTTGTGTCGTAGGCATCGTATGGTCCGCACGTTATCCATATGCAGTGTCGTTTACATCAATGAAAGCACATGGTGGTATGGCCACCGCATTGGCGGTTCTGGTCGAACTGGTCTTGATGGGATTGGTGATCTGGATAGCTTCCTACTTATTGGAAATAGACGCTGCACAGGACGCGTCTAGTGGAATTCCTGTTTACTTTCTTGTTTCCCTACTTGAATTCAGTGTGTTTTTGGTGCTGGCTGGTTTAATGCTGAAGCCATTGGCAAATTACGTAGTCGAGCGCTCAAACCACATTCTCGACGCGATCGCGATCGAAAATTGAATGAAGTAACTAGCTGTCAAAAGAACGAGACCGAACAGTGTGCAACGGTTCCATAATTTCGTTATGCAACTCGACAGACTGTTGAGATCGCCGGTCTGTTGCTTGAGAATTGACAAAAAGTAGGACGTCTTAAATGCTTGATGAATCTGCAGCTTCAGTAGAAATCGGACACCCGCTCGACCCACCATCATTTGATGAGGTCGAGAAAGGTGCTCGGCTCGCAAAGACGAAGCTCGGAGAGAAGGCGGCATTCTGTTCCGTTAGGCTAGAGGAGCCGAGTAAAGATCTCCTTCGAATTTACAAGCAGGGACAATCATTTGATCGAATCTTGCGCTACGACGGTTTCGACTATCCGGAACCCGATCGATTGGATGGCGGATTCATAGCAACGGTCAATCTCTCAACAGATGAAGTGAGCATTACTCGTATCGAGAATGGACATGCTCCAATCGGTTTCACGGACTATGTAAGCGCAGTGACGATTACTAAATCTGACGCCGGTTGGCTAGAGGCGATGCAAAAACGTGGGATTGAGGACGTAACACATGTCCAACTCGACCCTTGGCCCGCTGGTGGCTATCAGCATTCATCCATCGCGCAAGGTCACCGAGCGAATCGAGTCATCGCATTTTTTCGTGAGAATGCGGCCGACAATGGATATGCGCACCCAATCCAAGGATTGATCGCCCACGTCGATCTCACAGAAGCTCGAGTGGCTCATCTTGAAGACCATGGTGTTGTACCTATCCCTGAAGAACACGGGAGGTACGAAAACAGCGACTTTGAGACGCTTCAAAGAGCGCCGAATGAACTACAGATAAATCAACCCAACGGTCCTGGGTTCACGGTAGAAGGACACAGGGTGCGCTGGCAGAATTGGAGCTTCCGCGTTAGCATCCATCCAGTCAATGGACTTGTATTACACGAACTCAGCTACGAGGATGACGAGCGTGTTCGCACAATATTGCATCGCGCTGCGTTATCAGATATGGTGGTACCTTATGGCGACACGGATCCAATGCATCGTTGGAAGCACGTTTTATATGCGGGTGAAGCGAGCATCGGTAACTGTGTAAATTCGTTGTCACTCGGTTGTGACTGCCTTGGGGAAATTCACTACCTAGATCACGTATGCATCAAACCAGATGGACTTGCTCGAGTTGTCGAACGCGCGATTTGCATCCACGAAGAAGACTACGGAGTGCTCTGGAAGCACCACAACGGTCACGCAAAGAGCACCGAAGTTAGACGATCCCGACGCTTGGTGGTTAGTACATTCCATACGGTTGGGAATTACGAGTACGGTTTTTATTGGTACCTATATCTTGACGGAACAATTCAAATGGAAGTCAAGTTGACGGGAATTGTGGGTGTGTCGGCGGTAGAAGAAGGGCAGGAACGGCCTCAATTCGCACCTCTGGTAGCACCTAACGTCGCGTCACCAATCCATCAACATCTGTTTTGCTTCAGATTGGATTTTGAATTAGATGGGCCGGACAACTGTGTTTACGAAATTAATACGGAATCAGAACCGGTGAGCGACGAGAACCCTGATGGGACAGCATTCGCGGCTCATGAAACATTGCTCAGGAGTGAGTTAGCGGCGAAGCGGGATGCCGATGCTTCGAAAGCTCGTTCGTGGAAGGTAGTGAACCCCCACCAAACGAATCGACTTGGAAAACCTGTCGCGTATCGACTTAGTCCGCACGCGATTCCAACCTTGTTTGCGCGGGAAGAGTCGGAGGTCGTGAAGCGCGCCGGATTCGCGAAGCACAATCTTTGGGTTACCCCTTATCGCGAATCTGAGTTATGCGCTGCGGGAGACTATCCACATCTAGGACAAGGCGATGGCATCTTACATTGGACCACTGCCGATCGAAATATCGAAGATACTGATGTCGTTGTATGGCACACCTGTGGCGTAACGCATCTTCCTAGACCAGAGGATTGGCCCGTCATGCCGGTTGAATATACTGGATTTACGCTCCATCCAGTCGGTTTCTTTGGACGTAATCCTGCGATAAATTTACCTGGACATAGCCACTAGCGACTGTTAATCACCGGTTGAGATGATCGGTGATACTCGCTGGTTGCCGAACAACGTTCGCATACAAGCGTTACTCCTCGACGGTGCTCTTTAGTCTCTCGGTGGCGTTGAGATAGTCTTCCATGAACTCGAAGACAACGTCTCGAGTTGCTTGAATTGAGTTCATGAGACCCACACCTTGTCCAACGAATGAAGTTGCTAGGTGACGAGCACCTTCGTGACCACCTTCTGCCAATTTGGTAACCCGTGCGAGTGGCGCTTCGGATACGAGGGATTGGAGAGGCATAGGAAGAGGTTCAGGTGCTTCTTCTGACTCCCACGCGTCAGTCCAAGGGGACCGAAGTTGCCGAGAGTATTTGCCGGTGCGGTACTTAGAGCGGACTGTCTGACGAGAGCTTGCTTGAACGTATTTTTCTTTGATCACGGGTGACGTCTCGGCTTCAATGGTGGTTAGCCAAACAGAACCAGTCCAGGCGCCGTCAGCACCCATCGCCATCGCCGCGGCCATTTGGCGACCTGTGACAATTCCACCAGCCGCTAGGATGGCGACGTCAGAGTCCTGTACAGCTTCGGCTACTTCCGGGACAAGCACCATGGTCGAAACTTCACCACAATGGCCACCCGCTTCAGTGCCAGCGACGACCAGTACTTCAACACCTGCTTCGACTTGCTTGACGGCGTGTTCTTTCGCGCCGACAAGCGCTGCAGGAACTACACCACGTTCTTTACTCATTTCGATCATGTAGCGGGGCGGAACACCAAGCGCGTTTGCGATCAATTTGATAGGGTGCGAAAAGGCAACATCAATGATGTTGGTCGCGCGTCCTTTTGTCAGGAATCCGCCGCCACCGCCAGTTTGTCCCTTATAGACATCTCGCGTGTCTATGTTGTGTTGCGCAAGAATTCCACGCGCGAAGTCTCTGTGCTCTTCGGGAACCATACCGAGTGTTTCTTTCGGCGAGGTATCGTCGGTTATCGCGATGCTCGTTGGCGCAATCAAGTCCACGCCATACGGCTTTCCATCGATCCGTTCATCAATCCAATTCAGCTGGAAATCGAGCGAAGCTGCGCCATGCCCGGCTGCTCCCAGCACGCCCATACCACCTGCTTTCGAAACTTCTACAACGACATCTCGACAGTGAGTAAACGCGACTAGAGGAAATTCAATACCTAGTAGATCGCAGATTTTCGACTTCATTCAAACTCCGCCCAAAGCTAATCGATTATTCTTGTTTGTTATTCGTAAGGAGAAAACCGTGTTTTCATCACAATTGTATAACCAGGCAACATCCTGGGAGGAGATCGTCACTGTCCTTGATACCATGGAACAAGGCAGGTGGGAGAGCGTCTATTTCTACGATCATTTCGTACCGCCTTGGAGCCATACAGCCGAAGTTAGAGAGTCCGATACGATTGATACGTTAGAGGGCATCACGTTGATGGCAGCTGCCGCAGCCGTAACTAATCGACTTAAGTTAGGCGTCTTAGTCGCTGGAAATACCTATCGCAATCCAGCATTGATGGCGAAGATGGTAGCGACTATGGACATGATTTCGAACGGACGCGCGCAGTATTGCATCGGTGCTGGATGGAATATCCGCGAGCACGAAGCGTATGGCTGGGAGTTCCCACCGATTCGCGAACGTTCCGACCGTCTTGAAGAGGCTTGTGAACTCGTCAAGAAACTTTTCACGAACGATGGGATGTTTGATTACAACGGAAAGTACTACCAGTTGAAGTCAGCACCATTCGCACCGAAAGGCGTTCAGAACCCGATCCCGATCATGGTAGGTGGCAATGGTGAGAAACGTACCTTGCGTACGGCCGCGAAATATGCCGATATCTGTAATTTAGTCGGCGTAAGTCCTAATGACATTCGACATAAGAAAGAAGTGCTTCACAAACACTGCGAGGCGGTAGGACGAGATCCATCTGAGATAAAAATGTCGGCACATGTGCCGATGCGAATCGAGCGCGACGAAGAGAAGGCTAAGCAACTTCGTGGTGGACGCGATCATCTGATGATCGGATCCCCGCAATACGTGATCGATCGATGCGCTGATTACATCGATGCTGGGTCAGAAGAGTTTATGCTGCAATCGATTTTGCAACGACCTGACATCTACGCGGAACTCAACGAGGAGATTTTCCCAGCGTTTGATTAGGTTATTGCCAAAAAAAGGGAGCGCTCTGATTCAGATCGCTCCCTTTTTCTATTGAACTGTATTGAGGAGGTTGGATAAAACCCGGCTATTCTTGTGGAATCCAAGACGCTTTGCGTTTCTCGCGGAACGCCGCCATTCCTTCCGCTCCTTCGTCTGAACGGAACATGCGACCGCTCCATTCAGCCGTCTTCTCAAATGCTTCGTCGCGATTCCACTTAGGTACCGCTCTAACGAGCTTTTTACATTGGACGACTGCATTTGGACCGCCCTGATTGATCATATCAATCTCTTCCTCCACTGCTGATCGAAGCTGATCCCCAGGTACGGCGCGGTGAGCGAAACCCATTTCAACCGCTTGCGCTCCGGTGAATCGTTCACCCGTCAGAAAGAGCTTCATCGCGTGGTGAGTTCCTAGTTTGGGGATACACACCACCGAGATGACGGCAGGAATAACGCCAATCCGCACTTCGCTGAAGCTAAACTGAACATCTTCTCGAGCGACTACGATATCGGCGGCGCCTACTAGACCTAAACCGCCTGCAAACGCTGCGCCGTTAACAGCGGCGATCACCGGTTTATCGCTATCTTGTATTCGCGTCAAGACATCGGGGTACGGAACTGAGCGACGTCCTTCTATCGAACCACCGGGCGGGCTTTTAAGATCCGCGCCAGCACAAAACGCTGGGTCTGTTCCGGTGATCACGATACATCGTACATTCGGATCGTCATTCGCGACTCCAAGATGCTCGTACAACTCACTCACCAAGACCGCGGACAGTGCATTGCGGTTCTCTGGTCGATTAAGCGTGATCCATGCGGCGCCTTGCTTAATGTCATATAGCGTAGCTTCGGTGCTTGCCATCGAACTTCTCCTCGTTATGTCTCAGTTTCTTCTAAATCGACAAGCACTACGTCTTTCTCGACTTGCTCGCCTACTTCGATATGAATCTTGGTGACAGTTCCTGCTGCTGGCGCAACGATGCGGTGTTCCATCTTCATCGCTTCGAGTACAACAAGCAACTGTCCAGCTTCAACTGCATCGCCTTCAGCTACTGCTGTTGCGAGCACCTTTCCTGGCATCGGAGCGACTAATCCACCCGAAAGCTCAGCCTCGTCGGGTACAACGAATCTCGGAAGCTCTTCAATTTGAAGATCACCGGCGGGGCCATGAGTTTGCCAAATGGCTCCGTTTGCACGCATCTGGAACTTCATTCGGCGCCCATCAATGACGAGGTCAATGGCGCTGTCGTCAGTATCTCTGACGAGAGCGTTCATCGACTGCCCATTAACCTCAACAGCGAAATTTGAATCGCGTTTGGAACGGTACTCAACATTGAGTTCAGCATCGCCGTATATATATCGAACGCGTTCTGGTGGCATCAATGAGTTTCGCCAACCAGACTGAATGTAGGTCAAAACTCGGGCGTCTTCGCGACGTTGATGCTGGGAGAACAACGACACTGCAACGGCGACGTCTGTCAATTCCGCTTCGGTTGCTTCCCGCGCCCGTGCGGGCTCGACTCGCTCGATGAAATCCGTTGTCGTATCACCAGCCAAGAACTCAGGGGTGCGTAAGACAGCCACAAGAAAATCGCGATTATTTGCGATACCGTGAAGTTGCGTCGTTTCGAGACCGCGTGCTAGCTTCGCAGCGGCTTCACGTCGCGTTGGCGCATGGCTGATCACTTTCGCAATCAATGGATCGAAATAGACACTTACCTCGCTACCTGACTCGACGCCAGAGTCGACCCGTACGCGAGGGGACGGTTCCCATATGTCGATCGTGCCTGGTGACGGCAGGAAATTGTTGACTGGATTCTCTGCATAAACGCGCGCTTCTATGGAATGACCGTTAATTTCAAGATCATCTTGTGAGTACCCAAGAGGTTCTCCTTCTGCGATACGGATTTGCTCTCGCACCAAATCAATCCCCGTGATTTCCTCGGTCACGGGATGCTCGACCTGGAGTCGAGTGTTCACTTCAAGAAACCAAAACTCGTCGTCACTAACTAAAAACTCAACCGTACCTGCAGATGTATAGCCTAGTTGCTTAGCGGCTGCGAGTGCCGCAGACCCCATTCGTTCGCGGAGATCGTCGGACACGGCGGACGAAGGTGCTTCCTCAATGATCTTTTGATGTCGACGCTGGATGGAACATTCGCGTTCGAACATGTGGACCGCATTCCCATGCAGATCTCCCATGATTTGCATTTCGACGTGTCGTGACGAGGTTAACCACCGCTCGAAAAATATGGTATCGTCACCGAACGACGCCCCGGCTTCGCGTCGAGCACCAGCAACAGCGTCATCTAGACCGGACGGATCTTCAACGATTCGCATGCCTCTTCCACCGCCACCGGCGGAAGCCTTAACCAAAACTGGATATCCAATTTCCTCGGCGGCTTTTACTAGATCCGTGCTATCGGTTACCTCCTGAGCGGGGAGCGTAGGGACTTTTGCGCCCGTCATTAGCGCCTTCGCTGCGAGTTTATCTCCCATCTGCTTGATTGCGGCTACGGGTGGACCAATCCAAGTGAGCCCCATCGCTTCGACTGCCTCAGCAAACTGAGCGTTCTCAGATAGAAATCCGTACCCAGGATGGACCGCGTCAGCGTTTGATGCTTTGCACGCTGCAAGAACCTTGTCGATATCAAGATAGGTTTGCGCAGATGTGGTACCGTGAAGTGCTATCGCGAGATCAGCATCACGCACAAAAGGAGAGTCCGCATCGCCATCCGCATAGACTGCGACGGTTGATATTCCCATATCCTTGGCTGTTCGAAATACCCGACACGCGATCTCGCCGCGATTCGCGACCAAGATACGTGAAATGGGTTTGATGGCTACATCCGCCATGTGCCGAACTCCTTTGTGCCTTGCACTTCTTTGTTATGGCATGCCGATAGTGAAAAGCCAATCACATCTCGCGTATCGCGTGGGTCGATCATGCCGTCGTCGGTGACACGTGAACTTGCGAACAAGCCTTTCGACCTCTCTTCGAGCGACATTTCAACAGACGCGACGCGTTGGTCGTTAGCCGTCTCATCGAACTCTAGTCCTCGTCGCTCAGCGGCTGCACGTTGAACGATCGTCATGACACCCGCCTGTTGTTTTGGACCCATGACAGCGATCTTTGCTGTCGGCCATGTGTAAGTAAATCGAGTTCCGTAAGCTCTTCCACTCATTCCGTAGTTTCCTGCCCCGTACGACGCTCCTACGATGACAGTGATGTGTGGAACGGTCGAGTTAGTCACCGCATTGATCATCTTTGATCCGTTCTTAGTGATTCCGTCGGCTTCGAAGTCGGATCCTACGATAAACCCGGTGATGTTGTGTAGAAACAGCAGAGGTACATCGATCTGATTACACAGTTGGATAAACTGCGACGCCTTCTCCGACGACTGGGATAACAGTGGACCGTTGTTTCCGAGAATCCCGACTGGATAACCGTGAACGGAAGCCCAACCTGTTACCAGCGTAGGTCCATAGCGTGGTTTGAACTCCTCGAATCGAGAACCGTCTACAACCCGTGCGATAACTTCGCGGATATCGAATGGGATGGTCAGGTCTTCGTTAACGATGCCTAGGAGCTCTTCTTCGTCATGAACGGGAGGATCACTCGGAAGCGAAGGTCCTGGTCCGTGCTTCCGCCAATTCAAGTGGCGTAGTACTTCACGACACAGACGAATTCCATCCATCTCATCGGCGGCGATATAGTCGCCGAGACCTGAGATGGCGGTGTGCATATCCGCACCACCTAACTTTTCTGGGTCTGCGTCCTCACCGGTTGCCATCTTGACCAATGGCGGACTACCGAGCGCTACCATAGCTTGGTTCTTGACGAAGATGTTGTAGTCGCTCATGCCGGGTTGATACGCGCCACCCGCAGTTGATGCCCCAAACACAACAGAAACGGTTGGAATGCGCATCTTCGAAAGTTCGATGATCTCGTAAAAAAGACGACCAGATTCGGCGAAGTGACCTGTTTCCCCGAGCATGCTATTGATCAATGCTTGTTTAGGATCCACTGGTTCGCCACCTCGACTGCCGCCGCTCCCACCACCGCCGCCTCGCAGATCTGCACCTGCGGATTCGACGAATTGGACGTAAGGCATGCGGTTTTCGCGCGCGATCTCTAAACCCCGCATGAGTTTCTTCGAGTTGAAACTGTTGAATGCACCTGCCCGCACGGAAGGGTCATGTCCGAGGATCACGCATTCGACATCCTCGATGACACCGATGCCGACGACAAATCCCGAACCAACAGCGTAGTGCGAACGCCACGCCGCGAGCGGACTAACTTCGAGGAACGGCGAATCACGATCCAACACCCATGCGATTCTCTCTCTGATAGGCATCTTGCCTCGAGATGCCAATCGATCCATGGCTTCCTTGCCGCCACCCTTAGCGGCTTCGGCGTATTGCTCGTCCAGATACGCTAGTTTCTCAAGCATTTGCTCTCGATTCTCAGCGAATGCGTTCGACCGAGTATCGAGCGAGGATGTTAGGACCGCCATGTATTCTCCTTCGTTATAGATCGTTCGCGCGTTGAAATGCGGGGCGCTCGTTCATGCGTTGCCAGTAGTCTTGAACATTTGGCGTAAACGCTTCGTTGATTTCAAGTGAGTTCGCTAGAACCAGTGCATATGCGATACAAATGTCCGCAATCGTGAATCGATCGGCAACAAGATATTCGCGATCTGACAGTGCACTTTCGACGCTTCGCATGCGTCCGAGGAACCACTTACGGTAATCGCTCGCTACTTGCGGATTTCGTTTATCTTCCGGTTCAAGCTGTGTGTATCTCAGTACTAATGTTTGCGGAAACGTCAGTGTTGCGTCGCTTCGATGTAGCCAATTTAGATACTGAGGGTAATCGGGATGATCTGAGGTTAATCCAAGATCGGTAGGACCGTACTTTTCGACAAGGTATTGGCATATACCTGCTGATTCGGTCATGTTGACGTTGCCGTCAACGAGACAAGGCACCGTACCTAATGGATTAACCTCGAGATATTCGCGCGCGAGGTATCGCGGCGGAAAGGGCAGGGACTCGAGTTCATATTCAAGACCCATTTCTTCCAATGTCCAAAGCGGGCGCATAGAACGCGCCCGCTTGCAGTGATAGAGCTTCAAAATGAAGCCGACTTATGCTGCACTAGGTCGTGTTAGTGCGTCGCCTTCTCGCCAAGGTGAGATCTGACCTTCATAGACAGACGAACCTTTGCGGAAATGCGCGGCTTCGTCGAGCGTCTCCACAAATGGCATATCTGCTGGGTAGACCTCTTTGGTCGACGGTAGTGGGCCGGACTTCGAAACATGTCCCCAAAGCGCGTGACCAACGACCTCTTCTGCGATGCAAGCAGCTTCAATGACCTTATCAAGGTCATATCCGGTTTCGATTCCCATCTGATGGCACATATGCACCATATCTTCGGTTGGAACGTGACCAGCTGACCGACCGTTTCCGCAATAGGGGCATCCGCCCATTCCGCCGAGTGACGTGTCAAATTCGCGTGCACCTAAAGTCAATGCTTCGTAGTAACTCGCGATGGTCGCCCCACGCGTGTTATGCAGATGCATATGGAAATCTTCAATCTCTGGATATTTATCGCGGATGGCTTGAATAAACTCTCTGGTAGTGTGCGGCATATTCCAACCCATCGCGTCAAGGAATGAGACGCGTTTGACCTTCAGTCCATTGTTATGCCATTGATCAACCATGAAGTCCAAAAGCTCCATACGTTGCGCGAGGGAGAACGGTCCCTCAAAGTTCGAACCGAACGGATTTCCAAGTGCAACCGACCCGTGCTCTGCACCAGCTTTTCGAGCATTTTCGGCAGCGCCTGCAACGCCAGCCATCTGTTCACCCTTTGTGCGGTTGTAGTTTCGCCGAGCGAAAGTGTCACATAGCTCAACATGAGATCCGAAGCTTCGGCCGCGTACATCAACCTTCGGGTAGTAGGCATCGGCGCGTTCGAAACCTCGCTTATTGAATACTGCAGCGGTGTATCTGATACCCGGCTTAGGCTCAAACTGTTCGGCGATTTCATCGATGCATGCCATCGATGGCGTCCACTTAGGATGGGCGAACGAGCCAATTGAAATCGTCTTTGAACCCATCTCGCTTATCGCGTCTAACAAGCGAAGCTTTTCTGAAACAGGGATGTCAGGGCTTTCTATCTGAAGGCCTTCCCGCATCGTATCGTCAACGATTAATACAGATTCAGGTAGATTGCTCATGGTTTATTCCAATGCCTCTCACGGGGTTTCGTGCGTGCGCCTCACGAAGAGTCTTGTCTAGACTTGCTGTAGACGAATAGTTCGGCAAAAAGCGTGTTGCGGCGCTACTTTTATTCTACCAACGGAGTTTGAAGGATTTGAAGCGAACACCTAGACTGCGAGGTAGAGTAGCAAAATTGATCTGCATTCGCAAACGTCTGATATTCTTTGAAGGAGCCGTCGCTATAAGGTCCCGACACGATCGAACAGAGAGTCGTGGGAGAAGCAGCGACGCCCAATGTGAATGAGGGAGTGAATCGTGCTTGTAGAACAGATCTGGACTGGAAATGCACTACGTAATTTCAATTATTTGATTGCGTGTGCAGAAACAGGTGAAGCGCTCGCCATCGATCCGTTGGATCACGAAAAGTGTCTTAGCGCGGCAAAGAATCGAGGATGGCAGATCACGCAGGTCTTGAATACGCACGAACACGGTGACCATACGGGTGGAAATCAAGCCGTTATCGATGCGACGGGCGCAAAGTTACTCGCTCACCATCAGGCATCGTCAAAGATACCAGGCATGGACGTGGGTCTTCAAGCAGGTGATACAGTCACTGTTGGGAAAACCGTTGTGCTTGAGGCACTAGATACACCGGGTCACACGATGAGTCATATATGCATGCTTTCTCACACGGACCAACCAGCATTGTTTTCTGGCGATACGTTATTCAATGCAGGTGCGGGCAATTGTCATGGCGGAGGGCATCCAGAGGAACTCTACGACACATTTGTTTCACAATTAGCGATGTTACCTAAGAATACGCAGATCTATCCTGGTCACGACTATTTGGAGAACAACCTTAAATTCACATTGAATCGCGAACCTGACAATGAAGACGCACGTGCATTACTAGGTGAACTAGAAGGCGTGCATGACCCGGCAGATTGTCTGATTACTGACCTAGAACAGGAAGAAAAGATCAATACATTCTTTCGGCTTCACAGTCCAACCGTGATCGCTACCCTGAAAGAGTCCTTTAGTGATCTGTCAGATACCCCATCACCGAAGGAAGTATTCCTCAAATTACGTGAACTACGTAATAGCTGGTAGATCAGATGCGCCCAGCGCCGTATGTCGCAGCTCTTTTGACCATAGCGATTTGCGCTTGCCACGAGGCTGATCCGAAAAGAACTGAAACAATGTTGCAGGAAATTGCGGCAATGACTCGATTCAGCGTCGATTACACCGGTGTATCAAGTATTGATCAGTCCGTGGTCAACGCCCTTCGCAGTGTTGATCGTTCCGAGTTTGTTCCTGAAGAACAGCGTCGCTTCGCTTTCGCAAACCAACCTCTTGAAATAGGGCACGGTCAGACGATTTCCCAGCCGTTCATTGTCGCACTCATGACGCATGTACTGGAACTGGAATCAACCGATAACGTTTTAGAGATAGGAACTGGTTCAGGCTATCAAGCAGCGATTCTCGCGGAGCTCGTAAAAAACGTGTATACCATCGAAATCGTGGAGCCGTTGGCGCTAGAAGCGGAGCGTCGATTGGAGCAGTTAGGATTCGAGAACGTGTACGTGCGGGTTGGAGATGGTTGGTTTGGATGGCCGGAAAACGCGCCGTTTGACAAAATCATGGTAACGGCGGTTGCGCCTAAATTACCTCCAGAATTGCTCTCACAATTGAAAATCGGTGGCAAGATGGTCTTGCCAGTTGGCGACTACGACGGCTACCAAGAGTTAGTCCTAGTTGAAAAAACGAGCGAATACGAGGTTGGGCGCCGCGTGATTTTGCCGGTTAGATTTGTTCCGATGACCGGTGAGGCCGCACAGTTCGATTGAATTAGCTATCTAAGTCAATTTATTGATTTATAAGAAAAGATAACGAAGATCTGATTGATCAGATGTTGTTCAGAACAGCCGATTTGAGTCATCACTTAATGTGGCGCTGACTGATACCAGCGCCACATATCCAGTAGTTAGAGTAGTTCTTCTGCCATAAACGCGAGGGTATCGCGATTACCGGTTGAGACGTTTATCGTAGTCACCGCGCTTTCGCGCCACGCCGCCAATCTTTCGCGAATGCGTTCTTTCGGTCCGATGAGCGAAATCTCGTCGCAGAGCTCGTTGGGTACCGCAGCCATGGCTTCATCACGTCGACCATTCATAAAGAGCTCCTGAACGTGGTTCGCTTCTTCTTCGAACCCCATTCGTGAGATGTGGTCTTTGTGCACGTTGAATGACTTGGCACCCATCCCACCGACGTAAAAACCAACGTTTTGTTTCACTGAATCAATGCCACTCTGGATATCGTCCGTTACGATGACCGTTACCGGCGCACAGATGTCAAAGTCCGACCGCTTTTGTTTCAGCGATTCGCTATACAGTCGGTTCATACGATAGGGTGAAAGGAACATCGGGATCCAGCCATCGCATAGTTCAGCGCCAAGAGCGACATTTTTCGGTCCTTCTGCGCCAAGATACAACGGAATCTCTTCGCGTACCGGATGCAGGATGAGTTTTAGTGGCTTCCCTAAGCCAGTACCGCCGTCAAGCGGTAGCTGATAGTGTTTTCCATCGAACGACACTGGACCTTCTCGCGACACGATATCGCGGAAAATCGAAATCCACTCACGCGTTCGAGCAAGAGGTTTCGGGTACGGTTGTCCATACCATCCTTCGACGACTTGAGGTCCCGACACGCCGATTCCTAGTTTCATGCGACCGTTCGACAGATAGTCCAACGTTACCGCGTGCATGGTTGCGCTTGCAGGACTACGTGCCGAGATTTGCATGATCGAAGTACCGAGGTTTATTCGTTCGGTATTTGCACCGATCCAAGCAAGCGGCGTAAAGCAATCGGACCCATAGATCTCCGAGGTCCAGATCGTGTCATATCCTAGGTTCTCTGCGAACTTTGCGTGTTCGATAATCCTGTCTCCGCCAGGTGGACCCATCGGTCCTACGCCTAAACTCAACTTCATGAACATCTCCTTATATTGGTTTGATTTGTTTGGTTTTTGTCTTGATTTTGCGGCAACGACAACCGAATATGTCGTGGGTTCAGAATCGCATCAGTCCTTCTTGCATGCATGTCGCTGCAAGTGTGCCATTTTCAGTATAGATACGCCCTGATGCCATGCCTCGACCGTCCCCCGTCCATTCAACCTTCTGATCGAATAACAACCATTCATCTGCCCGTACCGTTTGATGAAACCACATCGCATGGTCTAGGCTTGTACCGTCGAAATCTGAGTCTTGCCATCGTTTACCGTGAGGTAATGTGACGTGGTCAATCAATGTGCTGTCAGACAGATACGCGACGCCAGCGTCATGAACATGGGGATTTTCTGACACCTCGCAGTTTAACCTCATCCACATGAGCTGGTTTTCTAAGGTATCGCTTGGTTCAAATTGGCTGGGCGGATTAATGTACTTGATCTCGAACGGTCGATTCTTGACATCCCGAATGTAATCCGGATCAGGCATCTGGTCTTGACAGAAGTCCGCATACGTATAGTCAATCTCGTGCGGATCGGGCACTGTAGGCGCTGTTGTACCAACAAACGTCGGACTTTCAGACGCTATCGCATATGAACACGTCATATGAAACACGTCCTTTCCATGTTGCGTCGCGACGACTTGGCGATGGGAGAAACTCCGACCGTCTCGAATCCTTGATACCGAGTATTCGACTTGCTCGCTCGTATCGCCAGGTCGCAGGAAGTAACAATGGAGTAAATGAACGGATCGGTCCGTTTCTGTTGTGTATTGGCACGCCACCAACGCTTGACCAATGAGAAAGCCTCCAAACATTCGTTCGGCTTGGTCTGGGCTCTTGGTCCCTAAGAAACGATCATCGGCAGAGTGCTCAAGACCAATCACGTCGTCAAAACGATGCATCGAAATTTGCCGCGTCGTAGTCTTTCTGAAGCGCGATATGATAGCTTCGCACTAGTGTTGGAACCAGCTCCGAATCGGTAGCCTGTAAGAAAGAACCAAGTGGATCAAGACGCGACAATCAGAGAGCCTATTCCGTATCAATCAAATCTAGCACCATGTTCGAATCTCCAGCTTTCGACAGAGGAAGTCTTACATTTCAAACGCGAGGGATTCTTAGTTAAACGCGGTCTGGTCAGGGCTGCGGACGCCTTTAAGGACATAGTCGATTACGTTTGGGAAACGGTCCCCGAAGGCACGCTGTCTCGGGATGATCCCTCAACATGGTTTGACGAGCCCCATAAGAGGTGGCCGGTTGACGCAGCGGCAAGGATCGGCGTGCTACAACACGCTGCTTGGAAAATGCGCTCACCGCACCAGTATGGTCTCGAGGATTCGTTACTCGATGTCACGGCCAACCATCCACACGTTCGAGCGGTCGTTAAGCGATTCCTCGGCGAGAGATTAGAACGAGCGAAGCGTGTTCGAGGTGTATATCTGGTTTTACCTAAGCCGCCTTCCGTACATGGTAGGTTAGGACCGCACGTAGACCATTCGGCAGCTCAGTTGAGTGCGATGGTCTTGATTGACGAAATTCAACCTCGTACCGGTGGATTTACGGTGTGGCCTCGTTCGCATGTACGACTACATCGATTCTGGACATCGTGTCTAGGTGCTCACTTCGATGACCGCATCAAGAGCGAGTTCGACGAGGAATTTAAGACGATCTTGAGGGATACGGTGCCTGTCGAGTTCACTGGTGAACCCGGAGACGTGGTGTTTTGGCACCCAAGATTAATTCATTCAGCTGGAGTCAACTATTCAGCCGAAACAAACTCGCCTTGCATTCGATATGCGATTCCATGCGATTTTCAAAAACCTGGTTACACGTTCTTCGATGACGACGATCTAGGTCCTGGCAGTCGACACCAGTGGTGGGTAGATACGCGGCACTTTAGGGAGGATCCTGCTCCGACATTGACCAATATGTGGGAAGACTGGCGAATCTAGTTGATATTAGTTGAAGACCGAACCACTTCTGGTGGTATCGAAAGCAGTCAAACTCTGGTTACGACCGCGTCTAATGGCAGTCGCTCAATGGCAGGAACCATAGCATCATTCTTAGGGTACCCGACTACAAGTAATAAATACGGGCGTTCTCGCGCTGGTCGATTCAGAATCTCATTCAAAAAACGCATTGGACTAGGGGTGTGAGTTAACGTCGCCAGTCCAGCATGGTGCAGCGCCGAAATGAGAAAACCCGTTGCGATACCAACGGACTCAGGCATGTAGTAGTTCTTAATTCGATTGCCGGAACCATCGACACCGTAGCGCTCAAGGAAGATGGCAATTAAAACGGGAGCCTCAGTTAGGAACGGCTTATTGGCATCCGTACCAAGTGGTTCGAGCGCTTCGAGCCATTCGTCTGGCGCTCGTGTCGAATAGAACTCTTGCTCTTCTTTTTCTGCGGCGACGCGTATGCGTGCTTTCGTCGCAGGATTCTCTACAACGACAAAGCGCCATGGCTGTCGATTCGCACCGCTCGGCGCAGATGCCGCAACCCGAAGTGCATCCTTAAGCACGCTCGAGGGAACTGGACGATCGTCGAACTCCCGCACTGTTCGTCGTTGTACCATGTGTTCCCGAAAGGTCTGGGCGCGCTCTACCATGTCGTTTTCAGAGAACCCATTGAAACGAAGTTTTATTTGTTCCATGAGAGCTTCCAATGGTTGTTTTGTGGTTTAGCTTCGAAGAATGTTCTCATCTTGATTCTCAGACGCTCAGCGAAGACAATAAATACAGACGACGATTGATCTTGTCCATACTTACTTCGTCTCGGACGCTTAGCGTGTACGAGATTACTTCGGGTGAATGGAGAGGCACGACGTGAGCGATAACGAAAGCGAGAGTCAATACCTTACTAAGTTACGAAGACTTTGGAAAGGTACCCTGTACATCGGTATTGTCGCTGCATACATCGCGATCTTAGTAGCGACCGTGTTATTAGTCGGCTGGCAGGCGGGTTTACTAGCGTTGGGTTTGCTTGCATTGTCGCAGCTGTTTCGATACATCGCTAGTGAAGTAGATCGTATCGGGTGGGTTATTCGCGACCAACACGATCCGGAGCAGCAGGCAGAAGGTACAACGAGTCTGAAGCGGCGACTATTTGCGTTACTCATTTTTCTGGTTCAGCTGCCGAACGTAACGTTTGTCGTATATATCTACATGAATATTGGTATCCCTTGGAGTGCGGCTCTCATAGTAGCTTTGATCGCGATCGAGTTGTTGTATCAAGAAATTAAGCGGGTTAATCGAAAGGTGGCATATCGTGATGCAAGCTACGGATTTCAAGAACGGCCAATGCTTGCGTCAGGACACGGCGGTACCACGACTCGTGAAGGTCAGGACGCAACCCTCACAGACCGTCTCAACCGACTGGAGCAGCTAGTCGATGAAGGCAAAATAACTAGGAAGGCGTATGAGAAAGCTCGAGACAAATACTGGATTCGTCACGTGATGGAGAAGAGGGAATAACGCCGTCGATTCGATCGAACGATCCACCTAAACTTTAGAGCAATTTAAGGGGACACCCATGACAGTCGAAGCAAATGAAAGAGCGAAGATGATCTTCCTGATTAAGCGTCGACAAAGCACTTCTCGCGACGAATTGATCATGCAGTGGTACAAGAATCACATGCCTGCAGTGATTACGGCGCAGGACCGTGCGATCGAGCAGGGAAGAGACGGTGCTTCGCGCTACATCGCTCAACTATTCAACACCTCAAACAGATCTGACATGGTTTGGGATGGTATGGCTCAGCTCTGGTTCGCAGAACCACAGAGACCTACGACGAATGATCATGGTCGTGCACCAACGGATACATTTCAGCAGAAAGCAGAACCATATTTTTCGTGGGCTACTCGCGAGTATGTGGTGATTGATGGATCTGAGCACCTTAGCGTCGAGGCGTTAACGTTGAACGACCCGTTCCCGTCGACTCGATCCGGCTTCTTCCGTGTGAACTATCTGGTTCCTGCTCAGGAAGGAACGGACTTCGAAGCTTTCTACAAACACTGGTTAGGCATTCACGTACCCAACATTAGTAGCTGGATGAATGAAGCGGGTGGCTTCCGCTACGTGGTTAGCCACAGTATCTACCCGGACCTCGCACCATACGCGGGGATGGCCGAGCTTTATTTTCACAGCGAGCAAGATTGGCATAAATGCCAATCGTTGATGAAAGCCGATGGCATGGAGAGATTTGTAGACGGTGCGCGAATGGACATCATGTACGGTAACACCGAAATGGTCGGTGTACCGTAACGATATAGCGCCTTAAGAGTGTCGTAGAAAGCTACGTTTTCAGCTCACGAGATTAATCATCCGTCATGCCAATGAGACGTTCGGTTGCTTCCGCGTAGTCTTCCATGAATTCATAGACAACGCTGCGAACACTCTTCGCTTCATTCATAAGCCCGACACCTTGACCAACGAAGTAGTTCGCTAACTGCTTAGCACCTTCGTGGTCGCTTTGTGCGAGCTGATTGATCTTTCTAAATGCGGCTTCCGCGACGACGCCTTGTAATGGCATCGGTAGTGGGTCGGGACTTTCTTCGGCTTGCCAAGCATCGGTCCACGCGCTACGTAATTGCCGAGTGTACTTACCAGTACGACTGCGAGAACGCACCGTTTGGCGAGAGTTTGCGACCAGCATCTTTTCTTTGACCACCGGCAACGTCTCCGCCTCGGCCGTTGTGAGCCATACTGAACCAGTCCATACACCGTCAGCGCCCATCGCCATGCAAGCTGCCATTTGGCGACCAGTCACAATGCCGCCCGCAGCTAAGACGACCATGCCGGAATCCTTGATCTCGTCAATCACTTCTGGCACGAGCACCATGGTTGAAACTTCACCGCAATGTCCGCCAGCTTCGGTTCCGGCGACAATGATCAAGTCGATCCCTGCGTCAACATGTTTGATCGCATGTTCTTTTGCTCCTGCCAATGCGCCGACGACCACGTCGTTTGCGCGAGCTCGTTCGATCATGTAATCCGGAGGCACACCTAATGCGTTGACAACCATCTTGACTGGGTGGTTAAACGCTGCTTCAAGGACTGCATCAGCGCCTGGTTTGCGCATGTTGTCACCGACGCCATCTCGCATTACACCATCCCAAAGATCACTCGTATCGATGTTGTGTCGGGCGAGCAGTTCTTCGACGTAACGTTTGTGATCGAAAGGAATCCGGTCTTCTAATTCTTGTTGATTTAAAGCAGCCTCTTTACTGTCCATGCTCGTCGGTACGAGAAGATCAACACCATACGGTTTTCCGTCGCAGTGTTCGTCGATCCAACTTAGCTCGATGTCGAGCGATTGCGGCGAATGACCGACGGCACCTAAGACGCCGAAGCCACCTGCAGCACTCACTTCTGCGACCACGTCGCGACAGTGACTAAACGCAAAGAGTGGGAATTCAATACCGAGTAATTCGCAGGCTCTGGATTTCATTGGGCTTCTCCGAGACGCATATCAAAATTATGCCAATGCATTCCGGGAGCGTGTTAGTAACCAAGAAATGTCCATCGATCTCTACAATGCCTGACGGTCGAGTGGGGTAGCCGACAGGATGACGCAGTGACAGAACCATCGAAACATCGAAACGACATTTACGGTGATATTGAGAAGCGCGAAACTACCACTCCTGCCGTACCGGCGGCAACGGTTGCTCTCCTACGCGATCGTGAAGGTGTCGCTGAAGTTCTGATGTTGAAGAAGAACTCAAAGATTGCGTTCGGTGGTCTCTGGGTATTCCCTGGCGGTCGTATTGACGACGAAGACTTTGATGCACCAGATGACCTAGAGCAAGCCGCACGAAATGCGGCGGTACGCGAAACGATCGAAGAAGCCAACATGACGCTTGAAGGCAGTGCTTTCCACTGGTTCGCTCACTGGACACCGCCAGCGAGTACCCCCGTTCGATTTGCGACATGGTTTTTTCTTGCTCGAGCGCCGAGTGCTAGCGATGATGTGAAGGTAGACGGAGGAGAGATTAAGGAGCACGCGTGGATCACTCCCGGTGAAGCACTACAGCGTCACGCGCACGAAGAAATAGATTTAGCTCCACCAACTTGGGTAACGCTTTACCATTTATCGAAATACACCCAGAGTACTGAAGCAATTGAGCACTTTAGTCAATTAGCACCGAGGTACTACGAAACGCATCTGGCAAAGAACAGCACCGGTACTCGAATTGCCATGTGGGACGGTGATGCAGGTTATGAGGATTACGACGCTGATGCTGAAGGTGCGACCCATCGACTTGTAATGAATCCAAGTGGCTTCAAATTTCTCCATTCCGCTGCCCAGTACTAAATCACGTGGTTAATCATGCTTAGTGAATCAGAACTACGTAGCTACCATGATGATGGTTTTGTCGTACCGGACTTCCACTTATCGAATTCAACCATCGAAGCGATTCGCACTAGTCATGAAAGACTGATCGATCGTTATCCAGAGTTTTCGGACTACTGTCCCACGTTGCTTAGTTACGACGTCGGTTTTCTCGATTTCGCGCGCGATGACGGCATACTGGATATGGTGGAGCAGATTATTGGACCCAACATCGCGTTGTGGAACTCAAGCTTCTTTGCGAAACCCGCAAAGGTTGGTAGCCGTACACCTTGGCATCAAGACGGAGAATACTGGCCTATACGACCGCTCGCAACATGCTCTGTTTGGATTGCGGTCGACGATTCGAATATTGAGAACGGGTGTCTGCAGGTAATCCCTGGTTCCCATCGACGGCGTGAGTTAAAAGGACACCATGTCAATAAAGCCGATGGGTTAGCGTTACCTCTCGAGTTGGACGACGATGCATTCAATGAGAGTGATTCCGTGAACATCGAGCTTGAGCGAGGACAGATTTCATTGCACGATGTATATCTGATGCATGCATCGGAGCCGAACCAATCAGACTATCCGAGGCGAGGAATGACACTACGTTTTATGCCGACCACCTCGATCTATCGCCGTGACATTGAAATGAAAATGGGTGGCAGTACGTTAGCACAGCAGCGCTCCTTATTCCTGATGCGCGGAGCGGACGTATCAGGCGAAAACGATTTCCGAGTTCGTTCCCTGGCGCAAAGCTAATTCCCTGTCGAATTAGAAACATCGGCACCGATTCCATACGGTGCTGCCCATGAGAGCCCTTCTTCCACGGTTGATTTTGGTCGGTATTCACAACCAATGAATCCGTCAAATGAAAGAGTTTCAAGCAATTCAAACAAGTAGTGGCAATTTACCTCACCGTATTGTGGTTCATGGCGTCCCGGTAGGCTTGAGAATTGGACGTGAGCGATTTGATCAATGTGTGTCTTCAACGAAGGACCTAAGTTGCCTTCCATGATTTGTAGGTGATAAAAGTCGAACTGTAACCCGATGTTTGCGTTAACCATACCGATGAGTTCAAGTGCGTCTGCTGACGTGCTGATCAAGTAATTCGGGTTGTCGACTCGGTTCAAAGGTTCGACCAGCAGCTGCGTTGACGAACCGTTCAGCTGCTGCGTCGCCCACGTCAGATTTCTAGCAAACGTTTCCAGATACTCGCCGCGTTTCTTGAGATCGGCGCACACTCCTGCCATCACGTGAATCATGGGTATGTTCAAAATGTCTGCATATTCGAGCGCTTGTGTCATAGCAATTTTGAACTCGTCCTCTCTTCCAGGTAAGGCGCCAATTCCCCGATCGCCCTTGTCGGCCAGTCCTAATGCCGTGTTTATGAGTACGAGTTCTAGATTCAAGTCGTTGATTCTGGAAGCGATTTCGCGTCTATCGCAGTTGTAAGGAAAGAGCCATTCCAAGTGTTGAAAACCAAGTCGCGCTATATGGTCAAGACGGTCGAATTCGTCATCTTCATTGAACATGGTCGTCAGATTCGCTGCGAATCTCAGCATTGATTTACTCGTCTAGATTAGCTGTTTATTCGTGCATTTTCAATATACGCAGAAGCAATGTTCGAACGAACGTGATAAAAACGACTGTTGGTTCGATTTCAGTTCGTTGCGACTGAGCATCTTCACGGTTGAATACGATGTAGCGCGAATGAAAGGAAGCCACTCCTAGCTCAAAATCTTTCTATAATGAAGTTGGCAGATATTTACACGATAACTACGTCTGGTTTATGTAAAGCCAGCACTTATATCAATTACGTTTCACGAGGGTTTTAATCGTGAGTGATCATGTTGGCGTTTTCATAGACGGTCGCTACTTACTACGGTCTGGTGTTAAGACGCTTCTAAAAGAAGGGGTACCGAAGGTTGCCCCGCACCGATTCAATGTACTAGCCTTTAAGAACGCCGTAGTGACGTTGGTCGAACGGCTCGTTCCAGGATCGCGCATTCTTCGAATTTACTGGTATGAGTGTGAAGCAGAAGCAGAGCACGTCGAATACAGACGTCGTGTCATTCTGGCTAAGAACGGCGTGAAACTACGAACGTTTTCGTACGAAACAGACGAAAGCTCGCTCGCAATCGCGACGCGGGATCGAATTAGTGATGACATCCAGAACCTTACCAATAACAAAGCGATAAGTGACGCTCTGATCGTCAGCGAGAGCTTTGACTTTGAGGACTTGATCGACGACGTACAAGCGAAAGGGATCCATGTCCATTTCGTTGAAATTCAACGGCGTGAACTCTATCTCACACTCGACTTACGAGCTAAAGTCGACACGTTTTCTCCGTGGACTACAGATAGCTTGCGTAACTTCCTGCTCCCAAATGTCGGACGAATTCGCGAAGATCAAGATCGAATTCTTGATCCTCAGGAATATGACCTTCCCGAATCGTCGTCAAATGTAGTCGGGCAAGAAGGTGAGATGGTCACAGAGGAGGCTCAATCTTCCCTCGAGTCTGAGACCGTTGAAGATTGGGTGGAAGACGCAGGTTTTGACGACTATGAAGTCGAAGACGGCGAATTTTCGACAGTCTCAGTAGATAGCGAAGTCATTTCGCCATTCGTTCGAGACTACATTGAAAAGATGCTGGATCCTCAGATCCGTGCGTGCGTGCAGTATTGGAGTGTCGGTCGGCGAGACGTTCCGACTACACACGATAAGAGCGTACTGGCGGCGTGTCGGGAGGGGATTCAACGGAATCTGACTCCCGACGAGCGTAAAGTGATGCGCGATGAGTTCATGCGAATCGTTAATCAGCAGTTCGTTGAACGAGGTCTCGAAGCGGCGACTACAAAACCTAACTTTCGGCAGTCCTTTACGCCTTCGCGCTTTCAGTCAGGAGCAAATCAAGGTGAAGGTCAATTCGGTCAACGCTTCGGTGGCGGCTTTGGCGAAGCAACACCGAATGAGGTCGACGAAGTCGCGCAGACCGAAATTACCGAATACGTTGAGATATTTGTTGCGGAACTGAATGATGACGAGTTGAGCTCTTGCTTAGCGTATTGGCAAGAAGGTCAATACGGTGTTCCGGCAATGTTCGACAAAGGCGTCATGGCGATGTGCCGCCAAGAACTTGGTCGGAATCTCGGAGAACAAGAAAAGTACTTTATGCGCGCCGAATTTAAGCGCATCGCAAACGAAATCTCCTCGGAGCGCGGTGTAGCGTAAACGCTATCCGGTGTATGCTCGGCGCTTGAATCGGTAACGACACTAATTCGTCGACGTTCATACATTCACTGATCTATTTAGTCTTCGAGCATATTTTCGAAGTCTGATTGATGGTTCGCATTCGCTTTCGATCGATTCAACTAGGACGTACCGAGCGACAACAGGTTTTCGACTGGACGATAGAGTTCTTCAAGAAACGCGTTGTCTTCGGCACTAAGATCGATTGACGCAGCGTCAATCAATTCATCAAGTTGCTCCTCTCGCGACACGCCGACGATAGGCGAAGTGATCTCTGACTTATTCATGAGCCAAGCGATCGCAATTTGTGCAGGTTTTTTCTCGAGTCTACGAGCTAGCTCGACGACACGATCAGCAATCGCGAAATCAGCTTCACCACGATACAAACTTTCGGTTCTTACTCTATCTCGGCCGGATGAGCGTGCGGTAGAACCTTTTTCAAAGCTTCCTTGATAGCTACCAGCGAGGATACCTCGGGCGAGAGGTGACCATGGGGTAAGTGCGACGCCTGAACTCGCGCAATATGGGTTCATCTCCCGTTCTTCTTCACGGTAAATGAGGTTGTAGTGGTTTTGCATAGATACGAACTGCACCCATCCATTCTGTGCCGCCGCATGCTGTAACTCTGCGAATTGCCATGCCCACATGGATGAAGCACCGAGATACAGAACTTTACCGGCCTTGACCACGTCGTTTAACGCTTCCATCGATTCTTCGATAGGGACATCCGGATTGACTGCAACCCCGTGTGGATGTCGGTGGATCACCAAATGATCCACGTAGTCGTGACCCAATCTTTTCAAACTCGCATCGACGCCTTCAAGTATGTGCTTGCGTGATAGACCACTGAAATTCGCACCTCGTCCCATCGGCATCGCGACCTTCGTGGCAAGCACGTACTCTTCACGCCTTGCGAGCTCTTTGAGTAGTGCGCCTACGACCTCCTCGCATGCGCCTTGCCCATACACATCCGCGCAGTCGAAATAAAACAAGCCACTCGCAAGGGCTTTCTCAAAGATCGGTCGTGCCTCATCGATCCCTAACGTCCAGTCACCTTGATGACCACGCCCCGGTTGACCGAAATTCATGGTGCCTAAGCACAACTCCGAGACCTTCAGTCCAGATCGTTGTCCGAGAGGTACTGCTTTAAGCATAAGGAGCTGCTTCCCTAAAAAGAATCCGCAAAATAGTATCAATCGATCAATTGAGCAGAACATGTCAAACCGTGGTGAAGCACTGCAACAAACTCGCATTGTTGACCTTTCGGACGACAAAGCCATCTATGGTGTTAAGTTACTCGCTGATTTGGGTGCCGACGTCGTGCGTCCCGAGCCGTCGTCCGGTGACCCTCTTCGGCATCGAGGTCCGTTCGATGAGGAAAGTGGTGATTCGCTGTGGTACACGTTTTTCGCTTCGAGTCGGCGTCACTTTACAGTCGACGAAATGTCATCGGCCTCGCTTTACGAACTCAATGCACTATTGAGTTGTGCCGATCTGTGTTTCCTCGGTAGAGAAAACCCCTTAGCCGACAGAGTTAATTTAGAAGCCGCGCGTACTAGAAATCCGAAGCTCGTAGTAGTCGATGTCTCACCATTTGGGAACACTGGACCATGGAGTGACTTCAAAGCGCCGGACCTTGTCGCTAGTGCGTTAGGTGGATCGACAGGAATAACGGGGGACGACTACACGCCTCCTCTGAAGCTATTTGGCGAACTGAATTTCACGATTTCAGGATCATATGCTGCGACAGCTGCGCTCGCGGGTCTACATCACGCTCAGGAGACGGGTGAAGGTCAGTGTATCGAAGTGCCCGTCCATGAGTGTATCGCGTCTTCCTTAGAGCATGTATTCATGTGGTACTACTATCACGAGTACTTCCCGAATGCGCGCGCAAAAGCTCTCGAACGTCGTGGGAGTTTGCATTGGACGAATCTATACGTCGTGATGCCTACGAAAGACGGCGAGATGATGGTGACACCAACACCTAATCTCGAGGCACAGCTCGCCTGGTTAGTTGAAGAGGGCTCGTTTCAAGATTTACTCGATCCAAAGTACGAAGAACCGGAAAACCGTCGCCGTTACTCTCAAAGGCTGATGGAGGTCATTCGTGAGTGGGTGGCCGCAGAAGACACGGAGGATCTTTTCTTCAAAGCACAAGAGAGGCATGCCCCATATGGTTGGGTGCAAACTGTGCCCCAAGTAGCGAATAACCCGCAACTTGAAGCTAGATCATGGTGGCAGAATACAAGAGTTGGCCAGCGTAAGGTACCGAGTCCTGGAATCCCGTTCCAGTTCTTAGGGACGCCAGGTCAAGTAAGCGAGTCTGGTTGGTTGGAAACCGATGCCTCGAACGTCCTTGATGCGGTAGGGTGGGAGGACTGATATGCGCCCATTGGAAGGTATTCGGATTCTCGACTTCACGCACGTCCTAGCAGGACCGTTCTGCACGCGTCTGCTCGCGGATATGGGTGCGGATGTTGTAAAAGTGAACTCAACCAAGCGCGCAGCAGCAAACAACGCGCCAAGCTCGCCGTACTATGCGATATGGAACCGAAATAAACGCGCGCTTGCGCTGGATATGAGTCAGGATGACGCTAAGGGGGTCGCGAGATCATTGGTAAGTCAAGCAGATGTCGTCATAGATAACTTTTCGCTTGGAGTATTGGACCGTTGGGGGATCGGATTTGACGATGTTAGTTCATCCAATGATCAGGTCATCTATGTTCAGATGTCAGGCATGGGAAGCGGTGGTCCATGGAGCGATTTCGTGACTTATGCACCTACGATTCATGCGTTGGCAGGTCTCACGTATACAACTGGTGTACCTGAAGGCGGACCGATTGGTCTGGGATTTTCTTACAACGACCACCAAGCGGGACTACACGGTGCAGTCGCAATCCTGTCAGCAATCGAGGCACGTCGCCAGACAGGCAAAGGACAACGTATTGATCTAGCTCAATTCGAGGTCGGTGCAGCGATGATCGGGGTTAGTTTGCTTGACTATTTCGTTAACGGAAGAGAAGCGAGACCTTGTGGAAATCGATTGCCATACGACAAATTTGCTCCGCATGGTTGCTTCCAATGTCGCTCCGATGGTGACGACATTCTCGACGAACGCTGGCTAGCAATCGTTTGCCGTGACGACGACGAATGGCAAGCGCTCTGCTCGGTAATGGGAGCTCCCGATTGGTGTCGCGAAGAAGCATTCTGTTCTCCGGAGGCTCGGTGCGAAAACGCTGAGGAGCTCGATCGTCACATGAATGCGTGGACACGAGACCAAGACGCGAACGAACTCATGTATACGTTACAGAGCGCGGGTGTACCAGCGGGTATCGTTCAGACTGGAATTGACTTGGCAGAATCTGATCCGCAACTTCAAGCACATGAGTTCATTCGATTTATGGACGAACCGCATCCACGTCTTGGTGAAACGTTTGCGGACCGACTCCCTATTTACTTCGAGAAGACACCCTGTGAGATTTACGAACGGTCGCGATTACTCGGCGAGGACAACGTGAGTGTCCTCGCGGATTGGCTAGGAATGTCCGAAGACGATGTACGCGCGGGTGAAGAGGCGGGATTTTTAACTTAAGCAGTCCGCTTGCGATCAATCGAACTGAGCCAAAATTTCTTTGTCGATTCGTTCAAAATACTCTGCACGAGTCGGAACGCCAGCGAACATGACTTCCTCCGCACCGGCATCGATGTACTGCTGAATTAAGTCCGCGATATACGCTGTCGTACCAGTAAGCGTCCAAGGACGTGGACGTCGAAGTTCCTCGCCTCGTGCCTCGTCATCTTCGATCCGCATAGGAATCAGAACGGTTTTACGGATTTCGGCTGGGTCACGCCCGATCGATTCGCAATGTCGTTCAAGCACTTGAATCTTGTGTTTGAAGACTTCCGGAGAACCGGGATTGTTGAAGTCGATATTACAGACGTCAGCGTACTTGGCGCACGTTAGTAACGTGCGTTTTTCACCATTTCCACCAATCAGAATAGGAGTGTGTGGCTGCGTCGTGCAAGCAGGGGAGAGAGGCGCATTGTCGAGCGAGTAGTACTTTCCCTGATACGAAACCGGTTCCGATGATGTGAACAGTAAGCGTATGAGTTCTGCTGCTTCTTCGAGACGGTCACACCTTTCTTTCAAACCAGGAAAAACCCAGCCGTACGCCTCGTGTTCGCGTTTGAACCATGCAGCACCAAAACCGAGAATATATCGCCCACCGGAAATCTCGTCCACGGTCGTCGCCATCTTTGCAAGCAAACCAGGATTACGGTACGTATTGCCGCTCACTAGTAACCCGAGTTCTACACGGGACGTTAACGCCGCCGCTGCAGTAATGAGAGACCATCCTTCAAGAGCGCCGCCGTGTTCCATATTGCCTCCGACAGGAGGTAGGAAGTGGTCGGACCACCATAAACTATTGAAACGGCCGGCTTCAACCGTCTTAATTGTGGGTAGCGTAGCCTCCCAAGTTGTAAAGTAATTAACTAGCTGTGCGCCAAATTTCATCGCTGCGATTCTTCACATTTATGGGCGCGGAATTAGACAATATGCGTTAATGCGCGAAACGAGCTTCAAAGAAGACCATGAGTACTCGAAAAACGCTGTACCTAGCCAACGACTACGGCTTCAGCAAATTAGGGAAATTCGGACCACTTCCACGAATGGTTGAAGAATTGACGCGGTTAGGGGCGGAGGTCTGGGAGCCGTTTGAGCGGAATAACCAGATTGATTTCTCCAAGAAAGGTTGGGCTTGGCGAGTTGGGCAAGCGGATTACGCAGACGTAAGAAATTCGGATGGTACATTCGCGATCGTAAATGGTTGCCCGCCTGACGAAGGTGTCATGATTGAACTAGGTATGGCAATCGCGCTGAAAAAGGCAGTGTTTCTCTTTCGAGATGATTTTCGCAGAAGCACCGATAGCGAAGACTATCCACTCAATCTGATGTTGTTTACAGCGTTTCCAGAAGAAAGTTGGAATGAGTACTACTACACATCAATCGAAGAAGTCGCCGACCCAAATAAAGCGCTAGCTCGCTGGCTAAGTTCAGAGTAGTTTTCGTTTTATCTACCTGGTCTGGTGGATTGATAACGAAGGACCCGTAGGCGGTAGTGCACATACGTGCTGGATTTAGCGATTTGTGCGAGTTTTGTTATTTAGGACCGTGCTCCTTTAGGTACTTCTCGAAGAAGCGGTTTCCCATTCGAATATAGCCTTCCGGGTTCGGATGGAGATCGTCGGGTAAGTCGTCACGATCTACCTCACTGAAGAGCTCAAGTCCGTTGAAATAATCGAGATTCTCGTCTCCGGACGCGGTTCTCCGCTCAACTACATCTTGAAGGATTTCTCGGACGCGGGTTAACGTCATGGAACCTGTATTTAGATTGGCTTCATTAGTCCGAAATTTACCGCTTCCATCAGGGATCGTCGGACCAGGGTGTGTTTCTGCGCTGGGGCAGTAAATCGGAGAAATCAAGAGAATTGGAGTGAGTGGTTTCTTTTCTCTGATCGTATCTAGGAATCCGTGCATCGCAGGCGTAAACACGCGCTCTCTCATCGAATCCAAGTTAATGATGTTGATTCCGATCTTCATGCTGATGAAATCACAGTCTTGATCACGAATGGTTCGAGCCATAAACTGATCAAGATGGCATTGACCACCCACACCGAAATTCGTCAGACAAAGTCCTGCGCGTCGAGCCGCTACCGCAGGCCAAATTTCGCTTGGAACTTTAGCTTCCATGCAATGGCTAATGGAGCTACCGTAGTGGACCCACCGTTTCCTTGTATCGGTTGGCAATGGCAAGAGGGTAGCACCGTCATTTATTGCCAGTTGTTGAAGCAGGACGTACGCATTGTGCGGCAACCAAATTTCACATTGCTTCTCACCTTGTGGTAGTTCGATAAACGTTACAGTATCAGGTTCTCCGCGAACGAGCTCAAACCCGTTCGGAGACGATGGTTCAGGCTTAATGTGGTGTCCTCGTGTCATAAACTCGGTAAAGAGAGATTCACCTACTTGCAGTTGAAATGGGACACGGGCGGGTTTACCGTCCTCAAATCGAAATGTTGTTGTGAGTGCTTTTAATGAGATCTCGGTTGCATCTGTGAGAAAACGAATTCGAACACCTGAGGGCATGCGTGCCATTACGTCTAAGCCTTGTGGCACTTGCGGGCGTGTCCAATGAGGAAGTCGGCGAACGCCTAGTCCGTCTGGACGCTTGTCGAAATCAAGTGAACCGTGAACGTGAACACGCGAAGGATCAATGTCTGTAAAGTTCAACGATTCCATTAATTCTCATTCGGCCGAGTGACCGAGTATTTAACCGACTAGCTACGTTAGTGAGGGCGGCGGATTAACCTAGGTGATGAGCGATCAAATTCGTAAATGCATGTTCGACTTGCCCGTCGGTAGCAAGATCAGCTTTTGCATACAAGGCGGCGTTGTGTGAAATCGACCGCGCTTCTCGCGTTTTAAGATGGGCTTCAGCGACACGTTCCATCATGATGAACCATACGACTGATTCTTTGGGAGTTTTACCAACCGTTAGCAAGCCATGGTTGCGGAGGATTAAGCCTCGATTGCGTCCGAGCGATTCAGCTATACGAAACCCGCAATCTGTATCTTGAACCTGCACCTCTTCATCATCAAATACGTCATGATCATCGACAAAGATGCAGGATTCTTGGGTAATCGCGTGGAATTTACGTGCCTGAGCTGAGAAAGGCGTACCGTAGGGGGTGTGCGTGTGTGCGACACTGTTGATATCGGCCCGTTGCACGAGTATGGGGTAGTGGATGTAGAACGCGGGCCAATTCGTTGCACCTTCCCCTTCGACAACTTCACCTTGCGAGTTCAGGCGCACGAGTTTTGATTCGCTAGCTTGTTTGAATGGCGTGTTAGCATCGAGTAACCAAAGTGTATTAGGATCAGCGGGATCGCGTCCGCTAATATGTCCGTCGCCTAGGTCTCCCCACCCAAGTTCAGCAAAGAGCTGGTACCCCAGTGCGATTTGCTTTTTCAGCCCAAATTGCTGTAATCGAGTATTTTGATTCATAAAAGTTCGAATTCGAAGTGTCTACCGAAGGATTTCACGGAATTGTTGAGTTCCACGTAGTACGCGCAGTATCAACGGTCTTCGTTCAAGATCCAGTGCCCGGATGTCGGCGAGACGAGAGATGCTAGTGGTGTTAATCTCAAGAATGAGGTCACCTTTCTGCAGCTTCGAATCACTGATTCGACTATCGATTGAGGAAACGACCACGCCACGGATCCGCCCATAGTACGGGTGACTCGCGGGAATTTCGTCGATGTAGATTCCAGGAACCAGTTCGTTACCTATTTGGAATTCTTGAACGGTTCCTCTCACTTGGATTTCTTCCCCGTTGCGAATGATCGTGAGATCGAATTCTTGGCCAACGCGTAGCAGTGCTATTTTCGTCCAGAGGTATTCCCGATTTGCGATCTTTGTACCGTCAACTTCGGTAATAACGTCATCGATGCGCATTCCGGCTTTGTCTGCACCTGAACCTGCTATTACTTCGGTGACGACGACGCCGTTGATGTCTGGAAGCTCAAGAGCTTCAGCAACGTCTTTCGAGATCGGCTCGGTGCGGACTCCAAACATACCGCGACTGATATTTCCATAGGTTATCAATTGCTCGCTAATGGCTTTGACCATATTCGATGGTATAGCGAACCCTATCCCAAGACTAGTTCCAGACGGACTGTAGATCGCAGTGTTGATTCCGATTAGATTTCCTTCGATATCGATTAATGCGCCTCCGGAATTGCCAGGATTAATTGACGCGTCGGTCTGAATGAAGTCTTCTGCTCCTATGATGCCGACTTCATTGCGTCCGAGAGCACTGACGATGCCTGAAGTAACGGTTTGTCCTAATCCGAATGGGTTCCCTATCGCGATTACGAAGTCTCCAACGCGCAACGCATCGGAATCGCCTAGCTCGAGAGAGGTGAGGTTGTCTGCTTCAATCCTTAAAAGTGCAATGTCGGTCGTTGGATCGCTCCCAAGGAAATCAGCGTCAAACGTGCGACGGTCCTGAAGCGTAATGACGACTCTACGAGCTTGGGAAATGACATGGTGATTGGTGACTACCAATCCGCGATCGGCATCAATGATCACGCCTGAGCCCGCGCTTTGAACTTCACGGTATCTCCGGCGTGGATTTAACTCGCCGTATTGATCAAACCAGCTGATGCTGTAACCTTGACGCGTGGTCACACTGATATTGACGACCGCGTCCTTCATCCCATCCAAGATAGGTGCGAAAGATGGACGCTCGCCTTCCATGAATTCGGGTATGTGGGGAAACGAAATCGTTGATGCCAGCAGAGAGACACCGACGACGATCGCGCGGATTAATCTATATTTCGTTCGACTCAGCTTCAACAGTCCTTCAAGCATCCTCTTCGTTTTTCAATTTCATTGACGTGTTGATTTACGACACGGTGTTAGATGATTCTCTGAAGTTTAAGTTCATAGTAGGTTCTTACGTTTCGTTTTCACGCTTTCGACCTTGTCGGATAGCGTTTGGTTCCTGTCAACACGTGTGCCTAGCTTAATCGAGGTGGTTATTCGAGGCGCTCCCATCGCATGGATTTTCTCGTGACAAGCCTTAATCGCTTTGAACACCGTGTCATAGTCACCTTCAATGTTTGTTCCGTAGGCGTGAAGTGTGTGCGAAATTTCGAAGTCATCAAGGATATCTTGACACGCAACGATATAGCGTGAGACAGAAACACCGACGCCCATCGGAACGACGCACAAATCTACGTGAACATTCATTGGAAGAGATCAATGTGAAACGCGAAGCAATGCAAATCCTACGACTAAGCTCGATGAAAACAAAGAGCTCTTCACATCTACTCCAAATCCCTCAGCGATTCAAAGAACATCGGAAAATATATAGAGATCAATCAGTTAATAGTAAATCCTAAGTACCCGAAGAGTTGCTTCGTAGTCCTCCAATACGCAGGTCGCGCAATCCAGGAGCGAAGTAATTTGAGAACCGGGTTCTGAAGGTGGTAAACGATCCTGTTTCGCGCTGATATCGCCTGAACTCGCCTGATCCTTGGTATTCTCCGTTTTTCGAAGCGCGTGAGACTCTCGCTTATTGAGTTTGAGTTTTGATTAGATAAGCAAGTAGCCAGTGCAAGAGCATCTTCGATTGCGAGCGCTGCTCCTTGACCAGCAAACGGTAGCGTGGTGTGCCAAGCATCGCCGATAAGAGCAAGAGGATGTTCTGAGGAAACGCGAACAGTGACGGGTGGAAATTGATAGAGCGGCCACCGATAAAGAGCATCTTCCGGTATTTGATCGAGTAAACCTCTCAAGAGCGGACTGGGTTTTGGTATAGCTTCTACCAGAGCGTTTAGAGTGGATTTCTGTCGATGGATATCAGTTGATGTACTCGGATCATCGGATTCAACGACGAATACACAGTTTAGAACAGGATTTTCACCGACGATGTAAGTTACCGCGTGATACGAGGCGTTCAACCACAGGTTGGTCGAATCTCGTGAGAAGTATTCGTTGAGATTAGTCAGCGGAATGGTTGCGCGGTAGGCATACCCCGCAAATACTCGCTTTGTAAAAACGTCGTTGGCGTACGTCCGAACGGTGGAATTGGTGCCGTCAGCGCCGATACAAAGGGTTACAGATACGTCGCCTGACGGTGTCTGAACGGTGACTTCATTAAAGCCCAAGTTAAGTTTCTCGACGAAGACACCTTTACGAAATTCGATTCGTGAATCGTTATCGCACTTCGACTCTAAAAGACGAATCAGGTCCGGCCGATAAATCTGTAAGTACGGTGTGTCATATTTTTCATTGACGTACTCGCGAATAGGAAATTGAACGAGCTGCTTGTCAGTTTCGCCGTCTATCCAATTCATCGTCTCAGACGTTCGACTGATAGCAGAGAGTTCGTTCTCAAGACCGAGTTGAAACAACCCGCGCGTTGCGTTAGGAGATAACTGGATTCCGGCACCAACGTCTTTGCCTTCTCGATATCGTTCGAAGGCGATCGAGTGAAACCCTACATGCGCAAGTGCAAGCGCACTCGTTAAACCGCCGATACCGCCGCCTACGATAGCGACGGTTTTGGGGTTGTCACTCACATTGGTTCAATATTGCTTTTGGATCGCCAGCGTTGATATGACCTACGCCGAAGTTGCTGGTCTTTAGGCCGAGGATCGCCTGTAACTCAGGCGAGAACGATGCCAATTTGGAACGCGTGTGGGCTAACATCAGATTCTCTTGTTGACGTTGGGAACCTGCGCAATAGTTAATCGTTAATGCCCATCGGCGTTCGTCGCTCATGTTTGCACCGCCGCCGTGGTAGCACGTACCGACGACAAAGCACACGCTGCCCGCAGGCATTTCCGCCTGGATGCATTCGTAGTTCTGATCCGCGCCCGTCGGATCGATCTTCCGTGCAGCATCACGGTCGAGCTGGTCATCTGGATAGTGTGCGAGTCTGTGACTGTATGGCACTAATCTTGTTGCACCGTTCTCCTTCGTGAAATCAGATAGCGCCCACATCGTGTTACAGACAAGGTGTTTGTGCGGTCGTTTCATTCCATAAAGACCGTCATCACAATGGATTCGCTGTGTTGTCTCATCTGGATCGATCACGGCAGTTCCCATCGTCGATAGCAGAAAGTCATTGCCCAATATGCCGCATATGACATCCGTAACTTGCGAATGGACGGCAACTCGTTCCCAAACTTTACCTTGATTTAGAAGATCGAAGTAACGAAGCGTCTTATACCCGGTAAATTCGTTTTGAACGATAGAAGGCGGACCGATTCGCTCCAAGCGGCTAATTTCAGTTTTTATCTCATCGCAGAAGTCCTGATCGATGATTCCTTCGGCGACGCTATAGCCTTTCTCGTTAATTTCTTCGATGTGTTTCTCTGGACTCGTAAACATGAACAACCCTCGTACAAGCTTCTCGCTACGCCACTCGCGGCATGACTTCGTCAACAAATTTCACGAACGTTGCATGACTCATCGGCGCGGCGAGCAGATAGTCTAGCGAGATAGTCTCCTCAAGTTCGATCAGCCGGTCGGCAACGCGCTCGGGTGTACCCCAGATCACCGTATTCGCAACGTACTCATTGAGACGCTGCTCCGGGGAACGTGTTTCGTTTGAGTTTGATCCGCCTTGATTAAAGTAGCTGCCAAACATCCACTGAGAACCATTGCGAGCGATTTGCTCTGCTTGTTCCTCGTCATCTGCGATAGCCAATAGGCGTGCCATAGGTGTGATTCTGTTCGAACTATGCCTATGAGCCGCCAACGTGTCGAGGTACAGCTGGTACTTACTTCCAAGTTCTTCACATGATGCGTGAGGATCCATCAGAATGGCATAGCCTTTCTCGCCAGCCCACTTAATCGCGTCTCGGGACGAGGTGGCAATCCAAAACGGCATAGGATCTTGGAGCGGTTTGGGTAGTACTTCGACGTCGTGAAACTGGTTGAATCGTCCTTCGAAACTGAACTTATCACTTTGCCACGCTTGAAGTACGATCTCAACATGCTCATGAAATTTCTCCGCTGATTCTTCGATATCTACGCCGAAAATTTCCATTTCTTTCCGATCGAATCCGCGACCCGCACCCCAATTGATTCGACCATGCGTTAGGTGGTCAAGAAGAGCAACTTCCTCAGCTAAACGGAGTGGGTGGTAGAAGGCCGCTAAGCTAACTGCGGTACCGATTCTTAGGTTCTTTGTGATTCCCGCGACGTGCGCTGCCATAACGTGGACAGACGGACACACACTATAGGTAGAGAAGTGATGTTCTGCGAGCCAGACTGCGTCGAATCCGGTTTGATCCATGACTTTGATACGATCAAGTGCTCGCTCGTAAACGGTGGATAAATCCCCTCGTCGGTTTGGCCAAGAAAAGAACTGTAGTACGCCGAATTGCATGGTCGATAGAGACTTACCTAGAGAGTGGCTTCTGTTCGGTGTAGACAACACCGTTTTCAATCAGCGCGTCGATCTGCTGTGGCGACAGGTGCAGATGCGTTGACAGGACTTCAGCACTGTCGGCACCGACGTCTGACGCTCGTCGTGGATCGACTTTCACCTCGCCGTCTATCGAAATCGGTGACATAACGGTACGCTTGTAGTCATCGCTCTCTGGTTCAGCATTCACCACCATTTCATTAGCCAGAGCTTGTTCATCGAGAACGACTTCCGCCATAGGTTTAACGTGACTGTGTGTGATCTCGTGTTCAACGAGTTTAGGTAAAAGCTCGTGAAGCGTCAGTTCTCGTATGCGTGCTTGTGTCATGTCGATCAATTCATAACGATGCTCAATAATCTTGCTAAGCGAACTGAATCTAGGATCCTTGAGCCACTCTTCGCGATCCAAGGCTCGAGCAACTAACGGCCACTCTCTCGCGGCGTTCACGATCGAGAACAACACGAAAGCTCCGTCCCGGGTTTCGTAAACGGAACTAAACGGATTACGCAGACCTGTAGCCTGTTTCCTTGCGCCGATATCCATACCAGCTATTACGCCTTGCAACGCCATGCCGTTCGACCAAATCCCGTTCGCCAAGAGCGACGTGGACACGTACGATCCTTTCCCTGTTCGTTCACGCTTGTATAGCGCGCAAGCGATTGCACTGAAGAGAGACATCGATGTGGCGTGGTCACCCATACCAGGTGCAGAGGTTACCGGTTTTACGTCTTTATCGCGGACAAATTCCATGAGTCCCGAGCTTGCCCACCACGCAGTTGCGTCGAATGATCTTCGTTCTACGTCTGGTCCCTTAGTACCGAAACCGGTCACGTGTGCGTAAATCAGACGTGGGTTAATTTCAGCGAGACGATCGTATTCGTATTGATAGCGCCTGACGTGGTCGCCGATGAAATTGGTTACGAATACATCAGCGTTTCGAACGAGCTCGTGCACGAGCTGAACACCTTCTCTACGTTTCAGGTCAATCGCGATGCTCTTCTTGTTACGCGACGTGAGTAGCCAGTTGTAATCTATGTCATACGAACCCTTCAACGTGCGATACCGGTCGCCTTCAGGTGGTTCAATCTTGATTACGGTCGCGCCGAAATCTCCCAAGACGGTTGCAGCTCCAGGACCCGCAAGAAAAGTTGCGGCGTCGATTACTAGCAAATCTTCAAATAAATGCTCGATAACTTGGTCTCCAATCCTCACATGCCTTGAGAAAGCGATCATTTACATTGCAGCACATGCAACGTGTCGTTTACGTTCCCACTAAGGTGTGCAATTTTCGCCTCAGGGCTCTGGCTATGCTATCCGCATTCAAGGCAACTAGGGAATATGGATGTACCCTGGCTATTGGGCAGCTAGTTGCCCTGATAAAAACGCAGCGATACTAACTTCGACGCAAGAAGCTATTACTTATGCTCAGCTTGACGCACGTTCGAATCAATACTCACACTTTCTATATGAGAACGGTCTAAGACGCGGAGACCATATCTCGGTGTTTATGGAAAACGATCTCAGATTTTTCGAGGTTGTTTGGGCTGCGCTTCGCTCAGGTCTTTATGTCACGACGATTAATCGATATCTCACCGCAGAGGAGGTGGCCTACATCGTCGAAGACAGTTCATCAAGATCCGTTGTGACGACGAAGCAGATGAGTGAAGTCGCGGAATCGTTGGCACCGCTCATCCCTGATTGCACTCATCGATTGATGGTGGATGGCGAACTTAATGGATGGGAAAACTACGAAACAGCGATCGACGCTATGCCGGAGACACCGCTCGAAGAGCAATGGATTGGTGGTGCGATGCTCTATAGCTCCGGGACGACCGGTCGACCAAAAGGCATCATCCGTCCATTGCCAGAATTGCAATTAACGCAGTTGCCTGAGCCTGACAAGTCACCATCCGGTCCATATGGGTTTGATCAAGATACGATTTACCTTTCGCCGGCTCCACTATATCACTCGGCACCATTTGCTTTTACAACCAATATTCAACGTCAAGGCGGTACCGTCGTTGTGATGCCGCGGTTTGATGCGCTTGACGCGCTGCGATGTATTGAAGAGTTCGATGTGACACATAGTCAATGGGTGCCGACGATGTTCGTGCGCATGCTCAAACTGACTGAGGAAGAGCGAGTGCAACATGACCTGTCTTCGCACGAAGTCGCGATTCATGCTGCCGCACCATGCCCGGTCGACGTGAAGCGGCGGATGATTGAATGGTGGGGTCCGATCATCGAGGAGTATTACGCAGGAACGGAAGGTAACGGATCGACTCGAATCGGCAGTCTGGAATGGCTCGAACACCCGGGTTCGGTAGGAAAAGCTGCATCAGGGCAAATCCACATTTGTGACGAGGAAGGCGTTGAACTACCTACTCGCGAAGCCGGTATCGTCTACTTCGAACAGGAACGAATGACGTATGCGTACCACAATGCACCAGAAAAAACGCGAGAAGCACGTCACCCAACGCATCCGAATTGGAGCGCATTAGGCGATGTGGGGTATCTCGATGAAGATGGATATCTCTACCTAACCGACCGAAAATCTTTCATGATTGTGTCTGGTGGCGTAAACATCTACCCGCAAGAAATTGAGAACGCACTCATACTTCACCCAGAAGTATTGGACATTGCCGTATTTGGAGTCCCAAATGAGGATTTCGGTGAAGAAGTCAAGGCAGTGATTCAAGTCGCAGACGGCATTAGTGAGAGTGACGAGTTGAAGGATCAGCTGATCGAATTCGCTCGCGAGAAACTTGCTCACTACATGGTTCCGCGGTCCATCGATTTCATTGATGAGATGCCGCGCCTACCGACCGGAAAACTATATAAACGATTGTTACGTGACCGATATTGGGGAAGACACGATACACGAATCATCTAGCGCGCCGTGCGCGCCGCGCCCTAGCAGGAGTGAGTTCACATTCGAACTCACTACTAGCTTCGCGCCCGCGGGTGACCAGCCGCAGGCGATCAACGAGTTGGTGAGTGGCATCAACGCAGGGATGAATCATCAGACGCTACTCGGCGTTACTGGGTCAGGCAAGACGTTTACGATGGCAAATGTCATTCAGCACCTGCAGCGCCCAACGATAGTGATGGCTCCAAATAAAACCCTTGCTGCACAACTTTATGGCGAGTTCAAGGAATTCTTCCCGAAGAACGCAGTTGAGTATTTCGTTTCGTATTACGACTACTATCAACCCGAGGCATATGTTCCGGTTTCGGATACGTACATTGAGAAAGAAGCTACGGTCAACGCTCATATCGAGCAAATGAGGCTTTCGGCGACAAAAGCACTCCTACAAAGAAAAGACACCGTTATTGTCGCATCGGTCTCCGCGATTTATGGATTGGGTGACCCGACATCGTATCACGAGATGATTCTGCATTTAGATCGTGGTGATCGCATTGATCAGCGCGTCATCATCGAGCGGCTTGCCGAACTTCAGTACTCCCGAAATCAAGCGGTATTCAGTCGCGGTACATATCGTGTGTTAGGCGACGTCATTGATGTCTTCCCGGCTGAGTCGGAACGTGATGCCATTCGAATCGAGTTGTTTGATGACGTCATCGAATCCATCAAAGTGTTCGATCCGCTGTCTGGGCATGTAAGTGAAAACGTCGCGAGGTTTACGGTATTTCCGAAGACACATTACGTTACGCCTGCGGAAACGATCGAAAACGTAGTAGGCGATATCGAAGAGGAGATGCTTCAACGACGAGATTACTTCCGCGAGAACGAACTCTTAATCGAAGCACAGCGGATTGAGCAGCGGACTCGCTTCGATTTGGAAATGATTCGAGAGCTCGGCTATTGCAACGGGATTGAAAACTACTCCCGATATCTTTCAGGTCGCGAGGAAGGTGAACCGCCGCCGACGTTGTTCGAGTACTTGCCGAGTGATGCGATGTTGTTCATTGATGAGTCGCATGTGTCGGTACCTCAGATTGGTGCGATGTACAAAGGTGATCGGTCACGCAAGGAGACCTTGGTGGAATATGGATTCCGCCTTCCATCTGCACTCGACAACCGACCTCTCCGTTTTGAAGAGTGGGAGGATCTGGCACCCCAGATGGTCTTCGTATCAGCGACACCGAGTGACTACGAAGCCATCCATTCGACGCAGACTGTAGAGCAAGTCGTTCGTCCAACGGGGCTTGTCGATCCGAGCGTTGATGTAAGACCTGCGATCACGCAGGTCGATGATTTGCTTGAAGCCATTCATGAAACGGTATCGAATGACGAACGTGTTCTTGTTACGACGTTGACAAAAGCGATGGCCGAGGACCTAACTGACTATTTGAATGAGAACGGCATCAGGGTCCGCTATTTACATTCCGACATCAACACCGTGGAGCGAATGGAGATCATCAGAGATCTCAGATTAGGTGAATTTGATGTCCTTGTCGGCATCAACCTACTGCGTGAGGGATTGGACATGCCAGAAGTTTCATTGGTGGCAGTTCTCGATGCAGACAAAGAAGGATTCCTTCGCAGTGACCGCTCGTTAATTCAAACCATCGGTCGAGCCGCACGAAATGTGCGCGGTATGGCTGTCCTCTACGGCGATGAAATAACTGGTTCGATGCGGCGTGCTATTGATGAAACCAATCGTCGCCGAACAAAGCAAGTCCATTTCAATGAAGAACATGGCATCACACCAAAGTCTGTTGAGAAAGATGTGGCTGACATCCTCGAAGCAGGGCAGGCTAGTAAGCCTGGCGAAGCGCGCCGTAAGCGTCAAGAACGTCTCGATCAAAAAGGACCTCGCACCAAAGTAACTTCCGCAGTGGAGCTAGGCAAAATGCTCGAAAAGCTGGAGAAAGAAATGCTCGAACATGCAGCGCAGTTAGAGTTTGAGGAAGCTGCCGCACTGCGTGACGAGATTCAGGAACTTAAGGACGAAGCATTCGTCGACGGAAGATGAATGGTGGGCGTACCAAGGATCGAACTAGGGACCTCTACGATGTCAACGTAGCGCTCTACCGCTGAGCTATACGCCCACAATTGAAATTATGACCAACGAGGTGCTCTATCCAAACACTGTTAGCGCTTTGTTAATTTGTGTTAACGATAGCGCTTCTCATCTGTAAAATTTCGCTCCTTGAAAAATCACACTGTGTTTTTCAGTGCATCGTAGTAGTCGATGCGCTTTTCAACGTTAAGTCATTGAGGTATTGCTGATTAACAAGAGATCCGAGGTTCGCTCTTAACGTGGCGACTCAATCGTCACGAGCGCCACGTGCGCTACTAAACGAGGACATCAAAGCACTACAGGTTCGCCTGGTAGGGTCTGACGGAAAACAAATTGGAATCGTGCCGCGAAGTAAGGCTTTAGCCGAAGCTCGCAACGAAGGTCTTGATTTGGTGTTAATTGCACCTGATTCCCACCCTCCCGTTTGTAAGATCCTCGATTACGGAAAGCACGTATTCGACCAAAAGAAGAACAAAGCCGCACAGCGGAAACGACAAAAACGCACTCAGATCAAAGAGCAGAAGTTCCGTCCAAATACAGACACGGGCGACTACAACATCAAGTTGGGTCGACTGATGCACTTTCTAGATGAAGGCGACAAAGTCAAAGTGAGCTTACGCTTCCGTGGTCGAGAAATGACTCATCCAGAGATTGGTATGGACCTTATGAGCCGAGTGACGGAGGATCTCAGCGACTGGGCAACGGTGGAGTACCCTCCCAAAATGGAGGGTCAGCAAATCACAATGATTCTAGCGCCGAAGAAACGACAAAAAGGCGTCAGCTAAGAGAACCATTCGTTCTACAACCTTAAAACACAAATGCCAAAACTAAAAACACACAAGGGTGCGGCGAAGCGTTTCAAGCGCACCTCAAGTGGTTACAAGCACCATCGAATGGGCAAGAACCACATGAACATGAAAAAATCGAACCGCCGCCGCCGTGCGTTGCGCGGCTTCAAGAATGTTTCAGCTGCCGATGCGCCAAAGCTGGAACGACTATTGCCACTCGATAAATGAAGTACCTATGGCACGCGTGAGTAAGAGCGTCGCGTCCCGCGCTCGAAGAAAGAAAATCCTTAAGCAGGCAAAGGGTTACTACGGGGCTCGAAGTCGTACATTCAAAGTTGCTAAACAGGCTGTTATCAAAGCCGGGCAATATGCCTACCGAGATCGGCGACAGAGGAAACGTCAGTTTAGGTCACTGTGGATCGTTCGAATTAATGCCGCTGCGCGCGAACACGGAATGTCGTACAGTCAGTTTATGAATGGACTTAAGAAGGCGTCGATCCAGCTAGACCGAAAAGTCCTCGCTCATCTTGCGGTTCACGAAACGGACACGTTTGCAGCTGTAGTCGAACGCGCCAAACAGGCAGTCGCTTAAAACCTGGATCGCGATCGCGTCAAAGCGATTTGCGGCTTTTTAGCTAGTATCCCGTCAGAGTACATTTTGGCAATTGAGCTTGATACGCTTCGGACAGATGCGCTAGCGCGCATTGCTGAAGCGGATACCGACCGTGTGCTTGAAGAGCTACGCGTCGCGTATCTTGGTCGAAATGGTCAGATCACTCAAAGACTTAAAGCGATCAGGACGCTGCCAAAGGAAGATCGCCCGAGTACCGGTGCAGCGATTAACGCCGTAAAAACCGCGATCGAAACTGCACTTGAAAAACAAAGTGAAACGCTTCTACGTAAGGCTAGGTCCAGTAATCTAACGGAAGCTATTGACGTTACGTTGCCTGGTCGTCAACGATTCGGTGGCGGTCACCATCCTGTCAATCAAACTATTACGAGGATCGAGTCGATTTTCGTTGCGGCAGGTTATCGAATCGCTGTTGGTCCCGAAATCGAAGATGACTATCACAATTTTGAAGCGCTGAACATTCCGGAAAATCATCCCGCGCGTGCCATGCACGACACGTTCTATCTCACTGACGGTTCACTATTAAGAACGCACACATCCCCAGTTCAGGTGCGGGTCATGAAGAAGATGCCGCCACCTATTCGGATCATTTGCCCTGGTCGAGTCTACCGCAAGGATCTTGATCGCACTCATACGCCGATGTTCCACCAAGTCGAAGGGCTGGTAATCGACAAGGGTATTTCATTTGCGGATTTGAAAGGTACGGTACTCGGGTTCTTGAACGAGTATTTTGAACGGGAAGTTGAGGTTCGCTTTCGACCTTCATACTTTCCTTTTACTGAACCGTCCGCTGAAGTCGACATCATGGGCGCTAAGGGGTGGACCGAGATCATGGGTTGCGGTATGGTGCACCCCAATGTACTTAGCGAATGTGGTATTGATACAGAGACATACTCAGGCTTCGCATTCGGGTTCGGCGCGGATCGAATGACGATGCTTAAATACGGAATCGATGATCTTCGTATGTTGTTTGAAAATGACGTTCGTTTCCTCCAACAGCTAGCGTAACGAGCGATGAAAATCAGTGAAAAATGGCTACGCAGCTGGGCGGATCCGGATGTAGATACCGAACAGCTTTGCGACCAGTTAACGAATCTTGGATTAGAAGTCGACGGTTGTGTGTCGTCCTACGAGCATCTTTCCGGTGTTAGTGTCGCTGAGATCAAGTCGGTCGAAACACTCGATGACACGGATGGTAAATTTATAACGACTTGCACTGTGGACACCGGTACAGACCGAGTCCAGGTAGTTTGTGGCGCGCCAAACGTACGCGTTGGTATGAAATCAGCGTACGCGAAGCCCGGTGCAAGCTTGAATGAAAAAGATCGTGTAGAGAAGGTTCGAGTTTACGGTGAAGCGTCGGATGGGATGCTCTGCAGTGGCGCGGAATTGGGGATTAGTTCCGATGCAAGCGGCATTTTGGAACTTGCTGACGACCTTGCTCTCGGTCGTGATGTCAAAGATGCCTTAGGTCTCAACGATGTCATGATCGATATCGATCTCACGCCGAATCGGGGTGATTGTCTCTCGGTACGTGGAATTGCTCGGGAGATCGGCGTGGTCAATCGACTGTCAGTTAACGAGGAGGTAATTGAAAAGGTCCCGCCGCGGAATGCACAGGAACTCCCTATCGAACTTGCCAATACGATCGGTTGTCCGCGCTATTTAGGGCGCGTTGTTACGGATATCAATTCGAGTGCTTCAACTCCTGACTGGATGGTACAAAGACTTGTAGGTTGCGGATTACGACCGATCGATCCTGTTGTTGACGTCACGAACTACGTGATGCTCGAGCTTGGTCAACCGTTACATGCATTCGATCTCGCCAATATCAGAAGCGGCATCGTCGTACGGGACGCTCGAGCGGGTGAAAAGCTAAAGCTGCTTGATGGCACTGAAATAAAGTTCAACGCGGGGACGCTACTGATCACCGACGGCGATACGCCGCTTGCGATCGCTGGAGTGATGGGCGGCGAAAGTAGTGGCATTCAAGAAGACACGAAGGATGTGTTCCTCGAATGCGCTTATTTCTCTCCGGACACAATCGTCGGTATACCGCGTCAATATGGACTTCAGACGGATGCGTCCATGCGATACGAACGAGGAGTGGACCCCGATCTGCAGTCGCGGGCAATTGAACGCGCGACATACTTACTCTGCGAAGTCGTCGGTGGTGAACCGGGTCCGGTCACCGTCGCAGAATCTTCAGCCGATCTCCCTAATGAACGTGAAATCGTTTTACGAAAGGATCGATTAGAGATGTTGATCGGGGAGAAAATCGGTGACGCCGAAGTCGAAGACATCTTTACTCGTTTAGGTTTCATTATTGAGTCGGACGCACATAGCTGGCGCGTAGGTATCCCGTCTTATCGCTTTGATTTGTCGATTGAAGAGGATTTAGTAGAAGAAGTTTGCCGTGTTCATGGATACAACCAGATCGGCGCATCGCATCCTGTCGCGTCATTGCCGTTTGATGTTGAACTAGACAGAGTTTCTGAGTCGTTGTCAGTACGAAGTCGAATTGCAGAATTGGGTTATTTCGAGGTCATTAACTACAGTTTTATTGAGCAGGATCTAAATGACCGATTTGTTCCTGGATTTCAAGCCCCGCAAGTAGAGAACCCGATCGCGTCGCAATATGCGTCAATGCGAAAATCGCTGATACCCGGTTTGATAGCGAGCGCTCATCACAATCTAACCCGCCAACAAGAGACAGTCCGTCTTTTTGAACACGGAAAGTGTTTTGCAATTGCAGACGGCGATACGCTCCAAGAAGACCGATTAGCAGGTATCGCGTTAGGTGCGAGTCGTCCCGAAGGTTGGGCCGAAGTGCACCGCGGTGTTGATTTCTACGACGTGAAGGGTGACTTAGAACGAATCACAGCTTTATTAAGCATGGACCTAACCTACCAGCGATCGAAGAAGGCGTTTTTACATCCTGGTCAAGCTGCTTGTATCTCAACAGAACTCGGCACGATAGGTGATTTCGGCAAACTTCATCCAGAAATCACCATGGCGATGGAGTTGCCAGAACAAACGTATGTTTTCGAACTTCAAGCAGAACCCTTCGCAAAAATAGCAGCTCCGCTCGCGGAGCATGTTGCACCGTTTCCATACGTTCGTCGTGATCTCGCACTTCTTGTCGCTGATGAGATTCCAGTACAAAATCTCTGTTCCTCGATTCGCGAAGAACTGAGCGATCTACTCGCTGATCTAACCGTCTTCGATGTGTATCAAGGCGAAAACGTTGATGCGCATAAAAAGAGTATTGGTTTAGGTTTGCTATTGCAGGATAAGAGAACGACATTGACAGATGAAACTGTGGCGACGAGGATGGAATCGCTTCTTTCCAGGTTAACGTCTGAATTTGATGTTACGCAACGTTGACACATCCATCGAATTTACTATAAAATCTAAACAATTCAATGAGTTGAAGCAGCATTGTGGCAGACTCAGACCACATCAACGAGGACGCTAACGCTGCTGACGATAGCATACGTACTGACTATGGTGCGAGTGAAGAACCACTTACACCTTCGCAAAGTAAAGTAACTCGAGCAACGCTAGCCGAGGTTATTGGTGAACGGATTGGTCTCAGTAATAGCCTTTGCAATGACTTAGTGGTGAGTTTTTTTGATACTATTAAGCAGTCGCTCATAGCCGGTGACACCGTCAAAATTCAGAAGTTCGCAACGTTTAATCTGCGCTCGAAAAAGGCACGTCCGGGTCGAAATCCAAAAACTGGAGAAGAGGTTGAGGTTTCGGCCCGGCGTGTTGTTACATTCAGGCCTAGCCGAAAGTTACGGAATCTTGTAGATTCGCGTGGTCGAGAAAGCGAATCCTAGACCTCGTGCCGGGAAGGTCTACTATCAAATCTCTGAAGTCGCTCAGCTGACAGGGGTTAATGAGTCGACCCTGCGTAATTGGGAAGAGCAATACGACGAACTTCGTAACGTTCGTCGAATAAACAATCGACGCCACTATACTGCGGCGGACATCGCGAATATCGAAAAAATTAACGAAAAACGTTCGGGTAAAGATATTCAGAGAACGAAATCTGAGACCGTAGCTTCGAGTCAGAAATCCACTTCGCGCACAGATGGTGAAATTCCCACTGCGGCAGGAAAAGAGACACTGACACCAGAGCAGTTGAAAGTCATCGTGAAAGAACTAGATGTAGTTAGGAAGGAACTTAGAGAGATCGCTTCTCATTTAGCTCGATAGTGTGCATTTGTAGTTGAAGAGCGAACCTTAAGGAAGGTGAGGCGACCTTTCACCCATCTAGATATGTCCTTGCGGGTCGTAACTCATCGCCTGCAGTAACTGCAGGAATGGGTAGAGCTACATCGAATTCATCATTCGGGTGTACGTTCTCAGACCACACTTCGCTACCTGCATGGATTGACGTGATTGCCGCGTATCCTTCCAGTGCCAAACCCAAATCCGTGTCCGCTGCGGGAGGGTAGGGAGGCGGTACCATCTTCAGGATGACATGTTCATTCGTTTGCTCGCCGATGGTGCTACGTATGTTGTTGAAAGGCGCTAGACCTCCCCATCGCACGCCCTTGATGTGGTCGATAGGCAGGTTTGGTACATTTAAGTTAACGGTACACCGAGGTGACGAGAGCTCAAGCGGAGTTAACACAACAACCGCAAAATGAGCTGCTGTTTGCCAATGGATCGGGGTTTTCTGAGATGTGCTGACCGCTAGCCCACGTAATCCAAAATTCTGCGCTGCGACTGCTGCGCCGACCGTGCCGCTGTGCAATACTGAACGACCAGTGTTAAATCCGTCGTTTATGCCTGAGACGACGACGTTGAACGCCGAGCCAAATGCACCGAGCTGGGCAATTAGTACGCAAGTGGCAGGAGGTGCGTTTATCCCGTATGCGGTTCCTTTGAATCCCTTGATCTTGTATCGCTTTAACGCGATCGGTAGGCCTGCGGTGATCGAACCAAGTGCTGCGCCGAGTCCAGAAGCATTGAAGTCAGGAGCAACGACGGTAACGTCACGACCAGATTGTTCAATTTGAATCGCAAGTGCGTGAAGTCCGGGATGATCGATGCCATCATCGTTCGTAACCAGTACACGTGTATTTGAGCTCATACGTCGGATTATGCGACCTACAGAATCAGGGAATCAGTTCTTTGGAGTGGAGTGCCTATATTTCCGATTGCGTATAAAAGTACGCATGAATCAGAATCTAAGAGACGGTACGCCATGGCAAAACAGGCTCACTTAATCACGGGTGGTTTTCCACTCGGAACCAACGCTGGTCACGATATGGATTTTGTTCGATTGAGATTGCTTGACGTGCTTTACGAAGCTGGATGTCAAACTTCGGTATCCAACAGTTTTAATGACATTGACGACCAACTAAGTAGCGCTGATCTCCTAGTTAGTTATGTTGCAGGTCCGTTTCCGGATTCGGATCAATGTCACGTGGTTGACGATTGGTTACGCGAAGGCGGTCGTTGGTTTGCGTTGCACGGTACGAGCGGCGGCAAAGCTGCTCGCGTTGAACCGGACGGGAGACGTCGAGAGATGGTGCGATTGCCTCACCACGACCTGCTTGGTGCGTTCTTCTTGAATCACCCGCCGATACGTCGCTTCAATGTTCGAGTACAGACAGAAGACCATCCTATATTCGAAGGTTTACCAGCTGAGTTTGAGGTTGCCGACGAACTTTATTTGATTGAACCCATGGCCGATAGTAATCCTCTACTGACCACGGAGCTACCAAAAGATCCATCGCCACCTGGCTTTGGATTTGTCTATGCGAACGACACGTCTATTCAAGCTGACGGCAAGACCCGCGTACTCGGAACCGAGCGAAAGGTAGGGAAGGGATCTGTTATTTACATAGCACTTGGCCATACACACGCTCCAGACAATAACAGTCAGCCATTTGTTGATGAATCTGTTACTCAGGACGGAAGCACTCCGAAGACATTCCGTGGCGTGTGGGAAGACGAGCACTTCAACAAAATAGTCATAAACGCGGTTTCGTGGGCAATGGCCGCTTAGGGTAAATTGGATATTTCGCGCTTATGGATCAGTCGCATTTAGATCACCGGCTCACGAGTGAAGAACGTGATTCATTTGAGTCGAACGGCTATTTTGTTGTACCGAACGCTTTGGATAAAGCGACAGTAGAGTCGTTAATTACAGCGACGGATGAACTCGATCGCATCCATCGGCCGGAATACGAAGCAAGGGGATTAAAGCCGCACCAATCGCTAAACGTCCTCGATTTCATGGGTAAGGATGAGCGCTTTCTACCGCTCATAGATTGGCCCAAGACGTTTATGAAAGTCGTCGATATTCTGGGTTGGCACATTCAGCTGTACCACTCCCACATCATTGTGACGCCACCGTTACCGCAATCAGTCTGGAACCAATCGCGAAGACTGGGATGGCACCAAGATAGCGGTCGAATTAACATCGATATTGAGTCTAATCCTCGTCCACGGATTTCTCTAAAAGTCGGTTTCTTTATCACAGATACAAGAGAGACCGACCGTGGCAACTTCCATGTCGTACCAGGTAGCCATTTGCACAACGCGCTGGATATGCCAGACGACCCCGAAGCAGATCCGCCAAACGCTGTTCCAATATGTACGCAACCTGGTGATGCGGTGTTTTTCGATCGGCGTATATGGCACGCCGCGGGGCGTAATACTTCTGTCCATACTCGCAAAGCGCTGTTCTACGGCTATAGCTATCGCTGGCTGAAACCTCGTGACAACATGACCGTCTCACACTATATGGAAGACGCTGATCCCGTTAGGCAACAGCTTTTAGGTGCGAGTCCAAATGGCGGTTTTGGATTTACATCGCCAACCGACGATGACGTACCACTGAAATTGTGGATCGAGGAGAATTTAGGGAAGGACGCCGTTATTCCTTGATTTTGTGCTCACACTCCGCGCAGAAAGCCATTCAATCCATTGCCAATTAGGGCTTGACCGATGTGGTCAATGTGCTGAGGAGACACCGTGGTATGTTGCCTTATGACGCGTATGTCTCGTGCAAGTTTCTCGAGTGGATGACCAATATAGTTAGCAGACGTTCCTGCTGCTTCTAGAAGCGATTCCACCACATATACACAACCAGTGGTCGCTTCGCTTGCAAGTAGGTGTGCGATCGCGATATCTTCGTCGCTTAGACGATCGCCACCATAACACACCTGTGTGACCCGCTTAGTATGCTCGTAGACTGCAGCTCTGTGCCCGCGTAAACGTGCTTCTGCTTTTGCTAGCTGACGTTGTGCGAAAGGTCGGTCCTTAAGTTTGCGGTTTGCGAATCTTGGTGTTTTTCCGTGCGCTAGTTCGATGAAGGCATCGATTGCAGCTCGTGCGATGCCCAAGGCGACAGCGATCTTGTTGAAAGTGAGACGTACGTTGAGCGGAATCGACAACTGGTTTGAAGGCATGTCTCCGTGACCGAGTGTAGCGACGACGTGTCGGTCATCGACAGTTTGGTTCACGATGCGTACGTCGTGCGAACCTGATCCACGCAAGCCTGAGACGTGCCAGGTGTCAACAATTTCGAATCGACCCTTGGGTAGGATCGCGTAGTAGCGGGCGTCGTCTGATTCCCCACGTTCATTGATTTTTCTTACGGTCGCGCCGAAGACGTGGGCGTTGTGAACGCCGCTCACGAACTGCCACTGTCCGTTGACGAGCCAACCACCCTCACAGCGGAGAGCTTCTCCCACTGCGGCTGTAGAACTCGCCATGATGACGCTTGGGTCCTCAACGGCTTCCGCACAAGACGCCATTGATGGTCCAACCAATGCAAAAGTCTCGATTCCGATCATTAAGTTCCACCCAGCACTTCCGTCTGATCTGGATACTTCCTCGATAACCTCCATTTGCGTGATCGGTTCTGCGTCGGTCCCGCCGATCGCTTTAGGAGCACCTAATCGGTACAGTTGATTAGCGGCGAACGCGGAAGCCACTTCATTCGGCAGGTGCCGAATTCGGTCCGCTTCAGCAGAATGCGCGCGAATCAATTCCTCAAGTGATTTGGCTCGTGTGATCCAATCGATTTCGGATCTTTGTGGTTTTGGCAAAGCGCTACGTTCTCATGCCATTACGACGTAGTGCATTTCTGGCGCTTGTCTACATTCTCGCATTTCAACGTGTTGTCTTCGATCGACAGCTATACACACTTGGTCTGTTTTTGTCTCTTAACGAACGTCGATCCGTCGACTAAGTGGTACGACAGGGGACAAGCATAAATTGTGAGGAACTACTCTACAGTTCAAGAACGGAGTAAGTACCATGCGTGTTAACCTTGTAATTAGACCGTACGCCCAAACTTACGTCCTGATATGAGCGAAACATCCTGTCCGAACTGCGGTGCTGTACGCCCTAACGCTTTCTGCGGTTACTGTGGTCAAAACAACCGCGACTACAACGCTTCCCTTTGGTCCGTCCTAAAAGATGCGATAGGGACGATGTTTGAGCTCGACGGACGGGTCATCCGGTCGATGAAGAACATCGTGCGATATCCAGGCCAGCTCTCAGTCGCGTTTGAAGAGAACCGGCGAGCGGATTTCGTCAATCCGTTTCGATTGTTTATGTTCACAACAATCCTGTGGTTCTTCATATTTGGAATCACGTTGCCTACACCGGACGACCGACCGTTAAGAGAAAGTTCACGTGTCGTTGAGGATGAGTCTGAAGGAACCGCGCCCGATAGACCTAATCGGATACGGGTGGCAGTGAACATAGACCGTGAAGAACTTCGCCAATCAGAAGCTGATATTGCGGCAGGAATGGAGATTTTGCGTGATCATCTACAAGGTGACCGGGCGCGAAAACTCGATGACATGCTTGCCGTCGATAAGAACGCACGACGCCTCGCGCCGGTTAGGGGTATTGCACAACTTTTTAACGCACAACTCGGATTGCCTCAGTGGTTGCACCGAGTTCTAGCTAACGTCGTAGTTGATGTCGTTCACTCGCCGCAGTTATTAGCTAATGAATTTATCGACAACCTGCCATTGGTGATGGTCGTTCTCTTACCTTGGTACGCGATTCTCTTAACGATCTTCTTCGGAAGGAAAGGTAAGCGGTTCATTCATCATCTCGTCTTCGCCATTCACGTGCACTCGTTCAGTTTCATCGTGTTAACGATCACGCTCTTGACACCCGCGTCTCGCTTTCCGGAAGATCAGTCTTTCTGGTCGCAACCTTGGGAGATATTCGACGGTCTTATATTCATATCCCTGATCGTCCATACGTACTTCGCTTTTCGCCGATTTTATGGTCAAGGTCATTTTCGAACGCTGATCAAAGGCTTGAGTCTTGCCTTCTTTTACCTATGGGGTTTGTTTCCGGCCTTCTCGCTTGTGTTGGTTCTTGTATTGAAAGACTATCTTTAGTTCGTTACTTCAAGGCTCGATGTACGTTAGCTAGTACATCGATGATCGCATCAACAGATCGTGCACCGGACTGAAAAATTGCGGTGGCATTAATTGACCCGTATTCAAAACCCCAATTTGCTACTTGCTCCGCGCGTGCTTTAACCCGATCTAGATCTTTGTAGAACATGCGTCCGGCGTCATCTCGAGGAGGTACGTCTAACATCATCTGTAACCCGAAATCATCCGGGTCCTTGCCTGCACTCTCTGCGTGCGCCAAAACTAAGGTCTTTGAGCGCAGTGCGTCCTCCTCGTCTTCGATGGCATTTGCAAGCCACCCGTCGCCAAGCCGACCAGCGCGTGCTAGCGCAGCATCACTCATGCCGCCGACCCATAAAGGCAAGTCAGGTCCTTGAGGTGATTTGGGTTCCATCGCCATACTTTCAGCGGAATAGTGATCGAACTCATACGAGATTAACTCGTCGCGCCAACACGTGCGCAGAACTTCGATCGCGTCGTCCATACGTCGACCGCGGTTTGTGAATGACTCCTCGAGCATTTCGTATTCGGACTCTTGCCAACCAACACCGACGCCGAGTCTCATTCTGCCACCAGACAACGTATCGATCGTCTGAACTTGCTTGGCAACGAGCACTGGCTGTCGTTGCGGAAGTACGAGCACTTCAGTTCCTAGTCCGATACGCTCGGTATTTCCGGCGATAAACCCGAGCGTAGTCAGCGCTTCCATGATCGGCATCTTGGACGGGTACATCGGTGGTTCCCGTGACTCGGTCGGATACCCCATGATCACATGATCGAAAATCTCTAGCCGGTCGTAACCGATGTCCTCGATTGCCTTGGCTAGACGAATAACGTTTTCCGGACCTTCGCGATAACTTACGCTGGGGAATTCCACGCAAAGTTTCATGCTGACCTTGGTATTCTGGACGCGTCCGATTTTAGACGCCTTCTTTTCTCAAAAAAGAAGAGGCAGAGGGGATAAGCCTCTGCCTCCTTCAATGCGTGAGCGACAGTCCTAAGCGGTTCTGCCCTCAGCCATTGATATTTCCACGATCACCTCCTTTTAATACTGCTAAAGTTGCTGGAACTTTAACAGATTTAGTTTCCGTAATCAAGGAGAGTCCTCGGAGTTTAGATGTTGTTAGCTTGAAATGAACAGCGTCGTGTCGACCTGTCTTGCGACTTCAGACGAGATTGATAAGTCGGCGTTACGGTAATCTCAGGAACCTGACAGTGAAACTGTAATTGTTCCTTCCGCCGTGTGAAGTCCTGATTGATTCTCATTCCATACGTTCAAATCAACTAGATCTTCATCATTTTCTTGATATCGACGCTTGACATTGCCGTATACGGTATTGGTGTCTCCGACGATATTGGGATGGCGTACGCGCGTGTCCATGCTCTTGACGATCGCGTCGTCTCCGCCCCAGTCCGTAGCGATCTGACACAACCAACAGACACGTTGCGGACCCCAGTCAAATTGACCGGGCATGTTGCGTCGTTCTTTCGCATGTTTTTCATCGTAACGACCACCGCCGCCCAAGTCTTCGGACTCCTCAGCCTCTAGTGCGGCTCGAGGCGACCTTCCGGTTCCTACTACACCATGCGTGAAAAGGAACAACTCCGTAACGGTATAGGTGCCTTTTTGAAGTGTCTCAATTGCTTCGCCTTCGACAACATCGCGCCAGGTGCGTAACCGATTGCCGCGTCGGACGCGCTCATGTACGAGAGGATCAGGGGCCGTTTCCGTGACATTTGTTTTGACTTCACGGTCGTATTGGATCGTTCGCCCAGAACCGAGGTTTTTATATCGGGCCATATTCGTCTTCTTGGTCGCGACAAGCTCCTGTCGCTGATTGAAGTACTCAACCATTGCGGTACAGATTAGAAAATCACCGATCCGGTCAGAGTGTTTTCTTGTGGATCCGAGGATGCTCTCCTGAGCTCGTATCTTGTCCCCACGCCAGATTGTTTTATGGAACGTGATTTCACCACCCGCATAGTTCATCGGGAAATTGGCCGAGGACAGGCGTCGACCGTCAATAGCTCCGTTAATCGCAGCCGCGATGCCTAGACTTGCGCCATAAATGAACATAGGTGGCGCGGTAACACCACCGAAGCGACTTTGGTTTGCGTATTCCTCGTCGCGCCAAAGTGGGTTATAGTCGCCCACACCATCGCCGAATCGCCGTATGTTGTCTAAACTCGCTTCACGAAAACCACGCGAAGGTAGTGACACACCGGTACCTGCGTTGTATTCCTCTTCGAATTCATCCAACGTCGTAATTACTGCTACCATGAGAGTACTCCGATCAACTCCGAATATGGATTATGCGGAGCGAACGCGCGAACCGACTTGCTGTCTTAACTCAAGGTAAATACTCCAATACGATTTTGAAGATAGCTGTTTTGATTTGCTATACGCCATAACTAAGAAGAAACAACATGAGTAATACGACGTTAAATCTCCCAGGGATACGAACGCAACCAACTTCAGTCACACGAAAGATGGCTGCTGCACTTCCCGGACTGCGTGAAATTGCTGCGCGCAAAGGACTGAAGATCCATCACCTAGGAGCAGGATACCCACATCCTGAAGTTACCAATCCACGGTCGTTTATTGAACGTACCGAAAGTTGGTTCGAGCATCTTACGAGGCAGGAAGGTCTTAACGATCCGAAGGAATTACCTGCGTTCTTACGGGATGCCTACGCATACACGGACACGATGGGACCAGTAGGGCCGCGCGAGAGTTTTGCGAACGTCTACGGTAGTGACTGGGGTCTACAGATTGATGCGGGTCGGCTCATACCGACGATCGGCGCAACTGGTGGTATCGCACTTTTATGTTCAGTATTTGAACGCATCGGAGCAGATCTCGCCTACATCACTGATGCACCGACGTACGCAGGTTTCCTTGCACGAGCAACGCTGAATCAACAAGCCACCATCTACAGCATCCCTATGGATAGAGAAGGCGCGGACCCCGATGCGCTTCGAGCGCAAATCCGCAACGCGCGTGCAGAGGGTAAACTCGTGCCGTTCTACTACACAGTTCCAGATGGACATAACCCGGCCGGTTTTTCGTTCAGTATGACTCGAAAGCAAGAATTGCTCAGAGTTGCCGAAGAAGAGAACATCCTGATTGCGGAAGACGCACCATATCTATACATTAACTACAACAGCGATCGTAAAGCCAATCGCCCATTCATTGCGATCGATCCTGAGCGTACGGTTCATCTTTTCACCGGTTCGAAGATCGGCCTACCGGGACCTCGTGTCGGTTTCGTTTACTCAGAAGCTACCGTAAGCGTTGAAAATGGAGCGGACATCTCCTTGACGGAGCTCCTCCTTTCCGAGTCTAGTGGCGCGATCCTGTTTCATAATCCACTGTCGCTGCTGACTTTTGAAGCGTTGTTGCGAAACGACGATGGAACGGTGAGAGAATCGCTGTGGCCTCTCGCCGAAGAGAAACTTCAGGTGTATCGAGAGAATCGTGAAATCGTACTCAGTGGATTAACGGAGGGTTTAGGCGCTAATCGAGATCACTTTGACTGGACCGAACCAGAAGCAGGTTTCTTCAGTGCGTTCACAATTAGAAACCCAGTCGTTCGTGTAGACGATACATTCACTAACGGCTTGGTAGAAAAATACGGCGTTGTTGTTGTACCTATGTATGGCTTCTATCCAAATGACTTCCTACAGCGTTCTCCGAATGCTGGCTTCGATCAATTGCGTCTTTCTTTCTGCTTCACAGAGAGTGCTGGTGAGGATCGTCGACGAGACCTGCGAGAAGCGATCGTTGCATTCTGCGAAGCCATGAAAACGGAGTGTGGGATTTCTTAAGAACTAGATCTAACCCTTTGAAATAGATACCTTTTGTGTTGCCGTACGTCCTTCATCGATCACCAATGCGACACTACCTTGCGTTAGCGAAGCATCGTTTGCGGTGACCAACTTCTCCCCATTCACGTACCCTTCGATGCGCTCGCCATTGACCGTGAGTTTTAGCTGGTACGTTGTCCCAAATTTCACATCAAGTGCCGCTTCATCGAGAATCCGTGTGCCATCTAATTCCTTGACTAGCTGAACCTGGTTTTTCTCGGTTACGACCAAACCGTAATAACGCCGTAGTCCCTGCGTACGCGCGGCGATACCAGAACGCTTCACAAGGTGAGGGGTCACGTCTGCTTCAACCACGTAGTCAGTCCAATCCCGGCTGCCGTATAGGAGCAATCCGGTACCCTTGTTCTGAATAAGCCTAAAGCTCTCTGGATAAAACGGTTGATAGGTATCCACCGCATTCACCCAAGCACGACCCCACATCGTACCTTTTCGACGACCCAGTTCGAGTTCCGGCGTACCTTCCCAATCGAAATAATCCATCAGAATGGTTGATTCGGATGATGCGCTACTAATCTCAATACCTGTGCTCGATATCGGGTAGCCGTCCGTAGAAGGTACCTGCCATGAAAGTACTTGCGTCTCACCCGGAGCGATCTCAATGGAAGGTCCGTGTAAGACAACCGTTTGGTCCTCTTCATTGAATACGCCAACGCAAAGTGAGACTTCGGCACTTGATGACGCTTCCTTCGCAAGCGTCAGCTGCGTTTTAAGTAATTGACCTGGATTCAGATTGGGACTCGTCATCAAGCCATACCCACGACGTTCGAAGTATTTCGCGGTATCGAGCGATTCAATGAATGTGTTAGTGAGTGCGAATGCCTTGTCGCCGGGTTTTAGTGGGTCCAAGTGGATAGCGAGGGTTCGAGAACCGTCGCTTTTCTGTTGGTTCTCTACTTCACACTGGGTTCCGCGGAAACCTTGTACAGATCCTGAAAACGAGAAGTGGTATCTTGCACCGTTCTTAGGCTCGGTAAACGTTGCGCCGTTTAGCTCACTTCCAATCTGCACGATTCGTTGTGCCTGTGCAACCGCGTCCGACACACCTCCGCTGGCATCGGCAGTTGGCAGATAACAGATGTCGGCGAAAGGCGTGCGCCAATCTGTATTTGCATCAATACCTTCAAGTCCGTTACGAATCCCCATCAAGCAACCCAGATTGCCGGAATTGCAGTCAGTGTCCCAACCTGCGGTATTCACGATCTTCAGCGCTTCACTGAAGTCACCATCACTATGCAGTAACGACATGATGATCAATCCGTGATTGGGCATGATGTGGCAGTTCCCACCGTATTTGTCGTAGCCGTAGTTCTCCTGGATCTTTCGAAACGTTGAACGCCAGTCGCCTGGGTTTTCAGAGTGCCAAAGACGGATGTCGTGAATCATCTTCGCGAGTGTGCTATCTGCCGGGATTTGGTCCAAGCCGACATCGATCAATTTGTCAATGTCGGTTTCGACGAACGCTTGCGCTTCCATGGCCGCCAGAACCTGTGCTCCATAGACCGCCTCGCCATCGTGCGAAACCGATCCTGCACGACGCGCGAAATCAGCGGCTCGTTCCGGATCACCTGGACACACCATCGCCCAACCGTCGATGAAAATCTGAGCGCCGATCTGCTCAGCGACGACCTTACCGTTGGTTTCGATCGCGCCACTCTGCGGTGCGTCGATACCATCGCGTAGCCGAAGATAGGCAGTGTGTTCCGTTGAGTTACCTAAACCGCCCCACCACAAAACTGAACGTCCTTCTATGAGATAGTTCAGCCATGTCTGACCAATCTGCTTGGGTGTTAGCTGTGGATCGTAGCCGTAATCCTCAAGAGCACGAATGAAGGTAAACGTACCCGAGATATCGTCGTCGGTCACGATCAACGGTACGCCGACTTTGTCGTGCACGTAGTAGTCGATTTCACCGAGCTGCTCTTCGATACGTTGATTTGTCCATCCTTCGAATGGGCGACCGAGGTATACACCGATGATCTTTCCCACGACACCGGCATAAACACGTTCTGAATAGTCGGCGGGTAGCATGAGTTCTCCTGTATAAGCTGCGCGAATAAGATAGAAGGGTTATCCCTCGAATTATCAGCAGGAGCTTCTGTTATGTCAGACAACTTGCAAAACGCATATGACACTCTTACAGCACGAATCGGGGAGTCCTCAGCGCCGACCGATTGGTTTGAAGTGACTCAGGATCGAATAAACGACTTTGCGAATGTAACGATGGATCACCAGTGGATTCACATTGATGAAGAACGCGCGAAAGTGGGTCCATTTGGCACGACCATCGCACACGGTCACTTGACTTTATCGATCATGGGACACCTGCCGAGATCGGTCGTTGAAACAGGTCCACGGCTTGAAGGTCAGAAGCTGACAATCAACTACGGATTCGATAAGGTGCGGTTTCCAGCACCAGTACCGGTCGGTGCCAAGATTCGGACACAAAGCACACTCAAGCGAGTCGAAATCAAAGGCGGCATGATTGAAACGATGAATGAGATCGTCGTCGAAGTTGAAGGACAAGAAAAGCCTTGTTGCGTTGCGGAGAGCTTGGGGCGATTGGTTTTCTAAATTGTCAAACTTAGACAATCTCATAAAACTGACTCGTTACATCTAAGAAATTGTCAGTCGACTCATATGACGTCAATGGTTGCGTATAAGAACGTTCGGATTTGGGACGGGGAAGGGGGTACGTATCGACCTGAGACCTCGTTGACAATCGAATCCGACCGCATTACTGGTGTTGGGATAGAGCATCCACAGGCAAAGGATTGTGCTGGCTTGACAGTTCTGCCAGGCTTGATTGATAGTCACGTGCACATGGTGTTAGATCCTAGTATCCACGACGTTCAAAAGCAACTTGCTCAGTCAGATGATGACATTAGGAAGAAGATGCCTGAGCGCGCTAAGCACATGGTCAAAGCAGGTATCACGTGTGCACGCGATCTTGGCGGCGGAAATTGGCTCGAGTTGGAATTACGCGATCAGATCAACAATGGTGAGATTCAAGGTCCACGATTACTGTGCGCTGGCCGTCCGATAACTTCAATAGAAGGTCATTGTCATTTTTGGGGTGGTGATGTACCTGACGCAAATGAAGCGCACCAGGTGGTCGATCGAAACAGCGAGAAAGGCGTCGATCTAATCAAAATCATGGCAACTGGCGGAATGTTCACCGCTAAGAGCCATCCTGGCCGTGCGCAATTTACTCAGGATGAGCTAACTGACATCATTTCTTACGCCCACGATCGAGATTTCGCGGTCGCGGCGCACTGTCATGGCAGTGAAGGCATTGCGAATGCAGTCTATGCAGGCGTGGATACTGTCGAACACTGTTCCTGGATGGACAAGGATGGTCGCCGAGGCGATTACCTGCATGATGTAGTCGTCGAAATGGCAGCACGTAAAACCTGGGTCTCGCCAACCGTTAATGCGAACTGGTCACGTTTCATGCAGTTCACCCCCGCACATCTTGGGGTCGTGCGGCAACAGTTTCGAGAAATGAAGGCCGCAGGTGTGCAGTTCATCGCATCAACGGATGCCGGTATCCCGAACGTACGGCACAATGACTTACCTCGAGCATTACCGGTGTTTGCCCAGTATGCGGATATGCAACCTGTCGAAGTTTTGCGAACCGCGACTAGTAACGCCGCGCGTGCACTTAACATTCACAACGAGACAGGCGCGATCAAGGTCGGTCTTGCTGCCGACTTGGTGTTTGTTGAAGGTGATCCATTGAAGGATTTAGACGTCCTGCAGAAGCCAGTTTGCGTTGTTGCACGTGGGGTCGAAATCCAGAGCTAGGAGATACAGAAAATGGAATTTAGAGCGGAAATCCAATCATTCATCGCTGAAAACTGTCCTGAGAGCATTCGCACTCCGGGCCAGCAGGCGACACGAGACGATTGGCAGGACTGGTCGCATAAGTACTTCGAGCGAGGATGGTCCGCGCCTACATGGCCAACCAAATACGGTGGAGCCGGTTTGGAGAAGCAGGAAATTGCGATCCTACAGGATGAGCTGCGTAAGAATCACGCAGTCGTTGGTGTTGGGGGTATGGGTCTGACGATGATCGGTCCTGCGTTGCTCGAATTCGGTACCGAAGAGCAATGCATGCAGCACTTGCCAAGGATTGTTCGTCAGGAAATCGTTTGGTGTCAAGGTTACAGCGAACCTGGCTCAGGCTCCGATTTAGCTAGTCTCCAAACCCGCGCGGTGTCTGATGGCGACGATTACATCATCAATGGGTCGAAGATTTGGACTTCGGGCGCAGACCATGCAGATTGGATGTTCTGCCTGATTCGGACTGATCCAGATGCGCCAAAACATGAAGGGATTAGTTTCATTCTGTTCGATATGAAATCACCGGGGGTGAGCGTGAAGCCGATTCTGCTAATCAGCGGCGCGTCGCCTTTCTGCCAGACGTTTCTGGACGATGTACGAGTACCGAAAAGTCATATCGTAGGTGAGGTTAATAAAGGATGGACGGTCGCCAAACGTCTGCTTCAATATGAAAGAACCTCGATCGGAGGAATTGGTGGTGGCGGCGGTGGTCCGCGTGCTAAGACCATCGACGAAATCGCGAAAGAGTGCGTTGGCGAAGAAAGCGGGAAGATCGCAGAAGCGGAACTTCGTGATAGAGTTTCCCATCACCGGATGAATGATCATGCGTTTGGATTGACTACCCGACGTTCAGGCGAAGAGACTCGAGCAGGCGTAGCTCCAACATTCATGTCATCGCTGTTTAAGTACTACGGTACAGAACAAAATAAGAACCGATACGACTTACTTGTCGAAATGATGGGTGTGAATGGTCTTGGTTGGACTGGCGAGGAATTTGATCAAGCAGACCTCGGCGTCACACGTCAATGGTTGCGTTCAAAAGCCAATTCGATTGAGGGTGGAACGTCTGAGGTTCAGTTGAACATCATCGCGAAGCGAATCCTCGGTCTACCTGACTGAACATATCGCTAGAACGGGTGATACGGATATCACCCGAAGTAGAACATGAATGCTCATACATTAGGTTGGTCCGCTGATTAGCTCAACGATGTCTCGCGTTTCCGCGATGATGGAGAAGCGGATTCGATCTCCGTTCGCGTTTCTCGTGATCGCCAGCATCGCAATGCCGATAGGTATGTCGGTGTGGCAAGCGCTACTCAATAACTACGCGGTTGAGCAAATCGGCATCAATGGCTTTGAAAACGGTGTCATGCAGAGCATCCGCGAGGTGCCTGGCTTTCTCGCTTTCACCGCAGTTTTCATTCTGTTTATCCTCCGAGAGCAGGTCTTCGCTGTCATTGCGTTAGCAGTTTTCGGTATAGGAATTGCGATAACCGGATTTCTACCGACGATATACGGACTTTATTTCGCTGTCGTCTTAATGTCGATTGGATTCCACTACTTTGAAACGGTCCGTCAGTCACTCTCATTACAGTGGTTGCCTAAACGAGTTGCGCCGAGGTTATTAGGCGCGCTCATATCCGTGGGTTCAATCACCGCCTTCTGCACTTTTTTGACCGTATTCGCGCTCGTGAAGTGGTTGAACTTCGACTACTCAACCATCTATGCAATCGCAGGGGGTATCGTGCTGACGTTAGCGTTATTCCTTGCTGTCGCGGCACCTCGATTTAGGACACGAGTTGAACAACGCAAGCACATCGTCCTACGCAGTAAGTACTGGCTCTACTATGGTTTAACGTTTTTGAGCGGTGCGCGCCGACAGATTTTTGTGGCGTTTGCCGGATTCTTGCTAGTTCAACGCTTCGGCTTTTCTGTCGCCAATATGACTGCACTCCTGCTCGTCAATCACTTAGTGAACGCACTTGCAGCTGAGCGTATTGGCGCTTGGATAGGACGGATTGGCGAGCGACGGGCACTTACGGTTGAGTATGTTGGTCTTGCTGTCATTTTCAGCTGTTACGCTTTCGTCGAATCTTCGTGGTTAGCAGGCTTGCTGTATGTATTGGATCACTTTTTCTTTGCGATGGGTATCGCAATCAAGACCTACTTCCAGAAGATTGCTGAGCCGGCGGACATAGCATCGACAGCAGGCGTGTCGTTTACGATTAATCACATTGCTGCGGTCATCATTCCTGTCATCCTTGGCAGCATTTGGTTGGAATCACACGAGGCGGTTTTTCTGATTGGTGCAGCATTTGCGATTTGTTCGCTTGTCCTTTCGCAGAATATCCCCAATTCACCTTCACAAGGCAATGAAGTCCAGATTGCACCCGCTTTCCTACGGACTCGGACTAATCCTTAATTTCGAATCATGCCAGACTCCATCAGCTCACTGCCACTCGCGGACATTACTGTACTTGACTTAACGATCGCGCGCGCAGGTCCTACCGCCGTTCGATTACTTGCTGATTGGGGTGCAAATGTCATCAAGATTGAACCGCCACCTGTCAAATCCGGCTCCATCACGGGAGGTCGACATGGTCCCGATGAACAGAACCTTCATCGCAACAAACGTGGTTTGTGTATCAACCTGAAGCATGATGAAGGACATGCCCTGTTCATCGAGATGGTTAAAAATGCTGATGTCGTGGTTGAGAACTTCCGCGCACCGGTGAAACACAAGCTCAAGGTTGACTACGACACGCTCGCACAACACAACAAACGGTTGATTTATGCAAGTATCTCGGGTTTTGGTCAGGATGGTCCATATAGCGATCGACCAGGCGTAGACCAAATAGTGCAAGGCATGTCAGGACTAATGTCGATTACGGGTCATCCTGGCGGAGGTCCGGTACGGGCCGGCATCGCGATCAGTGATACAACTGCAGGAATGTTCCTAGGTCAGGGTATCTTGCTCGCGTTGATTCACCGGGAGAAAACCGGCGAAGGGCAGTGGGTTCACACGTCGTTGCTTGAAGGCATGCTGTGCAAACTCGACTTTCAAGGTGCCCGATTTACGATGCTGGGAGATGTGCCGAAGCAACAAGGTAACAACCATCCGACGAACTTTCCAATGGGGACGTTTCAGTGTCAGGATGGGTATGTGAACATTGCGGCACCGACTGAGCGTATGTGGGGTAGTTTCTTGGACGCGATAGAGGATACCGTGTTGCGAGGCGATGAGCGCTTCCTTACGCCGCGCGACCGGAATAAACATCGCGATGTACTTGAAGAAGCGATCAACGAAGTGTTGGTGAGTTTCTCAGTTGATGAGTTAGTCGAAAAACTGAATGCAAACGGCGTTCCGTGCGGTCCTGTTCTTGATGTTGGCGAAGGGTTTACAAATCCTCAAGCAAGACATCTAAAAATGGCGCGAAACGCGCCACATAAAGAACTTGGAGATGTCAGTCTCATCCGCTCGCCGATCAATATGTCTGCGCACCCGCATGCAGAGAGGTTCAATCGCGCCGCGCCGGACCCGGGCGAACACTCGCGCGAAATACTTCGGGAGTTTGATATAGAAACCGATCGCATCGACGCACTATACGACGCCGGTACGATCGGTTGAAGTTATTGTTGAGTTAAAGCCGCGACGATCTCATCGACGCACGCTTCTGCCTTCACTCGCATCTCTTCATCTGTTGCATCCTGAATAGGGTGCGGAACGAAGACGCACTTCGCGTCATCCATCCCTAGAGCTTGCGCCTGGGTTTCTGCTGCGTCAACGAATTCCGTTGAAGCGATACTGACTGCGGGAATCCCCTGGATTTCAAACCAGACCGTGTCATGCAAACTGCACGTGGTACAGGACCCTCAGTCAGCTAGTCCTTCAACGACTAGATCTGCGTTCGCTTTGATGTTCTGGCGTACATCCGTCGGTGCTGGTTTCGTGAATGTTGGTTTTTCGAAACGCTTAACCTCTAGCTTCGGATAGCGTTCCGCCAACAGTTCTTCCAGCCGATCCAACAGGATGTTGCCTCGCGGTTTACGAATATCTAGTAACGCGAGCCGACCTTCAAGACGCTCCGCTCGCGTCGTGATCGAACGTGCAACTGGCGTACGCTCGTCGGTCGGATCAAGAATGGTGTTCATGTATAACCTCCGTGAAGTTCACATGGTAATTTTGCGCGACACTGGGATAGATCCCATACTGCCACTTGCCCAGCCGTGAAACACGGCTGAGAATTTACCCGCTTCAGATCCCGCAACCACGACGTGAATGCGATCTTCCGATGCGAATTTTGGTATTGGACGAGACAACTCTTCTTCGGTCATGTTGGCTGCTGCTTGTGCAGGCATGCCAACGCCACTCGTTGAGTCGGCAATGAGCTCGCGGAATGGTACGCTAGATACTTCCTGAATACGCGCTCGTATGTCTGCCTTGGACCAACCATCACGTTGAATTGTGTCCACATGTTCCGGACTGATGACCAAGATGGTGTCCCCGGCACGATGCGCTTTGACAGCGTGAACTGCTCGCATCGAAAGCGCGAAACTACCAACTAGAGCTTCTGCAGAGCGCGATGTTTGATCGACGACTTGCGCGGGTCCGCTCGACATCGCGAAGATCGATACGACCGAATCTTCAGGTTCGAAACCGCGCTCGACATGTAGAGGTTCCCATGGACTACGTTCCTCCCATTCGGGAAAGCACATCGTAAACTTCATGGGATTGCCCAGTGTCGAGCGTTCCGTACCGCCAGGTTTAGCGCCGCCGATATTTCGTACCGCGAGACGAATTGCGCGCCCAATCGCGGCATTTGCTCGTGTTCCTTGACCTAGCGCAGACAATTTCATATTCATGTCCAGTGCATGTCGTACTGGACCGTTCAGAATCATAACGGGGGTTCCACCCATGGTCGTCGCGAATACACCGTGGCAGTTGAATTCGTCTGTGCACATCGCTTCGATCGTGGCGATAACGACAGGCAGATACTCAGGTCTACACCCGGCTAGCACCGCATTGATCGCAATCTTCTCAACAGTCGCGGGTGCAAGATTAGGCGGAATGGTTGCAACCACATCCTGTGGATCACAATCTGTACCGCCAAGCATGCGGATGACACGCTCTGGTGTGGGAGGAACAACGGGGAGACCGTCCGTAAATCCCTGATCGAATAAAAACTCATGAACGTCGTCATGTGAAGCGATTTCTATGCGACGGGCGCGCAGTGGGCTGTTCTCCGCTTCAGCTCGCAGGCGTTCAGCGATGATCGGATCTTGTGTTAACGACCCACAGCCAGGACGCCACTCTGGAAGATCATTCCAGTTGATCTCAACGTCACTGATGTCCTCAGAGAGCAGCTCACGCCACTCAGACTTGTCGAAACCAATGACTTCTTTGATCGGTTCGCCGACATCATCAAGGAGTATTGCGTGGGGTACGGTATCGAGCTCGTACGCGAATGACACAATCAACGTTGAGTCGTCTAGTAAAGGAACTGAAAGGCCGTGGTTCTTTGCAAGCAGCTCGTTACCGTCAGATGATTGTCCGACGAGTAACACGTCCGCGTCGCCGTCCTGGTGTGCTGCTTCCAATAGCGGCGCAACAAGATTACAGGTCGGACAGTCTTCCTTCACAAAACACAACAGTGTTTTTGTACCGGTTGGTACGCTGTGGTCGGTACCGTTCAGATCCGCTAGGGTGAAAGGTTGAACTGCTGTCATATTGACGACCTAGTGAACTTCAGCTGCGTCTCCCCAAGCTTTCTTCAACCGATCGAAATCGAATCCATCTTCCTGTGCCGCATTGATGATGACACGTTCTCTACGCGCGATCGCAGCCGCCGCATCAGGTACTTCGTGTGCTTTGTCATTGGGAATCACTACGGCACCATGTTGATCGGCATGGATAAGATCACCGCTAGATACGCGCATCCCAGCAACGTTTATGTCGCCTCCGTATGCGACTGGATGAACGAACGCATGTGAAGGCCCGATTCGGTCGGCGAGCATTTGGAAACCCGGCGCAATATCGGGTATATCGCGAACGCTACCGTCGGTGACTAAGCCTACGCAACCTAATCCGCAATGGATGTTGCTATTCACCTCTCCCCAGTAAGAGCCGTAGCCACGTGACGCGCCATCTAAGTCTTGGATCACAATGATTGCAGGTTTCGGACCGTCATCAATGTATTGGTAGTAACCATGCTGCAAATCGCGAGCGCTTCGCCGCGAACGTCTGATGGGTGCATGGCACGGATGCATGCAGTACGTGCGTAGCCAACCATGCTTCCGAGCTCGGGACGGGTGCATATGAGTGGATCCGTGGTGTAACCGTAGCCGCGACGTTGGGGCACCACCGACTCTAAAGCATTACATATGGTTGGTGTATCCAGTTCTTTTAGTTGCTCGATTAGATCGTCAGTGACGGTCGTCATTGGTAGATTGTTCCTTCGTCAATATCGTAAGAGGGTGCCATTATGTTAGCGATTGAAGATTGTGTACTGGTGACAAATCGCGATTCTTCCGATGTTGTCAGGAAGATCATCTAGGCTTTCACGTTAGTAAAATTGCGCCCGCTATCGAGTGGGTGTTTAGCTCAGCTGGGAGAGCGGTGGCCTTACAAGCCACAGGTCGCAGGTTCGACCCCTGCAACACCCACCAAGCAAAATAACTGCGATTTCAGCAGAGATTTGTCCTTTCGGAGCGGTAGTTCAGCTGGTTAGAATACTGGCCTGTCACGCCAGTGGTCGCGGGTTCGAGTCCCGTCCGCTCCGCCATTTATACGTGGTCCGTACCGGTTAGATGGTTTACAGTTGATACCGGAGACATGGTTTACAGTTTTCCTGGTGTGATGATGAAGGGATTCGAGGCGGGCTCGACCCTTGCTTCATCCTGATCGAAGAACCCAAGGTCATAAGTTAGGAAGCTGACGAGCCAGATTCGGTCGGCCACCTCCCTGATGCCTACCACCTGGTTGGCGAAGGCACGGCTCAGGCTGATTTTCCGCTTTCCGATGCAGATCCGGCCGCAATGGGTCACGCGTACGGTCCGGTCATGATAGGGATAGTCTGGTTCCTCGGGTGGGTGATACGGTCGCGCTGAAGGTGTATAGAGCTGCCCCGGGTACTTGCCGCCCAGCGCCTGATGAGGACGTCGCTGATTGTAAACCTCGATGAAGTCGTCGAAACGTTCCTGTTGCTGTAGAAAGTTGAACGCGGCGGGCTTGGTGGTCTCGTTCTTCAAGGTGAGGTGCATCCGTTCATGGCGCCCGTTCTGTTGGGGATGACCGGGCTTTATGCGTTCGATGTGAATGCCGAGGCGGAGCCACCAGACGGACAGCGCACTTAAGCCGAAGAAGGAATTAGGCGAGGCGAACGGCACACCGTTGTCAGTGCGAATGGTCTGCGGCACGCCGAAGTCCTTGAACGCACGCTCGAAGACGGCGAACGCGAAGTCCCGCTTGGTCGAGGCCAGGCCTTCACAGGCCAGCAGGTACCGCGAGCTGTAGTCCGTGATGGTGAGCGGGTAACAGTACTGTTGGTTGCCGAGCTTGAACTCGCCTTTGTAATCCGCACACCAGAGTTGATTCGGTTGCCGGACATGCTGCAACGAGGTGCCTTTGGGCTTGTAGCGCCGCCGTTTCTTATGGGTCACCAGACCGTGGCGATCGAGCACGGCATGCACGGTGCTCTTGGCAGGCGGCTTGATCATGGGGTAATCCTGAATCAGCTTGTCACGCAGCTTCGGCGCACCCCAGGTCGGATGTTCACGCTTGAGTTGCACGATCGTCCGCTCGATCTGGAACGGAAGCTGGTTGGCATGCCGATAAGGTCGGCGCGAGCGGTCTTGAAGGCCTTCAAGACCGCTGTGTTTGTAGCGATTGAAAATCTTGTAACCGGTCACCCTCGAGATGCCGAATTCACGACAGAGTGGTGCCATCTTTTCGCCTTCAAGGAGACGGGCAACGAACTTCAGGCGTTCGTCCATTGGTTTACACTCCTTCCACGGCATCGGGATACTCCCAAATGCCAAATTGTGTAAACCATGTCTCCGGTATAAAACGTAAGGCATGTGTCGAGAACGACACGTTAACTGATTGATTTATTTAGCTAAATTTTTAGTCGATTTGACAATTACGTTTAGGTAGAGTCCGTCGGGAGTGGAACTGTCGCTCGATCGTTTTCTACCGTGTGCCGATCCCATAAACTACGATCATTCTCAAAATCTGTAATACCATGAATCCAGTCGCAAAACTTGCGGAAGTTTCACTTACGCCGTTCAAGCGAGGTAACGCGTACGCTAGTGCGGACGCACAGCTTGCTCAATCCATCGGTCTTCAAAAACTCGGCGCGACATATATTGAAGTACCACCCGGAAAAACCTCTTGTCCGTTCCACGTGCATCATGTAGAAGAAGAGATGTTTGTCATACTCGAAGGGAAGGGACGTTATCGGTTCGGTTCCACCGTGTATGAAGTCGAGACCGGCGATGTTTTAGGTGCGCCTTGCGGTGGTCCAGAATTTGCCCACAAGCTCACCAATATTGGCGATACAACACTTCGATATATCGCGATCTCCACGAAGGCTGGGACAGATGTATGTGAATATCCTGATAGTGGCAAGTTCGGAGTAGGTACACGTGCCGACGATGAATCCAATCAATTCCGCTACATCGGTCGTGCGAACGATCCTCTAGACTACTGGGACGGAGAACCAGATGAGGCGTTCTGAAAGTTGTGCGGTAGAAATATCCTATTTCGTGGAAGTACGCATAGATTGTTCGGCGCAGCTCGTATTAGTGTGTCGCACAGAATAAGCGGACCGTTACGGGTCTTGTTTTTCACGAGTGCATCGCTGTGTTTCGAGACTTATAGAACGCAGGCATTAACACCGTATGTCATGGGATTTGCCCTCTGATTACCGGATGAGCGATCCTATCTCGGAAGTTCCTTATCGAAACGATTTTGCTTGTGGGGTAGTTGTTTTATCGCGTAACGTTTCACTGCATTAGAGTTCGGTCTAAAAAGCCGTTAAAAAACGCCGAGAAAATCGTGAAATCCATTGTCTTCAAGAGTATGAATTTTCTGTAATAAAACAGGTGGTGCAGTTTCGTGAGACAGCTTTTCGATCGATTTAAGCTGTAATCGAACCCATCTCACCACCCCCATGGGGGTGGTGAACATTGTCGACGAAACATATTTATGCGGCATGTTTCGCTTTCCTTAAGTCATTTTCGTATACCTCAACCGGCGTGCGATCGCCCAGCGCCTGGTGAGGTCGCTCTTTGTTATAAAAATCGAACCAGCTGCCGATGCGTTGCCGTGCTTCGTGCGGATCCCGGAACGCGTGGAGCAACACGCATTCATATTTCAATGACCGCCATAGTCGTTCGATCATGACGTTATCGCGCCAACGTCCCTGACCGTCCATGCTGATCTGAATGCGCCGACTTCGCAATACGTTCAGAAACGCTTCGCTCGTGAACTGCGAGCCCTGGTCGGTGTTGAAGATGGTCGGCTTGCCGAACTGCCCTAACGCCTCCTGCAAGGCTTCCACGCAGAATCCGGCGTCCAGCGTATTGGACAGCCGCCAGGCGAGGACCCGACGGCTATGCCAGTCCATGATCGCCACCACGTAGACGTGACCGCGCGCCATTGGAATGTACGTGATATCCGCGGCCCAGACCTCGTTCGATGCGTCGATGGCGTGTCCCCGAAGCAGGTATGGGTACGTCTTGTGAGCCTTGTTCGGCATACTCGTGCGAGGTTGTGGATGCAGCGGCGACAAGCCCAGCTCCCGCATCAGACGCCGGATCCGGCGGATACCCACCTCCCAGCCTGCGTCCCGCAACGCCAGCTGCAGACGACGACTACCGTAGTAGGGATGCCGTTCATAGATCGATGTCAGCGCCTGTTTCAACGCGGCCTCCGCAGCCGCTGGTCGAGGTGCCCTGGAGCGATAGTACGAGGCTCGCGAGATCGCGAGCAGTGTACATTGGTGCGTGATCGACAATGGTGCCGTCGCATCGATCATCGCTTGTCGTTCGGATCGATCCAGGGCGACAGCTTTTCCTGGAGATAGTCCCGCTCCATCGTCAGTTCCCCGATCTTGCGATGCAGGGCCGCCGGATCCGAGGTGGCATCCGGTGCCTTCGTCTTCCGTCGACCTTCGAACACCGATGCACCGTCCTCGAGCAACTGCTTCTTCCAGTACTGAATCTGCGAGGCCTGAATCTCAAACCGTGACGACAGTTCAGCTAACGTCTGTTCGCCTTTCACCGCCTCCAATGCCACCTGAAACTTGAACGCTGGCGTGAACCGCCGGCGACTTCGCTTGCTGATCATGCGCTTCTCCCGTTGTATCAAACATCACGGGTCCCACACATCTTAAACCAATCGTTAAAACTGTCTCATTTTTCGGCACCACTTCTAAAGTCCATAATTCACAGTTCAAACGTTGGGGTGGGACTGCGCACGTTTTAGGGGACACATTAAGTAAGAGGGTCGAAGCCATTTTCATATCTTCGCTCCTCGTCATCGAGCCTGGCAAGTTGCTCCAGCTCGTTGCGGTTCAATGAAACCCGCCTTAACGGGTTATATATCTTTAGGAAGTAGCTATCGATCTTTTCGATCGCTTCCTGGCGTGTTCTAAAACGACTGCGATAGACCAGTTCACGCTTCAACTGCGAGAACACACTTTCAGCGGACGCGTTGTCCGCACACGTTCGCACCCGGCCCATGCTCATGGTCAAGCCATGATGTTCGAGACAGTCCCGATACGCCTCGCTGGTGTACTGGCTGCCGTGGTCGGAATGCAGGATCGGCCGTTCACCGTCGAGGCGTGACGCCACCGCCCGGTCGACCGTGGCCGTGACCAGCTCGGCGGTCTGACGTGATCCCGTTTGCCAGGCCACCACCACGCCATCGTACAGATCTTTAATGATGCAGAGGTACACCTTGTTGTTGTCAACTTAATTTGTCCCGTTTATGGCAAGAAAAAATGTCCCACATATGGGACATTTTGGACGTTGCGATCGGACGCTCGATGGCGACACAACAAGAATGAGATGATGTCGTTTCACTCGATTGGAGTTGGATCCAAGGAAGGAGACGATGTACGACTGGAGTGCGCATATGGACATGCAAGCATTGCTTAAAGCGGGCCTGACGAAAGCGGCGGTGGCGGAACGCTTAGGGGTGAGCCGCCGTACTGTGACGCGGTGGCAGACCGAAACGGAACCCAAGCCGCGGCCACGCAAGCCGCGGATACAGAAGCTGGATCCGTACAAGGACATCATTCGGACACGCTTGCAGGCGTATCCTGAGTTGACCGTGCAACGTCTGTTTGAAGAGGTTCGAGCCGCCGGTTACGACTGCGGCTATGGTCAGGTTCGGACGTATGTCAGCGCCGTGCGCCCGACCTCTGAACCGGCACCGGTGGTGCGGTTCGAGACGCCCCCCGGGCATCAGGGGCAGGTTGATTTCGGCACCTTTCGAACCGCTTGGGGAATGCGTTACGCGCTGGTGGTGGTCCTCGGCTACTCGCGGCTGCTCTGGTTGTCGTTTTACGCATCGCAGACCATGGCCACCGTGATGACCGGCCTGGAACGGGCGTTCACGACGTTCGGCGGTGTCCCGACGGAGTTGCTGTTCGATCAGATGAAGGCCGTGGTGACGTCCGACGGTCGCGAGGTCGGTGGCACCCTCGTGCTGAACGAGGAGTTTCAGCGCTTTGCCGCGCACTGGGGCTTTCGGGTTCGAGCCTGTCGACCTTACCGGGCGCAGACGAAGGGCAAGGTCGAACGTCAGATTCGATACGTCCGCCAGAGTTTCTACTACGGACGGACCTTCATCAGCGACGACGATCTCAACACCCAAGCGCATCGTTGGCTGCAGGATGTGGCCAACCGGCGGAAGTGCAGTGCGATCGGGGAAGCACCGCAGGTTCGGTTCGAACGGGACGAAGCGTCAACGCTGGGACCGTTGGCACCTAGACCCTACCGACCGGTAGCGGCATCACCGCCTGCTGCGAAGCCGGTCGTGGCACGGATCGAAGTCGCCCGTCGCGACCTGGTCGAATACGACGAGATGACCCGATGAGCGCTGTCACCATGACCCGTCGCGATCGGGTCCGGGCCAAGCTGGCCGACCTCAAGTTGCCCGGCGCCCTCGAGATCGTCGACGATATTCTGGCCCGGGCGGACGGCGGCGCCCTAAGCGTCGCCCACGCCTTGGAGGAACTGCTGGACGCCCAGCTCGCGTTACGGGTGCAACGACGATTGGACAGTGCCCAACGGACCTCGCGGCTGCCTTTTTTCAAGACCCTGGACGATTTCGACTTCAGCCTGCAACCGAGTGTGGATCGGACGCAGCTCGAAAGTCTGCATGAACTGAGTTTTCTCCGGCGCCACGAGAACGTGGTGTTCTGCGGACCGCCGGGGGTCGGCAAGACGCATCTGGCGACGAGTCTTGCCATCGCGGCGATCGCCAGCGGTCGGAGCGTGTACTTCACGACCTTGGTCGAAGTCGTGGATGCCTTGCGACAGGCGCAAGAGAACGGTTCGTTCAAGCGTCGTATGGCATTGCTGATGCGGTCGGCGCTGCTGATCGTGGACGAAATCGGCTACTTGCCGCTGTCGGAAGACGGTGGCCGACTCTTTTTCCAACTGGTCAACGCCCGGCATGAACGAGGTTCGATGATTCTGACCACCAACAAGAACTTCGAGGAATGGGGTGGTGTGGTCGGCGACGAAGTGATGGCGGCCGCCATGCTCGACCGCCTGTTGCATCGTTGCCATGTCGTGAATATCCAGGGTGCCAGCTACCGCATGCGGGAGTACAAGGCATCCCGACAACAGGCTCAGAACAGCGCCGGGAAGGCGGCGGTCGCTACGCTCCCACCGCCTTCCCCCGCAGAGGATTAAGTTGACAAAAGTGGGACAAATTAAATTGATAAAAATGGGACATTTAAACTTGACAATGACACACCTTGCCTTCCGCGGTCCGGACCTCGGTCAGGTCGGATACCCAGATCGTGTTCGGATCCGCTGCTGCGAAGTCGCGTTGCACGAGATCAGGGACGTCATCTGCGGTCACCCGGGCTCGCCGATGTCGGCGTTTCTTCAAGGGTACGCCCCACAGCGAAGCCTCTTTCATGAGCCGTCGTACCCGACGCTCACCGAGCCATTCATCATGCTGCGTTCGCAGGATCTCACGCATCCGACGATACCCGAAGATCCCGCCCCATTCGGCATGGATCACACGCATCAGCGTGCGCAAGCGACGATCCTCGAGTTCCCGTGTGGACGCGCCCCCACGTTGGCACCAGGCGTAGTACTTGCTGCGCGTCACGCCCAGGCGCTCACACATGTACGACACCGGGTAGGTGTCGTCGAGGGCCGCGATCACCTGATACCGGTCGGTTGGCGTGAGGCGAAGTAACTCGACGCCTTTTTTAAAAAGTCATTCTCGACCTTCAGCCGTCCCACTTCTTTCTCTAATTCCTCATAGGTCGGGCGCTCAGCCGACGTCGATGGTGTCGTCAACAGCTTGTGCCATCGCCATAGCGTGCCTTCGCTGACGCCGAGTTGGGCGCTCACTTCCGCCGCCGTGGCCGGCGTGTTCGTCAACAGCTGCACCGCTTCACGCTTGAATTCATCACTGTAGCGATGACCTTGACGGCCTTTCTTTCGAGGTTCAGTCATTTGCATGCTCCTAAGTTAAATTCTGCAAATAAACTGTCCCCCTAAACGTGCGCATACCCGGTTGTAAACAATGCGAACTAACAAGCTATTTATGTTGCTTTTATGCGGTGTCATACTATCTGGTCACGGCGTAATACAGACAACATTTGCTCAGGACGAAGAAGTCCAAATCGAAGAGGTCGTCGTTACAGGCACGCGTATTCGCGATGCTAACGTGGTTAGTTCTTCACAGATCACGACGATTCAAGTCGAAGACATCTCAGATCGCGGAATCACGCGGGTCGAAGACTATCTGAATGATTTGCCGCAAATCTCGCCTGGACAAGCGATTACGGCATCAAACGGAGCTTCGGGTACTGCGACCGTAAATCTACGCAACCTCGGTTGTTCGCGCACCTTGGTGTTGCTCAACGGCCAGCGGTTAGCTCCTGGTACCACCGGTGGTGGCAATTGCGCTGATCTAAACAGCATTCCTTCCTTGCTCCTTGAGCGAGTGGAAGTGTTAACTGGCGGTGCGTCGTCCGTTTACGGTTCTGATGCGGTGGCAGGTGTCGTCAATTTCATTCTCAATGATGAGTTCGAAGGCTTCAAAGCCAACGTGACTCACAGTTTCTATCAACACACCAATGACAACAACTCACTGCGTGAATTGGTGGAGTCATTCGATTACGAAGTCGCGCCTGAAAACATCACTACTGGGGAAACCACTAAACTTGCTATTGCATTCGGTGGGTCCGTCTTCGACGATCGCGGTCATGTCACAGCCTTCATTGAAAAGACTGACACCCGACCAATCCTACAAGGTGACTACGACACGTCTGCGTGCGCGTTGACCAGAGGCAAGAGCGCTTGCGGTGGCTCCTCAACGATCCCACCCGGTCGCTGGGCTGATTTCGGTCTGTATGGCGCGCTAGGTTTTACCAACGTTGATCCAGAAGTTACGCGTCTGGACGTGAAGGTACAAGGCGATGAGTTTGTACCGCGCGCCGGTCAAACATTCAATTACAACCCGACCAACTTTTTCCAACGCCCTGACGATCGCTTGAATTCTGGCTTGTTTGGCAAATTCGAACTGACCGACGTGTCCGAAATATATGCCAGCGTACGATCGATGAGGTCCGCGTCAAACGCGCAGATCGCGTACTCGGGTACGTTCGGCGCTATCAACCGATTGCCGTGTTACAACGCACTATTGTCCCGACAGCAGCACGAGGTCGCCTGTTCTAACTGGATTGGCATGGGTGGTGATCACGCTCCGGATTTCGCAACGAGTAGGGCAGCCTTACAGTACATCTCCGGGTTAGATCAAGCGGTAAGCGAAGGCGAGATTGTCGGGTATCACGCACCGTTGTATTCGCTGAAGCGCAACGTAGAAGGCTTGCCGCGTCAGAGCATCAGGACCTACGACAACCTCACGCAAACGTTCGGAATGCGTGGCGACATCAGTGACACGTGGTCCTACGACGTTAGCTATCAATTATCCGAAGTCGACTTCGCAGAGGAATATCGAAACGACCTGTCAGTGACGAACATCAACCGTGCAGTGAATGTAGTTAGCGTCAATGGCGTACCTACGTGCGTCTCTGTTCTTGACGGATCGGATCCAAATTGCGTACCCTATAACCTGTTCAGCGGCGGTCTACCTGGCGACGGCGGCATTCAAGGTGTCCACGACGGCGGGCAGGAACTGCAGGACTACATTGCTCAGTCTAACTTTATCCTCGGTTCGGGTTCACAACGCATCTTACAGGGGGTACTGACAGGTGAAACTCCGGTGACTTTGCCTGGTGCACCTAGTGCGATATCTGTTGCCCTCGGTTACGAAACCAAGGAACTAAGAACGGACTTTCGTCCAGACGCACCAAACAAAGCCGGTGACCGAGCTGGTTCCGGTGGTGCTTCTGTCCCGTTGACGGGTGCATATGATGTTGATGAGTTCTTCCTGGAACTTGGCATCCCCGTTCTGGATAGCTTCAGTGTCGATTTCGGATATCGCTACGCGGACTATTCCACAGGTCAATCGACCGATACGTATAAGTTTGGTGCGTTTTTCCGTGCAAATGACGCAATTGCGATCCGTGGATCGTTCCAATCAGCCATTCGACACGCCAATTTGGCGGAACTATATACCGCCATGGGTGACAGTCTGACAGACCTTCCTGACGATCCATGCGGTTTGAATATGACCGCAACCCAAGCACAATGTGCTAACACGGGTCTTTCACCTGCCTTGTACGGCACCGATCTTAAATCGCCTGCCGACCAATACAACATTCGCTTCGGTGGTAATCCGAACACAAGGCCTGAGGAAGCGAATTCGATTACAGCGGGTATGGTGCTAACTCCAGACCTCTTTGGTGGCGTGACGGTAACGGTAGACTATTTTGATATTAGCTTGGAAGACGGGGTAGGTACCGTTCCCGCGGCTACTTCGCTAGACAAGTGTCTTGAAACCGGCATCCAGACGTTTTGCGACAACATCCATCGCCATCCAGTTACTGGATCGCTGTGGCTTTCAGGGGGCTACATTGATACCCAGACCACCAATATCACCGAGGAGTCGGTGAAAGGCATCGACATCATCTTCAGTTACGACTTCGATTCACCGCTTGGTCCGATGGGACTCGAAGGCGTAACTACGCGAGTGCTTGAAGCCAGCTTTATCGAACTACCTGGTGAACCGGTCACCGAGTGTGTCGGCTACTGGGGTCTCTCGTGTGGTAAGAATCCGCAACCGGATTGGAGCGGAAATTACAAGCTGTCCTTGGACACTGAATATGACACCAGAGTTTCTCTAGGGATGCGCTATCTTGGTGAAACGGAAGATCTTGGTTCCAATGAGATTGATTTCGACCGCGAAATTTACTTTGATCTCACTGTCGAGTGGAACGCGTCGGACACGTACATTCTGACTGGTGGTATTAGTAACCTGTTTGACAAGGACCCTCAAGTCAGTTCTGATGCGGGTACAGCTCCTGGTAACGGCAATACGTTCCCGGCATTTTTCGACGCTCTGGGTCGCTATATGCACGTCAATCTCGAAGTGATTTTCTAAGGGTTGACCAACGGTATTAAATCGATCACTACCTTTTTAGGGTAGATCGATTTTTGACTAAGAAGAGTGCGAACCTCGATCTGGGGTTCGCACTCTTGTTTTTTTTCTTTCTGCCGCTCTGGAATCGCTTGTTAATCGAATCTACTTTCTCAAGCGTCAAGCGAGACTAGCTAGTGTTCGACATGACATATAAACCATCTCTGAATCGCTTCAAACCCAATCCGGGCTGATACTCTAATGTGAGGGTTGGTTACGAATAGACACATACGCCGAGGATAAACGGTGCTTTCCTTCAATTTCGGTGTTCGAACTAACTATGCGAAAATTCGCCTCAATTCTGATCGGCATTTCACTGCCTTCCTCAAATCGCTTGATATCAACAAGGCAATTACCTGAACGAAAACTAGCTTGACAGTAGAGCCGTCGCTAGTCCTCTCCAATTGAATCAATTACATTCACAACCAGCACCTCTCACGCGCGCGAAGACTCTCTACGATGAAATTGTTGCTGCAGGAGATACGATCGACGCAAATCGAGAGATTCCTATTGATCTCGTCGTAAAGCTCAAGCAAGTAAATTTGCTTCGTCTACTAGTCCCAAAACGGCTTGGAGGCGAAGAGATGGATTGGTACGAATACCTTGACGTCATATCTACGATCGCACACGCGGATGGCAGCGTGGGATGGTGCATTAATCAAGGAAATGTATTTGCAACCAATGCGGGACGAGAACCCGAGGAGCTAGCACGTGAGATCTGGGGAGTACCCGAGGGGAGTTGCGGTAACGGTCCGCCAATCAACGCGACATCAAAATCTGTGCCCGGTGGATATTCACTTAGTGGCAAGTGGATATTTTCTAGTGGTTGCAGACACGCGAATTGGCTAGCTGCACTCGTTACCAGCTCAAGTCATCCGCCGCGGCTGCACTTCTTGCCAAAAGATGAGATCGAGCTGATCGATAACTGGCAAGTGCATGGTCTCAGAGGAACGGGAAGTTTTGGTTTTACCTGCCAAGACTATTTCGTACCAGAGCAACGTGTCATGCGAATGGATCTCCCGCATATCGAACCTGGACCTATCTACAAGATCCCAATATCGTTGCTGTTTGCGTGCGGGTTTGGATGCGTCGCACTTGGTGTGGCTCGTTCTGGTTTGGATAGTGTGATCGAATTAAGTCACACGAAAAGACCTCAATTCGGCAAATTGACACTCGCACAAGACCCAGTCGTGCAGAGCAAGATTGGTCTCGCAGAAGGTCTCTTTGGCGGCGCGAGAGCTTTTCTATATGAAACTGTCGGTCGAGTATGGGAGAACGTTCAACGTAACAGCAGAATCTCTCTCGACGAGCGATTGCAGTTACGCTTGGCCGGTACTCACGCGATTAGACAATCTGCGCAAGTAGTCGATATTGTTTACAACTTAACTGGTTCGAACGCGATATTCGAATCTACCGTTATCCAGCGTAAGTTTCAAGACATTCACGTTATTACGCAGCAAGTTCAGGGGCGAGAATCTCACTATCAGACTGTTGGAGCTCATTTGCTCGGTGAGAGTCTTGAAGGCGGAGTGTATTAGTTCGTACCAACCATTTCCTTAGTAGTAAGTCCCAATACACTCAGTCTGAATCAGAAGCAGCTTTCTCGATCTCAGTCGAAGCGTGAGCTTGAAGTGCTGAGGCAGCTCTCTTGTTTTGTGCGGCTTTCATTGCTTCCGCAGCGCGTTCATTCTCCTGTATTTTCGCATTGATCGCCATACCAGCGCGCATCCAGGTTTCCCGATTCTCTATTACATATTGATTTGACTCACGGTAATCATGTAGCAGACCGTTAACTTCGGGAATGACATATCGTGCAACTAAATCCCAACTATTCAGCGTATCCGCACGATTTGCCCAATCATGTGCGAAGCCGATGACGCATCCGAAACCGCCAGACAGCTCCTGCATTTCGTAGATCTTTGCCACGAGATCATCTGGAGTACCGATCACGCTGACGCTTCCTTCGCTAAACGCCATGACATCCACAGCTTCATCGGGAGTCTTAAATATCTGTCCTTGACCCGCCGCTAGCGTACCAACCGTGTATTCATTGTTATGACGGAATAACCCTTCACGTGCTTGCTCGCGAGCCTTATCGCGAGTTTCGGCAATATGCCAGTTCAGTACAAGACGCCAAGCGCTTCGGTCGACCGAATTACCGTGTTTCTCAGCGGCTTCTTCAGCAAAACTCCACTGCAATGGAAGTGCCTGAATACCTGCTTGCGAAGTCGAACCGATCGACAAAACGCCGATCCCGTGTTTGCCTGCCAGTGTCATACCGGAAGGGCTGACCAACGACGCGACCGTAAACTCCATGTTTTTTTGCACGGGCTTCAGCTGCAGTTTCGCATCTCTTAACGTAAACCACTCTGACTCTACGGTAAATCGTTCGTTCGCGTCGAACAACTGGCGGATGACGCCAATCGCTTCGTCTTGACGATCGCGCAACACCATCGGGTCGACACCAAGCGTGTGCGCATCACTCGGGAGCGCGCCTGGTCCGGAGCCAAATATCACCCGACCACGGGATTGATGATCTAGCTGCGCCATTCTTTGAGCCACCATAAATGGATGGTGGTAAGGTAAGGACACAACTCCTGTACCAAGACGAATACGATGGGTCCGTTCTGCGGCTGCAGCAAGGAAAAGTTCCGGCGACGCAATGACCTCCCAACCAGTCGAATGGTGCTCTCCGCACCAAAACTCATCAAATCCGAGGCGATCCATGTGGGCGACGAGCTCAAGGTCGCTTTGCAGCTGTAGCGTTGGGTGTTCACCGATGGGGTGGTGCGGTGCCAGAAACGCGCCGAATCGCATATCGCTCATGGATTTAGTTCTTCATACGGAGGAATAATCGGTATTGGATTCTACCTTTCAGACTCAACAATCAACTTCCGTAAACGGATTTGATTTCAACGAATACACGGTTGATTCTGATGCGATAAGACCTATTACGCATCACTAGGAACGAATGCGGTCTTCTGCCGGACCTGTTGCGAGATCATTAGTGAATCCTCCACCTGTAGGAGAAGCCGTCGAAGCGTCCTTAGGTTCGGCACCAAACGCAATTTCTCTTTCTTCTGCAGGTTTGAATGCCTTTTTAAGTTCGGCGGTATCCTCGTGCATACGAAATAGTGACTTGATGTCCTTTCTGATTTGGATCAGACTTGGCACGATGAAGAGCGTAGTAACGGCGGCGAAAACGGTGCCTGTTGCGAGACTAACTGCCATTGGAATCAGAAACTGAGCTTGCATGCTCGTTTCAAACAGCATAGGAGTAAGACCAAGTGCCGTCGTTGCTGTCGTAAGGAAAACTGCTCTGAAGCGACCACGTACGGCTTCTCGGATCGCTTCTTCAAATTCGATACCTGCCGCACGCAGTCGTAAGAACAAATCGGTCAGTACGAGGGAGTTATTAACGACGATACCGCTCAATGCGATGATTCCAAAAATCGAGACGAACGAAAGATCGAAGCCGAGTAACCAATGTCCCACAATCGCGCCGCCTGCTCCGAATGGGATCGCGGATAACACGGTAAATGGCATGGAATAGTTACGAAGCTGGCTCGCCAAGAGTATGTACATCAACAGGATAGAGGACACAGCCAGCAAACCTAACTGTATAAAGTCCTCGGCTTGTTCTTGAGCGAAACCGGCTTCTCTTACAAGGAGACGCGGAAACGCTTGCTTTAAGTCCGGTAGTACGAACTCATTCACCTCAGCGATGACTTGATTTGGTGTGCGTAGAACGCTATCAATTCTCGCGCTTACTTCGACGACACGTCGTCCGTCGATACGTGTGATCGAAGAAAAACTCCTGTTTTCTTCGATTCGCGCAACCGTAAAGAGTGGAACCTCGGTGCCGTCGTTTAGCCGAATGCGAGAATTAGCAAAGTCGCGAGTGCTGCTACGTTCCTCGGTTGGCAAACGTACCATTACTTTCACTTCATTGCGATTGCGTTGAATCCGCTGGATTTCCTCACCAAAATAGCTCTGTCGCAATTGCCGCGATATGTCGAGGTTCGTGAGACCAGCAGCTTCGCCAGCTGGTGTTAGTTCGATATCGAATTGACGCTTCCCGAGATCGAAATCGTCAGTAATCTGTACTAACGCTTCCACCTCGGCTAAACGTGTCTTCAGGCTGTTTACTGCGCGTAATAGGACATCGCTCTCACGATGGCTTAGCTGATACGCCATATTGGAGCCACCGATGAACGATGAAGTGAACTGCAATGAGTCGGCGCCCGGAATATTGCCTACTTCGCTTCGCCACAATCGTTCGATTTCCGCGGAACTGTTCTTTCGGATACTCTCGTCCGCGAGCTCTAAGATAACCTGAGCTCGATTGCTATTTTGAGAGACCCCACCGGGTCCTCCAGGACCGCCGGCTAGTTGAAGGCCACCGCCAACCACCATACTAAGTGACTCTATTTCAGTACCACCAACCGCCTCATTCACGCGAAGAATCGCATTTCGTAGTAGCTCAGCACCTTCCTCGGTGTTGTCATACGGCGTGCCAACAGGATAGGTCAGGTTTGCAGAGACGGAATCTGACTCGATGTCGGGGAAGAACAGAAATCGAACTGTGTTGGTATAGAGGAGCGACCCGCACGCGACTAGGAACCCCAGTGCTAACAGCAACGTCAAATACCGCCGCTTAATGGCCCAGCCGGCCGCAGGAACGAGTATGCGATCGCGGAATCTCTGTACGCCTGATGCGATTAAGGACTGCAAAACACTCAGTGGCCAACGGCTCCAATAACTCTCATGGGATAGGTGAGCTGGCAGAATCAGGAAAACCTCAATCATCGAAATGACCAACACGCTGATCACAACGAGCGGTACCGCCCCAAGTATCTGTCCGAAAGTTCCCGTCGCGAACAGCAATGGAGCGAATGCTGCCATCGAGGTTAGAACTCCTATGCTCACGGGTGAAAAGACCCCTTTGGCCCCGGCGATCGACGCGCCGACACCGCGTAAACCGGTTTCGTGTACCGCGCCGATGTTCTCGCCAACAACGATCGCGTCGTCGACGACGACGCCTAAAACCATGATTAAGCCGAACAGCGAGACCATGGTTATCTCAACGCCAAGAGGAGCGAAGAAGATCATCGCACCAAGGAATGAAATTGGTACGCCCATCGCTACCCAGATCGCAAGCTTCAGATCAAGCATGAGTACGAGGAACGTAACAACAAGCGTAAAACCAAGAATACCGTTACGTACCAGAAGATCTATTCGCTGCTCCAAGACTTCGGCTTGATCTTGGAAAATCTCAATGTCAACGTCATAGGGAATGGCAATCCCGTCCAAATTCGACTTTACGATCTCGGCTATTTCAAGAACGTCTTCCGAGTCAGAGCGACTTACCTGAACGAAGATCGCGGGCGTGCCGTTGAATTCATTTCTTAGCTGGTCATCAACGAACGCGTCACGAACAATTGCAATATCTCTTAAGAGTAAAGTCGTACCGTTGGGAAGCGCTTGTATTGGAATTGATTCGAATTCGGCACCGGTCATCAGCTTCTTATTCGTTCTGATTAGAAGATCGCCCGCGTTTGATTTGATTTCACCTGCCGATAGGTTTACCGAGTACTGTCTTATGCGATTCGCGACTTGCTCGAGAGTGAGGCCGTATTGGCGCAACGTGCGTTCACTTATTTCGATTGAAATCTCATACGCACGAGCGCCGTCCAGGGTGACAAGCGACACACCGTCAAGATCAAGTAAGGCATCCTGTAAAAACTCCGCTGCGCTTCTTAATTCCGTCTCAGGAACAGGTCCAGAGACGACCAGTTGCATCACGCTACTTACGGCTTCCGCGATCGTTACCTCCGCTTCCTCCGCGCGTTGCGGTGGAAAGTCGACCAACCGATCGACCGCGGATTTAACGTCTTCGTAGACCTCGTCTTCATCGGCAAAATCTGTCAGCTCAACATTGATCGAGCCGCGTCCTTCCGAAGCGACCGACTGAACTCTGTAGACCCCTTGGATTCCGGCTACGGCCTCTTCAACGCGACGCGTGATGCCTTCTTCTACTTCCGATGGCGTTGCGCCGGGATACGGTACGTTGACTGCAACGATGCCTGGTTTGATTGTTGGGAATACGGCTGAATTGAGGTTGGTTGCCATCCACAATCCGCCGAGCAGAAAGACCGACATGAGCAAGTTTGCCGCAACGGCATTACGAGCGAAAAAACCCATTGGGCCATGGTCAATGGATTGCTCTCTAATCTGGTTGGCAAGAGGTGTCATGTTTGCGGCATTCCTGCAATGCGTACTGAGTCGCCTTCGTCAACATTTGGCATGGAACCCGTGACGATCCCGTCGTAGTACGGGAAGCTACTTACGAGCAAACCATCTTCTCGTCGATCGTGGATTTGTATCTCTTGCCTCAAAAGTAGACCTTCTTTGACGACCCACACTGTACTCTTCGCCTGCTCCGTTTCTTCAGGTAGTACGAACGCTTGATCGATCTGCCGACCAAAAATCTTCGCCCTGATGAAACTGCCGGGTGTTAGATCATGTTCGGTTGGTTGAACTTTCGCGTATAGGGCTGACGCACGTGTACGTTCATCTAACGACGCACTCTGACGTTCAACAACCGCCTCGACGAAACCGTGATCCGATTCCAAGAGCGCGCGACGACCTTGGATTGGTTCCAGTGCATCTAGGTCCATTGTTGAGACGGGAATAACGGCCTCTAGTTCATTGATGTCATATACCTGACCAACCGGTTGGTTCATCGAAAGTAGCTGCCCGACACCAACATTCGTAGTCAATACCCGGCCTGAGAACGGAAAACTGAACTCAGTTCGGCTAAGAGCTAACTCGGCTGCGAGAAGACGAGCTTTCGCACGATCGATCGCGGCTTGGCTTCGATCGATCTGAGGTTCCTGAGCTACTAGGGGAGGGACGCTGGCACCCGGATTGAGGAGCTTATAGTTTTCCGATGCTGCATCTCGTTGAGCATTCGCTAGATGCATTTCAGCTAGTGCAACGGCGAGATCAGCTTTAGCTTGGCGAACGCTCAATTCAGCGTCAATCGGATCGAGCCGAAACACTGTCTCATCAGCGTTGAACTCGCCGCCATTCCGCAACGCAGGTGACACCCATATGACTCGGCCGCCTACTTGTGGAACAATTGAAACGGCTGTTCGGTACGCGATTGAACCGGTCGCATCCACTTCTACGGTAGCGCTGATGATGTCGGGGCGTACTACTGCGACGGTTATCTGTGGTGCTTGCATCGCGCTCGGTGGACCCATCGGAAACGAAGGTGTGGTGTCGGAGGATGTGGTCGCGCGACAAGCGATCAAAGATGCCACAGTAACAAGGGCAAGTACGATGAGTATCTGAGCGACGCCAATGACGCGTTTCATTCGTGCGTTAAATCTCTACAGTAAGTAACGACAGACGGGTATTACGGACACGATCCAACCGTCTCGATTTCATTCAAGGAACGCTACCAAAAGCAGCGCTAGTATTTATACGGAATAAGAGGTCAAACACGTCATGCACGTAGTCACCGATCAATTACAGTTCCCAGAAGGTCCAATTGCGATGCCGGACGGTTCGGTGATCGTGGTCGAAATAGCTCGAGGTACACTCTCACGAGTTGACCAAGATGGATCGATTGAGGTTGTTTCACAGGTCGGAGGAGGTCCGAACGGCGCCGCAATTGGTCCCAACGGTGACTGCTATATCTGCAACAACGGTGGTTTCAACTGGATAAGACGCCCTGGTCGTACTTATCCGGGCGATCAAGCAGACGATTACTCTGGTGGTCGAATTGAACGCGTCGACATCCAATCTGGTCGATCAGATATCCTATATGAAGCCGTTAATGGTGTTCGACTCTGCGGCCTCAATGATCTCGTGTTCGACGATACAGGCGGGTTTTGGTTTACCGACCATGGCAAGAATCGACCACGCGAACGAGATCGAACTGGCGTTTTCTATGCGAAAGCAGACGGTTCACATATTGAAGAGGTGATTTTTCCGTTGGAGGCACCGAACGGCATCGGTTTATCCGCCGGAAACGACGAACTGTATATTGCTGAAACGCCGACTGGTCGGTTGTGGGCTTATCCCTTAAAAGGACCCGGTCAACTGACCGGTGAGCGCCTAGACCGCCCGGATGGCGGGCGGGTAGTTAAGGGGAGAAACGCATATTTCATGTTCGACTCATTGGCGGTTGACAGCGACGGTGGCGTATGCGTTGCAACGCTCATTGATGGAGGAATTACAACCCTTTATCCAGATGGGCGGGAACCTAAATTCGTATCGATGCCTGACCGTTTGACGACGAACATTTGTTTCGGCGGGGAAGATTTAAAGACCGCATACGTTACGCTCTCGTCCACCGGACAGCTTGTCGCGATGGATTGGGACGTGCCAGGACTTCCGCTTAACTATTTGAATTTAAATTAAATCTATCTTAGTAGAAACCTTCTTCCCGATTTGCGGGTTGTCGGGTTTTTAGCGGGACTGCGGTTCAACAGACATGAGACTTTCAATTTCGTTGAGATAGAAATCGTTAGATTCAGTGGGTCGAGCGTATGAGCGATGTTTCCCATCCATAACCCATGTAAATCCATTCCGCAGGCGACCGGTCATGTTTCCTTCGAATCTAAAACCTCCCATTTCACCGCGCACACCTACCAGTACAGCAATCTGATCCCAGCTTGATCGACCCTTGAATGAACCATCAAACCATCTGAAGTAAGCCTCTCGAATTGGATTGTCAGACGATGTTGACGAGAGGGAGGCCCCAGTGTGTAGATTGCCGCCGAAGTCTGTAATTACTAACGGTGTTGGCCAGTTTTCGATCACGAACTGGCTTTCGTGGACTAGTCCGTGCCTAACGAAATTAAAGTTGTCATTCTGTCGACCACCCATGGCTACGAGGCGACGCACCTTTCGTTGAACTAAGTCTGGATGAGTACGAAGTAAGTCAGCGAGGTTATTCAAGAATCCAAGGGAGACGATCGTGACACTTTGATCCTGTTGTGATTTAAGAATCCTTTCATAAAAGTCCAGCGCGTTGTGTGCTTTCACGTCGATTGTCTCCCTGATCATCTTCGCAAGGTAATTTAGGTAACGTGACTCATCCGGGTCTATAAGCGTACCTTCAAACCGACCTATTGGCGTATTGGCTCGGTCGTACCAAGCATTGATGGCGGCGATCCCTCTTACTCCATCCGGATGTACTTCATTGAAGCTGACTCCAAGCAACTCGGCTTCTTTTCTGTTCGCGAGCGCATGTATCACTGCAAGTGCACCGACGTCGTCAACGTCCAACGTCATATCGGTTTCAATGATTACCTTGACCATATCAGCGTTACAGACCGGGGCAGCGAAAGCTAAGAAGAAAACAATTGCAAGATCGTGAACAGCAATCACGCTTCGTGAATAGTGTCGCTCAAGATAAGCACGGTTCTCTTCGATAGGCCTTAGAAATATAAGAGCGTTCACAAATGTAGGAAACGAAATGTGATCATAACGAATGCCGAGTTGCAAGGGTCATCGGTCATTCCAATGAGTATTGCTTAAACAATGGAGTTCCTCGCTCTTCGCTTGACTCCGCTGCTCATGGTACGCTTATACATGACGCACATCCCTTGGAAGCTACGTAACGCTGCCAAGAATTGGGATTTTGATTTGAACTGGTACGATCTGAGATTTGGTTTAGCTCTCTTTCTTCTTGGCTTTGGATTACTTAGTAGTGCGAGTGAAGCCAATGTCTTTTCCGGAGGCGCGCGGTTCTCGTCCATTCAATTAGAAAACGGTCTTCAGGTTTCGATTTTCGAAGATCAGCGGATGCCGATAGTTACGGTTCAATTGGTCTATTACATAGGGAGTTCTCACGAGGACGAGGATTCTCGGGGACTAGCTCATTTATTCGAGCATCTAATGTTCAGCGCGACGAAAAACTACCCAGAAAGAGCTGTTTTCAAGCTCGTGGAACTGCATGGTGGTTCGACCAATGCAACGACTAGCTTTGACGAAACTCGCTATTTCGCCTCAATACCGCCAGGTCCACACGTTGGCGTACTAGAGATATACGCGGATCGAATGGTGAATCTCGTAGTAACTGAACGAGATCTTGAGAGGGACAAGAAGATCGTTTTAGAAGAGCTACGGGTTAACGCACAAAACGATCCAATTAACCGCCTAGGCTTTGAAGCATTGAGAAGAGGATTTGAGAATCACCCGTACGCGATTTCGCCATTGGGAACTGAAGAGGATGTCAATAATGCTACCGTAGCCGGTTGTATTGAGTTTTATCAACGATATTACGGACCCCGCAACGCTCATTTATCGATCACCGGAGCTGTCGGCACCGAAGAAACTCTCGAACTGATCGAGCGTTTGTTTGGTAGCATCGAAAAGCAAATAGAACCTCCGCGTGCGGTTCCGTCGCTTGCAGAGTGGGACTTTCCGGAGGAACTTACACTAAGCGATGACATCCCACCTATCGAAGCTAGTGCACTTCTTTTCGAATTGCCGACTGCTGCGGCGGATGATCACGATGCGATTAATTTAATGATCTCACTCATTTCCGGATTGGACGGATTTGAAGATGATTTGGTACGCAAACGGCGACGCGCGCTATATGCACAGACATTCGACCTACCTACGAAAGCCGGGCGGGTATTGGCTTTCGGTTCGATCTCCTTGCCGTATCGTCGAAAGGCGACTGCATTTTCATATTTGAATCAGACTCTAGATACATTGGCTCAGTATGAGTGGTTAGACGAACAGTCACTTCTCGCCGCAAAACGACGATATCTTCAATCCGAGTACCAAGGCCGGTATCGTTCATCCGCAATGGCGAATCGAATCGAGTTCGCACACGGTTGGCAGAACGACGTTTGGAAAGCATTTGATAGAGAGAATCGAATTGCGGCCGTGACGATCGACGACATAAAGAGAGCGTATCAGCAGCACGTGGTTAACGCGGACCCAACCAGAATCTACGTCGAACCGGCGCGTGTGCCATGGTACGTATCTGCATTTGGTTGGCTGTATCCATTTGCCGATAGGATCGGATTGACACGGTTTGTGCTATGAGATCCGAGGGTAGGGTAATGAAAGATTGCGCGGCTCTGGTAATGCTCACTATCGCATTCGCAGCCCCAACCGTTTACGGATCAGACGAAATCCAGACTTGGTTTTTGGCGGACGGAACAGAAGTCCTCCTTTTGGAAGACCATCGGGCGCCGCTAGTTGACATTGAGATCAACTTCGACATCAATCGAATAATGCCTTGGAGCGTCGAGAACAGCGCTCAAGCTGCATTCGTCGGGCAAATGTTCGATACGAACCGTCATATCGAGCGGGAAATTGAACGATCGGGTGTGTATTTGTCTGCTTCAATGGGGTGGGGAAGAGCTCGAATCGGTGGCTCGAGTTTGGTTGATGATTTCCCAAAGTTAATAGAGCTGATCCAAGAGACATTCGAAAATCGCGAATATAGTCGAGAAGAACTACGAAAGTGGCAACGCGAACGTATTGTTAGTTGGAAGTCAACGACAACGAATCCACGCACGTTACTCAATCAAGCAGCCATCAAACTGTTGTATCCATTCAAAGATGACCCGAGAAACGCGCTATATGATCGACCTGAGTCAATTGAACTCTCAGCCGAGAAACTCGCTGCGATACGAGATACGGTGCTGGCCACACCCGCACGAAATATAGCCGTGTCAGGATCGATAAATAAAACAGAACTTCAACGGCTGGTGAAGGATCTCCTTCCTGAGATCAAGGAAGCAAATCGGTTTAGTGACACAACGAGACAGCCACAAGAATTTTCTAAAACTGAGCCAGTAGTCAAGAGCGTAACGAACCTGACTCAGGTTTATATGGCATTGATTAGAGATAGTTTACCGATGATCCATGAAGACTATCCTGCCTATTTAGTAGTAAATCAAATACTAGGCGGAACCTTCAATTCACGCCTATACCAGAAACTCCGTCATGAAACGGGGGATACATATAGTGCGACTCTAAGTGCTTTGTTTACTACTGCGACCCGACCTGGGATGTTGAGACTTCAGACGTATACGCGCGTTGATAACCAGCTGGATACGCAGACACGGCTTCGGTCGGTATTAGAAGAAGTGCATGTGCACGGCGTATCTAAAACAGAAATAGAACAGGCTTTGGCTTACCTCAGGGGTCGTTTAGTTTTCTCTAACGAAACACCTGATCAGATCGTTAATCTCGCTGCGATCAACAAAGTCGCAGATTTACCTTCAAACTTTAGGGAACTGACTTTAAAACGTGCGTCGCAGTTGTCTCTGATCGAAATCAATTCGTTCGCTCATAACTATTACGATCCGATTAAATTCGCGTTAGTGAAGGTCGTTCCGGAATCTGATTAGAAAAGCCAACCTTAGGGAAGGCTAGTTTTGCAGATTCCAGGAATGTTCAAGTCCCATAATGGAATAGGTTTAGATTGGACGACCGAACATGTCGAATTTCCCCGATAATGTTATATTTAACATAATATACATTATGCGAAAAAGAGTGTAAAACAAGATAATTAGCCAATAACTAGTTGATATGATTGATATTTAGTTGAACTTGACGCCACGTCGCTTCGCGTAGAACGTAATGCACGCCACGATCGTGAACATCATTGTGCATGCGACAAAAAGCGCGATCTGTGGTCCGATGTATTCGGCGATGAATCCCCATAAGAGTGCACCGATTGGTCCTGCTCCCATAAACGAAAATGAAAAGAACGACATTACACTTCCACGTTGATCATTGGGTGCTTCCTCCTGCATGATCGTACGCGACATGCTCATCGCGACACCACCACATGCTCCCCAAAAGAACATCAAGGTCAAGAAATATGGAAAAGCAAATCCCAATGAAGCCATTGAGAGGATTAGCGCACCGATCCCGTGAGCAAGTAATAACGCATTCCCCTTGTGGCGGATTTCACGCAAAATCAGTTGCGCAAGAATCGTTACAACCAATCCGGTGGAATTAACTAGGTTTACAAATGCGAGATCATCTGCTGAGCCGTCATAACGCTCGCGAATCAGTAACGGGATCGTAACCACATAAGAACCCATAAAACAAACGCCCATCGCAACGTTTTGTACGACGACCATTCGCATCGAGTGATTCGACCAGACCGTCGTGAATCCGTTCTTGATGGACCGTGCTAACGCGGGAAACCAGGGTTCTGTCGCCAGTCGGTTACTTGGATCACTTAGTTGAGGAATACGACTGAGCGCAACCGCGCCACTGGCGACGATCGCTGTCTGGGTCGCGATGATTAGAAATCCCCCGATCGTATCTGCGGTCCCAGCTAGTGTAAAGCCTCCCATTTGTACTAGGAACTGGATTAGCGTGACTTTAACGACCGTGCGTTGGATATTGCCTTGTGCCACGGAATTGAGCATACCGTCACGCGCGGGAGTAACAAACGCCTGCAAACTTCCTATTGCGATCGCGTATGCGATCATGACGCCCAAGCTAAGGTGATCGAGCAACAGAAAAATCGCAAGGGATCCTAATGGGAAGACCGCCAGACTCTGCGAGACGACCGCAACGCGTTTACCGCCTAAACGATCTGAGAGACTGCCACCAACGAGCATGAAAAGTGTCGCAGGAAAAAGTAGCGCGAGTTGCGCGACACCAACCATCATTGGTGATTCATTGAGCACGATCGTGACCAACCATGCGAACATCACGTTCTGAATGCCGTGTGATGCGAACCAAGACCCGGTACCAACGAGATACCAGGCTAACGGATTAAGACGAGATGAATCTCCTCTACTACCCTCGTCAAATATTGACAATGACTAACGTAACAAAGCGAGTTTGTTTCTTTCGATTAGGTCGAAATCTATTTGCGCGCCAAGGCCTGGTCCGTTAAACGCATGCACTAATCCATCTGAATCTACGTCGATATCCTCGACTAAGCCATGTTTTTGAGCCGATGCGGGTAACAGAACCTCGAAATACTCACAGTTCTTGATCGCCATAAGTAAATGAAGGTTGGCGACATTATTAAGAGAGTTACCGCCGTGATGTACTTCATAGTTCATGTGAAAAGCTTCAGCAAGATGGGCGGTCTTCAAGCATGACGTTAACCCTCCTTTGATCGCGACATCGCCGCGTAGATAGTCTGTCGCCTGGGCAACGACCCATGGTGCATAGGAGGTCGGGCCGGCTTGTGGCATCTCGGTCGCCATGATGGGTACACCGAGTTGGCTTCGAAGTTTGACGTAGTTGTAGATATCGTCTTCGATTAATGGATCTTCATACCAGTAGTAGTTCATTTCCTGAATCGCTTGACCTACGCGAAGCGCTTGTGGATAGTCGTATGACCAGGTGGAGTCGAGCATGACACGATGCGTGTCGCCAACAGCTTTTCTAACGCCCTCACAGATTGCTATATCTTCTTCAGGAATCGCAGGTGGATGTATTTTGTATGCCGTCCAACCTTCCTCTTTTAGTTTTACGGCTTCGTCCGCATATTCCTCGATTGAGCCATAAACTGCCGAGCTCGCGTACGCCGGTATGCTGTCCCTATAAGAACCCATTAGACGATGTACGGGAACACCGGCAGCTCGACCAGCAAGGTCCCATAGTGCAACGTCGATTGCGCCGATGATCCGCAATTGAGAACCGCGGGTACGTCTCATCATTGTCTGCCACAAGCGCTCCCTAGCCAAAGGGTCTTCACCAACGAGCATTGGTTTGAAACGCTTGACGAGCGTCTCGCTATCCCCTGCGCCTGAGCCTAAAGCAGATCCTAGGAATGCGTACCCATCGGTTCCGTCATCAGAGACTATGCGTACAAGACCCATCTGGGTCGACAGACTTGACGAACTGGAAACCGTCGTCGTGTAGCGAGTCGGCGGAATATCCTTCCATTCCCACACGGTAACAGTTACATCTTCGATGCGCATTCGGTTTTCTCTTGTTCTTGTATATGTTGGATACCGTTATAGCTATTTATGACGGCATCCTAATTTGTAGGAATTAAACGCCGGTTGGTCTCGTCCCTGACCCGCCTGGTCCGCCCATGAATCCAGAACCGCCCATCGAGTCATTACCAAATGTGGGTGGTTCTGAATCTGGGTTCATTTCAACCCAGCGTTTGCGGCGCTCGGCTTCTAATTCGTCCGGATCTGCGGTGAGTTCTGAAGCAGTTGCACTATCTTGGAACTGAAGTTGGTGGAGCGTGTAGTAAATACCTTTTCTATCTAGTAACTCTTCGTGCGTACCAAGTTCGCGAACTTCCCCTTGATGCAATACTAAGACGCGATCGCACTCTTGGATGGTTTGTAACCTATGAGCAATGATGATGGATGTACGTCCGATGGTGAGGTTGTGAAGCGCTTCCTGGATCACCAGTTCAGTCCCAGTGTCGATGCTGGAAGTTGCTTCGTCTAACACGAGGATTTCTGGATCATCTGCGAGAACACGAGCAAACGCCAAAAGTTGCTGTTGACCCTGGGATAGATTGTGACCGCGTTCCGCAAGCTCCGTCTCATAGCCGTTTGGCAATGCCTCAATGAAGCGGTGTGCGTTCACTAACCGCGCGGCCCAGATAGCTCGCTCTCGCGAGACGTTTGGATTCGACAGCGCGATGTTGTCGAGGATAGTGCCGGAAAAAATGTGGAAGTCCTGCAACACGACGCCGATGCGTTGGCGAAGATCATTGGTTCCTATCTGATTAACGTCGATGTCGTCGATGAAAATCATGTTGTCATCGAAGTCGTACGACCGAGCGAGTAATCGAATGATCGTGCTCTTACCAGAACCCGTGGCGCCAACGATCGCCAACTTTTCACCTGGTTCGATGGAAAACGAGACATTTTTAAGAATCTGTTCACTTCCCGGATAGCCGAAGTTGAGATTTCGGAACTCAACGGATCCTTGGAGACGTTCAGGTAGCTGCACCGGATTCTCTGGTTCGTGAATTCGTTCGTCCCAATCCAAGGCTTGAAAGATGCGTTCCCCAGACGCCATTGAACGGAACAGCACATTGAAAAAGTAGCCCAGCCCCATGATGGGTGCGATCATCCGGTTCAGAAACTCCATGAACAAATAGAGCATACCGAGGCTAATTTCCTCTTGGACTACCTTGCCGCCACCGAACCACAATACCGCCGCACTTGCGAAACTAGTGAGACTTGTGTTGAAAGCTTCGTAAATCACCTCCCAATTGATCGCGCGGAATTCTTGCCGACGATTCTCTTGATTCAGCTTGCGGTACTCGCTGATGTTGTAGTCCTCGCGGCCGGACAGTTGAACGACCTCAATACCCATCAAATCTTCTTGCATGTATTGATTGAGCTGTGACACGGAGTCACGTATCAGTCGGAAAATCTCTCGCATGATCCATCGGAATGTGATGGTCGCAACCGCTGCGAGCGGGATGATCATCATGCCGACCAGAGTCAACTCGAAGTCAAACGTGAAACAAATCACCAAGACAAAAATGAATGGCACGAAGTCGCCGGTGTGCTGTACAAAACTCGTGATGAGGTTGAAAAGGTTCTCGACATCGTTCGTGATACGCGTCATGACTCGACCAACGCCGACGTGATCGTAGAACGATGCTGGTTTGTGCTCAAGCGAAGTAAAAAGGTCGACGCGTAGGTCTCGCAGCGTCTTCAAAGCGCCGCTTGTTAAAGTAAGTTGCTGCGCAATGCTCATCAGTGACGTGACCACAAATATCGTCAAGTACATTGCGGCCGCGATCAACAACGGGTGCCACTCTGTCAAATCGCGTAGCCACTCAAACGCGTCTACCACGCGAAAGTCCTGAAAACGAGCTGGCGACTCCACGGGTACTAAAACAGTATCGATAACCACCCTACTCTGTACGATCGGCATGAGCACCGACAGCGCTGATACAAGCGTGATCAGAATGGAACTGGTGATCAAGGTCAGCTTGTATGGTTTTGCCCATTTAAGCAAACGTAGCAGCATGCGTACGTTGAGTGCTCGATGGGTTAACTCTTGATCGAACGCGGAGTAGTTCCGCATCTCGGTACGAGTGTTGTCCGATGTTGTTTTATTCGGAGATTCGCGGGGAGTCACTTGCGGTGACGAGATTGCTTCACTCATGTGGTGGTGGCCGTAGCCTGGGTGTCGTTTGAAGGCGACTCAGGGTTCAGCTGTTCAAGGAGTTTCTCTTTCTCTTGCGCAGACTGCTCTTGGTTGCTCTGAACTTTTTCGAGATTCGCGTAATAGCCATCCAGAGCTAGCAGCTCGTCATGCGTACCTGATTCAATGATGCCGCCGGCGTCAAGTACATAGATATAGTCAGCGTGTCGAGCGGTGGAAACCCGATGTGAAATTAAAAGTGTTGACTTACCCGCTCTCATCTTATGCAATCCATCGATGATGAGTTCCTCAGTTCGCGTATCAACACTTGAGAAGCAATCATCCAATAGGAGGATTTCGCTTTCTCGGATCAGACCGCGCGCCAGCGTTGCGCGTTGCTTCTGGCCGCCGGAAAGAGTGATGCCACGTTCCCCAACCATCGTATCGAGTCCCTGGGCAAGATCTTGTAGAGCTTCCTCTAGTCCAGCGGAATTCGCTGCCCGCATGACTTCCTCTTCATCGCGCTTGGGGTCGTCGTAGGTGATGTTCTCCTTGACTGTTGCTGAAAACAAGAATGCGTGCTGTGGAACCAGTGAAATGACTTCACGAAGTTGCTTAACACTGTAATCACAAATGTCGTGACCGTCGAGGAATACATGATTTCGAGGCGTGTCGATCATGCGCACTGCGGCTTTGAGCACTGTCGACTTCCCGGAACCGATTCGTCCGAGCAATGCGACAGTCTTCCCTGCTTCAAGGGTGATGTTGATATTGCTGAGTGTATCGATTCCGGTCTCCGGGTAGCGATACGTAAGATCCTTGAATTCGAGACGTCCGCGAATAGTCTGCGGAACGGCTGTGTTCGCATCGTCAGTTACTTCCGGATCACTTTCAAGAATCTCAAAAATCCGAGATGTTCCTGCTGCTGCTGCGACGAACATGGAAAGCGAAAAGCCAATCGATGAGACTTGGCCGACCAACATGGTGAGGTAGACCGAGAACGCGGTGAAGTCACCGATTTTTATTTCGTCATTTAGAACGAGTAGTCCACCGTACACCAGAATAATCACGGGCGAGATCGTCGTCAGTGCGTTGATGTATACGTTCATAAACGTCTGATAGCGTGTCGCGCGGTAGAACTTTTTGATATAGGACGTGCTTGACTCCTTAAAACGCTCAATCTCGTGTTCTTCTTGAGCCATTGCTTGAATCGTGCGAATGCCGTTTAGATTCTCCTGCGTAAATGAAGTTACGTCCGCTAGAGCCTCTTGACGTTCTCGGTAATAGGGATAAATACCGCGTGCCATCAGAAACCCTACGAGACCAACGAATGGCAGAGGGATGATGACAGCTAACGTCAGTTTGGGCGACATGGATAGCATGAACGCTAGACTGGCGAATACTGTAAATACAAAGACCATCAAATTCACCCAACCGAACGAAACAGCCATGCGTACCATGTTGATGTCGTTCACTGCTCTGGACATTAAGTCGCCAGTACCGAACTTATTGAAGAAGCTAGGTCCTTGAAACTGAACATGGCTAAAAAAGCGTTGGCGCAGGTCATACGTAATTGAAATCGAGAGTCTTCGAAGTGCGCGTCTTGCTGGGACGTAAACGATGATGCTTACGATCGTTGTGACGAGCAAACCGATGGCTTGCTTATATGTCTCTGGTACGACATTGGGATCCGCGAGGTCGTTTAGTGCGACCTTCATAAATTGAGGCATGTAGGCCATCAATCCGCGATGACATAAGATCGCTGCGATACAAATGACTAATATCCATTTGTATTTTGCGATATATGGAAATAGCTTAGTGAGGTAACCTAGGTGCTTGAAGGAAGAGCGTTCGCGGTTGATTCGACCGCCTACGCTACCTCCCCATCGTCCAGATGAATAGCCGCCGCTTCCGCCGCTGAAGCCGCCGCTACGCAATTAAGATCCGACCGCCGTATATTTGCCTTTGACTTCGTATCGTGAGTTGATACGGGTAGCTATTCAATAATGGGTGGCGTTAAGGTGGAGAGGGCAATTATAGAGATGTGACGAGGTTAGCGAGTCGCAGGGACCTGTTAGTAGCGTGTATTGCTACGTCATCGGGATCAAGCCTTAAAGGGTACTCTCTTATCGGTCCTGAGGTATCGTTATTAATTAAATAGACAAGAATGTCGTTTTATAAAGATAACTCCCACGCGATACCCCATCTTCTGTACGGATTTAGCATCGCAGTTAGGTTGTTAAAGTCAATCGAACCGATTGGAGAAAGATCGTCCGTCAGATTCCGAATATATGCCGAAATTCTGTGCTTTGTCGAATTAGTCGTGTACGTCACATGTACTCCCCCATCTGTTCTACTTTTATTACCGTATTCGAGGCTTTCGTAGAGGGTAAAACGAATGTCGTCGTGCCACATCCAATCTGTAACGAACGTTAATGTACCGGTCGATATAGAGATTTCATATCGCAATGACATATCCCACATAATGCGCGGTGCGTGATAGAGTGTATTACCATCTATTGAATACTCCCCGCTGGACCACCGTGGATCTGTGACAGTACAGCCATAGAGAAGCGAGGCAGATCCGCAACCATTGACCGATAGAGTTGGATCATCGATAGCGGTCTCGTTGATGCTGAATCCGAAATCAACTATCAAACTTGGGTTTACGAAATACTCAAGGCTTGTTTCAATACCGTGACCATCGACTTTAGCCGCATTAACGAGTGAGTTGGTATTTCCGGCGCCACCAATCTTGGTCAACTGAAAATCGTCAATACCGAATCGGTAGACGGTCGTGTCGAGGCGCATACGCCGATCGAGGAGTACGCTCTTAAATCCAGCTTCAATTGAAAGTCCGCGTTCTTCATCGCCGATTGTTATTTCGTCTTGAAACAACAAGCGACCCTGAATAGAAGGTGCTCGATAGCTGCTTGCTATCCGAGAGAACCAATTTACATTCTCGGATCGGTCATAAAGCGCGCTTAAATTCCAAGTAAAAACCTGTGCACTCGGAGATGCACTTAGAGGTCCGATTGGACCGATACCGAGAAAAGAGAGCGGCGATAACGTACGGGTGGCTTCAAAATCCTTGGTATCTGACGACAAGCGCACACCGCCAGTTAGCGTTAGACGCTCGTTGGTCAGGAGGTCCATCGAACCGAACAGAGCCCATGCGTCGGTTTTTTGGTTTTGTAAGACGTAACCATTCAACGTGTGCGGACTCGCTAGCGTTGAATAGTTGAACGTTTCAATGTCGAAATCTTCTCGGAAGATATATAAACCCGTCAACCATGGTTTCGTCCACGCTTCCCCTTCGACTCGAATTTCTTGACTTAACTGAAGGTGCTTAGGGATTCCGTCGGCGGTTTGCGCGTCGAATGGAATGCCCGGCGCTGGACCGGAAGGTTGTTCACCTGCGAACACTGAACCATATCCGCCGTCGATATCTCCTCGAGATAAGCTCTCGAGAATACTGTGAATCCCGGTAATAGAAACCAGGTCAAACGACGACATCGAATGTGTGACATTGAACACGAGACCTAGTTGAGTTGCGTGCTGTTCGATGATCTCAGTATCCATAGACACGCGATCGCGACGAAGTCCATCGACTAAAGTACTCGAGCCTTGTTGGAAAGCGTTACCGTAGAACATCGTAGGCGTTGCATCGCTCAGTCGACGTCCGTGGACGTTCAATAGCGTGTCGGTGTTGCGATGTGGCGTAGAAGCGAATTGGAATCGGAACGCGAACTCCTCGAAACCGCCGAGCAAATCCCCGCGTGTGCGTCCCGGTGCCTCGTTCACGATCCAGTCGCCGAGACCGTTATAGAGGAACGAGAACCTTAATCGGGAGTCCCCGTCCTCAATTGGTCGATTGAATGCTCCTGATATGGACCTGTGACCATACCTGCCCATCTCAATCGATAGTTTTGTCTCTTCTTGTTCACTTGGTGTAAATGAATCGAACTTCACGATACCCGCTGTCGTATTTCGGCCAAACAATGTGCCTTGCGGACCACGTAAAACCTCGACTCGTTCAATATCGAAGAGCGGAAAACTCTTTGCGGTCGGGTTCTCTAACACGATACCATCTAGTACGAGCGAAATGGGTTGGGAGGCATTCAAATCGAAGTCGACATTGCCAATTCCTCGAATGTAGAAGCGTGGTGCTAGTCGACCGTTTGATGATTCCACGTACAGACTTGGCGAACGACTGGCAAGTGCAAGCACATCCGCTCCCCCCGCTAAGATCTCACCTAACTCCTCGTCGTCGAGTGCACTGATACCGAATGGAATCTCTTGGATATCTTGTGTTCGTTTCTGAGCAGTAACGGTAATTTCTTCAATTTGCTGTGCAGATACTTGTGGACCATAGACTGCAAAGAGCGCAACAACCGTGAGCTTAATTGAAAGTCGAAACTGCATCTGCTAAGTAAACCCAGTTGAAAGACCAGAAGGAACCGTGCGTTTATACATGCCAATATTTCAATTCTGCGTACTGTGATCCATACTGCGAGTGACCAAAGAAGCCTAAAGAATTAGCAATGAAGCCTAAATCGGAACGATCCAAGACGCCTTAGCATGTTTCCCTTCACCGAACCATTGATTGATACACGGAGCAACCTCAATTCAATGGATGGCACCATAATTAAAAAAAAGGCGCGGTATGAGCCGCGCCTTTGATTTTGTTATAGCAGCTAGGCTACATACGATACTGAACTCGAGCGTAGTACGCTCCACCTAAGAAACCATACGGAGACTGCTCTGGATAGATTAGACCGGAGGCACCACCTGCACCGCGGCCATCAATCGGGCTGGTCGGATTTTCAGACGGATAGTAGTCTAGAACGTTTTCGACGCCAAATACTGCCGTGAAGTTTTCGCCGAAATCCTTTGCGATCTCAAAGTCCACGAGCAGTCCAGGATCGGGTCGATACGAAACTCCTGCAGAATTTAACGTTGCGTCGTAATGTGATCCATAGCGACGAAGCCTGAGAAACCCTGACCAATCGTCATATGCGTGCATCCATGTTGCCGTGATGCGGTTCGAAGGGCTTCCGTCCTCGATCGTGTTCTTCAAATGTAGGCTCGTAAAGTTTGGATTGAAATCTACGAGATCGACGCCTTTCCAATTACCCGCAACGACAACTCTCGAATCCCCTCCTTGGAATTCGAACGGTACGCTTAGGACTAAGTCAATTCCCGATGCATTCGCATCTTGCTGATTCGAGAAGTATCGAACGGATGTAAAGCTCGTCGCGTCCGGTACTCCTGCAGCAACCAATGCGGAAATGTCTTCCTCAGTCAAAGTGAAGCGACTGGTAAAGGCGATTCGCCCTTCCATTTTTATGCTGTAGTAATCGATGGTTAGATCACCCCAATCGAATTCCCAAACCGCACCGATCGTCGAGTTCGTCGATTCTTCGGGAACTAACGCGATAGCCCCTTTCTGCTGGGCAACTGGATTTGTCGGCGGTAACGTCGCGATATCGGCCAGCTTGCCGCCCGTGAATTCTGTGGTCACGTTTCGAAGATTTGATTGTCCTGCTGTTGGCACGCGAAATCCCGTGCTATAAGCACCACGAAACGACACAGTGTCATTCATCTGAACCCGACCCGTTACTTTCCAGTCAAGGGTTGTTCCAAAAGCATCGTATTCCTCATACCGCATTGCTGCACCGAGTTTGAGTGTTTCGGTTGCATCGCCTTCGAGGTCAATATATGCAGCCCATGCCTCTACGGTCCGTTCGCCTGCGTCTGAAGCCGGAAATCCAGGAAAACCATTCGAACCAATTCCGAAACCCTGGCCCGTTAAGCCGTCTGGACTTGGATCAATGAACCAAGAATTAGGTTCACCTTGAACGATTTCAAACGTTTCGCTCCGATTCTCGAGTCCTGCCGCAACGTTCAGAGGACCATAAAACCGTTCTAGATCAAACGGCTTCGAGATATCGAAGTTTGCGACTACATCCGTTTCAACGTAGGTACCTGGGTGGTATCCAAGTTGCACTGAGGCCGGATCGTTACCTGAGTCATAGAGTTTTGCCCAAACTTGAGGATTGACTGTGTTGTTTATGAAATACACGGCTTCACTCGAACCTTGCACGATGCTAAGGTCCCAGTACCAACCGTTGGCGTAGGTACCCTGAATCCCGGCAGCGATGGATTGATCCGTGACGTCACCGCCGAATTGTGGTGTAAAACCACCTGGCTGCACCTCTTGGAACATGAAGCAGTGACTTGGTAAACCGGCGATTACAGCGGTGTAGTTCGCGCTTGCATTTTGCTCCGCATAGGACACCAAAGAGTCGGGATCTTGGACTGTATCAGGACCACAACCACCTAAAGATGAATCTAGGTTAGCTACCCGAACCGTCTCTGCCCACATTTCGGCGCCGGGTGTGCTGGAATCGACAACTAAACGAGTATCTGGGTCGAAGAAAACGTCATCTGCTCCGTTGAAAACGCCATTTCGGGTGTTGGGATTACGGAAGTAGAAACCACCCTCAACCGTTCTGGTTGATTGGTTTGCCCAACCATATACCTCAACGTCAGGCGTTAGGTCAAATCCGAAATTGCCGAACAACTTTACGTCGTCCCGAATCTCAGGTCCGCCCCAGACCATCGCGTGAGGAGTACGTACCGAAGTATTTCCAGCGTCAATCAGATCTTGTGCGTCACTGCGTTGAACCGCGCGATCGGTTGGATCAACTACCTTGTACTCGGCACTAAGGTTTGCGAATCCATTGGCTCCTAGAGGCAACCCGATATTTCCGGCATAAACCATTCGCTGACCATCACCCTCAAGAGTACTACCGACTTTTGCCTCAAAAAGACCACCGCTCCGATCTCGTTTGAGTACGAAATTCATGATGCCTGCGATTGCGTCCGAACCATACTGTGCGGATGCGCCATCTCTAAGAACTTCTAGGCGATCTATAGCAATTCCGGGGATCGAAGAAAGGTCTGGGGCTTGCGAACCACCCGACAATCCTGAACCGAGCAACGCAATCACCGCACCTCTGTGACGTCTTTTACCATTCAGAAGTACCAATGTTGCGTCAGGTGACATGCCTCGCAGAGAAGCTGGACGCATGATCGTCGCCGCATCTGAGATAGGTTCCTGATTCACGTTGTAGGATGGCACCAACGCTGCAACGATTGCATCTAGGTCGCTAGCGCCTTGTGCTATGAAATCATCGCCTTGAACTACATCTACCGGTACAGGTGAATCCGTTTCACTCCGACCACGTACACGTGATCCAACGACAATGAGCTCTTCCTCAATTGGAATCAGCGTCGTGTCAGCTTCTTCGTCAGTGTCCTGAGCAATTAATACTTGGGAACTAACTATCGAAAATGCCAAAATCGCGAAAGTAACAACTCGCTGCGTCATACGCATGAGTGCTATATTCATCGTTCTGCCCCTTCTGTCGGCTAGGGTTTGGCGCATTATATTGAGAATAAAGACTTGATAGCCTATTAATTTCAATGAATTCACATTGCAGCGAAGCTCATATCAATCTGAGGAGGAGCTACTTTACGCTCGTGCCTGAGCCGAATACGAGCCTGACAGATTGATTCGGTTCGATTTCGTTGAACGATTCTCGTGTACCGTTAGGCCAAATAACCTCCACGAGGTCGATCGAAGTCGCTTGTCCTAGACCGAAGTGGGCCGATGCGTCAAATTGAGAGAGGTAGCTACGCGTTCGCGTAATTTGGCGAGTTTGGGTTGTCCCAGTGGTCGTAACCTGAACTGACGCGCCTATACCGTTTAGATTCGAATTCTTGTATGTAAGACGGACTTCGAGCCAATTGTTCGCGGTTCCTAAGTCATTTCGGATAACGCTAGGTTTCCCACCAATATTGGTCACCACGATATCCAGGTCACCGTCGCCATCGAAATCACCATATGTCGCTCCACGACCGACACTTGCTAGTCCAAGAGCCGTGTCTTGTATTTTTACGGGCTGGAACGGTCGAGCGCAGTCTGTACCGCAGTTCCAGAACAACTGTGGAGTCTGCTCGTATGACTGACTAGCCTGAACCAAGGCGATTTCGGGCTCGATGTGTCCGTTAACACTGAAAAGGTCTATCCGACCGTCATTGTCAACATCGAAGAAAAACAACCCGAACGTGAGCACTTTACGTGTAAGCGCGCCGATACCTAATACGATCGCGTCATCGCTGAATATGTTCAAACCGGTGGAGTTAACGTAAAACGAAGACATTTCGTTCGCGAAGTTGCCAATTGCGATTCCAAGCCTCTCGTCATTTGAGTAGTGAGCAATATCTAATCCCATAGCCCCGGTTGCGGCACCAGATGAGTCGAAGGCTAACCCGTACTCAATTCCTTTTTCGGCAAAAGTACCGTCTAATTGATTGATAAATAAGAAATTTCTTACCGTATCGTTTGCCACAATTAAGTCTGACCAACCGTCACGGTTGATATCAACTACCGATACGGCTAGAGCTTTACCGATCAGTTCGTTTGTCTGCTCGTTCAATACCGCGATACCGGCTGTTTCGGTTACGTCAGTGAATGAAGCGCCGTCGTTGCGATAAAGCCAGGATGACGTGCCTGGGAAGTCGGTAGGAGGACCATACGCTCGACCAACTCCCGTCAATTGGAAGTCAACCGCTTGATCAATTTCGACCGACCAACCGACATAGTTGCATACGAACAAATCGAGATCGTTGTCTCTGTCGTAGTCGAAGAACGTTGCGCAAGAGCTAAACGCGTCCTCAGCGCCACCTACTCCGTACGACTCCGTCACATCGATGAATTTCTCGCCGTTCTGATTTAAGAAGAGTAGATTTGAACCAACCGCAGTAATGAAAATGTCAGGATAACCATCGCCGTTAATGTCCCCAATCGCGGGCGCCATGCCATAGGCGGCTATGTCCAAATGTGTTGCTGACACGTCTTTGAACTGTGCGTGTCCGTTGTTTTCATAGAGCACGGATCTCCCCGTTCGACCAGTCTTCGCGCGTTCAGCTGGCCAAGTACTCGAATCAACAAATAACAGATCGAGATCACCGTCTAGATCAAAGTCAAACGAGGCGACACCACCACCCATCGTTTCAGGTAATAGACGATCTCCCGTTGCTCCGTTTTCATGTACGAACTGGATACCCGCCGATTCAGTAATGTCAGTGAATCGAAGTTCGGGTACTGTCGCATCGGCAATCGGCACGACGCTCGTCGGAACCGGTGCTTCTACTACCTCGAGTTCTGAACGTTCACATTGTGAAATGACTAGACCACTCACGACAACAAGAATCAGTAGACCAGCTGCGATTCCTGAGCCTTTTACTGCTCGACTTAGCCGTTCGGTTTCGGTATCTCTAGTTGCCATTAAGTTGCGCCAACTGAGTGTTTGCTCTTTCGATGTAGATCGTAGATTACGATTGACTCGCTAGCATGGTTCGCAGCTGGATCTTTTTGTCGGGCAGCATTCACCGCTCTATCCTTGGCATTGTCATCAATTCGATATTTCTGGTGTTGATTCCGGTGGAAGGTGGCAGCCGAGTTGTCGCCTAAACGCTCATATGTCTGCATCAAACCGTAATGCGCCTGTACATTCTCAGGATCTTCACTAAGCGCTGCGCGATAAGTTTCTGTCGCCAGAGTTAGCAATTCAGTTTGCTTCCCTTCAGTGGAAGCGACCTTTGATAATTCAAAATACGAAAGCGCGAGTTGATTCAGCAAGTTGTAATCGCGAGAAAAATCGAAACCTCGTGCGGCAGCTTCCGTAAATGCCGTGCGACGTAGCTGATCGAACTTCTCTATTGCGGCTTCGAAATTACCCAGCTGTTTGTCGACGAGCCCAGTAAACCACGCAATGGACCATGGGTACGCCCCACCTTCATAAGCGGCTCGGAGCGATTCTGCTGCTTCCTCTAAGCGACCTTCCTTTAACAGGACACGGGCTAAATTCAAATGTCCTTCAGGTCTCTCGAGATGCACGACTTCAGTGAATGCGAGCTCAGCTTGGCGAAGACCTACGCGATTAGGCTTTAACAACATGCCGATACCGTAGTCGTTCCAACGTTCCCAAGTAGCGATATCGCTCTGCTGAACGTGCAAATCGATTTCACTATCTCCTACAGGAAACGTCAAAGCATCCCGCGCGATCGTTACGATAGGCAAATCATTTCTTAACCCAGGTTCTTCCGAGAATAAGGCGACGTAGTTCTGGTCGAATTTACGGTAATTAAGCGCGACCTCTACGTCAATTTCGGAAATTTCGGCATCGACAGGAACGACCAAGCGATAAAGTACAACGTCAGCGCTACCAGGACCGATTTGATTGTCGTAGAGCTTGACGAAGATGTCCTCCGCATTGCGACGATCGATACGGTTTCCGTCACGGTCGATCACGTATGCGTTCACAAAATGTGACCAAGGATCCACAGACGAAGTATCGGGTGTTAAGCCACCGCTTCGCCCGACGACGCCGGTTTGCTCTGATTTTGCTTCTAGTGCAAGCCAGATTTCATTTGAATCGATCGTTCCCTCAGTGAATTTGTGCCCAACTCGCAGCGTCCTTACAACGATTTCAATCAGGTACTCTTTTCCACGTTCAAGCATCGGCACGCTAGGTCGTAATGGAGCGACCAATGGTTTGGTGATGTCCTCTCCTTCGCGCAACCCAAAAATATCTACCCGTAGTGATCCTTGTAGAAATTCGATCTGGGCGTCATTGACGAACGTATCGAGTTCCGCCATAGCTTGAATCGCAGTATTGGCCGCCGGGAACTGGTGACTGTGGATAGACAGTTGTCCTGACCCATCGAAATCATCAGCGGCAAAATCATCCGATTCCAGTAGCGGCATATGACAAACATTACAGTTAGTAGACGCCTCTGGCGGGTAGTAAAAACTAGCAACCCCGTGTCCCGAAACTCCGCTTATGAGGAACGAGTCGTAGTGATTTTGACCTCGCAACCATTTGTAGTGATTTAGTTCTTCAGGTAAGTGAACCTTGTGGCACGTGCTACAGAATTCGGCTGTTTGGTGGAACGGTTTCAAATACGAAGTCTTGTGAAGCTTTGGACGACCCTTAAGCAACATGCCATGCACCCATTGCAGAAAATCGTCCTCGCTATCTGCAAATGGATATTGCTCCGGCAACCCTATCGTGTATTCACCATTTCCGCGTACGCCATTTACTTCCTGAATCGCATGGCAACTTACACATGTAAGACCGGCTTGTCCTGTTGGATGAGATTGGAAATCGATGGTAGGATCGTCGAACAAACCCGAAAAGAGAGGTACCGGATCATGGCAACTTGCACAGAACCTTGAGGCACCCACATTTCCGTCTCGTTCGAGCACCTTTGCGCGGGTGTTATTTACTGCGAACGCATACGCTGGATTATTGAACGACGCAAATCGATGCGCGCTGATTGCCCAGGTCGCGTGAACATCCGCATGACACGTCAGACATTGATCGTTGGTCATCAAGGCTTCTGCCTTCAAATGACCACCGTGAGCCGTTTGTGCGAGCGATGGCGAGAAGTCTGCGGCAGCTACTGTCTCTTCGAAATCGATATGCAAGATCGCAACCCCACCAACTGCTAATAACAGACTCACCACGCCAACCGCAACTCCTGATTTCCAGCGGATGCGCGGACCAACGAGGCGATGCAGAACGAAAAGCCATATCGCGACAACGGGGGTGAGCACATGCAACCAGTATGTCAGTGCTCTAGAAGTCTCATGTTTTAGTTCAAACCATGGTAATCCGCGAGTCAGGGCGACGCCCGAGATAAACAGAAGCAGGATCGTTACGAATAACCCAATTCCAAGGCGGACAGCCGTTCTATTTGGTCGCGAAACTGCACGACGCAGGTGCATCGCGCCGAATATCAAGGTTGGCACGATGATGAGCACGCCGAGTACCAAGTGCCCAAGAAACATCACTTGGTAGAAAGCATTCTCGATGACTTGACCTGTTAGCCATTGCACAAAGCTCACGACGCTGAGGTAAACTGAGTCGACAATTAACAGTGAAATAACTACCAACACGACCACGAGGAGCCGTCGCATACCCTTGGTTATGACGGGCACCGGTTGTGTAGCCCCTCTATCGCTCATGGTTCACATCAACTTGGTGAGCGGAGTATTTATGTTTCATCAAACGAATATGAGTGAGTTCATGATGTCTTCTCAAAGCGCTCTGGAGTCAATGAGGACCATCGATCAGAACTGAGAGTCGCAAGTGCGAGATTGGCGAGGTATTTTCCCATCAACGGTCCATAAAGAATGCCTTTACGACCACCGCCGGTTCCGATAAACGCATTACTCACACCTGGTAGGCATCCCAAGACCAATTCACCATCCGGCGCCATCGGTCGTAGGCACGCAGTTTGTTCGATGACGTCAATGCTTGACGGGTCAGCGAGCATCCGTTCCAAAACCTGAATGATCTCTCGCCGACCTTCGGCGGTTGGCGATTCATCGAATTCAGCATCTTCTTCGGTGGTACCAATCCACAACAATCCGTCAGGTTTGGTACTCATGTAGTTGCCATTAGTCGAGAAAGACTGTTGAAACACAGGCCCATCGACCCTTAGTCTCAAGATTTGACCTTTCAACGGTTTTATATTGCAGTTCACGCCAAACCAACTAAACGCTTCGCTGGACCAAGGTCCCATCGAAAATACGAATGCGTCGCCTTTAAGTACCGTGCCTCGTTTCGTTCGAACTCCGTTCATACGATCGTTAGCACGTTCGACCGACACAATTTCGTCTACATGGAAATCTGGGTCAGCGATTTCGAATAGCGAACTGGTCAATGCTGCTGAATCTACTTCAGCACTGTTCGCGAACATTAGACCGCCGAGTGCTTCAGGCGAAATTCGGGGTTCAAGTTCACGTAAGTCACGCGCATCAAGCCAATGTAATGCTGCCGAATCATCGACCGCCTGCGCCTTAAACAAGCCCGCTTCGAACTCATTCCAAGCAATTGAAATGCTCATTCTTCGACGCCACGTCGAACCGCCACGTTTCGCAGATTTGAGTTGCGAGTCTAGCTCTTCGTGCTCGTTGAAGCTTTCGAAGGCGAATCGTGGCATTTCGGACTCAGTCTTCGCAACCACTCGTGGGTGCAAACCGCCAAAGGCGTAACCTGATGCATGCGATGCGATACCATCGCGTTCGATCAACGTGCATTTCGCGCCTAACTGTTTCGCGTAGTAGCAGGTCGACGCGCCGACTATGCCGCCTCCAACTACAACAAGGTCAGTCATCGATTACTCGTATTGGTAATTTCAATAAGAACAATGCAAAAAAACTGTGCATAACACGGTTTTTTTGGCGGGGAATAACACGACTTGATACATCATGTTCATTTGTTCGTTTGATTGCTAGTAAATCTAGCGTTAAATAACGGGTAGCGCATACGCGGCTTTTCTGCGCATTAGTGAAAGGGGAATCGTTCATGAAACGACTAAAGGTCTTATTCGCTTGTGTATTGCTCGTGTCAGCTTTTACTGCATACGGTGCCGTCGATGGTGAAATCGCATTTACGTTTAACACCTTCGCATTCTTACTCTGGGGAGCGTTGGTCATGTGGATGTGCGCCGGATTCACCATGCTCGAAGCCGGGTCGGTCCGAACAAAGAACGCGTCTGTAATCTGCATGAAGAACATCGGTCTCTATTCAATCGCCGGCATCATGTATTACATCATCGGCTACAACATCATGTACGGCGATGGAAATGCGTGGTTTGGAGCGATTGATCTCGGTTTTCATTCGACAGCAGCGGAATCAGCTCTGTTCAACGGGAACGAAGGTGCGACCATCGATTCAGTTCTCGCCGAACAGAATCACTCGAGTATGTCCATGTGGTTCTTCCAGATGGTCTTCGTCGCAACGACAGCCTCGATTATTTCTGGTACGCTGGCGGAAAGGGTTCGGTTGATATCGTTTTTTATGTTTGTCATTGTGCTGACAGGACTGATCTATCCGCTGATTGGAAAGTGGACTTGGGGTGGCGGCTGGCTAACCGAACTTGGATTCGTCGATTTCGCTGGCTCGACGATCGTTCACTCGACTGGTGGTTGGGCCGCATTAGCAGGTACTCTGATCGTTGGAGCTCGAACCGGTAAGTTTCGACAAGATGGTTCAGTCAAAGCGACACCGCCATCGAATGTTCCGATCGTTACATTAGGCGTGTTCATCTTATGGCTCGGTTGGTTTGGTTTCAACGGTGGATCCCAGTTAGCGCTCGGCTCTGGCGTCGATGCGATTTCGATAGGCATCATTTTGGTAAATACGAACCTCGCAGCGGCCGCCGGTTGCGTTATCGCGATAGCGATTTCTCGACCTGTATTTGGTCGAACGGATTTATTCGCGGCTTTGAATGGCGCAATTGGCGGGCTCGTTGCCATCACGGCGGCGCCGAATTTCGTAGACCACATTTGGGCGATTCCGGTAGGTGCCGTCGGTGGCGCGATTTGCGTGCTTGGAATGCGCTTTCTTGAATTCCTCAAGGTTGACGACGTCGTTGGCGCGATTTCCGCACATCTGTTTGCTGGAATATGGGGAACGCTTGCTGCGACATTCACTGTCGGAGCGGACTTCCTAATCCAGTTGCTCGGGATTGTTGCGATCGGCGCAACGGTCTTCATTGGATCGTTCGCAATTTGGTCACTGATTAATCTAATGTTCCGTGCGCGGATATCTGATACCGTGGAGCAGCTAGGCCAAGATGTAGCTGAACTTGGTATCGAGGCATATCCTGAATTTGTAGTCGTGCCAGAGGAAGAGCTTCTTCCCGACGTCGAAGAATGATCTAGTCTTTCTCCTGAGGCGCACGCTGGTGTTGAGTGATCACCGTGCGCCTATTTAGCGGCATTAGCTCGATGTCTTGAGACGCACCGTCTGACCAGCGTACTGTCGCCTTCACGATTACCGGTGTAGTGTGGAACGTCGTATGAATGGTCGACGAGCTGGCTGCAAGATAACTACCGCTCACTTGCACTTCATCTTCATATTTACCTAAGTCGGTCTCGAGGGTCAATCGGGCATTCAAGTCTGGACTACCGTGATGATTAAGAAGGTCTACCGCAATCCATGGTGCGGATGCAAGTGAGTTATTGCGTAGGAGGTAGGCGGGAGCGTCACGATTAGTAACCACAAGATCGACCGTCCCGTTACTGTCGAGGTCGCCCGCGGCTACTGCGCGGCTCGTATGGATAAGCGATTTCTCGTGGATTAGATGAGATGGCACAAACTGAAACTTGACCGCTGATCCCCCTTTAAATAGAACATTGGATTCAGCGTAGGGATCATCAGTTTCACTTTCAACAGAAAACGTGACGCGCCCGTTGCCCTCATAAAAGTCCAACCGGCCGTCGTGATCGAAGTCGTATAGCGCAACTCCAAAGCGGGTGTAGTTTCGACTGAAGCGCGTCAAACCTACCTGAGCAGTAGCATCGGTGAAATATGCACCATCGTTACGATAGTAAGAGTCGGTTTCACCTTGAATGTTGACAACGATGATGTCCACATCCGTGTCTTGATCGATGTCTCGAGCTGCGACACCCATGCCTGCTTTCGCGATGCCGTGATCGTCGAATGCCGTACCACGCGTGAATGCTTCGTTTATGAACGTGAAACCCCCTTGATTTATCCATAGATGGTTGGGTGATTTGTCGTTTGCGACAAATATGTCGAGCTTGCCATCACCATTGAAGTCAGAAGCGATTGCGCCCAGACCATTACCTCTCGCAGTAGAGACTCCAGAATCGAGAGAGACATCGGTAAATGTCCCATCTCCATTGTTTCGATATAAGACATCTGAGGTCGGTCGGTCGTAATTTCCGGGATCACAATAGTTCCGCACGCCGGTACCATAGTCGTAGCAGTTCCGTTCCGTCGAAACGCTCCAGTCGACGTAGTTGACCACGAACAGGTCGAGATGACCATCACCGTCAAAGTCGCCAAATGTGGAAGCCGTACTGAAGCCACCGGTACCCACTTTGGCAATCGCTGTTTCGTCTATAAACGCGCCGTCACCGAGGTTTCGAAAAAGTCGATTTTCTCCTACGTTCGTTACATAAACGTCGACCAAACCATCAGCGTTATAGTCTCCAACAGCTAGTCCCATTCCATAACCGGCGTCCTCTAAACCGCTTGTACTCACTTGACTGAAAGTCCCAGTTCCGTTGTTTAGATAAAGCTCATTCCCGTTCCGTTGTGTGTCATTTACAGGACCGCCGGACTGTACGAAGTAAATATCGAGGTCACCGTCGTTTTCCACGTCAAACAACGCGACACCGCTCCCCATGATTTCAGGAAGGAACAATGACTCGGATGCCCCCGACACGTGCCTGAACGTAATGCCGGAATCAGAGGCAATATCCGTGAACCATGGAACGGCGTCTTGAGACTGGGTTGAATCGTGACTACACCCGATCAGCAACCCACCGAGAGTGACAATCGACACTAGCTGAACTTGCCTCAGCACGTACACTCTAGTTAGCCGCTCGGTTGACACAACTTTCGATGTCAATATCGCTCTGTGAGTCGGAAAGAGATACGTTGTTTAGTTGCTCGAGCTGCGTACTCGCTTGCTCGAAATTGGGTGCAAGTTCGACCGCTCGATTCATATGGCATCTCGCGTTTGAAAAATCGGCAAGCTCCGCATACGCGTGTCCAAGATAGTAGTGCACCTCTGCCGTCTCATCCGTTTTAAGTACGCTAATCAAGCTACTGACCGCTTCGGCAAAACGACCCTGTTGCGCTAATGCAATCCCCTTTTGCAGCAACCCCCAGGTGTTATTCGGTTCTAAAGCGAGCGCTTCGTTAATTAGTCGCAGTGCTTCGGTGCTATTTTGCGAGTCAATTTCTAGTTCCGCGAGACCCAGTGTGAAATTGATCTCCTCTGGCCATGTCGTATGTGCCTGTTCGAGGAATGTTCTCAGATACGTAAATTCGCCTGCGAGTCTCAAACCGTGCGCTTTGGCAATCACTACCCTCTTGTTGTCTGGGTGTTTGTCGTAGAGCGAGTTGGCAAGCTCAAATGCAGAACTTTGATCGCCTGGCTGTGCGAGGAGTTCGCGAAATCGAGTGAGCGTGGCGCTGATGCTAACTTCGTATGCTCGTTTTTCTGCGCTCAATGGGTCGGGGAAACCGATTTGACCCGACATCTGTGTTTGAGGTAACGAAGTGGCTTCACCAGTCATACCTAATCGGGTTCGAGCTTTCGCGACCAACCGGTTTATCTCTGGATGCAAATCATCTTGATCCAAGGTTTGAAGCAGGTTAAGCGCAGTCTCAGCTTTATCTTCGCGGAATGCAACGTGCGCTAATCCAACGATTGCCGCTGCTTCTATGCCTAAGTCCCGTGCGCGAAGAAATGAGTCTGATGCTGCATTTAATTGGTTGAGCTCTAGATGCCATCTACCCTTCCAAATCCAACCCGGCGCATAAGTAGCGTCAATCGTTAATGCTCGATCAAGTGCGGCCAAAGCGTTTTCGTATTCTCCGAAACTTGCGAGTACAAGACCTTCAAAGTAAGGCCACCTGATATTCGTCGATGAGAGAGACATTGCGCGACGATAACCATCGAGAGCCGCGTCGGCGAAGCCATTCATCTCGTATGCCATCGCTAGTTCGCCTATGGCCTCCGAACTGTCGGGCGAATCGCGCATGGCCTGTTGTTTACGGGATAGAAATGCACGGACTTCGGGATCAACGTGGGTAAGTTCAAGAACGACCAGCTGATCGCTTCTTAAGTTTCGGTCGTTGGATTCAGATTGGCCACACCCGGCAAAACCGAATGCGAGCAACGCTAAGATGCAAACGATGAACAGGACTCGCATATCCTGAAAGTCGCTGGTTTACCTATCGGGCTGCCATGCCGCTCTGATATCTCACGTTGTATCGTGCGTGCAGCAGGTCTCGATTCGTTAATTGGTCAGGTGTAATGTTGTCGTGACTTGGCAGTGGATTCACAGTATCGCCAGTTTCTGTGTAGAGATCCATGTCCTTCGCCCATCCTTGAAACTCCAGTGCATAGTAGCGTCGAAAACCGCGTTTTGGTGGATGAGGTACACCGAACTCTAGGTGAATCTCCTCTCCGCTACCCACAATCGCTACAGCGCTATCGGTATGTCCTACAAGTTCGAGTGCATCGCCCATGGACGTGTAGAACCCGGAAGCGAATTTTGAGTCTCCTCTTGTTGACCTCTTGTTATAGTCGTAGTAAGGCGTTCGTTGTGGACCGGTCGAACGGAGTGCGAATCCCGGTGATCGAACCATGGCTCTGCTGGGTGAAATTCGATTCATTGACGCATCGACAGACGTCTCAGCCTTGACAACCCGAATATTGTCCCAATAGATTTCTAAATTGGATCGAATTCGGAGCGCACTCGTTCCTTCAGGTAGATCAGGCAACGGTAGTGCCATCTGTCGAGGCATTCCTCCTGGAAAACCGAACTCGTCCACTATCACACGCCACGAGCCATCATGATCGCGTGCCTCGATGGTCGGCGCCTGAAATTTCGTATTCGCCTGGTATGCAGCAAACGAAGTTTGTGAATACGGGAATTCGACCCACCCATCGGCGATAAGCACAGCATTAGCTTCCGGTAGATCTGTATCGAATTCAATCGTGAGACTGCTTTCGTTAGCGAGAAGACCAATAAATCGAGAATCCACGGGACCTGGATTCACGGCTACCTTATCGGTCTTCGATAGTGCGTCCATCACGTTGCTCTCGATGTTTGTTGCCGCGTGAACAGGATGATGGATTTCCTTGAAGTAGATCGGATCACTTGTCGGTGTGTCGCTCTTGACGTTAAGCCGTTCATCGAATGTCATCGACCACGAATCAGGTATATCGAAGTAAAGTAACGTCGCTGAATCTAGATACAGAATCTCTTCCATAGGTTCGCCGATCTTAACCTCAAAATTGTCGCCGCGTGGTGTCAGCAGACCCTCTGGGAGTAGCAGTCTTTCTTTGGACCTGACTGGCGTCGTGAGACCAGGTTCGGCGAAATAACCGAGTGCGGCAACCCCAAGCACGTCACTTACAAACTCGTACTTCTCACCATTCCACACGAACACCACGGGGCAACTAGCTAGTTGACGTTGCACTTCCTCGATCTCGTGAAGTTTGCCAAACTTCAATCCGATTTCAGATTGAGTGACACCATCAGACCAAAGCAGTTCTGCATAGTCCGCTTCCGTTGCGCCGCCCGAGCCAAACATGACCGGCATCAGACTTTGTGAAGGACCGGAGTAATGGCTGAAGCTACTAGCAAGTGCCCAACGTGTATCAGCTCTTAGTTTTACGTACGTACCGATTCCAGAGGCGTTAGATCGCATTTGATCCGCGCTCGTCTTTCCAGATAGGCTTAATGCAAGAAATGGATACCTTCCTTCGCCCGAAGGGTAAATCTCAATACCGTCAGGCGATGCGGCGACGACGGCGGGTCCGGAGCCGGAATCTAAGTAAATAGGCATCGCGGCATGAAGATTCTCAATTTTCTCTTCGGCGAGAACCGCAGTCGTTCTTGGATCAATGACTGTGAAACCGTCGCTCGTAGCGACGAATAAATCCGAACGCCCATCTCCGTCGAAGTCCTGTGAGTCGAGAGCAAGCACCTCTCCAACGCCAGATTTCATCTGGTTCTGGATCCAATCGAGATCGACGCGCCGCCATATGTCGAGACTCCCTTCATAGTTCGCGGAAACCAGTTCTAGTGTTCCGTCTAAATCGATGTCGATTGCAGTGACTGCTCGGATAGTCGCTTTCTCAAATTCATTGAATCCCATGAACGTCTCGTAGCGCCATGTAAGTTCATTTCGTAACACATGGTTTATCGCATCGTTACCAATGAGAATCAGATCTACATCTCGGTCGCGGTCGAGGTCCTCCGCAAGTACTTGTGTAACCGGTGTTGCTAGTCCCAACTCGATCTCTAAGTCATAGGGAACAAAATTGCCGTTCAAGTCGTTGTGATAAATCCGAAAACCGGACGCCCCACCCGTCAGGATATCTAAATCTCCATCATGGTCCGCGTCGAGTAATCGAACTGTTTGGCAATCGGTACCTGGAATAGAGCTACCCGCTTGACCACCGACTTCCCCCAGTCCATTGATCGTAATTTCTTGCTCATTGCACGTTACCAACTCCGTCGTACCATCGTTGTTTACGTCGCCCCAAGCGATAGCAACATGCGGATTAATATGAGTAGATTCAATCGAGAACCCACTTTGACTTCCGATTAATGCGACCGTTTGCTCAGCATCGCTAACCAGTATGTCCCAAATGCCATCCTGGTTAATGTCAAAACTCGATATGGAATTGATCTGACCTAATGCATGATCGATTCTCTGAGGACTAGCGAATATTGCGCCATCAGGTTTTGGCGTCCTTCCAACTACATTTTCGATCACCGATTTGGCTTCAGCTTTTGGACCCATCTGTTTGTACGAGAAACCAGCAGTCACGCTCAAAGGGTTGTGTTCGAACGATTGATATTCCTCGACTAAGGCAGTCGCCCGATCAATATCGCCCAAACGGCGTGATGCCGTCGAGGCGGCCCAGTACGCGCTTCGGAGCGCATCGTTCAGTTCGAGAGTTTCAAGCAAGTACTGTTGAGCAAGTTCGTAGTTGCCCGCTTGCAGATGCGCTTGACCGAGAAAGTACGTCCCATACGCATCCGAAGGATCGATCTGAATAACCCGATTTAAGAACTCAATTGCTTCATCTGTTTGCCCTAGGTAGAGATTGACGATACCTGATGTGTACAGCGCTCTGACGTTAGTAGGACTCCGATTAAGAACTGATTGAAGAATCTCAAGAGTCTTCAGTTCATCATCCGGTTCTTGACGATTGAGTGTTGCAATGGCCAGATTGACAAGACCGACGTCCCAATGCGGCGCTTCTTGAGTTACGTTTGTGAAGTCTTCGTGAGCGGCGACATATTGAAATTGCCCCATCTTTGAAACGCCCCGGTCATTCAGTTCGATGATATGAGCAGGTACCAACGACGTATCACGGGCGCACCCTAGTATCAAAAATGCGATGCTAGGTAGTAGCCACCAAAACGCGGAGTTCATTCGGAACAATGAGACAACAGCGTGCCATGTTCGATAACGAGAAGCTAGTTTCAAAATGTCCTTTTTCTTATGTGTTGGGATTAGTGGTACCAAACTAGGTATTGTCAGTACATCTACCCTATCGTGATGAAGACGCCTTTTAAGCCGTTGATTTTGTGCTGTTGATGAGTCTCAATAAAGCACTGCTACTTCGACTGACGGAATCTCTAGGTGTTCAAGTTTGACGGTGCGGGACGAGGACCCGGGTTATTCGGTATCTGTTCGACCATCGCACGAATGTGATGGATTGTTGTACCACAGCATCCGCCAACGATCTGAACTCCGTTTTCGACCCACTGACGGCAATAGTCCGCAAAATCGTCGGGGGTCACTGACATTGGTGCGCGCGCCACTGCGTCGTAGCCGTTTGCCTCAGGGTATGCCATCACGGGACCGTTCCAACGATCGAACAACATTTCGAGCGCTGGCGTGGTGGAGTAAAACGAACTATGCATGATCCCTACAACATCTGGATCGTACGACACGAGCGTATCGATGATGACTTCGAGCGGCTCGGTTAGTTCCTGGGGGAAATCGTCTGGTACTCTGGGAGCTTCCTCGCTCGCCATATGCCACCCAATCAGTTGATCGTCAGGTCCTCGACTTGCGCTGATTCCAACCCACAGAGGCAAGCCAGTCGTTTTCGCCGCTTCGATGAGTCTCGTCGAGTGATTTAGGTCTTGCATCATCTCGAGTATGAGGAGATCACATCCCGCCTCTGCGAGTATTTCCACCCATTCTTGGTAGTTCTCGGCTTCCCGCTCGGGAGACGGTAGCGTAGCTCGATCCCCGGCGACAGTACCGGACACCCATGCGACATGGTTGGAAATTGAACCCGCGATGGCGATCGGTTTGTCTGGTTTGACAATGTCGAGCGCTTCTCTGGCTAGTTCAACAGCGCGTTGATTGATTTCAACAGTTTCGTCGCCGCAACCAGCGGCTTCAAGCACATGTCGACAGGTTGCGAATGTATTGGCTGTAATGACGTCAGAACCAGCTTTCAGATATGACTCATGCACGGATCGCACAGTGTCGGGATGTGTTTTATTCGCCACACCACACCAAGCCGTGGAGTGCATCGCGCCGCCGAGTCGTTCGATCTCAGAACCGATACCACCATCAAGGAGAACCAATTCGCCCGCAGCGAGTTTATTGTCGAGAATCATCGATAAGCCTTAGATGAGCTTCTTTAATGTCAATGACTGTGAAAATACTAACGCAGCGGAGCGACACGATTTCGAAAATTCTGCCGCTACGGAATAGCTCGGTTCTGAACTTGGAGACCGACAACTAGGATGAACCATTGAATCCTCATCTGGAGCGTTCGAATGTGCCGAAAGGTGTTCTGGTTCACTCGATTATGTGGTCATTTGATATATTGGACATATCGTTCGTCGATTGTCACTATTTACCTAAATTGCGCGAAAAATCCCGTCGTTCGGAGCGAAAAGAATGGCAAGTATCCTATCTCTACTCTAGTACCGGTTGATAGCAAGAAATCAATGCCGAACGGCGGATCTGATTGTTGTGGTACCTGCTGGTACAACCGCTCTCTTGAGGGCGAACGAGGCAACTCGAATTTCAATCCTGAGATTCCATGTTATTGCGAAATTCGCGATCTGGATATTGAAGACCCGTTTTACACGTACTGTGCCAATCATCCTTATCATGGACCCAATCGCGATCCGATACCCATCGGCCCAGTCTTCATCGGAATGCCGCGCGCGGTTTGGAAAGAGTCGCCCGATACTGAGGAGATTCGACAACACCTTCTACACATCGTACGCTCGCCGCAAGAACATGCTTATCTCTTCCCCACCATATCTGCTCGAGACAGAGCTATCCAGCAATTACTCGAATGGCGCGACACGCGCCTCATTCCTGCACTAGAGGAGCTTTCTGAGAAACGCAAGACAGCCGAGGAAAGCGAGCGTCTCAAGGAGATCATTCGAGTTGTGAAAGAGCATCTCGACGATGGTTCGGAGCCGTGACCCGATTCGTACTAGAAATGCCGTAACGAGCGCGGTCAGCTCACAACATAGATTTACGAGCTGATTGAAGATTGGCGTCCCCTAGGGGAGTCGAACCCCTGTTGCTGGGATGAAAACCCAGTGTCCTGGGCCACTAGACGAAGGGGACGCACGAAGTTGCGGCGGCAATTTTATAAACGACGACTGTCTGATAGCTGCGTTTTTTTCGTACAAAAAATATGCTGATCTGACACTCAATTTCTTAGAACGTGAGACCGATACCCGCTACGTAAGTTACGTCAGTCTTTTCGATCTCTTCAGGTACATCGGTGTCATGCTTCAGCGTTGCGAGTAGGTTCAGATGAACGTTCTCTACTAATGCGTATTTAAGCCCGTTCGAACTATCTAGTACAAAGCCGTCACCGATTGCTGCAAGTAATCGATGTTCATGAAACGCCTCCAAGCGACCTCCCAACAAACGTCGAGAATAATCAAGTTCCCAACTCAGCGCTGGGTGTTCCATTGTCAGATCATCAGATTGCTCGAATATTGCGGCTACTCCCATTTCGGTTGTTAAGGAGCTATAGGTATGGTCCCAAAATCGGTGACCCACCCCTACCGTTGGCGAAAGCCGCAAATCCACTTGTTTTAAAGGATCGCGAAACCCATCGGCATTCAATGCATAGAACCATTGATCACGGAAAAAGTTTCGAGTCTTGTAGTTGACGTTGACTTGGTTCTTAAGTTGCTTACCTTCAACTGTGTCAAAATGGAATGCCGACTTCAAGACATGCTCAGACTGAGGTCGGGTGAGTTGGGACTCGGTAGTGAGGAGATATACCTGTGTCGAGCTGTTCCCTGTGGAGTACGACGCCGATAAATCGATCTGATTCGCAAGCACCGAAGCACCGCCAAGCAAAGGCACCGTGTCGCTCCTCGCGAGGTACGTCGAATTTACGTCAGTATCCTCGTCAAAAGATGCCGTGGTGCGATCGCCTTCTATGTCAACGATGAGAAACGATTTCCCTGATTCAATTGTTGCCACTTGATCCTGCTGGATTCTCAGTATTCCCGCATAGGTTGTTTCGAACTCGACCAAATTTCCAGAGATCCCGATCAGCTCACCGGATATTCGATCGCCGTTGACGAGCTCGACTGTATCAGCATTGACGCAAAATGGAACCGAAGTCAGAAGCAAAAAAGCCCGCGAAGGCTTACGTAACCATCTACGAATGTTCAAGAAGTGTTTTTCCTACCGTATATTTCGCGAAGTGATTGGCGGTACGACCGCTTCGAACCCCACGGTTCAAGGCCCATGTCAATGAGTCTTGACGCAACTGTTGCGTCCAGTTCATCTTTAACCCATGGGTCTGTGCGAGTTTTTTGAACCAGTATTCTGCGACCCGCAAGTACTGGTCTTGCTTGAACTGATGGAATGAAAGCCACAATCCAAAGCGATCCGACAAAGAGATCTTCTCTTCGACTGCTTCTGATTCGTGAAGTTCCCCGCGCGTCTGCGTAGAACTCAAGTTGTCTCTCATATATTCGGTAATTAAGTGGCGTCGATTGGACGTTGCGTAGATCAGTACATTCGCGGAACTTGCGAATACACTGCCTTCCAACGCACTTTTTAGCTGCTTATATCCATCGTCATCTTCGTCAAATGACAAATCGTCGCACACGATTAAATATCGAAAACGCGTATCGACTAGATGCGCGGTGATGTTCGCAATATCTGATAGCGCCCCTTTCTCTACCTGTACGACTCGTAGTCCCTCTGACGAAAACTGATTCAATATGGCTTGTATCAAAGACGATTTACCGGTACCTCGCGCACCCCAGAGAAGTGCGTTGTTTGCAGGTAAGCCTCGGCAGAACTGTCTGGTGTTAGTGACAAGCTCTTCCTTTTGACGATCAATCTCAAGTAGGTCGTCCAAGCTGATGTCGGGAATTTCGTCGATCCGTTCGAGACCGCCACCGAATAAATCCGAACGCCAGTGAGCGGCGATCGTGTTCGACCAATTCACGGACTGTCTTGAAGGGAGAAGCGCGAGGACTCGATCAAGCGTTTTGTGGATGCGCGAGTAGTGCTTCTTACGTGAATCGGCCATACGCACGCATTTTAGAAACGGCTACTTTAACGCAGAATTCGTCTTAGATGCAGCGCCTGACAATCTTGCTGCTAAATCTGGATTTCAACCTTCCCACTGCTTGCATTAGACCATCAAGTAAGAATTTAGCCACTTGCAGGAAAGTCTAGACTGCAAGACATCAAGAAGATCGAAAGTGCTCGACTCCTTGCCCGTAGTGTGTTTCAGGACTGCGCGGAACCACCAAAACACTTGGAATTTAGCCGCGAGACCGCAAACTAACAGACATCATCGGCGACGAAACCTAGTTCTTCGGCTTGTTTTTTCTTGGCTTCACATCGATTGATTACGGTGGTGAGGTCGCGCCTTCCGTAAGACGTCTTGCGTACTGCTTCTGAAGGTCCTGGCTGTTGCCATTTCATTTGACTTACAAGCGCTCGCGCGGTGTCCCTTGTTTGATCAAATGTTTCGAGTAGAAAACGGTTGTGTTCTGCACTAGGCGGCGTACCAATAAAGGAGCTAGGTATGCTCGCGAAGGCGATTTTTGCCTCTTGAAGATCGGCATCTGCGGAGAATAAGTCAGCGCCGACGTGATATCCAACCAAAAATGACTCTTCGAGTTCTTCAGGACATATACCGTGATAAGTGTCGCCCTGTAAACCGATGTTAAATCCCCTGGTCTTGGTACAGTAACTCTCGATGCCTTCGTTATACCCTTTTATGTATTCGTTTCGGACTGATTGCAGTCCAACACCACAGCGTTCGAAGTTGTCTTGCGCCTCATCCACCGACAACCCGCTAGTTCCCGCAATGACTCCTTTTATACGCCAATCTGTGTCTGGACACTCGATTGTTGAAACTACCGCACATGCCGATAACATGAATACCCACGCAGTCAATATCGTGACTTGGAAACAAGCATGCCAAGGTATATTTTGAATCCGCATGTTCTCCGAGTTTGAAAATTTCACCTCTGCTTCTCCTGCGTACTTCTCGTTTCAGGTATTCGTGCACGAATAGTATCCGATACCGCTCGAAGTACGATCGGTTTCAAGTACCTATGTGGCGCATTTAGATTCAAGTCAAGGTTGACCTTCTGAGTGGACTGAATCCGTGACTAGGAAACTAGCTTGATGAGAAACAATCGACGAATCGTTTTGCGACTTACCTCAGCTAATACTTCTACTTATGCAATCTGTCAAATAAGCACGTCCGTGGCAGACTTAATCCTCTCAACGCTGTTTATTTATGAATGAATTTAGTCTAGGTTTCGCTCTTTATTACTTCGTAATCGCGTTGATCACTTTCTACGCGTATCGACGTACGAAGACTGATTTCGATTATGACATTGGGGGACGTTCTCTTTCTGCACCGGTTTCCGCATTGTCTGCAGGTGCGAGTGATATGTCAGGATGGTTGCTGCTTGGTCTGCCTGGCGCGGTCTACTTGTCAGGTGTTTCTGAGTCTTGGATCGTCATTGGATTGTTGATCGGTGCCTATCTAAATTGGCATTTTGTAGCTCCGCGATTGCGCAGGTATGCCAGCGCATATGAGGAAGAAGCAGCCACATTACCGCAATTTTTCAAGCTGCGAACAGGCTATGACGGCGTACCGATGCGATTGGTCAGTAGCCTTGTAGTAATTGTGTTTTTCACCGTTTATACGTCTGCGGGCTTCGTCGCAAGTGCCAAGCTATTTCAATCGGTGATGGGATGGGACTATCAAATGGCGGTTGCAGTGGGTGTCGCTGTAATCATGGTGTACACCGTAGCCGGCGGTTTCCTCGCGGTAAGTTGGACGGATGCATTTCAAGCACTACTAATGCTCATTGCTTTGATCGCATTGCCTATGTTCGTTTTGCAGACAGTCGAAGTTAAGGAAATCGATTTAACGATCAGAAGCACAGGCGCGATTGGAACTGTAAGTCTGCTCGCATGGGGACTCGGGTACTTCGGTCAACCGCATGTACTCGCTCGCTTTATGGCGATTAAACGACCTAATGAGCTTGGCCGAGCGAAAGTCATTAGCATGTCCTGGATGCTCGTTGCCACGATTGGGGCGATCGCTATCGGCGTGGTTGGTAGTGCCTCGGTTCCGGAATTAGCAGATCCAGAAACGGTTTTCATTCGTATCGCCGAGTTATTTTTAAACCCATGGTTGGCAGGACTGTTGATCGCAGCAATCCTTGCCGCAGTGATGAGTACAGTGGATTCGCAATTAATCGTTGCTTCGACGAGTATCGTCAACGACCTACTCTACATCAAGAATCACAAACTATTCGTAAGTCGATTGGTCGTGATAGGTGTGGCAATTGGAGCAGGCGTCATCGCATTTAACGAGAACAGCATCGTTCTAGACGTCGTGGCATATGCATGGGCAGGATTAGGTGCGAGTTTCGGTCCCGCACTGCTTTTTGCATTGTTCTGGAAACGAACGACCGGAGATTCAATCGTGGCAGGCATGGTCACAGGTGCCGTCACGACTCTAGTTTGGCATAACCTTGGAGCGAACTACGGCGGTGTGTTTGCTAGTGTTTACGAGATGATCCCAGCATTTGTGCTGGCGAGCATCGCGATAGTCGGAAGCGCGTGCTTGTTCCCAAATGAAGAGGCTGAATCGAGATTTAAGACTCTCGATCAGCTTATGGATTCTTAGAGTGGTGCTCGTGAAGCTTGATAATGTTTGAAACGCGTTTCTTTCTATAAATCTGTTTTTCGCGACCCGGACCGTTTATACCTATGCGTCCGGTTTGGAAGCGACGTAATTCGTGTCGCACTGGTTCCCCGTCGTTTGGTTCTAATACGAGGAAGTAGCTCGTCAAATGCCAGTTGCCGGATTCCAGAGTATCGTTAGTACTGGCCATGTAATTACCGGCATCGCCCCGAGCGCCGATGAACTCGATCCGGTCGTTGTCCGCGTTTTCGCCTTCAAGGTCCCACTGCCCGATCAAGTCGAGTTCCTCTACCCACCTGTGTCTTGCGGACCGCGTTCGCAAGATCCAAAACAGAATGACCGCTGCAACGGCGCCGAGAATGAGCAGTGCGTTCATGGAGTTCGATCGCGATCCGATCGGTAATTCAATTCACCCATAAATATTAAATCAACCGAATCCAGTTTTGGCGACATCGCCAGGTATTAGTGGATAGCTGATTCCAGCCCATTTTTGAACAACGCGAATAACCTGACAACAGTAACCGAATTCATTGTCGTACCAAACATAGAGGACCACGCGTTTGCCATCATCCACGATCGTTGCTTCGCCGTCCACAACGCACGCATGTCGATTACCGATAAAGTCCGATGAAACAACCTCGGGCGTCTCGACGAAGTCAATCTGCCGCTGCAATGCTGAGTTCAACGCAACATCGCGGATGTAGTCGTTGAAGGACTGTTTGCTCGTGCTTTTTTCTAAGCGTAGGTTCAGTATCGCGAGCGACACATCCGGAGTGGGAACCCGGATCGCGTTCCCCGTTAGCTTGCCTTCTAACTCCGGAAGGAGGTTGGCAACCGCGTTCGACGCTCCAGTTTCGGTGATTACGAGGTTTAAGGGCGCACCACGTCCGCGTCGGTTTTTCTTGTGATAGTTATCCAAGAGATTCTGGTCGGGCGTGTAGGCGTGCACGGTCTCCATATGACCGTGAGCGATCTCGAATTCATCGTTAACTGCCTTAAGGATCGGTACGATTGCATTAGTTGTGCAGGACGCCGCAGACAGTATCTTATCGTTATGTGATAGGAGATGTGAATTGATCCCAGAGACGATGTTTGGGACGCCATCTTTCCCCGGTGCAGTTACGATCACCCGATCGATTCCCTTCGATTCCAGGTGCTGACGAAGTCCGGTTTCATCGCGCCACGCGCCCGTGTTGTCAATGACAACCGCATCGTCTATTCCGTACTCTGTGTAATCAATTTCGCTCGGACTATTGGCGTAAATCATTCTGACGACATTGCCGTTCGCGATGATGCACTGATTTTCCTGGTCTACCCGAATCGTGCCCTTGAATCCTCCGTGAACCGAATCCCGACGCAATAGACTCGCGCGTTTTTCTAGATCAGCGTCGCTGCCGGGACGAACGACGATTGCACGTAGCCGAAGTTGATCCCCACCACCAGTCTTCTCAATGAGTAAACGTGCTAAGAGTCTCCCGATCCGGCCAAACCCGTAGAGCACGATATCTTGCGGTTTGCTCAGAGGCTTGATATGACGACCGATAACTTCGCTGCACTCGTTTTCCGCATACTCTCGTTCCGAAGGCACGGGATGTCCGTTTTCCTGCAGCTCCATGTATTTCACCGTGAGCTTGCCTACGTCGATATGCGAAGGTCCTAGATCCAGTTCGCTAAGGGCGCACAACAACGGAAAGCTCTCGTCCTCGGACAGCTCATTTTTCGCTACTTGGCGTACGAATCGATGCGTGCGCATGATGTCAGTTACGCTTTGGTTGTAAAGCGCTCGACCGTAGCAATACGTTACAACGTTCTTACGATAGAGTTTGCCGATGATCGGGATCATCGCTTCCGCTTTTTCTTCGCGACGTTTCCAGTCTGGAAAATAGTCGTCAAGATGTGGTAGCGCCAATGGAGTTCGTGACTTCGAAGTGTTAGTAGGTGCGAATGATAAGAATGAGATTTCGAAATAGCGCTTTTAACGCGCTGGATGAAATGTAACGATGAATAAGGGTTTCTGCGTTTAATATGAACATTCCGAAAACAATCTAATCCCACCGTCTATGAAACTGAGTTTTGTAGTTGCCTGCTTGATGTTAGCGTCTACCGTGGTGCTCGCTGAAGATGAGTGCCCGCGAGAGGCAACCTGCGATAACGACCGATATTCCGCAGACGTACGCGTTCGGTATGGAAATATCAATGACAACATCAATAAGGACGCGAACACGGTCACCGGAAGGCTGTTAATGACGCTTCGTACGCCGCATGTGAGGAATTTCCGTGCGGTTTTCGCGGTTGAGCATGTCAACGATTTCGGAATCGATACCTACAACGATGGCGGCACCAATGGACGAACGGAGTACGCAACCGAGGCTGATCCTTCAGGCACCGAACTAGAGGAAGCGTTCATTGAGTACAAAGGTCAATCAGCTCTTGTACGGTACGGTCGTCAATACATCAATCATGGCGCATTGCCTCAAAGGTACCTTGGAACGGTGGCATGGCGACAGAATAACCAATCCTACGACGCGCTGAGCATTGATGCGAAGTTCGGCGAGAAGTTTCGCCTCGAAAGCGCGTTTGTCGAGAAGGCGTACCGCGTCTTAGGACGTGATCATCCATCCAGAGCAGCGAGGGAATGGGATCTCGATGGTATTGCGATCCGGGCTACTTACTCTGAACCCACCTTTGGAAACATCACAGGTTACCTGTACAACTTGGACTTTGAAGACAACGTGGTTCTCTCGTCACGGACGATTGGTATTGCTGGGGGCGGTCCTTGTTTTAACGATCCTTCAAAGTTTGGGTGGGCTGGACAGTGTAATGTTGAGGTTGCCGTGCAGTCGTCCTTACACGCTGAGTTGAGATACGACGATGTACTCCACGTCTATTCCTCCTTCGGAGTCGATTTTTCAAATTTCAGGAAAGAAAATACGACCGGTAGCGTAGCGATCAGCGCTCGAATGTTGCAAGGCGATGGCCGTAATTCGTTCAAAACACCCTTAGCAACGTTACACGGGTACGCAGGGGCGGCGGATAAATTCCTCGTGAATACGCCGCGTGACGGCCTGCTTGATATCGAGTTGAAGATTAAGGAACGGTTGCTAAATTGGGATGTTACCGTTGCCCTACATCGATTTGACACGACCCACGGTTCTATTTCGACCTACGGCAGAGAACTGGACGTCGCTGCCACACGCACGTTTGGCAAGTACAAGTGGATTTTCAAATTGGCTGACTATCGCGCAAATGACGAATGGAAACCGACGCCCTACGGCATCGATGCAACGAAATTTTGGGCGACCGTTCAGTTCTCGCTTTAGAACTTCAACCTGAACAGAATCACTAAGGGGCTTTCCCTACCTGAATCCAGCATTAACGGCAGTTAGTGCTTCCGACCCTGGACATAGGTCTGCTTCATTTAGTTGATTTAGAGGTTTAGTCGGGGTTTCTAACACTTCGTGTATATCCGACGCAACCGGGTCGACATAAAGTAGACCAGTAATTACGTCACCTTGCTCTTGTGCGCGTTGTACGTGATTTAGTGCACCCACCCGATCGTGCGGGTCGTATGTTTCAGAAATTTTCCGGAGGCGAAGAACACTTCCGTCCGGCATGTCAACTTCTTTTAAGGTACCAGGCGCGTACTCAATCTCAATCTGCTCATGGGGCATGACAAGTTGAGCATCAACCATCGACGCCGTATGTTCTCGCACGTACTGATAGCTCTTCGTGGAGCCATTGTGATTGTTGAACATGACGCACGGTGAGATTACATCTATGAAAGCGAATCCCTTGTGCATGATCGCAGCTTTAATCAACGGTACCAGTTGCTCTTTGTCACCGGAAAAACTCCTGGCGACGAAACTCGCGCCAATCTGCAGCGCCATTGATACGAGGTCGATTGGCGAATACAAATTTGGTACGCCTCGCTTGCTCGTAGAACCACGGTCGTTTGTTGCAGAAAATTGCCCTTTGGTCAACCCATACGTGCCGTTGTTGTCAACGATATAGAGCATGTTGACTTTTCTACGAACGATATGAGCAAATTGCCCTACCCCGATTGACGCGCTATCGCCGTCGCCAGACACGCCGATGCAGTGTAGCTCGTGATTGGCCAGATTCGCGCCCGTTGCTACAGACGGCATCCGTCCGTGCACGGAATTGAATCCGTGAGAAGCACCGAGGAAATAACTCGGGGTCTTGGATGAACAACCGATACCAGAAATCTTGGCGAATCGATGTGGTGGGATCGCGAGTTCATTACACGCAATCGCTACCGCTGCGCTAACGGAGTCATGACCACATCCCGCACAAAGTGTTGAAACAGCGCCTTCGTAGTCGCGCCTGGTCAGCCCAATCTCGTTGAACTGAAGCAGTGGGTGATGAACTTTAGGTTTTGCAACAAAGGTCATGTTGAAACCACCTTGATTCGTGGAATGTTGTTCTCTTGGTAATACGACATGACTTCATCCACGATGAAGTCAGCAGAGATCGACATGCCACCGTAATACAAAATCGACTGAATACTCGACGGTAATAGATCCAGTTCGTTCGCCATCAGCATCTTCATTTGCGCGTCACGATTCTGTTCTACCATGAAAACGATTTCATGATCGTCAATGAACTCGACGACTTCTGAACCAAAAGGAAACGACCTGACCCGCATGGTATCGAGTTCGATACCTTGCTCATCCAACAACGCGAGACATTCGGACATTGGCGTGGCAGTCGTACCGTAGTAAATGATCCCCGCTCTACGTCCATCGCTATTGATTTCAGCCGCAGGAAGTAACGATTTTGCGGTATCCCATTTGGACAACAATCGATCCATGTTCTGGCTGTACGCTTCGGGATCTTCTGTGTACGTGGCATACTCGTCTCGAGACGTTCCACGAGTGAAGAACGAACCTTTGCTCGGGTGCGTACCTGGAAGCGTTCGGTAACCGATGCCATCTCCGTCAACATCAAGGTAGCGACCGAAGACCTCCATGTTGTCTAAGTCTTCTGCACTGAGTACTTTGCCGCGATCGTATTTGCGATTGTCGTCCCACGAGAACGCTTCAGAAGTGATTTCGTTCATACCAAGATCTAGATCACTCATGACGAGAATGGGGGTCTGCAACCTATCTGCAAAATCGAACGCGTTAGCGGCGAAATCGAAACACTCTCTAGGACTGGCCGGGAATAGCAATGGGTGCTTTGTGTCACCGTGCGACGCATATGCCGCAGCTAATAGATCCGCTTGTTGGGTCCGAGTAGGCATGCCGGTTGAAGGACCCGCTCGTTGGATATCAAAGAGAACTGCTGGTATCTCAGCAAAATAAGCAAGACCTAGAAACTCGGTCATTAAAGAGATTCCAGGTCCGCTGGTCGCTGTGAATGCTCGCGCACCATTCCATCCTGCGCCAATCACAATACCTAAAGCGGCTAATTCGTCCTCCGCCTGGATGATCGCGAACTTGTGTTCCGAAGTGTCCTGGTTAACTCGCAACTTGCTTGCATGTTTTTCGTACGCCTCCGCCATTGAAGTGGACGGCGTGATCGGGTACCAAGCACAGACTGTAGCGCCACCGTAAATTGCGCCAAGCGCGGCCGCCTCATTACCGTCAACGAAAATGCGATCACCAAGCCGTTCCGAGTGTCGGACTTGAATTGGCAACGGACAATCTAAGTAGTTTTGTGCGTAAGAACGCCCGATCTCCAACGCATGAATGTTCGGTTGGATGAGTTCGTCCTTACCCTTATATTGAGTTGATACCATGCTGGTAATGACGCTGAAATCTATGTTCAGCAGCGAGGTGAGTACACCTAGGTATACGATGTTCTTAAAGAGCTGACGTTGCTTGGGGTCGGTAAATTCCGACAGAATCAGCCGCGAGATCGGAACGCCTACCGGAACGATATCTTCGCGTGCCAATCTAGGGTCTCGACCCTTGGTACTGTCAAACAGCAAGTAACCCCCAGGTCGTAGAACGGCAACATCTTGCTCGAACGTCTCCGCGTTCATTGCGACCATGATGTCTACTTCGCTTCGACGGCCGAAATACTCCTGTTCTGAAACCCGTACTTCAAACCAAGTCGGCAGACCTTGTATGTTCGAAGGAAAGATATTGCGAGAAGCAACAGGAATTCCCATGCGAAAGAGCGCTTTCGCAAACATGCCGTTTGCACTTGCAGAACCCGACCCGTTGACGTTCGCGAATCGAATGACGAAGTCGTTGTAGCTCGTCATTCCGCGTACGACCCAAGTTGGGGAATGTGGATGATCGATTTCTGCATATCCCACGCATTTGTCGGACATCGTTCGGCACACAATCCACAATGAAGACACACGTCCTCATCTTTCACCATAACGCGACCGGTTTCAAGTTCCTCAGATACGTATAGTGCCTGCTCTAAATTTGTTGCAGGTGCAGTTAAGTAATTTCGGAGTTGTGTTTCTTCGTCGTTTGGCGTAAATGTGATGCAATCCATTGGACAAATATCTACGCAAGCGTCACATTCAATACAGAGTTTTTCGGTGAAAACGGTTTGAACATCGCAGTTGAGACATCGTTGTGCTTCGCGACTTCCAAGGATTTCATCGAATCCTAGTTCGACTTCCACTTTGATATTTTCGAGTGATCGTCTTCGATTCGCGTGTGGGACGAGGTAGCGCTGCGATGCATCGTGTTCGGCATCGTACGCCCACTCGTGGACTCCCATCTTTTGGCTGATCAGGTTCAACCCTTCAGGCGGCCGATCCGATTTCGGATCCATACCTTGACACATCAAATGAATCGAAATAGCCGCTTGGTGCGCGTGGGCTGATGCCCAAATGATGTTCTCCGGACCGAACGCAGAATCTCCCCCAAAGAAAATCTTTGGGTGTGTCGATTGCAACGTTACTTCATCAAGAATCGGACAATCCCACTTGTCGAATTCGATCCCGATATCACGTTCAATCCATGGACAGTGGTTCTCTTGGCCAATTGCCATAAGAATGTGGTCACATTCAATAAATACGTCCGGTTCACCTGTAGGGATGTACTTCAGTCGCCCATCTTCCTCTACCGGTTTGACACATTCAAATACAACACCTTTGAGTTTGCCGTTTTCGTGTACGAATTCTTTGGGTGGTCGGTTGTTTATGATCGGAATACCTTCCGACATCGCGTCTTCTTTTTCCCACTCGCTCGCTTTCATCACTTCGAAGCCTGAACGAACGACGACTGTTACTGTTTCGGCTCCAAGACGTTTGGAAGTGCGACAGCAATCCATCGCTGTGTTCCCGCCGCCCATGACAATTACCTTGCCTTCGATCGAAGACGTATGGCCGAACGCAACGCTCGAAAGCCAGTCGATTCCAATGGAAATGTGCTCGTCAACTTCCTGGCGCCCCGGAAGATCCAGGTCGCGTCCTCGCGGCGCACCCGTCCCTACGAAGTATGCGTCGTAGTTCATTTCGAGCATTTCTTTCATGCTCGTAATTTCGTAGTCGTAAGTTGCGTTGACACCCATGTTGACGATCAGGTCGACTTCTTCTTCCAATACATCTGCCGGAAGGCGGAATGCTGGAATCTGACTCCTCATCATTCCACCGCCTGCCGGGTCTCGATCGAACATGTCAACGGTATAGCCAAACGGAAGTAGATCGCGTGCCACTGCGAGCGATGCTGGACCGGCACCTAGTAAGGCGATTCGCTTCCCGTTCTTAATGTTGGGGACCTGCGGTAGGAAGTGTGCGATGTCACCTTTGTGATCAGCGGCAACACGTTTCAAGCGGCAAATAGCAACCGGTTTTTCTTCGGTGCGAACTCGCCTACAAGCGGGTTCGCAAGGACGGTCGCAGGTACGTCCCAGAATCCCCGGGAATACATTAGACTCCCAGTTGATCATGTATGCCTCAGTGTACCGACCAGCCGCGATCATGCGGATGTACTCAGGTACGGGCGTGTGTGCCGGACAGGCCCATTGACAATCCACGACTTTGTGGAAGTATTCCGGCGCGTGAATATCCGTCGGATTCATGTATCTTTGACTAGATAGCGTCTCAAATGTGTCGTGTGCATTCGCATTAATAGCAGCGTTCTAACGCGCTGAAGGCGAAAGCAAACCGGTTGCCGGGATGGGTGGGATACGTGAAATCTCGATCCGTGAGGCGTTGAACATGCAACTCCGTTTGCATGAAACAATCGTCGTTCGGTCGATGACACGTCATATAGAAAATCGCGTCAAGTCAATCAGCTTGTACTAACTACGCACGAACGACAAAGGAAAAATTCTAACAGATTTGAGCGGCGTAATTTAGGTTTCGCGAGTTGATTGATCGCTAGTTCATGAGGTTTTACAAGCTTATGTTCTAGTGTTTGTTGTAAGCGCTTCGGCAGTTCACTTCACGGTACTTGGTCTCACAGGTGTCCTCGTCATTCCTACAAACATAAGACTGAGCATTAATTCGACCATTCTTAGAATTTGCGCCCCATAACCGGGCACGATCATAGAGATGTGCATGCTCGATCTGGTTACATTCGAACGCAGTAAAAGCGACATCTTTGATTGCTTAGTTTTTGTGCGTTCCCCCGCTTATCAGGAATCAGATCGTTCTTAGACCGGTATAGAAGAGCTTCAGACTTGTGATCGAAACTACCTCTCCTTTAGCTTTCCCTCGTGCTGGGTACGTAAGGAAGTGGATAAATGTCCACGGTTGCGCGGGTAGCCGGTATATAGCGGAATTGGCTGCAGATGCTGCAGGACTAACCGTTGTCGTCGCCAACAATTCGGAAAACGCGCGCAAATACGAAGCAGAATTAGCGTTTTTCGCACCAGAAGTCTCGATCCGTACTTTCCCGGATTACGAGACATTGCCTTACGATCGGTTCTCGCCACCTCTTAGCCTGATTTCTGAGCGACTAATGACGCTCTATCAGCTTCCAAGTCTCCGGAACGGCATTCTGATCGTTCCGATTCGAACCATCATGCAACGTATGGTGCCTCCAGATTACGTACAGTCACGTTCCTTCGTATTGAGCGTCGGTGATCGCTTCAATTTTGACGAACAAACGACTAGATTCCTGCAGAACGGATACCGTCGAGTCGACACGGTTTATGAGCCAGGTGAATTTTCGATTCGTGGTTCTCTAATGGACGTATTTCCGATGGGAATGACGCGACCTCTCCGTATCGATACATTTGATGACGACGTTGACAGTATGCGGTACTTCGGGATAGATACTCAACTGACGACGGAACGTACGGAGAACGTATCAATTCTCCCGGCGCATGAATACCGTCTGGATGACGAAGGAGTAACCAAGTTCAGGCATGCATGGCATGCAAGTTTCGACGAAGATGTTCGCTACTGTCCCGATTATCAAGATGTCAGCGCCGGTGTCGCCCCTGACGGAATCGAGTGCTATTTACCTCTCTTCTTCGATGAGACTGCAACGTTCTTTGACTACCTGACCGAAGATGTGCAGTTTGTGTTCGATGATCATGTTCAGGAGCACGGCGATTCGTTTTGGCAGGAAATTGAGCGGCGTTACGAGTCGTTTCGGTTCGATCCCAAGAGACCACTTTTGCCGCCGACGCAGCTATATATACGCGTCGACGAAGCTCGATCTCATTGGAATAAATACTCAAGGATTCAAATAGTTACAGACGATTCCTCTCAACGAAATGTTGATGTCATTGAGTCAGAATCTCTTCCGAATTTAGTCGCCAATCGACGGTCTCAACACCCATTGTTGCGTCTACAGGATCATTTATCGGATTCTCGTCGGAGAACTTTGTTTGTGGCGGAAACTAATGGTCGGCGTGAATTCTTGACGGATTTCCTAGCTAAATCAGATATCGTGCCGACGCCGGTCGAGTCATTCAGAGCTTTTCAAGACTCCGCTAACCAAATAGGAGTCGCGGTCGCACCGATCGATCGTAGCTGTGCCTTCTCAGACGTGGAACTGATTTGCGAAGGCGATCTATTCGACTCGCACAGCGCGGCTGTAACAGTAAGAGCTCGGAAATCTGCTATCGATCCAAATTTGGTCATTCGGAACCTTTTTGAGATTGATATTAGTACCCCTGTAGTACACATAGACCATGGCGTGGGAATTTACCGAGGTTTAACGTCGCTTGCAATCGAAAATATCGAGAACGAATTTGTCACGCTTGAGTACGCTAAAGGCGACTTACTACGAATCCCAGTTACCTCTTTGCACTTAATCACTCGATACGTCGGCGTAGACGAGGACGATCTACGAGTCGACCATCTCGGTACTGATCGATGGCGCAAAGTTCGTGAGAGAGCAGAACGTAAGGTCCATGATGTCGCTGCGGAACTCCTGAGCATGTTTGCACGCCGGGAATTGAATCAAAGCTATGCGTACGACCAAACGGACGTTGATTTTGTTCGTTTTTGCGATCAGTGTGAGTTCCAACTTACGGACGATCAGCTGATCGCAGTTGATGCAATCATCGACGACTTAATCGCGGAACGTGCGATGGATCGTATGGTATGTGGCGACGTTGGGTTCGGTAAGACCGAAGTCGCCATGCGCGCGGCGTTTCATGTCGCATCCCAGGGGAAGCAGGTTTTCTTGCTCGTTCCTACGACAGTTCTTGCGCGTCAGCACTTCGAGACGTTCGAAGATCGCTTCGCGGACTGGCCATTCGACATCGATTACCTCACACGCCATCGCACGACGAAAGAACGAGACGACATCCTTGCTCGAATAGAGGACGGTCGGCTAGATATCACGATTGGTACTCACCACCTTCTGAATCCATCGGTGTTACCTAAAGATCTGGGTTTATTAATTGTCGACGAAGAGCATCGTTTTGGGGTTCGTGATAAAGAACGTCTCCGGCAACTGAAGGCAAACGTCGATTTGCTTACGCTAACTGCGACGCCGATTCCGCGTACGTTGAACATGACCCTTGAAGGGTTGCGTGACCTATCGCTCATTGAAACCCCGCCCGCGGCTCGATTAGCGATACGAACTTTCATTGCGGAGCACGATTGGTCCCAGATCGAGGACGCTGTCACGCGCGAACTAGATCGTGGCGGTCAAGTCTATTACCTACACAATCGAATCGATTCGATTTTCAGTGTTGCGGACACGATTCGTGAGTTGATTCCGGAAGCTCGAGTACTGGTGGCTCATGGCGCCATGCCGAAACTTCAAATTGAACAAGCCATGTCAGATTTCTACCACCGACGTGGCAACGTTCTGGTGTGCACGACGATCATTGAAAGCGGCATCGACGTGCCAAATGCGAATACGATCGTGATCGAACGTGCCGATACGTTGGGATTGGCGCAATTGCATCAGATTCGAGGCAGAGTTGGACGTTCGCACCACCAAGCGTACGCATATCTCACCACGGCACCGGAACTTGCTTTAACCTCGAAAGCGAAACGTCGGCTCGAAGCCATCGCGCAAGCGGACGAATTAGGTGCCGGATTCAAACTCGCACTCGAAGACATGCAGATTCGCGGCGCCGGAGAGTTACTAGGTCAAGAACAATCAGGCGAAATAATGGACGTTGGATACGATTTCTACGTCCGGATGCTCGAAGAGACGATCGAAGCTATGAAAAGTGATCGAGTACCCGACCTCGACAAACCGTTCGAATTAGGTCATGACGTCGATCTCAAAGTTGCTACGCTCATCCCAAGTGACTATCTCCCGGATGTCAAAGCACGCCTCATCCTCTATAAGAGAATCTCTAACGCCATATCAAAGTTAGAAATCGATCATCTAATGGCCGAATGTGTTGATCGCTTCGGCCCCATCCCAGATGTCATGACAAATCTCTTTCGCGTCACCAAAATAAAGCTAGATGCAGTTGAGCGCGGTGTCGGTACGATCCGACTGAGTCGCGCGGGAGGTTTAATCGAGTTCATCGACCATGAGCTATTTGATATTGCAAAGTTACTCAACCGCGTTCAAGGCTCCAATCCGCGGGAGACATACGAGCTAGTTGATAGTGGTAAGAAACTCAAGATTCGGCATACCTATCACGATGCAGAAGAACGCATGACGTTTATCGAGGGTTTTCTCCAAGCCATTGCGTTAAGCGTCCGTCCTACCGAAAAGGTTGCGTGAATCGATCTCAGACGCGTGCCGCGGCGCTATGTGGACTAATTTGCGTCAGCGCAAGCGCGGAACCACCAGCATGGTTAGATGACTGGTATGAAATCGAAATCATCATTTTCATACAACCGGACGCACCTGTACAAGAGGAGGAAGGAGCGACTCCAGATATCTACGCCGAAGATCTTATCGTTCGAGCGCCTCAGGTTGTTAATAACGTAACGGGAGCTTTTCCGCTCACGCAAACAGAACGCGCGTCTCTACGCGATCGTTCGAGCGTAGTAGACCTGTCCAGCGGAACTGACCCTTGGTTCAGAACACCATCGATCGTACTTGACCGTAACGAAATATCTCAAAGCGAAGAGGCGGATACGCAATTTGGCACCTTCCCTGAGTGGTTGCTTCCTCCGGGAGAGAGCTACGAACCGCTATTTTTTAGTGTATTTGAAGTCGTACCTTTTGGTGACTGGTTCGCGAACGTTTCGATAGCGAGCTTAATCGTTAAGGACGATCATGACAACGAAGTCAATCTAGAGGAAGAGCTTCTCTCCTTTGACGGTTTACCCGAAGGAACTGAATTAGCAGCAGAAGAAATAAAGATCACGCGTGAAGAAATTCTGGACCAAATTAGAGCCTTTCGTGAGGAACTTGAACGGTCGAGCTACATCATGGACGAGCAAGACGTTCGATTACCGAGAACAGCAGAACGTATGAGATCTAAGGGCGTTCACATCATTAAGCACTTTAATTGGCATCAGTATGTACCTTCTCTCGAAGCTAAACCGACGTACGTGTTCTTTCAGTCTCTTTCCGAATTTCCTACCGAAGGGATTTTTGCCCTATCGAAAGGTCGATTTATTCACTTTGATGCGCATGTCTGGATACACCAACCGCGGAATTCCTCTAATTTACGTTTTCCGGTTTACGAGCTAGCTGAATTAAGGCGCATGCAACGCGAAGATGTACACTACTTAGATCATCCTAGATTCGGAATCCTTGCGGAAGTTGTCAAAGTCGATCTACCGCCCGAATTACAGACACTGTGGGATACGCTCGACTAATTCACCGTTAAAGCGTTGTAGCGGTTGAACAGCATCGTCTGTATAACGAATCGAACCGGGGATGTCGACGGCTCTTTCGTCGATTCCTGCACCTGGGTTCATAACTAACGCCAATGCTGCGTAGTTGAGGGAAATCTGACGAGCAAGCGGTGCTTCAGGCATTAGCGTCATACCGACGATAGAGCAACCGTCGCGTGCAAATTTCGCAATTTCTGCGGCAGTTTCGTATCTAGGACCTTGACTACAGGCGTACGTCCCACCGTCGCGTGGTGATAGCCCCGCCGCGAATGCGGCCTCGATGATTTGGTTTCGCATCTCGCTTGAGAATGGAAATGTGAAATCGAAGTGTTCTTTAATTCCTGGCGTTTCGAAACTGCCTTCGCGATCGTGCGTGTAGTCAATGATTTGATTCGGGACGACAAACGACCCTATGGGTAAATCAGGATCGACACTTCCGGTTGTTGCATACGCTACGACGTGCGTTGCGCCGATCTCCTTCAGCGCCCAGATATTCGCCCGGTAATTCACACGGTGGGCCGCGATGCCAGCGTCCCGTCCATGACGGAAAATCACCGCACAGGTCATCCCGGTAATCTCGTGATATTCAATCGGAGTCGACGCTTTGCCAAAAGGCGTTTCAACGTTCTCAGATTTGATAGGGTTCTCAAATACTTTCGTCAACGTGCCGCTGACGAGGAACGCGAGCAAGCTAGGGTTCCCTCATTGCGTAGATATCCGGTAGTTGCCGGTACTTACCGTTCATATCCATGCCTCTACCAATTAGATATTGATCGGGCGCATCGAGCGCGACGTAGTCGGCTTCGATCTCGACTTCACGGAGCGCCTTCTTATCGCAGAGAACCGCGCTTAGCACTTGCTCCGCACTCCCTGAGAGCCTCTCGTAAAGTTTGCGCAATGTTACGCCGCGGTCGAGTACATCGTCTACGATTACAGCGTTCTTGCCCTCTAAATCAAGATGGAAGTCCCGTTCTGTTCGGATTTCTCCACCTTTGGTTCCGTCGTAACGTTGCACGCGAACAAAATCTAGTGCCACATCGAATCTCGCGCGCCGCATGAGATCCCATGTGAACGGCAGTCCGCCATGCATGACACATACGAATACAACGTGTTTGCCTTCAAGATCCGCATTCAAGCGAACGGCTACCCGGTCAATTGCGCGTTCAATTTCATCACTGCCGTACAGCAGTTCAAAGTCTTTGGGTAAGTTGATCACCTAACTCCTTGGGCTATGTCTACCGGATCCAAATGTAGTGTCTGCGTCGGAAAGGCGATTTCCGCTCCGTGTCCTTCTATGATGGTAGCGATTCGTAACAAGACATCTTCTTTAATCTCATGAAACCTCGCCCAATCTGTCGTTTTTGTAAACGTGTAAATAAAGAAATCAGCCGAGGATTCGCTGAACTCGTTCAAGTTCACCATCAAAATCTGATTCGCATCGATTTCCTCATGCTCGGCTAGCATGTTTCGGATATCGGTTAATACAGTGGGAAGCATGTTCATATCATCGTACCGGACACCGATCGTTTCTTTGATCCGCCTGTTCGTCATACGACTAGGGTTTTCGATCGTGATGTTCGTGAAGTTGGCGTTCGGAACATAGAGTGGTCGCTTATCGAACGTACGTATACGCGTGATACGCCATCCTATTTCTTCGACAGTACCCTCGATTTCCATTTCACTGGAACGAATCCAGTCGCCCACAGCGAAGGGTTTGTCAAGTAGAAGCAACAACGCACCGAAAAAATTCGCGAGCATATCGCGCGCTGCAAATCCAACGGCGATACCCCCTATCCCACCAAACGCTAGAACGCCTTCGATACTGAAACCAAGTGACTGAAGTCCAATCAGAAAGCCCGTGATAAGTACCGATATTCGAAGTAGCTTCCCTACAGCTTCGATGGTGGCGCGATCATCCTGCTCGTCGCGGCCTGCGACTAGTGCTTTGCTGACCTCGTGAATGAACCTAATCGCAAACCACGCAAGTAGACCGATGGTTCCTACTTCGCGTACTTGTGGGATGAAGTCGAGGATTCCGGCGCCGGTGTTGTCTCGAACGATAGCAGCTGCTGCTAGAACACCGTAGAGCAGAATCGCCCAGCCGATAGGTTTACGAGCGACATGGATGATCGCGTCATCGTAAATGTTGTCAGTATAGCTTGATGCGCGTTCGAGTCTGTCAAACACGTACTTGAGAAGCAAACGGAGCACGAGGCATAGAAAGACAATGCCAAAGACGGTGCCGACCCAACTGTTTGCAACGAGCCATTCCCACACGTCAACCCAAGTCACTGGTAGCTTTCCTCGTTCTTCGGATAGTGAATTCCAGACATCAAATCACATACCACCAATTGATTTACGTCAAGAGTAAGACGGTAGTAATTCGTGATTTCATTGTATTTTCGCAGTTAGTCATCGTGGGACGGTACGAAGGAATTCGACTAGGTTCGTACTCGGAGACAAAAACGCACTTGTAAACTACGACGCTTTCGCATCCCCGGAGAGATCGTTGAACGTCGCTGACGGCATTGCCCATGTATTAAAAAAAGAGGGAGTAGACGTGCTGTTTGCGTATCCCGTAAACACGATCATCGAAGCTGCCGCCCGCGCTGACATTCGCACGATCATATGTCGTCAGGAACGCATCGGACTGCATATGGCAGACGCGTATTCGCGCCTCTCCTCCGGCGAGAAGATTGGTACGTTTTGCATGCAACACGGACCAGGTGCGGAAAACGCGTTCGGCGGGATCGCGCAGGCGTACTCAGAGTCGTCACCGATTCTCGTCTTGCCAGCGGGCTATCCAAGGCGACTCGCGAATTACTTCCCAAACTACAACTCGACTCTTAACACAAAACATGTGACGAAGTGGTCCGAACCGCTTACGATGGGACGTGCTTTGCCTGAAGTAATGCGTCGTGCTTTCTTCCAGCTGCGCAATGGTCGTCCGGGACCTGTTCAGATCGAGGTCCCTGTCGACTTATTTGGTGAAGAGGTTCCGGATAGCTGGGACTACAAACCAGCGTACGCAACCCGGACTGCGCCAGATCCAGTTGCTGTTGAAGAAGCTGCTGCGGTCTTAAGTGCGGCTGAACGCCCCGTGATCTATGCAGGTCAAGGTGTTCATTACGCAAAAGCTTGGAAAGAGTTGCAGGCGTTGGCAGAAGAGTGGCAAATCCCGGTCACTACGAGCCTGGAAGGCAAAAGCGCGTTCAATGAGTCGCATGAGCTATCTTTGGGTTCTGGTGGACGTGCGAATCCTCGGACCGTGAAAACGTTTCTCAATGAAGCGGATGTGATTCTTGGTGTTGGATGTAGTTTTGCGCTTACGGGTTTTGGGGTTCCAATGCCACGTGGCAGAACCATCATTCATGCCACACTTGATCCGATGGACCTTAACAAGGACGTTGAAGCCCAACACGCACTCATCGGTGACGCGAAATTGACACTTCAGCATCTCTCAGAAGCGCTGAGTGATCGCGACCATAGCCAAGCGGAAACTCGCCGCGGTGCGGTTCAGAAGCGAATCGCTGAACTTCGGCAAGCTTGGCTGAGTGAATGGGAAGCGAAACGTACAAACAATGAAGCACCGATTAACCCTTATCGAGTGCTTAATGAACTGCAGAAGGCCGTTGATATCGATAACACGATTATCACGCACGATGCTGGTAGTCCACGCGACCAACTCTCACCTTTCTGGACGAGCACTCAACCACTTTCGTACATTGGCTGGGGCAAAACCACGCAATTGGGTTATGGTCTTGGTCTTGCGATGGGAGCGAAGGTTGCTCAACCCGAAAAAACCTGTATTAACGTTTGGGGCGATGCTGCCATTGGTTTTACAGGAATGGACTTTGAAACAGCTGCACGTGAACGCATTCCCATACTCTCAGTGCTGATGAACAACTTCTCGATGGCGATCGAAATTCCGATCATGCAAGTTGCTCAAGAAAAGTATGGGTCGACGGACATTTCCGGCAACTATGCTGATATGGCAAAAGCGTTCGGCGGATACGGGGAGCGGGTCACCGATCCTAATGAGATTCACGCAGCCTTACGACGTGGTATCGACGCGACAAACGACGGTCAACCAGCGTTGATTGAGTTCATCACAGATAAAGAAATCCAAATTTCCGCGGAACAATAGCTAATTGCTAACTACCCCGTTGATTTGATCACAACAGGCGTGTGTTGTGCCACACTTGAACATCTAGGTCTAGCTTAGGCGTCGCGATATTTGCGCATTTCTGTCAAGTAGTGCTCCTTCTTGAGCAAATATTGCTACGATAACGCAATCGTGGACATCTAGTCAGACTTAGCATGTATCGGGAGAGGCTTCCGAGAGTGAGCAGGTGTAACGTACGATGGATTGACCAATTTCGTCGATTAGCGTGTTGCGCGTCTATTACGTGTTTCGCGAGCTTCTCACCAGCTCAAGTTAGCGTTCAGGAACTGACAATCGAGAGCGCTGTCGAACAAGCATTGTCCGCTGAACCTCGAATAAGCGCGTTTCGACTGCAGGCTGACGCGCAGGACAAACTCAGAGAAGCAGCAACTCAACTTCCCAAGCCGATTGTTCGCACAGGTTTTCTGAATGTTCCATTGGACAGTTTTGCTCTCCATACGGAGCCGATGACGCAAGCTCTCATTGGATTTCGTCAAATGATTCCTCCGAAGGGAGCGCGATCGGCAATTAGTTCGAACCACGAGCAACTTAGCAAAGCATTCAATCAACGAGCTTCTTTGGCGTCTCAGGACGTCGTCCTTGATACACGAAAAACCTGGTTGGAAGCACACTACTTGCATCAGGAGATACAACTCACTGAGCAAGCCCTCCTACTTTTAGAAAATCTCACCGATGTCGTGCGAGCGCGTTACGCGACAGGGGACGAATTGCAGCTTGCTGTGATAGCTGCTGATCTCGAACTTAGTCGGTTGAAGAGCCGTCTAATCGATACTCAACGCCGCGAGTATGAAGCTCTCACGCTATTGGAACGTTTAACCGGAATTGCCCAAGCGGATGCCATTAGCACCAAACTCCCGCAATGGAGCGCGGTTCCTAGAAGGGAACATGTCTTAGATGCACTTGTGAAGCATCCGCGCGTCAGGATCATAGATTCGCTTGTTTCGGCGCAAAGCGCTAAAGTGCAATTAAGTGAATCCGAATTTAAACCAGAATGGCACGTCGATCTAAGCTACGGTATCCGCGACGGCGTAGGCTTTGAAGGTGATGCTAGATCTGACTTCGCTAGTGCGACACTTAGTTTTTCGGTACCGATTGCAGCAAAGCGCCAAAATAATCTCCGTCTACGAGCTGCGCAAGCAGATGAAAATGCTGCTCGACAATCTCGACTTGAAGTGCTCCGAGATATGAGATCGGACATCAACATCGCATATTCGGATTGGCGTCGCTTATCGGAGAGAATCAAACTACTCGATGAAGCGATCGTACCGCAAACACAGAACCACGCTCAAGCGGCGCTAAAAGCGTACCAAAATAAAGAAGGTAGCTTTGCGGACGTTCTATTGAGCTATGTGAACGAAGTAGATGCCAAACTAGAACAACATCGGGTGAGAATCGATCGTTTGAAAGCTTGGGCAACCATAGATTCGCTTAACGGTTCGACGAAATGAAGAAATCACTCTACCTTGTTGCGACATTGCTCGTCGGCACGGTATTCGGCTTTCTTTTGTCGGAAATCACTGACGGTTCGCTCGTTTCCTTAATCAATGAGGAAGCCGAATCTGATCAGCGCGAGATTCTGTATTGGGTAGCTCCGATGGACCCTAACTTTCGCCGAGACGGACCTGGTAAGTCCCCCATGGGTATGGATTTGGTACCCGTGTATGCGGATGGTGCCGAACCGACTGCCGGTACTGTTGAAATAGATTCCAGCGTGATACAGAATCTTGGCGTCCGTTCGGAGCAAGTCAAGTATGGGCGGCTCGACAGAGAAATCGAAACGGTCGGATACGTGGAGTACGATGAAAACGCACTACAGCATATTCACACGCGTGTTGACGGATGGGTGGAGAAGCTCAGTGTCAAAGCTGAAGGTGATCCTGTCAAAAAGGATGAAACGCTCTTCGAGCTCTATTCTCGAACGTTAGTAAATGCACAACAAGAGTATCTCCTCGCGAAAGAATCTGCTCAAGGACCTTTGATTGCAGCGTCGCAGGAACGACTCGTTTCGTTAGGTATGACCGCGCCGGAAATCCTCGAGCTCGACCGTACAAAAACTGTGAGTCAGCGCGTCAAGGTCGTTGCTGATACAGATGGCGTCGTTGCGATGCTCGGAATTCGTGAAGGTGTCTACGTGACGCCAGCGACTCATGTTATGTCGATTGCGGACCTTGAACGCGTATGGATTCTTGCTGAAGTAATGGAGCGACATGCTGATGCAATAAAAATCAATCAAAAGGTGATCTTTGAGGTCGATTCAAAACCTGGGCGAAGATTTGAAGGTCAAGTTGAGTACATCTACCCAGAAATGGATCCTCGCACTAGAAGCCTTAAGGTACGGATCGGCTATTCAGTGCAAGAGGATTTATTCCGTCCAAACATGTTTGCTCGTGTAAGCATCATCGTTGAAGGTGAAGAAGATGTCATCTACGTACCTACTTCCGCAGTCATTCGTGGAGGCGCAAGCGATCGTGTTGTGGTAGATTTAGGGGATGGCCGCTTCAAGTCAGCCCCTGTCGTAGTTGGCTATGAGTCAGGTAACACGACCGTGATCTCAAGAGGACTGGATGTCGAAGATCGAGTTGTGACGTCTGGACAGTTTCTTATTGACTCAGAATCCAATATCGACACAGCGCTTGCACGGTTCGAAGAACACTCCAGCGATCCTACCACGCGTGAAAACGTGGACGCTGAAATACTCGACGTGAATCTCGACAAAGGTACGCTACGAGTCAAACATGGACCGATTGAAAGTTGGGGTTGGCGCGCCATGACGATGAATTTGAAAGTCTCGGAACAGTCGATGCTAGAGGAAGTTGAAATTGGGGTCCCCGTGCGCCTTGAGATCGAGAAGCAACCCGGCGGGTCCGTTCAAATCACCAGGATATTTGAGGCGAATCAATAGCTGGTTCATTCGTTCTAGTGCATCGGACCGATCACGTTTCGTGTTCCATTGAGACGATCGAATCGTGATATCAGCGATCATTGGATGGTCGATCAACAACCGTCAACTGGTTGTGATCCTGACAGCGCTTCTTGTGCTCTGGGGAACTTTCAGCGCGATTCGTACGCCGGTCGACGCTATCCCTGATCTTTCTGATGTTCAGGTCATCATTAAGACGTCCTTCCCCGGTCAAGCACCACGTGTTGTAGAGGACCAAGTCACGTACGCGTTGACCACAGCTATGCTCTCGGTTCCGAAAACCACGGCAGTTCGTGGCTACTCGTTTTTCGGAGACTCATATGTGTACGTCATATTTGAAGACGGAACAGACCTGTATTGGGCGCGATCACGCGTCCTTGAATACCTCAACCAGGTCGCTGCCAAACTACCCGAAGGCGCTACCCCGTCGCTTGGACCCGATGCAACGGGAGTTGGTTGGGTCTATGCATACGCGCTTGTGGATAGAACAGGTACGCACGATCTAGAGCAACTACGCAGCCTGCAGGATTGGTTTCTGAAATACGAACTCCAATCAGTTCAAGGCGTTTCTGAAGTGGCAACCGTAGGAGGCATGGTTCGACAGTATCAGGTCGTTCTTGATCCTGATCGGCTACATGCGTTCGAACTAACTCTGGAGCAAGTCAAACACGCGATTGCTCGAAACAATCAAGAAGCAAGCGGATCCGTCGTAGAACTCGCGGAAGCGGAATACATGGTGCGTTCAAGTGGCTATGTACAAAGCGTGGACCATCTCTCACGCATTCCGATATCAGTAAACGCGACCGGTATTCCCATTCAACTTTCTGATATTGCGGAGATACGGATCGGACCGCAGATGCGGCGAGGCATCGCTGAACTCGACGGCGAAGGTGAGGTGGTAGGCGGAATCGTCGTCATGCGAGCGGGTGAAAATGCGGTCGAAACGATAGACCGGGTCAAGACACGTATTAGCGAACTGAAAGGCAGCTTACCCGATGGTGTTGAACTGGTTCCGACGTACGATCGTTCGAAGCTGATTCAACGTGCGATCAGGACGCTACAGGTAACGCTAGCTGAAGAGTTCTTCATCGTTGTGCTGGTTTGTGCAATCTTCCTCTTTCATTTTCGATCCTCCCTCGTGGTCCTGCTGAGCCTACCAGTCGCAATTCTGGGGGCGTTCGTGATCATGCGATTACAGAATCTGAACGCGAACATCATGTCGCTTGGCGGCATTGCGATTGCGATCGGCGCTATGGTGGACGGTGCAATCGTCATGATCGAAAACACCCACCGAAAACTCTCCCTCGAACTCGGACAGACCGACAGTGCGACTGCAAGTCAACGATGGGAGATTGTCCGCGAAGCCTCGACCGAGATCGGAGCTCCCGTGCTCACGTCTCTCTTGATCATTACCCTTAGTTTTCTCCCAGTATTCACACTCGAAGCTCAGGAAGGAAGACTGTTCGCGCCGTTGGCGTATACGAAAACTTATGCGATGGCGATCGCAGCTTTTCTGGCGATTACCTTAGTGCCGGTATTGATGGGTTATTTGATTCGAGGAAGGATCCGCAGAGTAGCCGACAACCCGATAAACACTGGATTAATCACGTGGTTCTCCCCGATCATAGGACGCATAGTTAGATTCCCAAAAACGACCGTCGTCTTAGGCTTCATCATCGTGATGGGTGCGTCGTTGCCGATCCTCAAGATAGGGTCGGAGTTCATGCCACCACTTGATGAAGGCGACTTGATGTATATGCCGACCACTTATCCCGGTATCTCCATCGACAAAGCCCGTGAATTGCTCCAGCAGACCGACAAGATCATCAGGACGGTTCCCGAAGTCGAGAACGTATTTGGCAAGATCGGACGTGCGGAGACTGCTACTGACCCGGCGCCACTCACCATGATCGAAACCATGGTGCAGCTTCGACCGCGAGAGGAATGGCGGGAAGGCGTCACGATGGATTCACTGCGAGAGGAGTTGAACGCAAAGATCAAGATACCCGGTCTCAACAACACATGGGTCATGCCGATCCGCACGAGAATCGACATGCTTGCAACTGGCATTAAAACGCCAATTGGCGTCAAGATTGCAGGACCTGACCTTGACGTGATCCAGTCGATTGGTCAGGAACTCGAGTCTGTATTAGCTGAAATACCCGGGACGGTTTCAGTTTATTCAGAACGTGTAAAAGGCGCTCGATATATCAACGTCAACATCGATCGGGATCGCGCGGCTCGGTACGGATTGAACATTGAGAACATCCAGGAGGTCGTACGAACGGCAGTCGGTGGTACCAACATTTCGTTTTCAATTGATGGCCTCGCACGGTATCCGATAAACCTGCGGTATCCTCAGCGACTCCGCGACTCCATCGATAGTCTCAAGTCGCTTCCGATCCTGACTGCCCAAGGTGCTCGCATCGCGTTGCTTGACGTTGCCGACATCGAGATTACCGATGGACCACCCGTGATCAAAAGCGAAAACGCACGCCCGAATGGTTGGCTCTATGTTGACATAGCGGATCGTGATTTGGGTTCGTACGTCTCGGAAGCGAAAGAAGTCGTTGAATCGAGTGTTGCTTTGCCAGTCGGTTATGCCTTGACGTGGTCTGGTCAGTACGAGTATTTGATCCGCGCACAACAACGATTGATGTTGATTGGACCGATTACGTTATTCATTGTCATCTTATTGATTTACTTGAATTTTCGACGTATCCGTGAAGTCGTCATCGTAGTCTTGACCGTACCTTTCGCTCTAGCAGGAGGGATACTTGTAGTGTATCTCCTTGACTACGAACTGTCAGTCGCCGTAGGCGTCGGATTCATCGCCCTCGCAGGCGTCGCGGCGGAATTGGGTATCTTGATGCTCACTTACTTGAATCTTCAATATGAGCAATTGAAGCAACGCGTGCTCGCAGAAAACCGTACGATGACCACTGAAGATCTCAGAACTGCGGTGTTGACTGGGGCGTCGCAGCGCATCAGACCTATCATGATGACTACGCTGACGATTGCCATCGGGCTTACGCCGATTATGTTCGGCACAGGAACCGGGTCCGAAGTTATGCGGCGCATCGCTGCACCAATGTTCGGAGGTATTCTCTTCGCAATGGTTATGGTTCTTTTAATAGTGCCTGCAATTTACCTCATTTGGCAAAGCTATGGAACTTCCACATCACGTAAAGCAACCGACGACGCTTTTTAGCGAGCAAGGATGAGTTGATGCCTAGAACCTAACTGTGAAAAGAGCGGTAGAACGAGGACGCTCCAGTTAGCGGAAGATAGTAACCTTTAATCGTTTTAGATCAATCAGATAAACGTAACTGATATACAAATAGAACACGATCGAGTGTAAACTCATCGTGATTGAAAGCAACCACGATTAAGCGCTAGTCGCTAATCTGCGGACGGATTGCTTTCTTCCATTCTCCGTAAGCACTTGCTTACGGATTCGAACGGCAGTTGGCGTTACCTCAACCAGTTCATCATTGTCGATGAACTCTATGGCTCGTTCTAAGGTGAGTTGTATAGGTGGCGTCAACAGGATGTTCTCGTCGCTACCGGCTGCACGTATATTGGTGAGCTTCTTTTCCTTCGTCGGATTGACGACCAGATCGCTGGATTTGCTGTGGATTCCTACCACCATTCCTTCGTAAATTACGTCGCCTGGAGCGATGAACATTTGACCTCGTTCTTGAAGTGAGAAAAGTGCGTACGCGACTGCTTTCCCAGCACAGTTTGAGATCAGCACCCCGTTTCGTCGAGTGAAGTCGATGTTAGACTGTTGAGGCGCGTATCCCGCTGAACCGAACGACATGATCCCCGTCCCCGAAGTTTCGGTCGCAAATAGTGATCGAAAGCCACTTAGTGCACGCGTCGCTACACTATAGGTTAACCGTACTCGATTTTGCCCTTCGTTGGCAATGTCTAGAAGGCTCGCGCGTCGCTCACCCAACATTTCCATTACAGCACCTTGGTACTGGGTTTCAACACTCAATGACAAGGTTTCGAACGGCTCTTCGACTACCCCGTTTTCGACTCTAGTAATAACCGTCGGTTGCGACACGGCTAGCTCATAGCCTTCTCTCCTCATGGTTTCGATGAGTACCGACAGGTGGAGCTCCCCTCTGCCGCTCACGTTGAAGACGTCAGCCGCATCAGTTTCTGAGACACGAAGAGCAACGTTGTGAGTCGCCTCAGTGAACAATCGAGACTTTAGATGGCGACTCGTGAGATACTGTCCTTCCGTTCCTGCCAGCGGCGACGAATTGACGTGGAAAGCCATCGTGACCGTTGGTTCATCAACACTCAAGGAAGGTAGTGCTTCTGGTTTCGTTACATCACAGATCGTTTCAGATACCTCGAGATTGTCGATTCCCGTCACACAGACTATATCTCCGGCTGTGGCCGACTCCAAGTCAACACGATGCAAGCCCCGATTCGCTTGGATCGACATAAGTTTCGCACTGCGAGTGGAACCGTCTTTTGAGACAACCTGTACAGGCGTCTTCGCATCGATTGTGCCGCGTTGGACTCGACCTATCCCAATGACACCAACATAGGGTGAATAGTCAAGCGTGCACACCTGCATTTGAAATGGACCACCAATCATCGGTGGTTCTGGAACACGATCCACAATCAAATCAAGCACCGGTTGCATTGAATCTTCAAGGCGGTCATGGTCGAAACCAGCTTGACCCTTGAGAGCGGATGTGTATACAACCGGAAAATCAAGTTGCTCTTCGCTACAGTCGAGTGAATCGAAAAGATCGAAAACCTCCTCTACTACCTTTTCCGGGCGAGCCCCGTCTCGATCCACTTTATTAACTACGACCAACGGATTTAGATCTGCTGCAAACGCTTTCGAAGTCACGAACCGTGTTTGCGGCATCGGTCCGTCGACGGCGTCTACGAGTAGCAGCACGGCATCTACCATGGACAAGACTCGTTCGACTTCGCCGCCGAAGTCCGCATGTCCAGGCGTATCGACGATATTGATACGTATGCCTTTGTGTTCGACCGCAGTTGTCTTGGACAGAATGGTTATGCCGCGTTCACGCTCGAGTTCGTTACTATCCAACGCACGCTCCTCAAGTTTCTCACGCGCGCCAATTACGGTTTCTTGTAGCAAACGATCCACTAATGTCGTCTTCCCATGGTCAACATGGGCGATGATCGCGATATTTCGGTTCTTCATGCGAGCCTATATACAGACAACATTAGTCCTTACATTTCAAAGAGTTAAAAAGAACATCTGCCTAATTAAAGGCGATCGAAAGTTAATCGAGCTCGATTAATGCGTGTTTAAGGCGTTGGGCGTGCTCAGCGAGAGATGCTTCATCAACGGCGACATTACCGTGGAACCCGAAGTTCATGCCGTCGGCTGACGGGATGACATGAAAATGGAGATGAAAAACTGATTGACCTGCTTCAGACCCATTCAATTGGATAACTCGTATACCTTTGCCTGGAAACGCACTCTGAGATGCTCTTGCGACCCGTTTGACTTGGGTGATTAGCTTCTGCAGAGCATCATCAGAGACGTCGTAGATATTTCTAGCGCCTTCTTTGGGGATCACCAAGGCATGACCATTTGCTTTAGGCATGATGTCCATGAAGGTAAGCGTGTGCTCGGTGTCTTCAACAACGTGAGCCGGTAGTTCACCTCGGAGAATGCGAGCGAATATGTTGGCTGGGTCGTAACTCATAGTCTTGGATTCCAAACGTGCGGAATTTTAGAAGCCCTTTCTCGCGGTCAATCCCGAGTGCATCTCAAGTACAGCTTCATCGACTGATTGATTTTTGACGATTTTCTCTTCGATTTCACTCAGTTTACGTTGATATTCTTGTCGTTCTTGTTCGTCTTCCACATGGTTAATCGCGCGACTAAGCGTTTCGTGTGCGTGTGAATAGCGTTGGAGCGATATCAAGACCTCCGCTTTAAACGCTAGGAACTCATGATTTCTTTTCTGTAACACAATCGATCGATCCACAAAAGCTAGCGCGCCGGAAAGATCTTTATTGGCTGTTGCACGTTGCGCTAATGCGAGTTGATAGTGCGCGTTATTGTTTCTAAGTCGTTGAAGTCGCGATTTCGCACGACTCATTTCCCCTCTCGCTGCATGTTGTACGACGCCAGCCAACGCGATAACGTGATGCGGGTTGAGAGATAACGCATAGCGATTTATTAATAAAGCCTCGTTCGACAATCCGCGACGCGTGTAGAAAGTGGCTAGATTGACCCAGTGATCGGCGTATCTCGGAGCAAGACGTATCGCCTCAACCATGTGGCTAAACGCCTTCGATTCGTCGCGACGTTTCCAATACTCGACCGCGTTATTTGCGAAATGCAGTGAGAGTGCGAAATCGTCCGATACGATCGTGCCTTCATATGCCTTAATGTTGCGCTCATTGAAATCGACAGATATGTAGCGCTCTAGATTGATCCGAGGTGCCGCTAAAGCTCCAGCAATACCGCGGGTTGGCCAAACACGGTTGACATCGGAACGACTGAATTCGCTCGGCCACATGACTCGACTTCGTATATGTACTTGGTGTTCGAGGATACCGTCGGACACCGAATACAAAGGCGGCGCTTTTACGAGCTCATAGCGCGCATCAAGTCCTGCTTCGCGAGCAAGCGCAATGAACATGTGTGTATACGAAAGACAGTTTCCTCTTTTTCGTGTAAAGGTTTGACTTGCATCAAGGGTCAAGCCTGCATCGTAATAGTCCTTGTAATATCCATAATCAGCGAGCTTGTTCATTAGAGAATGAACTCGATATCGTCTACTCTTTATCTCCACGATGTCTGGATCCACGAAATTACGCATCTGCACGTCGGTTAGGAGCGGTTTAATCGACGGTGCCTCGTCCGAGGTGTCGAACCCAAGGAATGCCTTATGCTCGAGCAAATGTACGGGGGCACTACGTACGACCGCATCGTTACTTAGAGGTTGGCATCCCATGACAACGAGCATGGCGAACGCTACAAGCCATAGACGGATCAGCGTCTTATTTACTCGAATCCTGGTCATTGTCTGTGCAATTGTGATTTGTGCTTTCACGAACGCTGAAAGTGTAGACAAGGATTTGCATGCGTTGTTTGACGACGGTGTGGAACCCCTGAGTGCTGCTGCAGATCTACCCTCATGGTCTGAAACATTACAGCGTATTGACGAGCAAAAAGAAGAATTAAATCAATGTGTTATCGATGATTCGATGTGTCAAGGGAGGTTGAAGTCCGTTCATCACTTGCTCAGTCGGGGAAACTATTTGAGTCGTACGCAACGCATTCGATTGGTCAATCGATACGTTAATCGATTCTCTCGCTACCGTGACGATCGAAGACGTGAGGTCCAAGTTGGAGAAACTAAGGTCCACGTCGGACAAGAATGGTCAACTCTAACGGAATTCCTCCGACGAGGCGGGGATTGTGAAGATTATGCGACTGCAAAGTACCAGTTACTTCGGTTATTTGGAATTCCGGCCGAGGAGCTGCGCGTGATCGTGATTTATGATCGACGCGAACGAGAGCACCATGCGATCGTGGGGGTCGCGAACGTGGACGGGCGAGCGCTCCTACTCGACACGGACAATCAGACGTTTAGACGACGTCCGGTGATGTACGAATTTGTGTACGCACTCAATGAGGACCACGTATGGGACTTCGGCGTGGAGAACACTCGATTGAAGCGGTCCGTACGTCGAGCAATACGGGAGCAACAAACTACGAATGAGTCGAACGACCGATAGTTCGATCGTCTAGCTTAGATTTGCACTCAATTGACGTTGACGATATGACTCAAACAGCATCGCATTTGCAGTCATCGCCGCGTTCATTGAGTCCGCAAAACCTTCGTTCGGCAGTTTGACGACCTCGTCACATGATTCAAACCACGCCTTGCTGAGACCGTCTTTTTCGCTTCCAATGACGATCGCACATCCGGAATCCAGTTTGACGTCAAGGAAGCTGCGTGATCCTTGGGGAGAGCTACAGATGATTCGAAACTGATTCTCTCGCAACCATTGGATTACCTTGGCGGTGTCTGCCACCGCACAAGGAGTGGTGAAGACAGTGCCTAAACTCGCTCTGATAACGTTAGCGTTGAATAGATCGACGACAGGATCTGAGATCAGGATTCCGCTGCAACCTGTTGCATCTACAGTGCGGAACATGCTGCCGAGATTACCTGGTTTTTCGACACCTTCAATCACCAGATACACGTCTTTGAGGCTTGCCTCCAAGGCGTCAAGCAAAAGTTCGTGCTGTTTTGCCACCACGAGCAAACCATCAGGGTTTTGCCACTGACTTACGTTTGCGAAAACACTGGATGCCGCCGCATAGAGTTCTGCGTCCGGTCGTAGTTTCTTAATCCTGTTAAGTGTGCCTTCACACTGCCGAAAACGAGGTAATGAGTCGCAGTAGAAGACGAAATCGCACTCGACTTCAGCGTCGAGTGCTCGCTCGATCTCACGATGCCCTTCGAGTCGAAACAACCCAGTCTCTTCGCGATGACGTCGCCTCTTCAGATCACGGACAAGTCGTACCATCGGATGACGGTTGTTGGTTAACTTCGTGGAATCTGATGAGGATCGATGCTCGTTCATCGAATCGAACCGTGATTACGCGTCGGAGTCGTCGTAGTATGCTTGATCAAATCTGCATCATAGATTTTCAGTAGGACGAATTGCATATGAGCGAACCAGATTTCGATGAACTAAGTTCGAATTTTGGCTTGCGAGTGCGTCGAAGTGAAAGTTGGTCCGATCACGCCAACGATTCGATGTCACACGAGGATTACGACAGTGCTTTTTTGTTCTACTGGATCGCGTTCAACGCGCTGTATTCCGATGAGCGTAACATCGATATGGAGCGGAGTGAACGCAAACTTCAAAAGGACTTTATCGAGAAGATTCATCGATTCGACAAGCAAAACGGTAATCTGTACAAGTTTCTTTGGAATGAGTACTCGAATTCGGTACGAAACCTATTGGACAATAAATTCATTTTCGGACGTTATTGGCGCGATATCTATGAAAACCCCGACGAGTCAGCTTGGGCGGAGGAAATGCGCTCAGCGAATCAGTCGGCACTTCGATTGATGACGGACGGTGGTTCCGTTGCTCGACTGTTGAATCTGATCTTCTCGCGGTTAAACGTACTTAGAAACCAAATCGCGCATGGTAGTTCAACTTATCGCGGCAGTCTCAATCGTGACCAGGTGAAGACAGGCGCGACTTTTATGCACAAGGTCGTCCCGATTATTCAACAGATTTTCCGCGAACATCCCGATGAAGATTGGGGTATACCACCCTACCCGCCACAGGAGCGATGATCTCGACGACTCTATGCTCCGAGACTGAAGGATGAGTGCGGCACGGTTGAAGAACCATGCCGCACGCAGAATTAGCTAATCCTTGTAGGTGTCCATTTCTCGGAATGGTCCATCGCGCCAATCGACAGCGGAACGAAAGCCGAGTTCGCCGACTTTGTCCTGCCACGCATAGCTGAATCCAGTCATTTGACCGGCAGCGTCCAAGTCCGTACTCGAACGTACAGACGAGTAAATTCCCATATTCTCGTAAAACCGGTTCATATTGAGTTTGAGAATAGCGAGGTGGTCGGCCGACATGATCGCGAGACGGTCTGCGAATGCGATTGTCCGATCTTCGAGCTCTTCTTTTGGCCAAGCGTAATTCACCATGCCGATTCGCTCTGCTTCGATTCCCGATACGTTTTCGCCCGTGTAGTAGAGCTCCTTTGCTTTTCGCATACCAATGACGAGAGGCCAAATCACGCCCGTTCGGGAGGTACCAAGCCCACGTAAGCCAGGGTGCCCAAGTTGAGCGTCCTCGGCAACACATACAAGATCAGCCATCATGCAGAGCTCGCAGCCCCCAGCAATTGCGTAGCCTTTAACTTGCGCGATTGTGACCTTTGCCATGTTCCAGAAATACATATGTATATCTGTGATCTGCTGCATACCTGTGCGGATTCCCATTACCAAACGGCGGCCCTTGTCGTCTACACTCTTGTGCCTGCGAACAACGCCGTCCGCACCCCGTCCGCCTGATGGCGTAAGGTCGTATCCAGACGAGAATGCCCGTTCGGTACCACGTACGATGATGACTCGTATCGAATCGTCCGCTTCCATATCGTGAAGTACGTCGTTAAATTCGTATAGGAGTTCCTGCGAAAGCGCATTCAGTTTCTCGGGTCGATGTAGCTGAATTCGACCGACGCGCCCGTCGGTACCGACCCGGTCGATGATCAGGTTTTCATAATTGTCATAGTCAGGCAATGGGTCACTCCTGTATTGCTTGATCACCTGCGCGTGACTTGCGAAATGCAGGTGGAAGTAGTTCAATTGTCGGGTGCGTATGTTAGTCGCAGCATATCGTGCCACCTGCTACCGAGGAATAACATCATGCCTAAGCCAGTTGAAACCAATCGACGCGAGTTTCTACGGTGGTCTGCCGCGACTGGAATTGCTGGAACTGCGGCCTCGGTCGCGCCCGGCGCGTACGCAGCTGATACTCCCCTGCCATTCACGGTGCAGTCCTATCATCGCTTAGGTCGTACGGAGCTTGAGATATCCGATATCTCGATGGGTACAAGCAATCTCAGATCAGGTCAGGAGGATCTCGTTCATTTCGCGCTCGACAAAGGGATCAACTACTTTGATTCCGCGTACAGCTACACTCGAGGTCAATCGGAAACTACGCTTGGCAATGCTCTTAAAGGTATGCGAGAGGACGTCTACATCGTCTCCAAAGCCGTCACAAAGGGCGACGCATCTGTTGAATGGTTGATGAACCACCTTGAAACGTCACTTCAACGCTTGCAAACGGACTACGTGGATGTTTACATGTGCCATGCGGTTAACGAGGTCGAGCGAATTTCCTCCGAATCGTGGAATGAGTTCATTTCGCGCGCGAAGGAGCAAGGAAAGATCAGATTTAGCGGTGTATCTGGGCACGCGGGGTATTTGGATAAATGCCTTACATACGCGTTTGATCAGGACATGGCAGATGTCATTCTGGTTGCCTACAACTTCGGTGAGGATCCCGCTTTCTACGAAAAGCTCGTTAAGCGCTTTGACATGGTTGCGCTTCAGCCGAAATTACCAGCCTTGCTCGAACGAGCCAAAGCGCTCGATGTCGGTGTGACCGTGATGAAAACGTTGCGCGGCGCCCGATTGAATGACATGCGACCGTACGAAACATCGAACGGTACCTACGCTCAAGCGGCGTTGCGGTGGGTACTCTCGAATCACAATGTCGATGCCGCCGTGATTACGATGTCATCGACACCACAAGTCATTGAATTCCTCGGTGCGTCAGGGTCAGAACGACTTGCGTCGAACGACCTCCGGCTTCTAGACCAGTATGCCTCACTGAATAGCAACACTTACTGTCGCCCGTTGTGTAACGATTGTTACAGCTCCTGTCCATATAACGTCGAGGTCGGCGAAGTGTTGCGGACACGAATGTATGCCGTCGATTACGGTGACATTGGCTATGCACGCGACGAATACGCGATGTTGGCCAACGATGCGAGTGCGTGTGTGAGCTGTAACGGAGCGCCATGTCAAAACGCATGCACTTACGACCTCAATATCGCGGAGCTCTGCGATTCCACGCACGAACTATTAGCCTAGTGCCTGCTCGTCATGCCGAAAGATCTGCTCTATGAGTGTTTCAGCGGCATGGCGGGAGACATGCATCTTGCCGGTATGCTCGAATTGGGCGTACCGTTCAATCATCTCGTAACCGAACTGACGAAACTCGGACTTGATGACGAGTTTCGAATTGAAGTTGAACCTCGGAAAAAATTGGGGATTGCGGGTACCCATGTAGACGTCAATCTCACCAACACCACGACTGCTGCACGCGGCTTACCACAGATCAAGGATCTGATCAGTAAGTCCAAGCTCTCGCCGAACGCGAAGGCACGCGCAACCAGCATGTTCGAGTTACTTGCGGACGCGGAAGCGAAAGTGCATGCCATACCCGTGGAGAAGGTACATTTCCATGAAGTGGGTGCGGTAGACGCTATCGTTGATATTGTGGGAGCGGCGATCTGCCTTGAGTATTTAGCTCCGAACCGGGTTTACTGCTCAAACGTCGAGCTGGGATCGGGCATGGTGAAATGCGCACACGGATTGATGCCGGTGCCTGCACCCGCGACGGCGCTCTTGTTGGAAGGACTACCGACTACCCGAGGGCACGTCGACGGAGAAGCAACTACACCCACCGGAGCCACCATTCTTGCACACGCAGTCGATCACTGGAGTAACCCAGGTACCTTCAAGGTATCTAAGACTGCATATGGTGTTGGTACGAAGGACTTCCTCCGACCGAACGTGGTGCGGATGTCACTTGGCGAAGCGGAGCGAGGCGTCGAAACAGAATCGAATGTGTGCATTGAATGCAACATCGACGATATGACGCCTGAGGCGTACGAACCATTGAGTGAGCGTTTGTTTTCGCTCGGTGCCAAGGATGTGTATCACACACCGATCGTGATGAAAAAGTCTCGACCTGGAACGAAGCTCTCGGTGCTTGCATCAACAAATCTCAAGGACGAAATCATCAGTTGCATACTAGAGCACTCCACCACGATCGGCGTACGTGAATGGCCAGTCTCAAAATCGATGCTTCCCCGAACACTCGAGACTGTTGCTACCTCACTCGGAGAGGTACGAGTGAAGGTCGTTACGCTACCGGATGGATCTCGACGCTGGAAAGTAGAACATGACGACGTGAGCGCGATTGCTAAAAGGGTTAGCCGAAGCTACCTTATAGTTCGTGGCGAAATCGATCGAGAAGTTGACGCTCATATAGGTGGCTCAGATGGCCATTGACGGAATTCTTCAAGCGTTGAAGGACGGTCGGCTCGATATAGAGCAGGCGAAAACGCAGATTTCGTCAACCTATTTCGAGGAAATTGAAGGTACGACGATCGATCATTCGCGTGAAGCGCGTACCGGTCAAGCTGAAGTTATCTTTGCGCAATCCAAGACTACCTCGCAAGTGCTATCTGCGTTTAAGCGAATCGCGGATAACGGCAACAACGTCCTTGCTACAAGGGTCCGTCGAGAAGCTGCGGAAGCGTTGCAGCGCGAGATCCCAGAGTTAGCGTACTCGGAAACAGCTAACCTCGCATCGCTTGTGATCCAGGAACCGGAGCGCCTCGCAACGTCAATTGGCGTCATCACAGCCGGTACCAGTGATTTAGGGGTAGCTGAAGAAGCAGCGCTTACGGCAGAGTTCTATGGCAGTCCGGTACATAGAATTAATGATGTCGGCGTCGCTGGCATTCATCGTCTCTTCGCACGTCTCGAAGAAATCAAGAACTGTCGGACCTTAGTAGTCGTGGCCGGTATGGAAGGCGCATTACCTAGTGTGGTTGGAGGTCTGGTCGCGAAACCCGTAATCGCAGTACCTACTTCAGTGGGCTACGGCGCTTCGTTCAACGGGTTAGCAGCGTTACTTGGTATGCTCAATAGTTGTGCATCTGGTGTCAGTGTCGTGAATATTGACAATGGTTTCGGCGCGGGTTTTCAAGCGCATAGGATTAATCAACTGTGAATACTGCCAGCGCACTCCCCGCTACTCTCGCCGAGAAGCACGAATCTATTCGCGAGAGCATTCGCGATATGGAACGGGTTATCGTGGCGTTTTCAGGTGGAGTCGACAGCTCGTTGGTCGCACATATCGCTAATCAAGTACTTGGCGATAACGCGCTCGCGGTTACATCAGCTAGTTCAAGCTTAAAAAGAAGTGACTTGCAACTAACTAAAGACCTCGCAGAAAAATGGGGTCTACGCCATGAAGTGATCATTACTGACGAGTTGCAGAAGAGTGCGTACCGCGCAAATCCTGTAAATCGATGTTTTCATTGCAAGACATCACTGTATACGAGCCTAGAACAACTAGCGCAGGAGCGTGACTACAAGATCGTCCTAAACGGTACGAACGTCGATGATCTAGGAGATCATCGACCTGGATTAATTGCCGCGAAGAACTTTGATGTTCGCTCACCTCTGTGTGAAGCGAGTATGACGAAAACTGAAATTAGAGTTTTAGCCGCACACCTAGGTATGGATAACGCCGATAAACCACAAGCCGCATGTCTATCCAGCCGCGTGCCGTATGGATCCCACATTACCGAATCTATTTTGAATCAGATTGAGAGCGCGGAGACAGTCTTGGACGGATTTGGTATCCGACAATACCGTGTTCGTCACCACGACGATGTCGCAAGATTGGAAGTAGATAAATCTGAGATGCATGTTGTGATCGAACATGCGGATGAGATCCAAGCTCAAATCAAAGCATGTGGGTATCGATTCGTCGCACTTGAGCTAGGCGGTTTTCGCAGCGGCTCTTTGAACGACGGATTGATTGACGCTATCGAGCTACGCTGATAAAACTCCTGCAATTACACAACAAATCTATCCCAATTGATTAGCTTCCGAGGCGGTTTCGAACTCGGTTCTTACATATGTCGTAAAAACACTGGGATTATTTAGAAGACATGTAAATATCGCGAATAACCAATAGTTGACTCCGTTGAACGCTTCAATTATTTGGATATTGTCACGTAAATATGTACTCTTTTACGCGACAGTAATATAGTCTATGGTCCTTAGATTTCGTTGATGTCATACAGCCTTCGCGAGTGCGCTGGTGATCTTTACGGCGGACTCACGGCTGCCGTTGTATCACTCCCAGCGGCTCTTGCATTTGGGATCGCATCCGGATTAGGTGCATCTGCCGGGCTTTATGGATCCGTCGGCGTAGGGTTATTTGCCGCATTGTTTGGCGGCACACGCGGGCAGATATCGGGTCCGACAGGACCCATGGCGGTCGCCGTCGCTGTCATTATTACCACACATGCGACTTCAGTCATCGAAGCACTCACGATCGTCGTCATGGGAGGGTGTATTCAGGTTTTCTTTGGGTTTATCCGAATTGGAAGGTTCATCGCATATACGCCACAAGCGGTGATCTCCGGATTCATGTCCGGTATTGGATTGATCATCATTCTGATTCAGTTATTACCGTTCATCGGCTTGTCACCGCTAGCTGGACCAATGGATTCCCTCAAGACCGTAATCGACGAGGTAGCGAACGCAAACTTAAGCGCATTAACAATCGCGACTATTTCGTTCTTGATCTTGATTTTGTGGCCACAAAGAGCATCAACGTACCTTCCCGCTCCAATCGTCGCACTTTTTATCGGAACAGGATTAGGTATGTTCTGGTTTACCGGTGCGCCAACTATTGGTGAAGTGCCGATGGGTGTACCGCAGTTGATTCTTGGAGTACCAACATTAGATTTTCTACTTCGAGCACTTGAACCCGCTCTGATACTCGCCCTGCTAGGTTCCGTTGATAGTTTGCTGACCGCCTTAATCGCTGAATCCGTTACGGGTACTCAGCACAAACCAAATAAGGAACTAATCGGCCAGGGACTTGGCAACATGTGTGCCGGCGTAATCGGGGGTATGGCAGGTGCGGGTAATACATTAGGTACGTTGACAAATATCCGCGCCGGTGGATCAACGCGTGTATCGGGAATTGTTTACGCGTTACTCATGCTAATGATCGTACTAGGGTTAGGTAGTTATGTGTCACCAATCCCGCACGCAGTCCTAGCAGCCATCTTGATAAAGATAGGTATTGACATCATAGATTGGCGAAATCTGCGTTACTTATTAACGATTCCGAGAGGGTTCATGTTGGTCATGGTAGCGACAATGGGTATTACGGTTTTTGTCGATCTTGTCACGGCAGTGACTGTTGGCCTAATCATCGCCGGACTCGCACACGCTAGCCAACTTGAGCGCCTCGAGCTCGATAACGTGATATCGGTACCCTTGTTAGATAGCACGTTTTTGAATCCAGATGACAAGGACTCAGATGAATTCTTAGCACGAGTGGGATTGGTCGCGCTCCGAGGTACGTTTACTGTCGCTTCGTCTCATCGACTTGTGAATACGTTTAGCGCAGACATCAAACAACATGAAATCGTTATTTTCGATTTTTCTGAAACGGTTTACATGGACGACACTTCTGCGTTGGTGACTGAGCAACTTATGGGGGTCGCTGCCGATGAGACAACCGATGTCATCATTGTTGGCTTGTCCGACTCGATACGTACTCTATTCGACGCATTAAATGTTCTAAAGAGTGTTCCGGATGACCATATAGTGGCGCACATGGGGGATGCTCGAATCATGGCACAAGAATTACTCAGTTACGAAGCGAGTTAGTCGAATTCGACTGGTTTCCTGCACTTTGGAATGAACAGCCCCCTCAATATCACCCATATCGGTCCCCTGTATGGTGGTGTGTTCGATAACACTTGAAACTTCGACACCAACCCGACAGCAATCGAGGTCGAGTCAATTTAGGGACACATCGGCGTAACTAGCGTCAATAGATCAGGTAACTACCTTCCCAATAGAGCTGTGAACTAGCTGAATTAATAGCAGAAGTACAGCGTAATGTGGGTGATACATAGTGAAGCTCCGCGGTTATGCATTGACCTGAGCGCGTGTCAGCAAGAATATCGTAAATCTGAAAGGAGTTTCAGAGTTACCGAATACTGTCAAAGGAGAGAACATAACTCCTAAAATCGTCGCCTCTATCGCACCGGTACTAGCTCTCATCATGTTGAGCCCGCTAAGGCTTGTTTTTGCTCGCGATTAGCGAACGGTTCAACGAAACATTCCGCCCTCGAGGCAAAGTCTTTCATGGCTGGTGGATTGTTCTTTCTGCAGCCGGTATTCAATTCACTTCCGGGCTTTTCTGGATGCACTCGTACGGTGCGTACGTGGTGTTACTACAAGAGGAATTCGCTTGGAGCGCTGCTATCGTATCGGGGGCATTCGCACTAACTCGCGTTGAGAGCGGATTACTCGGACCGATTCAAGGTTGGCTAACCGACCGCTTCGGTCCAAAAGTCATCCTCGTTCTCGGAAATCTACTTTTCGGAATCAGTTTTATGCTCCTGGCATTGGTCGATTCCGTATGGAGTTTCTATGCCGTATTTGTTCTCATCGCAGTCGGTGGCAGCTTAGGTGGTTTCGCGACCGCGATGGTATCTATCGTGCACTGGTTTCGACGGCACCGATCTAAAGCCGTCGCGGGCTCACAGCTAGGCTTCTCGCTCGGTGGTTTGGCTGTACCCGTTCTCACGATTGTTCTGCAATGGGTTGGATGGCGGTGGACGGCCGTTCTTTCTGGGTTGTTCATCCTTGTCGTTACTATGCCACTTTCATTAGTTATGCGCCACTCCCCACAGGAAATTGGCGAACAACCCGACGGGATTCCGGTACGTGAGCCGGTGGCGCTTCGTCAAGCATTAACCCCATTTCGTTTCACAACCCGACAAGCTCTAAGAACTCGTTCTTTCTGGTTTCTCGCAATCGGTCACGGTGTTGCGTTACTGACAGTTTCGGCCGTAATGGTCCATCTACTGCCACACCTAACGCGCAGCCTCGGGTATTCGTTAACTTTCGCTAGTACGTTTCTACCGCTTATGTTTATTTGCCAGGTGGCCGGTCAGCTACTCGGCGGATTACTCGGAGACCATTATGACAAGCGACTACTGTGTACTGGGTGTTTGGTATCCCACGCATTATCAATGTTCGTGGTGGCATTCGCGGAAAACGCTTTGATGGTGGTCGCGTTTACTTTATTGCATGGATTCGCTTGGGGTATACGAGCACCGCTCCTTGTGTCTATTCGTGCAGATTATTTTGGGGCTCAGATATTCGGCCGAATCCTAGGTTTTACTTCGATGATCACCATGATTGGAATGACCGTCGGACCCCTGCTCGTCGGATTCCTATACGACGAATATGAAAACTACAGGATCGGATTCACGTGGATCGGCGTATTAACCTTAATCGGTTCTGTGTTCTTTTTTATGGCGAAACCACCAGCTCCGGCTGACCAACCTACGAGACTCGCAACAGCAAAGGCAAACGAAGGATGAGGATCATTTCCTGGAACGTCAATGGATTGCGCGCATGCGTCAAGAAAGGATTTCACGAATTTCTGGAGTCCTGTGACGCGGACGTACTATGTCTTCAGGAGGTACGTGCACTACCGGAACAGCTCGACGAACGCACACTAAATCCTCCAGGATGGCACACGAGCTTCTTTCCTGCGGAACGCAAAGGCTACGCGGGGGTCGCTATTTTTTCACGTGAGAAACCTACGCGAGTTATTTCAGATCTACCGGAAGACGAATTCAATGTTGAAGGTCGCTTTATCGTGGCGAAATTCGGACGACTGTCGATCGCTTCCATTTACTTTCCAAAAGGTTCTGGGCGTGACCGAGACAATAGTCGGGTGGCGTACAAACTAGCGTTCTACCAGAGCGCTGAAAACGCGTTGAATAAACTACGAGCAACCGGCCCCACCTTCGTTTTAGGGGACTTCAATACCGCTCACACAGAGATCGATCTCGCCCGCCCAAAGGGAAACAAGAACACGAGCGGATTTCTACCGGAAGAACGCGACGAATTTACGCGTTGGATCGAGAATGATTGGATCGATGTGTTCCGAAGGCAACATCCTGACGAGCCAGGTCACTATACGTGGTGGCGTCAATGGGGTGGTGCGAAGGAAAACAATGTCGGTTGGCGAATTGACTACGTGCTTGCGTCGAAATCGGCAGCTAAGACTGTAACCGATGCCTTTATCTGGCCCGAAATCAAAGGCAGTGACCACTGCCCCGTTGGAATAGATTGTCAGTTAGGTTAGTGATCTGATTTTGCTTTGGACCTAGAGCGGCAAATTGATCATTGCCGCTCAGGTCCAAAATGCTATGGAATTTAGGCTCTCACCCGACGCGCGCTTGAGCGGCTAGATGTATTTGCTTTACCACCTGCTGCACGTTTCGGCGACGCCTTCATCGTCACATTTGCTGTCGAGCGAACGCCTCGCTTCGAAGACGATTTCGCTCTAAGTGCGGATTTCGATTTGGCTGCCGTCGATCGACGTTCAACCTTTTTAGGTTTTTTCTGCCAACGAAGTGCAGGACCCGTAAAGAACTGTTGTGCGCGTTCTTGGTCTCGCGCTAATTCTTCGTCTCTTTTCTTCGCTTCTTGATATCCCTTACGCGTGCGTGGGAAATACTCTTGACAGAGCTTTCCGTCAACCGAACGAGCAACGCGATAACTTTGGTAGTTTCCTTGTTGGTGTTTGTAGACGCTCATGGGGCCTCCTTGTTATTTTTGTCCATCCATAGACAAACCATGAAGATTGTCAATGCTCACAAGGTGCGAATTCGATGGTCAGCAATTCAGCTTGTTATCGGTTCGAACCGTGTGATCACGGTTGGATTCTAACAAATAAGACCAAAAATTCAAAGAATAGTTAGGAAGCTCAACTAACACTCTGAATCACAAAGCTATTTGATCACTTGTTACGATGATTAGATGCGCCGTTCGAACGCTAAAGCTACGCTGGGCAAATGCGGATGTTAGAGACCATCTGACGGGTTTCTAACATAAAGCTTTGAATTACAAAGCTCAATTTTGATGACTCATTCAATCGTAGATAGTCATTTCAATAATGTATCTAAATACCTTATAGATCAGTAGGTTAATAACAGCTAGCGTGTCATTGGAGTTACTGAGAGCCTGAGTAATCGTACGCGGACATCGGGTCATCAGCTGAAGAGACGCTGATCTCAATCAATCGCGTACGCCTACTCATCAAGCGCGACGAACGACACTGAATTAATTGAGTGTCTAACGAGGCGATATTGCTTCTCGATGATGTGATCGGCCGCTCACTTGAGGAACTTAGTCCAAAAGACAGTCCAGCTTTGACTTCCGAAATAGCTTTTTGACTATTAATTCGGTCCGTCACATGCATAACAAGTGGTAGAATCGCGCAGTTATTTCGCCTAGGCACGAGCACGATGACCCAACGCCGAACCTTTCTTCAACAACTAGCGTTCGCCGGTATTGGCGGAACCGTTTTGTTAAAAACTGGGAAATTGAGCGCTGCGGTTGAAGCGGCAGAAGCAGCTGAAGCGGCGAAGTTTCCCAAGATGACGTATCGCACCCTTGGCCGAACCGGATTCAACGCAAGTCGTCTGGTATACGGATGTGGTGCCGCTCTATCACGAAATCGAGCAGATCGAGTTTTGAAGCTCGCTTTTGACCATGGGGTTAACGTATACGATGTGGGTACGAGTTCTTATTACAGAGACGCACAAAGAAACCTAGCCGATTTTGTTGGTGCGAACCGGGACGAGATCTTCCTTATCACAAAGGACTTCGTAAGTGTCGGTGCAGATGCGAATCCAAACCTAGAGGAATCAAAGGCAATTGCAGCTGATTGGGAATCAAAGCTCGATACGTGCCTCGCTGACTTAAGCCAAGAGCACGTTGACGCGTACTACATCATGGGCGCTAACAATCCCCGTATCGTTAACAACGATGAGATTTTTAACGCATTTGAACGAGCGAAAGCGGCAGGGAAAGTAAGTCACCTAGGAATCTCGACTCACGAAAACGCCAGCGAATGTCTTAGTGCTGCTGTCGCGTCTGGGAAATATTCTCTCGCTATGCTCGCAATGACCCCGGCTGGTTGGTACGACTGGGCAAGTAAGACTACAGTCAAAAATAGCAAGCCACTCAAAGACTTACAGCCTGAATTGCAGTCCGCTCGAGACAGCGGCATTGGCTTGATAGCTATGAAAGTTGGCCGAATGTTGGCACCTCGAATGTTTGGCGGGCGTGGCAATCAGGATGCCTTCGACGATCACTATAGTGAAAAGCTGATGAAAGCAAACCTTTCATCTTTCCAGCGAAGCTATGCGTATGTGCTAGAGAATGGATTCGACGTTGTAAATGCTGACATTCAGAACTTCCACATATTAGCGGAGAATTTCACTGCAGCTGCGACATCCTCGCACTACGCTTAATTCTTGAGCTGTGGGCGAATAAAGTCCCACACCGCTACTTCACATCGATCCGTGTCGGGAGACGCTTCGTACGCAAACGCATGCGGTAATCCTGGCATGTGCAGATATTCGACATCGTGACCGACGCCTCGGAATGCGGCTAAGAGGTCATTCGTCATATATTCAGGCACGTTTGCGTCTTCGCCAGGCTGAACGACAAAGATCGGCGGGAGATGTGTGTATTCCCTACTCCTAATCAATCGCTGCACGCTCGCCCGGTGCATGGTTTCGCGGGATCCGAAATAGCCCTGATGAGCGCGTATCAATTCGTGTCGCCCAACTTCGAGTGCGTATTCGAAACGAGCTAACGGGTTAGAAACAGGCCAAAGCGCAATCACATAGGTGACGCTGGCATCAACGAATTCCTCATCAGTGTCAAGAACCGCTGTCGTCTGGTGCATCGGTACATTTGGTTGCAGCGCCGTGAATAGGACCAAATGTCCGCCTGACGAACTTCCGATCAATCCGATTTTGTTCGGATCAATTCCGAGGTCATTTGAGTGAATTCGGAAGTATCGAATACCTGCGGCGATATCAGCAGATGCGGAGGGATGCTGAAACGTTGGACCGCACCTGAAATCGAGTGAAAACACTGTGAGTCCACGGTTTGCAAGTAGCTTTGACATGACACTCGGCGTGACTCGATCGTTTGCCGTCCACGCGCCGCCGTGAACCATCACAATGCCATGACCGATCGAATCCTCGGGTTGGTATAGTCGCGCAAGTAGCTCCGAACCATGGCTCATAGCGTACGGTACATCCGTTTCTTTGATTTTCGTCATGTTGTCTCGACCCAGTGTAATTCGGCGATTCCAATTGCGGATTCACCACCTCCCGCATAAAGAAGATAGATTTGATCGTCTTCCACGAAAATGCACGGATCGCGTAGTTGATTTACGCACCCGTAAGCAACGCTTCTTACGGATGGTTCGTTTGGAGCACTGGCACCCTCCCAATCAAGTTCGGGTTTAAGAACCGATCCTAAGTGTTTGATCTTCCTACTATTGCCTTGGCATACGTCTTCGATTACGCTGACTTTAATGTGCTCGGGCGCTTCGCCAACTTCGGTCCAAAATACAAACACGCGATTCTTATTCGTAAGCAAAGCATGATGTCGGGCGTCGGATGGGAACAACTGTTGACCATCTTCAAACGGGCCTCGTGGGTGGTTCAATTGATACAACACCCCAGGCATGACCATTCCTATGATCGTGTCCTGGAACGGCACGACACGTAAGTACGTGCGGCACAGAATCGGTTCCTCTGCTACGAAATTGATGCCGTCGTCGGAAGTCGCGACGCGTGTCTTTTGATTGGCGTACGAGAGTAAACCATGGTAGTACATGTAAATCCGCCGCTCGTCGTGACTTACATGCACATCAGGTGATGCGATATGCGGTGTCGAGCCTTCGTACTCCTGGCTGTGTAATAAACGACCAGGAGCCACTACGTTCGATTCGACGTGTTGGTCGGATGGTTGAATCTGTTCCGTCGGAAAAAGTGAATCCTCAAGTTTCAACGAACCTGTGCTATGAATGCGCCATGGTCCGTCAAGTTCGTCGGCGAAGGCGAGACGAATGAATCGTCCTTTGTGGTCAGCGAAGTAAAGGTAATAACGACCAAGTGGCGCATCTACCCAATCCGGCACTCGAATCAGTGATGGACCTTGAATATTGACTCCGATGGTTGGGTCTAACGCCGCATGGATGATCGGATCACTAATAAGTCGCTCTGCAACCCATCTTCCCTCCTCGGGATTGCAATCTATCTCGTTGTAGACGGTATGTGATGGCGTCATAGTTCACCGCTCTGTTACCGGAATTATGTGCGCGGGCACAATTCGCAATCGATATTCGAAGTAATCTACCACCACGAACCAAACCTTGAAACATGTCAAAACGCTCTCCAACTGAAGCAGTGCATGAGTTATGCCTCGCGTTCGGCGACGCCGAAGCACGTCACAGTCATGGCATGCCAGATTTCCGCGTGAAGGGAAAGGTCTTCGCTCAGTATGCGGTAAACCACCACGGCGACGGTCGTGTAGCTTTATGGCTCAACTCGCCTGATGGAATCCAACATGAATGTGTCGCGATGGACGATGAAAGCTACTTCGTCCCACCTTACCTCGGTCCAAGAGGTTGGTTAGGGGTAAATCTCGACAAGAACCTTTCATGGGACGAAATCCAATACCAAGTTGCAGAGGCGTATTTGTACACCAGTCGCAGTAATGCAGCGATCGAGGACGTAATACCTGATGTACCGCCACCCGAGACACAAATTGATCCAGTGGAATTCGATCCATTCAATGATCCTGTTTGTCACGGCCAGTTGGAGAAAGTTCGATCGTTTTGTTTCAGTCTTCCGGAAGTGACTGAAGTTCCTCAGTTTGGTACACCTTCGTTCAAGGCTGGAAAGAAAACTTTCGCGACGGCTTACGTTGTCGATGGCATACCGTGTGCGGGGATTTGGGTCGGAAAAGAACAACAAGCCGCCCTGCTGTCGGACAACCGATTCAGTATTCCTCGCTATACCGGACACAACGGTTGGATACAACTGAAGCTACAAGGCATAGACTGCATCGATATCTTTAAAGAACTGACTATCGATAGCTATAAGCACTTTGCACTCAAGCGTATGTTGAATGAGCTCGACGAAAATTCAACCTGAGAGGTTGCTCGGTTTGCATTGATACCTGACGAATGTTCCATATACGAGTGCTAACATAGAAAAACAAGATCGTGTTTCGTTAAAGGGGTTATGAATGGCGATCAAGATGCATGTCAATGGCGTCGAGCATGAACTCGACATTGACGAAAACACACCGTTATTGTGGGTTCTGCGCGACCATCTCGCGCTTAACGGCACCAAGTTCGGCTGTGGGCGAGGATTGTGTGGCGCTTGTACTGTTCAAATCGATGGTACACCGACCCGATCGTGTCTTACAACCGTTGCCGCCGCATTGGGTCGACAGATTTCTACGATCGAATCGCTAGTTGAACAGCAGCCGGACCTCGTCGAAGCATGGGTCGAAGAAAACGTCGCACAGTGCGGGTATTGTCAGTCGGGGCAATTGATGTCAGCTGCAGCTCTACTAGCGACCAATGCTGCCCCAACCGACGAAGACATCGATAGTGCCATGGCTGGCAATATTTGTCGATGTGGTACCTACGGTCGAATCCGTAAAGCCATTCATCGAACCGCGGAGGGTAGACAATGAACGCACCTCCACTTCGCAATCTTTCGCGTCGGAATTTTCTAGTCTCCTCCGGTGCGTTGGTGGTTGGCTCCTACGCATATACAAACGGATTTAACCCCGCTCTAGCAAGTACCGCTCGTACACTCTCTCCAAGCGTTTACGTAGCTGTCGGTAGCGATGGTATCGTCACTGTCACGTGTCACCGATCAGAGATGGGTCAAGGAATCAAGACAGCTGTCGCGCAAGTCGTGTGTGACGAGCTTGAGGCAGATTGGGGGAAAGTCGTTGTCGCTCAAGCCGAAGGCGACGCAAAGTACGGAGATCAAAACACCGATGGCTCAAAGAGCATCAAGAACTTTTTCGTACCTTTGAGGAATGCCGGAGCAGCGGCTCGAGAAATGCTGATCCAGGCTGCGGCTGATTCGTGGGGTGTGGCGGCTTCGGAATGCGAAGCGCACGACCATGCTGTACACCATAACGCTTCGTCAAGAAGCGCATCTTTTGGCGATCTCGCGAACGCGGCGAGTGTGCTTGATGTCCCCGCAAACCCTACCCTTAAATCACGCGAAAAGTGGAATCACATCGGGAAGTCCCGTGTGCACGTTGACGCACAGGATGTAGCAACCGGCAATGCAACGTACGGTGCGGACGTGACATTACCAAACATGGCAATCGCCGTCATGGTTCATGCCCCTGTTTTTGGCTCTTCGCCAGTTGATGTAAAAGTGTCCGACAGCGCGAAAGAGAACCCGAGGTTTATTGGGATTGAAACTATCAACGTGACGCCGGGTCCGATCGGCTTCAATCCTGTTGGAAGTGTCGCGGTAATTGCAGAAGACACCTACACAGGTATCAAGATCGCCGACGAACTTGAGATCAATTGGTCCAACTCGCCGAATCAGAGCTTCAATAGCGACGCGTTTCAACAAGCGCTACGTGAAGCCGTCGAGCAACCAGGTAAAGTCTGGCATCAAGTCGGAGATGCCAATGGCATGCTTGACGAAGCAGAAGAGAAGATTGAAGCGGTTTATGAAACACCGTTCCTTAGCCACGCGCCAATGGAACCGCCTTCCGCAATCGCAAACGTGATGGATGACTCGGTTGAAGTATTAGCGCCTGTTCAGGATCCTCAGACGACACGTAACACCATCGTTGGCGCACAAGGCTTCGCGCTTGAGAACGTGAAGGTAACTCCCACACTCCTCGGCGGCGCATTTGGTCGTAAATCGAAGCCGGACTTTGTTTTGGAGGCTGTCGAGCTATCGAAGCGTCTCAAGCGTCCCGTCCGTGTTCAGTGGCGACGCGAAAACGATTTGCAGTACGACTACTTCCACGCACCTAGCGTACAGCGTTACGAGGCGACATTAGGCGAAAACGGCATGCCAACCGCATGGCGTCAACGAACCGCATTTCCATCGATCATGTCGACCGTCGCGGCACCGAATATGGTTGAACCCGCAAATTGGGAGCTCGATATGGGGTTCACCAACACGCCTTATCGGTGCGATAACCAGTCAATCGAGGCGGCTGGACTGAAAGCGGGTGTGAGGATCGGTTGGTTACGATCTGTGTGCAATATATTCCATGCGTTCGGTGCGAACGTATTCATTGACGAACTTGCTGAACAGGCTGGCATGGATCCCATTGACTATCGACTTGCGATGTGGGAAGGCATGGACGTCATTCAAGGCGCACTGCCGAGTGAGCCAGGACACGAGTTCAAAATCGAACGTCTCCGAAACGTTCTCCAGAAGGCGCGAGCGAACTCTGACTGGGATAAAAAGATCGCAGATGGTCGTGCACTAGGAGTTGCTGTGCACCACAGTTTCCTTTCATATGTAGCGACTGTATTAGAAGTCGATGCTTCCGATCCAAATTACAGAGTGACGAACGCGCATGTGGTCTTAGACTGCGGTACGTATGTGAACGCTGATACTTGCTCGGCGCAGATGGAAGGTGCGGTCGTCTTCGGTTTGTCAGCAGCCCAACGTGCCAAGCTGACATTCAAGGACGGTGCCATCCAGCAGAATAACTTTGACGGCTATCTCATTGCGCGGATGCCAGACGCACCTTCAATTTCGGTTGAGCTCGTTGACTCGGATCATCTCCCTGCAGGTGTCGGCGAACCGGGTGTACCGCCTGTCGCCCCTGCACTGAGTAACGCGATTTACCGAGCAGGCGGCGGTCGACGTCGTTCTATTCCACTAATCTGAGTTTTTGCATGCAACAGATTGACGACTTCCGCGAAGAAGGCGCGGCTTTACATGAACTCCTCGTCACCTTGAAGGATGATCAGTGGAGTTTAGAGACTCCCTTCAAAGACCGCACGATAAATTGGGTCGTGCAGCATCTTCACGATGCGGATCGTTGGGCGTTACACTCGGTGACGGATCCGGACGGTTTTCGAGATTGGATGCACAATCGAGAGAAGTATCGTGCGTCGGAGCCAGAGCCACTCGAGGGCCGTGCACTCATGGAGCAATGGTTCAAGTACCAGCAGGACCTCTGCGACGAGTTTGAACGCGTCGACCCGCAAATTCGGGCACCTTGGTTTGGTCCCGATATGGGGTTGCGCATGATGGCGACCGCACGCCAAATGGAAACTTGGTCACACGGTCAGGATATTTACGACCTGCTGCGGGTGAAACGAGTGAATACTGATCGCATTCGGAACATCTGTCACATTGGCGTCGCTACCTATGGCTGGACGTTTATCAACCGGCAGCTTAATGTACCGGAACCGATTCCGTACGTGCGTCTCTCTGCCCCTTCTGGTACCGAATGGACATGGAATGAACCTTCTGACAGTGATTTCGTTGCCGGGTCCGCCGTTGAGTTCGCACATGTTGTAACGCAAGGTCGAAACATTCAGGAAGTCAATCTCGATATTCGTGGCGACTCAGCCGATGCATGGATGGAAATCGCTCAGTGTTTCGCCGGACCTCCTGAAACGCCTCCAGTTCCGGGCGTGCGAGGTTGGTAGCAGAGGTACTCTAGGATGGATTTCGGGGTTTGCGTCGCTTCGCATGTAAACGACATTGACTACATTGTGCGTGCTGAGGAATTGGGATATTCCCATGCGTGGTGTGCAGATAGTCAGATGCTCTGGTCCGATTGTTATGCAACGCTCGCACTCGCAGCAACACGTACCTCTCGGATCCGTCTCGGCACGGGTGTAGCCATCACTGGAACCCGTCCGGCTCCTGTCACAGCCGGTAGTATCGCAACCATTAACGCACTTGCGCCAGGTCGTACGTTTCTTGGATTGGGTGCTGGCAATACTGCGATGCGGGTTATGGGCTTGCCTCCCGACCGGGTGCGCGATCTCGAACGCTATGTCAATACGTTAAGACCGTTGCTGCGAGGCGAAGAGGGAATCTACCACGCGAAGGGTCGTGACATTCCCATTCGTCACGTGATGCCCGAAGACGGATTCGTCAACTTTAAAGACGAGATTCCACTTTATATATCGGGGTTTGGTCCAAAGTCACTAGCGGTTGCGGGGAAACTCGGCGATGGTGCCGTACTGGCATTGCCAGCGAACCCCGCAGTCATGCTCAATATAAAGCACATGCTTCAAACAGGTGCGAATCAAGTCGGTCGTGAATTGGATAAAGAGGACTACTACGCAACCGCATTAACGACCATTGTGGTACTCGATGACGGTGAAGCGATCGACTCGGATCGCGTTAAGGCTGAATGCGGCGCAATGGCGATGGCCGCGATTCACTATTCCTATGAGCAAGTTCGCAACTTTGGACGCCAACCTGGTGGTGCGCTGAAGTACGTATGGGATGACTATGTGAAGATGATCGAATCGTATCCAGAAGAACGTCGTCACCAACGAATTCACGCTGGGCACAACTGTTACGTGATTCCGGAAGAAGAGCGTTTCTTGACGCCAGATGTCTTAAAAGCGTCCGCAATGATCGGAACCAGAGACGAACTTATAGATCTGCTACAGGCACTCGACCAAGCAGGTTTGGATCAGGTTATGGTGCTACCAAATTTTGATACACGTTTCCAATCCATCGAGCGACTCGCGGACGACGTCATGCCAAACGTATGAGACACGGCGGATTCCACGTGCTCGCGGAGCGTCTCTCGTCTCTACCCAATTTTGATATCGAAATAACAACATGAACCAAGTCGTAACTAACGTGCAATGGTCGACCGCTGACGATGGTGCGAAGCACTCAACTCGCGAATTCATTGCAGAAACTGAGACAGGCCGAAAGCGGACTGGTGCGTTGTGGACGCCAGATGGCGTGGTGAGCTCAACTTTAGTAGCGTTCGGACACGGAGCGTCAGGTAATCGTTACCAAGCACCTATACCCTATCTCGCTGGGAAATTCGTCAAAGCTGGATTTACGGTGGTGTCGATCGATGGTCCGGTGCATGGTCTCCGTCAAGTTGGTCCCGGCGGGCGTGAAGCTTTCGGCGAGGAAATGAGACGCGATTCGATGATCGACGACATGAATGCCGACTGGCGATATGCCATTGACCTTGCGCAAACAGAATCGAATGCTGAACTCAAACAGATGGTTTATTTTGGTTTATCAATGGGTTCGATATTTGGTATACCAATGCTTGCCGATGCTTCACGAACCCTACCAGTCGTGGCTGCTACGCTCGGTTTACTGGGATCTCAGGGTATCGGAAAACGCCTCGGTGCGCGGATGCTAGAGGACGCGGCCAAACTTACATTCCCCATTCTTTTTCTCATGCAGCTAGAGGACGAGTTATTCTCTCGGGAAGGCTATCTGGAGCTATTCGACGCGCTCGCATCATCGGACAAACGTATTCATGCGAATCCAGGACTGCATCCGGAGGTACCTGGGGAAGAAATGCGCTTTGCCTTCGAATTTATGCTCGGGCATGTTAAACGATAACTTGAACCAGCGCTAAAGCCAACGATCCGACGTTAAAATCTCCGCATTCCCAATCCCACTTAGAGCGCGTATTTCGCCATGATTCGAACCAGTTTGAGTGCCATATTCAAGCTCTTTGACGAAACGAGTGGCTCAGCTGAAGAAGATGTAGAGCTGTTCAACGAGACCGTGCTTATGACGCTATCTCGTGCAACTAGCGTTGATTCGAACATCCACCCTGCTGAAATCGGACTCGTGCGCGACATGGTGAGCGAACTCACAGGACAAGATATCACAGATAGCGACGTACGCGTTGCTGCCAACTCGCATATCTACGAAGAGGGGTCGTTAAGTCGCTATCTCAACGCAGTCAGTGTTAGGTTGCCTGTCGAACGAAAAATCGCGCTGATAAACGCACTGGCGACGATCATCAAAGCAGACGAACGTATCACAGAGCGAGAAGTATTTTTCTTCAATATGGTTGTTAGCGACCTCAATTTACGTGCTTCCGACCTCGTAGGGCTTAATCAAACGCAAGCTTTTTAATTTAGATTCTTGACTCCGGAAGAGAAACAATCCTTCTACGACGACGGTTTCGTAATCCTCAGGGATATTGTCCCACCTGAGGTTGTAACCCGTGCAATTCGCACGCTTTACGGCGACTTGTCGGCAATTTGGCATGCCTCGATGTCACCAAAGCAATCTGGCGACAAATCAGAATCAACTGCGGATACGGTACTTCAAGAAGCTGTTGCGAATGCCAAGCGTGCTGGCACAAATCCCAGCATACTTGAGCTAGTCAATCAAGATAGCGAACTCATGCGCTCAATCAATGAGGCTCTTGGACATGCGGTAGTGGGAATACGTGGCGCACAGTTGGCGACGATCTTTCCGCACAAAATCGGTAATCAAATCAACGAAGCTGGGTATCCCAATGAAGAGGTACCTTTCTACGGATGGCATGGCCATCTGGACGGTCTTTGGAATGGCGCAGCCCCAGTTCATCAGCGGGTTGATCGACCGATGAACGAGGAAGAGCGAGCGCGCTGGAACCGAGACCCGGCACGCAATGGCGTTCGCAGAACATATCCTGGTGGTATCAATATCCTCAACTTCACTGCCCTACTTGGTATTCCGCTCTCGGATCAGAGCGTAGAGGGCGCGGGAAACCTTGGACTTTTGCGTGGTGCACATCACCCGATCTCCGAATTCTTTCGCTATCAACGTGACGCCGGCGGGCCAATTGGACCCGATGGTCCGGGATGGGAACGCATTGACAGCGATGCGCCAAATTTCAGCGGACTTCGGCACTATCCAGATCAAGTTCGCGAACAATTTACTGAAGGCGCTGGACACACGACAGATGGTCGGATCTGGCCAAAACCGACACTAATAAAAGTTAAACCAGGTGATGCGGTACTAACACTCCATGCGGTCCCGCATGGCGCGACGAGATTAGAAGGTCATTCACCACGGTTGATGGCGTATTTCCGACTAGTATCTACTGCGCGCGATCAGTCAAGACCGGAAAGTTCAGTAGATGCGCTGTGTGATTGTTGGTGCGAGTGGGAAGGTATGAGGGAGCTCGCTTCCTAACAGTTGGCGTTTTTCGAACACTAATACGCAAAACCTATACTTCAATAACTTGGTAATCGCCATTACTCTGTAGTTCCCCGACTTCGCGAGGTCGTACCAATTGGATCTTGAATACAGCTCGGAATACGAAGATTTTCGCAATGAGCTTCGGAATTTCCTTGAAGAAAACAAACATCTTTCTCCGGGTGCGATTGCAAGACCACCAACAACTCGAGAAGGAAGCGACGATGGTCCTAATCCCGCTCAGCGTTGGCAACAGTTACTGATCGAACATGGATACGCCGCTCGCACGATTCCGAAAGAATACGGTGGCTGTGGTGAGGAACCCGATCCACTAAAAGCACACATCATTGCAGAGGAATTTGCTAAAGCTCGAGTGCGACCCGGTCATTCCGGAGATAACCGTCTGGTCCCCACCGTGCTCGAACTCGGTACTGAAGAACAAAAACGCTGGCTTGTACCACCTTCTATCCGAGGTGAGATGTCTTGGTGCCAAGGCTATTCGGAACCTGGGAGTGGATCAGATCTTGCGTCGTTATCAACGCGAGCGGAAGTCGACGGCGACGACTTCGTTATTAACGGACAGAAGATATGGACGTCAGGCGCGCAACACGCCGATATGATGTTCTGCTTGGTCCGTACCGAGCCTGATGCGCCGAAACACCAAGGCATCAGCTACCTTGTTTTCTCGATGGATACGCCTGGTATCGAAGTACGTCCCCTTGTGACGATGACGGGAGATGCCACGTTCAACGAAGTTTTCTTCACCGATGCGAGAGTACCGAAAAACCAGATCATCGGCAAGCGTGGTGAAGGGTGGTTTGTCGCGAACAACACGTTGAAGCACGAACGTGAAGGACTCGGCGATCCACATCAAGCTGAGAATCGTTTCCGCGAGATCGAGGAACTCATGCGTAACGAGACGGTCGATGGCGATCCCATCATGGACAATCCAACGCATCGTGATCGGTTACTGCAATTGCAAGGTCGTATGCTCGCTATGAAGTACAACGGCATGCGCGTGTTGACATCCCAACGTAAACACGAAGAACCCGGTTTACCGCGATGGATCATCAAACTACAAGGTTGTGAACTGAATCACCAGATGGCTGCAATGGCGATCGACGCCCTCGGTGAACTTGGCACTTTGTACCATCGGAGCGACCATATTCGAGCAGGTGGAATGTGGCAGCAGCGTTTCATGATGGACTTAGGGCTGATCATCGGCGGCGGTACTGCACAAATCCAAAAGAACATGATCGGAGAACGTGCGCTTGGTTTACCGAAAGAACCCAAAGTCGAAGTTAAGCCGACCTAGCGGGGTAATAAGTAGTGGATTTCGCTTTAAGTGAAGAGCAGCAGTTCCTTCAGCAAACCGTAAACGAGCTCCTACAAGAGCAATGCTCGCTGGATATCGTTCGGCAGGACGCTGCTGAAAACGAAACGAAGAACCAAGCGCTATACGGTTCGCTGACTGAACTTGGTATACCTGGCACGCTTATCAGTGAAGACTACGGAGGCGTTGGCTTACGCCTACTTGATGCAGCTCTGATAGCAGAGTCGCTTGGTCGCAGCGTAGCGACGGTACCGTATATTGGATCGAGTGTACTAGCTCCACTTGCTATTCAACTAGCAGGTTCGGACGAACAAAAAGATAGCTGGTTACCAAAGCTTGCTAGTGGGGAAATAACCTGCGGTGTCGCGCTTGGAGATCATATTGGTGCTCGAGACAACACGCCCATCACAAGCGAAAGTTCAAAGGTGTCCGGTCGAGCCATGTTTGCCTTAGATGTTCAGGATGCTGACGTATTTCTTGTTGCGACAGTGGATGACGCGTTACATCTGGTCGAAGCGAATGACGCTGAGCTAAATCGACTCTTCACGATCGACAAAACACGATCCGTAGGCGAGCTTACGTTTCATAATGCCCCAAGTGAATCTCTCGAGAGTTCAATCGATTCAACGAGTACATTGGCAAAGGTGGTCGATGCAGGCCGGGTTGTTGTTGCGGCTGATACGTTAGGCGCGGCGCAATCGATGCTAGCGAAAGCTGTGGATTACGCGGGGGAACGTCAACAGTTCAACCGCGTCATCGGATCATTTCAAGCAGTGAAACATATGTGTGCGGAGATGGCGGCAGAACTTGAACCATGTCGTTCACTTGTGTGGTACGCCGCGCATGCATATGACGCGATCCCGGAGGACGCTCGAATAACAGCGTGCCATGCGAAAGCTCACCTTGCCGAAGTGGGAAGGTTCGTCGCACGCAAAGCGACTGAAGTGCATGGTGGCATGGGATTTACCGACCTATTGGGGTTACACTATTGGTTTAAACGCATCGAACTGAACCGGCAACTTTTGGGGACACCGGAGTTCGTGCGGAACGAAGCTGCAAAAATACAGGGGTGGATATGAGTACACAAATCACCGTCGACCATGACTTCTTTGAGTCAGTCGAGGACATTCAGGAAGACATCAAGAAACACTCGCTCTATGGAGGTCAAAACGAATTCGACGCACCACCAAGTGGGGGTACGCCGCTTCATTGGCACGCGATCGGACTCTACGTCTACATCACGGACGGCAAGTTTCGATTTCAAGATCCTGCTACCGAAATGATTCACGAGTGCGTGAAAGGAACTCGGTTTGTGATCCCCGAACGTGCTTTACACATCGAGGAAGAGCACCACGGATACAAAGGTTATGTCGGACTTACTCGCGAAGAGTTCCCGGAAAACTTCGTACGTGACCCCGCTGAGTTAAAGGATTTGGCTCCTCTCGAGTCGTAATCTAAAACTCAATTAGAGGGCGAGTCTAGACACTTGCTCTACCCCTATTAGCTCCATAAATCGAACGAAAGTCGCAGAAGTCGCTTCGCCATAGCGAGGTATCCGAGAGCTGTCGGCGCCGCTATGACCTATGTCGCCCGATCATTCAACAGACCAGACTTCTCCTGCTGTCATCGTCTTAAGTCGTAAAAAGTGTCGAGCAATACACTTTTACGTTGATAAAAGTGTTATCTATCGACACTAATTCGTAGGTAAAAGTGTAAAGATCATTTAGGTCAACCTAATCGTGTATTGATGCGAGCATGTAACGTATCGCGGATCTATCGTTTCTTGATTGGACGCATCTTTCAAATCGAAAACCAATATTGTTAGACGGCGCACGCCAAGCCGGCAAAACCTACCTGAATGTAGGAATTACGTGAGAGAAGCTACCAGCGACGTTTCTGCGTGACTGAGGGATCAAGGTATGACCCCATGAGCACTACGCTAAAACTGGAATTCAGGCAGCGAAACGACGAGTCCGTCCATTTCGTCAGTGACAGGGATCTGACACGATAGACGAGAATTGTCCGTACGTTCGGGGTTCAACCCAAGCATCGCGTCTTCGTTTTCACTTGGCTCGCCGAGGCGATCGAACCATTCGTCCGAAAGTATGACATGGCAAGTCGCACAGGAACACTCCCCACCACAGTCCGCATCAATGCCAGGTACATTGTTATTTACAGCGTTGAGCATCAATGAAGTGCCTATCTCGGCATCGATTTCGTGTGGTGTACCGTCAAATTCGACGTAAGTGACGCGAGGCATGGGTTGGTTGGTGCGAAAGCTGCGGCAATTTTAAGGACGAAGACTCGCACATCGAACGATGCGGAATTGCGTATTAATCTGCTCGGAATGAGGATTTCGCTTTTTATAATCCGCGCCTAATCCGCCTTAGCTCAGTTGGTAGAGCAGTTGACTGTTAATCAACCTGTCGCTGGTTCGAGCCCAGCAGGCGGAGCCATTTTTTCGATACCTTTAATCCAGAACTCTCGAGACGCAATCTGGATATTTGTTTCAACTACGACGCGGCGCGGAAATTAGCGGCTCGTTCGTAGATTTCTGTGTCGATGTTCCTTGTGTTTAGGACGTTCTTGCTCGCTAATCTCTTAGCAACTATGTAATGTCAGTGGAAGTCATGGGATCGTGTCAACGTGCCGGTTCGCTCTTCCGTTGAAGTTAGTTGATCAAGCTGTTCAGTCATATCTACTGCATATCCAACCGTCACGTGAATAACCTCTTTTTCTCGGTCAATAACTCCCTTCACCATCAACAATTGACCATGGACGAGCACTTTGCGGAATCGTTCAACAACGGCTGGCCAAGCAATCAAATTCGCATTTCCGGTTTCATCCTCAAGTGTGAGGAATAGCACACCTGTCGCTGAACTTGGGCGTTGTCGACATGTCACTAATCCTGCCAACTGGACGAATCGACCTGGCTTTATGCTATTTAGCATGGCTGCCGTCGCACACCGTCGAAACTCGTTATGACCCCTAAGCAAGGACATGGGGTGGGCGCCAAGCGTCAGACCCAGATAGCGATAGTCCGATACAGTATCGTCGCCAACCGTTGGAGATCCTAACTGGACTTCGGTGACATACGCTTCAAACGCTTGTGCCATCGTTGCTAGTCGAGTCGGCGCTTCCACTCCCGCGGCGTCCCAATGCGCTTGATGCCGATGACCGCAGAGTGTCGCTAAAGCGCCAGCTCGTGCTAGAAAAGTCAGATCCCTGTCACTCAGGTCTGCCCGACGTGCCAAGTCGTCAATGTCTAGGTACGGTCGATTTGCTTCAATGATTCGACCTACGTCTTCGTTCAGTCCTTTGATCTGACGGAACCCCACGCGTAGTGCACCTTGCTGCCGAGTGTCACTTGGTGAGACGTGCTCAGTATGTTCCAAGTGGTAATCCCAAGTGCTGCATTGCACGTCCACAGGCAACACTTCAATGTCATGTCGAATGGCATCCTGTACTAACTGTGATGGCGAATAGAAGCCCATCGGCTGGCTGTTTAACAATCCACAGTAAAACGCAGCGGGTTCATGTCGTTTCAACCACGATGAAACGTATACCAGCAATGCAAAGCTGGCTGCATGTGACTCGGGAAAACCGTATTCACCGAAACCTTTGATCTGTTCCGAGATTCTCTTCGCGAATTCCTCCGGATGGCCTCGTTCCAACATGCCTTGGATCAGTTTTTTGCCAATTTCGTCGAGACCACCTTTACGTTTCCATGCTGCCATCGCCCGTCGAAGTTGGTCCGCCTCTCCCGCGCTAAACCCCGCTGCAACCATTGCCAACTCAATGACTTGCTCTTGAAAAATCGGGATGCCGAAAGTTCGTTCAAGGACCTTTTCTACTTCGGGACTTGAATAAGTAATAGGTTCGAGCCCTTGGCGACGTTTTAGATACGGATGCACCATGTCGCCTTGAATTGGTCCTGGTCGCACGATGGCAACTTCAATGACCAAGTCGTAAAAGCACGCCGGTCTAAGGCGTGGCAGCATGGACATTTGTGCGCGCGATTCCACTTGAAATACACCCACACTGTCAGCTTTTTGGAGCATTTCATAGGTCGCTGGATCTTCCGGCGGCACAGTCGCCAAGGTCAAACGCTCGCACCCCTCCAGATGATGGAATTCGTTAGCGTAATCGAACGCTTTTCGAATCGCACTGAGCATGCCTAATCCAAGTACGTCGACCTTCATCAGGTTCATCGTTTCCAAGTCGTACTTATCCCACTGGATGACCGTACGATCAGGCATGGCTGCATTCTCGATCGGTACCAACTGCGAAAGTGGATGTTCAGAGATCACAAAACCACCCACGTGTTGCGACAAATGACGTGGAAAACCAAGAATCTCGGTTACCAAAGCCACGAATTGCTTGACTTCTGTTGCGCGCGGATCCAATCCCAACTCGCGCAAACGGTCGTCGATGACCTCTTTACTGTCCCACCACGACATCGATTTCGCCAAGAGGTCGACCAAATCGAGATCAAGGCCCAAAGCCTTTCCTACGTCTCGTATTGCGCTACGGGGTCGATATGTGATCAAGGTCGCCGCTAAGGCTGCATGATCACGGGTATAGCGCTCATAGATGTACTGAATGACCTCCTCGCGCCGTTCGTGTTCGAAATCAACATCAATGTCAGGCGGTTCGTGGCGCTCTTTGGATACAAATCGCTCGAATAACACATGAATCCGCGCAGGATCTACTGCGGTGACCATCAAACAGAAACATACGGCAGAGTTCGCAGCCGACCCTCGTCCTTGGCACAGAATGCCGCGTTCACGCGCGAAACGGACGATGTCATGAACCGTCAGGAAATACATTTCGTAGTTCAGTTCTGAAACCAGCTTCAGTTCCTTTTCCAACAACTCGATCACATCGGGTGGCGTGCCATCAGGCCAGCGTTCACGTGCGCCGGCAAACGTGAGTTCACGCAAGTGTTGGGCAGGGGTGAGACCCGGAGGTACCAGGTTTGCGGGGTATTCATAGGCCAGTTGATCCATCGTGAAGGTGCAGGCTTCAGCGATGCGAACCGATTCGGCCAACATGTGTTCGTGATAAAGCCCGTGCAAGATCTTGAGCGGCCGCAAATGGCGTTCGCCATTTGAATCTGCTAATGCGCCAAGTTGGCTGACAGGATTACCCATACGGATCGCTGTGATCGTATCCAAGAGCCGCTTTCGTTCTGGTACGTGCATATGGACATCATTCGTGGCGACGATCGGCAAGTTCAATCTCAACGCTAGTTCCAGCGCATTCGCTGTCTTGTAGGTGTCCTCGCCGTCCATGAACAGTTCAAGTGCAAGCCATAGATGCGGCAGGCAAGCGTGCAATGCTTCTCCTATCGGAACCAAGTCATCGACTGTTCCGCATGGGACGGGCCAGATTGCGAAGCAATCTCCGACGCTTCTCAACATGCTTATATCAAGTAAATACTCACCCTTCTCTGCGTTGCGTCGTGCGTCTGTGATCAAGCTGGATAGGTGCTGATACGCAGTCAGTGTCGGAGCTAGGAGCACAATCTCAACTGACTCAAACGAAGCGACGGAAAGTTTGAATTCGGCACCGACAATCAGCTGAGTGCCTGTTGCCTTTGCTGCCTCATGTGCCTTGACGATGCCACAAAACGAACATTCGTCCGTGATCGCGATCGCTCTATAACCTAGTGCGTGTGCCTGAACGACCAGTTCTTCCGGGTGCGATGCGCCGGTCAAGAACGAGTAGTTGGATTTACAGTGCAGTTCCGCAAACCCAATCCCTGGTGGCTGTTCAGGCGAAGTAGCCATGTACAAACCAACCTTGCGCGTCGCGGAAGCACCAACACCAAGTTTCGTCGCGATCTCGAGCTACGAAATAGTCGCGGTGCTGTTCATGATCCCACCACCCACATTCAATTCGCTCTGGACCGCTGACAATGCGTAAGTGCTCGGCACGTACCCGAACCGGCGGTTCCAATAGCCACAACGGTCGTCGACCCAGCTCAGGAACAGTGGTTGTCACTTTATTGCCGTCGGACTCATCCGTCGGCGTCCAGGCAAACTCGGGACGATGATCGTCGAGAATACAAAATCGTTGAAGGGCACCCTCCCCTAGTCGTGCGGTCAAGCGATCAAGCAGTTCATGCGATGGCGTTGATTGCGTCAGCCGCTGTCCCAATACGTCGCGTTCGATCCACTTCAAGCCGAGATGTCCGGTACGTAATGCGTCTAAAGTCACCGTCATCGCTTCGCTAGGCAGATCGACTGTTTCCATGCGTAAATGAGTGATCGCCATGATGTCAACAACTTCATGACGAGGCTGTTCAAACCCCACTTCAAATGTAGCGCCATCTCCCTCAAACGCGTACACACCCCACCGTAGCCGTCGTGCACCCAAATTCAATTTCCCAAGCCACTTCGACAACACCTTGGCTAGGTGCTCCATAGGTTCGAGCACTTCATCTTTTCCGCGTACTGGATCAATCAAGTGCAAACGTTCACTAAACGCTTCTGGAGGCTGTTCAGCTTCCCATGGGTCAACACGTTCACCCGTCAATTGCGCGACGTAGTCAGTCACTTTTTCGCCAAATCGCTTACGTAACTCATGTCTCGGCACTTGCACAATGTCTCCCACCTTGCGCATGCCCATGTTCGCGAACCGTTCACGGGTTTTGGGTTCGAGTTCTAGGCAATCAAGCGACGTTGCGTCCAATTGCCGTAGCCCAATGTGCTCAATCTCGTTTCTTTCAGGAAAGTCAGGCCAAGTGGCATCGTCACCGCTCTTGGCGAATGCCAGCGACGCACGCGGTGTGTGCGCGATACCTATTGCTACGCGGTGTCCAATACGCCCAAAGCGAGATCGCAATCTGCCTCGAACTTGATTGACGCCACCGAAGAGTTTGAGGCTCCCCTCCATTTCCAACAGCAGCGCGTCAAAATCAGCCACGCTTACATAGGGAGTGAATTCATAAGCCGTCATGACCAAGCGTTCCATACGATGTGATTCGGCTTCGAGACTCCGAGTACGGTGAATCAGCTCAGGAAGCAAGCTCCGAGCTGTCGCCAAGCTCGCACCTAAACGGATGCCAGCAGCTCGTGCAGGTTCATTAACACAAAACACTTGCTGCGCCTCAGTAATCACGGCTGGCAAGCCCTGATCTTTGATTTCGGGTTGTTCGAAAGCCTCTAATGCAAAAAACGGCAGGTGCAATCCGAACCACAGCATCAGACCGCAACTGCCTTCATACCGCGCCGCGTCCGTTCCCAATCTGCAAGAAGTTGACGCGCACGTTGTGAATCCGTCACAGTTGGACCCCACGGCAAAGCCAGTTCCAATCCATCGACACGCCAACCGCCACGGCGCTTAATGATTGAAATGACAAGTCGACGATCGATGGTTTGCTGTTCAATCTTCAGGCGCAATTCCGCTGCTGACGGAAGCTGTTCTGCTGCCAACGGTCGAAATACCACACTAAACACCCCGTGTTCTTTGCTCTTCGCTTGGATTCGACGCAACTGTTTGTCCTGAAGATCACTCTCACTCAACCATGCCAACACGGTCTGCGTTGATCCCGACGCAATGACTTCTTCAAATGACCATAGCGCCTCCTGATGACTGCTTGGATGCACGACCATTAGTTCGTGCACGTTGATTCCCAGTGCTTGGAAAGCCGGTGCATAAGGAACACAGGGAGGATTGATCAAAACCGTCCAATGTGCGTCGCTCACTGGCCTCGTCAGAGCCGACGCCAGCAAACGTAACTCGCCAACGCCGTAGCGGTCACAAAGAACTTCAACTAAAGCAGCGTGTGGCCACCCACCATCTATCAACAACTCGTCGAGTTGTGGGAAACCCGTGTTTTGACCACTATCGCTTGACGCTGTTTGACGGCCATTCAAGTCCCGAGCTCGCCACAGTCCGGTGTCGTTAAGTAGTGATGCTGTCGATGTCATAGTAGTAACTATATTTTTGTATATATGTTATTTTATACAGTTCTCATTGTCCACCTCCTCACTCTCAATGTCCATAAGTGAAACGACCCAATACTCTATAAAAAACCATTCGCAAACGTCGAACGCTGACGTGCGAAAATCTGCCCAGTGTGGGTGTCAGCCACGAGTCACACGAAGTGTATCCAACCACGTGTAGAAACCTAAGACCTTTAATCTACCAACCCGTAACGTCCATAAATGAACTGAAGGAAAAGAACAAAAGAAGTACTACGAGAAATGCCACATACACTAACACCAAAATGCCACTAATTTTGAAATAAAGAGAGATTTTCTCAATACACTCGACAGCGTCTTCTGGACTGTCGTACTCCTTGATCACATCCAAACGTTTCGCTGAAGTAAACAAAAGCACACCTAGCCAGATCGGAAGCCACCCAATCACAAGGCCAATGATCGTTATGCAAGTGATCACACCGTACACAATGAAAAAAACACCAAGAACCTTCATCCAGAATGAGTTCCTGATCAACGAAGCTAAAAGCACGCGAACATCCATAGCTAAAACTCCTTCATCTCGAATAGAACCAAAAACGCTCAACAAACCGCAACACCGTTCGTAACATTGCCACTCGCTGCAGCCAGCATGCGTACTCGATACAAACGCTTAATCGACGGATCACGATCATGATTATGGAAAACACCTTTCGACAAAAGCTGGACCAGGGACTACCTACCATCGGTACCCATTTCCTATTTGCCGAACCTGATATTCCAGAAATGATCGGTGATTCAGGATTTTTTGACTACGCCGAGTTCGTAGGTGAATACTCAACGTTTGATATGAGCACGCTTTACCACTTGGCTCGTGCAGGTCAATGCGGCAACTTACCTCTAATGATCAAGTTGGATCAAGAAGCACAAGCGTTTTGGGCACAGGTTGCACTAGGCGCTGGCTTCAAATCGGTTCTCTTTACTGACGTACGTACTGCCGAAGACGTTGATCTCTGTCACGAAGCCATCCGACCCGATAAGCCGGGTAATGATGCGAAGATGGGGGTGAAACTCCGTAGACCAGCGCTATCGGGATACAACAATGACGTATACGGCACGGACCTCAATTCGATCGTATCTGTAATCATGATTGAGAAAGCAGTTACGGTCGACAATATCGATTCAGTGCTTGAGCGTGCGAAGGAACGAGGTATCGATATGACCCAATGGGGTCCCGCCGACTTCAGTTTTTCTAAGGGCGATCCTTCGTTGCAGGGGAGTAACGAGCTTCGTGGATTCGAGGAACTCGTGATCAAGAAATCGATCGAGTACGACGTACCGCCTAGGATTGAAATCGGTGAAGTTGAGCAGGCTAAGCGCTATATCGATTTGGGTGTCCGACATTTCTGTATCGGATGGGATCGTTTTATCTACAGCGCAGCTATTTCACGCCTAGGTCGTGGTTTAAAGGAACTACTCGAGACGATCTAAACGCCTACTCCGAGGTTAGAAGGCGGTAGAACTACCTTCTACCAGACTTTTTGCCAACGTCCCGTCGACACGCTGCGATACATCGCGATCGCAGTGCGTAATTCACCGAGCGCATACTCAGGTGGTGCTGCCAACGGCGAGTCGTCGAGTACAAAACTAGCAAAGTCTGCGAGTTCCACGCCGTACGACGCTGCTTTGCTCTCGAATGCACTCATGACGTTCTTACCCTCCGGATGCTCACCGTTGTACAGCATTAACCTTCCTTCACGGCCGCGCTCAATCACGATCTCACCTTTAGATCCAGTGATGCGAAAATCCTCGATCGGAGCCAAACGACCCGTACTTTGTACTGCTTGAAACGTACCAATCACACCTGACTCGAATCTAAATATCGCCTGGGCGATTGACTCTCCTTCCATTTCTGGAATAAATCGACCCGTCGCCGCGACGACTTCGTCTATCTCACCTAGCATCATCCGCATGGGTCGAATCCAGTGTGCGCCGCCGTCGATGCTAATGCCACCGCCCGATTTCGCTAGGCTGAACCGCCATGGCAAATGGTCAGAATCGAACGGTTTCAATGGGTCATAGAAACAGGCTTTTGCGGTGACAACCTCGCCTATCGCGCCTTGATCAATCAACGCACGCGCTTCGACGACATCCATCCAGTACTGTGCTTGCTCCGCGACCATCAATTTGACGCCTGCGCGCTTAGCTCCACTTAAGATGCGCTCGGCTGTTACCACGTCCATGGCAATCGGTTTTTCTAGGACCACATGCTTCTTCGCTCGATAACAGACGTCAGCTCCCCATTCATGCATATCGTGAGGTAACATCAAATCCACGGCGTCGACATTACCTTCATGAAGACACCGCTCAAGCGACTTGTACGCTCTCGCTCCTACCGTTTCAGCAAATGACTTTGCAGCGTCTTCGTCAACGTCGACGACCGCAGTAACGTTAATACGAGGTGCGTGTCTTTGGATACCGTTCCAATGAGCCCGTGCGATCCCGCCGCACCCGACCATCGCCAACTTTAGCGAGGTTTCGGCCATGGTTAAATGCCGAGGTCTTGAAGGTTGTAGTCTTTGAGCTCCGCTAGACGATTAGAAGACCAGGCAAATTCGTTCGCCCGATCAGCAAACGGCTCGTAGGCATATGGTGTCTCGTGAGGAAAACGTAGTTTGCGAGCTTCGATTCCGAATTGAATGAGTTTCGATCGATTTCGAATGTAGTCGTCCGTGTAATCTGTGACGGCACTGTGTACGCCGCCGCTTCGAACGTTCAAGACACTGCTTCGGCGATGAAAGCCAAACGTCATCGAGACTCGGAAACGGTCGCTTGTATTCGCGAATGAGCCATGGATCGCTTGACGGTTTGTCACTGCAACGTCGCCTGGCGCGCAAATTAACGGGACAGCGGTCGGAATGCGGTCGGAACCCGCATCGACGACCATTTGTTTGATGTCTAGTTTGCCTTTTCGGTGAGAACCTGGGATTACCCAGAGTCCGTTTTCCGCGTCACAACCATAGATTTGAGCCATGTAGTTGAACCCATGGGTATTCTCGTTCAAATCCGGGCTATCCCAGTGCGTAAATCCGTCCTGATGCCAGGCAACTGAACCGCCGAGACCTGGCTGTTTGATCCAAATGGCTTCATGGAACGGCGTAAAGTCCTTTCCATGAATGGCTTCAGCAAATGCAAGCAAAGCTGGGTGACCGTACAGCCGAAGATACGCTTCCGAAAACTGTAGCGCTCCACTGAAAAGCTGAACGATCTCTTTGGGTGCATCTTCAGGTGGGTTCAACTCAATCATCTTCGCTTGATGACGACCGTACGCCGCTTCCGTACCACCAATTGGATCCGAAAGCGGTTTTACAAAACTAACGCTTCGAGCTTCGTTTTCGGATCCCAGAGCAGGTCGACCATGACGGTCGAGCTTCGATCCTCGGTGGGTCGGTGCACGATCGAGCATATCAGCGATATCCGCTTCAAGATCAGCTACTTCAGCATCCGACATGACACCTTCAAATACGTAGAAGCCAATCTCGTTGTAGGCGTCAACGATCTCCTGATCTACTTTGCCATTCGAATCAATCGTTAGTGGTCCACGGTTCTTCATCGCTAATGCGCGACGTGTACCTTCTTCCCGATAACGCACAATGGCGTCTTCGTGTTCGCCGTAATCGGAACGAGCGCTGCTATGGCGCGGTAATGCAGTCATGATTTACGTCTCTCTTTGCAGCTCACAGCTTTGTCTGCTGAATCCACTCGCTTAGTTTAGTTCGAGTCGCTCAAATTGTTCGGGCGGCGCGTCATTGCGTTCCATCGCATTTCGCATGAGTGAAATCATGTGTTCTTCAACTCGTTGATCCTCGATGGGATTCACCTGGCCCGGATCTTCTTTGAGATCGAAGAGTTGGGTTTGGAATTCAGTCGTCGCACGAGCCATACCAGGCGCCGGAATTCTCATGACCGGACATCCCTTGGTAAAGCTAAATCCCTCGTGCCACTTCATCGAGGCTAGTTCTCTCGTGCTAAAAGGACTTCGCATGTGCATAGGAACGAGTGTGTAGTGGTTAAGTGGTCCATTCCCTTCTTTTGGTGCTCGCATATAGACGTATTCCCCGTCTGTCACGTTTACGTGACCACCAAACATGCCGTAAATTGAAGCTTCGCGAACTGCTGTGTCATCGGAAATCGAACCGCTCAAGTCGAAGCCTTGCATGTCTTTTGGTGCATCAAGTCCAAAATATGCGAGTAAGGTTGGTCCGACGTCGATCGCTTGAGTCAAGCTCTGTCGACGAACGTTGTGCTTTCCAGACCTAGGGTCCCAAACAAAAAACGGTATGTGAGCCGTTTCGTTGTACCAAGGCATTCTCATCTTGCCCCACCAGTCATGCTCGCCTAAGAGAAATCCGTGGTCAGTGACGATCATCAACATGGTGTCATCCCACATATCGTGTTCATCCATGAAATCGATCACGGTGCCTAAGTAATGATCACATTGGGTTAGGAGTGCTGCGTACTGGTGACGAAGATACTCAACAGCATCAGGATCCTCACTCACCCGTTCGTACTTAGGCCAATCGAAATGCGGGCCGTCCCAAGCGTAGTTGTATCGGTCCTTCCACTGCTTCAATGTGAAGAAAGGTTCGTGAGGATCAAACGTCTCAATTTGAAGATACCAGTTGTCCTCATCACAGTTTGTCTCAAGAAATTCGAGACCACCGGCAAATGTTCGAGCCTGCGGCGTCAGCGCTTCCTCTTGCATGTATTTGCGGTTGATCCAATCCTGTCTCGCGACACGTCCAAGATGCTCTGGTAGCTCTGGATCTTTAACTTCGCCTTTCCAGGCATCCCCTTCTTGTCCGCGTACGTTTACCCAGCTGGAATAGCGGTGGTGATACGTCGCGCCACCATCTTCCCAATAGTGATAGTGATCGGACACGAGGTGGGTGTAGATCCCATTGTCTCGCAGGATTGAGAATGTGGAATCGTCGAATGGCTCGTAAGGTCCCCACGACCGGTGAAGAAAGTTGTGCCTCCCCGTGTGAAGTTCTCTTCGCGCGGGAATGCAAGGCATGCTACCAACGTAATGGTTGTCAAACGTGACGGCGCGTTCACCGAGTCGTTTAAAGTTCGGTGCAAGAGTCCAATCACAACCGAAATTCGGCAGCATGTGGCGATTGAGCGAGTCGTACATCACCATGATTGCTTTCATTGTTCGCCTCCGTTACACAAGCCTTGTTTCTTTGCCATTCTTATTTAAAGTCATCGTAGCCGCATGCCGTTCGGTACTAAAGGTTGGCCTTGGTCACGTTTACGTTCGATCTCTTCGTGCGTCTTCGTTAGCAAGAGGTAACGTTCAGGACTGTACGGATGCGTGTTAAAAAGTGATGATCTAAACGTAACTTCGTCGGCCAATTCCCGCCAAATCTCAGCTCTTCCCGCTGTATCGAATCCTGCGTTTGCGAGAAGGTACATTGACGCGTAATCGGCCTCACGTTCGATATTAATCGACATTGCATCCCTCGATAGTCGCGAGAACACGCCACCGAGCCAAACGCGTTGAGTCAAGAACGCCAGATCAAACAATAAACCAACACCAGAATTCACACTTGCGCGCGTGATGTGACCCATCGTGCAATGGGCGAGTTCATGCGCTAGTACCGTGCGTACTTGTTCGTCATCTAGTCGTTCCGCCATACCCAACGTTACAAGAATTTCACGCCCGTTTGTTCGGGCTTGCACCTCGAGCGTTGGTTTGAGACTTAATTTGATACCGCACACAAGCGCTGGTGTAACGTTCACGCCAAATCGTTCCCCATCTCGCTCAATTTCGAGTGGAACGGAATCGCGTCTCATCATTACATCAAGACGACGAGGTAAAGATCGATTGAATTCATTTGCCCCTGTAGCGGTCCAGGTCCAATTTCCAACAGCGACGATTCGATCGTTCGGTTGCAAGCCAGCCACGTCGGCCGGTGATCCTTTGGCAACCGCATAGATTACGGGCCTGCCATTGAAATTGAAAATCGCATCACGTGCCTTCAATTCGACCGCACTCAGACCCGACTCGCCCCGCGGTGACGCATGGCGGATTCCAAGTGATCGGGTCCTCATGCCACGACAGAACTCGGTGTTGCCGTGCACAAGAGGCCAAAGTAGATTGTGTAGCCTTGCGATTTGACTAAATCCCTCGCTCAGCGTTCGTTCCAATTGAAGTTGACGTTCAACCGCTAGCTCGTCGGACGGGACACGCGGAACATCGATTGATGCACAACCTACGATGAGGAGTACTGCTGCACTGAAGCTAGGTATGAGTTTTGTGGCGTAATTGAGCGTATTCAAGAGCGGATATTCACTTAGTAATTCAACGTTTTGTTAAGCAACCGACGCGGGTCGAATTATGCAAGCGGGATCATCCTAGGCGAGCTGGCGAAACTTGATGTTCGCAGAAAAATCGTTTCGATACCTAACCGCGAAGTTGCTACTCAAAATAATCCCTCTCAAAGTGTAGGACGCAGAGTTTTACGCAGACTGATCGATCGACAGAATATCAATTGCGCAAAATGCGCCAATCAAAACCGATTTAAATGAACGTGGCAAACGAGAAGTCGAAAGACGGTGTGGAACCGCGACGCATCGCCATCGTCGGAGCGGGCGTATCTGGTCTCGCTACGGCGTGGGCGTTGAGTCAACATCCTGATCGCTTTGATTTTCGACTTTACGAAGCGCAAGGGCGAGTGGGTGGCAACGCAGTAACGGCAGATATGCCGCAAGAAGATGGTAGCTCGATCCCGTTCGACATCTCAGTCACAGCCTGTATACCTTCTGTGTATCACCATATCTTGTTGCTGTTAGAGAAATATGGCATCGACCTCGTATCAACTCGATTCAACTACAGCGTTCAATATGGCAACCAAGTCTATGCACACGATTTCGACTCCGAACTTCGAACGAGACTACAACCAGAGATCACAAAGTTCCAACAAACCCTAAAGCAATTACAGAAATTCGGTTGGATGAGCCGAGCGAATTCGAAACTTCTGAATGCACTTAATCCGTTCAACTACATTAGTATGCGTACGGTTCTGAATTTCGCTGGACTGTCTGCGGAATTTAGAAATCAAGTACTGAAACCAATGTTCGTCAACTTTCTCATGGCGACAAATGTTTTCGATATGCCGGCCGCACTCTTTGCACGATACCTTGAGTTCTTTAACATCGAATCGGCAACACCAATGCAAACGTGGGACCAAGGAACACGTCGAATTTACGATTCGATATCGTCAGAGTTCAATAACAAAATCTATCTGAATCGACCGGTTCGAAAGGTCTATCGTCGACCGTCGCATGTCGTGATCGAGGACGAAGACGGAACAACCGAGATTTTTAACGACGTGGTGTTTGCATGTAACGCGAATCAGACTTTGATGATTCTCGATCAACCTACGACGTTGGAACGGTACATTCTTTCATCGATTCGCTACGAGAGTGAACTGCACAACCATGCCATCGTTCACTCCGATGCTTCGGTCCTACCTGACAATGAGATGAAAGCCCTCACTACGAGGAGTAATTACATTGTGCAGTACGGTCTAAGACCCGACAACTACGAGATCACTTACATCATGCACAATCAACAACCTTGGGTAGGAGATTCGGATAAACCTTGCCTAGTGACGTACAACCCTAATAGCATGATTGATCCGGACCGCGTTGTCGGACGCTGGTGGTTTCAACATGTGGTGCATGATGTACGTCATGTTGCAATGCTTGTGCCTCTATTCAGTTTTATTCAAGGTAAACGACGATCCTGGCATTGTGGTGCACACGTCTTAATCAACAGTCAAGAAACATGCTTCGTCAGCGGGCTGGCAGCGGCTCGCCAATTAGGCGCGGACTATCCGTTCAGTGACCCGGCCGCGAGACAGGTGTTCAATCATTACGGTAGCATCATGCATGGTTGGCGCTTTAGAAAAGTGAAGCGAGGAAACCCAAAATAGGCATTTCCCGACCAAGACTCGTCATTTATCTCAATACAGGAGGAACACCATCATGGCAGATCGACTGAAATCTAAAGTCGCAATCGTCACAGGCGGAAATAGTGGCATCGGAGAGACGACCGCACACACGTTTGCGAAAGAAGGCGCCAAAGTGGCACTAATGGCCCGCCGGGAAGCTGAAGGCAAGGAAGTAGAGGAAGCGATCCGAGCCGACGGTGGCGATGCAACGTTTATCTCGTGTGATGTACGAGACAAGGAATCGGTGGAAAACGCCGTCTCTGCTGCTGTGGACACTTACGGTCGTATCGACGTCCTCTTTAACAACGCAGGTGGCGGGGCTGGTGGTCATTTCCCGAATGAACCTGACGAAGAATGGATTCGCGTGATCGAAGTCAATCTAACCGGGACGTTCTACATGAGTAAGGCCGTTTGGCCACACCTCGTAGCTGCAGGTGGCGGCGCAGTTGTCAATATGTCGTCGCTCGCCGCGCAACGAGGCTTCAGTCCAGCCATGGCAGAAGCATATGGTGCAACATCCTCCTCCTACTATGCCGCGAAGGCGGGCGTAGATGCTCTCACCCGCTACATGGCGGGTGTTGGCGGTAAAAACAATATTCGCGTTAACTGCGTACGACCTGGTCAGATTCTGACACCTGGGGCAACCCGTGGTACGTCGAGAGATCCGGACGGCGGTCATCATGTTTTTGAGAGGATGTTCGATTTTCATCAGATTATTCAAGGACCGGGCTACCCGCAGGATGTCGCCAACTTAGTGCTTTTCCTCGTCTCTGACGAATCGCGCTTTCTGACTGCCGAAATCATTAATGTTGATGGTGGCGTGGCAGCCAAAATCTAGCTAACTCAGCGAGTGAGCGGAGGAAATTCGACTTTATCCGCGTGCTCGCAATAGCAGCCTCCTCCCGAATTGAGCAAATCAATGGAAATCAACGATTGGACATCAGCAAGACACCTACCTGAACTGTATCGAGAACTCAAGCAACTCGATTTGCTCGAGCACATCGCAGAGCTGGAGGCGTTCGGTTTTACGGTCATCCCACCAGAAAAGGTGGGGCCGCAAGAGCAACATGAGGCTGTTCGCGATGCATTGCTAACGGTTGCTTGTGAGCGAAAAGAATGCGACGTGTCCGAACTTGACGAGGTCTTTGCTGACGGTCAGGAACTGATGCGGTTTATGTTGTGGGATGATCCGATTTTCGAGAGAGCCTTACCAAATCCGGCGGGATTCGGTTTAGTTCAGTATCTACTCGGCACGAATTGCATCTTGAGCTTGTGTGATGGTTGGTTAAAAGGGGAAGGCGCCGCCCGCACCGGCATACACGCTGATTGGGCACAGTTCGAGATGGTGACTTTCCCGCCGGAACCGTTCACGGCGAATTTCAACTACCTTCTCTCCGATTACTCTAAAGACGACGGTGCGCTGAGTTTCGTGCCAGGGAGTCACCGGTGGCGCAGATTTCCTTCTTCTGAGGAAGCTGAGTACTGGCTAGATCGAGCACATCCTGTCGAAGCTCCCATGGGGTCCATGATCATCTGGGGAGATCACACTTGGCACGGCTCGTATCCGCGCAAGACGAACGGATTACGCTTAATGATGCTTGCGACCTATTGTCGTCCACACATGCAATCTCAAGAACCGTTTAGACCTACGGTGACTCAGGAAGCGCTTGATCGCAATCCGATTCGATTCGGTCAACTTATGGACGTCGCCGGAGCATTTCCGTTTGGAAAGTCGCCTGCCAGACCTAGACAACAAAAATCAGAACGAAGGGTGCCGCCGTATCTGAGTCTATTCGACGAGGAACCTTCAAACGGAACGCTGCAACTTAGACCGCAAGTTGATTTCGACAAATATGACCTAGAACTCAATCGCGCCATATACGACGGATTAAAGGGGAAGAAGATTCCCTTTCCAGATGTATATCGGATCAAACGCTAGCTGGCAAGCGTAGCGATCGATCGCCAATCAGCTTAGCCGGATTCTGCCGCTATTCGGTCGATCGCCGGTCTCACCATTGCTTTCCGATTCCGCCGCGTGACCCGAAGAAAGCTGCTGGCCAATTACGTCCGGTAATCATCGCTTTATCCACATCTTCCGGCGAAGCCAAACCATCATCGACGATCTGTTTCGCTTCACGAGCGGCGGCAGCGAAGACACGGTTCAAGATAAAGCCGTACGTTCCTTCCTTGTCCTTGACCATCGAAACCGCTCTTCCAGCGGCTTCACCAATGGCTTTACAGATTTCTGCAACCTCAGGGTCCGATTCGTCAGTGGTAATCACTTCAAGCATCTTCATGACTGGAACTGGGTTCGAAAAGTGCATTCCTACGAAATTTCGCTTTCGTTCGTCACTGACGTCCTGAGCGATCTCCTTGATAACGAAACCGGAAGTATTCGATGCAAAGATGCAATCTGCCTTTACGACGCCATCGAGTTCTTTGAAGACGGCTTGTTTCAGCGCGAGTTGTTCCGGCACAGCCTCAATGATCAGGTCACAATCAGCAAGATCTTCCACATTTAGTGTGTAAGAGACGTTCTCGATTGCTCGAGTCGCTTGGTCGAAGCCTAATTTCCCTCGTTCAACAGCACGTTTGACGCCCCATTTACGCTCAACGACTTCGTCTCGAGTGTCATCAAGTATTTCTTGCGTCAGATCTCGAACGATTACTCGATAGCCTGCGAGCGCGCTCATGATTTGGGCAATACCACCACCCATTACGCCGCCACCAAGGACGCCAATATGGCTAATGTCTTCTAGTCTCATCGTCGTGACCTAATCCGTTGTACAGGAAATTCGAACGCGCCATTTTAAGCGTCAATCGTTGGGTCAGTGTGTAGATCTAAGCGTCCTAGTACTCATCGATAAGAAATCGAAATACGTTTCAAGTGCGCGTGTCGCATGCACTAGCGATTAGAGTTCGCTTAGACCGTTCTTGCACCCGAATCTTCTGCCGTTACGAAATGATCTCACCGTTCCAGAGTCTCTTTAAGAAACCGATCACTGGAACCACGTGAATGTCTTCCCACAACTGCTCGTTGGATCCACCGTAGATCCCAAAGCAACTAATCGAATACGACTGAGGTGCTTCGCGTTCAAATCGGCGTAACCCACGATTGAATTTCCTTTGCCAAGAACTCGAATTCTTGACTTCGATCGCGATGATTCTCTCTGGCGTTTCGACGACAAAATCAACCTCTGCTCCGTCGTACGTACGCCAATACGAGATTGGGAAATGCAAATTTGCATATTCAAGGTATGCTCGCATTTCGTTATAGATTAGTGTCTCTAACAATGCACCGCGCTCTTCCGGATTAGGTGGGTATGAAGTTCTGTTCATAATCGCACGAACAACGCCACAGTCGAAGAAGTAGAACTTGCTCTGTTGTAGTTGCTTGTTACTCGTCTTCCGTCGCCACGCTGGTAACCATGTACCTAAAAGTGTGTCAATCAAGATGTCAAAATGGTTCACAACCGTCCGTCTATCCACACCTACGTCAGCCGCAATTGATGCAGGATTGACTGTCTGGCCGTTCTGACGCGCTGCGATTTCTAAGAATCTCGCGAAATTACCTAGGTTGCGGACGAGCGCTTCTGCGACGATTTCCTGAGCTACGTAGGTTTGGACGTAACTCCGAAGATATTCAGTTTCATCTCCTTCCTGCATAGCAGTCGGTAGACAACCGTACTGTAGTACCTTAGCTAAATCGAAATCGTCGCCAAGTTCAGCGGATACGAGTGGGAACATTAGTTTGTGACTAGCCCTACCACCAAGTAGGTTTACACCCCCGCGACGCAATTTCCGGGCGCTAGAACCCGTCATCAGCACGTTCAATCGCTTGTTCTCAATCAGCCTGTGTACTTCATTGAGCAGATCCGGGATTCGTTGAATTTCGTCGATAAATACCCATGCGCCCTCGTTGAGGGAGTCCAATCGTCGATAGAGGGTGTTTGGATCCACGGTCAATTCCAAGAAGAGCTCCATATCCAGAAGGTCGAACGTAGCGGCGGAAGGAAACTCAGTCCTAGCCCATGTGGACTTCCCGACGCCCCTTGGACCGAATACGAACGCCGATCTAGTGAGCTTTTTGAGTAATCTAGTGTACATAACTCATGATATTAGACTAAAATCGGTAGTTATATATGTGATTTTACCCATTTATTGCTCTGGTGAATTAATGAAAGGTCTTGATCTAAACACAACCACCGTAATTTTGAGATTTAAGTGATACTGTTGACTGTCTAAACTAGGGAATTTCGGGATTTTGTGTGACTTGAGTACCGCAAAGTGAATCGCTCTAACTTCAAACTACGCCGTCACTGCTCAATCTAGGCAGAAATGCTTCCCCGATACGCCAAGACTCGGCATTCATCACGGTGCGTACCCGTTTACTCGCCTCAAATGGCATCGGCGCTTCGTTATTCGAGAAATATGGTGAGATCTGTTCGAGAAACGCTGATTCGTCAACCCAAAACCCGACGTTTACGAATACGTGGCAAGGAGGATCATCAGGCTCAGGCAACCCCCACGTTGCATACTCTCGAGCTTCGGGTTTGCATAGGAATTCGCCAATCGAATCCCGTTGCTCTCCTACCCGGAGTTCCTTCTCCCAGTGCTCAATGAACGTCTCCTCATGACCCGGCTTAATCTTCCATTTGACTAAAACAACTACCATGACTCGATCTTACTCCTGGACACGAGGTCCACTTAATCAAAGAAACAACTGATGCGCCGATCGGTTCACGCGACCATTCCAACTTCACGTCGGCTCATCAGCAAAATAGTATCGCCTAAATATCGACCAACGGAACTCGAACCATGCCCAATTACGATGACTACGACAATCTAATCGTCGACCGTGTCGGCACAGACGACCGAGTCGGAAGGATTACGATGAACCGACCTGAAAAGCTGAATGCACTGTCAGGTGGGTTACTTTTTGAACTAAACGACGTACTGCATGACATGGAGGCAGACGACTCTATTCGCGTGATCATCCTACGCGGCGCCGGACGCGCGTTTTGTGCTGGATACGATCTCACGCCTAATCCGGGTGGCGGTGGCGGTCCCAATCGACGTTACAAATCCGTCGACGAGAAACGACGCAGGCTCATCATGGGCGCTCGCACAAGTATGCAGCAAATTACGGATATTCAGATGTACTTCTGGAATATGGCGAAAGTCACTATCGCTTCCGTACACCGGTATGCGCTAGCGGGGGGTTGTGAGTTAGCCATGATGGCCGATCTAGTCGTTGCATCAGATGACACGGAAATAGGGCATCCTGGACATCGTGGACTCGGGGTTGCACGTAATGGTGTGATTTGGCCGCTGGTTCTAGGTATGCGAAAGGCGAAAGAACTGTCGTATACGGGCGAGAGTATTTCGGCTGCCGAGGCTGAACGGATCGGCATGATCAATTACGCGTGGCCAAAAGAAGAGCTTGAGGAACGAACGATTGCGTTCGCCGATCGATTAGCGATCATGTCCGCTGACCACCTAGCCATACTCAAACTCAATATGAATCGTTTCTACGAGAACATGGGAATTTACTCTTCTGTTCGCAGTAGTACCGAACATGACGCGATGGCACAAATGACCGAATTTGCGTACCTATGGCAAGAAAAGATGCAGGAACTAGGTTTTCGCGCCGCGGTTGATTGGCGAGATAACCAATTCAGGGATCTCGACACATACCGCGACTAGGGAACATACCACGTATTCGGCACACATCTACCTACCCATCTTTAAAAACGGAGAAAAACATGTCCGAACTGAAGCTATCAGATTGGATTCAAGATCACCTTGATCGCTACATTGCATCCGACGGTGAGGACGGCCATATGTGGAATGGTCTTCCTACCCTACTTCTTACCACCAAAGGGCGGCAATCAGGTGAAAGTCGCCAACTACCGCTAATCTACGGCGAGCATGATGGCGCCTATATCGTAGTTGCATCCAAGGGCGGTCACTCACATCACCCTGCCTGGTACTTAAATCTCGACGCAAACCCGGAAGTTGAACTTCAAGTCAAAGCGGAACGATTTAAAGCGAATGCGCGAACAGCACAAGGCGATGAACGCGCAAAACTTTGGGAACTGATGAGTTCGATCTTCCCGACTTACGTCGAGTACCAGGGTCGTGCTGGTACGCGGGAAATCCCAGTCGTGGTTTGTGAACGTGCGTGAACGGTGAACTAACCCGCGGAAATTCCACCAGTTAGCCAAATATCACGCTTCGGAGCGTGCGTTTAGATCTCCACCATTTCGAAATCTTCTTTAGGCGTCGCACACTCTGGGCAAAGCCAATCTTCGGGCACTTCGGACCACCGGGTGCCCGCTTCAATACCCTGATCCGGCAACCCTTCAGCTTCATCGTAGATGAAGCCACAGGTCATGCACTGGTATTTCTTCAATTCGTCTGACATCTCTTCTCCGCGAAATGAAATTTCGAAATCGTTTTTAACGTCTCAAGGTACGTCAATCAAATAGTGTTTGGGTTGAAATGAACTTTCAGCGATTGAGTTGACTTGTCCGCCGCCGTGCGAAACGCGTCATTGGCATGATCTAAATCGAATTGGTGCGACACTAGTGATTTCATTTCAGCAAGAAACCCGCCGACAACCTCAAGCGCTATTTCGTAGTCTACGTGTCCGTCCTTTGCATTGTACGTCATTGATCCCACCATCTCGATTTCTTTGATAGCCAGATGCAAAGCGTTGATCGGTACCGGACCGCCGGTGAATACACCAAGGACGATTAGTTTACCCTTGGGTCGAAGAACCCGTTGTGCTTGCCAAAGCGTCTCTGCTTTGCCCCCTACGGTCTCGACCGCGACGTCGACGGCGTTTCCAGCAATTAAGTCGGAGATGCGTTTTTCCGATCCTTCGTCTTCACCTAGAACTTCAATGGCACCAAGTCTTTTGGCCGCAGCTTGTTGATGAGGGTGACGTGCTAAAACGATCACCCGTGCACCAACAGCGCGAGCTGCGAGTATCGCGGTTAGGCCAATCGTACCAGCGCCGACAATGAACACCGTTTCATGCCCTTGGAGACCAATCTTTCGAAACCCGTGCACAGAGCAAGCAAGTGGCTCGGCTAAAGCAGCGCCTTCTGCATCAACAGAGGTAGGGACTTGGTAAGCGATGTGGGCGGGAACTGTCGCGTATTGACTCATGCCGCCATGCTGACCTTCGCCGACCAGCTTTCGTTGCTGGCAAACGTGATAGTCGCCTGTAAGACAAAACTCACAGAGTCCGCAACGCAACAACGGTTCGACACCGACAAGGTCTCCCTCTCGATGGGTAGAGACATTTCGACCAACTGCGGCAACTCGTCCTGCAAATTCATGACCCGGTGTCGTACCGGGGTGTGGCGAGAAGTCACCGCGAAAGAAATGTAGATCAGAGCCGCAAATACCGGCACTTTCGACTGCTATGGTGACTTCGTCGTTGGCAGGAGGCTCGAACTCACGTTCGATTAGTTGAAGATCGCGTTGTTCGGTCCATTCGACCGCAGCGTAAGAGCTCACAATAGAAATCGTTAATGTGTTTAACTTCGTAGTCTAACCGCTGCGACCAGAATTGTTGGGTAAATTCGTACCTCTGACGAGATCAGCGAAATTAGGGCAGCGAGTCCGCCATGTTGTGCTTCTACTCGTCACGGTTGTCCTAAGTTCGAATACGTCTGCTGACCCTACAGCAACGGGGGAGCTACGTATTGCCGTCGCTACAAACTTCGCACCTGTTCTGAATGAAATCGCAGCTGAATTCACAGATGCAACGCATATCGACGTAAATCTCATCATAGGATCGACAGGGAAGCTCTATGCACAGATTAAAAACGGGATGGCTATCGATCTGTTTCTTGCAGCAGATCAAACTCGCATTCATCGACTAGTCGATGATGGTGTGACCATCAAAGACACGCTCACGACCTATGCAGAAGGTAGGCTTGCTTGGTGGCACCCTGGCTCGCAGCCAAACTTCGATTCGGAGAATACTCTCCAAATAGGCAATGAAGTAGGTGTCGTCGCGTTTGCACAACCCGATCTGGCTCCGTACGGTAAGGCAGCCGAGGAGGCTCTATCGAAGTGTTTTCGATTTGATCGAGCACGAATTCGCTTTGTACATGGCGAGAATGTTGGGCAAACGTATGCTCACGTAACAACCGGCAACGCCGATGCAGGTTTCGTTGCATTAGCAAGCATCAGAATCGCAACGGGTGTGAAAGAAGGTAGTTATGCCATTGTGCCGAGAGACTGTCACGAACCCATACGACAGGACGCAGTTGTCTTGAAAGCAAGTCGAAACGCGATTGCTGCCCGTCAATTTCTTGACTTCCTTCGTGACGAACGAATTCAACAGCGAATTGCAGAATATGGCTATACGTTGCTATGAATCCCGAAGACGTCTCAGCGATATGGATTACTGCCCAGCTGGCGCTAGTAACAACGATTTTGCTCTTTGTTATCGGAACACCTCTTGCGTGGTGGCTTGCTACAACCAAACGTTGGTATAAGCCGCCTCTTGAAGCCTTCACGGCGCTGCCGTTGGTGTTGCCACCTACGGTCTTAGGTTTCTACCTGCTTCTATTACTTAGTCCAAGTTCGGCCATTGGGGGATTTTTCTTTGAGCTAACAGGTGTCCGCCTGACGTTCAGTTTCACCGGTTTAGTCATAGCATCCGTGATCTACTCGCTGCCGTTTATGGTGCAACCATTGCAGGTTGCGTTCGAACGTGTTCAAGCGCAGTCTCTGGAAGACGCGTATGCACTCGGTGTACCAAAACTCACTGCGGTGTTCACGGCTGTGTTTCCGCAATGTCGGCGCGGATTCTTAACTGCAGCGGTGTTGACGTTTGCTCATACCGTCGGTGAATTCGGCGTCGTTCTCATGATCGGGGGTAACATCCCTGGCGAAACACGTGTCATTTCGATTGCGATCTATGAACACGTAGAGACTATTTCGTACGCGGACGCGCATTTGTTGGCTATAGCGCTTCTCGTGTTTTCGTTCCTGGTGTTGCTTGCCGTGTTCACGATCAATCGTCAGTTGCCGCTTCGAGCGTATTGACCCATGCTGCAAGTCGACATTGAAACGTTAGGGGAATTTCGCGTGTTGATTGACCATGAGTTTCCAAAATCGATTACGGCAGTATTCGGACCAAGCGGGAGTGGTAAATCGACCATGTTGCGGGCAATTGCTGGTATGGAGCCGACACGCGGCTTGATCGGCTTCGACGAGGCTGACTGGTTAAACACAGAGCTTGGCGTGCTCGTTAAACCTCATCACCGGCCTATTGGCTATGTTCGCCAAAACGCACAACTCTTTCCTCATCTAACCGTACACAGCAACTTAACCTACCCGGTTAAACACTCGAAACGCTATCCCGGCGAGATTGCTCTCGAGCAGGTAGTCGAAGATTTCGAGCTGTCTTCGTTACTTCCGCGTCGTACACATCAAGTTTCAGGTGGCGAGTCCCAACGGATCATCCTCGCACGGATGTTGCTATCACAACCAAAGCTGCTACTACTCGATGAACCATTAACCGGCCTTGATATTCAGCGAAAAGCAGAGATCCTGCCGTATCTTGAATCGCTTCATTCAAAGTACCACATTCCAACTCTCTACGTTAGCCACGCAGTAGACGAAATAACTGCGCTATGTCCGCACACGGTCGTGTTAGCGGATGGTGAAATGCGTGCTTCAGGTCGTACTGCTGATGTACTGGAACGACGCGATCTCGCTGACTTTCTCGGAGGTAGTGATACAAGCTCCATCATTAGTGCGAAAGTGCTTACACACGACCGTCAGTACCAGCTAACGACTCTCGAAGTCGAGGATCGCACCTGGTCTGTACCTATGCATCTCCCTCTTGAACCCGGAGAAGTCACAACCCTACGTGTGCGCGCACGCGATGTATCGCTCGCGAAAGTAGAACCGGAAGCCATTAGTGTGAGGAATATATTGCCAGGTAAGATCGTAGCGATTGAAGACACTGACACAGGACCGAGTGTTAATTGTGTCATTCAGTCTGGTCTAACACGTCTACAGGCTCAGATCACGCGTGCGTCTCTAGATCAACTCTCGCTGCGCATCGGTGATTCGGTCTTTGCGCTCGTTAAGAGTGTGACTCTAGACTAAATCCTAGCTGCTGCACAATCCTCTTATTTAGAATAAATCGCATTCCCTTTGAAAGCCTGATGAGGTCAATTACATGGCGATAAGAATCAACTCCGTCGCTCCGAATTTCGTAGCACGAACAACTCAGGGAGAAATTAACTTCCACGATTGGATCGGTGACGGCTGGGCTATTCTGTTTTCACACCCTAAAGATTTCACGCCGGTTTGCACCACAGAACTAGGGTACATGGCTGGTTTGACTTCGGAATTCGCTGAGCGAGACTGTAAGATCCTTGGACTTTCCGTAGATCCAGTCGATAACCACCAAGAGTGGATGAAGGATATTGAGGAGTCGCAGGGGAACGCGGTTACATATCCGCTGATTGGAGATCCAACTCTCGCGATTGCGAAGGCTTATGACATGTTACCTGAGGATTCCGGTGACACGAGTGAAGGTCGGACACCGGCTGATAACGCGACCGTTCGATCAGTCTTTGTAATCGGTCCAGACAAAACAATCAAAGCGATGCTCACCTACCCAATGAGTACAGGTCGTAACTTCGACGAAGTCTTGCGCATCCTAGATTCGTGCCAACTGACAGCGAAGCACCAGGTCGCAACACCGGTCAATTGGAAGCAAGGCGAGGACGTCATCATCGTTCCGGCGGTATCCGACGAGGATGCCAAGGCGAAATACCCAGACGGCTGGCGCGCACCGAAGCCATACATTCGTATCGTGCCACAACCTCAATAGAAAAGACACGATAACGTCTGGTACTTAAACCTAAGTTTGCCTCACTAATCAAAATCAACTTCAGTCTATAAAAAAGAACGGTCGCAAGTGCGACCGTTCTTTTTCCACGCTAGCAATTCAATCGTACGAAACGACTAAATCGAGTTGTACCCAGCGCTTGTCTTGAACCTGAACGAGCACGGAAGAATCCACTCCGCGATGGTCTTTAGGTCCGAATGTCAATGTATAGCCGAATGGATCTTCATACTGACGTAGAGATTCGAGACCGGCTAAGAACTTCGCTCGGGTGAGATCGCGGCCCACTTGTTCCAGAACGAGCGCTATCAGATCTGCGTTTCGATACGCTTCCATCGCCGGAACGTCGGGCGCAGCTCCATATAACTCCATGTAACGGTTGTACCAATCGAGTCGATCTTTGCTAGTCTCGATCTCTGGATAAATCTGAGACATATGCGAAAAGGCGTAATACCCTTCAGATGAGCCGCTTTCAATACTTGCAACCGGTTGTCCCGCCGCGGCGTTGTTTCCAACAAACGTCACACCTTCCCAAGCCATCTTGCGAACGGTTTCAAATAACAGAATCGTGTCGCGGACGACGGTACCGAGGATCACCAGGTCACAGTTCGCTTCTCTAAGCTTCAACACGGTTGCTGTGAATTCCGATTCGGTACTCCGATGGGATGAAGTTGCCACGATCTCAACTCCCATCTCTTCCGCTTCATCAAATGCGCCGTCGTAGATCTCCTGACCGTAGTCATTGTCGATGTACACCACGCAAGGTCTCTCTAATCCAACGGTGCCTACAAAGTGCTTAATGGCCGTTCGCATTTCATAGTAGTAAATTCCGCGTGAAGTCCACTTTAATGGGTGAAAAGGTTCACCCATCTGAATAGAACCCGTCAATGGGAACAGATTTGGGATTCCCGCTTCAAATTGCAATGGCATAACCGCGTTGTTGTTTGGTGTACCAAGCGCCATGAGCATCGCAAAGATCTGATCTCGATTGATGAGCTTGTTAGCCGCACGCAACGAGTCCGGAACCTGATACATGGTGTCTTCAGCGATTAGTCTCAACGTACGTCCATGAACGCCACCTTCCGCATTAATCTCATCAAAACGCATGTTGACTCCGTTAACGGATTCAACACCATAGAGCGCGATGGGCCCTGTGAGATCTGTGTGCGTACCGAAGATAACCTCGGTGTCGGTAATCCCTTCAGCACGTGTTCCTGCGCCTTCCACGGAATCATCGGTGTCTGTGGCGACATCCGCCTCTCCCGATGAATCAACTGATGATTCTTCCGACGTCTGTTGGGCGCAACCGCCAACCATCAGAAGGAACATTAGGCTTGTCGGAGCGAGGAGGTTCGTTAGTAGATCACGAAAGGTCATTCGGTACTCCATTGCGTTATGTGAGCCATTTAAGTATGACGAATTTTTAGTTTTGGGTTGAGTTTTCTGTTACGCAAGAATTCGAGAACTAGTACATCTCAGCGATCAGATCGGCGTATTTTTCATTCACGACTTTACGCTTGAGTTTCTGCGTCGGTGTTAGCTCCTCGTCCTCCGGATCAAGTAGCTGGTCGATCAGCCGGAATTTCTTAATCGTCTCGACCTGAGCAAACCGTTCATTTACCTTTTCGACCTCGCGTTCGACAAGATCCTGAACTTCGCGAGTATGACACAGACTCGTGTAATTCGTAAACGGCACGTTGTTCTCTTGTGCGTAATACGTGACGTTCTCGAGGTCGATCATGACCAAGCACGTTAGATATGGTCGCCGATCTCCAACGACAACGGCGTCTGTAATGTATGGCGAGAATTTCAATTGGTTCTCGATCTCACTCGGCGTGATGTTCTTCCCGCCTGCAGTAATGATGATGTCCTTCATCCGATCAACGATGTAGACGAACCCGTCATCATCGATTCGACCTACATCTCCCGTATACAACCAATCCTGCCGAATGGTGTCGGCAGTCTTTTCTGGTTGCCGCCAATAGCCGCTGATGATTCCTGGACCGCGTATCAGAATTTCGTCGTCTTCGCTGAGGGCAACATCGACCCCCGGCATGGCTCTGCCGACACTACCAATCCGTAACGAACCAGGAATATTCGACGTCGCGATCCCAGTACATTCGGTCTGTCCATAAAGCTCGTACATTGGTCGACCCAATGCCCAATACCACTCAATCAATTCAGGCGCAATCGGTGCCGCTGCTGTCGAGAGCCATCTGCACTCCTGAATTCCTAGTAGCACTCGGATGTTTCTTAACACCCACAGATTTGCGATCGCGAACAGAATGCCAATATGCCAAGGAACCGCATTCTCTTGAAGCAAGAACTTCGCTCGCCGTTTGCCCACACTCAATGCATATTCGTACAAGACGCGACCTAAGCGAGTCGCCTCTTTCTGCATGATCGAAACTTGCGAGAACTGCTTTTCCCATACACGTGGCACAGCGAAATGCACCGTCGGAGCTACTTCCTGTTGGTCTTTTGCAATCGTCTCTAAGTTCTCGACAAGATGCACAATCGATTTGGAACGAATCACGGCGAATGTGTAGAGCATCCGTCCAGCAACATGCGCAAGCGGAAGGAACCCGAGCTGACGGTCTTCTTCGGTTAAACCAAGGGAGTTCTGAATCGTGTTCGTCATGAACATCATGTTGGCTTGGGTGATCATCGCGCCTTTCGGCGGACCTGTGGTACCTGACGTGTAGGTCAATATCATGAGATCGTCTGGATTGGCCTTCGCGATTTCTGCTTCCCAAACGTCATCCGTCGCCATTTGCTCACGACCGAGATCGAGCAGCTCGTCGAATGAGATGCACATATCGTCGTCCAGATGCCGCAACCCTTCCATGTCAAAAATCACGATCTTTTGAAGCGTCGGTGTCCGTTCGCGTACTTCCAGTACTTTGTCAAGCTGCTCTTCGTCTTCGGCGAAATAAAAACGTGTTCCACTATCACTTATCAGATACTCGACTTGATTCGGGGCGTCGGTCGGATAGACGCCATTACAAACGCCGCCGATGCCTATTACGCCGAGGTCAGCGAACATCCACTCTTTATTAATCTCAGAGGCGATGGAGCAGACATCTCCCCGCTCTAATCCCAGCGACTTGAGACCTAATCCAACGAGTTTCGCGTATTCGCCCCAATCAGACCACGTGTATTCATTCCAAATCCCAAAATCCTTCTCGCGAATGACGATTTTGGACTGCAACTCTGTCACGCGCGCCCAAAAGAGTTCGGACATCGTTTCGTGACCCTCAACGATGCTTGACGTGTTTATCTCCATGTCTTGCGCTTTTTCCACCGGCGCCGACCTCTCACACCGCCTGCTTTCATTCCTAGATAAAACTCCTGAACATCGGTAGATTGCGATAACCTTTCGGTCGAATCTTCCATGACAACTCTACCTGATTCCATGATATACCCGTAGCGAGCGATACCCAGCGCCATCTTCGCATTCTGCTCAACGAGCAATACGGTGACTCGCTGTTCTTCATTAAGCCGAACAACAATTTCGGCGATTTCATGTACGAGTCGAGGGGATAACCCCAGAGAAGGTTCGTCGAGCAACATCACTTTCGGTCTGAGCATGAGCGCACGACCGATCGCGAGCATCTGTTGCTGCCCACCCGACAAAAATCCTGCCGCTAATTTCCGGTGTTCATGCAGCTGCGGGAAATATCCGTAGACAGTCTCGAGCTCATCCGCCAGATCCGTTTTTCGCTGTGTGAACGCTCCCATCCGCAAGTTTTCTTCGGTGCTTAAGAACGGGAAAACTTCCCTACCCTCGGGAACATGTGCAACTCCCCGCCGCGCGATCAAGTCAGGTTCCTTCGCGGTGACATCTTCACCCTCGAACGACACCGTACCTTTTTGTGGCTCCAGCGCGCCCGAAATCGTTTTCAATACCGTTGTCTTGCCCGCTCCGTTCGCGCCAAGTAACGTGACGATGGTCCCTTCCTCGACATCAATCGACACACCGCGAATCGCCATGATAGGTCCGTAGTAGGACTCGACATTCCGGACTTCTAGCATCGCCATGCGTTATTCGCCCAGGTACGCATTGATGACGTCAGGATGCTCGCGTACTTCGTCCGGTGTTCCAATCGTTAGCAATTCACCATCAGACAACGCCATCACGCGACCAGACACCTGACCAAGCAGATTCATGTCGTGTTCAACCATGATGACCGTTATGCCTAGCTCTTCTTTAATATCCTCGATCCAAAATGACAGGTCGTCTGTTTCTTCTGGATTCAGTCCTGATGACGGTTCATCAAGCAGGAGCAATTGAGGTTCTAGACTTAAGGCACGCCCGAGTTCCACGATCTTTCGCGCACCGAAAGGTAGCGAATTGATCCGCTGATCTCGATAGCTCTGTAAATCCAGCAAATCAATGATGTCCTCGACTTTTTCACGGAACGCTAGCTCCTGCCTTCGGACCTGCGGTAAAAAGAACATCTCTGATAGAAAGCTGGTGCGTCGATGGGTGTGATGAGCGGTGAGCAGGTTCTGAAGTACGGTTTCATTTTCAAACAACTCGGTGTTCTGAAACGTCCGCGCAATGCCCCGCGCCGCCACTTCGTGTGGCGAAATGTCGCTGATTCGTTCTTCGTTCAGAAATAAGTCACCTTGATCCAGATCATAAAACCGGCTGATTAAGTTAAAGACCGTCGTCTTGCCAGCACCGTTCGGTCCCATGATGCTAAAGATCTCGCCCTCCTCAACGCTGAACGACACGTCGTGGAGCGCACGCACACCGCCGAAGCTCACGCCAATGCTCTTAGCTTCGAAAACGCTCAATGAACTCGTTCCGTACGAAGGTAGGATTTTTGACGTTTAAACGTCGCTTTTCGATACAACGGAAACTGCGTGAAATACGATCGAATCTTGACCCATCTGCCGTATAGTCCGAGTGGTTCGTACATTAAGAAAAAGAGCAATATAGACCCAAATACCAGGGGTTCTAACCCCCTACGCTGCGCAAGTACTGATGGGAGGAAGTCTCGCAATATCGCTATGACTTGCGGCAAAATCGAAATGAACATCGCCCCAAAGACGATGCCGTGTACAGATCCTAACCCGCCTACCACGACAAGCATTAGTAGCTTGATCGACAGTAGGATCGTGAAATTCTCTGGAAACAGCATGCCGATCTTGTGTGAGTACAGCGCTCCCGCCAAGCCAGTAAATGCCGCAGATAACGTAAACGCAAGGGTCTTGGTCTGGACGAGATTGACACCCATCGCTTGCGCTGAAATTTCCGAATCGCGCACCGCCACCATCGCACGGCCGATGGGTGATCTCAGAAGATTGATTACTAGGACCATGACGATCGTGACGATGACAAGGCAGAGAAAATAAAACACGAGATCGGAACCAAAATCCAAGCCAAACATGACTGGTTCCGGCACAGTGAATCCGCGGTGTCCACCCGTCACCGGCCGCCACGCACTGATGACCTTCTCGATGATGAATGCGAACGAAATTGTTGCTACGGCGAGGTAGATTCCTGTCATCCGTAAAGCCGCAACACCGATGATTGCACCGAGGAATCCAGATATCAGCGCCGCCATAAGCAACGAGGGTAAAAAAGGAATGCCTAACTTGAACAGGACTGCATGAGCGTATGCGCCAATCGCCATAAATGCCGCATGACCCATGCTGACCAGACCGGTATAGCCAATCAAGAGCATCAATCCAGCGCCTGCAATGACCCAGATGAACAAATAGGTCAGTTCGCCAACGTAGAAACTCTCAAGGAAGAACGGCGCGAAGATGAGCGCTGCCATTAACAACCCGTACCAGAAGCGTTGTCCGTTGTGTAGGAATAAATTGATATCCTGCACATAGTTGGTCTTTAGGACGAATCGCATCAGACTTTCTTTCGTTGAAGCGTTGCGATTAAGCCCTGTGGGCGAATGAAGAGCATGAGTAACAGCAATACGTAGACTGATGTTTCGCCGTACGCACCTTCGAAAGCGTATCCGACGAATTGCTCAACGATCCCAATACAAATCCCGCCAATGAGCGCACCCGCCAGGCTCCCAAAACCGCCAACGATGGCCGCGACGAACGCCTTAATTCCGACGACAAAGCCAATACCTGGATAGATCAGCTGTAGAGGTGCGACCAATAGTGCAGCAACCGCCGCGATTGCTGTTGACAAGCACCACGTTATCGTGACGACACGTCTCACTGGTATACCGACGTATGCCGCCGCGAGTTGGTTTTGCGATGCAGCTTGCATAGCGACGCCGAATCGAGTGAATCGTAGAAAGAGGTATAGACCTAGGCACAGGAGGATGGTGCAACCTACGACCACTAATTGCTCGTAATCTAGGCTTACTTCGCCCAGTATCAATGGATCTATCGAATAAGGGGTATCAAATTCTTTTTCATCGTGTCCCCAAATCATCCCAGCGACCGCGCGCAGTACGAAACCGAGTCCGATCGTGAGCATAAGAACCGCGAACGGTGGTTCACCGATCATGGGTCGAATGATCGTTCGCTCGAGCACCAAGCCAAAAAATGCCATCAAAAATATCGTGAGGATTACGACTGGAAGATAGCTGAGACCTAGATAACTCGTGAGCGTGAACGCAATAAAAGCACCCCACATCATGATGTCGCCCTGAGCGAAATTGACCATTTCGGTCGCTTTGTAGATCAACACAAACCCTAGGGCAACAAGCCCGTAAAGGCATCCGTGTGAAATACCGGTGACAAGAAGCTGGACGAAGGTTCCCAGACTGATGAAATCCAAAGAGGGACTCTCTAGTTCGAGATCATTTTGGCGCTTTGAGACGCGCGGGAATTATCGACGCTAACGTCCGAGTACGTATCTACGTTCCTCGCAATTCAACGGCAACTAATCAAGAGGTTTCAGATTACCGTCTTCATCCCGTAATTCAGGTCCGTTTACGCGAACACGTCCGTCACCGAATTTTCCATCGCGGTTACGCAATGTGTCGCGCAAGCCAATGTCCGCTACCGACCTTCTGAAGCCGCCAGCAGCCTTCGTGTTGTGGCCTCGGACATCGTTTTCGCTTGCCATGCGCTGAAGTGTACGAGCACCCATCAATTCCAGCGCCATATTGATGATCCGCTTGTTTGTCGAGAGCAGATCCGGATCGATCAACGCGAGTCTGTCGGCTAGCTGCTCGACTTCATTCTCGAGGTATTCACTCGGTACAGCCTTCATCACGAGCCCGATTTGTTGAGCTTCCTTACCTGTGATGTAGTCGCCCGTCAGATTAAGACGTTTCGCCCATTGCGGTCCAACGTGATAAATCCACATGTTGTTTGGAAGCGCACCTAAGTCTCTCGCAGGTGGGAAACCGATTAACGTATCGTCCGCCGCAATGATCATGTCACACATGAGCGCTATGTCGGTTCCACCTGCAAGACAGTACCCGTGCAGCTGAGCGATGACGGGTTTGTGCATGTCGAAAATTGCCATCCTATAACGTTGGGCGCGTTCGAGCTGCCAAGCGTCGTCATCGATGCTACTGCCACCACGGTACTCGTTCTCTTCTGACTGAACTCTTGAGATCGGAACGTTGCCATCCGCGCCTGTAAGGTCATATCCTGCCGAAAACGCACGACCTGCGCCGCGCAAAATAACACAGTGAACGGCTCTGTTGTTGTCCGCTTCCCAAAGCGCCTCATTAAGTTCTGATTGCAGCCTTAAAGTAAGTGCATTCAGTTTTTCGGGGCGATTTAGCGTGATTCTGGCACGACCGTCTTCGACTTCGTAGAGGATGCTGTCAAATTCGCTCATAATGCGGTCTCAATGTGGATCGAATCCGCGATTTTATTGTGGCGACTCGTCTTCAAAAACACTCATCGGATCTACCCAAATGATCGACCAAATTCGAATCGTCCTAACGCACGGTGTCATTAGCACGCTGTTTCTCAGTGTGTTTTTCACGGTCAATGCGTTTGGCAGTGGCGAGACGATCTACAACGAGAAGTGCGCCTTATGTCACGACAAACCCACAGATCCCAAGGTGCCACATCGACGTACTATGGCACAGTACTACCAATCGCGGGTTCTCGATACGCTTACTGTAGGTCGCATGGCACCATTCACGCAAGGACTCAGCGAGGACGAAATTCAGGACGTCGTTGACTATGTCACTCAGCGTGTTCCGGACCCGGATGAAGCAGAACGCCTCTTCCGCTGCACCGACACGTCCGTGAACGCAGAACCCGTGATTGCTCATTGGGGCGTCGACGAGCGAAACACACGTTATCAACCAAACAGTTCGATCGACGCGTCAAACGTTGGATCACTTACGCTCAAATGGGCGTTCGACGTACCCGAAAGTCGCACGATGCGAGGTTATCCTGCAGTCTCGGAAGACACGATCTTTCTGCCAAACACGACCGGCAAGCTATATGCGCTGAATCGCGAAACCGGTTGTGTCAAGTGGTTCTTCGATGCAGAGGCTGAAATAAGAACCGCTGCACACTTATTCGAGATCGATGGTATGCCTGTCGTATCGGTTGGGTTGTCCTCGAATGAACTTGCGGTCGTCAACGCAAAGGATGGTTCACTAGTTCATCGCGAAAACGTAGCGATATTCCAGCAGTCCATGCTCACGGGTTCACAACGGGCGTACGGTGGACATCTTTACGTGCCTTTGTCCGCAATCGATGTCGCATTGGCTATGAATCCGGTGTATCCCTGTTGTATCGGTCACGGTGGAGTACATGCGGTAAGTCTTGACGACTGGTCGATTAGCTGGACAGCTCACACCACCGAAGATGCGAAACCGACCTATAAGAACGATCTCGGTGTTCAGATGCAAGGTCCCTCCGGCGCACCCGTATGGACAACACCTGCGATCGACGCGAAACGAAACCAGTTGTATATCGGGACAGGCGAAAACACGTCCTCTCCCGCAACACATACATCTGATGCAATCATTGCGTATGACCTAACGACAGGCGCTGAAAAGTGGATTTTCCAAGGCACGGAGAACGATGCATTCAACATGGCGTGCGGTCGTCGGATGGGTCCGAACTGTCCGAAGGAACGTGGACCTGACTTTGATTTTGGCGCGTCTCCGGTACTGACCACCACATCTGCGGGTGTCGATCTGGTATTAGCGGGTCAAAAGTCAGGCGATGTTTGGGCGCTGAATCCTGATAACGGCGAGCTCGTTTGGCACAACAGATTGTCCCCTGGCTCTGCCCTCGGCGGCGTCCACTGGGGCATCACGGTCATTGGTGACGTGCTCGTGGTCCCAATTGCTGATCCAGAATTCGTTGACGGCGCCAATCCTGGTGTCTTCGCGCTTGACATTAAGACGGGTGAACTCATTTGGTCGCACAAAGCCGAACGTGGTTGTGAATTCAGCGGTTTGCGACGAGCAATTTCAATGACAGAGTGGCCAAGCTGCCCTTGGCATTACGCTTTTTCTGCTGCACCTGCAGCAACGAACGATGTCGCCTTCGCTGGTTCATTGGACGGGCGCGTATTTGCGTTCAGCGTTGCGGATGGCGAAGTACTTTGGATGTACAACACTAAGCAAGAATTCGAAGGCACCAACGGTACGGATGCACACGGCGGGTCGATTGATAACCCAGGAATCGCTATCGCCGACAATCAAGTTATGGTGCTGTCTGGTTATGACATGTTTGGACAGATGCCAGGAAACGTACTGTTGATGTTTGAGACGACAGTGTTGACCGAGCGACCAGAAAATACTCCTTCTGAAGGTGAATAACGAGAGAATCGAACTAGCAAGTCATCTATTACCGGAGCACGGGAATCTAATTGATCTAGCTGGTGAATGAATCTACAGACAATCTTGCTTACGCTAGAAAACGAAGCGAATTAGCTCAATCACGAAACCGCATCGTTCAAGCATCTAAAGCGTAACGTCCGTCCCAAAGGTTTTCTAGAAAAATCTCGTACGGCAGAATTTCGATACCGTCTCTGATTCGCGGTCGCGATTCCAAGCATACGCATACGAAATTCTTGCATTTCTGCTCATCCCGCAGTGCTTTGAGCGATCTTAGTTCGTTCTCTCCGACCGTACGCTTTGCCTTGACTTCGATTGCAGTGTGGTCACCGATGAGAAAATCCACTTCAAAGCCTGAATGAGAACTCCAAAAACTCAATGTCTCATCACATTCGTTGTAGTCCATCCAACTTCGCAGCTCATGTAAAAGCCAAGTTTCGAACGCGAATCCGTACTCGGATGTTCGAGGTGATAGGCGACTGCGTCCCTGTAAAAAATTTGCAACGCCGATGTCAAGGAAGTAATACTTCGAACTTGCGACCGCTTTGCGGCGGACGGACTTGCGCCACGCACGCAGTTCGTAAAGCAACAGCGTATCGATTAGGACATCGAAGTATCCGAGAACAGTTGTTCTTGGTGTTTGGACGTCGCTCGCTAAATTCGCGAAATTCACGATAGAAGCGTTCGCGATCGCGGCTGTTCGTAGAAAGTTGCTAAATGAAGGCAAGTTTCGTGTCAATCCTTCGGCTAATACCTCCATTTGCAGATACTCCTCAACGTAACCTCGCAACAAACGTCGAGGAGATTCCGAGAGATAAACGGCAGGTAGCGTACCGTAGTTAAGTGCACGATTAAGATCAAACCTAGACTCCAATTCTCGCATCAAGAACGGGTGGAAGTGAATGGTCTGTGCACGTCCGCCAAGAAGATTGACGCCTCCACGTCGTAGCTTTCTAGCGCTCGATCCGGTTAATAGGAAGCGTACACCCCGCGTCTCAATTAGACGATGTACTTCATCAAGTAAATGAGGTACCTTCTGGATCTCGTCAATCACTATTAATTTGGTATCTGGCTTGTATTGCATCGCATCTTCGATCAGCGATGGATTGTCGCTTAGATTAGCGAAATCATCGAACCGTAGTAGATCGAATATGAGTGCATCTGGTAGAGTCTCGCGGATAAGCGTTGACTTGCCCGTCATGCGAGGACCGAACAGAAATGCCGACATATGCGCCAACATTTCTCGTAGGTCAAGTGCTCTTGGTATCAGACCCATTTTGACGTCGCTACCGTCATATTTCACAAAATATGACTATTCTAACGTCATATTTCGTCTCTGACAATTAGAACTAAACAGGAAGCTTGCGAGCGACTTAACAACGTCGTGACATTCGTCGCTCTACATGTGACCTGCGACTGATTGACTCTCCAACAGCATAAGGCATTCCTAGCTTCAACTAGCTAATACAAGGAACGCCGATATCTGCGTTCCTTGTATTACCCTGCACACTGCGATGCGCTCGGAAACCCTTATTGCACCACCCTAATGGGACGTAGGAATTTGAATGATCTATGAAATTGTGTCGACAGATTCGTACTCCTGTCGAAGTTATCAACTCCTCCCGTAGTTTTCGTCGTATTTCCGTAACTCAGCTCGACCGACGACGAGATGGTGCACTTCATCGGGACCATCCGCGATCCGCAACGTTCGCTGTCCCGTGTACATACCTGCTAGAGGTGTCCACTGCGACACACCGGACGCTCCGTGGATTTGAATTGCCTCATCAATGATCCTGCAAACGCGTTCCGGTATGACCGCCTTGATCATATGTACCCATACACGCGCTTCACGATTCCCCAGGACATCCATCGCCTTCGCGGCTTTCAATACCAAGAGACGCATCATTTCGATGTCAATGCGCGCTCTCGATACGAGTTCGAGGTTCTTGCCCAACTGAACGAGCGTTTTCCCGAATGCTTCGCGGGACATACCACGAGTAACGAATAACTCCAGCGCTCGTTCTGCTTGACCAATCGATCGCATGCAATGATGAATCCGACCGGGTCCTAGTCGACCCTGCGAAATCTCGAATCCGCGACCTTCGCCTAGGAGGATGTTCTCCTTCGGAACTCTCACGTCCTCGAGTTTGATGTGCATGTGGCCATGCGGAGCGTCATCGTGACCAAAAACGGTCATTGGTTCAATAATGTTCACGCCAGGGGTATCCAACGGTACGAGGATTTGGCTCTGTTGTAGGTGAGGCGCAGCATCAGGACTGGTTTTCACCATGCAGATCATGATCTTGCAGCGCTTGTCGCCGGCTCCAGAAATGTAGAACTTTTCGCCATTGATCACCCACTCGTCGCCTTCAAGCACAGCACGAGTTCCAATCTGTTTTGCATCTGACGACGCTAGATTGGGTTCCGTCATACCGTACGCTGAACGAATCTCGCCATTGAGCAGCGGCTTTAACCACTTCTCTTTATGTTCGTCGGTTCCGTATCTCTCCAGTACTTCCATGTTCCCTGTATCGGGTGCGCTGCAGTTCAAACATTCAGACGCAATCGGGTTCTTCCCAAGCTCAGTAGCGATGTACGCATAGTCGAGGTTCTTTAGTCCTTCGCCGGTTTCGGCATCAGGTAAGAAGAAATTCCACAAACCGTTGCTTTTCGCCTTGTCCTTCAAACCACCCAAGATTTCCTCTTGACGTGGCGAAAGACTCCAACGATCACCATGCTCTGCGGCTGCCGCTTGGAATGCTGGCGTTTGCGGCGCAATGTCATTTTGAATGAATGTTTTGACGGCGGCGAGAAGCGGTTCTGCTTCCGCACTCATCGTCAGGTTGTTCAGATCCACTTCTAGGTCAGGTTGAATGGCGGCTTCAGCCATGGCAATCTCTCAATCTCGCGAAATTCGGCGGGAGTCATTTTATTGTTGATGTGCAACCTAGACTGCGGTACAACGAATTCACACTGATATTTTCAGCGTGAATCACCAATTTGATTGTGCTATCGATCCTACAATTGCGCTTCAACCGTCGGTCCGTTACAGCGTGTCGAAACTCATCCTACCCATAGAAAAGCCTTTCGAGTACGACTTAACCCTACCTGGGAGTAAGAGCATCGCCTTGCGGCAATTGCTCATCTCTGCATTAGCTTCTGATGATTCAACGCTATTCGGCATACCACCTTGTGACGATGTGGATGCGATGCTTGATTGCCTTGAACGCCTCGGAACAAGGATTAGCGGCTCACTGGAGGACGGTCTTCAGCTGACGCCTAATTTCAATTCAGACGCTAAGGTCGAACTGGACGCGAGGCAGAGCGGCGTCTCGCTGCGATTGTTGCTTGCCGCGGCTGCATTAAGACAAGGCGTGACACGATTTACCGGGCGAGAGTCACTCGCGAACCGACCGAATGAAACGCTACTTGAAGCAATCACGGGTATAGGTTGCGTAGTTGAGTCGAACGATGGGAAGTTACCCATCACGATTAGCAGCGCTCCGACAAATAGTGCGAGTACGCGGCTCGATGCCACGCTTTCAAGTCAATACCTCTCCGCGCTCTTGATCGTCGGACCGTGTTTCCCGCAAGGATTGGAAGTGCAACTGATCGATCAATTAGCTAGCGCGTCATATGTTGCGGGAACCCTCGGAGAGATAGAGAAACGAGGCGTCAAGATCGAACAGGACGTGAGCAACCGCATCTTTAAGATGCAGCCACAAACCTATCAAGGTGGGAACTTCAATATCGAAGGCGATGCCTCTGCCGCAACTTATCACATGGCGCTAGCCACTTTACACGGTGGAACGGTCGAATTAACAAATGTTGGTCAAAGGAGCTGGCAACCCGACTATAGGTTTGTCGACGTGTGTGCACAGTTAGGCGCTGAAATCGAGCAACACGAACATTCGACCGTCGTCCGCGGACCACGCGAGCTCAAGCCACTTGATACTGTTGACATGTCAGCGATGCCGGACGCCGCACCTACGCTCATGGCGATCGCACCGTATTTACCACAACCGGTCAAGATATCGGGATTGTCTACTCTTCGTCACAAGGAGTGCGACCGGATAGCCTGTCCTGCCCGAGAACTGTCGCGCGCCGGGGTCCACGTTGAAGAAGGCGCGGATTATTTAAAGATTTGGCCGAGCAAACCTAAACCGACAACCTTTGACACTTACGATGACCATCGGATGGCGATGTCACTTTCGGTATTAGCATCCAAAACCGACGGTTGCCGAATTAACGATCCGTTGTGCGTCAACAAAACTTACACGAACTATTGGCGCGACATGAGCCTCGCTTATGTTTAGGAGATACGATTAGGCAGTCGCCGGAACGATGACACCTTGATCATGGAGCGTCTGAATTTCCTCTTCAGAAAACCCGTACTCCGTCAACACCTCCGCACCGTGCTCCCCTAATTCCGGCGAGCACCTAAAAATGTCAGTCTCCGTTTCACTAAAGCGTCCCGGCGGTCGTGGTTGGCGCATTCGGCCTCCAACCGGGTGATCAAATTCCATCAACGCGCCCATCGCTTTGATCTGCGGATCTTCGATGACTTCAGGTCGGCTATTGATTTCAGCAAACGGCACCTGATTCGTTTCTAAGCGTTCAACCAGCTCCTTGGTCGTAAATTTCTGATAGCTCTCGTTCAGGATTTTCTGGAACAACTGGCTATTCGCTTGCCGCGCGGCGGGGGTTGAGAATCGAGGATCATCGAGGAGAAGGTTGGAAAGTTCTAAGGCATCGAATAGTCCTTGCCACTCACCTCGTTTAACCGGCATCGTCGCGATGTAGCCGTCTTTTGTTTCTCGTACAAAGTAGGCATGGCTTCCGTATGACCGAGGTGGCGTTTCTTCACCAACAAATGTGAAGTTCGCCATGCTGTCCGGCCACATGAAGAACAGCGCAGAGTCAAGCATGGATACTTGAACGAATTGACCTCGACCAGTTTGTTCGCGCGCATATAACGCTGAGGAGATGTTCTGAGCCGCAGTGATGGCAGTCACTTTGTCGCATAGGAGCGTATTGATCATCTGCGGCTTCTCTACACTCGGGTCTGCCTGAAGTGAAGCCACGCCGGAGATCGCTTGAATGACCGCGTCATATACCCGGCGTTTCGCGTAAGGACCCACGGACCCAACGCCGTTAATCGACGCGTAGATCAATCGTTCATTGATCTCCTGCAACTGTTCCCAGCCAAATCCCAAACGTTCCATCACGCCTGGGCGGTAGTTTTCCACGACTACGTCGGCTTTTGTAAGCATCCGCCGTAGGACATCCTTACCCGCATCGGTGCGTAAATCAAGCACCATGGCTCGCTTATTGCGATTCATCACGGCGAAAGGTCCGGATACGCCATGCCGTGAGTAGCGAGCGCCCGCTCGCATGGTATCGCCTTCGGGCGCTTCGATTTTGATGACATCCGCGCCGTGATCGCCAAGAATCGACGCACAGATCGGACCGGAGTAAATGGAAGTTAAATCTAAAACTTTGACGCCGTCAAGCGGACCCGGCACCGCTATCCCGCTCCCGCCTCGCTTGCGCGTTGCACTTCCCGGAGCCGGCTACGCTCGATCTCGTGATCCTGCAAATCCGAGTCTCGGTCATAAACGACATTGCCATCTTTTACGAACGGAACCGCCATCGACCAAAGTTTGCCGCTTGAACTGTAGATCGGTTCCGAACTGTATTGCGCCAGATACGCACGACGACGACGATCCGTCTTATTTGCGCTACTTCGATGCAGACTAGTGCTCGAAAACACAACAATTGAGCCTTTAGGAACGTTGATCTCAACACCAGGTTCGTCGCCGTGATAGCCAACTAAATCGTTGGTTCCCTTCTCACTGACATGGTCTAGTACGTTATTGCGCGTACCAATCACGTCGTGCGGGAGCACAGAAATCGTCCCATTTGCAGAGGACATATCGTCCAACGCGCACCAACACGTGAGGTACGGCTTGTGGACATTCTCACGATCAATGAACTTCACGTACCCACTATCCTGGTGCCAAGCAAACTTCATTCCCTGCTCGGCGCCTTTGACGACCCATTGTTCAACAAACAGATAGGCATCAGGACCTAAGAAACTTGCCGTTATTTCACGCATCAATTCACCGAACAAGAATCGATGCATGTCCGGGCTTTTGCGATAGCGGTTACTGATGAAATATCGCTTGCCTTTATGGGTGATACCCATGACGTCAAGTTCTTTGTTTTCCATCCAAGCATCGGTGTAGCCGATGAAATACCCACACTCCATTTGGAGCATGGCGAGCATCTCTGCATCAATGACACTTGGAAGGATGGCGAAGCCGTGTTCTTCGTAGCTACGAACGGCTTCTTCAGGTACTGTGTAGGTCATGGTCGCATAGTTTATTGATGCATTTCCGCTTGTATGATTCACGTGCGGCGAACTGGCGCACCATTTCTTCAACTAAATCAAAATAACGCTATGGCTGATTCTGATCCGATCAAAGATCTTTCGCTAGAGAAATATGCCCTCGAACTGGATACCGATGGACTCACGATTGTTCCTCCGGAGGTCACAGGCGTAGATTCAGCGCTGTTCGAACGGTGCACCGAAGTACTTTTGGAAAGGTTCTCTGAGATCACGGGCGGTTGTGGCATTACGCTCGAAGATGGACCTGTTGACGAACTTCATTGGCCTACTCCGCCAAATAGCGGATTGCGACCGAAGGATGCGCCGGAACCAACGCAGATGCTGATTCAGCAACTATTGCAGTTGGATCGTTGTTTTCGCGATTTGTTTGTGAACCCGGTCACAGACGCCCTGATCGGTCACCTGTTTGGACGCAATCCGGGTGGGAAACGAAGCTGGCGTTACAGTAGTACCAATTCCTTCGTCAAATGGCAAGGTGACTAAGGATACGGCGAACATTTGGGCTTGCACTGTGATCAGGGGGCTAATCCACTACCGTGGGGTCATACCGCATTGACTGCCAATGCGACGTGGGCGCTGACGACGTATACGAAGGAAGACGGGGCACTTGCATATGTACCTAAATCTCACAAGTCAAACGCCCATCCGAATCATCCGTTCGCCTCGCAGCGCGCTGTCGCTGCGGAATGCGCGCCTGGTTCGGTGATCATCTGGCCAGGAACCACTTGGCACGGTGCATTCCCTAAGAAAACCAAGGGACTTCGATTGAATGCGGTTGCCTACTATCGTCATCACGCAGTACTCCCGCAAGAAAACATGAAGGTCACCATGCGCGAACAACCGTGGGATGATTGTGCCGATCCGGACACAATGCGAGAGCTGATCGGCTTTGACGATGCGTTCCCTTATGAATCCCAGAATCAGGTTGTACCTCAGCTAGCTCCTGCTGCGTAGTCTCACCATAGCAAGCTAATACATGTCTGAAGGACAGCGACTTCGCATCGGTGAGCATGTGCCGATGCTAGTTTGCTCGGACGTGCAGGTTTCTATACGGTTTTACCGCGACATTCTTGGATTTGAAATCGCTGATCGGATGGACGATGTCGGACTTACCGGTTGGGCTTCGCTTACTAGGGGTTCCAACCGCATCATGCTGACGAGCGCAAGTTATCTAAAAGCTCCCGAAAAGAACAGCGACGGTACCTTAGATTCGGACGTCATTCATTACTTCCATTGTGAAGACGTCGTAGGTATTCGTACGCATCTACTCAATGCGGGGGTTGAGGTGAGCGACTTTTACGTAAGGTTCTACGAAAAGAAGGAAATAGAGTTTCGGGATCCGGACGGACGACTTTTGATTTTTGGCGAAGATACCGACGAAGATCCTACGCCAGAATAGGCTCGACGATTAGGCTCAACCATTGCAACAAGGCTCATCCAAACGAATGAGCCTTGTCTAATGAACGAAGCGCATAAATTGCACGTTCTGAAAATCGCTAATTCGACAATCCGTAGAGACGTTCTACGTTCGTCCGTGTGATCTTTTCGCGGTCTTCTGACGGGATATCCGCGAAGACCTCGTCAAGCACGTTAAGTGAACATGGCCAAGTCGAATCGACATGCGGATAGTCTGAACCCCACATCAAGTTATCCACGCCAATCAACTCACGGGTTAGGATCGCTGGACGGTCGTCTTCGATGGTTGCCCAAAACTGGCGAGCCCAAATATCGTGAGGCTTTTCACCAGTATAGGTTCCTTTATTACGGAAGCTGTACTCACGCTGCAATCCCTGCTCAATACGATCAAGCCAGTGCGCGATCCAACCACCATTGAATTCCGCAACTACAAACTGTAGATCTGGAAACTTGGTAGCGACCCCATGCACGATGAGTTCTACGAGCGAACGCTGAATGGAGATTTGAGACTGAGCATAGTCTCCGACTGGGTCTCGAAGTACGCGGTTTTGTCGAAATTCCTTCGGTGTGTATGCGTTGGTGCCAACGTGCATCGCCAGTGGGAACCGAGCTTCTTCAGCGGCGGCCCAAACCGGGTCGTAGATCTCGTCGTAATACGGGTGTTCTGGCGGGGAAGTACATGGAATACATCCGCCTTTGAAACCCAACTTCGCGACGCGTTGAAGTTCGTCAACTGCCGCTTCAGGATCTTGAATCGGAATAGCTGCCAGTCCGAACAATCGACCACCGGCGGCCGACGAATAGTCATGCAACCAGTCGTTGTAGTTCTTCTGGCACGCAACAAGCAATTCGAGGTTTTCGAAACTGAATAGCCCAAAGAAACCAGGATATAGGAATTCCGCGGCTACTCCGTCGATATCTTGATCTACGTGACGCTCGGCACCGTTTTTTATGCCTTCCCGGATCCCATCGTACCCCTGGGACATGATCTTGACGATGTCGCCGTCAGACATGTCTTCAACGTTTGGCTTGTAACCAGTGCGTCGTTCGACCTCTGCACCTTCGCGCGCGCGAAGACCAGCGATACCGATCCGTTTACGAACGCCGGCAGCACCTTTTGACGGAATGATGATCGCGTCTTTATCGGTGCCTGCATACATGATGCGCGGCGCGTCGTCACCAAATCTCTCAGGCAAACCGATAAAAACATCGGCTGCTTCGACTACATGTGAGTCGGCTGAAATGGGTTGCATAGACATCGTCCCCCGTAGAACTCAAGGTCTAGTGCGGGCAATATACACGATTCAGTTCTGCAGAGTTACGCACGCAGCCTCGAGGAGACACGAAAACTCAATTCAGTGTTCGTCGAACATGACAGATGTAACGCGTACTCTGTACAATAAAAAAGCCGAGGCGATCGGCATCACCTCGGCTCTCGGAGTGGTTTCTACTTGCTAGGATGAGCCGTTGGATAGAGCCTCAAGCACGTTCGGAGGCGACATTGGCAGCTCCGTGAATCGCATGTCCAACGCACGACTTACAGCGTTACCAACGGCTGCGAGTGGCGCGACGATCGGCGTTTCACCACATCCTCTGACACCGAACGGGTGATTCGGATTCGGTACTTCGACGATTTCCGTATCGAGCATTGGTAAATCCGATGCGACAGGAATTCGATAATCCAGAAAACCCGGATTTTCTAAGACACCCGATTCGTCGTAGATGTACTCTTCGTTTAAAGCCCAACCGATGCCTTGCGCAGCGCCACCTTGCATCTGACCTTCAACATAGTCTGGATGGATGGCTTTGCCCGCATCTTGAATCGAGGTAAAACTCTTCACGGTCACACGCCCGGTTTCCCGATCAACATGAACGTCGCTCATATTGACCGAAAACGCAGGACCAGGACCTTGTGCAGTCAGGGAAGCTCGACCAGAAATCGGACCACCTGTCCGTGCTGCATCTCGTGCTAGCTCTGCAAGCGACAACGGGTTTGCTTCAACATTCACACCGGGTTTCGGCGATGCCGAACCGTTCGCCCACTCTACTTGGTCGACATCGAGATCCATCGCCGCTGCTGCACGCTTCTTGAGCTCGACGATCGCGTTTTCGCAAGCGTTTATCACGGCTAGACCTGTAGCGAAGGTCGTGCGACTGCCGCCAGTCGTTGCGCAGTATCCAGTCGAATCGGTGTCGGCGACGTTCACTCTGATATGGTCATACGGTACGCCGAGAGTCTCGGCGGCCATCAGTGCCATTGAAGCACGGCTTCCACCAATATCTGGACTGCCTTCTACGACGAGTACGTGCCCGTCATCAGTTATGTGAACTTCGGCACTCGACTGATTGCCGCCATTGAACCAGAAACCGACTGCTATGCCTCGTCCTTCGTCTTCGCCTAACGGTACGTGATAGTTCGGATGTTCCTTCGCCTTGCGGATGCACTCTTTCAACCCGATCGCTTGGAACTTTGGTCCATAGGTCGATTGCGTGCCTTCTTCGGCTGCATTCTTGAGTCGGAAATCGAGCGGATCCATATCGATCTTCATCGCGATTTCGTCGAGCACGGATTCAGATGCATACATGGACTGAGGAGCGCCAGGCGCACGATAAGCAGCCACTTTCGGACGATTCACGGTCACGTCGAATCCTTCGATTCGAACGTTCTCGACATCGTAAGGAGCAAACACACACATGCTGCCAGCGCCTACGGGACTTCCCGGGTATGCCCCAGCCTCGTAAATCAACTTGGCAGACATCGCCGTGATGGTTCCGTCTTTTTTCGCACCAATCTTGATCGTGTTTACCGAGCCAGAAGCCGGACCTGTTGCGCGAAATACCTCTTCACGAGACATGACCATACGTACCGGTCGGTGACTTAGTTCGGACAACTTAAGCGCCAACGGTTCAAGATAAATGATGGTTTTGCCACCGAATCCACCACCAATCTCACTCGCAACAACCTTTAGATCATGAAGGTCCATCCCCACGATTCCTGCGGTCTGCGAGCGTACGCCGAAATGGCCTTGCGTACAACACCAAACCGTTGCTTTTCCGGTCTCCGTGTAGTTCGCGGTACAAGCGTGCGGTTCAATGTAGCCTTGATGAACCATAGGAGTCTTGAAGGTCCGTTCGACCACGACATCCGCGTCGCTAAACCCTTGCTCGATATCTCCCCGATCAGCAGTGATCGTGTGTGCGGAGACGTTCGACGGTTCTGATGATGGACCGTTAGGGCTGCGCGTAAACTGTTTTTCATTGAGAATCGGTGCATTCTCAGCCATCGCTGCGACCGGGTCGGTAACTGCTTCTAGTACGTCGTACTCGACTTTGATTGCTTCCAGTGCAGCGTCAGCAGCCCCATGATTGGCAGCAGCTACTGCAGCAATCGCGTGACCATGGTAGAGCGCTTTCGCGGCGGCGATGATGTTCTCAGAAAAACCGCCTCTACCTCGTCCCGGCGCACGTTCCGGAAAATCGTCACCGGTGATGACTGCGAATACGCCGGGGATAGATTTAGCCTCAGATGTATCAATCGACAGTATCTTGGCATGGGCGTGCGGGCTACGAAGTACTTTACCTACCAACATACCAGGCAGTATTTCGTCGGCACCAAATTTCGCGCGTCCGGTTACCTTCTCTATCCCGTCTGGACGAACGGGTCGAGTACCAATGTACTGGTAGTCGATTGCTTCAGCCATCCTCTATTCTCCTTTGGTTTGGTAGCTACTTGTCGGATTCATCAGGGCTTGTATTAAACAGCACGATGACTCAGGTACCGATCGGTTATTACCGTCAATGAACTTACGCGGACCGCTCCGCACCGATCTCCGTTGGGTCCATTGCTTTTAAGTTGCAGTTTACACGCAAGGCCTCCGCATCAGATGTCATGCGTTGCAAATCTGTTGGTCGGTGCGCATCAGCATTCACGATGACTTTCACGTCGTACTCGGAAGCTAATTCCCAAAACGGTGGCCATGGATAAAGCGGGTATGGATTGAATAGCTTCTTTTTCGCAATCTTGCGAAAACCCAATGCATTTATTTCAAGTCCCACGTCACATTCCGCAGCGGCTTCAAATATGTCGCGACTTGCGGATATTGTGTTCGCGTCCCAATGTTTGTAACAGTTGCCGAACAAATCTGGGTGAGCAATGAACGCAAATAAACCACTCTCGATCATTTCACCAACATAACGAGCGTAATCCTTGAGCGATTTAGCATCTACAGTCCCACCATACGTGCCAGTCCACGAACCGTAGTCGTCTGTGAAGAAGTGCGGACCACCTACGAGGTAATCAAAATCTCGCTCTCCAAATAGTTCATCTTCATAGAACGCATGAAATTTCGGCACATATTCGCATTCCATACCTAGCAGAACGCGAAGGTCGGGAAACTCGTGCTGTGCGCGGTGTACGGCAGTTACATAGTCATCAAGTTGTGCCACCGGCATCCTTGCGCTGATCCATCTGTCGTCAGGCAGTGGCGTGTGATCGGAAAATCCGATTGTTTCCATACCGTGTTCCTGCGCGTATTGGCAGTAATCCACAGCATCGCCCTTCGCGTGTTTACAGCGAAATGTGTGCGTATGGAAGTTGTGTTTGTACTCGGAATCTAGCATGCGTATTTAGCGAAGCATCGCCGAAGCTAATAGCGATTTTCGTGTGTTCTATGACCGTTTAACGACAGCCTTGACGCAAACAATCTTTGCTTTGCGCAATTGTAAGAACGGCCACTAATAAGGTCGCATGTATCGAGCGTTTTACGAAACTTTAGTTAATTAAATCAGCGAGTTACCTCTTCGGTTCCCACCGAAAATATCGCGTCGCAACAACAAGGCCAACCAAGAACCAGATCGCCAAAACCACCACATGCACCCATTCTTGGATATTGTTCATCAGGATTGGGTGGAATGATGACTGAAGTCCTAATGCAAAGTGTCGAACCGGAAATACTGAAGCAACCCACTGAAGCCACGCTGGCGCGTTGTCCATTGGCAGGAATACATCCGAGATAAATAACAATGGCAACACGATCGCTTGCACGATAGCAGGTGAAGCTTCAGCGTTCGGAATCACGGCTGCGATAGCTAGACCAAGGGCACAAAATGTCGCTGAACCGAGGATCAATATCACCGCGAACATTCCAACGCGGATATCGCTTACCGTAGCGTCAAAAAACCAAACTCCCACACAAACCAAGCAAGTCACTAGCAAGAATCCGAGCATGACAGCATGCGCGAGTTTCGCACACACCAGAGTTGAAGTTGGCAGTGGCGTTCCTCGATAACGTTTAAGAAGCCCCCGGTCGCGAGAAATCGAAACTTCCATCGCAATGTTCGTGAAGCACGCTCCGATGACCGCCATCGCCGATATCGCCGGCACGTAGAAAGTGGACAGGAAAATCGGTTCGCTGCCACCTGAGGTCTGCTGGGACCCGAATAGGAGACAGAGAATCACCATCATTACTAACGGAAGGGCTACCGTAAAAAACGCGGCGATCGAGTTCCGCCAAAACCTCAAGTTCTCATATGCAAACTGGATACCGAGAAGCCGAAGTGAATTCACTCTTCGTGTCCTTCTTCCGCGCTTTGCGTTAATTGCACGAATGCATCATCCAACGACCGACGCGTGATGCTCAGGTCCTCCAGATTCACGTTATTCTCAATTGCCCAACCCGTTAGAACGTGGAGTGACTTGACCAGATCGGGTGACGACAGTTCGAAACGAGAGTCATCTCGAATTGCATCAGCCTCAAGTTCGGCTGGGAGGCTGATGTTGGTGTCTGCGTTAAAAGAAATCGTTGGTTCGGACTCATGCGCGAGTTCTTGAGGTGTACCTTCTGAAATGATCTTTCCATTAATCATGACAGCAGCACGATCAGCTACGTGTTCGACCTCGTCCATGTAATGCGAGGTGAGTAATACGGTTTTACCAAGCTGACGGAGATTGCGGAGCATGTCCCATGCATCACGTCTTGCGTGCGGATCAAAACCAGTTGTTGGTTCATCAAGAAAGAGCAAATCGGGGTTACCCGCAAGACCCATCGCAACATCCAAACGTCGCTTTTGGCCGCCCGAGAGTTTTCGAGGACGAACCTGACGTTGCTCGATTAATCCAGTCGCGGCCAATATATCCTCGAGAGGTAACGGATCCTGATAGTAGGAGCGCACGAGACGAATAGACTCTTCTACCGACAGGAATTCCTCAACTTCTGTCTCCTGGAGTACGATGCCGATTCGTTCCTTGTAGTTTCGTTCGTGCTTTAATGGATCGTAACCTAAAACTCGCACATGACCCGAATTTGGGGTAAGAAATCCCTCAAGAATCTCGATGGTGGTTGTTTTCCCGGCTCCGTTAGGACCGAGTAATGCGAAGATCTCACCGACCTTAACTTGCAGATCGATACCTTTGACGGCTTCAAAATCTCCGTAGGACTTGTGAAGTCCCTGAACTTCAATGGCGTATGCGGATTCCAAAGTGCAGTTCCTAGCTACTCGGGAGTCGTTTTTTCATTCAGTCGAGTCATTGTTCTAGTAGCCGAGGTGCTTGTCAATGAGACCTTCGAGCGGTTCTTTCGATAGGTAGCGCTGTAGATTGTTTAAAAAACGATCCAAGTTCCGTTGCGCTCGAAACTGACTCGCTCCGGCGGTGTGAGGTGTCATGACCACGTTCTCGAGTTCCCAGAGCGGGCTCTCCGCCGGTAGCGGTTCACGTGGCGTGACATCCAATGCCGCACCGCGGATATCGCCATTTTTGAGTGCATCTACTAGGTCTCCTTCAACCATAACCTCGCCACGCGTGACATTGACAAGAAACGAGGAGGTCTTCATGGTCTTGAATGCGTCGCGGTTCAATTTGCCACGCGTTTCATTCGTCAACGGACAACAGATAGCGAGGACATCAGAAGAACCGAGTAAGTCGTCAAAGCGATCGGAGCGCCAAACTTCACTCACCTCTGGACTAGTCGGCACGGGGTCGCGATCTAGTGCAAGAACGTTCATCCCAAACCCAACAGCCCTTCTAGCCATAGCTCGACCTGTACTACCAAACCCAAATACACCCATTGTGCTACCCGTAAGTTCGATTTCTTGTCGCCGCATTTCAGGTCGATGATTCCACGAGTCCGGTCCAAGAAGCAACGCGGTTCGAAGCTGACGGGTGAGCATCAGTAAAAGTCCAAAGCCATGGTCCGCGAGGTGTTCGCCAACCAGCCCCTTTTCGCTCGTCAGGACGACATCGCTCTCAACGAATTCGTCGTACAGGAACATATCGACGCCAGAGGAAATGGACTGGACCCATTTGAGCGACTTAGCCTTTTCGAACATTCGTTGGTTTACGAAACCTAACACGATCTCGGCGTCGTGCACTTCATCGATCGCGCTTTGAGGATCAGATACAACGACATCTGCACCCTGACTCGCCGCGCGAATCTGTTCGACGATCGTCTCGTCAACCGTGGGCAACGTCAATCCGGGGATCACAAGGATTTTCATTTGAACTCAACCTCGACAGAGCCGATACCTAAAGAAAAGTCGCCACGCCAGACAGATGGGGACAAGACTCGTTCGCGTGCGAACGCACCCGTAATGACGTGATCACCAGCTTCAATTCGCCGATCGAATTGAGCCAATACTTGAACTAGCGCGAGCAATGAATCGTAGTGGTCGTCGATATGGCCTCGACTATGAACAGTCGCAATCGCCGCTTCGTTGCATCGTAGCGTGACGGCTAGTTCCTCAAGTTCCAGATTACGAAAGTCAGCAATCGGTGATCCTACGACAATGCCGTACTGGGACAAATTGTCGGCAAGCCGATCTTGAGTGGAAGCATCGCTGCTAAGACGACGTTCATTGAGTTCGAACCCAGGTCGAAGTGCTTCAACGCAATGCTTCAATTGTGCGCGGTCCGCGTTCGTCGGAACCGTCTCGCCGAATAAGAAGCACAGTTCGTTCTCTACGCCGATGTCGCCAAGCTGACTCAGATCGATCGTAACGCCTGATTCATATATTCGATCCTTAGCGATATGTCCAAACGGTCTAAATCCGACTCCCATGCCATCGCGACTTCCACCGGAGGTGAGACCAACCTTCCAACCGCCGCGCGTGACACCAGCAAACCTATCGAGCTGCTGTTGCAATCCCTCTTCGTGCTCCTGCTTCATCCTCGAATCTGTACCTTGGTAGAGTCGCAATTTAATGCGTACAACTCGAGCGTTTTATTCACAGTGGTCGCTGTTTTAAAGTTTGCACCTAGAAATGCGTTATTTGGATATTGGCTATGCGTGACGGTTTGCGGGTTCTCGATACCGATGCCCACCAAATGGAACCGACTTCAATATGGCAGGATTACATCGATCCTCTGTTCGTCGATCGCGCGCCCCACGTCGGAGACTTCGGCAATGGGCAACGTGGCATGATGGTCGAAGGGGAACCCATCACAAAACAAGATGGGTCTTACCCGATGAACTCGGCGGAATTCCATGCGGCGACGCGAAAGGCGATGGAGAGATTTGCTCGAACGCGCGAAGCGGGATTTAGCAATACCGCACGTCTTGCTGATATGGACGATCAAGGAGTCGACGCTCAGGTGATCTACCCCACCGTTGGCGGTCAAATCCTCGGTAAACCATTCAAAGATCCAGAGCTCCTTTGGGCCGTATGTCGTGCGTACAACGATTGGAGTTTCGAGTACTGTTCGGAGGATCCTTCGCGTCTGTTCATGGCCGCGATGTTACCCGTTCAATCTCCCGAGTTCTCGATCGAAGAAGCGAAAAGGATGGCTGAGAAAGGTGCGCGATGTTTCTATATCCGGCCTAATCCAGCAGATGGTCGAAACCTCAGCAGTGAGGACTACGACGCTTTATGGGAGTGTGTTTCTGATCTGAACTTGCCGATCTGCTTGCACGACTCAGGTTCACCGTATTTACCATCTTACGGTGATCGTATGTCGACGCATACTTCAGGTCATATCGCAGCACATCCATTTGAAGCGATGGTTGCGATGATGTGCTTAATTTGGTTCGGCACGATTGAGAAACACCCGCGACTCAAGGTCGTCCACGTGGAAGCAGACGCAGGATGGTTACCTTATTGGTTGCAGCGTATGGAGCAACACTACGATTTTTCGGGACGTGCAGAACATCCAATGCTCCTGAAACGACCAACTGAGTACTTCAAATCAAACTTTCTTGTCGCCTGTCGTGGTGATGAAATGACGTTACCAGCAGTTTGCGAACTTGTCGGCGATCAATACGTCGCCTTCAATACAGACTATCCACATCCCGATGGAACGTGGCCATTGGGAATGCAACACCTGGAAGAACAACCGCTAGCTCGCGACAGCATCAAGCGTATCTTCTGGGACAATGCCGCATCGTACTTCAATTGCGAAAACTGAACACATGAGCGACGCGCTCGAAGAAGGCAGACGCATGTTGGCGTCCTATGAGCGTGCAATGCATGAAACAAGGACGTTACTTGACACTTCGTTTGCCAAAGCAGTAGAACTAATCGCCGGACTTGAATCAATTCTGGTCGTGACCGGAATCGGCAAGAGCGGTTTGATTGGTCAAAAGGCGGCTGCGACTCTCAACAGTACGGGCACGCGCGCAGTCTTCGTACACCCAGTTGAAGCGCTGCACGGTGATCTTGGGATCGTGAATGAAGGTACGGCCATGCTCGCGATCTCGAAAAGCGGGGGCAATGAAGAGACGCTCGAATTCGTACGTCAATATAAAAACGTCACGAGTGGCTCGGTCGTTAGTTTGTCAGAAGCGAATTCCAATCTTTCAATGCTCGCAGACATCGCGCTAACGATTCCAAAAATCCCCGAGATCGACGAGTGGGATCTCGCCCCGACCATCAGCAGTGGTACGAGTTTAGCGATTTGCGATGTACTTGCCATCTGTGTCCAACAAGCGAAAGGATTCACGATCGATGACTTCGCTCAATTCCATCCAAGTGGGACATTAGGACGTCGATTGCTCTTGAGTGTCAACGATTTGATGGTGAAGAGCGACGCGCTACCCAAAATCTCAGCCGATGCATCGTTAAACGATGTGATCTACGAGATGTCTTCTAAAGGACTGGGACTTGCGTTATTAACCGAGCCAGACGATACACTCTTTGGAATGCTCACTGACGGCGACATTCGACGGCTGGCAGAACGCCACAAGCTTGACCTAGAAGTGAGTGGTCGCGACTGCTACGGGATGAGCCGACGAAACAGTGGTCTACCTGATGTGAAACATGGATCAATCGAAGCCGAGTCTAGAGCATTCGACTGCTTGGAGAGAATGCGCGATTCACAGATCACATCGCTTGTGGTGCTCGAAGATAAACGTCCGATAGGATTGATACGCATGCAGGATTTGGTAGCAGCTGGACTTTAACAATGGAAAGGAAATCACTTAATGAAGGTGCAAGCTCTGCGCACAAGCTCGTATTCGCATGCTTGTTCGTTTGCGCTGCAGCATTCCTTACGTTTCCTGCGGTCGCGAACCAAAAACCAAGTCTGATCGGCGACTGGCAACTCAATCGAGACCTAACCGCAGAACGACGACCGAAAGTTAGGAAAGCGAAGCCATCATCAAGTGGATTCGGTACCAATGTCGCCGTGGGCGCAGGCGGCGTGCTCATGCCAGTTCCCAGACGCCAAGGCGGTCCCGCCGCAGGCGGCGCAACCGCGAATTTACCCAAGATTCTCGCATGCCAAGAATTGACGTTAGCGCAGCAAGGATCCGATATTGTCGTGACCTGCCCGCAGATGCTAGAACCTCGCAAATTCGTAATAGGAAAAATTCACGGTCGCACCGTGCGATGGTCAAACCGCAAACTGACAGAGAAATATTCATCAACGTCGCGCCGAGTAACTCATGAGTTCAATCTCGAACGCTCCGGTGTGATGGAAATCAAGATCACAGTTAAACCCAAAGGTGCCAAACGACTAACTTACATCCTTGTGTACGATCCCGTTCCACACGACGCACAACACTCGTAAAGACTTAAGGAGTCTCGTTCTTATGCCGAATTCGTTCAACCTTCCACGCGACTGGACGGCACCTCAACGTTATCCAGATCCTGCGGTCGAAGTCGTCGACGCAAGTTTCCGACAATACATACTGGGCAGTTCGTCGCTTGAACGACTGTACACGGGCGCTCGCTGGGCTGAAGGTCCAGTCTGGTTTGGCGATGGACGTTTCTTCTTGTGTAGTGATATTCCGAATGACCGTATTCTGCGATGGGACGAGATAACGGGTGAAACGACCGTCTATCGACAACCTGCCAATAACTCAAACGGGCACACGCGTGATCGTCAGGGTCGCTTGGTTTCTTGTGAGCACGGCGCACGACGCGTCACTCGTACTGAACACGACGGAACAATCACGGTGCTCATGGACTCCTTCGATGGCAAACGTCTCAATGCACCGAATGACATCGTGGTGCATCCAGACGGAGGTATCTGGTTTACCGACCCAGGATACGGCATCATCTGGAACTACGAAGGTCACAAGGCTCCGTTTGAGTTGCCTACACGAACGTATCGGATTGACCCCGCTGATTTATCGGCAGCCGTAGTCGACGAGGAACTAGAAAAACCGAACGGATTGTGCTTTTCTCCTGACTACCGGACTCTTTACATCGTCGACACCGGCGCATCCCACAAACCAGGACATCCGCGCGATATTCACCAATACGATGTAAGCTCAGACGGTAAGTCAATCAGTAACCATCGCGTCTTTTGCAATATGGGGCAGACATCGACAGACGGCATCCGTTGTGACACGGACGGCAACGTTTGGGCAAGCACTGGTTGGGGCGATCCTGACGAAGATGGTGTTCACGTGTTCAACCCGGACGGCAATGTGATTGGAAAGATTCACCTTCCTGAAGGGTGCGCAAACCTATGCTTCGGAGGTACCAAGCGAAATCGTCTCTTCATTTGCGGTTCGCACTCGATCTACTCACTTTATGTCGAAGCGCAAGGCGTTCCGTACGTGTGAGAACTCTCGAAGTTAGCGACAACGTCTTTCCGAATTCACAAGATCAAAGATCTCGCTGATCTATATACGCTACTTCTGAGCAAACCGCCTTCGTAATAAGAGCCGATCGAGTGTGTCTGGACCGGCTTTCTTCGATAGCGACCTCAACCGACGGTGATTTTGCTTCCCGAGAAGATTGAGGCGCGACCCAATCGAGTCGCACCTCAATCTAGTGTGCTAGATGCTTGGTCGCCAGCGAACTTCCAAACCGAATTGTCGTGGTTGCGTCAAAGTACCGGATGACGGTGCCGCGGAGTTCGTAGATTCCAAGAGAAACTCGATAAGACCTATTTCGTCAAAGAGGTTTTGTACAAACAGGGTTGCGCTGAGTCGCTCATCGTCCGACGTCCAAGTACCCCGAATGTCCGTTCTGGAATAAGCAGGTAACGTGGAAATTTGAAGGTTGCTCAAATCGGAAGCGCGATCGTCAACCCAGCTGTACGTACCAAGCAGCTGCAGATTTCCGCCGATATCAAGTTGCCGTTCGTAAATCGCAGATATGGCGAATTTATGGTTTGGTTGCATAGGCAGTTGATGCCCAGTCATATCCGAAGGCAGAATGTACTCGCTCGTCACCCGTTCGCCCGACTCGAAATCAATGTGTTCGTACGTCCCGGTTTGAGGATTCGGGTGACCACGAATTACTTCAAAGTGTTCACCGATCTTCGAGTCAAGATACGCGTAAAACCCGCTCAATCGCCAGTTTTCAGCGAGCGCAAAAATAAATTCAACCTCTGCCCCCCATATCTTCGTATCTTCGATATTGTCAGTGAATTCGACTATCGGCGTATCGCTGAAAGGATCTGGAATGAGTGTCGGGTTGTCGATCAAGCCAGTAATTTGATAATCATTGAAATCGTTGAAAAACACACCTGAAGATAGCTGAAGCCGACCATCCATAAACAGTCCTTTCATTCCTGCTTCGTAGTTGACCAAGGTCTCTTCCTTGATAAACGCCGGCGCAGCCGCCGACTTGCTATTGAATCCACCTGCTCGATAGCCGGTGGAAATTCGACCGTATAGCAACCGATCTACTACCGGCGTGTATTCGAGGCTTATATGACCAATCGGTTGATTCCATGTTCTCGTGTTCGGATCCGAGTCATCGAAGATGATTTCAATTGGTACTCTGCCACCACCGATAAAACCGAAATCACCGATGAAAAAACCACCCTGAAAGCCTTGGTTCTTAACATCCTCGGTGAAGCGAAGACCACCAGAGACTTGCCAGAGATCGCTAAATTCGTACTCGGCGTTAACGAATGCAGCCTTGGTCTCTGAGCTTGCGGTGGTACCAAACAACAATGTCTGGGTATGGTCGTTTCCATCAGGACATTGCCAATAGTTGCCTCGACCGCCAGCGTCTATAGCTGCTTGAGTCGTTAGTTCCCAGGGGATTAGGATCGTGTCAACGATTTCCTGGCAGTTTGCGAATCCGGCCGCTCGCGCAGCTTCGTCCGCGGTTTCATGACGCCAAACGTTCGTGTAGTTGAACACTGGTACGTACCACTCGGTCGTGTTTTCGTACGTAAATAGGCCAACTATGTAGTTAAAACCACCTTCAAGGTGCGAGACAAGCTGCAACTCGTGTGAGCTTTCCGTGTAGTCGTACCAAACATTAATCGCTGCGTCCGAAAACGGTACTGGCGCGTCAGATGCAATAAATGGATCACTCGTGCTTGACACACGATTGGTCATGTCGCGATCTCGAAATACTGTCGAGAAGTTATTCGTATCGCCGTAGTTGTAACGTAAGGAGTATTGATCTGAGAGTTCGTAACTGAACGAAATCGCACCTTGTTCAGCTGAGCCACCACTCTCCCCAGAACGGTTCAAATTAACTTCGTTTTTTATGTCGCCACACAAGAAAGCGGGTCTTCCTGGTGGGCAACCATCCGGCACGGAAGGCAATTCACCCCGCCATTGGTCGAAGTTCTCGTTGCCGTCAGGGTCATTACGATCGACTTCCGACAATAGGATCTGAGTTCGTGGTGATCCGTCGTCATCTAGCTTCGAATAGCGAACGTTCAAGTCCATCCTGTCTGTCTTGAACCGCAATTGTGGCGCGATGTACTTCTGATCTGGTGCGTCGTAATCGCCTCCTAATCCAATGTTCTTCTGAGCACCATCGCCTTCGTAGTAACTGCCGTTAATACGGAAGCTGACGTTCTCAGAAATAGGTCCACCAAATGCGATTCCATAGCGTTGGGTGAACTGGTCTGTAAGTTCGGAGTGCAAAAGTAAATCCCACTCGTCGGTTGGTTTCCGGAAGTGGTAACTGATGGATCCAGCAATCGAGTTTCGTCCATTGAGTGTCCCTTGCGGACCCCGTGCGACTTCGATTCGCTCTAGGTCAAACATATTAGGAGCAACACCATAGGTGCCTAGGGTGTAGGCACCGTCAACGTAAGTAGCAACGGCCAAGTCCGCATGACTTTCGCCTGCAAGTCGAGTACCGATTCCGCGGATGGTCGTACCTTGACCAGTTTGTTGTCCGTTGTCTTGGAATTGCAAACCAGCCACCAATTGCTCTAAGTCGTCCTGGCTTGTCATACCTAATTCTTCGATCATCTGGTCATTGAAGGCAGACATCGTTACTGGAACTTCCAGAACGTTTTCTTCGCGTTTCTCAGCGGTTACGACGATTTCTTCGATGTACTTACCATCATCATCGTCACCACTTTCATTCTCATTTTGCGCTTGGACTCCTGGTAAAACCAATGTCAGCACTAATCCGAATGCTGGAATAAATGAGAGTCTTGACATATACATTCCCCGATGAAAAACCCTACCGCAACGATTGCGGAGCTGTAACAGATTGTAACGTGCAGAATTGAGCGTCAATTCCAGTTCAATGAACGAAGTAAATGGTTGATTTATTTGACGTTTCGAGACCACTCTTGAGCCATGCACACTAACCTAACAGCAACACTCATGTCATTCGGGTCCGAGCGCCTAGCTATGTCGCTATATCACTCTACTATTCAAGAAACGCTTCTTCCGCTTTGGTTGATTGGCGTCCTAATTGTGCGTTTCGATGCGGGAACCGCGAGAAACGTTTCACGATTTCAAGATGGTGATCGAACCATTCAACGCTGCTATCCAGCATTTCACGCCAGTCAGCATGACCTTCATCGATCAGATCACTTAGTCTGTCTCTACCGAATAATTGATCGACCAGCTCCTCGCTATGGTGAAATGGGTGTAGCAAGAAAATGCGTCCAGGGACGGACATCTCTCGATCAAGCCCAAGATTAAAAGCGCGTTTTGCCACAGCCCGTGCCATTGGATCTTGAGTGAATGCGAGCGATGAATTCCTATAAAGGTTGCGCGAGAATTGATCAAGGAGGATCACTAGCGCCAACGCACCATTCGATGCGTCCGCCCAGTGCAGGAGAGTTTCGTTTGCAGCACGCTCGTATATCTCTCCGAATTCCTTCTTAATCTCGCGATCGATCTTCGCCCCACCTGTGTACCAGATTTTCTGCTTTTGTTTGATGGAATCAGGATCGTTCTGGTCTTCGCCAAACCAGTATTTGAGAATCCGATCCTGTTCGCTAATATCGCTCTGTGAACTCACGTTAACACCTAAACCTACACGGCAAATATATCCGTCTTCTCGTAGCACTAAGGTACCATTTCCCGCCGAATTACTTCCTTGAAGCTTGCCATGCGATCAGAAACTCAAGACGTCGATCAAAACAACGCGTGGCGACTCGAAACTCCCGGTATCGATAACTGGACGCGAACCGCGCGTCCTGATGACCCGAATAAGTACTTCATGGTTTCGCTAGATGGGCACGTGCAGGAACCCGCTGACCTATGGCAAAAGCGAATGAATAAAAAGTTCCAACATCGATTGCCTGGTGTCAGTACCGACAAAAAAGGGCATAAATTCCAGAAAACTGAAGGGTTTCGGCCCGTACGCATTCGTAACATCAAATTCGAAGGTGAAGACGCTCTTCGCAATGGTGCAGGAGTTACACCTGAAGAACGAATCACCGATTTGGCCGCAGACGGCGTCGATGCGGAGGTTCTATTTCCGAATAAAGGCCTTGTCATCTGGGCAACGTCAGACCCTATCTTCAGCCAGGCAATGTGCCGAGTATGGAACGACTGGGCTTGGGAGGTGTTTGGTGACTTCAACGATCGCCTTTCGCCGATGGCGTGCATTGCAACGGCAGATATCCCTGGTGCGATCGCTGAAATTCAGCGTACTTCAGAATTGGGTTTTCGTGGATTGGCTCTACCATGTAAGCCGATATGGGGTCCCGGTGATCACGAACACCTGAACTACAACCTACCCGAATTCGATCCGTTATGGGAGGCCATCGAAGCTGCAGATATACCGATGACGTTTCATGTATCGACAGGCCGAGATCCTCGGACGTCTCGAGGGTTTGGTGGTGCCGTCATTAACTATGCAGTTCACTCATTGGCGCCGACGATGGAACCGATTGCGAATCTATGTGCGTCTGGTGTACTCGAACGCTACCCAAACTTGCGATTCGGCAGTGTCGAAGCCGGAATAGGATGGGTCCCTTGGACAATCTGGGCGCTCGATGAAGCGTATCGAAAGCACCACATGTTCGTTCGTCCAGAACTCGCGAAAATGCCGAGCGACTTTTTTCGTTCGAACGGTTTCGCAACCTTTCAAGAGGACAAGCCAGGACTGGACCTAGCGGCGGAGCACAATCTCGTCGACAACTTCCTTTGGGCGAATGACTACCCGCATCATGAAGGTACGTGGCCACATTCTGCTCCAGCGATCGAACGCACGATGTCTCAGCTGACGGATGCGCAACGTGCGAAGATACTCGGTTTAAACGCTGCGCGAATCTTCAAATTCCCCATCCCAGAGCGGTATCACAATCAAGGGGACGTAAGAGCGTTCCTCAATTCGCAGTAGCCTTCAACGGTAAGTACAGATTCCTATATCTTATTGATTTATATCGAAAATACATCGAAAATTGATCAAGGGTGAGACGCAATTAAGCTAAATCCCTAAAATTCGCCGCTCTTTATTACCGTATCTTCTGTTTGAGTACCTCTGCCTCCCGAAAGTCGATCTGGCAGAGAGTTCGAATGCTCAATGCGTTCGAACACCGTGACTTCCGCCTAATTTGGATCTCAAGCATGTCGGCATCGTTCGGCATGCAGATGCAGATCGTTGCTCGTGGTTGGTTAACCTACGACATCACCGAGTCGGCCCTCGCTTTATCCGGGGTCATGATTGCATTTATGGCGCCATCCGTAATCGTTGGACCTTTAGGAGGCGTCATCGCAGATCGGTTCGAGAAGAAACCGGTCATGGTTCTTTCACAGAGTTTGAATGCGGTCGCGACCGGGATTTTTGGCTGGATCATCTTTGCCGGTCACGTAACTTACGACCATTTCATTATTTTCGGCGTGATCAATGGCACTGTTCTGGCGCTAAGCATGCCAGCCCGCAGTACCATCGTGCCGGAAATTGTTGGCCCGAAAATGCTGACGAACGCGATGATGCTCTCGAGTTCGACGTATAACGCGGCGCGCATTCTTGGACCGTCGATCGCGGGCATATTGATTGGGTGGTTCGCCGCCGGCGACACGACATCAGCAACTGGCGTCGGATTGGTCTTTTTCTTCATAACAGCGTTGTATCTCGGTTCCGTGGTATGGACGATCATGCTAGATTTCCGCGGCGAACCACACAGCGAAAGAAAACCACCTGTTTGGGAAGATATCGCAGAAGCGCTCCGATTTGTTTGGCACGACAACGTTGTGAAAGGACTTATCTGGATAGGGCTAGTGCCGATGTCATTTGGATTCGCTCCTACTTTCTTGATGCCAGTCTATAACGCTGAAGTACTTTCGAATCGTCCAGAAGACTACGGTTTCTTGTTGACCAGTATGGGAATTGGTGCATTAAGCGGATCGTTGATTTTTGCACAGGCTGGCGATCTACGACGAAAAGGTCGAACGCTTTTTATCTCTGCATTTATCTGGTCGCTCGCATTGACCATCTTCGCGCTGTGCACGACCATGTTGAGCGCAGCATTCGCGCTGTTCTTCGTTGGTATCGCATATTCAGCGATGGGTTCGCTGAATATGAGCATGCTCCAGCTTGCTGTGCCGCCGGAGCTAAGGGGGCGCGTTATGTCGATTTCGTGGACTGTCCATGGACTAATGCCGGTAGCAATAATTCCAATCGCATGGTTAGCGGAGGCCTACTCCATCCGTACCGCGATGTTAGTCAGTGCACTGCTTGTTGGTGGAAGTACATTACTTTTCAGACTGATGTACCCCGAAGTAGCGAAAGTTCGAAGCGGTCATTCAGACGAAATCGTGATACCTAGCAGCTCGAGTAGCGTAAAGTCTGATGACCCTAAAGACGCGAAGTCAAAACCTCTATTCAATGGCGATGGCGCCTCCGCATTGGAGAGGAAACCCAAGGAAATCTAGATGACGATGAACCTCGGCACCATCAACGATGCAGTTGCTAATGCTGTCCCGTTCCGTGAAGCGATCGTTTTTCGTGATCGCCGGATTACGTATTACGAACTACAGCAACGTACTCGTCGACTTGCCAACTACCTGCTTCAGAACGACATCGGGTTCAATCAACCTCGGGACGAACTCCAACCTTGGGAGTCGGGACAAGACCACGTCGGTCTCTATCTATACAACGGTAATGAGTATCTAGAAGGGATGCTTGGTGCATTTAAGGCACGTGCATCTGCGTTCAATGTCAACTATCGATACGTTGATGAAGAGCTAATCTATCTACTAAACGATGCAAAAGCAAAGGCACTGATATTTCACAGCTCATTGGCAGACCGCGTTGAAGCGATCAGGCACGAAGTTCCTACTTTATCTGTCTTTCTACAGGTTCGAGATTCGGAAGATGTTCTGATCGATGGAGCCGTTGATTACGAAAAAGCACTGGCGGTTTCTCCCGAACAAGAACCCGATGTTGATCTTTCCGCAGACGATCTATACATCCTCTACACCGGTGGGACTACCGGAATGCCTAAAGGTGTTCTGTGGCGCCAAGCAGACATACTGATCGCAGCGCTAGGTGCACGTCGCACGAATGGGTCTGTACTCACCACTGTGGACGAATTCGTGAAACGAGCAATCCCGATGGATCGACGTTCGCTACCTGCTCCGCCGTTTATGCATGGCGCTGGTCACTGGAACGCGCTGCAAATGCTCAATTCAGGTGGCACGGTTGTTATTCAAGACAATGTGCGGAAATTCGACGCGGAAGATGTCGTCAACATCATTGAACGCGAAAATGTATCGAATTTGCTAATCGTCGGGGATGCATTCGGTCGACCTCTTGCCGATCAACTCGCGCGAGCGCACCGCGAACTTCCAACTTTGCGGAACATCATCACAGGCGGTGCAATCATGACCGCGAAAGTGAAAGAAGAACTCATCGCATTACTCCCTAACCTAAACATCATCGATTCAGCTGGCTCATCCGAGACAGGTGGCCAAGCATCACACGTCAGTAGCGCAAAGTCCGGTATCAGTACTGGTCAGTTCACGTTAACTGAGCACAACGCGGTGCTGTCAGAAGATATGTCTACGGAACTTGAACCGGGGCATGAAGGACTGGGCTGGTGGGCGCGGAGTGGGAACATCCCGCTTGGGTATCTGGGAGACGAAGAAAAGACCAAACGAACCTTTGCGACGGTCAATGGCACCCGATATTCGATCCCAGGCGACAAAGTGAGGTTGCTGGCCGATGGCTCATTAGAGCTCCATGGTCGCGAGTCAGTCACTATTAATTCTGGTGGCGAGAAGATATTCGCAGAGGAAGTCGAACAAGCCATCAAACATCATCCAAGTGTGTTCGATGCAGTCGTTACCGCACGCAAGTCCGAGCGTTGGGGTAATGAAGTCGTCGCCATCGTCCAAATGCGTGACGGCGTCGAGCCAGACTCGTCAGACATTCTCAAGACCTGCGAAGAGCACATCGCACGCTACAAACTACCTAAGGATTTCGTATACGTAAGCGAAGTATTCAGGAGTCCGAGCGGTAAAGCTGACTACAAGTGGGCCAAGCAACTGGCGGACCCGGACGTCGGTTCCTAATCGCAACCCGAAGGTAGTTATCGATCGAAAAGTCGTGAAAAGACGCCCTCTACAAGGTGGTCTCGCTTCCTATAATCCCGTCCCGACGGAGGGGTGGCTGAGTGGTCGAAAGCACTGGTCTTGAAAACCAGCGAGGTTAGCGCCTCCCAGGGTTCGAATCCCTGCCCCTCCGCCAATATTCTTATCTAACGTATTGATATTCAACACATAAATTTTAGATTGAGATCTTGTATCTGTTCGGGATTGTTAGCCAATCTCGAATTCTCTGACTCTTTTTCATGAAATCCTCGGTCGTCATGGATCGGGATTTCTATCGTGCGTGCTGAACGTAATACCTGCGATGTTTTGTCGGAGTCAAATTCGACTATGAGTTCGCCAACCATCTCTCGTCTGTCAAACGAGCAACTCCTGTCGCGAGTGCAATCTCTAAATAGAAACCTAAGGCGACAACCTAGCGAATAAATACACGACGGGTTATTAAGCGCCTTCTCAATCGCGACGACGGATGCTTCTCAGTACGGCGTACGAAGCTCGTCGAGCAAAGTGACCATTTCCTGGTAAGTTTCTCTAGTGGGCAGTTCATCGAACTCCTCAAAACCACCTGACGCGCCTTTCGCTGCGACCTGCATACCTTCTTCCGGATCAGCACCATGGGAAACAAGCAGACGAACAATGTCCTTTCGCGCGTATACGACCGCATAATCTAGTGGCGTTGCGTTACGGTCATGATCTTTTAGTTCCGTGTTCGCCCCATGCTCGAGAAGCTGTTTGACTGCATTACTCTTATTTAAATATATCGCCCAGTGGATTGGAGGCGGAGTTTCCTCTAATGAGTTGACAAAGCCAGGTCGGCCGGACAGCAGCTTCCCCATCGTAGTGATGTCTTCCGCTTCTATCGCTGAGTAAAGATCGAGCACATGCGACATAGGACACGTTGTCAATGATTCACATGAAATTCAGTATACACCGTTGTATAGAAAGATGGCGGGATTTAGTTTCCGCTGAATGCTACGTCTGCCCTCCGTCCGATCGTTTATACGGCCCTAGCGACATCAGTAGTTTAAAAAACCGGATCAAGAGCTAGAAGCAATCGTTCACCGACGTCGTGTGGCGATCGGTGTACGACTCCGCGAAAGCCATCTTTTTTCCACGCACCACCCTTCAGTAACGACCAGTTGCCAGTGTTTAAACGTTGAATCTGCTTGTTTTCGTGAATGGGAGGTGCCGCGGTTTCAAGGTTATCGAAAACGCGCCAGTCGACTTCGCTGTTCGGAATCCAGTCTGTACCTTCTCCGCTGAGCGTAATCAACATTCGGCAAGGAATGTGATCCACATGAAAACGCGGGCACATCGGCGCATTCAATGTCTCAAGTCGAACCCCGACTTGTTCACATTCCAAAAGCTCGCCTAACATCTCGCTAGCCTCAGCGATTTGATCGAAGAGCGAAGAAGCTACGTCGGCGTCGATCGTCGACGGCAACTCGCGAGTCGGAGCCTCGGAATCATCAACAGATTGGACCCATCGTAGTTCGGGAACCTGACGCGAACGGATCAATCGTCTTGATAAGGCTTCACAAACTCTTGCTTGTGGGCGTGTCACGCTGACGAGTTCAACATCCTCGTCATATATCGCAGCAAAATCGCCCAGTAGATCACCGGTTACCTGTCGCATCAGACTTCCATCTCCTCTACTTCACGAATCCATTGCGGGAACGGATCGGGGAACTGCTTCCAAACATCCGGACCGAGCGCAAACTCTCGGTCATTTAAAAGGCACGCATCCAACGCACTTCTTGCGGATGCTTCGTCGAGTTCTTGCCCAATAAAGACTATCTCCTGACGCCGGTCGCCGTAAGGTGGTTCGCTTTTACTTTCAATCTCCGCTCTGTGTTCCATATGATCAGGCCACTGATCTTTTGAGACTGCAGACCAAAAAAGACCCGCAAATCCGTGATTCATGATGCCTCCCGCTTGAGACCACGAACCCGCTAGATCAAAGCGCGAGGCTAGCCAGAAAAAGCCTTTGGATCGAACAAGGTTACCGTAATGCCAACCTTCAACGAGAAAGTCATAAAGTCGCTGAGGATGAAATGGCTTGCGCGCCCGGTAGACGAAGCTACCTATACCGTATTCTTCAGTCTCGGGCACATGTTCGCCACGCAGTTCGGCGAGCCAACCCGGTGCGCTCGCCGCCTCAACCATATCAAATTTGTTTGTACCGAGAATAGTGGCTGGATCAATCTTGCCGTGATCGGCAACACGTACTTCAGCGCCGGGATTTAGGCGACGCAAAGTGGCGAGCAACTCCTCGGCTTGAGCGGGATCAATCAAATCGGTTTTTGTCACGACGATCACGTTGCTGAACTCGACCTGATCGATGAGGAGATCAGCAATATTGCGTTCGTCTTCCTCGCCGATTTCCATGTTCTTGTCTTTTAAACTCTCAGCTTCGTCCATGAGTCGCGGAAAGTTGTAAGCGTCGACAACGGTCACCATCGTGTCGAGCTGGGCAACCGAGGACAGCGAGCGACCCATTTCATCCTCAAACGTAAATGTCTCAGCCACTGGTAACGGCTCCGAAACTCCGGTCGATTCGATCAGAAGGTAATCGAACCGTTGCTCGTCTGCAAGACGCACCACCTCAACAAGCAGGTCCTCTCTAAGCGTGCAGCAGATGCAGCCGTTGGTCATCTCAACCAGCTTCTCGTCCACTTGCTGAAGCGACACGTCTTCTCGGAGGAGATCCGCGTCGATATTGACTTCGCCCATGTCGTTCACAATAACAGCAACCCGTAAACCCTCTCGATTGTTGAGAACGTGATTCATGATCGTCGATTTGCCAGCTCCAAGGAACCCTGACAACACGGTTACAGGCAAAAGTGATCCCATATCTGCCTCTATTTAATTGTTACGTTATAACATATCTCTAAATCGCGCTGGTTAATACGGATCAGCTGAGTTTTTGTGCAAGTGCAACTCAGTAACCTGCTAAGGATCGCTTGTAATCTTCAGCACCATGGACCACGGGTCTATGTACTCTTGATCCGCCGTCACAGGACGTTCTAGTTTCAGTTGAAATGAAATTGAATATCTGGATTTGAAACACACCGAGTGAGCAATCTAGAGACGAACTAATGGGTAACCGATTTGACGAACCGACCAAGTAGATAAGACAGATTCCTCGTTACACAGTGTTCTCACATCACGTTTGTATGGCTATGGCAAGTAGATTTAGCACGGTGGTCATTGTTCAGACTTACTCTGGACTTACACCTTAATGTCGTGCGACGCACAATCATGCATGAATATTAGTCGGTGGTTACTCCTTACGACCTTCGATGAGCATGACCAAAGCGGGTAGGAAGAGAAGTACGAAGACCGTTGCGAAAATCAACCCGCCAAACATGCTTACGACCAGTGGAATCAGGAAGAGAAGCTCGTCGCTGCGTTCGTAGAGCATGGGAGATAACCCTAATAAGGTCGTCAATGTGGTCAAGAGCACCGCACGGAATCGATGGTGCGAAGCGGCCGCCACCGCAGCAATAGCGGGTAGGTGCGCTTGTTCCCGTCGAAGTGTGTTATAGCGATCTAGAAGAACCAACGCGTCGTTGACGATGATTCCACTGACACCAATGACCCCAAACAAGGAAATTGCTGAAAAGTTCCAACCTAACACGAAGTGCAGGAATATCGCGCCTGTCAGCGCAATCGGAATTCCTAACACAGCAACAAGTGGTTTCCAGTAGCTCCGTAAGAAAGCTGCCATTAGGGCATACATGATTAGGAGAGCAATAGGCACTAGGATTCCGAGCGTTTCGAATAACACACGTTCGGAACGAGCACCGAGATCGGACTCGATCTGCAGATTCGGGAAGCGATCCCGGAGCGTTGGGAAGACATTCGATTCGACGAGGCGTCGCGCTCTCATGGGTGTGATGACTGACGTGTCCGCAAATGCACTTACTAGCGCGGCCTGCTTCCCGTCGATTCTTGTTAGCGTTTCGTAGTCACGATTTTCAGTCAACGTGGCTACCAATGCCAATGGAATCTCGCCGCCACGGGGGAGACTAATGCGAAGGTCATTTAGTTCATCGAGACTGTGTCGCTGTTCACGAGCGAAACGCACCATCACGATGATCTCCTCGCGTCCCCTTTGAATTCGTTGAACCTCAACCCCAACGTAGTGCGCTCGCAATTGAGCAGCAACGATGCCAGGCGTTAAACCGGCAGTTGCGCCGAGGTCGTTCACATCAATTTCAAAGTGTCTCTTACCGAGGATTAGAGAGCTGGAAATATCGAATAGACCGCCAATTTCGTGGAGATAGGACTTTACCTCATTAGCAGCAGCTTGCAGAACATCAGCGTCTGGATGCACGAGGGCATACGCGACGTTAGGTTGCGCGATAAATTGACGAATTACGAGCTTCTCAGGTTTGGACACGCGTCCGATGAGATCTCGCCACGCGCGTTCGACCTCATCTGGCGCGACGCGACGCAATGGGCGTTCATTGAGATGAAGCGTAACCGATGCTTTGTGGGTGTTTGAAGCATGTTCGGAGAGACTTACACCTGTCTCTGCTTGTCCTTGCATCAGATCGCCGACTGTAATGCTTACGTGTTTAACTGTCGTACCTTCAATTTGCTCATTGAGATCGTAACCCGCACTGACCAATTGATCAACCACAGTCCGTGTCTCTGAAATCGGCGTACCGATTGGCAGATTAATGTCTGCGGTTATCGAATCTGACGTATTTCCCACATCGAACATGACTAATCGTATTGCGCCAGAGCCGATAAGAAGCAGACTGGCCAGGAACGCCACTGCACCGATGATGATTGTCAGAACTGTGTGTCGTACCGCCCATGAAACCATGGGGGCTACCACGCGTTCTCTAACGTCCTCGAGGCCTTGTTGTATGCGAGATTGAACGGTGCTCAGTGGCGCTGCGCTCCAAGACGAGCCGTGCGCAAGATGTGCAGGGAGAATGAAGAATGCTTCGATGAGAGAGACTATTAGCACAAATACGACAACGTACGGAAGTACCTGAAGCCACTGCAATCGTCCTGCTGTCAAGAACAAAAACGGTATGAAGGCGATGATCGTGGTCAATACCCCGACTGTGATCGGACCAACTACGCCCCGCGCACCGGCAATGGCAGCTTCCAGCGGCGCTTTCCCTTTTGCTCTCTCCGCTGCAATGTTCTCGCCAACGACTACAGCATCGTCGACGACTATCCCGACCAACATGAACATGGCAAAAATCGTTATCGAGTTAATGCTTATATCGGCCAATCCAAAAAAAAGAAGCCCTCCGAGGAAGGAAATCGGTATACCGGCGGCAATCCAAAACGCGACCCTAAGATCGAATACAAGAACTAGACACGCAAGCACCAAAACTATGCTGGCCAGAATGTTCCCGAGGATCGTTTGCAAGAGATCCTCAATGGTCGAGACATGGTCGCTAAACACATCAAGGTCGACACCATTCGGCACCTCATAACCGTTCAGTGCAGTGCGAACGGCCTTGGATACGTCGTGCTTCGAGGTTCCAACCACGGCATCAACAGCGATCCAAATTGCGGGTTGGCCGTCGAATTCCGTGATCAAGTCTTGATCCTCGAATCCGTCGTTCACTCTCGCTACGTCGCCTAGTCGCAGAATTGTCCCGTCCAATCGAGTGATCAATGGGATGTCTTTGAACTCGTCGCCTATACGACGTTTGCTTACGGTTTGAAGGACGATACCCCCTGCTTCCGTCCGCATTTCACCCATCGTCACGTTCAGCGATACTGTCTGAACTTTCCGTGCTACTTCGGCTAATGTGAGGTTGTTCTCCCGAAGCTTCTCCTCGCTTAACTCGATGGATATTTCCCGATCACGTTGTCCTATCAGAGTTACATTTGAGACTAGTGGCAGAATCATGAGACGATCCTGAAGTCGTTCCGCGAATCTACGTAATTGCTCCGCATTGAGGAGCCGCGAAGATACTGCTAGTCGAATAGCCTCGCTGCTGGTTCGCACAAGCGAGACGTCGGCTTCCTCGGCACTAATCGGAGGGAAGTTCGCTATTTGGTCAACAGCGCTTTGTACATCGTTAAGAACTTGGTCTACATCCGTAAACGGGTCAACTTCGATACTAATCTGACCTAAATTCTCGCTAGCCGTACCGACTACTCGAGTAACTCCACTAATTCCGATTACGCTCTCTTCAACTCGGCGATTGATGTCGTCCTCAACTTCGCGGGGAGAAGATCCAGGACTTGGAACAGTCACTACCACCGTTCGATGGTTTAAATCTGGAAACGGCTGAATCGGAAGATTCAATGCCACGAATATCCCACCGGCGAGAAGCGTCAACATTAGGACATTCGCAGCGATTCGATTGGTCGCGAAATATGAGATCAGCCCTCGTTGTGACTCGATGTCTATCGGAGTGTGACTCTCTGCGACCTCGTCATTCACTTGTTCATTCCATCAGCCGTAGTCACGCCAATTTCAACTGCTAATCCTTCACGCGCCATAGGTACCGATCCCAATACGACGCCGCCGTGTGAGTCGAATGCTTCCACTATCCAATCAGTCTTTGAGCGTCCTAAGATTCTCGGTGTTACTGATTGCAGCACGCCGTTCTCGACGACCCAAATGGACTCTTGTTCCTGGGCTGCCGACAGTGGTAAGACAAACACGTCGTGGACTTCAGGTCCTTCAATGGAGATCTGGGCAAACGTTCCGGGCAGCGGTAACGAGTCGGCGGCGTTATCTCCAGCGAACTTTAGAAATATCGATGCCATGCGACTCTGCGGAGCAACTATCGACGACACACCCACAACGGTGGCAGCGAAAGATCTACCGTTTGATTGAATTTGAGCGGAACGACCAACTATCGGCTCGAGCTGCACTAGCTCGCGAATCTCAATGGGAGCCTCAATCTGTAGATCTGTCGGGTTGTAGGCGACACCTAGTGGTGTTCTTGGACCTACGAGTTCTCCTAGTCCAACGACGGCCGCGATCACTTTGCTATCGAAAGGTAAGGAGATTTCGGTCTTATCTACTCGTCTCTGCGCAATCTCCACCGCAACTTTCGACTTCTCTAACTTCGCCTCTTCGACCGCGACGGATGGTTCACGACGCACTCGTGGCGAAACGTCCAATCCTGGGTATTCATGTGCAAACACTTTGGCGTCGTGTTCGCCACGCTTTTTTTGGCGTTCCACTCGTGCCTCGTTTTCTAGTACATTGGCTTCTGCAAGTTCAACGGTTTGTAAGAAGTCCACGTCGTCGAGTTTGATGAACGTCTGATTCGCTGGGATCGATCCGCCTTTGGTGAAATCGGGGGAAATCCAAGCTACTCGTGCAGATACTTCCGCGGAAATATTGGTCCTTCGTTCGAGACGAACGTTGCCTGTTAACTGGACTGAAATTCGTTGCTCTGTAGAAGTTGGGTTCATAACGTTTACTAACGGTGTTTGCGCTACTCCGAATTCCAACTCACTCGTGCTTGCGGGACGGAGACGGTCAGGGGACTGTGCGAAGTAAATTGCTCCCACCAACAAGATCAACAACAGTCCAATCTGAACATAACCAAACCATCGACCCCGAAAGTCCCCGCTCTTAGTCTGTTCAGCCATCGGTTAGTGACCGCTCAATATCGGATCGCATAAATTATGTGCGTACGGAGAAATAAGCTATCTTGAGAATATCACTCTATGAGACGGTTAGGTAATGCCTATATCTCACATTGTACGATTGAAGCTTATATACGCGTTTAGTGTCTCCCTAATCCCTGTCAGCAAATTGCTAGATTTCCCCTACCTTCGTATCCACTGCTTACTGCACGCTTGAGATGTAGCTCTATACGAAAAACGGAAAACTTGACTCTCCGAACGTACGTCTTACTCACGATCTGACAGACCTACTATGCAATATCTAACTGTCACTTGGATTGAAAACTTCGTCACGTCTATGTCACTGAAGCCCGCGAGGTTGTATCCCTGCCGATCAATGAAGGCGCTGTTAAGACACAACTACCTCAGCTACCTTGCTGTAGATCGTGTAGCACGCGAACGTGATATACATTGCCGAAGCGAGCACCATGAAAAGAATGTTGATCCAACCGGGCCGTGCCGATTTGGGAAGACGGGTGAGATTCATGTAGAGGATCATCGGTACGTATACAGCCATTACGAATCCGCTCATTAAAGCGGCAATGAATAGAAAATCGAGTCCAGCAATGTCGTATTTACCGAAGAACCACACACTAAATACGCCAATGACCATCGTCGTGCCAACCAACACGACGTACCATTGTTCGAGCTTCAACCATCGTCCGAACTTGAAGTTTGTATGCAACAAATCGGCGAATATCCGGCTGCCACCATCTACCCCACCCAACTGTGTACTAAATAACGCCGCCATTCCGACGATCAAAAACACGTAACGACCGAACGTGCCCATGCTCTGTTCTAGGATCGAAGCTAAATCCCAGACCAAACTACCACGATCAGGGACGAGTCCAATCGGATGAAGCACGGCGAGTGCGCCAAAAATAAAGAGAAACATCGTGAAGGTGCCGAGAAGCCAAAATGTGAATGTCTGATCAACAACCACGTATCGAAACCAATCCTTAAAGCGTCGTCGGTTCTCTTCGGTTTCCTCGTATAGGTATCCCGTGTCCAATTCCTTGATTTCGTGCTTATGGGCCGGACTCATCAACGAAGGCATCCTAGCGCCCATGCCGATGTTCTTTTCTCGTAAGTAATACGCATAGTAAAGGTTGCCTAGCCCACCGGCTCCTGCGAATACAACAGCGCCGAAAAACCGGTTGAAGGTCAGTTGATCGCGGACCGTACCGTCGTCCGCCAGCACATCCACGGGGAAATCCGGGAAACTGAAAATCCCAATGACACCTTCCCACATCGCAACGAAGATCTCTACTGATCCGATCTCCCAAACGACATAGATCAGACCCACGATGATCACGACGATCAATCCCATGATGCATCGTTCTACAGCGGTGTAAATCACCTTCGGTCCAAACAGGATCGCAGCAACCGTTATGAAAATGATGGCGGTCCAGAGCCACGGCGGGCTGTCATGCCCAGGTCCGAAAATCAGATCACGCAACGCGACGCCGGTTTCGCGCGCCCAACCTGGAAGAAATTTCCCAACGAATATCACAAATACGAACAGAAACACCATGAGTTTGAGAACTCGTGCCATACCCGTGAAGGGACTTTCGCCAGTAACAATGGACCAACGGCCGATCTCGATATTGACCCAGAGTTGCAGGAATATGCCGATCGCCGCAGCCCAGAGTAACTGAGCACCAACGACAGACGTAATCCACGGCCACATGATCAACTCACCGGAACCTATGGCGAGACCTGCCATCACGATACCGGGTCCGAGCATGACCAGAATCGGTCGGGTGCGTTCGGGTAAGTCTGCGGTTTTTAACGGCTGTATGGGTACGAGCATTCGAAACTTAAGTTAGGAATTAGGATGGGTAGCGATAAATGGGGTTGGAAAGAGTAGCCGATAGATGAATTTCGTTCGAATCCCGTGAATTACAGACAATTCATAAATTCGGGCGACGAGCCAACATTAACACAACGTTTAAGCAGGCGATGTCTCGTCATATATGATCTGTCTAAACAGGCACTTCCCGGTCGCCAACTACAACTTCCGTGCTTGTCGTGCCCACGAAAGTCCTAATATAAGCACTGTAGATCGCCCGAAGCGAGCGGGCAGCACCCGTGGATCTCTTTCAAGGTAGGAAATTGGATTTCGTTGGCAACCTAAATTTCGTCAACCCCGAGACACAATCTCAAGGATCGTCGCGGCAACAGAAAAAGTTCCTCAAATCGCGGTTCAACAAGCCGACCTTAATTCGCGACGCGCGTTTGACTCAAGGGGTCATGTCAGAACCTCAGGATGCCACCGATCTGTTGACGAGTGGATCTGGATTTCTACTCGTCAATTCGCCCTCAAAAGTTCAAGACTGGACCGACATCAAGGAAGTTGCTGACGTCTATTACGATGAGACGCATGAGTTGCTACAACGATTACTACCGAATGCGGTTGTACCACGAACGAGCAGTCACACGTATCGCAACGAACAATTCGAAGAACACTTTTGGGAAAACGGCGTGCAATACGGCCCATGTGCAACCGGTGTACACAACGACTATGCCGATTTCATTGACGAAAAAACCGGCGAGGTCGTTGAGAAATTTAGCCAAGTACAAGGTATGCCACAAGACAAGCACTATCTTGGGATCAATATTTGGCGGTCCGTATCACCAAAACCGCTGGAGCGTTTACCGCTTGCGGTATGCGATCGCACGTCCATTGAGCCGAGTGATCTCGAATACAACCTAAATCCGAACGCAATGCCTCGACCTTTCAATGCCCACTACTGCAAACCGAATGACGACCAGCGTTGGCATTACTACTCGGCTATGACGAACGATGAAGCCCTGGTCTTCACGACGTACGACTCACATCCGCCAGACGACGATATTTTCTGTCCGACTCTGCATACCGCGGTTCCAATCCCTGACTCCGATGGGCTCCAAGAGCGTAAAAGCGTCGAGGTCCGATTTTTTGTGCAGTTAGCGTTGCCAAATTAGTTTTTTCACGCGAGCGGATTTCAAACCAAACTAGCTAGCCCGCCACGAGCGCGTAAAAACGATCCCTTTACTCCCCTGCTCAGGTCGTTCAGGTAATGCAAGCAGTACTTGCTTATCGTTGCCCTGCATAGATTCAAGGACACTCAAGAATCGAGCGGATTTATCGTCAGTTCGCGCGCTAACGCCGCTCTCTACGCTTCGGATACCTCGTCGTTCTGAGCGTGCAGGATGTCAACGCCATAACCTACGGGAGTATCGATTGACTCCTGCGAAGCGAGTCGTTCGCTATAGTGACGCTTGCCATTCTCGTCTTGCCAAAACGGCACTTCGTTCTCTTCAGACCGATCGACGATCGTAACTCGTTCCATTTTTCGCTCGTGTGGCCAAAAGTCCGCCACAGCGTAGTGTTGACAACTGCGATTGTCCCACATTGCGACGGAACCATCTCGCCACCTAAAACGACATGTGTGTTCTGGGGTTGAATACATCTTCGCGTAAAGCTTCGCTAGTAGCTTGGCAGATTCCTCCGGCTCCATATCGCAAATGTAATTCGTGAATGTCGGGTTGATGTAGAGCGCATTCCTACCCGTTTCCGGATGAGTCCGACAGATTGGGTGAGCGGCTTCGTCTCGACCACCGCGACCATGAACTGCCATGCGCCCTTGAAGAAACTCCTTGAGCGTTGGACTTAGGCTGTCCCACAGTGCGTAGCAATCAACAAATACGGTGTCGCCACCCACCGGTGGTGATTTTCGCGAGAGAAGAATCGAGCCGAGAGGTGGTTGATTCGACCAAGTTACATCGGAGTGCCAGTTCGCCGCTGCGAAAGGTTGTGATTCGTCCGCATAGAGCCGGAGTATCTCTGGATAGTCGCTAGGTGAGGTGTAGTTTCGGCCTAGCGCTCGTTGACGACCGTACGCGAATCCGATATCGGCGAAGCGTTTCCCAAACGCGATGTGTTCATCCCAATTGATATGTCCTTGATCGCGGAAAAATACGACTTTTCGGAGTAAATATAGACGCCAAATCTGTTCTATCTGGGCGTCTGTGGGTTTGGCCATGTCAAACCCACGAATCTCGACACCGATCCCAGGTGAAAGAGGCTCAATCGTCAGTCCGGCAGCTTCAAGCTCTTTGTCGCCGTTGATAAAGAGTGCGTCATCTTGACGAAGGTCTTTCGCGACATCGCTAGCGTAATCGTTGTCAGCTGCCATACGTCTAGCATCGGCTCCTCCTCGACTTGCAGGATTCTCCCTGTAGTGACCGAACCACGTATCTGGGCGTCCTCCGATCCAGCCGTCCGTTCGATTTCCGTGACTGCGAGGTTTGTTCATATCACGAGGTGCTAAAGGGTCCACTACTTCGTTCTCATTCTTCATCTATGTAATCCCTATCGGAAGAGACGTCGCCGCGCTCTGGTGCACTTACTCGGGGTCATTATTCGTAGACGCGACTTGCATCTTTTCAAATTCCAATATCGCGCGTGTTGTAGTCACGAATCACGCTCTCGAAGGTCTCTGGACTCCAGCGAAACTGTTCAGCGACATTCTTGAGCGGCTGGTACTCGAATGACATTTCATCAGAATAGTACTGCCGCCGGGCATCGATTGCGACTTGAATCACACTCGCTCGTTTGTCAACAAACTCGTCGTCGTAAATCACTTCTTTCGGTTGAAGCAGGTGGCCATGTTGACCGATGACTGCAGCGCGTCGATGCATACCCCACGAAACAGAAATACGAAAGTCGCCAGAAGTGTTGGCGAATGAGCAATGTAGTGTTTGACGATTAACAATAGTTACGTCGCCCGGTTCGCAATACAGCGGAACGGCGTCAGGCAACTGATCGGACCCACCATTCGCTTCTACCATCGCCGTGATATCGACTCGACCTTGTTTGTGAGTACCTGGCACCACCCAAAGACAACTCATCGGTGAGGTCCGATTCAGCTGAGCTTGGAAATTGACACCGTGTATGCCTTCGTCCCAATCCGGACTGTTCCAATGGGTAACTCCATCCTGATGCCATGCTACTGATCCACCTAGACCTGGTTGCTTCACGAAGATCGCATCGTTGTAAGGTACGAAATCTGGTCCGTTGATGGCTTCAGCAACCGCCAGGAGTTGAGGATGGCCGTATACACGAAGACCTGATTCAAATAACTGGCACATTCCCGCGATGATCTGAACCACGTACTCTGGTGCGTCTTTGTCTGGTTGAGCCTCTGCCATCCTGCTCATATGTCGACCTTCTGAACTCGCAGTTCCGCCAACCGGGTCCGAGAGCGGTTTCACAAAGTGATACGGAAAACGTTTCATCTCGCTGCCAATAGCTGGATTCCCGTTAAGATCGACAGTTTGTCCCGGACCGACGGGAGCACGTTCCAAGACGTTCATCACGTCGTTTCTTAGCTCATTCACCTCCGTTTCGCTGAGTACATTCGTAAAAACATAGAACCCGTGCTTCCAGTACGCCTCGACGATGTCAGAGTGCAGTTTTCCATGCTTATCTAGTCGAATCGGTCCTCGATTACCCAGTTGACGTGCTCGTGCTTCCCCTTCCGCGGCATAAATCGATAGTCGGCGTTGATACTCTTTAGCAGACAAGAGTTCTGCGGATTCTGACTCTGTTTGCACTGGCTTTACTCTGCGATTCTTAACACTAACTTGGAATTAGTTGACTTCAGCAGGAGATGATATTTGACTCCACTTATTAACCGCTGAAAATGGTGCCGTATATTCTTATGAATTCAACGAAGCAAGTCTTGACGATGTCGTTCGACAAGAACTTACAAAATTCCAACTATGGAAATAAGCATCCTAGTTCAAGGTTCGCCAACATCGACGCGTGCGTGCCACTCAGCACTTGACTTCGCGGCGTCCGTAGTGGGTTCAGAACACAATCTCTTTCGTGTGTTCTTCTATCAAGAAGCCGTCACCATTGGTGCTCGCCATTTCGATACTCCACTTGATGAACCAAATCTTCAAACAAAATGGCTCAATCTGAGTAAGCAACACGATATTGAGTTGGTGCTCTGTGTAAGCGCCGCTCAACGTCGCGGGATTAGTCAAGCTGACGATCACGATACAGTCGCAGACGGCTTCACTGTTAGTGGATTAGGACAGCTCATCGAGGCGATGCTTGAGAGTGATCGTTTAGTCTCTTTCACCGCGTAATCAATCACCGATATCGTGCAAGAACTAGAGCATGTCTGAGAAAGGCACCGTGATGTTCACGGACGATGGATTTCTTCGCAATCCACAATCTTGGACTCCAGAACTTGCATCCGATGTTGCGAACGAATTGCAGATCACACTTACGGACGATCATTGGCTAGTTATTCATGGAGTTAGGCTGTTCTATGAACGCACCGGACGAAGTCTCTCAATGCGTCCACTGGTACGCGTCGTTCGGAACGAAGTGGCCGCGAATCTCGGTTCGTCAATTGCTTTAGCGCAGCTATTTGGGAGTAAAACAACTCGCCACGTCGCGATGATCAGTGGATTGCCAAAACCGTCCGATTGCATCTAAACCGTCCCGCAATAATCGAATACGCGCCGTTTATCCTTACACGGTTATCTATGGCTCAGAACGTAATCGTTTGATTCGCTAGATGTTCGCTAGACTGACCGCGCGCGACGAGTGGAAGTACATGCTCTTGCTTCCGCATGCGTCTGCAGTGCTTACGTTCGCGTGGTGGTTTTTACTCCTCGCTCGCGGTTTACTTCCAGCACTTTTTGTTGTCGCCATGGGCGTGCTCGTAGGTGCTGTTCAACACGGCGACAATCTGGTTCTCCCGCTTGCACTCGTTGGCGGTATGTTCGTGCTTGTGCAGGTCCTTTCACCTTTGCACCTCATGGTGAGTCAGAATCTCGGTAGCAAGATGGCTGCGTACCTCTACGATCGACTCACGGTGGCGTGCACCGAACCGCAAGGCATGGCTCATCTTGAAAACGGAGAGATGCAAAACGACCTTGCGATGGCACGAGACTTCGATCTAGGTATCAGTGGGCCGCCTCTATTCGTTTCCATGGACTTCATCGCCGCGGGATTAGTAGAAATGGTTGCAGGATTGGTGGCGACGAGTCTCCTGTTCGGCTACGCCTGGTGGGCACCCATCTTGATCGGTGGCGCATGGCTTATGACGCATTACTTACTGCGTGAAAGTGGCGTATGGCGTGACCGACAGACAAACGAAGTTCGTATGGCACAGCGTCATGCCGATTACGCATACCAAATGGCAGTTAATCCCCCAGCGAGCAAAGAACTCCGACTGTTCAGTCTAGCGGATTGGGTGGTCAATCGATTCGCTACGCATCGGCGCAAATTGCACGACTTACGATGGGAAGCAACTCGCCTACGCCAAAGACCATTGGCTCTCAGCTTGGTGATCGTGACTGCGGCAAACATCGTTGTCTTCGTCTCCTTAGGTTACGACGCGACTCAAGGTAATCTAGAACTGAGAGAGCTCGTGATCTTTGCTGCGGCTGCGATGACCGCTAGCATGATCGCATTTGGCGGGCTCTCTTGGGCGCTTGACGGTGCAGCCGCGCCAGCGGGAGCCGTTCTACGACTGCAACCGTCGATGGCTGAGGCCGGCCAGCTACCGGATGGCGCGAAAACGGCGGAGAGTCTACCGGCGAAGGCTATTGAGTTCAAAGACCTCAAGTTCGCCTACCCCACGACCGGTGAAGTCACGCTCGAGAATTTCAATCTAACCATCCCGGCGGGTACGACGCTAGCAATCGTTGGACCTAACGGTGCGGGCAAGACCACGCTCGCGAAACTGTTGTGTCGGCTTTACGATCCACAGGAAGGCTCCATTGAAATCGATGGCGTTGACTTGCGAGATCTGTCAATCGACTCGTGGCGCAATCGTGTGACGGCTGTGTTCCAGGATTTTGTCAGGTTTGAACTCTCCCTAAGAGAGAACGTTTGCCCAACTGGTGAAGCGTCTGACGAGATCATCCTACGTGCACTAGAGAAAGCCGGGATGGCAGACTTGGTGTCGCTTGACACAATCCTCAACAAGGCATACGCGGGTGGCACTGATTTTTCCGGTGGGCAATGGCAGCGGATCGCACTCGCGCGCGCACTTTGCCAGGTGTATCTCGGAGCTGGGTTGGTTCTACTCGATGAACCGACCGCACAACTTGACGTTCGGGGTGAGGCTGAGATATTCAATCGTGTCATCGAAGAAACCAAGAACGTTACCACCATTCTGATCTCCCATCGGTTCTCGACGGTACGCAAGACTGATCTGATCTGCGTACTGGAGCATGGTCGCGTCATCGAGCTCGGTTCTCATGACGAACTCATGGCTCTTGGGGGTCGTTACCAAACGATGTTCGATTTACAGGCCTCGCATTTTGAGGAAAGTGAGACGGAGCTCGATGTCCTCAATTGAACCGATGCCGGGTGCGGTCGAGTCCATGTGGCGTGCGTTGAAACGCGGATACGTCGCAGAGCCAGCCTTACTCGTCATCTCGTTCACACTTGCGTTGCTTGCGGCACTGCCGGATGCTCTGTACGCAGTCTGGTTAGGTCTACTCGGCTACGGACTGATCGAATCGAACAACACCTATGTGTGGATCGGCGCGATCGGTATGGGCGCATCTGCGACCTTAACCTGGACGTTGCGCGTCGTCAGTGACCGTACGCAACGTCGTTTTCGCGATCGGGTCTCGATCGCGCTGGAATCCCACGTAGCAAAACTCCAAGCCAGTATCGTGAGCGTCGAGCTCCATGAACGAGCTGAGTACCTCGACCGCTTGACGGTTTTACGCGATCAAGTTTTCACTCTCGACCACATGTATATGTCGATCTTCTCGACTGCTGGCTGGATTCTGAGACTCGGCGTGACCGTCACGATTCTAGTGGTGATTCACCCGGCTCTGTTAGCACTCATTCTGTTCGCGATTCCAAGTCTTGCATCTTCACTATGGCGTCCTGGTTTGGAGCGTGCAGTTGAAGAGAAACACGCACCGTTCGATCGCCTTGCACGTCATCTGTTCGATTTGGCGACCATGGCTCCTCCAGGGAAAGAGGTTCGTCTCACTGGCGTTACACGTGACTTAGTTCAACGCCGACGTGACACGTGGGAAAATTGGTATCGACCGGTATCACGCGCGCGCAACGGCAGCGGTGTCTATCAATCCATCGCCTGGAGTATCTTTGGAATAGGTTTCGTACTTGCCGTCGTATTTGTCGTCTACGGCCTTGAAGCGCATGCAGCTCAAACGCTTTTGTTGATCGGCGTTGGTTCTCGGCTCGCGGGTTACATCAGTGCAACTGTCGGTGAGCTAGGGTTCCTGCGCGGGATTTGGATGGACGGGTCTAAACGACTCGCCTGGCTTGAAGACTACGCTGAAGGGCAACTTAGAGAAGACACCATACCGGTTCCTGATCGAATCGAACATGAGATTGAGTTTAAGAACGTTTCGTTCAAGTATCCAGGTGCTGATAGGTATGCACTAAAGAACGTAAACGTCAAACTGCGAGCAGGTTCAGTGATCGCAATCGTTGGTGAGAACGGCGCCGGAAAAACAACGCTGGTGAAGCTACTCGCCCGTATGTATCAACCAACAGAAGGGCAAATCTTCGTAGACGGCAAAGATCTATCGTGTTTTGAACCACAAGCATGGCGGACGCGATTAGCCGGTGCGTTTCAGGATTTCTTCCGGTTTGAACTGTACGCCAAGACCACGGTCGGTATCGGTGACGAGCCACAGATGAGTAATGGCAATGCAGTTGCAGGCGCAGTCAATCGCGCTGGGGCTGACGATGTCGTCGATCAACTCAAGAATGGCTTAGATACCCAATTAGGACCTGGTTGGCCCGAAGGCGTCGAAGTTAGCTTTGGACAATGGCAGAAACTCTCCCTCGCCCGAGGATTTATGCGGGAAAAACCGCTTCTATTGCTACTGGATGAACCCACCGCGGCGTTGGACGCAGAGACTGAGTACGCATTGTTTGAACGGTATGCTGCAGGGATTCGGCGTAGCGATGAAGGCGATAACGGAAGCGCTGATGGGAGTATCACGCTACTTGTGTCTCATCGGTTTAGTACCGTGAGAATGGCGGACCAAATCATCGTTCTAGACGGAGCTTCATTGATCGAAGCAGGTTCGCACGAGGATCTGCTCGCACTCGAAGGCCAATACGCCAATCTGTACGAGACGCAAGCAGCAGCATACAGATAGCCACCCTACTGGCCGTTCGGTGTCTTCACTCAACCGTATATAGGTTTTATCTGGATGGCGATCTCTATGGCTTTATAGCGCGGAATCCCTTCGATTACCGTCGGCACAAAGGGATCCATCTTGACGTCTCACTATAGAAATAATCGGTAGAACGGAGAGGAGAAATCGACTAACCTTCTAATCACGGGTTTACGATCTGCGTTGGGAATAGCGCAATGCTTCTCTTCGGTTCATAGATCTATTCCCGCGAGCCGCATCTTCCTCATATCGAAGCACCAAGCATCAAACCATGTCTAGATCGTTGTCGCTAATGCTGTGCACTTTGTAGTATTGCCATAGAGTCGGTGAGCGATAGTTCTGCCTACGATATCAAGGATCGAAGTTTCATCATCGTGAAAGCGTACCTTTTTTGCCATAGCAACCTGTGCCCGGAAAAGCAAGCTCAAGCAATTCTGAGCGAGATAGACGCGATAGCAACCTGGGTTCAACCATTTCCACACGCGGTGTTGGTTGTGTCAGATCTTTCCGTACATGATCTAACCCGTGTATTGGGTGAACGCCTCGACGAGACATGGTTTCTGTTGACAGAATTGAATGGGGCTACAGTGAATGGACTCTTACCAGGAAAGCTCTGGCGCTTGGTAAACGACCCAGACGTACCTTGGCAACCGTCGAAGTCTGTTTCAGCTCAAAACTAGCCAGTTGTATTCTCGCTGCGGGGTCAGCTCCCTATTTGCGACTAGAACGAGACGGTAAATTCTGTCTCTGTTACTTAATTACGAACCGTTGTTCTTTGTTATTTGCGATTGTCACAGTTAGTTATAACCTAACTGATACGTGGGCAGCTCTTACATTCTTTGGATTGGGTTAAAAGATATATTCGTAGCCATTAGTGCGAGCATGGGTCATTCTCGCTTTGAAAATTCATCTTAGCGAATTGGTCGTACGAACGTGATTAGGTCTGTTAAAAGCGAGAGGTGTCACAGGTGGTTTTTCCCTTTGCACCTAGCTGGTCAACTTAGCATAGGAACACAGTTTGTGGCGGCACTTCAAAAAAAAGCGTCTGGACCTTTGAGCCTTGGACTCTTAAGGGCGAATCGCTTGGCGACTCTTCGCAGACGCGTAGGTGAAATTGTAAAGAACTCCTGGCTGAGCTTCAATGTACTTTCCATCAGCGGGTAGTACGCGAAATTCAACAAGCCCCGCACAGTTACAGGAAAGCGCACCTTCTATCATTCCGCGTCTTCTTACGATAGGAAACTTCCCTTGACGATCGCGAATGGTTCTGTTTCAGTCCTGACATCTGCGATGCCCGAGAGCATCGGAGACCTTACTTTTGCAACGAAGGACTGGGTCGATGCGGCACGCGATGTTCTAGACGAGGAAGTCGACCGATACCGCGACCAATTGAAGGATGTAGGCCAACACTCGTTCTCTCAAGTCGCACGAAATGCGCCAGCGTATCTTCATGTCGGAAACACGCTGGCGTACACCGTGATCTTTAAAAACGGAGGTGCGGAGATCCTCGCGGAGGAACTACCTGACGATCAATGCGACATGAAAATGACTGGGGATCATTCGCTCATGAGCAACATGGCGCGTTTGGTTTTTCAAGGTAAAGATCCTAAAGTCATCGACGCGGCGAGAAATCGTCTCTTCAGCCTTGGTCGATTCCAGATGTTCGGCAATCAACCGTCCAACCGCGTTCTCCACTCCATTTGGCAAGCGGTCAATGACGCTATGGCAGAACGCACCATGCCGAGGTTCGTCTTCATGACTCCGGAATGGGTGTCAAACGCGAGAGCCATACTCACGACTCGCGCGCGATCAGATAAATATCGAGATCCAATTAAGAACGTCGATTTCACGTTTTCCGAGGAATTCACGCATACACCGAAGTACGCGTTTCCTGACGGATCCCACGGAGGTTTCTGGGTCCGTTGCCGACACGGAAAACTGACCGTCGGCGCGGGTCCCCTGCCCGACGATAGCCAACCAGCCGACATGCTCACGATGGCGATGTACTCACCAGTAATCCCGGTTGGTCGCACCGTCGTAGCGAATATGACCGACGCCGAAAAAGTAGCCCAAAACACATATCAGCAACAGGCGTTCCGATTCGATAAGGAACTGAATCTTCGACCCGCAGAACAGACCCAACCCTCCGGCAGAGGTCCAATGCCACCAGATCTCGGTCGGGTGTTCCTACCGTTGCACGACGAACTGTCGAAACGCACGTCTGGTGAACTACCATCGGACTACGACAAAACGATTCCGGCCAAATGGGGCGCACCACAGATTTTCGATCGACAACCAGAGTACGACCCTAGTCTTCTACGGTATGACGAAGTAGATATCTACGGAAACCCACTTTAGAAACGTCACGACCGAATCTGCTGAATCATTAGATCCAAAGTAATAGAGGACACGAAATTGGCATCCAACGACGCGGTAGCTGACATACTTCCTTGGGATCAGCGAGCCAACGCTGTGCAACCGATGCCAGGCGGATACTCGGGTTACATGCACTCTCTGCGCACGATTTGCTACACGATTAACGAGAGTTCTCTGACATTTTCGGAACTCGTCAATTGGATGTGTGCTGAATACGACCTGTCGCAGCGTAGTGCGCAGATGCGATTGAGATTCTTAGAGAAAGCAGGCCTAATTAACCAACCCGAAGGAATAATGCGATTAGAAGAGCAGACAAGAACATGGCTTGCCGAGAGTGGTGAGGACAAGCAAATAATCGCAGTTATGCACAGGCACGTCAAGTTCATGGGAGAAATGCTTAGTGAATTGGAAGATCCTAAGTCAATAGAACAGTTGCGACAGGTGGCAGCTACACATTACGGAATTGATTGGCAACTTCAGACACAAATTAACAACCGTCGTGGTTGGTTTGAATCAGCCAATCTGATCGAAACGTCAAGTCATGGATTAGAGTTGACACCGGATGGACACGATCTTCTCAGTAAATTGTTAACTCAACAACGGGATAAGACACAAACTCTTGAATTTCGCGTTGGGGAGTCGAGGCAGGATCCCTTGCTCACCAATCTCGATATCTTGTCTTCGGAGATACTAGCTTCATCTACTGATAGTGGAAACCCAACACGATTTGAACGCGCAGTTCGGGATGCATTTAGATTCATCGGTTACGTTTCGGAACATATCAGTGGTTCAGGTAAAACGGATGTGTTATTGACTGCACCGCTCGGAAGGGACGCGCTCTATCGCGTGGCAGTAGATGCCAAGACAACCGCTAGTGGGTCTTTGAGCGATGGTCAAGTCGACTGGGCGACATTGAAAGACCATCGAGAACTGCATAGAGCTGACTATTCCTTGCTGGTTGCTCCCCGTCCTACCGGACAAAGACTATTCCTCAGAGCCAAGGAATTCTCAGTCTGCGTACTGTCAGCAGACCAATTAGTAGAGCTCTGCAGGACACACGCCGGCGGTCAGTTAAGCCTAGTGGAATACAGACAACTATTTGCTAACCCAGGTGAAATCGATCTGTCTTCAGTCGTTGAACAGGCAGACCATTACATGCGACTTCGAAGAGTTGCAACGACGATCTGTGGGCTATTACCAGAAAAGACTAATCAGCATGGACCAATGTCAGCGAGGGACATTCAATTAGTATTGCATGACGAAGAGCCAGAGGTTTCCGAATCGGAAATCAAACTGCTTCTAGAGATGCTCTCACACCCACTTGTGGGGGCAGTTCACAAATTCAACGGGGATCGAAATCTTGGTTCGACAAACGGATATGTCTTGGCGAGTAGTCGAAGCACGTGTCGTCGACGGATCGAGTTACTTGCGAGGGAGATTGGTGAATTTTGGGAGGCAGATACCTCACAAGACCTGTAACTATCGCTTCATTGTTGTTACAGAGACAATAATCAATATCAAACCCATTTCAATCAGCTTAGCTAGGCAAGCGAGTCAGAACGAGTCACCTAACCTAAGCCAAAATTCACTTTAGCAACTACGGAGTAATCATGCCATCCCGCCGCAGTCTCATTGAAATGGACGATGCACAACGCAAGGAGTACATCAACAAGGCACAGACACTCATCATCGTGTCGAACGGCAAAAATGGGTATCCGCACCCCATGCCGATGTGGTTTGGTATCGACGATGACGAGAGTCTACTCTGTACCACGTTTGGTAAGAGTCAGAAGGTACTTAATTGGCGACGAGATCCCAAAGCGAGCTTGCTGATCGAGTCAGGGACACAGTATTCGGAACTCCAAGGCGTTGTCGTCTATTCGCACACCGAGATAATCGACAACCCTGAGTTAGTTGTCGATGCGTTAGTGAAAATCAATTCCCGTGGGCGAGAATTGACGGACTCTCAGCGTGAAAAATTACGCGAATCGGTACAAGGTACCGCACAAAAGCGAGTCGCGCTCCGCTTCGTACCGGAAAGGTACATTACTTGGGACCACACTAAGTTAGGCGGTCGTTACTAAGAGGTTTTATCGCCTTCGAGGCGATCACTAAACGCCACGACGTTGCCGATGATCGCTGTCGTAGGACTCACCAATTCATGACGTTCTATCTCGACGCCAATTTCGCCAACGGTTGACTTGATGACTTTCTGGTCCGAGAACGTACCTCGCGAAATTACCGCGATCCCAACGTCCGGACCCAATCCGTTCTCGATCAAGTTGTCTGTGAACAACCTGAGATTTGCTAGTCCCATATAAACCACGAGTGTCTGCTCAGGTCGCGCGAGCTCCGGCCAATCGAGATGGATTTCGTCACTTTTGAGGTGGCCGGTCACAAAACGAACCGACTGGGAATAATCCCTGTGCGTTAGTGGAATTCCTGCGTACGCTGCACAACCGAGAGCAGCGGTAATACCAGGGACGACTTCGAAGTCAATGCCATCGCTGATCAGCGACTCAATTTCTTCTCCGCCGCGACCGAACATAAACGGGTCGCCTCCCTTGAGACGCACAACGCGTTTTCCAGCGAGCGCATCATCCCTCAGTAAACGGTTAATTTCTGCTTGTCTTATGCCTAGGAACTTACGTTTCTTGCCAACGTAAACTCTTTGCGCATCCTTGCGCACGCGATCGAGTACTTCACTGGAGACCAAGTTGTCGTAATAAACGACATCCGCACGTTCCATGCATCGTATCGCTTTGAGGGTCAGAAGCGCTGGATCGCCTGGACCTGCGCCCACCAAAGAGACTAGACCTTTTTTGGTCGAGGTATCGGATTGAAGGAGTCTAAATTGGTCTTCCGCACCCCCCTCATCGCCACGCTCGAGTAGATCCGGGATCGTGGAATCTATTACTGCATCCCAGAGAGGACGCGAAACCGCTCCACCATGTTCTTTGCGTTTAACGGAGATGTACTCGGCGAGTCGCCCAAGTCCTTCGCTAAGGTGACCTTCGAGCTTCGATTTGATGCGACGCGCTAACGTTGGCGATCGCCCGTCAGTTGATACCGCCACAAGGACGGGAGATCGATCGACAATTGCCGGGAACGTCGCAGTCGATAGTTCGTAGTCGTCGACTACATTCACCATCACCGATCGCGAAGCACATGCAGCCGCAATTTGTGCATTAACTTCTTTATCGTTTGTGGCGGCGATGACCAGATTGACCTCATCAAGGTCGAAGGGGGCAAACGATCTCAGTTCAATCGAAAGCTCGTTCTCAACCACAAGTTGCTGAACTTCCTCATTGACTGACTTCGCAACAATTCGACAAGATACACCGTGCTTCACCAGGGTCTCTAACTTTCGAGCGGCGACGGTTCCGCCACCGATCATCAGACATCGCAACTTGGCGCTGTTTAGAAACAGCGGCAACTGCGCCATTACCTATCGCCGTCGTAATCGATGAGATTCAGAGAGTCAATTCCACCCATGTAACTTCGTAAGGCATCTGGAATGGTCACTGAACCGTCGCCGTTTTGATAGTTCTCCATCAATGCGATGAGAGATCGCCCTACCGCAAGTCCAGATCCATTTAGGGTGTGTACAAGCTCCGGCCGTTCGCCTACCTTACGTCGGAACCGTGCTTGTGCTCGACGCGCCTGGAAATCAAGAAAGTTGCTGACACTTGAAATCTCACGATAACGACGTTGACTGGGAAGCCAGACTTCAAGGTCGATCGTTTTTGCCGCCGCGAAACCTAAATCGCCTCCGCACAGGACGCTGGCTTGATACGGTAATTCAAGCATTTTCAGAATCGTCTCTGCGTGACCGAGTAGTTCCTCGAACGCGTCCCAGGACACATCCGGTGAGACAATCTGGACGAGTTCAACTTTCTCGAACTGATGCTGCCGAAATATGCCGCGCATGTCCTTGCCATAGGATCCGGCTTCGCTACGAAAACAAGGCGTATGCGCTACGAATTTCATCGGTAAGTCGTCTACGTTCAAGATCTCGTCGCGCACGAAATTTGTGACGGGAACCTCCGCAGTAGGTACCAGGTACATGGGTTCCGTGTGTTCTACATGAAACGCATCTTCGGCAAATTTCGGTAACTGTCCTGTGGCAGTCATCGATGCTGCGTTGACGATGAACGGAACGTACACCTCCTCGTAACCGTGCTGCTCAGTATGAACGTCCAGCATAAACTGCGTCAGACTTCGTTGGAGCTTCGCTAGCGGTCCGCGGAGTACGCTGAAGCGGCTACCACTTATTTTTACAGCCAGTTCTAGGTTTAGAAGATCGGGCGCAAGGTCGACGTGATCTTTTGGTTCGAAGTTAAACTCGGGCACTACCCCGCATTTGCGGAGAACGAGGTTGTCTTCTTCGTCTTGTCCTTCCGGTACCGACTCATGAGGTATATTGGGAATCGAAAGCAAGAAGGCATCAAGTTCTTCGCGAATCTTACCGAATTCTTGCTTAATGACATCCAGCCGATAACCGATCTCACTGACACTCAATCGCAGTGGTTCGATATCAAGACCGTCTTGTTTAGCTTGACCGATCGTCCGGGAGACCTCATTCCTCTCGTGCTGTAGAGTCTCCATTTCAGTTTGCAGGTCGTGACGAGACGATTCAAGTTCCTTATAGACATCGAGATCGAACGCCACGCCGCGTTTACTCAACGCTTGAGCTATCGCCTCCGGCTCACGCCGTAACACACGAGGATCTAACATCAGTGATTAACCAGCCTTAATCCTGTATAGGTTGCCGCAAGACAAGCAGTTACTGTCAGCGTCGCGTAGAGGATCGCAACGTGGAGTTTTCCTTCCTGTGCAAGCTGAAGCGTATCCATCGAAAATGCTGAAAATGTCGTGAAAGCGCCGAGAAATCCGAACACCAGGAGATTCCGACCGTAAGTTTCGAACCATTCAGCTTCGCTCGCAGCCGCGACTAGGACACCAATCGCAAAACAACCGAACACATTCACCGCGAATGTACCCCACGGAGTCCATCCTTGCCATGCGGCAAGCGAAATGACGCCATAACGTGCAACCGCGCCAAGCGCACCCGCACCGGCGACAAGCAGTATCGACTTAATCACGAAGTTAGTGCCGGTCGCGTTGATTTAAGGCGCGAAGTTTAGACATCCTAGCCTTGATCTGCTTTTCTACACCGCGCTCTGACGGGAAATAGAACTGTTGATCTGCCATTTCGTCCGGAAAGTAACGTTCTCCCACCGCAAAGGCGTCGTCTTCATCATGCGCGTATCGGTATCCGTCGCCATGCCCTAGGGATTTGGCGAGTGCGGTAGGTGCATTTCGAAATCGGAGTGGCACCGGATGAGAAGGCTGCGAACGTACGAACTCTTTGGCGCTTTCGTAGGCGACTTCGACAGCATTACTCTTGGGGACGCTCGCAAAATACAACACCGCTTCAGCGAGCGCGAGTTCACCCTCGGGCGAACCCAACTGGTGATATGCATCCCGCGCCGCAATCGCTAGCTGCAAACAACGTGGATCTGCGGTACCAATATCCTCTGTCGCAATGCGCACGAGACGCCTTGCGATGTAGAGTGGATCGCACCCTCCGTCAACCATTCGCGTGAACCAGTACAGAGACGCATCTGGGTCACTTCCTCTGATTGCTTTGTGCAGCGCGGAAATCTGATCATAAAACGCGTCGCCGCCTTTGTCGAACTGACGAAAGGATTGGCCAGCCGCATGTTCTATCGCCTCCACATCGAGTTCGTTGGTGTCAAGACGAAGCGCAGCTTCTATGGTGTTCAGCGCACGTCTGGCATCCCCATCCGCAATGCCGATCAGCAATGCGAGTCCGTCATCGGTGAACCTCAGCGGTTTCTCAGCCTCGGTTAGCGCCTTTCGTGCAATCTCTTCAATATGGTGCGACTCTAACCGATGTAAAACGTACACACGCGTGCGTGACAACAAAGCCGAATTTACCTCAAATGCTGGATTTTCAGTCGTTGCGCCGATCAATGTCAGCATACCCGACTCAACGTACGGTAAGAATGCGTCTTGTTGGGCTTTATTGAATCGATGAACTTCGTCAACGAAGAGCACAGTTTGACGAGGAAGTTCCGCCTTTGCTTCTTCAATTGCGGCTCGCACGTCTTTAACACCTGCCAGCACAGCTGAAATCGCAATCCAGTGAGCATCGGAGTTGTTCGCAAATAATCGAGCGAGCGTAGTCTTACCAGTACCTGGCGGACCCCATAGGATCATAGAATGAACGGCGCGTTGCTTAGCAAGCGTTGCGAGGGGTCGATCGTCTCCGAGAAGGTGGTCTTGACCGACGAAATCCTCAAAGCGTTGAGGTCGCAGCCGTTCGGCGAGTGGTGTTAGCGGGATAGCGGCACCCCGAAAACCTAGACTATTCCTATCAACTATAGCGAATCATCTAGCGCGTTCGTGAGGTTTCCAGGCGGTTCGCCGATCACCTCCATGTCGTCAGCGATCGCTACTTCGAATAGTGCATCCTCCAGACTGGTGTTTTCCTCAACGCCACGGAAACTAAACTCAGTCAAGCGATCTTGAGAGTCACGTACGTCGATCGCGTCGAGACGTAGTCCATCGAAATACACCGTAATCAGTTTAAACAACTGCATATCGTCAATTGGCTCAAGTTCGAAGGCGTTCCGTCGCTTGGTTACTTTGAAGCCGTTTAAGACGTTCATATCGCGGTGCAATAGCAGCGCGACAATTGGAACTTCGTCGGGTGAGTCTATTGTCCGGTAGGTGACCTGATGCAGGTCCGGATCTACAACTGTAAGGTTTAGGTGATGAAGTACGTAGCTCAAACCGTACGGTTTTTTTACTTCCCACCGAAAGTGTGATGGCGAACGGGCGAGCATTTCACCTTCAAGTAGCTGAAGTTCCTCGCCATTCTCACCTAATACCCTCTGAATAAACGCTGCTCGTAACGTCTCAACTCGCTGTAAGCGTTCGATTAATTCAATCTTTGCCTCTGACTCATTGGCTTGCACTGTCCCAATCCAAACCATTGTTAAGAACGTCAATGCCACGGACGTACAGCGCGTTAACAGCGCCAATCGATACTCAATCTTCAGCTGCTAGCACCTCCCTTCGCCCCTTGTGGTCGGGTACTGATACGATCCCATGTTGTTCCATTTGATCCATGAATCGAGCGGCTTTGTTCCAACCTATCTGAAACTTGGTCTGGAGTGCTGATGCCGAAGCGCGACGCGACTCGATCACGAACTGAACCGCTTGTTGGTACAGTTCATCTGCCTCATCGCCGCCGCTTTCGAATCCGAGGTCACTGAGATTGAATGTAGCGTCCTCGTTCATGATGTCATAGGCGTAATCGGGTGAGCCTCGTCGCCTCCAATCTGCGATAACTGCCAATACCTCATCATCGCTTACAAATGCGCCGTGTACCCGTTCCGGCACACTGGAACCGGGCGGTAGATAGAGCATGTCGCCGTGGCCTAGCAATTGCTCCGCGCCTACTTGGTCGATGATCGTCCTCGAATCAACCTGACTCGAAACCTGGTAACTAATTCGACACGGGATGTTCGCTTTGATTAAACCTGTAATCACGTCGACGGAAGGTCGCTGGGTTGCGAGCACGAGATGAATCCCAGCCGCGCGAGCTTTTTGCGCGATCCGCGCAATCAATTGCTCAACCTTCTTGCCAACGATCATGATCATGTCTGCGAATTCATCGATGACTACCACGATCAAGGGTAGCTTCTTGAGCGCTTGTTGATCTTCGCCGGATTCTGGTTGCCAAAGCGGATCTGGTATCTCGTTTCCACGCTTATCTGCCTCGGCGATTTTTTCGTTGAATCCACCCAAACTGCGTACTGCGAGCTCCTTCATGAGCCGATACCGCCGTTCCATTTCCGCCACACACCACTGCAACGCTTTCGCGGCATCCTGCATATCCGTGACGACTGGCGTGAGCAAATGCGGGATACCTTCGTAAACTGACAACTCCAACATTTTCGGGTCGACGAGAATCAAACGGACGTCCTCGGGTGTGAGTCGGTACAGCATGCTTAGTAGCATAGTGTTGACACCGACCGACTTACCAGAGCCGGTGGTTCCAGCGACTAGAAGGTGCGGCATGCGTTCTAAATCAGCGTAAACCGGTTCACCAGCGATGTCCTTTCCAAGGGCGAGTGTCAATGGTCGTTTTGCGTCTTTGAACTCACGTTGTGCCAGCACTTCCTTCAACGTAACTGTTGCCCGTAAGCGGTTTGGGATTTCAATCCCGACTACGCTTTTACCAGGAATTACCGGTACCACGCGTACCGAACTGACCGCAATTTCTCTGGCGAGGTCATTAGCGAGTGAGATGATCTTGTTGACCTTCAATCCGGGCGCTAACTGAATCTCGAAACGAGACACTACAGGTCCCGAAATAATCGATTCCACTTCGATCGAGACACCATAGTCAGCAAGGATCGAGCGCAACCTCTCACCGAGCGCGATGAGCGCTTGGTGCTCTTCCTCGTTCGCAGAGCTTTCGCTAGAGTGCGTCGAGAGAATCTCTAAGCTCGGAAACTTCGTGAGAACTGTGGGTTCAATATCGTTTCGTGGCGGCACAGCTGCTGCCCTTGCGCCAGGGGCGGACTGATCCTCGTCTATCACCAATTGCGATGGCGATTCGATTCGATTCTCATTCCAGTCATCGACGTGTGGAATTCCGAGAGTTTCGCCGCTCCTTTGGTCGGGTACTCTGGTCGAATCATTGCCGACCGTAGGTGCGACCCGTGGTATAGCCGAAGTGCGCGGCTGCGCGCGTTTCGACGGCTTGCGAGTGTCAAATGAGAACACTTCCCTTAACGTACGATATCCCTCTACGGTCGAACGATAGAACCATTTCAACGCAATTAACAGCCACACTGACGTCTTTATCACCCAACGTCCTGTCCATTCCAAGACGTTAAGCCAAGAGAAACCGACGATCAGCTGAAGGGCGATCAGGACACCCACAATAGACAGAATCGTCAATCCCGCAGTGTTCACATATTGAACTGTGTAGAGAACTAATGTTCCGCCCATATTTCCGCCTGGCCCAGCGGGTAATGAGACTAATCCTGAGACATGCAAGGTTGCCAGCACGGTCGTCGCAAAAATGAGCAGCATCGCGCCACCCACCCGACAACCGATACTGAACCAATCGACTGGATCCGAGTGCATTCGTAGTACGGCTACACACGCTAAGATCAAGCCAGCTGGAATGAGATACGAAACGACACCGAACGCCCAATAACACCCAAACGCAGCAACGGCGCCGATTGATCCAATGAGGTTTACGAATCGATCGCCAGCCGCATCAGATACGTGTGCAGAAGGAACATAGCTCGCCAACGCGAGGAGCAATATAACCGCCAATGCGACGAGAAGAATCGCCCCACCTTCGCGGACGTAGAAGCTAACAGCCACTGGCTCCGTGCCCGACTGCGCCATGACATCATTCCTCCTTGAATGACGCTTGAATTTTAGTGCTGATTCAGTTATTTACTAGCAAAAAATACATGCCGTCCGTCAGTAAAGCTACATCGGGGTCATATGCGATTGCGTGCTAGAGTTCAAATCTGGATTAAACAGGCGATCACTCGAACCTAGTTCCACCGAAGAATATTCATTCAGCTTGAAGCGCCTCAACCGGGTCAAGCCTTGCCGCTGACAACGACGGGTACACCCCAAATCCCACTGCAATAGAAACACAGACACCAACCGCGAGCGCGATCGTTGGAAAAGACCAGGCAACAGACCAATCTGCAAATCCGGCAATGGTGTACGCGATCGCGATACCAAGCACTACGCCGGCGAGCGCTCCCATCAATGCGATGACAGCTGTTTCGACCAGAAATTGACGCACCACGTCCATCTGGGTTGCCCCTACCGCACGCAACAAACCAATTTCTGGCTTCCGTTCCAGCACGCTCGCCAGCATGATGTTCATGATGCCGATGCCACCAACCAACAGCGAGATACCTGCAACGGCCGACATCACGATCGTGAAAATACGCTGCGTTTGACGTTGCTGTGCGAGCAATCTAGCGGGAACTACGATACGAGTATCGTCCTGTCCACCATGACGGCGGTCTAACAAATGTTGTACCGCTTTCGCCGCCTCTGCCGGCGACACCTCAGCAGCGATCTGGAGTTTCAACGAGGAAAGTTCCGAAGACCATGGCCCTAACCGCATACGTTTTAATCCTGTCTGCAACGGAAGGTATACGCGTTCGCTCTCACCGCCGACCTGTTCTCCTTGGAATTCTTCACCCACGATCTGACTATCGCGGAGTACGCCGACAACTTCTACCCATAAATAATTGATCTTTAATCGTTTTCCTATAGCATCCCCGTTAGGAAACAGTTGCCTCGAAGCCACGCTACCAAGAACTGCCTTCTGCGCGAATCGAACATCATCATTCTCGTTAAACAGATCCCCCTGGACGGGTTCTAGGCCCGATAGTGCGAAGTATGATGGACTAACGGCAAAAACCTCAGCCTGACTCTGTCCTTCATGGGAGATGAGATTCCAAACGTCGACCTGACGCACGCCAGCCCATGCTTCAACAAACGGCATCGTCGCTTTAATCGCGATAGCGTCGTTGGTGGACAAACCATCGGAATGGATGCGAAGATCACGGAGTTCGTCGCCATCCCCTTCGTCCGCTTCAACGATCAGGTTGCGAACTCCCATGCCTTCAACCAGTTTCATCGCTTCGCGACGTCCTCCCTCGCTGACAGCCAACATGGCGATTACCGCTGCCACTCCAAACACCATGCCTAGCAAAGTCAACGACGAACGCAACTTGTGGTGTGAAAGTTGACTGAAAGCTTGCCGAAAATCCGGCACGATCGATTTCGCGACGGCTCTTAAATCCATCGAGTTCTCGAGCGAATACAAATACAGTTCACGTGATTAGGTTCACGCATAGAGCTGAAAGCGTCTTTTATTGGGTTTTCCTCGATCATCGAACAAGCTAGACGAAGTAAAAATTCCGAAACTAAGTACCAACACCCGCCGGCGCAATCAAGCTCACGAATTCACCTGGCGTCAGCCCTTCGGCAACCTCAACTAGCGTCGGACTCTTCCGTCCTAGCTGCACGGTGCGTGCGTCAAGTCGACCACCGTTCATAACATAAATAACTGATTCGTTCTTTACGTTGAACACCGCTTGTTGCGGCAGGACAATCGCTTTCTTGAGATCCGCGGTCACGATGATGGCCGTAAGAGCACTACCGATTCTCACTCCCTCACGTAAACCGTCGTTCAACGAAGCGGTTACAAGGACATACTGACGTGGATCTCGTTGATTTTTAGTAATCGCCATCGGAGAAACATTCTCGACCTTACCTGCTAGCTCACGATCAACATCTGCGTCCACAATTAACTTAACCGATTGACCGACTTCAATGCCAATCGCGTCGATCTTAGGCACATAGATGCGAGCTGCCAATTTGCCGTCGACCGGCAACATCCCAACTGCCATACCTGGGAATGCGGGTCGTCCACGACCTATTTTTTGACCCCATGGTGTCCTCGCGTGGAGGAAAATGCCATCCACCGGGCTTCTTAGCTCAGTCGCGTCCAGTGCATTTTCCTGTCTACTCAGCTGTAGCTCGACCGAGGATCGCTCTGCCTGAATACGAGCCGTTTCAGCTGTGGTCCTCTGGTCGTGGGTCTGGGATTGCCAATCGTAGAACGACGCCTCAACCCCTAGAAAGTCCAAATCACCGATCGCGTCAATGATCTCGATTCGACTAAAGTAGCGAGGATCAAAGTCAGCAAACGTCCGCGCAATGACGGTCTCGCCGGCAACTCGCGCACTTTCGTGTTCAATCTTGGTATGAGCAGTCGCACTGTCCATCATGTGGTTTCGAATAAACAACGACTGATTAGCGATGGACACCAGCGAGTTCCCTCGTTGTGTCGCAAGCTCATCGGCTTCAAAACGTACGACAGGGTCGCCTTTGGTAACTGCGGTGTACTCCGGCAGTATCCACTCGATGTTCAGTTGCATCGAAACGGTATGAGGGACACTAATCGGGATCGATTCTGAAGAGACAATTTCGCCTCGGGCTTGAACCAGAAAGATGTGATCCTGCGTTACAGTTTTGACCGTCATGTGTGGGTTGACGCTCTCGCCACACGACACGATGAGAACGACTACAGCAAGAAGCAGAAGCGCACCTTTCATATCTGAACTTCCTCTCCCGATACGAGACCATCGGTTACGATGACTTTGCCGTTGCTTCTAGCCCCAAGCTGAACTCGCTGCCAGCCGTCCCGAGTAATAACGCCTGGCAGGTTGCTTCGATATTGGATCGCATCGCGAGGAACTGCAATCGCATTTTCCATTCGCCGTACTTCGATGATCATTTGCACCGAGACACCTAACTTCACCTCATCGGGAACTCTGTCTAATGCAACACGAATATCCCGAATCATTTCTGGCGTGTAACGTGACAAACGACGGACTGTGTCACCGATCGACTCGATCGTGCCCGTGAATTCGAGTCCCCCAGCGGAGTCAGCAGACATTCTTACGCTCTGACCAACTGCAATTTGAGCCGCTTGCCCCTCCCGCACAACGCCATGAACCTCTAGCACCGCCGGATTTACCAGTTCAACGACTACCTGATTTGCTTGTGTTGTCGAGCCGACATCGAATTTTTCGCCACTGAAATTCGTTCCTATTAGAGCAATTCCGGCACGCGGTGCACGAACCGTATGCAGATCCTTATTCGCCTGCGCAGCCGCGACGGCACGAGTTGAGCGAATTGCAGCAAGCTCTAATTTACGTTTGCGACTCTCCCGTTCTTTTTCGCTGATCACTGCCCGTCGAACGAGCTGCTCGACGCGTCGGTCCGCGAGTTCACGCTGTTTTACGAGCTTCTGATATTCAATACTTGGTATCAAATTGACCGGTTGCGTTGCTTTTCGATGTGCTTTTTCGGCTTCGCTCCTAGCTTGAGCAAGATTTAGTCTTTCAGTTTCGATTTGTTGATTGTGTTTCTCTTCAAGTGACGCAAGTTCACCTTGTGCCACGCGTAACTGTTGCGTCACTTCCATCAACCGTTGGTCTTCGCGTGTACCTTCAAAACGGACTACCAAATCCCCAGCATTCACATGCGTACCTTCTTGCACAATCTCGCCGATCGTCATATTCCAGAAGAAACTTGGTGGTGGCGTGATTCGAACGCTGTCCTTAGAAGCGACAGTGCCAGACGTCTCGATCGTCACCGGGTGTATTCCCCGCTCAACGACTAGCCAATCCGCAATTAGGTTTGTTGAGACCAAACATAAAGAGACGGTTAAAGTTAGAGGTCGCAACATCAGAGCGCTTCAGCGGAGACGGCCATACCAGGAATAAAACTGCTCGGAGTCGTCGAAATTGGCTTGGCAACTAGTTTGAAGTACCCACCTTGACTCCAATGCTCACGCTCGCTCGCGTAATTCGCTATCCACTCTACTTCCGCTTCAATAACTAGGTCAGGAAGTGCGTCGGCGACGACTGAAAGCCTCTGCCCTTCATTCAATTGATTGATGTCTGCGTCATGCACCCAGAAAACGAATTGAGGCTGTTCGCCCGAAGCAATCGTGACGATCGTTTGGCCTGGCATGAGCGTTTCACCCGGAAAGATCTTCATACCACCAAATTCATTTTCTGCGTAAATCACGATTCCGGCACGTTCTGCTCGAATAGTTAATCGATCCAATGCCTCGCGCACCCGTATTTGTGACGTTTCGGCTTGCCCGACTCGAACCTCTAGCACCGGTTTGAGTTCATCAAACTTGCGCTCAGCATTAGCAAGCGCTTCTTCGGCGAGACGCAATGCGTTTTCTGCGTTCTCAAGCGCTAGTTGCGCTCGGTCGTAGATTAATTCCGTCACGGCGGAAGCGGGGACCTGTGCGTCTAGCCAAGCGATATCTCGGGTGGTTCTAGCACCTTCGAGTGCTGTTTCCGCGTCAATAATCCATAACGTGTGTTCTGCTTGAGCAGTTTCAGCCGATACCAATTGCTCCTCGTACGCTGTTTCGAGCACTTCTGCCATCTCGATGAGGCTCCCCGGATGAATCCGTACTACGACATCTCCCTCGTAAACCTGACTACCCTCAGGTGAAAGCCACTCAACTTGGCTTCTAAACGTGTACGGAAGGTTCGGCATTTCAATGGTCTGAGAATCTCCGTCTTCGATAACGCCTGTTAGATAAGGCGCGCCGGCGTATGTACTTACGGGATGCATCAAACATGCTGTTACGAAGAGCACCACTGAACGAAGTCCAAGGCTCCTACTAGTAACGTACGGCAAATTCATGAGTTAAGCTCTTCGCCTTCGATTTTCCCATCTCGCATATGCACGATACGATGTGCTAACGACGCAATCGACCGTTCATGGGTGACCAGCAAGATAGTTTGTCCTTCACGATTGAACGACAGCATCAATTCCAATATCTCCCCAGCAGTCTTGGAATCGAGATTTCCAGTCGGTTCGTCCGCAAGCAAGAGCGTTGGTTTTGCCATGAGTGCTCGAGCTATGGCGACTCGTTGGCGTTGCCCTCCAGACAGTTGATTGGGTCGGTGGTCGAGTCGATCATCTAACCCCAGTCGGGAAAGAAGATCCAATGCGTGGTGCTGCGACGCTGCGGCATCCTGCTTAGCAAACCGTAATGGCAAAAGTACGTTATCTAGAGCCGTCAGTCTCGGTAGTAGATGAAAACTCTGAAACACGAAACCAAGGTGTTGATTACGAATAGCCGATAGGCTCTTATCGTCCATGTCAGCCACCTGATGATTCAGCAGGCGATAGGAACCACTGTTCGGTCGATCCAAACACCCCAGGATATTCATGAGTGTCGACTTCCCGCTTCCTGACGGACCCATCACGGCGACGAAGTCCCCAGATTCCATCGTTATATCTACATGATCGAGTGCCCGTACTCGCGTATCGCCGACTTCGAATGTGCGGCATAGATCCACGCCTTCGACAATGGCACTGATTGACGTATCTGACGGCACTGCAGTCACAGGACACTAAGTCGGGGAATTTCGAACAAGCGTAATTGTCGTAGCTCACACACGGCGATCGCGAATAACGCTGGTTCTAAGGGATTGTGCCAATGATTTTAAATTGAACCGCCTAATCACGTTTCTCATCGTACCGTGACAATCGTCGTCGAGATAGACTCAAGGACACACCATCCTTCAATGCGAAAGGGACCATTCGACATGCGTATCAATGTCCGGCGCCGACACGATATTTACGATGCAATCTACTCTGAATAGTTCCGATCACTACTGAATCGAATAAACCTCTCCCTCGACTAATTGATATCGTCACGCGACGTGCGCGTCTTGTAAACTTTGACCTACGTTGTGATTTGCTACCTATGAAGACCGCGCCGAAAGTTCGACCTGATAAACAGAAAGTCATCGACGAGGTATGGACTGACGGTCGCGTCAAGGAATTCCTCGGTACGATCACGCCTTCGCAAACCGGTCAGGAATTCAAAGGCGACCACGACTTCTACGTGCTATTACGAGCCTATCACGCGATGCGGATAGAAGACTTCGAGAAATTCCTTGCGTATTTCAAGGAAGAGGGAGGGAACCTTCGCGCAACCAATGATCGAGACCAAACCGTCAGAGAATTTATAGGATCGCACCGCAAAGCGGGTCAGTTTATTACTGCGATTGATGCCGCGCTAGCTTCATCACCATGACGCAACGCGCGAAACACCGACTAATCGTGCTCGGTTCTGGACCGGCGGGGTGCACGGCTGCGTTGTACGCCGCACGCGCGAACCTTCGACCCGTATTGATAACTGGTGTGGAAGTGGGCGGTCAGCTAACGACAACAACGGACGTCGACAACTGGCCTGGTGACGGCGATGGCTTACAAGGACCTGACTTGATGGTCCGAATGCTCGACCACGTCCAGAAATACGGTACTGAGGTTATCAACGAGCAGATTCATTCTGTCAATTTTTCCCACGAGGAACTCGTGCTTTCCGGCGACGACACCGAATTCGAGGCTGACGCGGTCATCATTGCGACCGGCGCATCTGCCAAGTATCTAGGTCTGCCTAGTGAACAGCACTATATGGGGCGCGGCGTAAGTGCATGTGCAACGTGTGATGGTTTCTTTTTTAAAGACCAGGAAGTAGCGGTAATAGGGGGCGGTAACACCGCCGTTGAAGAAGCGCTCTATCTCTCGAATATTTGTTCCAAGGTCTGGCTCGTACACCGACGCAATGAATTACGCGCCGAAAAGATGCTTCAAGACCGACTATTCACAAAGGTCGACGCTGGAAAAATCGAACCGATTTGGTTCCATGTCCTAGATGAAGTTCTCGGTGATGACGCCGGTGTCACGGGTATGAGAATTCGTAATGTCCAATCGGACGCCACGCGCGACATAAAACTCTCCGGCGTCTTTATCGCGATCGGTCATACGCCAAATACCAGCATTTTTGACGGTGTTCTCGATATGCGTGACGGTTACATCAGGATAGTTAGTGGTCAGAATGGGAACGCAACCGCAACAAGCATCCCCGGCGTATTCGCGGCCGGTGATGTCGCAGACCACGTCTATCGCCAAGCCGTTACTTCCGCAGGTTTTGGCTGCATGGCAGCGCTTGATGCAGAAAAATACCTGGAAGCCCGTAACGCATGAGCGAGTCCGAACCTCAAGGTCGTTCAGCATCGCTAGCCGCAACACTTGATCAGCTAGTAGATGACGATTTTTGGCGTTCGTTTACTGCACTTGAACTCGACGTACCCGTGACTGTTGATTTCTATCTGCACGCTTTGAAACACGGACTATTTCCGTGGAACGATATTGGAGCACCTCGCATGTGGTGGTCGCCAGATCCTCGTGCAATCCTCGACCTCGACGAATTTCACGTTTCGCACTCGCTAGCGAAGTACCTGCGTCAGCGAAGATTCGAAGTGACTTTCGACCAAGATTTCAAGAATACTGTTCATGGATGTGCCGACCGAGCTCAAACTTGGTTGGATCCTGAACTCATTGACGCACTACAGCAACTACACGAGCTCGGGATCGCGCATTCTGCCGAAGCATGGCGCGATGGTCAATTGGTCGGCGGCGTCTACGGCATGGATGTCGACGGTATTTTCATTGGCGACTCGATGTTTCACTATGAAGACAACGCTTCTAAAGTCGCTCTCGCGCACCTCGTGACTCATCTTAAGCGGTGTGGATTTCAATTCATGGATTGTCAAGTGCTGAACGACCATACCGAATCGCTTGGTGCACGGAACATTCCGCGGAACGCATTCTTTACTCTAATCGATGAGATTCGCGACTCCAAAGCCATGCCTAGTTGGCAACCTGTGAGGTAACTCGTGAACCCCGTCGGACCTAAACTGCTTGCTTCTCAACAGCCATGTCCTTACATCGAAGGTAAGACGGAGACTCTCTTCCATGTGGTTTTTCCCGAACATGGATCAGACGAGTTATCCCTCCGAGATTCGCTCATCGAAACGTTCTGGCATGACTTCGGATCTCACGGGTATCGACGGCAAGGTCGGCTGGTATACAAACCTTACTGTTCTAACTGCGAAGCTTGTATCTCTACACGAGTACTCGTGCAAGAGTTTAAGTTGAAACGACGGTTCCGACGGATTCTTCGTGCCAACGAAGACGTGCGAATCGAAGTGAGTCAGGAAAAACTCGTTAGTGACCACGAAGCATTTCAGCTCTACGACAAGTACATTAATACAAGGCATACAAACGGTTCGATGTATCCTCCTGACTTCAATACGCTCCGCACGATGTTGCATCTAGAGCCGGATCGATACGATTTTCATCTTTATGGCTTTATTGATGAGCGACTCGTGTTCATCGCGCAGACAGACCGTTTACTCGACGGATTCTCCGCCAACTACACTATTTTTGATCCAGATTTAAGTGAAAGAAGCCTCGGCACGTTCGCCATCTTGACGCAAATCGAAATTGCGCGAAATGAAGGGCTCGACCACCTCTATCTCGGCTTTTCACTCGACGCTGTCAAAAATATGAGGTACAAGATGGACTTTCAACCACAGGAACGACTGATTGACGACGAGTGGGTTCGTTTTGAGAATAGAGAGGAATAAACCCGTTAATTCCTAACCGAAGCATGTAAATTACGGCTAGGGTCTTACAATACCGTCGCTGTCAGATTTGGGTATTAGATGCCAAAACAAGAACCTATGGAAATGGATGGGCAGGTCGAAGACGTATTGCCAAATACCATGTTCCGTGTCCGTCTCGATAACGACCATGTGGTTACCGCCCACATTTCGGGCAAGATGCGACGAAACTACATTCGCATTTTGAAGGGAGACCGCGTTAAAGTCGAACTTACACCCTATGACTTAACGAAAGGTCGAATCACGTTTCGGAAATAGCCGACCTACGCAATGAGCTGAGGGATTAACTCGTCGGCTCTTTCTCCGGTTCTTTTTCCTGCGGTTGCTGACGACTCTTGTGCGGACGAGTTGTGATCTTGATTTTGTCGTCTTCGATGTTGACTTCCGCGATTCCACCATTGTCCGCGAGTTCGCCAAATAGGATGAAGTCTGCCAAATTCCGCTTTATCTCTTCTTGAATGAGGCGTTGCATCGGGCGCGCCCCCATCTTTTCATCGAATCCATTAACCGCAAGCCACTCTTTCGCTTCGTTTGACACCTCCAACTCGACATTCTTGTGGTCGAGTTGCGCTTGAAGCTCATCTAAGAACTTGTCAACTACCGTTCGAATGACTTCCATCGGCAAAGCGTTGAAGTAAACGATCGCATCCATCCGATTTCGAAATTCCGGCGTGAACATCTTCTTGATGACTTCGCTAGCATCGGTCGTGTGATCCTGCTCAGTGAAACCCATTGAGGAACGACTAGCTTCCTGAGCGCCAGCATTCGTCGTCATGATCAATACGACGTTTCGAAAATCTGCGCTTCGTCCGTTGTTGTCTGTAAGCGTACCGTGATCCATCACCTGTAGAAGGAGGTTGAACACGTCGGGATGTGCTTTCTCGATCTCGTCGAGTAATACGACACAATGCGGGTTCTTAGTCACTGCTTCCGTTAGCAATCCACCTTGATCGTAACCAACGTAACCCGGAGGCGCGCCGATCAAGCGTGAAACGGTGTGGCGCTCCATGTACTCCGACATGTCGTAGCGAAGAAGCTCCACACCCATGATCCGAGCGAGCTGGCGACAAACTTCAGTCTTTCCTACCCCCGTAGGACCCGCGAATAAAAACGAGCCAATGGGTTTTTCGTCGACCTGTAAACCAGCGCGTGCAAGTCGGATCGCCGATGCCAAAGTCTTTATCGCGTCGTCTTGACCAAACACTGCCATACGCAGTTTTTCTTCCAAGTCCTGAAGGTTCTCCTTGTCGGTGGACGTGACCTGTGCAGACGGAATTCGGGCGATTTTCGCGACGATTTGTTCAACATCGACTACGCCAATCGATTTCTTCCGGCGACTGGGAGACTGAAGTTTTTGATAGGCTCCTGCTTCATCGACGACATCGATCGCCTTGTCGGGGAGAAAACGTTCGTTGATGTATTTCGCCGAAAGCTCAGCCGCAGCGCGTAGCGCTCGATCGGTGAACCTCAACGAATAATGGTCCTCGTATCGGCTCTTCAGACCTTTCAAGATCTTGTAGGTGTCGTCAACACTTGGTTCGCCGATATCGACTTTTTGGAATCGACGTGACAACGCCCGATCTTTGTCGAAGATGCCTCGAAACTCCTTGAAAGTCGTCGACCCCATGCATCGAATATCGCCGTTTGCGAGCGCTGGTTTGAGCATGTTGGAGGCATCAGAAACTGAACCCGACGCTGAACCAGCTCCAATCACCGTGTGTATCTCATCGATGAACAGAATCGCTCGTTTTTCCTCGGTCAATTCCTTAAGGACAGCCTTAAATCTCTCCTCAAAGTCACCGCGATAACGCGTACCTGCAAGCAATGCGCCAAGGTCCAGTGCATAGATCACGGCGTCTTTCACGATCTCCGGAACTTGACTGTCGGTAATTCGCTTCGCTAATCCTTCAGCAATCGCGGTTTTGCCAACACCTGATTCACCAACTAGTAACGGGTTGTTCTTGCGGCGTCGACACAATATCTGCAACACGCGTTCGAGCTCAATGTCACGTCCAATCAACGGATCGATCTTGCCTTCGCGCGCTTGTTCATTCAGATTGAGAGTAAACCTGGATAGTGCAGATTCGGTTTCCTTTTCCTGTTCTTCGTCTCGGTTTCCGGTAGAGGAGCCTTGACCTTCTGCCATTGCATCTTCACGCCGTTTTGAAGCACCGTGCGTGACATACCGAATAACGTCGGTGCGGTCTACCCCTTGGGCTTGGAGCATTTTGTACGCTTCAGTTTCTCGTTCAGTAAATAGTGCGATAAGTACATGTCGCCCCTGAACGACAGCGTTCTTTTGGCTCTGCGTAACGGAGAAAAGGGCTCGTTGCATCACTCGCATGAACGCTAAAGAATGGTCAGGACGCTTATCCGGGTCGCCTTGCGAACGCATCGTAATATGCGTATCAAGGTACTTTTCCAGATTCTTCTTAAGTAAATCGATATCTACCAATACGTTTTCCAGTATGTCAATGACATCTGGAATGTTCAGAAGCGCATACAGAAGATGCTCCGTCGTGAGAAGATCATGCCGCTTTTGCATGGCGTGCATAGAGACTTCGTTGATAGCTTCCGTTAGTTCTTTATCGATCATTAGTGTGGCGCTTCTTGCCTATCAGAATGCAGTGGCTAAAGGTGGGTGAACTTCGCATCGCGTTAGCCTTGCGCAATGACCAGTCGCTTGAGCGCTCATAGCAAATGTGGTGATTTTGCCCCCATTTTCAAGTAGACACGAGATAAGTCAATCAGTTTTCTCGATTTTAGACAGTAATGGATGGTTGTTTTGCTGCGCATACGCGTTGACGCGTTCGCTCTTGGTTTCCGCGATCTCACGCGGGTAGATAGCAATCGTCGCCTTACCTAGTGTATGTACCGCGAGCATCAACTGAACTGCACGTTCGGTGTCAATACCGAAGATCGATTCTAGAACGTGAACTACAAACTCCATCGGGGTGTAATCGTCATTCAAGAGAATGACCTTGTACATGGGTGGTTTTTCGAGTTTCGGCTTAGCCGGTTCAACCTTTACGCCGCGTTCAATGACTAGATCGTCGTCGGAATCTGCGGGCATAGCGTCGTTAAGTGCTTTGTTTTCTATTGGCTAACAATAAATAGTTTACACAAATCCTAAAAACTCAATCAATCTGCAGTATGCAATCTGGATAGTAGCGTCGCATTCCTGAATCGCGTAATAGGCAGTATTTTGAGCGAATGTTCTGCGTTCGTTTAGAACCTAATTGTTTTTCTACATTTTGGCGATCATTGCGTCGCCGAACTCCGAACACTTCAAGAGTGTCGCACCGTTCATCAATCGTTCGAAATCGTAAGTAACCGTTTTTTCGCCAATTGCACCTTCCATTCCTTGAATAATCAAGTCGGCCGCTTCGCGCCAACCTAAATGACGCAACATCATTTCTGCAGATAGGATTAAGGAGCCTGGATTTACTTTATCTTGACCCGCGTATCTAGGCGCCGTGCCGTGGGTCGCTTCAAAGAGTGCGATACGATCACCTATGTTTGCACCAGGTGCAATACCGATACCGCCTACTTGGGCAGCTAATGCATCTGATATGTAGTCACCGTTCAGATTCATTGTCGCAAGCACGTCATATTCATCTGGTCGTGTCAGAATCTGTTGCAGCATCGCGTCAGCGATCATGTCTTTGATAACAATCTGCTTGCCTGTGTTCGGATTGGTTAGTTCATGCCAAGGACCACCGTCGAGTGGAGTCGCACCAAACTCATTTGCCGCTAATTCGTAACCCCAGTCTTTAAACGCACCTTCGGTGAACTTCATGATGTTCCCCTTGTGCACGAACGTGACTGAATCACGATCTTCCTGGATTGCATACTGGATCGCTTTACGAATTAACCGCTGCGAACCTTCAACCGATACAGGCTTTACTCCAATTCCGCAATGTTGTGGGAATCGAATCTTCTGAATACCCATTTCGTCGCGAAGAAATGCGATCACTCGATCGGCCTCGGCGCTATCGGCTTCCCATTCCACTCCTGCATAGATATCTTCCGTATTCTCACGGAAGATCACCATATCGGTCTTCTGAGGCGCGACGACCGGACTTGGAACGCCTTGAAACCAGCGTACAGGACGTTGGCAGACATAGAGATCAAGGTGTTGTCGCAAAGCAACATTGAGTGAGCGTATACCGCCACCGACCGGCGTCGTCATTGGACCCTTGATACCGACACTAAATTCCCGCATCGCTTCAAGCGTTTCTTCGGGTAACCATTCATCGGTACCGTAGAGCTCGAGAGACTTCTCACCCGAGTAAATCTCCATCCAAACGATCCGACGCTCGTCGTTGTATGCCTTGCTGACCGCAACATCAACGACTTTTTTCATCACGGGCGTGATATCAACGCCAATACCGTCCCCTTCTATGAACGGGATGATCGGGTTGTCGGGAACTATGAGACTACCATCTTCCGCCACAGCAATGTGCTGACCATCAGACGGAACAACAATGTGTTGGTAGCCCATTTAGAGTCACCCGTGCGTTGAAAGGGGGCGGATTATAGAAAGGGCTTGGCGTTCGAAATAACGGGCGTAGCGTCATCCGCCGACCGAAGAAACTCCGTCGTCCCAACCATCACGGCGCTCGTAGTCGCCACTGGTCGACTTAATCCAGAGTTCGCCGTCTGAACGAATCTCTTTTTTCCAGAATACTGCTTCGGTCTTGAGAAAATCCATAATGAATTCGCAGGCTGCAAATGCATCCGGTCGATGTGAACTTGCGACAACGACAAGGACAATCTGTGAACCCGCTGGTAGTGCGCCGATCCGATGAACGACGCGTACATGCTGCAACGACCAACGCTTTCGTGCATCCTCGATGATGTGCTTAATCGACTCTTCAGTCATCCCTGGGTAATGTTCTAGGCGCAGACCCACTACCTTTGAATCGCCGTCGGCATGGCGTACCAAGCCGATAAACGTTGCAATCGCGCCGCAGTCTAATCCAGCGGCTGTACCACACGCTTCGTATTCATCGGCGACCGAAAAATCATCCGTCTGAACACGGATTTCGTCCACGTTCAACCCCCTGTAATTGGCGGTAGAAACGCGATTTCGTCTCCAGACTTCAAAACAAACTCACCCTTCTCGATGCTTCGATTAACCGCAATAGAGACGTTCTCAGCCATTAGAGGTGAGACACAATCGCTTCCTAGCTCACTCTTCAGTGAATCAAGCAAGTCTGATCGTCCTGCACGATCTGATACGTCAAGTTCGATTTCACTAACGCCCAGATCTTCTTTCAATGACGCAAAGAAGAGTACATTGACTTTCACGTTGACTGCCACGTACCAGACTTGCCGCCCGTTTTTGACAAGAGTCGTATATCCGCGATTGCAATGTCCTTCTGTACCGCCTTGCACATGTCATAGACCGTGAGCGCAGCAACCGTCACGGCGGTTAAGGCTTCCATCTCAACTCCCGTTTGACCATTCACACTAGCACTCGCACGCACATGTAGTTCGTCGTCGTTGTGTGACTCAAAATCAACTGCAACATTCGTAAGCGCTAATGGATGACACAAGGGAATTAGCTCGCTTGTCCGTTTAGCCGCTTGAATACCGGCGATCCGAGCGACCGCAAAAACGTCGCCTTTCGGCATTTCGCCATCGAGAATCATCGCGAGTGTCGACGGTGCCATCTTAAGGACCGCCGATGCCGTCGCAGCTCGTTGTGTCACGGATTTGGCCGAAATATCAACCATTTGCGCTTCACCGTCGGCGTTTATATGACTGAGCTTGGCCATGGATCCTTATTAAAATGCTCGTTCTATCGACTCGTCGCAGAATTCGATACGAGTCATACGTTTTCCGAGCCATTTTAAGAAAGTGGAGCCCAATCGAGTCGCCGTCGGGCTATCCGGTGGTGTTGATTCAGCCGTTACCGCGTTACTCCTTAAGCAGGAAGGTTTCGAGGTAGAGGGCATCTTTATGAAAAACTGGGATGAAGACGATGACACCGAATACTGTACAGCTATTCAAGATTATGAGGACGCACAGCGAGTCGCGGACCGGATCGATATCCCGTTACACGCTATAAATTTCGCTGCAGAGTACTGGGACAGCGTGTTTGAGGATTTCCTGAACGAATACGCAGCGGGTAGAACACCTAATCCCGACGTACTATGCAACCGCAATATCAAATTTGCCGTCTTTCAGGACTATGCTGAGATGCAAGGAGCGGATTGGATTGCGACTGGACACTACGCGAGACTCGAACGCAACTCGAATTCAATCGAACTGCATCGTTCTGATGATCTAGATAAAGATCAAACGTATTTTCTGCAGGCAGTTCCCGTGGAACGATTCGATCGTTGCTTTTTTCCACTTGCACGTCTTACCAAGGCTGAGGTGCGAAACACGGCAAAGCGTCATTCGTTGCATGTACATTCAAAAAAAGATAGCACTGGAATATGTTTCATTGGTGAACGTCGTTTCAGTGATTTTCTCAATCGTTATCTTCCTAAAGAACCAGGTCCAATCGTGGATACGCATGGGACTGAAATTGGCGAGCACGTCGGACTCCCCTACTACACGCTCGGGCAACGCCAAGGGCTACGGGTCGGGGGTATGCGCAACGCCGAGGAAGCACCGTGGTACGTCATGAGTAAACGCTCAAAGACGAATGAACTCGTTGTAACGCAAAATCAATCAGAGCTAGAGGCTACAAACTTGCTTGCCGACGAATCGAATTGGTTCATCGAGGATCCCGCAACCATTGACCGGTGTGACGCCACCGTTCGTTATCGTTCAACTCCCAAACCTTGTACGGTCAAGACTGACGGCACGAACGTGAAGGTTTCATTCGATGAACCTCAGCGCGCGATTACACCGGGTCAGTATGTTGCGTTCTACGATGGCAGTCGTGTCCTAGGCGGTGCTAAGATCAAGCAAGTTGACCCGAAATGACGAAGCACGGACAAACAGCTCCTAAGAACCGCGTTTCAATCGAAGCGACTAACGAGCTACTCGCCGTATCGCCACTCGATGGTAGGTATCGGCGACATGTTGCTGAACTCGCAACAATCTGTAGTGAATTCGGATTGATCCAACGTCGTGTCGTCGTCGAAGTTGAGTGGTTGAAATTTTTGGTCGCGGATCTCAGAGTGCTCGGCGACAGCTCTCTTGATCTTGAGCAAATAAGCGCGCTACAAACCGTTCAGACCGAATTCACGGTAGCGGATGCCGAACGTATTCGAGAGATTGAACAGACAACGAATCACGACGTTAAGGCGGTCGAGTATTTCGTCAAAGAGCAACTTGAGAGCATCGATTTACACGCAGTGAAGGAGTACGTGCACTTTGCATGTACGTCTGAGGACGTAAACAATCTCGCCTACGCGATGATGCTCCGCGACGCCCGCCGTGATGTCCTGCTGCCTCTTATGGTCGATGTTACACGCGAAATCCTCTCCCTAGCGTCCGCGCATCTCACGACCCCGATGTTGTCTCGTACACACGGTCAAACAGCATCGCCTACAACATTAGGAAAGGAGCTAGTAAACGTTGCTGCTCGGCTAACGCAATGGGCAGAGCGCTTCAGTAACGTAGCAATACAAGCCAAAATCAACGGTGCAGTCGGTAATTTCAATGCACACGTTGCCGCTGCTCCAGAAATCGACTGGCCTACGGCGTCTGCAACGTTTGTCAGGACGTTAGGGTTTACGCCAAATCCGTACACGACACAAATCGAGCCGCACGACTGGATCGCGGAATTCCTGAATGCGCTCGTCGGCTTTAATCAGGTCATATTGGATTTCGACAGGGATATATGGGGTTATATCGCGCTAGGTTACTTCAATCAGAAACAAATAGAAGGCGAAGTTGGTAGCTCAACGATGCCGCATAAAGTAAATCCAATTGATTTCGAAAACTCAGAAGGTAATGTCGGCATCGGAAACGCGCTCGCCAGACACCTTGCCGACAAATTACTCATTTCGCGATGGCAGCGAGACCTGACAGATTCGACAGCTCTGCGCAATATCGGCTCGGTATTCGGGCATTCGGTGATCGCTCTTCGAAGCACAAGCCGAGGTCTAAAGAAACTTGAGGTGAACCAACCGCTCCTCGCCAAAGATTTGGACGAAGCTTGGGAAGTATTGAGTGAAGCTGTGCAGACCGTTATGCGCCGGCACGGCCTGCCAGATCCCTACGAGACTGTTAAGGAAATCACTCGAGGTAAGCGATTAACTCAAGCACTTTACACGGAGATGCTTGAGAAACTACCCCTCGACGAGGAATTACGTTCGCAATTGCGCGCGATGCATCCATCATCGTACATTGGCCTCGCGAAAGAACTCGCGGACAATGGCATACATGAACTTTCGGTCAGGCTACAGAACCTGTGAAACCTGATATTCGCCGCGTTACTTGGAACAACGCGAGCGAAACACTGATGGACATTCGATTCAAGGTCTTCGTAGAAGAACAAGCCGTGCCGGTCGAAGAAGAACTGGATGGCATGGATGAAGTTTCCACGCATTTCGTAGCAATCCTTAACGGAAATCCCGTCGGCGTAGCCAGGTTGATGCCGTCTGGACAGATTGGTCGTATGGCAGTCCTGCTGCCCTACAGAAAACACGGCATCGGTGCACTATTACTACGCGCCGCCGTGAAAGAAGCGCTCCAAAACGGTCACACAGAGCCTTTTCTGCACGCACAAACCCACGCACTTAGCTTTTATGCTGCGAACGGTTTCGTTGCGTTTGGCGATATTTTTCTCGACGCAGGGATAGAACATCGCGCAATGCGCTACACCGGAGGTGTCTAAATTAGCAATTCCATTTAAGAAAGTAATTCATGCTATCTATTCTCTTTTCTACACGAATCTGAGTCCTAGAATTCGCGCCTTTCCAAGCTGCAGGACGAATTGATCAATGGCTCTACACTACCAACCACGAAAACCACGTTCCGCGCAAATCGCAGAATTAGAGGAAGAATGGCGCACCAATCCACGCTGGCGTGATGTCAAGCGCGGTTACTCCGCCGAAGACGTCGTTCAGCTCCGAGGCACGATTCCGCACCGTAGCATGTTGGCCGCTCACGGCGCCGACAAACTTTGGGATTTACTTGAGTCCGAGGATTATGTGAACTGTCTTGGAGCGTTGACTGGTGGTCAGGCTGTGCAACAGGTTAAGGCGGGAATCAAGGCGATATACCTATCCGGCTGGCAAGTCGCAGCGGATGCAAACTCGTCTGAAACGATGTATCCCGACCAGTCACTATACGCCGTGAACTCTGTTCCCACCGTCGTCAATCGCATCAACAATGCGTTCCGACGTGCCGACGAGATCCAATGGTCGAAGGGAATCGATGATGGTATCGATTACTACGCACCGATTGTCGCGGATGCGGAAGCCGGATTCGGCGGGATTCTCAACGCTTTCGAACTGATGAAGGCGATGATCAATGCTGGTGCTGCAGGCGTCCACTTCGAAGATCAGCTTGCAAGCGTGAAGAAATGTGGTCATATGGGCGGCAAAGTGCTTGTCCCCACCGTCGAAGCGGTCCAGAAACTGATCGCTGCCCGACTAGCTGCGGATGTTTGTGATGTTCCCACGTTGCTCATGGCGCGTACGGACGCCAATGCCGCGGAAATGTTGACCAGTGACATTGACGAGCACGACAAACCCTTCATAACGGGCGAACGTACACCGGAGGGTTTCTATCGAACTCGCGCTGGTTTACCACAAGCCATCGCTCGTGGTAAAGCGTATGCTCCTTACGCGGACTTAATCTGGTGTGAAACCGCGGTACCTGACCTTAACGAAGCAAAAGAGTTTGCTGACGCGATCCACGAAGACTATCCGGATCAAATGCTCGCCTACAACTGCTCACCAAGCTTCAACTGGCGAAAGAACCTGGACGACGCGACGATAGCGAAATTCCAACGAGAACTCGCAGCCATGGGTTATCGCTTCCAGTTCATCACGCTCGCTGGCATCCACAGTATGTGGTACAGCATGTTTGATTTAGCGCAAAAGTACGTAAAGAGTCAAATGTCCGCATACGTTGAGCTACAGGAACAGGAATTTGCAGCAGAATCTCGTGGCTACTCCTTTGTCAGTCATCAGCAGGAAGTTGGGACCGGTTACTTCGATGAGGTCGCCAATGTGATTCAAGGTGGTGAGTCTTCAGTCACTGCATTGACAGGCTCAACCGAAGAAGAGCAATTTGCTCAAGACGCAGAAGCGGAAGAAACGCCCGAATCACACATTGAGGAACTCATTCGCGGCGCGGTGAAGAGCTAATTACGAGTTAGTTTGTTTATTAGTCACCGGGCACGAATTCAGCGCGCTCGGTGACACTCCCGTATTCAATTCAAATGACGGCGACTAGGTCATCTGCCGATGAGCCTTAGAAATGGGGACAACTTCGGGAAAAGTTCTGGAAATTGTCTGTACAGCTTGTGAATAACTTACTTGACGCTTGACGTTTTAGTTGGGATTTTGCTGCTTTTCATCGATAAAACTATTGATAAGCCATCGGGAAATCGCAGTCGCGCCGGGTACATTCGGCAAGTCGTCAAATCGAAACCAACGTGCTTCAGCGATTTCCTCATCATGGAATGTCAGTTCCCCGGAATCGTAGTCACAGTGAAAACCCAACATCAAAGAGTTTGGGAATGGCCAAGATTGACTACCAAGATACCGTAAATTCTTCACGCAAAGACCGACTTCCTCCTTGATTTCGCGATGGACCGTCTGCTCAATGGACTCTCCAGGCTCGACAAATCCCGCTAATGTACTGAACATCCCCTGAGGCCAGTTGAAGTTACGCGCTAGTAGCATCTCGTCGCCTCTCCGGACCAGGACGATGATGCTCGGACTCAAACGAGGGTACGCGACAAACCCGCACGCAGGGCAAGAACGTGCTCGATCTGATCGGTGATCCTCCATCTTCGCGCCACAACGACCACAGAATTGATTGGTACGAACCATGTCGACAATCTGCTTCGCGCGACCAGCGAGATAGAACATGCCAGGTTCAACACGACCTAACCAACCGCGTAAATCCGACGCTGCGTAACCCGGTGGAACATCACCATCAATATCCAATGCAAAACAAGGTTGATTCCGCCACGCACCCAAGTAATTCTTACTGCGGGTTTCCACGTCGAGCCACCGAAATTCGTCAGCTTCAATTGCGCGCGGAATACCTCCTTCACTGATGGACAACATCTGATCCCCCATCATGCAGAAATAGAGCGCATCTGGATCGTTCCGGTTTTCGTGATTGACAGGATGAGACAGGAAATCGTCGGGATCAAACGGCCACATATGTAGTTCAGTCGATATGGAAGGCGTGATTTTAGGAGGCGCTACACTACGCGCGATTCGTCAAGCAATCGATTTGCTCATAGGCAAAATACTCGACTTTAACGCTGTGCTAATGCACGGCGCGTTAGCTACTTTTTAAGGAACAGTGTGAGCTCTCGATCCGGACCAACTATCGAAGCAAAGTCCTTGCCTCATGCTTTTTGGCAAGGCTTTCTTGGCTCTTCGCCCGATTGGTACAAGTACACGATCATCACGTTTTTGATCATCAACCCGATCCTACTGTTCATACCAGGTATCGGGGTCACGGTCGTCGGTTGGGTGCTCGTCCTTGAGTTCATTTTTACGCTTGCGATGGCGCTCACCTGCTACCCATTACTCCCAGGTGGTTTGCTCGCCTTAGAGGCAGTGGTGCTAGGACTTACCACACCGGCCGACATTTATTTTGAGTTACAACAGAATCTAAAAGTGATTCTGCTGCTCGTATTCATGGTCGCGGGCATCTATTTCATGAAGGATTTGCTGCTGTTTATCTTCAGCAAACTCCTGATCCATGTGCGGTCCAAAATATTGCTGTCGTTGCTACTCTCATTTGTTGCAGCGTTCCTCTCCGCGTTCCTTGATGCGCTTACCGTCATGGCGGTAATCATCGCGGTGTCGTTAGGTTTTTATGCCGTATACAACTCAGTCGCTGCTGGCCTGGCTGAGGTACCAGAAGACGTTCACGATATCCCCGAACTCTCAAAAGAACATCAAACCGACCTTGAGGAGTTTCGTGCCTTCCTGCGGAATCTTGTCATGCATGGAGCTGTCGGTACTGCACTCGGAGGCGTGATGACCCAAGTTGGCGAACCGCAGAACTTACTCATCGCCGATCGCCTCGGATGGGAATTCATGGAGTTCGTCTTCCAAATGGCGCCAGTGACGGTTCCTGTGCTATTCGCGGGATTAGCCACGTGCGTACTCCTTGAAATTACGCGGATTTTCGGATTCGGCGCACGGATTCCACATTCTGTTCACAAGATTCTGCTCGAAGAACACGTTAAAGAGATGGAGCAGATGAAACATAGCGATCGAAGTGCGTTGATCGTTCAGGGAATCGCAGCACTAACGTTGATCTTCGCGCTCGCATTTCACGTGGCTGAAGTAGGATTGATTGGACTGCTCGTCATCGTCCTACAAACTGCATTCAACGGCGAAACCGAAGAGCACAATATCGGCAAAGCGTTTCAAGAAGCACTGCCGTTCACAGCGTTGCTCGTCGTGTTCTTCGCTATCGTCGCGGTGATCCACGGAGCACATCTTTTTACGCCGATTTCGGATTGGGTTTTGAGCCTCCCGGTCGATTCACAGCCAGGTTTCTACTACATCGCAAATGGATTACTTTCAGCGATCAGCGACAATGTGTTTGTTGCCACGGTTTACATCCAAGATGTGGCAGACGCATATGCAAACGGCGAAATAACGCGTCAGCAGTTCGATGCATTGGGAATTGCGATCAATACCGGCACGAACATTCCTAGCATCTTGACGCCAAACGGCCAAGCTGCATTTCTATTCCTCCTGACCTCATCGCTTGCGCCACTGATTCGCTTGTCGTACGGGCGAATGGTCTATATGGCTATTCCGTACTTCATCGCTATGGGAACGGTCGGTTGGGTCTGCGTGAACTGGTTCCTGTTTTAGTTTAGGTCAGTTAGCTTCCTTTAGCTTACGCATATAGTCTTCATGCGCGGCGAGTTCATCACTCGTCGCACGAATCACGAGAGGATCTTCTCGTTGCAGCTCGAGGAATCGTGGCTGCTCGTATACCTCGACCGATTCCTCTAACTCGCCCAAGAGACTGTTCTTCGATTCGAGCATCCGAAGGTAGACCTCCGCGAGCAACTGCGAATCAAGCAGCGCACCGTGTTTGTCACGATCGGTACGGTCGACGGCGTACTTACTACACAACGCATCTAGACTCACTTGACCGCTCTTGTGAATCTCTTTAGCTAGTTCCATCGTATCCGTCACATGGCACAAACTTGCCATACGCTCAGTTCGACCTGCGCGTTCAAATTCTGAATCAATGAACCGAACATCGAATGCAGCGTTGTGCATAAATACTTCACGACCGCGAATGAAGTCGATGAATACGTTTGCTATCTCGTGGAACCGAGGTTGATCTACAAGGTCCTCAAGCCTGAACCCGTGGATTAATGACGCTTCTGGATCAACCTCACGCTCGGGATTGAGGAGCTGATGAAACTCCTCATTGGTGTGCATCCCATCTTTTACAACTGTCGCACCAAGTTCAATGATGCGATGTCCGGTCGAGACGTCGATGCCGGTCGTCTCGGTATCTAGAAATACCTGAATCAGCAACTAACCACCCCTCTTGTCATTGACTGGATAGTTCCAATGCGTCTCGTGCGGCGTCGGTTGCAATTTGAACGAGAGATTGTGAATGATGATTATCGGAGCGCCGATCAAGTTGCCATTCGATCGGAGCGCGATTACGTAGGGCTTCTATTTCAATCCAAAGATCCTTATTCGCAACCGGTTTAGAGTCAGATTTGCGCCAGCCACGGTTGCGCCAACCATCTAACCATTGCGTAATACCTTTGAACAAATATTCGGAATCAGTAGTCACTCGCGTGGGAGTATTCGGGTCCAGCGACCGCATCAATACTACAACACCAGTTAGCAAAGCACGATTGACACTTGTGCCCTCCTCGACTCCATTTTCAATGTCCGTGCTACCATCAATCTCGCGAACAATTGCCCACGCAGCGCGATGCTCACCGTTGTTAACGGCGGCGATAGAGTAACCGTCGGTTAAAGGAATATCGGAAGTTAGCGTACGTCCATCGTGTGCAACGGAAGTTGCCTCTTCGCCGCGATCACCAGCAGCAATTGCGGACGCGCGGGCAGCTTCATCGACTATTTCATTGAAGGTGTTGCCTGCGTGAGCCTTTACCCAGTTCCACTCAACACGTAGCCTTGAGTTCTGCGCATGCAATTCGACCCACAAATCCTTGTTGAGGACCGGTTTACCTCTACCTCGCGTCCAATTCTTTCGTACCCACGTATCTATCCACCCTGTAATGCCGTTTTTCACATACTGAGAATCGGTGAATAACTCAACTTTTTCGCCATCCTCTCGTGACTTCAGAGCTTCAAGCGCAGCCGTAAGCTCCATACGATTATTTGTTGAATGTGCTTCGCTTCCACGCACAAGCTCGTCGGGTTCGCCGTTAATGACCGGCAGATACGCCCACCCGCCTGGACCGGGATTCGTTGGCGCACAGGAACCGTCCGTGTAAAGAACAACCTTGTAATTCGATTCGGGCTTGTTACTCGAACGCAATGAGTTCAGTCTTTATCGAAGCCTCTGATCTCAGACTAACAAAGAACGCCGCGGTTGCTCGCGTCTTAGCGTCATTACCTACGCTCTCTGTTAACGTGTCTTGTTCCGACGAGTCAAGCAATGCGTAGTCGGCAAGATTCTGACGGGAGGTCGTAACAATGTACTTTGTAGGGGTGAATTCTGATTCGGCGGAAGTGATCACTCGCTCACCATCTGATGGAAGCGCTTCCGCAAATGCTGCGTCGAGGATGGCTGGATCAACGGTGAAATCGTCCCGTTTTTGCCTTTCATATACAACCCAATCCGACCCCGCAGCACGAGACGCCGCGTCGTAGTCGCGATCTTCCAATAGTTGGGTTAGCACGCTATCAAGTTTGGAATCTCTTGCGGCAATCGCCGATTCCTCTGCTAGTTTTTGACGAATACCGTCTGAGACTTCCTCAAACGGTCGCAACGTTGGTTCGGTGCGATTGGTCAGTCGACCGACAGTGATGGCAGAATCTCCGATCTCAACTACACGGCTGTTAAAACTGTTGTCGATCACGTCGCTGTCCAGAAACGCGCTTCGAACACTTTGATTGGCGAGTAGACCGTCGCGGCTAAACTGGTCTACGCCGATGATCTCACTGATTTCAACGTCAAACTCTTCAGCAATCGGTTGTAACGAATCCGACTGTTCGAATGCGAGTCGGTCTACTTCTGTGAGTGCCTCCTTAAGAGATTCTGACGCTAGTGCCAACCGGTGTTCTTCGACTAGCGCTTCGCGACGATCTTCCAGTGAAGGAAGATCGAGATCTTCAACTTCAAGCAACTCAATTAGGTGGTAACCGTACGATGTCTTGACCGGCTGCGAGACTTCGTTAAGTTCGAGCGACCATAGCGAGTCGGAAAATTCCGTTACCCACTGTTCGCGGTCTGAGAACCCGAGATCACCCCCATCTCGCTTTGACCCTTCATCCTCGGACAGTTCACTTGCCAAGTCACCTAACGACTCTCCGCCATCAACTCGAGCCCGAAGCTCTGAGATGAGCAGCAGCGCCTCTTCGTCCGAACGGCTATCGTCGACTTTGATTAATAAATGACGACCTCTACGTTGAGCACTTGATTCACGTGCGGCGATATCCGCGTCGTACAGGTCCTGAATTTCTTCGTCAGAGAGATCCACTTCCGTAACAAATTGTTCGCGCTTCAGTTCGATGTATTCGAAATCAAACGTACCTTCCGTCATATACAGGTCGGTATTGAGTTCGTAATAAGACGCGATGTCTTCGCCGGTTACGTTAGCCGGGTCTTCAAATTGGTCAAGATTGAATTCCAGTACCGAGATGTCGCGAACTTGCTTTTCGAATTTCGCCGCAAGACGAGTTTCAGATTCTGTGCTAAACGCCGTATCTTCTAATGCACGCAAAAGCTGAGTACGAACGGTCGATTCTTCCTGTATCCCGCGAAGCGTCTGCACGGAAAGACCACCTCGCTCAAGGGTCGCTCGGAGTAACTCCTCATCAAACTCACCGCTTTCTGATTGAAACTGGGGGTCTGATCGCAGCACTCTTTCGAATGCCATGTCCGATAGCGTGAGATCTAAGTCACGACTCGCTTGCATTAGCAGCTCCATATCAATCAGGCGTCGAAGCGCGAATTCTTCGTTCACGAACTGATCGAGTTGAGCCTCTGTCACCGAGTCACCATAACTAGCTCGAAACTGTTGCTTTGTACGTTCGACTTCTGATGCCAATCGACGCTCGGTGATATCCTCACCGTTTACGGTGGCTATGGCGGGTTCATTTACAGCGAAAAGATTGAACGCCCCAAAGCCGAAGATCGTCAAGACAACGATGATCACACCCGCTACGAACTTTGCGATCCACGATTGGGACGCGTTGCGCATTCTGACCAACATGATGAATATTCGCCTGTGAGTTAGGTCTAAAGAGAAGTCGCGGATGCCCGACGGGTGAGTCCGCGACTTCGATTTTTAGTGTGGCACGCGTGACACGCGCGATCGCGCGGTGCCACTGCCACCTGGAAGGTTAGCTGTTTATTCGTTGCTTCAGTCTACTACCTGCCTTGAAGGCAGCGTTCGACGACGCAGCAACTTGAATAGGTTCGCCAGTTTGCGGGTTGCGTGCAGTCCTTGCAGCGCGGTGGCGAACTTCAAAGGTTCCGAACCCTATCAGCATCACCGGATCCCCATTACACAGCGATTCAGCGATTGATTCAAGAATCGCGTCAAGTGATTTTGCGACGTCGCCCTGTGTCAGCGACTCATCTTTCGAGGCAGCCGCACGGATCAAATCAGCTTTGTTCACTTACATATCTCCATGAACGTATGTGAGAAAAGAGCACCCGCGACCGACATCGTGAACGCGACAATCCTGACGCATCCGCGTGCTGCAACGCAACTACTCCATAAAAACCCGAACTTCCGATGTTCGAGCGATCAGATCGCGTTGGATCCAACTCTATTCGTGCCATCATAGTATCGTCGAGACTTGCTCTAAACCGTATCTCCGCCGCTGACCTTTTTTTCCATCGGCTTGTATTTCAGCATAGGTTTATGCGCTTCGCAGTCACGAACCATTTTGGCATCTACAACAACGCCAACGACGTCCGATTTAGAAGGTATCTCGTACATGACATCAAGAAGCACCTCTTCTAATATCGAGCGAAGGCCACGAGCGCCAGTCTTGCGTTCAACCGCACGTTCTGCGATAGCTTCGAGTGCATCGTCATTGAATACTAAATCGACTTCTTCCATACCTAAGATCGCTTGATATTGCTTAATCAACGAGTTCTTGGGTTCCGTCAGGATTTTGACGAGCGCGTCTGTGTCAAGTTCCTGCAACGTTGTAACGACGGGTAGACGTCCGACCAGCTCAGGGATCAATCCATACTTGATTAAATCCTCTGGTTCAACCGTTTTCAGAATCTCACCAATCTGTTCTGCGTCTTCCTCGCCTTGAACGGTCGCGTTGAAGCCGATTCCACTCTTTGATGTCCGGTTTTGGATTACTTTCTCCAATCCAGAAAATGCGCCACCTACGATGAACAAGATATCTGAAGTATCTACCTGGATGAACTCTTGCTGGGGGTGCTTACGACCTCCTTGTGGCGGAATCGCCGCCGTGGTACCTTCGATCAACTTCAATAGCGCTTGTTGTACACCTTCACCAGACACATCCCTTGTGATCGATGGGTGATCGGTTTTACGGGAGATTTTGTCGATTTCATCGATGTAGACGATCCCGCGTTGCGCTTTCTTGACATCGTAGTCGCATGTCTGAAGCAGCTTCTGAATGATGTTCTCGACGTCTTCGCCCACGTATCCGGCTTCGGTCAAGGTTGTCGCGTCTGCGATTACAAACGGGACCTTGAGCATACGAGCGAGCGTTTCTGCCAAGAGGGTCTTGCCTGAACCGGTAGGACCTATGAGCAGGATATTCGACTTCGCGAGTTCCACATCCGACTCTTTACCGCCATTACGCAGTCGCTTGTAATGGTTGTACACGGCCACTGACAAGATGCGCTTCGCATAGTCCTGACCAATGACGTAGCCGTCTAGGAACTCATTGATCTTCTTCGGAACCGGCAACTCATCAGCTTCGGTGCGCTCTTGCTCCACCGGCTTTTTCGGCTGCTTGATGATGCCAGCACAGATGGCAACACACTCATCGCATATGTAAACGTCGTCCTGACCTGCAATGAGCTTGTCGACTTCTTGACCGTTCTTAAAACAAAAGGAACATTCGGCGACGTCGTCCGAGCCGCCTTCTCGATCACTCATGTTGTTGATTCCATATCGTTTCTTGGTGCGCTTACGTGCGCCTTATGATGCCATCACAAATCGCGACACACTCTTTGCAAATCTGTGCTTCGCTTTCGCTAGGAATTGGGAACTCGTTCTTACGAAACTTCTTAAAACAGAAGGAACATTCAACGACTTCATTGGAGCGAATCGCGACACATTCATCGCAAATATAAACGTTGTTATGACCAGCTATGAGCTTGTCAACTTCATCACTGTTCTTTGAACAGAAAGAACACTCTACGATGACCTCTGAGATGCCTTCTTGATCGCTCATGTTGCTGATTTTCTACACCTCGCTTGTGCACTTTCGTGTGCGCCGTGTTCTAAGAATAGCACGTTAGTGGCATTTTCCGCGATTTGCAGCTTTGCATGCCTAACAAGCGACCAGAACGAAGCATCCGAAATTGATTCGATTCTGCTCGAATTTCGTTACTCATTGACCGCTTTGGGTAACTTGACACGAGGTTCTTGAACCTTGTCGATCAACCCGTATTCTGCCGCCTCTGCGGGTGTCATCCAGTAATCGCGATCAGTGTCCTTTGCGATCTGTTCGACCGATTTGCCAGTATGTACCGCCAACAGTTCATTCAGCTGCTGCCGGATCGCCAAAATCTCACGAGCCGCGATTTCGATATCGGCGGCTACGCCTCTCGAACCGCCTGAAGGTTGATGGAGCATGATTCGTGAGTTCGGCAATGCAAAACGCTTGTTTTCAGCGCCCGAAGCTAATAAGAACGCACCCATACTTGCTGCCTGACCGATACATGTCGTCTCAACGTCGCATCGCACGAACTGCATGGTGTCATAGATTGACAATCCAGCGGTCACAGAGCCGCCAGGCGAATTGATATACAAGTGCGTGTCTTTATCCGGGTTCTCGGATTCGCACCACAACAGCTGTGCAACAACCACACTCGCAACCGCATCGTCGATCGCGCCGTTGATAAAAATGATGCGTTCCTTTAATAGACGCGAAAACAGATCGTAAGAGCGTTCTCCCCTAGCCGTCTGTTCTAGCACCATAGGCACAAGCGCCATATGTCATTTACTCCTGTAGTTAACTGTTCTTCTTAAACAGTTTTTTGAAAATTCCTGGCTTAGTTTCCGTGTCCGCGTCGAGTCCTTCCGCTTTGGGAACCACCTCGTCTGCCAGCTTTGATTCCTCGTCACTCTTATTCGCCGACTCGGTGTGCGCATCGGCTGTCTCCTCATCTGTCGACTCAGATCCGCTAGAGACAAATCCTTCCGGGTCTGGAAGGCTCGGAGCTACCTTGAAAATAGCTAGAGCTTCTTCCGCGTCCTCTCCTCCAGATTGAGACAAAAATGAATCGAATTCGACATCTTCATCTTCAATCGTAGCCTCATCGAGCAAGAGTTTAGTAGATTGCTCCAAGAGACTCTGCGTGACTAGGTCCTGGTAGTGCTGCTCTCCATAGACGTAATCGAGATACTCTTGCGCACGAGACTGATCTTCCACCATGTTGACACTGTCAGCTTTTGCCTGAATCTGTGAAGCAACCCACTCTTGATCCGCTTCAATGCTACGTTGTTCGATCAGCGCTTGCTGTGTTAGCGTAAATGCCACGCGCTGAACCGTACGATTTACCTCACTTGTCCAAAAGACGCGAAGACTTTCGGGAAGCAATCCATCTTCTCCATTAGTTTTAGATGCTGATTCAGTTTCAGCTTCGGCTGTCGAGTCCGAATCGCCATCCCCGCTATCATCATTCGCACTAGGTTGAGCCATGAGCAGATTCTGATCTAAAGTCTCACCATCGACGATCGGATCAAAGAGACGAAACGCCATAAACGCCGTTTGAAGATTCTCTTCTCCTATCTGGGTGCCTTCTAAAAATCGCTGTCGTAGCACCTCGCGCGGTAACGACCCAATGTGCTGCTTTGCCAGCGCCCACATCGCGCGATTCTGAACTATTTGCTCAATTGTTCGTTCGACGTTTTGCTCAATCGAACCTCGCGCGATTGGCACTAACTCCTCGATACTCTCGATTTTGGTATCCGGCATTGAATCCAGAAGATGACGGAATTCCGGTCGTGCAAATAGTGATTCTCCTATATGAGGAAGATCACCTGTATCGATGCGAACCACCGTCACCAACGGAGAACTAGGCGTCGCGTCTTCGCTCATGCCGAGTTCGTTGCTCAGTTCTTCGCCGGAAATCTCAAGTTGGTCACCTACTGTCAGTCCGATGAGCTTTTCGTGAAATGATTCCGATAGCTCGTTCTTTGGCATACGAAGCACGATAGGAAATCGTTCAGTTTTTCTCTCGGTTAGGTCATCGGAATTCGGGTCCGCTTCAGACCCCTCAGGTTGTTCAGTATCGAGTTGGCATTCAATCCAGATGCGATCGCCATTCTTTGATTGGATCTCGTCACCTTTCAACTCGTACCACTCAATACAACGCGTACGCGCGTTATCGATTTGTTCTCTTACATTCGCATCGCTAAGAATCACGTTCGGACGCTTAATCGTTAGTTCCGCGAGATCGCCGATCTCGATCTTCGGCATCGTCTCAACGCGTACTTTGTAGGTGTACGGTGCATCTGTCGGCGCGGCTAGATAAGGTCTACCTATCCAACCTGCCTGCAGTCCTTCATCGGAGAGGATGGTGGTACAGTTTTCATTGACGATTTTTTCGAGTACATCGTTCTCGATCGCGGAACCGTAGCGCTGCGAAATCACTTTGCGAGGCGCTCTTCCTTTACGAAATCCCTTCAGGTGCGCGCTGGAAGCAACTTCATTTGTGAGTTCGTGAATCCGCTGATCCAACGCTTGCTGGCTAATAGGTACGGTGTACTCACGTGTGAACTCACCGATCTGCTCGTATTCGTAGGTCATACTTGAATCTAAATTGAGATAGTGGGGTGGATGAAGGGATTTGAACCCTCGACAGCCGGAACCACAATCCGGGGCTCTACCACTGAGCTACATCCACCACGCAATTCGATTTTACGAACGATTTTCACAGGTGGCACGCCTGGAAGGATTCGAACCTTCAACCGTTGGCTTAGAAGGCCAATGCTCTATCCATTGAGCTACAGGCGCTGACTGGACCGCTGTCACACGCCGATATCGTCACCGCAGAATTCCTTCGAATAACGGCAAAAACCGATAGTTCGCACTGCTGGCAACTGTGCACACCTATGGCGCAATCTTCATTCACGAGAACTTCGTTGCGCCGCGTTCATTCACTGGTCGGGGTAGAGAGATTTGAACTCCCGACAACCTGCTCCCAAAGCAGGTGCGCTACCAGACTGCGCTATACCCCGGTGCGAAAATTATCCAAATCTGACAAGATGATGCGCGTTTATCCGAATTCTCTATGCAACTGATGAATATTCGAACTCAAGCACCCAGTCTTTCGATTTAGTTAGTCACCGTTCTTGTCGCCGATATGCAAACCGCGTGGTAACGCCACAGCACGAAATATGCTCAAGCACATGAATATACCTACAGTCGCCCAAAACCCGGGTGTCTGAAGCGCGGCGGGTAAAAATCCGAACATTTCTCCGACACCTAAAAACGACCAAATGAACCAAAATGGAATGGCAAGAAACGTCGCAAGTACGAAGCTAAGAACCCACCCAATAATCGGTATCGCGTTGACCATAACGATCACCTAAAGCACTTAAAAAACACTTCGTGAATCTTAGTGTTCTATCAGAATTTTGTTGGTTCAACGCACGGTCGCATGTCCTTGCGCAATCTAAAATTCCAACCTTCGCCCGCTACGCACTGCGAAGCTACCTTTGACCGCCAAGATTCTTAATGGTGAGCGGATCGCCAAAAACATTCGCAAAGAGGTCAAGGAGAAACTTGAACAACGACAGCAGCGTGGTCTTCGTCTACCCAATCTCTCCGTTGTGCTTGTCGGCGACGACCCATCGTCCGAGCTATACGTCCGGCTAAAAAAGCGTGATTGTGAAGAAGCCGGAATCGACTGCCATGTCTACCATCTACCCGCAAGTGCACTAGAAACCGAGGTTTGCGCACTCGTAAAACGCATCAACGCAGACCCACTAGTTGACGGCATTCTGGTTCAGTTACCCCTACCCGCACACCTGAACGACTTCAACGTCATTGGGGAGATCGACCCCCGCAAGGACATCGATGGTGTATCGCCGCACAACATGGGATTGCTCACACTGAGACATCCTGCGCACCGCAGCTGTACACCAAAGGGCGTTATGACGCTACTCAAACACACGGGTGTCAAGCTACTGGGAACTCACAGCGTTGTGGTCGGCGCTTCAAACCACGTCGGACGACCGATGGGATTGGAACTACTACTGGTTGGGAGTACTGTGACTACTGCGCATAAGTTCACCCGAAACACAAAGGAACTCGTGCGCGAAGCAGACGTTCTCGTATCCGCAACTGGCAAAGCTGGCCTGATTCAAGGCGACTGGGTTAAACCTGGAGCAATTGTGATTGACATCGGAATCGAGCGCCAGGCAGACGGGTCGTTAAAGGGTGATGTTGACTTCGAAAGTGTTTCCGAGGTAGCGAGCTGGATCACTCCTGTACCAGGTGGTGTCGGTCCAATGACCCGGGTCTCACTCCTAGAGAATCTTCTCGATTCAGTAAATCGGGCTACTCATTGAGTCGAATTTTTATTTCAGATCTACACCTTGAGTCTGATCAGGATCCGAAATACAGTTCGTTTCAGCAGCTACTTCAAAACGCGTGCGACCAAGACCTCGAGGTGTTTATCCTCGGGGATTTAGTTGAAGTGTGGGTTGGCGACGATGACGATTCGACATTCGCAAGTACATTAATTCACGACTTACGTTTAACCACAGAACAGGTCCCGGTGAGCGTAATGCACGGTAACAGAGACTTCCTGTACCGCGACAAGTTTGCTTCCCTGACCGGTGTGAGACTAATTCCCGACCCTTTTGTGTTAGAAAGTACGGAACTTTCTGAGAGAGTTCTTCTCGCACACGGGGACGCGTATTGCACGAGCGATGTCGCGTACATGAACATGAGGAAACTATTCCGTTCACCTGAATGGCAGAATCAGATTCTCAGTTCATCGCTTGAGGAAAGACGTGCGCTCGCTCGATCCCTTCGCGAGCAAAGTAAAAACTCAAACGAGTTGAAGGCGACAAACATAACGGATGTGGTCGAAGTCGAGATAGAAAACGATCTAAAGGCTCATGGCTGTAAAACCATGATTCACGGTCATACTCATAGACCCGGGGTGCACCTTTTACACAACGGCGCCAAGCGTATGGTTTTAGGCGACTGGGGGACGTGCGGATGGCTTTTACGCCAGCATAAATCGGCGTTCAACCTCGAACGATTTGCGATTCAATCTAGTTGACGATCTGGCGTGCCGCTGTGAAACCTAAATTCTTGGTCAGGTTGCAATATCAAGTAAGCGTCTAATCGGCTCAGGCTTGCGAGTCTTTCCTCGCAGTAATCGGGGTCAAGTGCATAAGCTCTCGCGACATAGAACTCAAAATGACGATCTTCTGCATCGTGCAATTTTTCGTACAAGGTTCTTAAATCGCCTTTGAGGATCGCGAGTAACGCACCTATTCGCTCGCAAGATCTTGCCTCAATCATTGCACACACCAGCAATTGATCGACGAGACGCGCTGGTTCACGCTTGCTCGTCCACTCATGCAAAGCTCTCGCATATCGCCCGGCAGATAAATGCCGAGTGTTCATGCCGTGACGCTTTATGACTTTTAGTACGAGCTCAAGATGCTTGAGTTCTTCTCGGGCGATGCGGGATAGCTCCAACGAAAACCGTTCATCTGCACCGCTTCGATGCAACAAAGAGACCGCAGTTGCTGCTGCTTTTTTCTCGCAGTTCGCTTGATCGATCAGCAAGTTAGGGAGTTGGTGTGATGCCTCCTCAAGCCACGTCGAAGGCGTTTCGCACAGCAACAGACTTTGTATCGCAGCAGAAACCACCGCTAGTTAGTACGGATCTTGTAAAACTGTTCGAATGCGCCGCGAGAGGTCTCGTAGTAGAAATCCTCAATGTGTTTGAGCACCTTCAACGGGTCTTCCCATCCTTTCAGGTCCTTAGGTGGCTGTAATCCCCAATCGTCGTAGACACCTTCACATCGCCCCAACGCCTCGTACACTCTAAGGGCTAGGTCATCAGAAGCACTGCCAACAAACTCGTCTGTCTTTGACCGTAGTTGGTTCTCGTTAGCAATCGCTACCAACGCCAAAATACTATCCCGCTTTAGTTGCGCCAATCGATTGAAGACCATTTCCCGCTGGTCCGGTGCAAAGTTCTGCCAATCACGAACCTCATTAAAAAAACGCTTGCAACCGCGACAGACAAAATCGCCATGTGATGTTGAGCAAATACCCACACACGGCGTCGACCGCGGTCGTGGTCTGAGGAAATGTTCGGTGCGCGCAGGTCGGTCGCGCTTTTCCTGAGGTGGTTTAGGCATTCACGCGCGAATCAGCGATATGTTCATCTTCGGACTCGATCTCGAACACGTCCTCGATAGATCGAGTGTAGTCGTTGCGTTCGAGCGATAGCTGGCTGAGGTAGGACTCATCTACCCCTACGCAGTTGTACCTACCATCAAAAATAGAGCAATCAAATTCTTCGATGTCTTCATTCCAACTGCGGACCACTCGCTTGAGATCTTCCAATTTCTGGTACACAAGTAGCTCAACACCAAGGTCCTGTTGGATTTCCTCTTCGGTGCGTCCTGTTGCGATAAACTCGTCCGTACTTGGCATATCAATCCCGAACACGTTTGGAAACCGCACCGGCGGCGCTGCGCTTGCAAGATATACCTTTTTTGCGCCCGCTTGACGACACTGTTCAATAACTTCACGAATCGTCGTGCCTCGAACGATTGAGTCTTCAACGAGTAGTACGACTTTGTCTCGGACCTCCAGCTCAATGACGTTCAGTTTTTGTCGAACCGACTTTTTCCGAATCGACTGACCTGGCATGATGAAAGTTCGTCCGATGTATCGATTTTTTACGAATCCTTCCCGATAGTCGACGCCTAGTCGGTGTGCTAGCGGTAGAGACGCAGTTCTGCTAGTCTCTGGAATGGGTATGACGACATCAACGTCGTGCTTACCATCTGGAAAACGTTCGAGGAACGTGTCTGCTAGCGCTTCGCCCATACTGAGGCGAGCCTTATAGACGGAAATCTTGTCAAGCACGGAATCAGGTCGCGCGAGGTAGACATACTCAAAAATGCATGGCGTGTGTGTATGTTGTTCCGCGCACTGCTGAATATGGAGCTCACCGCTCTCCGTTATGTAGCAGGCTTCACCTGGTTCGATGTCTCGTATCGGTTTGAACCCCAAGATGTCGAGAACTGCCGTTTCGCTCGCGATCATGTAATCAGGAGTGCTCTTCGTGTTGCTGTTTCGTGCGCCAACGACCAGAGGTCGAATACCTCGAGGATCACGGAAACCCACGATCCCGCCGCCAATGACCAACGCGACAGCCGCATACGCACCAATGCACTGCTGATGTACTGCTGCAACCGCGTTGAAAACACTGGCAGGTTCACTAACTGCTTGTTCGCTGTTTTGTAGTTCGTGTGCAAATACATTCAGCAAGATTTCAGAGTCGGAGCGAGTGTTCAGATGCCGGTTGTACTTAGTTGTGATGTCCTCACGTAGTGCTTTTGAATTAGTGATATTACCGTTATGAGCGATACAAATTCCACACGGTGAGTTCACATACATAGGTTGAGCTTCGGCGGAAGTAGCGGTCCCAGCCGTCGGATATCGCACATGTCCAACACCAAGTTTCCCGCGCGCACGCAACATATGACGTTCTTGAAACACTTCGCTGACGAGCCCATTCGCTTTCCGTAGCGCAAGTCGATCACCATCAGAAATCGCCATGCCTGCAGCGTCTTGACCGCGATGCTGCAGGATGAGCATTGCATCGTAGAGCTCTTGATTGATCTCAGTGCTACCAACGATGCCAACTACGCCGCACACGTTTATGTCTCTTTTCTGCTAGACATGCTTGGGCTAAATTGTGCTACCCGACTAACAAGTCTACAAATTTGCTCACGTCGTCATTGAACGGCTCAAGCAATCGAAATGAAAATGAGCTCAACAACTCGGGTGAATCGGGATACCACCGCAGCATACACGCGATGATGAGCATGATGATCAAAACCCCCCGTACGACACCGAGCACTAGTCCAATCGTTCGGTCAGCAGGGCGCAACGCGGATTCAGAAATGGCAGAATCGATCGCCTTCCGAATGAGCGCACCAATTAACGTAACCACGATGAATACGATCACGAATCCGAGTGGTAATGCCCACGGGTTTTGACCTTCTTGAGACACGCCTAGGATGAGAGTACCAACTTCTGTTCCGAATAAAAGACCTCCGAATATCGCAATCAATAACACAACTGTCGCAATCGTGTCGATCACCGCACCCTTGGACCATCCGCGAAACGTCGAGACCAACAAGAGCAGCGCGAAACCAATGTCCCAAAAGTTAAAACCACTCATGGTTTGTAACCAACGACCAGACCGTCGATGTCGTAACGTTCAGCCGCTTCTTTCCGAAATGACTCTGCAGCCTCGCGCTCATTGAATGGTCCAACCGCAACACGGGTCATGATTTCGTCGTTGATCTTCGCCTGCGAAATCCAGGTGCGCTGCCCATCGTCTTTAAGGCGTATGCGCAAGGCGTCGGCTTTATCCACTTCTCGGAAACTCCCGAGCTGGACAGCCCAATAGCCGGAGTCATCGACATTCTCATCAATCGTCACGTCACCGACGCGAGTGCCATAATCGACTAAGAAGCCATCCTCATCAACTATCTGCCTCAGTTCATCTCGTTTAGACGCCGCGGTACTTGCGTTTGGGAGGGGTATTTCCGGAACCCGTTCAATATCGAGTTCCGACATCGGATCGACTTCAAGCGCTGGACCAGGCGACTCATCGAAGACCATGGGTACCAGAATGACTGCGAGTGCCGCCAGAAATACCCCGCCGACAACCCGGTCACGTGTTTTGATTTCCATTACTGGTCGCGGTTTCCCGAACCGTACATATTTAAAGCGCATCGAGCCCGTGAGACGACATCAAATGATCCGAGAACGACGACCGGTGTGTCCTCGGGCGCTAATTTCGCCCCGACACTCAGTGCATCGTTTAGGTTTGATTCAATGTGCAACATGCAATCCAGACCCGTAGCCTTAGCTGTGAGATCGACTGCGTTAAGTCCGCGCATACCGTAGGAATCCGTGAGCACGACACCGAGTACCGTAGTCGCACCCCATTCGCTCGGTTCTACAAGACTCTCCAGCATGCCCCTTACATCTTTGTCAGCGAAACACGTAAATACGACAACGCATTGCGTGATATTTTGGCGAGCGAGATGTTGACGTAGAAAGTGAATTGCCGCTGGATTGTGCGCTACATCTAGGATCCAGTGACGGTCACGAGTAAATACGCTCTCCAGACGGCCCTGTAGCGTCGAGAACCTTAATGTACCGAGCGCTAGTTCGTTCGGAAGATGGTCTAACAACATGGCCACTTGTAGTGCCGTGCTGAAACTCTCGATAGCGTAATCGATCAACGTCGGAGAAAGATAAAAACGACGTCCGTCACTGGCAGTCACGAATATCGAATCTGTACTTGACGAACCAAATTCACGATCGATTTTGTAAAGAGGATTGTCGTGAGTCTGAGTGTACTCATCAACGACCAAGTTGGTGCGTCTGTCAGCGAATACCAATGGCTTGTTCGGTCGCGCGATCGGCAATTTCTCACGACTGATCTCCTCGATGGTACTTCCAAGTACCGAACTATGATCTACGTCAATGTTTGTGATCACCGCGACATCGCTGTCCACCACGTTTGCACAGTCGAGTCTACCGCCTAGCCCGACCTCGACCACCGCCACGTCCACTTCCCATCGTTTAAACAGATGTAGGGCTGCTAACGTTGTGAGATCAAAGTAAGTCAGCGCAAGATCACGTGTGGTCTCTGCAACTGTACTGATTGCATCGAAGCACTGACTCGCCGTGACCATTTCGCGATCCAGCATGATCCGTTCGAGGTAACTATGCAGATGAGGCGACGTGGTTGTTCCGACGCGAAGACCTTGGTGCGACAAGATTTGCTGTAAATACCGGACCGTGCTGCCTTTACCGTTGGTTCCCCCAACAAGAACCTGCTTCGGAGCGACGCGGTGTAAACCTAAGTCACGCGCAGCTTCGCGTATTGCTGCGAATGAACGGCTTTGAACCAGTTTGGCGCGCTGTCTCGCGATCTCGGTGACAATTGCTTCGACGCTTTCGCTTGTCGGATTTGTCAATGAATCAGCAGTCACGAATTGAGCGTTTAAGTGCCGAAGTAAGTTCGTATAGGTCCGACAACGACTCTTCGAGGTCTTTTTCTCCGCCGAGAATATCAACGAGCGCACTCCCGACAACGACGGCGTCAGCTACCTTCGCTATCGCAGCTGCTGCTTCCGGTGTCTTGATACCGAAACCAACCGATACAGGTAGATCAGTCTTTTGTTTTATTGAGGCCACCTTATGTTCGACATCTCTCACATCAAGGTGGTCAGCGCCAGTGATACCTTTAATCGAAACGTAATAGAGAAAGCCTGAACAGCTCTGCGCAAGCCCCTCTATCCGCTCAATCGGCGTAGTAGGCGCTACTAAGAGAATGAGATCAATCCCACGCGGTTTGAGAGCCGCATTCAGTTCACCCGCCTCCTCCGGAGGAAGATTTACAACGATTAATCCATCTACACCTGATTCGGACGCAAGCTGTGCGAATTGCTCTATGCCGAGTGCGAGTATTGGATTCAAATAGCCCATGAGGACAATCGGTGTGTCTTCATTGTGCTGTCTGAACAACGCTACTTGCTCGCACGTCTGCCGCAAAGTAACTCCATTCAAGAGGGCGCGTTCAGACGATCGTTGAATTGCCGGACCGTCCGCTTCGGGATCCGTGAAAGGGACTCCTAGCTCCAAGACATCAGCGCCAGCATCGGCTAATTGAGTCAGCGCAGGGACAGTTGCTGACAATGATGGATCACCCGCCGTAATAAACGTGATTAAGCCCTTCTCGTGACGCTGACGCAAACAATCGAAGGTCGACCTAAGTCGGCTCAAAGTTCAACGCCATCCATACGTGCAACCGTTTCCAGATCTTTGTCGCCTCGTCCAGAGAGATTTACTACCATCATGTCTTCAGCATCACACGACGCAGACAGCTTCGCTGCCTGCGCAAGCGCATGCGCCGATTCAAGCGCGGGCACAATACCCTCGCACTCTGAGAGAAGACGGAACGCTTGCAGAGCCTCTTCATCCGTTACAGTCTCATACGTTACTCGTCCTGTGTCCTTAAGGTAGGCATGTTCCGGTCCAACGCCTGGATAGTCCAATCCCGCGGATATCGAATGCGTATCAAGGATCAGTCCGTCTTCGTCTGCCATAAGGTACGTGTTTGCACCATGTAGCACCCCTGGCGTTCCACCATTGAGCGGAGCCGCATGTCGGCCGCTCTGCATGCCTTCCCCACCCGCTTCAACGCCGATCATCTTGACATTGATATCGTTTAGGAACGGGTAAAACAGACCCATCGCGTTGGATCCGCCTCCTACGCACGCGACCAATACGTCCGGTAGTTGCCCGACTAACTCAAGACACTGTTCACGACACTCTTCGCCAATCACGGCCTGGAAATCACGCACCATAGCAGGATAGGGATGAGGACCCGCGACACTTCCAATGATGTAGTGAGTTGTGTCGATGTTCGTAACCCAGTCACGCATCGCTTCATTCATCGCGTCTTTTAGCGTCTTCGAACCCGAATCGACAGCTTGAACACGAGCACCGAGCATCTTCATGCGATATACATTTGGTTTTTGACGTTCAATATCGGTTGAACCCATGTAAACCGTGCATTCAACACCTAACCGAGCAGCGACTGTCGCAGTCGCCACACCATGTTGACCTGCACCAGTCTCCGCGATGATCCGCCGTTTACCCATTCGCGAAGCCAGCAACGCCTGTCCGATCGTGTTGTTGATCTTGTGTGCACCCGTGTGATTCAAATCTTCACGTTTAAGGAAGATGCGAGCTTTGCCGATAGTTGCGGCGAAACGTTTTGCTTCATAGAGCGGCGATGGCCGCCCTACATAGCGTGCAAGATCTGTTCTGAATTCCGCTTCAAATGTCGGATCGTCTAGGGCTTCCTCATAGACGCGTGTTAGTTCATCTAGAGCGCTCATCAACGTTTCTGCGACGAACCGACCTCCATATGGACCAAAATGTCCAGAGCTATCAGGGAGCTCGTTATCCCCTTCCCTATGCCGCAACATTCCTTACGCCTTGCATAAATCGGACCATCAGCTCACGGTTCTTGGAGTGATCGTCGTTTTCGATTCCCGATGCAACATCGACACCCCACGGGCGTGTCTTATGGATTGCGTCTGCAACATTATTCGGGTTCAAGCCGCCCGCAAGGACTACTTTCGCCTGCGCGCTTCTCGGGAACTGATCCCAATCAAACGCCGTACCCGAACCGCCACCTAGCTCAGACGCCGAGTCTAGGAGATAAGCAAACGCATTCGGAAACAGTGCACTCTCCCTTTCAAAGTCAAACTCGTCAGTAACGTGCATACCTTTGATGTAAGGCCAGCCGAAGGAATCACATAAATCAGCAGGTTCATCCCCACTGAACTGTAGGAAATCTAACGCCAACGAGTCCAATATGTTGCGTACGTCAGTCTCACTTGGATCTTTGAAGACACCGACAAAGAGCATCTTTGATCCGTAAGAAGCGACAATTTCTGACGCGATCGTATGGTCTATGAATCGCGGGCTGAGAGACACGAAATTGAGTCCGATTAGGTCACAGCCGACGTGGATTGCCGCCTCAACATCAGATACACTGCGTAGTCCACAGAACTTCACTGCCGTCACGGATGGGTCGACCTACGGTAGTAATCACAAGGCAGTGTCACTGAGTGAAAGCGATCCTGTATCTCGCCGAGTACTGCGGGTACTCGGATGGAACTATCAATATTGAATTCCGGTTCATAACCGACCGCGGACAGATATAAGCCGGTCGCACGCGCAGTCGGTGGGCTTAGATTCCGGTCGCGAGCGTCGATTAACGCCATTACATCACTACGGTTCAGTTTGTTAATCCCGACATCATGGAGTACGGCGGCCAAATTTCGAACCATGTGAAGTAGGAACGCGTTCGCCGCAATATCGATTATCACAAAACCGCCGATTTTTATGACGTCCAGATGGTAGACGTGACGAAAAGGCGTTCGAGATGTGCAATCAGCAGCGCGTAAACAGCTGAAATCCTGTTCACCGAGAAAAAGGTCCACGACCTGTTCCATGAGATCGACATCCAGAATCGAATCGGTCCAACTGACGAAGTTACGACGAAAAACCTGAAAGTTCGAACGATGACCGTATATGTAGATATATCTTCGCCACAACGCGGAAAATCGCGCACTGAATTTGGCGTTAGCCTCCCGTACCCAATTGACCGCGATCGTACTAGGCAGCAGCGAATTCACACCTACCACCCATGCTCGATCTGGACGCTCAACCGAGGTCTCGAAACTCACCACTTGCTGTGTCGCGTGAACGCCACGGTCAGTGCGACCAGCAGCGACAACAGTTATCGGTTCCGCAGCTATCGAGCTCAGCGCCTTCTCAAGCTCTGCCTGTACGGTTTGCGCGTCAGCTTGCCGTTGATAGCCACTATAGCTCGTGCCGTCATACTCGACACCAAGCGCGTAGTACCTCATATATGATCTGGCCGAACCAGAATTGCGGTTAATTCAGGATTGGAAGAAGCTCTTCCGCAATCTGGATGCTGTTCAACGCCGCACCTTTTCGTACGTTGTCGGAAACGACCCACATGTCTAATCCGCGCGGATGTGAAACATCTTTTCTTAAACGACCAACAAAGACTGGATCTGTACCCGCAGCGTGTTCAACGGCTGTTGGATATCCACCCGGCTCTCGATCGTCAATGAGCACGACGTTTTCGGCTGTTTTTAACAGATCACGTGCGAAATCCACGCTGATCGGCTCCCGCGTTTCAATATGCACGGCTTCGGAGTGACCGTAAAACACCGGAATGCGGACACAGGTGGGATTCACCTGAATGGAATCGTCCTCAAAGATTTTCTTTGTTTCCAGCACCATCTTCCATTCTTCTTTCGTATAGCCGTTGTCTTCGAATTCAGCAATCTGAGGAATTGCGTTAAACGCGATCTGAACCGGATGAACGGTTGGATTGGCTCCGTTGCCGTTCAGTATGCTCGTCGTCTGTTGTGCGAGTTCACGTACCGCTGATGCACCCGCACCAGATACCGCTTGATAGGTCGCCACGTTGATTCGTTCAATACCCACTGCGTCGTAAATCGGCTTCAGCGCTACCACCATCTGAATCGTCGAACAGTTCGGGTTGGCGATGATTCCCGTATCCAGTCCATCCTTGATTCGATGCGGATTCACTTCAGGTACGACCAACGGAATATGAGACTCCTGACGAAACTGTGATGTGTTGTCCACGACGACAGCGCCCGCTTTAGCGGCGCGTGGCGCGTGTACCGCAGAAACTGATCCACCGGCCGAAAAAAACGCGATTTGCGTATCCGAGAAGTCAAATTCGTCAAGAACTTTCACATTAATCGTTCGATCTTCGAAGTCGAACGATTTACCTGCGGAACGTGAGCTCGCCAATAGACTGATTTCACCAACAGGAAATTCGCGTTCGACGAGCATTTCACGCAAGACTTCACCGACGGCACCTGTCGCGCCGGCGATTGCTACGTTAACTGCTTTCATTGTCTAATCTAGCTCCTGCAACACGGCATCCGTCATTGCGTCTGTCCCTACTTGCTGAATCGTGTCATCCGGCGTCGAAGGCATGATGTCACCTGTCCGATAGCCATTGGACAATACCGTGTCAACCGCTTGCTCGATACGATCGGCCGAATCTCCCGCGTCAAGTCCGTACCGAAGCATCATGGCAACTGAAAGGATCGTCGCTAGCGGATTCGCGAGATTCTTTCCAGCAATGTCCGGTGCGGTGCCATGAACGGGTTCGTAGATGCCCCGATTGTCGGCGTTCAATGACGCCGAGGGGAGCATTCCGAGCGATCCAGTCAGCATCGCTGCGACATCTGAGAGTATGTCGCCGAACATATTCCCAGTGACGATGACATCGAATTGCTTAGGTTCTCGTACCAACTGCATCGCGGCGTTATCCACCAATAAGTGTGTCAATTCGACATCCTGATAGTCCGCATGAACTTCGGTGACGACATCTCGCCATAACTGAGTGACTTCGAGCACGTTTGCTTTATCAACCGAACAGAGCTTGCGACTTCGCTTCCGAGCTAATTCGAAAGCTGTGCGCGAGATTCGTTGGATTTCCGTCTCGTCGTAGACATAGGTGTTCACCCCACGACGCACGTTACCTTCGATCTGCACACCTCGAGGCTCCCCGAAGTAAATCCCACCGGTGAGTTCACGGACGATCAATAAATCGAGGTTACTTACGAATTGTGACTGGAGAGTCGAAGCCGCGGCTAACGGTTCGAATAGGATCGCAGGACGCAAGTTTGCGTAAGCATCCAAGCCAGAACGTAATCCAAGTAGCCCTTTCTCCGGTTTCTTGTCAACCGGAAGGTCATCCCACTTCGGACCGCCTACGGCACCAAGTAGCACAGCGTCTGCTTCCTGTGCAGCACGCAATGTCTCGGGCGTTAAGGGGACACCATGCTTGTCAATACTGATTCCACCAGCATCGGCTTCATCGATGTGAAGGTCGAGTAAGCCATCCGTGGCTTTACGCAGAACTTGAACCGCGTGCGGCACAATCTCTGCGCCAATACCGTCCCCGGGCAAGACCAGGATTTGCGCTGATTTCACCTTCGGTCTCCATCGAACAACCATGGATTTGCTTTCGTATGACGAGTTTCGAACGCCTTGATATCGTCAGCATGTTCCAGCGTTAAGCCAATTTCATCCAAGCCTTTGAGCATACGATTCTTGCGTACCGCATCGATCTCAAACCGATAGTTGAGATTTTCGCCTCCGGTGACTACTTGTTCACCAAGATCAACAGATAACTCGATCGGCTGACGCTGCGTCGCTCGTGTAAAAAGCTCGTCCACATCCGCATGCGTAAGTTGAACCGGCAACAACCCATTGTTGAAGCTGTTGTTGTAGAAGATATCGGCAAACGAAGGTGCGATGACACACCGAATGCCATACTGAAGTAGAGCCCAAACCGCATGTTCACGACTTGAACCGCACGCGAAATTCTCACGCGCAAGCAAGATCGATGCACTCGCATAGCGTGGATCGTTCAATACGAAATCACGTACGGGTTGGCGTGTAGATAGTGGCTTCCCGATCGTACCTTCATCTTCGAAACGCCAAGCATCAAAGAGGTTGTCTCCGAAACCTGTCCGTTTGATCGATTTAAGAAACTGCTTTGGGATGATTTGATCCGTGTCAACGTTGGCTTTGTCTAACGGAACGACGATCCCGGTATGACGTTCGAACTGAAGGGGATTTACACTCATTGTAAAAACTCCCTCACGTCCGCGATATGACCCGCGATTGCGCTTGCTGCTGCGGTTGCTGGGCTGACGAGGTGCGTCCGACCAAGGTGTCCTTGTCGCCCTTCAAAATTTCTGTTTGACGTCGACGCACAACGTTCTTGAGGCATTAGGCGATCGTCGTTCATCGCGAGACACATCGAACACCCGGGATCGCGCCACTCAAAACCAGCATCGATGAAGATCTGATCCAGACCTTCGCTTTCTGCTTGTTGTTTAACCAGCCCAGAACCAGGTACGACAAGCGCTTCAAGGTTAGTAGAAACTTTTCTTCCTTCCGCTACGGATGCCGCTGCACGAAGATCTTCGATTCTTGCATTGGTACATGAGCCGATGAATACCTTGTCGAGCCGTACGTCCATCAGGGACTCGCCGGGGAGCAAATCCATGTACTTAAGCGCTCGTTCCGCCGTTTCCGCAGTCGCTTCATCTTCAAACATAGCCGGGTCTGGGATTGACTCGTCAACCCCTACTACGAGCTGTGGATTAGTACCCCACGAGACTTGAGGAGCTAGTGCATCCGCATCAAGCACCATTGTGGAGTCAAACGTTGCATCTTCATCTGACTTGAGGTCTTGCCATGCGTCGACCGCCTCATGCCATCGTGCACCACGAGGCGCGAAAGGTCTTCCCTCAACATAGCCTAGCGTCGTTTCATCGACCGCGACCAATCCTGCTCGCGCTCCGGCTTCGATCGACATATTGCAAACCGTCATTCGCCCTTCCATACTCAAGCTACGGACGGCCTCACCCGTATATTCAATCGTGTGTCCCGTTGCTCCAGCGGTTCCAATCGCACGAATGAGCGCCAAGATGATGTCTTTTGCATAAACCCCAAGGTTGAGAGTTCCAGCGATCTCGACCCTCATGTTTCCACTCTTTTGCTGGACGAGGCACTGAGTAGCTAAAACATGCTCAACTTCTGACGTTCCAATACCATGGGCAAGCGTACCTAGTGCCCCATGTGTCGAGGTATGCGAATCACCACAAACTACCGTCATACCTGGTAAGACCGCGCCTTGTTCCGGTCCGACTACATGCACGATGCCTTGTCTGACATCCAATAGCTCAAATTGCCTGATATCGAATTCTCGGCAGTTGTCGTCGAGCGTTACAACCTGCTCTTTCGCTATAGGATCCTCGATCCCAACCATACCGAGACGACGGTTCCGCGTAGGAATGTTGTGGTCTGGAGTTGCAAGATTTGCGTCGAGTCGCCAAGGTCTGCGACCGGCGAGTCTGAGCCCTTCAAATGCTTGAGGCGACGTGACCTCATGAATCAAATGTCGGTCAATGTAGAGCAGACTGAGACCATCATCGCGTTGACCAACGACATGAGCATCCCAGATCTTGTCGTAAAGCGTTGCCAAGATGGGTCGGGGGTGAGTTTGAGGCGCGGGATTATAGAAATTCTAAGTCTCGCTGTCACTCTCATGGCTCATACGACGTCCCTATTTTTCTTGCTAAATCAATAACTTTTCTTCGGAATCAACGAAATGTTCCACACACCATCAAAATTTATTTACAGCTACGATCCCCAAAACCTGCAATCATGAGACCAGAGTTTATATTCCCGTCGACAGAATGGCGTATGTCGCAAGCTCCTCAACCTAAGATTTCAAGTAATTACGTACGAACTGAGGCATGTGTTAACGTCTCTCAATTAACTGCATATAGACACGCTGAGTGAGTTGTTGAGTGATTGAATACGATCTCAAATATACCTATATCTACTGTTTTACCATGTTATTTGGAAGTCAAACTTCCATATTACATGGTAAAATTGCTGTATGATCGATCGTAAACAGCATCAAGACGCAATATTGAACCTCCTAAGTGAGGTACCCGTTGTGGCGATGCTAGGCGCACGCCAGGTGGGGAAAACAACACTAGCACACGAAATAGGAAAACAGTTTCAAGGCGAAGTTCACTTTTTCGATCTCGAAGACTCCGAGCATCTCACACAGTTAACAGAACCGTTGTTGAGACTTCGTTCGCTTCGCGGCTTAATCGTGCTCGACGAAATACAACGATTACCAGTTATTTTCGAAACTCTACGTGTGCTTGCCGACCGAGCGGGCAACCCCGCGAGGTTTCTATTACTCGGTAGCGCATCTCCAGAGCTCTCGCAGCGTTCGTCTGAATCACTGGCTGGGCGCATCACGTTCTATGAACTACCCGGACTCACTCTCAATGAAGTTGGCGCAAATCACTTGGACAAACTCTGGCTTCGAGGAACCTTTCCTCGTGCTTTTACAGCCAACTCTGAACGTGCGAGCTGGGACTGGAGACGAGACTTCGTACGAACCTTTTTTGGACGCGATATAGCTGATTTCGGAACCCGAATCCCGTCAGCAAACCTAGAACGTTTCTATGCAATGCTTGCCCACTATCACGGTCAATCCTGGAACAGTGCTGAGTTTGCTCGAGCGTTCGGTGTTTCGAACCACACCGTTGCAAACTACCTGAATTTCCTAGAGTCGACGTACGTCGTTCGTGTCCTGAAACCTTGGCATGCAAATATCTCGAAACGTCAGGTAAAAACCCCGAAGACTTACTTTCGGGACTCTGGTATTCTGCATTTCTTCCTTAATACGGGTTCGTACGAGACGCTACTTCAACATCCAAAGATTGGTGCTTCTTGGGAGGGTTTTATTGTTGAGAACATTATTGGGGAAATCGCGCAAGGTTCAGAAAATGCGTTCTATTGGCGTACTGCCAACGGAGCGGAGCTCGACCTTGTTATCCGTCTGGTAGGTAGAGGTGATGCATTGCGTGGCTTTGAAATCAAACATACCTTAAGCCCCAAGATCACAAGTGCAATGAGAATCTCAATGTCAGACCTAAGCCTCGACCGACTAGACGTGATTCATGCGGGTGATACGACATACGATTTAGATGACAACATTCGTGCAGTCGCAGCGAATCGGATACTTGAAGATTTGCACGATTAATTACAACTGCCTTAATCTAATTTAGACGAACCTACCAATCCCTTTCTCTAACTATAAAGTCCCGGTGACCGCAGCCCTTACTGAACGAAGGGGAGCAGTCACGTCGCAGGGAAGTTCATGCGTTACGAGATTCTGTACGAGTCACTCGATTGGTCCAGTTGACTTCAATACTCTTTTAAAGTACGCACTTAACCGGTCCCACGCGTCCTTTGCCGGTTCACGGTTAGTTTCTTCGTCGCGTTCAACGTAAAGCCAGAAACCGTGCTGAACCGGATCGTAGATGTGTACGTCATTCGGAATACCAGCTTCATTGAGAGCCGCAACGAACGCGTGTACCTGCTCAACGGGCGGTCCCCGATCCTGACCGGCAAAAGTACCGAAAATCTCATGGTCTAGTTTGGCTAGTTCAGCAGGATCGGTCAATAGCTGCCCATAAAAAATCGCGGTTCCATCATGATGTTCGCCCCCTAATGCAAACGAAAGCGCAACCCCACCGCCAAAGCACCAACCGATTGTCGCCACATGCCCGTTCGAATCAGGTCGAGCTTTCAGATACGCAACCGCAGCGTTGAGATTAGCGATGATTTCATCCGGATTCCCGCGAGTCTCCCGAACGAGCGCCATATTCTCTTGTGGGTTGGAACCTGTGCGCCCTGCGTACAAGTCAGCAGCAAGCGCGATATATCCTTGTGCTGCCAGTGCGTCTGCTACCTGTCGGACACGATCCACGAGTCCGTTCCACTCATGAATCAAAATGACTGCACCGTGTGGTTCTTCGCCCGCGGGTTCGGCGAGGTATCCCTTAGCCTCGCCGTGATACTCTAGGAGACTTCCTGCTGGTTCGACACCACCGCCTTCTATCACTTGCAGGATGTTCGAATTGCCTTGACCCAAGCAAATTGACGCTACGAATGCAACTAACAGTGCCGCAATAGTCTTACCAATATTCAATCCATGCATATGAAAATCACTCCGTAAATTTCGCTTGATCCATTATTCTAGGGCTGAAACTCGTGTCTAGCGTAACGAGTTGAAAGATAAGGTACAACGTCTTGTGAACTGTCAAAATCCGCGTCTAGACCGGATCCTGGAAAGAGAAACGCTGCGGTTTTTGACGTGTTTAGCGCGTAACGTCCGCGTTCTGTGCACGGTCACGCAGACAGTGATCCATTAGAACCAGCGCTGCCATTGCTTCCACAATAGGCGTAGCACGTATACCGACACATGGATCATGGCGACCCGTCGTACTAACGGTCGTCACGTCCCCACTCTTGTTTTGGGTCTGACCTTCTTTTCTAATACTCGAAGTCGGTTTTAGTGCGACACTCAACGTGATGTCCTGACCTGAGGCGATACCCCCGAGTACCCCACCCGCATTGTTGCTGACGAATCCAGACTCATCCATCTCATCGCGGTTCTGGCTACCGCGAAGTTCAACCACCGCGAAACCCTCGCCAAACTCTACGCCCTTTACCGCATTGATTCCTATCATGGCGGAAGCGAGCTCTGCGTCTAATTTTCCGAAGACTGGCTCGCCTAATCCGACCGGCACGTTAGTCGCAACGAGACCGATCCGCGCACCGATTGAGTCTCCATCTGCTCTTAACTCGTCGATTAGCTGCTCGATCTCCGGAACAAGCGCGGCGTCAGGACAAAAAAACGCGTTGTTTTCAATTTCATCAGTGTTGAACGTCTTCACTTTCAGCGGACCAATCTGCGCTAGATATCCGCGGATTTCAGTACCAAACTGTTCGCGAAGGTACTTTTTGGCAATGCCTGCGGCAGCCACGCGCATGCTCGTCTCGCGCGCCGAAGCACGTCCGCCACCTCGATAATCGCGAATACCGTATTTCTTCGTGTATGTGTAGTCGGCGTGAGCCGGTCGAAACACGTCCTTTATGGCCGCATAGTCGCGGGTGCGTTGGTCTTCGTTTTCGATCAACAATCCGATTGGCGTACCGGTCGTCTTTCCCTCGAAAACGCCTGACAAGATTCTAACTCGATCGTCTTCACGGCGTTGAGTTGTGTACTTGGATTGTCCCGGTTTTCGACGATCAAGGTCGCCTTGCAAATCAGATTCGCTCAAATCCAGACCTGGTGGACAGCCATCAACGACCGCGCCGAGCGCTAATCCATGACTCTCGCCGAACGTCGTTACGCGGAAGAGCTGCCCGAAAGTATTACCAGCCATGTCTTACCCGATTGCGACACGGTCGATTAACGAGAAACCTGTCGCAACAGGCTTGGAACGACGACTTCCACACGACTCAATTTACGTCCCTCGACTGGAAGTAATGGTCCGACGCCCATAGCCTTCGGTTCAAGCGAGGATTCCTCCGCCAGTTGACCTGCAACTTCCTCCGCACAGCGTCCGCTAGCCTCAATTAACGGATCCGCGGATCCTGAAGCGTGCATATGGCACACGACATATATGTCCCGTGAGATGAGATTTGACATCTTCTTGGCGATAGCGCTTATTACTTGCTTAGCTTCATCATCAATGGAGCCATCCCGCCTAGGGATCACATTGCGGATGACAGCAACTCCCGTCGCATTAAGCGAATCAGCGAACCCTTGGTTTTCGTCGAACGTAACAGGAGCGCTGGGTTTTACTTCCTCGATATGTGCGTTAACCCGCTTGTTTCCTCGTTCAACAACGTAGACAGCAACAAGCGTTTGATCGGCAGCCTCCCCTAGTACGTACGCGGCGTACGACTGCTGGCGATCAGGTGCCGAAAGACTACGAACGCGGAAAATCTGGCTTGCCCAGATCGTGGCACGTCCACAGTCGGGTCCTTCGCACGTAAACAACATCGTTCCGCCAAGTCGATCTAACTGGGATGTATACCAGAGAAGTGCGTCCTCTCTACTTACACCGCGCGGCATTTCATACGTGATTCGCTGTCCTGTCCCGGAAAAACGAACAGAACTCTCAAAAGATACGTCTCGTTTTATCTTGTCAACGGATGCATAGATAAAGTCGTACGCGCCGTCAATAATCCCGTACTCGATGATGGTTGATGCTGTATATCTGGTCAGTACATTACTGTCCGAAGAGCCAGGAACGTCGGCAAAAAGAGCGAACGATCCTAGCGCAAGCACATACGATATCAGGCGTTTCATACTCGTATTGGATTATAGGTAGCGATTGGAAATGGACAGGTGAGGAACAATCACGCAGGAACGACAGATTCAACATCCGGTTGCTGTTGGGAGGTCATTAGCTCTCCGATTACGGCCAAGATGTTTTCATTACGAAATAACACACGATACGCTCCATCTGCCAGTGGCATATAAACGTTGAGCTCTTCTTTCTTGTGATAAACGACCTCAAGTGTATTAACACCTTCTGCTAGTTTGCCGAGTTTTTCTTGAGCTTCGTCTAAGGTCAAACCTTTAGCTAATTCTGAACCTAGCTGGAAGTTACGTGAATGTGGCGATGTACATGTCGCGATCAGGTCTCCAACACCAGAAAGACCTAGGAAAGTAATTGCATTAGCACCCATCGACTGAGCAAAACGGTTCATTTCCGCGAGACTTCGCGTCATGACCATCGCTAGCGCATTCTGTCCCACCTGAAGTGTGGTCGCCATACCGCAGATGATTGCGTATATGTTCTTAAGCGCACCGCCTAATTCAACACCATAGACATCGGAGTTGCCATAGACCCGAAACCTCGAACTCTGTAAATGCTCTTGTACAGTCTTGACGAGTGTTTCGTTTTCACTCGCGATCACCGTGCCTGCAAACTGACCCGCTGCGATTTCCTCTGCCAGATTCGGACCGCTCAACACACCCACTCTCGCATGGTTGATTTCGTCCCTAACAATTTGGCTCATCAAGCGAAACGACGTCGCTTCAACCCCTTTAGTTCCGCTGATGACAAATGCTCCAGCTGCTACATATTCAGACATCGCCTTCGCGACTTCTCGAAACGACGCACTAGGTACCGTGACAAAAAGTAACTCGCTCGCAGAGGCAGCTAGGTCGAGATCCATCGTGGGTCTCACGCCGTCGGCAAGTTTGTGACCCGGGAGGTAACGTCGATTTTCACCGTCTCGCAACATGTCTTGCAACTGCTGCTTGTCGCGTAACCAGAGATAGGTCTCGCAACCATTACGCGCCAGAATATTTGCGATCACTGTGCCGAAATTACCAGCACCGATCACAGCTACTCTCACGCGCGACTCTCCAAGAGTTCCGCTAAGATGCCGTTTACGCGTCGCACGTATTCGGCGGTATCAACATCCAACGAACCGTAAGCCAAACGCGCCTGATCGAGCAACGTACGTGTGAGATCCTCAAACTTAGACTCGTCTTCAAGTTCTTTGAGTCTTCGCACCAGCGGGTGTGCCATGTTGAGTTCGAGTTTGAGTTTCTCCTCACCGAGAATCTGATGTGTGTCTTTCAGCATATTGCGAACCCCACGGCTGATCCAAGGGCGTTCGCGAACAAGACAGGATGCAGACTCGTGCAAGCGCCGTGACGCAATTACGTCAGACAGCGATTCTTCATCGAGCAGCTCCTTTACCCGTGACAGGAGCGCTTCGTCGTCCTTGTCCGCAGATTCATCTTCAACGACTGCCTCATCATTTGATTTCTCTGGGTGTTCCACGTCCGCAAGCGAAATGTCTTTAAACGAGTGATCGCCGAAGTCCTTGAATCGTTCAACGATATACGAGTCAAAGTCATCACTCAAGAGCAACACTTCGATATCTGCATCGACATAGTGTTCGAGTAACGGATTGTTTCGCAAACTTGAAGCTGATTCACCGACTAGATAGTAGATCTCTTTTTGATCGTCTAGGGCTCTTTCGACGTAATCCTCCAGTCCGACCGTTTGTTCCGCACCTTCACTCTGTGTGGAAGTAAATCGCATGAGCTTGTAGTAGTTTTCGTCATATGCCTGATCCCAGTCATAGGCTACCTTCATCTGGTGGCCAAATTCACCCCAGAACGCGTTGTAGCTGTCCGCATCCTTCTTAGCGTGGCTTATCAAACTATCTACCACTCGTTTAACTACCGCAGTCCGTACTGTGCGGATTTGATCGTTCTCTTGGATTGTCTCGCGCGACATATTCAAAGGTAGGTCGCGTATGTCGACCACACCCTTAACGAAATTCAGGTTGTCAGGGAGAAAAAGATCCATCTGATCAGTGATGAAAACACGCTGAGCGTAGAGCTTCAGGCCATGCGTCTTCTCGGCCATCGCAAACATGAAAGGTGCTTTGCCAGGTACGAAAAGCAAGCTCGTGTAGTCAACTTTACCTTCGATCTTATTGTGAGCCCACAACAGAGGATCTTGGAAATCGTGTGAAACGCTCTTGTAAAACTCTTTGTACTCGTCGTCACTAATTGCGTTCTTCGGTCGACTCCAGAGTGCCGTTGCGGTGTTAATCTGCTTCGGTTCAGAATCGTCGCCGGCTATATCAACGACCCAAACTGGTACATCAACGTGGTCACTGTATTGCTTGACGATGTCGCGTAGTCTGAACTCATCGGTGAACTCACCCGCATCTTCTTTTAGGATCAATTCAATCGTGGTGCCACGAGCGTGCTCCTCGACATCCTCAACGGTGAAATCTGCTTCTCCCGAAGAGGTCCACTTGGCTGCACCCGTCGTACCGGCCTTACGACTTGTCACATTTATTTGATCTGCAACAAGAAACGCACTATAGAAACCGACGCCAAATTGACCTATTAGCTGCGAGGCTTCCTGCTGGTCATCGTTGAGCATCTCCAAAAACTGCTCAGTTCCCGATTTCGCAATCGTGCCGAGGTTTTCGATCAGTTCGTCGCGGGACATTCCGATCCCATTGTCCTCGATCGTTAGCGCATTGCATTCAGTATCGAACTTGATTTGAATGCCCAACTCTCCAGCATCGTCGAGGAGCGTCGCATCGGAGAGCGACTCAAATCGCAATTTATCAATCGCATCGGCTGCGTTAGAGATTAACTCTCGCAAGAACACCTCCCGGTTTGAATACAGGGAGTTGATCATTAGCTTCAGGAGTTTCTGAGCTTCGGTTTGAAATGAATGTGTTTCGGTCGTCACGGTATTGAATAGAACAATTGAGGTGTGTATGAATGAACTCGGGAGATCAACTGCTTGTTGACCGGCCGCAAATTTTGTCTAGCTCGATGATAGGTTCAAGTCGTTAAGAAGCTCGCCAATCTCCGCGAGATTGTTCACGGTCTCCGCACCTGCTTCTCGTAGCGCTGCGAATTTCTCTTCAGCTGTACCTTTACCGCCAGCGATGATCGCACCTGCGTGCCCCATGCGCTTTCCTTTCGGTGCCGTTACCCCAGCGATATAAGCAACCACGGGTTTTGTTACATGGTCCGCAATGAACGCAGCCGCTTCCTCTTCCGCCGTACCGCCGATCTCACCAACCATCACGATTGCTTCAGTCGCAGGATCATCTTGAAAGAGATGTAAGACGTCGATGAAATGCGTGCCAGGAATCGGATCCCCGCCAATGCCAACGCACGTTGACTGCCCAAGACCTATATCGGTGGTCTGTTTCACCGCTTCGTAAGTCAATGTACCGGAACGCGAGACCACACCTACCTTTCCGGGTAAGTGAATCTCGCCAGGCATGATGCCAATCTTGCACTCCCCTGGCGTAATGACGCCTGGGCAATTTGGACCAACAAGGCGTGTGCCCGTACCGTCGAGATGGTGCTTTACACGCAGCATGTCCAACGTCGGAATGCCTTCCGTGATGCAGACGATTAGTTCGATACCTGCGTCGACCGCCTCTAAGATCGAATCAAGACAAAATCGAGCCGGGACGTAGATCACTGAAGTCGTCGCGCCTGTTGTCGCAACCGCTTCGGTGACTGTATCGAAGACAGGGAGGCCTAAATGCTGTGTACCACCCTTACCGGGTGTTACACCACCTACCATCTCGGTGCCATAGGCGATCGCTTGTTCGGTATGAAGCGTTCCTTGCGAGCCAGTGATGCCCTGGCATATGACCTTCGTGTGTTGGTCGATAAGAATGCTCACGCTGCGACCATTGAGGTTGTCGCTGCGACCGCTTTCTCGGCCGCTTCTGGCAACGTAGCAGCTGCGATGATGTTAAGACCGCTATCAGCAAGAATTCGAGAGCCTTCAGCGGCACTATTACCGTCAAAACGCACAATGACTGGTACCTCAACACCCACCTCCTGTACCGCGCGTACGATGCCATCCGCGATATCCGCACACGATACTATGCCGCCAAAAATGTTGATTAAAACGGCTTTAACTTCTGGATCTGCCAAGATGATCTTGAATGCTTGCGAGACGGATTCAACGGTGACGCCCCCACCCACATCAAGGAAGTTGGCAGGCATGCCTCCGCGAAGTTTCACGAGATCCATCGTGCCCATCGCTAAACCAGCTCCGTTGACCATGCAGCCGATGTTGCCGTCAAGTGCAACGTAATTGAGGTCATACTCCGCCGCTTGAGCCTCTCTCTCGTCATCCTGACTGGGATCGTTGAGTGACGCTAGATCAGCATGCCGGAAAAGTGCATTTCCGTCTATGTTGACTTTAGCGTCCAGACAGTGAATGTCTCCATCAGCGGTGATCACAAGCGGGTTGATCTCAACGAGAGAGCAATCTAATTCCATGAACATGCGGCAGAGGTTCATGAAAAGTTGCGTGAATTGAGCGACCTGCGACCCACTCATACCTAAACGAAAGGCGAGCTGGCGACCCTGAAATTCTTGCGGTCCCAACCCAGGGTCGATCGTTGCTCGGAAGATCTTCTCTGGAGTCTCAGCCGCGACTTGCTCGATTTCGACACCACCTTCCGCAGACGCCATCACGACAACGCGTGCGGTCGCACGATCAATCACCGCGCCTAGGTACAACTCTGTGTCAATGTCAGTGATCTCTTCAACGTATAGCAAATTAACGGGCTGACCTTCACCTGTGGTTTGTACGGTCTGAATGTGGTTCCCGAGCCATTGGTTGGCAAATGCGCGGATGTCCTTTTCGTTTGATACGAGCTTGACGCCGCCGGCTTTACCGCGCCCTCCGGCGTGAACTTGAACCTTAATAACCCATCGATCCCCGCCAAGCTCAGACGCGGCAGCAACTGCTTCGTCCGCTGATCGTGCTGCTCGTCCTCTAGAAACAGGTAGTTTGTATTTCGCAAACAGTTCCTTGCTCTGATATTCGTGTAAATTCATATGTATCGCTTACTGAATTAGAACTGAAGTCCTGTACTCATTTTCCTTTGCGTCGATTGACCGTATGAATTGCATGTCCCGCCACCCCTAAAGCGGCTTCATGCACAGCTTCTGATAACGTTGGGTGTGCGAACATAATCAAGCCTAAGTCTTCCGCGGTTGCACCGAACTCCATCGCTATGACCGCTTGCGCAACTAACTCAGATGCCTGTGGACCAAATATGTGCACACCAAGGATTCGATCCGAGTCGGAATCTGACACAACTTTAACGATACCTTCCGCGTCCGCACCAGCTAGAGCACGACCATTTGCGGCGAATGAAAACGTTCCTGCCTTGTAGTCTGCCCCGGTATCGCGTAACTCCTGTTCGGTTTGCCCTACCCATGCGATTTCAGGGTGGGTGTAAATCACGGACGGGATACAGTCGTAATTTACAGCAGGTTTGAATCCGGCGATTCGCTCCGCAACCATGATGCCTTCTTCCATGCCTTTGTGAGCGAGCATCGGCCCGCGAACAGCATCCCCTACGGCATAGACGTCGGACGCATCGGTCTCGCATTGTTCGTTGACAAAGATGAAACCTCGCTCATCGAGTTTTACAGGACTGTCAGCACCCAAAAGCTGTTCGGAGTAAGGTGCTCGACCTACTGCAACGATTAGTTTGTCGCACTCTAGATTCTGTTCTTCGTCGTTTACGAGGTATGTCACAGTCACACCGTCGCCATGGTTGTCACTGCTTAGAACTCGCGTACCTAACCGGATATCCATTCCTTGTTTCGAAAACGACCTCAGTGCATCACGTGCGATTCGTTCGTCCGCGTTCGGGAGAAATTTTTCAAGGGCTTCTAGCACAACGACCTCAGACCCAAATCGCGCCCATACGCTTCCGAGCTCCAAGCCGATAATCCCTGCACCGATGATGCCAAGGCGCTTGGGAACTTCAGTAAATGACAAGGCACCAGTGGAGTCGACGATGCGATCGTCATCAACAGGCGCGGCGCCGATGCGCATGGGTTCTGAACCGGTAGCAAGGATGACGTGTTTCGCGTTGAGAATTTCCTCTGAACCGTCTTCCTTCGTCACTTTAACATCGGATCCAGGTAAGAGCGAACCGACCCCGTGGTACGGCGTGACGCCGTTGCCACTGAACAACATTCCTACGCCACCGGTAAGTTTCGCAACAACCTCGTCCTTGCGCGCTAGCACGCCAGCCAAATCCAGTTCAACTTTCGAGACCTTCAATCCCAACTCGTCGTAGTGCTGAGTCGCGTCATATCGATGGGAGATATCAAGTAGCGTTTTCGACGGAATGCAACCCACGTTGAGGCACGTGCCGCCTAATGAAGGCTTACCGTCAGCATCCAGAGTCTTGTCGACGCAAGCTACGGTCATCCCGAGCTGGGCGGCACGAATCGCTGCGTGATAGCCCGCAGGACCCGCGCCAATAACGACGATATCGTAGGAATTACTCACACTTTTAACCTATATTAGAGTTCAAGAAGAATTCGGGCGGGATCTTCGATCATCCCTTTGATAGTAACCAAGAACTGTACCGCTTCTTGTCCGTCGATCAGACGATGGTCATAAGAGAGGGCTAGATACATCATCGGACGCACAACGATCTCCCCATCCTCAACGACCGGGCGCTCTTGAATCTTGTGCATCCCAAGTATCGCTGTCTGCGGCGGATTGAGAATCGGCGTTGACATAAGAGACCCAAATACCCCACCGTTGGAAATCGTGAATGTACCGCCGGTCATTTCATCAATGGAAAGCTTGTTGTCTCGCGCCTTCTCGCTGTACTCAACAATCTGATCTTCGATCTGATGCAGACCTAGTGCATCGGCATCTCTTACGATGGGCACCACTAATCCACGTTCCGTACTAACTGCAACGCCGATGTCGTAGTAGCCATGGTAAACAACATCATCACCGTCTAGTGACGCGTTAACCGCAGGGAAACGCTTCAACGCTTCAACGGAGGCTCGGACAAAGAAGCTCATGAAACCAAGACGCGTACCGTTATGTCGTGCTACGAACTCGTCTTGGTACTGACGACGCATTCGCATGATGGGATCCATATTCGCTTCGTTGAAGGTAGTCAACATCGCAGCGGTCTGTTGTACTTCAACCAAGCGCTTTGCGATCGTCGCACGCAACCTTGTCATAGGTACGCGTCGTTCAACTCGAGCGTTGTTGTCAAGTGGCGTCAACGGGCTCAGATCTTCCTCGATGGATGGAGCCTCAACCACGGCATCCTCTGGTACTGATGGAGTCGCGCGAATCTCGTCAAGCAGCTTCGCAACGTCACCTTTCGTGACCATGCCTGATCGCCCAGTACCGTTGATGATCGAAAGATCAAGATCGTGTTCCGACGCTAATTTGCGAGCCGCGGGCGAAGCCGCTACTTCCTCTGCATCACTTGCGCTACTGACCGATTCAATCGCCGGCTCATTTGACGTTCCTACCGAGGATTCGTCGATTGAGCAGAGCAATTCCTCACTCTCGACGGTATCGCCTTCGTGCTTATAGATCTGCTCTATACGACCATCAGCCTGAGCGACTATTTCAATCGTCGTCTTCTCGGTTTCAACATCCGCAAGTAAATCGTCGCGCTCGACGAAGTCACCTTCGTGCTTGTACCATTTCGTCAACTCACCTTCGCTGATCGACTCCGGGAACGTTGGTGCTCTTATTTCCATATCTAATTACCGTATAACGCGTCCTGCACGACTTTCTCTTGCCTAACGGTATGGCGTACTTGTGAACCACTCGCAGGCGCCGCATAGGAGTCGCGACCGGCATAACGAAGTGTTAATTGTGGATGTGTCTGTGCCACGACTTCCTCAAATCGATGTTTGAGCGAATACCAAGCACCTTGGTTTCTTGGCTCTTCCTGACACCACACAATATCCTCTAGTTTCTCGAAGGCACCTAATTGATTGGTCAGCTCTGACGTGGGGAATGGATACTGCTGTTCAATCCGAATGATCGCTGTATCCTCGATTCCTTCGGTACGCCGAGTTTCCAGTAGGTTGTAAAACACCTTGCCCGAACACAAAACCACGCGATTTGCTTTGGAAACATCAATATCGTCGCATTCACCTATGACATTTTGCCAATGCCCGTCAGCGAGTTCTTCGAGTGTAGACGTGGCAAGCTTGTGACGTAGCAGACTCTTAGGCGACATAACGATCAAAGGTCGGCGCATCAAGCGTTTCACTTGACGACGCAGTAGATGAAAAACCTGAGCAGGTGTTGTTGGCACACATACCTGAATGTTGTGCTCAGCACATAACTGCAAATACCTTTCGAGGCGTGCGGATGAATGCTCAGGTCCAGCTCCTTCGTAGCCGTGTGGAAGCAACATGACCAATCCACAAAGTCGCGTCCACTTCGCTTCACCGCTTGACACGAACTGGTCGATGACGACCTGTGCGCCATTCGCGAAGTCACCAAATTGAGCTTCCCAAACAACGAGCGCATTAGGCGTGGTCGTCGCGTACCCGTATTCAAATGCCAATGCCGCTTCTTCTGACAACAGCGAGTTGTAGAGCGATAAACGAGCGTCTTCTCTAGCAACGTCATGAAGTGCGACGTGCTCTTCACCGGTGCGTTGGCAATACAACGCGGCGTGACGATGACTGAACGTGCCAATACAGACATCCTGCCCTGCCAATCGCACATTGAATCCTTCGTCCAGTAGAGTCGCGTAGGCCGCGACTTCCGCACCTCCCCAATTGATCGTCGCGGCTCCCGCCAGCATCTTCTCGCGATCTTCGAGAATCTTTGCTACTTGGCGATGTACGACAAAACCAGTCGGGGTCGAAGCAAGAACTTGACCTAGCTCTCTCAATCGCGTTCGACTAAACGTTGTATCCGATGGCGCATCCCAGTCGTGACCAAGGTAGGGTCGCCAGTCGACGAAGAGTGCTTGGTCGGGTTCGCTCACAAGAGACAATGCGATCGTCTCACCGTTATCCAGTCGATCCCGCAGGGTTTTCGCCATTTCACCGGCCTGTCCAGCACGCAATATGCCGTTTGCCTCTAGTTTTTGTGCGTATAGCGTTCGCGTTGTCGGGTGGCTGCGAATCTTCTCGTACATCAACGGCTGAGTCTTGAATGGATCCTCAGCTTCATTGTGACCACGTCGACGGTAGCAAACCAAATCGATCACGAAGTCGCGTCCATATGCATTTCGGTAATCTGTCGCGATCTGCGCCGCGAATACCACTGCTTCGACATCATCACCGTTGACGTGCAGTATCGGCGCTTGCACCATTTTCGCAACTTCACTGCAGTATTCGGTTGAACGCGCATCTAAACGTTCACTCGTGGTGAAACCAATCTGGTTGTTCAAAATGATGTGGATCGTTCCCCCGGTGAAATACCCGCGCGTCTGTGACATTTGGAACGTTTCCATCACGACGCCCTGTCCAGCGAACGCTGCATCCCCGTGTATCAAAATCGGAGCCACAACAGTTCCCATTGGGTCGTTGCGACGATCTTGACGGGCACGTACTGATCCTTCAACTACCGGTCCAATGATCTCAAGGTGCGACGGGTTAAACGCAAGTGCTACGTGCATTTCACCTTTCGACGTCATGACGTTGGATGAAAAGCCTTGGTGATATTTCACGTCGCCGCTGTTCGCGTCATCGAGGGTCGATCCTTCAAATTCATCGAACAAGTCGGCGGTGCGTTTACCGAGAATATTGACGAGCACATTGAGCCGTCCCCGGTGTGCCATGCCGATCACGACCTCTTGCACGTCCCAGTGACCGAGTCGCTGCAACGTTTCGTGGAGCATCGGGATCAGGCTCTCGCCGCCCTCCAAGCCGAAGCGCTTGGTACCTGGATATCGATTCTGTAGATAGTTCTCCAATCCCTCTGCGGCGGTTAATCGCTCGAAGATTTCAAGACGCTTTTCGGGTTCAAATATCGCGTGCGACCGCACCGTTTCAAGCCGCTGCCGTAAATACAGTTCCTGCTGTTCATCGCTTATGTACGTGTATTCGGCACCGATCGAGCCACAATAGGTTTCTTCAAGCGCGTCGATGATCTCTTGCAGCGGTGCGGTTTCTCTTTCGATGAATGACGAGGAACCGGTACTGAATTCGGTATCTAGGTCTGCCGCAGATAGCTGATGCCACTCAAGAGTCAACTCATCGCATGGTGAACGTTCAAGCAGTTCGAGAGGGTCGATTTGTGCTCGACGATGTCCGCGACTTCGATATTCATTCACCAGTTCAAGCACGCGAATCTGCTTTCGTTCATGCGTGGATATGTACTCATTGCTCTCGCGCTCGACCTGTGCCTTAAAGCGATTACGACCTAGGCGTTCGAAGTGGTCAATCACCGTGCTATGAGCGATGTCAGCGCCTTGTGACGCACGAACCGCGAGCGTGCTGAAGTAGTCCCGCCATTCTTCCGGAACCGAGTTTGCGTTTTCAAGGTATTGCTCGTACATGGCTTCGATGTATGAAGCACTCGCACCGGACAAATGCGAGCTACTGAGCATACGCTCCAGTAGAGATTCAGCCACGAATAGGTGCCCCTAACAGCATTTCAAAATTCATTTCTCACGACCTAGTTGATCGCACAATCGACAGGATAAATTACAGTTGCAAATCATGACAAACTCTCCAACGCATGTGCGCCATTGCCATTGTAGGAAAAGACCAAGTTCAGAAAGAGCTGCAAAATGCTGAACCATGGCGACGCATACATTCGAGTTCGAAGGCGCAAATCTCTATGTGGAATCCGACGGCGAATCTTCGAACGCTTCGCTGCTTTTGTGGCCGCCTGGAAGTAGCACCGTCCGAGTGTGGGATCACCTTATTCCGCAACTAGCCTCGCTTTTCCATGTCGTCCGCATTGACGTGCGCGGATACGGGCAAAGCACCGTCGATGATTTACGCGACGAGCAATTCCAGTTCGATCAGTATGCACGCGACGCGCGATTCGTACTTAACTCACTTGGGATTGAAGAGACACACGTGTGGTCACAATCCTGGGGTACTCGTGCCGCTATTGTTTTTTGTGCTCAGAATAACGAATTCGTGAAGTCCGCGGCACTATACGCCGCAAATCTCGATTTACCTGATGTAGCGGCACAACGTCAAGGAACTAGAGACGCTGCCGCTGAACGTGAATCGCTCGGCATCGAAGCGGCAACGCCCCCAATCGGATTCAATGAGCATCGCAACGCGAAAGCTGCACAACTAACCGCTAGCGCTCTTCGAAAGATTCAGTTAGTGAATGTGATTGACGAATTGACCATGCCAGTTCTCATTGGTACGGGAAGCCACGATCCAAACCTGAAATCAAGTCGCGTCATCGCGGAACGACTCCCTAACGCTCATCTTGTGGAATTCGAGCATGTCGGACACAATGCGATTCTTGAGCATCCAATGCTGGCGCTCAACACATTTCTCGATTTTCACAACAGATTGAAATAGCAAACCGAGCATATGTCTTCGTAGATCACCCGCCTTTAAACTTGCTCGCTGCATTGACCACGTGAACACCATGGCTGACGACAGCGCAAACGACGATCCGTACATGTACAACGGGTTCCCGATGAATACCCCGATGGACATCCGATTGGGGCTTACACGGGAAGAAGACATCAACCACGAACTTCGATGGGGGATCATCAGTGCTTCGTCCATATCCTCGGACTGGGTAAAGTCACTACAAGACGTACCTGGCGCGAAATTCACCGCAATTGCAGCTCGAGACATGGATCGTGCCAGAGCATTTGCTGATGCCCATGAAATCCCGACCGCATATGACTCGTATGACGATCTCGTAAACGACGACGATGTCGACATTGTGTACATCGCGTCAAAAACATGGGACCACCACCGCGACCTGATGCGCACCATCGGCGCAGGTAAGCACATTCTTTGCGAGAAACCGTTTACGGATACCGCAGAGCAAGCGAAGGAAGTATTCAACGCTGCCGCAAAAGCAGGTGTCGTTTGTTGGGAGGGTATGTGGCTTCGGTTCTTCCCGGCCGTAGAGCATGCTCGCGCCGCTATGGAGCGTGGTGATATCGGGGACGTCTGCGTCGTACAGGCGGACTACCCAGATCGAGTCTACGCGCTAAATCCAGCAATCACGGGTTTCGGTGCAAGCGAGATGCCAGTGATTGCCGCCGCAGGTCGAAAAGCACGTGCGCAGCCTCATGCGAATGGTGTTTTCTCTGCACACGGTGGCTCACCGAGTGCCGCCGTACTCCAGTACTCGGACCAAGAGGGGATTGCCGTGATTACGTTCCCTAACGGTCGCTTTATTGAAGAGTCGCAATATATAGGAACTAAGGGGAGAATCACCGTCGAAACGCCGTCTCATCATCCAAGTGCGGTAACGATTCGCACGGGGCGACCAGGACGACGCGGAACACGTCGTGAAGAAGGCAAACCGGTCATGGAACTCGACCCGCACAAGGGATGGACAGGCGATTGGATTGAAACGCATTGGGAACAAGACCGTAATCCGAGTGCCGGACCGTTCAACCAAATCGACAGATTTGAATATCCGGTACCCACACCAGCCCCGATTACGAGAGGTCAGCCACCTGCCGCTCGTTGGAATGGCGAACGACTTATTAAGTACAAAGGCTGGACTTGGCACGGCGGCAACCAACACGGCTTCACATACCAAGCTCAAGCAGTCCATCGTTGCATGGGAGCAGGTCTTAGCGAGTTGCCGCAATGGACGACCGCCGAGTCGATCCGAGTCTGTGAGATCATCGATGAGATCAATCGACAGTGTGCGGAACGCGGGTTCTAGGTATCAGTTTGAAAACGCGACTTACCGATACACAATCGGCAACAAAATCTAAAATTTGGAAGAAGGAGTAGCTCGCGCACACGACGCATGAACGACAACGAAAACCAATCCAATCGACGTATGAAAATCCGTCCGTTTACGGCGCTTAAAGCCATTCGTAACGTACTTAACGATCCAGAGCAGACCGCACAGGTATTTCGAGTCCTTCAGGCTTTGAGTGGTCCGTCGCTAAGTAAGAACTTCAACAGGTTTTGTTCCACGAAAACAGGCAAGCGCGTATTGGACGAAAAGATCGATCTGGTCGAAAAACTGAATGATCCGAAATATCTCGCGAGCCTACCCGAACGTACGCTTGGGCATACCTACTATCAGTTTATTAATCGCGAACAGATCTCCGCCGGAGGTCTTGAGGAGGCGAGCGCTGAAGCTATTGCAGAGGACGGTTCTTCATCGGTTACTTCAAGTCAAGAGACAAACGCGGAGTTCGATCTGTTCGTCCGACGCACTCGCGCCTCGCACGATCTGTTTCACGTTTTGACGCGTTATGGACGCGACCCACTCGGCGAGGCGTGCTTATTAGCGTTTACGTATGGTCAAACAAAAAACATCGCTTTTCCGTTCATTCTGCTATCCGCAGCGCGTCGGTTGTATCAAGGTGCGGGTATCACAGTATTTGGCGCACTTTGGCGTGGCTACCGGGACGGTAAGAAGGCAGGATGGCTCCTAGCCGCGGATTGGGAGAGCCTTCTTGAGCAACCATTGGAGAACGTGCGCGACTCCTACCGTATCCGGGCACCGGAGCGTTATCAACGTCTTGCTGCTAACTTAGCACAAGCAAGCGCATAACGCACATCCGTCCTGGACGACCTTACGGAGCGGCTATGGCCGCACGATGCCCCGTTTGCAGAGGGCATCCAAACGACTGATATTCCTGCGTTATCTGTTCATACGGATTTATCAGCTAGTAATACTCGCGCCGCTATCGTAATTTGTCCTGGTGGCGGCTATCGCATACTCGCGTCAACCCATGAAGGATTGCACGTCGCAGCAGCACTTAATAAGGTCGGCATTCGTGCATTTGTTTTACGTTACCGGGTTGGTCCGAAATATCACTCAACCGTATCACTTTTGGACGGGCAACGTGCTATTCGCTATGTACGTCACCACGCAGAGAGATTCGATATCGATCCAAATCGACTCGGCATGCTTGGGTTCTCTGCTGGTGGTCACTTGACCTTCGCAGTAGGAACCAGCGGTCTTCAAGTGCAAGCAAACGCTGAAGATCCGATTGATCGGGAATCGTCAGTTCCAGACTTTCTGGTGCCGGTCTACGGCGTTAGTAATGGCGAGGTGCGTGGCCGTAAAGCGTCCGAGTATTTGGCAACAGACACGAAGGTTACCGCACAGACGCCACCGACGTTCCTCATGCATACCCATGAAGACGACATCGTCTCCTCTGAACAATCAACGTTGTTTTACAACGCGCTGCGTCGTGCGGGCGTGCCTGCCGAGATGCATGTTTTCGGGTATGGTGAACACGGTGTAGGTCTCGCTTCAGGTGATCCGGACACGTCGCAATGGTTCCCATTACTCGTTAGATGGTTACGTCGTTCAGGGTTTCTCACCGATATTGGCAGAGTCGAGGTCAATCAAGCGTTACCGTTTCACGATGCCATCGAACATCCATTGGGTATGTATTGGGTCACACTAATTCCTGACGACTCGAATGCGCCTATCGCTCGAGTGCGGCTCGACCCAAACGCAGAAAGTACTTTGAAGATTCCAGCCTCGCATGGTCCGGTACCTGGCGCACATACATTGGAATTACGCCGGGTTTCGCACACGTGGCCATTCGACGCAGTGGGTGCGTATCAAGCAATCGACAAATCGCAACCAATCCTCAACGAAGATCCTTCGTTGTCGGTACGCGTCGTCGTGGAACCGAACGGAAGAATTAGCGCGATCTAGCCGTCCAAAGGGACACTCCCTATGCTGTAGCGTTTTCCTTCATTAGCGCATCGATCGCTTGCTTTGCTCGCAACTCGTCCTGTGGGATGAGGGAAATAATCCGATCAACTCCAACGTCCCTGAAAGCCGCGATCGTCGCAGCGTCGACGCGCATCGACGGTGTTACGCTAATCTCGAGTCGGTCCCCTCCCTCAAGCTCGCGGAGCCGGTGAACGACGGTAGCGGTTTGTTCAACATTCATTGCGAATCCGTACCAACCGTGACCGTATTTAGCAGCACGTCTTAGCGCGCCCGGGCTTGTTCCACCCACAACGATAGGAGGCCCGCCGTTTTGTATTGGTCTGGGTTGTGCGTCAACGTCGTTGAATTGATAAAAACGACCGGCAAATGTCGGTTGATCTTGGTTCCACAATGTACGCATGATTTCGATGTACTCGTTACTTCGAGCACCTCGCTCGTGGAACGGAATTCCTAATGCTGCAAATTCCTGGTGTAAGTAGCCGGCCCCAATTCCCAATATCAGTCGTCCATTTGAGAGCACGTCCAAACTCGCCATTTCCTTTGCCAAGACTAACGGATTACGCTGTGCGATCAATACGATGCCAGTACCGAGGCGAATATTGGTCGTCTTCGCAGCAAGAAAAGCCAATACTGTACTTGGATGGAGCATCGGATGGTCGGGTTCAGCTGGCGAGGGCGGTTGTCGCGGCGAAGGAAATACGACATGCTCGCCCGTCCACATAGACTCCATACCAGCAGCGTCAGCATGTTGCGCTAGATTAATCGCAATCGTCGGGTCCGCGGATGCTCCAGATCCGATGCCGAAAAAGCCTACTTTCACCTTATACTCCCCTGAATCATTTGATTTCTATTAGGACTGATTACTTACCTTGTTGTGACCAACCCCTAGCTTCTTAGTGTGGCGAAGAATCCTCTGCATTCGCTGCAACTTTCAATTCGATCGCGAGGCGGTTTATTTCGTGCGCAGTCGTTTCTACTTCACCTATTCTGAGTTGCTCGTCGTCTAGTACTACATCTGCGCGAAATCTCATCCAATTCCCATCTCGAAAGACTTCAGTTCCGCGTGTACTAGCCATATCTCGAAGATAGTAAATTGGTTCGAGCGGAAGAAGCGGACTGGAGTCGACAGCTCGAAGAACCAATAGCTCCGCATGTCGCGAGGACACGCCTTCTTCTCGGAATCTCACATCAACATCATCCTCGCTGCCAATCACGATGATCCGAACGACCTCTGTCTTTTCGGGTCTAGCACGAGAGGAAATCGTGCTATCCGATCCTGAACCTTCTAAATCCGAAGTTCCAGTCCGCCGCTCCCGTAAATAATCTAACCGACTTCGCCCAACTAGCTTCTTAACAACCCAGACGAGGATCAACAAAATCGCTATGGAAATCGCGGCAATCACCGCAATACTTGTAGGGCTCAAATCTCCGAAATCAAAGGTAGCTTGACTTAGAAAAATCTGTTGATCAACACCAATGGTGTCATTCGCACGACATAAATGCGCCGAACAAAGTACTGGAACGACAGATAGTGGCCGCACCATGTACCGAAGATGGTCACTGATTGAAACGTACATCGAGTCGATGTGTATCAACAATACGGTAAAACTACTCGATATGTTAGCGATTCTTGTCCAAAAAAGTTTAAATGCGATCTACTAAATACGTTGGACCGGGGCGCCATATTCGGATTGCCACCCGAATCTCCGCTCAGCATCGAGGAGAAGAGCCATCTGGGCAGCTCTGAGTGGTTCACCAGCTGTAATCGATTCACAGACCTTAGCCTTCGATAAGCAACGTCCGGATCTTGCCGATCGCTCGTGTTGGATTGAGATCCTTCGGACACGCATCGACGCAATTCATAATCGTGCGGCAACGAAAGACACTGTATGGGTCGCCGAGTTTTTCGAGTCGTTCACTTGTTGCGGTGTCTCTGGAGTCGGCTAAGAATCGATAAGCTTGTAGCAGTCCCGCTGGACCGATGAACTTGTCAGGATTCCACCAGTATGACGGACATGATGTCGAACAACACGCGCAAAGAATGCACTCGTAGAGCCCATCAAGTTTTTCACGCTCTTCGACGCTTTGCAGCCGTTCTTTCTCGGGCGGTTCCTCATCATTGATCAGATAGGGATCGATCTTTTCGTATTGGGCGTAAAACTGAGACATGTCGACAACTAAGTCTCGGATGACGGGCAGTCCGGGCAACGGCCGAAGGGTCAACCTATCTCGAGTGACAATTGAGGAGACCGTCGTTTTGCATGCGAGACCATTTCGCCCGTTCATGTTCATTCCATCTGAACCACAAACGCCTTCGCGACAGGAACGCCGGTACGCGATCGTCGGGTCCTGCAGGCGGAGTTCTTCTAGCACATCTAAGACCATCAACTCACGATCTTGAGGTAACTCGAACTCGTAGTCTTGCATACGTGGCGCATCGTCTTGCTCTGGGACATATCGGTAGACGCTTACTCGCATGCTAGTACTCCCGAATGGCCGGTTCGAACGCTTCGATCTTCTCTGGCGCGAAATTTACGGCACGCTTTCGTAATTCGTGATCGTACGGGTAATACATGGAATGGCAAAGCCAATGTTCATCATCTCTGTCCGGGAAATCGTCACGTGCGTGTGCGCCCCTACTCTCTGTTCGACCTATCGCGGCGTACGCCGTCGCTTCGGCGATCTCTAGTAAATTGTCTAACTCCAACGCATCTATACGCGCTGTGTTGAAGGCGCTGCTTTTGTCCGCAAGATGTGCAGATCGAATTCGCTCTCGTAATTCTGCCAGCTTCGATCGTCCATCCTCCATGGGTTCGGCAGTACGGAAAATACCAAAACACTCCTGCATGGTTAGCTGTAGTTCTTTTTTCAACTGGAGCGGCTGTTCACCGTTGGTCGAACTTTCCCATCGTTGATAGCGGGACATTGCTTGATCGAGGTCCTCAGCGGACGCATCCGCGTAGGAAACGCCCTGTTTCATTACCTCCTCGATGTGCAATCCAGCCGCACGCCCAAACACGATAAGATCCAGAAGTGAGTTACCACCTAACCTATTTGATCCATGCACTGATACACACGCAACCTCGCCGACTGCGTACAACCCATCGATCGTGACATCGCGTCCAAACTCATCTTGTGTAAGAGCTTGCCCTGTTACGTCCGTAGGTATACCACCCATCATGTAGTGGCACGTCGGATAGACCGGGATAGGTTCTCGCACTGGGTCCACATGAGCGAATGTTCGTGCGAGATCGGTGATCCCAGGTAAACGTTCGCTTAATGTATCTTCCCCTAAGTGGTCCAGCTTCAACAGTACGTGATCTCTATTCGGTCCGCAACCTCGACCATCAGAGATTTCCAACACCATCGCACGCGCAACGACATCACGCCCGGCCAAATCCTTAGCGTTCGGTGCGTACCTCTCCATAAACCGTTCACCGTCACTATTGACCAGATAACCGCCTTCACCTCGAGCGCCCTCGGTGATCAATATGCCGACGTCAGCGATACCCGTCGGATGGAATTGCCACATTTCGATATCTTGAACCGGAAATCCAGCGCGTAGCGACATGCCTAATCCGTCACCAGTGTTCATCAGCGCATTTGTCGTACTGTAGTAGATTCGACCTCCGCCGCCGGTTGCTAGTACGGTTGCATTCGACTTGATGTACACAAGTTCGCCAGTCTCGACGCAAATCGCCAAAGACCCCACGACCGCACCATCTTGATTCTTGACGAGATCGACAGCGAACCACTCGGATAGGAACGTCGTGTTGTTCTTTATGTTGGCTTGGTACAGCGTATGTAAGAGCGCATGACCCGTTCTATCCGCCGCACAGCACGTACGCGCCGCTTGTCCACCTTTTCCGAAATCCTTTGACTGACCACCAAACGGTCTTTGATAGATTCGACCGGATTCCGTGCGTGAAAAAGGCAGCCCCAGATGTTCGAGTTCGTAAATCGCTTCGGGTCCAACGCTACACATATATTCGATAGCCGCCTGATCGCCAATATAGTCTGATCCCTTAACAGTGTCATACATATGCCACCGCCAGTCGTCGTCGGGATCGTCGCTTCCGATTGCACACGTGATACCGCCTTGTGCAGACACCGTATGAGAACGAGTTGGAAACACTTTGGAAATTACTGCTGTTCGATAGCCAGACTGCGCGATTTGCATCGCAGCCCGCATGCCAGCACCGCCTCCTCCGATGATCACACCGTCGAATTCCATCGTACGAATACCGGTCATAGCAGTCCCCAAATAAGGCCTAAGGACCAAATCAAGAAAAAGACCAATGCGACTCCGATAAGACCTTGATAGGTCAATCGGAACGTCTTCGCTATCCCTTCACCTCGGATGTAATCGGTTCCAACTGTCCACATGCCAATCCATGCGTGTAGTGCGATTGCGAGCACGGTCAGTGTTGAAAGCAAGAGCGAATATCCAGACGTGAAGTAGCTTCGCCAAGCCTCATAGTCCATATCGCCGTTTAGCGCGAAAATTACGACTAGATGAATCACGTATATACCGATAACGATCGCGGTTAGTCGCTGTACGATGAAGTCTATTAGTCCGCGCTTCGAACCACGAGATTCGCTCAAGTAACGATCCACCATCCTAGTCCAATGGATGCTACCCCAGATACGACGAGCACTGCCCACGAAGACCTTCGGCTTACAGCCAAGGAATCACCGAAATGAAAATCCAGCAATATATGTCGAATCCCTGCGAAGAAGTGATATGCAACAGCAGTTAAAACAGCCCACACCAGGACACCGTGGTACGTCGTTCGTACAGCGTTGAAAACCCAGTCAAAGGATTCGGGAGACTTAAGCGTAAGACTCAGTAAGTAAGCGAGGTAACCGACACCAAAGATGAGAACGATGCCGGAGATACGATGCAATATTGAAACGATCGCCGCGATCGGAAAGCGAAACGCTGTAAGATCTAAGTTAACGGGTCGTGTCATACGTGTCGCCGCAATGCGTTACAAATCCCCTTAGCGGCAACATCCGCACGCGTGAATGATACGCAGCTTACTGACTTTATGGTCACTTCCGAGTGCGATGTTAGATGCAACGGCAAGATCGAAGTCGACCATAGAACAGCACCAAATATTTTAAAAATTAGTTTTTAATTTCAATGAGTTATATGAACCTTTTCACATCTCTTCTACTATCCTAACTACAACAATCCTTGATTCTTGAGTATCTCTTCCAATTCATCCGCATTCACGTAGCCACCGACCGTCTTGCCATTGCTTAGGACTAGCAGAGGAGTGCCTCGTAAGCCGAAAAGCTTCCCTAACCGATACTGGTCAGCTACAGGGTTTTCACATGTCTTAGATTCAATCTCCGCGCCTGACTTCAGATGCGTCAATGCAGTATGTGGTGTGTTAGAGCACCACGCCGAGACCATCGCGCTATACGGTTCGCTGTTAATACCGGCCCGCGGAAACGCAAGATAACGAATTTCGATTCCCTTGCCATGATATTCCGCCATTTCTGCATGGAGTTTCTGACAGTACCCGCAGGTCGTATCCGTGAAGACGTGCACGACTGCTTTAGGTGCTTCAAAGGGGGGTGCGAACGCGATAACATCCTTGGTAGAAAGCGCGTTTAGCTGAGTTTCTCGCATTGACCCAATATGTCTGTCAGTGTGTGGGATCAAGGACAGCTCAGGTTCGCCTTTAACTTCAATCAAGTCACCTTGAAAAATCCAGCGACGGTCTTCAGAGACATAAAGAACTGAGAAGTCCTGCATCGTGGCGACATAAAAACCCTCTAGTTCTGCGGGTTTGAGGTTGATCACTTGATTGTGTTCGCCCATCAAGGAATTTACAAACGATTCAACTTCGTCGTTTGCGTTGTAAGGTAGTGCGATGAGCAATGTCAAGCATGTGAAGAGCATCGCGGTTCGGTATTTCGTATGAGTCACTATCACTTTAATCCGTCGTTCAATGGAATGTACACCACAGAGCTCAGCCGCGTGGATGATGGATTGCGTGTAACGACTTTAATCGTTCGTTCGCAACACGCGTGTAAATCTGCGTAGTAGAGAGGCTCGCATGACCAAGCATCATCTGAACGGCGCGCAAATCGGCACCGTGATTCAGTAAGTGTGTAGCGAACGCGTGTCGAAGCGTATGAGGCGACAACTTCCGCTCGATTCCTGCTCGTTCAGCATAACGTTTTATTGCATACCAAAACGTTTGGCGGGTCATCAATTTACCGAGTTTACTAGGAAATAACACATCTGTCGGAACGTTAGACAGCAACATAGGTCTGACGTTCTTCGTGTAGCTCATTACCCAGTTCAGCGCTTCATCGCCAAGCGGAACGATTCGCTCTTTGTTGCCCTTACCCACAACCCGTACGATACCTTGGTTGAAGTTAATGCTCTCGCTCTTGAGTTCTATGAGTTCGCTGACTCTCAACCCTGTTGCGTACAGTACTTCAAGCATCGTGCGGTCCCGAAATTCGACGGCGTCTTTGTCAGGTTTGGGTGCGTTCAGAAGTGCTTCTACTTCGCTTTCCGAAACGTAGTCTGGTAGACGCTTCGCGAGTTTAGGGCTTTCTATGTTCGCGATGGGATTGTCGGTCACCAATCCTTGTTCGACGGCATGATTGAAAAAACCGCGTAAACTCGAGAGAAAACGGGATCGGCTACTTGACGCCTTGCCGTTTACGACATGTTCCGCAAGATACGCCTGCAAGTCCTCTCGCGTGCAATCTCTAAGCCGCTTACCAAGCCATTTCTCGAAAGCTCGCAGGTCCTGACGATAGGACTTGACCGTGTTTGAAGAGAGATTCCGCTCGTACCAGATCGTATCGAGATACACCTGGACGTCGTCTGAAATAGTCTCAGTGGTCGGCTTGCTCGTGACCACATTTGACCCCGTTGCTTTAGATTTTCTCTTTGATCCGCGCTGATCTTCCGGAACGCTCGCGTAGGTAGTAGATCTTCGCTTTGCGAACGTCACCTCGACGGTTGACCTGGATACTGTCGATTAACGGGCTATACAGTTGAAACGTTCGCTCAACGCCGAATCCATGCGAGATTTTCCGCACCGTAAAAGACGAGTTCAATCCACGGTTTCGTTTGGCGATGACCACGCCTTCAAAGCGCTGAAGTCGAGTCTTTTCACCTTCCGTGATGACAACCTGAACCGCTACAGTATCACCGACCGAGAAATCAGGAATAGCGGTTTTTTCTTTTGCTTTTCCGCCTACCTCAACGCTGGAGCCACGCTCCGTTAACTCGCGAAGATGACGTTCCTCAACCAGTTCAACGAATCCTTTCCTGCCCATCACTTGGCTCCCTGCTAGTGTTTTTTATTGACATGGCGTTCGAGCCATGCTTTTTCTGATGAATCTAAACGTCGGTCGGTTAGCAACTCTGGCCGTCGCTCCCACGTGCGCGACAATGCTTGCTCGTGTCGCCACTGTGCAATCGCGGCATGATCGCCCGACGTCAGCACCGAAGGAACCGTCTTGCCACGCCACTCTCGAGGTCGGGTGAACTGCGGTCCTTCCAGCAAATTATCCCCAAATGAATCGTCTTGTGCCGATTTTTCGTTACCTAACGTACCTTGTACGAGCCGACCTACTGCATCAATGACGAGCAGCGCGGGTAATTCACCACCCGAAACCACATAGTCTCCCACCGAAATCTCAGTGTCTACGTACTCTTCAATGAAACGCTCATCAACGCCTTCGTAGCGTGCGCTGATTAGAACCATCGCGTCTAATTCGGAAAGCTCACGTACCATCGATTGCTCAAGAGTCTTGCCTTGCGGACTCAAAAATATCGTTTTTGGCAATTCCACGGGAGACTTTCTAATGGCATCATCCGTACATGACGCAAGCGGTTCGGCCATCATCAGCATGCCAGGCGCTCCGCCAAATGGATGATCGTCAATAGAACCGTAGCGATCCGTGGCGTAATCACGAACGTTAAATAACTCGACATCTAGTTGATTCGTTGCAGTTGCTCGCCCAACGACACCATCCGACAAACCTGCCGCGATTAATTGCGGCATTGATGTCACAACCCCAATCCACATATCGTCTTCTTAGGTCCGCCAGTCGGTATCCCATCGCACTTTAACATGCGAAGAAAGTGAGACAAAATCTAGTATGGGTTTAGTGAACGGGATAAGGTAATTACCGTTCTCTCCTTTTACGTCGAGTATCGCCGACGCTCCTGTCTCGATAACGTTCGAGATCGTCCCAAGAGTGATTTCTTCAGTGTTCACGACGGCGAGACCTATTAGGTCTACCCAATAGAACTCATCTTGTTGAAGAGACGGCATTGCGTTCCGCTGCACACCAAGCTCGAGGTTGCGTAGTGTTTCTGCATTCGTTCGATCCTCACAGCCAGCGACTCTACCGATAAGCCCTGATCGATGGCGCCGAAATTCGATTTTTCCCAGCTGCTTCCATGAATCGTCTTCTCGTCTCCCGTACATTTCGTCGAATTCGAGAAGATTCGTGATTGGGTCAGTAAAAGAATGGACATGCGTCCAACCTCTTATGCCGTATGCAGAACCGATGCGTCCAACGGCAACGATTCGGTCGCGTTCCAACTTTTAAGTAGCTGGTTTCTCGTCTTCTGAGTCAGTTTCGTCCGTCGTAGACTCGTCACTAGCGTCTGACTCTACCTCGACAGGTGCTGCTGCTTCAGCAGGTTCGTCTGACGCAGCTTCAACAGCCTCTGCCGTGTCGGCCTCAACTTCAGACGAAGTATCCTCTGCCGCAGCTTCAACAGTGTCTTCATCAGACTTTGCCTCGGCGGTCGAGTCTTCCGCTACAGCTTCATCCGGTGTTTCTTCACTAGACGATGCTTCAACAGGTGCGTCCGATGCAGTCGCTTCTGTTGACTCAGCGGATTCTTTTTCCGCAGATTCGACAGATTCTTCAGGTTGATCAGCTTCTTCCGTCGGGCCAATCTGATCCGCTCGACGAGCTTCCTTGACTAACCGTGAAACCGTTTCGGACGTTTGCGCACCCTGACCAACCCAATAGTCAACGCGAGCAAGATCGATTCGCAGTCGTTCGGCTTTGCCTTTTGCGATCGGGTTGTAAAAGCCAACTCGTTCAATGAACGTACCATCGCGTCGCGCCCGTCGATCGGCGACAGTCACATGATAGAACGGTTTATGAATCGAGCCATGGCGGGCAAGACGGATTACGACCATAGAAACAGGCTTTTGACCTTGATTAGCAAGCGGCGGATTTTACTTAGGGAATCCATGATTTGACGCGAACTTGACGAAGTTCTAGGCTAACGGTGCAACTTGGATTCACGGGTGCTCACAAGCATGATACGTGACGTCACTTGTTCTCACCCATCATTTGTTCAAGTTGTGCGAGCATCTTGCTCGAACGTCCCATTCGGCCGAGACGCTTCGTTGCCTTTTGCATCTGCTTGAACTTGCGTATCGTGAAGTTCACATCCTGAATTCGCGTACCACTCCCCGCCGCGACCCGTTTCTTGCGTGACGGTATGTTTAGTAAATTGGGGAATGCTCGTTCTTTCGCCGTCATCGAGTCGATGATGATCGCGTGCTTTCGGATAACGTCATCATCGGTTTCTTTCACCTTCACGTTCGGAGCGTTCGGCAGTCTCGAAAGTACGCTAGCCATGCCGCCCATATCTGACATTTGCTTGATCTGCTCACGCATGTCGTCAAATGTGAACGAAGTACCTCGCAGCATTCGCTTGACGACCCGCTCGGATGCATCTACATCGACTTTCTTTTCAGCTTCTTCAACCAATCCCAGAATGTCACCCATCCCAAGAATGCGTGATGCCAATCGGTCTGGATGGAACAGCTCGAGACCATCGATGTTCTCGCCAGTACCAAGAAACTTGATCGGCTTGTGAGTGATCGCACGTACCGAGAGCGCTGCCCCACCTCGAGCATCTCCGTCCGCCTTCGTCAGCACAACGCCCGTGAGAGGCAACACGCGATCGAACGTTCGGGCGGTCTTCGCCGCATCCTGCCCGGTCATTGCATCCACGACGAACAAAGTTTCCGATGGCTGGAGGCTATCGTGAAGTTCCCGAATTTCTGCCATCATGTCATCGTCAATGGCTAAACGACCAGCGGTATCGACGATGAGCGTATCGATCCCGAGATCCTGCGTGACAGAAACTGCGTTTTTCACAATCTTGACGGGTTGCTCGTCAGCTGTCGTTGCAATAAAGTGAGCGTTTGCCGCCTCCGAGAGAACTCGCAGTTGTTCAATTGCAGCAGGTCGATACACGTCCGCCGAAACGGTCGCTACCTTCTGTTCCTGTTCGTTCTGGAGGTACCGGGCAAGCTTGGCGACCGTGGTTGTTTTACCCGTTCCCTGTAAACCAGCCATTAAAATGACAGCTGGTTTATTGGATGCCCTGAGCTCGAGGCTGGAAACTTCCGTCCCCATGAGCGACACCAGCTCGTCGTGGACGAACTTCACGAACATGTCACCTGGTCGCACCGACGCGACGAACTCTCGCCCTACAGACTTTTTCCTGACGGCTTCGACGAACGGGATAACGACTTCAAGGGCAACATCAGCCTCAAGCAAAGCGGTGCGGACTTCACGGATCGCTTCGGCAACGTTGTTCTCAGTCAGTTTTCGAGTACGGATACCCGAAAACGTCTGCGTGAGTTTGTTCGTTAGATTGTCAAACATGAGGGCGCAAATCTGCGCTGGATTACGGCGCGTGAATTCTAGTTTTTGAGAACGTTGTGACGCTCAATCTATTTTCACAGCAGATCGCGCCGGACCTATTTGGCGGCATCGCAGCGCTGCTGTATTTACTCTATCTTTGGCTACAGCTGCGTGCCAAAGCAATCGAATCGTTTCCGAATCGTCGAGTCGCGGCGCTTGTAACGCCAGCGATGGCAATGCACCTCATCTATGCTGTGTTAGTCGTTAGTACGGGATCTGGGATCTATCTCTCGATCTGGTCCAGCGCTGTCATCATGACCTTCGTCGCCATGATTTGTACGTTTTATCTTTATCTCGTTCAAGGCTATCGCGTCTTAGCACTGGTAGGCGTCCCTCTCGCAATCATCTCGCTGTTCTTTGGTCTTCTCCTTTCCCCTCGTGAGGGTGCGTTAATAGATCAGCCGACCGCTATTGCACACGTATTGATCAGTATGGTCACGTATGCCACACTAGGTTTAGCAGCTGTACAAGCCGGGTCCATCATCGTATTGCACCAGCGATTGAAGAAGAATGACTCTACCTCTTTTGTGAAGTTGATGCCGCCACTCCAAACCGTTGAAGCCACAGCAATGCATTTGCAGTGGCTTGGCGTTACGTTCCTTACACTGACAATCGTCACGGGATTGATTTTCCGCTGGGACTTCGTACAGCAAGGCAATTACGTCTTGCACTTGGGGATCGCGTTGATCTGCTGGGTACTGTATCTTGCGCTAATCTGCGGCCAACTCTGGTTCGGATGGCGTGGACAAATCTCTGCAAGGTTATCGCTTCTCGCATTTGCCATATTGCTCATAGGCTATTTCGGACTTCAGTTCGCATTCGGCTATGGGACCTAGCTTCTAACCAACTCAAATCAAATGGAAACCTTTGTTGTACCCGCTTGGGTATTGATCCTCTCGGTATTCATCCTCCTATTGATGAGCGCTTTCTTTGCAGGCGCCGAAACAGCGATGATGAAACTAAATGTCTATCGGATGCGAGCGCTAGTGCGCAAACGACACGGAGGCGCTCGTCGTGCGTACAAGCTGCTTCAGCACAAGGATCGACTTCTCGGCGTCATATTGATCGGCAACAACCTCGTTAACTACTCAGCGGCCGTCGTCGCAAATGTGGTGTTCGTGCGTTGGTTCGGCACTGAGCTAGGTGGGGTAATTACGACCGTATCAATTACGTTCATCTTCTTGATTTTCGCGGATATCGCGCCGAAAACAATTGGTGCTGTAAGACCCGAATCAATCGCCTACCCTAGCGCTTACGTACTTCTACCGCTTCAATCCATCATGAAGTACTTAGTCGCGTTTTCGAATTTCTGTGGTGCGTTTGTAGTCAAGCCTTTCACGCGCGGCGTCGTGGATGATGAGGACCTTACGGAGGACGAACTACGCCAAGTTTTCGACCAGGCACGAAAGTTGCCTCGAAACCGACAACTGATGATCCTGAATATTCTGAGTTTGGAAGAACAGACCGTCGGTGACGTGATGCAGCCTAGGGACTCAATCTACGGTATCGATCTGAACGATTCAATGGTGAACATCCGTCAACGGATCGCAGCAGCAGCGCATACACGTCTACCTGCATATCGCGGCACGATTAACAACATACAAGGGATCCTCCATATGCGGGAGGCTAATCGTGTGCTCCAAGACCCAGGTGCATCAAAGGAGGATCTAATTGCCGCGCTCGAAAATACCTACTACACACCTAGTCAGGTACCGCTGTCTCGATTAGTCAATAACTTCAAACAGCGGCGTAGACGCTTCAGTATCGCCGTCGACGAATACGGTGTCGTCGTTGGTCTGATCACAATCGACGACATCATCGAGGAAATCGTCGGCGAGTTTACGCTAGGTTCTCACGAAACCGAGTCCGGCGTGATTTCGCCAATCGACGATAACACCTACCGGGTCACCGGGAATACGCTTCTCCACGAAATAAACAACACTGCTAACTGGACCCTTCCAGAAGATGGTCCACGAACCGTCAATGGTTGGGTACTCGATCACCTGCGCCGTGTACCTTCTGGACAGACGTCGATTACGATCGAGAACTACCGTGTGGAGATCATCGAAATTGTCGACAACGCGATAAAGTCCGCCACCATTACTCAGTTACCGTTCGATGATGATTTTGAAGTCGGCGATCCAGCACAGGAAGAGCAAAGCGATCCAACGCGAGACTAGATACGGACGCTACCGATTCTGTCGTTCCCTTACGCCATCCTCTCCTAATTAGCCCGCTTAGATACACTATCGGCAGATCAAGCTGATGAATCAACTGGGCACGATCAGACTAGGATGCAGCTAAAAACTATCGCTCGCGGTGCAGCGTTGTTGCTTGTAACGTACTCCCAAGTCTTCTGCTCTTGTTCAGCTGCGCGCAATTTTTCGCGGAGTCGCCGATGCCATCTAATGACGATCGATGCGAAACCCAAAAACTGTATATAGCGTTTGGGAAACGCGTTTTAGCGCCTTGCAACGCAGAGACGGATGCGTGCGTTGAAGTGCGTAAGTCACGATACGCCGAATCGCGTGATCAGGCTGTAGAACATTGTTGGAAACGTCCGTTATCAATTGATCCAGGATTCGTTGGTCCTTGTCCCCAACACATGGAGGGGCTTGAAGCCGCTATGAACACCGACGATGAGTCGGTTTTAAGACGAATCTATCTAAGAAACCACTTTAATCGATTGAACGAATTCGGCGCTAATATAGATGCATTTAAGCGCAACGACTCCGAAGCGAGCGTTCGCCGCGTCCTCGCTTCGAACCCTCATCACCCAATCGCACTGCATCTCCGATCGTGGTTGAGCCTGTTCGACGACGATCTAGTGAATCGTCTTGGTCTGTACCTACAAAAAGCAAATCTCGATCTTGAATGTCCACAGAATCGATCTCTCATCCCGAGGTTTATCTTCAGTGAACTGAGCGAAATTTCAGAAAACTGGCTGGCAGGAGAAGGTTCTGGATCCGAACTAACGAAGGATGAAGTCAGAAACCTATTTCTACGAGTTGATCACACGTTACTCGAGACATATGACCTCGCGATTGAGCAAAACGAAGGAGCTGCAAAGTTAGATTGGGCATTGGAGTCGTTATACAACGCCATACTTACTCGAGCGTTCAAGAATTTTCAGCAAATTGCGAGTCGTGTTGAGATCGGACGGGATGATTACGCCGAGAATCGACGCGCGGCTCTAATTCAAGAATTCTCTAATGAATACGATCTCGCATCCGATCATGGTCGTTCCGAGTCTCTCGCGTTTGCGTGTAGCAGTCACGCATTAGAACTTGGTCTTCTTGATCACTGTGTCAAGCTAATCAGCCATTTCGGGCTAGCAGATTCCAATCAGCTTGACTCCCCCGCCTCTGACTGGACTCGAGCCAGTATTTCACTCTTGATAGGACTTACGCGTGATTGTTCTATGCATGCCGAGTTCCTGTTAGATGGACCGTCCTGGTGGAACAAACAAGGACAATGCCTTGAAGATCATCACGCAGAACTCGTATCAATCATTGATGAACTGTTAGAACGATTTACTGAACTTGACACGAGCGCGGAAGGAGAAGTGCTCGAAGCTCACCTTAGTTCCGACGAAACGAGTGATGATAGTTTTCTGCGAGCTCTCAGTTTGGATAGCTCGATGATCGTATACGCTTCACGGTTGATCAAACGACTTCATCGCTTGGGAAAAGTCCAATCTGCTACGAATATTCTGACGGGTATAGATACTGCGATGGCAAGTAGACTCTCTATGAGCGAGGAGCGCCTATTGAACAACGCTATTAATTCGGTTGAGGAACGTAAATACAAGAATTGGCCCGAGTCATCTTGGTTTTTTTTACCTGACTCGTATAGTCGCGCTGACAACCGGTAAACGTCTGCGTCAAGTACTTACTATGCGAATTCCTCAACTTAAAGGAACACTGGTCTCGACCATAAATCTTGCATTTTCAAGATCTACTTCCTTCATTCGTTCACGCTTAGAAATTCCCTCTTACTTTGCATGAAAAACACTAAGAGTCCATCTCGTGTTACTTACTGACGCTGAGACCAACGCCGGTTGATCGCTGAAATAATCGCTAATAACGAGGCGGTCACCGTGTTCTTACTTCGACCTACACCAAAAACAGAACCTTCACCAAACTCGATCGACACGATCCCAACGGCCTGAGCGTCCTTGCCTACTACATCGCCTTCACGCAAGGCGTGTTCGTGATACGCAGCAACGTTCAACGGTTCGTTCAAGGTCGCGACCATGGCGTTGACAAACGCTTCAATGGGTCCGGATCCTTTGCCACTGATTGACACTTCATTCTCAGAAACTTGAACCAATCCTTCGCAGACTAGCATGTCGTATGCCGCATTGTTCAACTCGTAGTTAAGCAATGCATAAGGTCCTTCTTGCGCTTCGAACGTGTCAAACAATGCCTGAAGAATCTCATCGCGTCTCACCTCACGATCGAGGTCCTCTGTAAGTACCTGTACCTGTTTCGCAAACTCCTGCAACATCTCGCGCGGAAGTGAGATTCCGAAATGCTGCTCAAGGATGAAACCAACGCCACCCTTCCCGGACTGACTATTAACGCGTACGGTTTCCTTATACGAAGACCCTACATCCGCTGGATCGATCGGTAGGTAGGGAACTTCCCAACGGTCTTTCTCTACAACCGCCATCCCTTTCTTGATCGCATCTTGATGCGACCCGGAAAACGCTGTGAACACAAGGTCACCGGCATAAGGGTGTCGTTCGTGCACGCCGATTTTTGTGACTTCCTCTGCGATCTGACGGATGCGCGGCATATCGCGGAAGTCGAGTTGCGGATCCACTCCTTGTGAGAAGAGATTCATCGCCATCGTCATGATGTCGCAATTACCAGTGCGTTCACCATTACCAAACAGCGTACCTTCAACCCGCTCTGCACCCGCCATTAGTGCTAGTTCTGTCGCTGCGATTCCCGTTCCTCGGTCGTTGTGGGTGTGCAGACTGATGACAGCACGGTCACGATTCGGGAAATTTCGACAGAAGTACTCAATCTGATCCGCATATATATTGGGCGTCGCCATCTCTACGGTTGACGGTAGATTGATGATGACCGGTTGTTCGGCCGTCGCACCCCAAGTATTCGCTACTTCATCACAAATATCAATCGCGAAATCAAGCTCGGTACCAGTAAAACTCTCAGGTGAATACTCGAAAGTGACTTGCGTATCACCAAGATCTCGCGTGATATCCCGAACCAATTCAGTCCCCTTAACTGCAAGATTGATGATCCCGGCTCGATCCATATTGAAAACGACGTCCCGTTGAAGCGTCGATGTCGAGTTGTATAGATGAAAAATGGCTCCTTCTGCGCCTCGTAATGCGTCAACCGTACGCTCGATCAGTTCCGGTCTAGCTTGACAAAGCACCTGTACTAAAGCGCCTTTTGGGATCAATTCATCCTCAATGATCGTGCGACAGAAATCGAAATCCATCTGTGATGCGGCCGGAAATCCAACTTCAATCTCCGTAAAACCGATCTCAAGCAACAGTTCGTACATCGCCATCTTCTCATCGACGTTCATTGGATCAATGAGCGCTTGATTGCCGTCTCGAAGGTCAACACTACACCATCGAGGCGGTCGTTCGATCTGACTATTTGGCCACGTTCGATCATCCAGTTCGACACGGGGAAATGCACGGTATTTCTGGAATGGCATAGCACCAGCACGACGGCCGGGATTAGGTGCTGTCAACATCATGGAAATCTCAAGGGTGAGAAAGCGGTTGGGAGTTCAAAGGTGGGACAAAGGTCCCGAGAGAAAGTAATACGCCGGCTAAACCGGCAGCAGCAGCGTCAGCGTAATTAAAGATGACCAGTGGGTTCGTCCGTGAACCGAAGAGATGGTGACATTCATGATGTGGGAAATTATAGGAAGCAACAGCTCTGGCATCCCGATGTGACCGCGATTAGATTCTATCGTTGCGTTCACACATACGAATAGGAGTCTGCAAGTACCGATCTAAAGACGTGAAACCTCTGTAGCGGGACCAACATTCACACGATCGGCGAGACGAACTGCTGCAGCGCGAGCTTTGTCAACTGTTTCACGTCGAGTGACTATGACTCCCATTCGTCGCGAGCCGTGTACTTCGGGTTTACCAAATAATCGAATATCTGTTTGTGGTTCGCTCAGCGCTTGATCAACGTCATTGAATTCAACCGCATTTGAATCACCTCGGACCAAAACCGGACACGAAGCGGACGGTCCATATTGCTCGATAGAAGGTATCGGTAAACCCAAGATCGCTCTTACATGCAACTGGAATTCGGAGAGATTCTGGCTGATCAGCGTGACAAGACCCGTATCGTGTGGGCGCGGTGACACCTCGCTGAAATAGACGACATCCGATCGAACAAAAAACTCCATGCCAAACAGTCCAAAGCCGCCTAATGCGTCCGATACGCGAGTTGCAATGGACTGACACTCAGCGAGGACCTGGTCGGCCATTGGTTGTGGTTGCCAAGATTCCCGATAGTCGCCGCTTTCTTGGCGATGACCGATCGGATCACAAAACGAGACACCACCCGCATGTCGGATCGTGAGTAAAGTGATCTCGTAGTCAAAGTCCACAAAGCCTTCAACAATAAGCGAATCTGCCCCACCGCGTGTTCCTTCCAGTGCATAGTTCCATGCAGTCTGAACGTCATTTTCTTGTTTGATCGTTGATTGACCTTTACCCGAGGAACTCATGACGGGTTTGACAACACACGGCAGACCGACAGCAGCAACGGCAGCTTGCAGTTCCTCTAACGATTCAACGAATCGATATGGCGATGTTCTGATACCAAGACCCGAAGCCACCAACTCGCGAATACCGCGCCGATTCATAGTTAAGTTTGCCGCTCGTGCGGTCGGTACAACATGCGTGCCTTCCGATTCAACGGTGAGTAGTGCCTCGGTCGCAATTGCCTCAATCTCAGGAACGACGAGATCCGGGGATTCCGAACGGATCAACTCATAGAGCGCTTGCTCATCGAGCATGTTGATGACATGTGCTTTATGCGCCACTTGCATCGCCGGAGCATGCGCGTAACGATCCACGGCAATGACTTCGCAACCCAATCGTTGAAGTTCAATTGCAACTTCCTTTCCTAGCTCGCCACTACCAAGCAACATGACGCGCGTCGCGCTCGATGATCCTGGTGTGCCGATCGCGACCATGAGAGCGGAATCAGTCCTGTGCCTTGAGTGTATTTCGATAGCGCGCCGAATTCCGCACGTAGCGGTCCGAGAAATCCGTATTAGCCTCGATCTCTTCCGGCGTCAGTTCTCGCACGATCTTCCCCGGAGATCCGAGGACTAGACTGCCATCAGGAATGACCTTATCCTCGGTGATCAGGGTGTTCGATCCGATGAGGCAGTTATCCCCTACTTCAACACCGTTCATGATCACAGAATTTATGCCGATCAGGCTGTTGTTACCCACGGTACATCCATGTAAAACGGCTTTATGACCCACGGTGACACGATCACCGATTGTGACCGGATAGTCCTCGTCCATGTGAACGATGCAGTTGTCTTGAATATTGCTACGCTCACCGAGTGTGATGAGTTCGTAGTCACCGCGCAGTACGGCGCCCCACCAAACCGACGACTGATGTTTCATCAGCACCTTACCAACCACGATCGCCGTGCTAGCGATAAACACCTCGCCTTCGGTCTGGACCTGATTGCTTTCTAGCTCAAATTTCACGCAGTCTTCTCATTTCGGGGGAATACATTCAAACTCATACAAAGAGGTCGACAAACTGATTCACGGGCATGTCTTCAAGCGTCCGTTGATCAAACACAACCTCTTCAATTGCCGCACACTGTCTCGAAGAAAAACGAGTCGCTAAATTAGCGCGGAATTTCAACTCAAGCTCCGGAATACCTTCGTCTCGTCGACGACGGTGCCCGAGCGGGTATTCAACCGTTATTTGCTCGGTGGATGTGCCATCCTTGAAGAACACTTGTACTGCATTCGCAATGGAGCGCTTGTCTGGTTCGTGGTATTCCGCACTAAATCGTTCATCTTCACTAACCAACATTAACTCGCGCAACTGATCCACACGCGGGTCTGCCGCAACATCCGCCTCGTAGTCCTCTGCTACGAGATTACCCTTCAGCAAACCAATCGCTGTCATGTATTGCAGACAATGATCGCGGTCAGCAGGATTGTTGAGTTCGCCTGTCTTGCTGATGATCCGAATCGCAGATTCGTGAGTGGTCAATTCGATCCGATCGATCTCGTCGATGCGATTCACCACTGAAGGGTGTAGCTGACACGCAGCTTCGACCGCGGTCTGTGCATGGAATTCAGCCGGGTACGAGATCTTGAATAGCACGTTTTCCATCACGTACGATTCATACTCGCGCTGGAACTTGAACGTCTCACCGTGGAAGTTCACATCGTAAAAACCCCATTGAGGTGCTGACAGTGCACTGGGGTAACCGATCTCTCCTTTTAGCACAAATAACGCGAGATGAACGCCTCGACTGGTCGCGTCACCGGCCGCCCAGGATTTGCGCGGTCCAGCATTAGGTGCATGTCGGTATGTCCGTAGACTCGAGCCGTCCACGAATGCATGTGACAATACATCAACGATTTGGTCCTGTGTTCCACCTAATAAGTCCATCACGACCGCCGCCGTCGCAACGCGAACAAGTAGGACGTGATCTAGGCCGACTCGATTGAAGCTGTTCTCAAGCGCCAAGCAGCCTTGGATTTCATGTGCCTTCACCATTGCGGTTAAGACATCCCGCATCTCGAGGGGTGAATGACCGGGTTGCCTACAAAGGAAATCCGCGACAGCAAGAATGCCACCTAGATTGTCGGACGGATGCCCCCACTCGGCTGCCAACCACGTATCGTTGAAATCAAGCCAGCGGACCATACAACCAATGTCCCACGCAGCCTTGACTGGATCCAATACGTACGGTGTGCCCGGTACGCGCGCACCGTTGGGTACTACCGTACCTGGGACATGCGGTCCCAGCATCTTTGTACATTCTGGGAAACGTTGAGCAAGAAACCCACAACCCAACGTATCGATCAGACAGTTCCGCGCCGTATCCATCGCCTCGGCGCTCGTGATCTTGGCACCGTGCACATACTTCGCGATCGCGACCAACTCCGGGTCAGGATCTGGTCGAACATTGATATCGACGTTTTGGGTCACAAAGAGTAATCCTTATCAGTAATTCAAGAGATTAACGAAAGAATCTAGCGATCGGCGAGCGGTACAACGTTCCTTGGTTCAGGTCCAACGTAGTCCGCACTCGGTCGAATGATTCGGTTGTTTGAACGCTGTTCCATGATGTGCGCAGTCCACCCAGAAACGCGCGAACACACAAAAATCGGTGTAAATAACTTGGTCGGTATTCCTATAAAGTGGTAGGCGGATGCATGGAAGAAATCCGCGTTTGCGAACAGTTTCTTCTCGTCCCACATCGTCTTCTCTACTTCGCACGAAATTGGATAAAGTGCTGTATCACCAACTTTCTCTGCTAACTTTTCAGCCCAGCTCTTGATGATTGCGTTTCGCGGATCAGATTCCCGATAAATTGCATGACCAAACCCCATGATGACTTCCTTGGTAGCAAGCATCTCAAGTATTTTTTCTCGAGCCTGCTGAGTAGAGTCGAACTGCTCGATTAGCGCCATCGCAGCTTCGTTCGCACCACCGTGCAGAGGACCTCGCAACGAACCGATCGCACCCGTTACACAAGAGTGCATATCAGAGAGAGTCGACGCGCATACACGGGCCGTAAAGGTCGACGCATTGAATTCATGTTCCGCGTACAGAATCAGTGAAACATCCATGACGCGTTGAAACATCGGGTCGACGTTGTTGCCAAGTAACGTCGCTAAAAAATGTGCCGCGATGCTGTCGGTATCGGGTTCTACGTCGATTCGAACACCGTCATGGGAATAGCGATACCAGTAATTAATGATCGACGGAAAAACGGCGAGCAATCTGTCCGCGACTTGCTGTTGATTTTCGAATTCACCCTCTGGTTCGAGGTTACCTAGCAGTGAACAGCCAGTTCTCATCACGTCCATCGGATGTGCAGTACTTGGAATCTTCTCGAGCGTCGCCACGAGCTCTTCTGGTAGCGTTCGTAGAGACTTTAATTTAGCTCGATACTGTGCCAACTGGGTCGCATTCGGCAGTTCACCGTAAAGGATGAGATGCGCCACCTCTTCGAACGTTGTCGACGCAGCGAGATCCGATATGTCATAACCACGATAAGTAAGTCCAGTGCCGGTCTTTCCGACCGTACACAACGCAGTTTCGCCGGCGGATTGACCTCGTAGTCCTGCGCCACCTAGTTTCTTATCAACCACTTGCTTCTTCCTTGCTAAATAGATCGTCTAGTTTCTGTTCAAATTCGTGATAACCCAAGACGTCATAGAGTTCATCTCGCGTCTGCATTGAAGCTAGATCATCGACCTGTGTACCTTTCTGTCGGATACTCGTGAACATTCGCTCTGCCGCCTGACTCATGGCGCGAAATCCTGAAAGAGGATACAAAGCCATCGCAACGTCAACCGACCGCAGCTCCGTTGTGCTGTAAAGTGGTGTTTTCCCGAATTCCGTCACATTTGCTAGCACCGGGATGTCGACTTGCGACGTGATCTCACGATACATAGCTAATTCGGTCATGGCTTCGGCGAATATCGCATCCGCACCCGCGTCCTCAAAACGTTGCACCCGCTCGATCACGGTGGCCAATCCGCTTACAGCTAGTGCATCAGTTCGAGCCATGACTACGAATTCATCATCAACTTTCGCATCGACGGCCGCCTTGATGCGGTCGCACATTTCTTCAACTGAAACGATCACCTTGTTCGGACGATGTCCGCATCGCTTCTGCGCAACCTGGTCTTCGATATGTACGCCCGCAACACCAACCCGCTCCATTTCTCGTATGGTGCGTGCGATATTGAAAGCGCCACCCCAGCCCGTATCGATGTCGACTAGCAGTGGAAGTTCGGACGCATTTGTCACCCTTCGTGCGTCCTCCAGAACATCGTCCATCGACGTAATCCCCAGATCAGGTAAACCGTATGAAGCAGCAGCAACCCCGCTCCCAGATAGGTAGATACACTTGAATCCGGCGCGCTGCGCAAGCATGGCAGCGTAAGCGTTGATCACGCCGATAATCTGAAGCGGGTTCTCTTCTTGAATTGCTCTTCGAAAACGACTGCCCGGTGTCATGAGGCTCACGCGAACTAATTGGATGTTGACTTTTGCCGGATCGAAATCGGCGAAGAGTGATTTTACGACCCATCGAACAGACGATGGCACTGACACAACGGTGTCGTCGATGTACTAGACGTACTCGGTCCAAGAGTAATCTAATTCAGGATCTCTTCTTGCTCGTAGCGTGACTACGGCTCTTTTATTGAACCATAAAAAGAACAATTAGTTTTGAATATCAATGAGTTAGACTGAAAACCCTACATTCGATACTTGGATCAATCACGACGAATAGATCCCAAAATCATCATCCGCAGCACACTCTACACGCGTACATTGGAACTTCTAAGGAAGCGAACACTTGTACCTGTACTACCTTCTTTTCACGAGTGCGCCATAAAATTCCGCACATGCCATCTATAGCCTTCGAAATCGAACACGCGCCGGAAGAGGTGGTCACCTCCGCGCTCGAACGATTTGATGAAGACCGCATCGCAATTTCTTTCAGCGGTGCCGAAGACGTTGTTCTCATCGATATGGCATATAAGCTTGTGGGTACGTCCTTCAATGTGTTCACACTTGACACTGGTCGACTTCATGCAGAGACCTACGAGTTTATCGAAAAGGTTCGAGACCATTACAACGTAGAAATCGAAGTTCTATCACCAGATAACTGGGATGTCGAGGAACTCGTTCGAGAGAAGGGTTTATTCAGTTTCTACAAGGACGGTCACACGCAATGTTGCGGGATTCGCAAGATTGCTTCACTAGAGCGAAAACTAGCCAATCTCGATGCTTGGATCACAGGTCAAAGACGAGATCAAGGTACAACCCGATTGAATGTACCCCACGAGCAAGTCGATACGGCATTCTCAACCCGAAGTCACGAGATCACTAAATTCAATCCACTTGCATCTTGGGTATCTAGCGACGTCTGGACGTATATCCACAAGCAAGACGTTCCTTACAACACTTTGCATGATCAGGGGTACAAATCCATCGGTTGTGCACCGTGCACACGACCAATTGCGGACAATGAACCGGAACGTGCCGGTCGCTGGTGGTGGGAACAGGAAGACGACAAGGAATGTGGTCTTCACGCACAAAACCTAGTGCAAGACTGAGCGCAAGTCGTGAAGGTCACATTTGTCAAGAAGATCCTGAAGGACGGTAGTCCTTGTCGCAAATGCGCGGATGTCGAACGGCGACTCAACAGCTCGGGTTATATAAGTAGCATCGACGAGATCGTGGTGGCGGATGAACGCGATGAACAGTCTCCAGGTATGCTCCTAGCGGCAAAAAATGGTGTCCAGCTTGCGCCTTTCTTCCTTGTGGAGGATGGAGAAGAGACACGCATCTACACCGTCTACTTCAAGTTCGTAAAAGAAGAACTCGAAAGCACACTGAATTCCTCGAGTCAAGACGCGGAAGACACGTTACGAGCGAACCCGGACCTCGATTACATTTGACTTAGAAGCACCTTGATTCGTGAAGGTATGAGCTGCCCGCGTCACAAATCAGTCATCTCATTCAGACCTTGATGAGATTCGCAACTATGCTTTGAGAAGATGAATAACTGTTTTATTTCAATACGTTATATGCATAAGTTAACTAAATTGAGTCATTTTTGGGGTAACTTAAATCCACTTAGTAGCGCGTCTTGTTCGTCCCGACGCGTAGATGCCAGCACCTTCTCGATCAACGGACGTTTTAGGTGATCCGCAAATGACTCGATGAACTCGTACATGTAGCTTCTTAGGAACACCTCACGTCGCATGCCAATATGGGTGACACTAGGCTCGAATAAATGCGATGCGTCAAGGAACTGAAGATCGTCATCAACACCCTGCTCCCTTGCCATGGAAGCAATGATGCCGATACCAACACCAAGACGAACGTATTTCTTAATGACATCCGTATCGGTCGCGGTAAATGAAACATTTGCGAGTAAACCTTCGGCAGCGAATGCGTTTGCGACACTTGACCCACCAGCGAACCCAAAAACGTAAGTAACCAACGGTTCACGTGCAACGTCAGCCAACGTGATTTTGTCGACTCGGGTCAGGGGGTGATCTTGTGGAACGACAATGGATCGATTCCATGTGTAGCACGGCGCAAGAATCAAGTTAGTAAAGTGATCGAATCCTTCCGTCGCGATTGCAAAATCCACTTCACCGTTTTGCGTCAGCTCCGCAAGTTGGGCAGGCGTTCCCTGATTAATATGGAGACTAACGTTTGGGTATTTTTGGCGGAAGTTCTGAATATGCTCAGGTAAGACGTATCGTGCTTGGGTATGCGTCGTGGCAATTCGTAATGTGCCACGATCCTCATGAAGGAATTCCTCCGCTGCACGTTCGATAGATTCGACCTTTTGTAGCGCTTCCCGTGCTAGCGTAACAATGCGTTCACCCGCTGGGGTCATACCTAATCGTTTACCTTTGCGCGTGAGAAGCTCGACCCCGAGCTCTTGCTCAAGACGTCGAATGCCGTTGCTGATACCTGGTTGCGTCGTGTTTAGTACGCGGGCCGCCTCAGACATATTGAGACTCTGGTTATACGTCTCTAACAGATATTCAAGTTGCTTCAGCTTCACGGGGACTCCGCTTATCCGAACGGATGATGTGACCTACTAATTAAAACGCTCGCTTGCTTCGATTTCACGTCTAGCGCTCCTGTATCGGTTGAGCGCATTTGCTTTCGAAGCACAATCTATTCGATGCGTGGTACTAATATGGGGTATAGACGAAAAGTCCGAGTGTATCTTTGTCTCAACGGACCGAGTCCGTGAGTTTTCAGCAAGTCTTCACGTACTCAGATGATCGTCCAAGCGCGAAGGATTGTCTCGAAGCTAAGATCCTGCCGAAACGGCGACTGCGTGTTCGAGCCTAGTAATCCGATCGCGCAAATTCAACTTGCGTCGCTTTAAGCGTCGTGTCAAATCCTGATCTGGGTGTCCGTTTTCAACTAGAAAGTTGATTACGGTGTCTAAGTCGCGATGCTCTACACGTAGATGCGCCAATGATTCTTCGGTACTGACTTCGGCCAAAAAGTAACCTCGCAATGAGAAGTGTCTAAATTTGTTCTAATTTAAGCACGACAGGCGAACCTGTCAAGGACAAATGTAGGAAATACGTTGAATTTGATGCATGCACCGCACAATTACCCCTCATTTGTTCAAGCTTTGTTCCGATAAGTACTATCGATCAACTCTCCGTGAGATTCACAATCTTCCCCTCAAATGACCAGTAAAGTTCCAACCGAACGAGGAAATGACGTCAACCGTTTCCTACAAGAAGTTGAGAAACATCCTCTAAAACCTCTCAGTGACAACAAGCTGATCTTCGCACTGGACGCTACGGCTAGTCGTGAATTGACTTGGGATCTAGCATCGAGTCTACACGCTGAGCTCTTTACCGCCGCAAAATCTGCGAATCTTGCTGTACAACTCGTTCATTTTGGAGGCTTTAATCAGTTTCAGGCCTCCCCTTGGAATAGTTCGCCTGAACAGTTGCTTCGTAACATGCAGCGTGTTCGCTGTCTCGGTGGTATGACCCAAATTCGGCGCGTGTTGTCTCATATTCTGAACGAAGCGTCAACAGATCAAACGGTGAAGGCTGCTGTGTATATTGGTGACATGTGTGAGGAACCGATGGCCGAGATCGTAAATACCGCAGGTCAATTGGGATTACGTAAAGTTCCTGTGTTTGTTTTCCAAGAAGGAAACGAGCGATACGCGACCGAGGTATTCCGTTCAATTGCAGAACGTTCCGGCGGTGCTCACATGCCGTTTGAGTCAGGTTCCGCTGCACAACTTGCTGAGCTTCTTAGTGCTGCCGTCGTGTATGCGACCGAAGGCTTCGAAGCAATGAGACGGTTAGGCACGCCGATGACGAAGAAACTGCTGACTCAAATCAAACACTGATGGTCATCATCATTTGCGGCGCACTTGCCGCATTCGCATTCCTGCTATTGATGAAGGTACTTTGGACGAAGTCGAAACCTAAGCTCTCGACGAACGTGATCGTGATCACGAGTTTGGTGCTTATCGGTTCATTGGGTTTGCTTGCCGCTTCAGGAAGACTGCACTGGATCGCCGCCACCGGAACTGCGGTTCTTCCCTTCCTGCGCCGCGCGTTCAGCTTATTTGCACTTTCTTCATCTGCGAGACGTATGTGGCAACAATTCGGCGGTACGTCACCGTTCACCACGTCTTTTGGTGACTATAGCAACGCAAATTCTGATCAAGCACCAAATGTGAGTGAAACATCGACCGACGAAATCCGCATGACTCTTGATCACAGCGACGGAAAAATGTCAGGATCCGTGTTAGTGGGTAAATTCGCGAATCGATCGCTTGAGTCATTGGATGAGATAGAGATCGTCGAGCTCTACAACTTTGTTAGCGACGAATCTAAAAGACTCTTGACGGCATACATTCAACGTTACCACCCGAATCTAGGCGCGGAGGATTCGGACGAGCGCACGGAATCCAACGAAGGCGCTTCCGACACTATCACGCCTGAACGCGCGCGGAAGATTCTCGGCGTTACTGAATCGGCGACTCGCGACGAAATTGTCGAAGCTCATCGTCGTTTGATGCAGAAGAATCATCCCGATCGTGGCGGAACGGAATATATCGCCTCTGAGATTAATCAGGCAAAGCAAGTGTTGCTGAACCTTCTCTAATCCGTACTCAGAGAAGGCGGAGTGAGTCGAGTCGTGAATGCGAGTCTGAGCTGAGACGCACGAGAAATGGCGTTCGTTAGTACTCGCGGGTGAAGTCGAAGAAAACTGCTTTTAGAAGTGCCAAGCGGCAACCACCGCTTGATAATAAGGTGAAAAAAGCGCCAGCACCATGATCAGTGCCGAAACCCATGCCCAAACCAAAACGATCTTCATTACCCAGTTGGAGTCCATGAAGTGTCGAAACAACGCCTTGATCATTTACCCGATATAGCTAACTGTGACGGCGCGGAATTTTAGTCGTGCCGATTTTTCAAATCGTCTTAAGATTGGTGCCCCAAATCAAATGACTTGTTAGGTTGATCGTTTGAGAAGACCCACCGTTGCGTTACCTGATGAATTCGCGGCTTCCGAAGAAGCCGTTACATTAGTTGCTGCAAGTTCGCGTCTTGCACGAGAACTCAGGTACGCGTTCGATTACGAGCAAGTTCGAGCAAGCACGAAGGTTTGGAAACGACCACAGATACAGTCGTATTCACAATGGCTGTTAAACAGCTATCGTCAACTCGGATCTAGCGACCCGCGTCTAGCGGTTCGAAGCGTCGTCGCGCATGAAACGTTCATGCTGCTCGCGCAACAACAAGCGCCGAACGAAGAAGTCGAAATGCACGCGCGCGCGATTGTCGATGCATGGCAGCTCGTCTGGGACGCAAATCTCTGGGCGGACTTTCAGGATATCCGTTCCACCGAAAACGGTCAACTTTGTGACGACTGGTTTCAGCGGATAAAGCGATGCCTCGATAGTGAGCGATTAATCACCGTCGCAGAGATTCCTGAGCTGCTTCTTCGCGCAACTGAACGGGAAGATTGGCGACCACAGCGTATCTTGGTGTACGGATTCAACGATCCGAACGTCGCGCAACGAAATCTCTTTAATGCCTTGGATGCTGTCGGCCTTTGCTCGGAAGCCTCCCCTGTCCAGGTCGTAGACAAGAGCACGGTACACCACTTAAACGGGTTTGAGACAGCGAACGAAGAGTTTGGTACGCTCGCACTCTGGACGCGGGAAAAGCTTGCGAAGTACGGCGAGAACGCCACCATCGGTGTCGTAGTAAATGGACTCGCCAACTCCTTTACCGCCATTAAGCGTTCATTCGAAAGCGTGTTCCCTGAGATCAGCGACGTTACTCGGCTTGTATCGATCGAGAGCGGTCAGCCGTTAGTTCAGAACCGAGTGTATCTCGATTTCATTCATTTGATGAAGTGGACGTGCGGTCCACTTGACCACACTCTCCTGCTTCAGCTTGCTAAATCGCCTTACTTTCAGAGCTTGAATCTCTATCGCAAGCCGAAAAGGTGGTTCAGCGAACAGATGACCATACGACAGTATCGAAATCGTATGCCTCGTTCAGAACGCAACTCTCTTGATCGTGTCATCAAGACCGCGCCTAGGGATAGCAATCGACAACTGCCTTTCGCAGAAGTAGCAGAAACCATGCTTGAGCTTCTACGCACGTGCGGCTATACAAAGAGACCCGAGGACCCATTCACTTACATCGATGTGAACGCGAAGGATGTGCTCAGTGAGCTGGTTCTGAGTCTCGCACAAGCAGCGACGATTCGGCCTCGCATTTCGTGGAATCGTTTTATCGATCTTGTTGAAATCCTTGCGAGCGACCGAACAATCCAAGTATCACGGCCTGATGCTCCCATTCAGATCATGGGACGTGAATCCTCTACCCTACTGCAGTTTGACGCACTCTGGGTCACGGGCGTATCGGATGTTGATTGGCCAGCCGTACCTCGACCAAATCCGTTCGTGCCTCGTCTCATGCAAAAACGTGCAAATTTGCGCGGTGTTTCACACGATCAAATGTTGGAGGATGCGCGAGTTTTAACTGAGCATTGGCGGAGTAGCTCTGATGAAGTCGTATTTAGCTATGTCAGTCAAATCGATAAGGTCGAAGCACAACCGAGCAATCTCTTCGCTGACCTAGTCGTCCCTAACGATGACGCATCTTCGCCATCACATTCGTGCTTAGTTGACAGCTCGCACTTGATCCTACACGGTCATCCGTGGTCAACCTATTCAATTACAGATGCAATACGCGAATATCAGCAATCCAGTGGATCCAGCATAAGCGTAAAAGATGTCAGAGCATCGACACGTCTATTACGTAATCAAGCTCAATGTGCGTTCAAAGGCTGGGCCGTGCACCGAGCTGGTCTCGAAGAGATTGATGCGCCGATTTCACGATTCCCTAATGCAGCACAACGTGGATCTCTCTTCCATTACGTCGTCGCTGAAATTCTCAGCCACGCTAAGACTCAAGAGCAACTCGCAAATCTTGATGAAGCTACCTATCTCAATGCGATCGATAAAGTCCTATCGACAAGTGACGAATCGAAGAACCTACCCGCTCGATTTCTCAAACACGAGAAAGTACGTCTCCGACGCTGGATTGACGAGTGGGTAACCATCCAGATTAATCGTCGCGAACCCTTCGAAGTGCTTGAAATAGAGAAGGAAGTGAATGTCGAAATCGAAGGATTGACTTTCAAGGGCTACATCGACCGAATCGACAGTACGGAATCAATGCGGCATCTCATCATTGATCACAAAACCGGTTCGAGCTATACACCGAAACGCTGGGATCCTGAAGTTTTGAGCGATACCCAAATGCCGTTGTACGCTACTGCAGAAGATGGCTGTGATGGATTGGCGTATCTGTCAATCTTCCGAGTTGTTGACGGCTTAGGGTCGCGCTGGCAAGGCATAGGCCAGTCTGCTGGTGAAGAAGGCAACGGTGAACTGAACGAGAACCTTGGCAACTTCGAGTCATTTGCTTCCTTGAAGGACGCATGGCGCGACCGACTCTCTGAAATCGTAACTGACCATCTTGCGGGTAAAGCGGATGTGGACCCCGTCGAACCCGACGTTTGCAATTATTGCCACTTAACAAATCTCTGCCGTATCTATGAGGATCAAACCTCCTCTGTTACAAATGACGAGGTGAGTTAGACATGAACGACACCTCATTAAAACAAGCTCTGACGCCGCCACCAGACCAACACCAGCGTGATGCTGCAATCAATCCAACTAAATCATTCATCGTACAAGCTCCCGCCGGCTCAGGCAAGACGACACTGCTCGTTACTCGCTATCTGGCGTTACTTGCAACCGTCAACGAACCGGAAGAAATCCTCGCCATCACGTTTACACGCAAAGCAGCACAAGAGATGCGGGCACGAGTCATCGCGGAGCTGAAGTCCGCTTCAAAAACACATGCCCGTGCCGCGATGCAGCGTAGCGCCGACCGGAATTGGCAATTGATCTCATCACCGCAACGGATGCGCATCCAAACGATCGACAGTTTTCAGCAAGGATTGGTCCAGCAGCTACCCTATCAGAGCCGCCTGAGTCTCGACTATGAGACGATTGAGAACGCTCGTTCACTGTATGAAGATGCGGTCGACAATACGTTAGAACGCATCGCAGCAATCAAAGCAAACTTTGGCGACGAAATAGCCGCGATGGTCGCGTCATTCGACAACAATCCTGACAACGTACGCGAAATGCTCATCGGCATGTTGATCAGACGCGATCAGTGGCTTGAACATATCCCGACGCTCGCAACTGGTGCGCTCAGTCAAGCCGAAGCCGAGTCGGTGACTGACCAGTTAGAGCAAGCACGCGCTGAGTTTTGCCGACGACGTAAACAAGCCTTCATTGACGCAATTGACGGTGATGGTCGTCAATGGTCGAACTGTGTCGAATTGGTCCGCTACTCAAAACCCGATAGCCAGAACCCTACACCATACCTCGAGATGAAGGACCCTACTGACTGGGACCATCTCGTTGACATATTTGTGACAAAAAACAACACTTGGCGCAAAAAAATAGACAAACGACAGGGATTTCCACCCTCAGACTCTGCTCTTAAGGAGACGTGGAGGAGCGTAATTGATACGCTCAGCGCTACAGTTCCGCCAGACCTGCTCGGAAAACTCCGTGGATTACCGAGTGATACCCTCTCCGAGATACAGAAGCGAGACTTAACGAACCACGCACTTACCCTGCTCGCATGCGTTCAGGAACTGAATCGACTTTTCGATGAGCAAAAAGTAGTCGACTTTACCGAACGAGCGATCGCCGCACGTCGTGCGCTTAGAGTGGATAGTGCACCTACCGAACTCGCGTTAGCGCTCGATTACAGAATTCGCCACATCCTCGTCGACGAATATCAGGACACATCAATCGCTCAAAACGACTTCCTCAATTTGTTAATGGAAGGGTGGGAACCGGAGGACGGGAATACCTTCTTCGCGGTTGGCGATCCGATGCAATCGATCTACAAATTTCGCGATGCGGATCTCACAAATTTCCTGACTGCCGACACAGGTGGCATTGAACATCGCCAAATTGAGAAACTACAACTCACCGCGAACTTCCGTTCCTCCACACATTTGGTGGATTGGTGCAACCACGTCTTCGCTCCCATCCTCGGCGACGTAAACGATGCAGAGCTAGGACAAGTCGCCTTCTCTAAATCGATCGAAATGGACAGGGTCAACGTCGACTCTGATCACGGGTTAACGCTTGTTGAGTCGCTTGACCGTAAGCAAGAGGCCGAGCTAGTCGCTGAGAAAGTTCTTGAGTTGCAAGAGAAATTCCATGGTGACAACATCGCGGTTTTGTTTCGAACCCGCAGCAATATCGGCGCATACTTTGAGGCGTTCCGAAATCACGGTGTTCATTGGCGAAGTATCGATATGGAATCACTCTCGAACTTCGGTGTCGTACGGGATCTCTACAGTTTGACGTGCGCTTTGATCGATCTCGACGATGAATTCGCGTGGAGTGCTTTGCTCCTGTCACCGTTAGCCGGTGTTGAGTTGCGCGACCTTGAAACGTTACGCAAACATGACCAGGCAGTCGACATGCTTCTTGCGCAACCAGACGAAACATTGAGCGAAGTGGCCGCACAGATCATCCATCGTGTCCGAGAACCCATCATTGCGGCGTTGCAAGATCAACATCGATCGTTGCGCTCTCGCGTGGAACGCGCATGGTATCAACTCGGTGGCGCTAACGCCTACGCGAATCCCCGTGATCCTAATAGTGATGTCATCGTCAAGGACAATGCCCAACACTACCTAGAAATCCTTGAAGAATTCGAAACCGACTATATCGAAAAAGACGCGCTCTGGGATCGCTTAGATTCAGCGCTTGCCACGGAAAACAACCCCAACGCTAAAGTGGAGGTGATGACCATCCACAATGCGAAAGGACTTGAATTTGACCATGTGATACTAGCGGCTCTCGGTCAACTCCCCCGTCATGAACAACGTCTTCCGCTGTATATAAAGCAATCAGATTTCGGCCCGGTATTGGCAGCACAAAATCCACTTGAACCCGATCCTCTGCACACGATCTTGTACAAGGACGAATCGCTGCGCGACAAGAACGAAACTTCGCGCTTACTTTACGTCGGCGCAACACGCGCTAAAACTTCCTTATGGCTATACGGTACAGTAAAAGATCTCGAAAAACCGCCCGCTGCCAACTCATTTTCGCGACTGATTTGGGATGTGACGGCCCCCAACCAATGGACGACGGTGCCATCAGAAGAGCCACCGCAAGACGAACTTACCGGCGCGAGAATTTGGCGTCGTATTAGACCGAATTTCCGTTTCTTGGCGCAAACTCCACTCCCGGAATTTGAGGCAAATGTCCTACTTGACGAAGCACGAGAAAATGGTTCGCGCGATCAGATCAACACATTCCTATCGAGTCCCGTTGCCATTGGACAACTCGTTCACGGCGAACTGCAACGTATGGTCGAAGTAGGCTTGATGGACTTACCAGACAGCGACCGCGTCGAAATGTGGCGCAATGACTTACGAACGCAAGGTTTCAACGCGCGCCAGATCGCAGATATGCTGGAGACCGTGCAAGACCAGTTGAAACGTACCGTAGCTAGTGATCAAGGTCGCTGGTTACTAAATCCCGATCATGAAGCGTCGGCAGTTGAAGTCGCATACACCGTGAACAGCGGCACCTACAATCGCATTTCGATCATCGATCGCACATTTATTCACGACGGCGTTCGCTGGATCGTCGACTATAAGACCTCGATGATCCCTGACGATAGAGACCTACCGCTTGGTGAAAAAGCCTTAAACCACCAACCTCAACTCATTCGGTACGCGGAGCTATTTGAAGCGGTCGATTCAACGCCCATAAAAGCTGCGATCTTCTTCACGGATGTTGCTGAATTAATCGAAGTCGACGTTTCCATACCTTCGCGTCAGACACTGTTCGACGGCGTCGACCGCACTGCGACGAATTGGCTACACGACGAATCGTTTAAACGCAGCGAGCTGTTTGAGAATTAGCTTGATTTAGTAGTAAGCGTTATCGGTAAACGTATGGTCGGTTGCATCACGTATCCCGGTGAGATCCGGTACCTGTTCCAGCAATGCGCGTTCAACTCCTTGCTTCAAGGTAATGTCAACGGCTGCACATCCTTGACAACCACCACCGAATTGCAGCACTGCAATGTTGTCCTCAACCACTTCTAGCAACGCTACCTGACCACCATGCGCCGCAAGTCCTGGATTGATTTCGTTATACAAGACGTAGTTAATTCGATCTTCTATTGGTGAATCAGGACTAACGCTCGGAACGCGTGCGTTCGGCGCTTTGATCGTCAACTGACCTCCCATCCTGTCCTGCTGAAAGTCGACGACTGCGTCCTTCAGATACGCGAGACTCCGTTCTTCAAACCAGGCAGTGAAACCGTCGTAGGCTACGGACTGATCCCCTTCCTGAACTTCGTTCGGCCGACAGTACGCGACACACGTCTCAGCGTGAGGCGTTCCAGGATTCTCGACGTAGATACGAATTCCGCACTCGCCGTCTTGTTTCGCTAGTAACTCTCGAAGATAGCCTTCGGCGGATTCCGAAATGTCGACGTAAGCAACAGCTTGTGGGGTTTCAGCGTTCATACGCGAAGTTTAGCCAATGAACAATGGCTGATGAAGACCATTCAATTGAAACCGCGTAAGCGTCAAAGGTATTTCAGTCACATCCGTCTCCATAATTCCGCCTAAACCTCATACCTCACCATGCCTAATCCTCTCGCTGCCGCGTTGCGCGAGCGCGTCTTACTCCTAGACGGCGCAACCGGCACGATGCAGCAGAGCTATAAGTTGAGCGAAGCCGATTTTCGCGGCAAGCTCTTTACAGACCATGGCCATGCTTTAAAAGGCAATGGTGACGTCCTTAGTCTCACGCAACCCGACGTTGTCTACGAAACACACGAGGCGTTCCTTCAGGTTGGCGCCGAGATCATCGAGACTAATACATTTAGCGCTAACGCGATCTCTCAAGCGGATTACGGATTAGAGCACCAGGTTTACAACCTAAATCTCGAATCAGCACGAATTGCTCGGCGCGCTGCCGATGCGTGGTCAACTGATGAGAAGCAACGCTTCGTTGCGGGAGTGCTTGGTCCGACTAACCGAACAGCGAGCATCTCACCCGACGTCAACGATCCCGCATATCGCAATGTCCAGTTTATGGACCTCGTGCGTGTCTACACGGAATCCTTGGAAGGGTTGTTCGCAGGCGGTATCGATCTAGTCATGCTTGAGACCATATTTGATACGTTAAACGCCAAAGCAGCGATATATGCGTATCAAGATGCAATTCGTCGGCACGACGTTGACATACCACTAATGATCTCCGGTACGATCACAGACGCCAGTGGACGGACGCTTTCAGGCCAAACTACGGAGGCCTTTTGGGCGTCCGTTCGACACGCTAACCCGCTGCTTCTCGGATTGAACTGTGCATTAGGCGCCGAAGATCTGCGACCGCGGATTGAAGAACTGACACAATGTTCTGAATCAATGGTGTCGGTCCATCCGAATGCCGGCCTTCCTAACGAGCTTGGCGAGTATGACGACACGCCTGAGAACATGGCGCAAGTGCTCGGCGAAATGCTTGATCAAGGATGGTTAAACGTTGTTGGCGGATGTTGCGGAACGGAACCTGCTCATATCGAAGCAATTGCAGATCGTGTCAAAGACGCGAACGCAAGACAAAACCCTAAGCGCCGCCGAGACTTCATCGTTAGTGGTTTAGAACCACTCATCTGGAACGAGGCGAGCCTGTTCCTCAATATCGGAGAACGGACGAACGTCACGGGGTCGGCGCGTTTCAAACGCTTAATCAAGAGCGAGAACTTCGACGAAGCCATCGACATTGCCCGAGATCAAGTCGAGAACGGCGCACAGGTCGTCGACGTCAATATGGATGAAGGATTACTGGACGGCGTCGCGTGCATGCGACGCTTCCTAAACCTCATCGCCGGTGAACCGGATATCGCACGCGTTCCCATCATGATCGACTCAAGCGACTGGGCCGTCATCGAGGCTGGATTACAGTGTGCTCAAGGCAAGTGTATCGTAAATTCGATTAGCTTAAAGGACGGGGAGTCCGCTTTTTTTGAACGTGCGGCGAAGTGCAAGCAATACGGTGCCGCAGTTATCGTCATGGCGTTCGATGAGGAAGGTCAAGCCGCGTCATACGAACGACGCATTACGATCATGGAGCGCGCATATCAGCTGCTTGTTGATAAGATCGACTTTCCGCCGGAAGACATCATCTTTGATCCCAACATCTTCCCACTGGCGTCGGGTCAAGAGGAATCACGTACTTACGGTACTGATTTCATTCGCGCATGTGCGTGGGTAAAAGAAAACTTGCCGTATGCAAAGACATCCGGTGGGATTAGCAATATTTCGTTCTCATTCCGCGGTAACAATCAGGTTCGAGAGGCAATACATGCCGTGTTCCTGTATCACGCCGTCAAAGCTGGACTGGCGATGGGCATAGTGAACGCTGGCCAGCTCACGAGTTACGAGGATATTCCAACCGAATTGCGTGACGTTGTCGAAGCAACGGTCCTAAACACCGACCCGGACGCTGGCGAGCGATTACTCGAGCTCGCAACTACGTTGCGCGACACACGCGAAACCGAAGAAGACGTTTTAGCGTGGCGTAGCGAATCCGTGAATGAGCGTCTTTCACATGCGCTCGTTCATGGAATTGATCGATTTATCGTCGACGATACCGAAGAGGCTCGTTCGCAATCTGAACGTCCAATTCACGTTATCGAAGGTCCTCTGATGGATGGCATGAATACGGTTGGAGACCTCTTCGGCAGTGGCCGCATGTTCCTGCCGCAAGTCGTGAAGAGTGCACGGGTGATGAAACGTGCCGTTGCTTATCTTGAACCTTTTATCGAAGCAGAAAAGGAGTCTTCGGAAGACCAGCGATTTAAAGGAACCATCGTGATCGCGACAGTGAAAGGCGACGTGCACGATATCGGTAAGAACATCGTCGGGGTCGTGCTCCAGTGTAACAACTATCGCGTAATTGATCTCGGTGTCATGGTCCCATGCGAGAAAATCCTAGAAGTTGCAACGGAAGAGAAAGCGGACCTCATCGGTTTGTCCGGTCTCATCACGCCATCTCTGAATGAGATGGTGCACGTCGCATCAGAAATGCAACGCTTGGGATTTACGCTACCGTTATTGATCGGTGGCGCGACGACTTCACGTGCTCATACCGCGATCCGAATCGAACCGGAATATGAAGGTCCAGTGATCTATGTGCCGGATGCATCGAGAAGCGTTGGCGTAGTCGCGGATTTACTATCAGATGAGCGGCGCGACAAGCTTGTTGAAGACACGCGTCGCGTGTATGCAGAAGTTCGCGAACGTCGAGCTAATGCGCCAAAACGCGAGTTTTTTGATCTCGAGGCCGCACGAGCAAACGCGTTCAAGTGGGATTGGAAAACCTATGCGCCACCTAAACCTAAAACTCTAACTTTTCAGCACCTAGACGATGTGGCAATTGAAACGATTCGAGAATACATCGACTGGACACCATTTTTCAAGACATGGGGTCTAGCGGGTAAGTTTCCCGCGATTCTAGAGGACGTAGTGGTTGGAGCAACCGCTCGTGAGGTCTACAACGATGCACAAGAAATGCTTGATGAATTGTCGGTCAATGATGAATTGCATATCCGCGGTTGCTTCGATTTCTGGCCTGCGAACAGACGCGACGACGATCTCATCATATGGAGAGATAAAGCTCGACAGGAATCGCGTACGACGCTTCATCACGTACGCCAGCAACAAGCAGGTCAAGGATTCAATCTTTGCCTTAGTGATTTCGTAGCGCCTGAGGGACATGATGATTTCGTTGGTGGCTTTGTTACCGCGGTATCGGTTCGGGAGAGATCACGTTACGCAAAGACATCGGACGACGGCGAAAGAATCCTGATTCAAGGGCTTTGCGACCGACTAGTCGAGGCATTTACCGAGTATCTGCACGAACGCGTCCGGATCGAATTCTGGGGTTATGCATCAGGTGAGACATTTTCAAACGACGAGCTAATAGAAGAGGCATATCAAGGTATCCGACCTGCTCCAGGTTATCCAGCATGCCCCGACCACAGCGAGAAGGAAACCCTCGTCAAACTACTCAACGCAGAAGAAGTGGTGGGAGTGACGCTTACCGAAAACTACGCAATGACACCTGCGTCCTCTGTTGCGGGTTGGTTCTTCTCCCATCCAGAATCCAAGTACTTCCCCGTACGACTACAGAAGGATCAAATCGCTGATTTGGCTGAACGGAAAAACCAAACCGTAGATGAGATTTCAAAGTGGCTCAGTTTTGCGATGTCCACAGACGCGTGATAAATACGTGTTAATGCGACTCACTTAGATTTTGCCTGAACATTTGGTCGCATCACATTCCCAATACCCTTCAAATTGACAACGATTCTCTAAGTCCCATTTGATTACCTCTGCTCCACCGACCTGGGTATCTCGATCCTCTATGCATCTGTGAAAAAACTGCGATCGTAGATTCGTCAAAGAGCGTTCGTTTCCAACTTCACAATCTTCGCTTTCTAATCTCGTACCTCGTCCTTTATTTTTGACGAGTGTTCGAATCAGACGATAACAGAGGTAGTGAGCTTCTTTAGACGAAGAACGATTGACTCATTAAATATCCCACTTGCATTGTTGAATCTTCTTCAAATCTGCAACGAACACCATGTTTTCGCCTGAGTAATTTTGATGCATGAAACGCACTCAGCTAGGAAGACCTGTAAATTAAATCGCGCACAGTTCTTTTGATTTTCAGACCTCGATCACCAAACGTGCACCAGTCAAGCTCACTCGACCTGCATCTTGTAATCACGAGTTCATCGATCAAAAGACTCGCGTAATTTACGGCAACTTGTTAGAATTCGACCCGTGAGAAGTTGGATGACTTCATCACGAATTGAAAAAGAGAGGCTGGATAGCCAAATCTACAAGGAGGGCAGTTTGCCATGCATATACAAGCTATCGACTTCAATTCGGTGCGATTCGCGCGACGAATCCCCGATCCGTACTTCAACGATCTCGATCGCCACATATTGGTCGTTCCTGTGCACACATTACCTCGGGGCATCCCAGATGACCCGAACGCACGTTCGCCAAAAACAAACAAACGAGTCTACCGAACCGTCCGAGAGAGCCTTTTCAATAGGGACGACTCAGAACCGGGTACTTTCCACCTTAAAAATGGCGGTATCACGGTAATCGCTCACAAGGTTAGAAAAATCGGCGATACCTATCGCGTGAGTTTTCAATCTTCTAGCAATCAGGGAATCGTGGACGGAGGCCACACCTACAAAATCATCGTCGATTCACAAGAAGACTCAGATCTTCCGTCCGATCAGTTTGTTTTAGTTCAGGTACTCACAGGTGTAGATCCGAGTTGGATACCCAGTATCGCTGGTGGACTCAACACCTCGGTTCAGGTGCAGCCGATGAGTCTTCAAAACTCAGCGCAGGCTTTCCAATGGATGAAGGACACGTTAAAGGATGAAGCCTACTTCGATCAGATCGCGTGGGAAGAAAACCAATCAGGAGAGTTCGATGCTCGTGATCTCGTCGCATTGCTCTGTTTGTTCAATGTCGAGCTTCATCCTAATGACATTTCGGGTATATCTCACCCGATTTACTCCTACGAGAAGAAATCAACTGCACTAAATCAATTCGTTCAAAACCCCAATTCGTTCAAAAAAATGAAACCCCTACTCAAAGACATTTTGGTTTTGCACGACACGATTCGTCGCAACTACAGATCTAGCTGGAATGAAGAAGGGGGTAGTGCAGGAAACCTAGCAATAAGCGAAAGGAAAGAACGAATGTGGCACTTCACTTTCACAGGTGAGCGTTCTCAATATCGTATGGTTAACGGTGCGTTATATCCGATGTTAGGTGCGTTCCGATGGTTCGTGTCTAGGAGCGACAAATCCGACGTGATGATGTGGCGAAACGGATTCGACGATGTTCTCAGTGTGTGGCAGCAGTGTGCACCGACTCTCATCAAGGTTACTCAAGATGTAAGCAAGTCGCTCGCATACAAGCAAAACGCGATTGGTAAGAGCATGTCGCACTGGAATAATCTATATAACCAAGTTGCCTTATTTGACTTAAACCGAAGAAGCGGCCAACAACCATAAATTCACTCGAAGCATACGGTGCTTCACTCAATTGAGTGAAGCACCGACAGATTCTCGTCGAGACGCTACGAATCGTTCACTGTTGTTTCTCAGACGTGGTAAGGGAATCTGCGGTGCGCGATTTTGTTCAAGTACGGTTCAAGTCTTGATACGAATCAGACAACTGGATGTAGTCAGCCGCGCGCACGGTATCTTTCCCTCACTTAGCGTTGCCTTAACAGCTTTACCGGGAAATTGCAGCACATAGTTAAGGACAACTGACGAAGTCAGAATTTCAAAGCGTAGTGCGTCCACAGAAATCCTCTGTGTGAATGAAGAATCGATCGCGTTGAGTTCTGGCGCGGATTCCATAGTAGTCTCTCTTCAAACAACCTAGTGACAACCGTTCCCTAGTAGTTCTTGAACTAGACCTGTCGCTGTCTAGGGACTATCGGACCAAAACTAGCAGTTTTGCAACAATCTCAAAGCGTTTGATTCGAATATCACGTACGAAAAACCTTCACGTTTTGTTCTAGTAACGGTCGCGGATTGCAGTGCATAAGGCATATCTCGTCGTGCCTAGATTAATGAAACGAGGGAGGATGCGTTATTGAGAAGATGATGGTATTTATGGTGGCAACTCATTTCGACTATGGGTTGCCATATTTTGAATCTATCATTGTCAACGAATCCACATGTTAGCGATTCAATCGTTGAACCGACGTTCGTGTGAGCGGAGAATAAAAGATTGACCAAATTCTCCGTTCGGCGTTACTTAAACTCGAATTCGAACCACCTATCAAAATTGAACTATGCGCACAATAAATAATCAGAGTAACCTCGATCAAACTGAAGGAATGGAGTCTAACACTAGGGGTTTATTACCGCGCCATGTGATTCCCAAAGCTCCGCCCATTAAAACTCAGGGAATCAAGACTAAAGTCGTGCCGTTAATTGCACGTTCCATTTCTTGGTCCGGTGAAGGAACTTGGATTGAGCCGTTCTGCGGATCTGGAGTCGTCGCGCTCAACATCAAACCGAATCGGGCAGTATTGGCAGACACAAACACGCACCTTATTCGTCTGTATCAGCGCATTCAGAATGGGATCATAGACGCTGACTCAGTACGTAGACATTTGGAGACTGAAGGAGCGATGTTGCGCGAACGAGGCGAGAGTCATTACTACTCAATACGCGAACGCTTCAATGAGCACCAGGACTCCTTTGACTTCATTTTCCTAAGCCGTTCCTGTTTCAACGGAATGATGCGTTTCAACAGGAAAGGACACTTCAATGTCCCGTTCTGTCGAAAACCGGAGCGATTTCGCCCTGCATTAATTACGAAGATCGTGAATCAAGTCCAGTGGGCACAGGACACTATCAAGGATCGAGATTGGCGATTTGTCGAACAAGATTGGCGTACGACAATTCTGGCGGGAAATGAAGGCGACATGGTCTACTGCGACCCACCATATGTAGGCCGACATACCGACTATTACAACGGCTTTACCGACGAGGATGCAGATGAAATGGCGAGACTATTAATCGAGTCCCACTCCGACTTCGCGTTGTCCATGTGGCTCGAAAATAGGTATAGACGAAATTCTTATGTAGACAAATGGTTCTCAGAGTATCCGAAAACCACTATGTCTCACTTTTACCACGTCGGAGCATTTGAGCGTCTTCGGAACGAAATGACTGAGGCGGTTATACTGTCAGGAAACGCAGCAGCGATAGAAAATAAACAATGAACATGCCAGTCAACCTTTGCGACGCTTCAACTGGCGAAACTCTTCGATATTAGAAAAATCTACTCTCTCCGCAGCAGTACGACCGTACGAGCGCCAATATTCGAGAAACTCGTCCTCGGATTCAAACGGTCCGTTTCCTTCGCGGAAGTCCGCCAACGTACCATTGATGCTGCCGATATTGGTTGTATTCCCACTACCCGCATGATCACCAGCGATTCGCCATTTTTCTTTCACGAAAAACTTCAAGTTGGAGAATGGAAGTGGAATATCGATTAACTCATCGATCCTATATGACCGCAGCGCGGCAGTTTTTTCCTGAGAAACCCGGTTGTAAACGAATCCGATCACGATGTGTCGAATGTACTTGCCGAACGGAAACACGATATTCTTCCTACCGTTCACATCTCTCATAAAGCTCGTATACGAACCAAGGGTGTATCTAAACTTACTTGCGTTGTTTCCTCGATATGTAGTTTTTACATCGACTGCAATTTTGTCGTCATCGGCAGGGTCTCGATGAAACGTAAAGTCTGGGTAGTGGTTTTGTTTTTCAGGTTCAACGACATCGTAGCCAAACCTTGAAGCAACTGAATAAACTGCCGGTCGACTAACCAGTTCAAAAACAGTACTCAATACCTTCGTATCAGAACCAAGCGGAAAAACCGTTCCAAGATGATCAACGAATCCACACACCGAGTAGTTTTCAATCCGCTTCTCGATTTCGCTGATCAGTGATTTTTCAATTTCGATCATTCCTAGGATGAGAGATTGTTACGTAAACCAGCTGCGTATTGTGTATGAGTCAAACGAAAATCTCTTTGAGTGCCTATGTCGGCGTGAGTGATAGAGTCACTTATAACGTGGGTTTACGCTCACCATAACAATCGTTTTCAGTTAGAGCCTTCTGTCGTTGCATCGGAGCACGACATGGGGGTTTACGTAACGTTGAAATCTGAGTAAACGGAAACGAAGTCGAATTTTGAACGCAAAGGGTATGCGCACGTTTAGGGGGACAGTTTATTTGCAGAATTTAACTTAGGAGCATGCAAATGACTGAACCTCGAAAGAAAGGCCGTCAAGGTCATCGCTACAGTGATGAATTCAAGCGTGAAGCGGTGCAGCTGTTGACGAACACGCCGGCCACGGCGGCGGAAGTGAGCGCCCAACTCGGCGTCAGCGAAGGCACGCTATGGCGATGGCACAAGCTGTTGACGACACCATCGACGTCGGCTGAGCGCCCGACCTATGAGGAATTAGAGAAAGAAGTGGGACGGCTGAAGGTCGAGAATGACTTTTTAAAAAAGGCGTCGAGTTACTTCGCCTCACGCCAACCGACCGGTATCAGGTGATCGCGGCCCTCGACGACACCTACCCGGTGTCGTACATGTGTGAGCGCCTGGGCGTGACGCGCAGCAAGTACTACGCCTGGTGCCAACGTGGGGGCGCGTCCACACGGGAACTCGAGGATCGTCGCTTGCGCACGCTGATGCGTGTGATCCATGCCGAATGGGGCGGGATCTTCGGGTATCGTCGGATGCGTGAGATCCTGCGAACGCAGCATGATGAATGGCTCGGTGAGCGTCGGGTACGACGGCTCATGAAAGAGGCTTCGCTGTGGGGCGTACCCTTGAAGAAACGCCGACATCGGCGAGCCCGGGTGACCGCAGATGACGTCCCTGATCTCGTGCAACGCGACTTCGCAGCAGCGGATCCGAACACGATCTGGGTATCCGACCTGACCGAGGTCCGGACCGCGGAAGGCAAGGTGTACCTCTGCATCATTAAAGATCTGTACGATGGCGTGGTGGTGGCCTGGCAAACGGGATCACGTCAGACCGCCGAGCTGGTCACGGCCACGGTCGACCGGGCGGTGGCGTCACGCCTCGACGGTGAACGGCCGATCCTGCATTCCGACCACGGCAGCCAGTACACCAGCGAGGCGTATCGGGACTGTCTCGAACATCATGGCTTGACCATGAGCATGGGCCGGGTGCGAACGTGTGCGGACAACGCGTCCGCTGAAAGTGTGTTCTCGCAGTTGAAGCGTGAACTGGTCTATCGCAGTCGTTTTAGAACACGCCAGGAAGCGATCGAAAAGATCGATAGCTACTTCCTAAAGATATATAACCCGTTAAGGCGGGTTTCATTGAACCGCAACGAGCTGGAGCAACTTGCCAGGCTCGATGACGAGGAGCGAAGCAATGAAAATGGCTTCGACCCTCTTACTTAATGTGTCCCCTAAAACGTGCGCAGTCCCAAACCAATCCACCGGTGAAGAAAGTTCGAGAATTGAGCTTGTCGCCACGCTTACGATCTCTAGTTGAAATGAAAAAAAACTGCATATCTGATGCGAAAACTCAGCTTTCGAGTTTGATTAAAGCCGTCGAAAAGGGCGAGAGCTTCGCGATTACAAGGAAGGACCGGCCTATTGCGCTGTTGATACTGCTTGATCAGAATAGTCCTTCACGAGGACTAGACACCGTGAACGAAATTAGGAATTTGCGAACTGAGATTAAGCCGCGAATAACACTAGACGAAATCTTTCAAAACCGAGACGAAGGTCGACAGTGAGTTGAATCAAATTGGAGCCTTCGATCACGTGCGGTTGGCTCTTAGATGATGAACGCGACGCGCGGTTTGATCTACCACTCGCAACTCTAGATCGAGCATTAATTCGTGCTGCAACGAAGGAGCAGGTTAACCTCATGAATTAGTGCTAGGGACGTGAAACGGGCAACCTAGCCTCCCGCTACTCTGCTGGTCGCAGCTCACCGACCGTATATTGATCCCGTTCTACAAACTCGCCACTATTCTCGTAGCCACCATACCCTTGCCAAGGTTTGAAACCGCAGAGTCTCTTAAGTTCGGAAGACATACTCTCAAGAACTTCCGGTCGAGTACCTAGTAGCAAATTCTCCTGTTGTCGGAATTGAGGCGCACAGAAATTTGTAGTAAGACCGATACGTGTTTTATCGGTGTGATTTACGCCTGTCGAATGCCAAGTTCGTCCTTCGAAAATAACGACGGATCCGGCCGGTCCCGTTACCGACACCCAATTCGCGTTTTCATCCATCGCCGCATCCGGCTGCCGTCCGCTCAAGTGACTCCCAGGAACGACGATCGTAGCGCCGTTCGCGTCGGTAAACTCATCGAGCATCCACATCGCGTTACACACTACTGCGGGTGAAATCGAAGAAACACTCAACAATTCATCGCCGCCTATATGATGGCCGCGATTCTTGAGACGAGTTATCGAACCAGGTTGTATTAGTGTTTTCTTCTCTTTTGTCGTCGGAGGTGGCATCCAGAACTGGTCAGTATGAAATGCCTTTTCGCCACCTGGATGTGCGAGATGGGCATGGAACGCCGATAGCAGGTATTCGTCGCCCAGAACAGCCCCTACGATTTCGTGTAGAACTGGCTTGAGAAGAATGTCTCGAAATACCTGACCTTTGTTCAACAGAAACATCACAAGTTGCTTCTTATCAGGTAGATGGTGCGCCAGTCCAATCTCTGCTTCGGTTTTTATTTGTTCAGCAAGCCGACTTTGGAGCCCTTCGACTTCCTTTGCTTTCAGAACGTCCTTAACGATGCAGTACCCGAAGCGCGCCATATCAGACTTCGCATGCACCATATCAGTGGTCGGTTGGGGAAGGCGGTTAAGCGTCATCGTTTGTCAGATCGTCATAGCGAGTGCGGGATTGAATCGTTTACTAGAGTACGCGATTAGCTAGATATTATGAGTTTGCTCTACTCTGTTCAGTCAAACCAAGCTGAAATCCAACGGTCTTATAACTACGACCACCCCGTCATCTATGTAGCACAAGTACATGCTTCTAGAACTCCCAAGCGACGAGAACCACGAATCGATCTTAAGCAAAGCAGAGTCCCTATCTGAAACTGGAATCGATCTCGAAAGTGCCAAACAGCAAGTTGCAGAGGGATACGGATTTCTGTCGTGGCGACAGCTTGACCTTCACCTTGATATCGCGAAAGACGAGCGCATTGATTTCGAACATCTCGCATGCTTGACCTATGTTTGGTGGGATCATCCAAGCCGACGAGAACAAGCAAGACAAATGTTCGAGGCTGACCCCACGGTAGAACAACGGAGCATCCATTCGGCGTGTACAACCGGAAACGCAAAACTCGTAGAAGAATTTCTGGATGCCGATCCCGATCTCCTTAATCGACGAGGTGGTTACTTCGATTGGGAACCGCTGCTATACGCCTGTTACTCGCGCCTGGACCATAAGAACCGATCAACCTCTGAAGTGATTCAGTTGTTGTTGGACCGAGGCGCGAACCCTAACGCTCACTATCGATGGGGTGGTATTTACACGTTTTCCGCGCTGACCGGCGTGTTTGGTGAAGGTGAAAGAGGGCCGGTCAACCAGCCGGAACATCCTGATTTTCGCGTCCTCGCAAAACGTCTGCTTGAAGCCGGGGCTGACGTAAACGACAGTCAAACGCTATACAACCGGATGTTTACGCCGGACAACATCGCCATCGAAATGTTCCTCAACTACGGTCTCACAAAGGATCATGTTTGTAACTGGTGGTCAACTTCAAATGAACAACTGATCCCAAATCCAGAAAAAACACTCGATTACCAACTCCAGTGGGCAGTCAAAAATAACTTCATAGAAAGAGCTAACCTGCTCCTCGACCATGGTGCAGATGCGAAACAAAAGCTGAGAAATGATGGACGTCTCACCAAGATCGCGAGAACACGAGGCTTTAATCAAGTTGCAGATGCGCTCGAACGTCATGGCGGTAAGCCATACAAACTCAAGAAAGTCGAACGGTTTTTAAATCACTGTTTAAATGCAGAAGAACGCGATGCGTGCGCGATGCTTGAAGAGAGTCCGAATCTCGTATTGCGTGCGAATAAGAAAAGACCAGATGCGATGAACGACGCAGCGGATCTCGGGAATCTCGAAGCGATTGACCTCATGATTGAACTTGGTTTCAGCGTGCATGGCAACTCTTCCGATACACCACTTCACCACGCCGCCCACAACGGGCATCTTGACCTTGTAAAACACCTCTTGGATCACGGCGCCAACCTACAACAACGAGACGCCTTCTATTTCTCTACTCCGGTAGGCTGGGCTCAAGCTGGTAGCAAAGTTGAGGTCGTTGAGTATCTAAAACAGCTAGAACTCAGTCTGTTCGATCTTATAGCTATCCGGGATACTGAACGCGTGGAAGCCTTGCTGAACGCAGATCCCCAATCCATCTCAACACCGCTTCGTGATACAGTGACGCCCGAACTTAAAGAGCATGAAAACTCTTGGCAGACACCACTCGCTTACGCAGCGCTACGCGGAATCACTGAATTAGTGCAGTTATTGGTTGCACGAGGCGCCGATCCGAATATTCAGAATTACAAAGGCGAACCTTTACGCGCACTTTGTGACGACCGCGTACAGGCGCTTCTACCCTAACCTCTCTTAAGAAACTGAATTTATATACACTAAATTCAAATGTCGTTTTATATCGGAATTTGCTAACAACTCATTTATTATTACGAGAATATCGCGCGGAGCGAAGGATGGTCAATATGTCCACCAATCGAGATCTCATTCAGAGAAAGCTCAGCAAGGCGGTTGCTGCGGGTATTACCGCAACTTTGATCGGCGTATCAGCTGAACTGTACGCTGCCGAAATCGAAGAAATCGTCGTTACGGCTCGAAAGAAGAGCGAATCACTTCAAGATTCTGCAATTTCGGTGCAGGCTATGACAGAAGATGCGCTTGACGATCAGCAAGTAGACCTGTTTACCGATTACGTCCAGTACCTTCCAAACGTAACCGCTGGTGGTCGAGGTCCAGCTCAAAACGAGGTGTATATCCGTGGACTTGCGGTCGACCAGATCAATATCACGGTCGCCGAGGCACAAGGATCCGCACCAAACGTCGCACTCTACCTTGATGACCAGCCCGTAACTGCGGGTGGTCGCAATTTAGATGTGTATGCCGCTGACCTCGCGCGCATCGAAGTTCTACCTGGTCCTCAAGGGACACTGTACGGTGCGAGCTCTCAAGCCGGTACAGTACGTTTGATTACGAACAAACCAGTTATCGATGAGACTGAATTCAGCTTTGCTGCTACGTCAGGTCTCACGGTAGGTGGCGATCCCTCGAATTCGGTCGAAGGTGTGTTCAACATACCAGTAATCGACAACAAGATGGCGATCCGCGGTGTACTCTTCAATGACAACATGGGCGGATACATCGACAACTTACAAGGTGAATTCGTACCCAATCCGAATCTCAATCCTCGTCTCCCATCGAAGGACGGAATCATGTTCGTACCGGCAGATGGTGACGCTATGAGTCATGAGTTCGCTGACGGTACATATGCCGAACCGGGTAAAGTTTACGAGGTCGCCTACCAGTCTTTTCACAACGGCGACTTTGCCGCAGACAACTACAACGACGCGGCATACAGTGGATTTCGACTAGGTGCTAAGTACCTCGTTAATGACGACTGGGATATTACCGTTGTCCATCACCAACAGAAGATTCAAACCGAAGGCGTCTTCGACTATGACCCAGAAGTTGGTGATTTGGAGGTCATGCGTTTTATTCCTGAGCATCTTGATGAGGAGTTCGGACAAACGTCATGGACGGTCGAAGGGCGTGTTGATCAACTGAATCTTCTTTATACCGGCGCGTACTTGACTCGCGATATCTTCCACACCGTTGATTACACTGAGTACATAAACGTTGGCGGCTACATTCCGGGATATCTGTGCGAATACAACACACCAGGGTATCACGGAGGTGGTGGTGTAGGTTACACATTTGATCCGACACTGAGTGGTAATCCTGACGTTATCGAGTGCGGTGTACCGCAAGCATCCGCTCGATTAACCAATGGTATGGAACGCATGATGCATGAGTTTCGTGCCCAAGGGTCTTTCAGCGAGACGCTTGAATTTACGGCGGGGTTGTTCTACCAGAACAACACCACGACGCACATCGGCGATTTCGACTACAGTCAGGATCACTGGCCTGCTCTCGCGCCGTCTCGGATTTCACGGCATACAGCTAACAGTCTTGAAATCAAAGCTCCTGGTGTTCAATTCGTAAACGACATTACCCGACCTGAGGAGGAAATCGCTGTCTTCGGTGAGCTGACTGCGCACCTGAATGAAAGCGTTGAAGCAACATTCGGTTTCCGGTCATACGAGTTAGAAACAGGATTTGAGGGATTTTCGGCGTTCCGCTACGGGTCACGACCCGTACCTCATCTAGCAGATGAGATAGGAGTCACCGCTGCGAATCCTATGGGTGTCGGTGGACGAGACTATATCGACAACCTTGGTGATTTTCAGCCTATCAAGATAAGCGACACGATCTTCAAGGTAACTTTGGCATGGGACATCAACGATCGAATTCTCGCTTATGCGACCGGATCTCAAGGCTATCGACCGCCCGGATTTAACCGGGCAGCTGCTGCTGGTCAAGCGACCGCAGAAGGCGTAGCCGCGAGAGGTAATGACGGGCCAGGAGGATTTCCTGACTACTTCATTCCGGTAATGTATCGGTCCGATGAAATCGACAACTACGAAGTCGGTTGGAAGGCGACCTCCGCGGATCGACGATTAGCATGGAACGGTTCGGTTTTCTACGTTGATTGGCGAGATATTCAGGTTTCTCATTTCGACTCCCAGAACATCTCGATTTTCACGATCGTTGACAATGGTGGCGATGCGGAGATTACCGGGGTCGAATCGAACCTCGAGTTTTGGCCAAACGCCAATCTGACATTGTGGGGTGGTGCTTCGATCATCAAGAGCGAGCTGGTTGACGTAAATCCAACGTTCGCCTTTGTGGTCGCGGATGTCGGCAGCGAGTTACCGCTAACTCCGACTCTGCAACTGACGGGCCGAACTAGGTATACCTGGGATAGCCGCTTCGGGCAAGCCTATGTCCACCTAGCAGGTGTGTACTCCGGTAAGAGTTGGAATTCGTTGGTCGACATACCAAACACGGATCCGCGCAAGGAACAAGATTCCCATCTGATTCTTGATGCGGCGATCGGGGTGGTCTCCAATGACAATTGGCGAATCGAAGCGTATGCGAAGAATCTCACCAACACGCTCGCTCAGTTGCACATCAATCGCCTTGATTTCAACGAGCGGATTACGACCAATCGTCCGCGAACGATAGGTTTCAGAGTCAGCTACGACTACTAACAATCGCGGTACTAACTCGAAGCGTACCTCTTCTGGAGATGCGCTTCGAGCGCCCCCTTTAAAGAGTAGCGCCGGTCGTAATAAGATCGGCGCTTTACTTGGGCCTCAGGTTGAGAAGGCTCAAGACTTACTACGTGCTGGAAAGGTCCTAGAAGCGCAGAACTTCCTAGTACCGCTCGTTTCTAAATACCCGTTACATACAGAGCTCCGATACTGTCTTGCAGTGTCACATCGACTACTCGGTCAATTTTCTTATGCGCTAGAGTCGGTGCAATCACTGCTGAAACAAACACCTCGCTATGGTCGTGCACATCAGGAGCTCGGGTACATTTATCTTGCGCTCGGTCATTCAGAGGATGCAAAGCTTGCCTTTCGCCAAGCAGTCGAATACAACCCCGGCTTGCTTGCAAGCTGGCAACATCTTCGTGAGTTGGTAGCAGCCGATGACCGTGATTTCACCAAACGTATCGACACTAATCTGCATTACCTCGAGTCGTTACCACCTCCATTACGCGCCGTCGTCAGCATGCGACATGAACAGAAGCGAAAAAAAGCCGAGGAGACTTGCCGCAGCTACCTTCAAGAACATCCTAAAGATGTAGAAGGCATGCGGTTGCTTGCACTCATTGCGAGTGAACAAGGCATGTTGGATGATGCGGAATTCATGCTCGAAAGTGCCGTCGAATTTGAACCAACGAACGAACGAGTACGTTTGAGCTATGTCGATATCTTGCACAAGCGGCAGAAGTTCGATAAATCACTTGTTCAAGCAGAGCTACTTCGGAAGAGCGACCCTGAGAATCAGACTTATCGACTAGCTCACGCAAATCAACTTGCAGGTCTTGGCGAGTACGACCGGGCACTCGATGTTTACGACGACATACTGAAGCGTCATCCCGAATCTTCCTTGGCGAGTCCTCGACTTTGGCTCTCTCGAGGCCACGCACTAAAGACGCATGGACGAGCGGAAGACGCAATCGATTCCTACCATCACGCGTACGAACTAAAACCCGATTTTGGTGATGCTTACTGGAGTCTAGCGAACTTGAAAACCTATGAGTTCTCTGATCAAGAGCTCACGCGTATGGGTGAATTGGTCCTCGACGAAAATGTCGAAATGGACGACTTGGCGCACTTACATTTCGCGCTCGGAAAAGCACTTGAAGATCGCGAGGAATATGAGACTTCGTTCAAGCACTACAAGAGAGGCAACGAAATTCGAAAGACCCAGACCCGTTACGAAGCAGCGGCGATGTCAGCGCGACTGAAACTGCAGCGGTGGGTATGTAACGAGGCGTTCTTTGCAGAGCGCGAAGGTACGGGATATGACGCGTCTGATCCCATCTTTATCGTCGGTTTGCCTCGTGCCGGATCCACGTTACTCGAACAAATCCTTGCGTCACACTCACAAGTCGATGGGACGCTTGAACTGCACCATATCAGCTCAATAGCACAGAAACTCGATAGTCGACGGCGACGACGCGACGCACCGCGATATCCCGGCACTCTAGGTCAACTACGTCACGAGACATTTCGGACAATCGGCGAGCAGTTCATTTCCGAAACACAGGTTCACCGCGAAGCTGCTCCGTTCTTTATCGACAAGATGCCCAACAATTTCAGGCACATTGGTTTGATACATCTGATTCTCCCAAACGCGAAGATCATCGACGCGCGTCGTGATCCGATGAGTTGCTGTTTCAGCGGATTCAAACAACTTTTCGCTTCAGGACAGGAATTCACATACGGTCTCTATGAAATCGGAACGTACTACCAAGACTATGTTGAACTAATGAATCACTGGGATACGGTGTTGCCTGGGAAAGTGCTTCGCGTGCACTACGACGATGTCGTGAACGACCTCGAAAGTGAAGTGCATCGCATCCTGGATTATTGTGAACTCCCCTTCGAGTCGTCATGCGTCGAGTTTCATCGAAATCCTCGTGCAGTTCGAACACCAAGTTCAGAGCAAGTAAGGCAACCGATCTACCGACAAGCGTTAGAACAATGGAAGTACTTTGAGCCTTGGTTATCGCCTCTAAAGGAAGCGTTAGGACCTGCCTTATGGGCTTTCAGGAACTAGCTGGAAATCAACGCACCGAGTGATTTAAATCTACTCTCTCCGCTTCATCTATAGGCGATATTTGGTTCGTCCGGTTGCAGAAACTGGCGAAGCGCGAGCACATAGGCGTCTTCGCGACCCCATTTCTCGTGTTGGTAGTAGTCCTTACGGACTCCGACTTGCTTGAATCCTACCGATTGGTAGAGGTTGATCGCACGTTGATTTGAGACCCGGACCTCGAGAAATACTCGATCGACCGGCATCGTCCGACTCCGTATGAGCATGTGATTAAGCAGCATACGCCCAATACCCCGTCCTTGATACGCCGGATCTACTGAAATGTTGTAGAGCTCCGCTGATTCGACTTCGCACCCGAGTACTGAGTGAGCAATCGTGTAGGTGCTGGTGTGCGGATCGACCACTACCCAGCATTCGTGATTGAGTTGCAAGCTGTCGACAAACGTCCTGCGACGCCAGCCATGCGAATTAGCCTTTTGTTCAACGTGCATAACCGAGTCGATATCGGTCACATCCATGCGCCGAATGATCAGACGTTCAAGTTCTTGATTTGGTTCCAAAGCTGCTGTTTTCCAGCGCGTGACAACGGTAATTCGTCAATGTAGATAGTACGCGAAATCTTCTCGATAAGTCGTGCAGCGGTGTCCTTGGCAGGCATACCGATTACAAGCATTGATTCACAACGTGGTGCTCGTTGTTCGAGCCATGCTTCAAAACCCTCTTGTGCACCAGCGAGTGTAGCTTTCGTAGATTTACTCTTAGTTGGAGCGACGAAAGGAAAGCTGAAGTGAAACTCGTTTAGGTGATGTTCTTCAAATCCGCTCAAAGCTCTCAATATGTCACGTGTCAATAAGTCGGGACATTGTGACGAGTACTCGATCAACATCGCAACCGACCCGTACAGAAAAATCCGAAGCTGAACGGCAAACGGTTTCGGAGGGGTCTTCTCTACAGGATGATCCTGCGTAGCCGCAGTTCCTCCACGTTTGGCACGTCGTCGATTACGAGTTTCTGGTTGTTGGTGATATTTCGCATTAGTCGACTCGTCAGAGACACGTCGACTCCAGGCACGAGGGCTAGATGAACGAACAGTACTCGATTGCGCCGATTTAGCTGCGTTGTTCTCGATTAAGGAACTCGCGTGACCTACGGCAATTAACTCACGTGCTCGCTGCGGCGACACCCAGATGTCGATTCCTAAGCGCTGTAGTTGAAGTAGGTCGTTCTCCACCATTCCCTAATTATCATTTGCGCCCTTTTTTCCTGATGTCCTCACGCAATGCGTTATGAAACGGACGATCTGCGGATCAATGGCATGGACGAAGCCTTAGCTCCGCAACAGCTTATCGAGCAGTTTCCAGTTTCCCCCGAATCGTCTCAGCTCGTCTTCGAAAAACGCAACGAAGCGGCTCACATCATTCATGGTGAGGACGATCGACTCCTCTGTATCGTAGGTCCGTGTTCGATTCATGACACGATATCTGCTCTAGAGTACGCCGATCGATTGGCCGATGTAGCGACTGCGTATAGGGATCAGTTGTGTATCTTGATGCGTGTGTACTTCGAAAAACCACGTACCACAGTGGGTTGGAAAGGCTTGATCAATGACCCACATCTAAATGGTTCATACGAAATCAACGATGGTCTTCAAACAGCCAGACAGTTGTTGTGCGATATCGCCGAGAAGAAACTAGGGACCGGTACTGAGTATCTGGATCCGATTACACCCCAATATTTAGGCGATTTGGTATCTTGGAGTGCAATCGGAGCAAGAACCACCGAGAGTCAAATACATCGTCAATTAGCTTCAGGTTTATCCTGCCCCGTCGGATTCAAGAACAGTACGAAAGGCGACGTACAGATCGCAGCGGACGCGGTGAAGTCTGCGTTGAATTCGCACATATTTCTTTCCGTGACGAAGTCAGGCCATGCCGCTATTTTTTCAACAACCGGCAACCCTGATTGCCACATCATTCTGCGAGGCGGTGGCGGGCAGACTAACTACGATGTAGCATCGATCACGGACGCCGCAAAGCGCCTTGCAAAAGCAGCAGTGACTCCTCGTCTGATGGTCGACATGAGTCACGCGAATAGTGAAAAAGAACACAAACGCCAACTTGATGTTTGCGGCAAACTATGTGAGCAAATCCCGCTGCCAGATTCTCACATCATGGGCGTCATGATCGAGAGTCATTTAGTCGAAGGCAATCAGAAAATTGGCGATGGCACGCAATTGGTATACGGACAGAGCATCACGGATGCATGCCTTAGTTGGGATGACACCGAAATCTGCTTCGAGCAGCTCGCAAAAGCCGTCGACGACCGTAGAAACGGTTCCTAATTCAGGCGATTCTTCATCGCCGCAACGACCTTGATAACCCGGTTATCAAGCAGATCCTCCGTTCGTAGGTGATACATCACGCCAGAACACTAAGGTATTAGGCGACTAAAGTCGAGCCAAAATCAATTCAACCGTTGACTTAGTTTTTCGCACAACGTTCGAAATCGATCCCTAAAGTTGCGCTCGTGAACGAATTGACCGAGCTGCACGGCAAATTGCAGCGAGAGCAGCGAAGAGTTCATGAAGCTGCCGCGCGTCATCCGCGTGAACTCATCTTCAACGTCGCCATTTGGCAAGGTCAACTTCCGTTGACTTCCTCTTTCGCACATCGGTGAATACGGATGTGTACGGCGAAACCAGTACGTCCGTTGTTCCAACAGGAGCATGGCGTACCGTCCGAGCTAGGACCGTTCAGATCAGGGGTTGGCGTCCCATGACACTACGCGATATCCGCGATCGTTGCTGGAAGCGATTCACAACGATGTCAGTACCACTCACCATTGAACGAGCGCCGTGAAAGATCTGAACTACGAGCTATCGATGATCTGCCGTCGCAATCGCGACGGCAGCTATTCCACCCGCGGTAGCCGATACAGTCGAATGCAACGGCATGCCAACACCCTGCATGAACTCGGGTTCTTCCACATGCACGCCACCTCGCTTAAACCGAAGCACGTGACGGCATTGGTTGAACACTGGATCGCGCGCGACATCACGCCCGGGACTTTGCGGAACTACATGGCCGACATTCGCTGGTGGGCGGAGAAGATCGGCAAGACCCACATCATGCACCCATCCAACGATCACTACGGCATTCCTCCTAGAGATCACACGCCTACGCAAAAAGCTCAGTATCTCGATGAAGACAAATTTCTACAAATCGATGACGTGTACGTGCGCACCAGCGTACGTTTACAGCAAGCTTTTGGGTTACGTCGCGAAGAGTCGATCAAATTTCGCCCGAGTTATGCCGATCAAGAGACGTTCATTCGACTCAAAGGCTCTTGGACCAAGGGCGGACGACCTCGCGAAATCCCAATAACCGAACCGTCCCAGCGCGAGCTCCTTGATCAAGTTCGAGCATTCGTAGGTACAGGCTCTTTGATCCCACCCGAATTGCTATACAAACACCAACTAAAACGGTACGACCACGCCACTCTCCGTGCGGGATTGCACAATCTACATGGTCTTCGCCACGGGTATGCGCAACGTCGGTACCTACGACTTACTGGCTGGTACCCTCCGTCAGCAGGTGGTCTTAAATTCAAGGAACTTACGAAGATTGAGCAGCAGATCGATCAGGAAGTGCGACTGAAGATCAGTCGCGAACTGGGTCACAACCGAATCGAAATAACGCGCGTGTACTTAGGTTAGAACGAAACTTGCTGACGCGAATAAGACGTCAGCTAACCGACAAATTCGTAGTGAAAAGAGAACGCTCCCCGAAAATCGGGGATTGTCTTATGAGGACACCGGGAGTCCAGGCGGCGCTTGCGGCGGCTTCCTTGAGATAACGATGTGTTTGCTGCGGTTCTTCTCGTCCTGACCAGTTGCACCCGGTTGAACTTTCTCGATTTTCTTTCCGGATTGAAGATACAGCTTGAGCTTGTCCTCAATTACATCCGCAGTCAATATCGTGTTGGTAATGGCTCGTGGGTTGGGCCGTCGTGCCATGAATTGCCTCCAAAAAGCGAGCGTATATTTTAAGGATTCTGTTGCCTATCTGCTAACAGTTAAGAAGCAAGCAAGGCAAGCGACGGTCCATAGCCGTCGCTTGCCTTCTCGTTCATCCGTTACGGTGTACGTTAGGTCGGCTAGAAGTCGAATCGAATCCCCAGACGCATCTGGTATACGGATCGCGTCGCGCTACTGAAACTTGCGTTATCAGCGTCGAAGTCTCGGAAACGATACACGCAGGATTCTGCGGTTACGCAGGCCGTGCGTGGAGCATCGCCCCGCAACGCGGACGCACCGTCGACTCCATTCTCTGCAACGTCTGCCCTAGTCACCAAATCTGCTTGAATGATGTTGACCGCTCGGAATCGTGGACCGGTGTGGAATACGCCCCACTCGCTGTTCAGGAGGTTCAGCACATTCTCGATATCGAACACAATTTTCGCGCGACCATCATCCAAAAAGCCTAAACCAGGTAGAGGCGGTAACTCCCATTGCAGTCTTAGGTCTATGATCGTTGATGGGTCAGCATCGAAACCAAAGGGGGCTTGGATACCCGACTTAACTCCGTTTTCTTCAACGTAGTTAAAGAAACCCGCAACATCGACTGACGATGCAAATACGACGAGTGGATCGTCGGCAGAGGCTGGAACGTAAAGCGGGTCGTTGTCGTAAGGTCCTTCACCTAAACCAGCACGACCGAACAAAGGATTACTCCAATGCACATCGAATACATACGTGTATCGACTGCCCGTCGAACGTTGGGCGAACACATCTACGCGAGCAGTCGAACCACCGATTTCTCTTTCGTAACCAAAACTGGCTTTGAGAGCCGACGTAATTTCGTATGGCGACTTGCGCGGTGATGGGTTATTGCGATCCAGTGCTTGAATATTGCGCCAGTTTGAGATCCCACGAGACGAAACGCCTTCGATCACGGTGTCGATATCCTGACGAGCATAGCTCAAATACGCATCAATGCCGTTGTCCCACGTCTTATTCCAGGCAACCGTGAGGATGTGACTCGAGCCACCATCGTAGTTCGTCAATTGCGTCAAATTGCCGATATCTAACGCATCGAGATCTGCGTATATCCGACGACCGTCAGGCGCGACGCCAAATGGTTTCGTTTCGGGGATTTCTGTGTGAGCAAGATTACGCCATCCGAAACCATATTTCGGCCGAGTACCGAGATATTGAGCGGTTAGCACGCTGCCATCAAGAAAGTTCGACGATTGATATTCATACTCAGCACGCAGTGAAGCCTTCCAATCCGAAGGAACTCTGAAATCCGGGTCCAGTACATCGATTGGCGTGCCCTGAGAATTCGCAACTCGGTCCAATAACTCTTGAGGAATCACCGTTGGGTTGACGTTAGTCGCCCGACTTAGACGCGTGAAGGTTGTCGGTACTTGAAACACGTTCGAAGTCCATACCTTCGGGTCGCCACCGGAAAACAGACCGTAGCCGCCGCTGAACACCCATTGGTCAAGAGCGGTCGTACGGAAACTCAAGCGTGGCATGAACAACCTTTTACCGTCTATATTCCAGTCAGTACGTTCGCCAAAAGTACCGAATACTTCATTGCTAAACGCAGGTTGGTCCGATTGCTGGAATTGTTCCAAGCGAGCGCCAAAAGTAACTTCGACCACGTCGTGAACCTGCCAAGTGTCCTGTACGAAGACTGTGTTTTTCGTGTATGCCCAAGCAGCGGCGCCATCAGCAGCCACATTACTCGGTACATTCACGTAGTCAAGACGTGCCATGCGATTAACAATATCGTCGTAACCGTTGAATACAAACCGTCCTGCTGATGCAGGGACAAACAGATTGAATAGATCAAAACGTTCGTGTTCGAACCCTACTTTGAGGATATGTCGATCGAGCAGGTAGTCGCCGCTAATGAAGAACTGACTTCGTGTATCACTGTAGTCATTAGCATGTCGAAAGCGATCACAACCTGCTAAGAGATCGACCTCATCGGTAATCAATCCAGCTAACGGCGTACCGACAACGTCTTCCGCACTTATGTTGTTCAATTCAAGATGACCGACCCCAGGTCCGGCGCGGCAATTTTGACCGCGCGCAAAGTCCTTGATATTCAGGCGTGCAGTCGTCGAGAATCGATCATTCCAATCCGAAAAGACCTGCGCGGTAACCGACGTCAATTCAACTGGGAAATCGATCCAAGCGGACTCGAAGTCATCCGCACCCGAGCTGGTGTTCCCTTCTTCGGTTCGCTGATACGTCAAGGAGAGTCTCTGCGTATCGGTTACATTCCAGTCTAACTTCGTTAGCAGGCGTTCGGTCGTTACTGGGGTAGCAGCTATTGAAGGTCGACTACCAGGGTCGAAGCCGTACGTATCCATGATGACTTCTCGAAGCGCATCGAAGAAACCAGGTTGAATACCTGCGTTCTGGTCAAAATTGCTAAAGTCAACAGTTCGTGTCGACTCGTACTTATCGAGCGATAGGAGAACGAATACCTCGTCTTCTACGATCGGTCCGCTGATCGTTCCGCCGAATTCGTTTTCATCGAAATCGCCAGGATTAAAACTTCGGTCGCCGTCATACTCGTCACCAATAAGACCATCGTTCTTCATGTAACTGAAGACCGAACCGCTCCAGTCGTTGTCTCCAGATCGCGTCGTGATATTGACCAACCCTCCTGTGTAACCCGCGCCTTCAACCGAATATTCGGACGCGACCAGGGAAATCGACTCAATGACATCAATGTTGATGGGCGAGCGATTAGTGGCATACGTGTTATCACTCAAGCCAAAGTCGTCCTGTTGCAACGAACCATCAATTGCTAATCCGTTAAACCGAGGATTGATTCCCGCAACGTTCAGTTGCCCCGTGCCATCGGAATGAGCTAACGGGTCTTTGAGCAAGGTGCGCAGCGCATCACGTGTAACCGACGGTTGATTCGAAATATCCGAGGAGGTGTAAACCGAACCTACGCCATTGTTTAGATCTCGTTCTGAGATCACCCGAGAAGCAGTGACGACAACCTCTTCAACGTCAACCGGCTGCAATTGGAGTACCAACGGTACTTGTGCACCAGCTGAAAAGTGCAAATCGCTTAGCTCAACTTTTCTGTATGCTGCCGATTCAACCGTAACGGTGTAAGGTCCACCTACGCGTAAGCCGCTTTGGTAGAACACGCCGTTCGCGTTCGTTGTTGCCACGGCAGTAGTGCCAGACGGCACGTGTCGAATCGTGATGGTTGCGTTAGCGACTGGGTTGTTTTCACCCGATTCGATTCGTCCGTTAATGCTCGAAGACGTGCTCGACGCAACAACAGACATACTTGATAGGACGAGAACAGTAGTAATCGCCACGACCAGTCGAGAGAAGAAACTGGTTTTCATCGGTTCGCTATGACCCCCGCGTTGAAATGCCACACACTACATTGTGTGGCGGAGTGTGAACTTCGCGTGACGAAGGGTTATCCGTCATTCGAAGCATTTCAGGTTCAGTCGGCCGCAAAAATCCTATCGGTCGTTCGTGCCATATTGACATCATTGCGTGTGATACCACCGGCCGAATGTGACCACCAATCAACTCTCGCTTCACCCCAAGTCAAGCTGATAAGTGGGTGGTGGTCTGCTGCCTCCGCAGCTTCACCGACTCTATTGGTGAAAGCTAGTGCCTCTGCGAAATTTCCAAAAGAAAACTTCCGGGTGAGCCTGGATGCGTCACCAGTCGCATCAACCTCCCACTGTGGCAAATCCGATTGGAGTTGCTCCAGTTCATTGGGAGAAAGTTGTTGGGCGTTCGGATCTGCTTTATCCATGACTCACTTCCGGTCGAACGACACGTGGTGTTCGCAGGTTGTGTACCAATTCGACAACCTCTTGTCGCGGCGCTTTCGTGCAGTAGCTAACTACCAGCGTTACTGCGAAGTTTAACAAGGCGCCCAACACACCGATGCCTTCGGGTGAGATTCCGAATAACCAGTTCTCGGAAACGTTCTCAAACATTGGCGAAAACAACATACCTTTAAATGCGTTTATGTAAAGCGTCGTGAACACCAAACCACTCAGCATGCCACAAATTGCCCCGATCCCGTTGACGCGAACACTGAAAATACCAAGCAAAATCACTGGGAACAGACTCGCGGCAGCGATCCCAAACGCAAATGCAACGACCTCAGCAACGAATGCTGGAAGGTCGAATCCCAAGTAACCAGCAAAGCAGATTGCGACAGCCGCACAGATACGTCCGACAATCAATTCATTGCGATCGGACATGTTGCGATTGAATACGCTCTTGACCAAGTCATGCGAAACGGCCGCAGAGATCACTAATAACAATCCCGCTGCAGTCGACAACGCTGCTGCGATGGCACCCGCCGCGATGAACGCCACAACCCAGTCAGGCAATCCAGCGATCTCCGGATTCGCAAGCACCAAGATGTCACGATCAATTGTTAGCTCGTTACCTTCCCAACCATAGGATTCGGCAACCGATGCAAATTGCTCATTGGAATCGTTGTAGTACTGAATGCGTCCGTCCTGGTTTTTGTCATCGAACTTGATGAGACCAGTTTCTTCCCACGTCTTGAACCACTGTGGCCGTTCGTCATACTGTAGATTCGCGGTCGGCGCACCTACTTCGCCCGATTGAATCGTCGCTGTTAAATTCCATCTAGCGAGTGATCCGACAGCAGGTGCGGTTGTGTATAAGATCGCGATAAATAGTAGCGCGTAGCCTGCCGAAATTCGGGCGTCTCGTACACGTGGCACCGTGAAGAAACGAACAATGACATGAGGTAATCCGGCGGTCCCAATCATCAGTGCCATTGTGATGAAGAAGACGTCGGTCATACTCTTCGAACCGTCGGTGTACGACGCGAAACCTAGCTCGGTGACGACCTGATCCAATCGAGTCAATAAATAGCCTGACCCATCTGCTAACTCGCTCCCAAATCCAAGTTGTGGAATCGGAATGTTGGTGACCTGAAAGGTGATAAAGACTGCGGGTAACGTATAGGCAAAAATCATCACACAGTATTGAGCAACCTGTGTATAGGTGATGCCTTTCATTCCGCCGAATACGGCATACACGAACACAACCCCCATACCGGTCAATAACCCGACGGTCACATCGACATTTAGGAAACGAGCAAACACGATGCCGACGCCGCGCATTTGCCCAGCGACATACGTAAACGAAATCACGATCAGACAGACGACAGCTACGGTTCGTGCGATCTGCGAGTCGTAGCGATCACCAATAAACTCTGGTACCGTGTACTTTCCAAATTTACGTAGATAAGGGGCAAGCAACAGAGCGAGAATGACGTAGCCGCCAGTCCATCCCATTAAGTAGACCGAACCGTCGTAACCTAGAAACGCAATCAAGCCAGCCATCGATATGAACGATGCGGCGGACATCCAATCCGCAGCCGTTGCCATGCCGTTCGCTACTGGCGAAACGTGTTTACCGGCTACGTAGAAGTCACTCGTCGAATTAGCCTTCGAATATATCGCGAGACCGATGTAGAGAAGAAAGCTACCGCCAACTACAAAATAAATCAGTAACTGTTGACTCATTCTTCTTCGTCGACGTCGTGAGTGCGGTCAAGTCGATTCGCGAGTACCGCATAGACGAAGATCAGCACAACAAAGACAACGATGCTTCCCTGTTGTGCAAACCAGAAGCCGAGTTTGAATCCCCCAATCTGAATCTGATTGAGGACGTCGACAAACAGTATGCCGCACCCGAAAGACACAATAAACCAAATACTCAGGAGGATGCCAACCAAGCGCAAATTCGCGAGCCAGTACTGGCGATGTTTCATCCTATGTCACTGCCTTGGCGGTCTGCTTTCGCTTGCGAGTTCGCATTGTATGAACGATTCGCTCTATGAAGAGTAGGATGAGGATTGCTCCGTAGATCGCCGATTCCTCGAAGGTTGCCCTTTCAAGCCAAAACAGATGAATCCATGCTGCGATCGCTGCAACGTAAACGAGTCGATGTAATCGATTCCAATTCTGGCGCAATCTGCGACGCCAACCTCGGGTTGAGGTGATCGCCAAAGGAATCAACGAACACAAAGCACTCAATCCCGCGATGATGTAGGGACGCTCAACAAAATCGTCCAAGATTACCATCAAATCGACTCTCGCTAGCAGTAGAACGTAACTGGTCACGTGCAGGCAGACCATCGCAAACGTCCACAGACCGGCCATCCGCCGGAATTGGATCAGGATAGGTTTACGCGTAAGTCGTGCGATAGACGATATAAAGAGCGTAAACCAGAGAAGCCGTATCGACCAAATCCCGAGATGATCGACGATCGCGTCCTCCGGGTCTGCACCGAGCCCTAGAGTCGGGGTCGCTAATTCGATGCGGATGTCATTGATCAGAAGCGCAAGTGGAATCGCGAGAACACACCAGAACACGACCTTGGTAAGTCTGAATCTAGGGAGTTTCACGCGACGATGCTGCTCATCCTCTGCAACTCGGCGCGTGTTGTTCGAGAATGCAACGATTCTCTCGGACGCTAGGCTGCGAGTTTTGGCTCGATAACCCCAAGTTCGATTGAAGTTTCCACCACAGCACGAATCGTGTCATCAATGGGACGTATGGTCGCTCCGAGAATTTCTTTAGCCTTCTTGCAATCGTTCACCGCAGTGGGTACCGCAGGTTTACCGTCTGAATCCGGGTCGTCTTCACGACTTGGTACGGGTTGTGGAAGCGCCAATTGAAACGACGGAAAGTACTCGTGAATGATCCCGCGGACTTCCTCACTGAATAACAGGGTCGAGCGACCGCCGGATCCATGCATTAGATAACGAGGTCCGCCTTTGGTCGTCGAGTGGTCAATCTCGATTTCCGCTGCCAGTCGATGCGCTTTGACGAGATCTCGAACATCGATGATGTTGTAGTACATGTCATATGGAGACGGCCAATTAGGACCTTCATTGTTCGCCATCCGCCCAATTTGTTCGATCCACTGCCCGACTTGTGCCTTAAACAAAACCGGACCGCAGATCATCGCCGGACACATGGTCACGGCATCCCAACGCCCACCGCTCGCTACTCCAGCTTGCGTGATGAGCTGCTCGGTTTCAACTTTGCTGCGTGCATATGAGTTTGCCGGATGCTGCCAACGTTGTTCATCGACGCCGTCAGAAGCCCAATCGTTTTCGGTCCATTCATAACCAGCTGTTACCGTCGTGGCTCGACGACCCGCTACTGCCGCCATCGAGCTTGTATACACCAATCGTCGAACTGATGTCGTGCGATTAATCGAATCGATGACGTTTTGCGTGCCTTTCAAGCCACCATCGTAAATGTCGGTCGGAACATCACCGGAGCCTAGCGGTTGGGACTTTCCGTCTGCGGAATTACCGAGAACCGCCGCGACGTGAAATACGGCACTACAGCCGGCAAACGCATCGTCATAAGAACCTTCAATAAATAAGTCGCAGCCGTCAGTGATTTCAACGTTTCGAAGCGAAGAAAGGTAATTCACCGCATCTTGACCGCGCCAGCTGCTTGCATCGCGGATACAAGCACGAACTTGATAACCATGCAGAGCTAATTCGCGAACCATGTGGCCACCGGTAAAGCCCGAACAGCCAGTAACAGCTACGGGTCCTAATGATTGACTAATTGCAGGCATAGCATTCCTTAGAGTTCAGAGTTCAGATTTGTGTGAGGTTTAGGAGAGTCGAATTTTGGATTCGGAATTACGTGTCGGCAGAATGTTCAGCTTCGTTTCTGTAGTCAGCGTACCAATCTTCTGCGAGCTTTGCCGATTCGTGAACATAGACGTCGTCGTTGATCACGTCAATCGGGTCGCGACCATCGACGCCCAATCCAAACCGGTGATATCCTAATAACCGCTGCAATTTCTCGGGCATTTTGCGTACTTCTTCACGAGGAACGGACACCAGTTGGATTTCTTGCGGTCGAAGATACGCGACTTGATGACTCATGAAAAAGCCGAGTCGCTCCTGATCTTTTGATACGTTCGCACCGCCGCCATGCCACAGCGCGCCTTCCCACATCAACATCGTGCCCGATTTCATTTCAACTTGCAACGTGTCGATTGATTGATCCGGGCGTCTGTCATACCACCGGTGGCTGTAAGGCACGATGTGCGTAGCACCGTTCTCAATTTCAAAATCGTCCAATGCGATCAATGCGTTGCATACGAAACTTGGGTGTGGTCTCGGAATCGGCCACAAGCCATCATCCTGGTGAAGGTACTGTCTAGTTTCACCAGGCAGCACATTAAACAAAGTGGTGACATTGATCTGTGTTCGAGGTCCTAGTACACCTTCAACGAGTGCTCGAACTCGCTTGTCTAGGAACAGGTAGTCGACTGCTCGCGTCTTAGCAAGGAGATTGTGCGCACGCCAGGTCCTGCCTGTTTGGGTACCAATCGCACGCATTTCGGTGATATGGACCTCAGACATGAACGCTTCACGAATCTTCTCGACTTCCTCGGACGAGATGAAATCCTCAACAATCGTGTATCCCTGATCCAAAATCTGATCAACGCGCTCTGGAATGTTCAGACCAGCGATGATCTGTGGTCCTTCACGTTCTTGCTCTGGTTGTTTCATTTCGCGGTTGCCGTTTCTTTTACCGGTTCCACACGTTCTTTCTCTTCCGAGGCTTTCTGTTCGCGACGGATTCGACTTGCGTTCCGCTGTGACGTCATCACGCCATCATGTCGCATGTAGTCGTATTTCGGCCGGAGCGTCGTTTTACCGAGTGCGGGTTCCGTGTCAAAGAGACTTCGATACGATTCCAGATTCTGGCCACTCTTCGCGCCTACCTCAGCTTTGGAGACTCGTTCGATATCCCAATCGCTAGCACCAAATGGGAATAGACTGTAGACATCCATGAGTCCTGCGAATCGGACTGGATTGCGGTCGAGTGCTTCCTGCGTTACGGTTTCGCGATACGCTTCTTCTGCCTGTCGCCGCCGACGCATATATTCGCATTGCAGCGTCATTCTCAATCCGGGTGTTTTCTTGGGATACGACCCATGCCACGTGTGATTACCCCAGATCACCATTGAGCCTTGTGGCGCCTCTACTGCCACTGCGCGGTCCGCCCAATACTTGGCATCATCTGGTGTAACTTGGCGTCGCCACTTGTGACTACCAGGTACGAAGGAAATAGATCCATCGTCCTTTGTGTAGTCCGTTAACATGAAATGCATGTTGCAGTTATTGACTTGCTCAGGCTGCGCCTGTAGTGCTGGATCTAGATAGTCGCCATGAATACCCGTACGAACCTCACCTGGACCTTTGACCCATGCCGCACAGAGACTGAGAATGCAATCGGTACCTAGTAGCCACTGCGCGAGCCCTAAACCAGCGGGGTTGTACGTTAGCTTCTCGAAAATCTGATCTTCCCACAACATGAACCGCTGAATGTCGTTAACGTTGGACCAACGCTCTACGGACAAGCCATCGTCGCCATATCGTCGTAACATCGTACGTTCAAGGGCGGCTTTGACCGCCTCACAGAAATCTGGTGGTCCAACCTTCTCAGGTGGCACGACTGTGAAACCGAACGCTTCAAGTTCCGTGATGTTGCTCAACAAATCCAGCTGAGCGAGTTCCTTGTAAAGCGGTGCGACCGAACCTGTTGATTTCCAATCGCCGATCTCCAAAACGCTATCCCCCGGACTCAGTTGTTACGAAGACGAAGCACCAAGCACGAGATCAAAATCAAGCGAAAATCAGCAAACGCCCTTAGGGCAAAAAGTGGCGACATTTGCAGCGCGAAATCGCTTAAATCGACACATGCGTGAATGGCCTAGATAACCACCTCACTCAGTGAGACACACAACGCCGGTTGTGTGGACGCAGTTAACTCACAAATTATCGCACAGGGGTCTGGGCATTCACCCTCTTATTTGTATAAGCCCGTCGCGTTCATATAAGCTTATCGCATAATACACTCCTCCCGAATGCCCTTATGAAGGCGCTTGCGCCTCAATTAAAAGCCAATACACGGTTGACTTACGTCAACCGTAGGCGTGACGATGTACCAATACGACGAATTTGACCACAAGTTCCTAAAGGAACGAGTTGCGCAATACCGCAACCAAACCGACCGTTTTCTCGCCGGCGAAATCCCTGATGATGTGTTCCAACAACTGCGCTTGCGTAACGGTCTCTATATTCAACGACTCGCGCCGATGCTGCGAATCGCAGTGCCGTATGGAACACTGAATGCGACGCAGTTGCGCAAGCTCGCGTCGATTTCGCGGGATTATGACAAAGGCTATGGTCACCTCAGCACGCGTCAGAACATGCAACTGAACTGGCCTGAGCTTGCAGAAGTACCTGATATCCTCGCAGAACTCGCCGACGTCAGTATGCACGCGATTCAGACTAGCGGTAGCTGTGTACGCAACGTCACGACCGACCAATTCGCAGGCGTCGCGGCTGATGAGCAAATCGATGCAAGACCGTATGCAGAGATGCTGCGGCAATGGTCGACATATCACCCTGAATTTGAGTGGCTTCCTCGAAAATTCAAGATCGCGTTGAATGGTGCGGATAGCGATCGAGCAGCGATCGCTGTTCATGATATCGGCATTCAGTTGCACTTGGACGAGAGCGGACAAACCGCCTTTGACGTCTACGTCGGCGGCGGACTTGGCCGAACTCCTGCAATTGGTGCATTAATTCGTAAAAACTTGCCCGAGAAACATCTACTTACTTACGTTGAAGCGATTTTGCGTGTCTATAACCGATATGGACGGCGTGACAATAAGTACAAAGCACGCATAAAGATTCTTGTGAAAGCCATGTCTCCAGAAGTCTTTGGCGAAAAAGTGGACGCTGAATGGGAACTCATTAAAGGTAATCCACAAGAATTAACACAGGATGAGATCGATCGAATCGTTGAGTGTTTTGACCCAACTGATTACCCGACCGTACCAGACGCTTCTTCGACTTTAGCGTCTCAGCGTCTCGAGGATCCAACGTTCAATCAGTGGATTCAACAAAACGTCGCTGAACACAAACAAACAAATTACGCGATCGTCACGCTCTCAACCAAAGCTACTGGAATCCCGCCGGGAGACGTGACAGATGTTCAAATGGACGCCGTCGCTGATTGGTCAGAAACCTTCGGGTTCGGTGAGATTCGTATCAGTCACGAGCAGAATTTCGTCCTACCGGATGTGCCTCAACATCAATTGTTCGAGCTATACCAACTTGCGCGTGCGGAAGGTCTAGCGTCTGCCAATCAAGGACTATTAACGGATGTGATCTGCTGCCCGGGTGGCGATTACTGCTCATTGGCAAACGCGAAGTCGATCCCTGTTGCAGAAGAAATACTGCAACGATTTGACGATTACGACTACCTGCACGATCTCGGTCCACTTGACCTGAACATTTCCGGCTGCATGAATGCTTGTGGGCATCACCACGTAGGTCATATTGGCATCTTAGGCGTCGATAAACGAGGCGATGAGTTCTATCAAATCTCGTTGGGGGGTAATGCGACGAACAGCGCATCACTTGGTAAGATCATTGGACCGTCATTCTCACGGAGCGAAGTAGTCGGTGTCATCGAACGATTGCTTGACGTATATGTCGATTACCGTGCTGAGGGTGAGACGTTCTTGAGCTGTTATCGTCGTGTTGGAATGGACCCGTTCAAAGACCGCGTCTATATACAAGAATCTGAGAGTCAGACATATGCCCGTGCTGGTTAAGGACCAGCAAATCGTCAACGATACATGGCAGTTTATCGAGACGATTCCGGACTACGTACCTGCTAATGCGATTGTACCTATCCATCAGTTGGCGATTACCAACGCGAACGGAGCTTGGGTCGACGGCGATATCGAAGTTGATGATTTTGGGGACAGTCTAGCTGGTCTAGATCTCGTAGCAGTCCACTTTCCCATGTTTGCAGACGGGCGTGGTTTATCGCTCGGGACGCTCATGCGTAATCGCTATGGTTTTAAAGGTGAGTTGCGAGCAATTGGCGAGGTTCAGCCGGACCTGACACCGTTCATGCGTCGGTGCGGGTTCGATGCATTCGTACTTGAGAGTGAGTTGGCCGCCAAAACCGCCATTCAATGCATGGCGAGTATGAGCGATTTTTACCAAGGTTCCGTCATTCAACCGGAACCGGCATATCGCCGAAAGCACAACCGCTAAGCACCGCGTCATTGCATTCCATCGTACGATATAGCGACGATGATTGACAGCTTCATTCTTATCTTCGTCGGCGCGGCCATCCTCGCGTCGCTGGCGATGTTCATACGTCAACCATTGATCATCGTTTACGTATTCCTCGGCATTGTCCTCGGACCGTCCGCATTAGGTTGGATAAGCGATACCACACTTGTCAGTGAGGTATCAGAAATCGGCATTCTGTTCCTGCTATTCATCGTAGGACTTGAACTACCGCCGAGCAAACTCATCGGGATGTTCAGCACCTCACTTGTCGCGGCGCTGCTCAGTTCTCTGTTGTTTTTCGTGGTGGGACTCGGCGCGGGTCAAGTGTTCGGTTTCACTTGGATTGAGAGCGTTGTACTCGGTGTTGCACTCATGTTCTCAAGTACCGTCTTGGGAATAAAGTTGCTCCCGCGCACGATTCTTCATCACAGGAAGATCGGCGAAATAGTTATTGGCATTTTGCTGTTACAAGACCTACTCGCCGTTATCGCCTTAGTCTCACTATACCTATTCGCCCAAGTCGGTTCACAAGGCAATATTGATCTCGGGCTACTGTTAGCGTCCGGACCTCTTCTTGTCGTCGTCGCATATATCGGTCCGAAGTTTCTTATCTGGCCGCTTATGCAGCGGTTCGATGTATTCACGGAGTACATGTTCCTCCTCTATATTGGCTGGTGTCTTGCACTTGCTGGCATCGCGCACGCATGCGGACTGGGATTCGAACTCGGCGCATTCATCGCCGGCGTGTCGCTCGCAAACTCACCCGTTTCTCAGAGCGTAGCGGAGACACTTGAACCTTTACGAGACTTCTTCCTAATACTGTTTTTCTTTACCGTTGGCGCTCGGGTCGACATCATGCTCGTGCCGGATGCGATCTGGCAAGCTGCGTTGCTTGCTGCAGTTCTACTCGCATTGAAACCGGTCGCATTCCGCTACTTACTTGCACTTAGACGCGTGAGAAGCCCGATTGGTTGGGAAGTGGGGGTTCGTTTAGGTCAATGCAGTGAATTCTCCCTGTTGGTTTTATTCGTGGCATCTCCGTTATTGAGTAAACAAACCGATCACGTCATTCTGCTGGCGACGATCTTGACCATGTTGGTTTCAACCTACATGGTTGTCCTCAACTACCGCAACCCGTTAGCGCTTTCTGACCGCTTGCGCGTCGCTTGACCAAACTATCCACGTATTAATGAGTCGGTCTGTCTAAATTGGCAGATCTATGCGCTTCAGCGACGATTTCCTGGAACAGGGTATCCTGAGCGTTGGCTTTTAGTCGTTTACGAAAACGACCCAACGTTGACCGATGAAGAGACGAACGCTGCGTTATGTCCCAAGCACAGAAAACTTCAACAAGACGGTTCTCCACCATGTCATCGATCGCCTGCTGATCACTCAGCGAGCAACTAAGTTGATACACATGCAACCGAATCATGCTTTCGAGCGGGATGGGATTGCGCCCTCTTTCACCCGTCGGGTAGATCGGTTTTAAGGTTCGAATCAATCTTCGCCAAGGAATCGCCGCATCAAGCGCATCAAGATAACGGTGTCGTTTGGTGTTAAGGTCTCGAATCCAAACGTGTTCCGAGAAGATCGACGGCGTTTCGGACACTGAGGACATTGCAAGTATCGAGCCATATGCTCAAAGCAGAGCGTATTAATCTACCAGAAGTTGAGCAAAAACGAAATTTCAAATCATTTCTAATCGAAGATTAGATTTGAAATTTAGCGTTCTGTGAGCTTTACGAACGGCATTACCGAACCACCCACCTCTAAGCCGCACGATTGGGCATAACCGTAAAAATCTTGCTGAGAGCGAGTCAAGACTATTAGAAACTGTCACCTCGCGACAGTACTATATTAAATAAGCAGTGTGGAATAGGTCCAACAGCGTCGTGCGTACCGCTTCAACAAGGGAAACAGATGAGTTCTAGTCGGATTAGGGGATTTGTGCTGGGTACTGCTACGTTTTCGATACTCGTGGTTGGCACGCTACTCGTTCTTAACAAGCTCTTCGGGTTCATCATGTTTCAAGCCATGGGCATAGAGCCGAATTCCGAAGGTTTCAGCACAATACTGATTTCCGTAATGGTAGTCCTTCTAATCCTCACAATCGCGTTGCCAACGATCGCAACGCGCGTCATTTTGAGAAAGTTCAGCTAACCTCGGAAGTCTGGTCTCAGCGGTTCATCCCTAACGCATTCGCTTAATCAACCAGCAAACCCGGCCGAATTCGCAGTGACCCGACATCCACATATGGGATGTCAGTTCGAGTGTGTAAGTAGTCCTCGACCAACCATCTCGCCTGCCAAAATACGGTCAATCGCATCCGACAGAGTATCAAGCGTCAACGGTGAAACGAAGTCCTCCAGCTTGTCGATCTTCCAATCCGATGCCAGCTTTGACCAAATGATGTTCTTCTGGTCAAGCGGTAATTCAACAGAGTCGATTCCTAGAAGATTGACATGACGCAGAATGAACGGGAATACTGACGCCGGGATCATCGGCGAACTCACGAGACCACACGCGGCTGCACTTTGCCCGTACTTTAGCGCTTTGACACAATTGAAGAGAATCGCACCTCCTACTGTATCGACGACACCTCCCCATGTTTCTCGAAGTAACGGCCGCGAAGACTCATCCTCGAACTCACTTCTATCATGAATTTCCGAAGCGCCTAAATTACGCAGAAAATCGTGCTCGCTAGTCTTCCCAGTAACGGCATGGGTTTCATAGCCTGCCTGACTTAGAAGCCGAACAGCGACGCTCCCTACGCCTCCTGTTGCGCCGGTCACTAGAACAGGACCACCGCCTGCTGACATACCCGCATCCTCTAGTTTGTGGACACACAGAGCCGCTGTGAAACCCGCGGTACCTAGGATCATTGCTTCACGCAAACTCAATCCCGATGGTAACGGCGTGACCCAACCTGCCGGAACGGAGATGTATTCGCCGAAACCGCCAGCCGTGTTCATACCCAAGTCAAAGCCAATTACGATCACTTCAGAGCCTTCAGCGATCGACGCATCATTGGAAGCAGCAACAACGCCAGCGGCGTCAATCCCCGGAGTGTGCGGGTAATTTCGCGTAACGCCTGGATTACCGGTCGCGGATAGTGCGTCTTTGTAGTTCAACGAGGAATAGCCGACACGAACCAACACATCGCCCTCAGGTAGATCGCTCGTATTCTTTTCAACGATCGCGCGAGTGAACGAACCGTCTTCCTCTTTCGTTACTTCAAATGCCTTATATTGCGTCAAAGTGTCACTCCTATCCTAAGGACGTTCTCATTCCCTATATGCGTGAAATCTACCAAGCGGGTTATCAAAACGATCGGATGCCGTTTTTTAACCAGCTCGTAAGTGCAGTTACTGATGCCGCCAACCTCGCTGCCAGCTGGTTTAGCGGTTTTACGGGCATGACCCACTGCACTTCATAAACCTCGGAGTCATTGCACGCGCTCTGAATGTACTGATCGCTCGTTTGAATCGAATCGACCAGATTGAGTTCGAGCGCTTTAGACCCGTACCAAGTCTCACCCGTCGCGGTGGAATCTACATCAACGGTCTCTCGATATTTTGATACAAACTCCTGGAAGAGTTCATGGGTTTCTTCCATTTCCTCAATGAATTTCTCACGATGTTCGTCCGTGTTCTCGCCGAAAATCGTCAGCGTTCGCTTGTGCTTCCCTGCGGTCAGAACTTCGTAATCAATGTCGTATTTCTTGAGAAACCTATGAAGATTCGGTAGCTCGGCTGCTACTCCAATCGAACCCACGACTGCGAACGGCGCCGCGATTATCTGATCAGCAACCACTGCCATCATGTAACCACCGCTTGCAGCAATTTGGTCTACAGCGACCGTCAGCTTGATTCCTGCGTCGCGAATCCGTAGCAGCTGCGAAGCAGCAAAGCCGTAACTATGGACATACCCGCCAGCGCTTTTTAAGCGCACGACAACCTCGCTTGGTTGTTTGGTACGGACTAATACGGCGGTAATCTCCTTGCGGAGAAACTCTGATTTCGCAGCTTCTATATCTTCGCCATTGAAGTCCAAAACGAATACATGGTTTTTATCGTCCTGCTTCGAAGTGTCTTTTTCTCCTTCGACCTTAACTTTCGCAGCTGCCTTGAATTCCCGTTGACGTTCCTTCGCTTCCGCTTGACGCTGCTTTCTCTCAAGTTTCCGCGCGCGTTGTGCAGATTTAGGATCGAATGCTTCCATGTCAATGCCACGCTGCAAATCGCGGTACATTTCATTAACATGCCGTACGACTAGATGACCTTCCGGAATATCTGGATGATGACGCCGTTTTGGAAGGATGGAAGCAAGCGCAATCAGTACAAACACAATGCAAATGACAATCCAAAAGCTCTTCGCAATGAATAATCCGAGCTCAAAGAGAAATTCCATCAAGTATTTACCGATCTAGCAGGTGAAGCAAAGAGTGGGTCGCTAGTCGCGACGCAAAATGAGGGTATGCCAAAGGCGAAACAGAAATGACCGAAACCGAGTTCATACGCTTACTTAGAAAGAAAACGCGACTCGAGGTGGCGCAAGAATTCGCGTCGCCAATTCTATTCAGGGTCAATTCAGTCGCACTTCAGTTCACACCCATAGAGAACGTCATCGCAAAATGTGATGCAGAACCTGACGAGCCCGATATGTTGACGATTCACTGCGTAAGTTGGGGTCGTCTTTACGAGATTCTCATTGGTGAGTACGACCTGATGACTGCGTTCCTTGATCGCGAAATCTGGACCAACGGCTATCTTCCACTGGTATTCCGATTATTCGCGGTATTCCAACCTGCGCTTACGACCCGAATTCCCGAATAGGCGTTTCACTAACTATACGTGACTCGATCACTCAAACCGTTCACGTACGATCAATCATCGTCGCCTGAAATACTCCCGAGTAGTCGTCGACGTTGAGTAAAGTCAGGCTCGTAAGCCTCTTCGGGCGCTTCACGTACCGCTTCGTCTAGGCGATGTGCATCATCGCCGACAAGAATTCGCCATCGCTCCTCACGCACACCGTTCAAGATGATCGTCGCCGCTTGATCTGCGCTAGTTGGCGCTCTGTCACGGAAATCGTTGCGGCGTTCACGCAATCGTTCTCGAATTTGATCCGGTGTGAAGTTATGAACCGGTAATCCCTGGTCTATCCACGTCTGTTTGATCCGCTCAAGATCAGAATCACTTAACGTCGGTTCCATGTCATTACCGAGGATGCGAGCGCTATTAATCGCAATCGACGTACCGATATGCCCAGGCATGACAACACTCACTTTTACGTGAGGCGCATTAAGACGTAAATCGGTTATCAGTGACTCGCTAAATCCTTTAACCGCGAATTTCGCTGCGGAGTACGCTGTGTGAGAGATTCCACCGCCAAGGCTTGCCCAGAATCCGTTCACGCTGCTCGTGTTAATCATGTGCCCTTCGTCACTTGCGACGAGCATCGGCATGAACTCGCGCGCAGACCAATAAACTCCATACCAACAAACGGCAAAGGTGCGTTCCCATTGATCTCGCGGACCATTGACGAATCCACCACCGCCGCCAATACCTGCGTTGTTAAAGAGCAGATTAATGTGGTCAGTGTCGTGTTGTTCTCGAACTTCCTCTGCAAAACGCTTGATGTCGTCTTCGACTCCAACATCACAAGTATGTGCGGTAACTTTTACGTCCGGGTCGACCTCGTTGGCTAATCGCAGGGTTTCGTTTAGGTTGTCCATCAGCACATCGCATGTAGCAACGTGGCATCCCGCTTGAACGAGCTGAAGTACGAGTCCTCGTCCCATTCCAGTCCCACCGCCTGTTACGACCGCGATCTTGTCCTTGAAATCCTTCATGATGTACTTCCTGCTTCTGATTCAATATGGATGGTCAACCCATCTAATAAAGGTGTGACAATGACCTGACATGCCAGACGACTCGTCGTACGGCGTTCAGGTACGAACTCAAGCATTTCCTTCTCGTCATACGAGACCGGTCCAATGCGATCGAACCAGCTCTCCTCGACATAACAATGACACATGGTGCAGATGCATGCGCCGCCGCATTGCGAAAGGATGCCTGCAATTCCGTGGTCTACTGCGAAATCCATAACCGAACGCCCTACTCGATCCGTCACGGGTATCGATTTGCCGTCCGGCTGTATGAAATGAACCGTCGCTTCTTTAGGATCAGTGGTTAAGGGAGCGATGGTCGCCGATAGGGTTCAGCATGGAAGTTCTATTTTATTGGCGGGTGTTTCACACCGTACTACGCTACATCGTGCCGATCAAAGGCGTTCCATTCCTCAAGTATCTGCAGTTGCCGATTCCCCATGTATCTATCATTCTCCACCCGTATTTCGAGAGCGCACCTTGACCGTCATCGGCTTGACCGGCGGAATCGCATCCGGAAAATCCACGTTGAGTACGTATGCGCAGGAACGTGGTGCGTACGTGATCGACGCCGACTTGTTAGGGCATCGGGCATACGAACCGGGCACCGCTTGTTTTGACTCGGTCGTCAGCGAGTTCGGTCAAGATGTCGTAGCGGAGGACGGTTCAATCGATCGAAAGGTCCTCGGTTCGAAGGTCTTTGCAGAGGGGTCATCTCTCAAACGTTTGACCGACATCGTTTGGCCGGCCATCAAAGAAATGGCGCGAGTGGAAATCGAGAACGTCAAACGACGAGAACCAAATCGAACCATCGTACTGGAAGCAGCGGTGTTGCTCGAAGCAGGCTGGCACGACTTCGTTGACGAGGTATGGGTCGCAGTTGTCGATGTTGAAACCGCAATTACGCGAACAATGAAGCGGGACGGCGTCGATCGTTCTGCCGTACAGAGCCGAATTGACGCGCAGCTTTCAAACGAAGCACGAATCGCAGCAGCAGATGTCGTGTTCGACAATTCAGGAACGGAAGACGATCTTTTGGCGGAGCTTGACCGCAAATTCAAAGATATTGAAGCACGGAGCGCAGCATAGATGATCATCGATCTCCACGCCCACTCCATTAAGTCGGACGATGGTCGCGCTAAAGTCGAGAACTATTGCAAGTGGATTCGAACTCGCGAGCTACCGCTGGACGGATTTGTCCTCACGGAGCACCGTCAATTTGATGACGAGTCCGACTACTCAACACTCGGCGAAGAATATGGTTTGCTCATACTCAAAGGAAGCGAAGTCGAGACCGAGTATGGCCATGTCCTCGTTTTTGGTGTAACGCCTGAGCTAGTCAATGCATTTGACTTCGCGAGTATCAGCTTGCCACTCGCCAAGGTCATTGAGGAGTGTGAAAAACACCACGCTGTTCCAGTACCTTGCCATCCGGGTCGACCTCGCGTAGGTATGGCCGCACATCTTGAGGAGTTCGGAATACCCGAAGGTGTAAAGATCGTCGAGATCTACAACGGTGGCAGTCGAAATAACGAGGACGAGATCGCATGTACGCTAGCTTCTGAGCAGGGATATGCAGGAATCGCCGGGAGTGACGCTCACATTGTCAGCCATATAGGACGATGCGCCACTCAATTCAGCGACCAAATTCGCTCGATGCAGGACCTAGTTGAAGCGTTGCAGAACAACGCTTTTGAAGCCATCACGTATCGTTAAAACGTCTCTCTAACTCAACTCTTTCAGTCGCAAAATGCTTGAGAAAATTGTTCTCGCATTCGGCAAGGTGTATCCGTATATCTGGCCGATTGCATTCATCGTGATGGGTGTCATCGCGTTGAAAGAACCACATATTCACGTTAATCTTTTTGGCGTAAATCTCACCGCGCACAACTTAATGTGGTTCATGATGGGATTGGCGCACGCGGATATTTTCTGGCGTGGCTGGTGCGCTCGCCACGGCTCGACTAGCTAGGCAAGCGCGACGTCGAAACCCGCGTCCTCAATCGCCTCGTTGAGATCAGCAATCGAGACACACTCGTCGTCGTAAGTGATGGTGGCTAATGCGTTATCCAGATCAACGCTTACGCTTTCGACGCCCGACAGTCTTCCAACGACGTTCTCGACGCTTTGTACACATGCATCGCAGTGCATACCATCCACGCCAATATCAATGACTTGATTCATGACTCGCCTCAGGTTTCCACGCACGTAACCAAAGGGAATTACACACAACACTCACGCTCGACAACGCCATTGCGGCACCGGCGATCGTTGGTGTCAGAATTCCCAGCGCTGCCAGTGGCAACATAACGACGTTATAGATGAACGCCCAAAATAGGTTTTGCTTGATCTTGCGAAATGTGGCCCGACTAGCTTGAATTGCAGAGCCTACCAAACTTAAGTCATTTCGCATCAGCGTAATCGGAGCAACTTCCAACGAAACATCGGTTCCCGAACTCATTGCGATGCCCACGTTCGCGCGTGCGAGAGCAGGAGCATCGTTAATGCCGTCGCCTACCATGGCTACGACTTCATCTGCTTCGCTCATTCGTTCGACAGCGCTTACCTTGTCCTCCGGTGTTAACTCGGCAAGAAAATCGGAAATACCTAAGCGCTTTGCGACCTCTTGAGCTTTCGCAGCACTATCACCTGACAACATACAACTACGCACACCGAGATCGCGGAGCATGTTCACTGCAGAATGTGCTTCTGGTCGCAACGTATCTTCGATTTCAAAGGTCGCGAGTAATTTCGACTCATTGAACAACAGCACTTCATCTGGAGAGTGCGACCCGAGTACAGAGACTCCCATTCTCTCAGCGAAACGAACGTTACCTACGAAATACCGAATCCCTTCGAGTCGACCTTCAACACCTTCCGCGACATGATTTAGAAAATCTGTCGTCGCCTCCAGTTCAATGTCGCGTGATCGCGCTGCGGTTGTGAATGCGTCCGCAATCGGATGTGTGCTGCTTGCTTGGATTGAAGCTGCAAGTTGAATGGCGCGCGATTCGCCTATCGAACACAAAATGGAGACATCGCCTAATGTCGGCGATGCAGTCGTCAGCGTTCCTGTCTTATCGAATGCGATCACCGAAATGCGTTGCGCTTCTTCAACGCATTGAATGTCTTTATACAAGATGCCAGCGCGAGCCGCGGCACCCGTACCGGTGATGATCGCAGTTGGCGTTGCCAATCCCAATGCACACGGGCAAGCGATTACAAGCACCGAAACCGCATTGATCAGCGATGTTTCAAGGTCACTACCGACGAACCACCATGCAGCGAACACGATAACTGCGATACCGATCACTACCGGTACGAATATGGCAGAGACTCGGTCTACGAGTCGCTGGACCGCGATCTTGCCAGTCTGTGCGTTTTCAATGGCTTCCACGATTTGATGTAAAGTGCCGTCTTCACCTAAAGCGGTTGTTTCAACTTCAACTCGGCCGTCCACGTTAATCGAACCTTCGAAGACCATGTCTCCGACAGTCTTCGCGACCGCGGTGCTCTCACCCGTTAACAAAGCTTCATCGATCGTGGTCGTCCCCTCCATGATGAGGCCGTCTGCTGGGATTCGATCTCCTGGTCGTACCTCGAATACGCTGCCAAGCTCAAGAGCGCCAACTGGTTGTTCGCGCCATTGTCCGTCCTCGTCTCGTAATCTCGCAGTCCGCGGACGTAAATCCATGAGTTCACGAACGGCTGCCATCGTCGCACGCTTCGCGCGTGACTCTAAGCGTTTGCCGAGAAGAATGAACGTCAGAATTAACGCGGCAGCTTCGAAGTACATTTCGCCTTCAGCAGCTTCACCAAGCTGCAGCATGAGGTACCAGCTATACAGGTACGCAGCGGTGGTTCCGAGGACTACAAGGACATCCATATTGGCACTACGGCCCCGTAACGCGTTGTAAGCCGCTCGATAGAAACGCGCACCGACAAAGATCTGCAGGATGCTCGCGAGCACGACCTCAGCAGCTGGCATCATGTGGATGTCGTCCCATCCAAAAAACTGCGCAAACATCTGCACCAGAAACGGAACACAAACTGCGCAAGCGATGAAAAGTAATAGTCGCTCGCGGTCGTCCCTGCGTTCAGTGTCCCGCGAAATCGATGCATTCTCGGAGGGAATCTGTAATACAAACCCTGCGTTAGAGATCGCATCAACCAATGCGGAATCGGCTAAACTGCGCGCAACAAAGGTCACTCGCACGCGCTCTTCGGCGTAGTTCGCGTCTACTGAGAGTACACCAGGAACGTTGAACAGTACTTCCTCGACTAACGACACATGACCTGGTTCAGTCATACCATCGATAAAGTACATCCGAGATTGAGTGCCTACGTCGAATCCGGTGCGTTCAACGATTGATCTCAGATCATCAAACGCGATGATCGTAGGGTCTACGACTAGGGTGGCTTTTTCCAGCGGTAGATTGACGTTGGCTTTTTCAATTCCATCGGCTCGGTTGAATGCACGCTCGAGACGTGCGACGCAAGCACCGCACGTCATGCCTTCAATATCGATAGAAATGCGCTTCCGCGCCGTGGCCGTAGCGACCATTCGTTAAGAGGTAATAAACAAACCTACCATCGCAACCCAAACAAATAATAGAAAGTGCCAATATAGTGCGCACTGATCTATTGCGTTCTTCATCCGGGTGAACGAGCTTTCGGTCTTGATGTATCGGATCGCACGATACCATGCAATCAACCCACCTAGTAGATGAACTCCGTGAATTCCCGTAATCGTGTAGAAGAAGGCATTTGCAGGGTTGCTCTGTGCTGTATATCCGAGGTCGTAGAGTTGCTGCCAGGCAACTAACTGCAACACTAGGAATACGAAGGTAAGGATGCCTGCCGCAATGAATCGCAATCGAACGGCTTCAATCTGCTCTTTGGGCAACGCAGCTCGTGCCCACTCGAATGCTCCGCTTACAACAAACAACACCAATGTGTTGAACCAGATTAACCAAGGTTCAGGCGTCGAAACCCAGTCCGTCGAAAACGCTTTCCGCATGTGATAGGCGGAGAACAGTAAGAAAAAGAGTACGCCTACGACGCACAGGAACAGAACTAACGCTACTTTGCGATTCGAGGACGTGAAGTAGCTTGTGTGAAGGTCAACGACATTGCCCTCCGGCGGCAGCCAGGGCTTTTCGAGGATTTTCTTAAAGAATCCCATTTAGACCTTTAACTATCAACGATGTAGACCGCGAGACATGCAGGAACATTCCCATACGTCACGACTAATGCCTAGAAAAGGAGAATACGGTTGATGAACCGCATGGGAAAATTATAAAAAGGGGAACGTTCTTCGCGACATCACGCAGAAAGAGCCAGCACAATTTGAACGAAAGATCCATACTCACGGGCAAGGCTAGCGACTTCCTAAAAATCGGCGTTGCTGCAGCCTCCCGTGGCGACCTTCAAACACTCAAAGAGGTTCTCGCATTACGACCTGATTGGCGTACGCGGATTGGTTCGCATGGAAGAACCATGCTGTGGGAAGCATCGTATCGCGGTCGTCTGAATATCGTTTCATTCCTACTCGATACATACGGCGATATCGATATCGAAGCACGCGGTTGCCACTATACGCCACTACTCGTCGAAATCAGTCCACTTTGCGCCGCGATTTTCAAGAATCGCACGGCAGTTGTTAACCGCTTGGAAGAAGCCGGGGCACAACGTGACGTGCTTACTTCAACGTTTCTAGGCGAAATCCAGGAAGTCGAACGAATAATTCGCAAAGATCCTAGTCTTGTTACACAAGAGTTCCATCAACACGACCCGCACTTCAACGCGACACTAATGCACTACGCCATTAGTGGAGTGCATCCAGATCTTGTTGAGTTGCTCATTGAACACGGTGCCAAGGTCAAACCATACAGCACTCTACTACTACGCTTCGCGATCTGGCGAAGAGATGCAGAGATCTTGAGGCTTTTATTAGAAGCAGGTATGGACGTATCTCAGAAACCCCTACTTCAAGGCGACATAGGTGACCCAAAGCTTGTCAAAATGCTCAAATCATTCGGCGCACAGGTTGAGATTGACGCTAGTGAGAATGGTTGGCCGTCCTTGGTGTATGTCTGTCGTGGTGACCGGGGTGGTAATCCCAAAGTGGTTCAAGACCTGCTTGAACAAGGAGCAGACGTAAATGTCACGAACTATAAGGGACAGAGCGCGCTCCACTGCGCTGCGAAAGCCGGATTCGTTGAGCCGGTTCGAATTCTTCTAGATCACGGGGCCGACGTAAATGCACAAGATCGAGATGGTGACACCCCATTACACACAGCGTGCAGGTCATCCATTAAGAACCATCAGCGTCTACAGCAGGTCGTAGACCTATTAATTAAGAACGGTGCGAAATTAAGTGCGCAAAACAACCGTGGTCGCACGCCAAAGCAAGTTCTACGACGGTCTAAAACCTTGGTTCTCGAATTGGAATGACCTTTTCGCAGATGATTTACGGCACAACCAAGGTACGCATCAAGTCACTTTTCTCAATCAGAGGCTTGAAACTGCGCCGCTACCAATAATCTTGCTGGAAACTTTCGGGGTTCCCTCGTAGGATACATCGCCAGACCCGGTAATGGCTACGTCGAGTGTTTCTGACGCGTGAACTTGCGCGTCCCCAGCGCCAACAACCTTAACTTCGGTTACGGTCGACCTTAGACCCGTTCCTTTAAAGTCACCACTGCCAACCAATTTCACTTCGCTTGTTGCCGTCGTACCCTTCTCAATGACAATATCGCCAGCGCCATTAATCGAGGCAGAGAAATCGTCAAATTCACCCTCTTTAATTAAGACATCACCGGCACCATTTATTTTGAAGTTGATTTTCTCCGAATTAATCGAGCCTATGTCGATGTCTCCCGAGCCGTTGATCACGACGTGTAGCTCAGGTACTGTTAAGTCTTTTACTGCCACTCGACCTCCACCCAACATAGCCAATCTATCAATCCCGCGGAAGTAGATCTTTCCTTCAATTTTGGGATATGGGCGACTACATCGAACCCTAAATCCACAATCTTGCTTCAACTCCAACGTATTTCTCCTAACCCTTACCTTCAAATCCTCTAATTTTCCAGCCACGAGGTTCAATTCAACACGGTGCTCGTCGCTCTGCACGAGCTCGATAGAGCCACCGACGGACACACTTATCTTGGTAAACTCAGCAACATCTCGGTTTACCTCTTTCGCCGCGACGCTACCACAAGCGGAAACGAGAGCAACTACGATGAACAGACGGTTTAAAGTTGAGAAGAACAACATCGGCGTGTTTCTATTTGATAGATGCTAAATAGACACGACTCAAGCTAGATAGTTAGTATCGAATGTACGCTCAAATATGACGTAGTGTCGAAACGTATGACATAAATTAGACGAAAAATAAGAAAATTTAGTTTGAATAACTTATTGATCTAAGAAGATATTTTTGGCAATTCACTCCCTCTCAATCACCGATCAATGGCCGGTGATCGACATGCTATCTCGACTCGTCTAACGTTTCTTGTCGAATTTATCCCCTTTCGACGACGCTGCGGAATAAAAGAAAGACACACCTCGTCGACTACGTTGGGTTTGATTTGGATAGGACCAATGTACCGTCAACGCACTGTGAACCGCTGCGTCTCCAGGATTAAGTTCGACTGCGAACGCTCCTTCTGTAAATTCGTCAAAACCAGCTAGTCCAACCTTGCTTTCATACTTCTGCCTATGCGAACCCTTGACGTAATAGAGACAACCGTTCTCTTTGCGCGTATCGTCGAGAGCAATCCAAAGCGTTGCACCATTACGTCGGTGACCTAGCGCATCAAAGTGAGGCGCAATCGCAGTTTCTTCACCGGGAATCCGATCGAAAAATGCTGCAGTGGCGGGTTGCAATTCATCGTCGAGCAGATGCGACACAACTTGCGCAGGACGACCTTCACGAAGTAACTGGTCGAACCACTCGTCATGAACATTTAGGTTCTTTAACGTGCCTTGAAACGCTTTCGCCTTTGCAAACTTCTCACGGTGATTCCCTCTCGCCAAATATGCCTCTGTACGGGCATCTAACTCTTTTAATTCAGCGCGATCCAAAAAATCCCGAATGACCACACAGCCGTCTCGTGAGTAATCCTCGCGTAGTGCGTTCAAATCCAATTGCGAGTCACCTAATAAAAATCTTCGAATACATACGTGGTTAGCGGGGACTCATGTCGAACACTAAATACACGGAGTAACCGAAATGGCCGCGATTCCCATCTCGCCGCCGCTCTCGCTCTGCAGACCTTCAATTCCTTGAATAAGGCACAGGTCGTAGTTGTCCGCCGCCGACCGGAACCGATATATATCTTTGACCTCACAGTTTAGCCATGACATGTGCGATCCTGCACTTCGGATCATTGAACATTTTGTACCGGTGGCGTTCGACCCGTATTTCGCTCTTTCTTCTGCTACGAGTGCTTCAATCCTTGGAATCGCGCTCTCGGGTATCTGTCTAAGTAGATCGCGATATTGTTTGCTTATCGTCGGATCTGTTCGAGGTTCAGCCGCAACGCCAATCCAAGTGATGCCTTTTACCGCATCGCGTTCCGTTGTACCTAAACCGTACGCGTAGATCGCACCTAAGCGCGCTTGGCTCATTTTGAAGCCCAGCTGAGCGCCAACTTCGAGATAAGGTTTCGCGTCGTCGTAACGACGCATCTTGTATAGCTGACCGCCACGAGCATTCGCGTTGTAGTAGTGAATCACTTCGAATTTGTTCATGTCCTCGACGTCCGGAAGTTGACCTTCGACGACAATCTCTTCCATCGGTTGTGACGTCGGCGCTTGGTAATTACCGAGTTCTTGGGGGTAGTTGGTAACACATAAAAGTGAAACCAATACGACAACGACGGATTCGATAAAACGCGGCGCTAACAAACCACGAAGGGGATTTAACTCAATCACGATGTCGACTTGCTTGAGCGAACCACTCAAAAGGCGATACAGAATTGGTGAATTAGACCACGATTTAACGTATTCTGCTACCTGAACCGTCTGAAAACAGATTAGTATTTAAACAAATCAAGCATTTAACTGTGGCACATATATTGTATGCTTCTTAATAAATCGGAGAAATGGAGTTCTCGTGGAAGTATTCGTACCTATCGTGCTGATCGTTTTGATCGGCTGTGCGACTGGCGTCATCACATCGTACTTTAAGAGCAAAAAACGGATGAGTTCCCGTGAGGTAAAACGCATCAATGAGCGCATTGATCTCCTTGAGCAACGGATAGGCGATAGAGCACTGGAGGAGCGCGTACGTGCGTTAGAAGTGATCGTCACTGACGAGAAACGCCGGCTAGATCAGGAAATCCGGAATCTATAGTTGAGTTAGTTTAGAGCGATCAATTTGCAAATCCGCCGTCTCGGTGGCGATTCAAGCTCGTCAAGTGAACGGAACTAGCACTCAGGAAGCGACATAAGAACTTCACTCTCAAAGTCGACAAGTAGCAAAGTGAACGAGTGGCGTTTTAGACCATAAATCGACGAATAACACTACATTAACGTCAGACTAAGAACTAAAATTCATATAAATCAATAGTTTAATGTTGGCACAAGTGTTGCCTATAATCGAAAGACGACAGTGAAATAGGACTTGAATCATGGACGTATTCACGATGGTTGCGCTAATCGTTTTGATTAGTTGTGCTACGAGTGTACTAACGACCTACTTCAAATCGAAACACAAGTACAGTTCTGACCCAGATCTCCGCGAACGTGTAGAGAGAATTGAACGATTAATTGGAGACGGATCGATAGAAGAGCGAGTTCGTGCACTCGAAACGATCGTAACCGACGAAAAACGACGGCTAGACAGAGAAATTAAAAATCTCTAACCGAATCTTTGTCGCGTAACTCGACGTTACGATATTGGACCTAGTCAAACCGCATTACCATACAATCGCACGGCCTCGCTATCCTTGGTCGCTAGAGCGCAGCATAAATACCCTATGAAGATCGAACCTATAACCGATAACTTTGGCGCAGTTGTCAACGATGTTGCACTTCAATCGCTATCTGATGAAGATTTTCACCGGATTGAGCAAGCTTGGTTCAACTATGCGGTATTGGTATTCCCACGCCAACACCTGTCGAATGAAGACCACTTCGCGTTCAGCGGACGCTTCGGACACTTGGAGAAAGGCCTACCTCATATCAATATGAAAATGCGTCCAAACATCGGTAATACGGACAACGAAGGAAACGTGCTCCCGCCTGAACATGTGGGGCGCGTCTTCAATATAGGTAACTCACTCTGGCACTCCGATAGCTCATATAAGCGCGTCGGTGCGAAGGCGTCATTGCTTGCCGCACACGAGGTACCGAGCGAAGGCGGCGAAACTGAATGGGCTGACATGCGCGCTGGATATGACGCGCTATCAAGTGATGTGAAGAACTACCTTGCCGACAAGATTGCCGTACATAGCTACGCATTCAGTCACTCTTGGCATTACGGGTTACAAGTGATGCCAGAAGAAGGTTTGCGCCAGCTTCCGCCTGTGACGCACCCGCTTGTAAAAGTCCATCCAGACTCAAATCGAGATATCTTGTTTGTCGGACGACATGCAAGCCACATCATTGGCGAGGACTTCGTATCGAGTCGCAAGTTATTACGCGAATTGACATTCGAAGCAGCCCAACCGCCTCGAACTTTCGGGCATAGATGGGACGTCGGAGACATCGTCATGTGGGACAATCGCTGCGTCTTGCACCGAGCTCGTGCCTCGCCGCCAGATCAAGCACGAAAAATGGTTCGCTCAACCGTTGCGGGCGATGAACCTGACAACGAGAGGGCGGTTATCGATGCGGCGTTGTAAAAATTAGGTACCCGTAAAAACCGCTGGCTTCTTCGTAACGAACGCAAGAGCCCCTGCCTTATGGTCGTTCGAATCGAAGCATGTGATCATGTTCGTCGCTTCGAGATCAAGTACACCTGCTAGATCGTTTGTTAGCGCACGGTTCAAGTTCTGCTTCATCAATCCAGAAGAAATCGGCGGCATTGCCGCTAGTTTTTTCGCGAACGTTACCGCTTCATCTGCGAACGAATCCTTATCCAATACCTGATTCACAATACCGATGCGGTGTGCCTCTTCCGCGCTGACGATGTCCGACGTGAGATAGAGTTCACGTGCCTTTGCGGTGCCAACAAGCTGCGTGAGAAAGTACGTACCGCCGTAGTCGCCAGACAGACCAAGCTTGTTGAACGCCGTCGTGAACCTAGCATCAGTCGAAGCGATGCGAATATCGCAAGCCAACGCAACTGAAAAACCTCCCCCTGCAGCCACCCCAGGAATTGCTGCGATTGTTGGTTTAGGCATCGTGTGTAGCAATTCAACTATTTCGGTACTTCGACGCAGTCCATCAGCACGTTCTTTCTTCGTGGGCGTTTGCACACTCTGGTCAGCCGCATTCCCATCGTCGTCCGACGACCCCGCGTTCGAGGCAAACCCTTTCACGTCGCCACCTGCAGAAAACGCTCTACCGACACCCGTCAGCATGAGGGCTCGACAGTCCGGGTCTTGCGCAAGTCTCGGTAATGCTTCATTAAATGCTGTCATCATTGTCGGACTGAACGCATTAAGCGCTTCAGGTCGGTTCATCGTCAACACGGTTAAATGACCGTGTTGCGTCTCAATTAGGTGTTGCTGAGAGCTGCTTAACTCATCGCTCATGTAAGTTCAAATCCCTGATAGTTGCTGTTTACGACTTCTTTGCACCGTTGGACGTAGTTCGGAAATCCAACGTGAGGCATGAACACCCGAGGCTTGCCAGGGATATTCGCTCCTAAGTACCAAGAATTACACGTTGGATAGAGCGTCATGTCAGCAATCGCATTTACGTATGCGACCCACTCTTCCTCCGCCGTTTTATCTGCATTGATTGTCTTATGATCGTGTTCACGCATGAAGTCAAGGCACGCAGCAATCCAGTCAACATGTTGTTCGATCGAAACGATCATGTTCGTCAGGACGGATGGACTGCCGGGTCCGGAAATCATGAACAGATTGGGAAAATTCGCGGTTGTCAATCCGAGGTACGTTTTCGGCCCTTCTGCCCATTTCTCCTGAAGTGTTTGGCCTTCTTTCCCGCGGATGTCAACGCGTAGAAGCGTCCCGGTCATGGCATCAAACCCCGTCGCAAAGATCACGACATCGAATTCGTACTCGAATGACTTCGTCTTAACCCCTCCGGTGGTCAACCGCTCGATCGGATTCCTATTGATGTCTACTAACTTGACATGCGGTAAGTTGTAGGTCTCGTAGTACTCGGTATCTAAACACAGTCGTTTACAGCCAATCACGTTATCTGGCGAGAGCGTATCGGCTACCTCAGGATCGTCAACGATTTCTCTAATCCTCTCGCGAACAAACTCTGCGGCGATGTCATTCGCTTCTTTGTTCAGTCCTAAATCATTGAAAGCACCCATAAACGCGAATCCGCCATGTTGCCATCGTTTCTGCAATTCTTCGTTACGTTCGTTTTCAGATACTTCCAATACCGACTCATTTCGTCCAGGCATGGTCCCACGAATACCTGCAGGAGTCAGCTTGTTGAATTCTCGGAACTGTGAATAGTCGCGTTTGACGCGTTCAACCTCATCGGGGTCTGCTTCTCGATTTCGTGCTGGGATTGAAAAGTTCGGCGTTCGCTGAAACACCACAAGTTGACCTGCCTCTTGTGCAAGGTACGGAATCGCCTGAATCGCAGACGAGCCAGTGCCGATGATGCCGACGCGTTTGCCTTGTAAATTCACGCCTTCGTGAGGCCATTGTCCGGTGTGGTACGTTTCCCCTCGAAAGTCAGAGATGCCTTCAATACTCGGGAGATTTGTTGACGAGAGACAACCCGTCGCCATGATCAGATATCGCCCGATGACCGTTTCGTCTCGGTCTGTTGTTATCTGCCACGTCGCTTCTTTATCTTGGTAGAGAGCAGCAAGTACACAGGTTTCGAATTCAATATCTCGTCTCAAGTCGAATCGATCGGCGACGTGATTTGCATACCTTAGGATTTCAGGTTGGCCGGAGTAACGTTCACTCCACTCCCAATCCTGTTGAAGTTCATTCGAAAACGAATAGGAGTATTCGAGACTCTCTACATCGCAACGCGCGCCAGGATAACGGTTCCAATACCATGTCCCGCCGACGCCATCTGCACGCTCGAAAACTACTGCTCGATAACCATGTTTACGCAGCCGATACAACATATACATACCGGCAAATCCTGCACCGACAATCACGGCGTCAAACGTACGTATAGATTTGGTCATTTGGGTATCTCGGCGATGCAATGAGCTAATAGATCGAACCGAGCGGCCAGAATTTTAGCTGGCTGATTTCCGTGTCAGCTCCTTGCGAACGCATGGCGATACCAACACTATCTGATCGAGACGGATACACCCTTAACGCAACCGCCTTACGATCATTGACGAATACTTCAACGATGCTGTGATCGACAAATACACGAAGCTGAACGGGCTCATCAGGTTCAATTCGCACTTCAAGAGTTTCAGGCGCACGACACCGCACACCTGGATCTAGCGACGAATAACTGTTGTCGATCGTGACAAAACTCGTTCGTGTCTTACGCGTAAAAGTGGCTCGATCCGGGTAGCCTCTTTCGCGATACACCGAGATTCGGGTAAATTCCTCCCTTTGTAGCGATTGCAGAACACATAGTTCAACCATTGATGCGTCGCTCGGTTGAATGTCAATCTGTAGTTCGTAAGCGTTACCTTCCAATCCGTCATCGGGTGCCCCTTCGACTTCCCTCACAAGGACTTCCTGATTCGCCGGTAGCGTAAAGGGTTCCAGCTCGATCTGATCACCCCGCAAGGATTCAATATCGCCTGTCGGTTCGACGTGAATGTCGTTCCCATCGTCAGCTAGGGTCAATCGACGTGGAAGCGACATGATCTGATCCCATCCGTCGGATCTCTTCGCGGGATTCATATTAAAGATCACGATAACCGACCCGTCTCCTAACGGCGTTGCTGAAGGCGCGTGAACAGCACCTGGACCAGGCGGACCGAAGTTGAACTTTCCGCCGTTGGTCACGACAAACTTCTGTCGATCTTCGTCATAGTCTCCGAGTAAGTACTGTCCTCCGCTTGAGTGACTAAAGAAGAGCAATATGTGCTTATCACCAATTGGCCAGAAATACGGACATGCCCCATCGTCGCCTACTCGCGAATAACGGTCACCTTCTATGAAGGGGTGCAGATACGTCCAATCGCTCAAGTTGTCAGATTCGAACAAAAAATCAGCAGCAACTCGCTGACCACCCGGTCCGTCATTAGTTTGACCCGCGGACAATGAGTAGTACTTACCGCCAGATTTCCAAATGCAAGGATCAAACACGTTGTATGGCGCATCCGACTCTGGCATCGGAATGACCGGACGATTGCCGATCTTTTCCCAATTCAGTAACAACGGGTCGGACGACAATGCGATCATATTGCCTGCGCGAGTGCCGTGATACATGGCAATCACGCGATCGTCTTCAACGTAAGTCGCACCACTGAAGCACCGATCCTCAGGATTCGGGTAGATGCAATAGGGTAAGTCCTCCCATCGAATGAGATCCCGAGAGATCGCGTGTCCCCAATGTTGTCGTGTATCCTCTGGTGGATAGGCTTGGTAGAACAAATGCCAGTGATCTTTCCAGTAACACAATCCGTTAGGATCGTTCAGCGTGCCTTCTGGATTTACGTAGTGATATTGAGGCCTATGCGGATCCTGACAGGATTTTCGAGACTGCTTCATGCGTTTCAGCAGCTCGTTCGATTCAAGAGCGGCACGCTGTTCAAATAGGTTCGTCGGAAACTGCGTGAACGGAACTTTCGATGTACGGTCTTCAGCCATGAAATGTTTGGTCTTCTACCTAGCGCGGCGATTTTAGGACGAGTTCACTCTGCAGCATGTCCCATCGATCTTGAATCTGGCGAATGATCAGTCTGCACTCTTTTGTTCCGAACGATATTGCGAAGAGGATTCGAATATCTGAAGAACCTCATCCCGTGCCTACGGTAAACCGATTTCGCGGCAAAACGTCACAAACGGCAACACGCGCGTTCCGTTGTTATCCATGTAATCGCGATCGCTCAGATGCACTTGGTAGAAATTGCGAATGTCCGTGCGCATACGGAAGTACTCGATCGCACGATTCGGTGATTTGGCACCTGTCTTACATTCAACGGCAAAGAGAGGTCGATTGTCTCGTAGGACAACGAAGTCAACTTCTCTTCGATCGGTGTCGCGGAGGAATCGAAGCTCCATCTTGAAACCATCAGTGTCTTCGACAAAGTGGCAGTACTTTAAAAGGTGGCTTGCCACCAAGTTTTCAAAACGTTCACCATCGCCAGGCACTTGTGACCAGTCCCATAAATAGAGTTTCGATTCCTTCTTCACCGCACGAATACGGGGCGTTCCGAACGGCGCGATGCGGTAGCAAACGTATAGATTTTCGAGGATATCCAACCATCGCTTGACTGTTTCGTGTGCAACTTGAAGATCTTCGGAGAGACTATTTATTGATAAAGGTGAACCAACTCGTTCAGGTAAAGTCTCAATCAGCAGCTCGACTAACCCAACCTGACGTAGGTTTTCAAGATCTCTTATGTCTTCGTATACCACCCTCGATATACGTTCACGTCGCCATCTTCTCCAAAGGCGAATATCTCCAGCCAACAGTGGTTCTGGAAATCCACCAAATCGTAATAACGCTTCGAGATCGTCTTTGTTCGGCACTGTTGCTATCTCATTCAAGGAGATAGGATGTAAACGGTAAAAGTGATACCGACCTTGAAGTGAATCGCCTCCCTTACGGTAGTGATCCAAACGAGCTGATCCAGTCACCAGAATTGAAGTCAAGTCTCCCTGCGTGTCGTACAAGCCTTTCACCAGATTTCGCCAGCGAGGAAATTTATGAAGTTCGTCGAATACCAACAATGGCTGTCCGCTAGGGAATTCCGCATCTATCAATTTCTTACGAGCATGGTCATCATCCCAGTTCAGGTACGCAGGATGTCGTCGACTTGACGTTCCAAGTAAATCAATCGCTAACGTCGTCTTGCCTACCTGTCTTGGACCACCAACAAACACCATCTTGCGCTTAAGATCTGAGCGAATGTAGGGTTTTAAATAGCGGCTGACCGCGACTGGTCTGGTTGTCACCTGCCTAGATTCCCTTCACTATTTATGATATGAGCAAAGTAAGGTTAACCCTAAAATACTCATGAGTGTTTTACGATTATATCGAATTTACTCACGTAAATTGCGAGTGACCGAGAAGTGCCTTCGCGCGTTCAATTTGGTTGGTAACTTGCTTATAGTGTGCACCACTTCATCACGCGAAACGTGGAGCCTGACTTTTGGTTGAACGTAAGAGAATTATCACGTAACCTATTGATTATAAATGATAATATAGATTCATTATACAATCCTGTCGCCTTGACTTCAACAACGACATAGACTAAACCGCTTGAATGCCAGATTCGAAGAGGTTCCCCCAACACGAGAACAGACTAGCTACCGAAAGTTCAAAATTAAGCGAATGAAAGTTACCCAAAAGATCCGTCGAGTTCGAATCTACAGCCATTCATATGCTTCTGCTCTTGAGCGAATGAGAGGCTAAGATGTCGCATCTCTACGCAGGAGGTTCCAGCATTCAGATATCGCATCCTTAAAACAACGTGTCGATTATGCGATAGCACAAATAGCGTCTCGCATAGGTCCAACACTGCGTTCGCGAACTCAGAGATTCCTCAAAGTGCTTATTTCAAACTGATATTTCGATATACGTTTTTTTTCATTTTCCAACTAGAATAGCCGTGTCTAAATGCGTACGGATCGGGGGACTATGATGCACTGGACGTTCCAATTAAGCCGCGAAGATTTCGCAGACATCCTCAATCGCTTTCGTAGCGTTTTCGTAGTTTTGATTGCGTCGTTGCTCTTGGTCAGTGTCGCTCATGCTCAAGAGGACGCAGCAGAAGATGAAGACGAAGTAGAGGCCACCGAACTCGAGGATGCACCCGTCGTTCCCGCGACGCCGATAGAAGAAGTAATCGTCACCGGAAGTCGACTTCAACAATATCCTGGCGATCAAGCGAGTCAGACGATCGTATTAGACCAAGATACCATCCGATCAATGGGTGAGGTCACACTTGAACGTATTCTCAGGCAGTTACCGCAGAATAGCAACGCAACGAGCGAACGATTCGGGTCAGACCTGAATCAGGCAAGCAACCTTACTGGCGCTTCCACCGTAAACCTTCGAGGTCTTGGAAGCGAATCGACTCTTATTCTCGTCGACGGTAAACGTATTGGTTACAACGGGCTTTTAGGTGGCGTCACTGATATATCCTCTATTCCACTCTCCATGGTAGAGAGGATTGAAGTGGTACTGGACGGCGCGTCTGCGATCTATGGTTCAGATGCTGTAGGTGGGGTCGTCAATGTCATTACGCGAAAAGACTACGAAGGAGTTGAGTTGACCCTCAATTACGACCGACCGGACGCGGCGGGCTACAGCGAAAGTAGAGTCTCTATCAATACGTCGCGAGTCCTGGGTAACGCACAAGTGCGTGCCGGTTATCAGCGTGCTGATCATTCGGGTTTGGATGCATCCGACCGTGAAGTCACTTTGTTCCAACAGTCTATTTTCTCCGGTCCACAACTTGATGTGCGATTTTGTTGCTCACAAACCGGTGAAGCATTTCCCATCATGTACCGATTGGATGGCACAGTCATCACGTTTCCACAATTCAGAGAGCTGAGTGACGATGACAAAGCGCGCGCTGAAGAAATTCGTTACGCCGTGCTGCCCGAAGGATTCAATGAGAATTCGTCCGTTACGGAAATTACCGAATTCGGCTTGCCGAATTGGGGCGCCGAAACCCAAACGGGCTATTCCGTACTGCCGGAGACAACGCGAGACAGCTATAACGTTGGTTTTTCTACCGATTTAACTGATTCGTTGACGCTAGACGCCCAAGTTCGCGGCGAGATGCGGAACACGATAAATCGACGTGGGTACATTTCTTTCTCCGGCGAAACGTTGACGGGTAGAAGTCCGTTCAACCCATTTGGGCGTAGCGTCCACGTTCGAGGACAACGGCGCGACATGCCGCAGCCGTTCGTGGAAACGGATGCGAATATTCTGGATTTCAGCTTCGACCTGACCGGCGACCTCAGCGATCGTTGGGACTGGGAAATCAGCGCTGGATCTTCACGTGAAGATGCAGATTCGTCACGGTACTTCGACATCGATCGCACAATCCTTCGGGATGGAATGAACTCGGACGGTGTAACGCCTATTCGCAGATTCTTATTTATTACAAGAGAAGAGTGTGACGCTATGGGTGGTCGCTTCTCCTTTGGTCGGTGTCAAGTATCAGATCCCCCGCCTCCAGCGATCAATCCCTTCGGCGACATTTCTGCATACCTGCAAGACGAACTCATGGCGTCGAGTTTGAACACGCAAACACGATTTAGTGGTCTGTTAAAAGGGGACGTGTACGAGACGGCTGCGGGATCGGTACGTCTCTTGGTAGGCGCGAGTAATGAATCTACTGGACTCGAAACCTCTAGCGAGTTTCAAGTCGCCACGCTCGAAACACCACTAGGTGATATCACGAATTTCCATACGGAGGCTTCGCGTTCGAACTGGGCGCTTTTCCTCGAAGGTGCAGTACCACTCGTTTCCGATAATAACGCGCGCCCGGGAGCATCGCGCCTGAACTTGACGTTCTCGGCACGACGCGACTCGTATTCGGATCCTGATGTCACCTACTTTCAAGACGACGTCGGTATGGATGTGGAGGATCTCCCAGATCCTGGGGCTGAAACGACGTGGGGTGCAGGGCTTGTCTATGCACCTGTCGAAAGTGTCAGGTTTAAACTCAGTCGTCAAACCGCGTTTGTCGCTCCGCAACTCAATCAGCTATTGAGAGCGGCTTCGCAAGGACCAAGTGCACCCTTCCGCGGTATCTTTCTCGAGCAACCGGATGGTAGTCTTGTACAAACGCCAGTCATCGTCAGAGAAGGTGGGAATCCCGATCTGCAAGCGGAGACAGGAAATACGCTTAGTTACGGATTCGAGTATTTTCCTACGGCGTTACCAGCACTTGGATTAAAGATCACGTATAGCGATGTCGCGTATGAAAACCGCATCTCGCGGCTCAGCAATTTCATTGTGGATCCCAATGACCTGCCATCCGATACGTTTTACGACGCTGCAACTGACACGTACTTTCAAGAGCGACGATGGATCAACGTGTCATCCATCGATCGTGCTGGTATCGACTACGAGATTCTCTGGAATACGACCACGGATAGGGGCGAATTTGACCTAAGCTATAAACTAAGCGATACTCGTAGTTACGATTTCGTTCTCGATCCTGCCGTGGATACTGAATCAATCAGTGTCGTCGGCACAACGACGGGTAATACCGCCATTGGCGTAGTACCTAAGAAAGGCAGTTCGTTCGTCAGTCGCTATTTCTATCGGGGCGTAGAAGCTGCTCTGGCAGTGTCCGGACAGTCTAAAACTACGACCATGAGTACGAACGTGGAACGTACGTACACGCCACCAAGGCTCGTTAACTTGACGTTGAGTTACCACATGCAAGCTGATTCAATCTGGGGTTCTCCCGCGTTTCTTGAAAACAGTCGCGTTTCATTGGTGATTTCAAATCTCACCAATGATTTCGGTGAAACGGAGGTAAGAGGATCCGGTGGCCAAATTCTTCCCCAATCTTCGCCCGATTCGTCGCCACTTTATGGTCGCGCCTTCAGCGTATCCATACACACGATGTTCTGACACCGTGCGGATCGCCTATCTAACAATCTGTGCCGTAGCCTGCGCTTTTCTCGCCGGCTGCGGCACGGACAATAGTAGTTCTACCACGATGGTCCTTTCGGGCGACGTCTCCGCGGCGTATACGAACGGACGATTCATCGTATTCGACCCTAATAAGAAGGATGAAAAATCCCAATCGATAGGAATGTCGAGCTCAACGACAGTGGCTCCCGCCGCCAGTGCAACATCGGCCGCAACACCAGCCGCGGGGATCGGCATGGCGGCGGCGACTTCAGCCAGTGACGCCTCCAATGAGACGAGACCTCACCCAAGCGATGCACTGTACGAAAGTCTCAATATCGTCGCAGAAGCGGAAATTGCAGAGGATGGTACGTTCTCCTTGACTGCTCCGGTTGACGAGCCACAACCCGTCTACTTCTATGTCCTCTACGCCACGAGTGAAACGGGGATGCCTATGGCACCAGTGAAAGGCCAGCATTTCATCCTCGAACCCGGCAACCTTTCATTGACGATGAACAGTCGTTCAAGATTTGTGATAGATGGTGGATACTACAACGATGCAGTGTTCAACTCGTGGAAGAAATCTCCCGATTACATCCAGGCGAATGAACGGTACTTGAGTCTGATACAGTCCGTTGAAGATGAGTCAGAGGAAGAGAGACGAGACCGAGTCGACGCTCAGTCAGAGACGATGAACGGGATACTCGACCTAGAAACGGAGGGACGCAAACAGATCGCAACAACCCACGCAGATTTACTCGTTCGCAAACTTACATTGCAAACGACTTGGCTGACTGGACCTTGGTATGGCAATGCGATTAGTGATTTAGCCAAAGACATGCCAGACGATCCTTGGGTACGGGAAGCGCTCGTACGTCACGAAGCTGCGGAGGTACGTCGCGCTCAGCAAGCTCAATTCTCTGAAGGCAATCAGATCCAGGACTTCGAAGCGTACACGCTGGACGGAACCAATCACAAGTTTTCCGAAGTACGTGAAGAATCGAAGGTGGTATTGCTCGAGTTTTGGGCATCGTGGTGTGGACCATGCATTGCTGAAATCCCACATATGAAACAAGCGTACGAACGTTTTAAACCTAACGGTTTTGAAATTGTCTCATTCACGATCGACGATGACCGTGAAGATTGGGAGCTTGCATCCGAAGAGCAGGGTCTTCCCTGGATTGACTTAGGAATGGGACCCGATGCACCTGCTGCGGTCGCATATGGCGTTACCGGTGTACCGAAGAATTTTCTTGTGGACGCCGAGACTGGTGTCATCATGGCGACAGATTTACGACAACATAAACTTGACGAAAAACTCGAAGAGGAACTACTTTGACCAGATCAGTTGCGTTATTAACAGCAACGTCATTACTTTCCCTCGGATTCCTCGGGTGCGGTATTGACCCTGAATTTAAGTACACGGTGACCGGTGAACTCGGTGCCACGGGGGACGGGTTAGAGAATCCAGAAATCGTCGTCCGACGTTCTTTTTATGTTGATGGGAAGACGACTCGGGAAGACATCGCATCGGCGAAAGTGCGTCACGGTCAGATCGAACTTGAAGGTGAAATTCACGAACCGACGGTCGTTCGTATTTACCTTCTTGACGGCGACCAAGCCAAAGATTCGGTCCAAGCGGTCATAGAACCTCAAGCGTCGATCCAACTCGTCGACCTCGGTAAGAACAAGGGCATGATCGCTGATGGCGCGGGTAAACATGGCCAGCTAGTGGCGAGCTGGATGATGAGTGACGATTTTGTTTCGTCCTTAAATGCCTATGGTGATGCGCTTACCGCGTGGCAGGCGGCGGAAGAGGCCAAGAAGAAAGCAGAAGAAGCATCAGCTACTGAGATAGATACGAATCTTGACACTAGCGATACGTCAGAGGAAGAAGCCCAAGCAGAGATTCAAGTCGCTGCGACAGACACTGAGACCGATGATGAATCAACACTGGTTGAGGAAGCAGACGTCTCATCCGAGGAGAAGACTGCACTTGCTACGACCGAAGCAGACGCGCCAGTGAATGCGTGCGAAGGTGAGGTCGTGGAGACCGCCTCTTCTGAAGCAGAAATGGAGCGACCTGAGCGTTACGTGCTATACGATAAGGTAGTCAATATACAGAACGACGCATTAGACGAGCTTGCGCGCAATTCCGCAGATCCTATGGATGCCTTGCTCGCGATGGAACTTGGTGGATTAGGGCGTGTTCAGGAAGGTGTTTCGCGACTTGACGAATTGGCCGGGTTACTAAGTGACGACGTCGTGGCAAGTCGCATTTCGCCACGTCGCGATGGTCTAACTGCCCACCTTAAGCGCGTTGACGCGGACAAGAGCCTTTCTCCAGGCAAGATTGCGCCCGAATTTACGCTCGCTGATTTCGATGGTGAAAACATTTCGCTCACCGACGTATTGGGGAACAACGAAGTCGTCCTAGTTGACTTTTGGGCATCTTGGTGCGGTCCTTGTATCGCGACGTTCCCGGAATTGAAACGCATGTACGGCGAGTACCGCGACGATGGCTTTGAAGTGGTCGCGATAACGATCGACAGTACGCGCGAGGACTGGGTCGAAGCAACCGAAGAGCACGAACTGCCCTGGCTTAATCTAGAAGAGTTACAACTGGAGGGTTCTCGCGGACCCGTATACAACTCCTACGGTGTGACATTCATTCCTAAAGGCTACGTACTGAACAAAGACGCGTGCATCGTCGGTAAAGATATGAGCATGGAAGAACTAGATCGCCTCCTATCGGCTCAATTTGCAGATTCGGGTATGCCCGGTGCAAATCGGGAAGCGTCTTCAAGCCTCACTGAGACGTCCGATAACCAAATCGGGAGTTAGGATCTCCGGAAGGATCGCCGGCGAGTCAATCGATGCACCTACTTCGTAATACAAGTAGAGCGGTACGCCGGCGCGTCCATGTTTCTCCAGCTCTGCAGTGATCGCTGGATCTTCGGACGTCCAGTCGCCCACTAACACTTGAACGCCTTCGCGCTCGAAGAAATCGAGAACACGATTCGACTGTAACGCGACTCGTTCGTTGTATTTACAGGTAATGCACCAGTCGGCAGTGAAATACGCGAACACGGGTTTGTTTTCCGCCAACAGCGTTTCCACAATCTCTACGGACCACTCCTTCTCTTGTGCGTGCGTCGCGCTCGCAGACTGAGGTAAGACTGCGAAATCATCATCTCGCGCGATATTCGCAGCTGCCAGTAAAAGCACCAAGCCAACAGCGCCAGAAATCCGCCAACGCCATAGATCGGTCTCGCGAGCGCGTGTGATCGCCCACAGTACGAATGCCAGGGTAATAGCGGCAATCAGTACCATCGCGAGAGCATTAACGCCTCGCTGACCGCCGAGAATCCACATAAGCCAAATAGCGGTCGCATACATAGGAAACGACATGATGCGCCGCATCGTCCCCATCCATGCGCCTGGTCTCGGCAAGATCCTCTTCATAGCGGGTACGAACGAGATAGCGAGATAAGGCAGTGCAAATCCCAATGCCAGTCCAAGAAAGATCCCAAGCGCCGCGATGACAGGTTGCACGAGAGCGTAGCCGAGCGCCGCCCCCATAAATGGGACAGTACACGGAGATGCCACGATGACAGCGAGTACTCCGGTGAAGAATTCCTCACCTTTGCCCGCGAATGCCTTGTTAAACACCCCGCTAATGTTTGCGAATGAACCACGCAGCTCGAATACACCTGAGAAGTTCAAGCCAACAGCCACCATTAATAACGCGAGCAGAACCAACATCGTTGGACTTTGCAGATGAAACGCCCACCCTACCGCTTCTCCAGCACTTCGTAATACGAACATGGCGATCGCCAGAATACAGAAACAAACAAGAACGCCGAGCGAGTAGACCAAACCAGACAATCGGGCGGAACTGGGGCTTGAATTGGAGAGTTCAACGACAGATAGCGCTTTTAAACTCAGAATCGGCAATACACACGGCATCGCATTCAAGATCAAGCCGCCTAAAACAGCGAAGAGCAAATTGCGTAAGAAAGCCATCAAGTTGGAAGTCTCGGGCGTGTCAGTTCCCGCGTGTTCTGCGGCTGTACCAGGGGTGTGTTCAAACGAGTTGCTGAATGCAACCCCATCAAGTTCATTCACACGAGTGGCGTCCAACCAAAACGCCTGATCACGTCCACCTGACGCGTCTGTATCGAATAACTTGAGAACCAAAGAGGTCTCGTCGTATCGTGCGTGTCTAGGACCCGCTAGAGTCTCGACACGAAGAAGCCCACTCGACACCCTAAACACTTGCGGCGCGGCATGGTCGATGAACTTTTCAGCAACTGGAAAGAGCCAAATCTCGCCATTAGTGTTGAAACCTTCGGGGATTTCTAAATCAAAAAGCACCGTTTCATCGTTTGACGTGTACGACGCTTGCCATGGGACTGAAATCGGGTGTTTAGCTCGCGCAGCAGCGAATCCGCCGCGCAATTCCTCGTCGACAGAACCATCGCCACGAGGCAACGACAACTCAACCTGAGCCCGTTCGGGGATGCATACGTTATCGTCACAAATTAACCAGTTCGCATTTGCCGCCAATCGAACTGTGTCGTCAACAATCATTGGCGCGTCGACACGTGCAATCAATAACGTCTCTTCGTCATACCCGTAGGACATCAATGGTCCGAATGGGACGAAATTTGGGGATGGAAAAGTAAGCTCGCCAGCTTCGAATCCTTCTGGCAAATCCCATTTCAAGTTGGCTGCTTTCCCAGCATCACCCGCATTAATCCAGTAGATGTGCCAGCCAGGATCAGGCTTTAATAGAAATGCGACAGCGAACTCTTCACCTGGAGCAATGGACTGTACTTCGGCAACGAGCTCAACCGTGCTGTTGTCCGTACGAACCGGGGTCGCGTATATCGAAACGCCTGAGAGGCAAACAACATAGCAAAACAGCCGGCTAAATCGCGCTATCGTCATCGCTTAACTTCTCGAAACACAATCATGCCTGACTTTCTGATGATCGAGTTGTTGGACAACTGGAAACTCGATTTGCTTCAAGAAGCATCGAAACTGCGGGCATCACTAATTTTCAAACTAATTCTGGTCGCTAGATCGTTCGTCGTGTTCAGTAAATTCCCGGGATGATCCGGTATTTCACGCGCTGCCGATATTCAGCCCATTTTTCAGCGCCGTACTTCTCTTCACACAGCTTGTAGTCGAACCGTTCTCGTGGGATAAACAAGCCAACGATGAAGATGAAGTAAGTCCAGGCCCACAAATTCGTGAAGTAACCGAACGAGAGCGCAACAGCAAGTGCTAGAAGCATCTCACCAAAGTAGTTCATATGCCTGGATGCACCCCAAAATCCACTACAGAGGATTTTTCGTTCACCCGCTTCGATGTATTCCGGTTCAAAGATACCGAGGAACTTACGCTCGGGCCAACGCTTAAATGTGTATTTCTGCATGTTGGCACCTCGCGAAATGCACCAACCACTGAGAAATAGAACCGCGGTTCCGATAAGCCAGAAGTACGTCCACCCTTCTGTAAAACCGGGATTCGGATACGCAGCCAAACCCCATAACGGCAAGATAAATAGCCAACCGTATACGATCAATCCACCCCAGAGCATCTTGAATCCCATGCGTTCATGAATGATGTCAAACGTATAGAGTTGAACACGCTCGAAGATGAAATAATCCAGTATGTAAAGAGTAAAGAACGCCGCATATAGGTAGACGCCTGGATTAGCATTACTCCCAAAGATCTCGTAGTGGTAAGCGGCACCCGAGAGTGCGTTGAGCGAGAGCATCGCACCACCTACAACATAGCAATACATCTTTACGTCAAAGCGCTCATTGAAAAAGGACAACTCCTGCACACGACCGTCCCAAAGTGCGTATAGCGGATTTTTTCCGTCACTCGCTGGCTGGGTATACACCGTTAGAAGCGATATCACGAAGGTGAGGACTGTTCCGCCGGCGACCGCGTATACAGACGATCGATAGAACCAGTCGCGCGGTAACCCGCCTAGCTCAAATGCCCACACAATCAGCAGGATAACGAACACCAGAAGTCCATTTAGTCGGTAGTTTCGAGGTTCACCAGTCTCCGTATTGATTACGTAGCCGGGTACTTTTCTACCCGGTAAGATCATTTGTGCAACAAAGAACGCAAGAAAAATCGCCAACGGCGTGAAAAATCCAGCGATCGCTTCTGTGCGCGAAAGCTCAAATAGGTGACCAATGCCAAGCCATTCAATCACTTCTTGTTCCCTACTTCCGTAAACAAGCTCTTTGTCATGTTAGCGAGCTATTCCTTTTTCACAAGTGATTAGCTGACGCTTTTTTCGCGTATCGGGACAAGATCTGCTCGTTACGTTCTGCCGAAAATTCCGTCTAGTAGAAAATTCCTTGCACTTGAGTGAGAAACCGGAGAGTCGCGATGGCAACAGACGAATTAACTTTTGACCACATCCACCTGATCGCAAAGGATCCAGAGGCAACCGCGAAGTGGTACGTAGATGTGCTTGGTGCAGAAATCAAGGCAAGCTACCAAACACGCAACGCGCCCCAGATTAGTGTAAACCTTGGTGGAATGACCCTACTCGTTCGCGGTCAGCGAAGCGGCGAAGTACCAGGCGAAGCATCCCCTATGCAAGAATACGCAGACTATTCAAGTCACAACGAATGGGGAACGGATCACTTCGGATACACCTACAACGGTGACTTGCGCGCGTATTGCGATGAATTGCGCTCGCGTGGCGCTCAATTTTCGGTCGAGCCGTGGGAATTTACGCCGAAGAACTGGCTTTGCTATGTTGCCGCACCGGACGGCGTAAGCATAGAAATTGTCGAAGCTAAATAGCCCTTGACATGATGCCAAATCGGTGGTGGAGCCAGGCGGGATCGAACCGCCGACCTCAACAATGCCATTGTTGCGCTCTCCCAGCTGAGCTATGGCCCCTCCGTTCGAGACGATTATAGAATTGAGAATCCAATCACCGATCTAACGAGATTGAGTATGGACGCACCTTCTTCCCAACAAATAGACGTTATACAACCGCCGTTAAACACCTCTCATCTCGGCGTCATGCAATCAGCTAGTTCTTACTTTGAACTACCCTGGTCTACGGCGGAGCTTTTTGTCGGCTCAGGTCACGCATTCGTTACGAACATACACGCTGAACTGTGCCCTAGCGGACCATACGTCTGGGAAACGACACCGATGTTGGAGCTCTTTTCAAATTTAAATCTCGACATTGAGGTGCTCGGATTCGTATTACCGCATAGTGCGACTAAGGAACAACGCGAGGCTTTCGATAGCTCAATCCAACAAGCCTTAATTGACGGCAAAGTATGTACTCTCGAATGTATGGACCATCAAACAGTCTACGGATTTGACGAGGAAGGATTTCTGCTGACACAACCTTGGGATCGGATGGCGGACACTACTCCTCCGCGGCTGAAGTACGGCTCTTGGGAAGGATTCGACTCGGGCGTACCACTCACAGCATTCGCTGTATCGAAGAATGATTCGATCAGAGACTTCCCTCACGAAGTTCTAAAACCGGCCATCCAGTATGCGATCGACATCTGGGATAGCTCGCCGCCTAGTAGCCACAGCGAGCTTTATCGGATTGGTGAAGCCTCATACCCTAACTGGATCAAAGCCATCGATGGCGGGCATGGCAACCAGCATGGCGCATGGTGGAATGCCGTCGTTTGGGGTGAGTGCAAGGCGATGGCGGCAAGCTACTTTGACGAACTGGCGGTCACCATGAAGGAATCAGCGGACCTTATTCGAGACATCGCTGCCAATTACCGCGATGCAGCGGACTCAATGCTGAGAGCTTCCGATATTCAGCAAGCAAAGGAAACCCAAAAAGAAGCCGTTAGAGCTGCGGAAGAAGCGGAAGCTAAAGCCGTCAACGGACTTCGTGAGCTACTAACACTGCTCTAGGTGCAAACGCACAAGAATAGGCTAAGCTAAGTCCAGCTTAGCCCACTCTTTGTCTAGCTTTTTCAGCTTTTTGTTCGAAACGCCGCCGAGTATCTCAATTGCGGAGCGCAAGCGCGCACGTGTGAGTTCGAGACCTAACACTTCAATAGAGTCGAATAGAGGTAAAGCCACGCTACGACCCGATAACGCGATGAACAAAGGCGCAACAAAATCGCGCATCTGATAGCCACTCTTTTCAGCGGTTGTTCGTAACGCTTCACCGATCGCGCCACTCGTCCAAGACGACAGTTCTTCTAAGACACGCGCCGCGAAATCCAGAATCTTCACTACTTCCTCTTCTGAAAGTGATTTATGCGAGAAAGCGTCCTTTTCGATCGGTTGACGATCCCCTACGATGTAATCAACCTGCGGTAGTACCTGGTCAAATCGTTCCGTACGCGCTTTGAGCATCGTAACGATCTTCCGGAATCGTTCCTCGTCTCCAGCCCAAGATGCGAAACGATTTTGGAACTGATCGTCAGACAAATCTCGTATGTAGCATCCATTGAGCCAATCCAACTTTTCTACATCGAATACTGGACCTCTCGGTGTGATTCGTCCAAGATCTAGGTTTTTCACGAAATCGACATAACTGAACTGTTCGCGTTCATCAGGCATCGACCACCCCATCGTCGCGAGATAGTTCAACAATGCCTCCGGTAAATAACCACGATCTCGGTAGTAGTTGATCCCAGTCGGATTCTTGCGCTTCGACATTTTCGACTGGTCTTTGTTTCGCAACAGCGGCAAGTGGAATAGTTCCTGAAATTGCCAACCGAAATAGTCGTAGATCAACACATGCTTCGGGCAAGAAGATATCCACTCTTCGCCTCTTAGGATGTGCGTGATACCCATCAGATGGTCGTCGACCGTCGCGCAAAGGTGGTAAGTCGGAAAGCCATCCGACTTCACCAGCACTTGCATATCAACCTGCTGCCAAGGAATCGAAATCTCACCGCGAATCTGGTCGGTAAAGACACAATCACCCGACTCAGGTACGCGTAATCGGACCACGTGCGGTTCACCAGCATCGACACGACGACGGACTTCGTCGTCGCTCAAAGAGAGACAATGACCATCGTACTTCGGCGTTTCACCACGTCGTTGTTGCTCGCGTCGAACGTCATCAAGGCGCTCAGGAGTACAGAAGCATCGAAACGCCCCACCCGTTCCGATTAACTCCTCCGCGTGAGATTCATAATTTGGAAGGCGTTCGCTGACTCGATACGGACCACTGGGTCCGTCGATATCAGGACCTTCATCCCAATGCAGATTCAGCCATTTCAACGCATCAAGGATATCCGTTTCAGACTGCTTTGAACTTCGCGCTGCATCGGAGTCTTCAATACGCAGGATGAAGTCGCCGCCTTGTTGTTCCGCGAACGCTTTATTGAACAACGCGATGTATGCGGTGCCGAGGTGAGGCGTACCTGTAGGCGACGGCGCGACGCGCGTTCTAACGGACATACGACGGGTTTAAAGGTGGCGACCGATTATAAAAAGAGATTTGTTAGTAGCCTCTATCGGATTCGCTGCAGTAACACCAAACCGATTGCCCATACCAGAACAATGGGAACGCTGATCGCAACCGCAGGGGGTAGTGCAAAAACGACAGTTACCGGTGCCACCAACGTTTGAAAATAATGAAACGCGAACCCTACGGCAATCCCAAACGTAAGCCTAGCTCCCATACCCATTTCCCGCGTCGACCCAACGACGAATCCGATTGCAATGAGTACTAACCCTAGAACACTTAGAGGCTTTGTGAGTTTCAACCAGAACTCGATCTGATATTCCTTCGGGTCCTCACCTGCTTTGCGGAGATCCGCGATCTGCTCGTAGAGCTGGATCGTCGACATCTTGCGTGGCTCAGTTGTGAACGCGCTCATCAAGGAATCCGCAGAACGCGGCGTATCCCACGTTGCGGTTTGAGGTCGTGAAACCGCGACGCGATCTGCTTCAAACTCGGTATTCGTGACGTTTTCGAGGTCCCAACCGTCTTGCTGTCCTTTAGGACGAGCCGATTCTGCTTCCCGAACCGTTATCAACTGACCTGCGTCGTCAAGTTCGTATTGAGAAATCTCTTCCAGTGACTGCACCGCATTGATCGAACCAATACGAGTAAACGTATCGCCCTCTCTAACCCATGCACCTGCGATCTGACTGCTCCGAGATGCGGTTCCGCGTTCATCTGCTGCGAACATCAGTGGAATCAATGTTTGGGCGAAAACAATCATGAGGACACTTGGAATACACGATGACACGAATAAACGAGTTACTGAAACTCCAGTACTACGCAAAACTGTCAGCTCGGAATTCGAAGATAGGTTTCCCATCCCGATGAGGACACCTAAGAAAATAGCGAAAGGCGCAAGTTCCTCGATCTTCCTTGGCATGGTCCTCATGGTTTGACCTAATGCAGCGAGAAAGCCACCTTGCTCTTCGGCATCCGGCAGAGCATCGAGTAACGTAAACACAAACATCAACAAGCCGCCGCACAATGTCACGACGACCATCGCCAGAAACAACGTCCTGCCGATGTACCAGTCCATCAACTTGATGTTCATATGGGTCGCCAGTTCTTGCGCACGAAGTAGATTCCGACTAAGCCCATCAATAGATGTACTGGCCAAAAGCCTATCGTAGACCAGGTTGTACTGGTCTGAAGTTGATTCATCGATCCTAGGATTAACGCGTAGTACGCAACGAAAATGAGTAATCCGGGAAGGATCTTTCCAAAACGACCTGAGCGTGGTTTGATTCGTCCAAGCCCCACTGCGATGAATGCGACAATGAATGTCATGATGGGCATCGCTAAGCGCCAATGCCACTCTAATCGTTCCGTAGGGTCATCACGATTGAGCTCAGCAGACGGAATACGAGAAGGGTCGTCTCTTAGACGATCGACCGCTTCGATCTCTACGCGCTGCGTCATGCTATCAAACGACGCGACGCTATATCCCCGATCTGAATCGTTCTGTGCGTAACGATGACCGGAGAAGAGTTCAAGATATCGAATGCCCGTTTCAGGTTCTACGTAGTACTGCCCTCGATCAGCCAGCACCGTGACATTAGTAGACGGTGTCCTTTCTTGCAGAAATACGTCGCCGATCGTCATTGCTTCGCGGTCAACCTGACCCATGTAGCTCACGCTTTGTCCGTTATCAAACGAGCGAAACGTGTCCGGTTTGATGACATCAAATTCGCTCACGACCTCTTGAGATGTAATCACGTCGAGAAATTTGGCTCGAGCGTCCGGGGTAACGACAAAACTGAAGTACGCAATAAACGCGACGACCGGAATCACTACCCATGCGAACCAAGATAGTAGGCGCAAAGGACCTACGTCGGCAATCTGGAAGATTGGCATCTCACTGTCAGCATCTAAGCGTCCGATGGTAAGCAATATCGACAGATACAGACTGAAAGGGATAACGATCTGGAGGAAATCGGGCATCTTGAGTGCGAGCACCAGCCATAGGACCTCGGGCGCGAGTTCACCAGCGGCAGCATCCTGTAAATAACCCGTAAAGCGACTCCCGAGGCTGATGAGCATGAGTACGAAGAACACCACGGCAAAGACGGCAAGGAGTTCGCGAAGACAGTACCGTGGTGCAACGCCGACATCAATCATTTACTGTCGCGAGCTCCTACGCTCGAACCAGAAGCATGTCGCGATCGTCGCTTTCTTTGCTCTTGAATCAAAGATTGAAGAACGACACATCTTCTTCGAAAAAATGCAGCAGAATCTGATATGGGACTCTGAATTGTGCTTGTTTCATCCACAGAACAATCAGCGAAAATTGGCGCCAACAAATAAACAGTTTAGACACACGAATTGAAGAACGATATCGAACTCGCAAGTGTGAGCTTCTACGAACTTGATCGAGTTGATGTAGACGCGAAATTCAAGACTGCGTGCCGTCTCGCGTCACAAGCGTATGAGAGGGCGAAGACTGTGTTTATTTTGACGGCCAGAGAGGAGGACTCCAAGAGGATTGACGACCTACTATGGGAATTCCCTCCCAATCGGTTTATTCCACATGTACATGGATCCGAGCAACCTTCTCATCACAATCACGTTCGTGTTCACAACGAATTGCCTGAAGATAGTCACTACGTTCTAATAAACCTGACGGGTCAGGCGGTTCCGATCGCTGGAAAGTTCGAACGCATATTTGAGATTGTCATGCCGAACGAATCTGATTCTGCACGCGCTCGCCATAATCACTATGAGCAGTTGAACTGCACAGTTCAGCACCACTCGATCAAACTTGGCTAAGGATTTTTAATCGAGATGCGAGTTGTCGATCCGATCAGACGATTTCAGTCAGATTTCTTTCATCGTGACGAACCTCGTCATGAACTAGGCGAGCCTGAACGAGGAATGATCATCGCCGCGCTTGGTGTAAGTCCCGGGCAGTGGCAAGGGTTCCCAAACCCGCAGCGCATGAGTGAAATCCTCAGCCAGCATCCTCGCGTCTTAGAAACGATCGGTCCGCGACTGCTCAACACAATCGTCGGCATGAAGGGCTGCGGACCTGCAGTCGCGTTTCTACTACAGCACGACGTGCCACTCCACATGGCGCAAGATGTCTACAACACCATGCACGAGGCTGCCTGGGCGGATGCGGTGGACACCTTACAAGCGCTATTCGAATCAGGTGTCGTCGACGCAACTTGCGTGTCGGTTAAGAAACCGCACGTAGGTTGGCCGGACAATATTTCGCTGATGTATTGGGCAGCATATCGCGGATCCGTTCCCTTAGCATCTTTACTCATCAAATACGGTGTTGGCAAACACCATGAATTACGAATCAAGAGCAATGGTGAACGCGGAGAGACATCGCTCCAAGAAGCCGTGTCGCCACCAAAGCTCGGTACACTGGAAGAACATCGAACGGTTGCTGAATTGCTAATCGTGGATGGAGCGTACTACGACATTGGTTCCGCCAGTGCGCTAGATGATGTAACTCGAGTCGAAGCGCTCCTTGCCGAAAATGCTACGTTAGCTCGCAAAGCGCTGGAGTTTGATATGACCGCGTTACATTGGTCTGCGCGTGCAGGCGCGGCAGAGACAACCCAATTATTACTGAATCACGGCGCTGACCCAAACGCACTCAATCGCTCACACCGGACACCAGTGCAGCTTGCATCAGAACTGAATCAAGCCAGTGTCATCAGTTTGTTAGCTAACGCAGGTGCTGATTTGAATACGCAAGACAAAAAAGGGCGCACGCCGTTGCACCGCGCCACGTATGAAGGTATGGTAGAAGCGGCAGAAGCATTGTTGACAGCGGGTGCGGATCCAACGATCATCAACAAGAAAGGGAAGACCGCTTTCGAGATTGCGCGGAAGGACGCCAAGATCTTTAAGAACGTGAAGTTGTAGCCTTCAGATCAGATCGTCGTATTAATACACTCGTCTAGTCAGGGTTCCTCGTCTTATCAGAAACCTTGCGAAAGAAGATACTCGACCGAATAGGTATGTTCAGTCGATTAGCTCTAGTCAATATTTGAACCCGCGGTGTAGCTCCCGAAGTTCGACGGTATCTTAGTAAAGTCGACTGAGACGGGTGCCTCGTGGAAGAAACGAGAAGCGTGTTGTTACCTTAAGTGCCGTTAGTGTGCTGCGGAAATTCCAAGTCCGCATCTCTAGTCTCCGACCTAAATAGGAGGGTTATATAGTGCTTTGGATAGAAGTCGAAACTTCCTACTTCTGATTCTTACTCAAGTGAGTTTTCGACTTTGTTTTTAGGAGCATACGTCCGATCGCGTCTCTGAGGTTGGGAAGATCTCGAATAATTGCTCCCCAAAGAATATCGCGATTAATTTCGTGATAATCATGCGTCATCACGTTTCGGAAAGCGGAAATCTGATGCCATGCGATGTCCGGTTCGCTTTCCTTGAGAGATGTACTTAGCCTTTGTGTTGATTCGGCCAACTTTCGCATACGACTATCTATAGCTTCGCCTAGTATCTCATCATTCAATGCCGTTCGTCCCGTAGCAGTCCACTTCAAGACTTTCTGAATGCTCTCAGCGATAAACTCAAGCTCTTCTACGTCCCGTTCTTCAGGAGACGCCTTCACAATGGGACTGCGTCCTCCAGAATTGACTTTCGCACCATCGCCCGTGATGGCAAATCCCCAGGCTTCGGTTCTAGCTGATCGTCGAACAACATATCGACTCTTCGCCCGGTTAGTTTTTCAACGAGCGCCGGCAGCCCAAAAAGTCCAAACCCTAGCTTCGAATTAGGAACTACCGTTACTAAAAGATCGATATCGCTATCCTCGTCCGCGTCGCCGCGGGCCATCGAACCGAACACCCGCACATTGGTTAAGTCACATCGTTTTGCCTCTTCAAGAAGCTCTTCACGGTGTTCCAAGAGCGCTCGAGAGTGAGGCGTCATTGGGATATGTCGATCCATAGTGGAGACTATTTTAGAAGGTTTGGAGACCCGACAACTCTCACGGGATTCGCATGTCATCAACTCACTCATCCAAGGTCTTTCGCCTAATCAAATCAAGGATCCCGCAGGCATACCTCTAACTGAGTCGCGTGAATATTTCTCTGAAAAACCGCGTAAGTGTTTGAAAGTCTTGGGTCCGAAGCGACGACGACCGCCAAGCGACGCCGATTTGGCGAAACGCAGGCATCTTTGTGCGCGCAAGCGCGACGTTCGCTCCGTTTGTAATAGAAGCGTCGACGGCAAGCTTCGGTATGAGGGCTACACCGATGTCGGCTGCAACCATTTGCACGAGAGTATGCAGGCTCGTAGCTTCAAACGGGCTACTGGTTCTTAGATTACGATCGGGACAAAATTCGAGCGTTTGATCGCGAAGGCAGTGGCCTTCTTCCAACAATATCAACTGATCGATGTCAAGCGATTCGAGATCAATGGCTTCTTGCCCCGCCAACGGGTGATTCCGCGCACACGCCAAAAACAACTCGTCCTCGAAGAGGACTTCAACGCGAAAATCACCCGTGTCGAATGGCAGCGCGATCACGACTAGATCGAGTTCGCCGTCAGCAAGTCGAGAGAGCAGCTGAAGCGTCCGGTCTTCTCTCAAGTACAGCTTCAAACCTTGAAACCTAGCCCGAAGCGCAGGCATCACGGTCGGTAGGAAAAAAGGTCCAATCGTCGGAATGACACCTAAACGTATCTCACCGGTCATCGGTGCACGGCTAGCTCTCGCAATGTCCATGACATCCTCGGCGTCCCGCAGGAGCTCGCGTGCCTTTTCAGCAATGCGCTCACCAACGCGGGTAAGCAAAACTTGCCGATTCGTGCGTTCCGCCACCTCGACCTCCAGGACGGACTCTAAATCACGAATCCCGGCGCTAAGTGTCGACTGCGTAATAAAACAGAGTTCAGCGGCACGCCTAAAATGACGTGTTTCTGCGAGCGCAACTAGGTACTGAAGTTGCTTTAGTGTCGGTAGACGCTTCATTTTTCAAGTACCTAACTATGTTCGTGTTTTACGATTGTAACAACAATTATTAATCGCTTTGATAGAACACGAGCTTTAGTTATGCTTGCGTAGTCAAGCTAATTCAGCACAAACTAGGGGGACAATATGAGTGAGGCGGAATGCCCATTCGGCGGTCAATCCACAGGCCGCCAGCATGTTTCAAATCGCGATTGGTGGCCTAATCAGCTCCGACTAGATTTACTACACCAACACTCGTCGGCATCTGACCCGATGGACGATTCCTTTGATTACGCGAAGGAATTCGCCACACTGGATCTGCCAACGGTGAAGCAGGATGTCATTGAAGCAATGACCACATCGCAACCGTGGTGGCCGGCAGACTATGGTCATTACGGACCATTGTTCATTCGTATGGCGTGGCATGGTGCCGGAACGTATCGCATCGGTGACGGACGCGGTGGTGCGCGAACTGGAACACTTCGGTTTGCACCACTAAATAGCTGGCCGGACAACGCCAATATCGACAAGGCGCGCAGAGTCCTATGGCCAGTCAAACAGAAGTACGGTCGAAAGCTCTCATGGTCCGATCTAATGATTCTCGCGGGGAATTGCGCCATCGAGTCGATGGGTGGAACAACGTTTGGCTTCAGTGGTGGACGTGAAGACATTTACGAAGCAGAAGCGGACATCTACTGGGGATCAGAGAACGAATGGCTAGGCGACGAGCGCTATAGTGGCGATCGCGACCTTGAAGTTCCACTCGGTGCGGTCCAGATGGGATTGATCTATGTCAACCCGCAAGGTCCGAACGGTACGCCTGATCCTGTCGCTTCCGGACGCGACATACGAGAAACGTTTCGACGTATGGCGATGAACGATGAAGAAACTGTCGCACTCGTCGCAGGCGGACACACGTTCGGCAAGTGCCACGGCGCCGGTGATGAAGCTCTGGTTGGTAGAGAACCCGAAGGAGCCGACATCGAGCAGCAAGGCTTGGGATGGAAGAGTGCACACGGAAATGGAAACGGAAGTGATTCCATCACCAGCGGTATCGAAGGCGCATGGACGCCGAATCCGGTTCAATGGGACACTGGTTATTTCGATACGTTGTTCGGGTACGAGTGGGAGTTATCGAAGAGTCCAGCCGGTGCCCACCAATGGATTCCGAAGGACGGTGCTGGTGCTGATACGGTACCAGATGCTCATGATCCCAACAAGCGCCATGCCCCCATCATGACCACGGCCGATATGGCGATGCGCATGGATCCGATCTACGAGCCCATTTCGCGACGATTCCACGAGAATCCTGATCAATTGCAGGATGCTTTTGCTCGCGCATGGTTCAAACTGACGCACCGGGATATGGGACCTCGATCGCGCTACGTAGGCTCCGAAGTACCAGATGAACAAATGATCTGGCAGGATCCAATTCCTGATGTCGACCACGATCTCGTCAATCAGCAGGACATCGATTCGTTAAAGAGCAAGCTCCTGGATTCCGGCTTGTCGATTTCCGATCTCGTCACGACTGCGTGGTCTTCTGCATGTACGTTCCGCAGTACGGACTTACGTGGTGGCGCGAACGGAGCACGGATTCGACTCGCGCCACAGAATGGTTGGGAAGTTAACGAACCTGATCGCCTCGCACGGACGTTGGAAGTCATTGAAGGGGTACAAAAATCATTTAATGATTCAGCCGACGGTAACAAGCGCGTATCGATTGCGGACTTGATCGTCTTAGGTGGTTGTGCTGCGATCGAAAGAGCCGCAAGCAATGGCGGTCACAACGTTGCCGTACCGTTTACACCCGGTCGAAACGACGCATCGGACGATCAGACGGATGAAGAATCCTTCGCGGTACTCGAACCAACAACCGATGGATTTCGAAATTACGCAGGAGATGCGAACGGCGCATCGCCCGAGCATAGGTTGATTGGCCAGACGCAGATCCTCGGTCTAACGGCACCAGAAATGACGGTGCTCGTGGGTGGTATGCGTGTACTCAACACGAATCACAATGGTTCTGCAGAAGGAGTACTAACGAGTCGTACAGACACGCTGTCGAACGACTTCTTTACCAACCTTCTCGATATGGGAACCCAATGGGACGCCTCTGAAGACGAAATGTCCTTCGAAGGTCGTGATCGATCTACGGGCGAACTCAAGTGGACTGCATCTCGTGTCGACCTGATCTTCGGTTCAAACTCGCAACTGCGAGCGCTTGCGGAGGTTTACGGCAGCGATGATGCCGGCGAGCACTTTGTAAACGACTTCGTCGCTGCGTGGGCGAAAGTCATGGATCTTGACCGGTTTGACGTAGCGTAACGTTCAAAAAAAGCGATCCTCGAGTGAATACTCGAGGATCGCTTTTTGTTTCCAGCTACCTCGAAGTTAGCTTTGCCAACGAGCGTTCTTCATTCGCCTATATAGAATAGAAACGCGTTGTTGACTTTTCACATCAACAACCTTACTTAAAACGCCTCACGACCAGCTCTCAAAAGGAGCTTTCTTGTAGGCTACGACTGGTTGCACGAAACATGAGCAAACAGCCGCAGCTGGATCCGAAGTACGATCCACGGCGCATCGAACAAGACATCTACCAAGACTGGGAAACGAACGGTTACTTCGCACCGCGCGGTAACGGTAAACCGTATGCCATCGTCATCCCGCCGCCAAACGTCACCGGTACGTTACATCTTGGGCACGGGTTTCAGCACACCATCATGGACTTGCTGACTCGCTTTCACCGAATGGATGGTCGAGAGACGCTTTGGCAAACGGGTACCGACCATGCGGGTATCGCAACCCAAATGGTTGTCACAGAGCAACTACGTGCCGCGGGTACTTCACCAGCGGAACTAGGACGCGAGGAGTTTACGAATCGCGTATGGCAGTGGCGAGACCAAGCTGGCGGCACGATCACGCAACAAATGCGCCGTATCGGCTCTTCCGTCGATTGGGACCGCGAACGGTTCACGATGGATGAAGGATTTTGTCGCGCGGTGCTAGAAGTCTTCGTGAGGCTTTATGACGATGGTCTCATCTACCGAGGCAAGCGACTCGTGAATTGGGATCCGTCGATGGAAACCGCGCTTTCCGATCTTGAGGTCATTAGCGAAGATGAGAAAGGTTCGCTCTGGCATTTGCGCTATCCACTCACCAATGGTTCGCGCACACAAGACGGCAAGAGCTATCTCGTAGTCGCTACTACCCGCCCGGAAACCATGTTAGGGGATACTGGCATAGCAGTTCACCCCGATGACGAACGATATCAAGATTTGATTGGCAAGACCGTGACGCTTCCACTTGTCGATCGCGAACTACCGATTATTGCGGACGAATACGTCGATCCTGAATTCGGAACAGGCTGTTTGAAGATCACGCCAGCACATGATTTTCATGACAATGAGATCGGTGCACGACACGATCTTGAGCTCATCAACATCTTCACCAGTACTGCGCATTTAAACGAGAACGTTCCGGAACGATTCAGCGGCATGGGTCGTTTTACTGCGCGTGACAAGGTCATTTCAGAACTCGACTCGCTTGGTCTATTGGAAACGAGAGAGGACTACACGGTCCAAATTCCGCGCGGTGAACGTTCAGGCGAGGTCCTAGAACCTTGGCTTACGGATCAGTGGTTCGTCGCGATTAAAGATCTCGCGGATCCGGCGATAGAAGCGGTCGAAAGCGGTCGGATTCGATTTGAACCCAAGCGATGGGAGAACGTCTACTTCAGCTGGATGCGAGAAATCAAGGACTGGGCCATTAGTCGTCAACTTTGGTGGGGGCACCAGATTCCGGCCTGGTATGACAACGACGGCAACGTCTACGTTGGTCGGAGCGAGAGTGACGCCCGTGCCAAGAACAATCTTGATGACTCAGTTCCACTTACGCGCGATCAAGACGTCCTTGATACTTGGTTCTCAAGTGCATTGTGGACCTTCGCCACCATGGGTTGGCCAGATGAAACACCCGACTTGAGCAAATTTCACCCGACGGATGTACTCGTCACAGGGCACGACATCATTTTCTTTTGGGTTGCTCGCATGATCATGATGACCCTTCGTTTTACGGACGACGTTCCCTTCAAGCAGGTCTATGTTCATGGGCTCGTCCGCGACAAGCACGGGCAGAAGATGACGAAAACGAAAGGCAATGGGCTGGACCCCATCGACGTGATTGATGGGGTCACATGTGAAGATCTCGTTTCGAAGCGCACGGCGAACCTCACCCAGGCGAGTTTGGCGAAAAAAATCGCTCGCGATACGCGCAGAGATTTCCCGGATGGAATTCCGTCCTACGGTACCGACGCACTTCGTTTCACGTTCAGTGCGATCGCATCGCCGGGACAGAGCAGTTATCCGTTCGACCTTCAGCAAGTCGAGGGATACCATTTTTTCTGCAATAAGCTGTGGAACGCAACTAAGTTCGTACTCACGAACGTCGACGCCGATTTTCAAGTTGCCTCTGGGAATGAGGGTCTCGCCGACCGGTGGGTAAAGTCACAACTAGCAAGAGTTATCCGAGCTTCGCGGGAAGCGATCACTGACTATCGCTTCGATCGATTCGCGCAACAGCTTTATCACTTTGCATGGCATGGATATTGCGATTGGTATCTAGAGCTAACGAAGCCTATTTTGTTCAATGTGGAAAAAGGCTCGGACTCGTACATTGCAGCGCAGTCAACATTAGTCGTCGTACTTGAGTCGCTGATGCGGTTACTACATCCATTGGTCCCGTACATCACGGAAACCATCTGGCAGCAAATCGCGCCGTTCTGTGGTAAGAACTCGGACACGATCATGGTTGCAGAGTATCCAAGCGAGGATGATTTTCAACTAGACGAACACGCAGAGCAGGCAATTGCGTGGCTTCAAGACATCGTTACCGCGATTCGCAACCTTAGAAGTGTTCGTCAAGTTCCGCCCGGAAACCACGTTACGGTTCAAATTACAGGTCACACGGACGCTGATCGGGATTTTGCTGAAGAAACTCGCATTCCACTGGCCCGTCTCGCGAAAATCGACAGTTTGGAGCTACTCGGCGGTGAGATGGTCCCGATCGGTTCAACACAAGTCGTCGGGCATCTAAGTATCACGTTACCGTTTGAAGATGATGCGGAACGCGAGGCGGAAATGAAACGATTACAAAAAGAAATCGACCGGTTGACTAAGGATCTGGAGCAGTCTCTCCGAAAACTCAATAACGAAAATTTCGTCGCGCGCGCGCCAGAGGACGTTGTAGCCAAGGAACGAGATCGCCGATCAACCTATGAGTCGCAACTCCGCGTTCTTGAAGAGCAGCTGAACACGATCTGTTCCGATTGACGTCAGCGTATCCAAGACACCGTCAAATCCCGTCCTTTGAGGGTGCAGTCACTCGGCGACGAGTACTACCTTTCCAATCGTTTGGTCTGTGCGTAATAAATCGTGCGCCTCTTGTGCATTCTCAATCGGTATTGTGTGGTCGACGATCGCGTTCACGTCGCCTTCTTCAATGCGTGGCCACACTCGTTCACGTAACTGAGACATAACCTTCGACTTCGCTTCGATAGAACGCGCTCGAAGCGTTGAACCGATCACGCGTTGCCGTTTAACCATCATTTGACCGAGGGGTAATGTTGCGTTCGCGCCTCCCATCAGCCCGATGACAACCAAGCGTCCGTCAACCGCGAGGGAACGTAGATTCGACGCTAGGTAGCGACCTCCTACTGGGTCGAGGATTACGTCCACGCCCATGTTGCCGGTCCATTCAAGTACGCGCGCCTCGAAGTCCTCGACGCGTCGATTGCAGCCAGCTGTCGCACCAAGCTTCTGACAAGCTCGAACCTTTGCATCGAACCCAACGGTAACGAAACAAGGATTACCAAACGCCTTGCAGAGTTGAATCGCTGCGGTTCCAACGCCACTTGCTCCCGAATGTAGTAGAACACTCTCGCCAACAGACGCATTGGCTTCCATAAAGATATTCAAATAAGCCGTCGCGAATACCTCTGGCAACGCTGCGGCTTCAATGAGGTTTAAACGATCAGGTTTTGGTAGTACCTGACCTGCTGGGACACTGACATATTCAGCGTAACCGCCACCAGACAACAACGCACAAACCTCGTCTCCTAAGTCGAACGAACCAACCTGATCACCAATCTCAACGACGGTCCCGCTACATTCCAAACCAAGTATGTTGGAAGCGCCAGGCGGTGGCGGGTATCCTCCTGCGACCTGCGCTAAATCCGCACGATTAATCGCCGTGGCATGGACCTTGATCAAGACTTCACCGAACCCGGGTGACGGTTTTTCGGTTTCTTGCCAAACCAACTCGTCGTCCACGATTTCTATGGCATGCATTACCATGAGCGTCGTACCTTAATGCCTTCATTGTGAAGGTAATTTTTGAGTTCACTCACTTGATATGTCCCGTAGTGAACCATAGAAGCAACCAATGCGGCATCGGCCTTGCCTTTCGTTAATACGTCTCGCAAGTGGTTCGGTTTCCCTGCGCCACCAGAGGCAATAACAGGGATTCTCACAGCTTCACTGATCATTCGCGTTAGCGCAAGCTCATAACCATCAAGTGTACCGTCGGCATCGATTGAATTCACGACAAGCTCGCCAGCTCCCAATTTCTCTCCGTCCGTCGCCCATGTTAGCGCATCCAGCCCCGTATCAGTACGACCGCCATGCGTGACGATTTCGTATCCCGATGGTTGAACTTCATTTTCGCCCACACGTTTTATGTCCATCGACAGAACAACATTTTGACTACCGATCGCATCAGCACATTCGCTAATCAATTCTGGTCGTTCGACCGCTGCGGTATTCACGTTGATCTTCTCCGCCCCCGCCAGGCGCAGGTCCGTCGCATCTTGCACATCGCGCACGCCGCCACCGACTGAAAGCGGAATAAAAACCTCCTGTGCAACTTGCTCAACGACCTCAAGCATGATCTTCCGACGATCGCTCGAAGCGGTAATATCGTAGAACACCAATTCGTCGAGTCCGTCAAGATAGTACTCCCGTGCTTTCTCTACGGGATCACCAATGTCCTTGGTGTTCACGAACTTTATGCTCTTTGCGAGTTTACCGTCCCTAACATCTAGACATGCTATGACGCGCTTGCTAAGCAACGGTGCCGTCCCAAGACGTGAAATTGCGAATAAGCTCTAAGCCTACGCGACCACTCTTCTCCGGGTGGAACTGCGTACCGAAAAAGTTCTTTAATCCGAGTGCACAACAAAACGATGACTCGTAGTCAGCACGCGCGTACACGCACGCTTCATTCTCTGGTTCCGGATAGTACGCATGAACGAAATAAAACTCATCGCCTGTCTGAACGTGATCAAGGACGGGATGGGATTTGGCTACCTGCACGTCGTTCCACCCCATGTGAGGTACTTTCAAATCGGAGTTTTGCATTCTGAATCGTCTGACGCGACCTGGAATCAATCCCAGCGTCTCAACGTCGCCTTCTTCCGACCGATTCAACGAGATTTGTAATCCGATGCAAATTCCCAGAATTGGTATTCCCGCACCAAACGCGTCCAATATCGCTTGGTCGATACCACTACTCTGAATACTCCTCATGGCAGTGCTGGCGTGCCCTACGCCAGGGAAAATGATGCGTTCCGCGTCTCTAATTCGCGAAGGATCCGCTGTAATCTCGGCGCAGACGCCGATTTCGGAACATGCCCGTTGCACACTACGGAGATTTCCAGCGTCGTAATCGACTATAACAGTCATATCGAGTATCTCAATGCATTAACAACGCCAGCCTAATTGCTGGATTAGGTTTCTCTTGTGGCTTCGCGAAGACGCGGGATTTTAATAACGAATCTAGGTACACCAGCGGCTCCTACGAGAAGCGCGGTAAAGGAATACCTTGAAGAATTCCTCATGGATCCGCGTGTGATCACTCTGCCGGGTCCCTTACGCTACCTTGTCGTGAAGGCAATCGCGACGCGTCGAAGCAAAGCTTCGGCTGCTGCGTATGCCAAGATATGGACAGACTCTGGTGGTCCTCTACGAGATCACGCGAAAGCTCTCGCAGAGTGCGTTAGCCAATTAACCTCGCTCAGGGTCGAAATTGGCATGCGGTATGGTTCGCCTAGTTTCGCAGACGCGTACAAGTCGTTGAAGGCAAATTGCGACGAAGTGTTGGTGATATCTGCCTACCCTCAATATGCGGATAGCACCTATCAAAGCACGGTCGAACACTTGAACGATATATTCGTCGATGTACGTACTCTCATCACGCGACCATACTATGAGGACCCAGCTTTTATCGAGGCTCATACTGCGTTACTAAAGGAGCACGTCTCCGACAATGTGGACCATCTCTTGTTGAGTTTCCACGGCGTACCAGAGCTACACATTCGGCGCGCAGATACTTCGCAGCGTCATTGCCTAAGATCGAACGATTGCTGTGCAATGGAACACCCAAGCCATGCGACATGCTACCGATTTCAGTGCTTACGAACTGCGAAGTTACTTAGCGATGCTGTTTCTATTCCTACTTCGGTCTCGTTTCAATCCAGGCTTGGACCGGCAAACTGGTTACAGCCATATACGATCGACACGGTAAGGCATTTGGCAGAGAGTGGCGTTCGAAACCTAGCGGTCGCATGTCCTTCCTTCATATCAGACAACCTTGAAACTCTCTACGAGATCGCTCACGAAGTACGTGACGCATTTCTAAACGCGGGTGGCGATCGATTGGACGTCGTACCCTGTTTAAATGAGTCAAAAAAATGGGTCGATTTAATCGTGAAATGGGTATCGGATGACGACTCTCAACATACCGTATTGAACCGAAATTGAATCTTCGTCGCGTATTTCCCCAGATTTGAAGGCAAGCGTGATATAAATTCCCGCATTAACTTCGTTTATCACGTACGAGGGTCGACACTAATGGATGTACTCAAATCCTGGCTTCGTGTTGCGCTAGTGGCGCTTTTAGGCACGTTTATCGCAATTGGATGTGCTGACACTGGCGGCGGAGGCGGCGACGCTGATGCACCGGCTGAAGAAACAGAACCTGTAACAGCTACAGAGCTGGTCGCAGCTGAAGGCGGCGAAGAAGCGGCGGAGGAAGCTGGCGAAGAGCCGATGACGGAGCTTGAACCAGCCGAAGATGCTGCAGCTGAAGGCGGTGAAGAAGGCGGTGATGAGCCTATGACAGAGCTCGAACCAGCCGAAGAGGTCGCAGCCGACGAAGGCGCAGGCGAAGCAGCCGCTGAAGAAGCACCGGCAGAGTAACCACCTCTTCGTCGAACTGCTTCACATAGCAGCTCGACTTCAATTTCTATAGCTCGCCTCGACTGAATCTGCAGTCGAGGCGCGCTTTTATTTAGTCACTCTGACTGAGGGTTGACTCCTAACCCTTTACGGCAACCGTGCATTGCCTGATCAAGCTGTGGAATCCGACCACCCGCGCTGAAGTAAAACTCCTTCATGCGTGTGAGTCTTTATCGAATCGTAAAACGACTGGATTAATGTACGCGAGTACATTGATTTGCGTGCGACAAAGCGAACGGGTCGATTTAATCCTACGCTACCTAAATCGATCGTTCTACTAAGGTCAATCGACAGCGCGCTTGCCACCCCGAGTGGAATCAAGCCATGCCCAAAATCGGCAAGTGCCATCTGCGCAACGGAGAAAAATGACTCTAATGACGTCGCACGCGTCAAGTTCAATCGACGCATGTCGTCCTCCATCGCCGCCCAAGCACCAGAACGCGACTCAATCGTCATCACTTGAAGTGAATCACCCGTACGGTACGTCAAATCCTTGAGACCCGTTGGTACGATGACCATTGGCTCGAGGTACACGATGTCGGACTGTAGGTCTGACTCCGCATCAGCGGAACCCGTACAGATTCCAACCATAAGCTCGCCAGAACGCAACCGATCGAGTACGACGGGTGAGCGTTGTGCATGGAATTCGAAGTTAACCTCAGGCATATCCTCACGCACTGCTGCGAAGAGCCGTGAGCCCCAACTGCCAAGGATTGATTCTGAGACACCAACGATGATTCGTCCACTCTGCAGTGCCGTGTCCTCGAGAAAAACACTTCGTACCTCTTGCAACAGCGGCATCGTACGATCGACGAGTTTCCGACCGTGCTGCGTAAGCACGACGTGACGTCCGTGGCGTTCGATAATCTTCTTGCCGTAATAGTTCTCGATCGCGGCAATGCGCTTGCTCACAGCACCTTGCGAGATGTTCATGCGCGTCGCGGTCTCCTTCATCGTCCCGGTCTGCGCGAGTTGCACCAGAGTTTCGAGATTCTTAATCAATTAACACTACAGCGGTTGAATCTAGTGAGACGGATCGACGGTGTCGATGCGTTACCTAGTTTATCTATCACCGACCTGAAGGTCCGGGTTGTACGGCGTCTTGGATAACCCACTGCCCTCGTGAACACGCTCGTCGCGGTACTAATAGCACTTCCAGTCATCTTTCTGACGAGTCTGTTGTCAGGCGTCGTCGGAATGGCTGGTGGACTGATATTAATCGTCACTTTAGTCATACTCATGCCGGTCCCGAGCGCCATGATCCTACACGGCATCGTTCAAGGTGCCGCTAACGGTTCCCGTTTTTGGTTTCTCCGCAAATACACAGCATGGCACATTCTCCCTTGGTATTTTGTAGGCGTAGTTCTCACGACCGCGCTATTTAGCGTACTTCTCATCGTTGCGGATCCGGCGGTCGTTCTGATCGCCGCCGGAGGATTACCGTGGGTGAGTCAATTCACACCTGAACGATTCAAATTGGACGTTTCTAAATCAGCGATAGCGTTGCTATGCGGCATCGTCGTCACTGCCGTACAGCTCATCGCCGGTGCATCCGGACCTATCCTTGATGCTTTCTATCAGCGGACCGCCTTAAATCGATTTGAAGTCGTCGCGACCAAGGCTTTTACGCAAACCGTGGGGCACGTCGTCAAGATCGTTTATTTCATATACGTCAGTGCCGCGCTAGTGGGTGAGACACACGTATTACTTTCCTGGTGGGTAGTTGGCTTAGCTATCGTCGCATCGCTCGTTGGAACCCGCATTGGCACGCGCATGCTTGAACGAGTCAGCGAAGTGCGCTTTCGTCGATGGACAAACGTTCTCATACTTGGTCTAGGCGCGGCTGTCGCCGCAGGTGGAGCGATTGACCTTATTAACGCTAGTTCTCAGCTGTCTCGGGTTCCTTAGAAACCGGTTCGACCACAAACAACAAATCCCCAGCATTGACTTGCTGCCCTGTCGCAACGTTGATCCGATTGACCTTGTAACGGATGTTCTCTGAGAAGAAGACTTGCTCAACGGTGTTGATATCACGCAGCCGCATCGGTGTAAAGACCTTAAACGCTTCAAGCTGACACAACACCTCATCCGTTCCGATGACGTCGTTCACACTCACGTAGTCCGGATCGCCCGGTGTGGGTTTGATGTAGAAGATTCCTGTCGAAGGGGCTAACACCCTCAACTCGTTGCTTTCTTCGATTTGAATGGCATCCCACCCAACCGCTTGTGCGTCTACCGCCGCCATGTCGTCGATTTCTTCGATCAAGGCATCCGCATCGATCGTTTTAAGCAATTTAGGTAAATAGCTCGTATCGTAGATGCCGTCGAGAAAACCCTTGTCGGTAAGAACAGTTCGTAACAACGGGATATTTGTGTAGATACCCTCAAGTGTCACTTGACTCAAATAGTCGACCAGCTTCTTCGCAGTCGATTCGCGGTCTTCACCGTGGGCGATGACCTGCATGATCATGCTGTCGTAATACGGCGAAATGAACTTACCTTGACCCGCAGTACTAATGATCTCGATGTCTTCATCATCTGGGAAATCCCACTTCGTGATTTCGCCAGCACTCGGACGTAAAACCAACTCACCATCACTATCACGAACCAATCGTTCAGCGTTAATCCGAGCCTCAATTGCGTACCCGTCGGAACTTACCTCAAGTTCCTTGATGCTCTCACCACCTGCGATACGGAATTGCTCTGCGACGATGTCTACGCCCGACACCAACTCAGTTACTGGGTGTTCTACCTGAAGCCGAGTATTCATCTCCATGAAATACACGGCGTCCGAATCTAGATCGTAAATAAACTCAACGGTACCCGCACCGACGTAACCAACGCCTCCAGCAATCGCCGCGCTGCTCTCGACGACATTTTCTAGTAAATTGTCAGGCAACATCGTTGAGCCAGATTCTTCGATGACCTTTTGCTTGTCTCGTTGCACGCTGCAATCACGAATACCAAGCACCTTGGTATTGCCTTCGCTATCGCGCAACACTTGTGCCTCGATGTGACGCAATTTGGTTACGAACTTCTCTAAATACACATCGCCGTTGCCAAACGCAGCACGTGCTTCAACCGTGACCCTCTGAAACGCTTCGTAAAAGCTCGCTGCCGACTCGACAACTTGAATGCCTTTCCCGCCACCGCCATGTACCGCCTTAATCAAGACCGGATAACCGATTTCTTCAGCCATCTCAGCCGCAGCGTCTACATCTGTGACGACTCCATGACTCCCCGGCACCACCGGCACGCCAAACGCGATCGCAGACTTGATGGCGTTGGACTTATTCCCCATCGTTTCCATACTGCTGACAGGAGGACCGACGAAGTTAATTCCGTGTGATCGGATGAGCGATGCGAACTGACTGCTCTCTGAAAGGAACCCAATTCCCGGATGCAAGGCATCAACGTGCTCATTCTCGGCTACCACCAAAACGGAGCGAGCGTTCAAATAGCTCTCGTCTGGCGTACTGCCGCCAATCGACACTAACTGATCCTTAGGACCAAGCATGTCAGCTGCGACTGACTCAACGTCAGGATCAGATTGGACAAGAACGGTTTCGATGTTTTGGGATTGCGCAACTTTCACGATCTTTGAAGCGGCACAACCACGGGCATGCACGAGGACGCGTCGGACCGGGCGATACAGGTCTTGATCATCGACCTGTCTCGGCGCCGAAAGCGGAAGAGCGGTGCCGATCGTATAGTCGTCGCTCAGGACCGTTGCAACCGCATCCTCCACCGTCGCTGTCGGTGTTGGAATGTCCGGATCGATTCCGCGCAGATCCGCATCGAGTTCACCGAAGAACGGGTGTTTGACCAGACCTTGCATGGATTCTGGATTACTGGCAAGATAGTTTGCGAGGATGGATTCGGCAGGAAGATGACTCGGAATCACGATCTGCCCCGCAAACGGCATACTCGTACCAGAAAAGTAATGCGTATGAACCAAGGGATGTGTAACGAAACTCGCCTGGGCGCCACCTGTGCAATCACCATGACCGAACACGATCACAGGAAGGTCGAAGTCGCAAATGAAGCGCGTAATGCGATCGTTGATCGCAGCCATCGAAAACAGAGCGCCAGCCCCTTCCTTTGTCTGCATACCCCCAGACGAGATGAAACAAACAACTGGGAGTTGCTGTTCTGCACACTGGACCAACAACGTACAGAACTTCTCCGCGCTCGCCATATCAAACGCGCCCGCCTGAAAGTCGGGATTCGAGATTACGGCACCTACGCGTACTTCGCGCTTTGCTAGTTTGAACTTGCCGATACCCGTGACAACGCCGGCGGGTGGTTCGTCCTTGTCCAGAGCCTTTTCTATCGATTCACGGAATCCAGGGAAGTCGCAGGGATCGCTGCTCAACATTTCCCGACCATACTCTTCAAATTCCGTAAAGAACCGGTCGATGAAAGCCTGGTGACTGGTGAGTCTCAATCGTTTGTAGTCGTTCAGCGTCTCTTGAATCTGTAAATCGCGATATGCAATCTGCAATCGATTCCAGAAGTCCCGGCGCCTACCGATGTTTTTCGGCCGAATGTTGCCAGAGAACTTCCCGTCGCCTCGTTCGCTATCAACATAAGTTGCTAAAAGCCCCTCGAAGAACTCCTTCACCACGACGAACAAAGTGTCGGAGAGGTCCGTGTGAATGAGTTTCTTCCACTCTTCAACGGTCGCAAAAAACGTCTTGCTAAGCCGCGTTTTTGACAACTGCCGAAACCAGTCCAAAAACGCATCTCGGCGTTCACGCACCGTTCCGTCGTCTCGCTCGTCGTCAGGTTCGATTTGATTCAAAGCCGCAGTGAACGTCTCATCGATCAACTCCGCGACGGTTTGGCGATCTAAAGACTGCGTGCGCTGCGCTTGGTCTGCGATCTGCACGAGCCGATCCAGTAGCTCGTCATAAATAACGTCGAAGAGTTGGAAATTTCTGATCTCCTCAACGAAGTCGTCGCGAAGATCTATGTTCAACAAGACATCCACGATGCTCAAGTCGGTTGCCTCTTCTCCCACAACGGTGAGCTCTCGAGGTTGCCGCAAGTACGTGCCGAAGCGTTCGTTGAGAACCCGACGATTAGCTTGGATCGGTGCGCTTAAGTTATCGCTTGCGTCTTCGTCCAATGGACCAGAAACGATTGCAAGGTTGAGTTCGACAGAGAGTTGCATGCGCAGTTGCTCGACTGAATAACTGTGCCGCCAGTCACTCGTGCGCAAAAACATCTTCTTACCGTCGTACGAAAAGCGCTCCATTAATGACGGCATCAATTCAGTGTCAGCTGACATCGTGTTCATTAGCTGAGTGACGTCCGCGATGTCACCAGGCGTGACGAAGAAAGCTGAATCCGTTGCGTTAGATAGGTTCTGGTGCAAGAGCGCCAAGTTGCCTGCAGATTCGATTTTCCAATGGTTGTACAGATAACTTACGTACGTTGCGAGCAGGGATTGCCGGGCTGCTTCGAAGTTTGCCTTTGGCTCTCCGCGGATTAAGCTCAGGAGGGTGCCACGACTCTCATCCTTTTCAGATTTTCGTGCAACGTAATTCTTCCAGGCAGAATTTAGCGATGTGTCGTACATCAACCGATCAGGATCGAGTAACCACCGAAAGTAAATTCGATTACGCTCCCGCTCCATCCGCGACTGTAAATCACCAACCGTCTTGCGTCGAGTGGTTAGACGACCATATTGTTGCTTGCTAGCCGCTTTGATTCGTCGTCGAACGCGTAAATAACGAAGGTAGCGGAGTGCATCACCGAAAACATTGCTAAATTCTGTTGGTGTTCCAAAACCGCCAAGCGCACCGAAGTTCTCACGTTTCTTAGCACGCGACGAAGGTTCTAGATAGCGTGTTAGCGCTTGACGGTGGTACTCGACAATGTACGGATTGCTCGCGACGAACGCACGGGCACTTTTTTCAATGGAGTCAATTCCAGTAACGATCGCTTTCTTTAGATTGTTGAACTTGTGCTCTTCACCCGGTACGTAGTCGATGATCCCGTCAATGTTGCCTTGATTCATCAACTCGAACGGCGAAAGTCCGACCTGCTTGGCACACTCTTGCCACGAGAGGTTCAACCGTCGCGCGATGCTCGCCAAACCCTGTGGTTGAATGGTGCTGAAGACCCCGTCACGCAATGAAAGGATCATGTTGCTTGCGGCGAGAGGAATCGCGCCGCCCGAGTACCCGACGCCGAAAATGATGCCAAGATTCGGTACATCAACCGCTGACATCTCAGCAATCAGAAGTGAGATCTGGTGGGCTTGGTTGTTTCGATTCGCGATTTCATCGCCCGCCGCGCCTGGCGTGTCCATCAAACTCACGATCGGAATATTGCGCTGACTGCACCGGCGTACGAATTGCGCTGCTTGTCGATGGTGCTCGGGCATCCACTCCCCGTTTCGCTCACGGCGATTTTGCGCGACTATTCCGATAGGCCGAACACCGTTGGGAAACTCAACATCAATAACAGCGTCGAGATAAGGTCCTACGTCCGTCAGTTCTCGGACGTCACCTAACTGCGGAACGATTTCCGAGGCGCTCGCCCGACGTGTGTTTTCACCGGGACTGACCACACGTTCAATGTATGAGTCGATATCCAGTCGATCGAGCGCCGCCGCTTCACGTGCAATCTCGTGCGCGGACAGTAACCCTTGAACGCTAAACACCGCCTCGGGATCCGCTGAGGGAAACAGATCGAATTCCTTCGCGAGCCGTTCGGCTATCAAATAAAGCCGATCGCCTTCCTTTATCGCACTGTCCATATGGCGGAGACTCAAACTCGCTAACGGTAAAATTCTACCGTGCAAATTGCATGGTAACCCGAGTAGCCAACGGCTGCGCGATCGGCATTTCCCCTAACAAATCGGCGACGAGAAACAATGTCAAACTTGTCCATCGCCGTTTTGACCGTATCCGATACACGAACTCCTGACACCGATTCTTCAGGCGATCTTCTCGCCGACTTGTTAACTCAAGACGGCCATCAACTCACGGCACGCGCCATTGTTAAGGACGATATCTACGAGGTACGCAAAATCGTAAGCCATTGGATAGCAGATTCGACGATTCATGTCGTGGTTTCGACTGGTGGCACAGGCTTTAGCGGACGCGACACAACACCCGAGGCTTTACTGCCGCTTTTTGATACAACGATTGATGGTTTCGGAGAGCTCTTCCGCCAAGTTTCGTATGAGGAAATCGGTAGTTCGACGATTCAATCCCGCGCCGTAGGCGGAATCGCAAACGACACCTTGATATTTGCCCTTCCGGGTTCTAACGGTGCATGTCGTACGGGTTGGGAAAAAATCCTTCATAATCAACTAGATGCGGACTTTCGACCATGTAATTTCGCCGAGTTGATCCATCGAAAATTAGAAAACGGAAACCATTAATGACAGCGTATTTACTAGGCGCGAAACGCACACCAATCGGCAGTTTTCAAGGCTCCTTGAGCGACCGAAGCGCAACAGATTTGGGGGCACACGCGATTCAGGCAAGTCTTAACCACGCGAACGTTGCAGCCGATCAGATCGACGAAGTGTTAATGGGGTGTGTTGTGAGCGCCGGATTGCGCCAAGCACCTGCTCGACAGGCCATGCGAAAGGCGGGACTCGACGACTCGACGCCAGCGACTACAGTCAATAAAGTGTGTGGATCAGGCATGAAAGCCGCCATGCTCGCAGCCGATCAAATCGAGCTTGGTCAAGCCAATTACGTGATCGCGGGTGGCATGGAGAGCATGACGAACGCGCCATTTATCATTCAAGGTGCACGTCAGGGTCTACGAATGGGTCACCGCGAACTGTCCGATACGATGTTCTGCGACGGACTTGAAGACGCCGAAACTGGTAAATCGATGGGTAGCTTCGCGCAAGAAACGGCAGATGAGCATCAGCTAGGGCGTGAAGCGATGGACGAATATGCCATCAATTCTGTGAAACGTGCTCTCAGCGCAATGGACGCGGGCAATTTAAAGGCTGAAATCGAGCCGTTCGAGGACGTATTCGAAGACGAGCAACCTCGAAGGTCAAAGATTGATCGAATACCATCGCTTCGACCAGCTTTCGCAAAAAATGGAACGATCACGGCCGCTAACGCGTCCTCTATCAGCGACGGCGCATCAGCGCTTGTCCTGTCGAGTGAGCAAGGCGTACGCGATGCCGATGGCGAGCCCCTTGCCCGCATTGTGGCTCATGCAACAAATGCGATCCATCCTTCGAAATTTACGCTCGCGCCGGTCGGCGCAATTGGTAAAGTACTGGACAAAGCAGGTTGGCGCATCGGCGATGTCGACCTATTCGAAATTAATGAAGCGTTTGCTATGGTTACGATGTTGTCAATTTCGGAATTGGGTCTCGACCAAGAAAAGGTCAATATTTATGGTGGAGCTTGCGCTCAAGGGCATCCTATCGGATCTACAGGTAGTCGCCTCTTGGTCACCCTCGCACACGCATTACGTGCGACAAACCAGCAAAAGGGCGTTGCCGCGCTTTGCATTGGTGGTGGTGAAGCCACAGCGATCGCGATCGAACGAGTCTAGATTCGAGACGCTGACCTAGCTGCAGGTTTCTGTGATGGTTCCACTTCCCGTTATCGTTGGATTTGGCGGAGTCAATCCCGCCGGGCGCGTGTCTTTCCATCATTCGTATCGGCGCACCGTTATCGATGCACTCGATAAAACGAAGCAAGCAACTACGTATGAGTCTCTTGCCGTGCTAATGGGTTTGCAGGACGAACTCCGAGATTCGCCTGGACCCACAAAGGACTTCATTGAGAATCACACGCTAATTCGCCGAATCGAACTCTGGGATCCCGATCACATCGACGTACACAGCCGCGCGAAATTGAAGGCGAAAGAAGGTTCACCTTTGGTTATTCGGATGTCGCAGAAGCAATTACCAACCGAAATACCCGAAAGTTGGCACCTCAAGGCAATCGACGATGGTGACGTAGAAGTCACCTTCAGCGACGCTGCACAAGTCCTGCTCAACGACACACGATCATCTCGAGTCACCTCGGCGGGTCAACTCCCTACGGGTTACGATCCAGCCTCCCTCTACGCTTCCCGAAACCATCCACGTGGGTTACAACTCGCGATCGTGGCATCTTCAGATGCGGTCAACTCCATCGGAATCGATTGGACGGAACTACAGAATCTAGTACGACCAGATGAGTTTGCGGTTCATGCGGGTTGTGCGATGGGGCAGCTGGACACTCATGGAGCGGGTGGATTGTTGCAAGCACCATTCTTGGGGCGGCGCCCAACCTCTAAACAAGCCGCACTGTGTCTTGCCGAAATGGCTGCGGATTTCACAAACGCATACGTAACCGGGTCACTCGGTAGTACCGGTGGTGCCATCGGTGCTTGTGCCACTTTTCTCTACAACGCAAAGCAAGGAATTGACGAGATACGGTATCGAGGTAAGCGGATTGCGGTCGTAGGGAGCACGGAAGCACCTGTAACACCGGAACTGGTCGAAGCGTTTAGAACCATGGGAGCTTTAGCTGAAGACGACGCGCTAATGGCATTAGATGGGTCGAATGAACCAGATAATCGACGAGCCTGCCGACCATTCTCGTCGAATGCGGGATTCACGATTTCCGAAGCGGGCGTGTTTATCGTGCTAATGGACGAGCAACTCGCGCTTGAATGTGGCGCTGAGATTTACGGTTCAATCGCCGACATCTATGTCAATGCGGATGGCTACAAGAAGTCAATCCCGGGACCAGGCATTGGGAACTACATCACGGTTGGCAAAGCGCTAGGTCTTGCGCGTTCAATCGTCGGCGAGGATGTAGTAAGTAATCGATCGTTCATTCATGCACACGGCACCGGTACACCGCAGAATCGAGTTACTGAATCTCACATACTTAGTGAGATGGCTAAAGCATTCAAAATTGCGAAGTGGCCTGTCGCAGCTATCAAGGCATACCTCGGCCATACCCTCGCGCCTGCTTCAGGCGATCAGATTACTTCAGCACTAGGTACGTGGCAGGAAGGTTGGATTCCGGGCATAGCAACGATCGATCACATCGCAGATGACGTATGCAGCGACAATCTGAGAATCGATCCGACCCATTTAGAGGTCGGTCCGGAGGGCATGGACGTTGCACTCGTCAATTCGAAAGGATTCGGTGGAAACAACGCGACCGGGCTCGTTCTGTCGCCTTCGAAGACTAAGGAACTTATCGCGGCGCGTCACGGCAAAGCCGTGTTTACCAATTACGAAAGCAAACGCGAACGCGTAATAGAGAAAGCGCACGAATACGACCAAAAGGCATTGCAGGAAATTCCGGAACCGATTTACCGTTTCGGTAACGGTGTGATCGAAGGAGATCAGCTTGGAGTTAGCTCGGCTGCGATCGATGTACCCGGCTATGCACAAGATGTAGACTTAAAGGTAAAGAATCCGTACGCGTGATGTTCAAGCGTCTCCCGCTTGACACTATTTCTTTAGCTAGTACGGGTTTGATGGTGAGATGTGCCATGAATGTAGCGACGTTACTCTTGCTATCCCACCCTTGGCGAAGACCTTTACTCCCACACTGTCACCACGCACTGGATAGATGCGACGCATGACTGCTTGTCGCCGGTTCGCGAACACTTCGACGACCGATTTATCCACGAACACCCGCAGTTTCAAACACTCTTTCTCGTCGAGTTGAAGCGGACCCGATTCGATTTCCTTCGGCGATCCTTCTGGACCAGACCTACGAGTGTCCAAACTTAATTGCTGTGCATTCGAGTCGTAGGCGATCTCGGTTTTTTCCTCGTCGTTCGGCGACACGCACACCATCACGCCATACGTTGTAGCACCAACACTCTCGATTTCAATAGCAAGTTCAAGGCTATTACCGCTTACCCCACTAATTCGAACTTCGGAGTCAGACTGGATTTCGATGCTCTCTTGACTATATGGTCGGTAGCGTAAGGACTCAATCTCCTTAGGCACATCCATTTCCATTTCGCCGTTCTCGTTGAGCGACAACACGCGTGGGAGACTCATGGTTCCTGACCAGCCTTGTTCGAGTCGTACCTGGAATTTACGGAAGTCGAGTAACCAGGCCCACATGATCCTTCGACCCGCATCGTCCAGAAGACTCTCAGGCGCAAAGAACGAGTTGTCGACCCAACTCATTTGCGCGTGTGATTCAGGATGAAACTGCTCGTTCTTCCACTCGCCGATGTAGTAACGACACCCCAGACGATGACTGATACATAGTAAGACATCCTTGTTGCCGAGTCTAAAGAGATCCGCACAGGAAACGTCTTCGTTCAGAGAAACACCCTCGATGCCATGTGCAAACAAATCACCGACGTATTGCCACTCGCCATCAAGCCGATCGGAGGTCGCTACAGCTGGACGCTCTCCGCCGAAAATCGCGTAGTAACGGTCGCCGTCATTCCAGCCGAAAGGATCCCAGGAGCGGTACTTCCCGTGATGCTCATCACCCTTCTGCGTGTCAGGGGTTATCGGATTGGAGTCTAGCTTCGTCCACTCGTCTAATTCATCGTCTGACGCGACGGCCATCGCGTTTCCTTGATCGACCTGGTGATAACAGATGGTGGGAACTCCCGAATCGTTAATAAAGCAATTCCCGCTATACATCCCATCGAGCAAGTGCGTCGGATGATGACGCCAATGGAAGAGGTCAGTACTTGATACGTGTCCCCAATGGTCCGACTTGAATCCGTTTCTTTTATCTTGAAAGATATAGAAGAGGTGGTAACGTCCTTTCCAATAGATTGCACCGTTCGGGTCGAACGGTATGGCAACACCCTCGGGAACGGTGAAGTGGTAACCCGGTCGCCATGGGTCGCCTAATAGCTGTTCGCGATGGCTTCGAACGATCATCGCAAGATTGTCAATTTCGTTCTTTAAAACTTGGGTCTGATCATCCATCGGAAATGTCTCCCAATCGAGTGTTTGGGTGTACGTTAGTCGCCACACGCTGCTCTCATTTCTCAGCGTATAGCGATAGGTGATTCGACCTTTCGCAGTATCGATAACCACTGGACCAACGATTGCAGTCGGTCCATTCAAAATTACTTCGGCCTTGCTTAAATCTATTTCTATTTCATCATTCGGTCCTCCTAACGCACTCGGCAACTTCCCCTCTCGCAGATCATTCTTACTAAATTGCTTGTTGTCATTCCAATCTTCTGCATAGAAATCCAAGACTGTTTCCGTGTCACTCTGAATTCTGGCATTGAGATACGCTTGAACCGTCGCAAGTACTTCATCCACCGTGGTCAAGGTACAGTTTTCCTTATTTGATTACGAAAAACACGCCTATTGTTGGCCGTGCGCGGATTTTAGAATTTCTCCACTACCCACCTCGTCCTTGAGTAGTGAACGACCACCTCAAGGTCATCATTGCGCATCGAAAAACTACGATCGGTCAATCTGATCGCGTCTTACCCCTAAAAGCTTGCGATGTGCAAAAAAGCGCTCATGCGCGGATGATAGCAATAAGATCAATAAGTTATCGGTATCTCCTATAGCCACACATCGTCGTACACGCATCTCAGATTTTGAACCTTTATGAATTTTCTGATTGGGAATCGACGAGCTGTCCTGCTTGCAACGCAACGTATTCACGATAACGGCCGTCTGACTCTGACATGAGTTCATCATGAGATCCGGACTCAAGAATAGCGCCGGCCTCAAGGAAGTAAATTCGGTCCGCGTGTGTTATGGTTGAGAGTCGGTGAGCAATGATGACGACCAGCTTCTCCTTGGCCGCATCGTGTAACGCATCGATCAAATATGCCTCAGTCTCAGGGTCCAATGCCGACGTTGGTTCGTCGAGGATCAAGATCCGCGATTCTTTGATTAAACCTCGGGCGATGGATATGCGTTGCTTTTGACCCACCGATAACTTACTGGTTACCGTACCGAGATTGGTGTGATAACCCTCCGGCAACTCCATGATGAACTCGTGTGCGCCTGCGACCTTCGCGGCAGCTTGAACTTTGTCAATCGAAGCGGAGCGATTGCCGTATCGAATGTTGTCAAGAATGGAATCAGAGAACAGTTGCGTTTCCTGAAACACATACGAGACCTGTTTCCGAAGACTCTCAACCGAAACATCTTTCAAATCGATACCATCAATGGAAACCGTTCCTGTCGTAGCTTGAACAAAGGCCGGTACTAGATAAGCAAGACTGGTTTTACCAGCGCCGGTGGGTCCAACGAGCGCAATGATCTCTCCTAGCTGTGCGTCAAACGAAATGTTGTGAAGCGCTTTTCTGCCATCAGGATAGGTCAATCCCACGTCGCTGAAGCTCACTCCACCTTGTATCACGGGCAATTCGACACCATCCGTCGTTTTCTCAGATTCAAGATCGAGCAGATTGAATACTCTCGCCAAACCCGCAATAAAACCTTGTAGTTCTGTATATAAGAAACCGAACGAGTAAAACACTGCACTCAACACAAAAAAGTAGTAGAAGACCACGAAATAGTCCCCAGCGGTAAAGTTGCCTTCAATGACGTGACCGGCGATCAGTACGAAATAGATGATCTGACCGATCATGAAGGACAGTGCGCCTGCGTGTTGATATATCAGCTTGACGATCGCTTCGGCACGAAATCTCCTGAACGATTCACTGCTATCGTCGGCAAATCGTTTACTCTCTCGTTTATTACCACCGAGGCTTTGGATCGCCAATACATTGCTCATGCCCTCTTCAATGTTGCTCGTAGTCTGAGCGCCTGAAACACGACTGGCCTGACTTCGCTTCCTCGCCAATCGAGCGAACGGAATCACGAATAAGAACGTCATAGGACCGACCAGAATGCCGACGATGATGACCTCTGGTGCGCTGCCGAAGCTGGTAGTCATGATGTAAAGCGTGAGCGCAACCATGAGGATACCGGAGTAGATCCCCATGGTTAGAGCTTCATAAATTCCGGTCGCACTCGTGCTGTCATAGATCACGCGATAGACGCTATCGCCAATTCGCTGTTCGTCCAGAGTCGTAACAGGTAAAGATTTGATGTGATCAGCCAATTCTGTTCGCATCAGATGATTCAAAGATTGAGTTAGTCGCAGATGGATTTTGAAGTCGAGTAGACCCAAAATACCGCCCATTTCGCTTCCTGCGCTGTTTGATGCGTTCTCCGTCTGGGTTGCCGTATCCTGTCCTTCTGCCAGTGATGCTTTTGCATTTCCTAACGAGCCGGCTGCGGCGCCAGTGTAGCTGCCACTTGCATTTCTGCCGGTGCCTCGGTTCGGTGTCATACCAATCAGAATCACCATGACGACACCAATCAAAAGCATCCAGAACATGATCTCTTCCGCCGTTTTGTTGGACAGGAATCCCATGATCGGCGTCATGTAAGAGGGAAATCCAGTTCCATCGGCTGCAACCGGTTCGCCGAGTATGACGTGATCAACGATGATTTTCAGCGGCCACGGTACAAGCAAGAGGCGAAACGTGTGTTCGAAAGTAATAAAGCTCAGTTTTGCAGCAATACGCGCCTTGAAAAAGGCGAAGTACGTCATCAACCTAGCAAATGTCTTAAGCGTCTGAGAGGCGGAAATTTCTTGGCTTTGGCCAGGACGCTCGCTTGCTCCATTCATCAGATTTCAGCTTCCGACTGCTGTCCCGATTCAACCCGTTTTGAAAGTCGTGCCTCAGTTTCAACGTAATTCCGATAGCGCCCGCTGACGAGTTTCATGAGTTCTTCGTGAGACCCTTGCTCGACCAATCGCCCCTGATCGATATACAGAATCGTGTCTGCTTTTTGAATGGTCGAAATGCGATGCGTTATAAGGAAAATCGCGCGCTCCTTGCCCCAGTCTGCTAAACGTTCAAGCACTCGATGCTCGGTCGCTGCATCCAATGCCGCCGTAGATTCGTCCAATATCAAGATCGGTGAGTTCTTGACGATCGCACGTGCAATCGACAAACGCTGACGCTGACCCGTGGACAGTTTGCCACCACGGTCGCTGAGTACTGTGTCCAGACCGTTAGGCAAGCCGTCGATGTACTCCTCTACGCAAGCGACTCTTGCTGCTTCCATCACTTGTTCGTCAGTTGCGTGAGGTACGACATAACGAATGTTGTCTCGTAGCGACATCCCGAACAAGACGTTCTCCTGCAATGCGATGGCGACGTTTTCTCGCAGACTATCGACCTCAAAATCGCGGAGGTCGACTTTGTCAATCGACACCGACCCAGAATCGGGGTCGAATAGACGCGACAGCATGCTCATCAAACTGCTCTTGCCTGACCCCGTAGGTCCTACGATGGCGGTGACTGTCCCCGGTTTAACCGCGAAACTCACATTGCTTAACACGCCACGATCGGGTTCGTACGCGAAACTGACATCGTCAAATCGAATTTCATGTTGAAAGTCCGTCATGGGAATCGCACCATCGCGGTTCTTCACATCCGGTTCTAGGTCCAAAATCTCAAATACTCGATTCAAGCCCATAGCCATATCTTGAGCTCGGGTCCAGTGTTCGATGAGCTCCCGAATTGATACGCTCGACGCGCCTAAGTGTTCCTGTGCCGACTGATAAGCAGAGAGATTCCACTTTACGAAACTCAAACCCACCAGTCCAACTAACACGGATGCGTACGTTTCACGCTCGCCAACGGTCCAGATCGCTGTAAGAAATTGGCCGTACAACAACGAACCGGCCGCGATGGTAAACATGATGATGGCGATGATCGCCATGAACGTTCGGACGCGATAGGACGCATTGAAGGCATTCACGGAATCTTGTTCGAATCGTTGCTGCTCTCGTGCCTCTGCTCCGTGAGCTTTGATCAGTCGAGTACCCGCAAATGTTTCTTGTACGCGCGATGTGAAGTCCGAATTTGCACGTCTGTTCGTCAGCGATCGGGTCCGCATACGAGGCGAGAACCAGTACCCCCACGCCACGGCGCCGAGAATGATGGTCAAAGCCATAGCACTCAAAATTGGATCGAGCGCCATCAGGAACATAAGACCTGTTCCATAAGTGATGATGACCTGTAGTGCCCTTGTGATTTCGCCGATGACTGCTGTAACCTGAGCACTGTCTTGATATATCCGGTAGACGGAATCACCCACTCGATGGTTGCTGTGATAACGGAGCGACAAGAGGTGCCAGCGTTCATGCAGCGCCTCTCGCAAATCTTGGTTTACACGCTGCATGATGTAGATGTAGTAGTAAGGCAAGGCCATGCTCAGAGGCAGTTGTACGATCCAGCCAATCATCAGAAATAACGCGTAAACCCATTTCAGGCTGTGCCGCTGTTCATTGGTCAACGACTCTGACTCGACGATTGACTCGCTCTCTGAACCATTGTGAATCGCCGACTCGTTTCCAACTCGTTTCTGCCCAGCCAATTCAGGTTCGTTGATGAGATCCGCGATGAATGGCGTTACTGGTTTTGCTTGAAGAATGGACTGACTGACAACATCTACTGAAAAGAACGCGAGCAAAATCAGTAACAACAACGACGCCCACAACAGAACGAAGTAATAAACGAGATGGCTGCCTAATCTAATCCGAATACGCAACCGCCCTTCTTCTACGCGATACTGAAGCACCCAAATGCAGGTACTCGCAGCACAGACCAATGCAATGCAAATATTGTCGACGACACCTTCTACGACAAAAACCGCAAATAAAAAGGAAACCGCACCAATAACAACGAGCGCTATGGAGGCGAGTAGATAAAGCCGTTTCTTCAGAAACAACAAACTCCAGGAGAGTAATACCAGACACCCGCTCGTTGTGAGCAGAAAATCGAACAGCCAACTTGTGTCAATTGGGATTGCTCCGGTAAGTGGCCCAACGAGAGCCGCGGCCGTGACGATCGGTGGCACATGATGAAAACTCCAGCCTGAGTCATCAGGAGAGACCATTTCTTGTGCGTTCCGGTCTTCTCCAGTGTCCTGTGAGTTAATTCGCTTGATTGGGATTTCGCGCCAATAACCGAGAATATACGTGGATAAGAAAGTCCAAGTTCTCGCAAAAATCAACGCGATTGCGACAAACCCGTGTTCTCTCGCTACCTTTGAACTTTGTTTATGCGGTGGCTCGTGCCCGCCTCCGACGAATGGCAGAGCCCTTGCCCGTGTCGAGTTAGTCATACAAGAAAATTAGGTATTAAGTTCTACAGAGTACCAATAGGTTTCGAATCTATGGCTTTGCTATCGACAGCCATTGCTCGGTGATGCAAGAAGACACATCCCACACTCAAGCGCGACGAGCTAGCACCGCTGATATCGCCTCGCTGGATTCCCGTGTCTGATGAACGGCATTTACTTCACAGGCACTCGGGTATGTTCTGCACCTTCGTGTACCGCCGACGCCGCCCGTGTCGGCGCAGCACCACACATTATTTAGCACAAATCTCAAGTACGCATTATGAACTTCAGCTTCAACAATCAGCATTTTCAGACCGACCATACCGAATATGAATGTCAGCGTTTAGTTAGGCGCCGATTCGGTAAATCGATCCATCAGGAGGACCGCAACATGTTTTTACTATTCAGACTGGATCGCTTCGTTAACAGGATCGGCTGGATAGTCCCTTTGATTGAAAGAAAACGTCGGAACCGTAGCAACTAACCTATCTCAGCGATAGCTACAATAGATTCGTTGTATTCTCCCACGCTTTCTAGTCTTGTTCACTCGCCGTTCGTTCATGCGAGGAGGAACTTCGCGGGATTAAGCCTCTAAACGAATCGTTCTAGAGAGCCTTCGCAACTTTAAGACACTTCTTTATTAGGCAGGATTCCTATGAAAACAACCCGTCTGTGCGGATCAACAAATCAGAGCTTCGCGATGGCCCTAGTGCTATTGCTCTTCAGTTCGTTGACGCTCGCTCAAACTGATGATGCTGAAGCTGAAAAAGATGCGGGATATTTCGAAGAGATCGTAGTAACTGCCGAACGAACCTCAAAAAACGTCATGGATACGCCAATGACAATCACGGGTTTCACTGACGAGCGATTGAAACTGTTCGGCATACAGGACAGAGACAAGCTACAGGCATTGGTACCAGGTCTGCAATTTGGCGAAACACACGATCAGGTCGGCAATGGCACGTCACTACGCGGTATCGGTACACGCAATGCTGGTATCGACCATGGCGACCGTTCAGTCGCAACGTATATCGATGGCGCGTACACGATCGGGGTATACGGCACCGCGCCCGGCGGCGGTTTTGATCTTGAACGTGTGGAGGTCGCTCGAGGTCCTCAAGGCACACTGAACGGTAGGAACTCTATCGCCGGTTCGATCAATTACATCTACAAGAAACCTTCGCAAGAGTGGGATTCGGAAGTTATGACGCAGGTCAACGCTTACTCGCAGACGCGATTGAATGCCGCGATCGGTGGGCCACTGAACGAGAACTTTGCTTTCCGTTTAACGGGCGGTATTCATACGGGCGATGGCTACCAGGAGAACGTTGGTCTCGGTGAAGACACGAACGCGCCTGACGAGACATTTACGGCAGCTCAGCTTCGGTTTCAAACAGACCAATTCGACACGAATATCAGATTCGCGCGCGTGGTTGATCAGGGCATCCCGATCTCACAAGTTAATCTCGCAAACCTGAATACCAGAGACGAACAAATCCAAATTGTCGGCGCGTATTCAGTAGGTAACAAACCTCCGTTCACGCTCGGATTAGATGACAACACCAATTACCTGTACGCAACCCAGGTGCCTTCCGGTCCTGCAAGTTGCCCGATTGGCGTCCCATTCATGCGATGTGGCGACATCAAGAATAAAGTTGCGGTGAATCGGACCGGATTTGAAGATTCGACAGGTGATTTGATTAACTTCTACGCGGAATACGACGTTTCTGATGACCTAACAGTGAGATACACGTACGCCAATAACGATGTCCACCAGTATGTATTCCGTGATGGTGACTACACCACACGAGTCGGTCGTACAGACAACCACAGTCTATCTACTGACGGCGGAACTCCTTTCCTCGATCGTGCATACGATTTACCGTATGACTATGAGGAGGAGTCTCACGAACTATTAGCGAACTGGCAGCTAAACGACAGAACGGACGTGATCTTTGGCGCGTTCACTTACGAAAGCCAAGTACAGTTTCAACTTACGCGATGGGAGTACAGTCACGCCTTTCGATTCGTCAACCCGGATGAGGCTGCAGCCGCTCTGAGCAACGTATTTGAAGACGACGACGGCAATCCGATACCTCTCTCGAACTGTCGCGATTACATTGAAAGAGTTGTTGGCGCCTCATTTGGACTGCCCGTTACCGACACCGGTGATGGCTCCTTCTGGTGGTGTCCTGGTGAATATGGCGTACGCGGTCGCGATCCGGATGATTTGAGAGCCATCGTGCCATTTGGAACGGGCACCGAGAATAGCACAAGAGCCATCTTCTCGAACATCAATCATCAGATTGACGACTCTTGGGCTGTATCCGCTGGACTGCGATGGCTTGAAGACGAGAAAGAACAGCCACCGGAGACCTTTGCAGGCTCATTCATGTTCAGTTTTATCGGTGTACCCGTTGTTGTCGGGTTCCAAGACGGCGGTTTTGATCAGCCTGAAGCTTGGGACAACATCGTCGGGCATCTCACGTTGGAATACACCACTGACAACGACGATCTAATCTATGGAAGGATTTCAACTGGCCATAAACCGGGCGTATTCAACTTTGCGTCTCCGCCAGTACCTGGCGTGCCGACGATTGTCGAGGAATCAACCCTGGTTAACTATGAAGTCGGCATCAAAGGCACTTATCTAGACGATCGACTGCAATTAGCCGTTGGCGCATTCGTCATGAACTACGACAAAATGCATCTAGCTGCAACGCAAGAGCTTTCTGTCGGATTTACGCCGGGACAGTTTTCGGAAACACCGCTAGCAGAATATATTGCGGCAATCCCGGACTCGCATGTGCAAGGTATTGAAGTCGAGTATAGCTATGCCATCACCGAAAGTACATTCGTAAGCGGCTTTTACGCTTATAGCGATTCGGAGGTAGGGAACCATTCGTCCGTGATCATAGGAAGTCCCACCGCAGAATTTGCGTTATACGATCACATTGATTTCGAAACTGGCCAACCGACGCAAAGCTGGTATGAACTTCCAGAGGAACAGACCGGTAATCGACTACCTAGTCAACCCAAACACAAAACTGCTTTGAGCCTAATACATGAAATGGCTCTTGATGACGGTAGTTCTGTGAATTTCCTCAGCACTTGGACCTACAACGGCTCGATGTACCCAACCATCGGCAATGTTGAACTCTACAAAATCCCAGCATACCACCGTCTCGACGCTGCGGTGAGCTGGACGACACAAGATGAGAAATGGTCTACACAACTCTACGTGAACAATCTCTTGGATGAAATCGGCTTAAACGAGTTCGTTGCATCGGGTGGTTTCGGCGGCCAAGTCTTCCTTGGATCGCCAACCAATCACCGTGAAATCGGATTGACGGTTCGTTGGGCACCGGGCTTTTAGTCCGGAGACTTTGAGAAAGAAGCTAGGCACTTATTCACGGCCGTCGGAGGAAGTACTCGAAAGCAAGTACATCCTTAGGCGGTCGCGAAAGCCGACGGGATCCGCTGTCACTAAATCGGCAGTTCTTTCACGATTTGAAAATCGCGCCGAGATCTTCGCTCTATTTCGGAGCAATCAACATAGGTTGATCTCACAGTCCCGTAATGGTTTGAACGAACGCTGTTCGTTTAGAGTCGGCGCCGATTCGATTGATGTACGCCGCAAATCGAAAGATGTTGAGCTAGAAGTCAAGAATCCGTATACGATAAAACATTTATTTATCCTAAAATCGTGCCGTGAACGTGAGTAAGAAACTTCAGGCAAGATGAATGAATGAGTAGCTCTAATTGAAGCGCAGTGGTTTGTATCGTTGGTTTAATCGCGCTCTGTTTGCTTTATGGATCGCGATAGCGTTTGTAGTTGTTTTCTCGCCAGACCTTCCGGATTCTTTTACGGTGCTACTTATGGCAACGGCGCTAATTACGCTTTACTCGACAAGGAATCGCAAATCAGTTGCCGATCCTGACGATATTAAGAGCAACTAACCTGCGAACGAATTGCGCACTTGTATCGAAGAATTCAAGACTCGAGCGAACTTGACCGCAATTGAGTAACCACGAAGCAAAATCTCGCGTAATCTTCCAGTGGGCTATAGAAGGACTTTTCGTCGTATGGGTTGTTTACCACATCATTATGTGGGCATATCCAGAGCTCCGAGAAGCACGTCATACGATAGTCTTCTTATTAGGTGGGACGTTCCTTGTCTACGAATTTGGTCGTTGGCTTGCGGATCGATTGATTGGAGACAACGATGATTGAGTCAGAGTCGATTAATCGTAGCAGTCAAAATAACGGAAGCAATTCAATTTCTCGCATCGAAATAGCGAACAACCAAAACGCTGAGTCGCCGAATTGCGGCATCGGACATACACGGCGAAAACGGCAGCATAACTGCTCTCTCAAGAGCGAGTGCGCCTGATGTCTCCCCGTTGTCGACCGCTCGCAAGCGCCCCGACAGCGCATCAAATCCTTCGCGTCTCAACGCATTTTTGAACGTCTCTTGCTCGCATACCAATAGAGGAACCATCCAAAACACGTTGAGTTCTCCGTTTCGCAATACAAGCGGGACGGAATCCCCAATTGATTTTGTCAGGTACGTTCCTTTCAATATCCGCTGCTGGATTTCGTCGTCGGAATTTGCGGCTTGATGTCTAATGACTCGAACGAGTGCATTACACGGTCTCATCCGCAACCACAGTTCAAAGCTAGATCCTTTCGCCGATTTGGTCGAAGCATGAATCACCGCTTCGTGATCAATCCGAAATAGTCTCATGGTTTGAACGACCATGCCGTAGATCGTGGGGCTTGTCGCTATTTTCATTGCAGAAAATCGAAGGATTCGGATGAAATATCGCCATGTCGGTTGCGCGGGGTACGAACCTAGTACACGACTCATCGATTCGAACAGGGTTGAATCTCTAACGATCGCGATACCTCCTTGTAATGCCGTAGCAGTCTTCATTGGTCCGAAAGAAAATAACGACAGCGTAGCGCGCTCACTGCCGGACCAACTCGTCCCGGCAAATGCCTGAGCACAATCCTCAATCACATCGATGTCATCAGTATTTGCTAGCTCGATGACCTCATCAATGCAGTACCGATACCCGAATAGGTGTGGTACGACTATACATCGCGTGTTTTGAGTGATTCTCTCCCGAAGTTGGGAGAGGTCTACTTCGGTCGTAAGCGGATCAATGTCCACACCAACAACGCGCACACCGTGAGTCTCTGCAATACGAAACATATCGGGCACGTTGACTCCTACGAATAGACATTCGTCTCCGCGTCCCAAACCTCTTGATGCCAGATATAGATCAAAGGCTGAACGAACCGACATGCAAATTACCGAGTCGTGCGCAGGATCGAGTAAACCCTTTCGGTCTGTATGAGACTTGCTCTCATATAAGCAATTCCATAGGGCAAAAACAACATCGGACCAGGAAAAATCGATGTCTTTGCACGGCCACAACCGAAATTTCGTCATGCTAAGTGCGGCGTTCGCGCCGACCACTCGCAATTGGCTCGTGTTAGGAGTTCAGTGCAAGACACGTTAATCATGCTGAACTTAGACCACCGATCAGACTCGCCATATCCATTTCATGCCCTAGTTTCCGCGTTTCATCGGATTCAGCGCATTAATTTCAGAATTCGCACCATAATCGCCATCACAAACTTTCATACGAGACATACTTCTTGAAAACCTCCGCCTTTATCCTCGCAATGCTCATGGCATCGAGTTCACTCACTGCAGAGCTGACGATCAAGATTAAGAACGTCAAAGAAGGCTCCGGCACGATCTATATTGCGATATTCGCTAATGAAGAGAACTGGCCGGACGGAGAGCCGCTCCGCGCGCTCACTGCCCCCGCTGAATCTGATGTGACATCGGTCACCGTCGAAATCCCGGAAGGCACCTATGCGGTAAGCGTATACCATGATCTGAACGGCAACGAGCAAATGGACTACAACGCGCTTCGTATGCCGAAGGAACCATGGGGAGTCTCAAACGACGCCCCTGCTCGATTTGGACCGCCGAAGTGGAAAAGAATGACCTTCGATGTCGGTTCCGAGCCTTTCACAACGGAATTTAGCCTTAAAGACTAATGCTGAATCGTCGCGAGCTAGCGCTAGGTTTGACCGGCACACTCGGTAGCCTGATGCTACCGATGCGCGCGGCGCCACAAGACTCGACCTACGACAGCTTCCACAAGAACCTACTGAAGCGACCTTGGTTGAAACTCTACACGGGTGTCCAGGATGAGGATACCGGTACGACTCAGTGTCAAGTTGAAGGCAACTGGCCTACCGACTTAGTCGGAGCCTTATATCGAAACGGACCCGGTCGCATGGAACGAGATGGACGACGCTATCAACACTGGTTTGACGGCGACGGTCTCGTCCAGAAGTGGTCCATCGGACCGAACGGAGAGGTAACTCACCGCGCGAGGTTGGTTCATACTGACAAGTACCTTCATGATGAAGCACAAAACGAACTATCTCTTGTCGGGTTTGGCACGATGGGCGATGATTCAGTGAGCATCTCCAGTCCAGACTCCTTGAACGTTGGCAACATCAGCGTGCTACCCAGAGACGATGAGATATGGGCGTTATGGGAAGGTGGTTCCGCCTGGCGTATGGAAATCGATTCCCTGTCAACGAAAGGAATCGTCGAACTCTCTACGGAGTCTTCTGGTTTGCCGTTCTCGGCGCACCCGCGTGTGGAACCGAAGGGTACGTTGTGGAATTTCGGTTACGTGAGTCACTTAGGCGCATTAGTGATCTGGCGTTTAGATCCAGGGAAAAAAGAACCGACGATCACCGTCATTCCACGAACTCCAATGACGATCCCTCATGATTTTGTAGTTACAGAAAAACACCTTGTTCTACCTCTTCCGCCGTTTCACTACGAACCGGATCCAGATGTTGAACACTCGTTCTTGGATGCGCATGTATGGCATCCCGAGCGGAGCCTCGACGTACTGATCATGAATAAGAACAACCCAAGTGACAACTTCGTCGTTGAACTCGCAGCAAACTGGTACTTTCACTACTCAAACGCCTGGGAAGATCGCGACGGTGTGATTCGGTTCGAAGGGATGCGTTATGACGATCCAAGTTTGATGTACGACGCATTCAAGAATGTTATGCGAGGTGATCCTCCGACCAATCTGTCCCTTTCAGATCTCGTCCAGTTTCGAATAGACACACGCACACGTAAAGGTGGAGTAGAACCATTTGATAACGATCTGCTCGCTTGCGAGTTTCCTCGGATCGACCAACGACGGTCGACCATGCGACACGAATGGGTGACGATGCTCGGAAGTAACTCGCAATCTCCCGCGTTGAAGTTCGGACTGCTAAACAGCGTCGTACGGGTAAACACATCGTCTGGAGCAGTCAATGGATTCACGTACCCCGATCAAGAGATTCCGGAAGAGCATTTGTTCATTCCGAATCCGAACGGTAATCGTGAAACGGATGGCTGGTTGCTTGGAACGTCGCTGGACTATATCACCGAAGAGACTCACCTAAACGTTTTCAAAATCGGCCGTGCGGCGCCAGAACTTCTCGCACGAGCGACGCTGACACGACTGATGCCCCTCGGATTGCATGGGCAATTCGTATCTGAGAGCTAGTGTTCGAGTCGTTCCTCCAACATGTCCGCAGATATGCGAAGGCATGGATCATCACAGTCACAATCGTGTTCTGCACGCTCGTTGCGACCGTGTTGACCTTCTTGAATGGGGATATTTGGGGAAACTTCGTCGCGAGCTATTCGATTGGTATGACCTGTATGTCGCTTCAGCTCTGGGCGCATAAACATCGACCCGAGTCATGGAGTCGAGAGTGGGTTACCGTGATCACTGGTGTCATTAGCCTGGCCCTAGGGTTGCTACTCGGCGGAACTCTCGGTGCTTTCGACCCCTTCTTCTTTTTTCGAACTAATCCTATTGGTGTCGTGATAGGTGGAATCGCGTGCATTGTTGCCGGTTTTGTGATTCTCCTTATGGGATACACCCGTGATCTTGAAGCTGAACGAGATGCTGCTCGTCAGAAAGAGCTCGTGCGCGAGCGCGAACTCGCGATCACGCAACTACGTACGTTACAAGCGCAAATCGAACCACATTTTCTGTTCAATACACTTGCGAACGTGCAGGCGCTGGTGGAAAGTGAGCCATCGAAAGCCCGTAAGTTGCTCGAGTCACTAACAGATCTATTCAGAACTTCGCTAGACTACTCTCGTACTAGCACTGGCTCAATTGGGATGGAAATCCAATTGATTTCGAACTATCTCGACGTTCAGAAAACGAGGATAGGCGACCGCCTCACGTTTAGGATTGAAGTCGAGGATGGACTTCACAATTTTCAACTGCCGCCATTTCTTGTCCAACCATTGGTAGAAAACGCGATCAAGCACGGGATCGAACCATCTGCAGATCCCGGCAAAATCGAGGTCCAAATCGCTCGAAACGACGGCGCGTTGCTGATTGACGTTAATAACACCCGGAATCCCCATATCCAAGCGGAAGAAGGTGGTGGCATGGGTATCGCCAATGTGAGAGAACGCCTGAACGCAGTGTATGGCGAAACCGCGCAGTTACAAATCGACCGCACAACGATGGACAGATTCAGGGTCACCCTTGAATTACCACTCGAAGAAGCGAAGGCGTGAAGCCAACCGTACTGGTCGCGGACGATGAACCACTCCTACGGGATCAACTGGCGAGTTTATTAGGTCGAGTTTGGCCTGAAGCACAAATCGTCGCGACGGCGTCTAACGGATCCGAAGCGAGAGATGCTCTAGAAACGCTACAACCAGATATCGCATTCCTCGACATTCGTATGCCGTCTCCGGACGGGTTGGCGTTGGCAGAAGAGTTCGCCTCTGGAACGAGCATGATCGTATTCGTTACTGCCTACGACCAATACGCGGTGGCTGCCTTCGAGAAGAACGCCTGCGACTACATACTTAAGCCCATATCCGAAGCACGATTGCGTGAGACCGTAAAACGTCTTAAGACTAAGCTTGCAACATCACGTACCACGCTCGCAATCGCATCTGTTCGTGAAGAGATCGAAAAACTCAAACAGACACCCGCGCTCACTCGTATTCCAGTCAAGCACCAAGGCGAAACGAAGTTGGTTGATGTCCGGGAAATCAGGTACTTCAAGGCTGAGGCAAAGTACACGATCGCATACGACGCCCACAACGAATATGTGCTCGGCATTACACTGAAGGATTTGCGGGCTCAATTAGATGAGAACGAATTCTGGCAAATTCATCGGAGCTGCATCGTAAACGCTAGCTTTATTGAAGGCGTTCGTCGCACGAGCAACGACTCACTCCGCTTGCGAATATCAGGCACTAATGACGAATTGCGGGTAAGTCGATCATTCAACCACCGTTTTCACGCTCTTTAATTGCACTGGACATTTTACTATATCATTCGTAAAATAGTCGCGACCATTTTACGATAACTATTTAGTTTGGTCATAAAGCGATGCATCACCGACCAACTGCGTCGCCATCTATCCCAATATCGACAAATGGCGTTTCTTTCTGGACCTCAACAGGTCGGCAAGACGACCGTTGCTCATAGCGTAATAGCGCAATCTCAGAGATCACAACATTTAAACTGGGATAACGTTGAGGACCGATTGAACGCGCTGCAGAATCTGTCGGCATTTCGCGACGTACTTCTACTCGACGACGCCCAAGCGATGACGACGGTTTGTGCGATAGACGAACTCCATAAACAGTTCACCTGGCGTGATTTCCTCAAGAGCATTTATGACACATACCCTGAACTCAGATTACTCGTTACCGGTAGCGGGATGCTCACGCACTTCAGTCATGGTGGCGACAGTCTGAGAGGTCGATATTTCCCTTTCACATTGCATCCAATATCAGTTGCTGAACTGGTTCGACGCCAAACGGAAACAACGAAACTCATTCATGAAGGACCACGTGAAATACCGGAAGACCAGTGGGATGCGCTACGCAGATTCGGCGGATTCCCTGAGCCGTTCCTCAAAGCGGAAGCTACGTTCCACAATCAATGGAGCTCAACCCGGCACGACGAGCTATTACGAGAGGAAATCCGTGATCTGACGCGTGTGCATGAACTCAGTCAAGTTGAAGCTCTCGCTCTACTGATCGAACGCCAAGTAGGCAGTCTTACGAACTATTCAAATTTGTCCAGGCAGATTAGGTGCTCCGTTGACTCAATTCGGCGCTGGATCGATATTCTGAAATCGCTGTTCTATTGCTTCGCCGTCACACCTTGGTTCACGAATCTCAACCGAGCCCTCCGAAAGGAACCAAAGTTCTACCTTTGGGATTGGTCGCAGGTCAACGATATTGGCGCTCGCAATGAAAACCTTGTTGCCTGTGCGCTATTGAAAGCAACGCAATTCTGGACAGAAATCGGGCGTGGTTCGTTCGCGCTGCACTTCCTCAGGGATAAAGAAAAACGTGAAGTCGATTTCCTTGTGGTACGAGATGGGAATCCGTGGATTTTGGTTGAGGTGAAATCTAGCAGGCGTTCAAGCTTAAGTCCGCACCTTGTTTATTTTAAAAAGAAACTGGCTGTACCTTATGCAGTGCAAGTGGCGTTTGACGCGGATTTCCTTGATGCAGATTGCGTGTTCATCGATCGTCCGATGATCGTCCCGGTGAGATCTTTCCTGTCACAGCTGGTTTAACCGAATAGACCTTCAATCTATGGAGGGATTACGCAATTACGTGTGATTCAGTTCCGTATTCTTTCGGGAATTCGGCAGAACACATACGTCCTCGATCGAGAGAAGGCGGTCGTACACAAAGTTCATAGATGCGTCAGGCGAATTCCAAGTTAAGCAACAGAAAAACACTCAACATGAAAGAAAACCGCAAATGATCGTGATTTCAGTGCTTAAGATGACAGCAAAAGAATCAAAATACGGTAATTACCGGAATGGCTAGTATCACGATTCGCAACCTTGAGGATGATATTAAGACAGCACTGCGGGTGAGAGCTGCAAACAATGGACGATCAATGGAAGAAGAAGCCAGGCAGATACTAAAGACAGCAATCAGCAAACCAGAAAACAGAGTAAAGCTTGGTGATTCAATTCATCGTCGATTTGCTGTTTTCGGAGGGTTCGATCTTGACCTCCCGGAGCGCGAACCAATGCCTGAACCACCACGCTTTGACTAAGTTGTGCCGGCGTACTTAGTCGATACGAATCTAGTTTCGGAGCTTATCCAACCCACCCCGGAACCGCGCGTTATGGATTGGTTCAATCGCACGGATATTAACCTGATCTACTTTAGCTCTGTCGGTGAGGCTGAGTTACGACGAGGTGCGGCCATTCTTCCGAGTGGCATCCGACGCAACCTTCTTGTTGCCGCGATCGATGCCATGATTACTGATGATTCTGCTGGTCGGGTGTTACCTTTCGATAGCGCAGCCGCCGTCGTTTTCGCCGAGATCTTTGCGCTACGACGCACTGACGGTAGACCGATCGGATTCCCCGATTGCCAAATAGCGGCAATCGCGAAGTCAAGAGATCTCCGGTTAGTAACGCGTAACGTCCGAGACTTTATGGGAATTGGCATCGACCTCATAAATCCCTGGGAAGAATCCAATGAGTAGAAGCCGACTCCTCAATTTGTCTATCAGGGATCCTTTGGTGAAGTCTGTTTAACTTGCTCAATATGACCACCAAAAAACCATACAGATCCGATCGCCAGAGGAACCAAACACGCGCCTAATATGAAGAAAGGAGCATAGCTCTCTGCCGTAATGACCGGCACGATATTCGTCGTGATCAGCACGCCAAGAACCGCGGCAGTTCCACCGATTCCAGCCAATGTTCCGACCGACTTTCCAGAGTAATAGTCACTTGGCAATGTCTGTATATTCCCCATGGACAGCTGAAATCCGAAGAGAATCACGGCGATCAACAACACCGCGATGATTGGGACGGAGGCATATGCCGTCGCGATGAGCGTCGGAAACATAATCACGCCGCCTAGCGTGATAGTGAATTTCCTCGTGCGGTTAACCGTCCAGTGCTTGGCGAATAGGTACTTCGCTAACCAACCGCCAAACAAGCTTCCGGCGGCAGCCCCAGCATACGGAACCCACGCAAATAGTCCGATTTGCTTGATATCGAAATTGAATTGTGCCGCGAGATACAACGGTAGCCAGGTCACGAAGAGCCACCACACCGGATCCAGGAAGAAACGTGACAAGATGACCGACCAACTACGACGCTGATGAAGTAGGAAATCCCAGAATCCTGGTGCCAGCAATTCAGCCGAATCATCAGTTTCGTCGTCTTCTTCAGGTTTTTGACCTGTCAGTATGTACTGCCGTTCTTCCTCGCTGAGCCAAGGATGTGAATCCGGCGGCGCCTTGTACAAGATCCACCATGGAATGATCCAGACAAAACCAACCAGTCCGATTAGCACGAAGGTACTCTGCCATCCGAACAGGATGTACAACCATGCGATGAGCGGAGCGGAGATTACCGCACCAAGCGATGCACCCGCGTTGAAGACGCCTTGCGCCAACGCACGCTCTTTGATGGGGAACCACTCCGCATTGTTTTTCGTAGCACCCGGCCAATTTCCTGCTTCGCTGACCCCGAGCATAAAACGAAAAATACTGAACGAGAGCACGTTTCGAGCAACGGCATGAAGCATGATGGAGACGGACCACACCGAAATGGCAAGTACGAAGCCGAATCGTGTACCGATCTTGTCAAATATCTTGCCGAACAAGGACTGGCCGATCGCGTAACCGACCATAAAGAACGATACGATCAGCGCGTATTGGGTTGTGTCCAAACCCAGATCTTCTGAGATTTCCGGCCACATGATTGCTAGCGCTGTACGGTCTACATAGTTGATTACCGTCGCCAGCGCAACTAACCCGATAATGAACCATCGAAGGTTTTTCATAAGTCGTCTACTCTGAAAGGAAGTCTTCTCGAAGTGGGCTGAACACGTCAATCAATACGCCTGCTTCTCGACAGACTGCGCCGTGATCAGTATTTGGATGAATGTAAAAACCGTCACCGGCACTAAGTCGGTGTTCCTGACCATCAATATAGACGTCAAACACGCCACTTTCTACGTATGAGACCTGAGCGTGTTCGTGTTGATGTACTTCACCAACCGCTCCTTTATCAAACGCTACACGCGCCATCATGATGCTCTGTCCAAAGCCGAGCAGCTGACGTTCGAGACCTTCGCCAACCTCTTCAATCGGGTGTTCGGACCCGTAGATAAAGCTCTCGCTCCTCGATTTCATAGTTGGTTTCCCTCACCATCAAAAGCTGCTGCGTAGCCTTCCCACACCAAAGAGGTTTCATCCAAATGGACGACGTGCCGTGCTGCCTCGTCGTCTGTGCGTGTGAAGGCAATATAGTGAGTCTCGTCAGTTGCAGTATCTACACGTACAACTTGTGAGACGTCGTATTCAAAATAACTTATGTCGCGAATGGTTGGCTTGTTGTTGATCGTGAATTCAGCCGCACCGTTGTATTCGCCGTGAGACTCCAGCACAGATACGAACGTCGTATCGTTTGAGTTATCTACGCGTCTGATGAACGTCTGTTGGGGCCGTAAATTGAAATTCGGATCGTGAGCTCCGAGTTGTGCGAATAAGACTTGACTAGGAGCATTGGTCGTTGCGATAACAGAATAGAAGCGATTTCCCGTCAACCAAGTGAACTCGAATACTTCGTCTGTTCTCAAGTCGTGTCGTGCGCGAAGCCACAGGTGCTGATAACCGTTATCTTCGCCTAATGGTCGTAAGGCATCTGTCTCCGCGAAGCTCGGTGACGTGTTCGTCGAGATGAACTGTCCTTCATAGTGAATCGGCAGATCGAATTGATGGGGTACATTGCTTTCTACATTAAAGATGTCCACTACCAAGTGACGTTCCTTCGCGACATCGTCAACTAGCGCGAGTAGACGTTCCAACCGAACGTTCTGATACGGGTTTTCCGTCGCTGCTCGGATAAAGACGACCGCACCGTCATACTGAAACTGCGTCACCTCGGGGAAAAACCGATCCGCTAATCCGGCGTCGGAGTCGAACTGGCTGGTCTGATCGACAACAAGTGTGTTATGGGCGATCGTCTGCTTAGCCCACGTCTCATTTTCAGGTAGGTATCTCCCGCCCTCCTTCTGTTCAATATTGAGGAAACGAGCAGACCCATAGTCCGAAATGATCTCACTCCCGTTGTCGTAATACAGCCAATTCAATCGATCGAAGTGACCGTGACCAAAACCGTGGGAGGTCGCTTTCATGACAACCGATTGATCGGTCTTTCCGTACTCGCCACGCAGAATGCCGAGTGCTCCCCGCTTCCCCTGCGGACCATCACGATACAGTCGAGGGATGTACTCAAAAGGTCTCGCTTCACCAGCGTCGATTGCTCGTGCGACCTTAAGGCTATCTGTCGTTAACACGAAGTCATCTTGTGATTTTGCGATCTCTAAGAGGCTCGGATCCTCTGTCAACACATAGGCAATCGAAATTCCATATCGAAGCTCGACCGTATTCAGTCCCTTATCTTTGATCGCATCGTTGAGAGGAAAGAACAGGTCGTTGTACGAGAGATCGACACATGCATAAATCGCTGATAGCAGCACACCATCTCGATATCGAAAAACGTCAAGCTCAGGTTGATTGGCTTCAACAATGCGCGCAAATACCACGAATGGCATCAGTGCGTACCGTTGATAGTAAGGTCCTTCTGTGTAATAGCCGTCAGGACTGAACAGGTTATCGACTAAGGCGAAGAAGCCAGCTGATCCATCGAGTTCCGTCCCCTTGAAAGCCAACTCCACATATTTCTCTTCATCGAGTACATAACCCGTCGCTCCGACCGCCGCCACTGCCCAAGCGGCATGATTGTGGATTCGGTTGAACGTATTAGGCGAGCCTACCGAGAGAAAATTAGCGAGAGGTCGAAATAGACCGTTCTCGATCTGTTCGCGTTCCGCGATTGTGAGTTGGTCACGGATCGCGTCATATCCTTGGACCGCGTAAACGAGCCACCACGCTTCGTTGAGGACTTGCCAGAACATTCGTCCTGGATAGTTAGAACGCTTGACCGGATGTTCTGCTAGCGTCGGATAAAGCGATGAATAGGACAGAAGCAACTGTTTGGCGTGTTCTGTGTAAATCGCTTTACCCGTAAACCGTGACAACAGACCGGCTTCGTAAATCGCAATACCGTTCTTCTTGTGTTGTTCGTGCGTGTACCCGCCCCCAGGATCACGCGGTATGGGAACGTCCGGTGAGTGTTCAAAATATGCATTGATTCGATTACGAGTTTCGTTGACGAAACTCGAATAACTCGGAGAAGAAGCTACGCGGTTCGGTAGATCAGTTAGGTCGTCTGCCGTTATGAGCGTTCGAGGATTCGCAAGTACGCTCCAAGTAACAACGACAGCTACAAACGCCAATATGCCCATGCCGCCGTTGCCAACCCTTCTCATCACAGTCACTCGTTTCGTGAGAAGGTCTTGATGACCTCTGGTAGGGTGTTGACGTACGAGTTGTCGCGAACTTCGGTTCTAGGTTCTCCAATCGTTTCGATGACCTGGACAGGCGCACTGTCGCGAAATTTGTTACCGTGGATCTCTGTTACTTGCACGCCATGTAAAGAGATCGAGCCATTCGTTTTATTTCGTCTACCGTTACCAACCGAGTCGAAGGCACTATCCGCCACCAGAACGTGCGGACCGAACGTGCTTTCATCTGTACCCCCGCGGTAAACACTCAATACCGATCCATCGACGTTCTCAAACGAGGATCCAGCTATACCGATGTACTCAACGTTGTAGATACCCAAATCGTCGTTTTCCTGGTCCATCTGCAAGATGTGACCGGTGATGTTCTCGAAACGTGAATCAACGATCGTCACCACATCTGCAAACGTGTGTTTAGTCAACGAAAACACATTGAAAGAGTGATTGACATTCAAATCTCTAACGGTCGTCGAGTCGATAACCAAGGCGTAGTTGCTCAGCATCGAATGGCGACGCGTGCGAATGAGTGAGTTTCCGGCCATGTCAGGTGCGAGAGCGCCGGAAATCGTCAATCCCTCGAGTCTCAGGCTGCCACCGTCACTCAACTCGAATAACGAACTACGTTCAAATGAAATGTGCACCTTCGAGTGATTTTTCGCTTCAAACGTATACGGTTTTTCAACGACAAGGGTCGACGATTCCAAGTACTCGCCGTCATGTAATACAAACGTACCACCAGCATCAGAATTTGCCAGTGCTCGTGCCAACACGTTTACACCAGGCTCTAAGAAAATGATGTCGCCGCTATCGAACCCTGGGTAAAACGATGGTTTTGGCTCCCAGTACAGTTGACCGCGTTCAGACGGATTCACAGAGCTAGTGTTCGTTGCCCCTTGCGAAACGTCGTAGCCTTCACCTAAGTCTGGTTTGGGATACCACGTCGGTCCAGTTTCGTCCTTTCCCAATACGCTCAAACTCGTATCAGCACCGATATCGACAATCCCCGGATCGCTCGGATACAGAAGACTGTTTGCTGCTGGCTGCAGATCGAAATCAACATGCTGGAATCCCCGGCGGAGTTTTTCAGGGAGTGCGTTGTTCGTGATGTTCTCAATCAATTCAATGCCACTAATGTCGTCGTGAATCGCAAAGACATCCTCCTTTCTAGCGCTATAAAAGAGGTTCCGTCGAAACGTTGTCGTGATCGGTGGTGCGGACCGTTCTTCATCCGCACCCGCGGCCAGTTCGACATGATGACTGTCAATGATCGAGTTGTTTTCGATGGTCGAATCTTCAACTTGGTGGTAACGATTGATCGGTGAGTTCGGCACGCCATTCATGATGACCAGCGCACCGCCAAATCGATGACCCGTTAACCCGTATAGATAGTTATTTCTGACCTGCTGACGCTTGTTGATGACCCGAATACCACCAGTGTGCGCAACCTGATTTCCAAGAAAAACGTTGTTTTCGATGACGTTGTCGTTGCCATGACGTAGTGTCAAGGTTCCTTGAGACTCAAAAAATAAGTTACCCGTAAACCGATTGCCGCCGGACTTGCTTGAAACAATCTCCACTTCCCCGTTGCAGCGGTCAAAGTAGTTCGACTCTACGACCGTATACGAATTCGACATCGAATAGGCGCTCGTACCGATTCTTAGTGTCTCCCCTCCATTTGAGCCAAGAATTGGTCGGTGGCCGAAATAATTGTGATCGATCCTGTGGTGGTTCTCCTGGCTAGCCGGAGAGTCCAAGCGTACCGCCATCGTTACGCCTTTGTTGCTCTTCCCGCCTAGATAGTTGTGATCGAATCGATTGTGTTTCCCATACATCATCACCCAAAAATCTGTCTCGTGTCTTTCTGGGTTGTTGAAGTGGTCGATGACGATTTCAGTAATCCGCGCATAGTTCGCGAGTTTCTCCTTCGAACGACGAAACGAAACAACGGTATTAGTGGGTGTGTATCCATCTTTAAAGACCAATCCGCTGACGATTAGGTGTTCCCCAGCAATTCGAAGGTTCGACTTGCCAGAAATTACGACTTTTCCTTTGTTCTGAGCGGTAAGTGTTATCGGCGCATCCTTCGTACCGTTACCGTCGAAGACAATTTCAAAATCCCGCCATACACCATCTGCTAGAACGATCGTGTCACCAGGCTCGAGATCCTCAGTCGCTGCGAAAAACTCGTCCTGATTCGTGACGAGTGTTTCGCCGAACGAACATACGGCTATAAGAAAAGCAGGTAAGTAAGTCAGACCACGCATTCGAGGCGAGATCAAATGGTCAGACTGTTTTAATCGGTGTGTACACCACGCGTGTACGTAAGTAAGTACCACTCTTGATTTCTGCTGAAGTTAATCTGCCGATAAATCTCGATGGATCGATCTAACTGCCGGATTCATGAGAAAGCGCTGACGCTCTTCGTCCGCTTGCCTTCGCGCAGCTTCAATAGCTTGCGCTGTCGATACGTCTAACATCGATTCCAATAACCGGAAGAAATGGGCACGCATCGCGACTCGAGCCTGCATCGGATCTCGACGTTTGAGCGCGCTCAAAATATCGGAATGTTCTTTTCCTCTCGGTCCGGTGTCTTGCAAACACACGGCACTATAGACTTGCTTTACCGATTCCACTTCGTTTCTGATTTGCCAGAACATCCTGACAGTGTGCAGTATCACTGCATTTCTGGACGCTGTTGCGATGGTCATGTGGAAGTCCCGATCTGCGTTATCTGCTGCTTCCTCGTCATTAGGTAACGCACTGTTCATCACCACGATGCACTCCTCAAGCCTGGAAAGCTCCGCATCGGTTATGTGAACCGCAGCGAGTGCGGCGGCTTCAGACTCAAGCAAGGATCTTGCTTCGGTCAGTTCCAACGCCGTCATTTCAGGGAGCGCTTGATCGGAGGCATAAGCTTGCCCGAGCACATACGCACCCGAACCCGTCTTAATTTCAACCACACCTAGAGCTTGTAGTTGAGCCTCGGCTTGTCGAATTGTCGCGCGACTGACGCCAAACGATTCTGCTAACTCTCGTTCGGTAGGTAGTCGCGATCCCGCTACTAATCCATTGCTTTCGATAAATGATCGAATTTGAGACGCAATATCTTGGTATTTTTTTGTGTCTGCCACGTCAGTCAAGCATCCTGCTCCGCGAATTTACCTTTACAAGTCAACGCGAGTACTATCTAAGTCAGGAACCTGTCGCAAACGCGAAATCACGGTTCGGACATGATCTACATTCACGACAGGACCCTTTGAATCAAACCTACATCTTCACTTTGAACCCAAGGAACATACGAGGTCCGTAGCTATTCAGCTCGGTGAGATAGCCTCGTACCGGAATAAACTGTGTTTTTGGTTCGTCCAAAAGATTAATCGCTTCGAGTCGGAAGGAAATCTTGTCCGTGACCTTATACGTTGCTCGAGCTTCAAGAACTTCGTTGTCTCCCACGTAACGAATCAACCCAGGGGAACTGATGAACTGTTGGAAGTACTCAGTTCGGTTCTTGTAGATTAACTGCAGATCCAGTTTGCCGATGTCGTAGTAGAGTTGTGAGGAAACAACACGCTCCGAGAAACCGAACAGGTTTGCTGGCGCAACAATCCCTACTCGTTCAGAAACTACATTCCCTGCCCCATCCAGAACGCGCGACGCCCCGAAGTTCTGATCTTCGAATTCGAAATCAGAATCCGCAAGATTCAAACTAATCTTGGTACCTAGTCCACTTAACAAACCGGGTAAGTAGTTGAACGAATGCGCTAACGTCATTTCAATACCAGTGAGCGTGCTCTCTTCCTCATCCGTTCGTGACGTCGTAACATCAGCTGCGAAATCCTGTCCGTCAATCGTGAAGTTCTCAACTCTCTGCGTGTTCTCGAATCCGCCCAAGAATCGCTTGTAGTAAGCACCAACGGCCAGGATCGAATCTTCGTTAGGGTACCACTCAACTGCAAAATCCAAGTTCCACGAAGTCAACGGCAGAAGATCAGGGTTGCCGGATGCATTCGCTGTGCCTACGAGGTCAGCGATTGACGTAGCATCGTCGTCGTCTACCACCAATCGTCTGCCAAATCCGAGGTCAGCGGGATCCGGACGTGACAAACCACGAAAGACCCCCGCCCGAACGAGAATGTCGTCGCTCCAATCCATCACTGCGGTAAAGCTCGGTAACAATTCCGTGTACGTCGAACCACCGACTACTTCGGTGAAAGAACCACTATCTTCATTCACTGTAATCGTGTCGTCTTCATTACGTGTCGTCGTAAAGATCGTCCGTAATCCGGTCGAATCAACATCCGTACTCACAATGCGCACGCCGAAGTTGCCACGAACAGGTCGTCCAGCGAACTCGCTCTCGTATCCCGCTTGCAGATAACCAGCAAGCGTGTCTTCAGCGACATCCACGTTTTGTACTGAGGGTTGTGGCGATGGCCATGGAGGTAAGACACCTACAAATTCACGCACGAGACAGAGCGGATCGAATGTCGCCCATGTGTCCCCGGTACCCGAACTGATCACGTTGCCGTTATCGTCGACGTTCGTGATGAGCGTTTCGCCGTTAGCCGGTTCCGAAAGGAAGCCGCTTTCAGGAAACATTTCGTTACGACAAGCCTCGCTCGCACCTGCAATCGCATCATCAGCAAAAGTTCGCTCATCACGAACGCGAGGGAAGCTGGTGTACGTAAGGTTGGAATACCGCAGACCACCTTCGAGTGTCGTAAGCACATCTGAATCCAGGACGTAATCGAAGTCCCCACGGAGCGCTGTTATCGTGTTGTCGCGCGCCTGATTGAGATCGATTCTTGTGCGCGCCGAGTCTGCGAACAAATCGTGATTGGTAACGTCAAAGTTTCGGATTCGCACGAGCATAACGTCTGATGGTGAACCTCGAAGTGTGTACCAAGCGCGGGGACGATCCGTATCCGCTGGCACGTCGTTCCCATAGATGTCGTTGTCCTCGGACTGCAGACGAGTCTGGAGTATGTGTTCTAAACGTGAAGTGTCCGAATACGAGAAATCAAACGAGATGTCCAAGCGATCGTTCACCGGGTGCGCGACACTGATGCCACCACCAATGTACTCCTCGAGTCGTTCTTGGTATTGGCTATGTGTTTCCACGCGCCCTTCATTTGTAAAGCCACCCACAGCACCATCAATACCGAAAACTAGACTATCGGCTGTCAGTCCGCTTGTCATTCGACGATGTTCTGCAAAAACGAGGTCATTTCGAATTTCGGAGAACACCCGATCGGAATACTGGAAGTCAACATTTAGATCGGTGCCAGCACTCGTCTGGTACTGGAGTGCGGTAAATACAGATTCTCGCTCGTCATCTGTGATGTTCTGACGGTACGAGCGTGAACTTGGCACGAATATAAACCTTGCGTCCCCGTCTGGCGCGATACCAGTCGCAGGATCCACGACGAGATTGAGGTTTCCTGACCCGCTATCACAGTTACCGCTTGAACTACGGTAGACACCTCCTGCAACGCTAGGATCATTTCGGCAATCTCGGTACCCACTACTCGACCGATATTCTTGTTCGGGGTTCGTCGTCACATTCGATTGCACACCAGCCGAAAAACCAAACCGACTACCATCATCCAGGTCGAACTGATCGATATAGCTGAGCGTGACACGTCGTCCGATGTCGGTCTCAGCGATGTTGATATTGCTGTTGTCCGGATTCCGATTGAATTTCACATCGGACTGAAACCTTCGCTTGCCATAGTCCAATGGTTTCAGCGTTGAGAGCGAAATCTGTCCCGATACGCCACCCTCAATCAAACTCGCATTCTGTGTCTTGTAGATTTGCAGCTTATTGAAGAGTTCAGACGGGAATTGGCTAAAGTTGACGGAGCGATCGCCACTACCGTTGGTTGCTTCACGACCATTAATCGTGGTCGAACCAAGGAATGGCCCCATTCCGCGAATCGAAATTTCCGTCGCACCGCCCTGTTCGCGGTGAGACGCCGCACTGGTCAGCGTTTCAAGTGCTTCTCCGATAGACAGTGCCGGAATGTCGCCGATATCATCGGTTGACAGGGCTTCGACTATTTGGTCTGAGTTCCGTTTGACAGCAATTGAGTTTTGAATCATGGAACGTGAACCAGTTACGACTATTTCTTCAATGACCTCTTCTTCTGCCTCCTCATTCTCCTGAGCATTTACAGGGAAAGTCGTCATTAGGGAAAACGACAAAGCACCTATCGCAAGAACAGACCAGCAGCCATAAATCCTGTGTGTGGAATTGAGTTTGCACGGAATTTGTGCGTTTGGGCTCATAGGAAATTCCCTCGCTCGTATTTCTAGACCAAGTTATATACCAAAACGACAATATTGTCGACCAATTTATCAGAATTTACACGAAATTGGTCAGTCCAATTGACTAATTTGTTTACAAATAGGCTATTTCTATGGGGTTATGCATATCTCCCAATACTCGTGCTACAGCGCTTTCAATGATGGTACAGGCGACTTTACGTTTGGTACACGATCTATGGAAACCAGATTAGTTCAGAATTCGATCGTCATCGCCCTGTTTCGGCAATTGTGCGAGATTCCGATCTATCATCTCAATGGTCGCGTCCTCATCGAGTAGACCCCTAGCAATCTTCAGTTCGGATCTAGCAGCGCCATAGTCTCCCATGGAAGCCCAAGCTTCAGCACGTTTGAAGTGGCAAAACCAGTCATCAGGTTCAATGAGCTGCATGTAATCCACGAACTCGAGACGTCGAACGACATCGCCTTTCACCGATGCGACCTCCTGCAAGTTATTGAACATCCGTTTTAGGATGTCTGCGTTCGATGCTAGCTCGGGTTCGTCCGGCACACTGATGTTCTTCTTTCTCAAGTTCGCAGTAAACTCATCGTAGTCCAAAATACTGAAGTCAATTGGATTGACGATGGTATCGTCGACTTGAGCTAGGAATACTCCCGGGAAATTCACTCCATGGCTCGCCAACTCAAGGTGAGCGCTCACACCCAGAATAATCGCGACGTACGTAATTGGGATTCCTTTACGTGACCGAAGAACCTGCTCTATATCGCTGTTTGAATACTCGTGAAAGTCGTTCTCCGTGACCCCTTGAAACCCCTCGTCATGAAATACCTTCAGCATCGCTGTAACAGTCTGTTCACGCTTGCGAATTTCTTCGGAGAGATAGAGTAGCTGCGAATCGACCCATGAGAGATCCGCTTCAGGATTCAAGATGCGTGCGACCGCTTTTACGCCCAGCAACAGATGCTCACTACCGGTTTCCACGCATTCGAGTACTTGGCTAGCGTATGGGAGGTTTTGCGTCATTTCCTAGATTCCATCCGTGGTAGATGGCTCAAAAAAACGGTCTTATCGTGGTTCGCAGTAACCAATCCTATTATCTAATGAGTCATAGGTTATCGTGCTGTCGATATCAAGCAGTCCTTCTTCAGGAATCCGGGTTTGGCACACCCTGACTAAAATCACATTGGCAGTAGTGCGCGAGTGTTCGCTGAAATTCGCACACTAAACTGACTGTACTTTGACTCCATACATCGGTTCTAAACACCATGCCCGCACTCGACGGAATCCGTATTCTCGACATGACTCAGTACGAAGCCGGAACCTCGTGCACTCAGGCACTAGCTTGGCTCGGTGCTGACGTGGTCAAGATAGAACCGCCTGAGTATGGCGATCCCGGTCGTGGTGTCGGACGATCTTCGAATATTGATTACTCTCAGTATTTCTGTGCATGGAACGCTAATAAGCGTAGTGTCGCATTAAATCTCCGAAGCGAGCGCGGTCGTGAACTCCTACTCCAGCTTGCTCCGAAGTTCGACGTATTCATAGAAAACTACGGTCCCGGTGTTACGGAGAAACTCAACATTGGGTACGACGAACTCAGCAAAGTTAATCCCACGGTGATTTACGCAAGAATTAAGGGATTCGGCGTCGACGGTCCCTATTCCGGTTATCGCTGCATGGACATGGTTGCACAAGCTGCCGCCGGTGCCTTTTCGATCACAGGAGAAGCCGATGGACCTCCGATGATGCCTGGACCGACGACAGGCGACTCCGGCACGGGTGTACAAGCGGCAATGGCAATCCTTGCGGCCTACATTCAGAGACTACGTACCGGTGAAGGTCAGGAAATCGAGCTTTCGATGCAGGAAGCAATGGCTTACTACGTTCGTACACGAGCCTACATAGGATCTGCATGGGGAACACAAGCTACTCGCCGAAGTGGCAACGCGGGTGGCTTGCCGCCAGTCAATATATATCCATGTAAACCGTTCGGTCCTAACGACTATATCTACCTGATGCCTGTGAATGCTGGGCATTGGGACGCTCTCTGCGCGAGCATGGATCGGCCGGATTTACTCGTCGATCCTCGTTTCGCAGATATGCGTTCGCGGGTCGAGAACGGCCAAGCGCTCTACGCCGAGATCACGGAATGGTGCAGCACGCGTACGAAGTACGAAGCAATGGAAGCGATCGCTGGTGCCGGCGTACCGTGTTCTGCCTGCCTAGATACCGGTGAACTACACCACGACAAACACCTAAAAGCACGTGGGTTCATTCACGAAATGGAATTACCGGTGCACGGCAAAGTTCCTATGCTTGGATTCGCACCAAGACTTTCAAAATCCGACGTCGAAATGACGCGTCCACCACATCTCGGCGAACACACGAACGACGTCTTGGCCGAAGAGCTGGGACTCAATAACGAGGAACTCGAATCCCTCCGTACCGACGGATCGATCGGTGATCCGGCTCGGTTCGCCTAAATCGGCATGAACAAGGTTGAACGCCAACGAACGGTTGGCGCAGTATGCCTCGGATTGATAACTCTCGTAACTCATTGGAGCCATGCGCAGACTGAGCTTCAACTTGAGGAAGTGATCGTAACCGCCGAGAAGCGAGACGCGAGTCTGCAAGAAACCTCTCAAGCAGTTACAGTGATGAGTGGTATCGATCTTGACCAGTATAGTGTCAATTCGATGGTCGATCTGAACTCCCTCGTTCCCGGATTGAATGTCGTCAAGAATGAAGGAACGCAGTTGGTCATGTCAATGCGCGGCGTAGGAAATGAAGCCAATCAGAACGTGATAGCGAGTCCGGCTGTCTCTTATCACGTAGATGGCGTCTATATGGCTTCTCCTCACGTCATGCAAGCGAAACTGCTCGACATCGAGCGCCTCGAAGTGATACGTGGACCGCAAGGTACATTGTTCGGTCAAAACTCCACTGGCGGGGCGATTAACGTCGTTACGACACAACCGAGTTTCGACGAACGAGTGGGTAATGTAGGGATCGAGATCGGGTCATATGACAGATTGCGGTCTCACGGAGCGATCAACCTTCCTCTCTCCACCAGCGCAGCTTTACGCCTGTCTCTCGCAACTGATCATCATGCCGGATTCAGCCAGAACGTCGCGTTAGATCAAGAACTTGACGACGGCAGCAATGTCGCGGTACGAGGACGGCTGTACGTTGAACCTTCCGAATTGCTTTCGATGGACTTCGCACTACAGATCGCAACAAACCATCGCAATGGTCCGGCGCAGAAAGGAATATTGGACCCTACAGCGGACTCGCGAGAACTTGCACAGGACTTCCCTCAGATCTGGGACCTCGACGCTTCGTTCGCTAGCGCATCAATTGAATACGATTTTGGCGATTACATTTTCAAGTCAGTATCAAGCATTCAGGATGACACACTTGACCTCAAACGGGATAACGACAGACACCATCTAAACTCATTACCGCGGTTCACAATTCTTCCTGCGAAATACGATCCGTGGCATAACAGTCAACGTACGCTTACGCAGGAAATACTTCTCACGTCGATAACCCCGCTACTCGATAAGATCGATTGGATTGCGGGTTACTTTTATTTCCAAACAGACGTCGCGATCGTTCTTGAGGAATTCATCGATTTCGGTGCGGACGGAGTCTTCGATCCGATCACACGCGAAGAGGTGCGTGCGTTTGCTTTAGGCGACTATGGATTCATTACCGACGCTGATCGTCAACGTCGTGCTCATTCAGTCTTTTTTGAAGGTAACTACAACATCGATGCTAGTACTCGGGCAATTGCCGGGCTACGTATGTCGCAAGACGGTGTCGAAAGCGAAATTAGTAATTTCTACGGACGTAGCGGAGTCGACACCCAATCGACCTCCAGCACGACGCTCACGGGTCGATTCTCCTTTGAACGCGACCTCAGTGACGTTTCTATGCTTTATCTGTCATTAGTACGCGGATACAAACCAGCAGGCAGCAATCTCACGTTTGGGCGGGAAAATGAGATCGCTCCGATCGTCGTTCTTCCCACATACGAGAAAGAGACTGTAAACACCGTTGAAGTCGGATTGAAATCAGACTTCTTGGATCGACGGGTTCGCTTGAACACCGCAATCTTTCAGTACGACTACAAAAACCTCCAGTATCAAGCGACTGATCCAGAAGTCTTCGAAGGCGGGGTCAACAACATACCCAGCTCACAAATCACGGGAGCGGAATTTGAGGTAATCGCGTTACTGACTGACCGACTTGATGTTGATCTGCGAGTTTCGCGACTGGATACAGAGATTACAAGCCACCATCGCTCATTGGACAATGTCGCGTCAGACGCCACCACAAACTCGCTTTTGGCACAAGGTTTCGCACTATTCGGTCCGGAAATTCAACGTGCCCGAGCTGAGAATATCGTCGACGTATTTGGTAATGAGCTCGCAAAGTCGCCGCGATCTACCGTGAGTTTCGGGGTGAATTACGAGCAATCTCTCTTCGACGAAGGTGAGCTTTCTGTCTCACTTCAAATAAACCATCGCGGGTCGTACCAATATCGCATCTTCAATAACCCATACACAGATTTCGTACCAGGATACACGACGGTCAATGCCGTTGGGCGGTTCGAGCCGGTAGACGGCGATTGGTACGTCACACTAAGAGTGATCAATCTGACCGATACGAGTGGCGTTAACGCTAGATTTACGGACGTGTTTGGCGTTGGCGCAAGTTCTGAGGAGTTGATTCCGCCTCGTCAAATCCTTTTGGGACTAGGATTTTCGTTCTGATTTGCGTACAGCGAGAATAGGACGTAAAAACAGGAAGAGTATCGTCTCCGGTGGGGCGCGCGGCCTTCAAAGCCGTTGAGACCTCTAATCGAGGTCTGGTGGGTTCGACTCCTACCTCTTCCGCCAACTCCAGCTTCCCTTAGGATACGTCACGCAGATTTCAAGTGAGAGAATCTCGCGTATCAAAGCAGTTTAAGTATTCGTGCTGTGCTTAGTCGAGATGACACCACTAGCGTCTTCGTGAACATAGAGATTTCTTAGTAAACCTATAGACTGCTCTCCAACCTATTACGGATTAATAAAGGTGCACGACGAAAGCGTCATCGCTTGTTATGTCGCAAACACTCTTACCTAGATTCTGAATGCGAAATGTTAGCTACGAGACGTCGCGCGTTTCAGTCGTTAGAAACCATCCTAGTTTCTGAATCGAGCCTACGTGACACAGATCTACATCTAACTGAACTCTGACCGAGTTCGATTGAACAGCGACTTGAGACACCATTCAAAATTCAATTCTGCTTACCGCTTAGATTGAAGAGCAGCGACGATAGCCTTATCACCACGTAGAATCCTATTGATTAGTGAAGTGAAAGCCGAAGCTCTGTCCGCATAAGTTCCAATGTATCCAGATCGTACGAGACCTAAGAAAGGATCCTGCCGCAAGTATCTCCTATTTAACGTCTCGTAACTAACGCGGAATCCTCCCCGTGGACCCTTTGATGCAGGATCTTTTTCAAGCTGCTCGAAATGAGCCATCGGCATTATTATTGGCGCTCGACCCTGTACCGCGTCCCTTTTCACGAACTTTAGATAGAAGATCTCGTCATTGATCCGGTACTCACCGAGTTGTCGCGTACCTTTTACGGAAAACCTCCTCATTCGTGCTAACTCCTTCCTGAACTGTGCGTCTGGACGGAAAATCCAATCGGTTTTCTTCTCTAGACTTACAGGTTCTAGCATTTTGTATTGCACCATTACTACGTTTCGCATCGACGCATTCACATAAATCAAATCAACGCCTAGAACCTGCTCCAAAGGTCTCCGATTAGCCGTAATCACCTCTAATACTTCATCATTTTTGATGAAAACCGCCTTACCAGTGAGATCACTTTCCGCAAGTTGGAATCCATTTACAACCTTCGCATCCTGCTCAATTACTGAATCCTCGGAGATTCTGATTCTCTCTAGTGCGGACTCTCGCTTACTGGATAGATAGACGGAATAGGGTTCGTCGTCGAGTGACACACCAAACACCTTCAGTGCGCTCACGACCGCGTCCGACTCTAGATCTGCCGCGGTCGAATAACCTCTCCGCTTCCACATCCCGTTAGCAACGGCTCGCATGGCTCGCCAATTCCTTTCGTCACGAGAAAGTCCCTGTATGAGATGCCCGCTGATCTCTGAACCCAAGCACGTCAATGAGGACCTCGCACGCATCGCAGATCGCAAGTTCGCCTGCTCCTCCTTAACGGAAACTAACTGAACCACTTCTTCATCCGATCTCAGGTAAAGAGACCGGGTATCAACTACCTTAAATCGACTCTCTAACGTGGCAACGGCGTGAATGGTCTCGACTATGCCAAGTCGAATCACCGTTTCCAGCTGCAGGTGCCCAATAATCAAGCAAGCCGTGGGAGCTCGCAGTACGCTCCTTTTTGCGTGAGGGCGAGCGACGGTGAATCGCTCATTCCCACGGCGCGACCACTCGATCTGAGTCCAATCGTAATCTGAAAACTGAAACACTGCTAGACCGTGTTTTGTTACGTGAGCGATGAGCCCTTCTACCCATTCCACTTCGCCGTTACCTCGAACAATTTCGATCACAAGCTCCTCATATACCAAGCGACTTGACGTTACACAATCTATTACCGAGCATAATCGCGATCAATCTAATCCGTTTGGTGTCATCAACTGGTCCGTACACCGTTCATCCTTGAATCCACGACGAGTATTCCAATTATGTTTGGCAAATGAACCTAATGGGACTGCGCACGTTTTAGGGGACACATTAAGTAAGAGAGTCGGCGCCATTCTTATACCTTCGCTCCTCGTAATCCAGCTTCGCAACTTGCTCCGGCTCGTTTCGGTTCAATGAAACCCGCCGTAACGCGTAATAAATCTTTAGGAAATAGCGATCGATCTTGTCGATAGCTTCCTGACGTATTCAAAAGCGACTGCGATACACCAGTTCACGTTTCAACTGCCTAAACACACTTTCAGAGGACGCGTTGTCCGCACGCATTCGCACCCGTCCCATGCTTATCGTCTATCCATGCTGTTCGAGACAGTCCCGATACGCCTCACTCATCTACTGGCTGCCGTGATCCGAATGTAGGATCGGCCGTTCACCGAACCTTCTTCAAACTACGTGCACAGGACCTCTCGCATGCGACGATATCCAAAGAAAGATACCACCCATTCAGCATGAATCACACCCATCAGGGAGCGCAGGCGACGATCCTCGCGTTCCCGTGTGGACAGGCCACCGCTTTTGCGACAGGCGTAGTACTTGCTACGGATCACGCCCAGACGGTCTCACATGTACGCAACCGGATAGATATCGTCGCAGGTCGCGATCACCTGATAGCGGTCGGTTGACGAGAGACCAAGTAGCTTGATACCTTTTTAAGAAAGTCATTCTCGATCTTCAGCCGTCCTACTTCCTTCTCTAATTCCTCATATGTCGGGCGTTCAGCACTCGTAGGCGGTGTCGTCAACAGCTTGTGCCGGCACCTCAGAGTCCCTTCGCTGACGCCGAGATGGGCACTGTCTTCCGCAACCGATGCCGGAGTGCTCTTTAACAGCTGCCCGCTTCACGCTTGAATTCATCACTGTAGCGACGATCTTGGCGGCCTTCCTTTCGGGTTCAGTCACTTGCATGCTCCTACGTTAAATTCTTCAAATACACTGTCCCCATAATCGTGCTCATACGCGAGTATCAATATTTACACAACGCATTACTCTACATCGGGATTACACTATAACGTAACTCGCAAGTAAATTGAAGCAAGTATGCCGCCTCAGCAACTTTTCTTTCCGATCGGACTGAAATGAACACTCGCCGAACTCATCACGCCGATGGTGACGATGCTATCTATGTACCCACAGATGAAGTGTCATTAGCGTTATTTGCGGCTGCAATCGCAGGTAGTGCACTCGAAAAGGTGACCAAGAGAGAAGCGAAATTGCTAACCGGCACGCTCGACATTTCTACCGATACGATCGAAGCAGCTACGAGAGAAATTTCTCGCGGTAACGACCCACTGGGGCGCCTCTTTTGTTCACTTCGATCGGCTGACCAGAGACGCAAAGATGGTGCAGTGTATACCCCATCAACTATCGTCGACGCAATGCTCTCATGGGCTGAGAGTTCTATCCAGCCGTCGCAAGTAGTCGACCCAGGAGCAGGATCCGCTCGATTCTTAATAGAAGCGGGCCGTAGATTTCCGCACGCTAAATTAATTGCAATTGAAAAAGATCCTCTAGCCGCGCTTATAGCACGCGCAAACCTTAAGGCATGCGGCTTGTCAGACAGGTCCGACGTTCTGGTTGCCGATTTTCTTACGACAAATTTAAGCAAGTTCGAAGGTGCGACTCTATTTATAGGTAACCCACCATATGTTCGACATCACCTGATCCATCCGAAATGGAAGAGTTGGCTAAAGGACCAATCTGACAAAATGGGATTACATGCTAGTGCGCTTGCTGGCTTACACGTGTACTTCTTTCTTGCGATCGCTCAGCAAGGAAAGATTGGGGACTATGGGGCGTTGATTACTGCAGCAGAATGGTTAGACGTAAACTATGGTCAACTCGTTCGTGATCTCTTCTTGGAGAGATTAGGAGGACAGAGTATTCACGTAATCGAACCGAACGCTAATCCATTTCCTGATACCGCAACCACTGCTGCAATTTCTACGTTCGCCGTAAACCAAAAACCCAAATCAGTAAGACTTAGCAGAATCAAAGTAACTAACGGAGGGACGGATTTAACTCGAGGCGGACGGCGAATCCGACGAGATCGACTTGCAGCGGAAACGAGATGGTCACATTTCACGCGGACCCAAACACGAGTACCCGCGGGTTATGTCGAATTAGGTGAAATATGCCGTGTCCACAGAGGGCAAGTTACCGGCGCGAACGATATCTGGATAGCTGGCAAACACAGCGAAGGGTTGCCAGATGAAGTTCTATTTCCAACGGTAACACGAGCCAAAGAGTTGTTTCAAGCTGGTCCAGTACTCGACGATAGCGCGTCACTCCGGCGAGTCATAGACCTCCCAAGAGATTTGTCGAACATACCAAAACGAGATCGTTCAGTGGTGATTGATTTTTTAAAACGTGTTGAAAAAATGGGTGTTCGACGGACGTATACGGCTCAGCATCGACTCGCTTGGTGGTCCGTGAGATTGCGTGAGCCAGCTCCGATACTAGCAACTTACATGGCACGAAGAGCACCTGCTTTCGTCCTTAACGAAGCAAACGCAAGACACTTGAATATAGCTCATGGACTGTATCCTAGGGAGGACTTGAGTACGAGCATTCTCACCCAATTAGTCTCGTATTTACGACGAACTTCCTCGATAAACGGTGGTCGCGTGTATGCAGGCGGCCTAACAAAGTTCGAACCTCGAGAAATGGAGAGGATCGCTGTACCTCACATCGATGTTCTCGCTCAGATGGTGAAATGAATCCGCCTCCAGTATGGTCACGAGACCGGCTCGAAGCAGAACGATTATTAGCAGAAGAACACTTCCGCCTGGGACGACACACTGAGCCTCTGGAGTTGTATCTCGTCTTGTTCGACGAATACCAAGGAGTAGTTGAGGAGGTAGTTGAGCAAACCCTCGATTTGTCTGACCTTAAGGCGCATATACCAGACATAGTAGCCGATGCGAGGAAGTTCGAAGTGTTACGTTACCTATCAGGACCACCGGTCTCGTTGGACGACCTTAAAGTACTACTTCGGGCAAGATCATTCTCCAAAGATCAAATTGAATCGGATCCGGACATCTTGAATAGATTGGTAAATTTCATACAAGACTGGCACGATCGCAGACGTTTTCCTTGGGTTCATGAAGCGTGGGAACCAACAGAGAACGATCGAAAGTCAGCGATTCTCGCGACTTCATCATTACTTGCGATGAGACGCCTTGAGACGATGCGTCGCAACCAAGGTAAGAAACTACAAGAAGAGCTAGTGGCTACGCAACTTCGCCGTTCATTCGATCAGGTGAATCCGCGGACCGTATCAACGCTGACACAAGCTCCACATGCTGGTGAGTTCTGCAGGGAGTCGAAATTCGGAACTCGCAAGGCGGATTTCATCATTGGACTCCCTGACGGGAGAACTATGGCTCTTGAATGCAAGGTTTCCAATTCCGCAACAAACTCCATTAAGAGACTAAATAACGACGCCGCAGTTAAAGCAGTCACCTGGCGCGAGGAATTCGGAACAATCCAAGTAGCTACGGCGGCGGTGTTAGGCGGGGTCTACGCGTTAAGGAATCTGATTGATGCGCAGAGTAAGGGACTGACATTGTTTTGGTCACACGATTTAGTATCGATGATCAATTGGATGTACACTAATTGAACTGTGCATTGCAAGTTCAGCTCTTAACTGAACAGATTCCGACCCAACACTGAGCGTTAGCACATGAGACGGCGCACCTATTCGTGGACAGTTTGTTCCCAAAAATTCGCTTCCGAGTATGCAGATTCCTGAGCAACGAACATTCACCACTTGCGGCGCTACATTGGTGACTTCAAGCGTCAAGCGAGCAGACTTTTGATGCACTTTCGCAGATTTCGGTAACCTTACTAATGAACTTTCAGGAAATCATCGAATCAATTAACAAGCAATCTAATTACTACAGATTCGGTCAATTGCAGCAGATTCGTAAAACACGACGTCCGTTCAAGAAGATTGCTGCGAAATATCCATTCCGTGATGTGCATGACGATTGGGCACATCACTTAGGTGGTCGAAAAGAACTGCAATTTAATGTCGGGAGGTATAACCGAAAGTGGTGTTTGAGCAGCATTCGTTATGCTGCTTTCTGTGTTGATGGTGGGTGAGTTTCCTCCTTGGGTGCGAATTTAATCCCGTCGATGAATTTGATGCCCTCGACGACTTCTGCCAGCTGCTTGAAACCACGTAGACGTCGCCAGTGTGTCTCCGCGACGCAACCTAATTTGAACATCATATGTAATGCACTTTGACGCGACACGCAACCCTTCGCCTGCCGGGTGCGATGTCGAATCGTGCCGAACGTCGACTCGATGGGGTTGGTGGTCCGAATGCTGCGCCAGTGCTCGGCGGGAAAGTCGTAGAACGTGAATAACGTCTCGCGATCCTTGACCAAGCATTCGACGGCATCCGGAAATTTAGCCTCGTAGGTCGCTTTGAATGCGTCATAGGCGTGTGCCGCCTGGGCTTTCGTTGCGGCTTGCCAGATATCCTGTAAATCCCGTTTGGCGCTTGCCTGCGAGGATTTCGGCAAGCGATTCAGGACATTGCCCATCTTGTGCATCCAACACCGCTGGCAGCGCGTCTCAGGCCAGAGCTCGTTGAGGGCATTCCAGAAGCCCAACGCACCATCCCCGATCGCCAACTGGGGTGCCTTCATGTGCCGCTTGTTCAGGTTCAGCAGGAGCTCGCGCCAACTTTGCGTGGATTCCCGCACCCCTTCTTCGACCGCCAGCAACGCCTTGCGACCGCGCTGATCAACGCCAATGACCACCAAGGCGCAGAGCTTGCCGGTCTCGCCGCGAATGCGGCTGTAGATGCCGTCCGCCCAGAGGTAAACCCAAGTCCGATCCGCCAACGAGCGGGTGCGCCAGGTGGCGTATTCAGCCGCCCATTTCCGCTTCAAGCGTGCGACCGTCGTGGCCGACAAGCCTTTGGCATCGTCGCCCACCAGTTCGGTCAGGGCTTCGTGCATGTCGCCGGTTGAAATCCCTTTCAGATACAGCCAGGGCAACGCGGCTTCCAGTGATGCCGCTTTACGGACATACGGCGGTACCAGTTTCGAGCGAAACGTGACCGCTTCGCCAACGTTGGCACGGACTTTCGGGATCCGAACATCAATCGGACCAATGCCGGTCTGCACCTGACGTTCCGGCAGATAGCCATTGCGAACCACGCCCGCTCGACCCTCGGCCGTGCGTCGATCCGCGTGTTGCGTAAGCAACTCGTCAACTTCGGCGTCGATCGCTTGCGCCAGCAACCGCCGTGCACCATCGCGCAAAACGTCCTGCAACGGGTCGCCAACGCTCGTGCGCAGAGCTACGATGTTATCCTTATTCATGGTGGTGTTTCCTTCTCTGTTGGTGGTTTTCCAAACACAGATACTAACAGCTAGGGGGAAACCCCCGCCTAGCCTCGAAACACCACTTTAGGCTATATCTCTAATGTCGGGGTTGACTCTGACAAGATACGTTGGGGAATCGCGATTTCGCTTCAACCAAGTCGATCACTTCCCGATGTAACACAACTGTACCCGAAACTTCGCAAACTAAGCACGGTTCTGGAAACGCACGCTGGACACCTTCGTAGACTCGGCTTCGAAATGTGGGATTGGACAGGAGGGGTCGAAGATCGTTATCGAAGCAGAAACCGATATCCACAATGCGTCACAGAGGAGCTTTACACAAAAGGTACCGCGATCTTCGTAGGCAAGATGGTACGTCTAGGTGAATTCAATATCGATACCGTACTAGAGGATTTTGATGAGCTACTACCTGTGTATGAATATGTCGAATTCGACGCCGAAGACGCCGTCCCGGTACTTTCATCGGATCGGTTATTTACTTTCAATCCCAAACGGGTCTCAAAGTCGCAAACAATACACTCTAGCGAAAGGGTGCAGCATGCCCGACGTACGAAGGTAGATTCTCGCCATAAACAGATGCAAGAGATCTTGAAGCAGGAACTAGAGATCGAAGGAGCTGAAGTCAGCATCGAGAATCCGGACGGCAAAGGCGGGTATATTGACTTGGTTGCGAGAAGGGAAAATGCCTTCGAGTTCTATGAAATTAAAACCCAATCTACACTTCGAGTCGTGTTACGTGAAGCAATCGGACAACTGCTCGAATACGCTTATTGGCCAAAACCGATCCGACCGAAACGTTTGGTTGTAGTCGGCGAGCACTCGCCATACTCAGACGAGACTGAATTCCTTCAGATACTAAATGCAGAGTTACGTATTCCTGTAAGCTATCGACAAATAAAGTTATCCCGATGACTATAAACGACTGAATAAGTATAGGTGTAGAGTTAGTTAGTTAGTTCGATTGAAGCATTAACGAAATGCGCACGCTAAATCTTGGATTTTGGCAAGAAAAGTTATTGTATGGCCAATCGATATGCACAAACGCCGAGGAAACAGATTGCCCTTGAATGTCATCAGGGTCGCTCGATTCGTGCGCTTATCAACGATTCTGAACCGTGCGAAGCGACGGTCCGGCAGTGTGTTGAACGCGTGACCGGAGGAGTTTGAGTCGGCATACCGGAAGTCGACGAACTGAAACAGCTTCGAAAGGAGAACCATCCGTTGCGGGACGACAAGCTCATCCTGGAAAGAGGTATAACCGAAAGTGGTGTTTGAGCAGCATTCGTTATGCTGCTTTCTGTGTTGATGGTGGGTGAGTTTCCTCCTTGGGTGCGAATTTAATCCCGTCGATGAATTTGATGCCCTCGACGACTTCTGCCAGCTGCTTGAAACCACGTAGACATCGCCAGTGTGTCTCCGCGACGCAACCTAATTTGAACATCATATGTAATGCACTTTGACGCGACACGCAACCCTTCGCCTGCCGGGTGCGATGTCGAATCGTGCCGAACGTCGACTCGATGGGGTTGGTGGTCCGAATGCTGCGCCAGTGCTCGGCGGGAAAGTCGTAGAACGTGAATAACGTCTCGCGATCCTTGACCAAGCATTCGACGGCATCCGGAAATTTAGCCTCGTAGGTCGCTTTGAATGCGTCATAGGCGTGTGCCGCCTGGGCTTTCGTTGCGGCTTGCCAGATATCCTGTAAATCCCGTTTGGCGCTTGCCTGCGAGGATTTCGGCAAGCGATTCAGGACATTGCCCATCTTGTGCATCCAACACCGCTGGCAGCGCGTCTCAGGCCAGAGCTCGTTGAGGGCATTCCAGAAGCCCAACGCACCATCCCCGATCGCCAACTGGGGTGCCTTCATGTGCCGCTTGTTCAGGTTCAGCAGGAGCTCGCGCCAACTTTGCGTGGATTCCCGCACCCCTTCTTCGACCGCCAGCAACGCCTTGCGACCGCGCTGATCAACGCCAATGACCACCAAGGCGCAGAGCTTGCCGGTCTCGCCGCGAATGCGGCTGTAGATGCCGTCCGCCCAGAGGTAAACCCAAGTCCGATCCGCCAACGAGCGGGTGCGCCAGGTGGCGTATTCAGCCGCCCATTTCCGCTTCAAGCGTGCGACCGTCGTGGCCGACAAGCCTTTGGCATCGTCGCCCACCAGTTCGGTCAGGGCTTCGTGCATGTCGCCGGTTGAAATCCCTTTCAGATACAGCCAGGGCAACGCGGCTTCCAGTGATGCCGCTTTACGGACATACGGCGGTACCAGTTTCGAGCGAAACGTGACCGCTTCGCCAACGTTGGCACGGACTTTCGGGATCCGAACATCAATCGGACCAATGCCGGTCTGCACCTGACGTTCCGGCAGATAGCCATTGCGAACCACGCCCGCTCGACCCTCGGCCGTGCGTCGATCCGCGTGTTGCGTAAGCAACTCGTCAACTTCGGCGTCGATCGCTTGCGCCAGCAACCGCCGTGCACCATCGCGCAAAACGTCCTGCAACGGGTCGCCAACGCTCGTGCGCAGAGCTACGATGTTATCCTTATTCATGGTGGTGTTTCCTTCTCTGTTGGTGGTTTTCCAAACACAGATACTAACAGCTAGGGGGAAACACCCGCCTAGCCTCGAAACACCACTTTAGGCTATATCTCTCCTGGAAAAGGCAGCGGTACGGTTCGCGGCCAATCGCAACGAACGGTTGCCAAGTTTCGTTCCATCTACCAGCACGTGCACCCGAGTCCAGACCGTCAGATTTATCCATTACGGCGATGGCACGGGCATTCGGCGTCACCGATGTGCCTACTACGCCTAGCGCTAACGCCAAACCCTAGCGCGAGTGTCCTGTAGGTCGTGAACAATGTGTCACGAGGGCATCGACGACGCATGAAATCGTCGAACATACGGGAAAGGTTCAATGAGGATTTCCGCCGCCGAAACCAAGTCCTGAGGATTTACCGGAACACAGCGTCATGTCCGGGGTTGATTCGAGCGCTCGCGGTTAAAACACATGAGCGGTGGGAATCCGAAAAAGGCTAATTAAACGGTTGGATGGGGCTCAATAATTCCAATGAAGCACCCTCTCAGAGGTGGCAGCAAGCGGCAAGAAACGCACTCAAGGTCCGTTGAAGTCCCGACTCGTCTTTGAAGGCAAATCGGGTCGTCAAACTCGCGCTTCGGGAATTACCCAGACGAAATTGCAGAAGAATCTTGACAAAACTTTCAGATGCCTAATATCCTAGAAATAATATTTAAAAACAATGAGTTATATCGAAGTCCTCAGAGTTTTCGATTCATTTACTATCAGCGCAAAGATGAGTAGCACATCCCATGTGTATGGCATATAGATGAGTAGCGCCGAAAACGAAACAATTCGAAAAATCGCCAGTATCGACACGGACCTCAGTTCTGATCAAGATTCAAAAAACCAGTCCCGCTCGTTGAACTGTTATCTCGAGTCTATGGGTAGACGTTTGAGCGAGACCCGTTGGTAGTCATCCCGTTCGAATAGGATACCGATCCGGTCATCCGGTAATACAGCAATCGACGAGTACGCTGCCGAATCCGGATACACGATAATTTCCTCACCCCAGGACCTTCCGTGATCAGCACTAACGCGAAGGGTTAAGCGCTCGCGTTTAGTTGATGCAGGATTCACAAACAGTAGCCTTCCATTCTTTGATGGAGGTTTTGAACGATCGTCACGAACCATACTGGCTTGGCAAACTGGCTCGATTAGAACCTCGTCCAACACGGGTGCGGACCAGGATTTACCCCCGTCCGTGCTTATCGATACTGCCCTACGGTTAACTCCTGCGTAAGAGCGCATGTTGAGCATTAATGATCCATCCGATAGTTCAACCACGCTAGACTCGTTAGTAGCTGGTCCTGCCGTACCACCAAGTATCCACGACGCACCGCCATCGTCCGAGAAGAACACATGCGACCGGGAGTAGTGATCTTCATCAGACTGCGTATCCGAGTGGTTCGCTGGGACAACAATCCGACCTGAGAACTTGCCCCTAGTCATCTGGATCGCATTTCCTGGTCCGATGGCATACCAACCCCAGTGTGGTTGCCGCAGTTCGGGTAACTCTTGCGCTTGCGACCAAGTTCGTCCATCGTCATCGCTATACGTGATATAGGGTCGACGCGGTTCGCGACTCGTGCCACTGATGATGTCGCGCTCGTGGTCCGAACCGTGGTTCCAAGTCATGGGTAGCCAAATGCGACCTGTTTTCTGATCAATGATCGGAGCGGGATTTCCGCACGTGTTAATACCATCATCCCAGACCGTGATGATCTCACCCCAAGATTCACCACAGTCGGTGCTCCGCCGCACCACCAAATCGATATCCCCTGTGTCACCACCCCCGGAGCGACGCGCTTCCGCGAACGCGAGAAGTGTTCCGGCGTTACTAACAATCAAAGCCGGAATACGATAGGTATGAGCGCCTTCTCCTGACTGATATATGTCTAACACCGATAGTTCCTCCTTTCACGCGATTCAACGAGCTAATTCATCTCTTCGCCGATATGCATCCGCTCTATGTGCTATCAGCGGAGCACACATTTGTAGCGTTGAACGCCGTATTCGTTTTTTCCTAGAGATTCAATCTCGAAACCACACGATTTGTAGAAATTCACCGCACTGTCATCAGTTTCCGCCTCGATTTTTTCAAATCTCAGATCATTAACTGTGAATTCGATTAGTTTTCGTCCGATACCTTGACTTCGATATTCTGGGTGTGTCGCGATGTGAGTGATGGTGCAACGCGCGGGATTCTTTGAGTCCAATCGCAAAACACCGACGGGCGTGTCGTCGCAACTCGCAAGCCACATCGACGGGAATCCTTCACCGACACAAGACTGAATGAGCCCGTCAAGTGCTTCTGCTGTGGCATTGCCAACTGAAGTAACGAGAAGCTTCGCCACGTTGGTATCTATTTCTATATTAGGTTGATATCGTTTGATATCCATCAATTGAATTACCCGTGACCTACAACGAACCTGACCATAGATTCACTGCCAAAACTAGGACAAAAGCACTGATCTCATTCCTCATTATCAATGATCGTTAGCGAGGTCGTAACTTTCCGACTTAACTTCTCAGACAACACACTCGAATTCAATCTAACACCTATCCCAATTTCACTTGCTGAAAATGCTCAACGGTTGGAAATGGATCGTAAAAATGATGGAGTAACCGTTTCCACTCCAAGTATTCCCGCGATTCACGGAATCCAACCGTATGGTCGCACAGTGTCTGCCAACGAACTAACAGAATGTACCGACTAGGATTTTCAAGACATCTTTGCAATTCATGACCTAGATATCCGCCCATCGATTCAATGATTGATTGGGCATGACCGAATGCCTCCTCAAAATCACTCTCCTCGCCCGGTTTTTCGTCAAGGAGTGCTACTTCAAGAATCAAGTTTTCGCCCTCAGCAAATTTCACGGGATGCAACTATAAAAAAGAGAACTTCCTCCATGCAACGAACCGCATCCATGAGACACAATATCCTTAAAGCGAGTGTCTGTTAGGTTTCGATGAGGTACGACCTCTACGAACATCCTCCAAGTTTCTATGGGACATTTTGAATACTTAACGATTAAAGCTCAGAGATTGAGTTTCGCGGTGCATTCCAAGGCGTAGCTCGTGGCCACCAACGACGTACATGAAGGCAATACGTCGCGTACGACGTACCAAATCTCCGCCGCAGCTGTGGTTCCTCGTGGAATCGAACAAACGTGTGAAACAAAACCCACACCAGAACTGCATAGCCGAATAACAGGATTTGTCCGAAGAACAACGCTTGACCCAAAACGATCATCAAGACAGCGATGTACATTGGGTTTCGCACGAATCGATAAAGACCTGACGCGATCAGTATGTCAGTCTGCAACACCGGGGCAGGTGTACCGCGCCCTTCAAGAGCGAATCGACCGAAGCACTCGAGAACACATGCCAATCCCGTCAAGATCACTGCGCTTCCAACGATTCTCATCTCGCCGAAGCCAAAGTAGAGATCATCAAATTGCCAACCTACCAATATATACGGGACAACACCACCCACTACAAATGGAGCGATGAAGAAGAACACGATCGAGCCTACAATCGCGCGTGCACGACTTCTCCGCTCGAGCATATCGTTAAGCCCAGATGAGTGTGAGAGAATAGCTATTCACGTGATTCACGAGCGCCCCTTCCAACGATCTCCGTATTTACAAGAACTTACCTATTTAGATAGGTCGCCACCCACCAAGTATTCTTGAACGCGGTAAAGCCGCAACTCCTTTCACCGTAAGGTTGGGTTTCGGGTGCTGAAATCGACTCGGCACCCGCATCGATTGCTTTGAAATACACCGTGTCCACGTCTTCTACATACACGTAAACCGAAGCCTCTGTCGTATCGTGTTCAGGAGGGATTTCTCCAGCCTCGACGATCATGACGCTATCACCGAGCTTCAATTCGACGTGCGCGGCACGACGATCATCGGCTTCGTGTCGTTCAATCTCTTCGGCACCAAAGACGGTCGCTAAGAACTCAGGTAATTCGTATGCACCGTACAGATACGGTCGCACCGTTCCGTAGCCGTGCCGAACGTAGCTTTCCGACATCTTTCGCTCTCCTCTGTTCAGCCGGTTTAATCTCAAGTGATTCTAATTGGCTTATATGGATTCGCCCTCTAATTTCTCACGAACTTGCAATCTATCAACGTGTTCAGACTGAGTACTCGTTCAATGGATAGCACGACTCACGCATGCTCTTTTTGGCTAGAGTTTAGAGAAATGAGAGACATGGTCGCCGGATTGCAGTCCCGTCGCCCGATAACTGAATTGTTGACGCTAATTCGAACGCACCGCATCAGTAGGATTACAAAATTCGGTGGGCTCCGCTGTGTACTACGAGCGATGCACCGCGTAGGAAACACGACCTCTAGTTCGGATCGACTTCCACTGGTATATGGTGCTCAACATCAAAACACACCGTTGAGCCGGATTGAGCACTGCATGTCAATCGCTATGTCAAATGTCTTTGTCTGGATCTGCCGAGTTGAGGACAGCAGCTAGTTGAGCAGCAACGCATACCACGAACAGTTCGTTCAATCCAATAACGCAAATCTCTGGACGTGTACGAGCGGTTCAGGTCAAGCTTTCCTAATGTTCAACGGCGGACCAGGGTGCGACGATTATCTTGCGCCCGTTGCCACTCTAATTGAGGATGTCTGCCAGATCATTCGATTCGAACCACGTGGTTGTGGTCGATCCGACTGGGACGGTGATTACACCGTACAGACGCTCATCAATGACGCCGAGTGTGTCCGACAAACTTACGGCGTAGACCGTTGCATTGTCGGGGGACACAGTTTCGGTCCCGATTTAGCGCTCGCGTACGCTTTGCGTTTCCCCCGAAACGTCATCGGACTCATCGGCCTCGCAGGAGGTAGGATCGTGAATGACCGTACTTGGCACAGCGCTTATCATCGAAATCTGTCTCGTAGAGGCGAAGATCTCGGCGACGCTAGATTCACCGCAGATCCAAAAGTGAATAGTGAGTGCAATCAATCTTGGCGTGAGTACATCAAGCATTCAACATTGTTACGAAGAATTGCCGATTGCGAGATTCCCGCAACTTTTATCTACGGATCTGAAGATACTCGCCCGGCGTGGCCAACTCGTCAATTGGCTTCTCTACTGCCAAGCGGGGAGTTTGTCACTATCAACGGCGCAGCCCATACTATTTGGCTCACTCACGCTAAGCAACTCAAAAAGGAACTACGTCGTGCGATCAGGCGAATCCAAAGCGCTTCCTAATCCAAATCACGGCTTATCGATAGACCGAATGATCGAGAGGTCAAAGATCGCAAACATTCCGTCGCAGACACTTTCGACTGCGCTCGAATATAAGAATCGACGTAACGTTCCTTATCTGCATACCTTGCGATGACGCGTCGCAGAACAGAACAGTCCCCAACCGCGCTAATTTTCGATCTCGATGGTCTCTTACTCGACACCGAAACCATCGCACGGAAAACGTTTGTTCAAGCATGTCATCACGTCGGATGGTATCGCACCGATATAGATATCTACATGCGTTGCGTTGGACGACACGGCCCGGAGATCGGTGAAATCCTGAAGGATGGCTACGGTCAAGACTTTCCTTGGGAAGAAATCGGTCCGCTCTGTCAACGACTCTATCACGAATTTGTCGATCATCGACCCGCAGACATCAAACCCGGCGCAGTGGAGCTTCTAACGTACGCGGCACAGAATCAATTCCCATGCGGTCTTGCAACATCTCCACATGCACACACCGCCGAATCGAAGCTCACACTTTCAAAACTGAGTAGTTATTTCTCGGTCGTAGTGACCGGGGACGACGTCAAACAGAGCAAACCGAATCCAGAACCGTACCTACTAGCAGCGGAACGTCTCGGGGTAGACGCACATCTATGTTGGGCGTTTGAGGATTCAGAAAATGGCGTACGCTCCGCCGTAGATGCGGGATGCACGGTATTCCAGGTACCTGATCTCGTCGAACCATCCCCAGAATTTCGTCGTCTAGGACATGAAGTGGTCAATTCGCTTCATGATGTCCTAACATCGTTAAAACACGCGAAATAAACGTATTAGGTAAATCGTGTCTGCACGAACTCGCTGATTTATGGCATAGGTTTATAAGTCGAGTATCCTCGACCAAAAACGAATCATGTCGTCACGAAACTCTGCCGCTTCTCCCTCGTTGCTTCCGATCCGCGCACCCCTTTTGCCGTAACCCGACTTCATCGAGTACACCATCGTGTCTCGGTCGACGAGTGACGTGTCGGCCACGTCGCTTGTCGGGTGGATCATGGCACCGTCATCACGTATGTAGACGATGGGCGCATTTCGAGCGACCGCTGCTTCTTCAATCTCAACAATCGGCGTGTCGCGATCAAAACTGTGCTGCGCACCTTGAAAGATGCGCATCGTCACTGAGCCACCGGTTAAGCGGATCGCTTGACAATGTCCTTGAACTTGGGCTACGGAACACCACTCGTCCATATCGCCCATAAGGACGCGAATTTCACTGTTGCCAATTCCGGGATCTAGAAATTGCTGCCCACTCCACGGATACGCGGCCAGTACGCCGACCAATCCCGTTTCCAGCCCAACTACGGGATCGGCGAAACGGCGAGTTGCCGCCGTGATAACAGCGGATCCGCCGCGGCTATGTCCTTGAGCACCAATTCGCTTCTCATCAATTTCACTACGCTCCGCAAGCGTCTGCAATGCAGCCAACACATCGTACGAGCTCGCAGCAAAAGAAAACTGAGTTTGGTCTGCAACGGTAGAGGTCACCTGTCTAGCGCCAAAGCTGTCAAGGATGAAGGTAGCGACGCCGAGTCCATTGATTGTTTCTGCGTGTTGGATATGCGAAGGTGCAACGCCAAGACTTCCAGGTGCGACGATGACCAAAGGAAAAGGCGGAGCGCCGTCAACCGGAACGAAGAGTTTGCCGTCAACCGTTATCTTCGGCATCTGGGCAGATTCACTAATGGCTTGGAAATAGTTCACTGGTGAAGCCGACAGAATGTCTACATGCTGACCTTCGACACCATTGGCGAAGGTGATCGATTGCTCGCAGAAACGCATCGCAGTTATCTGGTTCAAGGATTGGGCATATTAGTCAGCAAGAGTTTTACTCGAAAGCTCAGGCGGTGTGTTCTAGATCCTCTAGACGAATTGTGTATGTGAGCGCACTCTCCGGCAGAACTCGATTTGACCCACATTCGGTTTTGAAGTACCTCGGTGGGAATGAAATTAAACGTATCATTTATAATTCAAAAACATACTATACATTTATAAATCAATAAGTTATTCGAAATACCTGCATGCTACGAATGCAACGGCAACGTACAGTGTTCTCGCGTACGCAACCGATTAAGGTACGCAGTCAGGTGCGGAAATTCATGAATCCATCCGAGCTCTTCTAGCCAAGAGACCGTGTAGCCGAAGATGATGTCAGTGACCATGAATCGGTTATCAACTAGGAAGTCTGTATGCTCTAAATGCAAGTCCAACACAGCTGCGGAACGTCGAGCCATCTTTCGATTTTGTTGCACGATCGCAGGTACTTGATCTTCACGCGGCATGAGGAAACCGTTTTCGTCTGTATTGAGGTCGGTGCTCCACAGCCACGATTCCAACTCCGTAAGGACGAACGATGTCCACTGATCATGGAGCGCGCGCTCCCATGTTCCTGGTCGCCCAATCAAACTCCGTTCAGGTACCAGATCTGAAATTGCGGTGCAAATGGCCGCGGATTCAAATAGTGGTTTTCCGTCAATGACAGCGGCCGGTAGTTTTCGGAGTGGGTGGAGCCGCCTCAGCTCTTCGCCGTCGAAGACCTCCGATGAGTTTCCTCGAGACTCAAATTCAAGCCCTGCTTCCATTAGTGTCCACCGACATCGTGCGGACCGCGTAGGTGCAAGTTCATATAGGACGATGTGCATGTTGCGTTCTCAGACTGACTATTGCAATGAGTGGAGTGGCTCCGATTTCGACTACACGTAAATTCAGAACAAATTGGGTCAGAGTCTTTGAATCCCTCTGACACGTTCTTCCACGAGACACATGATTTCACCCGAAGTCATTTCATGTTGACTAGCTGATTACTCCCCATCACATTTCTCAGAGAGTCTGTTTCTAAACAGCCGATCGACGGTACTAGGGTAAGTTTCTCTGAATAACTCGAACATATACGACCAAAACTGAACCGTAATTTACATTTAAACGGCTAAATGTAAATTACGGTTACAACTGGGCCAGAAGTTCATCGAAATCCAAGTCCGATACTGGTTTTGCCGTACCGAAACTCAGAGTAGGATCCGGTAAAGGGATTCACACGAATATTAGGAAGACGAGCGCCAAAGATCCGATGATGCTTTCATAAAGCGCGTGAACTGACGCATCTCTGCGACGGCGTTGCCCGTCAACTTGTCGATAAGTTGAGAGTCGATCCATACGTACTCGGTCTTCGGGCTTACCCCTAGGCACACCACCTTACCAACGCGTCGATATTCCGTGTCGACTCGAATTGGTCCCTTCAAGGTTCGGATTTCAGTAGCACCATAAAACCCTACTGCCTTCTTTAGTGTTCCCGTTGGCGCACCGGTTTGAAGCATCTGAAATAGACCAGTCGGCAACTCAACGATTCCTTCGTACGCGCCACTACCTTCACCTTCAGTCGCAATTACGTCGTCCACTTCCGGACATGCCATCCCAATTTCCATCTGATCAAGAATGCGTAGTTCGGATCTCGGCGAATCCTCCAGCGGCAGACTTGCCACGTAATTTGGCTCGGCAGGACTCCCAACAGATAGCGAACCTTTACATACGATTCTCTCTTCCGGTGTTTCAACGTATGCGTCAACTTTGGACGAGACGCCCGGCAACGGGTTCACCATGACGGCTCTCACGTCTTCTTTGTGAGTCGTAGCGAAGGTGTAGTACATCGAAATTGCACCGTTCTCATACCACCTCATTCCCCAAGTGTCTTGAATCAACGGAACAAAGTGATTTAAGTGAACGGTGCCAGGGATCGTACCACCTCTCATTCCAATCTTTGTAGCAACCGAGTCGTTGTGAATTGAATCCGGAAGGTCTGCCCATCGATTAACCGGTTGTTGCCAATCAGAGACTAGCTTGTTCTCGAGTTTCATTACGTGTTCAGGCACTTCAATCTCCTTGTTACGGTTGCCGATTTCACATGTCGGTATGGTGTTCACGCGAGTTCGACCGAACTCGGCTCATGTTTGTGAGCAACCTCGAATTATCTCGTGTGAGTTCGATGCATCGAAACAGCTAATCCGGTGCCATCCAACCCTTCAAAATTGACCAACATGTGGGTCTAGATCTTCTTGACCAAATCCTCGTCTAATCCGTAATGATCTGCCTCATTGAGATCGCGTTTTAGAGTAGCGAGCCAAATTCTCGTGGCATCCACTATCGGGTCCGGTTCAGGATCGACCAGAGTATTCCCGAGAAATGCGAAGGATTCATCAGCACGAGGTGCAACGGTGGAACCAACATGATCCGCACCGTAATAGAGTCGATATTCGTGGCGGATTTTTAGATCGTAGAGCACTTGGTGAAGGTACTCGGTTCCCTCGTACAACCAGAAAGCGTCTTCATCCCCTGCCTCTAAAAAGATTCGGAGTCCAGAACTCTTCAAAGTTTCGGCGTTGTGCCGTGCAATAGTCGCTGGATTATTTGCGTTCCAATATTCACGATCAATCGGATTTCCAAATATGGTCGTCATCAATAGGTCGTCGCGGAAAAACCGATGCTTAGCCCGCATTTCTTTGAAATCACTAATCGGTTCGATGCCGGGTTCCATAGCGGCAACGGCACCAAATAGTCCTGGATGCTTGAATGCGAGTCGTAGTGACCCCATTCCGCCCATCGAAATACCAGTCACCATTGTCCCACGTTGGTCAGTCCGAACACGAAATCGATCGCGGAGATGCTCAAGAAACGGTCCGATAAGAAATGATTCCCACTTTTCCGACCCATCGTTGTAGTTCATGTAAAAACAGCGCGGTGAGACACTCGGAGTGACAACCAACGTCGGAGGGATTCTGCCACTTGCAAAGAGTGCTTCGATATTGGGTTGCTGGTTTCGCAGCGCTTCTCGATTGCCGCCTCCACCGTGCAAGTTCAGAACGAGAGGAACCGGCTCAGATTCTTCCGAGTAGCCTGGCGGCAGAAGAGCGTGATACTCGACTGGACCTGGAACGAAGTCGGAGTCCAAACTTCCCTCGATTAATTGGGTGGGTTTCGCTTTAACCATCGACTTACAGAAACTCTCTTATTCCGTGAACGTTCGAAATCGTCTTAACGTCCGCTGCGGGTTTTTGTGTGAGTCAGACCGGAAGACCAACAGACTGTAGAGACGGACACAAAATATCCCTCGTGTATCGTCTGCCGTTATGTTAGATGAACTACGAACGACGGGCATAGTACCTGTCCCGGCGCGTTTTTCGTTAGCTCACGATCAGCTGTTTGCATAGGATATCTCCAGATCGAGCCCATTAGATTACGATTTCGACTCGTGAAATGAACCTTCGCTTAATAAACGGATACCGTTCTCTTTTCAACGACCCCTTCTTCCACGATGGCAAATCAACTACTGAAATTAATAATCCAGCTAAAAGATCCACCAAGTAACTACGCGTTCTGTCTGCAACGCGGCAAAGGTTCGAAAGCTGAACGACTCGACTACATCGAAGTTCTCGAAGGCGCAGTTGGACCGGTGGAGTTTGAACTCGAGGTTACCGTCAGAACCTCAAAGAACCTTCCTGAGCCTGACTTCTTCGGACCATACGCACAAGGAACAATCGGCGTGCGCTTCTTCTACCTATGTATCGGAAAGGTCGAAGACAGGGGCGATCCTCGATGGTCTGGTCGGATTAAAGTGCCGCTCGTTGGTATTGATTGGTCGATGATTGAGCAAGCCGCAAAACCTAACCATTTTCTATTCGCCAGGTACCAAGCATCACGACCGGATGGTCAACCTGTGTATGCCTCAGTGCAGTTACTTGATAGAGGTTGGGCGATAGAGAGCGGCGACTAATCCGATTAGCAAATTGAATCGATACCGTCAAATGAACATTAATTGAATTTAGTTGACCTGCCTACCACAAGATTCCGACTGTTCGTTCGATAACCCAGTACGCAGCCGCGCTCCCCACAACATACAGCGGCGCTCTGACGAGATACTGTGGAGCAGTAATCCAGACTCTCCTCGCTATCCAAATAACGCATAAGCCGAACGCGATGATCAGCAACTGACCGAGCTCAACGCCGACATTGAATAAGAAAAGAGCACCAAGTAGATTTCCCTTGGGCAACCCAATATCCGCTAGTGCGCCGGCAAAACCAAAGCCATGCAACAACCCGAATACAAACGCGACGACCCACGTTTGATTGCGAACCATCGAATCTGGATTCGGACGATCCGCTCTCTCACGGAGTCGCTCCGTCGCAAGAAACAAGATCGACAGAGCGATCACTGCCTCGACCGGTTGTTGAGGTACGTAAACCCACTGTAACGCAGACAACGCCAAAGTGACGCTGTGCGCTACCGTGAACGCCGTGATGGTCTTGATGAGAGCGCTTATCCGAGTCACGAAGAACATCAACGCAGTTACGAAAAGAATGTGATCGATGCCAAATAGCAGATGTTCGAAACCAAGGAGCAAGTAACTCCATACCGGGATTCCGCTTGCTTCGATGATGGCCGACGGATTCGTTGGCTTCAGTAAATAGGTAGACGTTTCTCCGTCGCCAAGCGTTACATGCACCATAACTTCGGTGATGGTTAACTCGAGTCCCGCAATCGAAAGCACACTACCCGTCAACTCTTCTGAACACTCGAGGCGCAGCTGTCGGGTAACTAACGGTCCAGCAATTTCGTCTAATGCGAGCTGTGTTTCAGTGCAGTGTTCAGGGAAAACCGGCGTTAGCCGTGCCCCTTCCTGGTTAAGCGGGTGCTTCCACAGGACGTCGTAGGAATCTGCTATAGATTGCGATGCGGGTTGTTGCTCCGTCGCCTCGATGCGTAAGTACGCTGGACGGACTTCATGTGCACGAATTGCTTCCGAAGAAAATGTCAGACAGCCAACTACCAGCCCGATCAATACACAGAGGTAACGCACTAGTACTTTCTTTGCTCTGCTAAGGTAAGACGATCGTGTACTCGTCACGTAATTGGGTGAGGTAAGACTTGAAAGCCTCCTCACGACGTTCAAGATCAAAGTCACTACGGACTTGGTTGAGCACCGATTCAAAATCGGATTGACGGGTCGGTGTTACGTTATCGACTCGAACAAGATGAACGCCATACCTGGACGTTATTGGACCTTTCCACTCGCCATTCGCTTCAAGCTGAAGGACAGCAGAGGCGAAAGCATCGCCAAAGTCATTCGATACGCGTTGTAAGGTAGCATCCTTGAAGTCCTTACCCGACATAAACGGTTTACCTAACTGATCGTCCTCTTCTTTACCGTTTAGTCGAGTAAGCGCCTGTTTCCAGTCGATCTCCTCATCAACCGAGTCCCAAAACCGATGCGTGAACGAGATCGTCGCGCCTTGTTCATAACGAGACAGATTCGCATTGAAGTAGCTTTCAAGGTCCGTCATTGACGCAGGCACAACAACTGCGGAATCCTCCACGAGAAATCGTAGTTTTTGGATCAAGCGTCGATCAATGATCACGTCTTCTTCCGAGAGACCCAATCTTTGTGCTTCACTAACGAGCATCGATTCTTGAGCGAGCTCGTTGACAAGACTCGCAAGTTCCTCAGGCAGTGGTTCACGACCCATCTGATCTAGCCATTGCGCAGCAAGTTGCTCCACTTCAGATTTGGTCAGCTCGATGGTCTTGGGGTCACGTGAATCCAAAAGCTGATCAAGCAGGAACAGTAGTAGCCCAATGACTAGGCAAATGATTAGCGGCTCGCGAATGAATCGAGTAAATGATCTCGGTAAACGAAGTGCCATCGATCTGAAACTAAATGTGGATTTGATGGACTTGCACGAAAGAACCTACGATCTCCCATAGTTCGATATTCCCAGCCGTAGATCGCTCGTCACGGGTGAGTTTTTCATCGGCCAGAAGACTTCTCTACAAAGTCTCCAGACTACTGTTACGAACGTGAACGCTTGAACAACCTCACGGTTTACTTTGCAGTAGAGAGTTGCTCGCCTGTTCTAGCGGTTCGGTTCAAACCAAATCGGGGAAGACCACGCACGTTCGCGAAGTGTTCGCGGCAAATCCGGTCGTGGATTGACGTCTGCACGAATCGCGTCCCACGTCGACCAGCGGCAGGTCGGGTTCTCTAGCGCTCTGAGATAGTAAGCAGCGCGCTGGTCATTCCTGAAATCTGGATCCTTCCATTTCGCTATCAGTGTTTCTGAGCCGACACCCTCTGTAATCGAACAATCCTCTAAATTGACTTCCGCACCATTGTCTGGACATCGACTCGTGTCGGGGTCCACTTCGAGTCCATCCGAGCAGGCTACGTCATACACTGCTTCTCTCTCATCGCCATCTTCGACCCATACCTTTACGATCTGCAGACGCGCTAACGAAGCACCCCGAGGGTCCGCTGCAGCCCACGCGAGCAACGACGGTACGCCCTCGTCAAGAAGTGCCAAATCCCCTCCCATCGGTACACCACCCTCATACGCGTTCTCCAAGAGATCAACTGAGTCCATATCCTCAGGCAAATCGTAACCGGCGAAAAGTCGCACGCGAATTCGTGGTCCCGAGGTTGCGAAGGTCTCTTTTCGTCTAAACGCCGAGAATATCGAGTCACGCGTGTTTTCCTCCGCCCATACAGCAGCTAATCCGGCGGAACTCCATCTGCCAAAGTAGTTTCTCGCATAAGCAGCAGGCGCTTCATCGGATGCGGGTGTAACCGGCACCGATCCTCGATGTGTAGGGGTACCATCAAATTGACCGATCTTGCCAGTGTAATTTTCTTCCTCAAACTGAAATCCTGCGTTATGCGTATCAGAAGCACCTACTAATCCAAAGCGATATGGATTGAATCCGTATTCCGCTTCCATCGCAAGACCTTTCTTGTATGCGTCTCTCACGTAGCTGCCGGACGGTTGGCTAAGGAGCCAACTAGCGACTCGATAGTATGTGATTTCAAATCCAGCCCACTCGTCTTCGGGCGACAAGAACGGGTGAGTTTCTGACGTACCTTTGACTTGCGTGACCTCGACGAGTGGTTCATTCCGCATTCTGAAGTCCGCATACTCGGTAGTGAGCACCTCTCCATCGAATGTCGTCGATTCGAACATCCGCCCATTGGACTTATTCGAGTTATGAGGAATGGCTATTAGATCAATGCCTTGCGCTCGTTGCTCGTCCATCCAGTGCCAAAGATCTTCCGGATTTGGAGAGTCAAGCCGACTGAACGGTTGCTCCGGTGCTTCTGAACCAGCGAAGATGACGTTTCGATGTAAGTTGCCACCGACGCTTGAGGTAAATTCATACGCGATAAACGTCGTTAGAGTACCCGGGTCATTGTGTCGTTCCGCAGCGTCAATGACCCGCTGCCATGAGCTCTTGAGCACTTCGGTATTTGGGTTTTCTTGCACAAACGCGAAGTTCTGGCGATAGTTACCACGAAGTTCGGCGTGGGTCATCTCTTCCTTGATTGCCTCGGCGCCTTCAAGTTGCGAGACAGGATGGTCTGGATTTGCAGCGGCATCGAGTATGCCGAGATACATCCCATGGTCGGTAACTGCATAGAAATCGAGCGGTCGATCAAGTTGAATCGTATAGCCGCTCGGATGATCGATTGCTTCTCCTTTCGCAAAACGATAGGCGTCATCCGGCGATGTCCGAACTCCAAATCCCCACGCGTCGAAAGATAATCGCGTATGAACATGCAAATCGCCAAACAGCGCTTGCCTGCTTGATTTCTGATCCTCCGCCAACAACGGAGTGCTGAGGAGTACCAGTACCATACTCACAACAATGAATCGCAACATGAATCCATCTCCTACGTGATGATGCGAGCAGTTGAATCCGAAAGCTCTAACACGTCAATTTTCACGAACAATACAGAGGATTTTCTACTAAAAACTCTGCTCTTCGCGAAGTAGCACATTTGCAGTTTATTTTGTGCAAGGCTCCGAGGCTATTCAGTCTTGTTGGACGGTAGTGCATCTATATCCGAACGGTGGTTATCTACTTGCTCGGTGACTCTAAGTCAGTCCTGTACAGAAGCCAGTACGTCTTCTATGAACGCACTCTTCCGCGACCTATGATGCGAACGCCCGTGACGACGCTGCGGGACATAAAATCCAACCGAGCACTAAATTTATAGGTTCTAGTTGAACGTTGTAACTAAGACTTGGAAGCGATATGACGCATGGGTGCGGAGCAGTCAGAAAAGAACGACAATCAATTGGGTCGTCTCTGCTCTCGTCCTTACGGTCAGTTCGTTGATGTTGTATTCGAGGGGTTCGCTCGATTCGATTCCTCAATTTGCCCTTCTCGTTGTTTTTCTATTAGTCGCTACGATAATGTGGATTCGAGCGTACCAGTCGTGGAGACGATTTACGATCGAACAACAGGAATCTAGACAATAGTCGATTGCGATTCTGCGTCGGAAACCGTGCAGACGTCAGATTCGCTTTCAGAGCGATAACGAAAAACAACACGCGACACCGTAAATTGAAGTTTTAGTGTGTTGTTGCTCTCTCATGTCATTCTGATATCAACGAATAGGTTATGAGCCAACTTAGACTAGAGCAACGTATGTAATCGCTCCTATCCAAGCTAATGCGGTGATTCCAACTGCGAGCCAAGACCAGATTCGGTTACCGCGATATGCCTGCGCGGCGCGTATGACGCCAACGCTTACGACGATTCCATAGCAAACCCCTATCACAGCCAGCAGCACTGCGGCTAAAGTCAAAACGATGCCCAGTATCCCTGACATAGATATTTCTGAGACCACCACGTTCAACGGACCAGAAATCATGTTGAGTAGCACAGTACCTAGCACGCCAAATAACCACCAGGTCTTCGCGAGTCCATACTCGCCGCGCCATAACTTGACAATCATGAATCTATCTCCAATTGAGATGGCTTAACGCCTCGGTTTTGTTCGTCGTGAAACAATATGATGCCATGTATCAGTTGCAGCTTGGTTGTCGGTTCGTGAACAACGTCTACGAGTTACCAGACAGAAAATAGAGCTAACGCTAGGTCAATCAACCGAACCGCCAATCAAGCTGTGCTTTGCCCAACGCCGCGAGGCGAGCGGCGTCGCGACCCAGGTCGGGACCTTCCTCGCGCCAACCATTGAACAGATACTGGCCGCACAGCATCGCGAATCGTTCGTCGTTCCGCTCAAGCATTTCCTCGGTAACGGACTCTCGAATAAACTCCTGTGTCGAGAGGTGATTGCGACACATTAAGATCGCCAGGTTCATTCGAATACCTGGCACATCCCGACGGTAAGCTCCGTGCCACGTATTGCTGTGGTACAGGATCATCGACCCAGCAGGAACTTCGATCGCTTTAACGAAGGGATTGTTGTAGACATCTGTCTCGGACCTACTCGGCGGACGACACAGATCTTGAGTGCGCGGAACGATGGCAAAACAGCCAGCCTCCTTTTTGTAATCCACTAGGGCGATATTGCAGTTAGCGACGTTGCACATCGCAGAGAATGGCTGTGGTCCAGGCGTGTCACTGTGGAGCGCCATGTTGGCGTTCTTCGGACCTCGCGCATGACAGATCATGCTCGACAACAAGAAACTCTGACCCAGCAGGTAGGTGGACAAGGCAAGCATCCGCTCGTTCATCAAGATCTCTTCAAACACGGGATTCTCGAACAACAGGAAATATGCCAATGGCAGTTCGCCGTCAAACGTTTCGAGGTCGGGCCGACTTCCGGTCTTGCGTTCCAATTGATCGAGAATAGCCTGTTGCGCGCGGCTTACCGTGTCGTTGTCGAGTAACCGTTCGATGACCGTGTAGCCACTCTCGTCGAGTTCAATCACGTTACTTTGCAGTTTGAGACGTTCAATGTCGGCAAAAACTTCGCGCCGCGGATTGGGTGGGATCTTTTCATTCATAGGTGTTGCGCTACGCTCTTGTTAGGATGAATTATTGGGGAACCATCTCGAAATACTTCCTCGTTCCTGCCTCAAAAAACGAGTGAGTAGGGCGCATCGTGCTTAATAGACGTCGCACCTGTCTCCCTCGATGACACATTTCGTTACTGGAAACTGGATCGCCAGCGAAGCTGCACTCCGTACTGCCGCAGTTTGGTCAAAGCACTTATTGCGAACGTCTTTGAAGTGATTGTTACTTCGTTTCAGTAATTATGTTTATATTTACGTGTATAAATCGGATATCTATACATGACTCGACAACGTAACGCGTTATCCAAGTACCTCGACAGGCTATTGTCCGAAGGCCGAATCGTATTTATTGCCACCGAGGCTGAAACCGCGCTTGGTATTTCACACCGATCCTTTTTAGAGTCGGCCGAACGATTACAGCGATCTCGGAAGCTCTTGAATCCGCGCCAAGGATTTTATGTCGTAATACCGCCACAGTATGCCGCATTGGGTTCTCCCCCTCCGTCCTGGTTCATCGACTCGATGATGAAGTGGGAGGAGGCAACCTACTATGTCAGCTTGCTTAAAGCAGCAGAATTGCATGGAGCATCGCACCAGGCAGTCATGCGGTTTCAAGTTGTGTGCGGGAAAAGGCTTCCCGAGATTCGTACTGGACGCAATCTGATCGTCTTCTACTACCGAAGAGAAGTATCTTCTTTTCAGTCCGGATTTGAAGATTACAAGACCGACACTGGGACGATGCGAGTCTCATCGGCCGCGCTGACCGCGCTCGACTTGCTCCGCTACACCCACGCTAGTGGCGGGATCGATACCGTCGCTACAGTCCTTTCGGAACTTTCAGATTCCATAGACCCTAATCAGCTTTCTGCACTATGTAAGGGTGTAGAGAAGTCAGTAGTTCAAAGACTTGGCTATCTTCTAGCTTGGCTTGGCGAAGATTCGTTAGCTAATCGCTTGTACGAGCGACTACTATCGCGTGGTTCACTTCATTGGACTGAGCTTGATCGCGATTCACTTGATTCTAATTTTTCATCCGATCCTGCCGTCCGTGACACAAAGTGGCGAGTATTCTCACGACGTCCGGTCGAGCTCGATCTGTGATTCCGACACAAAATATCGTCGCTTGGTCTAACGTCGTACCTTGGGTAGAACCAAGACAGGTTGAACAGGATCTGATCATTAGTCGAGTACTCGTCGAGATATTCGGTGATCACACGCTCAGCGAGACACTTAGGTTTAGAGGCGGTACGGCATTGCACAAATTGCACTTCTCTCATCCACTACGGTATTCGGAAGATATCGACTTAGTACGCACAACAAAAGGACCTATAGGACCAATTGTCGATCGACTCAGAGAGCTACTCGAGCCGTGGCTGGGTCGGGCACAATTCGTACAGAGTTCTGTGGCACCGAAACTACGCTTTCAGGTCGAATCAGACGAAACCAATGCCGTCCCTATCCGACTAAAGATCGAAATCAGCACACGCGAAATTCGAGCGTTTGACGGACCCGTGACAAAGCAATTCAAGGTCGTAAACCCATGGATTAATGGCGAGGTCGAGATTCCTACATTTTCCTCCGAGGAGATGCTAGCATCTAAGCTCCGAGCACTCCTGCAGCGAGACAAAGGTCGTGACTTATTCGATCTTGCGTACGGATTAACTAACCTTGAATCGCTAACCCCGGATCGAATCATTGAGATATTCTGTGACTATATGAACATAGACGGTCGTTCCATTTCGCGAGCACAAGCAGAGCAGCGCATGTTCACGAAGTACGCTCGTCCGCGACTTTGGCAAGACGTAATGCCCTTGATACCGGCTGACTTGGCGGCGAAGCAAACGCCTAAAGTTCAGGATCAGTACTTTCAGTGTGTGTTCACGGATCTCATCCAGAGAATTCCAGGAAAACCGTGGCTGCGTACTCAAGAAATGAAGGAACGGCTCGGGATCGTGTGGTGAGTGAGAGCTTTATTCCTCTATATAGAGCTTGAATCCGTTGAAGGGAGATCGTTCTAGTCCTGCACCGAGCTCAGAACCTTCTCGATGAATTCGCTTTTCCGTGATCGATAACAATTTTCGCTAATTCCCTCGCATAAGTATTTCATTTGATTGTATTCTCTAAGTAACGCTTCGCTTTTTCTAATCGCATCGCGAAACGCGAGAAACATCTCGAAACGTGATCCATTGGCTACGACTTGTAGCGCAACTGGGTATTGGTACGAATCGATCTCCAGCATGCATAGAGATTTGTTTCGCAACGTGTTCGGCTTTACTCGATATCCATTTCTTTCCAATTCCGTAATTACTCGCTCCAATTCTTCTCTATCTAGGCCGACGAAGATATCGAGATCACCTTTAGAAATCGCCCCTGGGATAGACGAAGCACCTATGTGTTCCACCCTCGCCTCAGGAAGTAGCTGGAGGACCACACTGGCGATCTCTTCATACAGCTGTGAGATTTCTGGCTGATATTGGTTTGGTTGCAGGAACTTCAATGTGACTTTCCGGTTAATCCGCGTAGTACGTCTATTCAAACTAGGTTTGACTGCGGTGCTTCGCCGTGACTTGCACGCTCTACACGCGTACTTTTTCGACTTCTGATGAGCGTTACGTTGAATGTAGACGTACATCTCGGCGCCAATTGAACCTATCAGCCTTTACGGTTTCGAAGAATCATTGTTGAGCAAAGGCTTGCTCCGGTCGTCCCCACTTGATTGAATCAGAGTTCACGGATAATTGAAAAACGATGGATTTCAGCAATTGAGTTTATAAGCCGATTCAAGAGTGGGTGACTGCTCCCCTCCCTTAAGGAAGGGGCTTCCTGCTTCGATGGCTACCGCCGGCCATTCGCCGGTCTTACGCAGGCCTCCACAGGCAGAGACGGACAGCCCTGCCGCCTTTAATTTCAAGATACCCTCAGCCTTGATGTTCAACGCCGCATTGACATCGCGATCGTGCCGATGATGACACGTCGGACATGCCCACGTCCTTGTCGACAAGGGGAGTTCAGACACCACCTCGCCACAATGCGAGCACTGCTTGCTCGAAGGAAACCACGTATCCACGGACTCCACGTGTTTGCCATGCCAAGTCGCCTTGTACTTGAGCTTTCGCACCAGTTCGCCCCATGCCGCATCGCTGATCGCCTTGGAAAGGCGTCGGTTCTTCAGCATGTTGGTCACGCGCAAGGTCTCGACACAGATGGCTTGGTTCTCGTCCATCAGTTGTCGTGACAGCTTGTGCTGTGCATCATGCCGTTGGTTCGCGATGCGTTCGTGGGCTTTGGCAACGAGGAGACGGGCCTTGTCGCGATTGGCGGAGCCGCGCTGTTTCCGCGACAACGCCTGCTGCTTGCGACGGAGGTTGCGCATGCCTTTTTCCAGGCAACGCGGGTTCGGTAATTTCACTCCCTCACTCGTGATCGCCAGGTGTGTCAGTCCCAGGTCAACGCCGACCACGTTATCCTCGTCGATGTGACGATCTGGTTGAGGTAGTTCCTTGCCATCATCGCACAGGATGGACGCGTAATACTTGCCGCTTGCCCTGCGACTCACGGTCACGGTCTTGATCCTGCCCATCAACTCACGGTGCAGCACGGCTTTGACGCGACCGACCTTCGGCAGATACAGTCGGTTGCCGTCCACCACGTTCACGCGTTGCGGGTAGGCCATGGCTTGCTTGCCGAATCTTCGCTTGAAACGCGGGTACCGGGATTGCTTTCTGAAAAATCGGGAGAAGGCATGGTCGAGATGACGCATGGCTTGCTGCAACGCTTGACTGTCCGCGTCTCTCAACCATGCCGTTTCAGGTTGGCGCTTGAGCGCGACCAGTTGATCGAGCGTCATGCGCAACGTGACATTTTCCTGGCGTTCTCGCCGAGCCGTGCAACGCCACTCCAATGCGTGGTTGTAGACCCACCGTACCGCGCCGAACTGACACGCCAGTGCGTGTTGTTGCTGCGTTGTCGGGTAAAGTCGGACTTTCACGGCTTTGAGTCGGGTAAGGAGCAGTCATTACTGACTGCCCCTCCCCTTAGAACCGTGCGTGCGAGTTTCCCCGCACACGGCTCAAGCCTAGCGAAAGCCTAACTGAATAGGCCAGCTACGCAACCTTTTGTCGACCGTGAATTGCCGCGTGGCAAGTCGGATGCAACAGCACCAAATCGTCGAGCGAATCACCCCCATCAGAATGACGGGGTACAACGTGATGGACATGCCATCCTGAGTCGTGCGTGATTGCCTGTTGACAATGGTCGCATACACCTTCCTGCCGATGAAAGAGTGCAGACAATTGCCTGCGGTGTCCGACCACGCGTTTGAAGCCGCGAATGCGGCGAACCTCTCCATAGTCATCCCAAATTGGATCAAACGGACAATAATCCGCCTTCACCTTGACATGCCGTTGGATTGGAACTTCAGTCGCGCGAAAAAGTCGAACGTTCTTCCCACTCGCCGGTTTCACAAACCGATCGACGAACACCTAGGATCGAGTTTCCCAACGAGACCAGTAACGGTCCGCGATCCACCTCAAACCTTTGTTCGGATGCCGTCGTATTGCCCAACGCCATAAGGCCTTGAACAGCTGATGCTCGACATAGGCGAACGTCTCTTTTGCCACCACGTACCGATGATAGTTCGTCCAACCACGAATGATCGGATTCAACTGTCGGATGAGATGAGCCTGTTTGGACGTTGCATTGGACTCGATGACCTCTCGCACCTTACGCAGAAACGCATGAACGTTCTTTTGTGAAGGCTTGATGAGCAACGTACCACCATAAGAGCGGAAGTGCCATCCAAGAAAGTCAAAGCCCCGATCTATCGATACGATACGGGTTTTTGCTTCCGAGAGCCGAAGCCCCCGTTCCGCAAGAAACGTCCGCACGAGCGGTACAACCTCGTTCGCCAGCAACTCTTTCGAAACGCCGGTTATGATGAAATCGTCCGCATAGCGTACCAAATTGACCTTCGGTCGAGGGGCTGACCTGCGATAACGCGCAACGAATCGCGCACTAAGCAACGGCTCCAAACCGTCCAGCGCCAGATTAGCCAGCGTCGGCGAGATGATCCCACCTTGCGGCGTTCCGCTTTCCGTCCGGTAGAACCGACCGAGATCAACGACCCCGGCGTTCAGCCATTTCCTCAGCATGACCCGGTCCATCGGGACATGGGTCAATAACCACTCGTGATCCAAATGATCAAAGCAGCCTTCAATGTCCGCGTCGAGCACCCACTGTGGCGAGACCGATCTTGACAGGAGCTGAAACCCCCGCGCCATCGCGTCCGCCGTGGATCGACCGATCCGGAACCCATACGAGTTCGGATCTGCAGTGCTCTCCGCGACCGGTGCCAGTGCCAGCAAGTACAAAGCCTGCATCGCCCGGTCCCGCATCGTCGGAATGCCTAACATTCGCGTCTTCCCGTTCCCCTTCGGAATTCGCACCCGCCGCAAGGGCGAGGGTCGATAACCCCTCCGGTTCAACGTGTCGATCGCGTCACGTTTAGTGGCTGGCGTCTCCCAAAGTTCCCGGTCCACACCTGCGGTCCGTTTCCCCTGGTTTTCGGTCACTCGTCTGACGGCCAACGCCTTGCCGCAGAACGAACGGGTCAACAACCGTTGCAAAGCTTTCACCTTGCGCCAGTCGCGTTCCCGCGTAGCTTTCGCGATTCGTACCTGCATGCCCCTCACGGTTCGTTCAACATGGCGCCAATCAATGGCTTGCCACGTATCCGGAGCGCGGGAGGACGCAGACATTCTAGAATCAGGATGCACTTTCATGCTGTCCTCCTTGTTCAAGGAGGCGGGAACCCGTCCCGAAGGACAGCGATTCACCGTCCTCCGGTTGAATGAGAACGCCAACAAAGCTGACGTCCGTTTAGGGTATTTGCCTGTCATCTCGCGATGCAGACCCGTCGGAAGTGGGCACGACTTTCGTCGCCGAACCTGTTTCAGTCCGGTATCCGCACCATTACAGTGCGGCATTCGCTTTTTCCGACATCCTCTACCCGCCACCGCAACAGAACCCCTTGCGGCGTTCCTGCCCAACGACACGAAGTCAATGGGCACAGTGTCGGGCTTACCGAGTTCCGTCTGAACAACACGACGGGGGTGGGTGTGGTCTGTTCGCCGGTCGCATGATGGCAGTGTGTCTCCAAAAGAGACGAAGACAACCTGCGACGCACCGTTTGGTTCAGGCGTTTCAGTAACCTTTCGCCTGTCACTTATTACGACGTTTATCAACCATTCACATACGTTCACCCGTCCCGCCAGCCTAGCATCTTGTCCGCCTTGGTACTGGCAGAGTCCTCGTTGCGATCTCACGATCACAACTCGCCCCATACGGGGGATTACATTGTCAGGACGCTTCACACCCGATCGTTGCCGATCACGCGCTGTCCCTAGGCTATTGGATACTGCAATCCAAGTCAACTAAACCTTCCTCTCAGAATGTTTCTGACCATTGTTCAGGCAGCTTAATGCATGCCTACGCTCAAAGCCGTGTGTCTATACATACGTACAGAGTACACACAGTGCCTCACCCCGATCAATCAAATACATGAAATTACGAGGCATTTCCCGAAACCTTCCCGTCGACCTTACAAAGGCAACGGTTCCTTTTCGGTACCTGCATCCTCAAGGATGGAGACACACCCTTCAGGCGCAGAGTCAGATCGGCGAGTACGATCCGACAGAAGTGAGTTCATAAGTTGCAAGCAACTCTGGGGACTCCCTCCTCCAACCGGCAATTGTTAGCTTGATAAAATCAAAGCCGACAACAATTTATCCTTCCAAAAGGAGAACAAACGTCCAGTTGTTTTATAGTGCTACTCGTCGCACACATCGCGAAATGTTAGGAACGAATCGGCTGAGGCGCAGGATGGATTACGCAGGACACCGACCACGGTGAAGACCACCGGAACGACGCTCATAGCCGTATGCTGTGGCGGCTCGGGATCGGACGGATCGATCGTCGCTGCCGTCCTCCGGCGCCAAAGAGGCGAGCGACGCATCCATCGAATTGAATGAATAGTGCGCCTTATATCCCCGCCATCAATGACGGGGTTTTACGGCGCGGTGGATAAAGTGTGGGAGTACTTCAAGCGATTCGACCGCTGGGCGATAGCAACTCCGAAGCGCCGAGCAATCTATTGGTCGCTTTCAGCTCTGTCTGGTACGCTGACTGTGATTTCCGCATTACCCGATGATTCTCTTAGTTTGATGGGTGTACTCCTTGTGATCGGTTGCGCTACCGTGACAGTTTTTATATGGTTCCGCGCAATCGAGTATTGGCAGGAATACACGCACGAAGACTGACAAACTGGACAGTCGTACTAAACGTGGGTGAGTACTAGGAAGACGAGCAAACTGAAGCCCCGCCCTATCAAGTGAGCAAGAATCTGTCTAGAGATCTCAGGATGTAAAATCCTGTCAACCGGATCAAGGTCACCGCTTCCAATTGAACACAGTGATTCAGGCTTGGCTCCGCTTCGACGACCTAGTTCTACGCCGAACCAAACATACGCCGTTCACATGGTGTTTTGCGGCTTTTGGTTCCACTCTTAGCAGTTTGCTATGTGTGTACATATATGTTGATACGCTTGATTCGAGATTTTTGATCCCAACTTTTATCTGTGTTCTGACATCGGTCTTACTGTGGGCGCGAGCCTATAGATTTTGGCAACAGAATAAAGGTGGCGGTACCAATAGTAAGCACCAATGCGCTCTGCTCTGCTGATCTCGAACGCAAATCACACCATAACTCACTGACAACTGATTCATCTGACCCGGTTCGCTTAAGTTAGTCTAGATTTTGTGAATCAGTTAGGCGAAGTGTATTCTGACACGACCGAATCGTTGTAAATACGGTTCAAGCCTAGGAAACGGCGACGTAAATGATGGAACTAAACCAGGCTAATGCGGTGAACCCAACGGCAAGCCAGGACCAGACGCGGTTGCCGTGATATACCAATGCCGAGCGTACGACCCTAACCGTAACGACAACACCGTAGCACACCCCAATCACGGACACGAGCGAAGCGGCTAGAGTCAAAACCATACCAAGTATCCACGACATAGATATACCTGATACTACGACGTTCAATGGACCGGAAATCGTGTTGAGTAGCACCGTACCTAGCACGCGAAATAACCACCAAGTCTTCGCGAGTCCGTATAAGCCAAGATCTACCTTAAATTTAGATGTCTTAACGCATCGGTCCTATTCATCGTGAAATCAAAGGGTGTCTTGATCGATTTGAGTTTTACTTTTATTAAATGTGAGGAGCCCCTTGTGCATACGACGAATCTACGCAAAGTTGGCGGTTCTGTCATGTTAGCTGTTCCGCCTGCTCTACTTGCTGCCCTGGACCTACATGTAGGTACGAAAGTAGGTATCGGGATAGAAGATGATCGGATCGTTGTACATAAGAATGTACGACCTAAATACACTTTGGACGAGCTTCTTGCTCGGTGTAACGAAGAGCTCCCGACCGACGATGAAGACCGTCTTTGGCTCGATGGCGATCCGGTAGGCAAAGAGCTTCTATAGTGGAGCGCGGCGAAATCTGGCGGGTTGACCTCGGACCGATTTCTGGTCATGAACAACGAGACCACCGACCCGTTGTCATCGTTTCACCAAAGGTATTTAATGAACGTACAAACACGCAAATCGTCCTGCCTATCACGATGGGAGGTGGTTTCGCAAGAAGTAGTGGATTCACCGTCTCGCTTGACGGGGTTGGAGCTCGGACCGAAGGTGTGATTCGATGCGACCAACCACGAGCGATTGACTTGATGTCACGAAATGGTGCGCAGATCGAAACGCTTCCGACGATATTTATGGATGAAGTCCTAGCTCGTCTTATCGCGATTCTAGATTGACTCCATATTCAGAAAAATCGACGAACGCGATACGAGCGAGTGTTGATTTACACGTTCGGTTTCGCGAATTCTCGGTTTACCAATACGTCAGTTGATAGATCGAAAGAAGCTGTCAAGGACTAACTACGTGTTCCTAGTCCCACTTTCCGACGGCAATTGTCGGGGTATCAGGTAACGACTCAGACAACAACCAACGAGCAAACAAAATCCCCTCGTTGTATCCAGCCGTACTGATCCAGTTTCGAGGCGCTTGTCGATGACTAAGGAATATATCGAAACTACCATCCTCTGACGCAACCGCCTGTTCTTTGTTGATACAGACGGGAAAATCCTCGTAGTTCGTCGACTGCATTAGGTAGTTCCAAGTCTGCAGTCCCCAGTAACACGTTTCCGGTGACGTAAATCTGATTTTGAGGTATTCGTCCTCTTGAAGTCGAAACCGGGAAAAGCAATAGATGTTGTCCACGGTTCCCCATCCACCTTGTTCTGCATCAAACTCGAACGGAGGACAAAATTCATTAATCGGAAACTCAACCGGCAACGGTGCAATCCATGTCGTGCACTGGAAAAACATCGCTATATTGCGTATTCGGCGCGCGAGCTCTTCATCGTTTAGCGGCAACGCTGGCGGTTGCGACGACGCGTTTCGAATATTGAGAACGCTCTCACGCGACGACGGACGATCGAAAAAATACTCGCGCGTAAAAAGCGATACAGAATCCGAATCGATTCGAAACTCATTCTTCCCCTGGGGGTTCTGAGTTAGCTTGATCTCAAACGACCCGTCCTCTTCGAATTCGATGTCTCGATGATTCACGTTCAAAGAAACACGGTCTGCTAACTCACCGTTTGGATCGCCGCCGTATAAGCAAAGACTGAGATAACAGCTATCGAAGCGTTGACCCGAGATAACGTACTCCTGATCACCTCGGACTTGTGAAAAGTAGTAAACCGAGTCGACGTTATCCCCATAGAGCTTGCGGCATTGATCTGCGAGCGGCATCAGCTTGGGTCTTAACGGATCGTTGTGCATATAGAAATCCACCGCGACCTGCAGCAAATGGAACATATGCTGATAACCGTCGACCTGGCCCTGGTGATCAAGTTCCTTCTCCGGGTCCAGAAACGTCTGGTCTGCATTGCGAACAACGTCAAGCAACTCTTCAAGAGCCTTTCTACTCTCCATAGCTAGTTCCTTTCTCCTGAAATGGCACTTCATTCGATGCGCTCTCTAGGAAATCCATATAGTCGACGAAATGCGTCGAGAGCTCGTCATGACTTATATCGAACTCCTTCAACGAGTATTCATGAACACCGTGCTTGTCTCGAGGTTGCTCGCGGAGAAACTGTTGCATCCGTTCACGATCTGCCGGATGGAGGTGCCATCCGAATCTTTCATAGATCGAATCCACGACGTCCATCTGGCTCTCCTTGAACGTATCGAAGTACACGTCGACGATTTGATCTTCCTTCGCCAATCGTTGACGGTCCGTGAGGAAGCGGTTTAAGTAATCCGACCATGTGCCAAGTTGCTCACGACCCGTTCGTCTTGTGTCCTCTTCGTCGGAATATAAGGAACGCATCGACGAGATTAGACTCGCTGTCGATGGTACGACTTGAGCTGGGTGCCGATGGGTAGCGATCACCTTAGCGTCCGGATAGACTTCGAATATTGCAGGAAGACGCATCATGTGTACCGGCGATTTCAACAGCCACCTCGGCTTAATGACACCACCAGATTGAAGAAAACCTAGAAACGCCTTATGCCATCGCAAGTTCTGTGATTGGTCTGCGGCCATAAACCATTCAAGGTAAGTTGGTACATAAGCCACTGCTAAGTACTGATAGCTGACGAAATTCAATGCAGTAATTGCAATGCATTCTTGCGGCGAATCCGCTTCCATGTAGTGCTTCTTTTTGAAGTCTGGAACGAGTCGAAAGATCTGTTCGAATTCTCGATCGATCGTCTTCAATCTGACACTCGATTCATAATCCTCCGCTCGTGGTGCCGGAAACGGCAAAAGACACTCCCACGATACCGGAGCCCGATGATTTCGGTCGAAGTGAAGAAGGGCATGCAGGATGGTCGTACCACTGCGTGGCATACCGATGATGAACACAGGCTCTCGAATCTCTGGTTGATCTTTCTCACGTAGTGAAGCAAGTACACCTTCGACGCACAACCTCGATGTTGCGGCGCGTTGCAACATACTTCTCAACGCAAATCTACCGAACAGACTTAGTTTTGCCTCGTCATTTAACGAGCGCACGAGGACTTCGAGTCCCGCTCGAGCGATAGGATCGATTAACGCACCACTAGTCGATGTTTGCGCTCGATCCAGGATCCGTTCCGCATCCAAGCGAAGGGAACGAACACCGCTACTGTTTAAGATGGCACCGAGTTTGTTGATCGTCCTCAGTGCAATAGGACGGTTAATAAGTACCTGTTGTCGCGACACGTCTACATCAGTTTTTTGAGTTTCGACGCGATTGACATGTCGCCTTTCACCTTAATCTTTCCAGAAGCGACCGCCATAAACGGTTTGATTTCCTTTCTCTGTAACTTACCGTAGATGTCAAGCGACATACGTACGACACAATCCGGCTCAACGTCTTCACCGGTAACCACCGAGACTGTGTTGGATACCCCAGTACCATCGATCAGCATCTGTTCATCTTCGAAATCAAACAGGAGCGTCTTGCCTAATGGGTCGATGGTGCTCGCCTTTTCCGCCATATCCTGACACACGTCTTCAATCGACATTGCTTTCACCTGATGTTTGTATGCTCAAATGCTAATGATGGGTACGACAGCGCTCTTTATTTTGCGCACAGGTTCAATAGATACTAAGTCACTAAGCTCAATGAAGTACTGTCATCTAAGAACATCGAATAAGTTGCCACCCGACCGTATGTTCGCTCGTTAAATCTCAAAATGAGCATTTGAGCCATCCTTGTCATCGGTTTTGCACTCGTTAACTACGTTGCGTTTGCCGACTGCAGTCGTCCACGTGGGGTTTAAATACGGAATGACAATAGACCCAGGCGAAGCTGATGCGCTTGAAGCCATTCTCGCGAACAGTGAATCAACAGAGATGGTCAAACCTAATTGCTCGGAATAGACACCTAGCGTTACCTTTCGATTCGAAGCTCGTGCCGATACAGAATGCAACTTGGCGACTGCATTTTCGCGCTGAGTCGAACCAGTGTTCAGGCCGAACTGGAGTGAAGAAGCCGCTTAGATCTGTACCGTTGCGAATGATTGAATGAATTGCACAGACGGAATGACCTTTCGACTAAGTCGCTCATCGTTGGTGATGAACAAATCCGTCTCAGCAACCGCAGCACATGCCAATTGAATTGCGTCTGGCGGTTTTATCGATCGATCGAGTCGGATTTCGGCGAAGCGTCTTGCTGCCGTAACTTCAAATGGCACAATGATGGCGTGCGATCTGATTAAGTGCTCATATTCTGTCGCGACGTTCTCCTTGCTATCAAGTAATGGTTTAACCATGATTTCACCTAATGTCAGAGCTGACGTCACTAGTTCGTCGCTGCGTTCAAACATGCGTTGAAGAATCGTCGCAACTTTGTCTCCCCGATCACCTTGGTCTTCAAACAGATAGACGAACAGATTCGTGTCCCAAAAGACCCTACTCATTTCCAACCAGTGCGCAAGCTCGCGACGTATTCATCTGCATCTACATCTGACCATATTTCCTTACCAAGACCTCGAAGTGACATTAAGGGATGCCACGCGGGACCGGGACTCTTAGGTAGAAAATCCTCCTTGTACCAATCGAGAAACGAATGCAGGTGCGCTGGCAACTCCAATCGATCAGGTATGTCTTTTCCACCTTTCCGGTCCGGATGGTAGATATCTGTCGGCCGGAAGAGTCTTCGATAACCTGGTTTTGATTCAAAGAGCATTCGATATCGCCCTGGATTCGGTGGTTTATTAGCGACACAATGAAGATAAACGTGAGTTTTTAAACTAGACCTTAACGGCCTCGCATTACAAAAGTTGCTCAGTTCTGCCTGCCTCATGACCTCAGATATCGAGAAGTCTTCGCGTTCTACGTAGTTCTGGTGCAAACTCGCGACTACAAGCCAAACTTCATCCGCTACACGAATCCTGGCAGACATTGGCGAAGTAACAAAAGTAACATTGAGTACTAAGTATACTCTTAATTCTTTGGTAGCTGATAGTCAGTCGCAACACCTGCCAACCCGACTTTGACGAATCGTTAAATAAGTTTGCTCTTCTCTACGAAGCAACAGACGTATTCTCGAACCTCCAGCAATCAGTCAGCAAACCAGGCAGAAACACGAGGAAATATACCCTCACCGTCTCGAGATACACTCACTTCAAGTGCACAGCTCTGTTAATCCCGCGAATCGACAAGCATCGAAGTTCTATCTTCGCGCGACTCACCATCAAATAGATCCAATTTGTTCGACATAGAAAATCGGGCTCATAAAACAAACACGCTTCAATTGACTAGATAAAGACCTCGACCACGAACGAAATCGCAAAGTGAATCAAAGTTGAACTCTCGGATCCGAAGCATCGTTAACCACACAGTGAGTACAGTGATCAATCAGGGTTTGATGTAGTGGCACTCTTGATTGTTCAAGCACTGAGATCGAACTGCGGATAGTTGAGTTTACCGAACATTGCCTCATATAAAAGTGTTATAAATCAACATATTATTTCTAACTGTTTCATAACGCAATTTCAACCAACAAGCTCAAGTCCTAGCTGTTGCAGCCTTTCGGTTCCAGCGAAGATTCTGGTACCAGATCGTAGCTTAGCTGCTAAATCACTTTCTGAACAACCCTCAAGGAAGAAAATGCCTGCTTGCTTGCAGGCATCAAAAACGCGATCTCGCGCTGCTTCAATTTCCGGTCGTTCGATGTCCGCCAAGGAACCTCGATAGCCGTGCGACATCGACATGTCAGCTGGACCCCACTCCGCAAACGCAACACCCGGCACGGCAGCGGTCTCGTACGCGTTTTCTAATGCACGTTGGTTTTCGATCTTAAGACCAATCAGAAGCTCGCCATCAGGATTCAACGGCCATGGATCGGCAATTTCCAGATACTCGTTCGGCGTGATGCCCCATATCTGTGCAGCTGCACCTTGACCACCAGCGCCACGTGTGCCCCCACGAAACGTGTAACCCACTGCCTTAATCAACGCATCAACGGCTTCTGGACACTCGGCGTGACAAAGAAGAAAGCCGTGAACACCAATCGTTAGTAACTGCCGAACCTGCCACGCATTAAACTCAATGAACTCCGCGCTTCGACCCTCAAAAGGCAATTCAGCGAGAACCGCCGGAGTTGGCGTACGAACCGATGCCATCCCTTTCATGAACTGATCAATGCCAGGTAGATCGAGCGGTCCGTGTTCGAATCCAATATTGATATAGTCGGCCCAGGTGTCAGCCATGGCAACACCTGCGTCAAACGTTAATTCTGCGCCAGTGTGACCACCGTAATAAAAGACCGGTTTGTCAGCAGCTAGCTTCTCAACCGCTCTATTGATTCGTCCAGACATATCCTCGCTCCGTTGTTCGCGTACTCCACCTAAAAGAAATTCAAAGCCACTACGTTCGCGTCGACCTTCTGCTCTATTTCCGGCTGAGTAGTCATTTCTTCAAACTAAAGACGAGCGGATCCCTCAGGACGTGGTCGCTTCATCGGTGATCGTCATCGCCATTTCGTAAGTACGATCCGCTAGATCTGAAATCTGATTGTCATTAAAGTCTCTCACGACCGACATCAGACGATTACTAAGTACGCCAATCCACTTGTCAGGTAACGACTCAGCGCCCATCTTAGTACCAAGAATAGAGCCTACGGTTGCGCCATTGCAATCCGTATCCCAACCGCCACGAACAGTTAGCACGATACCTTGTTCGTAATTAGTCGTGCCAAACATGAGCCCCATCACCACCAAAGCTGCGTTATTGATGGTGTGCACCCGGTGATAGTGTCCGTACTTCTCGAATATACGATCCCAGACTACCTCCCAGTCGTCCGACTCTTTACACCACCCGATGGTGTCGTGGGCAGCTTCCGTGAGTCGACAATTCTCCGGAATCTCTGATAGACCGATGGCAATGATCTCCTCAATATCGTCAGTTGCAAACGATGCAGCAATCATTGCAGCCATGAACATTTCGCCGTATATACCGTTTTTCACGTGAGAAATGCTCGCGTCTTGATAAGCAAGAGCAGCGGCTTTTTCTGGCCAACCAGGTGCGACATAACCAAAAATATCAGCGCGAATCTGTGCTCCGATCCACTCCCGGAACGGATTTCGCCAGCTTGCAGATTCGGGCGGCCAGCAGTGATTCACAAAATTTCGGTACGCAACGTTTTCTGCTGTGTAGAGCATGTTGAACGGCATGTAACTCAGCCATGTATTTGCCATATCTCGAGGCGAAAGCTGCGAACCGCTACGTTCAAGTGCGATCAACCCGAGAATTGGATAGTCCATGTCGTCGTCACGCGCCATGAACTCGATATTGCCGCGTGTGCTAGGTTTTAAGTACTTACTGATACCACCTTCACTATATGGAATGTAGTCATCTAATGGCAGCGCATTTGTGTTTGCAAGATATTCATCGATACGTTCGCGCGGCCACCCTTCAACGGGTTTTCCGAGCGAGCATCCCGCAGCGCGACCAAGCCAGCCACCATAGATACGGTCGCGCAGCGTCGTTTCGGAAACGGCGAGGTCCATCCGTCGCGGCCCCTTTGGACGAAGCGCTTTGATAGCCTCGAGTTCGCTCGGCTCTTCGTAAGGAAATGAGGAATCCGGTTCGATTGCGATGAGTTCGTCGTAGAGCTCGAGGAAAACATGATCCTGCGAAGATTCATCTTCAATCGCAGCGAGAACTCTCGGTTCGATCTGAGCTACGTCGCAACCTTCTTCCCGCCGTTGTACCAATTCCGGATGGATTAGCTGTCGCTCGACAACTGCCATGATTTAAATCCCTTACTTCTGCGCTGTCAAGTGTAGTCTTCACATCTGAACGACTTCCTGTCGTAGATCACAACTCGAAGCCTTCGCTAGAGATGAACAATCTGCTTTCAGTAACGTGAGTGCTAGTCGAAATCAACGTTGATTCAGCATTAAGGGCAGAGTCACGAAAATATGTACGACGACCAAACGGAAAACCAGAGCATCGACAGACTCCAAACGATTATCGAGAGAGTACGTCGATGTACACTCTGCGCAAGCGAATTACCGCTCGATCCAAATCCGGTTCTACAGGTTTCAATTGCCTCCCGCGTGCTTATCGTTGGGCAAGCACCCGGGATTCGAGTGCACGAAAGCGGATTACCATTCAACGATCCGAGCGGGGATCGACTTCGCCATTGGTTGGGTGTAACCCGCGAGGATTTTTACGATGCTCAAAAATTTGCACTACTACCTATGGCATTCTGCTATCCAGGTACGGGAAAATCAGGCGATCTACCTCCACCAAAGCGATGTGCAGATACCTGGCGTGAGCGGCTACTATCCGAACTTCAAAACGTGCGATTTACGCTTCTATGTGGTCGATACGCGATAGATTGGCATCTTCCGGACACGTCCCGAAGAGGACTCACAACGATCGTACGAGAGGTTAGCAAGCGCTCTACACCCGTCATAGCGGTTCCACACCCGAGTGGTCGAAACAATGGATGGTTTGCGAAAAATCCGTGGTTTGATGAGGAAATCGTCCCGGTAATCCAGCACCGTGTACGATGCGCGCTGAAATAGACCTGTTCGTGCTGCAGGCATCCATTTCGTCATCAAGTTAACCTGAAGACCAACGCTAAACTATTTAGGATATAATAATTATCGGTTTCTAATGTTCCATTTCGGTAATAAACCGCAGTTTATAACGCGAATTAGTCACATCTGTGACGTTTACAAAGATCGAAGCGTTCATTCAAGCCTTATCCCATTTCGCGTACGTCGTTTGCTTCATCGAGCCAAACTCAAACCACCGGCGTCATAGTCAATTCAATGTTAGATACCGTCACGAATTGCTTAGATGACCTACTGAGCGAATTGCATCCTGTTGAGGAGGCGATTCTGAATGGGCGTCTATGGTCAAGTCAGTCACGAATACTTGAGGAGATCGGCGATGCACATGGTCTGACTAGGGAACACGTACGGCAAAGACAATCCGAACTCCAAGAGAAGATCGAATCATGCATCGGTTCAGACGTTAAAGACGTTGCGACTCGGCTAGCTGTGGAATTGGACTCGATCGACTCCTACGCCAAGGTCGAGCTGCTGGTCCAGCAAATTGCACCACAAGCTGACGCGCGAATACAGCGCGTCCTCATTTACTCGATGATCCACATAGCAGGCTACAAATATCTCGACGGTGCAATTGTCAGTAAACGCGCTCTAGCTTGCGTATCTCAGCTTAAAGAAGTCGCTCGAGCCGAAGCAGATTCCTGTGGGTTAATCACGCGTGAGAAACTCATCGAAAGGTTCCCGGAAGAGCTGTTACGACCACATTTTGATTGGTTTTGCCGGCAATGCGGTTTGCACGATATGTTCGGAATGCTTGCACTACGGTCCACTCGAAAAGCGAAACTCAAAGCAGCTTTAATCTCATTAGGTCGACCGGCAACACGTCCCGAGCTTGCTGAAATGTGCGGCTTAACGAACAAGATTGCTTCGGCCGCGTTATCCAATATATCGGAAATCGTCCGAATTAGCCGTACTCAGTGGGCTCTGAGGGACTGGGGCATGCATGAATACCGCGGCATTGTCGAGGAGATCGTGGACTACATTCGGTGCGAGGGTGAGATTGCAGCAGTCGAACCGCTAATCGAAGAGATAGCCCAACGCTTCGACGTTAAGAGATGGAGCGTACGTGCTTACATGCAGACGCCGAAATTCCACATGCACGACGGAATGATCGGGCTCGCCAAACAGACCTTACCGACGATGCGACCACTCGCTGACGTCGTTCATGGATTTGACGATAAAGAGCGACCTTATTGGACGTTTTTAGTATTGGAACGATATTTCCGAGGATATAGTGTCGTCGGCGTACCATTCGAAATCGCGGAGTACCTTGGGTGTGCACCTGACGACGCCACCACACTGGAAATCAGCAACCTCGTCGGGTGCCATGATCTGACCATCCAGTGGTATTTGTCGTCAACGACCAAAGCGTCGATTGGCTTTCTGCGTGATGCGCTGGCGAGATTGAATCTGTCCGTCGGTCAACTAGCGCGATTGACCTTGTTGCCTGAAGGCAAGGTGGAATTGAACTGGCATCCCACGTCTGCTCGCGATCGCTAAAACGATAACAACGTACCTTCGATATGAGTCGGTTAGGGAGATATTCCTCGCGAGTCCTAGATGTGATGTCGTTCACCAAGCTTGCGCACATCTTCTCTGTTGTGTGTGCAAGGAACCCTATGATTAGCGCGACGTTCAAGGGAGTCCGAAATGTCTGCCGGTCCTTTTTTCGAAGCCGCTTACCCTTTCTTAGACGACGTAACAACACTTCCAGTCAAAGATCTGGATGAAACGGTTGCGTGGTACAGTAGTGCGTTCGGTCTCACCGAGGTAAAACGCACTTCGGACCCCGTTCCGCAGGTCATCATGGTTCGTGACGATTCAACAGTCGGGTTTGCGATTAATGGCAACGATCCTACACAAGACGGCGCGGCGATATTGGTGCGCGACATCAAGAAGATCAAGGAGGAACTCGAGAGCAACGGAGTTGAAACTGCTAACTGGCGCGTAGACGAGCGCGATGACCAGCGACTTCAGGTGTTTTTCGTCGTGGCTCCGGATGGACTCTGTTTTTACTTCCACGAGCCAATCGAATAGATGAAAGGACTCTTCACCATAAACGGGACGGCTTCTGTGTCATGGAGTTTGGCTAGGTTCTACTACTAAGAATTCGTACACATAGAACTCAGCGTATGAGCGCCAGATAGCGATCTCGTACTCGCACTGATCACAGAGTTCCTCTGCTTCTTTATCGCCTTCGTATCGCTTACGAAACGCACTTATGTTACTCTGTAAGGGTCGGTAGTACTCGCTCCACCAAGCAGACGTAGGTAATTCGAATTGATCGAGAACCACATATCGGCTCGCTTTGATGGCTGTTATCAGTGCTTTCCTGGTCCGTATCGCGGGATACTCTCTTTCCCAAAAGTCCTTACACTCTACGGGCGGATTGGGTTTCCGCCAACAAACTTCTGTGAACGCGATCGAGCCATCTTTCCTTAGAAGCTTGCGCCAATCTTGAAGGGCATCTTCTACCCCCAAGTTATAGATCGCACCTTCGCACCAAATCAGATCGAAAGAATCGTTGGTGAAGTCAAGCAACCGCATATCAGCCACGCGTCCTATAACTCGATCTGAGATGTTTAGATTTACTGCTTTTCGGTTTACCTCGTCGACATAAGGAGGATGATTGTCGATGGCTACGATTTGTGCTGAAGTAGCTTCGGCTAACACAAAGGTCTGTGCGCCCGTCCCACAACCGATGTCCAGGATTCGGGACTGTAAGCTCAGTTTCGGTACGGAACTAAGAGCACGTCGCGTACTTTTTGCGTCGCCCGGACCTTGGCGCGGGAGACCGCTAAACAGCTCGAAGAAGAGTGAATGGATGCGATCAGAAGACAAACGTTCGCTCTTTGAATTCTCGCGAACTGTACTGATTCAACAACAGACGAAGAATCAATCAATCGGCGTCAAAACGCGAAAACCCATGAGACAACGAGTAGACCAATCGCGGCGATCGCGCTTAGCTTCTGCCCAGAACTTCCCAATCGTTTAACGTCGTAACCTCCGATTACCGCACCAACGGCTAGACCCACCGCTAACCCCATGAGATGACCAACGACATCCGTATTTTCACCTTCCATTCCCATGAACACGAACAAAGCGATCGCGCCGGCGATTGGCAAGTAGTTGAATCGTGCGCTCGCTCCCTTAACGAAGCTTTTTCGCCACGTAAATCCACATAGAACACCTGCCGCCGCAAAACAAGCCGTCGAAGCTCCGATCGCATAGAACGTATCAGGACGCATCAGTGCATTAAGCAGGTTTCCGAACGCGCCGCTCACCAAAATTAACAACCATGCAAAGCCGTCACCCAAGTAGCGACCCGTAGCGTAACCAAATAGCGCACCTGTAACGGAGTTTGCCACTATATGACTTAGATTCGCATGTAGCGTCAATGCAGTAACCGTTAGCCACCATGCGCCTTCATCCACTGCAGCAGCTGAAAGTACGCCGGTACGACCAAAGAGATTCGCTTGGTCAAATAAAAAGAATAGCCAGATCACGCTCAGATAGACGAGCGCACCGTAGTAACCCGCACCTAAAGTCGGATAAATCGTATAGGGTCGTTGGCGTTGTTTGTTCTCCTTGTAATACAGGTCCAACTGTATTCGAGCATGTGTGGCAAGTGCTTCAAGCGTGAGGAGACGCCACTCGAACAAACGTCGTTCAATTCGAGTCTCAATTCCCATCGAAGTTAGTACCAAGTCCGATTCAAGGATCGATCGACGACTCACCGAACTCTTGACGCACGTCCAGCGATCATTCGATTGCCCGTCCTGAACCCAGTTTGAAGACATTAGTCAGTCCCCCGAAGAATTTCCACTTATCCTCATGATTGCCTCATAAAATGACGCGCCACTGCATTGATGGCAATGCTATGGGCGATGAAATCGATCAACGGCACTTTGAAGCCGATCACTTTAGTCAATTTAGAGCTCGACTCGAAGAGGAGACTCACCAACTTGATTCGCTTTTTAAGTACGACCAATTCAGCCAGCGCGGTGACATTCTCGGATTTGAACTAGAAGTCTGCATTATTGACCAGGAAGGCCATCCTTCCGGTATTAATCGCCAATTCTTAGACCAGTTACAGGACCCTCTAGTTGTACCTGAACTCGCCGAGTTTAACGTCGAGCTCAATGGTAGTCCTGTCTCGCTCACCGGACGCGTATTTTCTCGTCTCCTTGACGAACTAAGTACGACTTGGCACAAATGTGTTCAAAACGCGGACGATTTAAATGTTCGGTTAGTGACTGTCGGAATTCTGCCTACGATCGAACCCGCCATTCTTAACTCAGATCACATGTCTGATATGGTGCGTTATTACGCGTTAAACGATCGTGTTATGGCATTACGAGACGGCGAACCGCTGCAAATACAGATCGAAGGCGCAGATCAACTGAATATGCGGCATGCGGACGTCATGCTCGAGAGCGCTGCAACTTCGTTTCAGATTCACGTTCAGTGTAAACCTGAGCGAGCGACTCGTGATTTCAATGCATCGCTTGTCGCGAGCGGACCGATGGTCGCGTTATCCGCGAATTCACCCACATTGTTCGGCAAATCCCTCTGGGAGGAGACTCGTATTCCTCTATTCGAACAGTCGGTACAACTAGGCAGTCGCTATCTAGATCGCGTGAGCTTTGGTACAGGTTATGTTGACGAGTCTTTGAGCGAGGTATTCCAAGAAAACCAACGAGACCACGTATTGCTGCTCCCATACGTACAGTCGGATCCTGTGATGAACTTCGCGCACTTGCGGTTTCAAAACGGTACGATCTGGCGTTGGAACCGTCCGTTAATTGGTTTTGATTACGACGGTCAACCGCATGTGAGGATCGAACATCGAGTCGTACCTGCTGGACCTACGTGTATGGACTGCATCGCAAACCTCGCGACATTCACAGGAATGCTCAGAGCATTCAGCGATGCAACGCCGCCGATTGCCGAGCAATTGACGTTCGAACAAACGAAGGAGAATTTCTACAACGCCGCGCGTCACGGTCTCAACGCGACACTTCATTGGCCGAAGGGACGTAAAGTAAATGCTCGCGAGCTGATCTTGAAGGAACTGATCCCGGCAAGTCGTGATGCGTTATGCGGGATTCCACTACCAAGCGAGGAAGTTGATCGGTTCCTAGACGTAACTATCGCACGCGTCGAGTCAGCACAAACCGGTGCACAGTGGCAACGCCATTGGATTGACGCACACGGACACGATTTTGCGGCGCTCACTCGTCGATACGCTGATCATCAAGGCACCGAGAAACCTGTACACGAATGGCCTATCACGTGAGATTTGACGTACGTGGAAGTTTCGATGAGAAATTTCTGAATGTTGAAGCATGTGAACTCCATCGTTATTTAAGCGGCGCAACCGTTTTCGACCTACGTCGTGAGGGTGTACAGCCGTTCTTCGTGAGCACTTTACTTCACGGAAACGAAACCTCTGGATGGGACGCGGTTCGTCGCTTTATCTCAGACTGCTCAACGGCCTCAATCGTGTTATTTATCGGAAACGTCCACGCAGCCGCGCAGAACATGCGCCACCTACCTCATGAAGTCGATTTCAATCGAATCTGGCAACAGCAACCTTGGCATTCCGAACTGAACAACTTGCTTGAAAACTACAAGCCGTGGTGTGGTATCGATATCCACAACAATTCCGGTCCAAATCCTCACTACTCCGTGGTTACCGATAGTCAAGTATCAACCCTCTCATTAGCAACTTTGTTCAGCAATAAAGTTATCTTCACCGACCATACGCTCGACATTCTGGCTCATAGCGTATCGTCTTACTGCCCGGCACTAACAATTGAAACAGGTACCGTTGATGACCCAGCGAGCGAACAACGAGCGTATGACTTCTTAATGCGTCTGAACGATCTCGGCAGTGTTCCGAACACGCTTCAGTGCGAACCAAGTACATACGCGACCGTCGGGATCGTAAAGGTTGAACATGAGAATGGAAGTCTTGATGATTTTCCAGAGTTCGACAAATCACTCCAACAGATGAGTTTTAAAACCCTACCTGCGGGAAGTCCGTTCATAAACTGCTTACCTTCTGGCTGGCGAGTGAACGTACTGGATCCCGCCCACGATCTTGATCTGACTCACGACTTTCTCGAGTTTCGCGAGAGAAGAGCAATTCTTAAACGCGATGTCGTCATGTCGATGTTTACTCACGCACCATTACTCGCTATACAGGACTGTGTGTGTTACTTCCTTAAGACGACAAGTCTCGCACATGGGTGACGCACGACGTTATTTGCTGGTCGACGGCGAATTTCAAATGACCCACGGTCGCTTGCAACAACCCACCATCGCTTATGAGACGTATGGTGAACTCAGTGACTCGAAACAGAATGCTGTTCTGATATTGACTGGTCTGTCCGCGTCAGCACACGTTGCTTCGAACGAAGATGATCCGACACCCGGCTGGTGGGAGGATGTCGTGGGTCCAGGCAAACCGATCGACACAAATCGTTACTTCGTGATCTGTGTGTGCTCGCTGGGGAGTTTTTTCGGCTCAACCTGCCCAGCTTCAACGGACCCTAGTACAGGATCCGCTTATCGGCTTACCTTTCCAATGCTGACACTCGAAGATATAGCCCACGGTGCGAAATGCGTGGTCGATCATTTCGAGATCACGCGTCTTCACTCTATCGTTGGTGCATCTATGGGAGGCATGTCCACGCTGGCATTTGCACTCATGTATCCTCTTGCAGTCAATGCGATGCTCAACATCTCAGCGGGTGCCAATAGTCAACCATTCAGTATCGCGCTTCGTTCATTACAACGTGAACTAGTGTGCAATGACCCGAAATGGCTAAATGGCGAGTATCCGTTCGACGAGCAGCCTAACGAAGGAATGCGTTTGGCACGCAAGCTAGGCATGATCAGTTATCGATCAGCACAGGAATGGCGTACCCGTTTTGGTCGTGAACGAGATACCGATCACGATGCCGATCTGCACTCGAATCCGTTCGGTATGGATTTCGAAATTGAAGTGTATCTCTCCGCACGTGCACGCTCGTTCATGGATGCATTCGACGCCAACTGCTATCTGTATCTCTCGCGCGCAATCGATCTCTTCGACGCAGCGGACCACGGTGGTTCGCTGCAATTAGCGATCAACAATTTAGGGATCGAACGAGCGACCATCCTCGGCGTGCAGTCGGATTTCTTATTCCTACCCGATCAGCAGCTTGAATTAAAAAACGCGATGACGTCAGCAGGGATCACGGTAGATTTCGAAATCCTTGAATCGATTCAAGGCCATGACTCCTTCCTCGTCGACATGAATCGATTTCGACCGGCTATCGCAGCACATTTCAACCGCTGAACGAGACGATCCGGTTGCACTTCAACTGCGTATTGTTATCTGGCCGACACGTTCGATGCGTCCGTCCACGGTCCCAATGACTTGAGCGTCCATGTAGCCGACGCGCCGAAGATCGCGAAGACAAGAATCTGCGTACTCGGCATCGACTCCAGCGAGTAATCCGCCGCTGGTTTGAGGATCGGCGAGCATTCGGAGTCTGGGATCAAGCGACGAACAGTCGTAGGAACAATCATCAATGATCTGCTCATTGTTTTTTTGAAGCGAGCTTTCGATATTGTTGAGCAACGCTTCTATCGCTTCCTGTAGGATCGGAATCGCTCCTAATTCCAGCGTCGCGCTAACGCCTGACGCGCGCAACATTTCACCTAAGTGGCCTCCCAAACCAAAACCCGTGACATCAGTACACGCAGTTACGCCATAATCAGTGAAGATTTGCATGCCGGACGCATTGGATTGATCCATGATCCGAAGTGCCTTCTCAACTGCACTTGCATCACACCGTCCGTCCATACCACCCGCAAGAATCGCGCCGACTCCGATCGGTTTCGTAAGAACCAACGCTTGGTTTGGCAGCAAATTCCCTTTCGTCATTACGTTGAATCCGGTCGTGCCAGCTACCGTAAAACCGATGGAAAACTCCGCTCCTTCAGCGGTGTGTCCACCAACTAAGGCCGTATCCGACTCATCGAATACAGTGAGTGCTCCACTCATTAGCTGAAATAAGTCCTCCTCCATCAACGCGTCTGACATGAGTGGCACTGTTACCAACGCTACGGCGATGGATGGGTCGCTGTTCATCGCGTAGAGATCGTTCAACGCATGATGGGCAGCAATACGCCCGAATCGCCAAGGATCATCGACCATCGAGCGAAAGCCATCGCAACTGATCGCAAGGGTCGCCGAACCCATATTTACAACCGCCGCATCCTCCCCGACTCCCATATGCACACTCTCTGGAGAGTGAATATCTAGACGATGGAGTACGCGTTGTAGCAAATCTGCACCAAGTTTGGCGCCACATCCACCGCAACGCATCGCCGAATCCGGTGCTTCCTTTTCCAAGTCGCCACGATAAGCGTGCTTAGGCGACGCCATCGATGGCAAATCTTGAAAGCGCGTCATGAATCGACGATCGATCCAATCCTTATACCGCCACAACCACCCACCAGAAGCCTGGAGCACGCCTCGAGAGGCGGTTGCATGACCAGACGCAGTTCTTATTAGCGCTAACGCGCGTCGCTGTGCACGGAACTTCCTGAGTCGACGACCCGTTAGATAACGTCTGAGATTTTCAGCTAAATAAGGCCCTTCTCGAACTGAGTAAACACCTGATTTCGGACGCGGTTGTCCAACAAGCGACACCACATCCCCTGCCCCAAATACGCTCGGATAGATCTCCGTTTGTAGATAACGGTTAACTTGCAGAAATCCATTTTCGTCGACTTCGAAGCCTGAGTCGCGCAACCAAGCTGGTGCTCCCACACCGGTTGCGCAAAATGCGTGATGACACGCGATACCGGCACCATCTTCTTTTCGAATCAGCAGTACGTTACGGTCGATGTCTCGCTCAACAGCTACGACGTTGAAGCTACAAACGACGTGGATGCTATGTTCACGCAAAGCAGTCGCGACATGACGTCGAGCGATACCACCATGTTCTGACATCAGATCATGATGTCGTGCGACTAAGGAAATCTCACACTCTTCTCCAAACCGATGTCGTAACGCAATTGCTAGTTCAACACTCCCTGGGCCGCCACCAATAATCGCGATTCGCGGCTTCGGAATGGATGTCAGCTTCGCGATTGTCGTAGACCAATTTTGGATGAATCGCCCAATGGGTTTTACCGGCTCGACCAACTCGCCACCGGATATATCGAGCGTGCAGTCACCGCCGGTATTGATAGACAACGCGTCGAACCGTATCGGGGGTCGCTCTCCGCCAAGATATGCACGTTGATCAGTGCAGTCGACGCGTTCAACGTTCGCCTCGATGAATCGACAGTTGGCAAATCGCGCGAGTTTCAATAAATCGACGACAATCTCAGATTGTTGATATTCGCCAGCAATGAACCCCGGCAACATGCCGGTATAGGGTGTCGCACTTTCTCTGCTAACTAACGTTAAGCGAACCCCAGGTTCGGGTTTCATCCCGAACTTACGTATTACTTGAACGTGTGCGTGCCCGCCGCCGATTAGCAGCAGGTCACGCAAAAAAGGTTGATCGAATTTCACGAGCGTCTAGCCGCCCGTGTGCGATCAGTTAGATTGAGCCTCGGCCTGTGGTGCTTGTTGAGCGCGTCGTTGAGCCACAAAGTTCTGGTAGGTGAATAGTTCATCCACTTCAAGGGCTTCGTTGCCATTCGCGTCAAAATGGGTGAATGCCGGTTCTAACTGTTTCTGAAGACGTTCTCTCAGCTCGTTCCGCTGAATGCCGCCATCCATGTTCTGATCTAGCATACCTACGGTCTGCGCGGCACGGAAACGACGAGGCGAATGGATAGGGTTCGCCGTCGTTTCGTCACTCCAACGATACACAAATGCACCGTAGAGCATCTCGTCCCAAGACTGTAGACCCCAAGTCACTGTCCTCTCTGGATCTGGATTGGCGAAGTTTTGGCTTGAATTGTCGTATATCGTCTTATGGATCAGTTTCGAACCTGCAGGAACATGCTTCGGTTCCGAAAACTCGTAGCCTGTCTGCCAGTTAAAGTCGTAAGCTGGCACGGATAGCAAGAGTTCTCGTTCACCGTTCGGTAACTCCAGCTCGAAAGTCGAACTCCGACCACGGTAGTGGGAGTGTGGAAGTATGGAATACAGCTCCGCATCTTTATCGAATTCAACATACGCACCTTCTTGATGTGCCTTCGTATTCGGCGGAATTGCAAGGTTGTAGTTAATGACAACGCCATGTCGGATAAACCGTTCCGGAGGTTCATCATGGGTGTAGATTCCGATCTGGGTTTCGTCCACGACCGTCTTTCCATATGGCGTGTAGTGCATCTGAACCGCGATGGACGAGCCTTGCTTTATCAGTGTGCCTGTACCTTCCGGCGCGAAGTCACCAATCACACCCGGTGCATAGCCACCTAGGTAGTTATTGAATACTCCGCGTCGCGCATCATTGCCAGGTTCGTTTGAACCGACCAGCGCATGATGTAGGACATTCGTATCGCCAGGTTTTACATCGATGCCTTTCACCCAGACATCTTCGGGTAGGTTTGCTTCTATTTCGTGGTTTTGATATTCAACGACGCCTGTTGCAGGTACCTCAAATGCCGGTACATTTACGATGATGTCAGGTTCGCCAAGTGGCCACTCCGCAGAACTGCGGTTCGCTTCGATCGACGCAACAATACCAGCCAATGGATCATCGCCCTCGCCTCTTGGGGCTCCCGCTTCAATCCAATCAACTAACAGCTTCTTCTCTTCAATGGAGATGCTTCGGTCGTTACCCCAATTTCCGATATGTGGATCAGCGTGCCATGGCGGCATTCGCTGTGTACGAAGTACCTCGCGCATCATCGGTGCGAATCCCTTGACCATTTCGTAACTCGACATTGACCAAGGTCCGATACCGCCAGGCACATGGCAGCTCATGCAGCGGCTCTCAAGAACAGGTACCACATCAGCGACGTATGAAATTCCCGTTGCTGGTTCTTCGATATTGACCAGACACCCTTTCACACCATCAGCTTGAATCTCTGGTTGAGCGCCATTTTTAATAGCTTGAATCGCATCGGCAACATAGTGTGCCTCAGCTTCGGCTTTCTGGCGTTCGTATCCCAGTCGATCATTCAATGGACCTCGATAAACCAAGTTCCAATTTGACGGATTAATCACGAACGCCTCCGCAGTCCGCGTCACGCCGAGCCCACGTGCTACTAATTGCGTTTCATCGACAAGGATTGGCATGTCGATATTCCACTCTTCAGCTTCCGCTTGAATAGATGTTCGATCATCTTGCGGGTTTGCATTGAGCATGAGAAATACGACGTTTTCGTCGACGAACTGATCGCGAACTTCGCGAATATCTGGTAGTGCATTTCTAATGATCGGACAAGCATTGCCTTGAACGATGACCACCACCGCATCAGCGTCAGAGTAGTAATAAAGTTCGTGTGCATCGCCCGTGTGATCAAGCAACGTAAAGTTCTCGACGGGCACAGCCCACGCCATGACGCCAGTCAGAAGACACGACGCAATTAGCACATTTCTCATCTAACAACTCCTACGAGATGGTCCCAAACAAAAATGGGACCTTCGGTCTGTTTCGTAAAGCAAGGTACGTATGGATGTCTCGAACGGTCTCGAACATTCTGATCGTTGAGGCATCTACCTACCCCGACCTCCTTGTTAAGCGACAAAAATGAGCCAGTAATAGAAATAAGCCGCAACGACAAACGTCCAGACTAATCCCCAGAAAAACCTAAGAACCGTTCGCGAACATGAAGACATAAATGCAACTTCAAGAACCAGCAGTCCTCCGATAAAAAAACCGTGTAATATCAATAAGATACCTACAGTTGCCGAGATTACGGCGGGGGTGGCTTGTTTCTGTGTCTGACTCCTCAATGCAGTCTCTTCGTTAGGTTGATCCTGTGCTTGAGGAATTGACCTAACAGACTCATCTACATACTGCATATCCGCGCCCCTAGCGCTAAGCGCCACACAGCGGATGTGGTTATTCACAATTGTATGGACGAAATCGAAGCTTTGCGAGACAAGAGGATATTCGGGTTATTGCGCTACGAATTCGTTCACGAAGGAGAAGAACGGGAGAGAACTGCCTAACCGTACAATTCAAAGCAGCCCGATTGACCCAAGGACAGCCAAGTAACGTATGACTGCGTTGAGGATTCAAGAACTAGCACTACGAGTTCCCATGTCGAGATTGCTCAAGTCGCTCGCCTTGGTTACAGCACTCTCGTTGTGCTTGGGAGTTCAAGCGGAAAAAGAGTGGGAAGCACCTCGTATCGAAGGTACCGATATTCCAAATTTAAGCGGGATATGGCAGGCGTTAGGTAGTGCGCACTGGGATATTGAGCGTCATTTAGCGCGACCGGCACTGCAGTTGCGAGAAGGACCCGTTGTCCCAATTCCCCATCAGCGAATCCTCGCACTCGGTGCACTAGGTGCAGTACCTGCTGGTATGGGCATCATCGCGGGAGACGGAAAGATCCCGTACACTGACGAAGCACTGAAGATTCGTGATGAGAATCGAGCCGACTACTTGAATCGTGATCCTGCCATCAAGTGCTTTTTGCCCGGTGTACCACGCTCTACCTATATGCCTTTTCCATTCGAAATCGTGCAAGGACACGACTCGATGTTCATTGTTTACGAGTTCGCGAATGCTGATCGTATTCTGTACTTCGACGATCCTGGACCCGCTCCAGTTGATTCGTGGATGGGACAGTCCTACGCGCAATGGGAAGGCGATACGCTGGTTGTCGAAGTAACCGGGCAAGTACCCGATACTTGGTTTGACCGTGCAGGCAATCACCACTCTGCCAGCATGAAAGTTGTGGAACGTTGGACACCCACAGGACCTAACCACATGCAGTACGAAGCGACGATCGTTGATGAGGAAACGTTTACCGAACCGTGGACGATTTCCTTACCTTTGTATCGACGCATGGAACCGGACGCGCGAATCATGGACTTCAAATGTGTCGAGTTCGTAGAGGAACTGATGTACGGGAAGTGGCGTCGCAATCCATTGCCGCGAGGCTGGGAGGAATAACTATGAGATTTACCTTTGCTGCACTACTGGTTGTTCTATCAGGTAGTGCGTTTGCTGATACAGAAGCAGACAACCCTCGCACCCCGTGGGGCACACCGGATTTCACTGGTACATACGATACCGCGACACTCACTCCGGTGCAAAGACCAAATTACTACGGTGACGAACTCTATGTCACCAGAGAGCAAGCAGAAGAACGCGCTAGACAAGCCGCCGATTACTTAGTTACGAGTAATGCGAAGAAAGACCCGAATCGTGAAGCCCCTCCTGAAGGCGGTGATGGCTCACCTGGCGCAGCGGGTAACGTTGGTGGCTACAACTCTTTTTGGATCGACAACGGCGAAACGCTAAATGCAGTCGATGGTAAATTCCGAACATCGATCATTACGTACCCAGAAAACGGGCGCCGACCTGGTATGACACCCGAAGGCGTTGCGAGAATTCGTGCTCTCTATCGATCATTCACACGAAACGACGGTACGGCTTCGTGGATCGGTCGAGAAGGAGCAGGACCGTACGACAATCCGGAAGGACTGACTCTAGCGGATAGGTGTCTACAGGGTTTCAGCTCGACTGGTGGTCCCCCGATGATGCCAGCACTTTACAACAATCACAAGAAAATCGTTCAAGGTCCAGATACGATCGTAATTCTCGTTGAAATGGTGCATGATGCTCGGACAATTCGAATGAACAGCGAGCATCCACCGGACGATGTGCGGTACTGGATGGGTGACTCTATCGGTTGGTGGGAGGATGACACGCTCGTCGTCGAGACCACAAACTTTAACGACACACCTGCGCAAGCGCCAGCATCGCGGAACCTTAAAGTTGTTGAACGCTTTGAACGGATCGACAATCGAAATCTTCACTACAGCTTTGAAGTAGAAGATCCTTCGACTTGGCAAGACAAATGGGCTGGTGATTACGTTTGGCCTCAGTCCGACGAGCGGATTTTCGAATACGCGTGCCATGAAGGGAACTACGCAATGGGAAATATCCTTCGCGGCGCACGTCGGCTTGAGCGCGAAGCTATAGCCGCAGCGAATAACTAATTAGGTGAGGATCCTCCGAATGAAACTGCTCTATCTCTCTCTAGGAATCGTCGCATTGATAGCTGGTGTTGCCATCTATGCGCATCACGCATTCGGTGCGGAGTTCGACCCCAATCGACCATTGTTATTGAAAGGTAAGGTCAGTAAAGTCGAATGGGTGAACCCCCACGCGTGGATTCACCTCGATCATGAGAAAGAGGACGGCTCAACTGAATCATGGATGGTTGAAGGCGGGACACCCAACACATTGTTGCGACGCGGTGTTACTCGCGACTCACTAAAACCAGGCACATACATCATCGTTGATGGCTATCAATCAAAGGATCTCTCGAATCGCGCCAACGGTCGAAACATCACCTACGCCGACGGTACAACGTTGTTCATGGGTTCGTCAGGTACGGGTGCACCACGTGACGGTGCTGACCCAACTGAACCAGCTCGCGCAGAGGATGTAGCGAAAATTCAAGAGATTCAAGACTCTGACGAGGAAGCAGAGGCCGAAGAGTAATTTCTTCTAAGCGGACCAAACCAATCGCGCCTCATCACCGCTTAGGTGATGAGGCGCTTTTCTTAGGATGATTCGTGTCTTTACGTTGGTTCGCTGACTGGCTCGATACGCATGCATGGAGCACCGCTCTACATGAGTCGCTCTACATGTATCCGTACATCGAAACGACACATGTGATCGCGCTTACTCTGTTTGTGGGTACGCTTGCCATCGTCGACTTGCGCATGCTCGGATTCGCGTATCGCACAACACCCATTTCAATCATCAGTCAGAGCGTCTTGCCGTGGACTGTGGTTGGCTTCGTCATCATGTTCGTTACTGGCTTATTACTGTTTTACGCAATCCCTGTACGAACTTACCATAGCGTGTGGTTTCGAATAAAAGTGATCATGATCGTGCTCGCCGCGATTAACGCCGCTCACTACCACTATCGAATCAGTAAGAACAGAGTGCTCTGGGATTCTGCGCCGCGACCACCCCGGTCCGTTCGGCTGACTGCCGCAACATCCTTATTCCTATGGATCGTAGTTATCTTTTCAGGCCGCATGATCGCGTACAACTGGTTTGATTGCGATAGACCACAACCAGATTGGGTGATCACGGTCGCCGGTTGCGTCATTGACGAGGTCGCGACGCTTTGACGTTACTCGAAGTATTCCAATCGCTCGAGGAAATGTGGATTGGTGAAGCGATCAGGACTTCCTATTGGCTGTTCCCATTCATTGAGGCGATTCACCTCGTCGGATTGGCGCTACTTGGCGGTACGGTACTTGTGGTGGACCTTCGCCTACTGGGATTGACGTTACGTTCCCGACCCGTAACTCAAGTGCTACTTAATGCGCGACCTTATTTTGTTCTTGCGCTAGTGACGATGTTTGCAACTGGTATCCCGTTAGCGTTATCGGAGATGATCAAACTCTACTACAACTTTTCGTGGTGGGTGAAGATCAGCACCCTTGGAATCGCGATCCTCTTTACATTTTTCGTACGAAATCCGATTGTGCTGCGCGACCGAGCGTCCAACGTCATGCTGGGAGGTATCGGTCTCGTGTCGCTCGTGCTTTGGTTCACCGTCGCAGGTGCGGGGCGTTGGATTGGGTTTTCTTAGACTCTAAAGCAACTTTGTTCCTCTCCGACTCATGAACTTTTGTGTAAAGTGCGGTGCGAACACCGTCTATAAGGTTCCACCTGATGACAATCGGTTTCGCCGTGTATGCAGGCTGTGCGGGAATATTCACTACGACAATCCGAAAATCGTCTGCGGATGTCTGGTTAGAAGTGATGACCTCGTACTGTTATGCAAGCGCGGAATCGAACCGCGAAAGGATCGCTGGACGTTTCCTGCCGGGTTTCTAGAGATTCACGAGACGACGCTCGACGGTGCGAAGCGTGAAACAGCGGAAGAAGCACACGCTGAAGTGGAAATCGATATGCTCTACACCCAATTTGACCTTGCGTACATATCGCAGATTTATCAGTTTTACCTCGCGGACCTAGTTGGGTCGTTTGCACCTGGTGATGAAACACTTGACGTTCAGCTGTTCAGCAAGAACTCGGTACCTTGGGAGCAACTCGCATTTCCAGTCATTCGTAGATCGTTGGAGTGTTATTTCTCGGACCGAGACAGAGGTAGGTACAAATTCCGGCATTTCGAGATTCCTGAGCGAGCAAGTTGGACAACTATCTGATCGCGACAGTGATCTACATAACGGCGCGATATGCATTCTGAAATAGTCTTGCCCACCCACTAAATCGCCGTGTGTGTCGAGAACGAGGTCCGCGCCATGTTTGTTGCATCGAACGAAACACTCGTTCTGGGTGAGGCATCGCAATCAACGCCTTTCCGGTTGAGCTTACCAATCCGGCGATCCCTGCCGCAGAACCGTTTGGATTCAGCGGATAGTGCTCGGTTACTTGCCCGCGTCCATTGACATACTGCATTGCCACCAAATCGTTCTCGAGGAGCTTCGAAACTTGACCAACGTTCGCGCAATTCGCGCGACCCTCTCCATGCGCTACCGGGACCGGAATCTGAGAACCCGCCATACCATCCAACCACGGCGTATTGACGTCGTTAATTCGAACTTGCACGGTTCGTCCTTCGAATCGACCAGACAGATTCGGCGCCCACGTCACCCACGATTCGGTGCCCGGGATTATCTCGCCCAGTTGCGAGAGCATTTGACAGCCGTTGCAGATTCCCAGTGTTAACGTATCGCGTGCGAAGAACGCGGCAAACTCATCTCGGAGTTTTGGACTATAGAGGACGGACTTAGCCCATCCGCCTCCACCGCCAAGTACATCCCCATACGAGAATCCGCCGCACGCCACCAAGACGTGAAAGTTCTCAAGAGATTCACGACCGTCGAAGAGGTCCGTCATGTGCACGTCTACTGCATCGAATCCGACGTTACGAAATGCGGCGGCCATCTCGAGCTGCCCATTGATCCCCTGATCTCGCAGTACGGCAACACTTGGTTTCGACGTGGCAATGGCAGGAATACGATCTGGATCGAATGTCAATTTCTCAGCGAGACCATCGTCGCGCATGCCTATTAACGCCCTCTCTTGATTTGCACTCGCCGGATTGTCTCGACGACGCTGCATTTCAAAGCTCGTACGTGACCAGAGTTCCTCTAGTTCTACGAGCGTACGGTCGAAGAGGACTCGGCTTTCGTTACGAACGACCAGGCGATCATGGGACGCAGTTTGTCCGATCTGGGTCATGGTGAGTTCGAGTCCTGACGCTGCGCTCTCCCATCTACTCAGATTGGTGGCGTCCGTCTCGATAACAACGCCAATCTCCTCATTAAATAGAAACGAGAACCAATCATTGTCGCAATTAAGTTCAACGCCAATTCGTGCCGCCATGGCTTGTTCGAGGACGGTGGTGAATAGTCCACCATCGGAGCGGTCATGTATCGAGAGGATGCTCCCATCATCCAGATGTCGCTGAATCAATTCAAAGAGTGCTTTTAGCCGATGGGGATGTTCGACGTCAGGCGGAACACTCCCCAATTTGGCGTACGTCTGAACCGCAGCGCTACCGCCTAATCGTTGTTTTGATGAAGGTGCAAGAAGCAGCAACACGGTATCGTCTCTGCACAAAGCGGGGGTCACGAACGTGTGTACATCGGGAACACGCGCAAACGCGGAAACGATGAGCGTTAGAGGCGACGTAACCGAGCGCTCGTCCCAGTGAGTGGACATCGACAAACTGTCCTTTCCCACAGGAATGGAAATATCCAATCCAGGACAAAACTCATCCCCAACTGCAATCACCGCATCGCGCAGTGCTTGATCTTCGTTCTCGAATCCTGCAGCTGCCATCCAATTCGCTGACAGTACGACGGAGTCAAGCGATTGGATCTTCACGCCAACCATGTTGGTCAGCGCTTCTCCAATCGCCATTCGAGCCGACGCTGCGGGATCCAGTACTGCAATTGGCGATCGTTCGCCCATTGTCATGACTTCTCCGCTATTCGACTTAAAACCGGACGACGTAATGGCGGCATCAGCGACCGGAACCTGAAATGGTCCGACCATTTGCTCTTGAACTACTAGACCCGTGATGCTCCGATCACCGATTGAGACAAGGAATTTCTTAGACGCAACTGCGGGAAAGCGAAGGACACGATCGATGACATCGTTGATATCTAAATTTTGAAAATCACCGGGTTTTGCAGTGCGTGGTGTGACCACGTACGTTCGATGCGTCTTTGGAGGTTTCCCGAGGAGACCATTCATCGGCATTGCGACCGCGTCGCCATCGGAGTGTAAATCGGTAACTCGCAAATCCCCGCTCGCATTCGTATTCCCAACGACGGCGAACGGGCATCTTTCGCGCTCACAAACTCGCTCAAACCACGATAACCCGTCTGGTTCTAACGCGATAACGTATCGTTCCTGCGCTTCGTTACACCAGAGTTCCATAGGAGACATGCCAGGATCCGCATTCGGGACTTTCTTGAGATCGATGGATGCGCCGCGTTCAAGGTCATTTACGAGTTCTGGTAGCGCATTCGACAATCCGCCTGCACCAACATCATGAATCTTGACGATCGGATTAGCATCACCTAGATTTGTGCAGCTATCAATGACTTCCTGACAACGTCGTTCCATTTCTGCGTTGTCACGCTGCACCGAAGCAAAATCAAGATCCTCATCTGAAGCACCCGTGCGCATACTGGAAGCCGCGCCTCCACCCAACCCGATGAGCATCGCAGGTCCGCCAAGTACTACCAAGAGCTCGTGTTCATCCGAGTCGCGTACCAAGGCGTTCACGTGTTCCCGTCGGATGGAGCCTACCCCACCAGCAATCATCACCGGTTTGTGATAACCCCACCAACGGTCTTTGTTGATGACGTGTTCGAACGTGCGAAAGTAACCAAGTAGTGCCGGTCGACCATATTCGTTGTTGTAACCCGCTGCCCCTAAAGGCCCATCGCGCATGATTTCAAAGGGACTTGCAATGCGGTCCGGACGACCGAGTTCACCTTCCCAAGGTTGCTCGTCGTTCGCAATGCGTAAATGCGAGGTGGTATATCCCACGAGTCCAGCTTTCGGTTTGGAACCGCGACCTACCGCACCTTCATCGCGGATCTCGCCGCCCGATCCTGTCGCCGCTCCAGCAAACGGTGAAATCGCCGTAGGATGGTTGTGTGTCTCAACCTTCATCAGAGTGTCGAGCCGCGCATTCTTGTCAATGTAACGACGTGACGCTGCGTCGACTTGTTGAATAGCTGTCTCCGTACCGTCTATCACCGCAGCGTTGTCCGCGTAGGCACTCAACAATCCAGCGAATTGCTTCACTTCTGCTGTGTTTCTGATAGAGTCGAAGAGCGACCGTTCAACATGCGCGTCATTAACTGTCCAAGTCGCATTAAAAATCTTGTGGCGACAGTGCTCAGAATTCGCTTGTGCGAACATCATCAGTTCAACGTCTGTTGGATCTCGCTTAATTCGTGCATACAGATCGACTAAGTACTGAATCTCATCGTCCGAGAGTGCGAGTCCTAGCCTTTCGTTACATGTGCGTAGGACACTCACCGGGTCGTTCCCGAGCGTAATGTGAGCGAGCGGTTTCGGTGACACGTTGCTGAAGAGCAGTTCAAAGGTCTCGGAATGTAAGACCGACTCGGTCATACGATCATGTAGCAACGGCAGTGCCGTATCTGTCGTTATCGAATCCACATTGCGCAACCACCATCGTACGCCACGCTCAACACGAATCACTGCACCGATTCCGCATAGCTTGAATATCTCTGTCGCTTTGCTCGACCAAGGTGAAATCGTTCCTAGACGAGGCACCACCGTCAGCGTAGGTGGGGTCGAATTCGCTTGCTCAACGCCGCCGGTCTCATAATCGAGTAATGCTCTAGCCGTAGACTCTTGGTTCGCATCGAGCGGTTGACTTAATTCAAGGATGTGAACATACTCAGCGTAGGCACCAGTCACGCGACCTTTCGTTGAGGCGACAATCGCCGACTCTTTTTGATCTATGTCTGTTCGCGAAAGAGATCCTCCCGCGAATGGCTGAACGAGGCTCAGTCAGTCACCCTCACGTTTGCGATTAAAAAACGCGGTAAGTAAAGCGCTACATTCCTTTGTAAGTACACCACTGGTCACCTCTATTCGATGGTTGTGTGACGTCCAAACAAGCAAATTCCCATGCGACTGTACAACACCCGTTTTTGGCGCAACACACCCGTACACCAATCGCGAAATGCGCGCATGCACCATCGCGCCTACACACATCATGCAAGGCTCGAGGGTGACGTAGAGCGTCGTATTGACTAAACGATAGTTGCCTATACAACGCCCCGCATTTCGTAGCGCAATTACTTCTGCATGAGCAGACGGGTCACTCGACTCGATCTGACAGGATGCACCGCGACCGATAACGCAACCATCCCGCACAAGCACGGCGCCAACAGGGACTTCGCCACTGGCCTCGGCTTCACGCGCGAGGTCTAACGCCTCCTGCATGAATCCTTCGTCGAAGGCGTCAGACATCGTTGTTATCTTCGACGCCAAAGACGCTATAGGCTATTCTTCTTCAACCGGTTGGAACGATGCCGCCAGTTCCTTCTGTAACTGTGCTTGAACTGGCGCATAGTGGCTGAACTGCATCGAGTAGGTACCTCGACCACCTGAAACCGAACTGAGCCGTGAGTGGTACGTTTGTAATTCACGAAGCGGTGCTTGACCTTGAATTTCGACGCTATTGTCGGGTTGTACTTCAGATCCATTCACCATTCCGCCCATGGATGACAGGTCACCCGCGACATCGCCCATACAGTTATTAGGTACGTTCAGACTAATATCGACGATCGGCTCCATGACAATGGGACGCGCTTTCGTAACCGCATCCATAAATGCTCGTTTGCCTGCTTGTACGAACGCGATCTCCTTTGAGTCGACAGAATGGTGTTTACCGTCGTAAACCGATACCCTGATATCCTGCATTTCATGGCCAGAGATTGCTCCTGAGCCCATCACTTGCAAGATCCCCTTCTCGACCGCTGGAATGAACTGTCCTGGAATCACGCCGCCAACGATGTTGTCTTCGAAAACGAATCCACCGCCCCGAGGCATGGGTTCGACTTTTAGATAGACCTCACCGAACTGGCCGGCGCCGCCCGATTGCTTCTTGTGCCGGTGATGACCATCGGCTGACGCCGTGATCGTTTCACGGTATTCGATCGCCGGTACACGCGTGTCGATCGGTAGACCGTGGTCTTCCCTGAGTTCTTCGAGTACCACACGAAGGTGCATTTCTCCCAAGCCTCGCAAGACAGTCTCATTGAGCGCTACAACGTGTTCAACCGCGATCGACGGGTCTTCAACGGCTACGGTCTGAAGCGCTTCCGACACTTTCTGTGCATTGCTGTCATCCGGTGCTGAGATCGCGAGCCCGTATACGGGAATCGGCAAATCAATCGGCTTCATTCGTACGCTATCTTCATCGTGCGAATCGTGCATGACTGCGTTGTACTTGACATCTTCGGCTCGCGGGATCGCGCATATATCCCCTGCCACCGCTTCTGCTATCTCGGTTTGCTGTTCGCCAAGTAACTGGGTGAGATGTTGTATCTTCATCGCCTTGCGTGCATCGTCAACAAACAACTGTGCACCATTTCGAAGCGTGCCATGGTGAACTCTGAGCAATGCCATGCGCCCCTTGAACTGGTCCTCAACTACGTTGAAAACATGGCCGAGGACGTGCCCGTTCGCCGATAGGTCGACACTTGAATCTTCGGTATCTGTGTCACCATTGAGAAATTGCGCAGGGTTGCCTTCCGTCGGATTCGGCATCAGACGCGTCATGATCGTGAGAAGATCCTCGATTCCCGCACCCGATGACGCCGACGTGTAGCAGATCGGCACCAAGTGACCTTCACGCAATGACTGCTCGAAGACCTCGTGCATCCGCTCTTCAGGTAACTCTTGCTCTTCGAGATAGAGCGCCATCAATTCTTCATCTACTTCGACGATTTGATCGATGATCTGCTCATGTGCTTCCTCGACCGAGCTGAAATTAGTGTCGCCCGCGCTGTTCTCGAAAAAGCAGTCGACGACGTCCGTAAGGTCCGTGTTCGGTAGATTGATCGGTAAACACTCGGAGCCTAGAGTCTCTCGAATCTGTTCTGTAATCGCCTCCAGATCGACGTTTTCCGCGTCCATCTTGTTGACGATAACCATGCGGCATAGTTTCTGATCTGACGCATACTGTGCGATCTTCATCGTATGCGAGTCGACGCCTAAGTTTGCATCAATAACGATCGCGACACTTTCAACCGCTGGTAACACCGCAAGCATGCGGCCGATGAAGTCCGGAAATCCCGGATTGTCAATCAAATTGATATGGCGAGAACCACAATCAAACGAGCACAAGGTCGGCACGAGAGAGTGCTGCATGCTCTTTTCACGCGGGCGATAGTCTGACGCCGTTGTTCCCGTGTCGACATTCCCTTGTGCGTTGATCGCCTCAGCTTTGTAGAGCATCGCTTCAGCGACGGTGGTTTTACCTACTCCGGCACCGCCAATCAGAGCAAGATTGAGGATGTCTTGAGTCGAATAAGCCATGACGGTATGCGCTCCGTAAAAACCAATGGATGAACGCGTTATTGCAACGCGATACGCCGTAACGATGAAATCGACTGCGTGCAAGCGCTGCTCAGCAGCTCACGCACGACGCCGCAATACAACTTACGGTCAGTAGCTAGAGCTCGTAGTTTATCAGCAGTTCCGACGTCGTGTTGAAGATTAGTTAAGAGAACGAAGTTTGTGAGGTTTATCCTGAAATCATCAGTGCCAAATGAAAAACGCCCCGCAATCGCAATCACGGGGCGTACAAGTTAGCTATTGCTCAGTGCAATACGAAGAGGTTAATCGCGGATGAAATCTCGGATAACTTCTCCGGGTCGATTACCCGTGTATTCACCGTTTTCGATAACGACTTGCCCAGCCACGATCGTCACGTCATAGCCTTTGCTCTTGACAACCAAGCGACCACCATTGTGTGGGAAATCGTTCACGTACTCCGGATGACATGATTTCAATTCGTCGTAATCGATCACATTGAGATCCGCGTGCCAGCCTTCTTGCACTTCGCCTCGCTTCTTGAGACCAAGCACTTCGGCAGACTGACCAGAAATGCGGTGAACCGCTTCCTGTAGCGTATATACGCCGCGATCTCGTGTCAACTCGCCGAGTAAGAACGTCGGTGAGTCCGCATCAGTGAATTGACCAACGTGCGCACCGGCGTCACCAAGCATAGGAATCACGTACGGTAACCGCATGTAGTTCCATTGATTCTGTAGCGCACCACCGAATGCCCACAGATTCCAGAGTTCTTTACCTTCGGACTCGATCAGTCGGTCAACGTAGAGCTCAACCGGATCTTTACCTGCTTCATCGGCAAGTTTCTGCAAGTTCTTCTGATTCTCGAGGTCATAGTCGGGGTAATCGCCGAAACCCATTGGGTGAAGGATGTTCGCTGTCTGGCCAAATCCGCCGTTCTCAATCGCTTCAGAGATCAAATTCTCACGAACTTCGGGCTTCTTCATTTCCGCCACGCGCTCCGCGATGCTTGGCAGCTTCATTAACTCACGCCACGCTGGGGTGCGTAGAAACGCTTGCTGCGCCAGTCCGAAGAACGAACCACTCGGCCGCGTATGACAAATCGAAGTGATCCGACGACCCGCTTCGTTGTTGCGTCCCAGGAAGTCTTCCCAACTAGAAACACCACCATCTCCCTGAGGACCAGTGCCTCCAGAGAACAACACCTGGCAACCTAGTTCAGCACCAGTTTCAAACATTTGACGCTCGATTTCATATCGGGTGCGCATATCAGGCGCTGCCTGGAATAAACCACCCCGTCCGCCAGCCTCAACGACTGCATTCTGTATTGCGGTTGTCTCTCGCTCATCTGCCCAAGTTCCAGGGGTCAATCGACCGTCAGGTACGCGATGACCAAGGAAGCGCGAAGTCGAGAAACCAACTGCCCCGCCTTCTACCGATTCCTTCACCAATTCAACAATTCGTTTCAATTCACGATCGTCAGCTTGTACACCCTCGTCGCAGCTCTTGTCACCCATGGCTTCAAAACGAATTGCCGAGTGACCGCACATGCCGACGACGTTCAATGCCGGACGCAGCGTCTGTAGGGAATCAAGATATTCGCCAAAGCTAGTCCAGTTCCAAGGTAAGCCATCCATGATGGCGTCTGCTGCAATATCTTCAACAGCTTCCATCAGTTTGGCGAGATAGGAACGGTTATCTTCCGCGCACGGCGCAAACGTGACGCCGCAGTTGCCGATAAGCGCAGTTGTGACACCGTGATACGAACTGGGTCGCATTTCTGGGTCCCAGCCGATTTGAGCGTCCAAGTGCGTATGAAGATCAACGAAACCAGGTGTAACCAACTTTCCAGTTGCGTCAATGGTTCGTTCAGCTTCAGCGTCTGAAAGATCACCAACTCGGCTAATCATGCCATCGTCGACCGCGACGTCCGCCTTGCGCGGTTCTGCGCCAGTACCGTCAACGAGAGTTCCACCCGAGATGATCATTGAGTGTGACATAGAGTCCCTCCGTGGGATATTTTTGCGGCCGATAAATGGCCGACGTGCATATTTAACGGATTCGGTGTGCCAAACTCAGCTCTTGAGTACTAACTTGCACCTGATTCCGAAAATCTAAGCTTGATCGAGCGACCTCGCTAGTCGCCAACTTCGCCACATGTCATCTGTAACTTCTAGGTCGTTCCTAAACAATTTGGCATCTTTAAACCACTCGTAGAGACCGAGCGCACGGTGGGCATCCGCGTCAAGGATTTCTCGATCTTCTGTGAAATCGGCGAAAACAGCCCATCGAATCGGATCACCGACGTGGATACCTGCCGAGTGCACCGTTCGCCCATGCCAAAAGACGACATCGCCTTGCTTACCAACGAATTCGACCGGCGTAATGGTGTTGACGACCTCTCGCACCGCATCGTTAAACGAATCAGATGGTGACCAGTTCGCTTCGTACCGATGTGCCTGAAACATGATTCGATGGCTACCTGGGTAGACTGTAAAGCCGCCCGAGCGAGGCGGTACGTCGTCGAGGTACGCACATACATTGAGTTGCTGGCACACGCGATCTGTATGCGGTCCAAGACTCGCACCATTGATGCGTTTTTGGATCTCCTCCGATGACAATTGTTTTGGTGGAAACAGCGCGTAAACGCCTCGTGTGCGCTCGCTCGTTTTCAGCTTGTCTGCAAGCAGCGCACGTGCAATCTTTCGGATGTTGGGATTGTTCGGCACAAGATCCAGAAGATACTGTTCATTGCCAATCTCGTGCATCTTGACTGTTCGACCGTGAACCGCTGTTCGTTGCCTACCTTCGAATAAGCCTGAGGTATCGGCGGGTGGAAGTTCGGACCACTGCGGCGAACGCCACGTTGCAGGATCGTCACGTTTTAGTACCCAATCGCTTCCTTCGAGTGGTGGCACGGCGTCAAGCAGAGTCAGCCACGCTCGATCGAGTGCGGCGGCGGCAGCGCAAGAGTTAATCAACCCACGCTTGAATAGGAACCCGTTTTCCTTAAAGAATTCAATTTCCGCATTCGAGACAGTTACGTCTTTCTCCGCCAAATCTGGCGGATCGAATAGCGCGCTAAGTCGACTAATCGGGCGATCTGACATGTTGACCTAAAACCTAATCATCTGTTTTGACCTAGTGGACATTGCGTTCAAAGTCGTCAATGGACTCACTCCCATTCAATCGTGGAAGGTGGTTTACTCGATACGTCGTAAACAACGCGTGATACCCCTTTAACTTCGTTGATGATGCGTGACGAAACACTACCTATCAACTCATGCGGGAGTTTAGCCCAATCGGCAGTCATGAAATCGGTCGTGGTCACGGCGCGCAAAGCGATGACATACTCATAACGCCTGGCGTCGCCCATCACACCGACAGACTTGACCGGGAGAAAAACGCAAAACGCCTGTGCTACCTTGTCGTACCAATCCGCTCGACGCAGCTCATCTAAATAGATCGAGTCCGCGTGTCGAAGCGTCTCTAGGTACGTTCCACGAACCTCGCCGAGTATTCGAACAGCAAGTCCTGGTCCCGGAAACGGGTGGCGATTAATTAAGGAATCGGGTAAGCCCAAGGCAAGACCAACCTGTCTTACTTCGTCCTTGAACAGGTCACGGAGTGGCTCAAGCAAATCTAAATGAAGTCTCTCAGGGAGTCCTCCCACATTGTGGTGGCTCTTGATGACATGCGACTTCCCGAACCTAGTCGCCGCTGACTCGACGACGTCCGGATAGATCGTACCTTGTCCAAGAAACTTCACGTTGGTTAATTTCGCCGCCGCATCCTCAAACACCCGAATGAAAGTTTCCCCGATGATTTTCCGTTTGGCTTCAGGATCAACGACCCCATGCAATGCATCTAAAAATCGAGATTGAGCATCGACTACCCGTAGGTCCAATGTCATGGTATTGGACGGTTGAAACGCTTCTTGAACTTCTTCACGCTCGTTCTTGCGAAGCAAACCGTTGTCGACGAATACACAATGTAGTCTCTCACCAATAGCTCGGGCGAGTAATGCTGCCGTTACGCTTGAATCAACTCCACCTGATAAGCCGAGTAGTACTTCACCATCGCGAACCTCTTCCTTCATCTTCTCTACGAGACGATCTACGATATTCTCAGGTTTCCAAGAAGCGCTGCAACCAACCACGTCAAACAAGAAACGCCGCAGGATTTCAACGCCGTCGCGCGTGTGGGTGACCTCGGGATGAAACTGGATGCCATACCACTTTCGCTTTGGGTCGGCCATACCAACGAATGGGGCAGATGCGGTTCTTGCTGTACCACTAAATCCGACAGGTAGTTTCGCGACTTTGTCCCCATGACTCATCCACACTGGCAGCATATCGCCAAGTCCATGAAGGAGTGAGTCACCGCCATTGGTCAAGACTTGCGTCGCGCCAAACTCCTGCATCTGTGAGTTCTCAACGTGGCCTCCGAGTTGCGCCACCAGTGCTTGCATCCCGTAGCAAATCCCAAGAATCGGTTTATTACTTTCGAGCAACCACTCTGGAATTCGAGGGGTGATCCGTTCAGTTACGGATTCGGGACCACCTGAGAGTATGAACGCATCTGGATGCAGGTCCGATATCAGTGACGCGTCAGCATCGAATGGGTGGATTTCACAGTAGACGTTGAGTTCACGTACACGTCGTGCGATCAGTTGCGTCGTTTGCGAGCCAAAATCAATTACAACGATCAAGAGGTCGAGTCACTATATTCAAAGATAGATGCCAAGCGTGACTTAGCCCGGGTAATTCGGTGCTTCCTTCACGATATCTACGTCGTGGACGTGACTTTCCTCTTGGCTAGCACTCGTGATCGTGCTGAATTGAGACTGAGTACGGAGTTCTTCGATGGTTTCGCATCCGGTGTAACCCATCGCACTACGTAGGCCTCCGGTCATCTGCTGTACGACCGCACGAAGCGGTCCACGATACGGTACACGACCTTCGACACCCTCCGGCACGAGTTTATTGACATTGGCGTCTTCGTTTAACGCATAGCGGTTACGCGAGCCGCGATGCTCGGCCATCGCACCTAAGGAACCCATTCCCCGATAGCTCTTGTACGTACGTCCTTGATAGAGCTCGATCTCCCCAGGGGCTTCGTCCGTGCCTGCGAGCAACGAACCAATCATGACACAGTCTGCTCCTGCAGCGATCGCCTTCGCAATGTCGCCAGAGTAGCGAATACCACCATCCGCTATGACAGGTACTTCCTCCGCGCTCAATTCCGTGACAACATCGTCAATCGCAGTCACTTGCGGTACGCCGACACCGGTTACCATCCGGGTCGTGCAAATGCTGCCAGGTCCGATTCCGACTTTGACCGCATCAACGCCAGCGTCTACTAATGCGCGTGCACCTTCCGCCGTGGCAACGTTGCCGCCTACGACACTCAGTTCTGCGAACGATTGTTTTATCCATCGTATTCGCTCGATGACGTTTTGTGAGTGTCCGTGTGCGGTATCGACGACGATCAGATCCGCGCCTGCCTCGGCAAGTCTTTCGATGCGTTCATCAGTTTCAGAGCTCGTACCAACGGACGCACCGACGCGCAACTGGCCTGCCTCGTCTTTGCACGCATTCGGATAGTCCTGCGACTTCTGAATATCTTTAACGGTGACCATGCCGCTCAATTGACCGTCGCGATTCGTCAAGAGGATTTTTTCGATTCGGTGCTGCTGTAGTAACTCAAGGATTGTCTCGAATGACGAATCTTCCGGAGTCGTTACGAGTTTCGACTTTGGTGTCATGACATCTGAAACACGCAAGTCCATTCGTGTTTCGAAACGAATGTCCCGATGAGTCACTATCCCTGCTAATGAGTTCTGGCTTAAGACTGGAACGCCAGAGATCCGGTGCTTCGCCGTAAGGTCTATGAGTTCCTGAACTGAAGCATCGACGTCAATGGTGATCGGGTCACGAATAACGCCGGTCTCGAATTTCTTTACTGTCCGTACTTCGTGTGCTTGTGCCTCGATCGACATGTTCTTATGCACGATGCCGATGCCGCCTTCTTGAGCGATACCGATTGCGAGGCGTGCCTCGGTCACTGTATCCATAGCTGCGGAGATGAGTGGGACGTTTAATGAAATGTCGCGCGTGACCCGGGATTGCAGCGAGACATCGGCAGGTAGGACCTTGGAAAAACCTGGGCGCAAAAGCACATCGTCAAACGTCAGGGCTTCGTTGGTGATGCGCAACATGCTATTAAGCCTTCGTCCAAAAGGAGATTTTAGCGATGAGATTCGACGAAACGTCATCGGCCATACCGCACTCAAACTACAGTTAATCCGGCTAAATACCGTGTCCATCGTCCAACAACCAGGCTAGTCGTACCAATATCGGAAGTCCTGAGGCACCTCTCCTAGAATTCAGCTCGGCAAAGATTGCCTGAAAAACCAAAGTTAAAGGCTCTCCGAACTATGCCAGAAGACGGCACAAACGAACCAATCCAAACGGTTTCGCAAGCGATTGAACGCGTCAATCGTGTCCTAAACGAACAGTTTTTGCCACTTTGGGTTACCGGCGAAATATCAAATCTCTACACAAAGGATCACTGGTACTTCAGTCTTGTTGACGGAAACGCGACGCTTCGATGTGTCGCATGGCGGAGTGTCAACCAACGGTTTCGCTTCAATGTCGAGAACGGGTCGAAGGTTAATGTCCACGGCAAATTTACGATCTATCGTGACAGAGGCGAGTTTCAGATCCTCGTCGACCGCATGGAGCTCGCCGGTGACGGCGCACTTCGTGCAGAGTTTGAGCGATTGCGACGCCAGCTGGAGCAGGAAGGATTGTTTCGACCGGAACATAAGAAACCCATCCCCAGATTTCCGAAACGCATTGCACTACTGACCGCAGAATACGGCGCTGCGTTAACAGATGTGATCCAGAACTTCAATCGACGCTACCCACTAACCGAGATCATCCACGTACCTACGCTAGTTCAAGGACGCGACGCGCCACAAGAGATCGTATCTGCGATCCAACGAACCGTGCGGAGTGCAGCTAATGCAGATGTATTGCTGTTGACTCGCGGTGGCGGGTCCTACGAAGATCTCAACGCGTTTAACGACGAAACGGTTGCACGCGCGATCTTCGCCTGCCCTATCCCAGTTGTCAGCGCGATCGGACACGAGAGGGACGTATCTATCTCCGACTTCGTCGCCGATCAACGAGCTGCGACGCCGTCCACGGCCGTTGAACTCCTAGCGCCAGACGTACTGGAACTACGTAGACATGTCATGATTACCCGGAACGCATTGCTCAGTCTAACGAATACGAGCCTAGTTTCTCGAGGACGGGACCTTGAGTCCTTGTACGTGCTCCTTCGCAAGCCAACCCAAGATATTGAATCTCGAGCCAGCAATGTTTCGCGTGCGCAAGAGAAGCTGATCTCAGCTTTTGCATCGCGAACCGAATCACGTCGATCAAATGTGAGTGACCTCAGCCAAAGGTTGCATCGAGTTTCCCCGTCGGTTGCGATCCGGAACTTAAACGATCGACTCAACAATCTGGAACATCGTCTAAACCGTAGTAATCCGATTACGCATCTAAACGAACTCGAGCGCCGGCGAAGCGAATCGCATCGTAAGATCCAACAACATCTCAATCTGGTGCTCAGTCAGCATCAAATCCGACTTCGATTGGCAGCGTCTCAACTTAACCGTATCCGACCGATGGAAAAGATCCAGGGACTGCAGGACGAAATTAGCCGAATCGGTAATGTGTTGGCGTCATTATTAGGTAGTACACTCGAAAAGCTTGACGCTGTACTTCGACAGAGAGTTGCCACACTTCGAGCGGTGAGCCCGCTCGCGACGCTTGAACGCGGCTACGCCGTTGTGACAAAACCGGACGGTACGGCTTGGGGTGAGATCGTCTCTAATATCGACGCGGTCGATCCAGGTGAAGATATCAGTGCTCACGTGCACGGCGGTACGATTGACGCGATCGTTCAAACCACCAGACAGCGAGACAATGAGGATTAAAGGGCTAATTAATGATCGATAAATTGCTACGCGTTGCGAAAGCTCTAGTTACAGTAACTCTTGGTTTGTGTGGACTCTCTCTTCAAGCCACCACACTACCTCAAGGCGCCCACGGCACCATTGCTTTACTACCTATTGAAAGCTCCGAAGTAGCGAGCGTTGTTTTTCAAGAAAGACCACAACTGATGGTAGGAAATATCGCGATCGTTCGTATCCCGCTGTTTATGTCATCAGGTGAACAGAACGTTCATGTGAACTACCAAGATGGCACAGTAGAGCGCGTCGCGATCAAGGTTTTGGAACGTGACTATCCGGAAGAACGGATTACTGTCACCGACCAGGAACACGTCACACCGTCTACCGCCAACTTGAAACGAATTCGAGAAGAATCGGCGCGAATGAGAGCGGCTTACAACCTGTTTACGCCTCAGCCGCCTGACCTACTCCCAATCGTCCAACCGATCGAAGGTCGCACTTCCGGCGTGTTTGGCTCACGTCGCTTTTTCAACGATCAACCTCGAAATCCTCATTCCGGGATCGATTGGGCAGCGCCAACCGGAACGCCGATAAAGAATCCAGCACCTGGCACGGTTGTTGTCGTCGGCGACTTTTTCTTCAATGGCAAAACGGTCATGCTCGATCATGGTGGCGGTTTCATTTCCATGATGTGTCATTTAAGCGAGATTCTCGTTACTGAAGGACAACGAATTGATCGCGGCGAAGTAATCGGTAAGGTAGGTACGACAGGGCGATCTACCGGACCGCACTTACATTGGTCTGTGAGCCTGAGCGGTGAACGCACAGATCCTGCTGTGTTTATGGCGACGCTAAACGCACTATATAACGCGCCTGAGTAGTAGTCGTCACGTCCGCGAACGTTTCGCTTTCGCTCGTGCTTTACGTCGTTGGATCAACCGTTGCCGATGCTTCTGTTGACGTCGTGTGAGTTCGTTTCGTCGGTGTCCGAACGGATTCTCGGTATTACGAAACTCAATCGCGATTGGCATGCCGACGATTTCTAACGCATTTCGAAATCGATTCTCTAAGTAGCGTCTGTAACTCGACGGTAGGGACTCAACCTGATTGCCGTGGACCAGCAACGATGGTGGATGATCGCGAAGCTTGTTAACGTAACGAATTTTGACCTGACGGGAGCGAATCGCTGGAGGTGTGTGGCTCTCCACGGCTTTCTGCAGCACACGGTTGAGATCAGGGGTTGCAACATCGAGCCGACCTGATCGATGAACTTGCCGAACCTTCGAATACAGTTTCTTAATGCCAGTTCTTTTCAGTGCCGACGTATGGTGAATGGGTATCCACTCGGCAAACCTCAATCGTCGGCTCAATGATGTCTTCAATGCTCGTCGTTGCTCTGAATCCATTGCATCGACTTTATTTACGACCAGGATCAAGCCAGTTCCCGCATCGACAGCGTAACTTACGATGTGTAGGTCCTGTTCGACGATACCTTCTGTTGCATCGATAACCAGCAATGCCACGTCTGCGGCGACCATGGCGTCAAGTGCTTTCACAACCGAGAACTTCTCTACGACGTCTTGTACGCGACCTTTTCGCCTGATCCCTGCCGTATCAATCAACACGTACCGTTGATCGTCCCGTTCGAATGGAATGTAGATCGAGTCTCGCGTTGTGCCGGGTTCATCAAACACGACGCAACGATCATCGCCGAGTAGCGCATTAACGAGCGTGGACTTTCCAACGTTAGGGCGACCGATCACTGCGACCGGAATCCCGTCATAGTCGATCGAATCGACGACACGCGTAAGGTAAGGTTCGAGCGCGTCTCGCAGCGCAATTACCCCGTCCCCGTGAGTCGCAGAAACAAAAAGTACATCGCCAAACCCTAGGCCGCTTAACTCTCTAAGTGCGAGTAGCTGGGCCTCCTTAACACCGTCGATCTTGTTGGCAACCAATCGCATTGGTTTATTCAGGACGCGAAGCTCTTGAAGGATAAATTCATCCGCCGGCGTAACGCCTGTCGCTGCATCCAAAAGTACAACGACGATATCGGCTTCCTCGATCGCGAGTCGAACCTGAGCATTCACTAGATTCGCGATGTCGGACGTATCGTGAAGTCCACCGGTATCGATCACCGTACCGGTTCGTCCGCCGAACTCAGCGCGGCCATATTTACGGTCTCGCGTTAATCCGGGTCGATCGTGTACCAGGGCGTCGCGACCGCCGCATAGCCGATTAAAGAGTGTAGATTTGCCGACGTTGGGACGACCGACGAGAGCGATCGTTCCAGACTTCAGTGTCATGACGCTCGATCGAGCTCAAGCGCGATGAGCCTGCCACCCTTACTTTGTAGGTATACGACGCCATCTTCGTGTGCCATCGTGGGTTGAATCGCAGCGCTATCAACACGTCTCCGCGCGATGAAACGCCCGTCACTTTGTGCGATTACGTGGACAAAGCCTTGCATGTCACCGACGAAGATGTAATTACTAAATGCGAGCGGGTCAGTTAACTGACGACGAAGTAAACCCTCCTGTCGCCATGCAATCGTGCCGTCTCGTTGCTCGATACCAACAACTTCATCGTCATCGGTGACAGCGAACACGAGTCCATAACCGGATTGCAATGCGCGAGTAGACGCCACCTCTACTTGCCATAACGGTTGGCCATCCGAACGGCGGATTGCCGTTGTCATGCCTTGGTGCGTTGAAGCAACCACTACGCCTTGCTCGACAAGCGGCTTACCATCGACATCAACCATTCGCTCCAGATCTGACGTTCCCGTTGGTAGCGAAACCGTCTGCTCCCAGAGCAATTCGCCAGTGGTTGAATCGATCGCGGACAGTACCCCATTGGCAAAACCAGCATAGACGATACCGGAATTGAAAACTGGCGTGGACGTACCACGCAAGGTAACTAGTGGATTCTGTGAATGGAAGACCCACTTCTGCGAGCCATCTTCTAAAGAGAGCGCAAACAGATTCCCATCACTTGTTTGTGCATAAACGGCATCCCGCGACGCGATGGGAGGCGCCAGTATCTCACTGGTCAACACAACTCGCCACCGCTCTTCTCCATCGGAGGCGGCAAGCGCCACCACCTCACCGCGCGCGGTGCCGACATAAATCATATTCGCGCCTACGCCTAGTCCACCGGTTACAAACGCGGGATCACTGCGATCCATGACGTTCATAAAACCTTTGCTCCTTGGCCGACCGATGCGGGACATCCATTGAAATCGACCGGATGCATGATCAATTGACGCAACGAAACCGTAGGCGTCTGCCGCGTAGATCACACCTTCCTCGATTACAGGGGATAGTTCAATAAATTTCCGACCAATACCCTTCCCGATGTTCCGACGCCATAGAACTCGTATGTTCGCTTCGGATGCAAACTGCGCTAACGGCAACGGTTTGTCAGCCTTCGGTTCCTTAGGTTTGTCGTCACGGGTCGTCAGTGACTTCCAGGTACCGCAGCTAGAAATTAATAAAGTTGCGAACACGCAAACCAGGATCAATAGCGATCTTGGTCGATCACTCATGCTGCGGGTGGGACGCTTGCTAAGCGCATATCAACTACGTCACTTTCGAACCCAATCGGTAGCTGGTCTTTGGCAGATTGATACGCCTCTCGTGCAGCTTCGAGTTCATTGTTCTGAAAGTGGACGTCGCCTTTTAGCATGAGGGCTTGCCAGCGATATCCTGCTGTTTCGACTTCCTGTAACGTCAACAACACGGCTTCGTAATCCCCGAGTTCAAATTCGACTTTGGCTTTACGTAGTGCAACTAAATCACCGAGTGGCGATCCCTTTGCGACCTCGAATGCCTTAGTTAAAGACTCGTGTGCGCCGCTAAAGTTCTTAGTATCCACCTCGCCTTTCGCTTCACGTAGGAGCGTGAACGCAAGGTACGCTGAGTTTCCGTAGTTCGATTCAAGCTCTTCGATGAACTGTGTACTAGGTTCACCTAGTCCGGAGGCTTCCAAGTAGCTGGTATACAAATTCGAGGCGGCTTGCGCTTCGTTCGATTGGTAAGCCTTAAAGTAATCCCATGCAACAGTACCACCAATCCCTAGCGATAGCGCAACAACTACGGTGATGCCATAGTCCTTCCAGAGCTTCTTTAACCTGTCGACCTGCTCTTCGTCGGTCAAGTAATCAGACACAAGATGCTCTTTAGCGTGGAATCAATTCGAGTTAAGAAGCGTAGTAGGTAGTTCAGTCACCGGAACGGTGACCTGTTCCCGATTAATTCGCAACCACTTAAGTGAAACATGGTTGCTGGCTGCTTCTTGCGCGCCGATTATAAGAGCGATTGCCGCACCACTACGGTCGGCGGCACGCATCCGTGCCTTTACTTTCCCGCCGCCTTGATGCACTCGTACTTTCAGACTTGATTCAGTTCGCAACTTGGCTGCGACCCCTAGCGCAAAGTCATCTTCTTCGTCGCTTAGTGCAATCACGTATACATCAGGGTGGGATGTCGGTGAGTCGATTCCTAACTCATTCCGCAACAGCGCAACGCGATCAACGCCAATCGCAAAACCCGCTGCGGGACACGGTTCGCCACCGAGTAATTCACAGAGACCGTCATATCGACCGCCTCCGCCAACCTGCTTTTGAGCACCTAATTTGTCGGTGTTCCACTCGAAAACCGCATGAGTGTAGTAGTCCAACCCACGAACAAGGCGCGTATTGACCGATGCATTAATACCGAACCTCTCGAGACGCTCTTGAAACTCCTCGAAGTGATTTCGAGATTCGTCATCAAGGTAGTCTGAAATACTTGGTGCGTGCTCGAGTATTTTTTGAGTTTTATCGTTCTTGGAATCCAAAATGCGCAATGGATTCTGATCAAGACGCCGCTGGCTGTCTTCGTCTAGTTGATCATTGAACTGGACAAGGTATTCAACCAATGCTTTACGGTGTCGCTGCCTACTTGTTGCATTTCCGAGCGAGTTGATCTCTAACGTGATTTCATCGGCAACGTCCAGAATCTCCCATACATCCTGCACGATTCGAATCAACTCTGCATCCACATCGGGTCCGTCGAAGCCAAATGCTTCTGCTCCAATTTGGAAAAACTCCCGGTAACGTCCCAGTTGCGGGCGTTCGTGCCGAAACATGGACCCTGCGTACCAGAGCTTAGGCTGGTTGCCGCGATACATATTTGCGTCAATGACCGCTCGAACGCATGACGCAGTACCTTCAGGGCGAAGTGATAGGGAGTCCGTTTCATCATCGAGAGTGAACATCTCCTTGGATACGGCATCGGTCGACTCCCCTATGCCACGACTGAACAATGCGGTTCGTTCCATCGTCGGCAGGCGGACGAGTTCGTAGCCGTAACTCTCAAGCCTGTCGCCAAACGCTGTTTCCACGACCCGAATACTCGCGAGTTCATCTGCGTATAGATCGCGCATACCTCGCACGAGAGGTGAACGTGTGGACATAGGATTCACTGAATCGTCAGATTGGCAACATTGCCGAACGTATACGGCACGAGGTCAATTTCTGATTCGTTAAACCGAACTGTTACGACCGATGCGTCGCCGATCCTAAGCGTAAAAGGAACCAATCCAACCAGCGACGCCACTTCGCCAGCTTGTCCCATCTTGTAATAAAGTCGAGCGTCATCGGCACCGTATACCTCAACCCAACTAGGACCCCTAAACGTAATTTCGATCTCGCCTCTATCTTGTGAAGCCACTACGGTTCCTGGCACGAGATTAAACTCAGACAAGGGATCCGCAGACTGCACACCAGGCGGCACGCTCGCTGGAGTGGGTTCGGTAGCTAACGCCCCCGCAGTGATTCCGAGTTCAGCATCATCTGATCGAGCTTCAGAACTATCTGCCAAATCCGATAGCTCGTCGCGATTGGATTCCGGGTTGAATGCAGATGCGCCAGTTTCAGTCGCCGGTGCAGGTTCATCCCTCAGGTAGAACGGGAGTTCATCAGCAGTCGATCGAGTTTGTGGCGGATCGGAGGGTGTAACTACAACGCCCGTCGATGTTGTACCAAGGTCGTCAGAGCTCGGCCAAACCAACCAAATAACTCCGCCAACGACCAGCACCATGATGGCGGCTAGACCTAATATGATCGCATCCGATCTCTCGCGAAGTCGTTCGGTCAGTACTTGCTTGGTTGTTGCTTGGTAATTTATTTGCGGAGCAAGATTTGTGCCGGTTTCGATTGGCCTAGCATGATCGACCGCGAAGCGGGTATCTCCAATTTCCACGCCGAGAGCATTCGCATACGCGCGGTAATAGCCTTCGATGTAGATGAGTCGCTTACCACCTGTCTCTGTAAGTTCACCGGTTTCTAGCGCAAGCACGGTCTCGGGCAGTAGTTTCAGGAGCTCACCCGCTGTCTCAACCGTCATGTTCGCGCTTTCTCGCGCCGCCTTAAGACGAGTACCTAAATCCTGTGCCGCATCCTTAAACCCAATATCTTCTATTTCTCGATCTAGTGTTGTCGGTTCAATCGATGCCTCCGCTGCGCTCCCAGCTTCGACAGGGATAGGTTCCTCACCCGATGGTTTTTCTCTGGTCACAGACTCGATACCGGGATTGTTAGTTAATGAGTGGAGACGTAGGGATTTTTGTCGTAGGCGTGAATATCGGATTCACTCCTTCTCGATAACGCGCAACGCGACGCGTTCGATCGTTGACTTGACCGACTAGTTGCCCGCACGCCGCATCAATATCCGCCCCACGAGTGGTGCGACGCATAGCTCTGACACCGTTGTCCATCAGATTCTTGTGAAATGCATAAATTCTGGATTCGCTCGGTCGCTTGTAGCTACTACCTGGAAATGGATTGAACGGGATAAGGTTCACCTTACACCGAAAGTCTCGCAGTAGCTTCGCAAGATCAAGCGCAAGACTCTTCGTGTCGTTAACGTCATCAATCAAGGTGTACTCGAACGTTATCGTCGCTTTGACATCCTGCGAAGCGAGGTACGCACGACACGCATCAAGTAGCGAATCGATCGGGTACTTCCGATTCAGAGGTACCAATTCAGAACGGATTTCATCATTTGGCGCGTGCAATGAAACCGCAAGCGCTACCGTCGTAAGCCCACACATTCGTTGAATACCGGGTACGACACCCGCTGTGCTGACCGTGACACGGCGGCGCGACAAACCGAAACCTAAGTCATCTCGCAATACGTCGATCGACTTAAATGTTGCATCGAAATTAAGTAACGGCTCTCCCATACCCATGAATACGACATTCGACAAACGTTCATTTGGACGGTGTTCTTGTAACCAAAGACACGCTTGCAGTACCTGTCCTACGATATCACCGGCATCGAGATTACCGTTGAAGCCTTGCTTACCGGTCGCACAGAACGTACAGTCCAAAACACAACCGACTTGAGAAGAGATACACAACGTTTGGCGGCGGCCGTCCGGGATTAGCACCGTCTCGATGGTATCTCCGGACCTAGCTTTCATTAACCATTTGACGGTACCGTCTTTCGACTCTAAAACGGTCAATACCTCAGGGAGCTCTACAGCTAGTTCGTCCGCCATCACTTGTCGCAGACTCGCCGCGATGTTCGACATGCGATCGAAGTCCAGCACCAGTTTGTGGTACAACCACAGCATTACCTGCGTGGCTCGAAATTGCTTCTCCCCACGTGACTCGAAATAATCAATCAGGTCGTTGCGGGAGAGACCCAGCACGTTTTGACGCTGCAAAGTGCTTTTACCGGCTATGAATCTGATCCTGAGAGAAGAAGTATGCGATTTCTCGGGCAGCGGATGTGGCAGAATCGCTCCCATGAACAGCATTTGCATCGACTGTGCTAGCGAAATCCGCTCGAATCGTTCCAGGATCCGCTTCCTGTGGATTCGTCGCCCCCATTAAGGTTCGATTGGTTTGAATCGCTTCTTCGCCCTCTAAAACTTGAACACAAATCGGCCCGGACGTCATAAACTCCATCAGAGGTTCGAAGAATCCTTTGCCTTTGTGCTCGGCGTAAAACCCTTCCGCTTCATCTCTCGATAAATGCAACATTTTTAACGCAATGATTTTGAGCCCTTCCCTTTCAAAACGAGAGTAAATCTCACCGATGACGTTTTTACCGACCGCGTCGGGTTTAACGATAGACAATGTACGTTCTATAGACATAAAGTGATCACAGTTGTTCGACGGAATGCAATTTCTGTTGGGGTAGACGCGTATCAACCGAAAAAATCGAGTGATAAAGACTATGGAGTGCATCCAAGCTGCGCGAATTATAGCTAGCGATCAACCAATAAACCAGAGAAATAGACACGATAAATCTACGTGAGGAAGACATAAAAACTCTTCGTTTACGTCTATCAGTCGACCCGCGTTAGAGAGAAAATAGATTCGAAATACTTAACATACTTTGGTGTTCATTCATATAATAGTATCAGTTTCATTACCATGTCCGTTTGGTACAGACGTTGAAGCAGGAACAAGACAAATCCAAAAATCGCTCCACCCAAGAGACGCGCGACTCGAACCAAAAGTCTAAGACACGATCATCTGATAAAACGCAAGAAAGGATGTCAAACAAGGCGCTCCTTCGCGAAATTGGTAAGGAGAGATATCAGCTTATGAAGGACTTGGCAGATCTCTAAAGATCACTACAGAATTACGTTCGAAATCGTATTAGACGCACACGAGGAAGCACTCAAGCACGGAGGACTGAGTGGTATCCACGATGAAGACACACTTGATTCAGCGATAACAACACCGTACGTCGGTTACTATCCGCAAATCCACGACAAAGCCGCTGCTCTACTAAGAGGACTAGCTTGTAACCACGGTTTTGTTGACGGTAATAAACGAACTGCCAATTTCGTCACAGAGTTTTTCATTCGAAAATGCGGATATCGATTGATTGCTTCCAATGAAGAACTGAAATCTCTCACACTTTCGCTCGTTATGCATGAAATGACGAGAGAAACGTTAGCAGAATGGTTTGCCGAGAAGATTGAGAGTGTAGAAACTTAAACACGAACATACCTTAACTTAAATAAAAACTCCCTATACGCATCTAGTTCAATGTTCATTTAAGTATAGATAAACGTGTTTATCTATTAGTTTAGTGAACTATTTTTAAGCATGAATCGATTGTATAAATCCTTCTCGCATCCGATTCTTCGTCTAACTAAATTTTCATCGCTTAGAAAACGTCCATTTTGCTTAGCGAATTAGTCAGATAAACGAATAATCAAGACTGAAAACACTCTTTTTGACTCTATCGTAGAAGGACATTCAGCGATCTGAAACTCAATCGCGAGTTAGGACTTCCAAGAGATGTCCGTCAATGTCACGCCAATAGAAACCACGTCCACCATTCCAGTTGTTGATTTCCCCATTATCAGACGCGAATGGACCGGAACCGTACGTAATGCCCTTGCTTTTGATTCGACCAAAAATTCCGTCAAACTCCTGGTCAGTTACCTTAAAGGCATAGTGGTGACTTCTAAATTCCTTCGCATCGTCGAAGTCCATTGTTAATGAGTCATTGACCACCACTGGAGCGAAATGGCCTGTCATGCCTTCATAGTTCAAGCCCATGATTTCTGCGAAAAAGCGTGCAGCAGCCTCTTTGTCCTTGGACGGTACGATCGTGTGATTTAGTTCCATGCGCGAATGAGCTCTACATTCAATAGCGTTGCGATTCCCCAATTATCCGATTTCGAGTAGTCCGTGCGGCATCTAAGGAATCGAATGAAAACCCGCGTCGCTTGTCTCTCAGTCCGAAAGCCTAACTAGCACTTTCTTGCATCGCGTCACGACACATGATCCGGTAGTCTGATCCTGTTTAAGTACAGACGTCTATTCCGAATACTCTTAGATAGTCGTTCTGCGCGCTCGTAATGTGTGAACCACGTCCGCAACACGCATCGCGGCGAAGTCAACGTCCTCCTCAGTCGTAAACCGGCCTACTGTAAACCTTAAAGACGCAGAAGCAAGGCTGTCTTCAACACCGATAGCACGCAGAACATACGATGGTTCTACAGTCGCCGATGTACAAGCCGACCCAGACGATACAGCAACGTCGTTTAATGCCATCAGAAGTGTCTCGCCATCGACGCCACCAAATCCTACATTGATTAGACCAGGGATTCGCTGATCGTCGGATCCGTTCAAGTGTACGTCCGGAATCTGCTTTAGATGTGACCATAGCCGTTCGCGCAGGGCACGCAGTCGATCCGCTTCAGAATCTAGTTCTTCTTCGCAAATGGCAGCCGCTGCGCCTACGCCTACGATTTGGTGCGTCGCTAACGTTCCAGAACGCAATCCTCTCTCGTGTCCACCGCCGTGAATGATGGCCTGAAGCGGAATACTCGTGGCACGTCTGACGTATAGTGCGCCTATGCCCTTGGGTCCATAAATCTTGTGCCCTGAAATACTCAGCATATCGATCTTCAGATCTTCTACCTGAACAGGTACTTTCCCCACACTTTGTGCACCGTCGACGTGAAAAAACACATTCCGATCGCGGCATATCTGACCGATCGAGGCAACGTCGTTCAAGACACCGATCTCGTTGTTGACGTGCATGATCGAAACTGCGAAAGTGTCATCTTCGAGCGCGTCTTCAACGTGCTTTGGCGAGATTAACCCATCCGTACCCGGTACGACATAAGTTACCCGCACGTCTCTCTTCTCTAGATACTCGCAGGTGTCAAGAACAGCTTTGTGTTCGTAGGCGCTAGTCACTATGTGACCTGAACCGTAATGTTCAGCAAGACCTTTTAGTGCGAGGTTGTCTGATTCAGTTGCGCCGGAAGTCCATACGATCTCTAATGGGTCTGCGCCGATAAGTTGAGCGAGCTGCACTCTTGCGTTCTCAACATGCTCCTCTGCTTCCCAGCCAAATACATGGGACGAAGAAGCGGGATTGCCGAAATCGCCGTCGAACATGAGGCATTTGCTCATCTTGTGAGCAACACGCGGGTCAACCGGAGTTGTTGCCGCGTAGTCAAGGTATACCGCACGAGCGCGCGGTGAGGCGATATTCAAATCAGAGAACCGTTGAATGTGCCGAAGAAAGAAGGCGTTACCAGTCAATTTTATGGCGCGAAACGCCAATGACATCTACACAAAAGAAGTGATGGAACACCTACTCGCTTCTCGTCGCAACGGCACGTTCTACGTGAGTGAACATGCCTCGCAGTATTTGTACCTCCGTTTCGTCTAGTTCGATTCGACTGAACATTCGTTGGAATCGAGTAAATGCGGTTCTTGGTGCGCTTGGATCAAAGAACCCGATTTCGTGCAAAACGCGATCAAGATGCTCATACATCGCTGCAATTTCACCGTGACTAGCGTGTCGGCGATCCCAGCCCGCACATACCTCACCATTCCCACGCGCATTGAACAATTCGTACGCTACGATTTGGACAGCCATCGCAAGGTTGAGTGAGCCATATTCAGACGACGACGGGATTCGAACATGAACATTGCATAACGCGAGTTCGTCGTTCGACAAACCGTTGTTTTCTCGGCCAAACAGGATCGCGACCGGCTTCGAGGTTTGAGGCATTCTCGTGACGTCCGCCGCAAAATCTGAAACACTTTTGACAGTCCACGGAATGTGCCGATCGCGTACGCTTGTACCCGCGACGTACCCACAATCGCCGATTGCATCTTCGAGCGAATCAAAGATCCGCGCCGACGAGACTACGTCCAACGCTCCGGCCGCGCGCCAGTCCGCCTGTGGGTCCGGAAAACGTTTCGGATTAACCAAGTACAACGACGATAAATCCATCGTCTTCATCGCTCGCGCTGTCGCCCCGATATTTCCCGGATGCGACGGTTCTACGAGCACGATTCGAGTCTCCAATTTAAACCTCGTCTTCAGCGGTCATCCAGCATCAATGCTAGAATTTTTAGTGTGAACCCCATATTAAGAATCGCGACTCAAGCGGTCCGTGCGGCTGGTCGCGAACTGATGGCTCGCGCACCTAACGTCCCTTCTTCACGTTCAATTTCAGCTGCCAGTGAAGCGTATTTTCGGCGTACGCACGAACGCGCAATGCGCACATTCACTAGCACTGTCGAACGTTCCTACCCGGAACATGAGATCGTCGTCCCTGAAGATTTCTTACGGACGTCCAACGCTGAGACGACTTGGGTTATCGAACCGATTTGTGGGCGAATGAACTTCCTGCGTCGTCTGGATCATTTCTGTACGCTGGTGGGTATTTCTCGCGACGATCGTCTTCAACATGCATTGATTGTGGATCACTTTCGAGATGGTCACTTTCACGTCACGCGCAACGAAGGTTGCTTCACTAGTGACGGGCGAATGAGAGTAAGCGATACCCGGACGACGAACGACGCCGTGGTCGCTCAAGACAATGCTAGCTCTCAAGACGACTACTCGAATCTTCGACTGACAACACGGATCACCGGCTGTTTAGGTCTTGATATCTCGAACACCGCGTGTGGAAGATACGACGCACTCGCGTATTCGGGTGCTTCTGCATTCCACTTTCAGTTTGCACGCTTGTTCATTCGGGAAGCTGGTGGATTCGCGACAACACTGAGTGGCGGCGAGTGGACGTCGAAGAGTGACGGTCTGGTTGCAGGGAACACGTACATGCACAGAAAGCTCGTTGCGGAACGCGCGAAGCAAGTGTCAATGGCTGCGGTTTAAAGCAGTAGAAACGCGGCTATACAGCCCCTTCGTTCGTGTCCTTCGTCGGTAACGCCAGATCTTCACTCTGAATATTGAGCATGAGCAATAGGTTTGCCGCAACATAGATCGACGAGTACGTACCGATTACGACACCGATCGTCAATGCGGTAGCGAAGCCGGAGATTTGTTCGCCTCCCGCGATTAAAAGCGCTAAAAGAACTAACAGCGTCGTCAACGAAGTCACCAACGTCCGACCGAGCATCTGGTTTAGAGATATATTGATGATCTCAACGGGTTTGCGTCGACGAATCGTCCTGAAGTTCTCGCGTATTCGGTCGGACACCACGATCGTGTCATTAAGCGAATACCCAATCACGGCCAGTAGTGCCGCCAGTTCAGCTAAATTGAACGTCCATCCGAAGATACAGAAAAGACCCACGACGATAACGACATCGTGCATCAACGCAACGACTGCGCCGAGGGCGAACTTACCTGTAAAGCGAAGCATGATGTATAGCAACACCATCCCGAGTGCGACCAGGAGCGCTAAACCTCCCTTCTCCGTGAGTTCCTCACCGACTGTTGGTCCAACGAATTCGGACCGTCGGAGATCAGCCGCACCAATCCCTTCGACGAGAGAAGTACGAATGTTGTCGCCTAAATTCGATTGGTCGATTCCTGGTACAGGAGGCACTCGAACTTGAACTTCAGTTTCACTGCCGAGGCTCTGCACGACTGCGTTGCCGTATCCGTCTTCTGCAAGAATCGTCCGTACGTACACCGGATCTACAGGCGCTTCGAATGCCAGTTCGATCAAAACCCCGCCCGTGAAGTCGAGCCCACGATTTACCCCAAGCCAAACGAACGCTACAACAGACGCGATTAAGAATAGGACAGATAGAACCGTTGCGATATGGCGATGCGCCATAAAGTCGATATTAAAGTTCATATCCAGACAGTCCTCACGGCACGATTACCGTAGACTAAATGGACCAAGCCGCGCGAAACGAAAATCGACGTGAACATGGATGTAACGATCCCGATGGATAGCGTCACTGCGAACCCGGCTACAGGTCCACTACCAATTGCAAGGAGGATCAGAGCGACGAAGAGCGTGGTAATGTTGGCGTCAAGGATCGTAACAAACGCTCGGTCATACCCGTTTTTGATCGCGGTCGCCGGTGGTGAGCGTTTTAACTCCTCGCGGATCCGCGAAAAAATGAGCACGTTGGCATCCACAGCCATACCTACCGTGAGAACGATGCCAGCTATACCCGGTAACGTCAGCGTAGCCCCTAACAACGACATAACTGCGATAAGCACGATCATGTTCATCGTCAAGCAGATATCCGCGATCACGCCAAAGACCTTGTAGTAGACGATCATGAAGATCGCTACCAGCGCTAAACCAATCACCACCGCCAGCATGCCGCGGTCTATGTTCTCATCGCCGAGTGACGCACCGACCGTACGCTCCTCGACAAAGTACATCGGAGCCGCTAGCGCACCCGCGCGCAGCAAAATCGCGAGTTCCTGCGCGTCTCTTACTGAAATACCTGTAATACGAGAGTTGTAACTTAGCGCACCTTGAATGGTCGCGACACTGATTAGGCGTCGCGAAGTTTCGATCTTCGTGCGTTCGACCCGCTCGCCATTGACTACCTCGTTGACAACGACCGGACGTTGTTCAATGAAAATGATGCCCATGCGACGACCGATGTTCGGTGCAGTCGCACGATTGATGCGTTCACCACCAATGCTGTCGAATTGCATATTGACTTGAGGTAATGAGGTTTCCGGATCACGCGCCTGTTGTGCATCCGTGACGTTGTCTCCTGTCACGATGTTCTCTTTCAGCAGCCTAACATCAACGCCTTCGTACGGCAGAACTTCAATCTGTGACGGCCGATCCGTTACCGATGCTTCGAGTCGAAATTCGAGCGTGGCGAACTTATCCAGAATCCGCTTCGCTTCGGAGCTATCCTGTACCCCCGGCAACTCGATCACGATACGTGAGCTACCAAGGCGTTGTACAAGCGGTTCGGCGACGCCGATTTCATTCACCCGATTGCGCAACCCAGTTAGGTTCTGCTCAATCGCGGCATCTTCAATCTCGTTGAGGCGATCCTGTGTCAATGCGATGCGAATGGCAGGAGCACCACGCCACTCGACTTCCTCAATGATGTGATTTGGTGGTCCGTACGACGAACCCAACACCGTCATTGCTTCTGCCTGACGTGATGCGTCCGCGAATGGAATATGGACATCGACCTCCGACACGAAGTCTTCGCTCGGGATATATCGAATATTTGCTTCACGTAACAAGGTCGTTGCCTTGTCCGCTTCGTCGTTTAGTTGCTTGGTTATGGCGCTCTGCATGTCCACCTGCAGAACGAAATGGATACCCCCAGCCAAGTCCAAACCGAGCGTCATTGGTTTAGAGCCTAGATGACGTAACCATTGGGGCGTGGTCGGGGCAAGATTCAATGCGATGATGAACTGTCGCTCCATGCCAACCGGGTTCAATCTTGACTCGAGTAGGTCCTTCGCACGGACCTGGTCAATTTCACTAAACAGATGAATCTGACTGCCACGCTGCGTTAGCGCTGCCCGTTTAACCTCGATACCCTCGCCTGCGAGTAAATCGCGCGCTTGCGCAGTGAACCGAGTGCCGATGACGACTGAAGCGTTATCGACCTCGATCTGTACTGCGTGATCTGGAGGGTAAAGATTCGGTAGCGCGTACAGAATCCCGATAACCAATACACCGAGCGCAATAACGTAACGCCACAACGGGTATCGGTACGGTTGATCTGCAGGTGCCTTTGTACCGAATAAGTTTTGGCCAAAGACGCGGTTATCGGGCATTGGTGCCTACTACGCGGAAGCTTTGCTCTGGGGTAACTCTTTTAGCGTGCCTTTCGGTAACGTTGATGAGATGGCGGCTTTCTGGAACTGCAGTTCAACTTTGTCTGCGACCTTCACAGTCACATAGTTCTCGTCTACTTTCGAGATTTCCCCCATGATGCCTCCGATGCTGACGACCTCGTCGCCAACTGACAGACCGGCCATCAATGCGGCTTGTTCCTTCCGCCGCTTACTTTGCGGTCGAATGATTAAAAAATAAAAGATCGCGATCATCGCAACCAAGAAAATGATCATCGTATAGTCCACGAGAGACCTCCTACGCGACGCGAAGTGTTGAGTTTAGGCGCTGGGACCGACGCGGTCGGCGTCGGCAAAGTGAGCGAGAAGACGGGAGGCAAAAGTCGAAAGCGTGTTTTCTGAAATGCGCTTCCGCAACGCGGCCATCAACTCGTGATAGAAGTGCAAATTATGAATGCTCATCAATGTGCAACCGAGCATCTCGTGACACCGATCAAGATGATGCAGGTATGCACGAGAGAAATTTCGGCATGTGTAGCACCCGCAGTCAGGATCGATCGGTGAAGGATCTTGCTTATGGATGGCATTTCGAATTCTGACTACGCCTTGCCATGTGAATAGGTGCCCATTGCGCGCATTGCGTGTTGGCATTACGCAGTCAAACATGTCAATGCCTAAGAGCACCCCTCGAATCAAATCCGACGGTGTCCCTACTCCCATCAAATATCGCGGCAGATCGGACGGCATTTGTGGTACTAACGCAGCAAGGACAGCATTCATTTCCTCTATGTCCTCGCCAACCGAGAGACCGCCGATCGCAAGCCCGTCGAATTCAGTTTCTTGCAGCGCTTCCAAACTTTGAGTTCGAAGATCGTCGTAGACGCTGCCTTGCACGATTCCGAATAGTGCACCGTCTCCTCGATACGTTACTTTGGACTCGAATGCCCATTCCACCGATCGCAGCATCGACGACTTCGCTTCCGCATGTGTGGTTGGATAGGACGTACATTCATCGAACACCATCACGATGTCAGAATTGAGCGTTGCTTGCATTCGCATCGAAATTTCAGGACTAAGTCGTACCTCATCGCCATTGACCGGCGATTTGAACGTAACACCTTCTTCATCGAGTCGCGCGTTTTCACGCAAACTGAACACCTGATAACCCCCAGAATCAGTGAGAATAGGTCCATTCCAGTCCATAAATCCGTGTAAACCACCCAGCTGCCCGATGACGTCCGGACCTGGGCGCAGCATCAAATGGAACGTGTTACCTAGGAGGATTTGCGTTCCCACGTCGTGCAACTGGACCGGCGTAAGCGCTTTTACGGAGCCGTAGGTGCCACAAGGCATGAACACGGGCGTCGAAACCGTTCCATGATTTAGGTCGAGTTCGCCTCGACGCGCTTCGCCAGATTGCGCGACAACCTTAAACACGTGCTCGTTCCATGAACATGGCATCACCGTAACTGTAGAACCGGTACTCCTTTCTCACGGCTTCTTCGTATGCCGCAAGCAACCGTTCCCTCCCATAAAACGCCGACACGAGCATTAACAACGTGGATTCTGGTAGGTGGAAATTAGTAACGATTGCATCGACCACGCGAAACTCGAAGCCAGGCGTAATAAATAGATCTGTTTCACCGGAGGTCACGTTATTTCGTGCCCAAGATTCTAGAGTCCGTACCACCGTGGTACCAATTGCGATGACACGTGAAGGTCGATCTTCAAGGCGATCGATTGTCTCTGCTGGTATCTCAAAGCGTTCTTGATGCATCACATGCTGACTCAAGTCGTTCACCCGTACGGGCTGAAACGTTCCAGCACCTACATGTAGCGTGACTCGCAAGATCTCAACGCCTATCGCCTCAATCTGAGCAAGAAACTCAGTATCAAAGTGCAGACCCGCGGTTGGTGCGGCGACAGCACCGAGCTTGCTCGCGTAGACCGTTTGATACCGTTGCTCATCATTCTCGTGTACTCTTCTACGTACGTACGGTGGCAATGGCACCGAGCCGAATGTCTCGAGAAACTCGAGCACCGGCCGATCAAAACGCAAGCGGTAGAACTCACCTTCTCGCGCGATCACCTTCACCAATTGACCATAACAATTTAGCGTGCGATCGGATTTCAGCGGTTTACTTACAGCGACCTGGCAAAGTGCTTCAGTCTCCGACTCGATGCGCTCGACAAGGATTTCTGCCTTTCCACCCGAGTCCTTTATTCCATGCAATCGTGCCTTGATCACCTTCGAATCGTTGATCACCATCACATCGCCGGGTCGTAAATAGTCGATTAGATTCGTAAATCGTCGATGTTCGTAACCGGTTGTGCCCACTACCATCAAGCGACTGTCCGTGCGTTGCGGTGGCGGCTTTCGCGCGATTAGATGGGACGGCAGCGAGTAGCTGAAATCTGACTTAGTTAATGTCACGGTTGGTTGATGTGTGTCGCTAACATTGAACGTCTTTCCAGTTTGCCAACGTGATGAACGTATCTATCCGACATCGTCGAATTCTCCGCCTTATTCTTGTAAGCCTTGGGACGTGTGTGGCGATCGTCCACATCGCTGAGAACCATGAAACCGAGGAAAGTCGGTGGGAACCTGTCATTCAGCGATTCGAAGCGGCTGACCAAGCGAATCCCCCGCCGAAAAACGCCATACTATTCGCAGGAAGTTCGAGCATCGTGTTCTGGCGTTCGTTGTCGGAAGACATGGCACCCCTTACTGTCATGAATCGAGGCTTCGGTGGGTCGCAAATGTTCGAACTTAACATGTTTCGAGACCGAATCGTTACACCTTACAAACCTCGGGCCGTGCTTGTTTACGAAGGGGACAACGACGTGGCAGCTGGCAAACAACCTGCCGAGATCCTTGCGGCATATCGCGATTTTGTCAATCATCTCAAAGAGATTCTCCCTAACACCGATATCTACTTTATCGCCGTAAAACCATCAGTACGTCGAGCCCATCTATGGTCTACGATGGTCGAAGTCAACACTGCGTTACAGGCACTTGCCGACGAACATGACCACGTGCAGTTCTTGGATACCAGCACACCCATGTTGAACGAAGACGGCACGGTGATAGCGGACCTACTGGTCGAAGACGGACTGCACATGAACGCAAAAGGCTACGCGATCTGGACGAACGTCGTCAAACCTGTCTTGATGGCTGCGTACGGGGAATAGCAGTGCGGACTATTGGTGCCTGAGGAGAGACTCGAACTCTCACGGTGTTGCCACCACTAGATTTTGAATCTAGCGCGTATACCAATTTCGCCACTCAGGCGCGTTCCGATAGATTACCACACAGGATCTTTAGACACGTCTGACTATGTCAAGAGTAGCTACAACGAATCCTCTGATCCACTCGAACAGAAGCTTAACGAATCTTCTGGAAGATGTCGCTGTTTACCATAAAACTATTCCACGGTTGAGTCTTTCTCGTGTGCTCTTCGTCTACGTACTCGCGGGTCAGAACCCATAGTGTGTGAAGCGCACCATCTTCAGCCATCCTACCGCTGAAATTTACGAGCGATCCAACTTCGCCGAAATCGACGACAAAGCCGATCAATTCTCCGTTAATTGATCCGTGAACAGGATAACTCTGACCCTCTACCGCGCGACCTTTCTTCGATTCAAACGAACCGTAAAAATGCGATCCTTTGAATTCGTCGATCACCAATCGTGAGCCGTTTTGGTTTTCCCACGTACCAACCCATTCCATTACCCGACCTCGTCCAACAACAGTTTGTACATGCGATTATCGAACGCGACAAACCGAACTAGCTGAATCTCTGCGTGTTCTTTCACAGTCTCTACAGCGACTTTGACCGCCAAATGTGGCGGATAGCCATAAACACCCGTCGAGATCGAAGGAAACGCGATGGAGGAAAGTTCATGCTTCGCCGCTAGTTCGAGGCAGGTACGGTAGCACCTCGTCAAAAGAGCCTCTTCGCCCAAACTCCCACCGTGCCAGATCGGACCTACGGCATGAATGATGAATCGACATTTCATCTCGAATCCAGGCGTGATAACGGCACTTCCAGTGTGGCACCCGCCAATTTCTCGAAGCGCTTTCGGTAAATCCGCTCCAGCCGCTTCGTGGATCGCGCCATTAACTCCAGTTCCACCCGTCAAATCTGAGTTGGCGGCATTTACGACGGCATCCGTCATCTGCACGGTAATGTCACCTTGTTCTACTTCGATGACCAAGTCTCTACCTAAATCTCCTAGTTTCTATACGCACGTCTGCATTAGCGTTCTGATTCCGCAATCTACGACCACATTGACCAAACTATCCCTCTATTTACTTAATCGACGACGAGCTTGAGCCAAATCAAAAGCCGCTTGAAGTCTGACCCAAAAGTCCGCGTTGCTCCAACCTAGACGCTCCATCGCAATCGCCAATTCAGGAGAAATCCCTGATTGACCGTTCAGCACTCTAGTTAACGTAGAACGTGAACACTCCAGTCGGCGGGCGGCTTCAGTCACAGTCCAACCGCTCGGTTCGATACAGTCAAAACGGATAGTCTCGCCGGGGTGCGGAGGATTCGCCATTGCATTCATATCAGTCATTCATTCTGATCGTAAGAGATCGATGCAAGTAAGTTGCCCCTGCCAAGCATCGGACCAATCCTAATACAAGCATCTTATCAAGCGCTATTTGATCTCACTAATGCAATCACAATTCGTGTAAGAAGCGAATTCTCAAATCCTCAACAAGCTTGTTTCCGGTTGACTTTCAAATCAACCTCAGATCTCTGCCAGCTACCGTATGCGAATCGTCTAGTTAGTCTCACCTCGAAATACTCGCTTCAACGATCGATATGGAGCCTGCGCTGGCGAAAGAGGATAGATAACCGTTCGGACTCAATGTGCCGCCGTAGCCGCTCTCACACGCCCTATATGGCTCGATTTAGTTGAGCTTCTAACAATCATTCAACCGAAACGTGGTGTATCACACGAATAGCGAAGCCTAGACTAAAAACTTCATTTACTAACATTTCGTGAACTTCCAATTCAGTTCAATTGATGCCGACTCCACGTCGCGAAATTACGGATACACTGCAATTTGCACTCGATGTCCTCGCTCTCATTCCACATCGAACACACAAAACCGCGAAGGACATCCACGACGAACTGGCAGCAAACTCCATCAATCGCGATTTGCGATCGGTGCAACGGATGCTGAAAACACTCGCTGATTTCTACCCGCAGCTTGAGGTTTACACAAACCGAAGACCATATGGCTACCGCTGGGGCTCACAAGCTCCGAAGATCATGCTCCCAAGCATGTCGCCAATCGAAGCGCTTCTGCTGGTGATGTCGCAAAACTACCTTCGGAACTTCCTACCGCAAGATCTAAACAACTCGCTCCAGTCTTTTTTCGTCGAGGCGAACGCCGTATTGAAAGCACACTCTACCGATCAATCCGCGAAAGATTGGCTTGAAAAGGTGCGATTCAGCCCACCTACCCAGCCGTTAATTCCTCCAGCGATCGAACCCGAGCTGCTAGAGACCGTCACACACTGTTTATTCAACAATATAGAAATGGCATTGACGTATCAGAATCGACGAGGTGAAGTCAGTGAGTACGTGGTGCACCCGTATGGATTGATTGATCGAGCACCAGTACTCTACTTAGTCGCCGATAGCTTGAGAGTCGCTGAGGCTGACATGCGGATTCGCACGTTCGCGGCGCATCGAATGGTAAACGCCAGAGAACTAAGTCATCAATTTGACCGTCCCGTGGACTTTGACTTGGACGAATATGTTCTGGAAGGCAGGCACATGTTCGGAAGAGGTGAACGAGTCAGGCTGAACTTTGAGATTCGGGGAAGTCCCGGATTGCACCTTCGAGAAGCGCGGCTTTCTGAAGATCAAGCGATTGAAGAACTTGACGACGGGTGGCTTCGAGTGACCGCCACCGTCAGCGAGAGCCTTGAATTGAAACGATGGATGAACAGTTTCGGAGATGATCTCCGCGCCGTCGACATGAAGTTCCTCGACGAGAAGGACGATGCTCTACGATGAATCGTTCGTTGTCGATTCAAAGTCGTCGCGTGTAACGAGCAATCCCAGATCCGTGATCTTCCTCAAGAAACTTAAGTTTCGAGATTATTCGCGAGCGCACCTATATACGTCGGCCCAATACCGCAACAGCCACCCAGATAGCTTGCGCCCGCTTCGATAAACTGGTTTGACCACTCGACAAACGACTGAGGAGTTAAACCTGCGTCTCGAATGATCTCTTGATCATCATCAAGCGTCCAGTCTTCAGGCACAGGCTTAAACCGATTTGGATACCCGCCGATGCGACACGATGCCACTTCGTGTGCAGATTCAATGCCTGCCAGGATGGATTCTGGCGTCGTACAGTTAAACAGGATCGCAATCGGCTCGTAAGCACCTATGGCGTTGACTGCGTCGGTGACCGTCTCGCCACTTCTGAGTTTCGTTCCGTCTCGATCATCGAGCGTAAACGAGACGATCCATTCTCGACGAACCAAATCTTGCGAGGCTCGAAGCGCGTCAGCCACATGCGTCGCTTCATCAATCGACGACATCGTTTCCGCAATGAAGAGGTCGACTGTAGGACCTAGACATCGAATGAGCTCGACGTAGATAGGGATCGACTCGCGCGCAGTAGGTACAAGATCCGGCCGGTAACTTTCATCCAATGGCGGTAAACAACCAGCCACTCGTTTCTTACCGGATTGATCACTTTCGTCGAGTGCCGAACGAGCAAGTTGCGCCGCCAACGTCGCCAATTCACTCACACGATGTCCCATTCCGACTTTGTCAAGATACGAAGGAACCGTCGAGTACGTGTTGGTCGTGATGACGTCCGCACCGGCCGCTAGATACTCCTTGTGAAGCGCAACTACTTCATGTGGGTAATCAATGAGCGCACGAGCAGACCAGAGACCATCGCGGGTTGAATAACCTCGATCGGCGAGTTCTTCGCCCATACTGCCGTCCATCAATGTGACGGACCGCTTTTCGTTCTGCATCGCGTAGTCGCTTGCTAATCGTTCAGGAGGAATTGCGTTTTTTGTAACAACGGAGTGCTACTTTAGCCTTTACGAAGCTGCGCGATTTGCGAGTTTTTGCTTCAGTTCACGGCGGCGCTTGTGCAGGATCGGTTCGGTATACCCATTGGGTTGGATCAACCCCTTAAAGACCAAATCACACGCTGCTTGAAACGCTAGACTCTCATCGAAATTCGGCGCCATTTTCATGTACTCGGCATCATCAGAGTTTTGTTCATCCACAACCGCTGCCATCCGCTGCATCGTTTCGCGAACTTGCTCTTCAGTGACCAATCCGTGGTGGAGCCAGTTTACGATGTGTTGACTCGAGATGCGACACGTCGCGCGGTCCTCCATAAGACCGATGTTGTTGATGTCGGGTACTTTTGAGCAACCGATACCTTGATCAACCCAGCGCACCACGTAACCGAGGATTCCCTGCGCATTGTTATCCAGTTCGTTCTGTACTTCTTCGATGGAGAGGTTTTCACCTTGTGCAAGCGGAATCGTCAATATGTCGTCGATGTTCGCTTTGGTTCTTTCTTGCAGTTCGCGTTGGCGACTGGCTACGCTGATGCGATGGTAGTGCAAAGCATGGAGTGTTGCAGCTGTAGGCGAAGGTACCCACGCACACGACGCGCCTGCAGTCGGATGATTCTGCTTGGTCTCGAGCATCTCATTCATTTCATCCGGTTTCGGCCACATGCCTTTTCCGATTTGAGCCTTACCTTCGAATCCTGTTTCAAGTCCGTTATCAACGTTACTGTCTTCGTAGGCGAGAATCCATGTCTCCTGTTTCATCGGTTCCTTACGAACCATTAAGCCAGCTTGCATGCTCGTATGGATCTCGTCGCCCGTCCGATCCAGGAAACCCGTATTGATGAACACCACCCGATCTTTCGCGGCTCGAATGCACTCCTTCAGATTCAGACTCGTTCGTCGCTCTTCGTCCATGATCCCGACCTTGACTGTGTTGCGATCAAGACCCAGCACGTCTTCAACGCGGTCAAAGAGGTCGCAAGTGAATTGCGTTTCACTCGGACCATGCATCTTCGGTTTAACGATATAGATACTGCCAGTCTTCGAGTTTTGCTTCGAACCTCGTTGGAGCAAATCGTGTAGTCCGCATAGACTGGTCACGACCGCATCCATGATCCCTTCGTAAATTTCGTCGCCGTTTGCGTCCAAAATCGCGTCGTTGGTCATTAAATGACCAACATTCCTCACGAGCAGCAAACTTCGTCCGGGTAACGTGAACACAGAACCGTCCACCCCATTGAACGTCCTATCTTCCTCAAGTACCCGATGGACTGTTTCGCCGCCTTTTTCGAAGGACTCAGCCAAGTCGCCTTTCATCAAACCAAGCCAGTTGCGGTAGACATCCGTCTTGTCCTCCGCGTCAACGGCAGCGACAGAGTCTTCACAGTCCTGTATCGTGGTTACTGCTGACTCAAAGATGACATCCTTGACACCTGCGTTGTGAGCCGCGCCGACGTCGTGCGAACGATCGATCTGGATTTCGATATGAAGACCGTTGTTCTTCAACAACACCGAACGCGGTTCCCCGCCTTCACCATCCAGAAAGCCTGCCAGCTGAGCAGGATTCTGTAACGACACCTTACCGCTGTCAGTCTTGACTTCCAAGGTCGCGGTCTCGCCCGTTCGGTTGATTCGGTAGGATGTAGCGTCAGCATGACTCGCGCCAGCTAACGGTGCGATTGCATCTAGCTCTTCAGCAACTCGCTCGATTACCAACTCACCGCGCGCCGGGTTGTACGCCGAACCTTTTTCCGTACCCGGTCCTTCCGGAATGATGTCAGTCCCATAGAACGCGTCATATGCACTGCCCCACCGCGCATTCGCAGCGTTGAGCGCAAAGCGAGCGTTCAATACGGGGACAACCAACTGCGGACCCGCGATTTCTGCTATCTCCGGATCGACGTTTTCAGTTGTAATTTGGAAATCGTCACCTTCCTCTACGAGGTACTCAATCTCACGGAGGAACGCTTTGTAGTCCTCAAGACCAGTCAACGAACCTCGACGTTCCAAGTGCCACTTGTCGATCTTTTCTTGGAGCTCATCACGTACACGCAACAGTTCCGTATTGCGGGGTGTGAGTTCTGCGACCAGGTTTGCGAAGCCTTGCCAGAATCCATCTGGATCAACACCTGTTTCAGGTAGCGCCTCATTAGCAATAAAGGCGTCTAGTGTTGAATCGACCTGCAGGCCATAGCGATCGACACGTGAGGACATACAGACGTTCCCGTAAAAAAACAGGCGATAATGCTAGCGATTGAATGATTTACCAAAAGTCAAATCTGTCGTGACTCTTATCTAAATCGAGCTGATGAAATAGGCGCTCTGATATTCGATTTCGGTTAAGTTCATCGGACGTGTATGTAAGCTACTGAACCGATTGGTCTGATCACTTACTGAATCGGACCCATACCCGTGTTCCTTCGTCAGCTATTGATAGAAGCTAAATCGACCCTTTGTTATGACAGATTCCAGTACTCCCATCATTGTTGGGATCGGCCAAGTTTCGCAGAGAACCAAGGACTTTCACAACGCTAAAGAGCCAGTCGATCTCATGCTCGACGCGCTGAAAGTGGCTGCCAACGATACCGGTAATCCCGAAATCCTTAAACAAGCCAATTCGCTTTGCGTTAGCCAAGGATTGTGGCAATACGAAAACCCGGCGAAGTATCTTGCAGAAAAAGTGGGTCTGAACGGCGTCGAAACCGGCAAGACCGTCATGGGTGGTAACAGTGTCCAATCCGCAGTCAATCTGTCAGCCCTCGACATTCAAAGCGGCAAATTCGACCTTATCGCACTGACGGGTGCCGAATGCGGATACAGCCAAGCGAGAGCGCGAAAGGCGGGTCAAACATTGAGCTGGCGTGAACTCTCTGGTAAACCCGACTGGACTATGAAGCCAGTGTTTGGTGGTCGCAATCCGTTTGAAGCACAGCGTGGAATCGGCGGCGCGTCGCAGATGTACGCGGTGGTCGAAAGCGCGATACGACACGAGCGCAAAGAATCGATTGACGAACACCAGATCAAGGTGTCGGAACTATGGTCACGCTTCAACGACGTCGCACAAACGAACCCCAATGCGTGGATTCAGCATGATGTCAGTGCTGAGGAAATTCGCACCGAAGGCGAAAGTAATCGTCCCATTGCTTTCCCTTATCCGAAACTCATGAACGCCAACAACAATGTGGATCAGGGAGCGGCGCTGCTCATGTGTTCGCAGGAAGTCGCTCGGCGACTCGGTATCGCGGAGCGTAAATGGGTTTATCCGTGGGCTGGCACGGACGGGCACGACACCACGACCATTTCAAATCGTGCAAGTTTCACTCGCGCACCTGGCTTGCGAACGGTCGCGAAACGCGTACTTGAACTCGCCGAAGTAAACCTGAATGACATTGCCTACTTCGACCTCTATAGCTGCTTTCCCTCCGCAGTTCAAGTCGCGGCACGAGAAATAGGCTTAGACCTCAAGCAGCAGCTAACCGTTACGGGAGGTTTAACGTTTGGCGGTGGTCCGCTGAACAACTACGTGATGCACTCGATCGCTCGAATGGTTGAGTTATTACGTGAGCAACCAGATGAGGTCGGTATGGTGACTGCCAACGGCGGCATCCTCATGAAACACGCGCACGGAGTTTATTCTGCTACGCCGCCCTCACAGCCATTCAAACACGAGGATGTCCAGGCGCTTGTTGATACGTCGAATGATCGATTAATCGAAGAAAATCCAAGTGAAACGGTTCAAGTTGAGGCGTACACGGTAATTTACGATCGCGACGCACCAACGAGAGCTGTAGCTGCATGCTTGACTGCCGACGAAAAACGAACTTGGGGAAATACGACCGATCGAGACTGGATGCACGATATGCAGACTAAAGAGCTTTGTGGCAGCAAAGTCCGCATTGCATCGGATGGTTCAATGCAGTCGGTTAGCTAGTTACCACACACGATTAGCGTAGTTTTTCTTGACCAGTCAACCTGCCGGCTTCATCGTACGCGTCATGGCGATGATCTATGACGCTTTGGTCGTGCTCGGTATTTGGATATTTACGATCGTGTTGCTGGTCACGATCAGAGGCGATGCAGTCGTAGGTGCTTGGGTACAGAGTCTGTTATTTGTCGAGTTATTCGCGTTCTTCGCCTATTTCTGGATCAAACGCGGACAGACGGTTGGTATGCTCGCTTGGCGCTTGCGCATCGTAAGTACAGAACCGGTGACGCTGCGGAAGGTCTTGATGAGATTCCTCGGCGCGCTTTTAGGTGGCGCTTGTCTCTTTATCGGCTATTTCTGGATACTGTTCGATGCTGAACGTCGCAGTTGGTCCGACATGTTGTCCGGAACACAGGTCGTTCGTGATGCAAAGCCAACTAAGGCTCAACCGTCGTAAAACCCTTGCTGGTGGAGACCTAGCAGCAGTCTTTCGCGATCAGACTCAATCCGTTCGAGTGCAGGCGGTTCCAAATGGTTGAGCTCGTGAGTTGGCTTAACGCGCTGTGCGATATCTCGTCGGCCGTAGTGGATTTGTAAGAAGAATCGCCCAGGATGAACCGGTTCCGGTGGAAGGCGACGATGCCAAACGTCTGAGACAAAGAACGCCGCGTCGCCAGCTTCAGCCACTAGCGGTACAGCGCCTTGATCGTTCCACGTTAATTCGACGTCTGTATTTTGATCCTGCGGCGGCGGACGACCCGATTTGTGACTTCCCGGAATCACAGCAGTTGGACCACTCGACATCGGACAGTCTTCGAGGTAAAGATGAACGCCAATGGCGAACACCGGATGCGGCAGTTCATCTGGCCATCGTTGATCCTCTTGCAACGGGATATGTGGACCAGCGTCGATGTGCCAATTGCCACCACCGTGCGTCGAACCGGTCGCAGCGGGATTACGCCAGCACGTATTTGCGATGATGTGGCAGTCCTCACCTAGTAGTGGCTCAATGACATCCAGGATACCCCGATGCGCAGCAGCCTTTTGCGCGAGCGGGGATCGATTGAACATTTCATAGCGAAAATCATTCGACCAAGCACGTTCCTTCTTAGCGTCCCGATAGTCCTGACCGTGATTTGAATAAACACCTTCGATTTCCTCGCGAAGTGCGCTGAGCTCATCGTCATGGACAACGCGTTTTACCAACGTTGCACCATCTTGTTCAAGTTCTACGGTAGCGGGACTCGCTCCCTCACGACGAGGAACCAAATAACCGCCAGGCCACAGTCGAGTGAGCATAGGAATGGCTCGGTATAGTTTGTTCCGAATTATCTAGATTTACATCAGTTACAGGACCATAAGCATGTCGCCGTCTCGAGCGCAGGAAGATACCGAATCACTGTCGCAGCGTGTTGGGGATTTAGATCAATATCTAATTGATTTAAAAGGTTATTTAGTCCTCAAGGATGCACTCCTAGAGCGGGAAGTCGACGATCTCAATCAACAGATTGACGCACAGTTACTGCCGCCTCCTACGACCTACAATCGATTTGGTACAGCACCGCTCGGCGCCGGTTTTTTAGGATGGCATCCGTCGTTTGTTACTTTAGTCGATCATTCAAGCGTGATCGACATTCTTCAATTTCTACTTGGACCAACGATTGTCCTAGACTCGATTTACGGTATATACGAAGAGCGATTTGTTGGAGAACCATTAAATGCCAAACTTACCAGAGAGGCGAATATCGGCGCAGAATCAAGACTCTCTTGCAGCGTGGTTTGGAATATGACGGATACCGGTCCCGGCATTGGTGGTCTATGTTGCATAGAAGGCAGCCATCATGTCCGACGTGCGCCACCATCACCGATTAATGAAACTGTACGTTCATCGCCTCATGTCCTTACACCCGATGCACCTGCAAGATCCGCGTTCATCTGCACCTCTCGTTTATTACATGGAAACGGACTATGGCTCGGTCCACATCAACGGCGGTCTTTAGTTTTTAAATACACGACCGCTCTACAGGAAGATCCCTCTCGTCGGATTTCATTGCCAGCGTTTGACCTGACACGGCGACAAAGAACGATTCTTGGACACCTGACTTCGTGATCACGCGACGCCTTTAACGTCGTCTTGTAATTAGAAAGCGCAAAAATCTGGATACATCCTTCAGTGTTTTCGAGACAAAACCGAAAATTCCACAACGACTTCGTGTAGCATAAGCGAGGAATTCGTTCTGCCGTTCTCACTTCTTGGCCGTTAGGTCAATACTGCCTCGAGAACGCCGTTCCAAATTGGAGACGACTAATGGCACTAAACGAAAACTCTGCGATGCAGATGGACAAAACTCTGCATTGGCAAATTCTCGGCGCGCTCGTGCTCGCCGCAATCTGTGGACTCATCTTCGATGCTGGTACAGCGATTGGCGATGGCGTGCTCAGCGTCTTCGACTTTGTCGGCGGATTGTTCCTGAACGCACTCAAGATGATCGTCGTTCCCTTGATTATCTCAACGATCATCCTCGGTATCGCCAACATGGCGAAGCAGGATTCGTTTGGAAGGGTTGGTGCGAAAACCGTTGGTCTCTACTTATTGACTGGCATTTTGGCCGTCATCTCAGGCTTGTTGTTCGTCAACATTCTCCAGCCTGGCGTCACTGACAATGCGCCCCAATTAGTCGCGGGTATCGGTGATACGAGCAGCATTATGGAACGTGTTGAAGGTCGCACGACAGGTGATCTTATTGCCATCATCGAGCGTGCAATCCCAGCAAACATCTTTCTAGCGGCGTCGGAAACCCAGCTGCTGGCGTTGATTTTCGTCGGCGTGGTCTTCGGTTATTTCATGTCGAAACTGACCGGTTCAATCGCCGACACGATGACTAACTTCTGGACTGGCGTTCATGACATCATGATCATGATCACTCTGTGGATCATGCGATTCGCACCGGTCGGGGTCCTCGCGCTAGTCGGTGTCGTCGCGATACGAAGTGGTTGGGATGCGTTTCAACCACTACTGACGTTCGCATTGACGGTACTTCTCGCACTTGCGTTCCACTTTGCGGTCGTACTTCCGCTGTTACTTAAGTTTGTAGGTGGAGTAAATCCGCTCGCCTATTACGGCAAAGTGTCGCGTGCACAACTCACTGCCTTTTCGACTGCTTCATCGTCTGCGACACTGCCGGTCACCATTCGGAGCGCAGAGTCCGCAGGAGTTTCAAATCGGGTAACTGGTTTCGTGCTGCCGTTAGGTGCCACGGTGAACATGGATGGCACGGCGCTTTACGAGTGTGTGGTCGTAATCTTCATTGCACAGATCCTTGCGACGACAGCCGGTGTCGACTTCACGCTCATGCAGCAATTGACGGTAGTAATCTTGGCGTTACTGACATCAATCGGCGTCGCAGGTGTACCCGCCGCGAGTCTGGTTGCGATCACCTTGATTCTCACGGCGGTTGGATTACCTGTCGAATTCATCGGCATCGTCTTAGCTGTTGATCGAATACTCGACATGTGCAGAACCGCAGTGAACGTCACAAGTGACCTCTCGATCACAGCCATCATCGCACAAAGCGAGGGTGATGATCTCGAGGCGGCGAATGACGACGCTGCAAGCGAGTCGGACGAAAGTTCGAGCGCGGCGTGACGCGATAGTTTTTTTACTTTAATCAATGCGGTGCGCGGAGTTACGAACACCTCGCGCGCCGTTCCTTTCCCTACGTTTCCGAATTAAGTTAGCAGTCTAACGGTCTCTCTTGTACGTTCGTCGGAAGCTCCTACGATCTGGTCCAGCACGTATCGCCACATTCACCACCAAGGTGTTTCCATCAGGTTCTAACTGATACCGTTCTGTTCCCTGCGTATGGCTAACTGCGGACTTCACCACGAGTCGTGTTTGCTCCCATCCCGCATCGACTTTCCATTCAGCTCGCGTCTGCAATCCCCAAATCAGGTCACGGTGTTGTCCGTCTCCATACGAGATACCGATCGAAGTATCGTCCTGATCAATCGCTAGGCGATTCGCCGCAATAACTGGGAAATCTTGAGCTGCGTAAAGAATCGAACCAAACGAATCCGATCGCTTGCCTTCGATCTCAGCTGCCTTCAGTCGTTGAAGTGCCTCGCTATTGTCGGGTGGTTCGTCGCTACGGGATTCATCGAGTAACCATACGCCAGTCAGGTCGACTCCATACGGAACGATTGAACTTAGCGAGCTAGTAGCGGTACCGCAGCCAATAACACATAAAACAGTACACGCTACACATAGTTTGTACGACTTCGAAAAAAGATGAATCGCTGTAGCCCGCATAACGCTGATACGCTAGTTTCAGAAAAGAGTGTTTAAAGCTCTACTCCGTACGTAGCGCTTCGATCGGATCCTTATTCGCAGCACTTCGAGCCGGATAGAACCCAAAGAAAACCCCGATCACGCCGGAAAAAACAACTGCCATCATGAGCACCCACCATTGAAAGTAGATCGGCCATCCCGCAAGGTACGATGCTCCGGTGCTCACGGCTACCGACATCGCAATTCCAAGAATGCCACCAGCGATACAGAGGGCGATCGCTTCAACCAGAAACTGCTGCATGATGTCCGTGTTACGCGCGCCTACCGCCATACGCAATCCGATTTCTCTCGTTCGCTCGGTTACCGAAACCAGCATGATGTTCATGATGCCGATACCACCGACAATCAACGACACCGCTGCTATCACCGAAAGCAGAGAGTTAAACGTGTTTTGCTGCTCAAGTCGGGATTCAATCCACTCTGACATGTTGTTGACTGAGAACGCTTCGCGTTCAAGATCAATCCTATGTCGTGCATGCAATAGCCTCTTAATCTCGTCTTCGACATAGACCATGTCATCTTCGTTTTCGACCGAGATGTAGATTTGCTCAATGGAGTTTCCGGTTACCCCTTGTCGACCTAGTAAACGCGTTCGAGCGGTCTTGAGCGGTACCAAGATCACGCTATCTTGGTCGAACGATGTCGAACCAGGCGCCATTCCTTTCGACGCTAGCAGTCCGACAACGGTAAATTGGACATTTTGAACTCGAACGGTCTGACCGAGAACCTGACCTTCACCGAAAAGCTCGGTTGCGGTGGTTGAACCAACCAACGCAACACGAGAACCACGGCTAAGTTCTGACGGTTCAAACAATCTACCTTCGTTGACGCCCCAATTGCGCACAACGAGAAAATCCTCGTCGATACCGTACACCGACGAGTTCCAGTTTCGATTTCCAACCACCACTTGTGCATAGCCGCGCACCGTCGGAGCCGCGGCTAGTATTTCAGGGATCTCTCGCTTGATCGCTTTGGCGTCATCTTCAGTCAATACCGCATTCGATCCCGCCGCACTGCGCACGCCACCACGACTACGCCAGCTTCCGGCATAAACCATCATGAGGTTGCTTCCCATTTCGCGCATCTGTCGATCAATGTCATGCTGTGCTCCAGCCGTTACGGTCATCATGGTGATCACACACGCAACGCCGATCATGATGCCAAGAATCGTCAAGAAACTACGCATCTTGTGAACGCGAATCGAACTCCACGCGACACGAATCAGTTCCAGAACATCCATATCTACGCAGCCTCCGCCGCCTTCAGTTGTTCGACTCCGGTGATCTTCCCGTCTAAAAACCGAATCATCTGGTGAGCATGTGCCGCAATCAAATACTCGTGTGTGACGAGCACGATCGTTAAGCCTGACTGATTTAAATCGTCGAAGATATCCATGATCTCTTCACCCGTGTGCGTGTCGAGCGCACCCGTCGGTTCGTCCGCGAGCAATATCGCAGGCTCGTTGACCAACGCACGAGCGATCGCGACACGTTGTTGCTGACCACCGGAAAGCTGCGTCGGGTGATGACCTACGCGATCTTTAAGACCGACACGTTCAAGCGCCGCATATGCACGCTCACGACGATCGTAGCGCTTCATTCCTGCATAGAGTAAAGGGAGTGCAACGTTGTCCAGCGCCGATGTGCGACCTAAGAGATTGAACTGCTGGAAAACAAACCCGATCTTTTTGTTTCGTATCCCCGCTAACTCACTCCTCGACATCTGACTCACTTCTTCACCATCGAGCCAGAGATTGCCGGTATCAGGCGTGTCGAGGCAACCGACGATGTTCATGAACGTAGACTTGCCGGAGCCTGACGGACCCATGACAGCGGCATAGTCACCACGTCCGAGTTTGATGGAAACGTCATCTAGCGCGTGAACTTCCTCGTCGCCTAGATAGTAAGTCTTGCTCAGGTGGTCGCACTGAATGATCTCACTCATTATGTGGCTGCCCGCTTCGCTCGAACAATCACCATATCGCCTTCATCCAACCCTGACACGACTTCCGCCATATTGTCGTCTTGCAAGCCAATCACGATCGATTTGCGTTCTTCCTCACCCATCTCTGTGAGGACGTATACCGATTGACGGTTGCCGCCACGCATCGCATTCATTTCCTCGAACTTGGCACGTTGTTCAGGTTCGAGTATCTCGGAGATTTCTTTGTTGGCTTCATTGAACAGACTCATCATCCGTTGGCGCATGTCGCTGGCACCGCCTGGTGAACCACCACGACCTGCACCACCGGCGAACATCGCCTGCATGCGTTGCATGGACGTTTGATAGATATCGGCGACTTTCGAAGTTTGATCTTCATTCAGATCGAGTTGTTCTGCAAGTTGCTCTGCACGTTGTTCTGGCGTCATGAAGCCGCCACCACCACCCGATCTACCACCGCCGCCGCCGGGTCCGCCACCGCCAGTCGGTCCACCGCTGGATTGAGACTCTGGTTGGCTTCCCCGTGGTGCGTATGTCAGTGCTGAATTAGGAATGGTCAGTACGTCTTGACGTCTACCAAGCACCATATCGACGTTTGCGGTCATGCCTGGAAACAATGACAGATCGTCGTTGCGTGCAGTGACAATCACCTTATAGGTGACAACGCTTTGGTTTTCGGTCGGCGACTTTCGAATCTGCGAAACTCGACCATTGAAGTCCCTGTCTGGATAAGCATCGACCGTAAAGCGTGCAGGTAGACCTTCGCGAAGACGACCAACATCTGCTTCGTCCACGCTCGCTTCTACCTTCATTTCATGCAAATCATGAGCGATAACAAATAACTCCGGAGCTGAGAAGCTCGCTGCGACGGTTTGACCTATCTCAACTGCCCGGTTAATGACGGTTCCGGAGATCGGTGCTCGTATGTATGTTCGTTCAAGGTCCAGTTTGGCTTGTGCCAACGCTGCTTCTGACTGTGTAAGTCCAGCGTGTGCATTCGTCACCGAGGCAGTAGCGATCTCTACCGCCGCAATGGCTTGATCGAGCGCGTTTTTGTCGTTTTCCAGTTCGGATACCGAAACGTGACCATCCAATGACAGTTCCTCTCGACGCGAAAGCTCGCGTTGCGCACGCTTCATATTGCTGCGCGATCGTGTCAGCTCAGCATTACGACTCTGAATATTGGCATTCGCCACTTCAACATCGGCTTCACGTTGTAACAGCCTTGCTTCAAAAGTGCGAGGATCTAGGCGCGCGATCACCTGACCTTGTTCAACCGTATCGTTGAAATCGACCAGAAGTTCAGAGATTTGGCCGGATACTTCAGTGCCGACAATCACTGTGTTAACCGGTTCAAGCGCACCGGTAGCGTTCACCACGCTTTCGACATCGCCGACCTCAATTGCTTTTTGTTCGTATTCAAAAGTATCGCCGTTGTCGCGCATCGCATACACGGTACCACCAGCAACGCCGGCAATGACGACAAGGATGGCAAGCGTTAGCCAAACCTTTTTCATGGAAGGAAAATCGTTGGAGTCTCTTTGTGTTACGCATTTTAAGAAGATTCCGGTCGCTTAAAATGCGGGCGTTCCCTGATGTATCCCTTGACTATCGCGTCTAACGAGTCTTTCGCACATGAAGTATGACGTCATTTCCGCCGATTGCCATATCGACTTTCCTTGGTTGCCTGAAGACCTCTTTCAACGCCGTTGCTCAGCAGATTTGCGCGATCGGATGCCCTACGTCGAAGAGACGTCGTCGGGACGGTTCTGGACATCTAAGAACGGCGCTCGATTCGGGCTGCAAAACGGGATGGGTTCCGCGGGTAGACGGTACGTACCCGGGGAAATTCATCGATCCGACCGCATGGCCGCACAAGGGTTGTACGACGATGGCGAAAAAGGGATTCCGCGGTTGACGGATCCTGATTTACGTCTGAAAGATCAGGAACGGGACGGTATTCAAGCGGAAGTGCTGTACGGAGTGTTAGGCGCGTCCATGCGTCTACAGGATGACGAAGCGGCTGTTGAGCTCGTACGCATCTATAACGAATGGTTGGCTGATTTCTGCGACAAGCATCCTGATCGCTATGCAGGCATCGCGAGCATCACGGGCGCGTCCATTGACGACGCAGTTGCGGAAGTGGAACGGGTTGCAGCTCGCGGTGCGGTTCGTGGCATCGAAGTTGCCATCACGCACGACATGTTGCCGCTCTTCCACCCTGATTGGGAGCCACTTTGGGCCGCCATCGAAACCGCTCGCTTGCCGCTGCACTTCCACACCATCGGTCCAAAGATGAGCTACGACTATGCCACACTAGGACCGCTTCAACGACGTCAGGCATTCGCGGTTCATATCACCGGCTTTCAACTCGCGATGGCGACGGTCCTCATGGAGGTCGTTTATGGTGGCGTCCTTGAAGCCCATCCAGACCTAAAGATCGTCATTGGTGAGGCAGGTATCGGTTGGATCCCTTACCTACTCGAGCACATGGACCTAGAGTGGGAAGATCAGTTTGCGGATCTGACGTTGACAATGAAACCGTCCGAGTACTGGCACCGACAGTGTTACGCCACTTATCAAAGCGATCCGGTCGGTCTACGATTGCTCGACATTCTCGGCGAAGAGAACGTGATGTGGGGGAGCGACTTTCCTCACCCTGACGGCGTATGGCCAGATTCTCAGGAGTTTATCGCCCGTGAATTTAAAGACGTATCAGACGATGTCAAACGGAAAGTAACGTGTGAAAACGCGGCTAATCTGTACGGATTCTCAGCTTTCGCGGAAAACTGATCCCCACGCGCTAGGCTGCTTCAGAAGATGACTGAAGACGAACGAACTCATGATAGGCTCCGTCTTCGTGAGACATCAATTCGTCGTGATCGCCTATTTCCTTGACTTCACCTTCGTCTAGGAACACGATCTTGTCCGCTTGACGAATCGTCGATAGGCGATGCGCGATAACGACGACTAAGCGATCATCTGCCTAGCTTCGTAGCGCCCGCACCAGCAGATTCTCTGTTTGCGGATCCAGAGCGGCTGTAGGCTCGTCCAAAATCACAACCTTTGCGTCACGAACTAATCCACGCGCGATGCTTAATCGCTGCTGCTGCCCGACGGACAGCGTATCGCCTGAGCGCCCGAGAACGGTATCAATACCATCAGGTAAGTCCTGAACGAACTCTATGCAACTTGCAGCCTCGAGCGCTCTCAGCATGTCTTCCTCCGTCGCTTCGGGATTCGCCAAACTCAGATTAGAGCGGATCGATTCGGAGAGTAAAAAGTGCTCTTGAAAAATGTAGGACATCTGCTTCCGTAACGATGCAAGATCGATCTCCATCACATCGCTTTCGTCAATCAACACACGACCAGATGTGGGTTTAAGGAACGCGGGTAGAAGGTAGACTAAGGACGTCTTGCCACTACCCGTCGGTCCGACAATCGCAACCACGTCGCCGACGTTCAACTCAAGATCGATGTCTCTTAATGCCTCATGTCCGTTCGGATATTTGAACGAAGCGTTTTCGATCTTCACGCCATGAGTTATCGGTCCCAATTCGCTTCCTGGCTTGTGTTCTTCTTCGTCCGCAACCAGGTCCATGTAGAAGAAGACGCGTCTAGCCGCAGCGGCCTGATCTTGGAGATTGAGCCACATGCGCCCGAATTCATAGAACATCCACTGCAAACCCATGTACATGCCGTATAGGGCACCGTAGTCACCAACCGTCAAGTGTCCTTCAATGACCAGGTTCGATACATACCAAATCAGATAAAACGACAGAGGCCAGCGGACGACCTGCAGAATGAGATCCACACCAAGCCATGGAAACATAGCGATTCGGTTACGCCAAAAAGTGCGCCGAACGTTTCGCAAATCGCTCTTTTTCCGTCTTCATCGCGCCGAGACTCTGAACAGCACTGATGTTGTTCATCGTTTCTTCGAGCGTATTCGTGGTCGCTGCACCGGCCGCACGTTGGTTCTGTGTCATCCGTCGAATCCAAGTTGACGGCGCGATCGTCGTGAAGATCGTGATCGGAATCATGAGCCCCATGAGCCCTACTATGACCCTCGACACTTCGGCGTATGTCCACCAAAGCTGGTAGAAGAAAAGAACGAGTCCGAGCGTGACGAGATACGGCGTAAATATGGTCTCCGTGATATTGGTAAAGATCATCGGGGTGTCGTAGAGCGTTCGATACAAGCTATCGCCGACCGCCTGATCATCAATGCGCGTCATCGGAGCTCTAGTCAGGCGCTTGAATAAATCTGTGCGTATTCGGTTGATGAATCGTTGTGCTAAACGAACGCTGACCCACCATTCTGCAATACCCCAAATACCACCAGCATCACTGCCAGTGAAAGTTCCACCGCCACCACCACTAACCGCGTTTTCAGCACTGCTAGCTGCGTCTCTACCTGCGTAAAGGTCAGCACCTGTACGACCTGTGCGGGAACCAATGAGAAACACACCGAACACATAGATGATGAGCAACATCAACGCTATGTTTATTGGCTCCCTACCTTCAAGGAATACCAAGAACCAGTGAAAGTGAGGCGGAAAATTAGCTTCGTCAGCGACGAGAGGTACCTGCAAAATCACATGATCGACGACGATCTTCGTGAACCAGCCGATATAGAGGCTGGGTACCAGGATCATGGTCTTCATCGCCCATCGGGTGAAAAACAGTCCTTTTACTTACTTAAGCCACGCGTACCCTCTCGGGATGATCTTTAGAGCGTCGAAGTGCGATATCTCAGGGACGGTGTCGATGCGATCGTCGAACTGAGCACCTGATTTGAAGCCGCTGACGATCGTGTGATCTTTTTGGGTCGTGTCAGTGGTCTGATCGACTTTGCGGCGTAGGATTAGATTGCGAATCACGACGCTAAACGCTAATGTACTGTGAGAATCCTGTCAATTGACAGCGTCTACCACAAGAAAACCGCGCTAACTACGACCCCAAAGACATAAATAGCAAATTGCCTAATTTCGATCAAACTACATTGGCTGGGTAGACGATTGAAGATTGACGAACTCCCGATATGGACCGTCTTCGTGCGACATTAATTCCTCGTGACTACCAACCTCTTTGACTTCCCCTTCATCAAGAAATACGATCTTGTCCGCCTGCCGAATGGTCGATAAACGATGTGCGATAACGACTACCAATCGGTCATCAGCTTCGCTGCGCAAAGAGCGTACGAGTAAATTCTCAGTCTGAGGATCGAGTGCGGCGGTCGGCTCGTCAAGTACCATGATCTTTGCATTGCGTACCAATCCGCGAGCGATACTTAATCGTTGTTGTTGCCCAACCGATAACGTATCGCCTGATCGTCCAAGTACCGTATCGATTCCATCAGGAAGATCTTCAATGAATTCCATACAACTTGCCGACTCGAGTGCTTTCACCATATCTTCTTCGGTCGCATCTGGATTCGCCAAGCTCAGATTCGATCGGATCGACTCGGAAAGTAATAGGTGTTCTTGAAAGATATACGACGTTTGTTTTCGTAATGACGCAAGGTCGATTTGCATCACGTCATGATCGTCGATCAACACGCGACCAGCTGTTGGTTTAAGAAACGCGGGTAAGAGGTAGGCCAACGACGTCTTGCCGCTCCCAGTCGGACCGACAATTGCAACGACTTCACCGATACGCAGATCAAGATTGATGTTCTTTAGTGCCTCATGTCCGTTGGGGTACGTATAGCCAACATTTTCGATTTGGACTCCTTCCTCAATCGGTCCCAGATCATTACCGGGTTTGTGTTCCTCGTCGTCCACGACAAGATCCATGAAGAAAAACACTCGGCGTGCTGCAGCGGCTTGGTCTTGCACGTTCAACCAGAGTCGACCTAACCCCTGGAATGTTCCCTGTAGTCCCATGTACATGCCAAACAACGCGCCGAAATCGCCGACCGTTAGTTGCCCTTCGATGACCAGATTGGTGACATGCCAAGCAAGGTAGAACGCTAAAGGCCAACCGACGATCTCCAAAATAATCCCGACACCTAGCCAAGGGAACATGGCGATACGAGCTCGCCAGAAGGCATGAGCAGAACGATTAGCAAAACGTTCTTTCTCTGTTTTCATGGCACCGAGACTTTGAACCGCACTGATGTTGTTCATGGTCTCTTCGAGTGTATTCGTCGTAGCTGCACCAGCTGCGCGCTGGTTTTGAGTCATTCGCCGAATCCACGTCGACGGCGCAATCGTCGTGAAGATAGTGATCGGGATCATCAACGCCATGAGACCTACGATCAGCATTGATACTTCGGCATACGTCCACCAAAGCTGATAGAACGTAAGACCAAGATTGACAAATATGAAGAACGGCGAGAACACAGTCTCAGTGATGTTGGTGAACACCATAGGAGTGTCATATAACGTGCGGTACAACGAATCTCCAACTGCCTGATCATCAATGCGCGTCATCGGCGCACGAGTTAGTCGTCTAAACAGATCGGTACGTAAACGGTTGATGAATCGTTGCGATAGTCGGACACTTACCCACCACTCAGTAATACCCCATATTCCACCCGCATTGCTACCGGTGTGTGCGCCTCCTTGATTGCCACTCACTGCATTCTCAGCGTTGCTAGCAGCATCTCGGCCACCGTACAGTCCTGCACCTGTACCACCCGCTCTCGTTCCGATAAGAACGAGTCCCGCAACGTAAATAGTGAGCAAGATCAATGCGATATTCAGTGGTTCTCGGCCTTCAAGGATTTCTAGCAACCAATGCATATGTGGCGGAAAATTTACATCGTCGGCGACGAGTGGCACCTGCAAAATCACATGATCGATGACGATCTTCGCGAACCAGCCAAGAAACAGTCCTGGGATGATGATGACGGTTCGCATCGCCCATCGTGTGGCAAATAGCACCTTAACGTATTTAAGCCACTTAAATCCCCGTAGGATGATCCTCAACGACTCAACGTGGGATATTTCCGGGGCTGTGTCAATGCGATCGTCAAACTGAGCGCCCGCTTTGAAGCCACTAATGATTGTGTGGTCTTTCTGTGTGGTATCAGAAGTCCGGTTGACTTTCCGCCTCTGAATGAACTTGCGGAGCACTCGAGAAACCTATTACGCCTGTGAGTCCACCAAACCGACTTCTTCGGCTTCAACGAAACGACGGTAACGACCGTCGGTTACCTTGAGCAAATCGTCATGTGATCCCGATTCAACGACTTTTCCACCTTCAAGAAAGGCTATGTTGTCAGCGTTGCGAATTGTCGAGAGCCGATGCGTTATTAAGAAAACTACCCTATCTTTGCCCCACTCTGCAAGATTCTCTAGTACATTGTGTTCTGTCTTTGCATCTAGCGATGCTGTCGGTTCGTCTAGGATCAAAATGGGAGTATCTCGAACGACTGCACGCGCGATGGTTAGCCGTTGTCGTTGCCCCGCGGAAAGTTTGGCCCCGCGTTCACCTAAGTTCGTATCGTAGCCTTCATTCAACTCCATGATGAATTCGTCAGCGCACGCGATTTCGCATGCTTGTTTTATGTCGTCGAAATCAGCATCGGGTAAGCCAAACGCAACGTTATCCGTGACCTTGCCAGTAAATAGGACGTTTTTCTGCATCGCAATAGCGTGGTTACGACGGATGTCATCTAGTAAAAATTCACGAATATCCACATCGTTGATCGTGACACTACCACTAGTCGGGTCGTATAAACGAAGCAAGAGTGACATCATGGTCGACTTGCCGGAACCGGTCACTCCAACAATTGCCGTAATCGTTCCAGCATGCGCCGTTAGATCAACACCTTGTAGAACCTTCGGCCCGTTTTCGTATTCGAAATGCACGTCGTTCCACGCGACCGTCCCAACTGTGTTGGGAAACTTCTGCGGAACCTCTGGATCAAAAACCTTCGGTTCGACATCAAGGAAATAGAAGGCACGCTCTAGTCCGATGAAAAGGTCCTGCAACATGCACCATAAGCGAACGAAACCTCTACCGGTACCGATGACCTGCCCGACCCGACCGTTCGCTGAGTTGTACGAAGCAAGATTCCAAACCATGAAACCGACGAACACGATCGCCCATCCTGGTACATTCGTTTCGCGTTCCTCCAATACCCAAGTAAGCAGTAGGTACTCAAGTCCGATGATTACCAAACCGCCGATGATCGCGACGATGAAACTCAATGCCACCATGCCGAACCGAACATACAACGCCGCGTCCAGTGCTTTGTGCGCATCCACATCAAATCGATCAACGACAATCGATTCGGCGTTATTCGCTTTAACGACTTTGAGAGCTGCGAACGTCTCCTGAATTCGAGACGTTAGGTTGCTGTTTGTAACGCGATTGCGTACTGCCAGTCGACGGATGATCGGCGTCGCGTATGCCGTAATGACGGCCATCGGAATAAACGAAAGTAAACAAACGATGCCAAGAATCGGGTCAAATGCAAATACAAATACGAACGCGATAAATAACTCGCGAAGGTCGTTAAACGGGCCAACCACCACCTCATCGAGCACGTTGACGACCATTGAACTATCTTGGTAGATCCGGTAAATTGCGTCGCCGGATCGATTCGAATGGTGAAATGAGAGGGATAGGTATTCCAGTTTCTCAACCATCGCTACCCGTAGATAGTGATTGACGTTTTGCCAAATCCATGAGGGGTAGTAGCTGAGCGCAAACGCAAGGATGATGCCGAATATATCTCCCGCGAAAAACCACATTAGCATCCGATTACGGATGGTCTTTCGCTGATCAACGGTCAGCTTGTTGCCCTCGAATCCCAGCGCTCGAACTTCCTCTAGTTCCTGTTCGTCTAGGAACTCGGACCGCAAGTAGGTTTTGTCGACAAACAGCACAACCGCTTGCGCTGGCTGCAGTTTGTCATTTACCATCATCTTGTTGTCCCAGAGGTCACTACTGATTGTGCCAGTAGCGAGGAACAGCAACGATAGGAAAAACCCAAATACAAATACTGCTAAGATGTGAACGAACATCGGTCGCATGTAGGGGACAGACCGAATGATCACGCTCAACATGCGCTTGCCCGTTACTTCTGGCGCTTCGTCCTCGTCTGCCAGAGCGCGCGCTGTTTCCTGCCTCGCCCATTTATCGAGGCGAGCCACCCACGCGTTTATTCGTCGAGTCGTAGGTCTACTTACGTAGTCAACAAAGGACGCGTAGATGAATAGTTTTAACGCGATCAGAAAGCTACGCATGAGACCCGTACTGAGATTGACTTGAAGTCTTATGCTCCCACATCGTCTAGTAGTCGAGCCGAAGCGCGTAAGCGAGAGACATTAAATAAAAAAAGAGCGTCATATCGACGCACGACGTCGCAGCACGTGAGGTCGGCTAGTCACCGGCCCTTTCATCGAAGACATAGCTCCTCGGCACGCGCAGCAAGTACGGGAAGTACGTACGATAACACAATAAGGTCCGTGAATCCCGTAACGTACGGTCGTCTTACAGGCTACTTTGCCTCAACGGGTGCCACCACGGGTGGGTGCGCATGTACCGACGGCGGCGCCATCAGCCGTAGTTGCTGAGGTGTCGCCGTTGGGTAATCCGACGGCTCGTACACGTCGTGTCCCCATCGTGAATGAGGTGGACTGTACTTGTAAAGCAGCGCTCGTCGCTCGTGCTCCGCGCGCCAGACAGCCGTGCCGTGGATGAGCGCTTCGGTGAATATCAATACATCGCCAGCTTCGATCGGCGGTTGATACACGTAGTCCACTTCACGATCGAACCAGGCAACGTCATCCGGTAAATTCCTGAGGAAGTTGGTCTTATGACTACCGGGAATGCAGGCAAATCCGCCGTCGCCCTCGTCGGCATCCGTGAGCGCGTAAGTCGCTACTGTCAGACCGTTTCTCATGATGCCGTCGCTGTAGTGGTACCAGTGATCAGATTCGTGGATTCGAGGACCGCCGTGCAACCTGTTGCGCGAAGCGTCTTTCTGCATGAAGATGCAGTAGTCATGGTCCAAGCGCACACGACTTCCTACCAAATCGAGCAAGTACGGCAGCAACTTAGGGTGGTCGGCCAAATCAAGGAAACGCTGACCCCATTTTGAAATCGCACCCGTTCGTCGATATGTACCGTCTTCCGGCGAACGCGGCCACACGTCATCTGCAAGTTCCGAAAGTTCCTCGCACTCCGTTTTCGACAGGACACCCTTGACGACTAGGTACCCTTGAAGGTCAAATCGAAACTTTTCTTCGTCCGTCAAATATGTGGTCCGCGGCATGGTCAAAATGTTCCGGATCCGGTATCAGTAGCATGACCTTCTGGCGAATCCCAAGGAAATCCCGTGGTTAATCTGTTAGAAGGCGTTCGCGTTTTGGATTTTACGCACGTTCACGCCGGTCCCCTTTGTACATACCAACTGGCGCTTATGGGCGCCTCGGTACTAAAAGTAGAGTCCCCGAGCGGCGGAGATCAGATGCGCCAGATGGGGCGATCAGCAGTGCCAGGTATGTCCCCAGGGTTTCTTGGACAGAATGCCAACAAGCGATCAATCGCGGTTGATCTGAAACGTGAACACGGAAAAGTGATCGTACAACGGCTAGTCGCGAATTCTGACGTTGTTGTTATCAACATGCGTCCTGGGACATCACAGCGCCTTGGGATCGACTACTACGCGTGTCGTGAGCTCAAGCGCGATCTCGTCTACTGCGCGATATCTGGTTACGGTCAAGAGGGACCTGAGAGCGATCGACCCGCCATGGATCACTTAATGCAAGGCGAGTCGGGTATGTTTCTGGCAACTGGTACGTCCGAACAGCCGGTACGGGTGGGATTCGCCGTCGCCGATGCGTGTACCGCGGTGATCGCATCATCCGCGATCAACGCGGCATTACTAAAGGCCAGCCGTAGTGGTGAAGGCGCTTTTCTGGATGTATCCATGCTCGAGTGTGCCATGACGGTCATGGGGCTCAACTACTACAGCTACCTCGCCACCGGTATCGTTAATCCGCGACCAGGTCCCAATCCGCTCGCGTCCATCGGTTCCGCCGGCACCTGGACTTGCGCAGAAGGTACGCTTCTTGTGAACGCCAATAGCTATCGTGCATTCACACGAATGGCGCGTGCGATCGGACGGAGTGATTTAATCGAAGACGAGCGATTTGATGCGATGCTGAAGTTGAGTCAGAACAGCGCTGAACTGCGCTCAATTTTTGGGGAGATATTCAAAACCGAATCGGCCGAACACTGGGACGGCGTGTTGCGCGAAGCCGGCGTTCCGAGTGGTGTGCTTAAAGGACCACCGGATACGCTCAAACATCCTCAGTTAGCGTTCCGCAATTCAATCGGAACCATTGACGAGGTCCCTGGTGTGGAAGATCCGTTGCGTTTTCTCGGCGCTGGATTCTTGGTGGACGGGTCGCCGACCACGCCGGAAGTATCTCCGCCTCGTCTGGGCGAACATTCACGGGCTGTACTTGAGGAATTGGGTTACGGTCAAGAAGAAATCGATACATTTGTGCGTGAGCAGGTCATAAGTTGCCCGCACGCCGCGTAGCGATTGTCGGCGGCGGCAACGCCGCTTTCTGCGCTGCCATCAGCGCTCGTGAACACGGCGCAGATGTCGAGTTGTTTGAACGAGCACCTTATGAACTCAGAGGTGGCAATTCACGGTTTACCGCAGGAGCAATTCGTACCACGTACGAGGGCGTCGATCAAATTCGGGAACTGATGCCATACCTCACTGACGACGAAGTTGAACAGACGGAGTTCGGTCAGTATTCTGAAGCTGATTTCTTTGATGATCTGGGTCGAGTCACGCAGTACCGCACAGACCCAGACCTAGCCGAACTGCTGGTTAAGCAGAGTTTCCCCACCTTACGATGGTTGCGAAACCATGGTGTGAGATTTCTACCGTTGTATGGACGCCAATCATTTGAAATTCATGGTAAACGTCGATTCTGGGGTGGTTTGACGGTCGAAGCATGGGGTGGCGGTCAAGGATTGATAGATCAACTTACAGACATCGCAGCCAAACTCGGTGTGAGGATTCACTACGAGACTCGGATCACTCATATAGAACGGGAAAAGACAGGATTCAAACTTTCAATAAACGCCAATGAAAGCCAATCATTTGATAGCGTGGTACTCGCTTGTGGCGGTTTCGAATCAAGTGCGGAGATGCGAGCGCGCTATCTCGGTCCCAACTGGGATCTTGCGAAAGTGCGCGGTACCAAATTCAACACGGGTGACGGGATATGGATGGCACAGGAGCTAGGTGCTGCGACAACCGGACATTGGTCCGGGTGTCACGCCGTCGCGTGGGACCTAAACGCACCAACATACGGGGATTTAGCGGTAGGCGATGGCTTCCAGAAACACTCCTACCCATTTGGAATTGTGGTGAATGCTGACGGCGACCGGTTCTTAGATGAAGGAGCAGACTTTCGGAACTACACCTACGCGAAGTACGGCAGCGAGATCCTGAAGCAACCGAACCACCTTGCCTGGCAAGTATTCGATCAGAAAGTCACTCATCTACTTCGCGACGAATACCGCATTCGTGAAATCACCAAAGTAACCGCAAATACCATTGAGGAACTTGGCGCGCGTATGGATGGCGTCAACGCAACTCGGTTCGTACAAACCGTTCATTCATACAACGTAGCCGTAGATGAGGCGATCCCTTTTGACCCGACAGTAAAGGACGGTCGCTGCACCAAGGGATTAATCGTTGACAAATCAAACTGGGCTAATCGTCTTGATTCACCACCTTTTGAAGCGTACGGAGTCACTTGTGGTATCACGTTCACATTCGGCGGTCTAGAAGTCGACGCAAAAACAAATGTTCTTGACGATCGCGGTGAGCAGATCGAAGGCTTATATGCAGCGGGGGAGGTTGTTGGAGGGCTCTACTACCACAACTATCCGGGCGGATCTGGACTGATGGCGGGGGCTGTATTTGGGCATACCGCCGGTCGAAGAGCCGCGATCATTCGCTCAATGCGTAGAGAGTCGTAGTTTGACATCCTCTTCTCCCTGAAGGAAGAGGATTCATACCGCGCTCAAGCATGGCATTGAACCATCGCTTGAGTCGCCTCTGTAGGTTCCTGCTGCTGACGACTTCTGTCGTTCACTTCACAGGCGAACCGGGCATACCTTGCCCTTAAGATGTTGATCGCGCCGACCACGTCGGCGCTGGCTTCAATACCGCAGCTCGCGCATTTAAACGCTGCCTGTGTCTGACGGTTCGCCTTGGCGATATGACCCCGCGAACTGACGCAGTTGTCGGATTTGTGCACCATTAGGTCGCAGTTCGTACTTGAAGGCTTGGCGGCGCTGCATGGCGGGAGCTCAATAACAAATCAGCCACCGGCACATGATGGATTTCATCATCAAAAGGAGATGCATGTCGCGCGATCCATCCCCGATGTAGTGGACTCGCCCCTGTCTGACGGCATACGATTGCCTTTCCACAAGGAAGGCACTTCGGTGCTAAAAAAAACGTGCTCAAAGGCACAAGACTACGACAGGAGCGAGTCGAAATGAATCATAACCTCCAAGCTTGCCAGATCATCGGCATTGATATTGCGAAGAACAGTTTTGCCGTACACGGGGCCGATGCCACGGGCAATCCAGTCTACAAGGCGACGTGTACCCGGAAGAAGCTGATGTCGAGTCTTGAGCAAGCGCCGCGATGCCAGATCTTCATGGAAGCGTGTGGTGGCGCACATCAACTCGGGCGTGAATTACAGTGCATGGGTCATGCGGTCGGCTTGATCCCGCCGCTCTATGTGAAGCCGTACGTGAAACGGCAAAAGAACGACGCCAACGATGCCGCCGCGATCGTCGAGGCGGGCAGTCGGCCGACGATGCGCGTCGTGGCCGTCAAAACGGCAGCCACGCAAGCACTGGCAACGGTGTTTCGAGCGCGCCAGGTGCTCGTCAAGCAACGCACGCAGACCGCGAATTCGATTCGTGGCATGCTGACTGAGTTCGGCATCACGGTCGCGCTCGGGCTGCAAAACGTTGACAAGCTGCGCCAACACATGGAGGAAGGCGCGTTGCCGGACCTCGTGACGGTCGCGCTCCAACCGTTGTTCACCATGTTGAATCGGCTTGATGAACAGATCGACGCGCTCACGCACGTCATCCACGAAAAAGTCAAGGGGCATGAGGACGCGCAACGGCTCATGCAAGTGCCCGGCATCGGTCCCATCACGGCCTTTGCCATGCTTGCCTTCGCGGGGGAGTTGAAGGATTTCAAGAACGGTCGCGAATTCGCGGCGTGGATCGGACTGACGCCGAAGGAGCACAGCACCGGCGGTAAGCACCGTACCGGGGCCATTACCAAGATGGGGCAGCGCGACGTGCGACGCCTGTTGGTCAGTGGCGCCATGTCGGTGTTGCGCCACACCGCGGGGAAGACCGCTGACGACCTCTCGCCATGGTTGCGCCGCATGCTCGTTGAACGACCTCGGATGGTGGTGGCGGTCGCGCTGGCCAATCGCATGGCACGCGTGGCCTGGGCGATCACGGCGCATCAGACCGACTATGATCCCACGAAAAGTCGCATCGGCTAGGACATGTCCCCGCTTCTTCTCCTTGGGTCATCCCCTCGGTTCACGGGGGCTTTGCCCCCCGCACCCCCAAAGTACGCGAAACACAGAACCTGCGGCGACTTGCACGGTCACGTCTACAATGGCGACGCGGAACCCAGAAGTGGATAGTCCGCAAACGCAGAACTTGCGACGGTGGCACGCGCTATGCGCGTGCCACCGATACCATAGGAGGCATCCATCCATGGCTTGAATACGCCAACTGATCGAAGGTGAGCAGGACTAAGAACACGGTATGGGTTAAGGGTCAGCAAGACGGCATCGACAAAACCAGTTTCATGGTTAGTGCATCAAAGCACGCCTCCCCGATGTGGAGTCGATGAACGAACACCATACGGGCTGTTGCGGTTAGGGACGCAAGTCGAGAAACCGCTGAATGAAGCCGAAGATACGACGGTACCTAATCGCTTAATTCACCAAGATCAAACCGTCCAGCTTGCCAACGTAGGGGGCGAGTCCAGATACTCCATGAATGAAGGGGATTTTCGCGCGGATTGGGTAAGGTAATGTTCGGGTGGTTTCCTGGCATGATGAGCGTTAGTTTCTGAGCTGCATGACGTCCTTGGCTCAAGTCGGCACCCGTCGAACCCAAGCGGGAAGATTGAAGATCCCTACAAATCAAGCTTTTGCGGTCCCTATCTCAGCGAAGCGAGAACGAGCGATTCTTTACGGGACTACATATTTAAATACAAGCTTCCACTCTTTGATCGAATCCTCACAATCAGAGTCAAAATACTATACAATTACACATGAAGACACGAAAACCAAGCACAAAAAAGACCCTGGGGACTGGGGTATCTGGACGAGGGAGGAGCGTTCACACGGGTGACTCCGATGATCCGTCAAAAGGCAGCTTGTTTTGTAGGCAAGTATGTAAGACCCGTTCTTTACGTTGGTACCAATGTGTGTTCGGCAATGACACAGAGAATGTGCCCGACATGATTTCAACAAAGGAGCAGGATTACATATGATTTTCTATATTGGCTGGACGATGCCTAGCCACGTTGGCGAACTTTGCGGGCTAACTGTATGACATTATCAAGACGTCTCCAAAAGAATATCAAAGCGTACGAAGATTTGTCTTCTCAACTTGAAGAGCGCTATCCGGGTCAATTCGCGTTGTTTAATGATGGTAGATTTATCGATGTATATGAAAGTCGATCTGATGCAAGAAAGATTGGTGGTGAGAAATTTGGTTCCGGTAAATTCTCGTTGAAGCGAATTGGTAGTAGACCTCGATCGCAAGGCATCGAAACTCTGAATATGAACGCCGCGCTGAAGAAAGAAAATCAGTAGTGCCAACGATCGAAGGCCGTATTGTTGATGACAAGATTCTTCTGGACATATTCGTATGGGAAGCTCTATGGGAGGATATTAGTGAAGAAGATCTAAACGAGCGACAGTCGAACATGCATCAATATAAAGCGCTATTAGATACAGGCGCACAGATATCGTCAATAACTCAGAACGTGGTCGACAACCTCAATCTGATGGAAGACGGGTGGGAACTAATCGAAGGAGTGCACGGATCTGAGAATGTACCTATGTACACAGTAGACATGGCATTTACGGTAATGTACGAAGAAAAGAGCCTTAGTGGTGAGATGGTTAGTTCGCCTTATTCGAGAATTTTGTGGAACAATCCAGTTACGCTCATGGGAATCGACCCAGTCGACTTCGATGTCATTTTCGGCATGGATGTATGAAGGGGAATGCACTTCACCATGCTCAACGATCGCTACACATTGAGCATTTGAGTTCATTGGCGTTTGAATTGATCAGAGTTTTTTTAATGTTACGAGAGCTCATCCGAGGATAGACACCCCTAGCGTTTACGAGAAGGCTAATCAGAAGCTTCGGTTAATTTTGGATTCGTTTTAATAGTTTCCACGTTGGTGTCACAAGACGATTCACGTGTATTTGCTGACTTTGTTTCGGGCAATGAAACTGTAACGGCGCCTGAGATCAATACCGAACCGAGTTTCAGCTGGCGCATGAAAGTACACTCCATTATCACACTATATGGTTCTCCACGCTCACGTAGATGTGCGCCGCCGAACCTACGGAGAGAAAGGTGTTCTCAGGACGGCGCTAATACCTACGCTAAACCGTGATTCACTACTTCAACACCATGTGCGCCAGCAATAGTTCCGGCATCCACGACTGGCAAACCGAGCGATTGCGCTATACCAGAATCTATACAACTTTCATGCGCACCCGTATCGACCAATGCGTGATATTCGCTCGCGTTTAGAGTGGGTATCGCACCAGTTACAAAATTTGGCGCAAGATCGATCCGTACGAGAATTGCTGGTCCGTTTGCTGTGAGTAGGTCGCCGCTCTCAAAACCGCAATTAGCTACTCTCGGCATCGGATTGAAATGGTCGGAACACCACAGGTACGGGCAACGTCAGCGGTGACGCGCCAATTTCTCGAATAAGGTACGGACCACGCCCAAAGTTCACAATCGCATGTGCAGCCGCGTCTTCAAACGAATCGAATTTCCCAACAAGGGTCTCGTCGTGAACCAGTGCCCACTTTCCTAAGTAGTCTATTTCTAGTTCGTTCTGTATCTCTTCGTACGCGCTAATTTCTTGCGATAGCGTAGTCATAATCAACTCGAAATAAGGCAAGTATTCGAGGAATTGTAAAAATAGCCTCTACCTAAACGAAATCAACTTTCGCTGTTGAATGGTGAGTAAATTCGACAAGCCGTATGTATCCAATCGTCAAATTTACCTCATTTTGCGGCACCACTTCTGTCCAAGACTCTACCTGTCCTTCGTTTGCCGAATCTTGCCATTCTTGTAGAGTACTCTCCTTTATCCGTTACAGCTATAGGGACGATTCCCGCAAAATGGTCTGTCGGAGCCCACTCTCCCCATTGCTTAATGTAGAAAGCTATTTCGTGATCTACGCACTGCCGCCGGATGTGTCGAATCCAATTAGGATCGCTGGGTCGTACCCCTGGACCTCTTTTTTGCCGCCCGCGATCGCCCATTTGATTTGCTCGTTTCCCAATGCGTTACCAAGGTTCAATTTAGCCTAAACCACACCGGTCTACGCTCATGACTGTTACCACGCCTTACACCAGAAAAATTAAAAAAAGCGATAACGAGATCCGGGTCAACGTAGGAATGAGAACAACGCCGAGTGAAAAAGCGGATCCTCTACCCGACCATTCTTGAAATCCGATTGTCTGTAATGCGACAACCCAGATAAGACTCGCGTCAAGATTGTCGAACTTAATATAAGTCGTCCAGTTTTCACCACCGTACCGCGCTTCCGGCAGATCTACCCATCTCGCGAGCGAGAGCACCTCCAATTCGGCTCTATCTGGTTGCCGACCGAGTGCGACTGCACCCACAATGATCGCCACTACACCTAACGCGATTGCGGGGACGCGACTCCAAACCGAGAATACAAACCAATCGCCCAGCCTAAAGTCAAGCTGCAGCAACGCTCCAACGACTCGGAAATAGACTGCTTCGATTAAGCACATAAGACTCACTATTCCGAACGCGACAGGTAGCAAACCCACCAAGACGAACAACCACACAATAAAGCGCCCGACTTGATTGCCATTGACATCGGAAGCTGGAGCGTTGTTCGTAAGTTCCAAATCAATCTGCTCGCTTTTCTTCGCGCCGTCAGCGATTTCTTGGCCATTTGGATCGAGTATTAAGGAAGTGTCGGGTGATTGCGAACCAGTTATTTCAATTACACGGCGATCCGAATATGTAGCGAATTGCGTCACAATACTGTGAATACCAAGCAGCAATACCATAAAAACGACCGCAGGTACCCACTTACGCTCTGTCTTGAGAGTACTAAATACCGCACGAGGACTAAGGAAGATCTTTCGGAGCATTTCGCTTGATTGCATGGACGATCGTTAGTCTAGGTTAGAGCGTACGTTCTTAGCACTACGTGTAGTACGTCAAGCATCATTTCTGGATTCAGATCTACCACCCCGTTACGCACACATCTGAAGAACAATTGATCCGTGCGTCCATCTATCCTTTACTTCATACACGTAACTGGCCGCAGTCACTCGTTTCGATACTTTGAGACTCACGGAGGTGAACACTAAGGAGACCGGATTACCCATTGCTATCCGCTATTTCACCCTCATTCTGATCAATAGGTTGCACGTAAGGGTACTGTCGTCAATCAAGAATTGTGCTGATTCCGCACGAAAATCTCCTCACTGTCCTTTACACAAAATGTACATTGACGCTCAACCTCACATTGTCTACAATTCGAATCACGCGTCTGCGAAGAGTCGCCAAGCGACTCGTCCTTCGGAGTCGAAGGCTCAAAGGTCCAGACGCTTTTCTTTTACTACTTGCTTAGACCAATTGTGTTCCTATGCTATCTAGACGAGTCGGGCACAACTGGAACTAGCACGGGGGACACTTCCCACTTCGTCCTTGCAGGAATTTCTATACCTATTTGGCACTGGCGGGACGCGGACCGTGAAGTGTCACGGGTTCTAGACAAATACGACTTAGCCGACGCCGAGATCCACACAGCCTGACGGTTTGCTGGTACATGACAACAACGAAACCATAGTCAAGAAGCACACCCGAATGATGCGGTCCTTCCTCGACTCGGGAACTCTCTGGACGAACGTCGACTGTATCATCGAGACGCCGATGTTCGTCGACAGTGAACTAACTCGCATGATCCAGATCGCCGATCTCTGTGCGTACGCGCTACGCCGCTTCTTCGAAAATGATGAGACTCGGTTATTCGAACTGATCTTTCGACGTGCTGACAGGGTCGGCGAAGTCGAGGTAGGGGTTCGCCATTTCAGCCCGATCGATTGCGAATGCGCCGTATGTAAAGCGCACCGGCCTTGAGCCACATATTCTGATTTCAACTCTCCCATCAATCGGTTGAGGTCGCACTTGTGCTAAAGATGCTTCCCGATAACATGGACGAGCTTCTTCGAAGACGTCTAACTTTCCTTTGAAAGCTGAGTAGGAGATTCAGACTTAAGTCCCATTGCTTTCAGTCGTTTTCGTTGAGCTGGACGGCGGACTTCGCGAATACTCGTCCGATGTACTGGGTCATTTACCTCAGAGTAGCATGCGGCGCTCTCGGAAGCTTCTTCAACCTGATGATTTAGTTTCGAGGAGTCTACTATCGCATAACTACCAGAGCAACAGTCACTAACACTGCAGGAACGATTCAATAAGAGTGTACGAAATCAAGTAACCAGCCACCACAGTAAGCCATAGACAAGTATCGTGGGAGCAATCACGATCATGAACGACACCACTGTGCTCTTCCTAGACCAGTCTCTAAAGCCGATCGTCTGAAGCGCAATAACCCAAATCTCGCTGAGATGTCGGTAATCCAGAAAATAACCAATTGAAGGAAAAGGAGAAGTGAGGCTAAGAATTAATCGCGTCAATATAACCGATTCAAGTCCCAGGATCTGGCTTGAAACAATAAGCGCCATCGTTAGCACAACCGTGATGAGCAAAACGCACGCAGTTCCAGGAATCCAACTGTAAGCCACCAACGCAAACCACCGATCGATCTTCACCTCAAGTCCGATGATCGCGCCGACAATTCGCAGAAATACCGCTTCAAACAATAGCACCAACGCAAAGCCAAAAAACGTGGAAAAGACGTCAAATACCGACGGAAACCCGTCGCCAGTCTTATAGGCATCAACACCAAATCTGTATGCCGTGGATCCAGAAGAGGCATCCGCATCAAAATCGTTATTCGGGCTCGCGCTAAATACAGCGCCTGTGTCTTGGGGTTCGCTTATATCGAACACATCCGACTCATGAATGCTCGTTTTTAGGTCGACTGGTGCGTACCAAGGAGTCGAAAAATTGGTGATCGTGATGTCGGCAAGAGCGATCGCGACCAAGACTAGGAAAATATGACCGCCTTTAAGATCTTGCTTCAGCTCCGCGAAGACCTCACGTGGTTGATAGAAGATCTTCGAAAGCGCTTCTCTTGTATTCAATTCCTGGACTTACCGATCAGCGATTGAGTACACATACCGCGAAGTAAGCTGATTCAATTTGATATCAACAGTGACGCGAATGAGTATTAGAAACAATACGACTTCGTTTGTATGACCGGCGACGAATTAATCCAATCTCTGTAGACGCTATCGGCGCGAACAGACTCAAACCGTGCTAACGTAAAGAGACGCGCGCTTGATCTCTAGCTGAACGGCAGCTTGGTCGCAGACACCTACTAAAACTGCAGAAACATCAATAAGGCGTAGATCACGACGTAAGGTATCGCGACAACCGCTGCCGACACGCCCATACCTCGCTCCGTCCAGCTGTCGAAGCCAATCGTCATGATGACGATGGACCAGATCACCATCAAATCCAACGTCTTGACGAATGTACCTAAGATCGCGTGGTTCTCATTGGGCACACTCATCCATGAAGAAAACGCAAACAAGTTGTACGCGGAAAGATCTGTTTGTTGACTCATAAGGAGAGCCGCGATGATGGTGACGATTGCGGCTATCACCCAGGGCATTCGACCCCAAACCGAGAACGCGAACCAATCAGAGAAGTCATGCCCGGTCTTCATGATCTTGCCAACTATCATGAAGTAAAGCGCATGAACGAGCGTAAGTGCGAAGAAGACGACAATTGCCGTACCGACCGCGGAGCCGATCGCGACCGCAGGATTCGAAGCCATCGCAATTTGCTCGTCTGCACCAGCACGCATCGCATCGATGCTCGCTTGGGGCATTGCTTGTTGTTCGTACATCGTGACCGTTTGCTCAATTTGCACACGTGCGACCTCTTCAAGATCTACGACCAGTGTTACTACAACGCCGGACAATATCGTGAACGCAAGAATGACTAACCCAGGTACAAGCCACTTAGGATCCTCTTCCTGCTCATCGAACACGGCGCGTGGGTTAGTGAAGATAGCTATAAGTGCATTCATCGGTTAGTCCTTTTCTGACGTGGCAGAAACATCGGTCGACGAGGGATTCGCAACGCTCATCGGTCGTGTTCTCGTGGATTCTACGGGATTCGTTTGCCCCCTAGATTGCTCTTCTTCTTGCTGTCGCTCAAGTTCAAGTTTGAGATCTTTCTGAGCGGCTTTGCCTTTGAAATACCCACTGGCACAGAGTAAGATGCCGCCGAGTCCCCCTAGCGTAAAAGCGCCGAGCAACCAGACGGAAATCGGCAACGACATCGATTGCCAGTTAAGTAATTTGAGGGTAAGAGGGTCAGGGTTATAGACGGTAAACACCGTCCAGAACAACAAGACTGCAACGAGCACTAAGTAAAAGAGCAGGCGACCGAATGTCTTCATAAGGCTCTGACTTCAGCTAAACGGTCAAATACACGTAGGTAAATCGTAAGCTTGACCTTAGAACTCCGTCAGGGCTGATTCGCGACCGCTTCGCGTAGTTCGCGACCAGGTTTAAAAAACGGTATACGACGAACGCCAAGTTCAACCGATGCCCCCGTCTTGGGGTTCCGTCCTCGACGCGGTTTCCAATGTCGATTACGAAATGAACCGAACCCTCGGATTTCCACGCCTCGGTCGTCCGCGATTGCCTCGCTTAGTTCATCGAGAATCAGGTCAACCGCGAGTTCCAAATCTTCCGGCGGTAGCAACGACTCGTACTTCTCCGCGAGGGAGTCCACCAATTCGCTTTTTGTCACATCGAGTCGCCGTTGTGTTGTTTTCGCTTAGTTCGACTATATCGACACATGTTTCAATGTTTCAAAGCCGACAAAGGTGAGCCACTAAGAACTACCTTCTTCGAGTTGTGTCTTGACCAGGTCGCCTACCGTCTCCGTACGCGAAGAGCCTTCTTCTTGCTTACGCTGGTACTCCGCATGTGCTTCCCGTTCATCTTGTTGCAAACGCGCCTTAACCGAAAGGGAAATCGTACGACCGCGTTGATCAACGTTCACGATCTTCGCCGTGAGCTCGTCACCCACCTTCAGATGATGGCGTACGTCTTCAACCGGTTCTAAGCCTACTTCACTTGCACGCAACGTACCGTCAACACCCGTCGCCAATTGCACGATAGCGTCCTTGGCAGTTACTTCCGTAATCGTGCCTGTCACGATAGAGTTTCGACCGTTTGCAGCCGTGTAGTCAGCAAATACGTCGTCCTGCAGTTGCTTGATGCCGAGTGAGATGCGTTCTTTACCTGCGTCAATCTGCAGGATGCGTGCTTCGACTTCCTCGCCTTTACTGTAGCGGCGAATGACTTCTTCGTTCTTCTCATCCCAAGACAGATCGCTGACGTGTACGAGACCGTCAACGTTGCCGGGTAAGCCAATGAAGATGCCGAAGTCAGTGATCGCCTTGATCGTGCCGCTTATAGCTTCGCCGACTTTATGGTTCTCGTGGAAAAGCTCCCACGGATTCTCGCGACATTGCTTGATTCCAAGCGATACGCGTCGACGTTCTTCGTCGATGTCGAGCACCATGACTTCAACAATGTCGTCTTTGGTCACAACCTTCGAAGGAATCACGCTGTGATTAACCCAGTCCATTTCAGATACATGAACGAGACCTTCAACACCTTCTTCTAATTCTGCGAAGCAACCGTAGTCGGTGATGTTCGTCACGCGAGCTTGGACGCGCGTTCCCCGCGGATAGCGCTGTACGATGTCAACCCACGGATCATCGCCAAGTTGCTTGGTACCCAAGGACACGCGCTGACGTTCAGGATCGTAGGAAAGAACCTTCACTTCGATCGAATCGCCTACCTGCACCATTTCGCTTGGATGGCGAATGCGGCGCCATGCCATATCGGTGACGTGCAGCAATCCATCGATCCCACCAAGATCGACAAATGCACCGTACTCGGTGAGGTTCTTGACGATACCTTCCTTAACTTGCCCTTCTTGCAACGATGCCAGCAAGGCTTCACGCTCTTCACTAAACGCTTCTTCAAGGATCGCCTTCCTCGAAAGTACGACGTTGTTGCGCTTTTGATCAAGCTTAATGACCTGAAATTCAAGCGTCTGACCTTCCAGTACGGTCGGATCCGGAACCGGTCGAATATCGAGTAGTGAACCAGGTAAGAAAGCACGCACGTCGTTCACATCAACGGTATACCCGCCTTTCACGCGTCCGTTCAAGATACCTTTTACAGGATCCTTGCTATCGAAGCTTTCTTCGAGCATGTCCCAGGTTTCGGCGCGCTTCGCTTTTTCACGCGAAAGTCTTGTTTCGCCAGAGCCGTCGTCGATGGTCTCCATGGCAACTTTCACAATGTCGCCTATCTCTGGCATTTTCTCGCCGGCCGACATGAATTGGTCTTTCGAGATCACACCTTCGGACTTAAGTCCTACGTTAACGGTGATACTCTCGTCGTCCATGTCGACTACGGTGCCATTAATGATGGAACCTTGTTCGACTTCTCGGAAGCTCTCGTTCAAGAGCTGTTCAAAACTTTCGCTCATATATCTCCAAGGATGGGTTGAAACTCACGTATTGTGCGACACCAAGTTACAGTTCGCCTACTTCGTCGACTAAGATGAAAGGCGTAAGAAAGGAACAAACGAACCGCGACAGCGGCCGAACTAACGGTGTGGAAAACGGTAAGTAGTAGTTGAAGGCGGGATTGCAAGGCGGTTAAGTTTAGCGATTTCTACGCAATTAACAACCCGTCAAACGACCTAGATGAACGGTCTTCCTGCAGGTTGTACACGCTACAGAGAGTGATCTTGAGCAACTTGAAAACAAGAGCATCGAGACCGTGTTCGATTTGCGAGTCCCTCAATAAATTCAAGAACTAAGGTCAGTTACAGAGGGAGAAGAGTGCTTTGACGAAATGAATTAGTACCTTGGTGACTTCGCACAGCTTCCGTCGCCCTCCTCCGATCCGTTTTGGAAGTCGCAATTCGGAGTAAAAAACGCTCTCGACCGATTGCTAAACGTTTACTACGATTCAACTCACGTTAAGAGTGACAAGAACTCAACACTGAATTGTGAAGGTCTTTCTCAATTACGCATATGAAGACGCGGGTATTGCCGACCGCGTACGCGACGCGCTTCTGAGTGAGGGTTTTGACGTGGCAGATCCAGTTCACGATCATTTCCCAGGAGATAACTGGGCGAAAGAGATCGCTCGAGCACTCGAAGAGTCTCGAGCCATGGTTGTACTCCTCACCTCAGAAGCGGCATATTCAAAGCACGTCATGCTCAACATTGAATACGCCCTAGGTGATACAAACTATAACAACCGCTTAATCCCAGTCCTGATTGGCGATAGGAACGACATCCCTACTATCAACATCCCGTGGATTGTGAGGGATATGCCATGGTTCAAAATAGACACTACAACAAATTCGCCTAACGTCACGCCGATCGCAGAGGCGATCTTCAGTCACTCGTGACAATAGTCCCAGGATCGACGCGCTTGTCCGACTAGCTCATCCAATCAAATTCAGACGGTGAGACTACGACGTTGTTTCCACAATATCCTAATTCCGCGGAATTCAGCATCGACAGAAAAGGCCTGGAAGAAGAAACTACACCTAACTGGTTCCGGATTCGTCCTTTTACGACTAATGACGACGGACGCGTCGAAGCTGAGCCGACAGTACACAGCAGTATTCGACGAATCTACTTCGTCGAATACTCTCAGTTAGCCGGCAGCCGATGCCTTATCAGGAAATCGACTATGCAATCTCGGATGGATCTTGTACAAGGATGTACCTCCGAGCTTAACACTCGATTCCTCAAAGCACTCCTCGTATTCGTCAATGAACCTCGTCACCTGATCAGGTGAGAGACCTGCCTGTCTAGCGATTCCCCCGACAGAACGTAAATTTGAAGGATCAGATGAAAACACATCTTTTACTAATCTGCCAACAGGAGTGAGGAACGGGTCTTCTTTCATCGATTTAGTTCTCCTTAGGGTTCCGTAGACACTCTTCTTTGACGAAGTTAATTATCGTATCTTCGATCACATCCTGGTACCCATCGCTGTGTATCGCATCGGTTAATTCGCTGACCCGCTGCTCATACAGATGGGTAGGCCGTAGAAAGGTGATGACCGCGACTATCACGATAACTACCACAAATAGCAGAGCCATCGCGGTAATCGCCCATACGAGATCTTGACCTTGGAGTTTGAAACCCGCCAATGTCGCCATTGTTGCTTCGACTACGAGTAGCGCCAAGGCGAAAATTGTGAGAGGGTTTTTAACTGCTTTCAAAGTCGCAGACCAGCGTTCTTTTGTCATGTCTATAGATTCACCTACGTTATGTATCCTAAAAGCGTCTGGAGCACACTAGTCGATAAAACACTCAGAAATCGTAGAGACGAACGGTACACCTGAGTCTTCAACTCGGCCTACCAGCAAATCTCAATTAACCGTGTTCGTCCGCCTACGACAAGTTACCTAGTTTCACCGCCGACTGTGATTTAGCAAACCAAATTTGCTGTATACTGATTGGTATATCTCTAGTCCTAGCGCGTCTTCTCCAGTCCGACCTCGAATTCGTACGGATGTAGTCCATAATGACAAGCTCCATGTATACATAAATATAGGCATGAAAATATATAGGTATAGAACGATTGTTATTCCGATTAACGAACCTCGACTTCGAACTTAAAAGACGGCGTTGAACGAAGCTAAATAGGATCCCCGTGAATCCGCTAGCTACCGTCGCACACAAATGCGAAGTCCGAAAAGTTTGCGTCCAATTCCTACAATCCGCCTCTGCAAATTTTGCGTACGTCCCGTTTTTAGGAGCGCCTCTCAATGAGTTTCACCGGAAATTACGACACCAAGTTTCAACCGGTTGTTGACCGGTTTGTTAAGAACTTCAGTGAATATGACGATGTAGGCGCAAGTTGCAGTGCCACGGTCGAAGGCGAGTACGTCCTAGATATCCACCACGGTCACCGAGACGCGGCGAAAAGTCTGCCGTGGGAAGCGGACACCATCGTGAACGTCTATTCAACGACGAAGACGATGACGTTCCTTTGCATCCTGCTTCTCGTCGAACGGGGGCAACTCAGAGTTACAGATAAGGTTGCGAAATACTGGCCAGAGTTCGCGCAGAACGGTAAGGATGACATCGAAGTCCGTCATTTCCTCAGTCATAGCGCAGGACTTTCAGGTCTCGATGAACGCACCAAACCTGAGGACCTATACGACTGGGACAAAATCGTCGGCTTACTAGCCTCACAAGCTCCATGGTGGGAACCAGGTACTCAGAGCGGGTATCACGCGCTTACACAAGGATATCTCTTAGGCGAAGTCGTCAAGCGGATTACCGGCAAAAGCATCGGAACTTTCTTTAAGGATGAGATTGCGACTCCGCTCAGCGCAGATTTTCATATCGGAGTCGATCCTAAGGACTTCGATCGCATTGCCGAACTGATCCCGCCACCAACGGCGGAGCCGGATCCTAATGCGCCCGCGCCCGATCTTGAGAGCATCGGGATGCGTACGTTCATGAACCCTTCAAGCAACATCGAGCAAACCAGAACCGCTGGCTGGCGCGAGGCCGAAATTCCTGCCGCGAACGGACACGGTAACGCTCGCTCCGTCGTTAAGGTGCAGACTATCTTGGCCAATCACGGCAGTGCATTCGGTGTTGATCTGCTTTCGAAAGAAACTTGCCTTTCGGTAATGGACGAACAGACAAGTGGTATGGATTTGGTTCTCGGCGTCCCGATGGTGTTCGGTCTAGGCTATGGTCTAACGAGTGACAGCTCACCGATTGGGGTGAATCCAAACACATGCTTCTGGGGCGGGTACGGTGGTTCTTCGATCGTCGTCGACCTCGACGCTAGAGCGTGCTTCTCGTACGTCATGAACAAAATGGAAGCAGGCGCGCTTGGCGATCCTAGAGGATTTGGCTTAGGTGCGGCGTTCTTTAATTCAATTTAAGCGAGAATACAGTATTAGCCTTCGACAGTACCCACGCGGTTCAAACTAGAAATTGTTCACGCTCAACATTATGTCTAAAATTTCGATCAACCTTATGCTTGCAGTACGACTAAAACCCTCGATTGTTAGAACGAAAGTCACTGAGGTGAAGCGGGTTTGATCGAATCGCACAATGTGGGCGAAGAGGGGGAGTCAATTCAGTCTATATGCAATCCATTTGGAAATAACACCTACTTATCACATACAGATACAGACCTATTTAAGCTTCTAGTTGGAATTCCGCGAACCACTGCCTGCCGATTGTCCTCCTCACGACGCACGAGAGATTAGCGAGTCGATGGATGTTTTCCGACTCGTACGAAGCGATCCACCGACCGACACGGACTTTCGATCGCAACGGAGCCAACACCCGACCACAAAGTTTCCCGGAGTTTCTGAGTGTCAAGCGCGAGGGGTATCCGTGTTTGCCGATCTCAAGGATGCGCAAAGATTTCTAGTGTCTCCGAAATTCAAAAACTTCGTGGTTTGTCGTGTGAAGTTAGATGCAGGTGCCGGCATGATCCAACCGAACGGTAGAAAATCGCACCATACTTGGTGGCCTCTTGCAAGATTCGATATTCCGCTACATTGTGTGGTCGTGTGACATGACGACGATCCAGCATGAAATTACGCTCGATTACTATGACGGACCGGTTGTGTTCGAAGGGCGTGACCGGATCGGAGGCAACTACGTCGCCGTCCTAGGCGGTGGGAATGAAGTCAACCCTGTCTACGCTGTCGTCGGAGTTTCTCCAGAAAGTCTCTACGCCTTCCGGAATGGCGAGGTCGATCTACGTGCTCTCATGCTAGAAGCAGGATCAAAGGAGTGGTTCCTCACTACGCCCGGAGACGTCGTCGGGGAATTCGATTTGGAGCTTCAAAGAACCCAACTCGAGAAGAGCGACTATCTTCCTAATCACGGGTACTTACTTGATCCGGCAACAAGTAGCGATATTGTCGTGCTCGATGCAGCACAGCGAAGAGAAAACTTGGTCATCGAGCTGAAAGCTGAACCTCCGGAATCACGGAGCGGAAACCGGATTCACCTCGATAGCCTCGTGCAGCTACTCGTACTAATGCAAAAGTTGGTCGGTCACGCATATAGGTCGGTGCAAAAGGAACGAGGCAAGCGGATACTCACAGGAAGCAGGTGGGATGAAGCTGTCAGAATGGATGTTGTTGTTCCTGCTATCCCAGGATCATTCTGTATGCTGCTTGAAGCGCGGAGCAAGTATCACGACACGGAGGAATGTGCGCTTGCATCGAGCCTACAGTACATAGATGCCTTGTTTGAGAGTTCTAATTCGAAAAAAACCACCTCAGCGGCAAATCACTTTTTACAGTCGAGTGGACATCTAGCTTCAACCTATTTCAAGCTGCTGAACTTCCTAGCGAAGGAGAAGGTGGGTTTCCACTACACTTGGGCGGACCCGAGCTCTTCTAAAGCACGTCAAAGTTCAATGACGGCGAAACGTGCGCTTCGTTTGTCGAATTCACTTTTAGAATCGAAAAAGCCCGAATCTACTCACGTTACACTGACTGGACGCCTCGTTCAAGCAGATCTCAAATCTGGAACTTGGCGATTGGAGTCTGGAAACAATCCACATCGCGGAAAGGTCACGGCGGATCGATCAACGCTTAACGGTCTTAAGGTAGGAAAGATGTATCGGTTCGATTGCATCGAGGACATCGTAGTATCAGCTAAGACCGGTCGGGAAGTAAGAACTCTGAAGCTCGTCAAAGCGAAACCAGCGTAAGCGAGATGACCTGTCTCTCCTTCTTGCGTCGTAAGTAAATAGGTCATATTGGTTATTGACGGTAGCTCGTACATCGCTCACCAGTTTATGCAAGAAAACGAGCCTTTTGCAAATGGAAGAACAGTCGAGTAGGATGGAATTGCTTTAGGCGCCTCGTTGTTTAATTTGATTTAACGCTCTTTACTTCGTCTAATCGTTGTTCTTAGTCGCAGACCTTCGTTGCGCGTTCATCTTTTGATGCGCCTAACGCCGCTCATTCGTTTCTCGCGCATGTTCAATTCGATTCAAAAAGGTGCGACACCAGTCTGCCATCTCGTCTCTCGGGAGTTGTTCATTGATCACACCTTTGATCACCACACATTGCAATATCGGTGAAGGTAGGTGTAATTCGTCGTCGATGCTGTTGTCGATTAGCTCCAATTCATCGAATTGATCAAACGTTCTACGTAAATTACTGAGTGAGTGTCGAAAACGATCAGGGATGCGTGCAGGCTCAACTCGGTGACCCAAATTCATGTCCACGCGGTACTTGACTCGAGCTATGTTGATCTGTGGATTGTTGGTGCCGATGTAGATACCCTTGACTTGGTAACCTTCGGAGATGACACGATCCATCAAGGCCACCCCTGGTCGACCCGAAAAGGTACTCTGCATGCCGAAATCGAGACGGTCGCTTATGTATGAGTCGACCTCACGATCTACTAACGCTCGAGTATGTTCACGATTTTGAGCGTCGTCCCAATCGCCGAATCCGCGCATTACACTGTTTCGATCGACAAAGTGCCCGGATAACTCATCGTAGTGCATCCGTTTCCACATTGATTTACCAGCGCCGTCGCACCCCATCGTGATCGTGAAAGTCGGGCGGTTTGAGAGCAATTCGGCCAACTACCCAGTACCAAATTTCAAAGAGGATTTACACAATTGGATACGATACAAAGTGCCTGACGTGAGTTTTATGGTGAGTCCTTCCTGCACATTAACCTTGAAAGCATCTCTCCCCACATGAAGAGATCGGTAATGTGGTATGACTCTCGCGGCCATATGGGTAAGTGTATAGTATTTTGACTCTTATTATGAGACATCAAGTTGAAAGACGCATCGTGAATTTAAATATGTAGTCCCCTTATGGCCGTCATTTTTACCTTTCGCTGCTAATGCTGCGTAGTTTCTATATACTCGATCAAAGATATACAAGCAACCGGTTCCGCTTTGCGCCATTCGGTTCATTTGGCGTTTCGCGTACGCCAAAGCTCGCCGAACCGTGAGGTCCAACCGCTCGGTTAAGGCGTAATCCCTACAGATTTCTCGGACAAATCACAGTAGTCGGTGTCGGACCAGCTAGTTGGCGGGTCTGCTATATACGCACCTTCTAGAAATGGGATGAATCGATCGTCATTCTGAACATCCTGCACTACCTCAATTAACCTCTGTGCGTTCGTTACGCGTTCACGTCCAGGCACGAACAAACGGTGCGCAGCTCCTGCGAAACTGCTGCTCCAAAATCGGTCGAGTCTTGGAAACCAGCACTCGAAGAATCCCGCATCGTCGTCGTCTTTCACTTTCTCTAGTGCCGACTGGATAACACGCTCCGCATTCGCGCTAAAGCCTAGCTGATTCAACCGTTTAGCGATCAATATTGTGTGAACGACCTGTTTGGGATCATTTGCGATTGCTCTTTCGAAGATCTGTACTTGGTTGGTCGTATTAGTGTATGCGCGTAAAACCAATAACTCTGGGTGATCCTCGAGATTCTCAAATTGGTCCAAGAGTCGGTTCATTTCAGAGTTAATTTCGACATGTATCTCCGGAACGCAATAAGTGCTCTCAAAAACCACTCGAAACCTAACTTGCGGTAAAGTAAGGTAATTCGGTAGCTCACACGTTCGTGTGTTTGCTAGAACTAAGCGTGTCGCTGCCTCCAGCACGGTATCAGAAGGCTTGTTGAACTCCGCTACATCTAACTCCCAGTGATGCGTCACGAGCTCGAGGCACGATGACATCAGTTCTAGTTCATACGCGTAATCGTTACATAGCATGTTGAGAGACATGTCCGGATCACTCTCGTTTCCGAGACGGAATTCACTTCGCAAATCCTTGATCACAAACTGGCGGTGCTTGTCTAGCGTTCCCTCACCAAGGCGACTCAGAATGCGACCGAAGAATGGGTCGCTCACAAACGCCCAGCCGATCTGTAGTTTCTTGTATGGATGAAGCGATACGTAGGCCTTTTGATATGCGGATTTGGCAGAGTCGATGGCTTTTCGGAGATTGTCGTCTTTTGCAGCCAATTCCTGGAGATCTACATCGGTTGATTCTTCGGCATTAATAGCAATAGCCTCGATGATCGAACCCAGCGTTAACACATAGAACCAGAACCTTTCCATGCACGCGGGGTCTGGTTCCGGCAGTCTTAACGCAAGTCGGAGTCGCTGGTCGACGCTGAATTGATCAGCGTGTCTTAAAGAAACCTCAAGCACACGGTAGTTATCTGGTTCCATCTCGAGCACTCGTTGTAGGTCAGCGGAGGACTCTGATGCCTTGTAGACCGATTTGAAACCGCTGTCACGGAAATACTGTCTTAAACGCACGCGCGCGAGAACCCAATCAATCGTATCTAAGTCAGAGCGTTCTGAATCACGCAGAGTCTCCAAACAAGGACCAAAAAACTGTTGCTCATCATCGATCGGACGTAACCAACACTCCTCAGTTAGTAAGTTGCCTTCGGTTGAGTAGCCATGACGTTCTTCACAAGCGCGTATTTCTTCGGAGCACTGGGCGTCTAACGCATTCCAGGTTGACTCCCCTTCCGGCAACCCATCCGATGGACACGACGGGCTCGAATCGATGAGTTGCGTCAGCGCAAGCACAAATAAACATAACGAGCGTCTCAGTATCGGCACAACTGGCTTTTCAATAGGTTCATCCCGTACCACAATCGTATTCGCTTCGACTTGGTCCTCGAGGAACGCAACGGGGATTGCATACGTAAGTGCTCAATAGTCCTTTTCAAATTAAGTCTCACGATGTGAGACGAAATACGATGCAACTTAACAAGTGCTGCGAGAACCAAACACTAGAAAGGTCCAGAGAACTGTTGTATCTGGACGTGAGAGGAGCGTTCACCTTAGTGACTCCGATGATTCGTCAAACAGTGGCTTGTTATGTAGTCAAGTATCCAAGACCTAATGCAAGCACCATAGTCTAAACGCCGAAATCGAGTGTTCTTGACCGATCGACTCTCAAGCATGGAATGTCGGAGCAGTATTGAGAAGACAAATGAACTTGTACGTCGAGATTTAGCGAACGCGCTGAAATCCCACTCGCGTATATATCGAGTAAATTAGCTAATAACTCTGCGCCAGATAACTCGCTTTTTTATCAAGGGATTTTGGCGTGTTTGCTTGGGGCCTCCGAGGCGCTTAGTGCGGTTCGCGCCTGCTGGCGAATGTAGTGCTGCAACGACTTCAGGTGAAGATTCGAAAGGTTAGTAAACATCGGCATACCTCGCTCTACCAACGTCCCTTTCCGAACCACTGCATCGAACACCGCCTCTGCTAACACCATCGGTGAAGCTCGAAGATCCGGAGACGCACCGCCAGAAACCGCACCGCCACCGTGACACGTGCGGCAATTGGCGTATACGTCGGCGCCGAGTGAAGCGAGTTCATCTTCGATTTCAAAATTCGGGTCGTCGATAGGAATCGGCGGTTCTCGATCGTACGTCTCGGGCATGGACTGTTTACCTTCGAGCGAAAATGCGAACAGTCGACGCGGGTGTTTCCCATATCGCCACCCTAGCTCGTAGTTGTCTAAGCCACCGCTTGTAGCTGGTGTTGATCCCCAACCCACGAGTAGCGCGATGTACTGCCGTCCGTCGATCGAATATGTAATCGGCGGGGCCGACACACCGAGTCCTAACTTCCAACGCCATAGAGATTTGCCTGTTGGGGCATGGTATGCCACGAATTCGCCCTCGACCGTGCCTTGAAATACCAGGTCGCCTCCCGTTGTCAGCGTTCCAGGACTCCACGCAACGGACAGTGGTACTTGCCACACCTGTTTCTGGCGCACGGGATCCCATGCCTGCAACGAACCCGCCGGTTTTTGATCCGCTGGAAACACCTGCTTTATGTTGACGCCGTAGCCGGTTGTTGGAACTGCTGTTTTCCAATTCGGCGATTCCCATCTCGCCGCGTCGATGTCTGCGTCCGAGAAGGAGAAGGTCTCGTGGATACTAGGGATAAAAACCAGTCCGTGGGCTGGATTGAAGGACATCGACGGCCAGTTGTGCGCGCCAGGTGGTCCTGGCGTGATTTCAACCGGACCACCGTTCTCGTAACGAGAGTCTCGAATCTCAACTGGGCGACCTGTCACTTTGTCGACATGGCTCGCCCAATTCACATCGACAAACGGCTCCGCGGAGATCAACGAACCATCGCTACGGTCTAGTACATAGAAGAAACCATTCTTAGGCGCGTGCAACAAGGCTTTCACGTCACGACCCGCAATATGGAGGTCCGCGAGTACGATGTCCATGTTGGAGTTGAAGTCCCATGATTCCCCGGGCGTCGTCTGGTAGTGCCAGCGATACGCACCCGTATCAGCATCGAGGGCAACCACTGAGCTCAAAAACAGGTTGTCGCCACCCTGCGGACTGCGAATCTTCCTGTTCCATGGGGCGCCATTGCCGGTACCCATGTAGATTGCATTAAACTCCGGATCGTAGGTCATGGCGTGCCAAACATGTCCACCGCCGCCGAACTTCCACCAATCGCCAGTCCACGTCGTTGCAGCCATCTCCATCGCGGCGTTTTCAAACCCATGCGCCGGATTTCCGGGCACGACGTAAAAACGCCATACCTGTTCACCGGACTCGGCATCGTAGGCACTCACATAACCTCGCGACGACCCATGTTCGGATCCACCATTGCCAATCAATACCTTGCCACGGAACGCCTTCGGCGCACCCGTGATGTACATCGCTTGGTCAGGGTCGATGGTAGAAGTGGTCCAGACGTGCTCGCCACTCGACGCATCGAGCGCGATCAATCGACCGTCGATGGTCGCAAAGTAGACCTTGTCTCCCCACATTGCCATCCCGCGACTACCGTGGAGAAAGGCAACGCGCATGCGAGGTTCGGGAAGTGCCTGCTGATGCGGGTTGTAAGTCCAGAGGAGTTTGCCGGTCACGGCATCCACCGCTCTCGCAATATTCCTCGAACACACGAAATACAAGACGCCGTCAGCTACAAGTGGCGTGGCGACAAGACCGACCGCATCGGGCAGTTCCAAGTACCAATCGAGCTTCAGGTTATGGACGTTGTCGCTATTAACCTGGTCGAGCGGACTGAATCGCTGTTCGTTGTGGTTGCGACCGTAGGTAAGCCACTCAGCTACGTTATTAACATCGGAAATGGCCGCATCGTCGACCGGATCCGCACTTGAGAAGCCCGCGAGCATGATCGCCAAAACGGCGACCATGTCGCGGATTGCATGCATCATCCAGGATTCGACGGATGACGCATGCAACGACGACTCTACTGGCTCCATCGGTGGAGCAGCGGTCATCTAGTTAGTTGAATCTCGATCCCTATAACACGCGGCGGATCAAACGTCCCCCACGGCACCAGTGCGTTGTACGCGAAGGCAATCGCGTCTTCATTGGTCAGGTTTCGTCCGAACAACGCAACGCTATTGCCTTCGCCCCACAAAAACGAAATCGCACCGTTCCACTTCGTGGTGCCTAAGCGATAGTAGGTATCTTCGTTGCTCTGCCCGTACGAGTTGTAACGCGACTGGTAGCGTGCATCTAGACTGAACTCAAGGCGCGAGTCGGGTACTCGATCGACTTCTCTGCTGTACAAGATCCGGCCGAACGCGCTCCAGCGCGGAGCCATCATCACATCAAGGTGGGAGTTATCCGTCTCGATGCCATCGTTGTTGAGATCCACCATGAACTCAGCCCAAGACGCATCAAGATGGCCGAGTGACAGGTTCATGGAGAGGTTATTCGATAAAAGCCACTCAGACTCGAGTTCGACGCCTCGAATATCCACATCCCCTAGGTTGATAGCGATGGCTTCCGTACCACGACCGGTGAAGTTCGGTCGTCGCACCAAACCGACGAGTTTCTCGTAGTCCGTTACAAACGCGGCAGCGGAGATACGCGCCCGACGATCCATCAGTTCAGTTTTGAGTCCAAGTTCATGGTTCGTCGCATACTCCGCTTCGTAAGGTCCGATGTTTTCCACCCGCGTTGCACGACCGTTAAAACCACCTGGTTTGAAACCGGTTGAGGACGTTAGATACACCATGGTCTCGTCCGACACGTCGTACGTTCCGCCAAATCGCCACGTCGGTTCATCCCACGTACTGGTCAGCTCCAGTCTGCGCGGCGGCGTTTGTTCTGCTGGCGGTGGACGCGGATCGTGACGTATGTTGACGGTTTTTTCTATTTGTGTGAGTCGCCCGCCAAGCACGAGCGAGAAGGCATCGGTCAGGTGATAATCAGCCTGACCAAATGCGGCCATGGTCTTGGTCTGCTGATCTGCAACCACCGTAATGAACGCCTCGTCAAATCCGTAGGTATCGGCGTAAGGCGCACCATTGTTTTGATACGAAGTTCGAGTCGAATCTTCGCCAAAAAAGAACATGCCAGCCGTGTAATCCCAACGTTCACTGTGGGAGTCGCGAAAACGAATTTCCAAACTGTTCTCTTCGTGTTCAATCCCAAATCCGAGATTGATGATCAAACCACCCCCGCGAACTGGCGGCATGGTTCCCGCTCGACCATCCAAGTCGAACCACGATAGAAAGTCGGCTTTTTGAGTATTGGCAAGAAACGTAACCGTTCCCGCGTCGACACCCACATCAGATCGGAGCGTCAATCCGCCTTCTTCAGATGTTGCGAATCCAGGTTCATCCTGGCGGACCAGATGAACGTCGCCATCAGAATTCCCAAACGGGTCTTGTTGGAAACTGGTGACCGGGAGTCCGTCGATTTCTTCATCCAACCAGTACGCCGTCAGCGTCGAATGCACGTTTTCGACGTCGTGATCGACCTTGAGACGTAGATTCGTCGCATCCGTACCACCCAAGTACTCACCATCGAAATCGTTCTTTACGTGACCGTCGTAATTACGGATACCGGCCGACAACCTCGATCGAACACTACCATCCAAGATGTTGCCGGATTCCGCCGAAAGGCGCAAGTGTTGTGAGCCATATTGGGCGAGTGACAAGCGACTGACAAATCCTGGCTCGTCGCTCGCGTCCTTGGTGATCACGTTGATGGTGCCCGCAAGACTTGTACGACCGAAGAGCGGACCTTGCGGTCCACGAAGAATTTCCACGCGCTCAATGTCGAGCTGATCGTGCATGACCCCTGTGTTTCGAGCGTGTGGCGCACCATCCAGCAATACCTGAGTTTTTGAATCCGCGAGTGGGTCGGTTTCATAGAAACCAATGCCTCGAATCGAAAAACTACCGCCGTTGCCGACCATTACGCGTTGCGTGATCGTATTAGGAACTAATCCGTTCAAGTCAGTAAGATCGACCGCCCCGAGTGCTTCAATCTGAACCCCTTCAAGCGCAGACAAAGACAAAGGTACGTCCTCGATATTCTGTTCGACTTTTTCGGCGACGACGCGTATCTCGTCGAGTGTCTCCCGCTCCGCAGCGTCTCCATTCGTGGACTCATCTTGAGCCACCAATGCCTGCGAAACTAGGACTGATCCTGTCAAGGTAATCACCGCTTTGAAGTAACTTACCTTGCGAGTGAACTTCACTGGATCGGGTTTGGGTGTCCTCTTGCTGAGTACAGCATCCGTATCAAACCTTGCCAATGTCATTAATCTCCCCTGTTTATGGAGTTTTTCGCTCAAAAATTTGAGCGCTGTGTGCATGATCAGCGACCAACACGATGACCTCACGTTGCCAACGCGGGAGACCGCTCTCTTCGCACCTGTACGACCCGATCGACCAACGTCATGATCGCGGGTACTAGAAATAGAGGTCCCAAGCCCGCAAATGCCAATCCCCCGATCATGCTCACGAAGATTGGGAGAATCGTCAGAATCGACTCCGACTTGCTGTAAACAATCGGCAGTAACCCGATCACCGTGGTCGCCGTGGTGATGAAGATGGCTCTTGCGCGCAACTGTGCGGCAGCGGATACGACGTCGCTGATGGACGCACGCGGTCGTTCTCGACGAATCCGGTTTACCGCGTGAAGTAAGACGAGCGCGTCATTCACGACCACACCCATGACGGCAACAAGACCATATAACGATGTGATCTTTACCGGGTAACCCAACGCCCAATGGAAGTAAATCGCGCCTGCGAGTGCAAGCGGTACGCAAACCAGCACGTAGAGTGGTTGGAGCAGGCTCCTCAGCTGAATTGAGATGATCGCCAAAATCAGAATCAGTGCGATTGGGAAGGTCACCGCTAACCCGCTCAACGTCTTCACCGTGTCGCGCGACGATCCAGTCGGTAAGTAAGTCAATCGCGGATATTCAAGCGCGAGATCGCGCAACAATTCGGATTTCATCACGTCTTCCAACTCTTCCGAAGACGCCATTGCATTGTTGTAGTACACCGTAAACGTCACCGCTGGCCAGCCGTTCACACGTTGGCGCTGCGCCAAGTCCTGTTGCTGGAATGTCTCCGCAACCTGGGAGAACGCCGCGACCGAACCATTAGGTAATGCGATCAGTTCATTCTCGAGATCTGAGTGACTTCGACGTTGTTCGATCGGATAGCGAACCATCACATCGATGTTGTCTGAATTCCTAATAATCCGATCGACCTTGGCGCCGTAATAGCGATTGCGCAGCTGTCGAGCTAGATCGACTTCCGACAATCCGGCGGCGTACCCAGCGTTAGTCAGGTCAACTTCAAAATTGATCTTGTCCCACTCCATCGTGTCTTCCACGACATAGACGGCGGGGAGCTCGATCAGCTGTTCCTTTAGCTTCTGAGCTGCGGCGATCACATCGTCCTCATCTGGATGCAGCAACACGTAAGCAACTGCGGAAGCTGTTGCCTGAGTTGACGTCCGAAACGTAAGGCGGTCGAGACCTTCAATCTCGCCCATGCGATTAAGCCAAGCCTGTTTCAACTCCGCGACGGCGATCTCGCGATCAGGGGGAATGTTCAAGCGGAGCTGTACCGTCGCTCGATTCTGTGCCGGTTCAGGCTCCGCGAGACCGAGGAGGGTTTCGACTGGTCGGTGCATACCGGCGATCACATTAATCGCGTTCACCGCGGTTCCGCCCGTCTGTTCGTTCGCCTCGTACGCAGCTAAGGCGACTTGCTCGGTTGCGCGTACGGTGTCGTCAAACGTCGACCCAATTGCCATGGTGAGGTCCACCTGTAATTGGCGTTCGTCCAGATTGTCACCGACTGCATCGAACTTGACCACATTGGTTAGAAAGAGCGTCACGGCCACACCAATGAGGATCGCGAATGTCCCAACGACTGTCAATGGTCGTCGTGTGCACACCTCAATGAGTGGTGTCAGTTTCTCATTGATAAACGCATCGAATAAAGACGACGTACGGCGCTGAATGGCGGTCAACGGCCACCGACTCCGTGGCCAGTTGGACGTTAGATGAGCAGGTAATAAAAAGAATGCGTCGAAGAGTGAAAAAAACAGTACGACAATGACCGTGAGTGCGAGCGTACCGATCAGCTGACCAATATTGCCGTCGAGCGGCAGTAACGCCGAAAATGCAATCATCGTGGTCACAACGCCTACGACCACCGGCACCATGACTTCACGTGCACCGTCAATGGCTGCATCGAGTTTCGACTTGCCGTTACGCTGATGACGTGCAATGCTCTCCCCAACGACGACCGCATCGTCCACCACGATACCTATCACAACCGCAACGCCTAATACGACCATCACGTTCAGCGTTACCGACAGAGCGTGCAACGCAATGAACGAACCGATAACCGCCGTGGGAATCCCGACGGTTATCCAGAATCCAATCCGCAAATCGAATGCAAAAATAAGGATCAAGAAGACCAACGCTGCGCCGATCAGTGCGCCGTTTCCGATTGTGGCCAACTGCCTCTCGATCGAAAACACTCGATCGAGCCAGTGGTCAACTTTCATACCAGGTGGTGGTTGGTGCGAATCGAGGAAGCCGTTGACCTCCGCCATCACGGTCTCTGGATCGATACCAGGTGGTGCGGCCACATCAACGAAAACGGCTGGTACGCCGTTCACCGTATTGATGATCGGATCTTCGACGAAGCCATCTCGCACGATCGCGACGTCCGACAGACGAACGATGGACCCATCGGCGCGATGGAGCACAACGATGTCCTTGAATTCCTCGCCGTGATCGCGCTTGTCTAGCGCACCGACAACTACGCTTCCTGATTGAGTCAATATCTCACCACCGGAAACATTGGCAGACGACGATTGGATCGCGCTCGCCACATCCCGAATCGTGAGCCCGTGTTTCAACAGCTGACGTTCGTCGACTTCAACCTGGACCTCGCGTTCACGCGCGCCGACCAGATCCACCACGCGAATGCTCGGTAACAACAGCAACTGGCTGCGAACATAGTCCGCATAAGATCGAAGCTCCGCTTCCGATCGTGTTTCTGATGTGACAACGAGCGAGAGTACGTTGCGAAGGATTTCTTTTAGGACGATCTCCGGTTCGTCCGCACCAGCCGGCGGAAAGTCCTCGATGCTCGCCACCGCGGTTCGAACAAACTCAAGCTTCCCTGAGGTGTCGCTCCACTGTTCGAGTTCGATCAATATCTCCGCGCGTTCGCGCCATGCGTTGGAGATGATCCGTTCCACCCCGTCGAGCGAGACGAGTTGCTCTTCGATTCGACGAATGACGTCTTCTTCGACCTCTCTTGGCGTTGCGCCGTCGTAGGGCACATTGATCGCGATCGTGCGTAGGTCAATCAGCGGGTACCGCTCAAAAATAGCGCTTGAGAACGCGGCGATGCCGACCCCTAGAAGAAGCAACATGATGCCCGTGACCGCTACATGGTTGCGAACCATGTATTCGAACGGTGCACCCCAGCGAAACCTAGTCAAGCGTGAATGACCTGCCGTTAAGCCGAAACTCGGAGGGTACGCTCACGCGACTACGCATCGGCATTCGCGGGTACGCGCATGAGCGCGTCCTTCGTCAGTTCCGCGATCATCGTCACCGACGGGAGGAAGAACAAGAGACCGATACCAGAAAACACCAATCCGAAGACGATGCTCACCACCATGGGCGTAAGGAATTGGATAGCCTCGCTGCCGCTGAACAACATCGGCGTGAGACTGAGCGCGGTCGTCACGCTGGTTAGCAACACCGCACGTGCACGCTGACGGGTTGCCGCAGTAATCGCGGCAATGGCTGGCGTTTGCGAATCGGCCATGATCTGATTGAAGCGATGTAGTAACAGGATCGTGTCGCTCACGACCACGCCAGACACCGCGATGAACCCCAAGATCGATGCGAAACTGAACTCGTAACCGAGCACGAAATGACCTACCACCGCACCGACGAATGCCATCGGGATGCCAGCCAATGCCAGCAATGGTTGAATAAAGCTGCGGAGAAACGACGAGAGGAGGACATAAAGGATCAGTAAACCAATTGGTATCGAGATCAGTAAGGTCGAGATCGCCTGTGCCGTGTCCTTGGACTGCCCGTGCAACGCTAAGTGGATGCCTGGATAGAGACGTTGCAGTTCGGGTAGGAGCTCATCCACCAATCCACCAGCGGAGATATTGACCGCGCCGGAGCGTGCGAGATCCGCATTGACGACAATCGCGCTTCGAGCGTCGATGCGCATGTGATCGGCAAGCGTATTGGTCTCTTTAAGTTCCGCGACCGCGTAGAGCGGTACCTGTTCCCGCCCGTTCGGCAGGAACACCAGCTCGTTCATGAGCTCGGCATACCTTGTACGACGGTCCTCGGGATAACGCACCATGACCAAGAGCTCTTCCCGTCCGCGTTGAATACGTTGAGCTTCCGCGCCATAGAACGAGTTCTTCAATTGCGTAGCAACGCCCGCCGCAGTGAGTCCACTTGCATGACCGTTGTCGTTGAGGACGACTTCGAAATTGCGTTTACCTAGCGTGGTCGAATTCGTGACTTTGGTAACGCCATCAAGTCGCTCGAGCTTAGTTTGGAAGTGATCCGCGGCCTGCTGTGCAACTTCTGGGTCCACATGGGTTAGCGCGAATGAGAGCTGACCCGCGATCTCGTTCTGTTCAGGGAATACGATCGAATGGATGCCCTGCAATTCGCTTAGTTTGCTCTGCCATCGATAGGTGAAGTCCAACACCGATATCGAACGATCCTCTGCGGGGTTTAGCCGGACCTTGATGGATGCAACATTGGATGTGTTGGCATACGCCTCGGTGCCGGTCACGCGTTCGCGTGGAAGGAATTCACCTACCGAAATGGCGGTCGCACCAATTACCGATCCAGCGACTTCTGCGTCGACACTCGCCGCCATTTCAGCTGCTTCGTTGGCGGCGGCACGAACATCTTCTGGTCGAGCATTCGCGTACAACACGAAATCGACTTGTACGTCTGTCTCGTTCATTGGACTGAATGCAACGTCGTATTCGACGACTTCGAACACGAGGAGCGAGCCAGCGACAACGACACTCGCGACAACCACGGCAGGAGGTAGGAACGGTCTTCGGATCGACCACGAGATCATCGGGACGATCCGCGTTTGCATGGCGTGTCGGAACCAGTCCTGAACCCGTCTTTGAACTTCTGATAGCGGTCGCGTACTCGCGTACCCGGTCTTCGCAAGATGTGCAGGGAGTACTAACGCCGCTTCAAAGACGGAAATCGCCAACACCACGACGGCTACGATCGGAATCCCAACTAAAAGCTGCCCAATCAAACCGTCTAGTGGGAGCAGTACCGCAAACGAGATGAGCAACGACAATACCCCGATCGTGACCGGCGCGATCACTTGCTTGGTGCCCGCAATCGCAGCTTCTACAGCGCCGTATCCTTCCTCGCGAAATGTCATGACACTCTCAGCTATGACGATCGCGTCGTCCACAACGATGCCGATCAGTACGAAGAACGAGAAGAGCACAACCAGATTAACGTTGAGATCGAGGAGCGGGAAGAGAATGAGTGCGCTCAGGAAAACCGCCGGCACGCCCAATGTAACCCACTTTGCGGTACGCAGGTCGAAGACAAGGAGCATCGTGATGAATACCAGACCCAGGCCGATTAACCCGTTCCGCACGATGACGTACATACGACCTTCTACGGACCAGGTCTCATCGTCCCATACGGACAAGGAGACTGCATAGGGGCGGTTGTAGTCAGCGAGAAACTCACGAACTTGCGAACTTGCTTCGCGCGGGGATGTATCGGCGGTTCCACGTACGTGCACAAATACGGTCGGTACGCCGTCGACCGTCGCATCGACATCTCGTTCTAGCAGACTGTCACTGACCGTCGCGATGTCACCTAGGCGTATCAACGAACCGTCGGGTCGAGATACGATTACGATTCGTTCGAAGTCTTCCGCGTACGTGCCTTTCGCAAGGGTGCTCATAACGATGTCACCAGATTGCGTGCGTAGCTCGCCGCCCGTGACGTTCACCGAAGATTGCCGTACGGTGTTTACGACGTCTGCTAGCGTGAATCCGTATTGGGTCAATGTCTCTTCGTCGACCTCGATCCGGATCTCCTGATCTTTCGTCCCGACTAGCTGTACGATGGCAACGTTAGGCAATAGGAGTAGATCGTCCCGCAATAGCTCGGCTTCGTGACGAAGTTGAAACGGGTCGAGCGATGCGGAACTTACGGCGAGAGTAAGGACGTTGCGTGTGACCTCTAACCTTGACACTTCCGCCTGTTCGGCGTATCGCGGTGGAAAGTCCTCTATCCGTTCGACTGCGGTTCGTACTGCATCAAGCGTGTCCACCTCATCGGCGAAGGACTCCATTTCCGCATCCACCATCGCACGTCCTTCGAAAGCCTTCGATACGACGCGGTTGACGCCGACTGTACCGACGAGGCTCTCTTCGATGCGCTTGACGATGTCCTCTTCGACTTCCGCAGGTGAAGCACCTGGATACGGCACCTCGATACGAATGATGCGTGGGTCGTATTCGGGAAAGCTTTCTAGATTCGCCATGTTCAACGCAACGAAACCACCTACGAACAGCAACAGCAAGATCACGTTGGCGGCAACCCGATTGTTGCAGAAATAAGCGATGATGCCGTGATTCGATACCGTTGCTTCGTCCGGCATCGTCAAGTCAGTCATGCCGCGTTACTCACTCTGAAATATGCACGAATCAGATACGAATCGCTCATCGTGAGGAGCGCACTACTGGGTTAACTCGCAACCCCTCACGTGCACCGGGAATACGCCCAACGACGACACCGTCTTTAGCATCGAATGCACGGACTAGCCAACCATCATCCGAATAACCGATGGACGCTGGTGTGAACGACGCTAACGCTTCGTCGTCGACCAACCAGACGCTGCCGTTCACTTGCACAGAGGACTCCGGCAACACGTACACGTTATCGTGGCTAGCGCCTTCAACCGTGACGTCTGCAAACGTACCTAGACGAGGCAGCACTGGCGTGTTCTCTTGATCCAGGATGCGTAGATACAGGTCGGCGAGCTTCGTGTCCACATCGACCGCGCGCGAACGACGTTCGACTTCTGCGTCATACCGATTACCGTTCGCCATCACGGTCGCCCTTCTACCGACCGCCGGTTCCAATGCGTCGAGGTCAAGGTTCGAGATCTTCGCCCGGACGCGGAGTTGATGCTTCGGGAAAACATCGCCCAAATCAGACTCTACGCCTCGCAGGACCTGTCCTTTCGATACACGGGTGCTCATGACGAACCCATCAAACGGCATGCGAATCCGCGTTCTGTCCAGGTTCTCTTCGGCTATTGCGATCTGGAGCTTCGCGTTCTCGACAAATGCTTCCGCCTGCTCTACTTCGCCGTCTCTAGCGAGCCAAGGGTGTTGCAGCTGGTCGGGAAAACGACGTTTCTGGTCGGCAGACCGGACTTCACCGTCCTGTTTCTGCTTCAGCTCACCGGTCGCCGCCTCAAGTCCTTGTTTCGCACGCGCCAAGCTGAATTCAAAGTAAGTAGGGTCGATTTGGACGAGAGTCTCATTCGCCTTGAATTCGGCACCGCTCAGAAAATTCTTGGATACGTTGATGACCATACCCGAGACCTCTGGTCGGACCTCGACGATACCGAGCGTCGTCACCATACCGGTCAGGTGCAGACGCCGTGCTGCTTGCGTAGGGGACGGAAGAACGACAGACGCCGTTGGCGCTATCTGTTGCTGGGCGTCGTCCGATGAAATTTCAAGGTAGTCCCGACTCGGCGCACGCGCAAAGTAAATCGCGATCGCGATGATGCCGATGATTAGGACGATCTGTAGAACGCCTCGCCAACCTGACCGTTCCGGCGTTTCAACTCCGGGTCCTGAATCCGCCACCAATTACTCCTTCTATCAAGCTCTATTCGATTGCGGTCCATTTCGCAATCGAGAAAACACCTGAAATGGACTACACGTCTATTTCAGATTCCCACTTAGAATGAGGCTCTTGTATATTTGATTGTGGTTTTTTCGAAATCGTGCTTAAGCTTCGTTCACAATCAATGACTTAGGACACGAATGGATCGATCAAGATTCAAGCATTATCTCGCCCAACTTGATACGTTAACCGCAGGGCAACGCGAGCAGATACTAGCAGCACTAAAGAACCCAGATCACACCTCCGCGATCCCGTCGCAAATACGGGAACGCGAACGACGACTTGACGCTGACCGAACGTGTATCCATTGCGGGGCAACGGGCGTCCGAAGGCACGGGCAAACCTCGAATCTCATCCGTTTTCGCTGCGTCGCCGAAGGTTGTGGCAAGACGTACACCGCGCTCACGGGTACGCGTTTGGCGAGAATGCGTCATCGTACCAAGTGGACACTCTTTCAAGACTGCCTGCGACAGCGCACCACCTTGCATGAAGCGGCACAGCGATGCGGGATTTGCTACGTCACGGCATTCCGCTGGCGCCATCGCTTTCTTGCCGACGTACGCGACCTAGAACCGTTGCGCGGGGTGGTCGAGATGGACGAGACCTTCTTCTGCGAGAGTGCCAAAGGGGACCGGCGTCTTCGTGCCCGTCGTCCACCGCGCAAGCGCGGCGGTCTGCGCGGTCAGCGTGGCTTGTCACAGGCTCAACAACCGGTCATGACCGCGACGGCGCGAGGCGGTGAGACCTACGCCTGGCGCAGTTTTTCAACCGGTGCGTTGCCCGTCACGGTCACCATGAAGGCGTGGACGGCAGAGGATGCGGTGGTCGTCAGCGACGCGAATCCGAGCTATGCAGCCGCGACAAGACAACTGCAACGACCGCATGAAGTGATCAACCGAAGTCAAGGTGAGCGGCTTAGAGGACCCTGGCATCTGAACACGGTCAATAATCGACATAGCACGATGAAGACGACCTTAAATCACCTGCATCGCGGCGTCGGAACAAAATACCTCGACAACTACATGAACTGGTTCATGCGCCAGGAATTTCGACCCGATAAGTCCATCGAACCCGACTTCCTGCGGGACCACATGCAGCAAAAGCAACAACTAAATATATAACAGCCTAGAATGAAGTCGTGCGGCTTCCTAGCTAGACGCTATATATAGTTTGGGAAAGAAACCAACCTCTAATATCTATAACTAATTGGCCGACCGACGAATTGATTATATGGCGTCAGTTTCTCTTGGTCGCATAACGATCTATTCAGCGTAATTCGTGAATTTGTGACGAGATGGCTCGTAACCAGGAGCAAAGATCTATAGCGCATGGGGTAGATTTGCTCGAACATGAAACTAGCCTTCCTCAAACCAAACCTGCGGTGACTGCTCTCGTTAGCCCAAGTACACTGAAATATGAGCACACTCACTGACAGCGGTAGGAAACCAGCAATTCCGAACGTCATCGACGCTACAGCGTTATGGTGTTGTCTAGGGTACCTCGCCCTCGCTTATCTAACGCGCCAATCAGGCGAACCAGCTTTGTTTACTTTCTACGGGATCATCGTCTGGACAGCTGCTCCCGTATTCTGTCTGTTCGTCTATCTCGTTCGGCAAAACGAACCACTTCCAATCGGTAGGTTGTTTTTCTGGGCGATCGCTTTGCGATTGTGCGGCTTATTCGGCGGACCTTTTTATGAGGATGACTTCTACAGATATCTATGGGACGGTTATCGGTTTTGGGAAGCAGGTACCCCATATGGCACAGCGCCGGAAGCTTTCTTCACAGATGAGAGCGTACCCATAGCGCTTCAACCGATCCTCGACCAAATCAACAATCCAGACCTTCCAACGATTTACGGACCGACGACGCAACTGTTATTTCTGCTTGGTTTTCTGCTGAAAGCCGGAAGCGTCATTTCCTTACAAGGTCTGTTGATCGCAGTCGACGTTGCGACCATATATCTGCTCACTCGACTCACAACAGCTCGAAACGTCATGCTATATGCATGGTGTCCCTTAGTCATAAAGGAAATCGCGTTCACGGCTCACCCCGACGGCTTAGGGGTCTGCTTAGTCCTTGCCGCTATCGTCCTACTAAAGAAAGAGCGCAACGGATTAGCTGCGGTTTGCCTAGGTCTGGCGGTCGGCGCGAAGTTGTTTGCGCTGGCATTAGTCCCGTTCGTGCTATGCCATGTGCGCTCTAAGTACTGGGTTTATTTTGTCGTCACGCTTGGACTGCTTTATCTACCGTTCTTCCTGACGGGCGCAACCGACTTAAGTACTTTCGTGCTGTTCGCGCGCGAATGGGAGTTCAACTCCTCGCTGTTCGCATTGCTGTCGTCTGTAGTACCAGCAACCCTATCGAAGCTCGTCCTCGGAATGGCATACAGTGCGTTCTTTCTGTACTACTTCTTAGAGTATCGAAAAGGCAGCACCCATATTCCTCGCGGTGACTGGATATTTGGGGTGCTTTTCATTGTTGTTCCGGTGTTTAATGCGTGGTATATGTTGTGGCTGTTGCCGTTCGCAGCAATATTCCCTTCCCGCTGGGCTTGGACCGCGTCAGTCGCTCTCCTACTTTCATATGTCACAGCGTTACAACTCGGTAATTACGAAATGCAACCTTACGCCCAGCCATTGTGGGCGCGACTAACAGAATTTGGCGTCATTACGGTCGCGCTGTTATGGGACCTACTACGTCATCACCGTGAGAAGAGCGTGACTCAGAGCGGCTAGTTTGTGCTTGGTAACTTGAGGATCGGCGCGGTCATACCTGCGCTCGATGAAGAGCAAAACATTGGACCGGTTGTTGAAGCCTTAATCGCACTAATGGATGAACAAGGCAATCGATTGGTAGACGATATCGTCGTCTGCGACAACAACTCGACCGACGCCACCGCGCAACGTGCAGAAGGCGCGGGTGCCCGGGTGGTTAGTCAGCGTAAGCCAGGGTACGGCATGTCCTGTTTAACAGCAATTGCTGCCTTAGAGACTGTTGACGTCGTGGTATTCGTCGACGGCGATCAAGCATTTGACGTGAGACAAACACCTCTGTTGCTACAGGCTATCGAACAAGGTGCCGATCTTGCGATTGGTTCGCGCATACTCGGACAAATGGAACCGGGCGCTTTGTCGTTACCTCAAGTCGTGGGTAATCGGGTGGCAGGTATTTTGATCCAATTACTATGGCGACAACGTGTAACGGACCTCGGTCCGTTTCGGGCCATTACCTCCGAAGCTCTCACCAGTCTTCAGATGAAAGACGAGACCTTCGGATGGACTGTCGAGATGCAGATCAAGGCAATACAGTCGAAGCTAAAGCTCGTCGAAGTCCCAGTTACCACACTCAAAAGGCGGTACGGCAAATCCAAAATCGGCGGTACGATTAGGGGCGTCTTGCTCGCGAGTATCGGCATCCTAAGGATGATCCTCAAGCTTGCGATCCGATCATCTAAACAAGCGAAATAACTGAAGTAACGTATGAAACGAATTCTCTTTGTATTGGCATATACGGTTTTTACGATCACAGCGACGCCGGCGCAGAAACCGGAGTTAATCCCCTTTTGGGACGAGAGCGATGAACAAAACACGGAGAAGATCGACCACAACTTGTGGCAATCGATACTGAACAGCTATCTCGCTGAACACCCGTCCGGTGTCAATCGTTTTGATTACGGTGAACTTAAATCAGCACCTCAGGACTTGGCAACACTCAACAGCTATCTCGAACGTCTTCAATCAATCGACCCACGTAACTATGCGCGCGAAGAACAAAAGGCTTACTGGATCAATTTCTATAACGCATTAACTGTCAAGGTGGTGGTGGATGCTTATCCTGTGGATTCCATCAAGGAAATTCACGAAAGTTGGATCCCGCGATCTGGCCCTTGGGGGGATGTCCACGCAAACGTCGCTGGTCAAGAACTAACACTTGATAACATCGAGCATGGCATCTTGCGGCCGATTTGGAAAGACGAACGAATTCATTACGCCGTAAATTGCGCAAGTATCGGTTGTCCGAACCTTGCGACGCATGCCTACACGGCGGCGAATCTGGAGTCGCTCTTAAACGAAGGCGCTCGGGCATACGTAAACGACGTGCGAGGAGTCGATGTCGTCGATGAGGACTTCATCGTGTTGTCGAGTATCTACGACTGGTGGGTATTCGACTTCGGGGACTCAGAAGAAGGTGTTCTCGCACATTTACGTAAATACGCGGATCGGGAATTAGCCGTTCAATTAGAGGAATTCAGCGGCGCGTTCGACTATGAGTACGACTGGGACCTAAATCAACCTTGACATAGTTCCTCATGCCGCTTTCACAACTCGGTCGTCTTTCCTCCTTAAGCCGCGACGTAATCTGTGGAAACGCTCTACCCATTCAAGCAACTTCTCTGGTGCATGTTTCTTACGCCACGTACTCGCCGCGAATTTGTTGGCTTCCGCTAGCGTCGGGTAGATATGAATCGTTCCCATTACGTTCTTTAAGCCTTTACCCCACTTCATTGCCGCAATAAACTCGGCCAAGAGATCACCCGCGTGGTGACCTACGATCGTAGCACCGAGGATGCGATCTTTTCCTGGTGGCGTTACGACCTTAACGAAACCCCTTCCTTCTTCGTCAGCCAGTGCGCGGTCAAGATCATCCAACTCGAATCGCGTGACTTCGACTTCCAGACCACCTTCCCGGGCTTCCTTTTCGTTGATACCTACCCGACCAACTTCCGGGTCGGTGAACGTCGTCCAAGGTATGACCGAATAGTCTGCCTTAAATCTCTTGAAGGGACCGAACAGTGGATTCACCGATGCGTACCAAGCTTCATGTGACGCAGTATGCGTGAACTGATAAGGACCAATCGCGTCGCCGCACGCATAAATCGTCGGAACGCTTGTTCGTAGAAACTCGTCCACGACGACTTCGCCCTTTCCTCCTACCGCTACACCTACATCCTCGAGACCGAGACCTTCGGTATTCGGTTTCCGACCCACTGCAACCAATATCGTGTCGAACGGTACCCGAATTTCTGAATTGTCATGGTTCAAACAGATCAGAGTTCGCTCCGCGCCAATCGTTTCGACCCGGAGCGCCTTATGGTTGGTCAAAAGTTGTATCCCCTCGGATTCGAACTGCGTCTGCAAGAGTGCGCTGACATCGTCGTCCTCCCGCATCAGCAAATGCGGCGCCTGTTCAACGATGGTCACCTGTGAGCCGAATCGACAAAAAGCTTGAGCTAATTCGCTACCAATCGGACCGCCTCCGAGTACGACGAGTCTAGGTGGTACGGTTCGGAGCTCCCATATGGTGTCTGACGTGTAGTAACCGCTCTCCTCTATACCGGGAATCGGAGGAACGAAAGGTGCACCACCGGTGGCGATGACGATGTTGCGAGTCGTGATCTGTTGTCCATCTACTTCGAGCGTGTAAGGAGACGTGATCTTTGCATCTCCTTGGATGCAGTTCACTCCCAGTTCTGTGTATCGCTCGACGGAGTCATTTGGTTCAATCTTCTTGATGACTCGCTGAACGCGTGCCATCACATCGGCGAATTCGAACGTTACATCAGCACTTTTAAATCCGAACTCCTTGGCGCGTGCAGCATACGATAGCATCTTGGCAGAACGTAATAACGACTTACTTGGCACACAGCCGGTGTTCAAGCAGTCGCCACCCATTCGATGTCGTTCGATGAGCGTCACTTTCGCTTTTACGGTCGCTGCGATCAACGCCGCGACCAAGCCACCTGATCCTGCACCGATGACCACAAGGTTGTTGTCGATGAGCTTAGGTTTCTTGAACTTTCTCATGACTTTGCGAGATTTAGTGAAACCCAGAATCTTCTTGGCTAACAACGGCGCCAAACCAAGTAAGACGAAAGAGATCCATAGTCCAGGCGACAAAATGTCACCAATTGACTCGATCTGACCGAGTTCTGCGCCCGCGTTTACGTATACGATGGTCCCGAACAGCATGCCGAGTTGACTCACCCAGTAGAAACGCCAAGTTGAAATCGGCGTCAACGCCATCGCTAGGTTGACGACGAAGAACGGCACCGCAGGCACTAAGCGCAAAGCGAAAAGGTAGAACGCACCCTCCTTCTCAACGCCGTGATCAATCGCAGTCAAGTACTGACCAAATCGTTTATGCACGACGTCTCGGAATAGGAATCGCGTGATCGTAAACGCCATCGTTGCACCTATCGTGCTCGCGAACGAAACCAAAATCACACCCTGCACCAACCCGAATAACGCTCCCGCTATGAGCGTGAGGATCGCCGCTCCAGGTAACGACGTGCCGGTGACCAACACGTAGATCAGGCAGAAGGCGACGAGAACTAGCCAAGGGTTTTCGCTCTGAAACGTAGTTATCGCGTCGCGTTGTGTTTCGAAGAAGTCGACGGTGAAGAACTCCTTCAAGTCGAATACGAAGAACATTGTTATTAGGAGCACTATCACTAAAAACAGGATGACTCGGCTCGTTTTCATATCAGTGCCTTCGCAACGTTGCTAGGAAGAATTCAAACTAAAAAACGCTCGGTCGTCGCAATGCCGACCGAGCGTTACAAAGTTTATTTTGTAGTTTATTGACCGAAGTTGTAGGTCACCGTACCACCGAACGCTTTGTACTCTGCGGTATTGCGACCGTCCAGTACTTTAAACCAGTGCAATCCGATGTCGACCTGGTTGAAAACCAGCGTACCGCCTAGCGCAATACGATTAATGTCTTCTGCTACCTCGGGGAACCGATGCCAGTAGGTACCGTGGGCACCGGGTCCAGGCGGGGGTCCAATATTTAAATCGCCTGATGACTTCTGAATATGGTATTGAGCACTAAGCACGAGGTTCTCTCCTGCGATCAGATGCGCATCGAAGTTCATGAACGTCTCGCGTGGCACGTCATTTGACCGAGTACTCAATCCGAGTTCGGCCGAGAGTGCAAAGCGATTATTGAATACCTTCCCGATGATGCCGGATATTTCAATTCCGCTGCCACCATCACCGATCGCGGTTGGTCCCGCACCAACACGGTTCACATCGCCCATTACCTCAACGGGTCCAGGACCGCCGGTGTCGTAATTCCCAGCGAGGATCCCACCTACACGGATTGCCATACTCGGTCCTTCATCTACGATCTCGTCGCGAAAGCGCCAGGTCAATCCCAACTCAACATCGGTGAAGCCGTCTGTAGAAAGAGGGATAGGTCTACCGTGTTTCGGCGAGACCTCCGACCTGCCGACTCGAACGTCGAGCGCTACCGCATCCGAGAGACCGTACGCGCCGTCAACTGTGATCGTACTCTGATCGAGTCCTTGGAAAGGAATCGGATTAGGTCCATTGTTCCCGACCCACATATTGTCCGCCGATTGAGAAATGTACGCCATGGTCACGGTTCCGGTACCCGGCGCTGGAAGCCACACCGATCCGTCGGCATTTGCGGTGGACGCGAATGCCAGAATGCTGGCGGATATCGCTGAGGTAAAAGCTCGTATCTTGTTCATGTTCATCTTTCCTTTATCTAATCCTTACAGCTTGTAACGTCGTTTCAGGTAGTAATGCACCAATTCCTGTTCGTCACGATCAAGGACTTTGATGTGTTCGTCGTCAGGCGTACCTGGCTTGACGCGTTCGTCTCTAGCCTCAAGGCTGTTTTTCAGACTGATTGCTCGTTCACGATTCAAATCGCTTTTCGATATCGGACACGACGCACATGCGAGTTTCTGGAATGTGAGTGCTTTACCTTGAGTGTACGCGTCTCGCGGACTGATCGATCCGCCTGCAGTGATCGATCCCGACGCAGATATCGAAGTCTGTAGAAGCAACGTCAATATACCGACAATGACAGATATACCTATATGTGGTCTCATCGCAATTCCCCGATGCAAATGAATGGAGTATGTATTCATCGTGTAACGCTCACCATGGATTGGACCCGATAAATATTGCGGCGGATTATGCGCAGTTTGTTTGAAACTCAATGTACGACTTCCAGTCAGCCGATTTTCAATTGAGCCATTCCGTTCATAAGAGAGTTCGCGAACACGAAAGCTAGACGAACGGTACGACCCAATAACCTAGTTTCGGTGTCATCCTTGCAGAATACACGCATACTTCACAGTAGTTGGTGTCAGACCAGCTAGTCGTCCGGTCTGATATACACGTACCTTCGAGCAACGGAAGGTTGCCTTAATCTATTTATGCCTCTAATGCCACTTCAACCAACTCCTGTGCGTCCGAAACCCGTTCACATCTCTGCAGTGACAATTGATTCGCAACCCTATCGAAACTACGGCTCCTAAAGCGTTCGATTCGTGGAAGCCAGCGTTGGAAGAGTTCCACTTCGCTATCGTAATTCAGCGCTTTAGCCGCGACCTACAGCACCAGTGCCGCGGCTACGGGCGCACCGAGCTTATTCAAACGCTTTGCGAACAGTATCGAATGAACAACCTGTTTGGAGTCATCTGCGATTGTTCTTTCAAAGATCTGCAATTGGTTATTCGACTTTGTGTATGTCCGTAAGACTGATATCTCCGGGTGATCCTCGAGATTCTCGAATTGATCAAAGAGTCGGCTAATTTCGTCATTGACTTCGAGATGTACCCCATGAGCACAATGGGGAATCTGAACAACAACGTGAAAACGCTCTTGTGGTAATTCAAGGACATACGGTTCGTCGCATGTACGGGAACCTGCGAGAACTTAGCGAGTAACCGCCTCTATAACGTCATCATCCGGTTTGTCGAACACGGCGACATCCATCCCCGGTAATGCGTCACGAGTTCGAGGCACGATTTCATCAACTCTAATTCAAAAGCGCAATCGTTACAAAGCATGTTGAGAGACTTGGTTTTATGGTGTCGTCCTTCGGAGCCGATTTACTTCGTAAATCTTCGTTAGCAAACTCGCGGCGCTCGTTCCGTGTCTCGTCGCCAAGACGACTAAGTGCTTGTCCGAAAAATGATTCGTTGACAAGAAACCAGGTAATAGGATTTTTTTTTATATAGATGGCGCGATTCGGGTGCCTTTAGCTACGTCGATTCGACTAGCTCGATGGCGTCTCGGAACGTTTGCACGTTATTAATGGGAGGAAACCAACACTCCTCGGCACTCAAATTACGTTTGGGTGAGAGACCATGACGTTTTTCGCACGCCAGCCTATCTTAGGCGCATTGGGTATCTAATGCAAACCAGGTCGACTCTCCTTCCGGTAATCTATTCGATGGACACAACGGACTCGAATCGACGAGTGAAGTTATCAAGAGCACACGTAAACTAAACGAACGTTTCAGTACGGGTGCGACTACCTGACCTATGGGTTTATTCGTTTCTGAAACAATCGTGTTCACCTAGGCTGGTCATCAAGGACTGTAAGCCACATAGTCCAAGGATCTTTCATCGGGATTCGCCGTTTACAAAGTCGAGACTGCGCGGAGAACCATTTCCTATCGTGTGCTTACGCAGCTACGGTCTGTCTCAGGAACGAGCTAATGTTGAGAGTGCGAGCGACCGTGACGACACCAGGTCGTCTAAAGGAAGGATTAGACTGCGGCGGACTGAAGCTCGTTACTAACGATCTCAAAGTGGTGCGGATGGTCGAGCAGCGTTCGTGTAAGTAATGAATTTAAATGGTGACCAGACCGGTAACCAACAAATTCGCCTAATACTGGCATTCCCAATAAATACAAGTCGCCGATCGCATCCAGCATCTTGTGGCGAACGAACTCATCTTCGAAGCGCAGACCTTCCTTGTTCATGACACCGACTTCGTCAAGTCCAATTGAATTGGTCAAGTCAGAACCAAGGCATTTACCAATCCGGTTTGCCATAGCAAGGTCTTTGAATTCCCCGAATGTACGGGCGGCTGACAATTCCGCGTCGAAATCTGAGTCCTGACGACTATCCAGCTCTAAGTATTTTGGAAACGGTTCAAAGACCGGACTGTCGTGTTCGAACGTATATGAAATCTTGAATCCGTCATAAGGTTTCAAAATCGTATAGGCATCTTCAGACGTGACTTTCGTGGCTTCGGTCACGCGCAACCACTTTCGCGGCAAATCACTTGACGTGATCCCAACTTTTCGAATAGCTTCGACGTAAGAGAGCGCACTTCCATCCTGAACCGGAACTTCGCCGCCATTTAAAGAAATCAATGCGTTATCGATTTTTGTAACCCACAGTGCATACATCAAGTGTTCGACCGTTGATACGTCGACTTCACTATGATTGCTGCTCAACGAAGTCGACAGCTGCGTATCGATTACATTCGAAGTGTGAGCCGTAACGGAGCGATTGATGTCCGTGCGAAGGAAGCGGATGCCAGTGTTCGGACCCGCAGGTCGAATCGCCATCGCGCAGGATTTACCCGAATGGACACCCTTGCCGACGATATAGATGTCGTCCGCAACTGTTTGTTGATTGACCCGATCCATGGGCGAAACGACATTCCGTTGAAGTGATTTGACGGCAGATTTTACCGACAATCAGTGAGAAAAACGAAGTTTTCGCACGAAAAATGGAGATTTCTCCATATTTGACACATTATGAAGCTAATGTATGCGTACCTTAATGCGCTGAGTGTCGCGCCCATGGTGGACCATACGGACCGCCATTGCCGCCGTTTTCTGCGTCTTGTTGCTCCTAAGGCGACGCTCTATACCGAAATGATCGTCGCACAAGCGATCGTGTACGGAGACATTGAACGGTTACTTAAGTTCTCGCCAGAGGAACATCCAGTTGTCGCACAACTCGCTGGTGCAGATCCTCACATGTTGGCAGATGCGACCCAAATCATCACGGAATTCGGATACGACGCGGTTAACTTAAACGTCGGTTGTCCGTCGAAGCGGGTAAAGAACGGAGGGTTCGGTGCATCTCTGATGGAGCGACCCAATGACGTATTCTCGATCGTACGCTCGATGAAGAACGCAACAGATCTTCCGATCACCGTGAAATGTCGACTCGGTACCGACCAGGTTAACGGTTACGACAAGCTGCTCAAATTCGTAATGGGACTTCGTGAGTGCGGTGTGAATGGCGTCATCGCTCATGCTCGAATAGCTGACTTGAGTGGCGTGTCGACGCGATTCAATCTCAACGTTCCACCATTAGACTGGCGCATGGTCGAGCGGCTGCAACATGACGTTCCCGACATCCACTTCACACTAAACGGTGGTTTGACAAGTGTTGCACACATCGAGGAAGTCACTTCGTGGATTGATCGTGTGATGGTCGGCCGGATCGCTTTAAAGCGACCTGACATCCTTGCGGCGATGCACGCAGCGATCTATGACGAAGTCAACAGTTATTCGCCATTGGAAGTGGCGAGCACGTACCGTCCCTACCTCCAAGAGCAACTTGGCTTAGGCGTTCCCTTACGTGCGATGACGCAACATTTACTGAGCCTATTCCACGGTACGCCTGGAGCAAAGCAATATCGACAATACCTTTCGACTCATGCCAGCAAGGCAGACGCGACCATCGAGACGTTCGACAGTGCGTTACAGAAGATCGCGCATCACGAACCTACGCACTTGTCCAACGATCGTGATTTATATGTGACATCTGCTGCCTAATATGGAACATTTCCATAGGAGGAACGTTTGTGCTTGATCGTTTAGAAGAGTTGTGTCAAGAGTTTTCTGCGATTTCCGTTGGAGAAACCCCGAGAACGAGTTTGACAACCCGACTTGTCCTTAAGCGCAAGTCGGGTCGTAGGTGCAGCTAGCATTCGGCTGTACGATGTCAATTCGCGCGATCGAACGATGCTTAATGTTTCCGTCGCGTCGATTATCAGACTGCTTTCGATCTCACGAACAGCCGTACTCGCTTCGAGCGTTCATTGATGTTTCGAGGTAGCTCAATATGCATATCAAAGCATGTCAGAACGAAGCCGGATCGCACCATTGCAAGCAACAGTTCTTGATAAAGTCGAACGACTCAGAATGATTCTGCAGGTTCGCTCGAAACGAGGTAAGCTCGAATATCACCCGTTTCTCTCGAGGGATCTCTGATTAAGCATTGGAAGTGGAATTCACGCATCATACGGGATGATGATCGAAGAGGCTTCCTAACGAAGGCACGGAAGTTCGTAAGTGAGATTGAAGCAGCCGAACGTAAGATCAGTCAGCGCGACGCACACGGATAGGTTCGATACGGCTGTCGAGAAACGCAGCAATGACCTTGAATCTAGATATTTCGCGAAGTTCAATTTCCTAGTTCAAAGAAGCAGCAACGGACGAATTTCAACATTCGGGAATATCAATCGTAGTAGATCGTGCATATTCGATATTAGCGCGATAACGCAAATATGGTGAGTTCACGACACATACCGTACCGCACTCGATCATCAACGGAAAAGCGAGACGCGCAAGAGACATCTCCAGAATCGCCAGCGAGCGGCGAAACATTCGATGATTATGTCCGAGACTAATCGATCGACCCTCCATGATCAAAGGACGCGACCATAAGATCTGTCGCACGTAGTGTCGGTAATGAACTGCTTGTTAGAAAGAACATGGCTCTTCTACGAAAATCACCAAACTAGACAAAACGTCTACATTCTGTTTCACGCGACTCGGGACGAATCCGGTGGAACAGTTCCGATCCCGTCACTCACCGACCAATCAAATCCAGAAACAATACGCTACGCCTATCGCCGAGTGAAGCAAGTCGCGATCAGGCGAACACCTTAAATTTCGCATTGAACGAGTGTTGTTGATTAAGTGTCATAGCGACGCGACGAGTCGAATCTCAATTCTTGAGGGAGACTGCGCATTGAAAAGAACAACAAGATGCGCGGTAATCGCGATGAATGCCAAAATCAGGTCGCGACCAAACGTATTCGCGGCGTCAGATTTTCTGATGTACATCATTAGTATTAGCAATAAGCCGGCGCCTACCGAACCAGCGGTTGGCTTGATGTCGGTCATGGCCTAGTCTGGTGGTGACGCCGGCGATGTGTTTACGCTAGGAATCACGTCAATATGAAGTAAGTAGACGACTAACGGTTCTATCGCTTTTGCCTAGGACTCCTGGTCACGCAACTAGAGCACCTGATCGGATTATTGGATCCCGCCATCAGAGTGCTCAAACGCAACAATGTGACATGATCGATTCATGAAGTGTGAGGAGATTCCCCATTTCCATGGTCCATCGTGGCACGCAGGTTTAAACAACACAGACACAACTTCGGTCGGTCATCATGAACATCACAATTGCTCGAAATACGCCTACGAGTTCCACGCTCCTGCCTCAGCATCGGGGCTCCAACATTCGCACGGAATCACAGACGCACTCAATAACAGCTGCTGTCAGTTACAAAACTTCGATATTTATGCCACCCTTTGCGATATACAAACGATATTGTACAAGCACGGTTTTGCGCAAAACTGTCCTAACAGCATCCTTGTCAAAATTACGGTCGAGGTGAGGGTGTGACAGAGAAAGTAACCGAGCTAGAACGTCGCAATGATGCACTCGAAGAACGCATTGCGAGATTGAGCGCAGCAACGCTGCGGATCAACTCCAGCCTCGACTTGGACAAGGTGCTTCAAGAGGTGGTTGACAGCGCGCGTGCGCTCACCGGTGCCCGTTTGGGGATCATCACGACAGTCGATGTACAAGGTGAAGTCGAAGAGTTTGTTACTTCTGGCTTCACATCAGACGAAGCGGAAGAACTGGCGACGTGGTCTGATGGTATCGTAATCTTCGAACATTTGCGTGACATGGAGGAACCGCTACGCGTATCTAATTTCCGAGCGTACGTGGACCAACTAGGTCTACCGAGTGAAAAAATCAAATCCGAAACGTTTCAAGGCACGCCACTCAGACATCGCGGCGAACACGTTGGGATCTTTTTTCTCGCTGGTAAAGATGGCGGTCGAGAATTTACTGAGGATGACGAGGATGTCTTGGGTCTATTTGCATCGCAGGCCGGGACCGCAATTGCAAACGCTCGCACCTATCGCAACGAACAACGCGCGAAAGCGGATTTACAAACACTCATCGAGATCTCTCCTGTAGGCGTTGTTGTTTTCGATGGGATTACTGGGGAACCCTTCTCATTCAATCGTGAAGCGAGACGAATTGCTGAAGCACTCCATTCACCCGGCGATCCGCCAGAAGATCTTCTCAAACTTGTGAACTGTAGACGCGCCGATGGTCGCGACGTGTCACTAGCAGAATTCCCGATGGCTCGCTTGCTGAGTAATCCAGAGGACATCCACGCCGAGGAGATCACCCTATCAGTTCCTGATGGCCGAAATGTAACGGTACTGTGCAACTCGACGCCGGTTAAGTCCATCGATGGATCTACGCAGTCCCTCGTGGTGACGCTCCAAGACCTTGCGCCACTTGAGGAATTAACTCGATTGCGTGCGGAATTTCTTGGTAAAGTAAGTGATGAATTACGTGCACCACTGGTTGCGATAAAAGGCTCAAGTGCTTCCGTCCTCGGTGCGACCCCACGACCGGACTCAGCTGAGATGCTTCAGTATTTTCGTGTCATTGATGATCGCGCGGATGAAATGCGCGGACTCATTGCGGATCTTCTCGAATACGGCAAGATCGCGACTGGAACTCTCGAATTGAGTCCAGTATCGATCCGAGTATCAAACTTGATTGAACAAGGTTGTGAGCAATTCCGCAATGAGTTCAAAATCCAGTCACTCAATATCGATGTAAGTGCGAACTTACCCCAAGTCTATGTAGACCCTGCGCGTATTAAGCAAATCATCGATATTCTGCTACGCGTCACGGCAAACTTTTCGCAACCATTAGATGTCGTCGAGTTCAACGCGAAGCAAGAGGAAACTCATATCGCAATACGCTTGAATGCGCCGAATTGGCACATACCACAAGCGCAACTTCCGCGACTGTTTCAACGATACTCACTCCCGACGGGTGATGAAGACGACGATAGCTCGCATCATGCGCGGATTGACCTCGCAATCTGTCGGGGCTTAATCGAAGCGAACGGAGGACGTATCTGGGCGGAGTCAGACCCAGCCATTGGAGGTACCCAAATTACGTTGACGTTACCAGTGGCACATGATGTTTCAACTGTAGGGGTAGCGACACCTGACTCGAAATCAAAAACTGATTCGTTAATCAGCACCCAAGTACTGGTCATTAACGCGACGCCTTCAATGCATCGCTACATTCAAGAATCGTTGACGACTCCTGAATTCGAGACGTTTTTCGTGGAGGACGACGACCAGCTCCTCGATCATTTCGATGCAATCAACCCGTCGCTGGTCATACTAAATCTACAGCAACACGGTTTCGCACCACGCGAGAAGATCACCGAAATTTCAGGACTTTCCGATGCGCCTGTGATCTTCATTGCGCATTACGGTACAGATGACACCGTGGTCAAGGCACTCGGTGCAGGTGCTGTCGATTACCTCGTACATCCATTTTCTCGATCTGAATTGATTGCTCGCGTGCGCGGCGCATTACGACGCCAGGGAACCTCGACACCGTTTGTGCTCAACGAACTACAAATCAACTACGAAGAACGAAAAGTCGTAGTCGCCGAGGAGCACGTTGAACTGACGGCAACCGAGTACGAGCTGCTCCGTGTCTTATCCATGAATGCTGGTCGGGTGATGAACTACAACATGCTGTTGCGGCAAGTTTGGGGTAAGCGAAACACGAGCCCCGACGATCCGAAGGCGGTTAGAGCAGTCGTGAAGCGTTTACGTAACAAACTCGGAGACGACGCGACGACGCCGAAATACGTCTGCAACGAGCGCGGCGTTGGTTACTTCATTCCGCGTCCCAACGACTCATAGCAGATTCAATGTGATGAAGAATTGAAGGCTGAGAAGATCCAAGGGTCTAAGTCTTCTACGTGAACGATCCGGGTTAACGGTCAGCTATCGTTCTTTCCTCCGATACTTGGTATGGGCACAGTACTCAGTCGCGATAGTTTCGGTGCGGAATGGTCGACATGTTCGGTCACACCATCCAGTTCTAGTCCTCAGTACGTAGTACCGTGCTCATGGACGTAAATACAACAACCATCTATGTACAAGACATGTCTACGAGACATTAGTTATGAGGTAAGCATTACCTGAACAACGATTACTACGCTGTCACACGAAGGTGCCGCAAGTGAGGTGTGCCATCTCGATGGAATAGAGGGCGAGTCCATATAAGCATTATTTAATCCGGGTTGAGCGGAGTCGGCTTTTAGACCGCTACACACCTCGCCCGACCCATACCGCATCGTCGGATAGTTGACGTCAGTCGATCTGGATCCATTTAATTAGTCCAAGGTTGATGTTCCAGGAATCTATCTGACGCGCTCTTTACATCACATGGGTGGACGTGAGTGCGATCAATTAGGCAAGAGTAAGTTTCCTGAAGCGTACTTCGATAGTTCGACCTTTTCGAGACGTACGTTCAGCATACAGCACCACTTGAAAGATTACTTAAAAAACATCGTGCCACACGATCAATCAATTCTTAATACATTAATAGACGGACGACGATTGCGAACGCATACGACGAAGATATCCATTCTCAAGCGATTCGCTTTCGTCATGACCATGGTCGTCTGCTTTAACTAAGCAACTTAATTCCGGTATTCACCACGACGGAGGCAACGTTGACCTATCGGAATAGATTTATCCATCTATACATATGAGCAACACAAGCTATATCAGCACATCGCAGCGATCTGATCCTCACTACCTGATTAGCTCTCGCAATCGGTGGACTCATTGGTGGTACGCATATTCATTGCGACCTAATCGTGCTCAAAGCGTCTATGCATTGCTGTCGGCATTGTCGAAAAACCAGCTATATCCTACAGCCGCGACAGCATCTCTCGAAGTGCCCCTGTTTTTACGCATCCGACGAAGTAGATACATCCAGAACGCGATTTGTGCAGACGGAGATTCGCCAAAGGTGCGGACGCTCCGCCGTTTTTTATCCGATCTCGGTTGGTTCACCCAACGAGTGTGCGTACACGACACCACTCAAACCGAGTATCACGCTGATCTCACTCAATATCGCGCTTTCTCTCTTTTTCTACTGATTACGTGACAAAATCGCTCAAACACCATACCCAGCCACTCGGACGGTTCGCATGCTCGCGTTTTAGATTCAACGTGTCGAACATCACCGAGCTTTTGACGCAGAGGCTCAACGACGAACACAGCGCTCGCCGATCTATGCGCGACTAACGACATCGTGGTCACAAGTAATTGAAGCTCAACTAATTAACTTCCTAGACGCGCCTGTAGCTTGCAACTTTGTTGTCGCGAACGATTGCTATTAATACGGTCGAATGAAACTCGTTTTTGCATTCAATTCTCAAATTTCAGGTGCGAGTCGACCAGCTTAAGAGATATTTCGGTGTCGTACACCCAACCAACGCTCAACCTAGCTGATGAAATCGCTCGAACGTTTCGGAAATCGCTAAATTTGAATCCATGCTGACTCGTATACAATATCGCTAATTCGTCGTTTAAATAGTCTTTGTATTGCTCTTTTATTACTTTAAGAGGGTATTCATAGCTCGAATCGCGATGAATTAGTGAGAGAGGAGTGCGCACTCGCGACGATCTTACAAACGAAGTCGTCGTAATCTGAGCGAACGAGATGTTCATAGAGCGGAGCTGCATGTGGGGATTGTTCAGACGTAGGTGTTGTGTGGGGTTCTCCAGCCCCGTTTCTCGACTTTGCTGCGCTGCAAGCACATCCCCTAACGAACTGCTATACCTCAAGGCTCCCAGCTCAACAACGAATCGGGTATTGGACGGGATCGGTTTTCTAGAAAACACTCCGCTCGAGTTCTGTGTTGCTAAGAGCATCCACGTGCGGTTTCACGTGGAGTAAAGTCGCAGTGGCTACACGAGCACATCGGAAACACAGCGTCACGATGATGACAGACAAACGGCTCTGTCGCTCTACTGCATGCGTTTCGTTCAACGCGCTTCACTTCCGTCACATTTTCGGCACGCTACTTCAATTGCTGAAGCGACAACCTGTTCGAGAACTGACAGGAACATTCGTCTCTCATCAAGATGACGTCCGACAGCACCGACGCCGCAGTGTAACCACGTCTGGTACACCACTCGTGGCGCTTCTGGTGCTTACGTCGCTGCACATCAGCGTCGAGTCAACGGCGCAGACTGACGAAGCGCGTCTGCTAATCGACGTTGCAGCTGAAGTCAGTCCGGACGGTGTCGCTCTTAGCTGGACTGTAGATGAAGAGCGAGCGCATCTCATCGCCGGCTTTACGTGCGTTTATCAGAGTCCTTCACATCTGAGATTAAGTGTCAACGAGACGATTCCCTGTAATACACAGCAGAGTTCAGCTGAAGCCCGAAGTCTCACTATATCGAAGTTACCCGAGTACGGTGAGTATCTGTTTGAGCTAGTCGCGCAAGTGCACAGTGGCGCCGGTGTCGCGTGGCCGTTGCGTGCAATGCATTATCGCATTGAGGTGACACAAGATCTAGCGGGACCCCCTGGACCTACAAGCACAGTCACCGACGACGGTCCGTTGATCGAGGGCTGCGGATCACCTGTTGACCAGGAACTCCGTTGGCACCAAAACCAAATCGTTTCAGAGGTGCACTTGACACACCACCCTGGTCGTGGCTGGATCCCTGGCGGCGACCCTGTAGCGGATCCCGAATGGCCAGAACCAACGCCAATCGCTACGTTAATCCACCAAGCCGGCATCGATCTAGCGACGGTCCTCGATATGTTGGAGAAATCCGGTGGTAGCGATTCACAGCTTTCGAACATTCTCGGCGAACCCCACGCACAAGCAGCAATAGCGCTCGCGGGAGCGGGAACCAAGTCGCTGTTACGAGAGCGTGGGGACGCGATCTACGAGCTCAAGCTGCATTCGAGCTATCCATTCGGTTCGACGTACCGGTTCGAGACAGAACATCTAGTGTTTGGTTGGGGTGACTCAACCGATCCCGTGAGATGGCCCGCTTTGTGGCGTCGAGTGGACTGCCCTCCGCCAGCCTCACCTGGTGCGAACCACAACGTCTCGCTGGCGTTCTCGCGTGAAGCTGGTCATGGACGGCAACTGGCGCATTCCGGCTATGGCTGGTGGACGGTCGCTCCGGTCAGTATCAGACCAGATCGGATTGTCGCCGCCAAGGCAGGTTTCTCGTTCGGCGAATCGCAGGTGGCTACGGAAGGTGCGACCTGGCAGGGACGAGCGACCGGACACTTGTTTAAGGACAAGCGTCGATTTGCGTTAGCGGGTGACGTGACATTAGAGCTAAGGGTGGACAGCGAAGCCTCTGTGCTGAAGGGTCGCATCGACAACATCGCACTTGTGCTGCTTGATTCAGAGACCCTGCGCCCACTCGACTCTGAGACGCATTTTCTGCCCTCGCTGACCCTCGCTGAATCTACGGACGACCTTTCCTTTTCATCGAGCGAGTGGTCAGGACCAGTCGACATCGTCACATCTGCAACGACTGACCTGCTTGGAACCGAGCGTTTTGAAGGTGACTGGTCAGCCGCAACCTACGGTTCTGAAGCCGAAGAGGCGACCGGTCACCTACGCCTCTGGACCACCCTGCCGACCAATGCTAATCCGTCGACCGATTGGCCGATGCAGACCTTACTCGTAACCGGTTTCGGCGCGGTCCGTCAACACTGACGTACCTGCTTGAAACGTACCCCCTGAATTGAACCCAGTTAAGTAGCGACCCGCATGAAAATCGATCAGACAACGAAGAATCTCTCAACCCTGAAGTTCTGCGGTGCATTAGCGTTGCTGTTCGTCGGCACGTCCTCAGCCTTCGCTCAAAGTGAGCCTTCAAGACCGTCTGTATGTGTAAACGAAGGATCTCTAGAGGTATTCGAATCCGTGACTGCTACGTCGGATACGATCAGCTTGACCTTCAAGGATCCGATGCCTGCTGGTTATGTCAACACAGACCCTCACACTGTGTCGTTTTGTTTTCCTAGAGACAGTGATTCCTTATATCGTCTTCAGACCTTACCCACAGAACCGTCAAAACCAGTCGCCGGCACGACTTTCGATATAACCGGGACTATTTTCGACGGGGAAAGCAATCAGGTCACTATAAAAGCTGAAACTAATTACTGGGTGCGCTTTGGTGATAGCTATGGCAACTATGGCATTTGGAAGTACATCCGAACCGCGGCCGAATCGACCAATAACGCACCGACCGTCGCTAACCAAATCCCAAATCAAACAGCGACGGTAGGTTCCTCATTCTCTTACGCATTTCCCGCAAACACCTTTGCCGACGCCGATACCGGTGACACGCTCACCTATACGGCAACGAAGGGAGATGGCACTGCACTCCCCTCCTGGTTGACCTTCACAGCAAATACTCGCACCTTTAGCGGTACGCCTGCAGCGGCTAATGTCGGGACGCTCACAGTCAAAGTGACCGCCAGCGATAGCACCGACTCCGTCAGCGACGAGTTCGACATCGTGGTGAGCGCAGCCAACAGCGCGCCGACCGTAGCCAATGCGATCCCAAATCAAACAGCGACGGTAGGTTCCTCATTCTCTTACGCATTTCCCGCAAACACCTTTGCCGACGCCGACACCGGTGACACGCTCACGTATACGGCAACGAAGAGCGACGACACTGCATTACCAACCTGGTTGACGTTCACGCCGAATACTCGCACTTTCTCAGGCACGCCGGCCGCAGCAAACATTGGCACGCTTTCAGTCAAAGTGACCGCCAGCGATAGCACCGACTCCGTCAGCGACGAGTTCGACATCGTCGTGAGCGCAGCTTCGACGTCTACCACGTTGGTCTCTAACCGAAGCGGTGCCAATGGTACCGGATCGAGCGGATTTGGAGCCTAAGCATTTACAGTAGGCACGCAAGGAGCTACGATATCCACGATTCAGGCTCGAGTCCTCAATACTGGCTCAGGCTCAAACGTATCGCTCAAACTTCGCGCCAACGGTAGTAATGGCAGACCCGACTTTACCAACAGCGAAATCGCCTCATTCACGCGCTCTGGAGGAGTAAACGCAGGCAGTTGGGTGACGTTTACCGCACCTAGTGGAGTGAATGTGGCTGCGAGTTCAACGTACTGGGTAACCCTCAATGAAGGACAAACTCAGCGAGCAGCGTTTACGCGAACGACCTCCGATGACCAAACGGGCGCGACGAGTTGGAGCATTGCTGACAACAGTTTCTACCGATTTGGCAGTGGAAGTTGGATCAATAACGGAGATTCCTACAAAATTGAAATTGCTGGAACGCTAGTTTCTGGTGCAAACAATGCACCCACGGTCGCAAATGCAATCTCGAACCAAACGGCAACCGTAGGTACAGCCCTTAGTTATGTATTCCCGGCGAATACGTTTTTTGACGCCGACGGTCACTCGCTGACGTACTCCGCGACAAAAGGCGACGGTTCCGCCTTGCCAAGTTGGTTAACGTTTACTGCGACGACGCGCACCTTCTCAGGCACTCCCACAGCTGCAGACGTCGGAACGCTCTCGGTAAAAGTCACGGCATCCGATTCCAACAGCGGCACTGTTAGCGGCACCTTTGATATCACGGTGAGCGCGCCCACGCCGACCATCACGATCGCTGCCGGTACGTCTCCTGTCACCGAAGGTACGAATGCCGATTTCACGGTGACGGCCAGTCCAGCGCCGACTAATGCACTGACCGTAGACGTCAGCGTAGCTGAAGCGACAGAAGGCGATTACGTCGCAGCTGGTGACGAAGGCGATGACACTGTTACGTTCACCGCAAACAGTACCACCGCCACGTTTTCTGTCGCGACGGTCGGCGACTCGGACGACGAACCAGACGGAAGCGTGACAGTCACGCTCAAAGATGGTACAGACTACACGCTTGGTACCACTACTTCTGCCTCCGTCACGGTGAACGACGATGACCCGACAACGATTTCGTCCATCGCGTTTACAAACCTCCCCTCGATCGCTAGCTGGGGAATCGGCGGCGTCATCGAATTGACGGCGACATTTACTCAGGCGGTGTCGGTAGACACATCGGGCGGCACATCGTCCATTCCGCTGACACCTGCATTCGGAGCCAATAGCACGACGCGTAATGCAACCTACGTTTCCGGACACAATTCAACCAGTTTGGTGTTCCGATACACCGTGGTGGAGGGCGATGGCGATGGTGAGAACAACGTAGCGATCGCCGCCAACTCGGTCGCACTAAACGGCGGCGCCATTCGAGTCGGAACGACAGACGTGACCGTGACTCATTCTGCGGTCGACTCAGGCAAGAAAGCCTATGGACTTCGAGCAAAGCCTGAACGTGCGTACGTAATTCCAAAACCCACGTTAGACGCAAATCTTGACGGTACGGCTGAAACGTTCACGACAGCGACCGGAAACAACAAACTCAAGGTCTGGATTAAACTGGCGAACGTACCTGCGACGCGTAGTCCTGTGGTCGACACCAACGGTTCGAACGCTAACGTGCAGGTGGTCGTAGCCATCGGCAGCACAGACGTCACCTTGGATTACAGCGAAAAGGAAGGGGATACACTCGCGTTCGGACCACACACAATCGTAGCCTCGAATTCGGATACGGACGGTGTCACCGTTAAGCGCGACGGCTCGAACAATCTAATCCGGCTTTCGAGCGGCGCGACCATTAAAGGCGCCAACTCCTTCGGCGCCAACGACGCCGACCTAACAACTAGCGCAGATATGACGATAAGGGTTAATAGGGCTACGGCCACCCCTCTAGTTCATGTTCGTGGTCCGACAAACACGGTGCCAACCGCAGCGGATTTCACGAAGTCGACTCCACGTAACACCGATCTAACCTTTGCCAAGTCAGACTTCGGGTTCTCCGACACCAACAGCGATCCCATGAAAGCACTCAGTGTCGTGTCTCTGCCAGCTAGTACGGCTGGCACGCTCGAACTGGACGGCACCGCAATCGCAAGCAGTGATCTACCAAAAACCGTAACCCACACCGAATTGGACGACGACGAGCTGGGTTTCAGCCCCGTCAGTGGATTCACAGGTAACGCCACCTTCACTTTCAAGGTGGTCGATTCCTTAGACGGGGAATCAGCGAGTGCTAACACCGCCACGATTTCGGTAGGGGCTACAAATAGTCCCGCGTCGGGCGCTCCAACCATTTCAGGTTTAGCACAAGTGGGCTTAACGCTGCGATCTAGTACTTCCGGAATTACGGATAACGACGGTTTGACGACGCCAGGTTACACCTACCAGTGGATTCGCGTCGACGGTGCGACCGAAACAAATATATCTTCGGCAACTTCAAGCGACTATACATTAGTCGCGGCAGATAGCGGTAAGAAAGTCAAGGTTAAGGTGACCTTTAGCGATGACGCAAGCAATGCTGAAGAACTAACCAGCGCAGCTTACCCGTCGTCGGGCAATGTTCTGCCCGCAGCAAGTGCATGCACAACAGGCAATATTTGGTGCGCAACCATAACGGTAGGTGCACCAAACACCGGCGGCGGCAGGGGGTACTGTACGACTGGTGGACCATGCACCAGTACGTACGGCGCACTAAGCGGTTCCACGATTTCATTGGGTGGGACAAGCTATACGGTAGAGAGTATACGCTGGGGAACGAAACCGCCGCGTGCCGAGAGTCTCCACTTAACTTTGAATCAGGACTTGCCGGATGCTGAACTACCAAACCTTCAACTAAAAATTGAGTCGACCGCTTTCGACTTGAGTGACGCGACGCGAGGGTCAGGCATCGGTCCGAACAAAGATGAAGAGAACAACTATAAGTGGACTAGCAACGCGGCTATTCGAGCATATGCCGTTGGACTGAAAGTCAGGGCAGAGCTCCTTAGAACCAACAACACACCGACCGTAGCTAACGAGATTGCAGATCAAACGGCGACCGTCGGTACCGCCTTTAGCTACACGTTTCCCCAAAACACGTTCAACGACGCGGATTCAGGCGACACGCTTACGTACTCCGCAACGAAGTCCGACGATACTGCGCTGCCTAGCTGGCTGACGTTTACTCCGTCAACTCGAAATTTTGCGGGGACGCCGGCAGCTGCGGACACGGGTACGCTGTCGGTGAAGGTAACTGCGAGCGATAGCACAACGACTGTCAGCGATACGTTTGACATCGTGGTGAGCGCTGCGCCTAACAACGCGCCGACGGTGGCCAATACGATCCCGGACCAGAAGGCGAAAGTGAGCTCCGCATTCAGTTACGCGTTCCCGGCGAATACCTTTAACGACGCGGACGGTCACACACTCACGTACACCGCGACGTTGTCCAATGGCAACGCGCTGCCGGACTGGCTGACGTTTACCGCCGCCGATCGTTCCTTTTCTGGAACGCCGACCTCGATCGGTACGGTGTCCGTGAAGGTCACGGCCGACGACAGTAACGGCGGCACCGTTGACGACACCTTCGATATTACCGTGGGCGCAGCCAACAACGCACCCACCGTAGGCACATCGATTCCAGATCAGACCGCGACGGTCGGGACGGCCTTCAGCTACACGTTCCCCACCAACACCTTCAGCGACACCGATACGAGTGACACGCTCACCTACACTGCGACGAAGTCCGACGATAGCGCGCTGCCGACTTGGCTGACGTTTACCGCTTCGAGTCGCAATTTCGCAGGCACACCGCAATCGGCCAACACGGGCACTCTGTCTGTGAAAGTGACCGCAGCCGACGGCTTCGGAGGTTCGGTCGACGACACCTTCAATATCACTGTGAGCGAACCGAACAACGCACCGACGTTCACGAATCAAGCCGCAACGGCATCTGTGCCCGAGAACAGCGCGAACGGAACCGCCGTCGTAACGATCACGGCGACAGATTCCAATACCGGCGATACAGTCTCCTATTCACTGGACGCGACATCCGATAACCTGTTCGCCATCGGCTCGACGAGCGGCGCGATCACGGTACAGGTTGAATCCGGTTATGCGCTCAACCATGAAGCGTATACCAGTGGCGTGGTCACGACGGTGACGGCCACGGACAACCACTCCGCTTCCACCACGCACAACGTAACCATCACGATCAGCGACGTAGCCGAACCTCCGCCGGCGCCTAGTGCACCCAGTGTGACATCAGCGTCCGCGACGAGTCTGAGCGTGAGCTGGACGGCGCCGGATGTGACCGGTAAACCCGCAATCTCTGGCTACAACGTGCAATATCAGTCACAGGCCGACACCACCACGTGGACGTCGCTTACCCACAGCGGAACCGGCAGGACCGCCACCATTTCCAGCTTGACCACGGGCCAGGCGTACAACGTGCAAGTCGCAGCCATCAATGGCGAAGGCACTAGCGGCTGGTCGTCGTCCGGCAGCGGCACGCCGACCGCGCCGAGTAACAACCCGCCGACGGCGTGCGGCGCCGAAGGCACCGCCGGACCTTTCTTTGGCAGCGACGCCGTGCCTGAGAACACATGGTCGGTAGGGCGGACATCGGTCACCTTCCGTGTGTCTGCGGATCTTCAAAACCTAGAGCTTAAGTTCCACGTTTGTGACTCGGGAGGTACAACCAATACGACGAACTTGACGTTCACCAGCGCTAATCCTCAGCGGTCCATCACCGGTCTCTCCGCCGGATCCGATTACTGGATTCGCATGCAATTCAGCAATCAGAGTCCCACCTCTTGGCAACACTTCAGGACAACCTCGCCACCGAACAACGCGCCGACGTTCTCAAGCCAACCGACGACGGCTGACGTCGACGAGAACAGCACCAACGGCACGTCCGTAGCGACCGTCGTGGCGGCCGATACCGATGCTGGCGCCACGATCTCCTACTCGCTGGACGCGACGTCAGACAACCTGTTCGCCATCGACTCGGATGGCGCCATCACCGTACAAGTCGAATCGGGGCACGCGCTCGACTATGAAGCCAACACAAGCGGCATCACCGCGACGGTGACGGCAACGGACAACCATGATGCGACCGCGACGCACGATATCGCGATCACGATCAACGATGTCGACGAACCGCCGCCTGCCCCTGGAGCGCCAAGCGTCACGTCGGCTTCGGCTACAAGTCTGAGCGTGAGTTGGACGGCGCCGAGCGTGACCGGTAAACCCGCCATCTCCGGTTACAACGTGCAATACCAGTCACAGGCTGACACCGGCACCTGGACGAGTCATTCCCACAGTGGCACAAGTACGACCGCCACCATTACGGGTTTAACTGCCGGTCAGGCGTACAACGTGCAAGTGGCAGCGATCAACGCAGAAGGCACCGGCGATTGGTCGTCGTCAGGAAGCGGAACGCCGACGGCCGCCAACAGTGCGCCGACCGTGGCGAATGCGATACCCGACCAGACCGCGAAAGTGAACTCGGCATTCAGCTACGCGTTCCCGGCGAATACGTTCAACGACGCGGACGGGCACGCGCTGACGTACACCGCGACTGATTCCGACGATAACACGCTACCGAGCTGGCTGACGTTTACCGCCGCCGATCGTTCCTTCGCCGGGACGCCATCCTCAACGGGCACGGTGTCGGTGAAGGTCACGGCGGACGACAGTAACGGCGGTACGGTCAGCGACACGTTCGACATCACGATCGGCGCGGCCAACAACGCACCGTCTGTAGCGAATACGATCCCTGATCAATCGGCGACGGTTGGGACTGCCTTTAGCTACACGTTCCCCGACACCACGTTCAGCGACGCCGATACGAGTGACTCGCTTACTTATACCGCGGCGAAGTCCGATAATTCTGCCCTGCCAGATTGGTTGACGTTTACTGCGTCAAATCGCAATTTCGCAGGCAAACCGCAATCCACCGACACCGGCACGCTGTCCGTGAAAGTTACCGCAAACGACGGTTTCGGCGGTTCAGTCGACGATACATTCGCTATCGAGGTGAGCGCAGCCAACAATCCAGCGACCGGTGATCCCACGATTTCGGGGACGGCGCAAGTCGGTCAAACGTTAACCGTATCGACGTCCAACATCATGGACAGTGATGGGTTGACCAACCCGGACTACACCTATCAATGGATACGTGTCGACGGGAACACCGATTCAAACATTGCGTCAACGGACTCGACCCAATACACACTCGTTGCCGCGGACGAAGGCAAGAAAGTCAAAGTCAAAGTGACCTTTGATGATGATCTGGATAACAGCGAGGAACGGACCAGCGCGGCGTATCCGGCGTCGGGAACGATCGCGGCGGCTCCCACAAATAACGCACCTACCTTTACCGGACAAGCAACAACTGCGACAGTACCGGAGAACAGCGCTAACGGTACCGCGATAGTGACGATCACCGCATCGGATGGTGATGCGGGATCATCCATCACGTATTCCTTGGACTCCACCTCGGATAACCTGTTCGCTATCGACTCTAGCACCGGCGCGATCACCGTGCAGGTTGAATCCGGTTACGCACTGGATCATGAAGCACATTCGAGTGGCATAAGTGCGACGGTGACCGCAACGGATAACCATGACGCTACTGCCACGCATGGTGTTACGATCACCATCGCGGACGTCGCCGAACCGCCTCCAGCTCCATCGGCACCTAATGTCGCAGGTGCTTCAACTACCAGCGTCTCGGTGACCTGGTCTGCGCCGAATGTAACCGGTAGACCCGCGATCTCTGGTTACGACGTGCAGTATCAAGCGAGTGGCGCCACGAGCTGGACGAGCCATGCTCACACTGGCACGAGCACTAGCGCGACAATCGGGAGCCTTACGCAAGGCACGACTTATAACGTGCAGATCGCGGCGAAAAACGCGGAAGGCACTGGGGATTGGTCAACATCCGGTACTGGTACACCGAGTTCCGGCAGACCTACGATCTCCTCCGTAACGATTGCATCCACGCCAACGCTGGCGAACACATACAAGGCAGGCGACAACATCCACGTTGACGTAACCTATAACCAGAACATCGTGGTCGCTAATGGTGATAGCAACAATGACGGCGTCAACAACCGTGTGCGTATGCGGTTAGACCTTGGCGCAGACGATGCCGATACCTCCAATAGTCGCAAATTAATGACCAACACGAGTGTTACCGGCGCGACTTTGCGTTTCCAATATACCGTCGCCAGACCCGATACGGATACTGACGGTGTATGGGTTCAGACGACCGGTAGTAACAACGCAATCATCATCCTCGCGGGCTCAGCCACGCTACAAAACTCTGATGGCGACAACGCCCATCTAACCTATGCTGGCTTGCCGACGACCGGCGACACCGACCACAAAGTAGACGCCGTGCGACCGTCGTTCTCAAGCGCCACCGTCAACGGCACGACATTGAAAGTGACATTTAGCGAGACCATGGATGCCACCGGTACGACCAAACCGGATAGCAGCATCTTCACCCTCTCTAAGAGTGGTTCGACGGATACCATCGACGGAAGCTCGACCGACGTCACTATTGCTGGTGCAGTGGTCACTGCAACGCTTGCATCAGCAGTTGCAAACGGCGAAACCGTGACACTCGGGTATGCCGTCCCCAGCGCCAATCCCATCACCGACGCTGCGGGTAATCCGGCATCCGCGTTTTCAGGTAGTAGCGTCACCAACAACACGCCAGCTTCAACTCCTACTAATAACGCACCAACATTTTCTGGACAAGCGACGACGGCGACTATAGCGGAGAATAGCGCCAACGGTGCGTCGGTCGTAACGATCACAGCGACGGATGGTGATGCGGGATCATCCATCACGTATTCGTTGGACTCCACCTCGGATAACCTGTTTGCCATCGACTCTAGCACAGGCGCGATCACCGTACAGGTCGAATCCGGTTCCGCGCTTGATCACGAAGCGTACACCAGTGGCATCACCGTGACAGTGACCGCAACTGATAACCACGATGCAACAGCGACGCACGATGTCGCAGTCACGATCAGCGATGTCGCGGAACCGCCATCCGCGCCTTCCGCACCGAACGTGTCGTCGGCGTCAGCGACGAGTCTGAGCGTGAGCTGGGCGGCACCGGATGTGACAGGTAAACCCGCGATTTCTGGTTACAACGTGCAATATCAGTCTCAGGCTGATACCAGCAATTGGACAAGCCATACCCACTCCGGTACCGGTACGAGTGCCACGATTACCGGCTTGACCACCGGTCAGGCTTACAACGTTCAAGTAGCCGCAACAAATGCGGAAGGTACCGGAGGATGGTCGACGTCTGGCACTGGAACCCCGAGTTCGACCAACAATGCGCCAGTATTCACCAGTCAAGCTACGACCGCTTCGGTCAATGAGAATAGTGCCAACGGCGCAAGTGTTGTAACGATCACAGCGACAGACAGTGATTCAGGTTCCTCTATTACGTATTCGCTGGACGCCACTTCGGATAACCTGTTCGCCATTGGCTCTACAACTGGCGCGATTACTGTACAGGTTGAATCCGGTTATGCGCTCGATCACGAAGCCCATTCGAGCGGCGTCGTAGCGACGGTAACCGCAACGGATAACCACAACGCTACCGCTACGCACGCGGTCACAATTTCCATCAATGACGTCGCCGAACCGCCAGCGGCCCCGGCCGCGCCATCGGTTACGGCGACGTCTGGTTCGACGACAAGCATCGACGTCAGCTGGACCGCGCCTGACGTAACAGGAAAGCCTGCGATCTCTGGCTACGACGTGCAGTACCAAGCGAGTGGCGCTAGTGATTGGACTGACCATACCTTCTCAGGTACAGGAACCACCACAGCGATCGCCAGCCTGTCGGCAAACACTACATATAACGTACAGATCGCAGCGACCAACGCGGAAGGTACGGGAGATTGGTCTTCGTCGGGTAGCGGCGCTACCGGCAATACGACGCCCACCTTTACCAGTCAGCCGACAACTGCAAACGTTAACGAGAACAGCACCGACACCACCACCGTCCTCGTAACCGTCGTGGCAACGGATCCTGACTCCGAAGATTCGATTAGATACTCGTTAGATGAGACTTCCGACGAGGACTTCGACATCGATTCCAGTTCTGGCGAGATCACGGTTCAGTCAGGAGCTACGATCGACCATGAAGCGACGCCGACGATCACATTAACCGTCACGGCGACGGACGAACAAGACGCCACCGCCACCCACGATGTCACCGTGACCATCAATGACGTGAACGAACCGCCACCGGCGCCAGCTGCGCCGACGGTAGCCGGGACAACTGGTCAGACCACGAGCATCGACGTGAGCTGGACGGCACCAGACGTGGCCGGTAAACCCGCGATCACAGACTACGACGTGCAATATCGGGCCGAAGGCGCAACTGTCTGGACCGAGGCATCCCACACGGGAACCGGCCTCACCATCACGGTCACTAATCTTTCAGCTGGTGCAGATTACGAAGCGCAAGTTCGTGCGATTAACGACGAAGGAACTGGAGGCTGGTCGGATACCGGCAGCGGTTCCACCAACAACACAGCGCCTGTCTTCGATACACCGGCTCCGACTACCGCCCCAGTCCCGGAGAACTCTAGTGGGGGTACTTCGGTAACTACGGTTAGCGCGACGGATGACGACGGCCATACCTTGACTTATTCGCTCGATACCGCGTCCGACGAAGTTTTCAACATCAGTAGCGGAGGGGAGATCACAGTACAAAGCGGTGCGAGCCTGGACCATGAAACTACACCATCCTACACCACCACGGTGACCGCGAGCGATGAACGTGCCGGTGGCAGTGTCACTCACGATATCACCATCAATGTCACCGACGTAGACGAACCTCCGGATGCACCTGAAGCGCCGACGGTCACCGGGACAACGGGTGAGACCACGAGCATCGACGTGAGCTGGACGGCACCAGACGTGGCAGGCAAACCTGCTATTTCTGGTTACGACGTACAGTACAAGAAAACCAGCGACGACAACACCTCATGGACAAGCCATACACACACGGGCACAGGTACGAGCGCAACGATTGAAGACTTAGATGCCGGTACAAGTTACGATGCACAGATCATCGCGAAAAACGATGAAGGCGATAGCTCATGGTCGGCGACAGGGACCGGCAGCACCAACAACACGGCGCCTTCCTTCACGTCGCCGCCTACATCGGCTGTGGAAGTTCCCGAGAACTCAGCTGGCGGTACCAGCGTCGTCACAGTCGCTGCGACGGACGACGACGGTCATGACTTGACGTACTCACTGGATAGCACGTCCGACACAGTCTTCAACATCGATAGCAACACTGGCGCGATCACCGTGCAAGATGGCGCCCTCTTGGACCATGAAGCCACCACCAACAGCTACAGCACGACTGTGACCGTAACCGACGACCGTTCGAGTGTCGACGCCAGTTTCACGATTAACATCACGGACGTGGACGAGCCCCCGGGTACGCCAACAGGTACGCCGACAGTAACCGGCGCATCAACCACCAGCGTGACAGTCACGTGGACTGCCTCTGACGTATCCGATAAACCGCCCATTTCTGACTACGATCTGCAGTATCGGCTGACTGGAACGACGGATGAATGGACGGACGCGAACATCGACACAACCTCCGCGAGCGACACGATCACAGGACTCGCGGCCGGAACGAGCTACGATGTTCAGGTTCGCGCCGAGAATGATGAAGGTGTAAGCGGCTGGTCAGCGACTGGCACCGGCTCTACACTGAACACGGCGCCTTCCTTCACCTCGCCGCCTAGTTCGTTATCCATTGCCGAGAACAGCGAAAGTGGCGCTAACGTAGGTACTGTAGCAGCAACGGATGCCGACGGGCATACGTTGACTTACTCGCTCGACAGCGGAACAGATGCCGTGTTCGATATCAGCGCTAGTGGTGTCATCACGCTGCAGAGCGGCGCGAGCCTAAACCACGAAGCCACCTCAAGCTATAGTGCGACGGTGACGGCGAGTGATGGTCGATCCGATGGTTCGACCGACCACTCTTTGACGATTAACGTCACCGATTTGGAAGAACCGCCAGACGCGCCGAGTACACCAACCGTGGCAGCTGACTCCGAAACGAGCATCACCGTGAGTTGGACCGCGCCCGATGTGACGGGTAAACCACCGATCACAGACTATGACGTTCGGTTTTATCGTGGAACCTCCGATCCTGCGAGCGAGACCTCTTGGATTGAAGAGGGGGAGAATGGCGGACACACACATACTGGTACGGATACTTCGACGACGATTACGGGTCTCTTCGCTGGCGAATCCTATCGAGTCCAAGTGAGTGCGGAGAACGATGAGGGAACCAGTGATTGGTCAGCCAGCGGAAGCGGAACCACCAACACCGCCACCAACTCGGCTCCGATCTTCACAAACCAAACCGCCACCGCATCGATCCCGGAGAACAGTGCGGGTGGTACCGCCGTCGCAACCGTCACCGCGACCGACGGTGACGGTGATGAGTTGTCCTATTCGTTGGACGAGGCTTCAGACGCCGCGTTCGACATTAGCGACGCTGGTGCGATTACCGTTCAGGACGACGCAACACTCAATCACGAAGCGACCCCGACCATCACGATCACGGTGATCGCGAACGACGGTACCGTGAACTCAACCCACGACGTCACGGTGACGATCACCGACGTGAACGAACCGCCGAATGCGCCAGCTGCGCCATCGATGGATAGTGCGACCGGTATCAGCGTCACGGTTACGTGGACGGCACCGGCGACGAACGGTCAACCCGACATCACGGATTACGACGTGCGCTACTACCAGGGTAGCTCGGACCCGAGCGCTGCAGCCGATTGGATCGAACCTGACGAGACCGGCGGTCACGACCATACCGGGACCGCCACCACCGCTACCATCCTCGGTTTAGCGGCCGATAGTTCGTATCGCGTGCAGGTTCGAACACACAACTCGGAAGGCACGAGTGACTGGTCCGCTAGCGGCAACGCGGCAACGACTGAACTGACAGCGCCTTCCCTTTCACGTGTCGTGATCATTTCGACCCCTTCGGCTGACCAGAACAACACCTACATGCCCGGCGACACCATCCGTGCGCGGGTGACGTTCAGTCAATTCGTTGATGTGACCGGAGCTCCCGTACTGACGATGCAGGTTGGTGACGACGCGCAAACCATGACGCTCGATGCGTCGCTGACACTGACGAACACCACCAACCTTGACTTCACGTATGAGGTAGCTGACGGCGACTTGGCGCCAATGGGAGTCGCGTTTGGCGCGAATCCCCTTTCCCTACCAGCCAATGCGGCGATTCGTGCAGCGGGATCCGCTACGGTGAATGCGGAGCTTGAGCTCGCTGAGGTCGCGCCGGACGCCAACCACCGAGTGGACGGCGTACCGCCCATGTTGGTCGAAGATAGACCCATTCAGGTGAGTTCAACGGCTGGCGTCGACGAAACGTATGCGATCGGCGACCACATCGAGTTCACGGCTGAGTTTTCCGAACCGGTGACTGTCACAGGTGCTGGCGGCCAACCGACCAACGGCACCCCTCAAATCGCGTACAGCAACGTGACGGGACCGCGTATCGCGTTCAGGCTGGATGACGAACTCAAGTATGCGGGTTACCATCGAACCGAAGGTAACGTAGTGGTATTCCGATACACCATCATCGACGAAGATGTGGATTCCAGCAGCATCGTCATCGAAGAAGACGCGTTGGAATTGAACGGTGGGACGATCACCGACACGCAGGGCAACACCTCTGACGAGATGGAGCTGGAAAGCGAACCTGTGATGGTTTCAGTTGGTCACGCGGTCGATGCGACCCCACCCGCCTTTGTGATCGCGACGGTTAAAGGTCCGACGTTACGTGTCACATTCAGCGAGTCGATCGACGCTTCGCCGGTCGTGAAACCTCAAAGCAACGTCTACACCGTGACCGCCGTTGACAGCGAGGGTACCTCCCGCACGATTAACGGTACGAACCTACCTGTGCGTATCAACGGTGAAGTGGTAACAGCCAATCTCGAAGCAGAAGTAGTGTTCGGTGAAACTGTCACCGTAAGTTATGTCGCGCAAGCCGATAACCCGTTAAGGGATCTACCCGGCAATGCTGCGATTGACTTTACCGATAACCCGGTACGAAACACAACGTCGAGCACGGGCGAAAACACCGCGCCGCTCTTCGCCGACCCACCGAGTTCACTCGAAGTCGCGGAGAATAGTCCCCGCGGTACGACGGTCGGTTCCATAAATGCGTCAGATGCGGATGGCGATACCTTGAGTTTCGCGTTAGATGCCACATCGGATACGGTCTTCGACATTAACGCCAACGGCGTGATCGTGGTGCAACGCGGTGCGACACTCGACTATGAGACAACCGCAAGCTATGACGCTACCGTGACCGTAGACGATGGCACGGATTCGAACACTCATAGCCTGACGATTTTGGTGATCAACGAGGACGAACCGCCGATATCACCTTCTGCACCAAGTGTGAAAAGTGCATCCGCGACGAGTCTGAACGTGAGCTGGACGGCACCCGATAGTACCGGTAAGACAGCGCTATCCGACTACGACATCCGGTACCAGGCCTCAGGTGCAGATGAGTGGACCGACGCAGAATTCGAGGGCGCAGAGACGAACACGATCCTCGAGGATCTGATTGAGGGAACCACATACGCTGTTCAGATACGTGCAACCAATGCTGAAGGTACGAGTAACTGGTCCGCGAGCGGACACGGTACACCGATTGACCCGGCGAAGAACGCTGCGCCGACGTTCATCGAACCGTCCGAAGCGTTGAGCATCGCGGAGAACAGCGTAGGCGGAGCGCGAGTAGGCATCGTTGAAGCGATTGACCCAGAGGGTGGCGCCTTAATTTTCAGCTTGGATGAGACGTCGAATGATTTGTTCGTTATCGATAACAGCGGTGTGATCTCCGTACGAGACGGCGTATTGCTCGATCACGAGTCAATGCCAAGCGTGGAAGTCACGGTGACCGTGAGCGACGAAATCGCGGAAGCATCCCTCACTCTAACGATCCTCATCACGAATGTGGTCGAACCGCTTGGTGCGCCAACCGCGCTGACGGTCACTGCCGCGTCCGATACGGAGCTGTTGGTGAACTGGGAACTACCTGACTTATCAGGATTGCCACCGATCTCGGAGTATGTCGTGCGATATCGCGCAACCGGTTCTTCCGAGTGGGCTGAACAGACGTTCGACGGATCAACGCCGAGTGTGACACTGATCGGTTTGATCCCTGTCACGAGCTACGAGGTGCAGGTAAGGGCGATCAATGCCGAAGCCACTGGCGAGTGGTCATCGAGCGGCAACGGCACAACCCAGGAAACTCCTATCAATACTGCGCCAACATTCATGGAGCCACCCAGCACGCTCGAGGTCGCGGAAAATAGCGACGTCGGTACAGAGGTCGGTATGGTCTCAGCAACCGATGCGGAAGATGACGAGCTGATGTACTCGTTGGACGTTGAATCCGACGAGGTGTTCGATATTGATGCCACAGGCACGATTGCTGTAGGTGAGGGCTCGGTTCTAGACTACGAGACAAAATCGCGTTTCGACACGATCGTGACCGTCTCAGATGGCGAGGAGATCGTAACCCACAGCTTGGTGATCTACGTTAACGACATCCGCGAAGCACCAGGGATACCGGCAGCTCCCATGTTGAGCACTCCCTCCTCGAATCCTCGAAGCAGTATCGCTGTCAGCTGGGAAGCGCCTGTGAATACAGGACCGGCGATCAACGACTACGATGTCACGTATCGAGTGTCTAGTACTTCTAACTGGATGGACGCCAACGTTCACGGCACGTCGACGAGCACAACACTCAACGGTTTGATGTCGGGCACCATTTATGACGTGCGCGTCCGCGCAAGTAACGTGGAAGGGGTAGGCGACTGGTCGGATACAGCGAGTCACGCCGTTGAAGGTCTCTCGGCAATGGACACCAGTCCCATCACGCAGGCGTGGCTCGCGCGTTTCGGACGCACAGTCACCGACGAAGTGAATGAAGCGGTTGCAGCACGACGGTTGGCACCTCGTGAATCACAAACAAACGTTGCATTAGCTGGACAGGCACTGTCATCATGGATGGCAGATGGGATTAGTGGCGAAGACGGGCGTGATGTTGCGACAGGTTCGAACGTAGCGAATTGGGTAGAACACGACGACCCGTTTAACAATCAATACGAGGGTTGGCGCGAACCGGGTCCAGGACTACGCGAGTTAACCCAGAACATGCTGTCGAATTCCTCGTTCGCGCTCTCTTCGAACGCGAACGGCGATGGGCGCGGCAGCACCACGTTGTGGGGACGTGGAAGTATCGCCGGCTTCAGTGGTAGCGACGGAGACCTTGACCTCGACGGGACCGTAAAGACGGGTTTCTTGGCAGTCGACTATACGGCAGCAGCTAAGCAGGGACACTGGATGCTTGGTCTGGCGCTCGGTCATGCCCAAGGCATGGGTGATTACGAGAATCCAGTGAGTCGAGGCCAGCTTGACACTCGAGTGACAGGGTTCTTCCCCTATGGTGTGCTTCAGATAAGTGACCGATTCTCCGTCTGGTCAACCGCTGGGTACGGTAGCGGCAAATTGACGTTCGCGCCTGATGACCTGGCCCCACTCGACACTGACGTAACGCTTACGATGGGTTCGATCGGATTGCGCAATGAAATGTTGAATCCCGGTGCCAGTACCGGCTTCACCCTCGCGCTGAAAGGCGATGCCCGTTTTACGCAAACGTCCGCTGATGCCGCATCGAACGGGGGCATTACGCTTGCGCCCGTGGACGCCTCAACTTGGTTGACGAGATTCGGGGTCGAAGGATCACGTTCGGTGACTTTCCCAGATGGATCTACGGCGTCGCCCTTAATTGAAATCGCACTCCGCCTCGACGGCGGCGATGCCGAAACCGGCTACGGTGTAGATATCGGCGGTGGATTCAGTTTTGCGGTACCGAACAACATCGCACGCGTTGACATAAGGGGTCGCGGGTTACTGACCCACCAAGTGGAAGATTTCCAGGAGTGGGGTGCGAGTGCATCCTTCGTGTTTGATCCTCAACCATCGAGTGCAAGCGGTCTGTCGCTCTCGCTCACACAGTCACTAGGTGTCTCACCGATGGGTGGGATGGAAACGCTGTTTGCGCAGGAGACACTCGATAGTTTCGGTATCAACAACCGGCACACAGCTGGTCAAGGATTCGAAGCGGCGCGACAACTCGAATGTGAAATCGGTTACGGTCTTCCGACGTCTAGTTGGGGCACAACAAGCACGCCATACGTTGGCGTCAGCGTTTCCGATTACTCGCGCGACTATCGTTTCGGGTGGCGGCTAACTGCGGTCGGAACGGGTATCGGCAGCGTCGACGTCAATCTGGACGCGGTCCATCGCGATGCAGAAGGCTTCGACACGCCGTCCGACCAAGGGGTCTTACTTAGCGGGAGCCTAAGCTGGTAGAAAGCTAACTCTTCTTTCGACGAAACGGGTTATTGCTTACGTCGTCGCCGTCATGGTTCACCAGGCGGCGACAACCTACTTCAATTTGTCTCTACGCCGAGACTGGATGCCTTCCCTCTCGAGTAACGAGCGAAAATCGAAGTAATCTCAGATGGTTCGTACGATCGAAATTAACACAAAAAACTGGCTTCACCCTCAATTTAGCCTAGGCGCTCCTTATTGATGGCCACTTCGTAGATACTGGGTTTTCGATTTCGAGGTAGTGAACGACGCGTGAGCATCCAGTCGTAGCGCAACTCAGGGGAGCTGACCTCGTCATGTTGGCGGATGCAACTCAGGTTGTCAAAGAATTTGGATACGACGCAGTCAATCTAAACGCAGGCTGTCCGACAAAAACGGTAAAGAACCTTGCTTTCGGTGCGTGCCGCATGGAACACCCAAATGCGGTGTTCGCGATCGTCCGCACGATGAAGAATGCGACAGAGCTACCGGTCATAGTGAAGTGCCGGTTCGGTACTAATCGAGTCAATGGCTATGCCTAGCTGCGAGGATTCGTGAACGATCTTCTGGCCTGCGGTGCGGACGAAGTCATCGTGCACGTCCGAATTGTTGCTCTAAGCGATGTGCCAGCACGATACAACCTGAACGTTCCACACCTCAATTGGAACATGGTTGAATGCGTCCAAAACGACGTTCCAGGAATGTGCTTCACGTTGAATGGCGAGTTGACCAACGTCTTCCACATTAAGCAAGTCATAGAATTGATTGATCGGATCATAGTCGGTCGAATCGCACCGAAGCGACCTTATACCCTCGCCGCGATGCACTCATTGGTCTACGACGTCGAGAACGCTGATTCACCTTGGAACGTGGCGTGCGAGAATCGTGAATTCAACCAAGTGCAACTTGACGTAGGTGTGCCTTTATGCGCAATGACACAACACCTGTTAAGTCTGTTACAAGGCGTACCGGGCGTAAAACAGTATCGACGTCACCTTTCAACTTACGCAAATCATCAGGACGCGACCATCGAGACGTTTGACGAATCTGTCGGGAGGATCTCTACACACAAACCCTCCGACCGTACCGACGTTACTGAATCGTTCGCCGACAACTGCGCCGCGTATAGTGCGTAAGCGATCGCGGAATATCTGATGTTAGATCGTTTCAAAGCAACATTCGCCCGTCGCGTCAAAGACGACTCAATCGAGTCCGACACAGACGATCAGCAAGTTGCGCTCGCTGCGGCCATGCTTCTGTTAGAAGTCGCTTGGGCGGACCATGAGATCGAAGAGCGAGAAGTCAAGCTCATTCGTAACGCGTTAGTCACTCTCTACGACATTTCCGATGGTCAAGTCGAAGCCGTCATCGCCGAAGCGAAACTTGAGCATCAGGAAATCTCAAGCATTTTTCCGTTCACTCGAGCACTCAATGAGCAACTCGATACGCCCGAACGAAGACGTCTACTCGAGAGTTTGTGGCGCTTGAACGCATTTGACGGAAGCGCGTTTCATTATGAAGAAGGAGTCATACGCAAAATCTCAGAACTACTCTATCTAACCCACGCCGACTTTATAGCGGCGAAGCTAGGCGCGAAAAGTAATACGGGTCATCGCAGCACTGATTCGTGACGAGGCGGAGTTGTAAAGCAGAGTTCCGCTGCAAATCCGCTTCTTGCGGATTTAGTGAGATCGGGTGTGATGACGCCATCCTTAGTGCGATCATCGACTTCGCCACCAGAACCTAATCAGCAGCTTGAATTCTGAAACGAACCCACTGAGTCGAGAGTATTCCGATCTTGGTAACGATAAACGAACTAATAGATTCAACAGGGGTTGTAATCGAGGTCGTCATTTAAACCTTACGTTCTATTGGTTCTTATCAACCCTACCATCCCGGTGCTGCACGAAAGACTTGCACTTGTACTCGCACATAGTCTTCCGAACCATAGTCGATGCCACTATTTACCTCGTCGTAATACCCAGAATTTAGACGACGTAATTTCACATCCCGTCTAACGTCCTTACCATTGATCTTTGCACTTACGCGTACCGTAATATCACGGATCGGATAACCGCTCGAGTTCGTTAGTTTGACGACCACCTGACCATTCTCAAGGAAAGTCTCTGCGTCTACGTATTGCGACGGCGAATCTTCAATATCCATCCTTAAATAAATGTCGAATGCGGTTTGACCAAGCTCGCCTTCGTCCTCACTCGCGAGCTTGAATTCGCGCTTTGCCTCCTGACGGTCGCCTGCCGCCAATGCGTACCCGCCTAATTTGAAACTCGCGAACGGGGTTTGCAATAGTCGATTACTCGCTCTGAAATCAATTCGAGCTCGATCTACTTGTCCCAACGCGTCGAATGACATACCTCTACCCATAAAAAAAGCGAAGTAACGGTCATTTAGCGCTTCCGCTACCGTGTATGACCGTACGGCATCCTGATGCTGTCCCAGACTCGCAAATATGTCACCTCGTATGCCGTGAAACAACGACTCGCGAGGCTGCTGATCAATTGCTTGGTTGATCAAGTCCAATGCGCGTGTCGCATCATCACTTTCACGAGCCTGATCAGCTACGTCGTAGGCATCGCGATCTTCAAGAAGCGTCCTCATTTGCGCACGAAAATGTGCCACACCTAGATCCCCACCCGGCGGGAATTCCTGCAAGGTCGCGCGGTTATTCTCGACCCGTTCACGAGAAGGCGGGTGGGTCGCGAATAAGCCGTGCAACCAATCGCTCCTTCGGCCTTGAGCCATCGCCACAAATTTCTGCTGCAACGAAACAGCCGCCGAGGTATCGTAACCGGCTAAGTACATGTACTTCATGCCGTAATAATCTGAATCTCGCTCTTGATCTCGGTCGAACTTTAGACTCGCAAGTTGCAGTCCAGCATTGGTTGTTGCGACAATCGCTCGAGCATGCTCGTTATCGTCGACGGCGAATGCCACGCCGAGCGAAGCTAGACCTAGTAGCAGCTCACGTTGTTTCGCGTGCGCACTATGTTTAGCCGCGGCGTGCACGATCTCGTGTCCAAGTATGGCCGCGAGTTCAGCTTCGTTTTCCAGTTCGACAAGCAGTCCACGATGGATGCCAATCTTGCCTCCAGGTAATGACCATGCGTTCGGCGTGCTGTCGTTGACAACGACAAACTCATACGGTAGTGATCGATCACTGTATCGAGCCACGCGTTGACCCACCACGGAGACGTACTCGGAGACTTTTTCATCCACGTGATATGTTCCACCTCGGCTTTGTTGTAGTGGCACGTAACCACGCTCACCCATCGCGATTTCGTCTGCCGTTGAATAGAACGAAAGTTCGCGGTGACCAGTCACCGGGTTTACAGCGCAACCAACTGCTATCGTCAACCACACCAGAATAACCAGTGAGCGACCCCATATGGAGTCGCTGGACGAAATCCAGGATTTCAGGATCTTCAAGTCAGATACCCGAACTAATAGAACTGCCGCTTTTAAACGTCACTGATCTGTCTTCGAGACCTGATTCGATACTCACACTGATCTTCGCTTGACCAGAAATCGACTACATCGATGACTTTCACATTCGCACTCTACAGGTCACATTCTTCCTTTATAGCACAGGTGTTCGACCTTCGAAACGTCAAAGTCGAGTCGTTAAAACAACCGCTGGACCACTCTCTGTATCGAGCGACCGGCCACGTGGAAAACGAGATATTCGCTCTATTCTTTGTTAATTGTTGTACTCAATGTCAACTCGTGCGTTCGTCGAGCCCGATGAATTACCGATACATTTCTTGGACCCGAAGAGAGTCCGCTCGATCATGAACTAGAGATACGCTACACGATCTGGATTGAAAGGAAATCGCGACCTGGTGCTCTGATAGAATGTAACTAGATTGTGCTTTAAAAATTCGTTTTGACACTTTTTCTTCATCTTTGATATACGACAAGCATAGGATCACGAGGATGCAAGACAGCGAGTACGCTTCGAAATTAAGTCGACATTGTGGAAGAGATACTAAAGCACCTGTTCGCAATATACGGTTTCGCTCTTTACGGCTATGCCTGTACTCGCGGTAACAAACCCAAAGGTCGGGACATTCGATAAACCTGATTTGGTCCTGGTGAGTCTTGTCGCTCATTACCGACGAACCGCGATTGACGCGCTTCCCTCGGTTGTGTACTCGAGACCGATCGTCGAACAAGCTGTGTATCGCACCTAGCGTCAGGTCAAGGTTTTTTGGAGAAGAGAAATTGGCAATTCAACGCGAAGCTGAACGTGCCCACCTAGTGCCTTCACAGGCAGCACTATTCGACGAAGTAGAACAACTGCTTCGAGTTTTGCGAGTCAGGTCAAACCGAGACAGGCTCGACGAACCTCAGTTTTTACTTGCAGGATCCCTTCTCGAACGTTGGAAGTGGAATTCTCGAATCATACGAGACGGTGATTTGAGAGATTTCTTGCTTAAGGCTCGTGAGCTCGTACATGAGATCGAAATGGCAAAGAGAAAGGACCAGCAGCGAAATACGAAAGGTTGATTTCTGGCTAGCCTAGAAGAACACCGTCTAATTACGATCGCAATTCAATCGAAGAAACATGTCTTGTTGCTGGAACGCGCAACTTTCTAGCGCCGCTAATTCAGATATTGGCTGACAATATCTGCGTCTCATAATCGTGTAAAAAAAGGGGATGTAAAAAGATATGTCGCCTTTTTGTCACTCTTATAATCTGTTCACGAATAGGTGAGTCTGTGTCGGTCGGCTCCTACCTTCTCTTTAAAGAGGATCACTAACGAGGTAGGCACGTGTCGAACGACGTAGATTCGATAACTAAAAACTTAGCCGCACTGGCACACGATATCAGTGGCTTCGTACTGGCAATAAGAAGTACCATCAAACGGGATCAGCAGAAGTCTCAGCTTTGTAAGTCAGCAGTGATAAAGCTCGGCTGTCTCCACCAACCACACTAGGTGATCTTAGTCTGACCGATCGCTAGTCCTTCGTTATTCCCGCTACCATGCCTTACAGCGATTCCATTAGAGGCATCGTGCGCTTCGCTCTATTGGTTATCGCGCTGCCCGCGCACGCATTCGCTAGGGTAAGAACAGTCCTCGTCGCGCGCACACGGTCGAGAATTCGATCGACCGTCACCTTTCATTCGCGCCATCCCAAGGTGCGATCTCGCGCCAGTCGTTCCTCCAGATTCGGACCGACTCAATCTTCATCCACTCTACGGGCGCCAATTCAGGCGACGGGAGTAGACCCATCCCCCCTCGATTCGTCGCCAAGTCACCCGACGTACGCCGAGAGCAATAAAGCGGACACACACACCAGACGAGACAGTCGGAGCGAATCCCTGATTGGCTCAAGTCGCATCCATAGGGTCCATTTCGATTCGCAGACGACAGGAACACAAACGTTCCACAGTCCAATCCATCCCACCTATCGAATCCCGAGTTTTTAAGCGAGAAGGAACGATGCCTAAAAACACGACATTGCTACACCGGATGATCTGCAAGACGCTGATTGTCCTCATATCCCTTCTCTGTTACCAGATCTACGCACAGTTCGACTTCTCTATGTCGACTGATATCGACTGGAATGAGCAAGATGGACTCGAAGGCGCTACAGGCGGTACATCACTAATAAACCTCAATACGAGGGTCAATACCGCGCTAGCGGACGCGACGGACGCAACGTACTGCTACGTTCTTTCCGGTACGCCAATCAATGCCATCGGATTCAATTCGGCCGCAGCGTCGTGCTCCGTCAATGGAACGTCAGGCAAACGCAGCCTAGGCGCCAATTGGTTGGTACTGAAGAGCGGTCAACACGTCGATTACGAATTAGGTGCCGAACAATCACTCACGATTACCGGATACGACGCGACTGGTCAGGGACGGTCGATATTCAACGTCAATCTGATCATCACTGACTACGATGAACGACCACTCCTTCTTCAAACAGCGAATACGATAGAAACGTGGTATTGGACTCCTGACGATTCAGACACACTACTCGTATCGAGTTTATTCCGGGATCCTGACGGCGCACCGGTGTTCTTCGATCCGAACGCCACGTCCACAGACGTTTGGGTGTGCGATAACGCGAATGCCGGCGATTTGACCATCGACGAAATACCTAGCGTTCTAGAACGGACAGACCGTCCTGGCAGTACGGTAACTTTTGTCGGCGGGAATCCTACAAATGACTGTTCAGTTTCGAATCGTGCCGATCCGACGGCAATACCAGCGCCCGATCCGAACCCTGGGGAGCGCGGGTCGGGCGGAAACCGTGTCGTGACAACCAAGATAACGGGACCTGTTCTTGAGATCACGGCAAATAGTCTCGCGGAAGTCACAGACGGTACGGTCACGGATCGTGGTAGCGGTACCTACGCGGCGAGGGTCTACGTTCGAGCGTGGTCAGGTCCGAGCAATCCGCCGTTACCGGCCACTGGCTTCGCTGGTGTGAACATTCTTGTCAAAGTTGGTGAAAACAACCTTCCTCAGTTCCCCGGTGGCGCGACCGGCTTTTCGGTAACGTTAAAGGAAGGTAACGACACAACAGATCCCATGCCATCGTGGGTAGCAAATGACCTAGACGTTGGTGGAACGACCAACGATTCCTTGACCTTCAGCTTAGCGACGTCTGGCAGTAAGAGTGTCAGTAGAGCAGGTGGGTCGATTTCGCTCATAGAAAACCGCGGTGACAACCCCGCGACGTCTGCTACAGAATCAAATTTCCTGTTGTCCCTGGCATTGAGAAGCAACAATCTAAATTACGAAAGTGGTCAATCACCCTTCGAGATCGGACTGTACGTCACTGATAAATGGTCGACTCACGTGCGTATCCCGATCATGGTCACATTAGTAGATGTCAATGAACTACTCGTCAAAAAGCCAATCGAAAACCAACGGCTGATCAATGGACTATCTCGAGAGATCGATTTAACCGAGTTCTTCGACGATCCCGAAGATGACGAAATCACGTACAGCGCTTACTCCAATCAGTACACCGACATCGTCGAGGTTGACAACGAAACCGACACACTTACGGTCCACGGTAAATATGCGAAAGAAGGCGAAGGCGGTGAAAGTACCTTTACGGTCACCGTGTTAGCTTCAGACAGTAAGGGTCTCGAAACCACGCCTCTCGAGTTTGACGTGATCACTCGTCATTCAAACGCAAAGCCAACGATCGACGATTTAGAAAACGGTACGTTGGCGATTGGTACCGATATCTTCGAAGCAGATAGTGCAGGTACGGTCTTAATGCCGTTGATTACGTATACGGATGACGAACCTACACCGAAAGCCATATTTAATGGCGAGCCCCTGTTTCGAGCAGTCATCGATCCCCATCTAAAGGAAGGCGAAATATGCTCACGTGGATCGAGCGGTTGCGTAGAGCAACTCGGCAAAGTCGCGATCGTTGTTGGCAATCAGGACCTCAACTACGAAAAGTCACGATTTCACCGACTTTCACTCGCGTTGCAAGATGCGTGGGATCCTGAACTGGTCTCAGAGAGCGTTGAGTTCCAAGTCTCCGTGAATGACAGTAACGACACACCAACGGTGGTTTCAGGGGCGCGAATTCCCACCCAATCGATCGTCGAACACGGATCAGATGTCTATAACGCAGACGAACACTTCACAGACGAAGATGAAGGCGATCGCTTAATCATCAACGCGACATCAAGTAGCCCGACAATCGTCGAGGTAAGTGTCGAGGACCTTGGTCAGGTGGTATTCAAAGGACTTCGGCAAGGCGAATCAAGAATTACTTTGAGCGCCATCGACCCCGACGACGCAACGTCAGGAAACCTTTCGTTTTCGGTCCAAGTCGGTCCGAACAATCCACCGACGGTAAACGACAGCGTATTTGCCGAGCGATTGCCGGAACACAATGTCGTAAACCTCGCCAGCTTCTTCGAGATCGAGGTTGACGGTTTGTTCACCGAACCCGATAGTGGCGACAAGATCGTACTGCACGAGGCGGTGAGTTCCGACGAATCGATCTTGCTCGTCATTCCGAAACAGGAAGAGACCGTCTACACATTGGTTGGGCGAGAATCGGGTACCGCAACATTAACGATTTCCGCGACGGACCAAGGTGGCAACATCACGTCAGAAGAAACAGAGATCATCGTTAATGCGCCACCCGCAGAGGCGACGCCTTTGGAAACCTTGAGAGTCGATCGTACGACGCCTCAGGTCGTGGACCTAAGAGACGTATTTACTGATCCCGATCACAGCTTTGAAGAACTGACGATCGTGGGTGAGGCACTCGGGGAAGACGAGTCGATCGTCACGCTAGAGGTGTCCGGTACGCAGCTAACGGTCACCGGCGTAGCTGGCGCTATACCGGGTGATGTCGAGATTCAGTTGACGGCCACCGACCCGTACGGATCAACAGCGACCTCGAACTTTGTAGTGACCGTTATCAACATTGAGCCGATGGTCGTCATGGAGCTTGAACCTCAGCGACTCGATCGAATCAATCCACTTGAACTGGACCTAAGCGGCGTTTTTGAGGATCCTGACGGTGAAGTAAGTTCGATTAGCGTTACGGTAGCAGACGAAGGTATCGTGGCAACGAGTGACGTCAGTGCGGATTTAACGTTGACGATTACAGGTCGAACCGTCGACTCTACTAGCGTCACATTAACGGCGACGGACGATAACGGTTCACAAACCATGTTGAAATTCGATGTGACAGTCTTCAACATCGAACCGGTCGTCGCAAATGTCGTGGCGGATCAGAATACGACCCGCGCCGACAACATTGTGCTTGATGTCAGCGACACGTTTGATGACCTGGATGACAGCAATGACCTCTTGACGGTTACAGTGGACGTCGCAAACAGTACATATGTAAATGCTTCACTCGACGGATTGACGCTCACACTAGTCGGACTCGATGTAGGTGTGTCGAATGTCACGTTGACGGCGACCGACGCCCACGATGGTGTCGCCAAGACAACATTCCGGACGACGATCGAAAACGTCGAACCGACGGCCGTAGGCTCAATCAGTCCAATCAATCTCGAAATAGGCGGCGAACCAGCAACACAAGCGATCGCCAACCTTTTTAATGATGATGATCCTCTCACCTACGCTGTCTCGATCGCTGATAGCAGCATTGCAAGTGCTTCTCTGTCAGGCAACACGGCGATGATTGAAGCGAGATCGCGTGGGTCGACAACCCTTACTGTAATTGCTCTTGACCCCCACGGCGCTCGAGCGACGTTAACTGGCTCGGTCAGCGTCAGTGATGGCCAGCTTAAGGCGGTCGCGGCCAAGTCGCTCGCAAGCTACGGACGCGCCTTGATCGCTAGCGTTTCGTCAAGCGTAGGTTCGCGAGTAAGTTCAGACGCTCGTTCGACGGACGTAACGCTGGATCGGTGGTCGCCGGTCAACGAACCTAGCGCACTTACTACTTCGGCCGACCAGCGGAGCGAAATGGCATGGGGCGTCGTCAATACCGCTAACACCGGAAGCGATATGAACTCGGGCAATGCGATCAGTGACCTCGAAGCACTTCGATCAACGATAGGACAAGGATTCGCGCTTAATCTCGGTAGTTCGGACAATCCGTCACCCTGGTCGATTTGGGGAAGTGTTGACTTACAGTCGTACGAAGGCGACGCGTACGACGGCATGGCTTCGAGTGTCTATCTAGGCGCAGATGTAAGAATCGCGGAGCGCTGGATTGTCGGAATCGCTGTGTCGGGTAACTCCGGGGAATCGGACTATAGCTGGGGCACCGCTACCCAAACCATGGATCTTAGTCTGACGACCATGCTTCCGTACGCTAGCTTTCAGGCGTCTGAACGGACTTCATTCTGGGGAGTAACAGGATTCGGTTCCGGGGAACTCGACACGACCGTCACGAGTGCAGAAAACGACGTGAGCAACCTGAGCTCGCAATTGACATTAATTGGTGGTAGTCAAAAACTCAAACTCGAAGGTCCATTCTGTCTTGCGTTGCGAGTCGATGCGGCTCAGGTTTCAATCGAAAGTGACGAAGGAAGCGGTGCCGCAGACGATCTTGCGATCGACGTCAATCGAATCAGAGTTGGCTTGGAAAGTTCATTCCTGACCGAAACCGGTGAAGGTGGAATGCTAGAACCATTCGGGCAAGTCAATTTGCGATCCGACGGTGGAGACGGCGACACCGGGACAGGCGTCGAAATCGTCGGTGGTGTGCGGATCATGAGCAGCGCATTCAGCCTCGAAGCGAACGGTCGCACATTAGCAACACACGGTGCGGACGAATACAGCGAATCGGGCTTTAGCTTGATGGCGCGACTGAATCCCTCAGCCAACGCGACTGGTATCTCGTTCTCTATCGCACCCAGATGGGGTGCTGATGCGATCGGCAATAACGTTCTTTGGCAAGACTCGCTCAATCTGAACGCGACGCGGAACTACGGCCCATTGGCCGGATTTGGCAACCAGGGTGCGAGCAGGTCAGTTGACGCACAAATCGCCTACGGCATGTTGATTGCAAACGATAGCTATCTATTAACGTCGTTCGTTGATTTCGGCGTAAGCGATTTAGACCAGCGCGAAATTCTGTTCGGTACGAATCTGCGACGCGCAATACCCGGTGATGCGAATCTCGACGTGAACCTTGCGCTCGGTCGGATAGTTGAACGCTCAGGAGGCTCCTTCGAAAAAATCGGCGTAAACACGACGCTGAACTTCTAGGTAGTCTAAACGTAGTGGCAGTCGTGAATCGACTGCCACTACGCTCTTCTCCAACCCCGGCTTTCCGTATGGTGTCGGGGTTTCTCTCAAACACTAGAAAGACCCTGATTATCAGGTGTTTTCGCGCACGTTCGGTTGCCACAACGAAGAAATCGGGCAGGAACTAATCCCGCGCTTATGTGTCGATGCGATCAATGTGAGGAAATATCACACGGTACGCGAATTAATCATCCTAAATATTCGCGTATTGACAGCCGTAGTCGTTTGCTACGAAACTAGACTCTCATATCGCGCATAAGTTAGTATTAGCAGTACGCCGGCGCCAACCGAGCCAGAGGTTGGCTTGATGTCGGTCATGACCATTCTGGTGGTGACGCCGGCGATTGTGTGTGCTATGAATAAGGTCAGTATGAAGTAACTGAATGACCAGACGTTCTATCGCATTTGGGTAGGAACTGCTGGTCACGCAAACGTAGCAACTGCTCGACTTGTTCAATTTTCAACCAGGATGCCCACACGCAACAATGTGAAATGATCGATGTGTGTTTATCGAAGGAGATCTTCAATTACGTACTCAATCACGACACGCAAGACCAAGAACCGAGACACAACTAAGTCCAGTCATCATGAACAAAACTATCGCTCCGAACGACTCTATAAATCGCTCGAGCTTACCTCGATTTCGAAGATCCAACTCGAAGGCGCGATCACAACTTTATTCGGGAGCAACTTTTGTTTGTTACAAAACTCCGATATTTAGTTTACCCTTCGCGACAAACAGACGATATTGTAGCGACGCGGTTCCGCGTCTACTGACGTTGCGACTCCGAATGCTCTGCTTGGATGGGTCATAACGTGTCCGAAAGTACTCTTGATTTTCAACGTCGAATTGACGCCCTGGAAGAACGTATCTCAAGGCTAAGTGCGGCGACTTTGCGGCTTAATTCGAGCCTCGATCTCGACTATGTTCTACAAGAGGTCGTCGATAGCGCCCGTGTCTTGACGAGCGCAGGCTACGGAGTCATCACGACCGTCGACACAGAAGGGCAAATTGAGGAGTTTGTCACTTCTGGATTTACGCGTGAAGAAAAGGATCGGATGGCTGCGTGGCCAGATGGACCAAAACTCTTCGCGCACCTGCGTGACATAGGTGAATCGATTCGGGTAGCGGACCCTCTCGCATATGTTTCTGCGCTCGGGTTTTCAACACACGTAATGATTTCGGCGCCTTTCCAAGCCACACCGCTTTGCTATCGGGAGAAGGACATCGGTATCTTCTTTCTCTCACAAAAAGAAGGGAATCGGGAATTTAACGACGCGGACGAAGACGTCCTGCGACCCTTCGCAGCACAAGCGGCGACTGCAATCGCCAATGCGCGTACGTATCGCAATGAGCTTCGCGCTCGAGCCGATTTACAAACTCTAATCGAAACTTCACCAGTCGGTGTCGTGGTTTTCGATGGGAATACCGGACAACCGGCTTCGTTAAATCGCGAAGCAAGACGAATCGTCCAAGAACTAGCAACACCCGGAGAATCGTCGCAAGACCTACTCAACTCAGTTACTTGTCGTCGCGCCGACGGCCGTGAGATTTCGCTCGCGGAATTCCCAATGTCGCGCCAGTTAAGCAACGAGCCTGAAACGATTTACGCGGAAGAAATGATGTTATCGGTACCTGACGGTCGCAACGTCACAATACTCTGCAACTCGACCCCCGTCAGAGCAACAGGTGGTGCTGTCGAGTCACTGGTAGTAACTCTTCAGGACCTTGCCCCGCTCGAAGAACTAACTCGTTTGCGTGCTGAATTTCTCAGCAAGGTAAGCGATGAACTGCGCGCGCCGATGATCGCGATCAAAGGTTCTAGTGCTTCGGTACTTGGTGCAAAGCCACGACCTGACGCAGACGAAATGCTCCAGTATATTCGAGTGATCGACGATCACGCGGATCAGATGCGTGGGTTAATCGCGGACCTACTCGACTACGGACGAATCGCAACCGGTACCTTAGAGTTGAGCCCAGTGGAAATCAATGTGTCAAATTTGATTGAGCAATCTTGCGCTCAATTTTTCACCGAATTAAAGCCTCAACCGATCAAAGTGAACGTAAGTGCTACCCTGCCGCACGTGTTCGTAGACCCGTCCCGCGTCAAGCAGGTCATTTAGAACTTGCTCCAAATTACGACGCAATTCTCACAACCCTCCGACGAGATTGAAATCAGCGCATCACAAGAAGACGTTCACATTGCCGTTCGATTATCCGCGCCTAATTGGCACATCCACGACGCGCAGATTTCGCATCTATTTCAACGATACAGTTTGCCTTCAAACGGAAAAGACGATCAAGACAAAAACCATGCGGGGATAGATCTGGCGATCTGTCGGGGACTGATCGAAGCCAACGGAGGACGTATTTGGGCAGACACTGAAACTCCACCAGGAGGAACGCAAATTACGTTTACGTTGCCATTGGTTCATACCCAACCGTTAGAAGGTTCGTCAACGCAAGCGTTGCGAACCCGTGACTCATCGATGGAGGGGTCCCCAAGCGTTGTGCAAATTCTCGTGATTAACGCGAATTCGCATATGCAGAGATACATTCAAGAGTCTCTATCAGCTCCTGAGTTCGAAACATCATTTGTAGAAGACGGCGACCAACTTCTCGATCAATTCGACTCATTCAATCCGGCTTTGGTCGTACTTGACCTGCAGCAGTACCGAAACGCACTGCATCAAAAAATCACGCAAATTTCTGGAATTTCCGATGTACCTGTGATCTTCATAGCGCCTTACGGGATGGATAAAGCCGTCGTCAAAGCCCTTCAGGCAGGCGCCGTCGATTACATCGTCAATCCGTTTTCACGTGCAGAGTTAGTTTCACGTGTGCGCGGAGCATTGCGACGGCAAGTACTTCCTACGCCGTTCGTGTTTAAGGATCTACAGATAGATTACGAACAACGAAAAGTGAAGGTCGGCGAACGTCAGGTCGAGCTGACGGCAACCGAATACGAATTACTCCGCGTCCTGTCGGTCAATTCTGGTAGAGTAATGAACTACAAAATGCTCTTGCGCCAAGTATGGGGTAAACGAAACCAAGGTCCTGACGATCCGAAAGCCGTACGAGCTGTCGTGAAGCGGCTGCGTAGCAAGCTCGGCGATAGTGCTTCGACACCAAATTACGTTTGTAACGAGCGTGGGGTTGGCTATTTCATTCCACGTGCCAACGACACATAACATACGTGTCGTGTTTTGAAGTACTGACATTAATACGGCAGAATAGCCTGCAACCCGACCATTCACTTCTCCGATAATCTTCGCAATCTTTACGAATAAATAGGCGTAGGCGCGTCACAGGTCCTTCAGCTTTTACTGTAGCGTCTGCGCCGGTACAGCCGATAGGAAAACCGTGTCTTCCGCATGTCGCTAGCTTAAGATCAAATCAGCTACCGCGCATAATGGATTTCAGGATGAGAAAGAGGTGCATGCCGCGCTATCCATCCCCTTCATGAATGAAGGGCGATTCGAGCGATCTTCGTAATACGTTCTGTCTCCTCCGAACATCCGAGTTTCTTTTCCGAAATGACACAACGCAGCTCACACCTCTATCTACGAGCAAGTTTGTACCATCAAGCTCGTCAATTCGCACGCGACGTTCTCACGCCATTTTCCAGCATTTCGAATTGTCACGATCGCACCCGAATCGCGACGTTGACTTCATTGTTAGTCTGTGCTTGTGCGATTGCAGTCCAGAACATTGAAGCTAACGAAGTGAATACGACATCTGCTCAATGTGCACTCAATGGAGGATCGGCTGACTCTAATCAAATGATCATAAGTGGTAAAGTGCTAGGAGTTACAGGCGCTACGACCAACGCAATCCTAATCGAAAGAGACACGATCCAACAGATCGGAAAGATAGACGAAATTCGTTCGATCGCACCTGATGCACGTTTACTCACCTGCGAGAACGTCTATATCTCGCCTGGACTAATCAATGCGCACGAACATCCGCCTTACAGTGGCGGCAAACCCGGTCCAAACGTCAAGCCGGTCTACACGAACCGATATCAATGGCAAGGAAGAGGTGGCGATCAATACGCAGAGGTCGCCTACTCACGTGTTGAAACCGAAGCGGAGCTGTATTGGATTGAACTGCGCCATCTGCTTGCAGGTACGACCACATTCGCTGGTAACGGCGCAGTGCCGGGTCTGATCAAAAACGTCGGAACGGGTGATCAAGAAGAAGGTTTCGTCTATCCCGCGGACATGAAGACATTCCCGTTCCCTAACGCAATCAGTGATTTCGCGGAGTTTCCTTGGCCGTATACCGGACCTTCGGTCAAACCGGAACTGACTGAAGGTGCGCCACTCGATATTCCATATGTGCCACACGTGGCTGAGGGAACCGACAAGATCTCCAAACTCGAGGCTGAGTTCTTCCTAGACTATGTTGCAAGCAACCCAGGTCGACGCTACGCGATGATTCACGCAGTCGGTTTAAGTAGGGACAGCGTCACTCGACTTCGAGAACTTGACGTAACGATCGTGTGGTCTCCTCGATCTAACCTTGCGCTTTACGGTGATACGATCGATCTACCACACCTAATCGAAAACGGTGCACGTGTCGCATTGAGTACCGACTGGTCGTATTCGGGTTCGTACAACCTACTGGAGTCATTTAAGTGCGCCAAACACGTAGACCGTGAAAGATGGGGGAATGAGTTGTCAGCAATGGACCTATCGCTCATGGTAACAAGATATCCAGCCTATGCTCTCAATCTCGAGCGCAACATCGGTGAGATCAAAGCGGGATTCGCCGCAGATCTAGTGATGGTGAGAGCCCGCTCTGACGACGGATACGCTGATCTCGTCGAGTCCAAGGTATCGGATATCGTCGCAAGCATCGTTGACGGCAAGCTCGTATCAGGTCATCGCGACGCGTTCGAATCGAACGATCTGCCAGACAATTGCTCGAATTTCGTTGGTAATCACTTTGTATGTGATGATCTATCGAATCGAGACTTTACTTGGCAGCAACTTCTTGAAATTAACCGATCTGCGATACCTCTGTTCGAGCCTGACGGTCAAGCGAACTGCGTACTATGAGGGTAGGCGATCTAGCTAATGCGTTGCTTCAGACCTCCGCGATAACGATGCGAAGATGGAGTCGGTCGAGGAGCTTGTCAATCATTAGAGACGGGTTTGAGCTCCTGACTCGGTACTAGCTTCAGTCCCTTTGCCCGTTTATCGTTAATCTCTTCGATGGTCGATTCGATGGTTTTCACGCGCTCCTCGATCGCTGGATGGGATTTGTTAACGCCCACATCCGCAGGCAAACGTTTCCATACTGTTAGGAATTCACGCGGGTCAATTCCGGCGCGTTCGAGCAGATAAAGAGCAAGATAATCGGCTTCTCGTTCATGCCGAGTCGCGAACATCCCGCCCCCGACTCTGCTCGATAATCTTGCGGACCCTTCAATAGCATCGCCGATGAATTCCACGTCCTCTCCCGCTATCGCACCAACAATAGCGACAGGAAGAAGCACCGCAGTCGCCGCGGCTCCTCCGGCAACGCCTCCGATGACCGCGTTTCTCGTTTTCTTAGCGCCGTGTTTACCCAAGATGTGCGCCAACTGATGTGCGATCAGCGTTTGAATTTCACGATCCGAATAAGCGAAATCTAAAAAAGCGCTCGAGATAAGCACACTTTTACCGAGATTCTCTAGGTGAAGATTGGAATCCTCCAGTACGACCACGCGAAAATCGCAAGTCTCGTAAGGAACGATATCCAGATGTACTTCATCACGGTCGCGTAGAACGACGACGGGGATATTCAGTCCGAGAGCCGCCGCATTCTCAAGCATACGGTTAATCTTGCGTCGATACATAGGCACTCGCACATTGTTGATTTCAATGTATGTGAGGTACGACTCGGGCGCCGTCGGAACGACCTCGCCGTTCAACGACAATAACCTGTCGCCGTTTCGGATACCCGCACGAGCGGCTGGAGAATGAGGCGTAACAACGGTTACAAATGGAAGGCGACCCACACCTAACTGACTACCCGCAATTCGTAGGTTAGCGTTCGGAAAGTCCGCGATCGTAAGCCATTCGATCCCGAGATCGTTCGACGTCTCCTCCCCACATAACTCGACGTTAGCCTTGCCTAATTCATATGCCAGCCCAGCTACATGTTGCTGCGTGGACCAAACCCTATGCAACTCGTCCTTCGCGTCTTCGGGCGTGAGTTGCTCATTCCCCACGCCTACCATGGGTATCGGTAACGGGACATTTGGAGTTTGACAGCTCACTACCGTGAGGAAACACAACGAGATGAAACCTTGTCGCCAACGCCAGGTTCTGTCGACGTTCACCTGTAATCCCTCGTTTTCGAGCGACTCTGGTTTCTCCACACAACCTCTTCAATGAAGTTTCTGCTCATGAACTACCTCTGATCAAATGTGCTGCACGAATCGAAGGCTGTCTCGTTCGAGGAATTTCACCAACCACGAGCCGAGATATTAGCGGCCATTGACGGTTTTTAGGATTGATAAGTAGATCCTCGAAATCCAAGCACACGCCCAAATGAAACACGGTTTGTTCATCTATCTAAACGTAGATGCAAGATACCCGCCTTGCTGACGAATACGAAAAACCGCACCTATCTTTAATACGTACCGTTGACTACAATATCGTGAAATTGTCATGTTTATTTCCCATTTCTTCGTCTAAATTACACGAAAGTGAATCGATTTTGCAGGTAGTATGACGTATACGAAGGAGTGTAAGACTTAAATTTCCAGTTTTTATTGAAAACGTCCCGCGACGTTTGATGTTTGAAGTAACACTGCGCACACTAATGGGTCCAAGATCATGGGGAGCGTATCTGGAAACGAAGTCACCGCCTTATAGAAATTGCCGACGTCGCTACCCGCATCCGCGCATTACGTAATAACGCGATCCTCAGGGTTAGTCGGCGTCGGCAATCTTCTCAATACGTTACATTGGGGCTTACCGTTCACGGTCGCGCGTTAGAAGAGCCACTCTAAGCGGGTATGACTACCGAGGTAAACGTCTGTATGAAACCACGTGACGAAAACCTCGACTTTGAGACCTCGATCAAGGTGAGTCGAACACGCAAATTAATGTACAGTTCGCTTAAGGTTTGCAAGCGTCAAACGATCGCTTCTGGCTCTCGACGTTTGTTCAATTCTCAGGTGTGCGTGAACAAAACCAAAACACGCGGGTCGGCGTGCAGTTTCGAGGGTCCGCAATGAGTAATTCCTCGATCTCCTCAAGACGTGTGATCGGCCGATCTGCGAAGTTGAATCAAAGAGTCGAGGAATCCATCGGAATCTCACTCAATATGGGTTTTTAATCCACGTTATCCCGTCATGCCAAGTGTTCAGTTACTAGAGAAATATAACGTCATCTAGATCGATCAACGCGAACTCGCAACCTCGTTGCATCGTACCTTAAGATAGAACTCCTTTCGCATTGACGCGCATGTATGTACTTAACGCTTAGGTCAATCTGATTCGCTCCGTAGCTGCGAGATTCTCCGCGATAGCAAGAGGAACTCAATTTAAGCGGACGAAATCGTTGTCTTAATAGACGATTCATGTATGACATACGTATCAACCACCGTCTAGCAACGTGCCTTGATGAACTAAGCACGGTCTTACAGGTAGCATACATCGGATTCAATCACTAGATTCGGAGCCAAGTAGACCATGTCGACCTCGCGAAAAGTCGCTCTAGTTGTCGGCGTCTTCCTTGTGATAGCGTTCGGAATCTTGATGCTCGGTGGCTCGATATTCTGGATGCTTGGAGGCGCAGATGACCTCGACATCGACGGTACCGCCAAGTTAACAGATCGACCCGTTGAGTCCATTTCAACCGAATCCGGATGGCGTCACTATGGCGGCGACGCAGGAGGAAATCGATACGGACATGCAAGCGAAATTTCCAAGGCGAATGTCTCACGTCTCGTACCCGCATGGGAGTACAAGACCGGTGACATGACAAACCGAGCGGAGTACATGTATCAATCCGCCGCAGAAGCCACACCCATTTTGGTAAACGACAAGCTCATCTTCTGTACACCGTTTAACGAAATCATAGCTCTGAATCCAGCAAATGGCGATGAGCTATGGCGTTTCGACCCCGAAATAGATCTACAACAACGCCCCGCTAACCAATTTACCTGCCGAGGCGTCGCACATTGGCGCGACTCTGATGCACCCGAAGTATGTTCGGATCGCATTTTCATGGGTACAAACGATGCTCGAGTGATCGCTATTGACGCCCACAACGGAGATCGCTGTAGCGATTTCGGCACAAACGGCGAAGTACGGGTGGATCCGGGTATGCCGCTCCTATGGAAAGGCGAGTTCCAGATTACCTCTCCGCCAGTTACGGTAGGAGAGACCGTCGTCGTAGGCTCGTCAATCGCCGATAGTGCTCGCGTCGTTGCACCCATAGGGTCGGTGCGCGCATTTGACGCCCGAACGGGCGAATCCCGCTGGGAATGGGATCCGATCCCACGTGAAACCGACAACGATGCCTCAGCGAGCTGGCAGAACGAGGACACCCCGAACGAAGGGCACGCCAACGCATGGGCACCCATGTCGGTCGACGAAAACCTCGGTCTCGTGTTCGTACCGACCTCGAGTCCAAGTCCAGATTTTTACGGCGGACTCCGTCCCGGCGATAACCGGCATGCCAACTCGGTCGTCGCTCTAGACGGAGAAACCGGGGCGGTACGATGGGGATTCCAGACGGTTCATCACGATATTTGGGATTTCGACGTTCCTTCCCAACCGGGTCTCTATTCGATCTGGCGAGATGGAAAAGAGCATGATGTCGTCGTACAAGCTACGAAAATGGGTTTGGTGTTCGTACTCGATCGTGCAAGCGGCGAACCGTTCATCCGCATAGAAGAACGACCAGTACCGCAATCCGGCGCGCCGGGAGAGTGGTTATCCCCCACCCAACCCTTTCCGGTTGCACCTCCTGCGTTGGTGCCGGACCGAATCTCGCCAGACGATGCGTTTGGGGTTACACTCATAGACCGCCTTGCCTGTCGCTCAAAAATCGCAAAGTTAAAGACGGAAGGTCTGTACACGCCACCTTCGGTACAAGGAACCTTGTTCTACCCGTTTACCGGCGGAGGCGCGAACTGGGGTAGCACGTCGTTTGATCCGATGCGCAATCTGCTAGTTGTCAACGTGAACAACCTCGCACACGAAATCCAATTGATTCCATCTGACGAGATTGAGGCTGCACAAGAAATATTCCACGACCAGGAAGTTGCGCCTCAAACTGGCGCACCGTTTGGCGTAAGGCGCACCTTACTCATTTCACCTTTCGGGGTTCTGTGTACACAACCACCGTGGGGTCTACTTGCTGCCGTAGATTTATCATCGGGAGAAATCGTATGGCGGAAAGCTTTGGGAGAAATGTACGGAGTAAACCTAGGCTTACCAGGAGTCGGGGGGACTATCGTGACCGCCGGTGGACTCGTATTTGTCGGTGCGACCATGGACAACATGTTTCGAGCGTTCGATATAGAGACGGGCGAACTACTCTGGGAGTGGGAGCTTCCAGCCGCGGGTCAAGCGACACCTATGACATATGTGTGGAATAACCGACAGTACGTCGTTATCTATGCCGGTGGGAATGCGCGAGCGGTGGGTGACCTCGGGGAGAGCGTAATCGCTTTCGCACTTGATCCCTAACTTCAGATTGATCCGTAGAGGTCTTCAATCAAGATACACTCTCGAACACCTCCTATAGTCTCCTTCGAACTAGACGACACGTAAGAACGTGGCAAGTTTTTAGCACGTACAGCAAACCTATGGATATCAAGAATGTCGTGAGCCTTGCGCGTTGAACAGACTCGCAGTTGAACCAATCGCTATCTCAAAATGGCTCGTTCAATCTGCCGACCGAAATCGTCTCGCCACGTCGTCGTCTGACACAAATTAAAAAAGCCCGAAAGCTCGATGTTCACAATAATCCGTCAGTCTTCTCTTTCCCCAATCCGGCGACTGAGTCAACGCAATTTCACTTCTCGTCATCAGTTTCGACTTTACTTAAGGCGATTAACTGCTCAACGAGCAAGTCCGAAAACGCCTGATTTGCCCGTTCAAGGTCAAATTCGATCGCCTCGGCCTTGCGAGTGATAGTCATGGTTCTACCTTCTCGTAACTCATCAAGTAGAGGCGTAATTTCCGATGCGTCGATGGAACCAACAACCACGTTCCACTCTGTAGCCCACATGGAAAACTGGTGAGCATTGTTGTCGTCTACTGCAAAAGTTACGTTCACGAACGGTCCGTTTTCTTCCACATCAGCGCGGTCCGTCTCGTATGTCGGAGAAAGTAAGACACCCCATGCACCATCATCTTTTCCGAATAACGCAAATCTGTCGTCACCGGAAGTACACGAAACAAATGGCGTGATGTATCGATCACTGTCCTTTCCAAAACCGAATGTGCAATTGCCGAACTCCTCAGTGGCGTAACGATCAACGTTGGGTTGCGGAATCGAATTCTCCGTGGCCTCCGCGAAAAGCAAAGAGCAACTCAAGACTGTGATGCATGCGAGTGGTAACTTTCGTTGATACCTCACTCTAAGTTCCTCCGCAACATAATCCGAAGCCGAATAGAGTATACCGTATGAATTGACAGTCCTGCAACTGTACGCATCGCTGTTACTAGCAGTAGAGCTCCTTCAACACATGACGACGTGAAACCACGGATTACGATCACATCTAATCTCAACACGGTCCCATGCTAATTGATTGGACCGCAAATTCGTTCAAATATTTGAACTCGGAATCTCAAACGGTGTCCATTCATGCGCAGATCTTGAATGCAGCTTGATGTCGTTCCCTCTGGTTTCTCGAAATCCACCTCGAATAATTCGAGCTGCATGCGCTAACTTTCTGACGCACGCACATTACAGGCTTACCGAGTACACCATTCAATGATCAAGTCGAAACTACCGTACCGTTTCTTACTGCTTCTGATCGCAACAGCATTGATACAACCCGCATACGCCCAATCAGACGCAACCACGGAATACAGCGTGAAGTTCACGGGAAATTGGACCTTGGAAAGCACGCCTGGCGGCGTCGTCAGTAGTGCGCACTTCACGACAATCGCAGGTGGCAAGCACAACTCGTCGGTGAGTTTCTGGTCGTCGGGCGGAACAGCGACTTCTGGGTTAGAGAGTCTAGCAGAACTCGGCGCGACAAACGGTTTCATCAACGAGATTAACGCAAGCTCGCACACGGATGCTTCATTTACTTCAGGTGTATCCGGTGGTGGTACTGGCACGTCGACATTCACACTGACTGTAAAAAAGACGCACCCGTTAATCACGCTTGCGTCGATGATCGGTCCCAGTCCAGACTGGTTCGTCGGCTTACACGACTATTCCTTGCTCGACTCCAGCAACAACTGGGTCTCTTCTATAACTGTCAATCTCTACCCGTACGATGCGGGTACCGAAGATGGAACGGAGTTCACTCTCTCAAATCCCGCGACATCGCCTCGAGGCGTGATTACAAGCCTTCGCAACACTGGCAAATTCTCCGATAAGCCGATGGCGACGATTTCATTCACACGGAATGTTCAGACGCCAACAGGACCAACCATTACCGCGATCGAACGAGCGAATGACGCGAGCCAACACACCAACGCAAATTCAGTCACCTGGGAAGTCACATTCAGCGAGGCAGTGCAGAACGTATCAACGGATGATTTTGTTGTCAACAACACCACGGCGACCGCGACATCTGCATCGCTTAAGTCAGGTTCCACAACTGCGTACGAAATTACCGCTAGCGGCGGTGACCTGGCCAGTTTAAACTCAGAGATTTCGCTCGGACTTGCATCCTCACAGAACATCACCAATAGTTCGAACGAGGCGCTTCAAACAACGTTGCCGACAACGAACGAGTCGTACATCATCGATAACAGTGCGCCACGGGTCTTGTCGGTTTCACCCAGCGAAGCCGAGACGTCACCGTTCACTGTGTCAATCACATTCAGTGAGGCTATGCAAGCGGGTTCTTTTTCGAGCACAGACGACGTCACGTCGGACGACGCCGAGGTTTCAGCACCTAACGGCAGCGGATCGACGTACAACGTCACCGTTACCCCTAATGACCCCACACAAACTAGCATGATCACGCTGAGGATTCCCGCAGGTGCGGGCACCGATCTAGCGGGTAATGGCTCAGCCGCACACGAGGCGGAGATCGAGTACGTACCGGAAGTCCAAATCACGCCACCTAGTGTCAACAGCGTTTCAGCCGTGACGAGCGATGGTCTGTACCACACTGGCGATGAACTAGAGATTGTCGTCACGTTTTCGCAAACGGTCACGGTCACGGGTACGCCAACATTGAGCCTCCAATTCGACAGCGGTACAAAAGACGCACCGTATGACAACGGCAGCGGTACGACCGAACTGACGTTCGCGTACACGCTAGTTGCAGGCGACGCCGCGACGGATCTTGACTACGCGAGTTCGCAGTCGCTTAACCTCAACGGTGCGTCGATCAACGGTCCGGAAGGTCAGGCAGCGGATCTCACCCTACCGGCACCTGGAACTAGTGGTTCACTAAGCCAGAGGAGCGACATTACCACCTCCGGTCGACAAGACGCGATGCCGTCGTTCGGCAACTCGAATATCAACGACCAGGTGCTGATGATGAATCAACGTGTGGATGCCATTGAACTACCTTCCGCGACCGGAGGCGACCTTCCGCTCGAATACAGTCTTCAACCTTCCCTACCTGCTGGTTTACAGCTCGACGGAACAACCCATGTCATTTCCGGTACGCCCACCGTCGAATTCGACCGTACAAGATTCACATGGATAGCCACCGATACAGATGGCGATACGGTCACATTGACGTTCTCCATCATGGTGCTCCCTGAGTTGCCGTTGCAGTTCCCGAGCTCAGCGTCGATCGCGAATCAAATATTCCTACAGAACGACGAAATCGATTTCGTCGAACTACCCGCTGCGCGAGGCGGTGTCGGTGATCTCACCTACATGCTGACGCCCGATCTCCCAGAGGGTTTGATGTTGGACGTTGAAACACGTGAGATCGCCGGAACACCCGCTGAAGCGATGAGTGCGACAACGTTCACATGGAGCGTCATGGATGATGAAGGCGAGACCGTGAGCCTGACTTTCTCGATCACCGTTTTAGAGGACCTGCAACCCGTGTTCAACGCGAGCTCCATCGACACCGATCAGATTTACATTCAAGATTCGGAAATTACCAGTATCGTGCTACCGAGTGCGACCAGCGGAAACGGTGAACTGACATACACGCTTGATCCGGAATTGCCGGATGGTCTCGTGTTCGATAACGTGTCATTTGAGATCACCGGTACGCCAACAACACCTCACACCCGTACCCCGTTTGTCTGGCAAGTATCGGACGAGGATGGCGATGTCGCGAGTTTTAATTTCTACGTCACGGTGCTAGAAGACGTGATGCCTGCGTTCGCGCAAGATATTCGTATCCCCGAAAGCCAGTTTATTACCGATTCAGCAGTCGATGCCATCCAACTTCCTTCAGCGATGGGCGGGAATGGGTCGTTGACTTACAAGCTGACCCCCATGTTGCCTGGCGGACTCTCCTTAGACGAGAACTCCCGTGAGATTAGCGGTACGCCAATTGAAGCAATACAGAGAACCGAATTCACGTGGTCAGTCGAGGATGAAGACGGCGACTCAAGCGCCATTACTTTCTTCATCACAGTCATCCAAGACACGCAACCCATGTTCTCCGAGCAAATCGCAGACAAGGTGCTTATCGTGGATACGCCAATTGAATCGTTCACCCTACCCGATGCGACCGGCGGTAATGGAGATCTCACCTACGAACTGACGCCTGAACTACCGACCGGCTTAAATCTCGACAAAAGCGCTGCGACGATCGATGGCACACCCACGATGGAAACACCCGCCGCGACGTATAGCTGGAAGGTCACGGATGTCGACAGCGATATGGCAACTCTCTCATTCACCATTGTGGTTCAACCAGCCGCGCCCATGGTGATCGGATCCATTCCTAACGTGAGTTTGGTTTTAGGGGGCGGTGCACAAACAATTAACGCTCGCAGTGTAGTTGAAGGTACGGTGAGCTCTTGGCAGGTCAACGCGACGGATCCGAGCGTGGCAACGGTTTCAGTAACAAGCGCTGGTACGTTGACACTAACCCCACAGATCGAAGGACAGACCAACGTGACACTGAGTGCTACGAATGTCACAGATTCGGTTGAGTTCAATTTTTCGGTTAGTGTCGTAACCGACGCCGCCGAAAGTGAGCAGATCGACACGGCCTTAGCGATGAACGCTGGAGCTATTCTGTCCGGTGCGATGAACGTATTCAAGAAACGTTCACATCTTCACGATGAATCAAGCAACGGTGGAGCGTCAGCACTCCGGTTCACATCCCAATCGAAACTCAACGACCCTTCCTGGACCACTCAAGACAATGAATGGATCGGAAACCTCACCGATCCGCTCGGTTTCGACTTCCCCTCGACCTACGGAAATCCATCCCATGCGTACGGGAACGACTTTGGTCCTATGAACTTCACGCATACGACGACAAAATGGAGTCTGTGGGGTGCGGTCGATCTACAGAACTTTTCAGGCGAAGCAGATAGCAACGAAATTGATGGTTCGCTTTCCAGCGTTTATGTCGGCGCAGACCTTGCGATCAATCAAAACGCTTTTGTGGGCCTCGCCTTCGCGACGCACAGTGCATCGAGTAGTTACGAATTCGCCAGTATGGACGCCGACGGTGAAGGCGAGATCGATATCTCACTCACGGGCATCTATCCATATCTGCAAGCAGGAAACGGTAATCGTTTCTCGATGTTCCTGGTCGGTGGATTCGGTTCTGGCGATGCAGAGATCGACCGCCGGCACGCAAACGGGTTAGAACCGTCCTCAGACGCAGATTTGAGTTTATTCGTAGGAGGCTTCGACTACGTGGTCATGCGACGACCATCTATCGACCTAGCGATCGTCGGCGACGCCGGTGTCGCAACCATTTCAACGGTTGGAGATTCCGGCGCTTTAGCGAATCGAGAACGCTCGAGTTCCAAATCAAGCATCGGTAGTAGCGTCTCGTTCAACCGACAGGTCGAAGGCGGTTCGCTGGTGACTTCTGCAGATATTCGACTTGCAACCGGCGCAGACGATGACGAATCAGGAACTGGCTTTGAATTGGGAGCGAATTTGAACTATTTCGGCGAAAACGTGGACTTTATGCTCGACGGACGGACGACTTCGCGGAGTGGCGATACCGATACGCAACGCTCGTCTCTGAGCGCCAGACTTCGATACAAAGCCAACGCCGATGGTTCGGGTCTGACACTTGCCATTCACCCGAAGTGGCAAAACGCCGCGTCGCTCGCGTTCGACGATCTTATTGACAGGTCAAGCCAGTTCAGCGACTTAGCACCTTTAAGTATCAATTACGTTCGATCGGTTGAAGGCGAGATTGGATATGGGATTTTGATGAACAATGAATCCACATTATTCAATCCGAGACTTACCTGGCAACGATTTAGCGCACACGACACAGTGCTGAAACTTGGTTCGCGTTGGCGACTGGGTCGAGCAACACGGTCAGTTCCTGTATTCGGGTTCGAGCTTACGCGGAACAGCAGCGTAACCCACGGTTCTTCCTACGGGTTCGCGGCTCGTGTCGAGATGCCCATGTGATTTGAACACGAAAACCTCGCAGAGATCCATTGACGTGTAAGCAAGTGAGAACGATCAGGATCAACCGCTTACGATTCAATCGTTTTTCAGAATCTGAGTCAGTTCAAAAAGACCATCGAACACCGATTGAAGGTACGATAGGTAAGGACAACCCATCCTTTCGATTGAATTCCGAATCGTAGATGTATCCGGTGAGGTTGCGTCGATTCGTCGCGTTCGTAACGTCGCCGTAGATTTCCAGTACACTGTTGCTCAATTCAATTGTCCGCCCGCAGTGCAAATCGAGCGATATAAAGTGCGGTAGACGCTCTTCGTTCAGAATCGTGGGTAATTGCGTCGCTTCACGCACTAATGGTGTGATCGGCCAGCCTGAGCGGTACGTCAAGTTGCCCCCGAACCGCCAGGCGTTGTGCTTCCATGTAAACTGGACTTTTAAGGTATACGGTTGATCCCACGAACGACGATACCACCGACCGTTGACACGTTCCTTAGATATCAATCGAGAGTGAGCGAGTTTCCAGTTAAAGTCATCGCTAGTAAAAACTGCGGCCAGTTCAATACCCTTAGATCGTGCGCTGTCCGCCTCAATCAAGTATCGGTCGCTACCTAACTCTGGCAATAGCGTGAACCTGTTATACAGGTTGTCGAATCGAGACCACGGTTGATGAATTCGACGTTTATATACATCAGCACTCACCGTCAATCGATTGGTGGACGCCCAATCGATGCCCACGTTGATTTGGTCAGCAACCTGCGGCGGGTCAAGTTCTGTTCGCCCTTCGTCGATCTGAATCTCATGCAGAAACTGCGGCTGCAGGTAACGTCCAACATCCAGATCAACTTCCCACGCAGGTGTGATGCGATACGAAAACGCAAGCCGACCGCTGAATTCACGCGAGTCCACCTCCGCGACTTCGTGTTGGTCGAATCTACTACCAACTGTACCGGTCAGTCGACTGGTAAGTGAGCGCGTAATCGATGCGAATACGTGCTTACTCGGTCCAGTCCGATCGAAGATGAGATAACGCGCTTCAGAATCAACTTGCTGTATCGGCAATCCGAGTGCACCGTACCGGGCGGTCAGTGACGCCGCGACTTCAGCGTCATGACGCAGGTATGACCACCCGACATTTAGCTCCGTGTCTCGATCAGGGGTCCATCGCCACTGACTGCTTAATGAAGTAATAGTTGACTCTCGATTCACGTGCAAGGAGCCTCGCGCTTCTTCGCCTACTTCGTTCGTTCCATTTCGGGTACGCGTGATGTCGAAATGAGTCGATTGCCAGGTCGTTCGAAGATCGCTGCCGAAATCGCGCGACCATCTCATCCAGACGTCGAACTGATCCACCTCAGAGTTCGCCCGTTCCCCTATACTCTCGCGTTCGACATCGAGAGTTTCACCGCTTCGATATACACCGAGGACGAATTCGTCTGAAAGACCCGACCATCGCAAATGCAGTAGCTCGTCGTCGAAGCGCGGGATCGCCAGATTCTCCTCGGACGAGACAGCGGTTCGATTGAGCACATCGCCGATTAGACTCATGCGTCCGGATACCAGCCAAGACCAGTTTCCACTATAACCTCGCGCGTCAGCGGACGCTGAAACTAGACCTAAGTCCAGCGTACCTTGAATCGGACGTTCGGGTTCCATCAGATGCATGTCGACAACGCCGGTCATGCGTGTACCGAATCGCGAAGGAAAGCCTGAAAGGTAGACATCGACCGAATCGACGATATTCGGATTCACTGCCGAAAACAGGCTATTCACATCTGCGAAATGAAACGGCTTGAATCGATCGATACCGTCTAGTCGATATAGAACTTCGTTGGTGTCGCCACCTCGAATACTGTGAAGCGCTGAAACGCCATCAGCCGAAACGCCCGGCAGTGTCTGCAGCGTCCGCAACGTGTCGCGACCGAGACTGGGAATCTGATTGAGTCGTTGTTGTTGCAACGATTGGCGACGGTCCGTTCGGTCGACGCGTACAGGCGCATAGACAACGATTTCCTCCATGTACGACTGTGCGACGCTTCGTTGTTTGGCGTTGTCTTCATCGTGAGAGGGTTCTGAAGTGGTTCTGATCGTTACGTAACCGGTTTCTTGACCCGTCATGATCAATACCAAGTCAAACGGATCAAGCAGCTGCTTGATCTGTTCCGAGGGTGGTAAGTTACGATCAGGTAGCGATTGAACGACGAGGCGTCTGGGTAGCAGACGTGTCGAAGAAAAGATATTCAGGTGATCGTATTTATCGATCGCTTGTCGTATTGGTTCGCCTAACGCAGGGAATGACTCATCATTCGCTGTGTCTTGTCCGGATGCGTGGCACACATAAACGAGTGCGAGAAATAGGAGAGTTCCACGTCGCTGTGCGATCCGTTGCCCGTATACGACCAAACGATTTTGGGTGTTCTAGTTATTCAATGAAATGGTAATGATGTCGTTCGCTTCATCAGAACGCGTATCTGTGACCCTGAGAACCTGCTCGAATGCGGCCCAAGGTGTCATTCCTCGATAGTCGCCATGGAGTTCCTCGACCCGCAAACGTGCTTCCACACCGTGTTCGAATCGTAGCTGTTTTCCGAGATCCTTGGCGATCGTGCGGAACATCGTGACTGGGTCAGTGCTGGTGTAGCCTATTGACGTGATATGCACCCAATTCCAACGTTCGTGACTGGCTGCCTCGGTTCGTTCAACGATGGTGTCTCCAGTTAGTTCGAACACGCTCGCTTGACCCAGATCGACAGGAGACGTCTGACGGGTTTCGGTGTCTGTCGCAAGCTCAATTCGACCCTCGCGAACCGCGACCATTAAGTCACCTTGGTTAATCTCCACTAGAAACTCGGTACCGATGTCAGTGATAAGTCCATGAGCGGTCTTGACTGAGAATGGTGTTCGTCCGTCGGTAATTACGTACGCATTGCCGCGATGGAGCGCCAATTTCGCTGGTGTTAGCCACGTGAACTCAGAACCCTTCGCTAATCTCACATCGGCACTATCCCCAGCGACCCATCGTGTAGATTCGATCGCCTTGACTGAGCTACGATCGCTCAACTCGACAACAACCGGTTGTTGAACTGCTCGATATACAACGCTTTCGACGTGAATATGCCCTTGAGCCAACTCAAGTGCATGCGTCGAGCTCACCGGTAGCATGGTCATCACTAGACCGACGACGCCTAGCAGTAAAGTCGCGGCAACCGCTAGTGGAACGAAACGAACAATGTTCGTTCGCCGCTCCCACGCCGCTTCCCATTCTTCAGTAACCGCTTCAAACGCGCGCTGACGTGCTTGGTCGCTCGGTTGCGGTCGTCGCTCGACGCCAGCAAAAAGTGATTCGAGCGGATCGTCAGAACGGTCGGTGTTCGATTCGTCGCTCATCACGAAAGTCCCTCGACGAGCTGTGGATCAACGCCCGAGTCTGCAAACTGCGCTTTGAACGCATTCCGTGCTCGAGCTAGTTTGGATTGGATACTAGTCGATGTCGTGTTGAGTCTTCCGGCAATCTCTGCTACCGAAAGTCCCTCGATGTATTTCCACTCAAGGATATCGCCATAGTCTCCAGGTAGAGCGTCTAGCAACCGATGAACGAGCGCTTGTCGATCTTCCAGTTCCTGCGTTTGCTCAAGTGTATCAAGTTCGTTTGCCATTCTTTCAATCTTCCGTCGGAGGTGTTCATCCTGGTCAATCGAGTGAATCTGTGGCTGTCGGTTGGTCTTTTTGAAATGCATACTGAGTTGGCTCCTCGCGATACTCGCGATCCATGTACCTAGCGAAGCCTCGCCGCGGTAGGTGTCTAAGCGTCGAATGGCTTGTCGGAGGGAATCGGTAGCCACTTCCTCTGCATCCGGGACGGACACATACCGTAAACAATATCGGTACACATGAGAATAGTGAGCGTCGAATAAGGACCTAAGAGCGCTTCGGTCACCTTTGATGACCGAACCCGCCAGTCTTTTGTCGTCATCGTATTGCTTCACCATAAATTCCACTCGCTACTGAATTGGGGAGTAACGAAGTACTCCCCAATTCGCATACGTCCTATGGGCAATCCACCGACTCAGGGTGAACGGAGTACATGTCTGGTAGGTAGGCCGGAGCGGTCATGACCACCTTGACGGTCCGCCCCGCTGCAAGATCAAACGGAATGGTCGGTCCAAGTTCAATCACTTGAGAGTTCCCAACACCCATGTGTATTTCAGTTTTTAGACCACAAATGGATTGAGTTGTCGGATTGAGTACCGTACCTCGAAAGACCATTTCCTCCATATCGAACATGAAGGTGTACTCGGCTTTGCGAAATGTTCCAGACGCGACGTCAGCAATGGGCGTCGTCGGATCATCTTCGTTGGCATCCCCACCTCCTTCGCCGCTACCTTCGTTTCCGCCTTCACCACCTTCACCGTCGCCGCCGCCTTCATTACCGCCGTCGCCACCACCTTCATTGTGAGAGCCCTCGCCGCCTTCGCCTCCAGCGCCTGTCCCACTTGGTGCGCTTGAACAGCCGAACGTCTCGATCATAACGACCCATTCATCAAACGCTACGTCGTCGGCTAATTGGAATTCAAACTCAGCTGTGTCGTATGGACGAAGTCCATCAATGGCAAATCGGTTTCTACCAGGTGATAACGTGTCGACAACGTAGTAGCCATCAAGCTCGACGGTCGGATTCACATCACACACAGGTAACGAGGCTTCATTCCGAATCCTCGCGAAAAATCGACGGTTTCCCGCGTCAAAACGTATCGCGATTTCAGTGTCATTGAGCAAACCTGCATAACTCTCATCGAACTGCAAAATCGGCGAGGCATACTGACCTAGACTCCGTCCGTCGCTAACGAACGGGATATTTGCACCTTCGTTACCGCCTTCATTGCCACCTTCACCACCGTGTCCGGCACCTTCGCTGGCTTCGTTACCGCCTTCGCCTCCCTCGCCTCCACCACCGCAGGCGGCAACAAGTGAAGCAACCAGGCAAACCAGGAAAATCTTGCTGATTAAGATCGACATTTTCATCTCCAAGTACTTCTAATGAGATATAGAGGGTCAGAGAATCAAAAATCAATCGCACCCGTGTCAAGATTGGAATTTCTAAGTTTGACACAGCTTTTCAAGTAGTGACATTGAAGCCATACTCCCAACCGTGTAGCAAGGCGTCGCATCGGGTATATCGCTCCGACACGATTACGCGAGGTCGAAACAAGACCCGTGTGCGAACCTCCTTCTTCTGGTAACACACGGAAGTTCTAATCGTCTGATCAACTGAAACTTCACAGAACCAACGTGTTGTAATTCACCGAGTCGTATAGGTCGTGACCAAACGGATGAAGTCACCTACTGCTAAATCACTGTTTGTCATAGGGCTGGTAACGATCGCGATCGCGTTAACGGCTGTATCCGTGCTAACCGAGGGTCGCCATGATTCGACGAATTTGACGCACGACACCGAAGACGCGTACTTCTTGAACGAATGGAAAGAAGCAGGCGGAGGAGATATCCCGACGTGGGGTTTTCCGGAAAGCGTATTGGCGCAGTTCGACATTATCGGGAGAAAAATGGCGCCAGAGGTATTTTTTAGCAAGGAATTTCAATCGGCTCTATTCTCATCTGGCGAGCGGTTCTCCGTCGCGACCGACCCATCTGATTACCTCCATCAGTTCGGACGTGCGCAGTTTGAAGAGGACGAAACCGTACAACTGATACAAAACGAGAAACGTAAGATGGCCGCGATATCCAGGTTGTCAAGCCCCGATGAACTGCCACCGGAGGTTCATGAGGGACTCGAATTCCAATTTCAGCAAACACGACAAATACATACTCGACTCTTTGAGACGATCAACGACCCGCGCAATTCGAGTGCGTTCGTCATCATGCCAATGGCCGAAGCGTTCGAATTGTTATCTCCCGCGGATCAGGAACTTCTCAAACCGTATCGTGAACGACTAACGGATGTCTTTTCAGTAATAACACTCGCTCAAGAACTATCGGGCAAACAGAGTAAAGCGATACACAGGTTGTTAATGCAAGCGCGAAAACGCGATCGAGAACCAGTTGCGGTTCCGCCTAATGCAATAGTGATGCAAACACAGCTACCGAGCGAACGAGACTATACGTCAAAAGCTAATCTAGTAGCTCCAACGATTAGTATCAGACACAGGATTGAGCGTAGTCTAGATCCTTCTCTTTCCTCTCTGCTAACTGATACCTTCTCAAGCGAGGACGTCCTGAGGCTACATAGTGCGGAAGGCAGCGCAATTAATCAAGATTTGGCTTCGGTTCCAGATGGATACATACTGTCGGATTCCGAAAATTTCCTTGTCTACCAGTCAGGTATTGACGCGTGGACACGCTACTTTTCGAAAACCGTATTCGGTGGTGCGGTTCTTGTCGAAGAAATTGAGGCAAACGCAGTAGCTATCCCGTATCCAAATCTGGTTATTGCTGGACATAAAGCTAGCATCTCATACGTAATGCACATGGACGATCATTGGATAACTCGAGTGAGCGCATTCAACGGCATTCATCGATATGGGTGCATCGCAGACGGCAAGCTAGAAAACGAACAAAAATCCGCTTTCATTGAATTTTGTCGAGCTCTCGCCGAAGCGAATGTCTAACACAGGGCACTACACACCGTCAACCTCGATCGTACGATCCCGCGTGCGGTAACTCGATCAGCTGTGCCCCTATTTCTTGATGGATACCTCCAAACTCCGACCATTAGGATCGTAACCGCGCCAATTCACTCCCGACTGATCCACAGGTTCTAATCCCAACGCTTTCAGAGTCTCTTGACGCGTTTTCGACCTTCGTATTCCGATCACTACATCCTTGCTCTCACCACGCCTCAACTGAAACAAGAACCGAGGGTCTCCAACATTTGGAGGTGGATAGACCCATGCGATTTCGTGTTGCTGCGCGACAACTAATCCTAACGACTCATAGAAGCGTCGACATGTGTCTAGATCTTCAACGACGAGTGTGTACAGTACATCGAGGCGATTTCGTTCAGTGTAAGGCGCGTCAACCAATGTCGGTGTCGCGATAGTAACCGCCGTATCGAAAGGTTCGCGTTCCTCGCAATGTGTTTAGAAAGTGATTACGTTCCTGAGGATCTTCGATCGTAAAACTTCCACACTCATTGTCAGGTAAGGGATTTCCTTCGTGGTCAAGCATCAGACGCTCTTCAGTTTTGAATTTCGCAAATTAGGTGACGGGAATCCCAATCCGCTTCATATATCCCTGCAGCCAATGAATGTAGGCATCACGAGAATTGATTAGGTTGTCCTGCAGGAAGGACAAAAAAGTTAGTGAATGAAAGAAGCCGCACTATGCACGATTACAGATATTAGACGTCGACCACTCCACAAAAATGACCCACAGGTAAATTCTGAGGTATCTTCATCGTAGTACCCGGCCAGACTGTTACCCCTACAACGACAGAAACGGTGTTAGAGCACTCTAATATCTCTTATTTATCTCTTTTTTATGTTAATATCCCAGTTTTATCATTATTAAGGAGCTACTAGAGGCATATCGTGATGTTCGTCACGAAAGTCAATCCCGCAATGCTGACCGGACAGAATCTCTATCGTCACGAATAACGACAAAACTAAGTTGCTGATCGACTCCTACCAAATCAGAATCCAGGCGCGAGGATTTTCATTAGGTTCCCCGACTCCTACCGTGATGCGTCGTTTTCCGTCTCCCCTTGGTACTAAGCGTCATGCCACGAATTTTCACGACGACTCATCTAAGTGCTTAAAGCAAAAGCACTCGGTCGGATTTGTCACTCTAGCTCCGTTTAAAACCCTCAGATCTCCAACACGTGAGGCAATCTCATTAGATCGAGGAAACCCATTCGAATTCACTACGAGTATGGATATTGCGTTTGCAGTCGAAACGAATTGAAGAAATGCGACCTGAGCCTCGCTATTCTTTTCATAGTTACCAAGCGAGGGCACTAGCGCAGGTATCGAGAACATTTGCGTTAACCATTCCACTTTTACCTCCTCAGGTTCGATATGCCATCGGCAACGCATATTTGCTCTGTCGCATCGCTGATACGATAGAAGATGAACCAACACTATCCGTCGAATACAAGCGAGAATTTCTTAGTCGTTTTGTCGACGTTGTACAAGGACTAGCGCCGACCAGCACGTTCGCACACGATCTCACTCCTCTTTTAACCGCAGCAACATCTAAGAGCGAGCAAGAACTCGTATCACAAGTCGGCGCGGTCATCGACTATCACAGAGAGCTACGATCTGGCCAGCGACAACCGATTGAACGTTGCGTGAAAATCATGTGTGAAGGCATGGCGGAGTTCGTTGATACTGATGAAGCGGGATTACCGACTATGTCGCATGTTGAACGATATTGTTATTTCGTGGCAGGTGTCGTAGGTGAGATGATCACGGACGTGTTGTGCGATTACTCACACATTATTGATTCGCGGAAGACCGAACTAAGCAAACTGTCAGTGCAGTTTGGTCGAGGACTTCAACTCGTTAACATCCTCAAAGATCATCGCGAAGATCGGATCCGAGGGGCAACTTGGCTACCACAAAGCACGCTCAACGTTCAAGGTAACGGATCATGTGACAATAAGCTGAGTGTTATCCCAAAGATCATTCAGGTAGTTCAGGTCGCTCAGCGCGACCTTGAAGCGGCGCTTCGCTACGTGCAGCTGATTCCCTCACATGAGAGCGGGGTGCGTCGTTTCCTCGCGGTAACGCTCGGTTTAGCCGTCTTGACATTGCGACGCATTCACTCAAATCCCGCCTTTCAGACAGGCGCTGAAGCAAAAATACCGCGCCGACAGGTATATGCAACCGTCGCAGCGACTAAAGTTGCTGTTCGATCGAATTCGGCCTTGAAATGGCTATTCGATAGTGTAAAACCAGAGTTGACAACGAACTAAGAAGTGCTAGTGACCGCACCGTCTCATACGTTTCCGGTCTGAACTCAATTGGTCGATCTTTCCGCTTAAGCGTGTTAAAACGCATCGTCGATGCTTTGCTCTGAACGCGGCTCTTTGACTCCGCGAATGCAGATATCAGTTTGAAATAGGATGCGCAGCATGCGGCTACCAACATGCGGTCTGAGCACTTTCAACCAAAACAGGAAATAGTGTGACCTAGTTCAGCCGTTCGCGCTTGTGGCGACGTTGTTCATACAACCCAAGTGCATAGAGAGGAAAGTACTGGCGATACAACTCGTAATCTAGAAGCGCCGTCCTAAAGAAAACTCCAGCCATGTCTTGACGAGGCCAATCACCATCAGCACCTTGCTCGTCGACTAGATATTTGACACCTTTAGAGATCGCACCCCAATTTGAGTCATTCGCTTCGAGTAGCGCGATTAATGCCCACGCAGTTTGAATAACCTGACTTTCATCATGCGGGACGAAACGTGCCGTTTTGCAGCCCGAATGATGTTCGCCCCATCCACCATCGGACCTCTGTTGCTCAAGTATCCAATGGCATGCACTTCGGATAGCAGTATCACTCAATCGTGCGCCTGATGCCAACAGACCGCGAACACCGAACATCGTCCCGTAGATGAATTGAACACCCCAGACCCCTCGCCATGACCCGTTGTCCGCTTGTTCCCGACGTAACCAAACATCGGCTCGCGTCATCGCTTCAATCACATCCGCATCGACAAGCTCAGGATGGGACGTTTTGATCGCGGCGAGCGCAGCCATGCACGATGCCGTGCACTCAACGTATGACATTTCGGTCATCGAATCTCCGAACATCTCGGCAGGATTCATCCACTCCAAGCGAATCAACGAACGATTCGCCTCGTAGCTACCAAAACCTCCGTCCCGATTCTGACATCGCAACATAAACTGTATAGCGTCCGAGAGAATGGTTGAATCGCACGATTGGGGATTTGACGCGAGTAATCCGAGCGTGGCTTCTGCCGTACAGTCCGATACAGGCCAACCGTGCCAAATACCCGCGAAGCACCACCCACCTTTGGGGTCATTTCGGAATGCGTCTTTGTAACCTGGAAAACTGGCGCGAATCTGTTGGGAACGTAGAAAATCCGCTCCGCGCTTCAATGATCGAGATACGCCATCGACTCCCGGAAGCAACGCTAACGCCTGCAATCCAAATCCCGTATCCCAAGACGCGCTCCTAGCACCCGTCACACGGGTTCCTCTTTCGTCGTCTTCCCAAATCCAGTCTTCAAGTCGAGTGAGTGCAAGCTGGACATCCGTATCGTCCTTATCGTGAAGCCATAGAGCGAGTATGTTCAGGAGGCCACTTACTGGCGAAATACTCGTATGGTGCGAGCTTTCCAACTCCCATCGAATGCGTTGCAGCATGTCGGCGACACAGCGGCGGCGGACGCTTCGACTATGTAAGCGTTCGTACCACATTGCAAGTTGAAAGCCAAATCGAAGTCGACGTGTCGGTCGAGCAAACAAATCATCGGTCCGCAAAGTGTTTCGAGACTTCCTGAACTTAGCGTTTTCGTATCCATTAGGGTAAAGTTCAGCGCGTAGTTCATCTACCAATCGTGATTTCGGTGCTTGGTACTTACTCGCGTATATCGTCGCCATCGCCATGTAGATCAGACGTGTGTGGCAGTACCAGTTCGAAGGATGCACTGGTAGCCAACGAGATAGTCGCCATATTTCGGGGAGTACAGCGTTAACGCCGCGCCATTCGTACAGATTTAGTACCGCCAACCAGAATTTCCCCCAGCTGGGGATCGACAGAATGCCTTCTCTCCGGATAAACTCGCCTGCTTCGGCGATAAGTTCATCGTCAGGTGGTACGCCTAATATCCTTGAGGCAACGTACACCAATGTCGTTACAAAGAGATATGGTTCTGAGTGATCGTGTAGTCCCCAAACACCACCACGTATTCGAGACGTGGCGAATTGGCGCAATAGAAGATGACGACGTTCTGGCTCAATTGGCTCTCCCAGTATGTGATGTAGCAGTACGTACTGTGCGCCCAACATTGGGCACCAGAGCATCTCGCCTTCCCAACTCCCATCTTGCGCCTGTAAGGTCAACATATTGCGAACAGCGGCGTGAATTGAATCGCTTACGTCAATCGTGGTTTGATGTCTAGTCTCTTCGTTCTTATCGAGATTGCGGGGATTTGACTGCATTGAGGTTAACAATGCTCGTGTTAGTCGTTCGTGCGCTCGAGCATGCCGTTCTTCCGTTGTTAAATCGGACTTCCGCAAGGCAATCGATCCGCGCAGAAAGTCGCCGATCCTCGCGCGCAGCATCCTTATGAGATTTCTGAATTGCCGCCACGCTTTCAAATTCATAGCTCGAGGGAGCGAGTGGAAAATCGCTCGTGCGACGATTTCAAAAAATGTCAACGCAAGCCGAGAGACAGATACGTCCTCACAAGCAAGCAGATCCATGGTTCGATCGCGTCTACTGCCGCTCGCTCGCCATACTCGATACACTTCGCGTCGAACTTTGGCCGCTTCGGTTCGTTGATCGACAAACACTTCATACAAGCCTAAAGCAAGGAGCTCGGGCGTACGCGTCGCCGCGAGACGGCTCTTTTCGAACGCGCGAAAATTCTGACTCGCAGCAAGCTCTACGACATCTCCAAACCCGAGCGTCATTCCGACTGCAGTCAACGGGTGATAGTTACCGGCGGAATCACCCACTAAAACGCGTTCTGTGCATCCATAAGTTACCCGTGGTCGAATTTCGTTTGCAGCAGCTTGAAAACGTCCATTCACGAGTGAAGAAACGAACGCTTCACGAATATTGGCAGGAAATAAGTGACCATATGACTCCGTCAATACGCCAACTCGATCCTGTGGTGACCAGTGGTTCAATGGCACGTCAACGATGATTCGTACACGCTCCTCACCTAACTGAAACATTAAGACAGGTCCTGGTCCACCCAAGAGGACATGCCCAAAACCCTCATGCGGAACCTTGACACCTTCAATCAGTACACCGATCATGCGTGAACAGATGTGACGACTGGTCGATAGACCAAGTGATTTCCGAACGATGGATGCACGTCCGTCTGCGCCAACGATGCGCTGAGCTTCGACTTCGCAGTTTGCTCGGTTGCGTGTAAATACGACACGACCTTGTTCTATGCTTCGAACTTTCGCAGGCTGATAGAAATCGATCTCGCGGTAATCTGTAATCGTTCGATGCAACTCCGCAACGAGCTGCGCGTGCTCATACGTCAATCCGACAGCATCGTCGGCATATGGGAGCACAATCGCATCAGAATCGTCTTCGGGTTTGACGATGAATCCTTTTCCCACGCTGCTGTGAGCGCACGTCCTAAGTACAACACCCGTGTCTCGCAGCGTACGCACCGCCGATGGATGCAGCCACTCACCGGCTAACCTTGTCGACGCTTTTGAATTTCCTTCGAACAACGCAACTCGGGCGCCACGCTGTGCATGGGCGATCGCACACAAACTACCGATCGGTCCTGCGCCAACAACGGCAATGTCATAAACCACAGCGTTGCCTATTGGTGGAAAACGCTCCCGAGGGTTCGTCGTTTGTAGCGCAGTCGGCAAGGTTCCTGCGGACCAGTTACCCAGCTACCGTAATTTGGTTTCGGAAATGTACCCTCAAGTTCAAAGTCAAATCGATCGAACAAAACCGTCCACAGTGCCTTAATCTGCATGATGGCAAAGTTCTTGCCCATGCATCGATGTTTGCCGCCTCCAAATCCGATAAGCGCGTACTGATGTTGCTTTTCTTCGCTTCTAGGCGCGTCGAAACGATCAGGATCAAATCGTTCTGGGTCTGCAAATACATGAGCCAGTCGATGCGACACTGCAGGAGACACGATCGCGAAGGTACCGCGAGGAACTATGGCTCCGCGGTATTCAAGAGGGTGTAACGCTTTACGAATGAGCAGAATCAATGGCGGGTGGAGGCGTTCACACTCGCGCACTGCGTTTTCAATCAGCTGTTGCCGATTGAGCGTCGCCAACGTCATACCGTTTTCTCCTAGGTGTACCTCTCGCATTTCCGACCTAATTCGCTCGAGATAACTGGTATTACGAAGCAGTTCAAGTCCAGTCCACGTAGCCAGAACCGCGCTTGTATGCTGACCCGCAAAGAGAGCCGTCAGAAGTATTCCGGTAATTTCGTCATCGGTCAGCCCTCGACCATTCTTGTAGCGCGCATGCATCAACACGTTCATCAAATCTTCGTATTCCGCGCCGTTCGCCCGTCTCTCTGACATGATCCGACTAAATATCTCTACTACCTTTTCACGCGCTCGATCACGGCGTCGATGAGCGGGGATAGGAAGTCGCGGGAAGAAAAATCCGAGAGTATTGATTCCGTTTTGTAGCTCGTGGTAGGCAGCAGCGAAACCGGAATCGACCTCCCGCCGAGTCTCTTCACCTAAAAAACAGCGACTGGCAATGTTGACCGTCAACTGGTTCATCGCGACCGGAAGATCCAATTCTCCTTCGTTCCCCAACCGATCAGCGAATTGCGTTGCCTCTTCAAACATGATTCGCGCAAAGCGCATCATGTTTGATTGACGGAGCGCCGGAAATAAAAACCCCAGTTGTTCTGTCATTATTTCGGGAGCAACATCGTACGCCACACCACGACCAAAAATCGGTACAGTGAAGCGGTACACTGACTTGGCATCGAGTAGATCATCTGAAGCGCCGAAGTAGAAGTCGTGCGCGGACAGACCAGCGAATAGCGCGAACTTTTTCGGGCCGAGCTTGAATTGAAAGACATCTCCGTTTTCAGCGACCCCGCGACTGAGCGTCGAGACAGGATCGTTCTGAAACTCGCGCAGATGACCAACCAACGGCCAGCCACCAGACAGGCGTGGTGCGTTGGAGAGAGGACTTCCAGACCGAAACTCTGGCTCTTGATTAAGCTCCAAAATCGCGCCTTTCAGTAAACATACGGGATCATGGAGAAACGCACGCGTTTGGTGTACCTCTGCCAGAGTTCGCCGTACTTCCCACGACATCGTTGTTCATCACGCCACGACCGATGCGACAACAACACGATTAACCAAGCGGGTAGAAGATACGGAATCCAGGATTCGAATCCTGTCGTAAAAATGAAAGCAAGGTAAACACAGATTTCGCCGGTGTAGTTCAGGTGTCGACCAATGCCCCAAAACCCGGATATGAGTAGGCGACCTTCAAGCGTCTGAACTGGCTTCCCCCAGATCTTGATGTCAGCCTCCTGTTTGAAGCGGTGCTTCTGTTGGTTCGCACCACGGAACATCCAGAAACCGATCACGAACAATGCAACTAAGCCGATAGCTGCTCCTATCGAGAGATCGTGTTGCGCATGCACCAACCACCAACCGCCGATGCAGTAAAAGAAAGGGACTAGGACATAGTTACCCCATACCAGCATCCAGCCAAAGCGTTCACTGACGATGTCCCACGTGTGCACCATACCGTACTCGAACTGGAAGTAGTTGAATATGTAAATCAGAGTGAAACCCTGGTACAACGTCATCGCGAGCGTCAGATGACCGTACGTTTCGTATTGGACCACAGCGAACGAAATATTGAATAACGCCAACGCGATTAGCGATGGTCTGTAGCTAAAGAACTTCAGGTCGATACCCATCAAGACCGGGTTCAGGTCACGACCAAAGAAAAACTCCCGCCACACACCGTCGCGCTTGACTGGTTTTCCTCGCCAAAAGAGTAAGCCAGATAGCACAAACGCGAACACGTTTGCCACGATAAATAGAGCGAAAAATCGAGATTGGATTTGACTTATCGAAAACCAACCGAGTACATGACCGGCACCAACGACGATTAACGACAGGGCAAGTACCAAGACGCCATTTAGGCGGAAACTCCGTTTTGTTCCTTCAGCGTCTGTTAGATCAATTCGTCGACCCGGCAAGAACATTGAGCCAATGAATAACGCAAGGAGAAACACACCCAAGATTGCTGTAGCGTCAATAAGGCTCCGACCGGATAAAACGAAGAAATCGCTCATCGAGTCATAACTGCGATGTTCTTGGAAGGATCATCGCGCGCAAGATGGTCGCGCCATTTCCGTACCGTTACGGCTTGAAACTCTCTTACGACAGGATTCAGTTCAATTGGCGGCGCGTCCCAATGCAGGTCATACCCCGCTTGTTCAGCCTCCACCGCGAACCGATCTTGATCTAGTAGTGGCGCAATCAACCATCGATTCGAAAGCCTCAATACGAGCTCCATAGCAAACCTTGGGATTCGAATCGGAGTCAACGGAATCTTGAGCGATTTGAAATAGAACAGAAAGAAAACTCGCGTCAATCGTTCATTAATCGGTAACACGAAGAGCCAGTGCTTGATTGCGTCGTCAGTATTCGACCATTGATATGGGTACTGATAACACAATTCGATGTGTCCGGTGTCGATGTTGTCGTGGTCGACAAACCGACCAGAAATTCGACCTCGCCCTACCTTCGCGTCGTAGGCGACATGAACGTCGTCCTGAATAGTCTCGCAACGTGTGAGCGATGCGTCTTCGAACGGCTTGTAGTGCCTATGCAAGTGTGCATGCGTGAAATCGCTGACGTTGTCGATGATCATGGAATGATGGGCGGTCCAGTCGAAGACCATCGGTACACATGCCCATCGATCTGGACCTTCTAGCTCAGGAATATCTGGGATCTTGCGTTCATCTGCAAGTTCTGGATCACCTAAGAACAACCAGACTAAACCGTAGCGAACTAATACCGGATAGCTACGTAATTTGAGCTTTGGAATTGATCGCCCAAACTGTTCGTGCGGTATGTCAGTGATCTGACCATTTCCATCGTAAGTCCACCCATGGTACGCACACTTGAGTTGGCACCCCCTGACTTCTCCCAGGGAGAGCTTGACTTGGCGGTGTGCGCATCGATTGTCTACCGCGTGAAACTTGCCTTCTGAGGAGCGGAAAAGCGCGATCGAGTGCTTCCAAAATACGACCTCAATGACACTCTCTCTCCTGACCTGATCGACTTTCGCGACGGGGTACCAGTAATTGGGATCCATCCCCGCGGCGCGCGCCTGTTGGCGCAATCGAGTCGAATCCTCAAATGAAGGTGGTGAGGTGGCGCGATGAGCATCCATCATTAATTACCCGGTGATGCAAATTCAGGTGTTCGCTCGAACTCACTTTGCTCTTCATCCTCGTTGAACGATCGAGGAAGTTTTGCATCTTTATTGACAATCGAATTTCGAGCATAGTGAAAGGCGTACGCTTCATGAACCGCATCTCGGATGCTAGTGGGCTGGAAGCCAAGTTCGCGTCTTGCTTTGTCGATATTGGCATGTCGTCGCTTCTGGAGCAGACGAATCGCGCCAGGTGTGAAGCGTTGCGGGAAACTTGGGTGGAAACGACTTAAGTAAAAACTCGCAACTTCCGAGAACACATACATCAATGGCGTAGGCATACGCCGGTTAGGGCGCGGTATACCGGTGACTTCCGAATACAGGTCTAATATGTCGGAGATTGTCTTGTATTCGCTCGCGAAGATGTACTTTTCGCCCGTTCGGCCACGTTGCATACAAAGGCGATGGCCTTCAACAATGTCGCGAGCTGCTACGAATGCAAAACCGCCGTCAACATACGCTCTGAGCTTGCCATTCGCGTAATCGCACATGGTCCTACCCAAACGTGAAGGGATGTAGTCCTCGCCACCCACCACCGCACAGCAAGTAGCCACAACAACATCCTGACCCAACGCTACCGCTCGAAGGCATTCATGTTCAACCAGTACCTTACTTCGTTCGTACGGCATGGTTCGCTCCATGGGATAGAACTGCATCGTCTCATCACTCGGAGCCGAAGGGTCATCCAGGTCGTACCCCACGGCGCTAAACGATCCAGTGACAACGACTCGACCCGCATTAACCTCTCGAGCCGCTTGAAGGACATGACGCGTACCAAGTACATTGGACTCGAAAATCTCACGTCGGTGCGCACGATTCCCATCGATGGTCGAAACCTTCGCAGCACAGTGGTACACACCTCGACAACCATCTAGTGCCGTTCGTGTGGCATCGAGGTCTCTTATGTCCGCATACACGCGCTCTACATTGTGATTGTCCAGTGCTTCATTTCCGCTACTGCCTTGCAACAACACACGAACGTTCGCACCTTCCGTGACTAGCCTGCGCACGAGATTCGCTCCGACGTGACCTGAGGCACCAGTTATGAGGACTGGCGCATCTCGAGCATCAAACGATGCGTTCGACACCAATTTAGAAATGTCCCTCAGTTATTGTTCGAGCGGCCACAGGTCAAGGCGTAAGTAAATCTCGACAGTATCCGTCGCAGAGAACGTTTCGCCGGCTTCATAGCGAAGGGATGAACCGCTTTTTCATCTCAAATCCGCCTTATCGGCGTGATTGTAACTATTTTGTTATCTAAATATAGACATCGCCTCCATCCGTTATATCTCGTCATACTTGAGCTCCTTCAAGCCAACTCGGTCCCCTGTACTTACTTCGTTTGTGTAGGACGAGTTTACGCCGATATTCGAATCTACGTCACGTTGAAAGCCATGCAGTGTAGTTTCACGTTTCCTAGCTGGACACTCGCCGGTTAAATTGAGAGATCACCAAGAAAGTCTTGTGAACGATCAGATTAGACGTTCTCGACCGATCTGAAATCACAGTTGTTTTCTTCGTTATATTCATCCAAGAACAAATGGCGGTTCGCGCAAAAACCTACAAGAGTATTCGTTCTTAGCAACGGGATTTGACTTGCCGTGATAGAGGCTTACTCGATGCTCGTGCTAATAAAGTACCCTACTCCTCGCTTATTACAGATATACTCAGGCTTCGCCGCATCATCACCAAGTTTATTGCGCAGCCGCTTGACGACAGCTCTGACTATTGTCGGATCGTCTGCGTCTTGATCTCTTTTGCCCCAAACTTGACGTAACAACATGGAGTAGGTCATTACTCGTCCTACGTTAACTGATAACACACGAAGTAACTCGTATTCAGTAGCTGTTAGATCGATTTGATTCTCACCAATCCGCACGATCCGCTGGTCGTAATCAATTTGTAGCTCACCGAGTGAGAACGGAACTGGGAGCTCCTGGCGACGCAGTACTCCTCTGACACGCGCAATCAATTCTGCGGGGGAAAAAGGAGTCACGATGTAATCCGCCGCGCCTGCATCTAGTGTTCTACTCACTACTTCATCGATTCCATAAGGCGCGATGAATATCACTGGAGCGTCAGAAATCGCTGAAACCTCTTCGATCTTGTTCGGAAGCGCATAACCGTACTGCTGCAAGTCCAGAAGAACCAACGCTGGATCGATCGATTCGAATTTGTCATTGAGTTCCTCGCCGAATTCCGCGAAGGTGATTTCGAATTCCGGCGGCGTTAGCGCTTCTTGAATGTAGCGTTGCACATGAGGATTCGCATTTACTACCAGAATCTGCGCAATACTCGAAGAAGCGGTGATCGATGACGAATGAAACCCAACTTTTGGTGTTAACGGTGTGGACAGACGAGCGTCAAGTGCCATCGGCACGGTAAAAGTGATTCTTGTACGACCGTGAGACGCGTTAGTTTCCGCCCAAATTCGACCGCCGCTGGCTTCAACTAATCCTCGACAAATGGCGAGATCAATCTCCGCATCGTCAGTTACCGCAGGATTTTGCTCGTTACCAGGCACGCTGTATCGATCAAATAGGTGCGGGAGGCGCGTACTCGGTATGCGCCAGTTAGTAGCTTCGAGTCCTATTGCGACGAGCACATCTTGTCGCGACGCAGTAACCTCCAAGGCATAGAGAGGATCGGCGTGCTTAGAAATGACCAACAGTAACGTACTGATCACTTGCTCAATGCGAGCCGGATCCACGAGAACACCTGGCAAATCCGAATCTATCTCAATGTTGACAGCACGATGTTCGAATTCGGCCTGAAATGCCTTGTGACCTTTTTCGATCAGCGTCGCGACTTCAATAACAACCGGATTCAGCTCCAACGTGCCGGTCGCGATCCTCCCGTAGTCAAGCAGGTTTCCGATTAACCCGCGCATTCGATCGGCTTGTTCGTTGATGACGCCAAAGTACTGGAGCATTTCATTTGAATCTAGACGTGGGTTGGCGTCTAGCGCGGTGGCACTGGAACCTTTGATAGCGATCAACGGATTACGTAACTCAACACTCACTTTACTAAAGATCTCACCCCGCAATCGAGCAAGTTGCTTGATCGGAGCCAAGTCTTGCATGATCACGACCATTGACTCTACCACGCCGTCCTGAGACCGAATCGGCGTCGCGTTACAGAGCAAAGAGACACTTCGACCATCCGGAACCGACAGTGTGATCTCCTCTGCGTAAACCGTTTCCGGATCACTTAAATAGCGAACCAGCGGTGATTCTTCTAATGAGAAGTCTCGACCGTCAGCCCGACGGCAAGTCAGGACGCTGAGCAACTCTTCGATATCGCGCCCAGGTGTTTCTAACTCTGCGACGATTCGTCTGGCTTCCCCGTTATATGAAATAAGTTCGCCCGTTTGACCACTAAAAACCGCGACTCCAACGGGCGATGATTGGATGAGTGTATCCAAATCGGCTCGTACACGTTGTTCATTTCGGCGCGTACGAGCGTTCGCAATTGCGGTCGCGGCTTGTGACGCGAACGCACGCAATACGTCATCGTCAGCCGCGGTGAATTCTCGATCCCCACTTTTGCCACCTAGAAAAAAGTTACCTACTTGTGCTCCGCGGTGATAGAGAGGTGTACTTTGAAAGGTTCTTGCCGGTATAACGTCAGTTGAAAAGCCAAGCGAGTTGACATATGACGGAAGATCAGCGAGTCGAATCGGCTCACGTAGATCTCGAAAGTGCTCAAAGAGGTTCGGTCCTTCTGACCAAGCGACCATGCGATCGTTATCTCCTTTCGTAAAGCCAGAAGTAACGAATTCCGCAACGTGACCGCTCGAATCGACTGTCGCAATGACCCCGTAGCGAGCGCGAGTAAGTACTCGAGCGCTATCGAGAAGCTCCTGTAGAACTTCCTCGAGATCTAGGCTCGAATTAACTCGTGCTGCGGCCTCACTCATCCTTTCGAGACGTTGCTCCAATACGTCAATTCGACGTTGAAGATCGGCTGCGTTGTCTGTCACAGGATCACCTACATCCTAGAATTGTTTGAAATTCAAAATATCCATGTAAGATCAATATGTTAAGGCAAGTGCACTCGTCTACGGCGGAAATTTTCGTCACATCGTGATCCAGTCACGGTCCATTGGCTAGCACAAATCGTAACGTGATGATGTCGTGCGCACAAATGCCTCCAAATCGTTACACACAATGGCATAGGCATGATTTGAATCGAATAGAACCGAGTCTCGCATAAGCAGTAGTATAGGAAAATCCGGATTCACCACCCACAGCACTCGGTGAACCGGTTCTGGTCTGCCAGCACAGGCGTGCGGTGAGAATGAATACTCACAGTCGTATTCTCTTGGTATTACCCTACCGTCTTTCGAATCGCACTACAACATCCGTGATTTTGTTGGTCTATCGCCGTAGGTTCAACGAACCGAGAGTAGATTCTGATCAATCGAACGTTCAAACGCTCACAACTATTAGTCAAACCAGACTGTGCGGCAATCCCACATCACATCCCACTCAGGTGTCCATCAAGTCGCTTATAGATATTTCCAACTTACGAGCATCGGGATCGTGGCCGGTCCAGATCACACCTGATTCGTCTACGGGTTCTAGCCCCATCGCTTTCAGTTCGTTGGTACTCAATTCCATGTTCTTCAGTCCAATCACCACGTTTTTGGCTTCGCCGCATCTCAACTGGAACAAGAACCACGTATCACCGACGTTTGTCGGTGGATAGATCCAAGCTATGTCGCTTTGACGCGCTACGACCAAACCTAACGACTCGTAGAAGCGTTGACTTGCGGCTAGATCGGTTACGACGAGTGAATACAACAGTTCTGGTCGATTCGGTTTAGCGTATGGTGCGTCGATTAGGGTCGGAGCAGGACTAGAGACTGCCGCTTCAAAAGGATCGCGCTCTTCGCGATGTGTATTGAAGAAAAACTCGTGCTCGTCAGGGTCTTCGATCGAAAAACTCCCACACTCGTTGTTAGGCAGCGGGTTGCCATCTTCGTCGAGCATGAGACGCTCTTCAGATTTGAATTCCTCAAATAATGTGACTGGAACGCGGATCTCCCGCATGCATTCCTTCAATCGATGTATGTGAGCGCCGCGAAAATTGATCAGATTATCCTGCAAAAACGACATAAATGTCAGCGATTGCGATCCGTACTGTAACGAGATTCTCAGACCCGGTGCGTCCTCGCCTACAGGCGTGAATCCGAGCTTCCGGTAAAAACTCGCAGTCTCGTCAAGCTGAGTCGCACGAAGGCACACACTGAAAAAACCGAGAGGGATCATCATCCGAAATCCTTGTTTATCCAAAGCGCCATAAAACCTCGCGTTTTAATGTGCAAGACACAACATTTTCATATATTGCTATACACCTGATGAGGTGCTTCTCAGAAAAACGCATGACGCAACTGACGATAACCAAGCAGATGCTAAGCGAGTCAGAAGCACTCTGAGGCTGCATTGAAGTCAAAGGCGGCAGGACTGTCCGTCTCGGCCTATGGCGGCGTGCGTACGACCGACGTTTGGTTGGCAGCAGTGAGCCTCTTCCTTTAGCAAGGGAGGCAGTCGCTCGATACTCAAGCGTCCTGCCACCGCTCCAATTAGGGACTTACATACTTGCCTACAAAACAAGCTGCCTTTTGACGGATCATCGGAGTCACCAATGTGAACGCTCAATCACGCGTCTAAGATAGAGAAGCAGAAAACACGCATAAACTCACTCCGATTCGATGCCTCTCAAAACTACATCGACGAAAGCTCAGGAAAATACGTCCGATAAAAACCTCTGTCTCGAGTGAGGAAAACATCGGCAGAGAGTAACGCGTGTGCGCCGATTAAGAAGTCGGAGATTATGCGGCTTCTTGGACCTCCTTGTTGACGATATTCTCGCCAACGACGACCCGCTTCGAACGCGATCTCTGAATTCGAATCTAACGTGGTAACGTTTGATGAGGCGAGTGCCCGTTCTAGATCGGTTCGAGTCGGAATCGCTGCGGCTAACTCCGCGTAGACCACGTTCGATATGATGATCGCGCCTTTGTCGTATGCGTTCTCCAACCTTTTCAGCGACTCCTCACCAAATCGATCGCTTCGAAAATACACATCAATCAATATGTTGGTGTCGACGGCAGTGATCATCTTCCACGAATCGCTTCAATGAACTCATCAGTAGAGCCAAGACCCTCGAACATCCCAAACACACGTTCCAGAGGGTGTGTTGTCTTAACGCACTTCTTGAGGAGAAGACCCTCTTCAGTCGGAACGAACTCGACTTCAACGTTACGGTTCATTCCAAACTCGTCACGTAACGTCTTCGGAATCGTGACTTGACCTCGTTCGGATACCTTCATCGAAAAATATGAAAAGATCTTACGGATAATCATATTTTGTTTTTCAGAAAAATGTGCATTTTTATACGGTCGTTCGGATTCACACTCACAATGAACCCTTGAATCTGATGCGGTCGTACAGACGCACATTACGTCTAATCTTCTCAAATAGGTGACACCGCGTCAACCAAACAAAGTGTTTAAAGCAAAAACATGAAAACTCCAGCCGTTCTTGCAATCGTGTCGACATTGTGCTTGGTTTTCTCCATCGAGGCCGAACGCGCGGTCTTCACTGGTTTAACTGACCTCGAACCTATCGAAGCTGGATTCAAGCGCGATCAGGTCATACTGCACGACGATGGATTCCAGATACTCAACGGCAACAACCCGTATAGAGATTGGTTCGATCATGCATTCCGAGAGGATGGATACGTCGTTTCGTGGCCAAGCTTCTTTCCAGGTCTCGAAAGCGACATTCATCCAGAAATCGTCGAGGCGATTGGTGGCAACGACTTCACCATCAGCATCACGCTAGATCCACGAAGTACAGAGCTCGTACCCGATGGCGAGCGCCAAGGGGAACGATTCGGCATGTACCTTCAGTTTGACCACGGACAATTTCTCGATGGCGCTTACTTGATTTTTGGGTTCGATAGTCTTGGCGGAGAAATGGAACCTGGGAATCGACCTTTTGCGATCGTCAGCCGAGGCTACTGGAGTTATTACATCGATCCGCGTGATCGGACCGGAACCGCCGAAACGATCACGCTCATAAGGCGAGGCGATGTATTCCAAATTTACACTTCGTCTGCAGGTACGAGCTTTCAGGGGGTAGCCGGCCAACGCAACGACGGAGCGATTTACGCGGATGTAAACGGAACACTTGCCGAGAAACCGAGTGTCATTGGGTACATCGGACCAGATCGCGAATTAACCGCATTGACGCTTTGGACCGAATCGCCGGCAAGTACTCCATTCGATCGTGGCGCTGCGCGTTTACAGTCAATCGTCGTCGAATCGGATGCGCTCACTCGCGACATTAATCCCGATAGCTACGTCCAGCCGCTCGCAGCACTCCCTCCGCTTGATTCGGACGACCATTCGATCTACAAACTTAGCGGAAGCGTCGTCGACGATAGTACTGGCGATCCCATCTACTACGCGCACGTTGCGATTCAGCGTGACGGGCTTTCGCATGTGGTCATCACGGATGCTGAGGGCACCTACCAAGCTTCACTGCACCCGGGAAAATACCGCGTCGAGGTGACCGCGAAGGGCTACGAAGCGAGTACAAAGACAATCGAGTACTTCGATGATTTTGTCGGCGACTTCGCCTTGACCGACGTAGCAACCAACCATTATGTTGGCGCCGAGCGAGACCATCAAACGATCCAAGCAGCTCTGAATTTGGCCAATGATGGGGACACGATCCATCTCGATCCTGGTACGTTCGACGCACCTTTAAGACTCCAATCCAACATAGGGATCCAAGGCGCTGGAGCTGATCGGACTAAGCTCGTAAAGAGCGGATACCGAGATGTCGCCATTACGCCTTTTCTCGCTGAGTACTTTCCACCCTACGGTGTTGCTCGCGCAATTCTCAAAGCAGGCGTTTCGAATGTAGATCTTTCAGGTTTTACGCTAGATGGAGGTGAAGACTACGAGACATTCAGCGCGGAGATGATCGCTGAACGCCTAGAACTCTTGATGGCGATCGATCGCGTCGATCTCGCAACCGTGTCAAGCATGTTAGAAGCTAATCCCGAATTGGCAAAGGTTCGCTACTACACAGAGGATGCACCTGAAACCGGAGCAACCTTCCTCACCCGAAATATGAATCCTTGGGTACGGTGGACGCCTCAGCTTCGCGAGGATAACGTCGCAATCGCACGGCTGTTGATCGCAAATGGAGCAGACATCGAAGGCATCGGTGGCTACGCCTGGTCATCGGGCGGCAGACCGTTACATATCGCGGCCAATCACGACAACGTGGGTGCAATCCGGCTACTGCTCGACGCCGGTGCAAACCCGAATGCTCTCGCTCGAGACCGTACCCCGCTCCAATGGGCTGTCGGTCAGGGCGTTCGTGTTGCTGCAGGGGGTGCGGCGCTTATCGATGGTGGTGCGGAGTACACCCTACTCGATTTGGTTCGTTTGAAGCTCCTCGACCGGTTAGAGCGAGAGCTAGGGACACAGATTAACGATCTATTTCCAGTATCGGACGCTGAGCCGACTAGCTTGCTTCACGTTGCCGTGCAACGCGATTTCCATGACGTCGTCGCCTGGCTACTGCAAAGAGGTGCGGATCCGAATCTTGTGGACGCCAACGGGTTAACTCCTAAGGAAATCGCGCTATCGATGGATCGTTCAAAGGCAGTGCGGGAACTATTGGGATTATGACGCCATTTGCCGCGGACGGCGGCAATTCAAAATGCCGTCGCCTTAGCGAACTTTGCTTCAATCACACGTCTGTATTGGAGAGTCTAAAATCAGTTTCTCGGAGGTTGAAGTGCCTAAAACCAAAGTCCCAAAAGTAGATTTACTCGACATCAACCGTGAGCCAACGGACGAAGAGCTCGAAGCTCTAATGCAGGATATGGTGGATATGGCCAATGAAAAGTGGCGATTAGTTTTGGCTTCCTATATGGACGAGCTCTTTGCTGGAATCGACGAGGCTGCCCGATTAGGAGTTGCGAAAGCAAGGGAAATGCGATCGCGTACGACGCGTCAACCCGATTCTTCGGAAAGTTGAGTGATCCAAAACCCCGACTCATTCTGATCGCGGGACCTAATGGCACCGGTAAGACTGACTTCGCCAATCGACTTTTGTCGCACGAATGGCTCGAGGGTTGTGAATACATCAAGGCTTGTATGGACTCGCCCTCTATCGCTAAAGCAGCAAGGCACGCAACCCATCTTCGTTATCAATGTCTCACCGAATCAAAATCCCTAGCGCTTGAAACCGTATTCTCGTCCGATGAAAAGTTGGAATTTGTCGGTACAGCGTTGGACGCCGGATTCTTTATCAGACTGTTTTTCGTCGGCACCGACAATCCCTCGATAAACGCGTCAAGAATCGCTCATCGAGTAATGGAAGGCGGTCACGATGTTCCGATACCAAAAATCATCGATCGATATCAGAAATCGATCCTAAATCTCACCAAGGTTCTTCCCTCGATCCAAAGAGGGTACGTATACGACAACTCAGTTGATGGTGTGCTGCCGCGCCTCCAATTTCGTACGGTTGAAGGCTCGATTCAAAGGGTATATGCGGAAGATCACGCATGGTCAAATCAGGTGAGGCTGAAAATCGTTCGGCATCAACGATCTACTTAAACTAGCTCGTGCAATAGCTTCGATAATCTTCGAACACCGAAGGCGAGAAGCGCAACGATTTCTACTAAAGTAACCACTTTGACACGCCTACTTAGTCGGATCCGTATATCTAATACGCCATCAGTCCATGCTAGAGTGATCATCCGAACTCTTCTAGTTTCAGGCTTGGCGTGTTCTACACTGCTCTCGTGTACGCCTCTGCGTTTCGTGGACATGGCTTCCGAAAACCAAAGTGGTCGCGTTGCATACATCATTCTCCACTTTACGAGCGTCAATTTTGCCGAGTCATTACGCCTGTTGACCGAGCGAACAGAACGACCGGTCAGTTCGCACTACCTAGTACCTGAAAATGAAGACTCCTCATATCCACATCACCGCCTTAAGGTATATCGACTCGTCAATGAAGATCAGCGCGCATGGCATGCAGGAAGCGGATATTGGCGTGGTGTTACCGACCTAAATAGCCGATCGATCGGAATCGAAATTGTCAACCGTTCGGAATGCAACGCGGTCGACCTAGTCGACGTAATGGACGATCCGGAAACTCATTGCGAATTCCGCGAGTACGACGCGAACCAAATCGAGCTCGTTATAGAACTCGTCTCGGACATCCTCCGACGTCATCCTAGCATCGAACCGGACGACATACTCGCGCATTCCGATATGGCATTCGATCGAAAATTGGATCCAGGACCGACATTTCCATGGCGCAGGCTATATGAACGCGGCATCGGTGCTTGGTACGACGAGGACACAGTCGCGCGTTACCGCACACGCTTCGAATCACAACCCATTGATCTCATCCTCCTTCAGAACGGGCTTGCCGCTTACGGCTATGACGTTGAAGATACCGGTGAGCTGGATAAACGCACCCAATACGCGATCAGGGCGTTTCAGATGCACTTTAGACCATCCAACTGGTCCGGTCAACCTGATACCGAAACTCTGGCGATCATATTTGCGCTTTTAGAAAAATACCGACCAGAATCTCTACAAGCACTGCATGAAACGACCTCGTAGCTGCGAAATCCATGCTGAGCGCGATGAAGCTAAACATATTCCGCTTGAATTCGTCGGCAATCGAGTCGATTCAAGACGTTTCGGATTGATGGTTCCTTTCGCCAAGAAGTAGCTCTTCCTCCGACAAATCTAAATATTCGATCTTCAGAGTGTCTTCGACAATAGTCTCGAAGAACGTCTTCAGCGCATCGAGAATGCTGCGATATCCAGTGGGCACATGACAGAGAGGATTCGGCGTAGACTGAAAGGGCGTATCTCAGACTAGCGAATGATCGCGAACGCTGATGGCGTTCAGAAACGTTCCCTTCGAGTAACAGATCGTATCTCACCAAGGTACTATCTCATCAAGGTTCGATCTAATCAGCTTACGTTAGCTAAAGAACGCAAAATCCTCTGTATTAGTGAACGGGAAGCGTTGCGAACCTTCGGTCTCTCCGATTCCTAGATACGTTCTTAGTGCCTTGTGTACGTGTTTCGGATAAATGATCGTTCCGTTCGTGTCGTCGCGCTCAAGCGTCTCTGGATTAACCTTTTGCGCAAAGTGCAAATCGTCGGTCACACCCACTGCACGATCGGTCCACGTCTGGTTCTTCTCCATGACAACGAAGCTGCCGATTGGCCAATGGTCTTTACCTTCCTGCGCGTTGTAAAAATTCGTTCGTCCAAAGTCAGATCCCATTACGACGACCAGCTGGTCCGCTACACCGTGCTCTTCCGCGTAGTCCCAAAGGTAATCAACTGAATCGGTCAGGTTGCCCAGCAACCATTCATGATCGGGATCGTGGTATGCATGCGTGTCGAAACCTCCTAACCGAAGGTCTGCGCTTACCGACACCCCACTCTTGAACGCTAGTACCGTCAACTGCACCTGACGACGCAAATTACTCCTATAGTTTCTACCACTTTCAGGAATCGCACCGCTTTCCTCGCGCGGCTCAAGGTCAGACCGGCTTGGGATTGCGTCTGCATACGCCGCGAGCGCATCTACTGATGCCATCGCAGTGCCGTAGAACATGCGATTTCGCAAATCCGCGACTAATAGGCTGTCTTCGGTGATCAATCGCTCTGCGTCAGCGGTTTGTCGTTCGAGAATTGCTTGCCATTCGTTGTCGGCAAGATAGCTACGAACCGAACCGTCGCGACTCTTCTGAGGTCGAGCGATGTTGCGCAGAAGGTCTGGATTGTTGAGTCGTGTGTAGCGCACTTGCCCACCTGTGTCCGAAAATCCGCCAAAACTCAGATACGAAATCGGGAGTTCATTACCGTAATGCGCGGCTAACAGCGCACTCGTCGATGGATATCCTTCTGAATTCCGCCCACTCCAGTTATGCACGACGCCAACGGTATGCGAGTTCGTTTGTGCGTCTACTCCGTTGATCACCAACATACGATCGTGGTATTTCTCGAAGAACGAAGCGTTGTTGGCGAACGGCGCATACGCAATGTTCCCCGCCTGTTGGATTTCGTTGTTCTCCGCCCAATGGTTGATCACGCGTTCGCCTGGTGTGTTCGCCTTCGGGTCACAGAAACTCGTTGGGTCCCAACCACCGTCGGCTTGTACGAACACAAACAGTTTGCTGGTATCGTCAGAAGTCTGGGCGAAAGGAATACGAAAGCCGGAAAACGCGACACCCGAGCCAGCGAGGAGTCCTTTTAGTAAGGTACGTCGTTTCATCGTCCAGCCTTACAGATACAGATACCGATAGTCCATGAGCAGGTACGCCATCACAACGACCCACGTTCGAGCAGAACCTTGCCGATCTGAAAAGTCCACCGTTTCAAAAAACGAACCAATCTGTTCCCAATCCCAGTCATGTCTAGGTCCACGACCGTCGTCCCAGTCCTCACGAAAGACCCATGCGTCCGCCAAAATCCCATCAAGGAAGTAGTGATCTCGAGACCAATCGCACTCTATATCTTGCCAATGCCGGAAATCCGTGGCCGCCTGTTCACTGTCAAGGTTTGACTCCCACACCTCGACAAACAATTCGTAAGCGCCTTGAACTTCCGCAGAATCGGTACCGACATCGATTCCGTGTAGGTAACTGTATAGTCGGCTAAGTTGCTTACGAATCGATGTAGCACCGGCCGACGACACTGTGTCTGATTGCACAACAATCTCTAGTTCCGCCAGATCGCCGCCATGCTGATCCGCCCAGACGACTACCTGTATTGAGTGCGTACCCTCGGATTCGATGGTGAATTCCGCCACCACGGGCATACACGTACTGTGAAGATTGAAGTGGTCACGCTCCTCTGTGTCTTCATTCCACGCATTCGCAATGCCGCACTCACCTGATGATGCAACAGTTGGCGCTAGATCTTTAAGACTGGCTTCGTGAACCACCTCGTCGTTTGCGTTTAGGACTCTAATCTCGTAAAGGCGCACATTACGATCACCGTCGTCATCGTCGAAGTTATTAGTGAACGTCATTGCGACTTCGTGCAGCCCCGCGGACAAATGACCGGCTTGTGCCAGCGTTTCCCGATCGGTCCAAGAAGCAGCATTAATCACAAATGTCTCACCGAATTCCCATTTCGGTGTGATCGCCCGATCAAACCCGTCGAATAGCAGACGATCCGCCTCCGGTAAGAGGAAGAGTTCCCGCATTACGATCGGGCACGAGGACTCCGCAGCATGGCTCTGCGCGACCCCTGCCATCGTCGAGGTCAAATCACGCGCTCGCTCGGTGATACCATCTGAATCGATCCCGCCGTACAGCAATCCGTAGCCTCTTTGTGGATCGGTGAGCAAACTCAATCTGTCCTCATGCGGTTGGCTCCATGACTGATCTCTGTGCCTACCCCACTGAAAACCAGTGAGATCAAGCGTTTTATTCGCCAACTCTGCCGGGGTCAACAGACGTCTCGCGCCTGCACTCAGGAGCGCTGAGCTTTGTAACTCGTCTTCACTTTCGACGGAGACGGCTCGGAACCAAGAACTGAGCGTAATCTCGACGAGAAGATCCTTCAAGTTGAATGGGTCACCTTCGTGAAATCCAGCACTGAACGCGATTGCGAGCCGTTCTACTTCTTGGGTTTGTGCCGTCGAAGCGAGCAGCCTAGCCTCGTAGCCCGTATCGTCAGCGTCTTCCGGCGGCTCAATCACTTCACTTCCCATGATGGCGGGCCACCAGAACTTCACGGTCGCTAGCGAGAACCGTTCATCCTCGACGATTTGCGCCGCAAGCCACTGCACGCTGTTGTGTGCTTCGGCGGATTGGTCTTCACCAAATCCAGGTTCACGCATGTCGCGATACCACGTATCACCTTCGCGATAAAACGGTCCTGGCATCCAAACTTGCAGTGTTCCCGCTGTCGCGCCATCCTCGATAACCCATGCCTCAACCTGAACTTCGTAGTCAGCCGTTTCGGTAACAGCTAAAGGTAATGGAAGCAACTTCTGACAGTCCCAAAGCCGGTAGCCATCCTCGAAGGCGCTCCCGCAATCTTCCGCTGCAACAACATCGCTCACTTCATACTGATGTACCACGTTGCCACTCAGATCCTGGACCGTGACTTCACCAAGACCGAAGTGCAGTTTCGTCTCACCCTCAAACGTGCGCAGGTTTTTCAAACCTAACTCGTTGTCGCGGTCAGCGAACAACCGGACGGTACCCAAGCTGATGACCGAATCCTCATTTGAACGTTCCTCAATTGAAACGTCATTCCTTCCGGACGGGTTGTATTTGTAAAACCGATCCAACGCATCCATTCCACCTCGCTGATCGCGATACGACCCCGCGTCGCCGTAGTTCTGAAACACACCAGCAACCGGATCGAGAACCGAGTGACACACAGTGCAGGCAGGATTACCCAGCGTCGGGTTGTTGGTGTCCGCCAACGCAACGGGATCTGTGGTTCGCGACGCGGACCTCTCAATGTCGAGTCCAAGGAAGTGGTAATACGTCCATCGCGAACGCGCTCGATTGCGGTTCGTCGCGGTCGTTGGATAACGTTGTAAGAAGACCTTGCTGTTGAGGAGTCCCGCATGTGGGTATTCGGTCGAGCATGGACCGGCATTCACAACGATGTAACCTAAATCAGCGCGTTCGACTTGATATCCGTCGCACCGACGGTAGTAATTTACGATTTCGGAAGGTTGGAACTCGTGCGGATCTTCTTCATTCGTGAATTCCGTCGAAGCGCCGTACGCAGTCGCGGTCATGGGATTTGCCATGACGTAGTCCGCAGTAAGTAAATCTGTCCACGGTAAATCGTTTTCGGCAATATGCGCGACCAATTCCAGCGGTTCTCTGCGGAATCCATACTGTGCTTGGCGCTTAAATTCGTTGTATGCAGCACGTCCATCTTGACCCGCGTCATATAGTGCTTTAGCGTAGTCAACAAAGCCGTCGCCATCATCGTCGACGATTCGAAAATCACGATCGGTAAACAACCTGTCGTTACTTGCTCGAACGAGGAATTCGTGAAAGCCCGGACCTTGCATCAATCCGCGAATAGCCGTGCGTAGACTCGTCTCATCATCGTCGACAAGCATGGCGTACTCTTCGTCCGTCGGTACACGCCCTGCGAACACGATCGCTGCACGTCGTAACGTCTGGCGATCCGACTCCAGCGCAACGCTTTCGAACAGTGTCTCCGGTGTTACCGACGGTCCTTCTTCAGGCTCTTGACCAAGCAGCTCAAGAAAACGTTCCATCGCAGCGAAGTTGTCGGTCCCAGCGCGAACCTGAACGCCGCCGCCATGTCCGACACCCTGGATCTTGTTCAGCACGTAATCCGCGCCGTTTTCAACTTCGTCGAGCAACGCTTGAAACGCACCCATGTTCTTCGTTAGGTGATCGGCATCTTCGTCACCTACAAACACCAATCGCGTGTTCTGAGACCTGCCACCACGAACGTGACAGTTGATGCACTGGCTTTGGACGATCGGTGAAATGTCGGACTCAAACACGCTTTCAGCGGTTTCGTCCTCGTTCAAAGCCTGTATTGCGGAGCTCGATAGATTCGTCAAATGCCCTGTCGGCAATGACACTAGGTTCATGACATTGATCGAGGCGTCGGCTGCAATCTCTAGTCGCCACTCGCCAAACCCGTTGCCAAGCGATCCATTCATGTCTTCGCTGCCAGACTCTAATTCCATCGCCGTTAGCATGCGAGATGCGTGAGACGCGAGCGTTAGTTGCGCCGTACCTCGCCGTATACCCTGATCGTCTGAACCGTGAATCGACACAATCACAGGCTGCTCGCCTGCGTTGATCAATCGCAGTGATCCAACCTGTTTCGAATCGTCCACAGCTTTGAACCACGCTACGTCGTAGCGGTTCTCAGTACTGGAAACGGTGTCGTGCATCGGCGTCACCAAGCCGTCTGGCGTCCTCACGAACGGCAAAACAGAGAGTTCCAACTCGCTCGAAAGCTCAAGTCGCCAATCGCCTTGACCTGATCCTGTACCACTAGGTAGTCCTTTGGCGGAATTACCGAATTCCAAATCGTTCGAATCGATTTCAACGACTTCGTTCGCTTCGAGGGACAACGTCAGCGCCTCGTAGGAGCGACCAACATCATCAAACGCTCGAATCGCAAGATTGCCACGTCGACTTTCACGATTGACCACGTGGAGCACACCTTGCCGACCGAGCGGGTCCGATGCCGACATGAACAGAGATATGTCCCACGATCCGGTCTCAACCGGTAAACGCGGTATGTTCGTCAAATGTCCAGCGTCACTCGTCACGAAACGCATCGCCATTACGCCAGGAACGGTTTCAAGTGCTAATCGCTGCCAAGTACCTTCAAACTCATCGAGAAATCCGGATATGCCAGGTGCTATACCCGTTGCGAGTTCGTGAACGTGATAGGTTCTGGCTTGACGAGCTGGCAGCTCGACCGTTACGGTGTTCCTCCGTCCATCTAGCTCGTCTACCCGCGCAATCACGACAGTGGCAGGTGCGGTATTGAGATTCACGAGCCGTAGTAAGTCCCGCTGATGCACCTCGTTGGTCGAGGATAGATAAGTAACGATTGAATCGGCGTCCACGTTCGGGTCAGTTCCGCTGATCGGTGTCAGATATCCGTCTGGCGTCTGAATGTATGCATGCGCTTCGATCGTTACCGTGCTCGTCAATGCAAGGACCCATGCGCCCTGACCCGGTCCGGTGCCGACTCGTAAGCCTTTTGCCAAGTTACCGTGCTCAAGATCTGCTGAGTTCAACTGAAACGCTGATGACGCACCGATCGGAAACGTGATCGGCTCAACGATGATGCCGGTATCGTCGATCGCTTCAATCGTTACCTCGCCTTCGCGTGATGATCGATTGATCACCCGCACCAAGCCTTGCCGATCTGAAGGGTCCGATGCCGACGGAAAATAAGGAATTACTAACCGTTCGACTAAAGCTGTTCGCCCACCCGAAGGTAAGCTGAAAGGCACACTTAGTGCATGTGCTGGGTGCGTCCGCGCACTAGAGAAATTTCGGTTGCTGCGAGACTGTTCGACCCTCTGGATAGTCCTCAGCACCCGACTCCAGCGTTGTGAGAACGGTTTCGATTCCGCTTCCGATACGCTCTCTAGGTAGCGCGGCATGACTAAATCGATTATGTCATCCAGTTTTGACGCCGACCCAGGCATGACATGAGGAGCTTCGTTCGGATCAGACGGTGTGGATGCGTACATCGTCGAAGGCATTCGGGCGTGCGCCGCTTCTCGGGCAGCGGCTTGTCGCGCCTCAAGTTGCCGTTGTGCCGCTGCTTCGGCGCGTACCTGACGTTCGTACTCGACCGTCGCGATATCGATGCCGGTCGAATCAATATGGGACGGAGCATCCGCCGTCGCGGTGAGCGCAATCGCGCACACGACACCGACGATACTGAGTTTCGTCTTCAAGGAGCTGCCAATTGGGACGACCCAATACAGGATTGAAAGTCTACTTAGTTAATGTTTCATTGGCGTAGCCGCAGAACATTGCTTCGCGATTGGAAATCGAATGTGCATCGGCAGCCACACCAATCCTTACTTACCATGCACGACAACACGCGGGTACTTCGAGTAATAAGACTCATCAGTAACGGAAAACGACTGATAATTTCTAATATGTCGCAGGATCAACCAACACGCGCTCGCGTATGCGTATGCTGCAGCGTTATGTGTCGTTTCGTGCACAGCTTTAACGAACGTCATGTTTAGTTCGAAGACGCCTCATCGTCCTTTAACTGTTTTTCTTTCCTTCGTTTTGACAAGCTTGTGGTTGCAGACGACGTACGCGAACGGGACAGAGATTGCCGAGACAGCGGAGAGCGAGTGCGGTATCTGCCATGGCGAGAAAGGAGTCAGCGAAAAGCCTTCTATTCCTTCTATAGGAGGGTTTTCAGACAGCGCGATTCTCGACCTACTGACAACCTACGAGCACGACTTCCGTAAAGCGAGACGTATTCAGTTGGATGACGGAACGGAAACTGATATGGTCGAGGTCATTGAATCCTTCTCGCAACCCGAACTAGAAGCCATCGCGTTGTACTACTCCCGGCAGACTTGGACGCCGATCGAACAAGACTACGATCGGGAAGCCGCGGCCGAAGGTGCGAGACTGCACAAAGTTAAATGCAATAAATGCCACATCAATGGTGGGAGTGTCCAGGAGTCAGATCATGCGTTAATGGCGGGACAGTGGCGAGAGTATCTGGAAGGCGAATTCAAGAACTTCGACGACGGTTCGCGTAGGATGTCTTCGAAAATGCAGCAAAAATACGAGACGCTCAATGCCGAAGGGAAACAAGCCATCATCGAGTTCTACGTGAGCGCCGGTAATTTCTGAAATCGGACCGACGGTGGATGTGCGTCTCGAGCGCTTTTATTTCGTTATTGCGATAGTTACCTTCATCGTATGGCCTGGAACATGGGCACATTCAGAAGAAAGTGCCCACCAGCGGATTCACGAACTCCTGGCGGCGAAACTCGCAGCCGGTGAATACTCCCGCCGTGGTGCGGACGTGTGTCTAGGATGTCACGATGACGATGAGCCTTTCCCGACCTCGATGGTTTTTGGGAACATCCACGGACACCCGAATGTTCATGGAACGCCATTCCAGATGGTTGAGTCCCCGAAACTCCCTGCGGGACTCCAATGCGAAGCCTGTCATGGACCGATGGCGGAACATGGTGCCAAAATCCTGGCTGAGGGAGCAACTCGCGAACCCATGCTGAACTTCGGTGAACGCGGCAACGCAAACCCGGATTTACAGAACCATCCTTGTCTCAGTTGCCACGACGACTACAACCGCATGCACTGGCGCTCGAGTCCGCATCAACTGGCTGACTTAGCGTGTGGCGACTGTCATGAAATCCACAACTCGGTCGACTCAATTCGTACTCGGGAAGATCAACCGACAATGTGTATGACGTGCCATCGGGATGTCGCGCTTGAGCTAAAGCAGCGCAGCTCACATCCGGTGCAGGACTCTCATCTCGTCTGTACCGATTGCCACGACCCCCACGGGACAGCGATGGCATCACGAGAGATTGTCAAGGGTGAATCACTGAATGAGTCATGTTTCCAATGTCACGCCGAAATGCGCGGACCATTTACTTGGGAACATCCGCCCGTTGTCGAAGATTGCTCGATCTGCCATTCCCCGCACGGTTCCAACCAAGCGTCGTTGCTCAAGACACGCGTACCACAACTGTGTCAAAGTTGCCATTCTTCTCTCGGCCATCGCAGTCTCGCGCTCGAAGGCGATCTGGATACGACCGATCCGAACGCAATGTTCGCATTCGCGCAAGGCTGTCTCAATTGTCACTCGTCCATTCATGGTTCGGATCACCCTTCAGGGAACCTCTTACGCCGATGAAACGAGTAGTACTCAAGCTAATGGTCCTGATCGTCGGCGTTTTAATACATAACGCCGCCATAGGCGAATACACGACCAACTACGCGAACGTCGACGTTTCGCGATGGAAGTGCTTTCTGTGCGAATTCGAGACCTACCGCGCCGCGACCGGGCGGCTTTCCGTTGCGTCAGTCCTCACGACCGACGATTCTGACAGATTCGGTCGAAATGGTTCATTTGAACGAGCTGGTACGAGATTGATCTTGGACTCGCGGGTGGGAATCAACAAGACTAATGGATGGGTTCTCAGCGCGTCTACCAACGACATCGGATTGGACTCAAACGATATTTCGATCAAAATCAACAGTCCGCGCTCACTCAAAGCAAGCGTCAGGTTGCAGGAATATCGTCGATTGACGGAAAGCAATGCACTCACCCCGTTTATCGAGACAAATGGTCGGCTGGCTCTCGGTCCACAATGGCATCGAGACCTGCAAACAAGCGGCTTTACAAGCCTTGCAATGTCCAATCAACGAATCGAGCTTGCCACCACGAGGCACCTGCTTGAATCGACGGTGAGCGTGGATGTCTTGCCGAATGTCGAACTCTCGTTATTCCATCGATCAGCGTCGAAGGAAGGCGTACAAGAGACATTCCGCGATGACATCCTGCAATCAACCGCACTCCCAAAAGGTATCGATCACGAGTCGGTTACAAATCGAATCCAGATCTCCTATCGCGACCAGCGATTGAATACGACATGGGCTCGATCAGCGTCAACATTCAAGAATCTCGAGCCCGTCTTACATTGGGAGAGCCCATATCGATTCGGGCTATTGGAGAATGAAAGTACGAACGCATTCTCACACGACCATTCGAATGAAACACTCGATGTCCGGTTCAATCTACCTCTAAACGGAATGCTGAGATTCCATGAGCGCCGGGGAGTAACCGATACAGAACCTCGCTCAATGAGATACGGATTGAGTTCGTTAATTTCTGACACAGAACCGGTTCACCTATTTGCAGAGCGGGACTATCAAAGTCGACGCCTCGTATTGCTATCGCAACTCAATCGTGACATCGAGGTCTCAGTGGCACGTTCGCAATATGAACTCAAGAATCGCCGATCAACAGAATCTCTCACGCCTGCTCTCGGTGGCTTATTCCTGACACCATCGCTCGCATTGCGATCCGGTGATCTCGAACGGCAAGAGTCCGAATTAGAACTGAACTACCGACCGGCTACTGGTACGCGCGTACTTTCGAGGATTTGGGAAACTGTGTTGACGCGCACAAACCAGGAAATTGAGCATAACCAGACGCGCGGGCTCGAAGTGAAGCTCACGCAACCGCTTTTTGAAAGCTGGGAAACGTTCACGACAATTAGCGGGGAAACACGTAGTGCATCCGAGTTTCAAGACATCACGGCAAACAACCCGAATACGCGGCGTTTCCACCAAGCACCGATGAAACGTCGAGTTTGGACAGGCGGAATGAGGTTCTCGCCTCGGAAGCTCGGCGAATCCGTTTCACTATCAGTTGACGTCGATCGACGAGACTATCCGCAGACGATATTAGGTCTATCCGCCGAGGAGGTTCAAGGACTTACGCTGGCATATAGCCTCCGAATCGGAAAGAGAATCGTTACCGACGGACATATCGCATCACATCGAAGAACTACCGAGATCAATGGAGCCCAGAGTCTTGACCTATTGATGCCTTGGACCTATTCGTCAGACGACGTCGTGGATTCCGCTGGATTCAAGCTCTTGATCGAACCCTTCAACAGATTTGTTGACAACATCCTTGTTGGCTACACGTTATCCGATGGTCAAGCGAAGTTAGCGACGTCATTCGATGACACAAACAGGTTCTTTCCGAATCAAATCTCACGCCACGAATCCATCGACGTAGAGGTGGGATTTGGCGAGACCTATGGGTTAAACGTGGAAGCGAGGGTGTATTTCGAAGATTATGATGCGAGGGACTGGTCAATCGACAACGCAGACCAGACTAAGTTAGCAAACATACTGACAATGGCACGTGACCACCCTTCCTACGAGAATGCACTGATCTCACTGCGGATAAATCGATCTTTCTAACTCATACTATCGATATGAACGTGGTCGCGGACGAAGTCGCGCATACCACGATATACCGTTTCGTGTGGTTATAGAAGATCGTCATCGCTATCAGCGTGACCGAACACACCGATGGATCCAAATCGATGTCGCTCCGAGATTACCCAGCGACTTGCCTTTCTTCGTGTCGTCCTCTGTCTTCGCCCGTAGCTTCCCGTTCCCGCTCTACATTCTTGCTCAACCAGGAAATCGACTCGAAAAGCTCAAGGGACAGCGTCGCAGTCAAGTTAGCATCCGTGTGAACGACCAATGGCGTATTTGTTTCGATTGGCCAGCGAACAGTTCGTCCTACAAACGTCGAAATCGTCGATTACCATTGATTCGGAGAGGCATCATGCGCGAACCAATTCATCCGGGTGAAACGTTGCGCGAGGACCTTGACGCACTTGGGATGATTGCGGCTGAACTCGCACGACAAATAAATGTCCCGGTAAATCGTATTACGGAAATTCTCAATGGTCGCAGGTCGATAACCGGGGATACGGCCTTGAGGTTAGAACACTTTTTTAATACGTCCGCGGAGTTTCGGCTAAACCTACAAAAACTCTACGAATTACGAGTCGCAGACCGCGAGCACGGTCCCGCGATTGCCCGACTGCCGAAGCTTAATACCGGTTGGAGCCGCCTTTAAATTTCAAAATCCGCGCGATATCAATTAGCTTGTCGATCAGGGTCGCGAACCGTCGCAATCATTTCTAGTGGACTCACGACTGACTCAAATCGATAAGTACCAACGCCTCCCCATCTTGTTCCTGACATTTTTAAGACACAAGATGACGAACCACGTTTCGCAAACTAACTCCATATTTACACGCTCGCACATGAGCCTGTTTCGACCCGCGCGCATCCGCTTAATGGTGAATTAATAGGGGTTTCGTCTAGGACGCGAAATCAGGTGAGTGCTTCACTAATGAGATGAGTCGTCAGTGGTTTTTTAATCGGAGTCGATGCCGACAAGTTCAAGAATCTCCCGAGTTTCCTTATGCACGAATTCTGCAGAAGTCATTCCTGAAGCTGTCATTGCCTAATCTACTATGAAGGTTCCTGCCCTATAGCCGATCCAACGACGACCATCAGGATGTTCGAACGTCTATTTGCTGTACTTGATTTTGTACTACGCTCCGAGGAGGTGTGCGACCACGGTACGGTCCGGATGTAGGCAGTACAGATCGCGGTCGACATCTATGCCGAGCGTCAAGGATATCTGCTCGCGCTCAGTGGGTCGGGACGTTCCGGAGTTTTTGTTCAATAGACGACTGCACCCGCTTCCTTTTACAGTCACGCTTTTTCTGTGACGTCTGAAATCAGTTTCTCGGAGAATAAAGTGCCTAAAACCAAAGTCCCTAAAGTAGATTTACTCGACATAAACCGCGAGCCAACGGACGAAGAGCTCGAATCGCTAATGCAGGATATGGTGGATGTTGCGAACGAAAAGTCGCGAATCGCTTTGGCTTCATACATCGATGAACTTTTCGCTGGAATTGACGAGGCTGTTCGCGAAGGAGTCGCGAAAGGGAAGACAGTGCGATCGCGTACATCTCATCGACACGCTTACTGGAAGGTTCAATGATCCAAATCCCGATTCATTCTGATCGCGGGACCGAACGGCGCCCGTAAGACTGATTTCACCAATCGAGCTTAGGCACACGAGTGGTTCGAAGGTTGTGAAAACACCAATCGCGATCTAATCGCGCAGTGCGAATTTGGTGATTGGAACTCCCCTTCCGCTATCGCTAATGTCGCATGGTTCCCAACCGCTTAAGTCAAAACATAACAGTTTTTCCCTAAAGATTAAGAGAAAAAGCGCTTGGGTTTATTCTCCTTCAATTATTGAGGATACCCATTTAATGTGTCAGTTGAGTCGTGGGGCTTGGACTATCTATCTCGGAGTCGACTACGAGGACCGAAGACATGAAAACCGCTTCGATTCTCGTACTGAATGTGTACCCTAAATCTCTCAGGTTCCGGATTCGTAAGATTGACGTAGTCGGTCATGGATTTCCTTGTAACTTGAAAGCTTTGTTAGTTTCGGGGTATGAGACAAAAGTCCACTCGAAAATGGTTAGCACCGGTCGCGTCGTTACTGACTGTCGTCGTCCTGTTCACGTACGTTTCAAACTGGAACGAGGTGCATGACAGTGACCATGCTCACCCACGAGCTTCCCGTACGGCAGAGATCTTAGACGCAGCGGTTGCCCGCATAAACCAGGAGAGTGCCGAAACACGGTTAACACCTACGCGTGTGCGTAACGGAGTAGCGTTAGAAGCGACTGCTAATCAAGAGGTGTCTCCACCAGTCGGGTATTCGTTCGTTCAACACGACGGACAAATGTCCACGCGTCTGTTAAAAACAGGTCATTCCAAACAAACTGAACACGAACCCATGGGACCGACGTGGCTGAACGCTTCATCGTCTCTCGACATGTTGATATCCCAGGCTAATGACGTGGGTCGGGACTGGTCGTTCGGCTGGATTTGGACGTCCGAGCAAGGTAGAACGCCCGAGCTCGAACGCGCGCTTCAACGCACAACCGCTCGAATCGTTGGCGGTGCGGGACGTTTAGTTCGAGCCAAACTACCAGCCGACCAATCTGAGTTACAAACCATCTTAGCGCTCGCCGAGGTCGAAGGTGTCGGCGCTATTCCACCTTCAGTCAAATTGCAGTCGGTAGTACCAAGCAGATCGTCTCATGAGCCAATCCCTGTCTTCATTACCTTGATGACGGACGATCCGGATGGGCGTTGGAGACGTGCACTTGAATCGTTCGGCGCGGTTGTCGGATACTTCGATCCCGCAATTCGAGTTTATACTGCGAACGTTACAGAGAACGATTTAGAAGCAATCGCAGCAGCTGATTTTGTCGTGTCGATTGAATCAATTAGCGTCGTGAAAGCAGCTCACGATACGGCGGTTCCTTCGATGGGTGCTGACGCCTTTCGAATATATCAAGCGTCCCAACAACCCTTCTGGGGTGTTGGTGGCGCGTCCGTTCCTATTGCCGTGATGGATAGCGGGCTTAACCTCAACCATCTGGATATCTCATCGAATCGTAAGAGTATCTGCGGCGCCAATTTCGTTTACTACGAACCCGTAATCGACGATGAAGATTTATGGGTTGACGCAGGATTACACGGCACTCACGTAACTGGAACAATCGTGGGCAATGGTGCGGTGAAACGACGATTCTCGGGCATGGCGCCACTGGTTGAACATATTCGATTTGCTAAGGTGCTAAGTCATCAAGGTTTTGGAAATTCCATTTTCATTCTGAGAGCTATGGATTTCCTCGCTAGATCGAGTGCATGTCCGGAATCCGGTTGGTCGACCGAACGAGCCAAGCCACTAATCGTCAACATGAGCCTGTCAGCGTCTGCGCTTGTATGGGAAGGGAGAACGGTATCCGAACGCAAGCTCGACTCCATAGTTTGGGATCAGCGGCAGCTGTACGTCGTAGCCCAAGCGAACTCGGCCATCTATGGTCTATCCAACTATGCGTCGGCAAAGAACTCGCTCGCGGTGGGCGCCTCACTAGACAGTGGCGAGCTGGCAAACTTTAGTAGCCTCGGTCCCACAGCAGACGGACGACTAGCACCGCAGGTGGTTGGTACCGGGGTGAAGGTAACTTCGACTGCGGGTGACGGCAGTCGAGGCGGTTACCGCGAATTCAATGGCACCAGCATGGCATCACCAGCCGTAGCAGGAGTCGCAGTATTGTTGATGGACGCGGTTCCGGCGCACCGAGAACATCCTGCATTGGTTCGGGCGCGTCTTATGGCGAGCGCGATTAAACCTGGTGTGTGGTTCGAATCCCCAGATATATACCCTACCAATAACTCGAACGGTCCTGGCGAGCTACAGTCGCAATACGGACTTGGAAGAGTATCGGCTCGCACCAGCATCCTTAACCGCGACGACGCCCACAGCTGGACGAGTGGAAGCGTCGTCTCGGATCTCGCCGACGGAGAGTATGCGTTTCACGACATCCAAGTAACGGAAGGCACCAGCCGTCTTGATCTTGTCCTGACCTGGGATGAACCGCCAGCGGATGCCGTAGCGAGTGCTGTCCTAAACGATCTTGATCTATGGCTTGACCACAACGGAGACTGTGAATTAGAACCCTGCGGCGAGTATTCATCACAATCTAGTGTTGACAACGTTGAGTGGATCAATGTAAGGAATCCTGACCCGGGTACATACCGGGTGAAGGTCGCGGCATCACGTGTCTATACTGCGCCTCCTCGCGCCGCTCTCGCCTGGACAATGGTACGTGGTTCGCCTACCCCGAATCTAGAGGTAACCGTCGACAAGGAACAGTTCGATTTCGAAAAGCGCGACGATAGCGCGCAACTTAGCGTGACGATTACAGCGAATGAGTACATTGCGACAGGAACGCGACTACAGATTGACTGTCGGCGGGTCGATGGCTCGCTTTGTTCGAGTAGTCGTCATTTCGGGGACGGGGAACTTCGGATATCCACAACGCGCGAAGATGGCGTCGTTCAGGAGCTTCGCCCCGCAAAGGTAGGAGAGTCTCTTGAGGTCGGGGAGATAGCCGTAGGCGAACCTTGGAATGGCGAAATCTCCTTTCGTTTCGGAGTTCTGGCAAAAGAAGACGTCAACGCTTTTCGCCTCTACCTTAAGGCGAGCAGTTGGAATGCGAATCCTGCATCCGTATCTGTGCTCGCGAGATTAGCCGGAACGGACGAAAGCGTATCGGAAGCTACGGTGCCTACGAACGACCGTTTTGCAAGTGCTTCGTCGCTTAGCGGAAAGGAAGGTTCTGTAGCGCTGGATTTGATTAACGCTCACACAGAACCTGGTGAACCGCTGTTTATGGATCGCACAAGAGGTCGACCATCAGGATCGGTGTGGTACGACTGGACGGCTCCATTCGATGACTTGGTGTCGTTCACGGTTACACCGGACGCAGCATATGGTTCAACGGGGCAAATAGGAGTAGATGTATTCCTCGGCGATCGTATTACAGAGCTGGAGACGGTCGCAGCGTCAGAGTGGGGCGTCCAGTTTTTTGCCAAATCCGCAGAAAAATACAGCATTCGGGTCAGTCACGCCGAAATGTCAGTGCCATTGACGCTGAATTGGTCGTCGGGTGCTAGACCATCAAACGATAACTTCATTGCGGCGGCCGTTATTGACGCGGCGGACGAAGCTGTATCGGGAACAAATTCGGGCGCGACTTTAGAACCAGGTGAGTTCTTTGGTGACCTTGCATCCACGGTCTGGTATCGGTGGACGGCTCCGAACGATGGAGCGTGGCGGTTCAAATCTAGTGCGAACAACCTTCGCGTGCTTGCATTCGCTGGGGACGATTTGACTGGCGTCAGGCTCGTGTCGGGATTTGCCAAGAATGTAGCGACAATCCAAGCACGCGGAAATGAGGTCTATCACATCGTCGTGGCGACGAAAGACGCCGAGAGCACTGGGCAGACATTCCTCTTGACCTGGGAGTCCGTCAATCGTACGGAAAGCAATGACGATTTTGCCTTTGCTGAAGAAATTCCAGGCGAAGCGACGGCGACGTTTGAAGTGAACATCGACACAGATGCGGGCGTAGAACCTAACGAGCCGATCGAGAGCGGTGTTCGGACCAAATGGTGGCATTGGACTGCACCGTCAAATGCCCGTTACACGTGGCAGTTAGAGGATCTCGTTAGCACTCAGTCTGAGCCCGGTAGTCGTTTGTTCGTCTCGGTGTTCACTGGTGACGTGTTGGAGGACCTAGATCTCATCGCGACCAACGGAACGGAAATGTCCTCAGAGTTTGCGTTTCTCGCGGAGAACGACCGCGAATATTGGGTGTCGGTTGGCGTTCCAACCGATGATCAGTGGACCTTCACGGGTGACTTTTGGCGTAACCCCAGGGTCACTCTAGTGTGGGGACCATCACCGGAGAATGATTCGCTAAACCACGCTACCTTGATATCGGGGGCATCAGGGTCGGTTACTGGGTCCAGTACGTTCGCTACGAGTGCTTCCGGCGAGCGGCGTGGCGTGCTCGGTCGGTCCACGCTATGGTGGACATACGAAGCAACATCAACAGCGTGGATCCGATTTAACGCAGAAGGGGAAGGCGGACCATGGGCGTTGGTGGTTCACGAAGAGAGTGTAGACGGAACCGGAACGTTCGACGTGTTGACATCCGATAACTGGCAGAACAACGAGAGTGAAGTTCTGTTTGAGGCGCAGGCGGGAACGCGGTACAGGATCTCACTCGGTGTTCGAGGCGAGGGTGAAGGTGGCGAATTCACCATGAGATGGGAAGAAGCCGAAGATCCTGGTTGGCTTCGCGACGCGGGTCGAGTTGTGAACGGCGACATCGACTCAAACGGTCATAAATTGGAAATTCGCCGACCAGGCGACCTCGCGATTAACGATGAAGGAGACTCACTCTACTTAACCTCCGCAATTGGTCTACAGGTATTCGTCAGAGACGAGTTAACAGGCGGACTCGACCATGTTCAGCTAATTGAGATTGATTCTGATCTAGCCACCGCAGCTCTGCTTTGGGACCCGCATCGCAGCCGACTCCTTGCGAGCGCATGCGGCACATGGTGGTCATTTGCTCGAAATACTGACACTCATGCTCTAGACGATGTCGTCGAGTTTTCAGTGACTGATGATCCTGGCGGTTGCGCGCAACACAGGGAGCAAGTACTCATGGGCGCTAGTGGTTCCGACATATATCGTATACGCCGTTCACGGATCGACCACTTCGTTGTGGACGATATGCACGAGTTTAGATTCGTAAACAGCGTGTCACAGGGCGGCGTTGTGCGGACAGTACTATCGAAGGATGAGCGTTATCTCTACATTGCGACATCCAACGAATTGCGAGTGTACGAACGGAATGTGGAGACTGGAGAACTCATCGAAACCGACTTCAGAGAAGCGATTTCTGCACCCTACACGCCACCCCTTCCACTAGCTATCACTGACGACAATGCCTACTTATTTGTATTTGATAACGACGGCGAACGCGCAAATCTGTTTTCGCTTACGGACCCACACGCACCCGTAGCCCTTGCAAGTTTCTCTGATTACATAGATCCGTTCCAACTCAATCGATGTCGATTTGCAGACGCCCGCAACGAGAGTAGTACAGTCGACGTATTTTGTCCTGGCATGGCATTCGTGTTGCGATGGGACGCCGAGGACCAAGAGTTAAAGCAATTAGGTCGCATTGTTGAAGGAGAATCGGACTTTTTAAACAACTTGATTCAGAATTTCGGTGCCCCTAGCTACGAAGCTCCAACAGGATTTGCTGTGAGCAAAGACGACCGATATGTCTATCTGAGTACTCCAAATCATGGCATAGTGATCTTTGGACGTGATTCTTTGCCGAGAAAATAACCGGACCCGGGTATATCGGCGACATCCATATAGTCGAAACCTCCACCCGGTACTACCGAGTCTGCCTCAGTGTCTTGCAAATTCATCCTATCATTTAATTTACAAACGTAATAACATCCTTTGACGATTTGCTTTTGCGAATCTCAGTTATGACTAAAGCTCGCTAATTTTCATGATAGCTAAATGATTTAGCAGAAATAGAATGTTGCCAAATACTGTTACGATCGCTTGATTGAACGTTGAATATCGATTCGAGCGATTTATAGACGATATATCATAATGGATAGTTACTACTGTAGATTCATATTCAGCGCCATGGCACGCAAAACACTTGCCTAACGCCATATTATTAGCTTAATATTTAACTTCGAACTGAGCGTGGTTACCGCAATCTTCCAATGGGTTTGGTGGCGTTCCGATCGACATGGGTAACTGAATGGAATTCTTGAATACGAATCGTTGCGATATGTTCCTATTCGCGCTCAATTTTCGCGGCGAGTTCTCGTGAATACACATACGAAATTCACCCACAAGTCCTTGGTCGCAACGTTTGGACTGAGCTTTCTGCTACCTTTCCTTACCGTACATCCGGTACTGGCTGACGGCGATGATTCACAAGACCAGATCCGTTGGGTCAAAGTTTGGCGAGAAGAACTAGGCGATTCCAAGGCGCTTACATTGGAGAGATTGAGGACGCGAGATTCGTCCTATAACTTCGACATTGCTCCTTCTAAACAGAAGAGCAACCTGTGTTTAAATCCATCGATCCGATACCCGACGATGCCCTCGTTTTGTGCGCAAGAAATGTTACTCGGACTCGACGATATCGAGCATTACGTCTTGTCCTTAATACCTGTTCCTGACGACGTCGAGGATGGGAGGTATAACCGAAAGTGGTGTTTGAGCAGCATTCGTTATGCTGCTTTCTGTGTTGATGGTGGGTGAGTTTCCTCCTTGGGTGCGAATTTAATCCCGTCGATGAATTTGATGCCCTCGACGACTTCTGCCAGCTGCTTGAAACCACGTAGACGTCGCCAGTGTGTCTCCGCGACGCAACCTAATTTGAACATCATATGTAATGCACTTTGACGCGACACGCAACCCTTCGCCTGCCGGGTGCGATGTCGAATCGTGCCGAACGTCGACTCGATGGGGTTGGTGGTCCGAATGCTGCGCCAGTGCTCGGCGGGAAAGTCGTAGAACGTGAATAACGTCTCGCGATCCTTGACCAAGCATTCGACGGCATCCGGAAATTTAGCCTCGTAGGTCGCTTTGAATGCGTCATAGGCGTGTGCCGCCTGGGCTTTCGTTGCGGCTTGCCAGATATCCTGTAAATCCCGTTTGGCGCTTGCCTGCGAGGATTTCGGCAAGCGATTCAGGACATTGCCCATCTTGTGCATCCAACACCGCTGGCAGCGCGTCTCAGGCCAGAGCTCGTTGAGGGCATTCCAGAAGCCCAACGCACCATCCCCGATCGCCAACTGGGGTGCCTTCATGTGCCGCTTGTTCAGGTTCAGCAGGAGCTCGCGCCAACTTTGCGTGGATTCCCGCACCCCTTCTTCGACCGCCAGCAACGCCTTGCGACCGCGCTGATCAACGCCAATGACCACCAAGGCGCAGAGCTTGCCGGTCTCGCCGCGAATGCGGCTGTAGATGCCGTCCGCCCAGAGGTAAACCCAAGTCCGATCCGCCAACGAGCGGGTGCGCCAGGTGGCGTATTCAGCCGCCCATTTCCGCTTCAAGCGTGCGACCGTCGTGGCCGACAAGCCTTTGGCATCGTCGCCCACCAGTTCGGTCAGGGCTTCGTGCATGTCGCCGGTTGAAATCCCTTTCAGATACAGCCAGGGCAACGCGGCTTCCAGTGATGCCGCTTTACGGACATACGGCGGTACCAGTTTCGAGCGAAACGTGACCGCTTCGCCAACGTTGGCACGGACTTTCGGGATCCGAACATCAATCGGACCAATGCCGGTCTGCACCTGACGTTCCGGCAGATAGCCATTGCGAACCACGCCCGCTCGACCCTCGGCCGTGCGTCGATCCGCGTGTTGCGTAAGCAACTCGTCAACTTCGGCGTCGATCGCTTGCGCCAGCAACCGCCGTGCACCATCGCGCAAAACGTCCTGCAACGGGTCGCCAACGCTCGTGCGCAGAGCTACGATGTTATCCTTATTCATGGTGGTGTTTCCTTCTCTGTTGGTGGTTTTCCAAACACAGATACTAACAGCTAGGGGGAAACACCCGCCTAGCCTCGAAACACCACTTTAGGCTATATCTCCGAGGATGGAGATGCTAGTTTGACTCATTCGCAAAGTGAGTTAGTGAACTTACCGCATCCGTCCTCAGATGAGTCAGTGGATATCCCCGACCCAGCGTTGCGGGCAGCTATTACAGATCAGCTCGGAAAGCAACACGATGATCAGATTTCAGTCGCCGAGATGGCGTCGTTCACTGAACTCTCGCTCAACAATCAGGATATCAGATCCCTGACCGGACTGAGTTTCGCGACAAATTTACGGAAACTCGATATAGACGGAAACTTTATTTTCGATCTTAGTGATCTCGCCGTGTTGATCAACCTTATGCACTTGTCGGTAGACGATAACCAAGTCTCATCCATAGTGCCGCTACAACACCTAACAAATCTGCGATCTTTGTCAATATCGGGAAACTTCATAAGCAATCTGGAACCGTTGTCAGGTCTACAGTCACTTCGATCTCTGAATCTTGCACATAATTACGTGAGGAGCGTGTGGCCACTCACACGTCTCATTTCACTAACGCATCTATATCTAAACGGGAATATAGGTATCAATGCAACTGACTTGTCTCTTCTGAACGGACTTAATGTGCTAGATCTTCGCGAAAATGACATTTCTGACATCTTCTTCATTTCACGCTTGACAAACCTACACACACTTTATCTTACTGATAATCAAATAGAGGACATTCGACCACTCTCGCGTTTGGTTAAGTTAGAACGACTATCGTTAGGTATGAATCAAGTTTCCGACTTGTCCGCATTAACTGAACTTAAGCATCTGACACACGTCAGCCTCTATCAGAACAGGATTTCAGATGTAGCTCCGCTAAGTTCGATAGAAGAACTCGTCTTTCTTGACCTTGCATTAAATCTAGTATCTGATCTCTCACCACTCGCTGGTCTGCAGAAACTGGATATTTTGGTTCTGTTTTTCAACAAGGTAAACGACATCGCAGCCTTATCAGCATTGGCGGAGATGACAACGTTGGATCTCGCTTTTAACGATCTCACCTCGCTCCCAAGACTCTCTAGTTTAACGAAATTGAGAACGTTGTGGCTTACGGGCAATGGAATAGAGGATATAGGTCCTCTCTCCGAACTACCTTTGCTAGAACAACTGTACCTAGGTCTCAACGCAATACAGAACATAGAGCCGTTATCAAAATTGACGAATTTATCCTCGCTGTCTCTGTTCACCAACGATATTCGGGACATCGGAGCCCTCGCACAACTGAAGGAGCTAGAATTCGTTTGGTTGTTCCAGAATGCAGTGCGAGATCTATCGAGTATACAAGCACTGGAGAATTTACGTTTACTTAATGTCGGCGAAAACGAAATCGATTCGCTACCAGACCTGTCAGCATTGAAGCGTCTCGAAGGTCTTTATATATATTCGAATCAGTTTACCGATATAACTTCGCTAGCTGGATTGACCGAATTGAAACTTCTGGTTTTACACAACAATCGTATCGAAGACATCCGGGCATTAGAAAATCTTAGACGACTTGAGACCATAGGTATGATCAATAACCGAATCAGTGATTTATCACCACTTCGGGATCTATCGATGATTAGAAGTATATATGCTAGTGGAAACGAAATATCTAACCTACCTGTGTTAGAAAATCTTACACGCTTATCCTCTTTAGCACTTAATTCCAACAACATATCGGATATTTCAACTTTGGCGGATTTACCATCTCTGTTTTACGTTCAGCTCGATGACAACAAAATCTCTGACCTCTCCCGGCTTGTCGAGGGATCAAATATTGGTTGGGGTGACACGATCTATTTACGACGAAACCAATTAGATTTGAATTCCGTGCGAAACCATATCAATACTCTGCGAAATCGGGGGGCGCGTATCTACGTCGACGGTCCAGATCTCGCGATCTCGCTCATAGAGGCAAACGTTTCGGAAATCGAAGCTTCGATGTCGTTTACTTTATCAGTAACCGTGGAGAATACCGGTCCAACTGCCGCACCCGGAACTCAGTTACGGTACTACAAGTCAAGCGACGCGAGTATCAGCGCTAATGACGACGAACTCGCCTCGGTGAGCTTTTCACTTGAAGGTAGAGATTCCATAACGGAGGAAGTGCTTCTTTCAGCACCGTCTGAAGTAGGTGTCCATTACTACGGAGCGTGCGTTGATGTCATGCGAAACGAAACTAATGAAACTAACAATTGCTCTATGAGCGTGGCTGTCGAGGTAATCGACGCAAATGGCGGTGGCGAGGATGAGTATACGCCATTTGAAGGACTGACGATCTCCGAGGACGGCGCTGTCACATTAGTCGCTTCTGGCCTTACGTATCAGGTAGGGTACTCTGGGTGCATCGACGGTGGATTTGTCCTGAACGGCAGAACGTTCGAGTTTCATTGGAGCGCTTGGCAACACAATAGTGGTTCGGATTGGTCAGAAATCTCCGATTCTCGCGTTGAAGACAGGATCTGTGGATACGACTTACGATCAGCAGAATCAGGTACATATCGGTTTGTGGGGGATATGACCCTTGCGAACGAGCGTGATCTCTGGAAAAGTCGCAATGAGGTAACGAAATAGATATCGCAAAAACGTCCATGACACGACCCCGGAGTGTCTTTTCTTATCACCGCAAACCGATTTAATCGAATAACCAAATTTCCTTACGAATCAGATTGGGGATTACTGTTATGTTTTGACCTGATCGGTTTTCGTGTTAGTTTCGGTGGATAGCTCGATTGATGGACTCAGCGGCACGGATATCGATGCGGCTGGCGATCTCTCGAATCTAATAGCCGAAAAACCTCGTTTACGTACATTAAAACAGAGATGACTGTTGTTTGACCAGGTTAACCATTCATACATCCTTGATCCTCGCATAATAGGTCGACGACTATGCCGAGCGTCAAGGATATCTGCTAGCAATGGATGCGTCCAAGGCGGAGAATTGGAGCACCTAGAAGGTGTTTGCAGACTTTACATAAAGCAACTCACGTCAACACCCGCACCTTTCAACTCCGAAGTAAATTCAGTCAACATGACCTACACCATCGTCACCATTCCCGATTGATATCCAATACGAAGGTATGTGATATTTGATAGCATTTTTTGCTAGCAAATGGTCTTCAGTAATCGGAGCAAGTTGACATTGGAGGACGCATGAGTGCCAGTCTTACGGTTCGAGACATCGACCCGAGAGATAAGTCATGGTTGAAACGAGAAGCTCGTTCAAGCGGAATCTCGATGGAAGAATTTGTACGTCGATTGATCCACGAAAAACGTACAAAGAGCGAATCTCGTGCGAAACCATCAGAGGTTTTCACTCGCTACTTTGGCGTGGAGCATGGCGAAGAAATTCCGATCACGCGAAACTATGGCTATCGACCTGTTTCGTTTTCGGAAGATGATTGCGATTGACGAAACCAGTCGCATGGTTAATTGATACGAACGTCCTATCCGAGATGATGAAGCCTCGTACAGAACCACGCGTCGTTGCTTCAAAAGCGAGCGAGGACGTCAGTGCGATTTCTCGCCCGCGAGCCATCAATGCGGCAACACGCAACACATCCTCCTAACCCCGTCGGTGCAACACCACTCGAAAGACCTCATAGACACACATGGAAGGCACGATCGGGCGGTCAGCCTCAGACAGTGGTTCAGCGTATACGTGAGCATTGACTCCGTCGGGGAAGTACTCGATCCAACCTGAAGAATCTACTCCATCGACTGATAGGCAACACTATTAGAGGTCACGGTCGAGTTCGCGCTCGAACGATGAGTCCATCCCAGTGAGAAAGCCTCTCATCTCGTCGATATCTCTAATCGGTAGGAATTCAATCCGGTCGCCGTATGTCAGCACCTGAAGGAGATGACCAGGTCTGATACCGAGCTCTTCACGAACCGCTTTAGGAATGACTACCTGATATTTCGAGGAAACCTTTACTTGCTCCACACGTTCACTATCGATCATAAAACGCGCTCTGATTCTAAAGCCGGCGAACCAGAAATCCTTGTTTCAATGATCGATCGACGACCGATCAAAACTAAAGCGCAATGTTCTAATTCCAGGGAATTGAACGACAAATTCAAACATGACTGTATTACGCATCGTCAGCTGGAATATCGCACGTCGCAAGGCTGCCTTCGACTCACTTAGAGATTCGGAATTCGATATCGCATTGTTGCAGGAAGCATGGTTGCCCGAAGACAGCTGGGAGCGGGAACATTACGATCGTGGTGCGGACGTCGTGAATCTCTCCGACCGCGTGGAAGTCTCCAATTTCACAAACATCCCTCAAGGTTGTCAACCTAACCGCGACGAGATCGCAGTTAGTGCGCCCGGAATCATCGCAGCTGCACGAGTCACACCAAAGAATAAAGAGCCTTTTATCGCTGTTTCCGTTTACGCTCGTTGGGAGAGACCGCACCGAGAAACACCAACTAAATGGGGTGTCGGATATGCGGACGCGATGGCACATCGAGCCATTTCTGATCTGAGCACGTTCATCGGCAATCTCGATCCTACCTCGCATCGCATCGTCGTCGCTGGTGATTTCAATCTGATTCACGGCGCGTTGGACTCGAACCATCTCGCTTTACCTGCGCGCGACCGGAGTGTCTTTGAGCGATTCGAGTCCTTAGGCTTCGAGTACATTGGTCCGATATTCCCGAACGGAAGACGAGCCGATCCGACGCCCAAGGGGCTTCCAAAGGACACCAAGAACGTTCCAACGTACTACACCACTCATCAGAAGGATCCTGAGAACGCAGCAAACCAGCTTGACTACGTGTTCGCTTCCCAGGGATTTCACGAATCCGTGTCTGTGTGTGCGCTCAACGGAATCGAGGAATGGGGGTCAAGCGACCACTGTCGTGTGAGTATTGAGATCGACCTATCCAACTAAGGATGCGTAACCCAAACTCACTCTGATCCATGTTCGCGACTCGACTGTTCAGTAGCGAGTGCTTTACTTCAGTTTCTCGATCAATTGAGAGGCTCTGCAACGCACGCATACTCATAGACGGTGAGCCTTACATTCGTCGAATCATGAAAAACGGAACTGTAGAGGTCATTCCGCAACTCTGTGAGACCTTTCTCGCCTACATACGTCGTCAGTAAATCGCAATACTCCGCTACCGGATACGACAAACGACGCGGTTCCAACACGAAGTCGAGACACCTTAGGTGGCCACTCTCTTCCGCCTCGTCTCGACCGTCGTTTAGCAACTGTCGAAGAGTTTCGCTATACCCTAAAGGATCACGTACCAAATCTTCTACTCCATGTGCTCGAAATACTGAGTTCACGCGTCGTTGAAGTTCAGCGTCAGCAAGAATCGGGAAATACCAGAACAGGCACAAACGACCATCCTTATCAAGGATGTCCGCAGACTTTTGATAGCTTATAGATGGGTCAATCCAGTGAAATGAGTTCGCAGCGACAACCAATGCAAACGTATTCGGTGCCACGAAATCCTCGAACGTATCACGAGAGACGTTAAGTTCACCCGCATCTCCTTCCTTATGAATTCGTTGCAGAGAATCAGCGAGTGTGTCGCTAGGTTCTAATGCGGTCACATTCGCTCCGGCGGCAAGCAACTCGCCGGTCAACTGTCCCGTACCTGCTCCAATCTCGAGTACTTTGTCTCCAGGACGAAAGGAGGTTCGATTAAGCGCCCATTGAACGATCGAACGAGAGAACGGCATACGTCCACGTTCGTATGCACTTGGATTAAGTCCAAATACAAAGCGTAATCGACGACTTGTGTTCGCCTTCATGAGTCCATCGTCAGACGTTCAAAACCTGTTCCGTATTCGTTTTACGATCTGTATATCTCGGATTACCGACTTCATTCCCAATGTACTAGGCCTAGTACTTCATAAGCTCAGCCACTAGCTCCACCTCTTAAGATTGAGTCCGCGTCCGAGGGTGATATATCGGAGAGTTCTCTTTATAAGCTCGTTCTCGACATACGCTTCTCTAGATTTAGGTAAAAGCGGAGGATAGATGCCAATTTACATCAGCAGTCTCGCTGATATGCCGATTCTTGTAAAACGATTCGACGTTCAAGACTTAGTTTCGGTCGTCGGCGAGTATGCACAACCACCTACACCGCCGCAGATTCGTCCTGCTCGGCACCATCGTTGCACAGTCGACGATATAGTCGAAGCGCGACCAGACCAAACAGTGCCGCAAACCGAGCATATCACTGGCCTAATCGAGTTTCTTTACTCTTGGGATTCCGGCACTAACCTATTGATACACTGCATGGCGGGTGTTAGCCGATCGACAGCAGTGGCACTGATCGCGCGCACTTTAAAAACCGATGATCCGAGTCAGTCCGCAATTGCATTGCGCAAAGCCGCTCCGTACGCATGGCCAAACCGGCGGATTGTGTCACTCGCAGATTCGATTTTGGGATTGAACGGGCGATTGAACCGTGCCTTAAAGGATATGGGACCCGCAAACTGGCAAATAGACCCGGATTACGTCGTACCGCGTCTGGATGGTTACGACGCACGCGGTTACAAAGTCGGTAGGTACGCGAAGTTGACGATCTAGTCTCGTGATTTCCACGAAAACCTCCTCGTTGGTTTGTATTTCGCACGTCTCGCACTGCTCTCTCAAAGGCATCAAGTCGATCGTAGGGTATCCGGTAAACCAGAAATTCTTCGCGCCATGCATTTGATTCGACTCGCATCTCTTAGCGATTTAGAAGCAGTTGCAACGCTTGAGGAAGACTGGCTTCACGAAGATGCCGTCATCGGTTTTGAAATCAACGGTATCGAGTCTTTTTCGAAATATGTTGCACAGGAAGATAAATCAATTTGGGTCGCTGAGTCACACGAGGAGGTGGTTGGTTACGTTACCGCTTCGATTCTCAGGTCAAGTCACCTCGCCGTTGTCCCGAGCGACCAACCTTACGTTGAGATCGATGATCTGTATGTGTCACCAGAATACAGATCTGACTCGCTCGGATCAAAAATGGTTGAAACCGTGCTCGACTTTGCTCGCACGCAGAAGATCAAGTACGCGTCTGTCTTCAGCGCGTCGTCCAGAGTAGCGGACATCATGCGTTTCTATCAAAATCAAGGGTTTGAACCCTGGGGAATTCAGTTTCATAGGCGGCTCTAATACTGTATGTTTTTATCTTGAGGATTTGTTCGTTGCGGCCATACATCGGAATTGCTAGATCAAGATTTCACGACGTTTCTCAAACATTAAATCGCCACAAGACGCCGTGATACGTGTCGCTCATAGGCCGACATAAAACGATCGCGATTCCAAGGTGAACCGGATCGTGCGATGGAGTCAACCAATACCATCGCAAAACCTACATGGACCATGTTCGAGAGTTCCTCAAAGTCGAGGGAAACTTGCATTTGATTTCGCAACTCTTGAGCCAGCGTGCGCGCACACCAATCTGGATTGTGCAACAGGATACCGACAAGCATCTCCTTGGTGCCAACGAAAGCCTGCTCAAAATCGACGAAGGCGAACTGTCCGTCTTCCTCAACAATCGTGTTGGATGAGTTCCAGTCCAGCTTAATCAAGAGCTCGTTGTACACTCGAATCTTCCCCAAGCGAGCGAGCATTTCGTGAAATGGCGCACAATCGGAATACCGCCGCGAAAGTACACGCAATTGACCTATCGTCATCTGAAGGATGGCGGTCGCGCCCATACCGTTGTAGTACTTATTCTTTAGTTCATCGGTCACCGGGTTAGCGTCTTGGAATAACCTACTAACCGTCCTTGCATATCTTCTAGTGAAGTCAATTCTTGAGCTATCGTCAGCGATACCTATGTCACTCATCGTTCGTCCCGGCAAATAGTCGATTGTGACGTAATTCGCTTCGTGATAGTCAACCAATCTCGGGATGACTTTTGAGTGAGCGTACTGCAGGTAGAAACCGATTTCACGGAGGCTTTTTTCGCGTTTGTCGCCTTTCTCGTTGTAGAACTTTCGTACAACTGAACGAGGTTTCAAATGTACAACGTAACTCTTTCGCCCCTGACTTAGCGTATCTACGTAACTGCTCCCCTTTCTAAAGGAAGGGGCTTCCTGCCTCACAGATTACCTCCGACCATTTGCCGGTCATTCGCATGTATCCATAAGCAGAGGGGGACAGTCCTGTCGCCTTTAATTTTGCGAGCCTTTCGACTTTGATGTTCAATGCCGCGTAGATATCGCAATCGTGCCGATGATGACACGTCGGTCAGTGCAGCGACCTGGTCGACAACCGGACACATCGCTTCAAATCCAGCTATAAACGCAAGTACGCATCTTTCGGCAATCCCGCACGCTTCATGATGCTTTCAGCCGAATAAGGCTTTCGAATGTTCGAAGGAACGCTGATTGACGGGATGGTCATATCGTCAATGTTCCGCCAAATTTCGTGACTACCCTTTCCTTGTCTATAAAACTCCCAACCGTTTGCTTTCAAAGCACGGGTCACATCACGGTATAGACCTGCCAAACTTCCGTGTTATGCGGCCACAAGTTGAAGTTCAGTGAGGTGCGAACCTGGTTGTTTCAGCTTCTGGTCTACCGACTTGCCACCTGATTCGTGTTCCACACGCAATCGAAGACGCGTCGCTGCCAGTCTTTCGGCACTGATTTGCTCATTGAGATCAAGTAACTGGACCGCAACATCAACAACATCAATTAGAAACGCCGCAATTCCTTGCGACTCAACAACCATCCCAAGGATATCTTCGCTGGTCGCGACCCAAATGTCCTCGTCCTCGTAATGGACAACATCAACAATCAAATGATCGTATTCCACTGCTTGGATATCCTTCGAAATTGATACAAAAAATTCTAACGTAACTTGGATTTTTATTGAGCACAGATTTTGATACTTGAATAGCTTCCTCGTACGCAAGTTCACCTAACGCTCGATTTAACAAGACCTCGCGAAAAGCCATATCGTTCAGGATGGGGAGACGTCAATCTGACATCCACTCTGAAGGGCGACGCATTTCGCCATCTTTCATGATCCACTCAAGCTCCCTCAGTGAGGAGATACTCTCGAAAGGGTTACCGCGTACGACAATGAGGTCTGCGTGTTTACCTACCTCAATGGTTCCCACGAGGTCCTCGATACCCATCAGGTTGTCCTGAAGGTCCTGAACGCGTGAGCGTACTCTCTCTTCTGTGAAGTAGACGTTTCCCCACCATCCCGCATACCACTCAGGCAAGTAAGGTGCGCCGATCAACGTAAGTCTCTTTACGTATTCGTCCCACACGATCGGTTCTCTTGCTGTTCTTTGTTCAACGATAGGGACAGTGAGCCGAATTGACGGCACGTCAAGCAACGTGGGTTGATATCGCATAACCAAATGTTCGGCCGTATACAACGTCGGAATCACGTGCATGCCGCTTCGGACAAGCTGCCCGAGGCGTTCCTTCTTTGGATCATCCGACACCAAATGTGCCAGCGCATGTGCGCCTAAACCCAGCGCAATATCGACCCCGCGGTTGTCGTTAACATGAACGTAGATTGGGCGGCCGTGCTCATTCGCACGATTTCGGATGACTGAGAGCATTTCGGGCGTATGCGTGTCGTAGATATCGAACGGTCCACCGAAACCGTGCGTCGCGGCGACCTTTACGCCAACGAGGTCCGAAATACCATCATATTCTCGGTACAACGCGTCAACATCTTCTGGCTTACCTGACGCACGCCAACGTGGAGCCCAGTAGTCTGAAAGCGCTTCGCCGTCCATGTACCCGTCAGGGTTATGAAACGTCGGTCCCAGCGCCATGACGCGTGGACCGACACCACGGTCTGCAAGATACATGCGGATTTCGCGAAGCACACTGGCGTTGATTGCGGCGTCAAGCACCGTCGTTACGCCGTTCGCGACGTGGGCACGAAGGTGCTGATACATCAGCGCGCGACGGGTTTCATAGTCGTCTTTGCGGTGTACCGCACCCGGAACTGCCTGAAAGTGCACATGGCTGTCGATCAGTCCAGGCAATAGTGTCATGTCTTGCGCGTCGAAAATCTGCGCTTCAGCTGAAGGTGGATCGCCTAAGGCCTCGATCACACCACTTCGGATGGTGATTGACGTAGTGCGACCGGGTGAACCGGTACCGTCTACAACCGCCGCGTTAATGATCACCAAGCTGTTGTCGGCAGCGGCCGAAGTACGTACGTCCTGTGCAGCCGGAAATACAACGCTAATCGCTGTAGCCAATCCAGCCACCATCAGGTGGGTCCACTTGCGGAGTCCACCACGAGCTCGTTGCGAAAACAATCTAGGGGTTAGCACTGGAGTCGATTCAGATTGAAACACAATCATCGATTTGTCAATCGAGTTTGATTGGGATCGTAGCGAATACACCGTGCCACTAGGACCTAACCTATCGAAATCTCTATCGGCAAGTGCTTGAAGGCGCAACTCTAGTGTTGATTAGCATCAACCGTTTCATCGTTATGTGATGTTTGCCGCAGTTGAGATTTGTAACGACTTGTGTCGCGCACGTAACGGTAAGAATGGATAGCACTAATGAAAACTCCGAAAATAACAAACACTAAATAAAGGGACGCTAGTAAGTATTCACCGCGACCCCACTGAATCCATGTACCGTACGACCAACCCACCGTAAGAACCAAGTAAGCGAAACCACAGACTGCGTCAATCGTCCGTGGTTTTTGCGATTCACTCGACATCATCAATCTCGTCGAAGAGAAGGATCCGTAGCTATGCACGATTATGTACAACAGTCTACTAAGAAGATTCGATCGTTCTCAAGTATTTACGCTGCTTCGCAGAGCCAGACGAGTTGCGCTAGCTGCTGCCGATCTGCGGATTCCCGATCTAGAATCGTTAGCCGCCCGATATACCGATCCTCGAACAGCAAGATGATCATACGGCCTGCAAACTCCAACGACCGATCCAACGTTATAGCGTTGTGGGATACAGTCTTCCCGGATGATCCACCACACAACGCTCCCGCGAAGGTATTTGACGCGAAGCTCGCCTTGAAGGACGACATGCTTCTCGTTGCAGTACAAGAAGATGCAGTCATTGGCACCACGATGGCAGGATACGACGGTCACCGTGGATGGCTACACAAAGCGGCTGTACTACCTCAGTACCAGCGTCAAGGCATCGCCACGTCGCTTGTCCGTCATGCGATCAGTGCGTTGCAGTCGATCGGTTGTACTAAGGTTAATCTACAGATCCGGCTCACGAATACCGACGTTCGCAAATTCTATGAAGCACTCGGCTTTGACGTCGAGGAGAGACTGGACATGGCAAAGCACATCAGCTGACACACAAATTCCTATGAGATCAATGAAACACGCACACGTAAGATCATGATGCAAGTATTCGGCACGAGTCACATGTATGACTGAACCAGTACCTATTTTCAATTTATGTGTAACAAACTGAATAATCTAACTGTACAAATACATATTTGATACGAGCACCAATTGCTCAAATGACTCCTCGAACTGAGTATCTCGAAACAGGAGAGGCGTTTACGTTGGTGACGCCGTAGCTTCGTGATAAGGCAGCTAGTTGACTAAGCAAATGACGCAGAAACAGTTCGCTCTTCTTACTGCTCGGAGAGCATTGGCGGACCTTGTCTTCAACATGTCGTCGGCAGAAGGCAACCCGATCAGCATCGTCGAAGTGATCACACTTCTTGATGGATTCACGGTCGCCGGTCATAGGATTACCGACGATCAGCAAGTGCTTCGCTTAGCTCGCTCCTGGAACCATCTATTCGAACTGGTGGAGAACGATCGATTCGAACTATCGAAGAGGACCGCAATTAGGTTAAACGAACTCGTCGCAACTGATGAAGCCGTAGAAGTCGGTGCCTTCAGGGATGACCAGGTAGGAATTAGAGGGGTTGAGTACATCCCCTCGCACTATTCGACGCTGGATCAGAGATTCGACTCACTATTGAGGGACGTAAATCAGAGAAACACCGCACTCCATCGTGCCATCGCCTGTTTTTCCCAGTGTGCTCGCAATCAATTCTTCTTTGAAGGTAACAAACGCACTGCTCAGCTATTAATGAACGGTATCCTGCTATCTAGCGGTCAACACGTGATCACGGTTCCGGCGAAGGAGGCGAACGAGTACCACCACATCATGGTTGAGTTCTACGAGGCGATAACCAAAAGCTCACGCGCTTCTTGAACGATCGACAGTTGGACAAGATCATGCGGCTCAGGGAAAAGCAACAAAGGAAGCGATCTTGCTAGCGGTTTAAAACGGAACTATATAAGATACCAGGATACACTATATATGTATTTAAGATATTCTAATATAGAATTTATCTGATAGGTATATCTATCGATGGGGTTCAACCGATGAGTTCATCAGTTATTCGAGACTCATGGCACATTAAGGCAAGGGAAACCCGCAAGGAGAAAGGCGTCACGCAACAAGAAATGGCTCGGTGGACTAATATCCATCAATCGCGAATTTCACAAATCGAGAATGGAGATGTAGACCCAAAGTTGTCAGAGGTTATTTCGGTTTTGGAATCACTCTCGCTGACGCTGGTAGCGATCCCTAACGGCTTCTTGGAGTCGGTGGAGTACACCGTACGGGATTGCGAGATACTTGAGGAACGAAAGAATGGACCGCCCACGATACCCCAGCTGATATTAGGCGAACGGGCATCTATATGAGAGATACTCTGCTGGTCTATCTCCACGGCGATGTCCTAGGAGAGGTCATCCGCTTGGATGATGGTCGGATCATTTTTGACTTTGACGAAGGTTATATACGCGACCCCAATCGACGAACACTAAGTCAATCTCTTATTAGAGAAGATGGCGGCGTTCAGAGAGGTACTCCAGCGTCTGCGGCGGGACTCATCCCACCATTCTTCTCAAATCTCTTACCGGAAGGGCAACTTCGCTCCTATCTCGCGAAGTTAGCTGGGGTTAGTGAACAGCGGGAACTCGAGTTGCTCGAATTACTAGGGGAGGACTTGCCTGGAGCAGTGACTGTTCATCACGTACGTAGTGGCGGTTCACATCTCCAATCTAACCAGTTCGACGAGGATCCCGCATCAAGACCGTTGAGATTCTCACTCGCTGGTGTGCAACTGAAATTCTCAGCGGTTGAACGCGCCGCAGGTGGGTTGACCATACCAGCACAGGGGATTGGCGGAGATTGGATTGTCAAATTGCCATCCATCCACTATCAACGTATAGCAGAAAACGAGTATTCGGTGATGTCAATGGCGAGTCGAGTGGGACTAGAAATACCGGAGATTAGACTCGTGCCGATGATTGAGATCGACGGATTACCACCTGAAGTCATTGATCTGCCTGAATCAGACGCTCTGGTGATCCGACGATTCGATCGGGTGGCGGGTCGTCGCATTCACATGGAAGACTTCGCACAGGCAACTGGTGAACGTCCTGCAGATAAATACACCCCACGGCTGAACTACACCGACTTGACCCGTCTCGTCGCAATGGTCTGTGACGAAGAGGATGTAGTTGATTTCTCTCGACGACTGATGTTTAACGTGATCATCGGAAATGGCGATATGCATTTGAAGAACTGGTCATTCATCTATCCTGATGCTCGGACACCCAAGCTCTCACCAGCTTATGACTTCCTGTGCACATCCATCTACATCCAGAACGAAAGCGCTGCACTAAAGTTAGGCTCAACTAAAAATTGGCGAGACTTAACCCTCGATGACTTTGCAGATGTTGCCTTCGGCGCTGGTGTTGATCGGCAGAACTTCGTCAGCGCGGCGATCGACACGGTCGTTCGTTTTCACGATTGCTGGGATGAATGCGTGAAATCTCTTCCCATCGATGATCAGTTGAAGCAAGGTATCGAACATCAGATGATGACCTGTCCTGCCATCAAGTCAGCCCTACGTTAGACACCTTTTATAGAGTCACGAACACTGGATTTCGGCTTAGACGAAGAGGAATCCACTAAGTACTCCCACTACCTTTGATTGGTCTTAGTTCTTGTTGCACCGTCGCAGAATTCATCTTTTTCGCTTGCGTGCGTCACGTATGGTGGAAAAGCCGACTAACAGGAGTGACAGGATTCCGAGACCTGCCATCCACGGAAGTAGCCAGTCGATGTCTCTTGTCAATAACCCGATCAGACAGACGGCCGTATAAGGAACCCCAATCGCCACGATCACCAGGTTATACAACTGATCTTTTGACATCGATCGTCGCTTAGACATCCCGATAGAGTAAAGCCCTAAATCCACTTTTTTTCAATTTTTGGCAAATCTACAAATTGACTTCATTTCGATTTAACATTCGCTTTACCGCAACCGTCTCGTAGAGCGAAAGCATGGCCTTGTGTCGGTCTGCCGTGCTACTTTTTCTCCCATATTCCATTGTTTTTGGACAGGGGCAATTAGGCGATTTAAACGGCGATGGTCAAGACGATCTCCTATTCCGTCACGTCGACGGTAAATTCGCTTGTTATCTTGATATTAACGCAGATGCAGGACTTGGCGACAGGTTAGATTCGGGTCTTAGCCGATCTAACGATTGGCATGTAGCGGCACAAGCAGACCTTGACGGTGACGGTCAAGTCGAGCTACTGCTTCGTCACCCAGAAGACGGATGGGAATACGTCCCGATGTCAGGTTGCGATCACGACCTGGACGAGACGGTCTCATTTTCGTTCGCCGAACCAAATTGGCACATCGTAAGCGTTCTGGATCTCAATAACGATGGCCGTGACGAATTGGTGATACGAGACGACACAGGATCGTGGTCGATCCGTCGAATGGACGGAGCGACTGAACTAGAGGAGATTCTGACGCCCGAAGGACTACCCGGAACCAACGAGTGGCGTGTCGTTGGAAGCGGCAGTGTTGACTCGGATGATGCTATCGACATGGTCTTACGCCACAAAAATGGTATGTGGCAAAGTGTCTCGCCGTCGGATTCGACCCTTCAGATCTTTACAGCAAAGTCGTTGCCGCTCGAAGGTTCCACAAACTGGCGTGAAATCGCAATCGCTGATTTTGATGGAAACGACCAGTCTGAGGTGCTGTTGCGACATGTATCGGGAGACTGGAAAGTTCAAGCGCTGTCTGCCGAGGACGATGACACCGTTTCCAGCTGGGATCAGGAGAATATTGATTCGTCATGGTACTGGCGACTTAAGGGTTTCGGTGACATCGACGCCGATGGTCGCTATGAGTTGATGTTCAGTGGTCCGTCGAACCAGTGGCGGATTCACACTATTTCAAACGATTCAAGTACACATTCATCGATCGACCTAGGAACCATTGCGCAAGACGTCTGGTACATTCCGAACCCCCCGGTTTTCATACCTGACGAGGCATTACGAGCCGCCATCTCCTCCGCGTTAGAGATACCCGAGAATTCGTGGTTCTTTCCTCGTGACGTGTCGTCATTGACAGAGCTTAGAAGCGAAAATCCTTCCAGACTATCTGCGATTAGCGATTTACGTGGATTGGATCTTGCTATTCGGTTAAATGATCTCAGGCTAAGAGGTCACCAGATCCGAGAGCTATCACCGCTGATCGGTTTGTCGCACCTTCAAACTCTGATTCTAAGCAGTAATTTGATAAGCGATCTATCCCCTATCTCGTACTTGAGAAGTCTTACCCGCCTTGAGCTTGCTGATAACCGCATCTCCGACTTATCCCCACTCGACAGTCTGACAAGACTGCTAATCCTCCGTCTCCAAGTCAACAAGATTACGAATATCGAGCCCCTTTCTGCACTATCAAGACTAACGACCCTAAATCTGGCCGGAAACAAAATTCAGGAGCTTAATGGAGTTGAACATCTGAACAACCTACTTTCACTGTTTCTGTCCAACAACAAAATCTCAGATGTCACTTTACTATCGAGTTTAACTAATCTGATCTCTTTGAATTTGAACTTTAACTCAGTTGATGAACTTTCAAGTATAGCTTCATTATCCAACCTTGAAACGCTTCGTTTATTTAGCAACAGAATCTCTGACATATCTCCGCTCAAAAATCTAACGAAATTAACATTGCTTAATTTAGCTTGGAACAACATTAGTGATTTGTCTGGAATTGGATTGCTAACGAGATTGGAGAGTTTGGATCTCTCTATTAATAAAGTCGTGGACTTGACCGAACTGCGATCCCTTTCCAAGCTAAGACGCCTCGACCTAGAGAACAATCAGATAAGTGATATCACGGCACTAAGCGAGCTAAGCGAGTTGGAATTTCTCGATATCTCCAACAACCAAATTTCCGACACGCGTACCTTAACACAATTGCCGTCACTGAAGGACTTGAATCTTAGTTTTAATCTCATTAGAGAAACGGAGAAAGAAAACCTAAACCTGATGGCTTCGAAAGGAGTTGACGTAAACGCAACGATTTTAGGCCAGTACAAGGACTCAAGGGCTTCCCTAACTAACTACGGTTACGTATTCGAAAAAGAAACTTCGGATCCTAGAGGATTATTAATCTTCTTCCATGGCAACGTAGAAGGTACACAGCAGAAAATAATCAATAACTTTTTACCCAGAACCAAATTTCTATCGGAGCGTCAAGGTCTATTGGCTATTGCGATCGCTTCGCCGCATGGAAGAGATACTTCAGAACCTTGGAGTTACGCTAGAAGCGCAGGAGATGGGCTTCGTTTTTTTAATTATTACGAGGATGTTGACTTATTACATGAAATGCTGCAAAGCAACTTTGGCGGGACCATCAATGTTGACCCATCACGGGTTTACTTCCATGGCAGTTCTCAAGGAACGTGCTTTCTGAATAGATTTATCTCGAAATGGGGAGCTTTCTACGGCGGTGGTCTATTGGCTGACTGTGGCTGTTCCGAAGGATTGGATCCACTTCTAAATCTGGACGATAGTACAAGGAATGGTTTTCGTGTATTTGTGCGTGCAACAACTGACGATTTTTTGCACAACTTATCACTACAGGCATATGGATACCACAAGTACGTCCTCGGTTACGATACAAGAGGGGATCTTGAGGCAGGAGGTGGACATTGCTGGTTTGGCGATGTTACTGATGAAAATGCACTAAAGTGGCTAGTAAACGGTAGTGACGCTTCGGACGACAAACCATCCGAAGCGCATGTGAAGCGGGTGTCGCTGTTTGATCGAATCGTAGGACTAGCATCCGATGCACACGGCGCTCTATGGCTTGTCCAACAGCAGTCAGAACCTCAACCGAGCGCGACGATCTGGCGAAGTGTAGACCGTGGAGAAACTTTAGAGTTGATGGGCGAACATTCGTTCGAGGTTTACGATCTAGACATAGTTGGCAACTCTCTCATTCTGATAACTCCCGACAGTCCTTTGCTGCGATCGAATGATCTTGGACGTACTTTCGCCCCGATTGACCTGGATATGTCAGTCGCCAATGGGTTGATTACAACGGAGTCTGGCTCAGAATTACTCGGTCGAGTCCCCAGTTGGAAATCCACAGTCCTGTCGTCCACACACGATGGTTCTCTACTGTTACTCCCTAAGTCTGGCACCTCATCAAAGATTTTGATTAGCGCGGACGCAGGGGATTCGTGGAGTGAACGAGACGCTCCGGAAAATCAAAACGTGTTGCTACCGGATCCAGTTAATCTAGATCGTGATAAGTGGTATGTGACATTAGGAAGAGTCCCAACATGGATCGCAAGCGATCACCATCTAAATTGGCGACCAACAAATGTTGGGGTGGGAGTACGATCCATCGCGTGGAGTGGTAGCGAGCTACTTGGAATCACTCCACATTACGGAAAGCTTTGGGAGTCAACGGACATGGGGAATCGTTGGGCTCGAAAAACGCTGCCGTCTTCTGCGAGGGTGGGATTCGGAGCGATTAAGTCCGCAGATGTCACATCGGTTGGTAACAACGACACGATTCTTATTGGCGGTGGACGCGACGGACAGCTATATAACAGCACCTCCGATACATGGCAACGCATCTACGGTGCGGGAGTAATAGGTCTAAGCTCCGGGTACGTTCGACTACCTCACCGCGTGGCAGTAGATCATATACGAGGCGACGTATATATCACCGATAGTCGAGGATTGTTTCGAATTGATTCGAACTATCGAACGGATCTCACTGAATTTGAAGATTTCGATGATCGTGATTCTGACGGCGTTCCCGATTCAATCGACCACTTCCCTGAAGATTCGAGCGAGTATCTCGATACCGATCTCGACGGAATTGGCAATTCACAAGATAGTGATGACGATGACGATGGCATCTTGGATTCAGAAGATGGTGCTCCGTTGGATCCTCTCGAATCGTCAGACCTTGACCACGACGGTATAGGAGATCGACACGACAACGATCAAGACGGCGATCGAGTCGCTGATGTACTTGATGACTTCCCAACCGATCGAACGGAGTCAAAGGATTCCGATGGAGACGGCATCGGTGATTGGGTAGACGAAGATGACGACAACGATGGCGTAGAAGATCTGGAGGATGCCTTTCCTCTTTTTCCCCATGAATCTAAAGACACCGACGGCGACAACATAGGTGACAACATTGATCCAGACCCGGAACTCTCGACACAAGACTCAGAGGAACATCTCGCTGCGGCTCTAGGAGACTGGATAGAGCGAACATCGAGAACGATCTTAATGGACTCCTCAAAACCAGACGGTTTGATCGTTCCCGATTTAACAGACGGAGAGGTTCTTTATGGCGCGTTGAATTTAGGAGACGGCACGAACACTAGAGTGCACCTCATGTTAGTCAAGTTTGAGGGCATTCACGCACCCCTACTTTATATAGACCGCCGTAATGACTCTGATTTAACAAATGATGGACCGCCTCTAAATTTAGGAACCACGAGGGGGATCAGACCAGACAATAGACCCGTAGAACAGTGGTATCGAAGCTGGGTTGAAGTCAGCTATGCCTCAGGCGTTACTCTGCCTTACTATCTCCTGATATCCGTAAATCTTCGATCTAAGGGTGAAGAAGCGGAACTCAGTGTTGGGACGAGCGGAAGAGCCTTGAGTAGGCAACTATCGGACGGTACGCTTCTCAAACTAGCCACGCTCGACGGCGATGGTGACGGACTCTTCAACGGCGACGCAGATTTCGTCTGCGTCGATCTCAATTTAGATCGCAGCTTTTCGGGTTGCGGACTCAATTTTGATGAACCGCCGACCGACGAACGACTTTCGCATGGCGAATCATTTGAAATCGGAGGATGGCGAGTTCTGGCGGACGTTTCACCTTCCGGCTACGAAATTGAATTGGAAATATCGGAGCGCGACGATACTAGTAGCACCTTCGCAAGAGTTAAACACCTAAATAGCGAGATACCGACACAACAAAGAGCATCCGACCGACATTCTGACATAACCGAGGACACGTTTTACGATCCTTTACAACACGTTCTACCAAGCCCGAATTTCTCGTCGCCGTAGTCATTCTGAGAAGATTTACATTTCAACACATACAGAATCAGTCAATTCATCGGCAACCCAACGCTGCCTTCGCGCTAAACAAAGCTAATTGACCAAACGTCTCGACCTCGTCCCACGCGGTCTCAGCTGACTTCTCGACAGAGTGTCAACCAGGCACGTTCGTAATGGAGCTTGGGTCACACGGTCGAAGAGGGTTTTCTGTCTTGGATAGTCGACTTCAGAGATTCGGCTCCTTGTTTGAGAACGGCGGTAATTTAGCATTTTCCAAAACAGCCGGATACCACCTAGAGAGTACTCTATGAGTTGATGTTGACCTAAATGACAAGGGGAATAATGATTTAGCTACACACCGAAATAAATCTGCAAATATCGATGGTTCAAATTGCGCCGAATAAGCCCAACATCGTCCTGATCTTCTCCGACCAGCATCGAGGTGACGCGCTCGGGTGTATCGGGAATCCAGTCGTGCGAACCCCGAATTTAGACGACCTAGCGGCCGAGGGCGTGACCTTCCTAAACTGCAACACGAACTCGCCCCTGTGTATGCCCGCGCGGGCTTCATTGATGACGGGTTTATACGTCAACGAGCACGGCGCATGGGGTAATCGAAGCGAAGCGGACCGCCGCGGTCCGAGCCATGTCAGGAACATCCGGGATGCTGGCTACTGCACCGCCGTAATCGGTAAAACCCATTTCCGGCTGTACCAGGCCGATGACGGTCATACGCGCGACCACGCTTCCGGCTTGCATGACTGGGGATACGAGTTCGCCCACGAGGTGAAGGACACCATTCCCTCGGAGACCCATCGGTGTTACTACAGCGACTTCCTAGCCCGGCGAGGGAAGCTACAGGTCTACGAAGACTGCGCCCGTAACTTCAGGCTCGGGCAGCGTACCGGGCTGCTTCGACCGTGGGAACACCTGCCTAACCTCCTTGAGGAGGATGAACACATCGACATGTATATCGCCAATACCGCGTCGGAGTGGATACGAGGCTACGAGGGCGAAAAGCCGTTCTACCTTCAGGTCTGCCTGATGGGACCGCATCCGCCGTTTGACGCACCGACACGCTACAGGGACATGTTCGATCCGAAAGAAATGCCGTCGGCGATCATGGAACGACCGACCGAGCCTATCTCGCCGCAGATCAAGAGCATGTTCGCGCGAAGCGGACTCAACGACATGACCGAGTCTCAGGGTCGTACCCTGAAGAGCCATTACTATGCGAAGGTTGCGTTCGACGACCACGCGATCGGTACGGTGATTCAGTCTCTTGAGGAAAACGGTCTGCTGGACAACACATGGATCGTCTATACATCCGACCACGGCGAAATGCTCGGGGATCACCGGTTTAACCAGAAGTCGGTGTTCTACGAGGGTGCGCTAAACGTACCGCTGATCGTGAGACCACCAGGCGGAACCATTCCCTGGACTGCGTGCAACCTGACAGACCACCTCGACGTCTGCTCAACATTACTCGATGCTGCCGGTGTCCCTCATCCTGAAGTCGATCGCGGTCTTTCGTTGCTTAAAAAGATTGAGGGCGGTCCACACGCTCCCGATGCACAGGCGGGCAAGCGCGTGGTCTTCAGCGAAGTTAATTTGTACTCGATGGCACGCACTGAGCGGTACAAAATGACCATCGACTCGCTGACGCTAAGACCTCTGGAGGTGTACGACCTGGAGAGTGATCCTCACGAGCTTCGAAACCTCGTGAACGAACCAAAGCTAACGGGCGTACGCGATCAGTTCCTCACTGAGCACTTCGATCCGCTGTTAGCCAATCTCAATGAACAGCAACTCGGGGTGTATCAACGTGGAGGCATTCCGACCAAGCTTCATCAGGAATATCCTCAGTACTGACGTTACACCTTTAACCTGCACGCCACCGATCAATGATGACAGCCAATATGATGACCGCACCGGTGATAACTCGCTTTGTCGGCTCCGTAATTCCAATTTGTGCGAGTCCTATCTGAAGCACCGACACGATCAATACACCAACAAAAGCGCCGACGACAGACCCTCTCCCACCCATGAGACTGGTACCGCCAATCACAGCTGCCGCGATCGCGGACAATTCGAGTCCGATACCCGCGTTAGGATCTGCGGAACCTAGGTAAGCAGCGTTCATCAGACCCCCGAGTCCAGCTAGCAGACCCGAAAGCACTAATACAGTACCCCGAACGCGTTTCGGATCGATTCCAGACACTTCGGCCGCACTTTCGTTACTGCCTACAGCCACAATCTGGCGTCCGAAAATCGTGTTCTTTAGCATGACCTCGAACACGACGACTAACGTCAACGCAACAAGGATCGAAGCCGACACCCCGCTACCTCCCCACGGGACCGCGAACGACTGGATCGGCGCACCGATATAGACCGTCTGCGAATCAGTGACGAGATATGCGAGACCCCTCGAAACTTCCAGCATACCTAAGGTAACGATGAAAATCGGCAATCGCAGATACGCGCCAAGGCTGCCGTTCGCGAATCCGACTAACGCACCTGCCAAAATACCGAGGCAAGCCGCTAATGGAAGTGGCAAACCCAAAATGGCGATGCCCGCGCCAATGACACCCGCGCTTAAGGCAACGACGGATCCAACCGACAAATCGATTCCCCCACTGATCAAAACGAGTGTCATTCCGATCGATACCACGGTAAGTGCCGGTAACTGGTTTAGCAGCGTCGAGAGCGTCGTCAGAGACAGGAAGCTCTCGGAGATCAGACTGAAGAAAACCACGATCGCTATCAACGAAATGAAAATAAGGTTCTCTTCAAGAATTCTCAGAACTCGGCTACCTAACTCATTCACGAGAAAATTCCGTTCGAGCGCAATCTACGTCACCGCCGACGATGGCGGTTCGTATTCGCGGTCATATTCACTGAAAGCCGCTGCGAGAATTTCGCGTTGGCTCCAATTGCTCCGCTGAAACTCAGCAACGAGGATTCGATTCGATAGTACGATGATTCTGTCGCACAAACTTTGCAATTCCTCCAACTCGCTCGATACGGCGATCACCGTAATGCCAGAGTCTCGCAGGCGAACCAACTCCGTGTGAATCGCGAGTTTCGCGGTTACGTCCACGCCTCGAGTAGGCTCATCGAGCAGTAACAGTTGTGACTCACAGTGGAGCCACCTTGCCAACATCGACTTTTGCTGGTTTCCGCCGCTGAGTTCACGCATCTTCTGATAGGCTCCAGTGCTCCGTACACGTAGCGCTTCGCTTAACCTCGCTACAGCACCGACTTCTCTCCTCCGAATCAACCTACCGCTTCGATCGGAGATTCGTCCAAGACCCGCTATCGTTACATTGAACGCGAGCGCTTGATCTCGAAAAACGCCGTCCTTGGCGCGGTCTTCAGTAACCAGCCCGATCCCGTTTTTAATGGATTGCCAAGGATTTCGCGTTTCGATGGTCCCACTTTCACCGTGGATCTTGACACTTCCACCAATCCGCTTATCCAAACCGAAAATAGCGTTCAGAAGTTCCGTTCGACCTGACCCGGCGAGTCCCGCGACTCCCAAAATTTCACCCCGTATGCAATCGAAGCTAATCGGGTTCGGGAGTTTTGACGTTCGTAAACCTGCAACCGTGAGATGTAATGGCGCGGATTTCACGGTCGGGCGTGGGGGAGCATTGAAGTCCGCATCCACGCCTGCCATTTCCCGGATTAGCGCGCCTTCGGACAGTTCAACGCAATCTTCTGTGAGTCTGACCTCGCCATCCCGCAATACCGACACGCGATCGCACACGTTGAGAACATCGCCTAAACGATGAGAGATGTAGACCACCGTGATACCGTCGCGCACTCTGTCTCGCAAAATCCCATGCAGTACCTCAGCCTGAGGAACCGTCAATGCGGACGTCGGTTCATCTAATATCAGTAACTTCGCTTCGGTTGCTAACGTCTTCGCGATCTCCACAAGCTGCTTTTCAGCTAGGCTCAACCTACCGACAAGCGTGCGCGGAGTCAAGTGGTCAAGTCCGACCAAGCGAAGTAAGCTGGCAGCTCTTTCGTCCGCTCGTTTACGTCTGATCCGCATCAAGGGAGATGCCGTCGTGTTAAGCAGAATGTTCTCAGCGATCGACAGGTCGTCAACGAGACTCAATTCTTGCGCGCAAATAGCAACACCCGCGCGGAGCGAGTCTGCCGTATTTGTCGGTCGGTAGGGTTGCCCGTCCAGGTAAAGCGATCCTGAGTCAGCGGTCTCAAGACCGACGATGATCTTCGCTAGCGTGGACTTGCCCGCACCGTTCTCGCCAACCAGTCCATGTATGTGACCAGCGTACACCTCCAAATCGACATCGTGGAGCACGGGTGTCGCGAACGACTTAGAAATTCCGTTGGCGACGAATCGAAAGTGCTCGCGCGCATCCCTAGTCATAAGGTCCAGGGAATCGACCAGTTATTGATTTGTCGACTGTGCGTTCGGATCTTCAATGTCAGCCCGTGAAACTACCACAAGCGGAGTTTCTCGGTCTACGAGTTCCGATTGACCATTGATCATATCGAGAGCCAGCTCGATACCGTTCACGGCGAATTGGTCACCATACTGCTCGACAGTAGCAAGAACCCGACCTTCAAGTAGAAGGGGATGAACCGCCGAGATATTGTCAAAACCAACGATCGAGACATTAGAGGCTAAGTCGGCAAAGGACACTGCGGACGCGGCACCCAATGCCATGTTGTCATTGGCCGCAAGAATCAATTGCACATCGGGATGACGAACCAGAATCGCTGCGGTGACCTCGGCCGCTTTGGTTTGATCCCACAAAGCGCTCTGTTTCGTCACCAAGTTTGCGCCGTTCGCCGCGACCGCATCTTCGAATCCCATCCGTCGATCGATTGCGTTCTGGGCAGTCGTGACACCTTCGAGAATCACAACATTCGCGCCTTCAGGAAGTTGCTCCAAGGCGAAGTTAGCAGCGTCCCTAGCACCCTTGCGGTTATCGGGACCAATGAAGGGAATCACCAAGTCGTACTCGGCCTGCACCTCACGATCAAGTCGGTTGTCTATATTCACAACGTGAATGCCATTTTCGCGCGCACGGGCAAGCGCCGGAACCAGAGCCTTCGAGTCGGCGGGAGCGATCACGATCGCATCCACGTCAATACCGATCATCTGATCCACGAGTGCAACTTGCTGCGCTAAATCACTCTCATTCTTGATGCCATTTACGATGAGTTCATAGGCGTCCTGATGCTGTTCCTGATGAATTTCCGCAGCGTTAGCCATTGTCACAAAAAACTCATTGGCGAGCGACTTCATAATGAGCGCGACCTTGGGTTTAGCAACGCTGCTCTGACCGTCGTTACTCTCGCCTGAGCCACAGCCAGCAATGAACAGCAGACTCGTAGCGAGCACGACGAGACCAAATTGCATAACGATGTATCTGACGCGCAACATCTTCACTAAATCCTCTTCTCCACGATCATGCTCATTGAGCGATCAGGGGAATTACCCACTGATCGTCCTGAACTTCGCCATTCATCTCATCCACAACAACGCGATCAACTATTCCTACTCCCACCGCGGCCATATTAGGTAAGGTGTCGACGCCATCAGGTACTGAAAATCCCGTCCGAGTACGGTGGATGTGATATCGATCCGAAAACTCCTTCCCGAATGATTGCTCAATGCCCTGTTTGCCATATAGGAAACCCAACAAACCGCCCCAAGTCGCCGCAGGATTGTCGGAATCCCAACCTGCCAATACGGCGATCTTCACGGTATCTTGGTAGTCACCTTCCCCATAGAACAGGCTTACCATGCTCGATGCAAAGTTGATACCAGACGCGACGGGGTTGCGCGGTGCCTTGTCATAACCATCTTGCTGTTCAAGCTGGTAGCGTCGATAAACATCATCCCGCGCTTCTTCCCATGGCACCCCCGCCTCGTAGCGGCTCAGTACAAAGTCGTACATTTTTGCGGTGGTCGATTCGTCCGGCATGTAGGATCGCGCGCGCACGGCCAACTGGTGAACCTGGTCTTTCCTTGGCACCGACAGATCTACACTCGCAGCGAGTGAGTGCATGATCACGTAGAACTCTGATGCTAGCGCCGCTTCACCACCAGCTGTCGTGCGAATCGGCATGTGAGCGATCTCAAGCGCGACATCCGGTCGACCCGGCGCATACAGTCCAAATATCTCCGTCGTCAGTTGAGCATCGATCATCTCGTACGATTCATTGTTTGATGGGTCGCTCGTTGCCGGAGGAACGAGACCCTCTAGCATCAAATCATGCGCTCGCTGGTTGGAAACCCATAAAAAGTTCTCTCCTCCAGGTGCACTCTTTTCGTCGTATATATGGGCAATCCAGCCGTCTCGAATCTGCTCACCTGTCAAACGCGTCGAGTCGCTGTTCGCGAGTAAATGCTGATATATGTATTCAATGTCCGTATCGTCGTCGGCGCTCCAAATCTCATCCGGACCACGGTGAACCCAATCGATCGTCTTTGGATCTCCGAGATCGCCAGACCAACGCACGACCTGAACCGTCGTACCCCAATCCTCTCTCGTGTAAAACTTCCCCCTTTCGCCTCTGCCACCGATCTTGTCCATTTCCGTGATGATGCCAGTCCAGTTAGCGATGCACTGCCCCAGCCAGAAACCGTGCAGTTTTTCCAAGTAATCCGCCCGTGAAACGGTTAACTGATCCGCGTAAATAGCCATTGAGCCAAAGAGCATTAGGATCGTGAGAACAGAGAGCCGTCGCATGGACTGTCCCATCTTCGAGATTGGTCGGTATTATCAAGTACGCTCACCATAGCCCGTAGGAGTGAAATGACTAAAGGACGTAATATCTGCGCGTCATGAAAGACATAGATACATTCACGGAGCGTACGGTCTGCGTACCCCAACCGACTTCGCACTACGCTATGGTGGTCGGTGTCGACGGTCGCTTCCTCGGAAGTAGTGACGACGGCGAAACCCACGTCACCAAGACAATCTCGGATGATCTGATGTGGCGCGTTCAAGGAGAACGTCTTGAACACGCTCAGACGGCCGTTGTCTTGGAATTGAGTACGGCTGAGGCGGATAGATTCCAACTAGCCGTTGACGGTACGCCATTGGATGCGGACGGTCGCCGTGGTCCAACGGGTGCACCCTACGCTATCGTGCGTGGTCCGAATCGGTTACCTTCAGAATACTTGGAGCACCTCACGGAGAATGGCTGGGTATGCCTAGCCGCGATCCTGTCACCGGATATAGTTGACTCTCTGCAACGGATTGCGTGCACCGACGGCTACGCTGATCGGTCACCGGATCGGTCCCAGCGTCAAATATGCCAAAGCAGTGCCCTCGCGAAGACCGCCGTAGAACCCATCTCTGTCTGGCTTGCACGCGAATACATGCAGACCGACGATATTCGCCTCGCTCATTCGCCCGGCATCGGCGTGATGACGCCAGACGATGGCCAACGCACCGTACAAGGGTGGCATTCGGACTATCCGTATCACTGGGGAATCAACGCGGCCGGTAAAGTACCAACGCCAAGTGGCAAGACCGTGATGGGTGTCCAGCGGATTGTCTGTGTTTCGGAATTCACCAAATACCGAGGCGCGACGGCATTCAAACTAGGTTCGCACGCCCTCGACCATGGTCCTCCAGAAGAATGGGGAGTTGCTCGTGACGCCTATCAGCCAGGTCATCGTGCGGCCAACGGCCTGCCCTACAACGGTCCCGACGCAGACGTGATCGAAGCGCCGCCTGGCAGCATGATCCTATTCGATACCCGAACGTGGCATCGAGCCGGACTCAATCGAAGCGACCAGAATCGAGCCGCCATTCTGATGGATATGACGCCTGCATATATCGTGCCTTATTCTGACACGACCGGCGATTACCGGGCGTTAGTCGAGAGTGCGGTGTACGACGAGCTAAACGAGCGCGAACAGCACGAGTTCCAACGGTTGATGATTCATCGTTTTCTCGGTCCAGCTGGACCGCAGTCAGTGATCGGCACCGATCAGGAGTTGACGGCGAACATCCCGCTTCCCGAGAGGGCGTCGTATTGAAATTGCAGGGTGAACCTGCGACGACGTCGGTGAGCACTATTTGCACAGTGAGATTCACCTGACCGACCGGCACAAAAACGCGACCTCAATGGTCAACGCTACAGTTGATCAGAGGTCGAGAACTACGCGCCTCTCAGCAGTGATCAGGCACTACACGACAATCTAGCTGCGACGCATTAACCTTCGCCGCAACAGCAGGACCGAAAAAGTCGCCGACTGTCAGATGAGTTCTTGCAGTTCGTCAGCCAGCTCGGGATGGCCGTGAAACCGAGCCCAACCTGCGGGAGTGCCGTTGTAAAGGTCGTCCGTAATGCTCGGATTAGCCCCGGCCTGTTGCAATCGGTCAATGATCTCACGAAGACCGTCGGACGCTGCGAGGTGGAGTGCGGTTACGCCCTTCGCATGGCCACCGAGCCAACCGGTACCATCGGGATCGGCGCCACGCTCTAACAGCCAGTCGACCATAGCAACTCGATTGCGGAACGTTGCGCGGAGTAAAGGTGTGGTTTCGTACGCTCGACCATCGATCGCCGCACCCTTCGCTACGAGTGCGTCAGCTGCCTCGAGGTGGCCGTTGGTCGCGGCAAGAATCAACGCTTCGTCGAGTACCTCTTGATCGTCGTCGGTTGTCTCCCAGGGAAACCAACCGTAATTCGGCCTGTAGTAACCACGAGCCGACTTCGCAGCTGCCTTCAACTCGCCAGAAGCCTCGAACGATGCTTCGATTGCGTTTAGATCGTTAAGACCAGTCGCGACACGTAAATTGCCAGGTGTTCGGTCATGCTTAGCGATGATGTGCGCAATTTCTGGCCAACCCCAGATAATCGCGTGCATCAATGCCGTGCCACCGGGTAACATGGTTTCGATCCGCGGATCAGCACCACGTTCAAGCAGAAGATTCGCCATTTCGGGCGAACCCACACTATGGAGCGCCGACTTCTGGGTTGATGCGACCGCATTTACCAAGTCAGGTTCAGCATCGAGATTCTTGGCTGCCGTATCGAGGTCCCCTCCCTCCACTGCCGCGAAGAAGCCAATTGACCGTTCGAAAATCCTGCCGCTCTGGATTTCGCGCAGCCGCATTTCCATTTCGCGCCAGTGTGAGAACCCGTGCTCGACGGCACTAACTTCAAGCGCATCAATGAGTGTCGCTGTTTTAGGATCTAGGTCTGAGAAACGCGCGACGCGAGCGAAGCGTTGCTGCGCTTCCAAGAAACCGTCTGCCGCCTCTCGGGCGAGCATCGCCAGATAAGGTGTATGAAACCCTATCTCGTAACTGTAAAGGCGTAAAGGACCAGGTTCTTCACGGATTTCAAGGTGCATGTCGTCTGATACTAGCAATCTAACTCAACAACGATTAGAGCGATTCCACTACGAGCACGAAGACAAGTACGGCATTCGCATTTATCCTCAATGCGAATTCTGTATTCTCTCAACTTACGGGTATCGGTTGGCCACGTAACACCTCTTCTTGCTAAATGCCATGGTAAAAGAGTGAGTACATTTTCGTTAGTACCTCATGGACTTTAACGCCGAACACGTGCTGAATCTCAACTTCGAAGATTGCTCATACCAGCTTGAAGCCAAACCAAGTACTACGAATTGCTGGCCACTACATCGACTACTGCTGCCGTACAGCTCGGTGATGGGACAGGTTCACTGTGCTCTAGAAGGCTTTCAATATGAAGTGTGATGGCGCTACGCATTTCGCGAACCACCTCAGCTCTTGTAGCGGCTGTGGCTACGCAACCTGGAAGATCGGGCGCATAAGCAGAGAAATTTCGAGGCGTCTGTTCAATGACGATGGTATATTCCACGGTACTCTACTCAGTTAATTTCGCTTGTCGCTTAATACTGCCCCATGTTCCTCTGGACAGGTCATCACCCATATTACCCGCAACGGTAACTGTTCCAGATTTCTTGGGATGTCGAAACTGCCGATGACTTCCGCGTGTCCGTGTAAGTTGCCAGCCGTCCTGTTCCAATGTGCGAATGGCGTCACGTACTGTGACCATCCCGCACTCCTTCGTTCAAACACAATCTAAGCAGAACCAGATAAGACCAAACACATGAACGATTTTAAATTTAGTCGTTATCTTCGGTTTCCTATTCGATTCGCTGTTCTCGACCGTGTCCAAACAATTCTCGGCTGACTCCTCTACTACGAGGCTTCAAGGTACAGTCGTAATGGAGCTGGGCTCGCACTGTCGAAAAGGATTTTCAGTCTTGGATAGTCGACTTCAGCGATCCAGCTTCGTGTTTGAAGACGACGGTGACTTCACATTCTCCAATTTCCGGATACCAATCTAGAAAGTCCTCTGAGTACAGGCGTTGACCTACTTCACGAACATTCACACTTTTAGCTAAGTGATCGTATCTCGTGCCAATTTTTTGGGACTTACATACTTGCTTTTTATGAGTGTGTGATCGTGAGCCGCCTCAAGCGCACCTAATGGCGGATGAGACGTTTGAATGGCAGATTCTGACTTCGATCAAGGGTCTAACAATAGGTAGATATGGGTTCTTATATATTTGGTAGTTGCTTTCAATTCGCAGTGGATTAGATGCTGACCTAAGTCATTGATTCTACATGCCTTTGTTGCAACTCTTCCTGGTCCAATGCGCGTCAATTCGTCATGCGCATGTGCGCATCTCAGCGTAAGCTTCGGCAGTGAGAACGTACACCTATAAAGCCAAGCTCAACGCGCACACCCATCGGAACCTTGCCGAGTTTCTGACGCAACAACGCCTTCTCTATAACGGCGCGCTGCAGGAACGGATCGACTGTTACGAGAAGACGGGTGAGAGCATCGGTCTGTACGACCAGCGTGGATCCCTGACGACCCTTCGCCGTGAGGACGAGTGGTTTCGGAAGTTCGATCGGTGGTGTCAGGATTCGGCGTTGGTCCGGGTCGACCGCGCGTTCAAGCGCTTCTTCCGGCAAGGTCGCGGGTTTCCGCGGTTCAAGTCGTATCGACGGGGCGTGATGTCGTTTGAGACCTTGCACAAGAAACCCACCTTCAACGGCAAGTACGGGTACGTGAAGCTCAAGGGCATCGGTCGGTTCCGGTGGCGCCAGGACCATCGGTGCGATGATCGAAGCAAGGTCAAAGTCCTCCGTGTCGTGCAACGACCGACGGGGATTTTTATCCAGCTGGTCTGCGACGACAAGCCCCAGCGTCTCGGCTTGAATCAAGCCATCGGGATCGATGTCGGGGTGCACCTCCGTGCGGCCTTGTCGGATGGGACGGTGTTCCCACGTCATACGCCTGACCGCGCCGAAATCCGACGCCTGCAACGTGCCTTGAGTCGTTGCGAAACCGGTTCGAACGGTCGCAAGAAACGACGACAGTCGTTAGCACGGGCGTGTTATCGCGCACGCGTCCGTCGTCACAACGACCTGCACCGTCTCACGAGTGAGATCGTGAAACATCATGGCAAGTGGATCGCGGTGGAAAACCTTGACATCCAGGCCATGACGGCTTCCGCAGCAGGCACGGAAACATGTCCTGGACATCACGTCAAGCAGAAGGCCGGCTTGAATCGCTCGATCCTCGACCAGAACTGGGGCATGTTCATTTCTCAACTCGACTACAAGGCTGCAAGCGCCGGTGGTCAGTTGGTGCGTGTCGATCCGAAAAACACCACCCAACGGTGTTTCAGTTGTGGCGGTTTACCAATCAAAGCGTTGACGCTGAACGATCGTTGGTACGAATGCACGCATTGCGGGTATCGTGACGACCGCGACGTGAACGCGTCAAAAAATGTGTTGCTCGAGGGGCTTGCGCTCTTTGATGCGGGTGGCTCTTTTCCCGCAGTGTCGGCAACAGGAAGACAGAATCAGGACATGGGTCCTGATCGACGCGGAACCGTGTAACCAGTGTGGAAAACACACAGAAGTACATATGAGCCTAGATATGACAGCGCGCCCATTGCGGAGAAGCACTATGCCTTTTAGAGCACTCCGCCTCCCTTCAATGTGTAGGTGTCTTCGAAGTATTTTCACATTGCTTTTCTCGTGCGTCGCGATCGTGGTCGAGACACCGACGAACTTATATGCGGCGGAGATCAAGGAAAACTACACGGTACGTCAAGTACAAAACGAGTCGTTTATCCGACCTGCTGCACTTACTCAAGTTCGAATACTGAAATCCGAAGTTCTCGGCAACATTCACTGTCAGCTCACATCAGGCTATGGTGCCGCGAAGAATCTAGGCGTCGTCAAGCTTCCGAGAGGCGAGGAAATGGACTTTGCCGTCTTGGATCAATCTGGCACTCGATTCAGTGGCTCGCTATCGATTAATCCCAATCACACCCGGATCGGGAGACATTCAGACGGCTCTACGATCGTGGGTTTTGGCGAACTAAGGCTAAATTCCGGTGTTTTCAAACCGCCCGATACACCTGAACCGATTCGCATTCTCCGAGACGGACGAACGATATTCGAGAGCACAAAAGCGTGGGATTTTGATGTCGCGGCTGACGGTAGTTCCTTCGTGGTCCACGAACCCGGTCCTAACCGAACATCACGTCTGATCGTTCGAGATCTGGAAAGTGGAAACGAAACAAGGTATGACTTAGGTACGAAATACACACCCTTCAACGATTATGAGAGCGATTACGCCCTCAGGTATTCAATCGACTTTACGGAAGTAGGCTTTATACCGGCTTATGCAGATGCGTGGGGAGTTGGCGACCACTCGTTCTTTCCAATCAACCACGGCAAACCGCGTCATATTTCGGTCCAGTCTGTGCGTTCTGCAATTCTCTCGAGTAGTACGAACGGCTATTTCGTAGACCTGCCAAAAACGACCGGCTCACGTGAGCGCAGTCAGTTCTGGACTGTCTATCGAAAGGAACTACACCCTGAAGAACGTAAAGAAAACGTGATTTGGCGTCGCACCATAGAGCTAGATCACTTCAGTCGAAATATGCAACTTTCACCGAACGGTAGATGGTTGGTTTTGAGTGCGTGGGAGTACGTCGTCCTCAGTGCCGAGACCGGAGAAACGCGATTTCGATACCGGGCCGTAGACAACATCAGACGGGAATTCGAACGACTTCGTTCGGTTCTCCCCGATGGCGCGACGGTGTCCGATATCGGGTCGATTGGAGGTGCGTCCTTCTTTGAGGACTATCTTATCTTTAGTCGCAGCATCGGTACAGCAAAGGGGTGCGCTCTTAAACCCGGCCAAGCTTTCGATAGGACAAGGTATCGAGAGTGCTTACGTCTACAACGACTCGCAGGCCGCTACCGTTGGTTTCACGATGTATTCGATTTAAATGAAGTTAGTGTCGATGGCGGTCCAATCTTTCGAAGGGAGATATTCAGAGATACGTCGTGTTCCGAAGCGAACTCACGGTTGCCCGGATTGATCGTTCGAAACGGCGTATTAGCGTATGGAATCGCTGAAGAATTTCGGAATCTATGACGCCACCGCGAGAGTATTGAACGTAAAGCCGTCAGGTTTCCGATTTATTCGACACCAATTGATGTAATAAAGTGAGAGTCCATAGAAGGCTAAGGAATCTTGTCAAGCGGAATTTACGACACAGGTTCTAGACACTCGTTAAACGAATCACCCATGTTGCGTAAAAGCGTCGGATACAGTGTCTTGCCGTCCTCCAAACTTGCACCTAATGGATCCAAGACGCCAACTTTCGCTTCCGTTCCTTCCACGATCGTACCGATTAATTGTTCATCGAATTGTGGCTCTGAAAACACACAGACAACATTCAATTCGTTGATCGTTTGCCGGAGCTCCAGAATTCTGCGAGCACCCGCAGAACGACCAGGCACGACCACCGCCGAACCAACCGCAAGTAAGTTGAAGCGATCCTCGAAATAGCGATATGCATCGTGGTAAGCGATGAATGCACGGTCATGTAGTGCGTCAAGTTCACCACGAAGTTCGGTCTCCAATCCGTCCATATCAGCAAGGAATTTCTCTAGATTTCGGGTATATGTCCCTTTGTTTTTCGCATCGTTTTCTGCGAGCACTGCAGCAACGACCTCCGCGATCACGCGTCCATTACGCGGGTCAAGCCAAATGTGCATGTCAAAAGTCTCGTCGACTGCATCTTCCAGCAAGGATGCCGAATGCGACTCAGCGTGATGATCAGTTCGCGCATCCTGTTCGGCGTGATCGTCGTGACCTAAATCGCTGCCTCCGGATGCTGACGACGCGTCACGTTCATGCGCACGCTCGTGTCTATGGTCATGACCTTGATCGTGAGATCCAAAGAAGCCTCCTTCGCGATACGACAGCTTCACCAAATTTGTTGCATGCGAGAGTGACACGATTTCGGCGCGCGTCGCCAATGTCCACATGATGTCCGCCAAGGATGCTTCCATCGCTTGACCGACCTGAAATACCACGTCAGAACTATCAAGCGCTCTGGCATCCGAGGGACGTAGGTTGAATGTGTGAGGTGATGCCGCGCCTTTCATGATGAGATGCGGTTCGCCTACACCTTCCATGATGGCACTGACGATCGAATGAATGGGTTTGATGCTTGCAACGACGACAATCTCTTCCTCTGCAAGCGTCGCGTGACCCCCGATCAACGCTAACCATACGCCAATACTCGCGACCTGCCGAAAACGTACATGTAACGATCGAAATCGCGATTTTTGCGTCGGCTTCAGAATCTCGAGATTACGCTCGATACCCACACGCTATCGCCTCTGACTGTTTCAAGATCTCGAATTATCAGTTCGCATATCCGCAGACAAGGATCATTCGATCGCCTGAGATCGACGTGGATGCGCGTTCCTTAGCGACTTCTAATCGCTAGTAATAATTTCGAGTCTTGCACCAAATTCACCTTTGACCGGCGTCGTCAGTGATTCTGATATCGATATCAAGAAACCTATTTCATTGCTAAAACGAACTCTCTCGCTGTGTGTTGTTGCGCTTGCAACGAACTTAGGCGTCTCACTAAGTGCGGATCAACTCGCGAATGGCTTTCTTTTCGGTGTGACGCTCGAAAACGGAACACCAATCGCAGGAACGAAGGTCACTGTTGAACACTTGGATACCGGATTCACGCGTACAGTGGTTGCATCCAATAGCGGCACCTATCGCATCACCCAGCTCCCGCCTGGAAACTACGATGTACTCGCGTCGACGGCCGATCTCAAATTCCTGCTGAAGACGGTCCGAATCGTGATCGGCGAAGGCACCAGAACCGATTTAGACATGTCCGAATCCAATCTCGGTCGCAATCGAGCAAATACAGCTACGATGGAAGAGGTGCTTGTTACAGCCAGCCGCGAAAGCGACCTTCAAGGGTCGTTCGGTGAAATCAATACCGCATTCCATGCAGAGGAAATCGATCAACTCCCGATCGCGCGCGATGTCAATGCGGTCATCAATATGGCACCGGGTGCGGTGCTAGGAGACTCGCAGTTTTCGTCGCGGCGAAATCCGACTGGACCGTTTCGCACCACTGCCACGGGTTTGGTATCAATTCACGGCGCTTCGATTGCCGAAAACGTCTACTACGTAGACGGCATGAACGTGTCCAATCTCGCCAATGGACTCGGCGCGAGCGTGCTGCCGTTTGAGTTTTACGATCAGGTGCAAATGGTCACCGGTGGCTTGCGCGCGCAATTCGGACGCACCACCGGGGGAATGGTCAATGCCGTAACAAAGAGCGGCACGAACGACTGGAAGATGCGTGTCGGTTATTTCAACCAACCTTCTAGTTTGCAAGGTTCAAGCCCAGACGTCGAAGATAATCGTCCAAACTCACGGTATAGCGCATCGTTCTCACAAGATGAGGAGGGCTCCCAAGAGGGTTTTCTCTCCGTTGCTGGTCCTCTCATTCGCGACAAGCTGTATATCTACGGAATATACGAGGCACAACGAGAAGAAAGACGAAATTTCGAGGCTGGGTATAGCGAATACGGCACCTTGACCGTCACTGAGGACAGCGATCCATTCCTAGGGTCCAAGATTGATTGGGACATCATCGAAGACCATCGTCTGAGCTTGACCTATTTCACCGACCAAACCAGGACGAAACTAAGTAACTTTCGCTGGCAAGAAACTACGAATACGGTGGGCGAACGCTACCGTTTCCTCGATCTCGACCGCGGTGGCGACAACTTCATTCTTCGTTACGTTGGATCGCCGACCGATCGACTCGCTGTGTCGGTGGTTGCCGGAACCAACGCGTATGACTACCGAAATTCGAATCCTGCTGACAAAATCTGCCCTACCGCGTACGACAATCGTGACAACCGCAGGTATTCCGAGATCGGATGTTGGGTGAATCGGACGACGTCCGTACGAGACGATTTACGACGTGCGACACGCGTTGATGCCGAGTACATCGTCAACGATGCGCACATTCTGACGTTCGGGTTTGATCGTGAAAACAATTCAACCAGTCACCGATTCGGTTACTCTGGACCCGATAACCAGCTCTACTTCTACCTTAATGTTGAACCCGGTGAACTCCTGCGGAATCGCGCAGAGGTTCCCGAGGGTGTAACCGAAATCGTTCCGGTATCGGAGTTTCGGGGCGACGGGAAGTATGAAGATCGTAGTACGTCGTTCTACATTGAAGACGAATGGCTGGTTAACGATCGACTGAATATTCGCCTGGGATTGCGTCACGAACGATTCGAGCTGAGCACCTCCGCTGGCGACCCGTTGGTGCAGATCGACGATCAATGGGCGCCACGTATCGCGGCGGCACTGGAACTTGGTCGTCATGGCTCGGTTGTCGCCAGTCTATCCCGTTACCACATGCCTTTACCAAACGCGGTAAGCCAGGGAATCGCGACATCCTACCTTTTTCAGCGATCGTTCCACACGCTAGCAAGCGATATCAAGGCAGACGGTTCCGTGGATTTCGGTTCGCAGCTAGGACCGACACTGATCTATCGCGATGGCGCACCGCCTGAAGCATCGAAGATCGTCGATCCCAATCTGAAAGCGATGTATCAACAGGAATTGACGGTCGGCTATTCACGAGATTTTCCGAATGATTTCCTCGCTGGCGTGGACTACACGTACCGAACGCTCAAACGTGCGATAGAGGATATCGCACTCATTCCCTATCTACAAGGTCGTGGCGGCGCGTGGAGCATGAACTACTACCTTACGAATCCCGGCTTCGATGTCACAGTAGTTCACGATTGGGACGATGACGGTGTCGCAGAACGGCTTGAATTCAACGCAGAGGAACTCGGGTTTCCAAAACCGGAACGCCAGTACCATGCAGTGGAATTTTTCGTCGACAAGAAACTGTCGCGTAAGTTGTATCTGCGTGGTAGCTATACATGGTCCCATAGCTACGGCAATCACGAAGGTCTCGCTCGAACAGATACTGAAGGAGGAGGTCATTGGACGGGCGTGTCGTCACAATGGGACTTCCTTGGCTTGACCGACGGCGCCGACGGTGATCTACCCAACGACAGACGCCATAGCATGAAACTATTCGGCATATGGAAAGTTCGTGAGAATCTCCAGGCGAGTGTTGCTTGGAGTTTATCGGACGGACGACCAAGGAACGTGTTTAGCTACCATCCGTCAGATTGGTGGGCAGGTTTATACGGACCCATCTCATTTTTCGATCAGGATCAGCCTAGCCCACGTGGTACGCTTGGTCGAACCGATAGCGTGAATCGAGTCGATGCTGGGATTCGATACAACCGAGACATCGGTCGTACAGCAATGACGATTAAGTTAGACGTCTTCAATTTATTCAATGAGTCGACTGTCGTCGACTACGACGATCGTTCGCAGATCTATGGCAGGCGGCCAAATCCAAACTTTGGCTTACCTGTCTGGCATCAACAACCACGACACATTCGAATTGGCTTAATCTTCGACTTAATGTGATACGTCCTACGCGCGAGGGTGTTAAGCGTCACGACGACGCATAACCAATGGTGGATAACCAACCTCTCATTGAAGCGCTCGATATGGGTATCTACCGAGCAAATCGGTGGCTAGTTCGCCACGTCGATATGAAGGTCCTTCGCGGGCAATTAGTCTATATCATCGGTGCTAATGGCGCGGGTAAAACGACCACAGCAAAAGCGCTACTCGGATTGATCCCCATTGACGAAGGCGAAATACGTCGCGAGCCAGCCCTGAAAGTTGGGTATGTGCCTCAGCGTCTTCACATCAATCCGACCTTGCCTCTGACGATGCGGCGATTGTTGCGACTCACGGAACGCTACAAAAATACTGAAATCGATCACGCAATAAAAGCGGTCGGTCTACAGAGACTCGGCAATCCATTTGTATCCACACTTTCCGGCGGTGAGTTTCAAAGGCTTCTACTAGCACATGCAATGCTCAGCCGCCCCGATCTCCTTTTGCTTGACGAACCCGCGCAAGGTGTCGACGCTGCTGGCGCGGACAAGCTGCACAACATCATCGACCGCATTCGAAACGAGCTCGGATGTGGCGTTCTCTGCATTTCGCATGACTTGCAGCTTGCGATGGACACCGGGGACGACTTCCTGGTATTGATTCCTCACGAACACGATGAGTTCGATACCGCTAGCAACGTTCAGTAACTTCGCTAGCTCACCGTGACGTTTTTCGACGATTTTCTTGTACGGTCGCTGATCGCTGGTATTGGTATTGCCTTGATCGCCGGTCCGATGGGATGTTTCGTCGTATGGCGACGACTCGCTTACTTCGGTGAAACGATTGCTCATTCGGCGCTACTAGGTATCACCATCGCGGTCGTGTTCAACTTCAACTTCATGTTCGGCGTGCTTATTTCATCGGTTGTCGTCGTAGTGGTCATGTATTACATCGACCGTTCCGAGAACCTACCTACGGAAACGCTTTTAGGGTTACTTGCTCACGGAGGGTTGGCAACAGGACTAGTGGTTCTCTCGTTCTTCCCCAACATGCGCATGGATTTAGAGGCGCTTCTGTTCGGCGATATTCTTGCGGTGTCAAAAACTGACCTAGTCGTTATCTGGATTGGCGGTGGGGTTGTCTTCGCGAGTTTGCTGATTTTGTGGCGTCAGCTGCTTACATCAACCGTGAGTGAGGATCTCGCAAAGGTCGCAGGAATGCGACCGGATCGCGCGAACCTCTGTTTCGGCTTGTTGATGGCAATCGTCATCGCAGGCGCGGTGAAAATCGTCGGAATCTTGCTCATCGTCGCGTTGTTGATCATTCCCGCGGCGACGGCGAGGAAATTTGCGATCAGTCCTGAAATCATGGCGGTTCTAGCAGGATTGATAGGTGTTGTTGGCGTGATCGGCGGACTAGGCTCTTCACTCTATTGGGATACGCCTGCAGGTCCAAGCATGGTCGTCACGCTCATGATCTTGTTCGCGTTGTCGCGTGTCCTCAGGATTTCGTATGGACATCCTGAAAAATCAAAAACTCGAAAGATGTGAGATCGTACGATGCCAGTCGGTTTCTCAATGCAGACTCTTACATGAATGCAATTCGGCACCTTCTCGCCGGTATCGGCACTGCAACCCAAACGGGATCACAAGCTTCATTCACTAGCTCGCCGGTAATTTCTCGGCTAGCGTAACCAGAATCATCAGTGTGATCATTTGAAGATACATTAAGCGTCGACAAGATATGGACAGAGAAAATCAGACACGTAAACTTGCTTTACCGTTGCTAGGATTTAGTCTCGGTCTTGTCCTTAACTAGCGCATGATCGAAACCGTTCTTGATTTGATGGACAACGCATCGGAAATGACGTCATGAGATATTTACTCACTACTGTAGCGTTCATATTCCTCGTTCAAGTAACCCATGCCGCGCCTGATCGTTCATGGATGGACGACGATTGGATTAATTTCATCAAACAGCACAGAGAACTCTACCTTGAGATTTTTCCAATCGCAAAGCGAATGGAAGGGAATTCGATCACAGCAGAGCAAGCCCACAAGATTCAGAAGATCGTGCAAGGTCGACCGGTGTATCAACAGAGGATTCTGTATCGCATGATGAACCATATCAGGCGAATTCGACGATTTGACGATCCTATTTTCGGTCCGTCTTCGCCGAATGATCCAATGGAGGAAGTCGTCGTCATAGGTCGTATGTTCGATCGATTCCCGATGGATCCCGCAGAGTTCTCCTTCTTCGACACCGCAGGAATGAGGAACATACAAAACAAAGCACATAGTCTCTACAGCGAGGGACGGTACGATGAGGCATATCCACTGCTGCTCGATCTGGCGAAACGAGGTTTTAAGGGATCACAATCTAGACTCGCATACATCCTCTTCACTGGTACCGAAAAGGTTGAAAAGAGCAATCTCAGAGCATTGGGCTGGCTAGGTACTGCCGCATACGGCGAATCCCAACCAAAATTCCGCGTTCTATTTAAAAAATATATGAAGGAAGTACCAGCGAGCGTACGGCCAACCGTGGATGCAGTGCTAGCCGGGTACCGAACACAATTCGACAGCTCGGCGCACTTGAACTGCACCACCAATCATCCTTATGCATCGGGCATCGTAAAGCGCACGTACTGTCAGTTCGACATCGAATCGAAAGTTGAAGCATGTCAGGGTTTCGACTGCTCATCACTAATGACTAATACTGACTTGACGCTTCAAGATACGTACTAAGCTATACTGCAATATCGGCGCCACGTTCGAGTCCACGATCGGAGATTAGACGTCGGTGACCAAGCGAGGACTAGACTTGCCACTGTATGACTATGCTAGATGAAACTGAGTCGTTAATGGACCTCGCTGAGAATCTGCAGTCGCAGCGTCCGACAATGTGTGACCGACTTGCTCGAGATTCACTGCCACCACACCACCGAATGTTTTGACGCTTGCATCAAAACGTATCAGAATGAGCGTTTCCATGACGTTGTGCTGTGCTTCTGTTGGGAGAGCGCGAACCGTGGCGTACCTTCCTATCTGAACCTCTGCTACTAAAGATTGCATATCTAAGAAAGTGAGACGAGAATAGAGGTAACCACCAACAGGTCACGATGTTTGATGTGAATGTTCGATTTTGATCAAGATGAGGATCGAAACTGAACGGAATTGAGTTGGTCGTCGCTTAAGAAACTATGACGACCGGTGTAGAGATTTTCTCAAGCTGGCTGAAATCTAAACGCGACGTGTAGACTAATAGGCGAAGCATCGATTCTCGATGATTTCCGACATCATCACGAGCGTAGCTACTGAGGCGTCGATCTGCCTCTATACGAGCTGTTCCCGTACAGTACTCGGTTCAGGTACTGGATCGCCGAATTCTTGAGCCGTATCGATCCAAAGTTGGATTGCTTCATCTACGTGTTTAAGTGCCTTCTCTCGCGTGTCACCGTGTGCTGTAGATCCTGGCAGTTCGGGTACTTCCGCGACATAAACTTGATCTATCTCACTCCACGAGAGAGTGATCTTGTACCTGTGCATTAGTCCTCCGCGCTGAGCCCGTATTTAAGAATCAATTGGCGGACCTGCCTCACCTGATAGACCATTGGTAGTCAAGAACACTCAGCAATTTGACGAACTCCTCAAATCCTGTCTTTCTAAACACGTAATGACTACAGCTTGTTCACTCGCAGCGATACCGGGCACTCAAAATGCGGCCGTCCGGCGGAATCTCTCAGGATTCCGCACTGCGCTTCAGAATTCGGAACAATCCAATTGCTGACAGAACCGAAGCGATAGCACACATTACGGCTTGCAGTGTATCGCCGTAGAGCGCAAAGCCCGTCCCGAAGAGAGTTAGATATATGAGAACGCATCCTAGAAGCCACGCAAGTAGCATAGAGGTGACGCTACCCCGCGCGTCCGGCTCAGTTTCTACTGCACGTCGCCATCCGCCAGCGTACGGACGTACGCGAGAATAAAACGATTGAAGGACCTCAGGATCGGTAGGTCGTGTCACTATGGTCACGACGAACCAAGCGACGGAGGTCAAAGCAACTCCAAATAACAGTTGCTCAACCACGGACAGTAGCGGGAGACCAAGAGCTTCGTGTAGAAACTGAAACCAAAGCGCAACCGCAAACGAAACGACCATGGCAGCAATCTCCGACCACGCATTGATTCGCCACCAGAACCAACGTAGCAGGAAGATGAGACCGGTTCCGGCTCCAATTTGAAGGAGTATCTGAAACGCCTGTAGCGCGTTTTCGAGCCAAAGTGCCACCATTGCCGCTAAGGCGACGAGTCCAACCGTCGAGATTCGCGCTACTAGAATGTAATGTTTCTCGCTTCGTCCAGGAACGACGAAGCGCCGATATACGTCGTCAACTACGTATGACGCGCCCCAATTTAGATGCGTCGACAAGGTCGACATGAGTGCCGCTGCAAGCGACGCAACGACCAATCCCAGAATGCCGTGTGGCAGGAATACCAACATTGCTGGATAGGCAAGATCGTGCCTGATAAGGGAAGGGTCAATGTGCGGGAACGCCGCTGCCATCGAGTCCAACGTGGGATAAACGATCAATGACGCGAGAGCGACCAAAATCCAAGGCCAAGGTCGAATTGCGTAGTGGGTAATGTTGAACCACAACATGGCTCCCATCGCATGTCGTTCGTTGCGTGCAGCAAGTAGCCGCTGCGCGACGTAACCGCCACCGCCCGGCTCAGCACCCGGATACCAAGTCGCCCACCACTGTACTGCCAGCGGAATCAAGAAAACTGTAACAGCCACCTCCCAATTCGCAAAATCAGGAAGAACGCTGAGGCTGTCCGTGACATTTGGGTGCGATACCAAACCCTCCAACCCGCCAACAGCTGGATGCTCGAGTGAGTACCAGGCAGCGGCAACTGAGCCGAAAATCGCGGTAACGAATAAAAGGACGTCGGTAACGACAACGCCTCTCAGACCAGAACTAGCTGAATAAATGGCAGTCACGAGCGCTACCACGAGGACTGTCATATATGGCTCTGCGCCAAGTAGGACACCCGCGATCTTGATTCCGGCTAGGAGCACCGCGGCCATGATCGCCACGTTGAAGAACACTCCGAGGTACACGGCGCGAAACGCACGCAGGAATAAAGCTGGCCGACCGGAGTAGCGCAGCTCGTAGAAACCGATGTCCGTGAACACGCCCGATCGTCGCCAGAGGCGGGCGTAGAAAAACGTAGTGCACATTCCGGTGATCACGAACGCCCACCACATCCAGTTACCCGCAACGCCGTTGTCGCGTACTAGGTCTGTGACCAGATTCGGCGTGTCGGTCGAAAAGGTCGTTGCGACCATCGAAGTGCCAAGAAGCCACCAAGGCAGATACCGACCGGCTAGAAAAAACTGTCCTGTACCTTGGCTTGCTCGTCGGGTGAACGCTACTCCAAGACTCAGTACGATGATCCCGTACACACCCAACACTATCCAGTCAAGAGTATTCAGATACATCTAGAACTCGATTGGGAGCACCACGATTATGAATGTAGTTGCTTCGGTGTAGTCCGAAACCAAGCCTTATCGGTCGCTAAACGGTGACCGCTGCTGATTCGGTTTGTATTCTCTCCCAATGATGGCACGAAACAGATGCATCAACTGAGATTTGCTGGAGTGGCGGTTTCCGATTGATGCACTCCGATGTCGCATGTGCGCATCGCGTGTGAAACCGACAACCGGTAGGTGGCGTTATGGGGGAAGGAACGTCGCCACTAAGAATGACACGATCTCTACTGGCGGTTGGATCAGGGATTGGAATAGCCGAGAGCAGCGCTTGTGTATAAGGGTGCTTAGGCGCGTCGTAAATTTGCTGTGCGTCTTCGGTCTCTACGATTTCGCCTAGATACATCACTGCGACGCGGTCTGAAATGTGTTTCACAACCGCCAAGTCGTGCGCGATGAAGATGAGCGCAAGATTCATCTCGCGTTGAAGGTCCAAAAGCAAATTAATCACCTGGGACTGAACCGAGACATCTAGAGCGGACACCGCTTCATCACAGACAATCAGCTTCGGTTCAAGTGCGATCGCCCGCGCAATGCCAATCCGCTGCCGCTGACCACCAGAAAACTCATGCGGGAATCGATTCGCCGCCGACGGATCCAAGCCGACACGTTCGAGTAGATGCGCAACCCTCTGTTGCCGCTCTTCTGGTGTACCCACCTTATGAATGACAAATGGTTCAGCAAGAATCTTGCCAACAGTATGACGTGCGTTAAGCGATTCGAACGGATCTTGAAAGATGATCTGGATGTCCCGTCGCAGACTACGCAAGCGTTTCCGATCCATCTGCGTGACGTCTTCACCCTCGAAAAACACCGATCCTGACGTCGGTTCATGTAGACGAAGCAACGCCTTACCTACGGTACTCTTGCCGCAGCCTGATTCCCCTACCAAACCGAGTGTCTCGCCGCGCCGAACCTCGAACGACACATCATCGACAGCATGGACGTGACCAACGACACGGAGAAATAAACCACCTCGAATGGGAAAGTGCTTCGTGAGCTGCTCAATGCGGAGTAGCGGCATATCGTTCATGCGGACACTGCTACATCTTGTTCAATTTCACGCCAACGAAGGCACGCGATTCTCCTATCTTCGGAGGCTTGTTCTAACTCTGGCTTGGCGTGCGTGCACTGGTCCTGCACAAACTCACACCGATTGCTGAAACGGCACCCAACTGGTAGTTCGTCGATGCTTGGAACCACGCCGTGAATCGTCGGTAAAACGGATTTCGACTCACTCTCTAGTCGTGGTATCGATGCGAGTAGTCCCTTTGTATACGGATGCAACGGTGTCGTAAACAGCGCTTCAACCGACGCCTCTTCAGCGATGCGACCGGCGTACATGACCACCACTCGAGATGCCAATTCCGCGATCACACCCAGATCATGCGTGATGAAGATGATCGACATACCGTACTCAGACTGAAGATCGCGCAGCAATTCCAGAATCTGCGCTTGAATCGTCACGTCAAGCGCCGTGGTAGGTTCATCCGCGATGAGGATTCGCGGTCGACTTGATAACGCCATCGCGATCATGACACGTTGACGCATTCCACCGGAGAGTTGGTGAGGGTATTCGTCGAGACGACGTTCCGCAGCGGGAATCCCGACGTGATCCATCAAACGCAACGACTCTTGGCGTATTTCGGCGTTTGACGCTTCAGGATGGTGGAGTCGGTACGACTCGTCCAGCTGCTTCCCAACCCGATGCACCGGATTCAGCGCCGTCATAGGTTCTTGAAAGATCATCGCTACTTGGTCGCCTCGCACGCGGCTCAGCTCTTCGGATGACAGCTGTGTGAGGTCTTGATCCTGAAATCGAATCGCGCCCCCGGTGATCCGCCCGGCTGGTTTTGGGAGCAGACCCATTACCGCTAACGCCGTCACGCTTTTGCCGCAGCCGGACTCGCCGACGAGGCCGAGCGTCTCGCCTTCTTCGAGATCGATGCTTACGCCATCGATCACGTCAACGACGCCCTCGTCGGTTTCGAACGAGATCGCTAGATCTTCGATCGATAGTAGTGGCATGTCAGCGCTAGATTCGATAGTCGTGTTGGATGATCGTTACAGGATCAAATTTCTCGCCGTTGCTCTTCGCTTCAAGCGTCTCTTCTTTAATCTCCTGGTCGATCCAGAATAACCCGCCGCTACTGAAAATACCGGCGGAGTTTGCTTGTGAGTTGAAGATACTTGCTGATGTTGGCGTTCCGATGTGTTGCGGTATGCGAATCCACCGCCATGCGGCTTCACGTGTGTAAGGGATCTGGAATGATGGAACCATCACGCCCGAATCGTGCACCATCTGTTCAAGCTTGTGTGCTAACTCGATTCGCTCGGCGAGTTCCGACGAACCGCGGTACTTCATGATCAACTCATCCATCACCGGATCCGCCCAAGCCGTAACGTTGTTCGTTTGGGTTCGTTTCGCATTGTCCGAGTGGAAGTGCTCCCAATACCTCGGTGAAAGACCTTGGCTGCTCCACCCACCCCATGCGATCTGGTGCTTTTTCTCTTGCTGTTTCTTGAACGCAGACGATCCGTCTAAAAGTTGCAGCTCAAGTTCGAGCCCAGCCTTTTTCGCTTCTTCCTTCAAAATGACCAACCGGTCGGTGTGATGAGGTTGACCATAGCTCACCGTAAAAGAAAGTCGTTGACCTTCTCGAACTAGGATCCCGGTCTCGTCACGCTCGGTAAAACCGGCGCTAGCGAAATACTCTGCCGCCTTGTTTAGGTCGTACGTACGCGGCTCGATGCTCGTGTTGTCATAGTCGCCGAACCCAAGTTGGAACGTCGGCAATCGCTCGTAATCGCCTCTTAGGATCGTGTTAATCACCTTTTCGAAATTCAATGCATGGGCGATGCCGTACCGAACATCGCGTACACCCAACAATGGCTCGTTGGTGTTCATAAACATTCCGATCGACGGTTGTGGCAGTTGGTTGTAAAGCCAGAATTTGCGGATATACCCGTTATCAAATCCCTCACCTTTCGCCTTGTCGTGCCAGTAGTCCGGTAGCACAAGCCCAAACGTATCCAGTTCTCCTTTCAAGAAATGTTGCCAAGCTGTGTTGACATCGCGGATGACCTTGACACGGACTCGTTTCGGATTGAATCGATTGCGATAAAAACGTTCACCGTTCGCCCACCAGTTTTCAGTGCGTTCAAGATCGATGTATTTGCCTTTACTGACCTCACCCACGTGATATGGGCCTGTGGTCGGCTCAGGTCGCCAGTTGTATTCCTCGACCCACCGGTCCGACATGACGTGGAAGTGTCGAGGTTTCGGTGAAAATGCGTAGTTGTAGTGCATCTCGTCCATCGGCTTCGAGTCGGCACCTTGCACCCCGTACGTGTATTCGTCATATTCCTTAACGTCCCGAATGCGATCGGTGTAGTAGTTGTTGTACCAAGGCGCAACGATTTCCTTGCTGCGCATGAACTGCACTGCGAACACGAAATCATCAGCGGTTACAGGTTCCCCGTCAGACCACCTTGCATTCGGGTTTATCCGATAGTAAATCGAACGTCCGTCGCTGCCGAATGCCCAATGCGTTGCGATAGAAGGGATCGCTCGTCGCGTAGAGGGATGAAACGACACCGGACCAAACTGGTTGTAGCGTAGGTAACCGGCGAATGAACCGTTCGAGTCCGGTCCCACTAACCGCAGCGTCAACGGAAAGGTGAGCATCGTGCTTCTAAAGGTTCCACCTTGAATCGCATCCGGCGAGGCAAACTCAGGATCGCTGTCATTCGTGAGCCACGCTAAGTCAGTCGGCAGCTCCGACGGCAATCCGTCCCCTTCGGCTACCGCAATGGGTGGTAGTTCAACGACTTGAATCGCAACTTCCGCTTCCGACGTCTCTTCGTCTACCGGGTCAATGACCTCCTCGACTTGACCGCATCCAACCATGAGTAGGACTGACATGAAGAGAGAGGGCGCAACAAACCGTGCGACCCGAAATGTCCGGGATTGTTCTATGAGTTCCATGAGTTGTCCTTCACAGTTGACGGTTACTCGTAATAAGTGAATTGTTTCGGATCGAAGGCTTCGCGAATCGCTTCGCCCACATACGTGACCATGAGCAGCACAATCACCATCGCGACGACTACGGATGTAACAATCCACGGCGCCTGGAGTTGATTGGTGCCTTGCGAGAGTAGCTCACCCCAACTTGGGGTTGGTGGCGGCAACCCAAATCCTAGGTAATCAAGTGCAGTGAGAAAGGTAATCCCGCTTGCGATGGAAAAGGGCACAAACGTAACGATCACCGCGATGGTGTTCGGCAAGATGTGAGAGCCGATGATCCGTACGTTTCCCGCGCCTAGCGCTCTAGCCGCACTCACGTACTCACGACCCTTTTCTTTATAAGTCGAGGTTCGCATGTTCCAGGTAAGTTGCATCCATCCGAGTGCCGCCATCACGATGACAAGGGTGAGAAAACTCGGTACCACGACGCTTGCAACGATCATGATCACGTATAGGAATGGGATATTGCTCCAAATCTCGATGACCCTCTGAAAGAGCAAGTCGAACGCGCCCCCGAAATACCCCATGGCGCACCCAATGATGATGCCGGCGACATAGTTGAACGTCAGTAGCAACCCCGAGAATGCAATCGCGATGCGAAACCCATACACCAATCGTGCAAGGATGTCGCGTCCGGTCGAATCTGTACCGAGATAGTGCTCATCTTCAAGTGACGGCGGATTAGGCGGGTAGCTTCCAACTTTCAGATCATTCTCGAACGCGTTGTATGGTACAGGCGGCATCAGCACCCAATTACCTTGGTCTTCTTCCTCAAATTTCGCGCGCAACTCACGGTAGTTCGTTTCATACTCGTAATCCAGTCCGAACGTCGTACCAGGATTCAGCGCGGTATAAGTCGGAAAGTACCACTCCCCTTCGTACGAAACCATCAGCGCACGACTGTTTACGAAGAGTTCTGCGACCAGACAAAGCGCAAGGAGCACCACGAGTAGAACTGCAGACCAGTACCCGCGCTTAATCGACTTAAAGCGCTTGAGCTGCTTTATTGTCTGGGGATTCAGGTTGAGAAGGCTCATTGGTTTGAACCTCCACTACCAAACTTCACGCGAGGATCTACAAACGCAACACAGATGTCCGATAGGATGTTTCCGATCAAGAACAACAAGGATGAAATGACGAGGATGCCCATCACTACGGGATAGTCGCGTTCAACTAAAGACTCGAAACCAAGTAAACCGAATCCGTCGATATTGAAGATCTTCTCGATAAGAAACGATCCGGTGATGACTAATGTGATCGTATTTCCAAAAGACGTAGCGAGCGGGATCAGGCTATTTCGGCAGGCATGCGCGAATACGGCTCGGCGGAACGCCATACCTTTCGCGATGGCCGTACGCACGTAGTCTGCCGCTAAGTTGTCCATGAGCGAGTTCTTCATGAGCATTGTTGTGACCGCAAAACTGCCCGCCAGATATGCGATCAATGGCAGAGCAGCATGATCGAGAATATCGACCGCCTTACCGAAGGTCGACAAATCATCGAAGTCGTCACTGACGAATCCCGATAACGGGAACCACTCGAGATTCGCTGCAAATAGCGTAAGGCAGGCGATACCCACGACGTAGCTAGGGATCGCGTAGCCAAAAAACACTAGGGCTGAGCTCACGTTGTCGAAGGCGGTTTTGTGCTTGATCGCCTTCACAATACCAAGCGGGATACACACTCCGTACGTCAGTATCAGCGTCGTTATCCCATAGAAGATGGATATCGGCAATCGAGACTTAATGGTCTCCCATACAGGTTCCGTGTAGCGTGTTGACGTGCCAAGGTCCAGCCGAAACACCTTGCCTAGCCAATCGAAATAACTGAGAACGATAGGTTTGTCAAAACCGTAGTAACGTTTCAGCTGCTCAATCTGCTCGTCCGAGAGGACGCTTCCTCCACGACCGTCAAAACCGCTTGTGACGGCTGCTCCACCTTCTGCCCCCGCGAGCGCGGCTTCGTTCAGCATGCGTTCGATTGGACCACCAGGTACTAGACGTGTAAGCGTGAAAACGAGAATTGTGACGCCGATGAAAGTCGGCAAGATCAACAGAAATCGTCGGACGAAATAGCTGGTCACAGCATTACCAAGGTGACGCGCTCCAAAGATGAGGACTGCTATTGCAGTCGTATCGGAATGGTAAACCCATTCGCAACGCTAAAGTGTGTCGCGAAACGATTTGTCTTGACATGAATGGTTGAGGCGACCAGTCTCCTAGACGCGAAAACTCACGGATTAGTCAAGTTTTCACCTTGAATACACGAAGTGTCGCTAATTTTGAGGTGCGTTATGGCTCACGTTCTTTCTCCACTATAGGTTGACGTCAGTCGTTTCTAAGCTTCGTCCCACATGCGGATTCACGTCGATTTGAGGCGTCAAGTCTTGCTGGTTCAAAGCGAGATTTACGCTACTCTATGTAGACACTTGATACCCTCAGCCGTTCACACCTATTCGCTGTTAAATCGAAACGCGCCATAACATTCGATCATGAATCAGCAGAACCTCATCGATCAGATTACTACAGTACTCCAACGCCATACCGAAGTTGGCGGGGCGTTTCTCGGCGGAAGCCATGGACGCGATGAAGAGGATGCATACAGCGACGTCGACGTTTATGTGGTGGTCTCTGATTCCGAGATCGTCCAAGACACACTGAAAACGCTAGCAGATTCCGTTTCAGAAATCGGACCTTTATTGCATTTAAAGGTATTACCGAATGCTCGAACGATCAACTGTATCACCGAAGACTGGCGGCGTTTCGACCTCACCGTCGTCACGCGGCTAGAGCTCGGCTTTCTTGCGGGAGGTCAGGTTAAAGTTCTATTCGACAATCTTGGCATTTCCGATGCCTTGATGTCCGCGACGCCAGCGATTCGACAACCGACCACAGATGGATTGCTCGACGACGTCAATGAGTTCATTCGAATCCTCGGTCTTTCAGCCATCGTGAGAGGACGAGACGACCTAGTCGTCGCACAGACTGGCACCAATCTAATGCGCGATATTCTTGTTCGGACGATGGTTCTCGAAAACAGTCCTCAGCCTCAACGCGGCGTACTCGCAATAGGCAAAAGCTTGACTTCAGACCAACATGCGGAGTTACGAGATTTACCTGCAGCCGACGGAAACTGGTCTGCAATAGACGCGAGAACGAAGGCGATCGCTAGATCTTTCTTCCCGCGTGCTCGTCAGCTTGCTATGCGTCTAGGTGCAGACTGGCCGGAGAGGTTTGAGCAAGTCACCCGCAAATACCTCTTTGAAGAAATCGGACTTAAACTCTAAAGAGCGTCATCCTCCTAACCTGAGTATCAAGCGGAGTAGCAACACATGCGCATCTGACCCGTCCGTCGCATTAATGCACATAACAAATTCAGAGGAAATCCGGTTAAGAGGCGAGGTAAATTTTGTCGAAATGACGTTTCTGCACCAGTACGGCGCTGTCCTAGTCACTTAGCGCTCAGCTGAACATCTCCCAGATCATTGCGATGATGCAAATCAGTCCGGTGAGGAGTGTTCCTCCGTGACTCAAAGAGCGCAGCGGTTTGTGCATGTTTCGAAAGTCAAGACTCAGGGGATGCCCAATACGCGATATCACAAAAATCACTCCTGCGACTGTTAACACAAACGCTTCAACACCGTTGAGCTCCGCGATCAACATCAGAATCAGAATAAAAGGTACGAATTCAGTGAAATTTCCGCATTGACGGATCTTGACAATCAGTTCTGGATTGCCGTCATCCGTTAGCGATACACCGTGTTTTGCACGAGACAAACTCACACGTGTCGATAGCACGAAGAGAAACAAATAGAGGACTGCTGCCGTAACGGCCGTGATTGAAACTGGCATGCGAACAAGCGATTCTTGCGAGACCCGAAGCATATCGATGAGCCGAGTCTTGCCGACACGTTAGACGAAAGATCTCACCTGATGTAGATACCCATTCATAGACCTCGTAGTACCAGACGATAAAAAAAGTGCGCCCGGGTCAAAGACCCGAGCGCGAACAAACTAGCTCATCAACGGCTTGACAAAAATATCGTATATCAACATACCTATTGATCCTATCGCAGCAAAGAGTATCGTCATATGCACGACAATCTCGTACTTCCGAGAGTCCAGCTTCGCATTGATTCCTCTAAATTCAGAATCGATCCCGTCAAATCGGCCATCGATAGCTCTAAATTGAGCATCGATCCTGTCAAGGCGAGCATCGAAATGCTCGACAACACGTTCGAGTCGATCTTCGACTGTTTCGTCAATTGCCATCGCCAATACTCTAGCTTGATTGTCCTCGAATCCGTTCCGTTCAAGCTCGCGGATACGGTTCACCATAGCCCTAGCTGAGGCCGTAATGCACCTCGCGAACTCGAACAATCCGAATCCTATGTACCAAAAGCACAGTGCGCAGAACCGATTTCGCAGCGCTGCGTGAGCGCAAAACTGTTCGACTGTGAAGGCGCAAAAAAGTGCACCCGGGTCCTTAGACCCGGGCGCGAACAAACAAACTAGCTAATGGCCGGTTTGACAAAAATGTCGTATATCAACATACCGATAGATCCTATCGCAGCAGAGAGTATCGTCATATGTACGACAATCTCGTACTTACGAGAGTCCAACTTCGCGTTAATCCCCTCAAATCGGCCATCGATCGCTCTAAATTGAGCATCGATCCCGTCAAGGCGAGCATCGAAATGCTCGACAACACGTTCGAGTCGATCTTCGACTGTTTCGTCAATTGCCATCGCCAATACTGTAGCTTGATTGTCCTCGAATCCGTTGTGTTTGAGTTCGTCGATGCGCTCTTTCGCACGTCTAACCGAGTTCATGATGCACCTCGTGAACCCCAACATTCCAAATTCTAAATCGCCAAAGCGATATGCGCAGAACCGATTTCACAGCGCTGCGCGAGCGTAAAACTGCACGGCGAGATCGCTCGCCCACATGCAGCAGGTTCCGCATTCGCGGAACGTCGTAAAAAGTCACCATCACGGTGCTCCTCTTCATCCGTCAAGGAGCGCCGTCCTGTGGGGGAGCGTTCTCCCCAACAGGGTGGTACCGACTCCCAATGAGCCGGAGTTAAAAATGAGCCCCACCCTTGCGAGTGGAGCCCGTGCTTCTGCCGCACGGAGAACGCTAGGCGTTCCCAATGGCGGGCGGTAACAGAATCGTCAGGACCGGTTTCCCTTCGTCCCCCAGGTGCGCCACAATCTGTAACGTCACCCGGGATGCATCCATCGACTCCCCATCTCTGGGGACTCGAGCGATCTCGAAGTTCATCCGGTTCTCCTCGGGATCCGCCATGCGGATGGTGTAAGCACACACCCGCAAGATGTCGATCAACCGAATCTTTTCAGACTGGAAGACCTGCTTGGCCGAATCCTCATCACGCCATTTCACGCACTCGTTCCAGGCACCGCGCGTCAACGCGACGGGCCATTTGAAACCAGCGTCATGGGCAACATCAGAGACATCCAACAGGAGTCCCGATGCCATTGCCCCGGCTCGTGAGCCGGCGTAACCGAAACCGTTTCCACCGTTGCTAGAAGCGTCGTCGAACTGTCCCGACATAGCTCCCTCCAGATGGAAGTGAAGCCAGGAAGGGACTCCCTGTGGGAAGCGATCCTTCCCAGCAGGGGTGGTAGAAGTTCTGAAACTCAAACGCTTGCGCGCAGGTTCAGCGTTAAGCGGCGAGCTGACGTTCAGGCTGAATCACCTGACCGTCCACGCGAGCCCAATCGACCCCAATCAAGCGCGTCCTAAGACTAACGCGAGTTTGAGCCTCATCGGTCTCTTTCCTTGAGGTGTACGGAACACCCTCCAGATCGCTCAACCTGAAGCGAATCAGAACGTTGCGTCCTTGAGCGACATCGTCCGCCAAGAGGCGCACCCATTCGTGCGCTTGCGTACCCGATACTTTCGCATCGAAATACGTCTTCTTGACGTCACCAGCCCGCCCCCGAAGCGCAGCGATTTTCACCGTGAGAAATGGCATCCCTTCCTCCATGGTCACTTCCGTGACCCGATTCAGGTAACCCACTCCCGTCGTGAATAAATCGAAATAACTCACTTGGCGAGTCTTCATCACACGTCCTCATGCAATGGTTGGTGGCCCCACCGTCGAGACGGTATGGCCGTGGTAAAAGCGTTGCGGACAGAACCGCAAGCCGTAGAAGTAAGGTACACGCGTCGACTTGAAAAGTCGGCACGCTGTCTGCCGGTTTCAGTACCTGTAGGCATCTCTACCGCTAAATCCGTAGCGGCCACGATATGCGTCATCCCGTCGATCATTCGAACACCACGTGGTCGTTCGCGTGCTCATGGCTCGCGGGTGGAATTTCTGTTGCATGGGTTCCGCGAATTCGCGGTGCGAGCGGTGCTCGTCGTTCGCGTGCCAGAATGTCCGTTGTCATTGAAAAACGAATTTGATGGAAAAACGTACAGGAGTGACGACTAAACCATTTCAAGACTCGTCGAGGTTCTGTCGAATAAGCCAGCGACGCGGTGGATTAGGTCTGTAATCGACTGATAACCGGGTTATCAGTCGATCAGTTTCGTATTCGCGCTTTTTATGTACTCTGCATTCCGATTGATAACCTGGTTATCAGTCTTTGCTTTGCTGCTAGCCGTACTGTTGAATCGAATGCTTGATCCGCTCGTATTCAGGATTCCGAGTGACCTTGCGATTGTTCGCACAACAAGTGATCTGGTCGACGGTTAATACAGCGTATCGATTAATAGGTTTCAAAGACGATTTACTCATATACGCACACGCTCCTTCGTTCGTGATCGAGGAATAATTGATGTCGACTATACATGTTCTTCCGTATAGTATAACAAAACTATACTTTCGTCAGAGTTGCCAATTGAGTGTGTGATCTCTAAACCACGAATCTGGGCGATCAGAGGACAATGACGCAACATGGCCACGCTTGCTCCGTGCATAATCGCAACGCCTTAAATCCAGGTCGTACCGAGTCAAAGTCGATTTAGCTCGGCACCATCTGCACGAACCTCTAATCAAGGACTACAAATGCCAACCACCACGGTCAATGACGGTCCAGTTGCTGTAACTGGCGCAGCTGGCTACATCGGGTCACACACTGTTCACGCTTTCCTCGAACGCGGATACGCCGTCCGAGCATGCGTTACGAACGCGAACGCTCCTGAAAAGGTAAACCACCTGAAAGCGATGGCAGAAGAAGGCTTGCCAGGCTCGTTAGAAATCGTAGAAGGCAACATCCTGCAGGATGGTAGCTACGACGCGCCATTTAGTGAATGTTCGGCTGTGTTACATGTCGGTACGCCGATGCTGTATGGCGGCGAGAACACGCCGCGGGAAACCTATGATGGTATGGTGGATGGCATTTACAAGGTACTCGGTTCGGCCACCAAGGCAGGTACCGTAAAGCGTTTCGTATACACAAGTTCGTTTGCGGCGATCGGGCACCCTTCGCCGTCAGGATACGTCTACACCGAAGATGATTGGGCAGACACTGGTCGAGAACGAGATCCCAATTGGACTGAAGACCGAATCGACAAAGATGGTGGATTGGCGTACGCTTGGGCGAAAGTCGCAACTGAGAGGATCGTCAATGCGTACACAGAAGAGCACGGCGATTTCGATGGTGTTTCCATCTGTCCTTGCGTGGTACTCGGACCACTGCTTTCAACTGCACATGAAGGATTAGGGTCATGGCAGTACGCGTTAGCGCGAATGTTGGAAGGGAAGCCATGCCCGCGTGGCTGGCAAGCACTTTGGAATGTCGTAGATGTAAGAGATGTCGGTGAAGCCCACGCGAGGGTTTGTGAAAGTGAAAACGTCAAACCAAGTAGTCGGTACCAGTTAACCGCAACCGACGAGCGCGGTGAGTTAAACGTGGATCAACTTCAGGAACGCCTCCAAAAGCTCTTCCCGAATCTCACTGTCGGAGGGCGACCCGATGAAATGGCGGCGTTCCTTGAAAGGCGAGGAAAAATTCACGACGGTCCACGAGCGCACTGCACTAAAGCAGTCAAAGACCTTGGACTGGAAACTCACGCGATTGAGGACACATTGAAAACCACAGGTGAAACCATGATTTCACTCGGTCTCTGTAAGCCGGGTTAATTGAAACCGAGTCAGGTCAATTTCGACTAATCTGACTCCAGAAGCTGAATATGCGACTTACTTTCGGTTGGTCAACTGAGATGTACGATCGTAGGATTTTCCTAAACATATTCAACTCTGTTCATGCCACGAAACACGTTGATCTTGGATACCTATCGTCTAGCCTTGAAACTCGCAGAGCTCACTGGCAACACCAATTTGGGCGCAATCAACATAGCGTTGCGCGAGCGACTTGAACGAGAGAGGCAGAAAAGTAAATCAGATACGAAACTGCGAGATACGCAGGCGATCGCAAGACGCTGTGCTGCACTCGTAGGTTCAGGCGCTTCCTCTATGGATCACGACGAAGAACTTTACGACGAATACGGCCTACCTAAATGATCATCAGTCTGGCGTCCTAGGTACTTTGAATGTAGCTCGAACTCGGTGTGTGATGTTTCGATAGATCGTCTGATTGTTCCTAACTCGTAATTTCACCATCCCATAGACGTTCTACAAAGTCCTTTTCCGATAGCGCTTCGATGCCGTCCTCTGTAACGTACGAGGCGTCTTCTGAGCAAACAAGAATCCTACGTTTAATCTCAGGATGATCCTTCACGAGCTCCCGTAATCCCTTGAAGTGTCTCGTCGAAGTCCGATGTGCTGCTTTTGCCTCGATCGCTATGCGCATATCCCCGACAATAAAGTCAACTTCCGTTCCCGAACTCAAGCGCCAATACGCAAGTGGTTCACGAAGCTTCGAGTATTCAATGAACGTTTGCAGCTCGTGAAAAACCCAATTCTCAAACGCATGTCCAAAATAGGCGGATTCTCGTTCCAGCTGGTTGCGTCGCGCTAGTACGTTTACGACTCCGACGTCCGAAAAGTAGAACTTTGGCATTTGAGTGACTTTACGCTTTGGCCGATATCGGAATGAAGGCAACCAATCCCCAAGCATCGCATCCTCCAGAATCTCGTAGTAGCTCTTGACTGTTTGGCTTGAGACACCGCTATCTGAGGCGATATTCGTGAAGTTGACGATCTCTGTATCTGCGATTGCGGCAGCGGTTAGGAATGCCGAAAATGCAGGTAAGTTTCTAAGTTCGGCTTCGTTCGCGACCTCCGTCGCCAAGTAGTCATATACGTATACATCAAGATAGTCGCGCCAGCGCGTCGCTTCGTAGAATCGCGGGGCGAATCCCGTATTTAGCAACCGATCGAGGTAAAAATCCCCCTCGAGCTCGCGCGCGGATAATCCGTGCAACCGATATCTCAACGCGCGACCACCAAGCAAATTGACACCGCCTCGCCTCAAGCGTCGTGCATTCGAGCTACACATTGCGAAGGCGAGGCGATCGTTCTCGATCAACCAGTGAACTTCATTTAGTAGCTCTGGCACGCGTTGTACCTCGTCGATGACCACTCGCATTGGTCGACTTCTCGTATCGGCTTGCAGCTCCTGACGCAATCTTTGCGGTTGTCGTCGGTACCTCTCAAATTGCTCCGCTCGAAGCAGGTCGACAACGAAGGCGTTCGGATATCGCTCTTTCAAAAGCGTACTTTTGCCGCATTGACGCACACCCCAAAGAAAAAGAGACGTCGTGTTGTCATCTGGTAAGTTCAGTTGGCGAGGAAACATAAACTATAAAATATCATGAAATATTCAAGTAGTACTTGAATTTTACACAAAATTTTCAAGTTAAAGAATGGAATCTCCTGGATAGGTGTACGGTAACGCTACGGATAACCAACTGATTTAACTAGCTAATTTGAGCAATAGCCACTCAGGATTTACGTCTGTTAGCACAAACAATGGGATTCAGCACGATTTGCCGTAAACCTCGCTCCCTTACCTCTAGTAAAAGCGACTCATCCTTACGGAGTTTCTACGTTCACACTGTGAGCCCAGCAACGGTATCCGAGGCAAGCGTCCGCCTTGGTTTCAAGATCGAAGCGGCAATACGTACGCTTCACAACACCGTAAGCGAACGGGTGTTCAGTTGAACAATTTTGGTGTTCATCGAAGGCAAATGATTCTTGATAGCGAGTAATGACTTCATCGACCGTCGGTCGAACTGAGTCTGGAACCTCATCCATGTATCGTTTGAACAATACTCGGAATTTCGGCTCGCTATCACCGTAGGCAGCCGAACCAAGCCACCCTAACGCGCGAAGATTGCTTTTTTCAACCCGTTCTGTACCGTTGAACAGGATGTACGCCAGTCGAGATTGGGAATCTTTAAATCCGCGTTTCGCCAGTTCTAGTAATAAGGGATACGCATCGTCGTAGTGGCCATCACCGTAAAGTTCATTTGCGTGTTGACGACTTCCGCGCATCTGCCGTATTTGACCGACTGAAAACTCAGCAGGATCCAGCGGGATTTTCTCGAACGAATTCCCGATGACGACCATTTCTTCCATGTAGAGTTCTTCTTCAGATGGGGCTGACATTAGGAAGTCCAGGTCAATATCGCCTTGAATAATCCTCGAAATCAATCGTCGTTCGTGGGGGGTCCGCCGTTTCATCAGCTTGTTCATCTCAAATAACGGCGCAACGTTCCCGATGCTGACAGGTCGGTCATCTTTCTGCTTGGCTCGCTTCTCTTCGAGTTTGACGAGCATTTCTCGGTACCTTACGATCGCGCGGTGATACCGCTTAGCGACTCGCTCATGATCGAGAAATGATCTGAGCACCGAGACTTCCAGTTCGGTTTGATCTGGAATTGTGCGTTGGTCATACGCGTGTCCTACCGTACATGCCCCTAGAACTAACACGCACGAGAGATAACGGAAGGTAGTTGCGCGGATTGTCGCTAGTGTTCCGACATTTATCGTACATCCGATTGAGCTCAAGGTCACGGTAGTGTCCAGTAACTGATTTCGCGTATATGTTAACTGAGATCAGCCATCCTCTCAGGCAGCAATATCAGAAAAATCCGAACGACAACCAAGTCAAACATTGGTTTTCTATCAACAATAAATCTGTGGTCGAGAGTCATAATTCAACGACGCTCTCGCTGAGTTGTCTAGTGACAAACTGCTCGTGAATGTCGTATACTCGGCAACGATTGTCTCTCATATCAACTGCATTGGATCGATTTTCATGAAAATTCGATTGTTCGTAATTCCATTGTCACTCTTCACACTTTTGATGACTGGTTGCCATCTTTCATTGGATAGCACCCGTACGCCGTATACACCTGTAGAAAAGCACCTGTACACCGAAGGTCATATGGAAGACCCTCTCGTCAAATGCGAACTCGGTCATCAGAAAATTTACTACGTTATCAATAACGAACATGATGAAGGTGGACAGACCGCTTTGGTAATGACAAACTGCCTTACAGCTGACCACGTTGAAAAGCTAAAGATATTGAGAACGGTACCTCGTCAGTATTCAATTGATTCGTCGTCTGATAAAGACGGACAAGCGAAAGATCAAGCAACTACGATCGTTGAAGAGTTTCGCACACCACTTCCTGATCTGTCCGCTCGCTAGGTCGCGTTGTGGACTCTGCGAGTACGTGGAGGTTGCACACCACCACGTCTTGAACTAGCTCCGAGTCCATGAAGCGCTCTCGAGAGTCACCGGTATAGTGCTCGATGCGGGCTATGCAGTCAGTCACGTGTTCGAGAAAGATCTCATCGCGGTCCCAGCGGCTCACAGAGGTACTGCTTCCCGGATAGCACGTTCGCGAATAGACGGGTACAGAAATCCTTCAGTTACGACATCGACGGGTCTGTGAAGAAGCGCCTCCGCATCTATGGAAAGCCCGCAAAGCGCTAAGGCAGACGTTCCTGGCGGTGCGTCGACGAGGAGGTCCACGTCACTGTGCGCATCATGATCGCCTCGAGCCATTGACTCGAAAATCCGAATGTTGCACAGTCCTCGACGCTCGGCAAACGCCAACAATGCCTTACGGTGCTCGACGATCAAAAGCGGTAACCCGCAACTCCCGTCGTCAGCGCCTCGATCCTTCGTGAAAGCCATTTAATGCTTGTCGCAAATCCTCGTCTCTTAGTGTGCCGGTCATCAACAGTGCAGTTTGGCGACACGACACAAAATATCCCGTTCTCAATGATCAACCATAATCCTAAAAGCCGACTCGCCAGTTTCAGAGTCAGTTGATTACGTCTAACAGAGCCGTCGGTTTCAATGTCGATTTCTGCTAGTTTGTTTGTCCGGTAATACGACTAAACTCAATCCTGAAGCTTTATTTCAACGCATGCTGGATTTCGTCGCTGAACGAGTCGCCGCGTCTCGATGGTCGCTTCTTACGCAATCCACCCAAGCTGACGACATTCAAATCCTCTGTTACTGAGTCGTTGTCGGTCAACGGTTTCTCACCCTTTGCCTTGCCGATTTCCTGAACGCTCGATATGTTCTCGAGTTTCTTCGTTGCGCCCATTGCCTTTGCATCACCTCCGTAGTAGTCAAACCACGGTAAACCGTATCTTGAATATTCGCTCGCAGTCGGCGGTTTGTACGGAGGTCTCTCCGAAGTGATCGCCATCCATTGCGTGCTGTTGACAAGAGATACGAAACAGCGATGACTATTTCGTTGATCCCAGGCATCAAGACCGAACGGATCTTCATAGATTTCCTGTTTCATCATACCGCCTGGTGCTAATCCCATGCTGGCATCCTCGAGTTTGGGCGCGGATAAGCTTAATTGAATATCTTCCGCGTCTTCCCGAACTCGAAACAACTGCTCATATCGATCCGCTTTCATCGGATAGACCAACAGTTGAATACCACCATGTTCCGCTTCACCGGTCAATTGTTCTTCAACGGTGTAGCCATCACCAAGTGGCATGGCGACAAATTGACGGATCACGCCTTTTTCAACACAGTAACCATCAAGCCAAGGCTGTTCAGGTATGACGACATAATCCTGAGGATCGCTGTTTAGGTGATTGCACCACGCATCGCCTGTGATAGCACAACGTTTTCCCGTTCCAACCTTTATTGCGAACGGATAGTCTCGCGGCGATTGAAAGTTGATCCACATCGCCTCCGCTTGATACATCGGTGCGATCACACCGCCGCGTTGATGCCAAGTATCAGGGAGTCGTCGGGAATAGTCGTCAAGATGACGCATCGGAAATCGCCCTAATCCTGGTGGCAACGGATAGTGATTACCATCGTCCGGAATCCGCAACGTGCGTTGTAGCTCAATTTCGCATTGAGCGTCTCTGTGTACGTCCTTGAAACTAAACCGTAGGCTGTCTCTATTCAAATAAATCATGGTACTTTTACTCCTACCAATCGCCCTCGCGAACTTCGCGCACAACACGAAGTACGGCCTCATCGGGCGCTTCCTTTAATTGCCGGATCAAATCTGCGAACAATCGCGGTCTTTTACGGATGATTTCCTGAAGATCGCTCGATACCTTTCCAGCTAACGCTAACAACACATCCTCGTCCACTCCTAGTTCTTTTGCGAGGCGAATCGTCGTCGCTTCTGAGGGAGGCATAACGTCGCCTCTCTCAACTTTGCTGAGATACGCCGGTTGCACGCCAACCCGCCGGGCTACTTGACGTACAGAAAAACTCGGATCTTCGCTTCGCAACCGCTCTCGGAGCTCGCGAACGGATTGGCCAAAATGTGTCATGTATACTATATAGTATACACTAATAATCTTCTAAGTGACGCTTTGCTGAGTACACTGAGTAAGGTAATTCTCTATCGTACCACGGCTCAGTTCGTTGCACTCGACGAGAGTTTCCCGCGGTTATAGCTGAGCTCTCGAGAGCTGGCGACATCGATACTGGCATTCAACCGAGGTACGAGACAAACTACGATGAATCTACGATCTAAAGTCTCTGGGCTGTAATACCGATCTGATTCAAGAACCGTGTGGTTGATTCTCTTACGTCTTGAGAAAGGACCTCACCGGCTATCGAATTGAATCGGTCGAGATCTGATACCAGCTCCGGAAAGCTCGGAGTAAGCACGCGATCAAGATCGTGGACGCTTGCATCTCCTTTCTGTACGTCATAACGAAGTGAATCACGTTCCAATGGTGATAAAACGCTCATAGCTTCATCAAGAGAGTCTCGATCCAGACCATAACAAACCACAACGTCATACAGATCGCGAGCCACGTACCTACTCGCGTTCACCATTCGACCTCTTAGTTTCTTGAAGAGGATCTCTGCATTGTTTTCCGTAAAGATACCGGTTGTGTCCTCTCGTTCAGTACTAACTGCATGTTCCGTCATTCGAGGCATCGAAAAAAATGAAACTGGACCGTCCAACGTATTGAAACTAAATCCGGTGGGGGTCAACACCAAATCAAAAATCGATCCGTCGGAATCGTTTTGATTAAGTGCTTTGCAGATTTCGTCCCACGCGCCAGACTCGATTGTTTCACTGAACATTCGTTCGTCCGCAAAGAGGTCGATATCCGTGCTAAACCGATGGCTCCATCTTGCCGCTAATATGGTTCCACCTCCGATTGCATACTCAGAACGCGGTATCCATGGGTCAAGAAATCTGACAACCCAATTGAGACTGTCTTGAAGCCGTTCTGGTAATTTCAATAAATAAAACCTAACGCCCTAGATTGCAGTGAAGTCGATACATTCGCGTCTCGATTTCTGGCGGTTCGTAGTGAGGCGAGCGGCAATTCATCCACTCGGCGACGAATGGATGTGTAACTCGACATTCAATCATTGCTCTAGCTAATTCGTACAAAGACACGCCACACAGGTGGCGGAACAAACGAATGTCTAGACCGTCACACTGCTCAAAGACCTCAGCTAAGTAACTTCTCTGTGAAGCAGTCAATTTGCCTTCGCGAATCGAGTCTCGTATTTCTTCCGGTGACATTTGGAAGCTACTACCGGCCATACGAGGTCTAGTTAAGCTCGAAATGATTTTGTGATCGAAATGAGAACGAACGTGCGCCCTTGGGAAATCAAAGTTCTCTAACGGCAATATATCGCGACGACGACGCCATTCGAATACCGAATCCGGTAGATTTAGCTCGCGATGAGACATGGGGTAACCTTGTGGATTGGATTGATTTTAATAAGGAATGTCTCGATTCAAGAATCAACATTCGATCCCTTTACATCCAATCAAATCCTCGAATCCAAACAAAAATAAATACGTCAAATTCCTCTCAGAAATCCATAATTCACGCACTTTTCCGATAAAAAACCACCAACTTGGCGTTGAATATCAAGAATCCGCGTGCCGATGAGCTCGCTGTTGAGTTGATAAAGCTGACTGGTGAGACGAAGACACAAGCTGTGATTCAGGCGTTACAAGAGAGGTTGAATCGGATTCACACCCAATCCTCACAGGAAAACCTAGTTGAAGCGCTCCGCAAAATCGCACGTGAATGCGCTGCCTTGCCAGTACTAGACGATAGATCCGCGGATGAGATTCTTGGTTACGATGACGACGGATTGCCGACGTAATTAAATTCAGTTTTTCCAAGTCTCGCAGTCCAAATTTTCCTAGAACGTACTAATGTAGACTCAAGTGAGGAAATGTACATTGGCATTGAATATTAGAAACCAACGAGCTGAATCACTCGCGTTATCCGTAATACAACTAACTGGAGAAACCAAGACTCAAGCAGTCACGCAAGCGCTTCAAGAACGTCTTGATCGACTTCAAGCAAAAAATAAAAAGAGTAGCTCGGTCGACGACATTCTTGAGATTGGTCGCCAATGCGACATGCTACCGGAACTTGATACCAGGTCCGCCGACGAAATCCTCGGATATGACGAAGGTGGATTGCCCACCTAATGGTCATCGATTCGTCAGCGCTCCTTTCCATCGTCTTCGAAGAGGATGATCAAGCACTCTATGCTAGAGCAATCGATTCTGATAGCAATAGATTCATGTCTACCGCCTCGTTTGTTGAGTCGAGCATCGCAATCGAGAAACGACGCGGTGCTGATGGGGTCATAAAACTCAATCAGCTCATCTCACGGTCTTCTATCGAACTCGTACCTGTCGACGCAGTTCAAGCGCATACGTCACGATCTGCCTACCGCGTATTCGGCAAAGGTAGACACCAGGCAGCATTAGATATTGGAGACTGTTTTGCGTGTGCCTTGGCAATTACGCTAATGGAACCGCTTCTATATAAATGCAATGACTTTTCAAGAACTGATGTTGCTCAAGTACCCGTCTAAGTTAGGCTTAGGCTCAGACCAATTGCGATAGCCTATCCCTGAAGACCTAGCCAGAGCAACGTAACGAACGTTCAACTTCTCGAGCGGTAGCAGATATTCGCGCGTGCAAGTTGGTTCTTGAGGCGTGGACTCGCAATCTCAGTATGTAGCATAGGTCTTACTCGCACACTCTTTAGATTCACCTATGCCAGATTTAGCGACCTATGAATTAGTCGATCAAATAGCCGTCGTGACCATGGACGACGGCAAAGCCAACGCATTCAGTCCGGACATGATCGCAACTGTGAACGGCCTTCTCGATTTAGCAGAATCCGAGGCGAAAGCCGTCGTATTAACCGGGCGAGATGGGATCTATTCTGGCGGCTTTGATCTACGCGTCATTCGAGGTGACGACCCTCAAGCTGCAGTCGATATGAGACTCGGCGGCACCCGTCTAATGATGAGGTTGTATGGCCTACCCCTACCGCTCGTTATCGCCGCGAGCGGTCACGCGATCGCATTAGGTGCTTTCTGCCTTCTCACGGCCGATTACCGTATCGGAACCACAGGCGATTTCCGTGTCGGGCTTAACGAAACCTCAATTGGGATGAGCCTACCGCCATTCGGCTTGATGCTGACGCGCGAGCGCCTTTCAAAACGCTACCTCACTCGAGCGACGATGGCCGCAACCATGTTCGCACCAGACGAAGCTAAAGACGCCGGATTTCTCGACGATGTCGTTCCAAAGGACGACCTACGACAAACGGCACTCAACGTCGCAAGTTCGTTACTTGCGTTAGACGGCGCAGCGTACGCATCCGTGAAACAAGGATTACGCGGGGAGTCTATATCCAGGATATTGGAAGGATTGGACTAATTGTTTTTTCCGAATTAGCAATTCGCGGCTCGCCCACTAGATCACTCTGATTCTCCGAGTCCCATTACGGGCACGGGGATAGTCCAGCATAGAACGCGGCTAAGTCCGCAACATCTTGGTCGCTGAGGTTCTCGACGAACGGTTGCATCGTGATATCCTCACGTTCACCGTCGCGAAACGCCTTGATCTGCTTTACGAGGTATTGCTCTTGTTGCCCTGCGAGACTCGGCCACAATGGATTGATCGATACGCCTGCAACACCGTGGCACGCCGCACAAAGCGCTGCTTTCGTCTTACCTTGTTCTGGGTCGCCTTTAAGCGTCGCTTGGGCTTGGACTATGGTGCTGTCCAGATCTAACCTGAACAGCACCATAACGACGAGCAGAAGTCCGACGATCGAAAGAAAGCGAACCCCTTTCAACGACCGAAATCGTGACCATTGTTTATGAACCTTGAGTCGCGACACCGACCTCTCCTATTTCCGTTTCTTCTAGTGTTTCATCAAGGGACCGCACTTCAAGCATCGGCTTGGTTTCCTTTGCACCGATGGTGAGGAAGTCCCACAGGAGCAACACGACACCTACGGTCATCAGCACACCGAAGATCATCCGCCACCACATGGCCTCTACAAACCATGGTCGCATCTGTCCTTCGAAATATGCCTGCCACGTTGATCCACCTAGAGCACGCTCGACAAACGACTGCTCATAGCCAGCGATCAGCAATGCAATGGTCATGCCTACCATGCCTACGTGCGTCAATACCAATGACCATTTCCATTTACGTCCACGATCAACCAATCCACCGGACATCCATACATCGCCCCGCAGCTTCTGCAACGCCAAATAGATAAACGCAACAACGATGGTCACGTAAGCGCCGAAGAACGCAAGATGACCATGCGATGATGACCATTGCGTACCGTGCGTATAGAGGTTAATCTGCGGTAACGTCTGCATGAATCCCCATACGCCGGCGCCAAGGAAATTGCCGAACGCGTGCGCAATCAACCATGCAAGTGCAGGATGGTTATTCGAGCGGAATGCGTGCCTACCTGCATCGTATACCGAATGCACGACCATAGCGACGAGCGGGATAGGCTCAAGCGCAGAGAAGAATCCACCAACGCCAAGCCAGTATTCAGGTGTTCCGATCCAGAAGTAATGGTGTCCAAGCCCGAGGATCCCCGACCCGAACATCAACGCCACTTCGATATAGAGCCATGTCGTCACGATCTTCCGTCGTGCGCCCAAGGTCTTGATCAAACCCCAAGCCATGATGCAACCGACTAGAACTTCCCAGGTCGCTTCAACCCAGAGGTGGATCACCCACCACCACCAATACTGGTCGACCGGTAGATTGGTCGTATAGAACATGCCGGCAAGGTACAAACCGGCAAGAGCGATCAGATCGAGAACCAGTACACCCGAGATACCGCTCCATTGACCTTTGAGAAATGTCGCCAAGACGTTATAGAAGATCGCGACCATACACACGACAATCCCGATATCCGCCCACCGTGGCGCTTCGATGTATTCGCGTCCTTCGTTAATGAGCCAGAGAGTCGCAGTTTCGCCCGGTCCCGATTGCACGAACAGGTACACGAGCACTACGATGACAACCGCTACTGTCAAAATCCAGAAAGTGGCTTCGGCGATTTTGGCACCCACGAGCGGAACGCCGGACTCATCTTCGATCAACCAGAAAATCGATCCGATAAAGCCGTAGAGCAACCAGACGACCATCGCATTGATATGAACCATGCGATTGACGTTGAAGTCGAGGACGCCGAACAGAAAGTCTGGCGCGATGAATTGCCATGCTGCGATCAAGCCGAACAACATCTGCGCAAGGAAGAGCACCATCGCGACCGTGAAATACTTGATCGCAAGTTTCTTACCGATCGATAAATCGCCGTAGTTCAGTGCGCCTACTGTCATGATGCGTCCTCCTCACTCGCCTCGCTCGCAGGCTCATAGATTGGTCCGTCCTGCGGCAGTGTCGTGAAGTTCGCTGGGAAGCCGTTTGTATCGATCGCAGACATCCATTTCAGATAGGCGATCACGCCTCGAATTTCGTCATCCGTGAGATTTTGGTTGGGCATGCGACGATTCGTGCCAAACGTACGAGCGTTCGCAACAGGATCCTTTAGGAACATTGTCATGAGTAATTCACGTGCCTGCTCATTACCCCAACCCGGGTCGAGCCATGCCTTCGTGAGATCAGGTGCATAGTAAGCGCCATTGCCAAGTAACGTGTGACAGTTCATGCAATTCCGCGCCTGCACTGTGAGCTTGCCGTGATTAACCAGCGCTTTCGCTTCTTCCTCGTTCATAACCTCGCCGAACAACGGCACCATCGGACCTATCTCAGGAACTAAGTGACCTCGCTCGTCGTTTGGTACATAGTCGATACGGTAGTTGATCACCGCGTAAGCTGGTACGCGACCCGCATCCGATCCTGCACCAATGGCATAGAGGGTGTGAAACGTGAGAAACACCAAAACGAGTGCCATGCCCGCAGTCACGAAGATCGCGCACTTGCGCCAAAACGACTCGCTAGCCCACCATTGCAACTCATTCGATTCAGCCATCGCTACCCCTTCTAACGATATGCGCTTCAGTGTGCGCGGTTACTCCCGCGTTTTGTCTATTTCGGTGTTCAAATCTCTTTCGTTGTCTCACAATATTAGACATCGTGTTTCGCGACTTGTTAATTCGACCTATAGACCGGGAGAGTGGCAGCAGCAGTACGGACCTTGAATGCATGCGCCTTAATACAGCGTCCCCACTACTTCCAATACCTTGATCTCACCAATGTGCGCGCTTCCGAGATATTCTGCCGTTCTCGATTCGCTTTGCGCTCATTTAGATTCGTCTTCGTGCATCGTCTCGGTAAGACGCCAAATAAACCGCGGCGCAATGAAATATCCGCACACCATCAAGCCGCTGATCACGTACCACCAACCATCGAAATTCATGACGAGCGAAAAGCCGATAACACTGACGACGAGTAAAGCGAACGACCCAAGTGAAATTCCGTTAAAAACCCTCCGGAGACGGGAGGCGCCTCTTAGACGCGCCAACGCCAAGAAAAGGGCGTAACCCAACCCGGTCACCAGAATGGCGCTCCCGAGTAACGCCGCCCCAGCGATCCGTTCAATGTCTACGGGTTCGTACATCTAAGTACCTCACTACCCTTCAACGATTATCGCTTCACGAATGTGCGGCGACCGGTTCTAGCCTCGTGATATGTCGACACATCAAGACCCTGTTTGGAGTCGTACGAATTCGTAGTAGCTTCCCTCTTTACGCATCAGCTCCTCGTGCGACCCAACATCGTTGACCATTCCTTGATCGATGAAGACGATTCGATCCGCTTTACGAATCGTCGATAGGCGATGCGCGATGACCACCACAAGCTTGTTCGTACTCGCTGTCTGCAGAGACGCCACCAACGCTTCCTCGGTCGAAGGATCTAAAGCCGCGGTGGGTTCGTCGAGAATTAGAACCGGTGTATCACGGATGAGGCCGCGCGCAATGCACAACCGTTGCTTTTGTCCGACCGACAGATTGTCACCAGACCGTCCCAATACGGTATCAACACCGTCAGGCAAACTTTCGATGATCTCCGTAGCACCTGCTCGACGTAACGCAACTACCATGTCGTCTTCTGTTGCGTCGGGTTGTACGAGCAGAAGGTTGGAACGGATCGATTCCGAGAGGAGCATGTGCTCCTGGAATACGTACGTGACGAAGTCCCTTACGGACTCAACATTCGCATCAGCAAGATCGATATCGTCGTAGCGTACCTTCCCATCGGTCGGCTTAACGTATCCTGCGATGGCGTATGCGAGCGTTGTCTTACCCGCACCCGTCGGTCCCACAATGGCTACGAGTTCACCTTGACGCAACTCAAGATCGATGTTCTGGAAAGCCGGTCGTCCGTCTGGGTAGTGAAACGATGCATTCTCGAGCGTAATGGCCTGATGTGCGTCCATTACCGTCGTATCGCCAATGTCCTCCGTCGGAGCATCAATGAAGAAGAACACCCGCCGGAGCGCTGCTGCGTTGCCTTGTAGCCCTATCCAGAAAACGCCGAGTTCCATCGACGTGCCTGCGAGTGAAAACCAGATTCCAAACAAAATCGTCCAGTCGCCGGGGCTCAGCTCACCTATGATGATGCTGTCGGTAATCGATATCGATACGGCAAATGCCACTAGGACGATCAGGATATAGGTTGTAAAGCGGATCACAATGTCAATGATCTTGATGTGTCGATAACGTCGAAACGACTCCTTGCTTTGATCATCGATACGGTCTTTTTCGCGAGCCATCCCGCCTAGGCTCTGGACTGCGGCAATGCTGCCCATGCTCTCTTCGATTGCGTTTGTAGTCGCAGTCCCCGCTGCTCGACTGTCTTGCTGGACACGGCGCGTTAGCTTTGAAAACGGTACCGTGACACACAACCCCAGTGGGATGAGGAGCACGGCCGCCCATACCAACTCAGGCGATATTGCACCGTAGCTGTAGTACAGGAAGTAGATGGAAATGACGGATTGGACGATCATCGCCAGTGGCGTTAAAGTGAGCGTGTAGCAAACGCTCGGTAACATCGGAGCGTCGTACATGACTCGATAGATCGCATCACCAATTCGATGATCGTCGAGCGTCGTCATCGGTAGATGCGCCATTCGGCGATACAGCCTCGTTCGAATGTGGTTGGTGAGTCGTTGAGACAATCGGATATGAATCAACGTATCGATAAAACCAAGGAAACTCGCGCTCTCGCTGCCTCCTTGGTTCATCGCATTTTCGGATTGGGTCGCGCTGTCTTCCCCTTGAGCCCAGTCCTGCCACACATACGTTCTTGAGCCAAACACTAGGAGTAGGACGACACTAAAGATCGTCAACGCGACAAGAATCTCGAACGGTGAGTAGCCATACACCATGTCAATAAATGGTTGGACATGCGGCGGCATAACCACGTCGGTCGCGTCAAACGGTTTTTGCAAGATCACCTGATCGACCAGAATCTTCGCCAGCCACTGTAGATAGAGGACTGGAACGATCGCTAGTAACGTAAGTACCATCTTTACTGTAAACAGGCGAGGTGCCGTCGCAATGTATGAGAACCCGCGACCGATAATGCGCGCGGACTCGAGATTGCTGATGCGCGTCTCAGTATCGATCCGATCATCGAATCGGGCACGACTTGCGGAATCAGAGCGTTCGAGCTGAGTTGCCTCACTCATCTGACTCACCACCCATATCAGCCGCTACCGCGATTTCACCTTCGAAAAAGGTTCGGTAGCTACCTTCTTGATCTGCTATGAGCTCGTCATGCGTGCCACACGCAACGATGTCGCCGTCCTCAAGCAATGCAATCTGATTTGCAGTTTGTATGGTCGAATATCGGTGAGTGATGAGAAACACGACACGATCGTGAGCCCATTCACGTAAATTGCCTAAGACCCGCGTCTCGGTTTCTGCATCAAGCGATGCTGTTGGTTCGTCGAGAATGAGAATCGGTGTGTCTTTCGCAACCGCACGTGCGATTGAAAGACGTTGGCGTTGACCAGTCGACAGCTTGCTACCCCGTTCCCCTAGTTCGGTGTCGTAACCTTCACTGAGTTCGGAAATAAACTCGTGCGCACAGGCGACATTTGCCGCTGCGATGACTTGATCACGCGTCAATCCAGGCGTTGCGTATGCGATGTTGTCAGCGATCGATGATGCGAAAAGGTTGTTCTGCTGAAGGGCAATCGCAACATTCGCACGAAGTTCATCCACTTTGATCTCGCGTAGATCTATCCCATTGATCGTGATGCTTCCGCCATCGACATCGTAGAGTCGCAGCATCAAGGACATGAGCGTGGATTTGCCGCTTCCGGTGCGTCCGATGATCGCTGTGATGCTTCCAGGCTCCGCACTTAAGTTCACGTCTCGCAGCACGGGCACTTCCGCGTCGTATGCAAATGCGATGTTTCGAAACTGGATCGACTCAATTGGTTGCGGGATGTCGATGGCATCTTCCTCATCGACAATCTCCGGTTTCAAATCGAGAAGGAAAAACGCACGTTCCAGTCCAACGACCATATCTTGGAGTGAGCCCCAAATGCGGATGAGGTCGTTGCCATTCCCAAGAAACTCTTCAATTCGGTCTCGAGCTGCCTCAAATGCACCGTAGTTCCAAACCGCAAAACCGACCAGCGCAATGACACCAAATAGAAAAGTTGCACGCTCCTCGAGGACCCAGGTCGCAAGCAAGAACTCACCTGCAAGTATCAGTGCGCCGATCATTAACGCGATTAAGGTGCTCATAAAGACAAATTCGCCTCGAAGTAATAAAGCTGCATCTAGCGCTCGCTGCGAATCGGTGTCGAATCTTGACTCCATAACTTGCAGCGCTTTGTTGGCTTTCACGACGCGAATCGCTTGAAACGCTTCTTGAATACGGGACGTAAGTTGACTGTTGCTCTCTCTAGCGTGTCGAGAACGTATCTGTAAGCGCGGTGTGAACCACGCGACAATCAAGAGGATTGGGACGACGCCCAAGAGAAACATGACGCCTAGAACGAGACTGAAGCTGACTAACACGACAAAACTAAACAAAGTCGTGAACGTCGCGACGATCGGTTGCAGCAGAATCTTCTCAACGATGTTCGTGATCATTGCGCTGTCTTGATAGACGCGATAGATCGCATCACCCGTCTGAGCGTGTGCGTGATAGCGCAACGAAAGATGCTCCGCGCGCTCGATCATGGTGATCCGAAGGTACTGATTGATCCGCTGCAGGATCCATGTCCGGTAATAGTCAATCGCTGGTGCGAGCATGAAAAAGAGCAGCGCGGCGAATGCCATGATGACTAAAAACCTGTTCCGCACGGTTTTGCGCTGCGATTCGTCGAGTTTTGAGATCTGTGCTTCTAGTTCGTGACGACGTTCCTCATCTCTCGTGTCAATCTCATCCGCTTCAGTTTCGATGAGACGGCGCAATTCTGCCGTTGCGATGTGCTCTTCCGCACTGAGTTGATAGGTCTCATCGACAAATAGCACTGCGGCTTGCGTGGACGAGAGTCTCTCGCCGACAAGAACCTTGTTATTGAAGAGATCGAAGGTAATTAGTACCGCAGAAATCCAGATGATCTCAAGCAACATACGCAACGTAACCCAAACGATCAGGTGTGGCAGCTCCTGACGTAAATAAGGCCAAGTACGGAATATCAGAGAGCGAAATTCCTTGAAGCTGAAACTATGATCTTTAACCTCTTGGCGACTCAACGAAATCGCGGATCGAAGTAATGAGAAACTAGAAATTAGTGAATGCTCGAAAAAGGTAGATTTACGACACCTAAAACCACGACTAATCAATGAAGTGGCGGTGAGTCCAACATTCTACGAAGCGTATAGGAATTTAGAATACGCGTGACGTATCAATCGAGTCTGCGTAAAAAACGAGAGACTTCATCGGCTCTTAGTAGCAGAAAACGTCGACGCTAGCCGAGCATCTCTCTTATCTACAAGCCGCGTTATCTGCCACACATTAATTACTATCGTGCAGCTAGTGATCAATCTACATAAACTTATGCGTGTTGCTAGCAATACTAGCATTGCTAGCACGTGATTGTTTCAATGAATCCTGTGCGATTAAGGACTGAGATAACGATGGCGAACATCACAATCCGCAACCTCGACGACGATGTGAAGACGAGACTTCGAGTACGAGCCGCGGAACATAACCGTTCGATGGAGGAGGAGGTACGCATCATTTTGCGCGATGCTGTCTCTGACATTCCGTCTGCTCAGCGGAATCTAGCGGAAATCGCACGCGAGTGTTTTGCGCCTCTTGGTGGCGTAGAACTCGAACTTCCTAGCCGCGGTCCTATGCGTATTCCACCTGATTTTTCTTAAACCGCTCCTGTGTACGTCATTGACACGAACGTCGCGTCCGAACTTATGCGCGCTGAACCGATACCCGCGGTAACGTCCTGGATTGCTGCCCACGACATCAACGAAATCTACCTCACCGCAATAAACGAAGCTGAATTGCTTTACGGGGTTGCGATCATGCCGATCGGAAAGAAACGAAACTTGCTGGAAGTCGCTATGTCACGCTTTTTTAACTTGGGTATCGCAGAACGTATCCTGCCATTCGACAGTGCCGCAAGCCGAGAGTGTGCGGAAATCGCTGCCGACCGTCGCCGGTCAGGTCGTCCAATTGGAGCGGCAGACTGCCAAATCGCCGCGATATGCCGGTCCCGTGGCGCCGTTCTAGCCACACGCAATGTACGACACTTCCGCGGGATGGGAATCGATGTCGTCGATCCATGGGTCTCAACAACGGACTCATAGAAGTCGGGGTACTGCAAGTACCCGTAAACAACTGCTCCAATGTCGGAATTTGAATTTTTCAAAGGGTTGTTTAAATTGGTTGGGAAATTTTTAATACTTCGTTTAAATTGATAAAGAATGTTTCGACGAAACAGCGCCGATCATCGTACCTGCAAAGACGTTCCTTTCTCAATTGGTTTAGCGTTCTTTAGCACTACCTGCGACTCAAAATCTAAGCGTTCGCCTAGAGTCAAAACGTGAAACCGAGATTCCGCATTGACCTTTTCTCGAAGTTAGCCAATGCGGATTCGCTAGACCCTATTTATTACAAGGCTTACTCTCTTTGGCTAGAGCACGCCTAAGGGATAGCTCCTAAGCGATGAGCAAAGAGACTCAACCACATGACGACGAGCTGACAGAGAGTGAACGCAATCGAAATCACGACGTGCATCGGCCATCCAACAGTGGGATCGGGTCGTGTATTTACGACGACTCCGATGATGCACAAGCCACCCATAACTACAGTCAATACGATTTCAAAAACGGTGAAGTTACCGGTGAATAATGTCTGTACGCCCACCAGATACAGCCAGATCAACACCATGAAGAACGCCCAACAAGCGAACAACCCGAACGCACCGGAACGAAACCAACGACTCTTAAGCAGTCCGATCGCTATCACCAAAACGATCGGCGTGACCTGAAACAGATGTCGCAGAAACGTTTCGCTCTCAACGCCGACGGCAAGAAGGCAAACCAGCAACCCGAATAAACAAAACAACGTCACACCCTTAAGATGGACAACGCGGTTCAAACTCAATTTACCAACATCTCTGCTCATCCTTTATGCTCACATCCTTCGTTACTGAATGACCACGTAAATTCGTTTAGACAGACTAACAATCAGGCTCTTATATATTTCTGTGTGTTTTCCACACTGGTTACACGGTTCCGTGTCGATCAGGACCCATGTCCTGATTCTGTCTTTCAGTTGCCGACACTGCGGGAAGAGAGCCACCCGCATCAAAGAGCGCAAGCCCTTTGAGCAACACATTTTTTGATGCGTTCACGTCGCGGTCGTCACGATACCCGCAATGCGTGCATTCGTACCAACGATCGTTCAACGTCAACGCTTTGTCTGGTAAACCGCCACAACCGGAACACTGTTGCGTGGTGTTTTTCGGATCGACACGCACCAACTGACCACCGGCGCTTGCAGCCTTGTAGTCGAGTTGAGAAATGAACGTGCCCCAGTTATGCTCGAGGATCGAGCGATTCAAGCCAGCCTTCCGCTTGACGTGATGTCCAGGAGCTATTTCCGTGCCTGCTGCGGAAGCCGTCATGGCCTGGATATCAAGATCTTCCACTGCGATCCACTTGCCATGATGCTTCACGATCTCACTCGTGAGACGGTGCAGGTCGTTGTGACGACGGACGCGTGCGCGATAACACGCCCGTGCTAACGACTGTCGTCGTTTCTTGCGACCGTTCGAACCGGTTTCGCAACGACTCAAGGCACGTTGCAGGCGTCGGATCTCAGTCCGGTCAGGCGTATGACGTGGGAACACCGTCCCATCCGACAAGGCCGCACGGAGGTGCACCCCGACATCGATCCCGATGGCTTGATTCAAGCCGAGACGCTGGGGCTTGTCGTCGCAGACCAGCTGGATAAAAATCCCCGTCGGTCGTTGCACGACACGGAGGACTTTGACCTTGCTTCGATCATCGCGCCGATGGTCCTGGCGCCACCGGAACCGACCGATGCCCTTGAGCTTCACGTACCCGTACTTGCCGTTGAAGGTGGGTTTCTTGTGCAAGGTCTCAAACGACTGCACCCCGCGCTTATGCGACTTGAACCGCGGAAACCCGCGACTTTGCCGGAAGAAGCGCTTGAACGCGCGGTCGACCCGGACCAACGCCGAATCCTGACACCACCGGTCGAACTTCCGAAACCACTCGTCCTCACGCCGAAGGGTCGTCAGGGAACCACGCTGGTCGTACAGACCGATGCTTTCACCCGTTTTCTGATAACAGTCGATGCGTTCCTGTAGTGCGCCGTTGTATAGGAGGCGTTGTTGCGTCAGAAACTCGGCAAGGTTCCGATGCGTGTGGGCGTTGAGCTTGGCTTTATAGGTGTACGTTCTCACGACCGAAGCTTAAGTAGAGACTCGCATACGCGCATGACGAATTGTCGCGGAATCGACCAGGTTGCGTTGCGCTAAAGGTATGCACAATCAATGACTTACGTCAGCTTCGAATCCGATGCGAGTTGAAAGCAACAACCAAATATATAAGAGCCAACAATCATTATTTAGGATTGGGCGTGACCCAGCATGAAATGAGTTTTCGCAGTGGAAAAAGACAGTTCTGGCATTAACGTGATCAAAGTGTCTGAATTCAAAGTCAACTGCTCAAAACTGATACGCTCGGTAACTGAATCGGGCGAACCGTTGATCATCACAAAATATGGTCGTCCTCTCGTGAAGCTGGTCCCCTACGAAGGCAAGAGTTTACTTGGAATGTTCAAGGACGACATCCGAATCATCGGCGACATTATGGAACCACTGGACGTTGAGTGGGATGCGATGAAAGACGATGACGACGATCTACTATAGAAGGTCACCATGCTTGTTATTTCTAAGTTGCATCGTGACTAATGCGACGAATTCACGATCCAATCAAAACACGACCAACGTAGAAACCACACTGTGATTGTGGGGAGTTGCATATCAAGATCAGTTAAGTCAGGAGTGAGAATAAGAAGTGTCTGATAAAACCAACACTCCGATTCGAACGATCAACGTAACCGAATTTAGATCTCGATGTAGTAAATTGATCGATGACGTCACGGCGAGCGGCGACGAGATCATCATTACAAAGCGAGGTAGGCCTATAGCGCGCCTCATTCCCTTTCGTGCCCGACCTGAGAGTCTATTCGGTATCGATAGAGGAAATATGAGGATATTAGGAGATATTGTCGAACCCGTGGATGTCGAGTGGGAGGCCTTGCAGGGTAATTCACGTATAGACGCCAGCTGAATCGCGTTAACATGCGAGCTCCGCTGACGAAGTCAGTGTTGTCGAAGAGTACAGTGAAACTTGCAGTAAAAATAACCGCCCTCGACGAGATCGGGGAAGCGTTCGGTTTAACAACGTTATTACTAGGTTTAGGTTGTGGATGGGAACCACTGAGCAATTACGATATTTGTCTCTACCCAGAAAATCTCCGGAACCGTTTAGTCATTAACCAGCAGCACATCTAATTCGATTAAATCATCTATTCTTGAGGCAAACCGTGCCCGCCGTGTCTCGTCGAGATGGATTGAATCTCCAACAATAGCTCTAACTGCTTCTAACCCCGTCATGGGCGTTCGCAGAACCTCAATGAGATTAGCCACGAACGCATCGACATGCTTAATATCAACTTTATCTGCTCGGTTTCGGAACGCTAACGCCCAAGTTGGCTTTTCGGGGGGTTCATTCGGCTGAAAATCTTCTGTAATTCTGTTGACTGGCCATACGTAGCGTCGCACCAGCGAAAGATCGGACGTTTTCAGCGTTGCATCTAGTGGACCGGGACACGGTCGGTATCGCGGTAGCTCCCCTAACATGCGATCGAAGTACAACGGCAACCATTCGTAATGGCAGAGCTCAAGGAGGAATGCCGGATCGCTCGGCTCTGACCGTTCCATCGCTAGATAGGCAATGAATTCCTCCGAAATCTGCGCGAAATACGGACTCTTGCTTTGATGGCGATGAACGAAATCCCGCATCATCGCATGCCAACGTTCTTCACCCAAGATCGCCTTAGTCCGTTCGAAGCGCATTGAGCAGAACGACTCGATGTTGTTGTAGAACAGTCGAGTGTAGATCGCCATTCGGCGTAATTCGATCCCATCTGGAATTGGATTCAGCTCGGGATTGCGAATGTGTGCTGCAAAATCCAACTGCAGCGCCTGAAAACCTGGTAGGTTTTTCCCTTCGACTTGCTCAGACACGTGCGTTCGTCTGTATTCGGCGAATTTCTTTGGTTTCGTCTAGCAAGTCGCTTAGCGGCGGAAAATTGAAGTCCCGTTCAAGCAGCGTCGGCATCACACCGAAGGTCTTGAATGCTTCACGGAGCAGGTCATAAACAGGGTCGATGATCGGCGCTGCATGGGTGTCGACGCGCAGATCTTCCGCTTCCACCTTATGTCCAGCGATGTGAACGTAGTCTGCGCGTTCCACTGGCATCTCATGCAGAAACTCAACTGGATCGTAACGGTGATTCACACTGTTAACGTGAATGTTGTTAACGTCCAACAGGAATTTGCAGTCGGCCTCTTCGATCACCAGATTAATGAACTCCGCCTCCGGCATGTCCTGACCAGGAGCTGCGTAGTACGAGACATTCTCTACTGCGATCTGTCGTTCTAGTACATCTTGTACGAACTTGATGCGCCCTGCGACGTAATGTACGGCTTCTTCGGTGAACGGAATCGGCATAAGGTCGTAGAGCTGGCCGAAGTCACCACAAAAGCTCAAGTGGTCGGAGTATGACTTTGCGTCTATTTCATCAAGAAACGTTTTCAATTGCGCTAGGTATTCCATATCAAACGGCGCGGGACCTCCGATCGAAAGCGACAACCCGTGACATACCACCGGATAACGCTCGATCATCGCGCGAAATCGCTTGCCCCAGCGACCGCCGACGCCAATCCAGTTCTCAGGCGCGCACTCGACGAAGTTCACATGTTTCGCCATGGCCTTGGACTGTTCTTCATATTCATTGAACATTCCACGTCGCAACCCTAAGCCACAACCTGAAACCGGATATTCCTCAGGAGCTTTCATTTTTCTAATCGTTGACGTAGGCACGTTCCAATCGTTCGAAGGTCTGCGTCAGATTTTTCTGCGATACCTTTTCCTTGGTTCCAAGCTGTTGGTGGAACAACGCTACTCGCAACTCTGCCAATAGGAACTTCGCGTTAATTAGATCCGGCATGTTGCCTACCCGCGCAGTCAGAGTGTGCAATCGCTGTTCCCATGTACGAGCTTGATTCATCAGTTCCTCATCTTTCGACACGCGGCCTTGAAAATGGTTGACGCGATACAGCATCGCATCAAGGTACCGAGGCAGATCAGTCAGGCGTTCATAAGGCGTTTGCCACATGAAGTCTGCCGGAACAACGTGGGAAAGTTGCGCTTCTAGATCGGCTTTTGCGGATGTCAAAACCGCACTGTTGATGTTCTCAACTGCTAACGATACGTCGAAACGTTTCTCTGCGATGGCTGTGCATGTCTCGATCAGTTTGAGTCCGCTTGATACAAACTCGCCACGCTGCGCCGCAAGCAAGCTGTCGAAATGCGATTTCGATTCAATCCGTTCCTCTTCTCCTAGGTATACGTAACGCGCCACGCTAAGTAGCAACGAGTCGAATACAGCATTTGGGTCGGCAAGTTTTGCCAACTGCATGTGCATCGTAGTTTCTTTCTGATACTCCTTGCGCAAGTACCGAACTGACTGACTCTCCGCGAGCACAAATAAGCGACAAAGTCCTTTTTCTTGCCATACCTGTTGTTGTGCTGGATTGACCGCGAGCTCCACGGTGACAGAATCTCCTTTATCAACCAGCGCTGGATAAACGGTGAAATCAGTGTGATCTTGGCGTAGACGCTTTTCTCTTTCGATCCCGTTTTCCGGAAAACTAACCAACCTCTCAGACGACTCGATAGTCGTTGCCGCTTCGTCGACGAGTGCTTCAGCCAAGGTTGATTCATGGCGTCGTTTCAAGGCCAGTAAATCTCGATCCTGATCAAGTACGGCACCTCGTCGATTGGTCCACTGCACGTTCATACGCAAGAAAGGACTTAGTTTCGCCTCGTCCCAGACATCATGTGGCACCTGCACACGGTAGAAATCGGCAAGTGTGCGAGTCAACACGTCATAGAAATTGCCGACACGATATCGCGAAGGGCGTAGAAGATAGTCACATAGCTGCTCTACTCGATCGGGAATCGGCACCAAATGTCGGCGATATTGTTTAGGGAGGCTCTTTAACAGTTCCGTCAGTTTTTCTGCGAGCCGTCCCGGTACGAGCCACTGAACGGCGTCCAGCGATAACGTGTTGATGTTCTCCGCTTTGACCTGAACCGATACGCCGTCTGCAACATCGCCAGGAGCAAAACGGTATCGCAGCGGCCAGCGGTAATCGTCTATCACGAGCTCGCCTGGAAAGGCCGCGTTTGTAAGGTCTTCGTCCGGTCGTCGTAAAAGGTCACTCGAGTTCATGCGAAGACGATCGAGTTCACCCTCACTTGCCTGGCTGAACCAAGCTTCGAAGGTGCGTACATTGACCACATCGTCAGGCAATCGTTCCAAGTAGAAACTCGCTTGAACGCGCGGCGCAACCACCACATCGGTCCTTCGCTCTCGCGCTTGCACTTTAAGTAACTTCGTGAGTAGCTGGCGATTGTGTTTGAGAAACGGCCACGGTCGAATTTGCTTTGGTTCGACCATCGCGTGCTGAACGAATAGCTCTCTTGCAAGTTCCGCGTCGCGCGGCGCCAAGCGCAACGGCCGTCGTTCGTAAACCGGCACTCCGTAAAGTGTTGCTCGACTCAAGATCATCGCTTCGCCTCGACGATCATCCCAATATTCGTCGAAGTAACTTACTTTGAGTAAGCGACGAGCAATATCTTCTATCCATTTGCGTTCGATCGATGCAACGGTCCGTGCATACACGCGTCCAGTCTCGACGATCTCTGCGGCGACCACCCACTTCGGCGAGGCTTTAGCAAGTCGCGTGCCAGGTAACAACTGAAAACGCAAATCGTGCACACCCGCATACTTCAGTTTCTCTTCTTTAACTCCGATCAGACCAAGTGATCCAGTCAGGATGGCAGTATGTAGATTCTTGTAGGACGCCGGTGCTGAGTTGAGCCGTAACCCGAGTCGCTGACAATATCCCGTTAACTGGCGATGCAGAGAACGCCATTCGTAGTAACGATTCGGTGAAATGAAATGACGTTCCAATAAGCGACGGAACGCCGAACTTGTTTTCGCTTGACGTTCGCGTTCTGCCCAGAACCACAGATTGACCAGCGCAAGAAAATCAGATTTTTCGTCCGTAAATCGCTCTTGTGCGGTATCAGCGGCCTCCCGCTGGTTGTGCGGTCGCAAACGCGGATCCTGCGCGGTTAGTGCCGAAACGACGATCAACGCTTCCTTCAGCGCGTTCCGGTGTGCCGCTTCGATTAATACTCGAGCGTATCTGGGGTCGATCGGCATTCGCGCCATCTGACGGCCAAGTCCGGTTAGCTTTCCATCTTCCAGTGCGCCAAGCTCGTGCAATAGACGTTCAGCTTGAGCGATACTGCGTTCATCTGGTGGTTCAAGAAACGGGAATTTGCGAATATCGCCTAAGCGAAAGTGCTTCGTCTGCAAAAGCACAGACGCTAAATTCGTGCGCTTGAGTTCCGGATCCGTATATCGAGGAACGCGATCATAAACCGACTCCGAGTAGACGCGATAGCAGATTCCTGGTGCTACACGGCCGCAACGCCCTTTCCGTTGGTCCGCGCTCGCTTGTGAGATCTGCTCGATAGGTAAACGTTGCACCCTTGATCGAGCGCTATAACGGCTGATCCGTGCCTTACCTAGATCAATGACAAACCGAATGTTCGGGACAGTCAAGCTAGTTTCAGCAACGTTGGTCGACAGCAGAACTCGCTGCTTCCCGGAAGGGTGAAATATGCGTTGCTGGTCCTTCGGTGGCAAGCGCGCGTATAGCGGTAAAACTTCCAGTTCTTTCGGCCATCGACGACGAATTCGATTGGACCACTCGAGTATCTCCTGTTCGGTCGGCAAGAACATAAGAATGTCCTTCGCTCCTTTCGTACCAGAATTCAGGATCTCATCGAGACAGCTGAATACCGCACCTTCCAGATCGTCTTCCGGTGGCCGATATTCGACGGTCACTGGATAACTGCGACCCTCGACTTCAACGATCGGTGCATTGTCGAAGTGGCGACTAAAACTATCGACGTCGATCGTCGCGCTCGTGATGATGACCTTGAGTTCCGGACGTCGGTCGATGAGACGTCGAAGGAAACCGAGTAGAAAGTCAACATTGAGTGTGCGTTCATGGGCTTCATCGACAATAACAACTTCATATCGTCGTAGCTCACGATCTCGATTGATCTCGGCAAGGAGCATGCCGTCGGTCATGACTTTCACGAGCGAATGGCGAGTCCATGATTCGTCGAACCGAACCGCATAACCGATCTGCTCACCGAGCTTAACCTGGAGTTGCTCCGCAATTCGACCCGCAACCGCACGTGCGGCAAGACGTCGAGGTTGTGTGTGCGCGATACTGGCGGTGACGCCAAATCCTGCTTCAAGACACGCGACGGGTAACTGGGTCGTCTTTCCGGAACCTGTTTCGCCCGCCACAATCACGACTTGATGGGACCGGAGCAACTCCTGAATACGCTCGATGCGCGACGCGATGGGTAGATCGGAAGCGTATTGAATGGTGGGAACGCTATCGCGTCGCTCACGAATCAGAGTTCGAGACAAGCGCGAATTAGTGGTTTTGCGACCATTCTCAGTCTGAATTTTGCGCTTGGTGAGTCTGTCAGCCACTAGATAGGTTTTAGTGCGAAACACCCCATTTCGCGGAGGAACTGGAGATTTTGCTCGTGTATTGCACGAACTGAATTATCCAATCGTGATCGCGAGAGGTAGGATGTATTGATTCGGCGATTGAAGCCACGATATTTCCAGTCGATCGAGCAACTACGAGTGCAGTTAGCCTGACGCAAGCGCGTACGAGCTTTAAAAGGTCTTATCTGCGCAGTGAACACAAGAAATTGAGGCTAATCTCAAGGTCAAAAGCGTAGAAGTGGTGCGAGACCTTTAATCTAGCCGACGGCACGGGTTTAAATCAGCCGATGGTGAACGTTTAAATCATCCGATGGTGAACGTTTAAATCACGCGATGGTGAACGTTTAAATCAGGCGATGGTGAACGCGCAAATTAGCCGACGGTAACCCTTTGACCTATAAGAATATATCTGAAGTCAATTCCTAAGTTTCTGTGCTTGATCCGCCGTTAAGATTGAGCTCACTGTATAACGTATTTTCGATCGGGCGTCATCCGTATATGAGCGAACGCGAACGCTCTTTTAATATCCGTTATGGAATTCTCGATACTTCAACTATCCCCTGAAGTTAAGTGCCTTATTTCATTGATACTATGTAGAATCTATGCTACATGTTAGGAGTGTTCGTTGGCACTGAACATCCGAAACTCCAAAACCGAAGAACTAGCGGCGAGGGTCGCCGATTTAACCGGTGAGACGAAGACCGAAGCCGTCACCAAGGCACTTGAAGAAAGACTTACAAGACTAAAACGCGGGCAGAGGAGTCGAAGACTCGCTGATGAACTTAACGAAATTGCACTACATTGTGCGGCGTTACCAGTTTTTGACGACCGTCCCGCTGATGAAATAATCGATTACGGTGAACGCGGACTTCCTACCTGATGGTAGTCGACCCGTCTACACTGATCGCGGTTCTTCAGGACGAATCCGATCGTGAACCGATTATCGAGTGTATAGAAACCACCGAATCTATCTGTATGAGTGTGGTTTCATTCGTTGAGGCTTCCATCGTGATCCATCATCGAAATCGCTTCGATGGTCTAATAGATCTTGATCTACTTCTCTAAAGCTGGTATCGAATTGGTCGCATGCGACGCTGATCAAGCATATTTAGCAAGAACCGCATTTCGAACGTATGGAAAAGGTCAACATCCTGCGAGACTCAATTTTGGAGATTGTTTCTCGTATGCTCTGGCAAAATCGCGCAATGAACCGTTATTGTGCAAGGGACAGGATTTTTCCCAGACCGATGTTGAGATAGTTCCTCTGCAACTCTGATACTCAACGGTATTCGCTTTAGCGAGAGCGAACACCACAATTGCATTCATAAGGAAGTCGCGACGCCAAAATCGACGATTAACTTAGTAAGTTCCGGGCGACAGGAACCACAATTTACCCCCGCTCTAAGTAAATTTCCTAGGTCTTGCACAGATCGGCACCCACATTCTGCGAGGGCGTTTTTAACTTCGGATTCTCCCACCTCTTCACACGCGCACACGATTTTGCCTTTTTGCTTCTTTGAATCAGCAGGAACTCCCGCCAGCACACTGAATGTGTCGTCAACTTCCGCGTTAATGAGTCCTCGCAACCAATCCTGCGAGACATCTATTGGTGATGTCGATATAAACGCAATTTCCAATACTCGATTGCCGCATGTACGAATACATCGTGCGTCGCCTCGTGAACTATCGACGTATTCGAATGTTTCTACGTCATCAGTCTTCAACCCCGAAAACGACGAACTCAACCAATCCGATGGGTTATCTGGAAAGAACGACAACGCGAAGTCTGTCTGCCAGCCAGTAGCAGTACGGTGCGCAGACCAGTAGTCTAATTCATCAAGCTTTGGCTTTTCGGTCGATAGGGAGTATCCAAAACAAGCAATAGCTAGCGGTTCAATCGTGACCGGTACGGCTTTGAATTCGGGTTGACCCGAGATCGGATCGAGATGCGCGGCAACCAGCGTATCGATACACGCTTGGCTTGCGAATTGGTCATTCCAGTGGATATTCGCAAACACCGTACCTTTTCGTACACCCGTCGTCGCTTCAACCGGGAGCTTCGTTGTCCCGTGATCAGTCGAGACCTGAACGATGTAACCATCATCTAAACCATTAGCTGCGAGATCATCCGGATGCATAGCCAGCGTTGGACCCCCAACATGAGTGAGCAGGCGTGGCGCTTTCGCAGTTCGAGTCATGGTGTGCCATTGATCGCGTACTCGACCTGTCAACAAAACAAACGGGCGTTTTACTGTAGGTTGAGCAGCCGCAGGACGATACATGATGGGCACCATGTTCGCCTTTTGATCTTGGGTGAAAAACCCCCCATCACCAAAAAACCGATGACCCGATTCCTTCGTTGATCCCCACACTTGAGGTGTTAAGGACTCATAGTCAATGTCTCTCAGGAAGCTCAAGTCCAGATCGCGTTCGCCGTGGTTTTCAATTGCAGTTAGTTCGACATGTTCCCGCCAAATGTCCGCTGGTGACTCGTAGGGAAATGAACGACCGTGACCTAGTCGCTTTGCAACTTCGGTGATCTGCCACCAGTCTGCGCGCGCCTCTCCGGGGGAATCTAGGAACGATCTTTGACGAGAAATGCAGCGTTCCGAATTCGTGACCGTTCCGTCTTTCTCACCCCAAGCGAGAGATGGAAGTTGCACGTCCGCGTACCGTAGCGTGTCATTCTGCGAGACGACGTCCGACACGATGACACACGGACAAGCAGCTAATGCCTCTCGGACATGAAGCGCTTCCGGCATGCTCGCTGCCGGATTGGTCGCCATGATCCAGAGTACTTTAATCTTGCCTTCTCGTACCGCGCGGAACATGTCGACAGCTTTTAGACCGGCATCCGTAACGAGATTTGGTGCGCCCCAGTGCTCTCGAACGATTTCACGATGGTTTTCGTTCTGAATCTCCATATGAGCCGCGAGCATGTTGGCCATTCCACCTACTTCACGGCCTCCCATCGCATTCGGCTGACCCGTAATGCTGAACGCACCCATACCGGGTCTACCCAAACGACCCGTAGCTAAGTGGCAGTTGATGATCGCATTGACCTTATCCGTGCCCGCAATTGATTGATTGACGCCTTGACTAAACACCGTAACGACGCGTTCGGTGCCGCCAAACATCGCAAAGAAGCACCGTACATCTGTCGCGGATATACCGGTCAACTCCGCAACATCGTCGATCGGTTTCGAATCTAGTACTGCTATGGTCTGTTCGAAGCCGTTAACGTGAGATGCGACATAGGATTCATCCACCAGTCCGTTTTCTACTAAATATCCCAACAGCGCGTTCCAAAGTACGACGTCTGTACCGGGTTTGATAGGTAGGTGCAGATCCGCTTCGTCGCATGTTGCCGTGTGGCGCGGATCGATGACGACGATTTCTACACCGCGGTCTTCCCGCGCTGCTAGGAGCCGCTGGTGCAATACAGGATGACACCACGCAAGGTTTGATCCAGCGAGCACGACGACATCTGCGAGTTCCAAATCCTCATAGCGACCAGGTACGGTATCGGATCCGAATGCCCTCTTATGACCCGCGACCGTTGACGCCATGCAAAGCCGTGAATTCGTATCGATATTCGCCGAACCCACGAACCCCTTCATGAATTTATTGGCGACGTAGTAATCCTCGGTAAGCAGCTGACCTGAGACATACATCGCGACGGAATCGGGACCGTAGGTTTCGATGCTTTCACTAATCCTGTCGGCTACCCGCGATAGTGCGAGATCCCAGGTCGTGCGTTCACCATCAATCACCGGATGGAGGAGTCGACCTTGAAGCGACAGTGTCTCTGCCAGTGCCGCACCTTTAGAACAGATACGTCCGAAATTCGCAGGATGATCCGGATCTCCGGTGATCTCTATGTCGCCGTTCTGGTCACGCTCTGCGATGACACCGCATCCGACGCCACAATACGGACACGTGGTTTTTACGGATGTTGCCACCTACAGTACCTGATCAAATAGTGCGCTCTGTTATGAGTTCACGAAGATCCGGTTTGCTCAAGTAGACCTTTTCGCCTTCAAGACGAACCAAGCATGAGCGTACACACTTTGGCGTAGGTTCCACAGATAGTCCCGTCGCAAGATCAATCACCATGTTGTGCAACGGACAAGTGACTTCGTTTCCATGCACGATGCCTTCGCTCAGCGGTCCTCCCAAATGCGGGCATACGTCTTCAAGTGCAAAAACGTCATCGTTTGCCGTTCGAAACACACCGACGTCCACTTTACCGATTCGAATTCGACGTGCGCCAGATCTAGGAATATCCTCGACGGTTCCGATCAAGCGCCACTCTTTCGTGGACATTTACACGACCTCGACCAAATCTACTTCAGCGAGCGGTTTGAATTCGTGCGCATCCACACCATTGACTCTTTCGGCCCATGGATTGTGCTGCGAGATAGACTGCGAGTACACGAAACCGTCGTACAACTCCTTTCGACGCTCGTCATCTTCAACTATCGCCTCCTTGATTGACTCGATGCCGACTCGAGCTAGCCACTTGTACATTCGTTCCAAGTAATGACCTTGCAATCGGTACAGTTGAACCACGGCCGCGACGAACTCCATGACTTCGTCTTCGGTGGCAACCTTGCACAGCAATTCGGTTTGTCGAACGGTCAATCCTGACCCGCCACCAATGTGGATCTCATACCCGGAGTCCACACAAACGACTCCAACGTCCTTACAGGTCGCTTCGGCACAATTTCGTGGGCAACCACTGACTGCCATCTTCACTTTAGCAGGCGTCCAGCAACTCCACATGAATTTCTCAATGCGGATGCCTAATCCCGTGGAATCCTGGGTGCCAAAACGACACCACTCACTGCCGACGCAGGTCTTCACGGTCCGCAACGCCTTACCGTAAGCATGACCGGAAACCAGACCCGCATCGCCAAGATCCGCCCAAACAGCCGGTAGGTCCTCCTTCCTCACCCCGAGCATGTCGATGCGTTGCCCACCTGTCAGTTTCACGGTGGGAATCTCAAACTTTTCCACCACGTCAGCGATCGCGCGCAGTTCGTCTGCGGAAGTCACGCCACCCCACATACGCGGTACGACCGAGTAAGTACCGTCTTTCTGGATGTTTGCGTGAACACGTTCGTTGATAAAGCGGGACTGTTGGTCGTCTTCGTATATGCCTGGCCACGTTGAGAGAAGGTAGTAATTAAGTGCAGGACGGCACTTCGCACAACCTTCGGAACTCTTCCAGTGTAACGACTGCATCACATCAGGGATTGTTTGTAACCGTTGCACCTCAATCAGCTTGCGTACGTCGTCGTGGCCTAGGTCAGTGCACCCACACACAGCGTCCGCCGCCGTCGGCTTGTAGTCTTCGCCTAGCGTTAAAGTCAGTAATTGCTCGACTAAACCAGTACACGTGCCGCACGAAGACGAGGCCTTTGTGTAGGTTCGAACTTCGTCAATAGTCGACAGTTCATGCTCGTTGATAGCGTTCACAATCGCTCCCTTGCAAACGCCGTTACATCCACATATCTCAACGTCATCGGCTAAGGACGCAACTGCTACATCTGTACTTTGACCTTCGCCATATCCAGGTCCAAACATCATGGTATCGCGAAAATCGCTAACGCTCTCGCCATTGCGAATGAGCTGCAGGTACCAACTGTTGTTCGCGGTGTCGCCATACAAGACGGTGCCGACGAGCTTGTCTTTCTCGATGACCAAGCGACGATAGATGCTGCGCCGTGCATCTCGCAGCACGATTTCTTCCCGGTTTTCGCTAGTTTCAAAATCTCCGGCGGAGTAAAGATCGATACCGGTCACTTTGAGCTGTGTTGCAAGTACTTGCTTTTCGAAGGGTTTGCCGGTGCGATCGCCAAGTAACGTATCGGCAGCGACATTCGCCATCTGATATAGAGGCGCGACCAGTCCGTAAACGTCGCCTTCGAACTCCACACATTCACCAACTGCAAGAATGTTCGGATCCGACGTTCGCATTCGATTGTCGACAACGATTCCACGCTTAATCTCAAGTCCTGCTGCTTTGCCAACCGTGACACTTGGCCGTATGCCAACAGCCATCACCACAAGATCCGCGGGTAATTCAGTACCATCATCAAGTAAGACGCCTTCAACTGACGGACCGCCAAGGATTTCCTTGGTATTCGCCTCGGTCAATACGGTGATTCCTCGGTCCTCAACTGCCTTTTGTAGAAGGTGACCTGCTGCCGGATCGAGCTGACGCTCCATTAGTGCTGGCATCAAGTGCACCACCGTGACTTGCATGCCTTGCATCGCTAATCCAGCCGCCGCTTCGAGACCAAGTAATCCACCACCGATCACGACGGCATGTTGACCGCGCTGCGTAGCCCATAACATCGCTTCGACGTCGTCGTAATCTCGATACGTGACGACACCTTCTTTATCGTGACCAGGCACCGGGATGATGATTGGATTTGAACCAGTCGCGATTAGCAGCTTGTCGTATTCCGCGCGTTCCTCGTCACCTGAATAAACGATTCGTGATCTTCGATCAATGCGGTCGACCTTGAAACCCTTATAGAGCATGATGTCGCGATCGATGTACCAACCATCACCATGAATGATGATTTCTTCATAGGTTTTCTCACCCGATAGAAGCGGCGATAGCATGATTCGGTCATAGTTGACTCGAGGTTCCGCATTGAAAATCGTGACGTCGTATGCATCTGGATTCGTGTCAAAGATGCGTTCCAGCGTCCGTCCTGGGGTCATCCCGTTGCCGATGACGACGAGCTTTTTCTTCATTTCTCGCATCGTTGTTCAATTTACTGCTGAGGTATGGCAACACTTTTCAGCTTGCCTTCAGCAGATGACCTCCTTCGTTTTGTTCCAGGAAACAGAGCAACTCTTCACGATAGCCAACATACGAAGGGTGCTCAAGCATGGCTTTGCGATTCCGAGGCCGATCTAACGTAACATCCATCACATGTCCTACGCATGCGTGCGGTCCATTGGTCATCATGACGACGCGATCCGCAAGCAATATGGCTTCATCGACATCGTGCGTCACACATATCGCCGTGACTTGGGCTTGTGACCACACTTCCATGAGAACATCCTGTAGTTCCCAACGCGTCAGGCTGTCAAGCATGCCGAAAGGTTCATCGAGAAGCAGGAGTTTTGGCGACAACGCGAAAGCCCTCGCGATACCTACCAACTGACGCATTCCGTTCGATAGTTCTCTAGCAGCGAGATCCTCGACCGCGCTCAAACCCACCCGCGCGAGGTAGTAGTCAACGACCTCCTCACGTTCTTGTCGTGTAGCAGTCGGGTAAACACGGTTTACGCCGATTGCAACGTTTTGTCTAGCCGTGAGCCATGGAAACACGCTTGGAGATTGAAAAACGACTGCACGCTCAGGGTCGGCATCTACCACGTGCTTTGCGTCCAAGACGATTGCCCCACTGGAAATTTCGCTCAACCCTGCAGTCATCGACAAGACTGTGGATTTACCGCAACCGGAATGTCCAATCAGCGTGATGAATTCACCTTTGTCGATCTCAAGTTCAAAGTCTTCGACCACTGTCAGCGATCCGTTACTCGTTGGATAGGTCTTGCAGAGCTGAGAAAACTGGAGATAGCGTGTTGTAACAAGCGATCGAGACGCCTCACGATACGCTTTCGGTAGTGCATGTAACGGTGTTACGTCTGGAAGAGTTCGGGTTTCATCAATCGATTGCTCCTCCCGCTGATCATTGAGATATCTAGTAATCTGAGCTTTTAGCGTTAGCGCAGTCGTGCTGTGATTCACGGCGCTGCGAATTCGTGGCCGAGGTAGCGGTATCGAAATTTGCTCGCTGATCGTACCGTCAGGATTGATTAATACGACTCGATCCGCAAGATACAGTGCTTCGTTTACGTCGTTCGTGACCAGTAAAACGGTACGACGATCACTTTGCCAGATCTCTTGAAGTTCGTCCTGCAATTTTGTCCGAGTAAGCGCATCCAATGCGGACAATGGTTCATCAAGTAGAAGCACTTCAGGCTCCATCGCCAACGTACGCGCAAGTGCAACGCGTTGTTTCATTCCGCCGGATAGAGCCGCAGGTTTTCGGTCATATGCGTGTGTCAACCCGACCAATTCGATGTAACGTCTGGCGTGTTCTTGACGCGTTGCCCGCGAAAACTCTCGATGTGCTGCCTGAACTGCGAGTTCAACGTTCCCGGCGACCGTAAGCCACGGTAGCAGTGAGTAGGACTGAAACACGACGCTGCGTTGAGGACCAGGAGACTCGACTCGCTTACCGTGGAACAGTACGCGTCCTTTCCTTGGTTGCTCGAGTCCCGCGAGCAGGTTGACTAATGTTGTTTTTCCTGAGCCAGCAAAACCAAGTACCGCAACGAAATCGCCTTGTTCGATTTGAAGCGATATATCACGCAATACATCGACACGATCCGAGCCAACGCCAAACGAGACGCTTACCTCTTCCAATTCAAGAATTGACACGATTACGGACCTATTTGGTATTCGCGTCAATGAGAGACTGCATCGTGTGCATGACACGGTCCAGCAAAAAGCCGATGATGCCGATCGTTAGAACCGCAACCATGATTTTGGCAAGAGATTGCGACGAACCGTTCTGAAACTCATCCCAAACGAATTTCCCAAGACCAGGATTCTGTGCCAGCATTTCTGCCGCTATTAGTACCATCCAGCCAACGCCTAGCGAAAGTCGCAGACCAGTAAAAATCAGTGGCAACGCGGACGGCAGAACAAGCTTCGTGATCTTCGTCCAGGTCCGGAGCTTGAGCACCTTACTCACATTAACGAGATCTTTGTCGATACTTGCGACGCCTAGCGCCGTATTGATTAGCGTTGGCCATAGCGAACATAGCGTGACCGTAATAGCGGAATTGAGAAAAGATTTCGCAAAGAATCCTTCGTTCGTTGTGTAGAGTGCTGACACGACCATGGTGACAATCGGTAACCATGCAAGCGGCGAAACAGGTTTGAATACCTGCACGAACGGATTGATCGCAACATTTGTGATCGGTGATAGACCACACGCAATCCCGATTGGTACGGCGATCAGTGTCGCGAGTAAAAAGCCGAAGAAAACGGTCTTCAGCGACGTCCAAATCTGGTCGTAATACGTCGGCCGACCCGTGTACTCACGCCACTTAACTCTGTCTTCACGCCCTTGCTCAATGAGTTTTGCGTTACGAACTTCCTGGCGTTCCTGGAATGCGACGGCTTTCTGGCGTTCCGTCTTGTGATCGGCGTGAAGTACGAGTGCTTGTTCCCACACCTTACTCGGACCGGGGATTGTGCCGAGCGATGTCTCGACCTGTTGAGCGAGCTGCGACCATAAGAATAGAAACGCCAAAATGGCGAACACGGGTACACAGAGAAGCCGCCAAAACTCGCGGAATTGAGCGACCGGATCCTCCCCGAATCCGATCCGAAACAACGGTGTAATCCACCCTAACCCAAACACACTGATAACGCGATCGACTTTTTCGACGCGCATCAGGGCGCTTTCGCGACGCCGAATTCCGATAGTGGCACTCTCGTCCATGACTTTGAACTCGGTCGCCTACTGCTCGATCAGCACGACGTTCCCACGACGCACCGATTGACCTTCTTTCAATCCGATTTCCAGAGAATTTAGATACGCGTTCGGCTCTCGCCCGTCGAACGTCACACCGTCGATGAAATCTGCTTGCGGTCCCTTAAAGCCATCTGTATCCCATGGAAAATCTGCTTCCGTCGCCAGACCTTCCTCAACTAACATCCGCGCCGCAGCGAGATATGTCGCGGGTTTGTAAACATCCTTCGCAGTCTGTACATACCAGCTGTCGTCGTGAGATTCCGATATTTGTCCCCAACGACGCATCTGGGTCAAGTACCAGATTGCGTCTGAGTAGTACGGATAAGTCGCAAAGTAGCGAAAGAACACGTTGAAATCCGGTACGTCACGAACATCGCCTCGTTCGTACTCAAACGTACCTGTCATTGAACTTGCGATAACTTCCCGATCGGCGCCGACATATTCGGATCGCGCGAGGATTTCCACTGCTTCATCGCGATTCTCGTTGTTGTTTTCGTCTAACCAAATTGCCGCGCGGATCAAAGCTTTCGTTAGCGCTAAGGTGGTGTTGGGGTTGGATCGCGCAAACTCAGCTGTGACCCCGAAAACCTTTTCGGGATTGTTCTTCCATATTTCGTAATCCGTAATTACCGGGACACCGATTCCTTTGAAAACGGCTTGCTGGTTCCATGGTTCGCCGACGCAATATCCATAAATCGTTCCCGCTTCTAAGGTCGCTGGCATCTGGGGAGGCGGCGTGACCGAGAGAAACACGTCCGCTTCGATTTGACCCGAAACGTCATCAACACTGTAGAACCCTGGGTGGATGCCCGCTGCTGCGAGCCAATAGCGCAACTCGTAGTTATGAGTTGATACAGGGAAGACCATGCCTAAGTTAAACGGCTTGCCATCGGTCGCGTACTCTTCGACTACCGGTTTAATCGCATCAGCCGAAATAGGATGCACCACCTTACCGTTTACGACGCGTACGTGTGGTTTCATTTTTTCCCAAATAGCGTTTGAGACAGTAATCCCGTTGCCGTTGAGATCCATTGAGAAAGGCGTCACGATGTGAGCTTGTGTTCCGTAGCCAATCGTCGAAGCAAGAGGTTGACCCGCCAGCATGTGAGCGCCGTCTAATTCCCCATCAATGACCCTGTCTAGCAACACCTTCCAATTTGCCTGTGGTTCTAACGAGACATATAACCCTTCGTCTTCAAAGTAGCCTTTTTCATAAGCAATTGCTAACGGAGCCATGTCGGTGAGTTTTATGAAACCGAGTGTTAGTTCGTCTTTTTCGATGTCTAGATAATCGGCGTGCGCAAATCCCGTTAGTACGACATATAGCCACGCCGCAAACAGCTTTAATTGACGATCCATGTCTGACTTCTATAAGATCACGCGAGACAATATGCAAAAACCGTGCCACAGAGAAAGATAACTTTATCTTATTGAAATATAAAGGTTTTATTAGATCTTTCTTGATCTACCAAATACTCCCTTGTAAATAAACCTATCGAATTTGGAACCATTTGCTCGGTAATTGAGAGGTTGACCACGCCTCCTCGTGGCTCAGTGTTTTGCGGTTCGTTCGCTTATCTACACTATTCCAAGTATGCAATCAACGCACACTATAAAGCCTCTGAGCGATTGAGTTCAATGTGCATCCAAAGGCATCAAAGCAATCGCCAGAAAGAGAATCGACGGAAAACTCAAGGGGCATGAGACAGCCTAAACCTGCGTGCTGACGTATGTACTAGTAGCACCGAAACTATCAGTAACGCAATCGGTAGCAGACCAAATCTAGCAAAAACCGTGCGTCCTTCCTGCAGCGCCACCGTGTCTAAGAGTACGTCCTCACGGTAACGAGGCAGTTGTTTCACAATCGATCCGTTAGCATCGATAGACGCCGTAACTCCGTCGTTTGTTGCTCTGACTAATGGTCGACTAAGTTCAAGGGCTCGCATTCTCGCTATCTGCAAATGTTGCCATGGACCAGTCGTGTCACCTAACCACGAATCCTCGCTCAATACCACAATTAGGTCAGCGTGGAATCCACGCTGTCGAACGAGATGCGGATACGCAATCTCGTAGCAGATCGCAGTCCCTAACGAGAGACCGCCAAGCTGGAGAAGCTCTTGGCCTGCTTCATCAGGTCGCAGATTTGACATCGGGTAGCCGAGTGGTTGCAGGAAATCACCCAGAAAATTCCTCATGGGAATGTACTCGCCGAATGGGACAAGCTGTTCCTTTCTAAAAAAACTAAGTTCGCTCTCCTTGAGCGCAACGACCACGTTGAAAGTTGAGGTGCGACCTGCTTCCCTTCTTGTCTCCAGCGAACCAAAGACCAAACGACCGTCCAGGTCCTGCAACTCATCAATAATGTCCTTCACGGTCGCGACAGAGTCCACCGGTAATGCCGACTCCGGCCAAACGACTAGATCCGCAGATGGGGACATTTTCGATAACCATGAGTATTTCATTAATGACTCCCGCCAACCGTCTTCACTCCACTTATCATTCAAAGAAATATCTCCCTGAACAAGCGCAACAGAAATGGATTCGCTGTCAATCGTGTGATTCACGGTTAGAAAGAGACCAGGGCACCAGAGTAGGATTGCGGTGAGCATCGGTCGTGAATGACGATTTAGGAGTTCACTGATACAGGCAGCAGTGAAAGCGCCAGCAAAACTGATCGCCCAAACACCGCCATAGGGTGCAAATATGCTAAGGGGTGTATCGATAAGCGCGTAGCCAAGATGTAGCCACGGAAAACTCAGTGGCCACGGGAGCGAGAAGAGAATCTCAACAACGGTCAGACCGGATGCGAAAACTAACGCGTTGAGCGTGCTACTGCGAGACTTAGTTGTAAAAAACGCAAGTATCGAGAAAAGCACAGCCGTGAGGAATAAAAACGAAAGAAACAACCCAATCGCTAAAAACAGATGGATCTCTGCAAAGCTGACTAAACTGACGAAGACCCAGTACGCGCCTGACGCGTATTTCCCAATCGCAAACACGAAACAAATCCCGATGATCTGTGATGTACGGCTTGCGTACTGAATGCTCTGATACAGTAAAAGTAGCGAGAGAATCGCTAACGGCCATAAGTTGAATGGCGCAAACGCAAAAGGAAAGACCAATCCTGCGGCAAGCGTGAGGATTAGCCTACCGCTGTTAGCTTGCCATATCTTCGCGTCCAATCGCCTGAACTGCACGATTGGAGCTACTCTGTGTATGGGTTATCCGAAATGCGTGCAGTTCGATCAAATATGTGTAACGCCCCCAGTGACCCCGTGCCAAGTACGTAATTTCGATTGCGCTGCGCATTTTCGAGGATTTGCCTAGGCGACAACGTGTGGATACCTTCTCGCAAAAAATGCCCAAATCGATCCGCTTGTTCAAACTGGAACCAATCCGTGACGGACAATGATCTCGTAGACTGGTCCCAACTTACGGTGAAAACCTGGTTATCACAGAAAACGTCAATTGCTGGATCTACTTCACGATATGAGGAGACCGCTGTGCATCCCTCGCTCCGTTGCGGCCAAGCTATGTGACTGTAGAACGGAACGCTCCGAAAATCTTCTTGAGATAAGTAGAAAGAATCAACCATGTCAAGCAATTCCGGATTCTCGTCTTCGCCTTGCCCAGCGATATTGAATGCCGCCACTACCGGCGAAGCTGCTGCTACTACGAACAGGATGTCATCGCTGCCAAGGGCTAAGGATGCACTGCTGAAGGCAAACCTTTGGTCCATCGCCCAATCCCGAACATCATGAATCGATTCGAGCGTCAGTGTTCCTTCGTTCGTACGTCTAAAGGTTACAAGACCATCGCCTCCGGCAGAGTAAACACGTTCCTCGTTTGAATCAAAGGTAATCGCACGCGCACCTTCAAGCTCGTTCACGCGGAGACTCTGGACGTCTGAGCCAAAAGTAAACGCTGATCCAACCGTTTGGACGAGCTCGATATCGCATGACGCTCTGATAGCGTGCACGTTGATTTCATCTTCACCCATTACGTACATGTTTTGGCTATTGGCATCGATACGAGCTTGCTCTGGGACAACACCTTCGAAGACGTTCGGTGAACACTGTGTTAAGCGACTCGTTTCCGAAATAGGTTTGGAAATCTCGAATATACCATCTTGTTGTATCAGGTAGAGCCGATCTCCATTGGAATCCCAATGGAGCAACGCATGATCGCTGATATCAACTGCATTTCCCGTCGAGTTCAGGTATCGTGCCTTCGCCGTCGGAGATAACGTACCGTCCGCATCTTCTGAATACGCGACCAAGCCATCGCCCGTCGCGACACCAATGAAACCGGACTCGTCGACTAACGAGATACTTGACGGTTTAAGGAGATTCTCGTCTTCGATATCGTCATCTAATCCAGCGACCTCCACGATTCGACCCCCGTAGCGTTGCCAGACGGGTGCATCAACCGGTTCATACGAAAACGTAAGTTCGGGTTTCCAATCGCCCAATTGCGTAGCTCGGAGAGCGGTCCGGATAAGGTAACTTTCACCTTCTTCCGCGCGAATCGTTGCCTCGGCGCGACCATTTGCTATGAAAGAATGATCGCTTGTTGCGAGTAATACGGGTAGGGCTTCACTGCGTTGGTGGTAAACCGAAATGATGCCTTGTTGGCTTTCTTCCTCGAGTCCTGCAGCTTCCCAGTCTTGCAGTTCAAAGCGTTGCCAACCTTTAGAAGGCGCAACCCATTCCCACCATAACGAAGAATGTCCTCTGATGTGTCCAAATTCTTCGAGCGACGAGGTAGCGAAGGAGTGATCGGCGGTGACCGTACCAGTAGTTCCCGCGAGTGACGCAGCGGAACTGAATAGATCATTCGACGGCAACGGACCCCACGAAAAGCTTCTTGCCAATCGAATCCCATCGACATCAGCAAACATCGAGTTCGTTTGATATCCGACTGCGATCCAATATTGGCGTTCCTCGTGGGTACTGATCCGCAGCGTATCTCCTGCAACTACAAACTCAATATCATCCAGCGAAGTACCTGAGAGCATGGCGAGCTGTCCTACACCAGAACCATTAAGTCGAAATACGTAATCTCCAACCGATGGCGGATTCCAACGCCACCAGCCTGTTCCCACTCCTGTCCTGGTATCTTCGTTCGGTTCTACTGTTCGAGCGTCGAACGAGTCTATTGTTTCCTCGCCTGATCTGCCGTGAATCATCGTCGCGTTTCGCATCATGTCGTTATCTGCGTACCCGAAGCTAGGTTCTCTTGTAAGGCTCCACGACAGCTGATAGTCGGGCACTAGCCTCTCCGCCGCATCTAATACCACGATTTGATACTCACGGTCCTGCTCCGCTTCGAACTGTGAGTCCCGATCCCTATTCGGCATCGTCGACACTCGACGTAACGACCGGGTATTCGTACCGTCAAATACGAATGTTCTTAACTCATCAGAGACTTCGAATTCGTAACGACCAGCCTCAGGTGCAATCCATCGGAACCAAGTGGACGCACCGACTGACTCAATCCCATAGAACTCAAAATTCTCAAGGGTCGCACGGTAGTTCGTCCCTGCGACAACGCCCTGATTACCAGATAGTGAAGTACGATCTTCAAAATCATCGTTTACCGGACGACGTTCTTCAAATTGGTTCCACGTCAATCGCAACGAAGGTCGAACGGTTCCTTCTGTCCATGCTTGGACGTAGTAGCTCTTTCCTGATTCCGCTCTAAATTCAGCTTCGCCCTCTTTCGCCGCTATGCGGTTTGAGTCTAGCGGAGTCGACCCTTCATAAACTGCAAGCCACGTACCCTCCCTAATTTCCTCGGGTCCGACTCGAATGCGATACGGTCCAGAACGTTCGGCTATAACCGAGTACCAAACACTACCATGTCGCGCGTAGCTCTGCATTTCCTGGTCAAAATTTCGCTGGCTAAACCTCGAATCAGAGAAGAATTTTTTTACACCTGAAGCTGCATCGTCAGAGCGAAACATCGGCTCACCGGGCTCACGAGTAGCGAGTAATAAATCGAGCACGAGTTCACCGGATTCACCTTCAATCGACCTCGCGTTCGTGATCGAGTCATTCGCAGGACGATTCGCTTGAACGACAGATTCCTGCTCATCGGGCGCTACGGCAATTGATACTACGTCTGACGTGGCATTCCAAGACGACGCGATGAAAGAAAGCGTGTGATTCTCGGTCGCTACACCTCTTGGGACTGATAAAGAAACGCTTCGGGTATCACCTATTCTCACTTCCCCTACCGGAACAGCAACGCTGACGGGTGTATCGATCAGTGTCTGCGTAGCGTCTCTCCGATTTACATAACTCGACGGGAGCCAATGCGCCTCTTCATATCCGTCACAACCGGACTCGGATTCGCTTCTACACACCATGTGTAACGTGGTTCCCGCAGACAGAAAACTGTCCACAGTTACGCCAAGATCAATTTTGAAAGAGTTACCCGACTCAATAGCCAAGGATTGTTGTTGCGCATCTATCGCTAGTGTTGGCGTGTCCGTGTTCGCAATCGTTGTCCAGGAAATCCCGGTGTGCACCGGATCAGCAAAGTCATTAACCGCCAAGAACCTTATCGTGTACATACCGGGTTCCGGGTCTTCTACAACGATCCACTCCACATTGTCGATCTGTGAAGTTGATGCGAATTCGCCACAAGCCAATGCTCCACAATCGCCACCTTTGTCAAGATAAAGATCCAAATTCGCTGCTACGGTCGATGCCGCGACGGCTTCGTTCGGTGATTCAATCCAAGTTAACACGATGTCAATACGTGCGGTGCCTTCAGCTATTTCTATTACGTATTCATAGCTCTCGCCCGGCTCAACAGTGCCAAGATCACCACCGTGTGACCAGTGGCCATCGGCGCTATCTTGTATTGCCACACTCGCGGAAACAAGCCCTAATCCGTACTCTTCATTGAATGCACCAGGTCCATCAGAATTGGTGAGAGGAAACTCCTCTCGACCGAGCGTTAGAGATGGTTTTACTGCACTCGACATTAAGCGAGCCTTAGCGTAAGCCGGTGCGTTACGAAATTCCGGATTTACGTCCATGAGCAACGCAGCCACTCCAGCAACCGAAGGTGCCGCCATGCTTGTACCTCTGTACTGGACATAAGATTCCGACGAGCTATTGCCTTTCGCTGAGTTGACGGCTGAACCAGTTCCAACAACATGAGGATTGAGTCGGCCATCTGCCGTCGGACCGTGACTGCTGAAGTTATTTACGACACCCGCATCGGTTACAGCCCCTACCGCGAGAACGTTTTTTGCTGTTGCCTCATTGCTCGTACCGTTCAAACCATCGTTACCGGCTGCGATCACGAGTAACTGCGTACCGCGGGAAATCACGGCATCGATATTTCGGTTCGATGCACCACGCCCATCACGCAAGCCAGGTCCACCAAGGCTCATGTTCAAGATCAACGGTTTGATGGCTTCGGTCTGACGCCCTTCCCACTCACAATCACTCTCATTGAGCAGGTATCGAACGCCGTTCGCTACCGTCACCGAATCTCCGGATCCATCGCGATTCAATACCTTCGCGAAGCGAATATGTTGGATTGAAGGTGCCATACCTGCGAACTGTAATTTCGCCGAACCGTTACCCGCGATGATGCCAGTGACGTGCGTACCATGGCCGCTGAAGTCTGACCAAAGATCAAACTCCCCGTCGCCACCGTCATCCGGATAAAAATTCCCGCCGCAAACACTCGTACGGTTCGTCCCGATATCGGCGTGCGCAATATTCAGTCCCGTATCGACAACACCTACCGCAATCGATTCCCCAGCGGTGCCTGAATAGTTTCCAGCCGCTTCGTCGTACGTGCGCACGCCATCCACACCCATGGCGGGCACTGCAGTGTCTAATAGAACCTTAACGACCTCGACAGGTTCGATCGACGCTACATAATCAAACGAGGCTAGCACCCGTATTGCTGTCACAGGGACGTTGGCTGAATAGGCTCGCGCATAAGGCAACCAATCGCCAACTACCGCACCGTTCGCTTCAAGGTCTGTGCGCCACGTACCGTTTGTATCCGCCTCCATCAATGTGATCAAGACCGGTAGTTCGGTCATCGAGGAGTGCTCCATTGAAGCTAATTTAGGAGCGATCTTTTCCTCCGGTGGTTGGAGCCCGAGCCCGATAACACCAGGATGCTGGCTAAGTTTGTCAATGGCATCGCGCGAATTAGGCAAGCGAACGCGCGCGAATTCGCCCGCAAATCCGATCGTTTGAACATCGGATTCGCGCCATTGCTCACTTAACTGATCTCGATCAGATCCCGACGCTATTTGGATCCAACCGAAACCCCAACCTCGTCCTGACTTCTCGATAGAATCCATGATTCGCTCGATCGATTCCGACGTCCTGAGCCAACCATGCCGGATGGCCGTTTCTGTCGAGAGCGCTACGTTCTGTCCTCGTTCGAACGCATTGAATTCGATTCGCGCAACACTGGCATCGTCATCAATCGGTGATCCTGCATCCACAACGTTCAGATTGGGATGTGTCGAAGCTCTATTCGCACTTACTTCACGGTTTCGCTCAACCGCTGCCGCTAAGGAATCGTTCGCTGTGTTATTTTCTGCAATGTCGTTTATTGGAGACACTAAATCTAGTGACAAAGCCACAATCAGTATCAGTACACCTACGACGAGCGCGATCCGAGTACCCATGTTTAGCGTCTCCTATGCACGTAACGCAGGTTATATGTCGAAACGGACAATGAAACTGCTTCGAAGAGTCCTTTTCTCACACTCTGTTTGACAAAACACCATCAATCAAAGTTACGGGAGCGGATATCTGAATCTAGCTGTATTAAGTAAGTTCTCCAAACATCATGATGAGCGGTGTTCACCATGGGGTTTGCAGAGATTATTTACGCAGCCGCTCACACTTCTCATGAGACTCATGACGAACTAATCTTAGAGCTTCTCCAGCTCTTTGACCGCCTTCTCTGTACCCACTATTTCACTCTGGGTGCCTAGAAATGCCATGGAATGCTCATTGAATCGTGTATATATCACATATACGAAACGACATATACCTCAATAATCGCATAAAATTAGCAATATTCCGACTTCGACGGTTACGTCCTTCTAAGAGTACTAGCAGTACTGTGGCAGAAAAACAGCAACTGAGAGAGGTAGCTCTTACTAGCTGGGAGGAGTTACGTGCGCACGAAATAACCCACTCTGGTGTTGAGAAGTTCCTATTTCTTCTCGCGGCTGAAATTCTTCGGGAGCTTCCAGGGATTGACCCCCAGAATCAGCCGAAAGAGAAACTCATTTCTTCGTTGGAATATGCGGTAAATCTCTCAACTATCGATCTGAATCCCTATTTTCCTAGAACCAGTGTCGCTGATTTAGAAACGATTCAGTCGTTGTCGAACCACATGATGAATTTGATCGAGAACCGAGCGATGTCAGAACATTTTTCTAGAGCATAGCTTGTACCCTACATCTCTGAGAGAAGGATGCTGATCTCAATCTAGGCGATTTAGCTTTTTTTGAATAGGCATTAGAGCAGCATATTACCAACTACAACGCTACCCAATCCTCGACAATCTGTCCAGACAATAGACATCAGACATCGGACATCGTTCCGGTGAGACTTCACGGTATCGATTTAGGCTGAGGAAGATTGAGCGTTTCTCCTAAGACGAAGGTGAATCACACCTTCGTCTAGGAGCTACGCCGCTGGTTCTCAATCAGCAGGCTGGAGGTTACTTAGATAACTTCCGACTGGGAACCGATTTTCGTGGATCGAAAAACGGTACCGCGGCAGTCTTGCCGGGAGCCGTTCCGTGCAATGTCGTCACTTCGATCTGATGCCCTGGTTCGGCCAACTCGATAGGAACCCAAACATATCCAATGTTTCGCTGCATACGCGGCGACCAGAGAATGAGGGTGACCGTCCCGACCTCTTCACCATTTCGATAAATAGGCGCTACATCCGGTCGACCGGGAATTCGTTCGTCTTCATCGAGTATGACCCCGACGAGCTTCCGACTCACTCCTTCCTCTTTGATATGCATCAACGCGTCCTTACCAATGTAGTCAGCAGACTGGTCTTCCACAAGTCGTTCGAGTCCCATGACTTCGAACGGATTGTTCTCGATCGTGATATCCGCGCCGTAACGGAAAATTCCTGCTTCGACGCGACGGATCTGTGATGGTGCGATAGGTCGAATGTTGTGTGGTTTTCCGACTTCCATGATTCGGTCCCACATCTCTTCGCCGCGACTCGGGTCGCACAAATAGATTTCAAAACCGATCTCCGCACTCCATCCAGTCCTGCTAATCACGACAGGGATACCGTCAAGATCTGTCTGCAACGTCCAGTAATATCGGATCTTCTTGACCTGTTCGCCGAACAGTTCGACCATCACGTCCAGAGATTTCGGACCTTGGACCTGAACCGGATAGATTTCAGGTTCTCGTACCTTTACATTCAATCCGCAACCGACGGAATAACCGCGCGCCCACAATCCTGCATCCGAATCCGAGAGCGCAAGCCACCATCGGTTTTCTTCGACACGCAACAGGACGGGTTCGTTAACGATGCCGCCATCCTCAGCGGTGATCAAGACATATTTGCCTTGTCCGACCGCACACTTAGTCAGATCACGACACGTCAATCGGTTCGTGAATTCTGAGGCATCTGGTCCGGTGATTTCGACGATCCGTTCGACGCTGACATCCCAAAGGGTCACATCCTCCGTGAGTGCACGATACTCTTCAAGCGGGTCGTCGTAGAAATTCGGGATGTACATGTGGTTGTAAATCCCCCAAGACTTACAACCATCCCGGCGCGTAGCCTCGAAAAACGGTGACTTGCGATAACGCGGACCGAATAAAAACTCGGCCTTGGTCAAAATTTCATTCATGCCATTCAACTCCTCTCCTTTGCAGTGTCACAGCACGTGGTGGTTTACGCTCTCAATCGCTCGTTGCGAGGGTCGTAGAGCGGGTCGGCGACGACTTGCGCCGCGCAAAGACGACCTAGTATTGAAACTTCAAGTTTAGTATCAGGCGAGGCAAATTCCGGTTCGACAAATGCAAAAGCGATGCTCCTGCCGACGGAGTATCCGTAGCCTCCACTGGTTGTAAGACCTACCAGCCGATCAGCGGCGTAAACCGGTTCATTGCCGTGAGCATCTGCGTCAACGGCATCGACCGAAAGGTAAACCAATCGACTTTCCGTGTCGTTCTTGGTCCGTTCGAGCACCGCGTCCTTGCCGATAAATGGACTGTCAAAATCGACGAACCGTTCCATACCGGCTTCGATAAGTGTGAGTTCCGTCGTCAGTTCCAACCCCCATGCCCGATACGCTTTTTCCATCCGAAGCGCGTCCATGGCATAAAGACCGAAATCCGCAATACCGTAGGCTTCCCCTGACGACATCAACGCGTCATAAATCTTGTTCATGTTTGATATTGGATGGTGCAATTCCCAACCGAGTTCGCCAACATAAGACACGCGAAGCGCACGCACCGGCACCCCTGCGATTTCAATTTCGCGACCGGACAACCATGGAAACGCAGTCGTACTGAGATCAGCATCCGTAAGTTCGCTCAGCAATTCGCGAGATCGCGGACCTGAAACAAGCAAGGTACCGTAGTCCTCGGTGACATCCGTGATGGCAACTTTCTCCTCGTCGCGCTGGTGTTGTAATAACCAATCGTGATCATGGATGCGTGCCACCGCAGCCGATAGCAGATAAAAACGATCCGCGTCGAGTCGGGTCACAGTGAATTCGCTTTCGATTCCGCCCAACTCGGTTAGTGCATGTGCAAGGGTGACTCGACCGTTCCTGGGAACACGATTTGCTAATACCCGATCAAGAAACGCCGCCGCGTCCGCACCGGTCACATCAAACTTACTAAACGCCGAAAGGTCAATAACACCGACCCGTTCGCGCACTGCTCGGCACTCCTCGCCAACCTTATCGAAACAGTTCATGCGGCGATGGCCGTATCGTTCTTCAACCCCGGACGGCGCAAACCATTTCGGTCGCTCCCAACCAAACGTCTCAGCGAAGACCGCACCGCGGCGAGCTAGTTTGTCATAGATCGGCGTTGTTCGAATCGGCCGGCCGGCTTCGCGATATTCGCCTGGATAGTGCACCTGGTACATTTGGTGATACTCATCCACCGCTTTCGCTACGCCGTAGTCGCCGACAGACCAGGAGCCAAAGCGCCTGGTCTCCATCTCGCGCACGTTTATTTCGGTCTGACCATGTGTCATCCACTGCGCGAGGTACTTCCCTGCGCCGGGTCCCTGAGTGATGCCGATTCCAGCACCACAGCACATCCAAAAGTTCGCCAATCCTGGCGCGGGTCCAATAAGAAACCCACCATCCGGCGTATGAGTGATCGGTCCGCTGACAACCCGTTTGATCCCAGCGTTTTCGAATACAGGGAGGCGATGCCCAGTCAACTCAAGCCAAGGTATGAGTCGTTCGATATCCGGTGGCAGTAACTCGGCGTCGAATGTCCAGTCGATGCCATCAAGCGCCCAAGGTTGCGAACCTGCGGTCTCATAAGGACCGACAACCAACCCTTGCCTCTCCTGTCGGTGATAACACGATGCACGAGGATCGCGTACGACCGGAATCTCGCGATCGAGCGCTTTGACCTCATCAAGATCTTCGGTCACCAGGTACTGGTGAACCATATTGACGATTGGTACGTGAAGTCCTACCATCGCTCCGATCTGAGGCGCGAATCCTCCAGCCGCATTGACAACGTGCTCCGCAACGATGGTGCCTTGCTCGGTGACGACGTCCCATTCACCGTTCGTTCGCAGCTTAATATCGACAACCCGATTACGAACGTAAATCTCAGCGCCGCCCTGTCGAGCACCTGCGGCCATCGCCATGGTGCTGCTAGCTGGGTCGGTGTGCCCATCGCCCGGCGTATAAGCGCCCAGCAGCACGCCTTCGGTATTCATGAGTGGATGCAATTCGGAGATTTCCGAGGGTCCGATTAAGTGACACTCCGCACCCACGCACTGAAGCACACCTTGAACGTAGTGAAACCAGTCAACTTCGTCCTGGTTTGTCGCAAGGCGAATCGAACCACAACCGTGCCAACCCGTGGTCTGACCTACTTCTGCCTCTAGACTTTGGTAAAGCTGCGACGTATACAGGTGTACCTTCGCCATATTCAGGCTGCCGATGAAGTGGGGGATCAAGCCGGCCGCGTGCCACGTCGACCCAGATGTCAGCTCGCCTTTATCCAGAAGCACGACATCTGTCCATCCTTCTTTGGTCAGGTGGTACAGCAGGCCGACACCCATCACGCCGCCGCCGACTACGACAACACGAGCGTGCGTATTCACCGACACAACCGTTTCGTCAACAATTTCGGCTCCACGAACGACTCCTCATCAGTAGTCACCCTTCCCCATCGTGAGCGCAATGCTCGAGCCGCGGAAACGCTTGGTAGATTCTAGTTCGAAAATGGCAATACGCCACCCTCTTTTTAACGATTTTTTCGCTATCGCAATTTCATAAAAACATAGTTCATAGCGTCAAGTGAATACGCGCCAACACGCAAATTTAGGCGTCCGTTTGCGATAACGTCAAGCTCACTCAATCCACACCTTTCCGCTCCGAGATTAACTAACGCTTTCCGTTGGTTCGTCGCCACAGAACGAGAGTAGCTTTCGTCCATTCGTACATCCCTTAGCGGGTACTAAAATCGTTCGCTAACTCGGTAACTGTCTGAAACAGTAGAACACAAGCCATGCTGATTCTTAGTACGAAGCTGAAATTTCTCATTCCTCTGATGGGAGTTGCGTTCGGCTTGTTGGGGTGTAGCGCTGTAAATTCCGAGACCCCATCCGAACAAAATGGCGTAAGCGCTGCAAACGTCATAGAGATTACCTGCGGCTTAAAAACCCTCGAGGTACAAATTGACGCTCTGACGCCAGAGCAAAAAGAGGAAGTAGAACAATTGAAGACCCGTTGTCGAATCGACAATGTCGCATATATGTTAGAGCACAAAACCAGCCGCGCGTTTGAGGCCTTAGGCGACGGTCCGAATACGAAACACGAACCTGGACTAATACCTTCCGATCGCAAGTGACTTCTCCTCTTCTTGAGAGAGGTTTTTCAGGTCGGTTTCGATAAGAACAGTAATTGAGAAGAAACGACCTATACGCACATTTGCTTCGAGCGGCTCGCAGTCAGTTAACGGTCCTACATCGAACCAACACTTCCTGTCGCAGATTGCATTGGCAGCCTAATTGATTTGGAGAATCCCTGATTCTCTGTAATACACGAAAGGTTCCGCTTCAGTCTGTGCGCCACCTGCCGGGTTTGGCGCGCCATAAGTCGGAATCTCAGTCCCATTTCGAGCGATCCTACCCGCCATGGACATGCGCCTAGCACCGTGCCCGAACGCAAGACTCCGATGTAGTACGGAGGAATGAAATAGGACGAATTCGCCGCGTTTCATAGGTAAAGGCGTGACGCGATCCTGAATAACTTCAGGCGCTTCGAGAAAGTGCCGCGGGATATCGCGGTCGAAATCCTCGATTGGCTGATGAGAACCTCGCACATACTCAAGTCGACCTTGATCCATGTCAATGTCTGTAAGCGCAAAAGTCACCGTGAAATGGTTCCGAGTATCGTAAAGGTCGATCGGCGCGAACCCATTTTCAAAATGGCGATCGTGATGCCATTTATTCTGTCCTGTGCCGTCGCTCTTAACGAAGAAATTAGTACGCCAAATAAAGAGATCGGTACCGATTAGTTCCTTCGCCGCCGCTTGAAAATTCACGTCGAAAAACAAACTTCGAATGGCGTCAACGTCTATGTGGCGATCGATAAGTGGATTCACAACATCCTCGAGCGACTGACCGGTTTCTCGTAGTCTCTGAAGTTGTGCGCGTCGTTGAGTCTTGAGCCTAGAAACTTCGTCATAAACCTCGTCAAGTCGCGAATCATCCGCCAGTTTCAGTGGACCGGCTATGCCGTCACGATGCATTTGCTCCTCAACTTCGTTCGAGCAGAACATGCTTGTTTGCATTGATTGTCACATAGAGTTAGATGGGCGGAACCGCAAGTGACGCCGATAGCTCGCCTACGTTCTCGCGGCTTGAATATTAACTGCAAATCGGGAAACCCAACGTCTACCACAGCGATAGTGTCGCTGAAATTGCCGGTGCGCCAGTCGTTGCGCGCGCGTTAGCCTACTCAACCGACGAGCGACGCGAAGTATTCCTTTGGAGTCACATAATTCAATCTTTACGGTCGTCTCGAGTCGCGACGCGTGGTTGCAACCCAAAAGAACCCCGAGCTAGCACCTGAACTGCAAACATCAAAGTGGTTTAACTCCGATCGCGCCCTCACGCTTGAAACACTCCGTGATCGAGTGGTCGTTCTCGTCGCATTTCAAATGCTCTGCCCCGGCTGCGTGGCTCGAACCATTCCATTGGCGCAGCGAATGGATCAAGCGTTTGACCGTAATGAGTTAGCGATCATAGGATTGCACACGGTGTTCGAACATCATGATGTCATGACGCCTCAAGCGCTTGAAGTGTTCCTCTCGGAGTATCGCGTCAGTTTTCCTGTCGGAATAGATACTCCGGATCCAAACGGTGGTTCAATCCCAATGACCATGCGAGCCTACGGTATGCAAGGCACACCAACACTCGTAATGATTGATAGTGAAGGTCATCATCGCGCACAACATTTCGGCTCGCACGATGAATTAGTACTAGGAGCGGAAATCGGCTTGCTACTCGCCGAGCGCCGGCGACTGAAAGGAAACGACGAAGGACGCTGACGAGGTGAGTCATCTTCGCGTCCGTGAAACCGCACCTATCACATCTAGTGCATTGATATAGGTTAACACCATTTCGACTTCCATACCCATCGATCTATGGTCAGTCAAATCCATACGGCACATTTCTGTATATGTCAACACCTAATCTAACCTAATAAACACACGTGCGCCAGACCATCTACTCGCTGTTGAATTCATTGTCGTTAGGCACCATATAACCTTATAAGACATCCTGAATCAACAGGAGTAAGGCTTCGATGGCGACGCAAGCAATACCTGCACCGACTAATCTGAATTTTGAAGAAGGTACGATCGGTGACATTCCCGCCAGTTGGGCTTCTCCTACGCAACGTAACGGGTACACCGTTCGCCTCACTGACGAAGCACCAAAGCGAGGTCAGCTTTGCGTCGAAATAGCTAAGTCCGAAGATGGCGAATCCCGTGACGTTTCATTTGGCAATGTCATGCAGATGATCGATGCGACCTCGTTTCGAGGAAAACGACTGCGATTCACTGGTTGGGCGAGAACCCGAAGTGCCATTACCGACTGGTTGAAGCTGTCCTCAAGCAAGGCGCAAGCGTGGCTACGAGTCGATCGATCACTCGGAACGATTGGTTTTTTTGACAACATGCAGGATCGCCCGATCCGTTCCAGCCGTTGGCACCATTTCGAAATCGTTGGTGACATTGCCAACGACGCTGAATATATCAACTTAGGACTAATTCTCCAAGGGAACGGTAAAGCGTGGCTCGATGATGTTCAGATTGAAGTTCTCGGTGACGGTGGTATAGGTAATCAACCACCTGCTGTACTAACTCAACGTCATCTAGACAACATCATTGCGCTTACGCGACTCATCGGATACGTACGGTTTTTCCATCCCACGGATGCTGCCGCAGAAACGAACTGGGATCTATTCACGATCAACGCAATTCGCCATGTCGAAAACGCTCGTTCACCCAAAGAACTAGCTCTGCTTCTCAACCATGTATTCAATCCCGTTGCACCTACGGTGCAAATCGGCGAGAGCGGTTCGGATTTTGCGTTGTCGAAGTTTTCGCATGACCTCGAGTCAAACGCGAGTGTGCGTTACTGGGAACATCGTGGCGTTAGGGTGGGCGATTCACGTTCCATCTACTCGAGCAAACGACTTACTTCATCAAATGCACCTGTGAGCCTTCACGAGCCTATTCGAGACGATCTTGGCGGTGGCGTTATTGCTCTCGTCCCGACCGCCATCCCGATGAAAGACGCGGTCTCGTATGAAGGCGTCGCTTTCAAGAAGTTGGTAATTGACAACTTGCCAGACGATTGGAAACCTTCGGCTGACGATAGATCAACTCGCCTTGCAGCTGTTATTTCGACATGGAATGTCTTCCAGCATTTTTACCCTTATTTCGATGTGGTCGAGATCGACTGGTACAAGGAGTTGGCACGTGCTCTTGTTTCGAGCGCGACGGACGACAACGCGTCCGCTTTCTCTCATTCGCTCGAGCAACTCATAGCGGCACTACAAGATGGTCACGGCCGCGTGTTTCCGATGTCACGTTTTGTGCCGCCACCGGTCGCGTTCGACTGGGTCGATGATTCGATTGTCGTTACTGCGATTGGAAAAGACGTCGACGAACGTCTTCATATCGGCGATGTGGTGATTGAGATGGATGGAGAATCTATAGAACCGATCGTTGCTTCGTTACGTGGTCGCATTTCAGCGGCAACGCCAGGATACCTACGTAATAGGATTCTCAGCCAGCTGGGTTATGGCGCAAATCGTTCCTCATTTACTCTCAAAACTCGTTCACCTGACGGCGAATTGAAAGAAATTTCACTAAAGAGAGAGGCGAGTTCGAACTTTCCGCAACCACTTCGAGAGTCGCGCCCGGATCAGGGTTCAGAATTAGCCGAGGGTGTAGTTTACGTGGATTTAGATCGAGTAAACCGACAGCACGAATTCACAAAACTCATTCCAAAGCTAGCGACGGCAAAAGGGATCTTGTTCGATCTTCGTGGATATCCTAGTTTTAGGTTTACCCGTGTCATTTCGCACTTAATCGATGAAACTGTTACTTCCGCACAATGGCATATTCCGCTTGTACATCACCCAGACCAACACCACACCAGATACACGTTCAGCAATTGGAAAGTTCGGCCACGTTCTCCAAGATTTACGAAGAACATCGCATTCGTCACGGATGGACAAGCGATAAGCGCCGCTGAGACGTTAATGGGAATAGTTGAGCACTACAAGCTAGCTGAAATCGTCGGACAACCTACTGCAGGTACCAATGGCAACGTTAACCCGTTCACCGTGCCAGGCGGTTTTACGATTGTCTGGACCGGAATGCGCGTACTGAAGCATGATGGGTCACAACACCACGGTGTAGGGATTCAACCAACCATACCTGTATCACGGACGATCGAAGGTATCGCCGAGGGAAGAGATGAGTTCTTGGAAAAAGCGGTTGCGACGTTGGTCCAGAAGATTGAACCGAATTGACATTCGTCCAACCGAACGTCGCTTGTACCGTTTGGCTACCGCCTAATCGTCGATCGTATCCCGGATCGAAGGAAGACCTCCCGCAATCAGTTTTTACACAAGGAAAGTTAACGATCGAGGCGCGAAAAACCCGCCGTCGACGCTATTCAATTCGGTCACCGTCCACTAGCGAAACTCATAAGAGACGCCTATTCCGCTGGGATCGGGATTCTTATATGCGGTTGGCTCGAATAGATGACTATTTACGAAGTTGAAGCTCTCATGATGGACAGCTGGCGTAGCCGAAAAACCTAGTCCGCGTTCAAACCTGTGCTTCCTTCTCCAGATTTACTTAAGCAAGTCGCACAGTTTCATCCCTGTCTCTACCCACAATTCGCGACGCCGTGCAACTACCTGAATTTCATCTGACTTGACGCCACCGCCAGGAAATAACCCGAATTAGTCTCGTCTCTCCGGATGTTTCATTCGCAACAAAAGGACTTCGTTTGCCTCAGACATGATCAACGCTCGTACCGGGTTACGCGCCTGAACGTACCTCATTTCGACACGTTGCGAGTGGCAGTTTTCAGGTACCTTGTCGGATTAGAGTTAGTCATACAAGGCACATGAGTGAAACTTGCTCTACCGCCACTTAATCCACCATCCATGCGGCGACGCATCCGCCAAGATCTCAGTACCGTTTGCTCCGTTTCGGTATCGTGTGATCGAGAGCGTTGGCTCGCGCCCTTCAAGCGCAATCTGCCACACAGGTCGTTTCTCGCTCACCGTCATAAGCGCGTGTTTAACACGTTCCCGAGATTGCGTAGGAAACTGATACAGTGCAATCGTCGAATAAACGACAAGTGCATAGTCGTGAGGAATGGAGGACATCAAATCGGGGAGAACTTCCGCCGCATCACCCTCGTGCAAGCGGATTTGACTATTGATGAGTTCCGTCGCTGCATCGACTAGCTGCTGATGACGTTCAACATGTTCAGGCCAGATCAATGATCGCAACCAAAGCAATTGATCGGCATCCGTAAGGTCTACCGGGTCAAGTTCTATGCCATCCCTGCTAGCGACCGAGATGTTCGGTGCCAACGGTGGAAATGAACGACTACCTTTCAATTCCGCTTTCAGGTGAATTCGTGAACACGCTGTTCCCCAATTCAGCATTTCTGTTCCGAGATTTCGGTAGCTGTAGTAGTAGCGGTCGAAGTTGAGATTTAAGCCAGCACTCGCGCCTAGGTCAATGAGCGCGAGAGGTTGGCGAGACTCCTGGCTTACAAGAGAGAACGCCGGGAGCAGGCAAGTGCATCTACGAACCACGTTGGTTTGCGTTCGACGGGAACGGATGATCTCAATCACCGCTTCCTTATGACCGAAGCAGAAGTCACGAAAGTCCGCAATTGCCGATGCACGTACTCGTGTCTCACCGGCAATGATCGGGTAATGAGACGAGAGGGGATGTTCTTCACCCGCGAGTAACAGATATTGCACGGCTGCGAAGAGCATGTTCGGAGGAGGTTGGTAGGCTTTTGTATGTGCTGCAATCCCAAGTAGATCATCGTCTTTTGAAACACCATACGCAAGTTCTTCGTACATCGGTGATTCGAGTTCTCGTGCTTCGACCCGAGCGAATCGACGGAAGGTACGTCGGAGATGGTTCAGTCGTTCAGATTCCATAGGTACTAAGTTTCGCGAACGGTAGCGTAGCGAACGGTCTTTCGGAATTAGACTGCGTCGGTCTGATGTCGTTGGTTGTACATTTGAACTCGATTTTTGCTCGACAGGTTCGAAATAGCCGCCTCATTCCTGGTCATCGAGGGAGACTGGCGTGAAATGTGGAAAACTCCGGCGAGCTTCGTCAAGACTTGAGAGCGAGGCAAAATCCGCTACTAGCTCCATCGCCTCCCAGATCCTTGCTACTTCCGGGTGCTCATGCGCGACGCCTACTTGGCGCCATTCGAAAATCTCCATATAAGTACCGTTTCGAGCACGCATGAGCAACGCCGGTCGATCGGTGATTAGCTCCAATCGACGCAAGGTCGGTACATGCTTCCGGATCAACGCTGTCAATTCAGCATCCTTCCCGTCATGTGGTTTGTACATCGCGATGACGACTTCTGGATCCATTTTTTTCCTCTACATCGTGTGATGGACCGGGGGTTCGGTGTCAAACCAATTGAGCCAATCGCCTACAACACGTCGCAAGGTCTTTGATTCCAACACGTATACCCATTCACGACCTTGTTTTTTTATCGAGACAAGACCGGCGTCCGCAAGCATGCGCAGATGCCGACTAGTCGTCGGCCACGAACACGAGAAACGACGCGCAATAGCGCCGGCGGTCATGCTGCCGCCGCGTGCGTTGATGACGATCAGAATATGGCGTCTAGATGCATGCGCTAGGGCTTTGAACACTTGCTCCAGCTCGCGCAATTCGTCAAGACCACGACTTGAATCGAACATCGATATTTAGCTAATTGGTTAAATATCTACTTATATTAGCCTTTTAGCTAACTATTTTCAAATCGATCAACGACGATCGATTCGGTGAGAGGTATGCCGGCGAAGGGTCAGCGGTTCAGATTGCGTACGTTTTAACAACTCAGGAGCGATCGAAAATCACGATTCGACAGCGTGATGTGTCTGTGAACCACGGAGTCAGAGTCTGATCGCGACTCACCGATTTCCTACGCGAATTGCTTTAGCACTCGATCGTAGAACCTACACAAACGTGAATAGTCAACTTGAGGTGGTTGTCGATTACTCAGCAAGTATTCGAGAGCATCGAGGATTTGATGCCAACCTGCTGTTACTCCGGGATTCCACACCTTGAAGACTCCACCAGGATACTGATCAACCGATTCGACCGTCATTCGATCAATCACCGTTAATCGCATCCGCGTTGTGTCACTTTCGTCGTTTGATTCGATCTCAAACGACCAGAACGCATCCTCGTCGCTATCAAATCGGATAGCACGTCCCTCGTCATAAATTCCGATCGTTCCGGCCAATTTCGGCTGAGACCCGAACGCATAAGACGAGCCTACTTGCGGTTCGAAGGTTACTGGCAGTAGCCACTTAGCGATTTCATCGGGTACTGAAAGCGCGTCCCAAAGACGCTCTTGCGAGACTTCGAAGTCTCTTGAAATGTGAAACGTGTAAACGTCGGTGAAGTGCCCCATTCGAGGCACGAATTCGAGAAGAACGGACCAATTACGGAAGCCATACTCGCGAGCGAGCACGAACTGAGATTCCTGTAGACCGAAGTCCTGGTCTCGTGAGTAGTGTGCGCTAACCCGCGATATAGCATCGGGATCATCCTTACGCCAATTGCGCAACAGAGTCTTGGCCTGCTTGCGTAGGTTCTCGATATTCGGACTGTGGAAAGTTGCCATAACAAAACCCCCTTTGTGGTCAGCGTCCACGAACTAACCGTTTTAAGAAGGTCAGAATGAATATGGCAGAGGGGCTTAGCCCTTCCCGTGAACTGGGCGCGTTCTACCGGATACGCACGACTAAATCATAGCAGCGTGTGCAGTTGACTTGCTGCGTGACATTCAGATCGATGCGTTCAATCTAATCAGTACGCGGTAGCTATCGCCTACCCGAACTTCGATTTGCGGCGACCATTTAGCATGTAAACACAGTTCATCGCCAGTGATTTTCGCGCTCTGACCTACAGATGAAGTTTTTCAAATGTTGCCAGAGATAGATACAGTCGATTAGGTGTAGATGTAAATGCTTGAAACCCATAGCGTTTGTAAAACCGCGCAGCTACATCGTTCTTTGCATCAACCACAATCGCATAGATCGCAATCTCCGAGCTAGCACGAACCACTCTATTAATCGCATCAATCAGCAGAATTTCGCCTATCCCTTGACCCTGTCTTTTCTGATCAACTGCGAATCTACCTATCAACGTCGCGGGAACAGGGTAATGTGGGAGCCGCTTCGCTTCGTCTGTCGGCATGAGTACCTTTTCGTAACTAGCTGCGTTAAGAGTGTAGTAGCCGCTAATCGTCTCGGAATCGTCATCAGTCCCAACAAAGACCCGAGCAACTCGTCGACGAACATCCTGCATCGCAAGTCGTCGTATGTAGTGGTCTAATGCATAAACCCCACTGGAGAAATCCGCACGATCATGATGTGGTCCGAGTGGCTCTATATTGATCCCGGATTACCTATCAAACTGCTCACGATAACGCTTCGCAGCCCGTTTCAACGCGTCATTGGGTTCAGGTGGATTGACAAGAGCATCGTAGAAGGCATCCCAATCCTCCTGCTGTAATACAGTTTTTTCGTGAACTTCGATTGTATGTTCAGCTGCTTCAATAGCGTTTCTTAACACGAACTGGCTCATCGTCGTTTCCGCATATGCAGCTGCTTGTTCTAACTTGCGTTTGCTCCCGGCATCAAGTCTTAGATATACGCGTTCCTTTTTTGTCTTAAGTTCCGTCGTCATGTGATGTCTCTTTACTCTTACGTGTACGCCTTTTTGACGTACGATAGAATTTTACTAATAGATTCTCGACATGCAGTGTTGATGTTAGACGAAGCTAGACCGAACGACAACCGCATGAATCTATGACGAATACGGTATCAGCATGGTACACTCGAAGCACTAGTCCGCGGACGATTTGAGATAACCGATCAACGATTTGAAGTTTCGCATGCTGCCATCTTTATCCGTGGTAGACCCAAAACAAACTGACGGGATTCCCGCGATTTGTGCGGCATAAACGTTAGCGGGGCGATCGTCAACAAACAGATCGGGAACGGACCCAATTTGGTCGACTAGGGTGCGATACGCTTGCTCAGAAGGTTTCCGGAAACCGATGTCACCACTGATGACGAAACCAACGAACTTATCCTCAAGCTCAAAGCGTTTACGAAGCTTCATCGACCATCGAGATACATCATTCGACAAACACCAAACGTCGATTTCATTGTCCTGAGCGAACGTCAGGAAGTCTAGTAAACCTTCATTCAGCTTGTGACTAGAGAGATACTCGTCCTCGATACTCGGATCCAATCCAAGCTCCCGCCAAAATTCATCAACATCAAGAACTCCTAGACTCGCTCGTTCGTACAACACCTGTAAGTCTCGCTCCCCTATCGAAGAGCCACACCTCGCAATAAACGGGAGAAGTAGCTCAGCGACATCGTCCTGGGCACAAAAGATCACACCCATCGCGTCCAAGACTACCGTTTGCTGACTCTTCATGCTATCGATACCTGCTCGGACAAGCGTTCTTTCGCACGAGCGCGAATCTCAGGAAAGATCAACGTTCAAACTAAAAGTGAATAACCTATGTCAACGCATGCTTCATGTAACGGGTCCAACATGAGCGGGTCGTCCAGCGTTCTGTGAAATTCAGGAGTCGGCGGTAATGGTGAGTCGACCAGAGTGCGCTCGTAAAGCGTAATTGCAGGTCGATTCGTCAACGCTGAGAAGTAATACAAACCTTCCAATTCCGGATATGCATCATAAAACGCTCTTGACCATATACGCGAGTGCTCTCTAGGTCCTTGAATCACTTTTTGTGAAGCGCCTACACGTAATGGAAACGTGTCAGTCAGGTCAAGCAAATTCACCGCACGCGTCAACTTGAAAGAAGCTACATTAGGGCGTGCATGCTTAGGGTCAACGACGCGGCTCTGCTGGAATACCTCCGCAACGCAAGTTGGGAAGTCCGCGGCAGCATAGATGATGCCCCTCTCCTGTGTAAACGGTTCTCCATCATCGCTAACTACATGATGATCGAATCGAGCATCCATCGGACCTAGATATCTGAATTCGTCCCATCGCGTGGGAACAGTCCCTCTACTACGATGAATTCTGAACCAGCGAGAGCCTAAAGTTAGTGTAATGAGCGAAGGCGAGATGCTGCGCAACCGTACCTGGTCAGGCTGCGAGGGGTGTTCGACCAAAGATACTAGAGACTTGCAGCGAGAAACGCCACCCGCGAATGCTCTCGACCCTCCGTCAACCACTGTCGAGGAGTCCGGAGTAGCTCCATGTTGTCGTCAACATATAACTCAGGATTCTCCCGATGAAACCACTGCGTCACACCGACTGGGTGAAGAGTTTTCGGAATTGCTTGATTAACTTCGCCGATGTTCGGTACTAGACTGTTCCGCAATAGCTGCCAACTAGGTATCCAACGCTTTCCATTCAGATGAAAGGTATAGAGCGTTCGCTCTGAGACCATTTGCCGCACTCTACTCGCTGAAATCTTCAGCCGTTTTGCCACTTCCTCGCTAGAGAGGCTATTCTCAACCAATGCGGCAAATTGCACAGCTGTTTCTGCGACTAAATCACGCTCGACACTCCGTCGGAGCCTTGCGCCACCTTCGGTCAGTATTTGCTGTTCAGTTTTAGGAAGAGCTGCGAGTGAATCCTCGTAGATTTCCGGTTCTTTTTGACTTAAAACGCGTCTGAGCGAATTGATCAATTCAGTTCCGGATGCAACTTTGATCGCATGCTCTCGTAGGTATTTGTCACTTAACTCAGAATCCTGAGCCATACCGTATTCTCTCACTTACTAACACTGTTAGTCTACGCTATTTTAGAATATTTCCGAGTGTCAGATCAAACATGGGGCAGAGTCGAATTCAACGGTGTCTCCTCGACGCACGGCAATGTTCCTCGTCTACATTCTCCTTCCCTTGTCGACTGAACAAGCGTCGAATCGACTCTCAGTCTTCCTTTGCGCCTATCGTGAATGAATACACGGTGGCATCGCGGAACACCAACTGAATTTGCATACGCTGGTCTTTTTCTGAAGATACCAAACAATCTCTCAACCAGTGTATTTCTTCGTCGGTTACTGTTCCCGACAGATACTCACTTTCTGCAACCACCTGTTGCTCGTCATCCAACACACGTACGATCAGCTCGCCACCATCTCGAATGTCCGCAGAGACGCTGAGCGAATCGCGTGCATTAAAGACCGGTACGGTGGTTACTGTCGCCGGACGGCCTGAGTCTAACACCTTATATCCGGCGAATCCATCTTGACGTAGCGTCGCCAAACAAAAGTAGCCGTTTCGCCAGCTTGTGTGAAGACCGTCGCTGCCCCCGTAGTAGATTCTGATCTCCTCCTTATCCAGTATCGGATGAGCTGCGGCATACGCGCAACCCCAGTCGTACTCGCCTTCGTTTTCACTGTTCGGAATAAATGGAGTTCCAGGACACACGCGATGCCATGTTTCTGTGTCTGGACTCCATGTGAGCTCGGACCAAACTCGATCGGAGACTTGATCATGAATCGCTAGAAGCCCTATATACACACCTCCGTGGAAGAAGGTTGGCATCGCGTAGGTCTGATGTCGGCTGTCCAGTCCCTCGAGGACAACGTGCGTCTTCTCCCAGGATAGAAAGTCCTCACTCGTCGTGCGCGCAACCTGCCTATCGAACGATTTGCTCCATTGTCGAGTGATCCCAACGTACTTATCGAGTGTAGGCGCCCAGAATGCGTTGTTATGGGTGTCGCCTGCACTGTTCGCCTCTGGACAGGCAGTTGCAGCTTGCCAATGAATCCCATCGCTTGAGAATGCGACCGAGAGGATTTCAGACTTCAGAAGCGCTTTGTATCTGCGTTTCGGATCTGGATCATCAAGGTCCTTGAAAACTCCAGACCCGTGTGGACCGGCTTTCTTGGCTCTCGTATTCCCACTGCCGCGCCAAAGGATGTTGTTGGCTTTATTACCGTCGTAATCAACTAACCCGAGCTCGGGTTTGGTCCAAGTAATACCGTCTTTCGAGCTGGCATAGCAGAGCGCCATCTCTCGATCGAATGGTGCCTGGTATTTCGTTTCCTTCCACTGTTGTGCACTCATCCCCTTCGCCGAATGGTCGACGATAAAAGGACTGTACCAAACCTTGTAGATTTGTTCCTCGTCGTCGAAAAGAACGTTTGCGTAGAGATTGTCGAAGCGCATCTCCCACGGTTTGTCCTCACCGAATAGAGGATTGGTTTCGTGTTTCTCTACACTTCCGACGACGAGCTCAGCGTTATCAGTACCTTCAACGATACGCGAATCAAGTAAGAGGTGCCGTCGTTCCACGCTACGAGCTAATGTATGCTCGTTCTGCATGAACCAGTTGTGGCCGTAAAGTTAGTTATCGCTTACCTACTTCGAAAGCAAGCTCATCGCATCTTCCAACCCACGGATCGTGAGCGGATACATGCGATTGTCAACTAAGTCCTGCGTTATCGCTACTGAAGACGAGTATTCCCATGTCTCTTGAGGCGTCGGATTGATCCAGATCAGCTTCGGATAGATCGTGCTGATTCGCTGTATCCACACCGCACCAGGTTCTTCATTCCAATGCTCGACACTGCCGCCCGAATGGGTTATTTCGTACGGTGCCATAGTGGCATCGCCTACGATCACGACGCGATAGTCACTACCGTATTTATTCAGGATCTCCCAAGTCGGAATCCTTTCACTCAAGCGACGTTTGTTATCTTGCCAGACGGATTCATAAAGGAAGTTATGAAAGTAGAAACTCTCAAGATGTTTGAACTCAGTTCGAGTCGCTGAAAACAGTTCCTCACAAATCTTGACATGCGCGTCCATCGACCCACCAATGTCAAAGAACGTCAAGACCTTTACCGTATTTCTACGCTCCGGTCGCATCTTGATATCAAGCATGCCACCGTTGTGAGCCGTCGACTGGATCGTGTTGTCCATGTCCAGTTCTTCGTCAGCGCCTTGCCTCGCGAACTTGCGTAGCCGACGCAATGCCATCTTGATATTCCGAGTACCTAGTTCAACAGAATCGTCTAGATTCTTGTATTGCCGCTGATCCCAAACCTTACGGGCTTTGCGCTTCTTGTTTTTCCCTTTACCGCCCGGACCGGATCGTCCGTCTTGGTCGGCATTGCCCTCTTGCCCTTCGCGTCGCGCTTGCTCCGCTTCCTGACGCGCTTGTTCTTCAGCTTCTTCGCGCAGTTTTTTAGCAATGCCCTCGATGAATGCCTCTAACCCGCCTAGCGATTCAATTTCCGCGAGGTCCTTCTCGTCCAACAATTGCTCGATTTCGTGCCGTAACCACTCATCGGGAATGAGCGATTCAAGCAGCCCGTGTAGATCGTCTAAACCCTTGAAGTAGGCCGAAAAGGCGCGATCAAATTTATCGTAGTTCTTCTCGTCTTTGACGAGGCACGTTCGACTCAGTAGATAGAAATCGTCGACGTTTGCATAAACGATCCGTTGCTTCATCGCAGCAATCAGATCCATCAGCTCGCGAATGGTCGCTGGTACGTTGTAACGCCGTAAGGTCAGGAAGAAATTAATGAGCATCGCTGACGATCCCTTAGCCGCGATTGTCCCGTCGGTTCATAAATGCGAGACGCTCAAGCAGGTGAACATCCTGCTCGTTCTTGACGAGTGCACCATAGAGTGGCGGGATTGCGCTACTGGTGTCTCGATTCGTGAGGATCTCATCAGGAATATCGTCAGCCATCAGCAGTTTGAGCCAATCGAGCAACTCACTCGTACTCGGCTTTTTCTTCAATCCCGGAACCTTGCGCACATCGAAGAAGATCTCCATCGCTTCTTTGACTAGATCCTTCTTGATCGCGGGGTAATGCACCTCGACGATCTGCTCCATGGTTTCTCGATCTGGGAAATTAATGTAGTGGAAAAAGCATCGACGCAAAAATGCGTCCGGGAGTTCTTTTTCATTGTTCGACGTGATGACAACGACTGGTCGATGTTTCGCGACGATGGTTTCTTGCGTTTCGTATACGAAGAACTCCATGCGATCGAGCTCTTGCAGCAAGTCATTCGGAAACTCAATGTCGGCCTTGTCAATTTCGTCAATTAGCAGTACGCAACGTTCGTCGGAAGTAAACGCATCCCAAAGCTTGCCGCGTTTGATGTAGTTGCGGATGTCGCCTACACGTTCATCACCTAGCTGCGAATCGCGCAACCGTGACACAGCGTCGTACTCATACAGACCTTGACTTGCCTTCGTCTGCGATTTGATGTGCCATTCGATAATTTCACAATCCAGCGATTTAGCAATCTCGATCGCAAGTAACGTCTTGCCAGTGCCCGGCTCACCTTTTACCAACAATGGGCGTTCAAGCTTGACCGCGGCATCTACAGCCATCGAAAGCTCGTCCGTCGAGATATAGGTGTCGGTACTGTCAAAAATCATGAAATATCCGCGGTTAGAAGAATAGGAAACGCACGTCGCGACCGAACGGCGCACAACGTGGCATTTTAGCTATGTTCGTTCAGTACGCTCTTGCGATTCTGTGAGTGTTTTCTGAGTTTCGTCCGAATCGCTTTCAATGTCATCTGCAACGGTTGCGCGATCAATTGCAGTTCGATACTTCCGCATGGTTCCTAATCGATGACGGACAAACTCGGCAATATGTCGATAACCGAAGTTAAAGCCGTACAACACAAGCGTCGCCGCCAGTATGGTGAATGTTCCGATCGTCGCAGCCGTCGCAGAAAGCGCATAGTTTGCTTCTGGATCCAAAAACAATTGAAACGTCAACGTGACAAAGAGCGGTGCCCAATGGACCTCGTTGAAAGGAATCGGTACCAGCATCCAGAAGACGCCCATCGAGCCAAGAAAAAACGCGATATAAAAATGGCGCCTCAGGGGATAAAGACAAAGCGCGATCAATCCGATTCCAAACACATACAGTACGATCCAAGCGATCCAATAAGCACCTTCCATCTAGTGTCGACCTATACCCATTTCAGGATATTCGACGCAATGTCTTCAGGATGCACGTTCGCCGCAGAAATGACCTGATCCGACACACTCACCCCGGCTCGCTTGACCGATTCCGACGTACCAGAAATGAGTGGGTGCCACTCCTCCAACGATCGACCTTCTGCGACGCGGCGATAGGCGCACGTCTCAGGCAACCAATCGAATGATCGCGCTGTCTCTGGTGTGAGTTCCACGCAGTCTGGCACGAGTTCGTGCCGTTTTGGATAGTTGGTACAACGTCTTGTTGTCAAATCCAACTGTGCGCAAACCAATGTCGTCGTGACGACTCGATCGTTCTCAGATTCACGGAATCGCAAACGACAGCATTGAGCACATCCATCACAAAGTGCTTCCCACTCGTCATCGTCAAGTTGCTCTAACGACTTTGTTTCCCAGAAATGTTCTCGCATCGTTATTGGCTGAGTTTTTTATTCCGCGATTGCAATTTCGCGAGCGAAGCTATCGGCCGCGCTTATGGTTGCGTCTCCGATCAAATCTGTGCGCCAGGTCCCGAACCAAGACGGCAATTCACCCTCGCTCAGGTATGCTCGAATCGCGAAAAGCAGGTCTTTATTCGATCCCAGAACTTCCTCGCTGACATTCATCTGGTTGGCCAATGTGTTGCACTGCTCTCCCAACGCTCTGACGATCTTGTTCAACCGTTTCGGTGGCGTAAGCGCACTTCGTTTCGCCGCAGCTTGCGCTTGACGATGTAGTTCCTGCAGTTTCCGCCGGTGACGATCCACCTGTTTTGACGACAGTACCTTTCGTAAAGCTTGATCCTTCAGCGACCGCTCACCCGCAAGCTGAAATAACTGGTCTCTAGAAAGAACCCAATTCTTCGGGATGTCCATAGAGGACGCGCGTTTCGTGCGCCAATCGTCGAGTGATCTTAAAAACTGTAATCCACGTTCGTTCAGTTGCATTAAGCGACGTGCGTTTCCTACAACGCGATTCGGATCGTCCACGTCTGGTGTCTGTACGCGATTCCGTTCCTCTCGATACCACGCCAATCGCCCGGTTTCTCGAAGCTGCTCGACCAATACCACCCACAGTTCATTGAGATGTGCAATATCAAGAGCCGCGTAATCTAATTGTTCGCGTGAAAGCGGCCGTTTATTCCATCGCGACCGCTGCATTGACTTGTCGAGGGTCATACCAAACTCATGCTTGACGAGTTTAGCGTAACTCTGCATTTGTCCAGCATGTAGAAAGGCGTGCGCGAGCTGCGTGTCTTCGATGACACCAAGCTCGTCTTGAAACACCTCATTGAGCACTTCAATATCGTTTGGTGTGCTGTGAGCAATGCGAACGATATCGTCGTCCTGGAACCAGTGTTTTAGCTGGTTGATTGGCAGTTCCGCGCGCAAGTCGATGATCCCAATGCGTTCACCGGTGTCGATCTGCAGCAATTCCGGTATCGGGTTGAACGTCCGTTCACGTGTGAACTCCGTATCGAATCCAAATCGTCGAGGCTTCTGGGATATGAACGCTTGAAAGCCCTCCTCTGTGTCGATTAGCGTGTATTCAGGAATCAAGTTTCACTCGACGCTGAAATGCTTGGGTGATGGTGCGGCTATTGACATAACCGAGTTCGCCGCCGACTGGGATTCCGTGTGCCAATTGCGTGAGCGCCACACCTGAGTTCTCAAGCAACTCGCTGATGAAGTGCGTGGTCGCTTCTCCTTCAACTGTCGTGCTCAACGCAACGATGACTTCACGAATCGCGCCGTCGCGTACGCATGGAAGAAAGGTTCCTAGGCTGAGCTCATCCGGTCCAATGCCATCAATCGGTGACAACAGACCATGCAATACAAAGTAGCGCCCTTGAAACGTACCTGTCTCCTCGATTGCGACAAGATCAGCCGCGGTTTCAACCACGCATAGCTGACCGTTCGCGCGTCGCTCATCCGTACAGATGTCACACACTTTTGCATCGGATAGGTTGTGGCACTTTGCGCATGATGTCACGGTTGCTAAGGCTTCATTGATCGTGGTCGCTATATGCTCAGCGTCTTCACGGTGACCTTGTAATAGAAACAGCGTCATTCGAGTGGCTGTTTTGCGTCCAACCCCAGGTAGACACTGCAGCGCATGAATGACCTGTTCAATGCGCGGCGTAAGGGATGCCACTAACGATCGAGCACCTTTAGAGCGTCCGCCATGGCTTTTTGAAGATCAAATCCTTCCGGTGGATTTTGAAGAAACGTCGAAATCGTCTTCTGTTTCAACGCTTCTTCCCACTTCGATCGACCGTCATTGACCGCAGCGATCAGCAGCTGCTCAAGATGGCTGACGTTTTCCTTGTCAAGCAATAACGGGTCAATGCTGATCTTGGCGACACGACCGTTCGTGCCGACCACAACTTGAACCAATCCGCCGCCGCTTTCGGTCTCGATTTCCTCGTCGATGGTGCCTAAACCCTGAGGCATGATCTGATCAAGACCACCCTTCAATCCGGACATCAACTTATTCAGATCTTCTGCGTTCATATCCCAATCCTATCGCGTTCTATAAGAGAAAGAGCAAGTTATTGCGGTTTCGCATTCTTGTCGTCCAGCCATTCCGCATCAAATTCAGCATTGAATCTCTCTTTCAGAACTTGGACGTAGGGTAATTCATCGTCGGAGGTAAATACTCGCATCGCCGCCTCCTTCGCCTTTTCGCTTCGCTCCTTCTCGATCCGACGTTCCTCGGCCCGCTTCGCTTGCATGCGCTTCGGCCGTTCTTGCCACGCCTTTCGACGTTCATCGGTCGAATTCGCCTCGGTTTCAAGTTGTGTTCGAGACGTCTGCTCGTCGTGCGACGAGACTGGCTGAGAAGATGGCGGCGCATCAGGGGGAGCTTTCTCAGGAACTGGCTTATCCACGATCGGTTCAGGCGTTTGATTCTGGATTTCGATCGGCACGAAATCCAGAAGTCGCAACATCGTCATCTCAAACCCGACACGAGGTTCGGGTGCATACTGCATGTCACGACCGCCCATGATCAGTACCTGATACGCCTGCTGCAACCATGCGGTATCACATCGATCCAGCAAACTGACCAACGTATCACCAGGTGATGTACTCGTGGCTTTCGCCATCGCGAGCGCGTGCACGCCGCTCTCAAGTCCCGCGAGGACTTCCGAAAAATCGACGCCGCGTGCGACCAGTTCTGAGACAGTTCCGAACAGACTGTCACGATCACGCGATACCAGATTCTCAAGCAACACGGCAACATCGTTCTGCGGCGCACATCCGAGCATTTCGACAACTGACGCTTCATTCAGATCCGTCCCACATAACGCGATCGCCTGGTCTGTGAGGGATAGTGCATCTCTCATGCTACCTTGGCCTAAGCGCGCAAGGGTGCGAACCGAAGCATCATCGTAGCCGATACTCTCTTTATCAAGAACTGTGCGTAGATGTTCGTCGATGGTCTCGATCGACATCGTGCGTAGGTGGAACTGAATACATCGCGAACGCACCGTAACGGGAACTTTGTCCGGATTCGTGGTCGCTAGCACGAACTTCACATGCTCTGGCGGTTCTTCAAGTGACTTCAGTAAAGTCTGAAAGCTAGAGTCTGAAAGCGCATGTACCTCATCGATGATGTACACCTTGTACGTTCCCATCGTTGCGAGGTAAGAGATATCCTCGAGTAAATCGCGAGTTTCTTCAACTTTGTTACGCGATGCACCATCCACTTCGATCAAATCAACGAATGAACCGTCCGCGATCGCCACACAATTCGCACAAATCCCGCAAGGCTTCGATGTCACCCCGGTTTCGCAGTTCAGACACTTCGCTATGATGCGAGCAAGCGTCGTTTTACCTACACCACGGGTCCCTGAGAACAGGTATGCATGGTGGAGCTGTTGGCGGTCAAACGCGTTGACGAGCGCTTTGACTGTCTGGGGTTGTCCTACGACCTCAGCAAGTGTACCGGGTCGGTATTTCCGTGCGAGAACCTGATATGTCATGGTTAGGTGTTAGGTAGCTCGTCTTCGTCTCACAGCTATAGCGGAGTCATACGATGAACGTTGGACCGCACAAGCACTGTGGTGAGAATTCCTGCTTAGCGTGATCGTTCAAAAAACGTCAAGGTATGCGATTATCGCAACAACAGAGTGCAAAGATAAATAGTGAAGCGAGTGACGCACCTACCGATGAGGAAGATCGAAACTCGAAAAGTCATATACACACAATGACCATAAGCGATCTTCGAAATCACCCATTTCTTCAACGACCGTTTTCAGTCATCGGTCATCGAGGTGCCGCCGGTCACGCTCCCGAAAACTCGCTTGAGGCGTTCGAGATCGCATTCGCTAGCGGTGTTGATGCCATTGAATTCGACGTCAAATTCGTTCATGACGAACTGATCGTGTTCCACGACGACACGGTCGAACGAATGACCGATTCAACTGGTTCGATCACTTCGTTCTCGCAAACGGAATTTGCAGGGTTGCGTCTACGCAATGACGAGCCTATCCCGACACTTGCCCAAGTTTGGGACATCGTGCCACCAAGTGTTGGCATTAACATAGAGTTGAAGGGACCTCATACCGGACGTCCTGCCGCTGAATTTATCCGCACTCACGCGCACCGATATCTAGTCTCCTCATTTCTGGTTGACGAACTAGAGCAATTCAAATCTCATGCGTTGAACGTCCCTACCGCACTGCTGACAAGAGTCCACGACATGAATGTCCTGGCGACAGGTGCGTCCCTTGGGGTTGAAAACATTCACGTCATGGACGCGGTAGCAGATCCAGGTTATCTACTCGCGATGTTCAATGCGGGATTCACCGTCTACGTATTCACCGTGAACGACATCGCTCGAGCAGTACAGTTGCGCGAACTTGGTGTCGCAGCAATCTTTACGGACATACCAAACGTGCTCAACCCATCGTCTATAGATAGGGCGTAACCCAAATTCAACGGTAAATAAAAAAGCTGTTGTTTTGTCACTTTCGACCTAACGAAGAAGTTTCTGCTAGCCTATCTTGAGACTCTGTTTTTCGCAAAAAACGATATCGACCATTAAGTGACGCCTACTCGTCTTGACATGAAACCCCATACAACCTATAACCTTTTAGACTGATTTCGGCTAGGAAATTAATGAACACAGAGACCGTCCAGTCGGACCAATCCTTGACTGAAGAGGAGAGCCGAGATTTCCCGAACAGTATCGAATATGACCACCCAGTACATACGCTCATATTCGGAAATCGGATGTGCGGCAAACTTGAAATAGTTCCAAGCTATTCAAACGAGACTACCATATTGGAACTTAGCGAAACTGCATCTCGAGAGATCGAAATCAATGAAGGAAGTGGCACTGTCATTTTCACAAAGCGCACATCGCCTTATTCGTTCTTCCGACAAGACGATACAAGAGGCCTACACGAGACGTTGATACGAGCGGTAGTACCGCAAAACAGCTTACGTCGTGTCTGCGCACACAAGCGACTGGCATACATTTCGATCAAGGATTACGAAGCGGAGGAATTCAGTGTAAATGCCAGTATTGGGAGCCATATTTACATTGAGAACCTACGATGTAACACATTCAGATACGAGGCAATTAGCGGTGCATGTACGATACACGCAACATCGATCAAGGTAGACAATCTCGCAGGACTCGCAAATTCTCTAGCTCATGTCGTACTTTCTGGCCAAGCGTTGAATCATCGTCTAACCGCTGGGATGCAAGCTACGGTAGACTCTAAAGAACTCGATGTTGATCACGCACATGTTGACTGTACACGCTACGCTCGCGTGATCTTGGGAAATGTAGGATCACTGAAAGTACGAGCAAGCGAGAGGTCTAGAGTATTCCTAGGTCAAATCGGTACGATCGACACTGACAACATCAGTAGAGGAAATCTTGTGTATTAAGTCGAAAATGGCAATGCAGGGAGGACATTCCGATCACCTTACCCTTTAGATTAATTCGAACTAACTACGGCGTTTCTCTCACAAGATTCCATATGGAGCGCATGGACCACGCTTATCAGATCATCATGTTGACGGTGAGCCGTGATTTTTACGCGATTATTCGCGACAAGATGTCAAAATTACGGGTTAATGTAGAGATTCATCCTGATGTGATAAGCCGTCACTGATTACCTATATCGGAGAATCCTTTGTCGAGGTTGTATTTCGGTGAGGTGACATAACGTTCCATGCGACGTAGTCGCAGTTCAAGTTCACGAACATCCGCGCTTACGACGCGCAATCCCAATCGCGGACTGCTACGAATAGCGGCATAAGGAGATCGATCTTCCGCTTCTTCATCGGGTTCGTCCCAATCACTCCCATAGACAGGTTCCGGGTTCAATACGAACACCAGGACGATGTATACAACCAAAGGAATTACTCCAGCGCCCAACAAAGTGAACGCGATGAAAATAACTCGAATAATCCAAGGCTCGATACCTAGGTACTTTGCGATACCAGCACAAACGCCACCGAGAATCCCGCGCTCGGTATCACGATATAGCCCTTTCGACCGGCGACGTCTTCTCATGCTTCGATAAGCAGCCGCAACGTCATCGTAGTCATCGTCGAATCTTCCGCGAGAACGTTTCATTTCAGTTCATCCGACCTATTTCGCCAGTTCGGCGTTTCTGCATCAAGGATCGCTTCTAACGTCTCAATACGATTCGCCATGTCTTTCGCCTGGTCCGCAAGGCTCTGCAGCTCATCTTGATCCTCATCCGACAATTGCCTCGTCATCTTCTTTTTCGAGCTGTAATGCAAGATGATCCATAGAGGCGCGACGACGACGAGGAAGACAATCGTCGGGATAAGTAGGAGAGCAGCCAGAATTTCCATTTCATCAAATCCTTATGAGGCTTGCTTTTCCTCTGATTGCTCTTTCGACTCGCGGTTCATGCGAGACTTGAGGTTTTCGAGTTCTTCATCAAGTTCTTCGTCTTGTTGAATCGTTTGAAATTCCTCATGCAATGTCATCGATTCAGACGACTCGTAGCTCTCAACCTGACCTTCGAGTTCATCAATCATGCGTTCATATTGTTCGAACCCAACCATGATTTCATCAATATTGTGTCGCGACAGCTGGCGGCGAACCCCTTTCTGTACGCGCGCAGTCTGTGCACGAGCGATGATTGAACGTTGACGAGCCTTCGCCTCAGCGATTTTGCCTTCGAGTGTGGCAATATCGTTACGAAGCTTGGTTTCGACTTCATCGGAGACCTTCAGATCGCGCTCAAGGTTTTCGACATCCTGTTCGCAACGCCGACGCTCTGCCAGAGCACCACGAGCAAGATCGTCTCGGTCACGACGCACCGCATATTCGGCTTTTCGTTCCCAATCTGCAGCTTCTGCTCGTTTGGCTTCAAGGTGTCGCGTAATTTCCTTGCGGTCTGCGATCGCCTTTGCGGCCGTCATGCGCACCTTCACCAGCGTATCGTTCATTTCGTGGATGATCATCCGAACCATTTTCGGTGGATCTTCCGCTTTGTCGAGCATCGCGTGGATATTGGCATTCATGATGTCAGCCATGCGTTTGAATACCTTCATGTTTAGCCCTCTAAGTGGAGATTGACTATGTACTCTGAATAAAACACAAACTATGCCAACAAACCACCAAATTCATAACAGCTTGATTTATTTAGTTTATTTACAGATCTCTGCAATTTATGTTACTTGTAAAGTGGTTAAAACCACCACTTTCTGATAAATTACGCACATGGCTTACGACGCTGACGAACTAATTGGTGAATCCGCCGTCTTCCTTCAGACATTGGATGCGGTCGATGCGGTAGCCGCACTGAGTAAACCGGTTCTTCTCGTCGGTGAGCGAGGGACCGGAAAGGAGCTTCTTGCTTCCCGTCTGCACTATCGATCTCCCCGTTGGGATTCCGTGTTCCTGCAGATGAACTGTGCAGCCATCAGCGACGACCTTCTCGAATCGGAACTGTTTGGTCATGAAGCGGGTGCATTCACAGGTGCGGCGAAGCGCCACGTCGGGCGCTTTGAGCGCGCCCATAGTGGTACATTGTTTCTTGACGAAGTGGCAACGACTGCGACACGCGTGCAAGAAAAGATCCTACGCCTAATCGAATACGGTCAGTTCGAGCGACTCGGAGGTAATGAAACCTTAGTTGCAGATGTACGAATCGTTGCGGCAACTAATCAAGACTTAGTCGCGCTAGCCGACAGCGACCGATTTCGGATCGACTTATTGGATCGACTTGCATTCGACGTTATCACGATTCCACCATTGCGCGAGCGAACTGACGATATCCCACTGCTCGCCGAGTTTTTCGCGATCAACATGGCGACAGAACTTGAGCGTGAATTCTTTCACGGATTTACCGATGAGGCGATGGCTGAACTTTTTGATTACCGTTGGCCAGGTAATGTAAGAGAACTCAAAAATGTCGTTGAACGCGCGGTTTACCGTAACGACGAAAACGAGCCGATTTCGCAGATCGTACTAGATCCCTTCGAATCACCGTACCGACCGCAAGAACCTACTCCTAAAACAGTTCCGGTCGGCACCTTGAACGCTCGTTCAACACCTAGGTTTCCAATCGATCTGCGAGACGAGATCGAACAGATTGAAGTCAAATGGATCAATGACGCACTCGAGTCGAATCGATACAACCAGCGTTCGGCCGCCGAAGCGCTAAGTTTGTCGTATCATCAATTTCGGCACTACTTAAGGAAGTACGACCTAGGCGCAGAGAAGCGCGATAGTCAGGAAGAAAGCGTCGAAGAACAAACCGCATCCTAAAATTCGTCGCCATCGCAAGCGCGTCACACAATAGAAATTAACTGTAACTTGACTTAAGTAAGTACGTCGTTCGGGCGATGTACGCTGATATCGTAGCCTGGTGTGTGATGATTGGAAATGACACGGAGAGGTGTCCGAGCGGTTTAAGGAGCACGCTTGGAAAGCGTGTGTAGGCTGAAACCTACCGAGGGTTCGAATCCCTCCCTCTCCGCCAGTAATTCCCGGATCCTTCCGATTATTGAGTGCGAGAGAGGTATCGACGGATCGTAGTGCAATTTACGTAAAAACTGTTTTAAACCAAGACATACCATCATGTCGGCGAACGCTCCTACAGGCGAACCGACCGCAACTCCGCCGGTCATTCAAGTGAAAGACCTGCAAAAGAACTACCGCATGGGTACGGAAACGATCCATGCGCTGAGCGGCGTCGACTGCACAATCCGCGAAAACGAGTACGTAGCAGTGATGGGTCCATCAGGTTCAGGAAAGTCCACTCTGATGAATATCATCGGTTGTCTCGACCAGCCGTCTGGCGGTGAGTACTGGCTGGCGGGTGAGAACGTCTCGAAGCTTGGCGACCGCGCGTTGGCGCGAGAACGCAATCGACGTATCGGATTCGTCTTCCAAACCTTCAATCTTCTGCCGCGGGCAAACTCTCTTCAAAATGTCGAAGTACCACTACTCTACGCCGGCGTAGCTCGGCGCGAGCGACGAATTCGAGCGCGTGACGCACTCGAAAGGGTCGGCTTGGGAGATCGCATGAGCCATCGGCCAAACGAACTCTCCGGTGGACAGCGACAAAGAGTAGCCGTCGCTCGCGCTCTAGTGAACGATCCCAGCATCCTATTGGCGGACGAACCAACCGGAAATCTAGACAGTCGTACCGGGCAGGACATCATGAATTTGTTCGGAACACTTCACGAAGCTGGGCAAACGATCATCCTAGTCACGCATGAACCAGACATCGCACGACGAGCGGGACGTCACGTCCACTTGATGGACGGCGTCGTGACGGAAGATTACCTCACCGGCACGACTGACAGAAGATGAGTGCTAGTCGGACTACCTCCCAGGCGAAGGATTCCTAACGATGAGCCAAAGATGTTTTACGGCGCTCGCAGCTGCGTTCGCGCTTCTTACCGCCTGCGATCAAATCGACGAATTTGTCGACGACGATACCGCCGAGGCGGAGCAGGTCGCACTGTACCAGTCAGTACCGATCGAGCGTAGAAACATAACTGTCGCGGTCGAAGCGGCAGGGATCATAGAGCCGGTCACGACAGTCGAAGTGAAATCCAAGGCGTCCGGCGAAATCCTCGAACTGTCTGTTGATACCGGCGATTACGTCGAAGCTGGAACGCTACTTGCACGCATCGATCGACGGGTACTCGACAACTCACTACAGCAAGCTAAAGCTAGTCTCGAAGTCGCTAAAGCGCGCCAAGCCAATACGCGATCGCAACTGGATCGAATCATCAAACTCTACGAACAAGAGTCTCTATCGAAAGTCGACTATGAGCAGTCTGTCCTTGACCACGCCACCGCTCGATCGGAGGTGGTGCGTGGGGAAATCCAAGTTGAGAACGCGACGATCCAGCTTGAGGACGCAGACATAAACTCGCCAATTACAGGTACCGTGATCGGATTGCTTGTCGAACAAGGACAAGTGATCTCATCACCAATGGGAGATGTCGGAGGCGGCACGTTACTAATGAAGATGGCTGATCTCTCCCATGTGCAGGTGCGCATGTTGGTTGACGAGATCGATATTGGAAAGGTACAACCCGGTACGATCGCGCAAGTCAACGTCGCCGCATACCCAAACCAGTCGTTCCGAGGCGAAGTCATCAAGATTGAACCGCAAGCTGTAGCAGAACAGAACGTAACCATGTTCCCTGTACTGATCGACTTGGTGAACCGCGAAGGGCTTTTGAAGCCTGGAATGAACGCGGAAGTCGAAGTCGTAATGGCACGTCGCGAGAACGTAGTGAGCGTTCCTAGCGCTGCTCTTCGCACCGCGCAAGACATCCATGTCGCCGGGAGTGTCCTTGGACTGGATCGTGAAATCGTCGACGAAATGCTTGCCGCAGCACCAGCGCCAGCGGGCGTTGGAGGGCGTTCAACTACTGCGTCTGACGGGGGAACATCGATTGACCGTGAACGGATACGCGCGATATTCATGAAACAACGGAATGGCGAGGAACTCTCCGCAGACGAGAGGGAGCTCATGACTCAAGCGCGCCAACAAATGAGTGGTCGCAGGGAACCAACCGGTACTAATCGACCAGGAGGCCAAGAACCACGTCGTCGCGCTTCGTCCGTGGACACTCAACTTGGCGGCGACTACATGGTCTTCGCGCTGCGTAATGGCGAGCCGACCGCCTTGCACGTCCGCACAGGCATTACCGATCTTGACCATACCGAGGTGATCACAGGCCTCAACGACGATGACCACGTCCTGATCCTACCTAGCGCGTCGCTCGTGCGCGCGCAAGAGAGCTTTCAGCAAAGGATCAGTGGTCGTGTCGGGATACCGGGTCTCAGCCAACGTGGAAATGACTGATGTCCATTATCGAAACCGTCCGGGTAGCGTTGGCGTCGATCATTGCCAATCTGCTTCGCTCGAGCCTAACCATGCTCGGAATCATCATTGGGGTGGCGGCAGTGATCACGATGATTGCGCTCGGTACAGGTGCACAACGCGCCGTGGACGAGCAAATCGAGCAACTCGGTACCCGCGTTCTCTCCGTCGTGGCAGGTCAGTCCTTTTGGCGCGGCGTCGCATCTGCCAACCGCGTTTCGCTTACCGTTGATGACTACGAAGCACTGGTTCGCGATGCGCCACTTCTTGCCCAAGTCGTCCCGGAACTTTCCGGCGGTCGCCAGATCAAGTATGGCAACAGGACCTTGTTCCACGACGTAGTTGGCACCACGACGAACTTCCCGGAGGTTCACGCGGTCGACATTCTTGCCGGGCGAATGTTCACGACGAGTGACCTTGCTACGCGTCGACGGGTCGTTGTACTAGGTAGCGAGATTCCCCAAAACCTCGAGATGACCGCCGAAAACCTGATAGGGCGCACGCTCACCATTAACCGCATACCGTTTGAGATCATTGGCGTTTTCGAAGAGGTCGGCGAGCGTTTCGGTCCGGAACCAGACGACCAACTGTTCATTCCACTGACCACTGCTGAGCTACGCGTGTTCGGACAGGACCGGTTACGCAGCTTGTCGGCGCAGGTAGCGGAAGGCGTCTCGTTGGAGATGGGCATGGTGGACATTGAGCGCGTATTGCGTCGCGAGCACAAAATCCGTCCTGGCGAAGACAACGATTTCATGATCATGAACCGGCGCCAGTTCATGGAGATGGCTCAAGCTTCTACTGAAATCTTCGCGTTTCTCCTCGCCTCGATCGCCGGAGTCAGCCTGCTCGTAGGCGGCATCGGCATCATGAACATCATGCTAGTATCAGTTACGGAGCGCACACGCGAAATCGGTGTGCGCAAAGCGTTGGGAGCAACGCGGTTCAACATTCTTATGCAGTTCGTCATCGAGGCTCTAACTATTGGCGCACTTGGCGGGATGCTAGGTATCGCGCTCGGTGCTGGAGGTGCTTGGGCTCTGATCGAGTTTGCTAATTGGAATGTATTCATATCCATTGATGCAGTACTACTCGCAGTCATATTCAGCGTTGGCGTCGGACTTTTCTTCGGAATATGGCCAGCACGACGGGCAGCGCAACTGGATCCAATTGAAGCGTTGCGGCACGATTGACAGCGCGTCACTGTTAGCTTCATCAACTCTCATCGAAAACGGTGATCGTGTCACAGTGCATCGCTCTTAAGAAATCGGTAACTTAATCGTTCGTGAAATTGCGCTAGATCGTCACTGAGAAACGACGCTACATAGGACGTCGCTCGTACGCCATCGACCGTCAAACGTTAGCGTACCGACTCAGTGCGATTACGGTTAGTCGTCATGATCGTCGGGACCGAGTCAAATAACTGTTTTGCGATCACCAATCGCCAATACGCCTAGCTTCTTCACATGCGAAATGAGTCGAGATGTTACGTCGTTTGACAGGTAGAACTCGTGATGAGTAAATCAAACAAACAAATCCCTCTTGACCGTGGTGTTGTGGTTCCACTCGTTCTGGCTCCGAAATATTGACTTCCATAAACCGGTCGTGAAGATGGAGAATTTTCTATGAGTAGAAATTAGGTTGCCTGGCTAGTTTGAGTAGATCGGCGTCGTGGTGCCAACCGAGACGACTTTCCTGATTTATGATCATGGTTTCTCCACCGTTTTTCGAGTAAGGCGGCCAGGAGGGTAATCCTTCTGTCTCAGGCTTCCCATATCTCGCGAAATTAAGCCACGCACCGCTGACAATTTGGGCTAGTGCCTTGGCTTCGGATCCACCGCCAGTGATCTCTTTGCCGAGTTCGATGTTGTTGAACACAAACGGTAACTCCATGCAATGCATGGACTTCAAACCACCATCGTTAACCCGAGATTCCCACTCAAAAAGATACACATAGACTTGCTCGTGACCTCCTTCGACAAGTGTCATGGCATCTCGGATCACGCCGCGTCTAAATCTGAAATCGATATCGAGATAGTCGGATGGTCTGAGGGTCGCCGGATAGGCATCTCGCACCGCTTTCATATAGGCTTCCGCTTCTTCACCGTACGTCCGCTCGATCACCGTCTGCACTGATGGCATATCGTCCCCGACGATGTTTCCTGCAAAAACTGAGAATTCATGCTTTGTTGTTCCGATCATGATCGCCTTGTCGAGTGTATTCGGAATGGACTCGGGACTGAACACCCCATGTGGCAAGACGACCGGGTCAGTCACCGGACACCAACCAAGGCGACCTGACCCACTCGTTTGTCCGTTCTCGCCTGTGGTTTCTGCTCCAATGGCTGTCAGAGCTGCTTTCCCCGCTTCAAGTAAATCGACATAGCGCACTTGCTGAACAGCATCTATGTCATCATCGCGAATCCCTAACTCTTTGAGGACATAAGACCCAACACGGCGCGCCACTGATTTGTCTAAGTACTCAGTGGCAAAACTTCCACTCTGGATGATCGCACGATGGAATAGGTCTATCGCCAATGGCGAATTCAGTAACGCGGTGATTTTTGCACCACCCCCAGATTGACCAAACAATGTAACGTTCTCGGGATCGCCGCCGAACTGTGCAATGTTGTCCCGAATCCACTCAAGAGCGGTGATAAGGTCGAGTAATCCAACGTTCGCAGACCGTTCGTACTTCTCGCCGTGCGCGGAAAGATCCAAGAATCCGAGGATGTTCAATCGATGATTCACAGACACTAGGACAACGTCGCCGCTGCGTGCTAGGTTTTCACCATCGTAATAAGGAAGTTCATGAGAGGAGCCAAAGTCCCAGCCACCGCCATGGATCCACACCATGACAGGTCGCTTTGTGTCATCATTGATCGAAGGCGTCCAAACGTTTAGCGAGAGGCAATCCTCGCTCGGATAACCCCAGTCGTTCTGCAAAGCGAACATGCCAACGCCATTACCTCGTGCAGCAACTCCCCACAGATCAAATGGACACGTCGCACCGTAGTAGCCCATGAATCTCGTTTCCTGCCACGGTTCAGGCGGTTCCGGCGGCATAAAACGTGCCGCACGAGCGTAAGGAATACCTTTGAATGTGTAGATTTCCGAAGAGATATAACCGCGTACGGGTCCGTTTGCTGACTCTACGACTGCTACCCCGTCACTTGCTTGTATTGGATCTGTTTCTGTCGCTTTTACTGGTTCTGTCATACAAATACGGCTTGTCGCCACCTCTGTCCTTTCACTCAGAATTCCGACCTATGCGATTCATATGACCCCTTAAATCAAGCGTTTACGAAGATGGCTTGAGCCGCCATCTCGAACTTGATTGCATGTTCCATGTGTTGATTAAGCATATCAAGCACTCCGAGACGGCTTAGAAGATATGAATCGGGTTTCGATTCTCGTCCCTTTGCGACCGGGTGATGGATACAACCTACGTGCTGTGGTCTCGGGTCTTGGACAAAACCGGCAGTCGATTCCACGCTGGAGTAACCAATTTGTAGTTCGCTTGTCGCCAGCACGGGCTAGTGCATTCCAACCCTCACGGTCCAGCTAGTTAACAAGGAGAGGTTGTTTCCTAAACAGACCCTCAAGTTCGTTGATGTCGCCATTACTCGCATGCTTGATGTACTGATCGATTAGTGACCAACGGGTCACCATGTTCTCCTTAGATTTATCTTTCTACGCTCACGACCCGTTCAATTCCTGTTCACCGAGTTGCTCTACGCGAACAAGCGTCCTCTGCACATCCTCCCAAGTCGTTGTGTGGTTGATGATGCAAAGGCGTAACGAGAAAACACCCTTCAGAGAAGTGGATGAGAAGAACGCTAATTCGTCCCAAAACACACGGGTTAATACTCTTCGATTCAAGTCCTCAAGACTTTCCTCGTCATAGTCACCTACGTCGGGTTTGACGCGAAAACACACGATGCCTAATGAAACTGGCGTTACTAACTCCAGCACCGGACTCGATTCGACGTACTCACCTGCGCGTCGTGCCAAGCTCAAGCCGTTTTGCACAGCCGCGCGAAACTTCGTCATCCCGAAAGTCTGAACGGACATCCAAATCTTCAGCGCTCTCGCAGTCCGGCTAAGTTGCATACCACGGTCAGCAAAGTTCGGGTGGTTTGCGCCCCACACCGTATCTTGCAGTACATCGTGGCCAATCGCGAACGCGTTCTCGAGATGCTCTGCGTTTTTGACCATCAGCGCACCTGCCTCATACGGTTGGAAAAACCACTTGTGCGCGTCAATGCCTACTGAATCAGCTAGTTCGATACCTGAGAGGAGTTTCTTCCCTTCTAACGTGACCATGGCGAATCCTCCGTACGCCGCGTCTACGTGAAACCACAATTCCTCGGCAGCGCAGTAATCGGCTAACGTTTCCAATTGGTCTATCGAGCCGGTACTTGCGCTACCTGCGTTGGCACAAACCGCGAGGGGTTGTAGTCCATCTTCGCGATCCATGTGCACCTGGTTCCGCAATTTCTTAATGTCAATTCGAAAAAGCTCATCTGAAGCCACAGTTCGGATGTGATCCCGCCGCACACCTGCAATCAGCGCCGCCCTTTTTAATGCGCTATGACTCTGATCACTCATGTAAACCGTGGGGTGTTCGGGATGTCCCGCGGCCTCGCGTGCGGTCACAAGTGCTTCTACACTCGCCGCCGACCCTCCGCTCGTCAGCAACCCGCCAGCGCCCTCTGGATAACCAATCCAACTTCGCATCCAATCGACCACGGTGAGCTCTAATTGACTAGTGCCACTTGATACCAACCATGTGCACGAATTGATGTTGAAGCCAGACGCTAGGAAATCAGCGAGTATCCCAGGCCAAGTAGGGGACGACGGTACGAATCCGAAGAAACGGGGATGATCCAACCGCGCGGCGTTTGGAAGTACGTAACGCACGACCTGCTGAACGACCTCGTCTGCTGATCTTTCGCCCTCAGGCGGTGGACCTCCGAGTTCGCCTTCCAACACTTCCCGAAATTCCCCGTCCCAAGCGCTCGCATCGTCCAAACCTTCAATGCGTTCGATCAGGACGTCAGTTACGTGCGATGCTAAGTGCCGCATCGCCTCCGGTGTCATTCTCAATCCGCTTAGGTCAGGTTTCTCCATCCGTCCGTTTCCGCTAATGGTTACAACATCGCCTATCTCGAATTATCTTGTGCGTAAATAAGCCGACAACCACCCATTCAAACACGTCGTGTTTCCGATTACGACGCTCCGAATACCAACTTCGCCGTGATCACTACCTGTTTAAAACTCCTTCTCCGATCTCTCAAAACGTAATTTCCCATGTAAGCAGCACAACAGATCCGACAGAGTGGACTCTGTTACCGAAGTTCTGTCTAAACTAATGTCACAAAATAGGATATTCTCAGTTCGCGATGCTGTGAGCCCATCTAAGACAGAAGTGGTGCCGAAAAATGAGACAGTTTTAACGATTGGTTTAAGATGTGTGGGACCCGTGATGTTTGATACAACGGGAGAAGCGCATGATCAGCAAGCGAAGTCGCCGGCGGTTCACGCCAGCGTTCAAGTTTCAGGTGGCATTGGAGGCGGTGAAAGGCGAACAGACGTTAGCTGAACTGTCGTCACGGTTTGAGATTCAGGCCTCGCAGATTCAGTACTGGAAGAAGCAGTTGCTCGAGGACGGTGCATCGGTGTTCGAAGGTCGACGGAAGACGAAGGCACCGGATGCCACCTCGGATCCGGCGGCCCTGCATCGCAAGATCGGGGAACTGACGATGGAGCGGGACTATCTCCAGGAAAAGCTGTCGCCCTGGATCGATCCGAACGACAAGCGATGATCGATGCGACGGCACCATTGTCGATCACGCACCAATGTACACTGCTCGCGATCTCGCGAGCCTCGTACTATCGCTCCAGGGCACCTCGACCAGCGGCTGCGGAGGCCGCGTTGAAACAGGCGCTGACATCGATCTATGAACGGCATCCCTACTACGGTAGTCGTCGTCTGCAGCTGGCGTTGCGGGACGCAGGCTGGGAGGTGGGTGTCATTGTCAAGTTTAAATGTCCCATTTTTATCAATTTAATTTGTCCCACTTTTGTCAACTTAATCCTCTGCGGGGGAAGGCGGTGGGAGCGTAGCGACCGCCGCCTTCCCGGCGCTGTTCTGAGCCTGTTGTCGGGATGCCTTGTACTCCCGCATGCGGTAGCTGGCACCCTGGATATTCACGACATGGCAACGATGCAACAGGCGGTCGAGCATGGCGGCCGCCATCACTTCGTCGCCGACCACACCACCCCATTCCTCGAAGTTCTTGTTGGTGGTCAGAATCATCGAACCTCGTTCATGCCGGGCGTTGACCAGTTGGAAAAAGAGTCGGCCACCGTCTTCCGACAGCGGCAAGTAGCCGATTTCGTCCACGATCAGCAGCGCCGACCGCATCAGCAATGCCATACGACGCTTGAACGAACCGTTCTCTTGCGCCTGTCGCAAGGCATCCACGACTTCGACCAAGGTCGTGAAGTACACGCTCCGACCGCTGGCGATCGCCGCGATGGCAAGACTCGTCGCCAGATGCGTCTTGCCGACCCCCGGCGGTCCGCAGAACACCACGTTCTCGTGGCGCCGGAGAAAACTCAGTTCATGCAGACTTTCGAGCTGCGTCCGATCCACACTCGGTTGCAGGCTGAAGTCGAAATCGTCCAGGGTCTTGAAAAAAGGCAGCCGCGAGGTCCGTTGGGCACTGTCCAATCGTCGTTGCACCCGTAACGCGAGCTGGGCGTCCAGCAGTTCCTCCAAGGCGTGGGCGACGCTTAGGGCGCCGCCGTCCGCCCGGGCCAGAATATCGTCGACGATCTCGAGGGCGCCGGGCAACTTGAGGTCGGCCAGCTTGGCCCGGACCCGATCGCGACGGGTCATGGTGACAGCGCTCATCGGGTCATCTCGTCGTATTCGACCAGGTCGCGACGGGCGACTTCGATCCGTGCCACGACCGGCTTCGCAGCAGGCGGTGATGCCGCTACCGGTCGGTAGGGTCTAGGTGCCAACGGTCCCAGCGTTGACGCTTCGTCCCGTTCGAACCGAACCTGCGGTGCTTCCCCGATCGCACTGCACTTCCGCCGGTTGGCCACATCCTGCAGCCAACGATGCGCTTGGGTGTTGAGATCGTCGTCGCTGATGAAGGTCCGTCCGTAGTAGAAACTCTGGCGGACGTATCGAATCTGACGTTCGACCTTGCCCTTCGTCTGCGCCCGGTAAGGTCGACAGGCTCGAACCCGAAAGCCCCAGTGCGCGGCAAAGCGCTGAAACTCCTCGTTCAGCACGAGGGTGCCACCGACCTCGCGACCGTCGGACGTCACCACGGCCTTCATCTGATCGAACAGCAACTCCGTCGGGACACCGCCGAACGTCGTGAACGCCCGTTCCAGGCCGGTCATCACGGTGGCCATGGTCTGCGATGCGTAAAACGACAACCAGAGCAGCCGCGAGTAGCCGAGGACCACCACCAGCGCGTAACGCATTCCCCAAGCGGTTCGAAAGGTGCCGAAATCAACCTGCCCCTGATGCCCGGGGGGCGTCTCGAACCGCACCACCGGTGCCGGTTCAGAGGTCGGGCGCACGGCGCTGACATACGTCCGAACCTGACCATAGCCGCCGTCGTAACCGGCGGCTCGAACCTCTTCAAACAGACGTTGCACGGTCAACTCAGGATACGCCTGCAAGCGTGTCCGAATGATGTCCTTGTACGGATCCAGCTTCTGTATCCGCGGCTTGCGTGGCCGCGGCTTGGGTTCCGTTTCGGTCTGCCACCGCGTCACAGTACGGCGGCTCACCCCTAAGCGTTCCGCCACCGCCGCTTTCGTCAGGCCCGCTTTAAGCAATGCTTGCATGTCCATATGCGCACTCCAGTCGTACATCGTCTCCTTCCTTGGATCCAACTCCAATCGAGTGAAACGACATCATCTCATTCTTGTTGTGTCGCCATCGAGCGTCCGATCGCAACGTCCAAAATGTCCCATATGTGGGACATTTTTTCTTGCCATAAACGGGACAAATTAAGTTGACAACAACAGTGGGTATCCGCCGGATCCGGCGTCTGATGCGGGAGCTGGGCTTGTCGCCGCTGCATCCACAACCTCGCACGAGTATGCCGAACAAGGCTCACAAGACGTACCCATACCTGCTTCGGGGACACGCCATCGACGCATCGAACGAGGTCTGGGCCGCGGATATCACGTACATTCCAATGGCGCGCGGTCACGTCTACGTGGTGGCGATCATGGACTGGCATAGCCGTCGGGTCCTCGCCTGGCGGCTGTCCAATACGCTGGACGCCGGATTCTGCGTGGAAGCCTTGCAGGAGGCGTTAGGGCAGTTCGGCAAGCCGACCATCTTCAACACCGACCAGGGCTCGCAGTTCACGAGCGAAGCGTTTCTGAACGTATTGCGAAGTCGGCGCATTCAGATCAGCATGGACGGTCAGGGACGTTGGCGCGATAACGTCATGATCGAACGACTATGGCGGTCATTGAAATATGAATGCGTGTTGCTCCACGCGTTCCGGGATCCGCACGAAGCACGGCAACGCATCGGCAGCTGGTTCGATTTTTATAACAAAGAGCGACCTCACCAGGCGCTGGGCGATCGCACGCCGGTTGAGGTATACGAAAATGACTTAAGGAAAGCGAAACATGCCGCATAAATATGTTTCGTCGACAATGTTCACCACCCCCATGGGGGTGGTGAGATGGGTTCGATTACAGCTTAAATCGATCGAAAAGCTGTCTCACGAAACTGCACCACCTGTGACTCAGTTAAATCCGTGGCGACGCTATTTCCCGAGTGGAGCAACAGAACGATCTCTCATTTGTATGTGTTTCGTAGGGGCATGCTTCGGAGGAGCAACCGTATGCGGAGGAGAGACCGACCCTTACACCGACCGAGAGATCGATCTCGATGACAGTTTGGAAATCTTGGACGCAAAGGTCAATGAAGCGCTCAACAGAATTGCCTCTGACTGGGCACGTGGCTGTAACGAACGTGCATTGATCTACGCAGTGTATCGCGACCTCGGAGGCTTTCATTGGGTCGACAAAATCGAACGCTGGGCGATGTTTGCTCCAGAAATCGATAGGCTTCCTAGTAATAGAGCGGAGTCTGTTTTTGCAGACGCGCCGATTATTCGATCAAGCGGCGCACGCATTGGTAACTTCTCGAGAACTATTAATGTAAATGGCACTTACATCAGCACTGACAAGCTCGGACACTTCTTCTCTCAGGGACGCAAGTTCTACTCGCGATATCAGCGTCTCGGCACTGAAGTTAAGGCTGCGCGGCTAACTGCAAGATGGGAAGGACTAATCTGGGGGAATTTACTGTCCGGTATCTATTCAAATGCTGACTTAGTCGCAAATTACGAGGGTTTTCTGTTTTATCGTGGTCTCTTGTCCGAGGGTGCCGACGAAGACCAAGACACTATTTTCGTGTGCAGAGAAGGTAACCTGCTTAAACGGCGCGATTTCACGTGGGCGGAGCACGTGAACGGGTTCTGGGATGAGATGCTCAACCCAAGTTATTTCAAACGATCCCTTGTACCTGCAATTGAGCGACGCATGTTGCGCTTGTGTTCTGACTATTCTCGGCGACCCGACCGGTACGAAATTCAAAATTCAGAAGAACTGTACGCACGTTATCGTGCTATCGCAATGCGCGACAGTAGTGTTCTACCGGTATCGCAATTCCTTGATGAGAATTGCGATTAATCGAGGACAATAAGGCGATTAGAGAAAAGGGTTTGAGTTGAGACGATTCTTCGAATTTGCTGGTAAAACCGGTACGCTTCTCGCGACGTTGGCGCTGGTCGGCGTCGTTTTATTTCTCGTATTTCCAAACCTTCCGATAGAAGGTGAGTTACTTGACGAGATGTCCGGTTACTCATTTGCAGAAGCGATGCGAGCTTTGACAGGGTACGGTACCGACGGTCGAACGACCTATCTATGGTCCAGTCTTGCACTTGATACGCTCTTCCCTATCGTCTACGTGACTTTCTTCGCCGGACTTATTTACCGATTCCGAGCAACCGATGGAACTTGGTGGTTCGCGTATATACCGATCATCGGAGGAATTTGGGATCTCATGGAGAATGTCCAGATTTCAATGATGCTTCTTACGTATCCGAACATCTCGGAAGCGCAAGTGGCATCAGCGTCGATTTTTACTCAAGTGAAACATTGGCTAGGTTCACTATACCTCGTGATTGGCATAGTGTTATTGCTAATTGCTATCACGCGAACGACCACAGAGAAATTCCGTTAGCGCGGAACCGGGACTTAAACATGCTTTTTCCTCTCACTGCGCAGCTAATGTACGGCGTCTCGGACAGAAAATGAGCTAAACTAGGGAATCGAAAATCTTGTTTCTATGTCTTATCGAAAAATTGGTTATGAAGCGCGTTACGACTGAGTCGATAAAGAGATATAGCTCTATGCCAGATCACTAAGAGTCGCGCAATCCTCGCAGAGGCCGGTAACTTCAACAACGGATTTCGTAGTTTTAAAACCACGCTTATGCGCCATATCGCTTAAGACCTTCTGAACAACCTCTGACTCCACTTCATCCGCGCGTCCACACGACGTACACAGGAGGTATTGGCTTTCGTGACCTTGATCAGGATGTCCACACGCGATATATGTATGAGTAGATTCAATCTTATGTACCAATCCGACCTTAATAAGAAACTCGAGGTGTCGGTATACAGTTAACGGTGCGATCTTTCTTCCCTGTCGCCTCTCTTGACGCGCGATTAGTTCATACGCAGAAAGCGGTCGATCAACTGCTACGAGCTCCGTGTAGAACGCCCAGCGTGCCGGCGTGAGTCGCACTTCAGCCTTTGCGCATTGCGTTTCGGCGAATTTCCGCCACTTTTCGGGAACTTGCAGCATCTTAGCCAACATCTACTCCACTGCGTTACAAAACAACGCGCCGAACGGCAAATCTCTTGAAATCTAATACTACGAACTTCGAATTCATCGCAGATTAAGAGAACCTAACGCAATACTACGAGACTTGCGGTTGTGAACTTCGGAATTGGCGCAGACGGAACCACCTCTGTAGGTGGGAAAAACCTAAAACAGTTGCACCTACAAGCGTTAGTGAGGTTTCATATCTGGAGATGACCTCCATGAACGCGGCAATTAGTAGAAACGCGAGTCCCACTAAGGCGGTCACGATAAAAACCAGATTTCGATCTCCTTGCGATGCTTTATAGACCAACCAGATCGTTGCCGGCGCAGCCAACAACACAAGTATCTTGTGTACGAGCTCATCGCCAGAGATCAACCCAGCTATGGGAATTAGTGTAACCGTAAGAGGTAGGACAATGCAGTGTATCAAGCAAAGAGTACACATGCCTACCGCATAGAGATTTAAGTGGTCGCTACCTCTCTCAAAACGCCTAGTTTGCACCTATCTCTTCGCCCTGATTGTGGATTCTCATCACTTAAATGTTATTTTATAACGTTAGATCGAGAAGGAGCACCCGTGGCTTTGAACCTAAGTCCGCGTATCGCGTTGTACGATAGCCCGGTCAGGAGAGTGCGTATTTCCTGATCACGTAGTCACACTCCCTTCGCTGAAATTTAGATCAGTTCAGTAATAATGATGTTGAGAGAAGAGACACCTACTGAATGAAACGGGGCTTGATTTCACACTCGAGGTGCGCTCATAGAACTTCCCAATCTGGATGATCGATCATGCCCAAGTTTCAATTAGTGTCATGAAGGCTACAAATGAACTGAGCATGTTCTGAATTGGTCAGAGCCTTCATAGCAAGCTCTACGATCTCGATATCTTTCAATACGAGTGCACGTAATTTGACATCGCAGAATTACCCTTTAATCGTTTTGTTTCAATCGGTTCCGACTATCGATTCGTTTTCGAAGACCGGTTTATTGGTTTACCAAGGAAGGTAAAAGGAGCTACGTATGGCACTACTGATTTCGAGTGCGGATCAATGTTCAAGCGCGACCCGTCGGGAGAACGCTCTGTTCTCGCCGCAAATGGTGATAGCAATTTATGCGTCGGCTCGGCGTACTCTTATGGGGTTTTTCACACCTCATTCAACGTCGCGACGGGGTGAATATATCCAGAGTAACAATGTACACGAGTCTTGCTGGAACCGCGTATCCGTCTCGATCGTTCTTTTTTACGTTAGCGTCCTTGGCTCTCCAATACAAGGACAAACAGAGGCAGTGCTCGTATCGAATTGGTCGCAAAGCGTCAGCGCGACTTCCCTGGTTGATGACGAACGACTACAAACGTTCACGACCGGAACTGATGCTGGGGGTTATGTATTAACACGCATCGAATTGGATTTTGTTCTCCACGTGTCCGTCGATAGTTTCACAGTTAATCTGTGGACCGCGAGAGGGAATCGACCTGGAAATCGCATTGCGATCCTGGAGACGACGGGCGTCGTAGTTGGCACACCGACTGAGTTCACACCTTCAAGCGCCGTCGTTCTCGAACCGAACACCGAGTATTTCCTACACATCGCCATGAAGAATCGTGATGATGTCGTCATTCTTAAGGCTACGAAATCCGGAGCGGAAGACAGATCTCTCGCATCAAACGCATGGCAGATCGCTGATAGCTCAATCCATATCCCGGATTTCGGTTCTACGACCTGGCTCTTCGAAGAGAGTGTGCTCAAGATCCGAATCTACGGTTTCGCGCGTCTTTTAGCGGAATAGATTTATAGTATCGGGTTAGGTTCGCTACCAACTTGCCAAGTTGCTCGATTGCAATTCCCTAGCCGTCGATGAACCCCATGCCGGCATATTCCTCAAATGCTAGGCGATTCTTATGTGAAGCGGTCGCGGTGTACAACGTGCCGTTTGATTGTTCCGTTCACTCGATTACTACTGAAAAGAACGCATTCCGCTCAGTCGCCACCTTCCTCGCAATGCGTTTGCAAACACTATTCGAACGTTCTCGGTAACCTCGAGAAACCAACCATCGCCGCCTTCCACAACCGTACCATCGTCGAGTGTCTTCGACGATTCGAATGCGCCACCGCATTAAATTCATGCTTGATCGAAGTCGTCACAACAGGCGCGAGCGCCCACCAATGAACAAACAGCTCCGCGCCTCGTCACGCGCGCTAAATAGCCGCTGGCCTAGCTCCGCTCAAGCGTGAGACTTTCAGATCAAGATTAACCTCGTTCGTCGAATCTCCTTCTCGATTTCGTTCGCTGTCTTCAGGTCGTTATCTAAGAAGCACTTAGACTGACCATGCAATTTGCTTCATCAACTCTATAGAGCTCGACCAACAGACTTCGCCATCTCGTTACTGATAGTCGACGTCTTTGATCGCACAGCCAGTACCGTAGGCGTATACAAACACGTGTATTTTTCAAACGCCGATCGCAAGAAGTGCGTAATATGATTGCGTTGTCCTCTATTTGGCGCCCGATTTAGTCGGACGTAGTATGAATTCCGGTCATGAGTGAAGACGATCAGACTAACGTAGAGGTTGCAGGTGAAGTTTCCTGGGAATTGGCGACGAATGGTCCACCCTCAGATTACGAGCACTTTCCTGAAGTCCGCGCTGGAATCAACTCAAATCCGCTTCCAGATGGAGTCGGTCAAAAACCTACTATCAGCGACGATCAAAAATCCCGGTTCTACCATGACGGCTTTCTCATCATAAAACACGCCGTACCTCTGGACTTGACGCGCGATGCCCGTGAACGCGTGAGATCCTTACGCGCACAAGGAGGTACGCATGACTTCCAACGCGGTTTTCAGTTCTTCGCTACCACCCCTGAATGTCAGCAGGGTTTCGTTAATATGTTTGAAGGTAGCAAACTCGGTGAGTGCCTTCGGGAACTGATTGGACCGTTCTCTCCAATCATTGCATGCGACGCACACAACACGCCGGGCGCGGACGACAATGGATACGTCGGTGGTGATCAAGGTGAAATGGGTCACATCGACGGCATGATGGCTCCGCCCCCACAGTACTACCCAGAAACTATCGACGATATCGTTGCCTTAGGTAAGAATCCAAACGATCCGTACGCAATGCATCGCTACATGTCCCACCTCGATCACACCGTTCCGAATCCCATGGGAACACCGTTTTATATGGACCCCGAGCGAACGCTCACGATCGGCGACTTCACAGCGTTCGTCGGCATCGCCTTTAGTGACCAAACCGAAATAGGTTGTGGTCAAACAGGCGTTCGACGCGGATTCCATCACGACATGGAACAGTTCTTTCGTATGCAACGCGATGCCGGTGGTCCCATAGGTTACGAAGGACCAGGTTGGCCGCGAGTAGATCCCGCATCGATAGCTGATGGAGCACCTCACATGGGCATGCCAGCGGCACTAAAACAACCTCCTCAAACACGACATGGTGGATTCGTAAACATCAAAGGGTGGCGCGACAGTCGCGGAAATCCCTATACCTGGCTCACACCAGTTGTCCTTGAAGAAGGCGATGCTTTCGTCGCGCTGCACGGCTTACCCCATGCCGGAACCGCGAACCACGCGCGAACCACGCGTTACACAGCTTTCTATCGCGTAAGACGTTTTCGACCGAATAATCCTTACGAAGGCGATCCCCGCTGGCTTCATGGAACACGAGATCACAACGACCGACTTGGCGACGCTTCTGCCGCAGCCTTCAACTACGAAAGTTACAACCCGTACCAAATGACGATCGATCATTTGTGCGATATGTGGTGCGAGTGGGACGGCATGAAGGAGACGGTTCATCGAGAACGCGAAAAACAAGGAGGAAGGTACCCGATCACTCTGCAGTTTCCGCGCAGCACAGAGTATTCGCTAGGTCGTCTTCCACCGGTTGAGGTTCCTCAACAAAGTCCTTAGTTTCTGCGCCAAAACCTGATTCAACGCGCATTTCGCGCTAAGAAATTCGTGAGATTTCCGTCAACGCCCACCGAACCTAGTCGATGAAGTCTGTGTTTCCGAACTGTGTTTTATAGGACGACCATCGAGATCGAGCGTACTCACAGGCTATTTCGCTATCAGTAACTTTGAGGTTATCGTCCGAAGCTGTCGATCACCTGTCTCGACGGGAGGCATCGATCAACGATCGAAAAACGAACTCATCGTATCGGCACATCTAAATCGTCGATGAAATTCGTATTGAAGACACGCAGTCTCTCTGCGCTCTATGCACACCACATCCGTCTCTAACGGCGTGACCAAATCTACGTTTACGTTGGTTGCCCTGCACGAAGCTAATGCGGCCTCCTGGATCGCAGCGTTCTCGACCGATGCAGCCACTAACGATTTATGGTTTTCGCGTAGATACGCCATGATGTCTGCTTCTGCGAAAACAGATAACGGGATCGGGCGATCTACGGTTAGAGTCAAAACAATTTCACCAGCCGCGGGTTCGTCTAGGATGTCATCCTTTGATACGCACTCGTGTTCAACCACGACACGTCGAGCGCGACAGTTTATACCAGTAGTTATCCCAACATGACAGTTTCGACGAACGCGGCGATGAGTCCGTACATCGTCAAAACCGTTTTTCTTGCATTGCTCCAGCGCTGTCGTCTGGTCAATGATGTCATCGACATCAACTTCGGCGCCTGCATTCGTGTAAATGTACCCCGTAGGAGTCACACCAACGTCAACCGCAGGGACAACCGACGATGAGCCACATCCGGAAAAAAGTAGCGATGCGATCAGTAAAGGAACGAAACCGAATTTCATGAAGTGCGACACAGTGATGTAGTGATTTTTAATCTAGACAAAGTAAGGCAATTCAAGTTACACCGAATTGAACGTTGCTTTTCGCAAACGACCGTTAATCCAGAAAACGCCGAAATTTTATGGTCATTCGAAGCGGCCAATCCCGTCGTTCGTGAGCATGAAGAACAGTCAACAGTCCCTCACGTTGATGGCTCACTCGACTCCGACATTACGACGGATTAGTCGTCCATTGCCACGATTACCTACCATCCCGCCATCCCAACTAAGGCGCCCGTTAACGAACACGTAACTGATTCCCGCAGCGTGTTGTTTCGGCTGCTCATAGGTCGCACGATCCGAAATCGTCGCGGGATCGAAGACCACTAAATCCGCGTAGTTGCCTTGCTTCAAACTTCCTCGAGAGCGCAGTCCGAAGCGACGCGCAGGCATACTCGTCATTTTTCGGATTGCTTCCTCTACTGAGAACAGACTTTTCTCTAACGCATATCTGCGAATCACTCTCGGAAAGGTTCCCCAAAGTCGCGGATGAGGATGCTCGTCCATTGGTAGTCCATCCGAACCTATCATCGAGGATGGATGTTTCATGATGCGCTCTATATCGTCCTCACTCATAAAAAAGTAGCAAGCGCCTGCAGGCGTTAGCTTTCTCGCCGCCTTTCTCGCGGTGCATCCCCAATCCTGTGCGATTTCCTTCAGGTAGGCACCCGCTGCGTCTGGATGAGCCGCGGACCATGTAATGAGAGTCGGCGTGTCTTCTTCTACGAGATCTGGATCCAGCACGCTGGAAGCGGCGTCATACGGATAGATGTCAACATTCACATCCTGCGTAGCTCGAACCGAATCGAGAAGCGCCATCGTCTCCCTGCTCCGCCCCCAGTTCTTAACACCCGCACATTTGTGGTGGGAGATAAGAAGGGGCGCTCCACCTTCAGCTGCTGCCTCAAACACTTCGTGCATGGCATCGATCACTCCATCGTGTTCGTTCCGCATATGGGAAGCGTAGATTCCACCGAATTCCGCCACCTTACGCACTAACGGAACAATTTCACTGTTATCCGCAGCACGTCCCAACGGGTAAAACACTCCAGTCGAAATTCCACTTGCGCCCGCCGTCATGGCTTCATCAACCATCTGGGTCATTTCTTCTAATTCTCCGGGTTGCGCAACGCGATCAAGCGCTTTCATCGCCGCGACTCGTAGCGAACTGTGACCGACGAGGGGCACTACGTTTGTACTCGGTTTCGACGAATTCACAGCATCGAAATATGACTGGAAATCCTTGTACTTGAAGTGATCTTCATCGCCAAGCAAATTAATCGGTTCAGGGAGTATCGATGGATGATCCAGTGGAGCTAAACTAACACCACAATTTCCGACAACCACGGAGGTAACACCTTGGCTGATTTTCGGCTCCATGTGCGAAGTCGACATGCTCGCCTGATCGTCATGCGTATGCGTATCGATGAACCCAGGAGCGACGCACTGATTCGTGACATTGATTTCCTCCGAAGCGCGAACACTCTTTAAGTCTCCGATCGCTGCAATCCGATCTCCTTTTATTCCGAGGTCGGCTTTGTAGGCAACCCGGCCAGTGCCATCGATGAGCTCGCCGCCGATTAAGAGCGTGTCGAAAGGCGGAGCGAGATTTGTTAACGCAGCCATCCGCTCATATTTTCTGACTATTCGACGGTGAGATTAAGCCGCAATAGTCATACCCCGCGTGTGAAGTCAGGAATCGGTTTGCTGTTACCCCGATCAGCAACCGATTCAGCACTAATCTGACTGATCACCGACCACGCCGCTGCGTCGTAAACGCTCTGATCTAGGGCTACGCCTTTTCTTAAACAATCGACTATCCGCCAGCACATGAGAAAGTCCATACCGCCATGTCCTCCGTGTTTTTCAGCGAGTTCACGGGATTCCTTCCAAAGTGGGTGATCGTATTCGGCACGCCATCTGGTCATGTCGTAGTCCCATTCGTGGAATGAGCCTGAACCACCGTGCTCAAGTGCAATTCGGTTCGGGAAACCGGCAAACACACCATTCGTACCTTGAATCAAATTGTGTCGCGAATAAGGTCTCGGCGTGGTCGTGTCGTACTGCACCATGATCGTCCGTCCCAGTCGGGTCTTAATCATGCTGGTATTGATATCCCCGGTTATGAAGTCGAGCTGGTTTCGCGAGTGATCTGCTGGAAACTCGCGTTGTGCGTATGCTGCTCTTCCTAAAGCCGGGGAACTCATCGAGGACATATATTCGAATCGGTCCTCGTGATTGATACCCATGTATTGAGCGATCGGACCAAGTCCATGGGTGGGATAAAGATTCCCGTTGCGTCGTGTCTGCCAAGGTGTGCGCCAGGACCCTGTCTTGCGGTCGATCTCCTTCATCTGCCATCGCAAATCATGGATATACGCCGCTTCGCCGTGCAGCAGCTCACCAAACAAGCCGTGTCGCACCATGTTGAACACCATCATCTCGTCCCGTCCATAGCAGACGTTCTCTAACATCATGCAGTGCTTCTGCGTACGCTCCGCTGTATCGACGAGTTCCCATGCTTCCTCCACGGTCGTCACCGCAGGTACCTCAACGAATGCGTGTTTACCACTTGCCATGGCTTCGACCGACATGATCGTATGCCATCGCCAAGGCGTCGAGATCACGACAATGTCAACGTCGTTTTGATCAAGTAGGCCACGATATGCGTAGTCATCGCCGGTGTATGTCGTTGGTTTCGATCCGCCTAAATCTGAGACGATCCCCGTTGCGCGATCGAGCACCTCTTCGTCCGTATCGCAAATCGCAGTTACGGTCGCACCCTCGATGTTGCAGAAATGGTGGACGAAACCGACACCACGCTCGCCAACTCCGATCAAACCAACACGAACTAGATCAAGACTCGGGGTTCTAAGACCTTTAACAGATTGAGTCATACCAGACTTAGGTCCGCTACGAGTAACTGGCGCTGCCAGAGCGCCTAATCCAGTAGCGGCACCAATCGCCAAAGTGGTCTTCAAGAACGTACGCCGATCTGGATCTCTCATTCAATCTGCACTTATCGTGATCTACTAGGTATTCAGCCACGAGAGGTGGCCGTGAATCAATCATAGGATCGTTTGCGCACTAGACCAGTGAAACCTGACGACCTACGAGACTGCTATATAGTCCTCCACGCTCGAGAAGCTCGCTGTGGTTTCCGGTTTCCTCCACAGTCCCACCATCTAAGACAACAATCTTGTCTGCGTCGCGAACCGTTGAAAGTCGATGAGCTATGACAATCGTTGTTCGATCGGACATTAGTCCGTCGAGGGTTTGACGAACCGCCTGTTCATTTACCGCGTCGAGATGCGAAGTCGCTTCATCGAGAATCAGCACCTCGGCATCTTTAAGAAATGCCCGAGCGATCGCAACACGCTGACGCTGTCCGCCAGATAGCCGAACTCCTCGTTCACCCACAGGGGTATCTAACCCGTCAGGCAACGAGTCGATAAACGGCTGCAATGCCGCCCGATTCACTGCTTCTTCGAGTTCAGACGAAGTCGCACTGGGATTTCCAATGAGGATGTTTGCTCGTAAGGTCTCGTTAAACAGATACGTGTCTTGGGTGACCAAAGCAATATGGTCACGCAGATTTTCAAGTGGATATTCGCGCAAGTCGCAACCATCTATCTTGATTGTTCCTGTATTCGGATCCCAGAAGCGCATGAGCAGGTGTGCTACCGTTGTCTTACCAGCACCTGAAGGCCCAACCAACGCCAACGTTGTACCTGTGGGCACAGTGAAGCTAACGCCATCTAGCGCAAGTCGATCGTTATCTAAATACGAGAAACCAACCTTGCATACTTCGATTTTGACGCCTTCGGGATTTACCGGTGCATGTATTCCTGGACCATCGGTGACCTTTTCAACTTCTGTATGAACCGTGTGCAGTCTCCGCGTCGCGCCGAGCGTATCGGCGAGCTGTCGACCAATGTGCGAGATTTCAGACACCGGGAGAAACGCCGACATCGCGAGCAACGTAAGCATCGGCAATATCGCCGATTCAAGCGAGGTCGAAGCAACTAAATACGTACCCGTCATGACAACCACCAGTCCTCCTAGCCCGGTGACGATTTCCAGTATCGCGGTTTGGATGGAGAGATCGGCGTAAAAAGGAAGTCGCAGCTTCGTATAGCGTTCGATACGTTCAATGAATTCTGTCGCACGCGGAATCGTTCGCTGATACGCGAGAATCTCCGACAATCCTTGGACCGTATCGACAGCGTGAGCGTTTAACTCACCAAAGGCCTCCTGAGCTCGCGTACCTAATTCGTCGATTCTTCGACGTACTAGGAAGGGACTGATCGCCACAGCCGCAAGAAACGGAAGGAGTGCGAGCGCCATTGGCCACCCGAACCAAACAAGCGTGCACACGACAACCGTCGGTACCAAAACCGCAACGATTGATGGCGCGACCGTGTGTGCGAAAAAATACTCCACCAATTCAACGTCATGTGTTGCCATCCCAACCATGTCTCCGGTTCGACGTCGAACAAGATACGCCGGCGCTAAACGCTCGAGTTTGTTGAATAGCGAAATTCGCATTTCAGACAGCATGCGAAACGCCATGTCGTGTGCGGTCCAAGACTCCAACCAATGCAACAAACCACTTAATGGTGCAACAATCGCGAGTGCGACCAAGTACGGTATGAATGAGTCCCCTTGCTTCACCGCCGCAACCGCGAGCGCGCTCGCCACCCCGACGCCGATCAAGGCACCCACCCTAGAAATCCCAAGGATGAGGACGAACGTGAACTTCGCTTTCCACGGAATGACGTGGCGTATAAGCTCACGAAATACGCCACCCCAGCTCAGGTTCGCACCTCGCAGTATCTCGTCTGCACTTTCTCGACTTACAATGGAAGCATCCATCAGAAGATCGTCAGTGGGGAGATTCTTCGAGGTCGAAATTCCGTCGTTAGCGACAACAAACGAAGGATCCGATTCCAATCTCTCTTCTGCCTGAGCACTCATCAACTGGTAATACAGACCCTGTGACTGCATTAGTGAACGATGTTCACCGACCTCGACGACAACGCCCTCATCCAAAACGACGATACGATCCGCACCGATAACACTTGAGAGTCGGTGCGCAAAGATCAGTGTCGTACGGTTCTCCATAAGCCGATCAAGCGCAGACTGAATGACGGCTTCATTCTCCGCATCCACAGCGGAGAACGCTTCGTCCAATACCAAAATCGGTGCATCGCGTAATAAAGCACGAGCGATTGCAATCCGCTGACGTTGACCGCCCGATAGCTTGATGCCGCGCTCGCCGATGATCGTGTCGTATCCATTAGGTAATCGAATCACGAATTCGTGGGCGTTTGCGGCGCGCACACATGCCTCAATTTCAGCTGCGGTTGCATCAGGCTTTCCAAAACCTACGTTATCTCGCACGCTACCGTGAAATAGGTAGCTGTCTTGATGTACCACTGCAATGTTGGGATAGAGGTCGTCCGTGCGCAGAGTACGAAGATCTTTCCCACCGATTCTGACAGTGCCGGAATCTGGGTCATAGAAGCGAAGGAGCAACTTCACAATGGTCGACTTCCCCGCTCCGCTAGCCCCGACGAATCCAACCCTCTCGCCGGCAGCAATCTCGAAGGAAAGTCCTTTATGCGCCGCGCGTCTGCCGCCCGGATAGCTGAAAGTTACGTTATCGAATGCCACGACTGGGTCAAGCGGCTCATCGACGACAACTGGTACTGCAGGTTGTTCAATGCTTGCTTTCGAATGGAGCAGTGTGAAGATATCTTCAGCAGCTGAACGACTCATCATGCCGTTATGCAACAACGCGCGTAGATCTCGTTGCGGACGGAATACTTCAATGCCAACCATCAAAACGACGAGTAACACCTCGATGTCCATCTGTCCCTGTGATACTCGCCACGCGCCGAGTCCAAGGACTGACGCCGTTCCAACAGCTACCCCGACGTCCGTGAGTCCCCGGTTTATTGCATTAGTTGCAAGTACCCACATTGTGGTGCGAAACACTTCGTGTGCACGTTCTGCGAGGAGCCTTCCTCTATTAGCACTCTGTCCGAAAGCCTTCAGCGTGAAGAGACCTTGAATCGAATCTAAAAACTCCGCTGCGAAAGCGCGGTACGCTTTCGAACGACGCATGCTGTTCTTCATTTCATAGCGCTGAAACGACATCGGCGCGATCAGCGTGAACATTGCGAAACCAAACATCAACGCAGCGAGTGGGAAGTCATAGAGGGCAAGCAATCCGAGGACTATGAGCGGCGTAATCAACGCGATAAGCAGCTGCGGCAGGTACTGACCGAAGTAAGTCTCAAGCTGCTCGACCCCGTCGATCATCGAGATCATGACAGCGCCCGTCCGAGCGAGTCCGAAGTGAGCGGGACCGAGCTCTAACACTTTGCCGTATAGTTGCTTGCGTAACGCCATCTGTACACGGATGGCGGTACGATGCGCGACCATGGTCCGAAAGTGCTCGAGACATCCTCGCAAGATCATCACTGATGCAACCGCGATGCATGGAACCGTCAATTCCGCCATTGTGTCACCGACAAAGACGCGACCGAGCAGCCAACCTAAGAGAGCTAGTCGACCAATGCCAACGAGTGATGAGACGATACCCGTACAGACTGTTGCCACAATACGCAGTCGCACACCTTGAGTGAACTGCCAAAGCCGGGTGTCAAACAGCATTTAAATAGCGCTCAGTCGTCGATGTAGGGTTACCGCTCAGCATGATAGTGTTTTCGCTTTCTAAGATTTTTCACGCGAAGAGTACGCGAACATGGCCTCTCCGCACATCTCCTTGAAGCGTGCAGAATCTTCTCTCATGATTGATCCAAATCGTCTCACCGAGCTCCAAGTACTAGGTTTTACGGTAATTGAAGATGTACTTGATCGGGCGGAAGCGCATGCCATGCGGGATTTCGTCGTTGAACACGCCTTCTCAATCGGTGTAGAACACCGACATCGCGGAACTGCTAGACATCTCGCGAATCTCGTTACGCTCGATTCGATGTTCCTTCCCGCTATTGATCATGACGCGGTGCTTCCATACATTGAAGCCATGATGGGAAAGAACCTAATCTTGGGTTCGTTAAGCGCACGGGTCGTACGTCCCGGAGAAGGCGAACAAACATTGCACAGTGACGTTCCGATTAGCATGCATCGCTACGGAACTGATGCACCCTTAATGATGAACACCGTCTGGGCACTGTCCGATCTCAACCCCGAGAATGGCGGAACTCGGTTAGTACCTGGTAGTCACCAAAGTCACCTATTCGAACCACCTGCCGGATTGGATCTACCTCATGAGATGCAACCCGAGATTCGCGCTGGATCCGTCGTCATTTTTCACGGTCAGACCTGGCATGGCGGCGGCGCGAATAAATCCGATGACTTTCGAACGGCGATGTTCGGACACTATCGAAATGGCGAATGGCTTCGCTTCCAGTGTGATCCGCATGACGGGTTCAAGGAAGAATGGCTAATAGACATGACGACGCGTCAGAAGGAACTACTACGGATGACGAACGGCATTGATCACCGCCACGGAGCCGATTTCTATGAACGATAGTAGAGGGAATTCGAATCACTACCGCGCTCGGAGAAGTCGGAGGTAGTACATATGCGTGAGCAAGTTCCCAGCAACGAGTCGAGAGGATCGCTGTGACGCTTGAACCTGTTCGTACGCGTCTTAAACTACCTGCGGCGTATGGAGCGCCTGCCGACTCGCCACTCTTGGATTGGAACTCGGTGATTAAACGACTTCAACAAGCTGAGCATTACTGGTTGGCTACCGCAGATTCAAACGCCTTCCCCATCTCTCGACCCCTTGACGGTGTTTGGTTAGACGTGTCGTTCTACTTCGGTGGCGATCCAACGACGCGTTGGCGGAAGAATCTCTCGAAGAATCCTCGAGCATGCCTATCCATCGCTGATGCGACCAATCCTGTAATCATCGAAGGAACAGTAACAGTAGAGTCGCTTGAAACCAAGCTTGCCAAAAAGGTCGCACAAACGACTCAGAGGAAATATGGTTGGGGGTCGACAGAGCAGTTCCGGGCTGAAACATGCAAATTCACTCCGATTCGAGCAGTTGCATGGAACGGTCTCTTCGAAAATGCAACGAGCTTTCGATTTATTGACTGAAGATTCGATGTCAATCGCATTTACGCAAGATTCGAAGTGAATCCGGCACAGGAGTACATGGTCAATTTCGCCTTTAGCTCAAAAAGTAATCCCCAAAACTTCGAGTAAGTACCACTAAGTTTCGAAATCAACCAACCGACCGATTTCATCACCGTCATCGAATGTGCCTTCTTGGCTTCTTCATCTGTGCAACCTGAATGAGCGTAGGAATCAGCTTCTGCCTAGTAATTTAGTACGACTTCCTTTCTTCGACGATGTAGGTCAAGTAACCATCGTAGCTAGATCGATTGAGTTCCCCTATAGGACTCCTGGAACTAGTGCTGCTCGCTTTGCTGGAAACGTCTCAAAGTTATAGCGATACCAATCCCGTCGCCATATTGCTCTAGGCACTAAATTGGCGATCGTCCATAGCGCAAATGCAACGCCAGGTAAGGACCAAGTCAGTAACGCGAAACCAATCCACTCGACAATCTCGCCCGCAAGATTGGGACAACAAACCAGATTGAAGGGACCACCTGAAGGTAACACGCGGCCGCTTCGCGAACGTTGACGGAGATAGCGCAGTCGGTAGTCACTCCAGATATTCAATGCTGCGCCAAAAAGAAATAAACCAACACCAAAGATGAATCGCGGATCTTGCAACCACTGTTCAGCATAGGATGCACCGTACGCCAGAAACCAACCCAGCAAGACCCCATTGACAAGATTGAAACTAATCGACGAGACACACAATGGCATCGACACTGTACCATCGCGTTTAGGAATGAACCAACACCACACCAAGCCACGATGACCGTAGTGAAACAACCAGAGGCAAAGAACGATATCGCCGATTAAATGGGTGTTGCCGCTCAGTAAATAGATAACTGGGAATGTCACCAGAGCTGGTAATTCGAAAACGAACCACCCCCATTGAGCATTCATTTTCATACCACGAATACTCGTACCCAACCTTCCGACTGGATCCCACTTTAGTAGTCCAGCAATGAGCGTAGGTACAGCGCCTAATGCCCATATAAGGCAGACGACGGTGAAAAAAGACAGTGCCGGACTCACCTTCTCCCTCTTTCGATGAGATCCACGCTCTTAGGGCAAACTAAAACCCGAGCACGCCGTAATTCTGATCAAGGATGAGTTTTATGGACACGTAGAGCCCTAAGACGGCACAGAGAATCCAGGCTCCGTTGATCACCCAAATGAACAGGAATGCATCAGAACGCGAAACCGACTTAGAGTGTCCGCTCACGTAAAAACTCGCGGAGTACATCACCGTACCGAATACCCATTGATGAAAAAGCGCAATGCCGATAACACCTACGACTAAAGGAGGGATGGTCGGATATGCAAACGTCACAAGCAAGAGTACCGTAGGAACGATCGTCCAGAATCCATTCCAGATATCCGTATTGAAACCGCAAGAACCTTTGTCAGTGTATGCAGGATCGGTAACGGAGTAAACGGAGTAAATCTCCGACCAAAACGTAACAGAGAAAATCTCGAATAACGATAGGCGTGTATTCATAAACGCTCGCGACGCCGAACCGCCGATTCTCTCCCCTTGCTCGACCCAATACTGCACACGCGTACCGACGTGATCGCGACGAACGAACAGACACCACTGCCAGAGACACACTAATACGTTTACAGCTAAGAAAACGGAGAGTATTACCTGGATTGCGTCGAATGAACCAACTGTTGCGTATCGATACCCTATAGGGACTCCCGCGACAACGATGAGAAAGGACGTCAATAAAGACCAAACTGGCATGGTAAACGCCTAACCGACTTTCCTAAGATTTTAGCGACGACTGTGTCTTTATCAGCGTTTCTGTGACGATTGATCAGATTCTGTTTTATCAGCGTAAGGCTCATCCATCGGCACAAATTCCGTTTCCTCTAACGCTTCCTCAGTCCACGCTTTCATTGAACGGGTTTGTAGAAGTGCCTGTTGGTACGACAATGCCTCCCCATGAAGATCGACTTCATAGGTAACGAAGCGAGACGCAACGGGAGTGAAGAAGGCATCCGCGGCACAGAATCGTCCAAATAGGAAATCACCACCTTCAGCAAATTCCCGACGCGTACTCACCCAAAGCTGACATAAAACTTCGATTTCTGCGGCGACTTCTCGACTATCGCCTTTCCCGGGATAACGAGAACGTATGTTCATCGGCATCGCACCACGAAGATTGTGGTACCCCGAATGAAAATCCGCAACTAACGACCGTGCTCGAGATCTTTTTTGGGCATCACTTGGCCAAACACTTGCTTCCGGGTGGAGTTCGTTGAGTCGCTCTAAGATCGCGATTGTGTCGAACGTAGCGAACCCCTCACCTGGTATTCCTTCCCAAAGAACTGGTACCAGACCTGAGGGAGATAGGCGACCGATGTTCTCCTCCCAATCTTGAGAATCGAATTTCATCATTCGTTCAGTAAATTCAATCCCCAGCTCCGTCATAACCAGCCAGGGTCGGAGTGACCAAGACGAGTAGTTTTTGTTTGCTATAACGAGTGTGAGTGAAGCAGGCATGAGTCTCTTATGTATTCGTGAGTCGATTTAGAAATGTTGTGTTACAGCGACGAATGTATAGCAAACGTCATCTATTACGCCGCCACTTTGAAAGTCTATCCGACAAGCGTGCAACCAGAACGCTTAATTGGCTGATTTCGACTCTTATACCGAAATCCTAAACGGGCTAATTTGAATAAGGGTTAGTTCGACCCCGAAGAACTGATGGCCGCATATTTCAGTCGCATCGCGGCTTCAGATTTCAAGAATCGCTCGTCTTGCATCCGATGTTCGTTACTTTCCGCGACCTCCCAAGGGGCTTTGCCTTGGGAGTTTTCTTGAAGTGGATCCGCCCCGGTGTCAAGTAGCGCAACAATCGTCTATGCTTGATTTAACCCTGTCGACCAACCCTCTTGGACGGCAAGATGAAGCGGTGAATTGCCATCGTTATCTAGTGCATTGACGTCTGCTCCATTAGCAAGAAGCACCGCCGCCGCCATTCTGGTCCTAACGTAAAACAACGGTGTTCTCAAACTCCGATCTCTTGATATCGGATCCGCTCCTTCGTCAACTAGAAGCGCGAGTGCGCCGTCATTCGCACCGCGAGCCGCCATCACAAGTGGTGTCCACCCGTGTATATCGCGTGCATCAAGCTCCGCATCATTTTGAATTAGAACCTTCGAGATGGAGACATTTTTATTTCGGACAGCTGACACGTGCAGTGGGGTCATACGTCTCCATTCCCTCGCGTCGGGAACTGCACCGAGCTCAATCAATTTCTGAATAACTAACACGTCGTCTGTTGACGCTGCAGCGACATGGAGCGGCGTATGACGGTAGAAATCGCTCGCATTTGGATCCGACCCGAAATACACCAACTCATCAATTACCTCGACGTTTCCGCGATGTCCTACCGCGAGATGTAACGGTGTTCGTTGCATAGGGGTTTCTGCATTTGGGTCTGCGCCTGCAAGGACCAACACTTCAATAACACCAGGATCCTTGATGAACTTCGCAGCATAGTGCAGTGGCGTGAACCCGTACTTCCGGTTAGTCTTTTTAATGTCAGCGCCTCGCTCGAGACAAGCTTCGATCAAATCGACTGTCGCTAATTCAAAAAACGCAGACGTGTTCCACAATCTACAAAGTTCCGTATCGCGGAGCGCGGACGGCTCAGTGTGAACACCAGCGTCGAGAGATTCTTCAATAGCTCGAATTCCATGTATTCCGCTAACACAAACCAGCACTATTACGAAGAAAACTAATCGGTGCAAGGACCTAGTCTTGAGCTCCAGAATCTTCCTTTCATTCTATGAACCAATCGATATTTCAAATTAAGCGGAATTCGCGGTCCCCGTTGATTTAACAACGGATTACTTGCAACTGAATCGATCTACGAACAATCTAAATCTACGTATGCGTCAGATTGCTTCCTAAACTTCGCCCGAACCATGCCGAGTGAGTTCCACTATTGGGTTACAACGCAGATTTCACCCGTAAACACTACGACAAACTCGCAGACGATGAATGGACGCGTCTGACAAACAGTCGTCGCGGTGAACTTAATTACCTAGTTCATATGGACGTTTTACGTCAGCATCTTCAGTCCGACATGGAGGTCCTAGAAATCGGTGCGGGAGCGGGCATCTATACGAAGGAACTCGCGCCCATGGTTCAACGACTCGTGGTTGCTGACTTGTCAGAGGTCCAACTGGAATTGAATCGGACACATATGCGCGAGCTCGGCATACTCAATAAGGTGAATGCATATCGCCTACTTGATTTAGTCGACCTCGCCGAACTTAATGATGCTTCGTTTGACGCCGTGGTCTGCATCGGCGGACCTCTGAGTTATTTGCTCGACCAAGAAAAGCGCGGAGTTCAGGAAGTCCTGCGTGTTACGGCGCCAGGTGGAATTGCGATCTTAGGAGTGATGTCGTTAGTTAGCACTCTGATTCGATTCATGGGAGCGCTGATTCTAGAGCGCGACGCGATCGGTATCGACAACTTACGTTGGATTCTTGAAACTGGCATTCAAGACCGTGACCATACCCCTACAACTGAGCACTACTGCCACATGATGACAAGCGCGGATTTAGACGCACTGCTCGATGATGAGGAAGTCGACGTTATCGAAAAACGTGCGACTGGCTTGTTGAGTTTAGCTTCTGAAGATGCATTGGCAGACATACGTAACGACGAAGAATTGTGGGACCTGCTAGTCCAACGGGAGCTGGCTTGGTCTAAACTGCCTGGCGCTCTGGACCTTGGGACCAATATCGTCTACGTGGTAAGAAAGCACTGATCCGTAAGTTCTGCAAAGGAAGTGAACGTGCACGCGAGATTCAATCTCTACCAACCTTGGACCCAATACGTAAACAAGGCTCCGGGATCCACTAATATCTTCTGCCTACCTTATGTAAGAAGAACGTACGGTAACGTACGTCGATGTGGTCGATTGAGAAGTAGACGGATTTTCTGAACTTGCTTGATTTACGACGCGCCTTAAATACACGGATATCCCATGATTGAATCACGACATTCCTTTGAATCAAAGCAAGCAAAGAGAATCGAGTCGTTCATGCGTCTCATACTGAACTCGAGCTTACTGATTACGCTTCTAACAACCATACTAGCTTGCAGTCCATCAACCACTCAAGACGACGTATCGAAAGACCACGTAGTCGAGGCTTTAGATGCCCTAGTCGCGAAACTCAGATTCCAACATCCTTCGGACGTAACTACATATGAGAACTATTTAAGAGTTTATTTGGAGGACAACCCTGCGTTCTATGGCGCCGCCGTTGCACTAATTGACGAGAATGGTGACGTCATAGCGAGCCCTTACGTTTACCGCAGTTCCAGTGGTTTCAATACCCTCGACCTCGCGGCACCCGATTACGATATCGAAAATCAAGCATGGTTTTCTGAACCTTTGTCGAAGGGAAGTGCGATTTGGACTTCCCCGTACTTCGATGAAGGTGGTGGCGAGATCTGGATGATTACTAGATCAGTTCCTGTTCGAAACGGCGGCGGCATTTTTGCGATCGTGACGACTGATCTACCATCAGCGGATCCAACGATGTAGTCTAGACAATTCGATCTCCTAAAGACGCGTGATGCTTCTCATTACCACAGCGGTGAACAACTGCCAAATGCACATCCCGGTTCTAACCTCAACATCAATCGACCGTTCGCGGATCCAACACTAAAGACGCTTAGGTTCGATCGTCGGACTCCTGATTTGTGAACGAGTGAATTGGCACCTCTGCAGAGTAGGCGCATCCTGACGCAGTCTGGATTTGAAGAATCGATTCGTCGCTCAATTGCCTGTCGCCCGTTCGCAAATACCTTAGCGATCGATTTGTCAACAACGACGCGTAACGTCAGACGCTCGCCGTCTACAAGCGCAAATCGGTTGCTGCATTTAGCCATCATCGAGTGCTGCCTGTCCGAACAGCGAGTTACTTCGAGTACTGGACTCCTCCCTCTAATCTAGGACGTTCGCTGCAGAGCGCGCCATGAGCAACAAACAATCCGATCGGTCAGTCGTCAGGGTCGGAACCAAACCGTAACACGTTACCATCCGGATCCTCGACCTGGATTTCGAGCGCCCACGGATATTTGATCGGTTCCGAACGAATGATTGCGCCACGGCTTTTGTAGAGCTCGTACACAAGACGCACATTACCGACGCCGACCCATATCCAAGTGCCTGGTTGACCTTGGGTATTCTGAGCGAGATAGATGCCGTTGCCAGCTAAAGCGACACTTGTGAAGTCACCAGTATTCCAAGGCGCTGCATCGAATCCCAACACTTCGGTGTAGTACGTTACCGACCGAGCCAGATCGCTAACACAGAGTATCGGATCGATCATTTCAACATTTGTGGGTAAACTCATCTGCTAGGACCCTCGTTATTCAAGATACAGTGCTACTTAGCAAATAGAAAGATAGCTTCGATTCTATGTTGCGATAAGAGTTTCTATTGCACAAGCAATAAGAGTGGCTGGTGCAGTCTTAAGAGCTCACGCGGTCGCACTAAACTTCCATGCTCAAGCATCTTTTATGTGAAGCCAAGTGAACACACTCGGCGACGAAGCGCCAATACCACCACCTTACGATCCGGAAGCGGCGTTCAGTAGCAAGCAGCCTCCGATCAAGCTGTCCGTACCACTAACGACCGAGCTAGATCCGCCAGGCGCCGACCGCATCGGTTTGACCTCTGAAGAAATCACACAGTTTCGTGAAAAAGGGTACCTGGTAAAACGAGGATTAATCCGGAAAGAAACATTCAGACCTTTTCACGATTTATGGTGGCAGCAACCGCCGATACGAGCCGCAAAGCTCAAACCGGACGATCCTAAGACATGGATTTCCCCAGGGCGACATTGGCCTGTTGAGAACAGATGGTCGCTTGCTGACAATTGGATGGGCAAGGGTGGTTGGCCTACACCCGATGAAGAACGTCCGGGCGCAAATAGAGGAGAACGGGTTGGCCGACTCCCCCACAAGCTGACTAGAGACACAGGCAACTACGTTTGGCGTTGGCACGGAATCGGTCACGACCCCGAATTTGTACGTGCGACATCCGCTCACCCCAACGTACTCTACATGATCGAGGCACTTATGGGTGGTCCGGTCAAACTGCCGCACCGCAATCGTGGTATTTATTCGGTCTTTCCACGCTTACCTGATGACCCTGAAACCCGACTTGGTCCGCATATGGATCAGAACATGACCGAAATGCAAGTCGTCACCTACATCGATGATGTAGAACCACGATCTGGAGGATTCACTATCTATCCAAGGTCGCCGCAGCTACTGTATCCGACCTCAGAACAAGCACACAACTTTATCGCTACCGAGGCATCGAACGAAGCGATGGATCAGATCAAGGCAGAAATCCAACCGATTGAGTTTTGCGGCGAGGCGGGAGACGTCATCTTCTGTCACGGTTGGGTAGTCCATTCCGCAGGAATTCACGAAGGAGACCGAATAAGGAAAGCTGTCATTCAGGACTTTAATCGCGTACGCAAGCGAAGTCATATGCGCTGGACGGCAGCAGGCAAGCACGGCGGCGATCGTATCAATTGCTCCATGGACGGTGTTGTCGAGATTTCCGACGCAAACGGTGACGATCCAAGTGATGGTATGCGCGAAGTTACGAATCAGTGGATCATGGATTCGAACGAGTTCGTACTTTCTCGAAGAGAACCATTTCGAGATATGTTCGAAGAATGGAATCTCGGTGAGAGACCTGTCGAGGGAAACGTTATAGATGAACCACCATGGTGGGAGAAGTACAGCTTGCCACTACTTCCGAGCGGATCAACCCCGAGAGGTGGCGGGGGAACTCCGGCTGTACCGTTGCAAAACATCGCGGATTACAGAGGCGATGGAATTTGGCGGGTTAGGTCGCGTGCCAACGATTGGATGCAGCTACAAGAAGCTGACCACTCCGTCTAACACTCGCCGTCAATGGACGCATCTCCGTGTACATTCGTGAGCTAACGGGAATGATCTCCCGTAGATTCGGTTTTGTAAAAGCGAAAGCTCTAACGCAGTGATTCAGCGTCGATATTTGTTACGAATAGCTACACTCGATTCAGCAAGAACCACTCGGTTCAAACGGCTCCGAAGGATCGATTTTTAACAAAGGAAGACACGTTTATAACAAGAAAATCAGTGTCAACTGAGACTTTGGCTTCCAACACTGCGTACCAAGCTAACTATTTCGCGCAACACACCTCACGAAAACACGCTAACAATAAATTGACGAAATACTGATTTAGCTGATACTTTTATGCTGTACCAAGCGAGCGATATTCGCGGAGGGCGGATTCGTTCGTAGGTTGCGACCGGTACTCATTGTCTTCAAAGGAGACAAAACAATGTTGACACGAATTATCGTTGGACTTGCCGCTTTGGTGTCCATCGTTCATGGTGTAGCTCCAGATGTTGTTCCGGAGAACATCCTCCCACTTGCCCTCGTCATTCTCGGATTGATTTACGGCGCGATGAGTGTGGACGCGGAAGATGCAACCAATTTCTTGGTTGTAGCGCTCGCGGTTGGAGGTGCCGCTGCTGCCAACGCCCTTGACTCTATACATGTCGTTGGAGGCTATCTAGACGGAATCTTGGATGCGCAAGCGCTTGCACTTTGGGGTGCTGTAGCATCGATTCTTGTCATTCGCATTTGGAACCGACTCGCTGGGGATGATTCCTCAGGCGGAGGCGACGCCGAATAGCGATTTCTAACTTTGGATGGGCGGCGTGTATACGCCGCCTTTTTTGTACTACCCGTCAATAATTCTTCGACAAGGTTGAATCGCTCAAGAACGATCAAGACTCTTGAGAATTTAAAGCACTTAGTGCGTCATATGCGGAGTTAAATCGGATGCGCATGAATATCCAAATTGACGATGCGCTAGTCGATGAAGCGTCGTCGTTAACGGGAGTCCGCTCCATACAGGAGCTCGTCCACCTTGCGCTTAGCGATTTGGTCCGCGTCAGGAAAAAGAAGGACCTACTCGAACTCGCTGGTAAGGTGGGTCTGCATACCGGATTCGACCATAAGGAGATGCGACGACTCCGTGAAGATGCGGACTGAGACGAGTGTGTCGGTCAATCTCTTTCGAGATCAAACAGATTTGACCCTCAATGCGGTTACATCGGCAGGATTGAACACATCATCAAGTCCACGCCACCCCTACTTCGTTAATTCATAGTCAGCGTTTCTTGTGTCGTCTGCGATTTTTTAAGTCCGCCTCGAATCATAGCTCAAATGTTGCACGATACTAACCAGAGGCGGGTATCAAAGCTGCCCTGATGACTCAACCCACACAACCATTTTCTGAACGGTACGGTCGATGGGGAGTCGTAGCTGGCGCCGGTGAAGGTCTAGGTGCGGCATTTGCGCTCGATCTCGCAAGGCGCGGAATGAATGTGCTACTGATAGCACGACGTGAGCACCAGATTAAGCACGTCGCATCGCAGATTCAGTCGTCTTTTGGGGTTACCGCACGCTGCTTAGCGCAAGACCTCGCCAATGTGGAAACCATCGCAGAAATCAAGCGAGAACTTGCAAACAAAGACGTAGGCGTACTCGTATACAACGCCGCACATATTCCGCTTGGCTCATTCCTTGATACAGAAATGGCAGATATCGAGCAAGCAGTCGCTGTGAATGTACGCGGACCGATCGCGCTAATTCGGGCAATCGCACCCGGCATGCGAGAACGCCGCCGCGGAGGTATCGTCCTGATGTCTTCGCTTGCTGGATTACAAGGCGCGCCCGGACTGATCACCTATTCATCAAGCAAAGCATTCAACATCGTTCTCGGAGAAGGACTGTGGCGAGAATTGCGTGACTGTGACATCGACGTAGTCACCTGCATCGCTGGTGCAGTTCGCACCCCCGGATACGCTAGATACTCTAGTCGCGACACACCAGGTATACAGGAACCTGAAACTGTCGCACGACAAGCACTAGATGCGCTTCCCAAAGGACCGCGATTTGTTCCGGGATTCACGAATCGCTTAACCGCGCAGTTCCTCTCTCGACTTCTCCCTCGTCGAGCAGCTATCGCACTTCTTGCGAATGCGTCGCATCCAGACGAATGATGGAAGCAATTGTCGGCTTTTTTTCGTCATGGTTGATTTTCGCTGGCATTCTTGGTCTGCACCTCCTCCTACCAGCACGTCACGTGACCGGCTACGTAGAGAAGGATGGAACCGATGAGTTACTCAGTTATCGCCTAAACGGACCTCTCGTTCTGATCGTCTCGATCAGTATTTGGGTTGCTCTAGGTTTCAGCGAGTTGATTCCGTGGGATTGGTTGTGGCACAACCGCCGGTACGGTTTTATTGGCGCGATTACATTAGGACTTCTGATGTCCGTTCTAGTCGTAACGACCGCACCAAATCAAGGCAAGTCCTTGCTACTGGAGCTCTACACTGGTAGACGGAGGAACCCGCAAATGTTCATGCGTCGCGCCGACGCGAAAATGGTCTTATATCTTCTAGGCGCCGTGTTGTTCGAACTCAATCTACTGTCGTTCGCGGCGCATCACCTACTGAGTTTCCCTGACGATCCATCTCCGGGCGTAGTCCTCTACGTCGTATTGTTTACATGGTTCATTTGCGACTATCTGGTGTTCGAACGAGTCCACCTTTACACCTATGATCTATTCGCAGAGCGAGTCGGTTTCAAGCTGGTTTGGGGTTGTCTGGCGTGGTATCCGTACTTTTATGTTGTGGGATTGTGGTCTGTAGCAGACATGCCCAACCCGCAGTCAGCGAGTTGGTTTCTCGTTATCGCTGGTCTGACTTTCTTCTTTGGCTGGGTGCTTGCCAGAGGCTCAAATATGCAGAAATTCACCTTCAAGTTAAATCCAGACGAGGCATTCTTAGGGGTAATGAAACCGGAACGACTCTCGGACGGAACGCGGCATCTGCTTTGCAGTGGATTCTGGGGAGTCTCGCGTCATGTGAACTACCTAGGAGAGATGCTCATGGCGATTGGATTGACACTCGTACTTGGCCGGCCATTCGAATTCGTACCTTGGCTATATCCTGTGTATTACATTGCGCTCCTCGTACCTAGGCAAATTCAGGATGAAAAGCGCTGTGCCCAAAAATATGGTGCACTTTGGCAGGAATACTGTAAACGCGCACCCTGGCGTATAGTTCCGAAGGTTTATTAAGAAAACGATCTCGCTCGAAGATGTCGATATCCGCCCATTTGTGCGACCTGACGACATGTTTTCCCATGTCACAGATTCCCGAAATTGAACGTGCGATGACTAAAGATGATCGTCTACTCAGCGACTAAAGCGCAATTCACGAAGGACGTCGTTCTAAACCAGATTGAACGGGTGGTTTCGGAGCATTACACTGAGAAACTAAACCGAAGACCACCGGCAGCTGAAATCCGATCTTGGCAGAACTCCATGCGCTACATGAAAGATGCATTGGAAGTCGCAGACGCACCCGATGATGCGGGCGTAGCTATCGAATACCAGATTCCCCAATCGTCCAAACGAGTTGATTTTCTGATATCGGGATCTGATGACGAAGGTCGCGAGACACTAGTGATCGTTGAATTGAAGCAGTGGGACAGTGTTCAATCTACTCCGAAGGATGCGATTGTCAGGTCATACGTAGGTGGCGGAGTACGAGAACTCACTCATCCTTCTTATCAGGCTTGGACCTATGCAGCGCTAATCAGAGACTACAACTTCGCAGTCCAGTCTGGGGATATTTCACTACGCCCATGCGCTTATTTACATAACTGTCGGGACGGTGAGGTCTTAAACGCTTCTTTCTACAAAGAGCACACACTTAAAGCCCCTGTATTCCTGCAAGATGACGTCAAAAAACTCTCCTCTTTTTTAGCCCGACATGTCCGACATGGCGACCGATCTAGCATTCTGTACCGCATCGAAAATAGCAAGATTCAACCATCTAAGGAACTTGCGGATCACCTTGCTTCCTTGCTGAAAGGCAATCAGGAGTTTCTGATGATCGACGATCAGAAGGTTGTATACGAAACGGTACTCGCAGCTTCTGATGAAGCAACAGCAACGGATAGAAAACACGTGATTCTCGTGGAAGGTGGACCCGGAACTGGAAAGTCAGTCGTCGCGATTAACCTATTGGTCGAGATGACGAAGCGCGGGAAAACTGCACAGTATGTGACAAGGAACGCAGCACCTCGCGCTGTATATGAAGCCAAACTTGCGGGAACGTTCAACAAAACACGTATTACAAATCTATTTAAGAACTCAGGCGCTTATGTTGACAGTGATGCCAACGGTCTGGATTGCTTAATCGTAGACGAAGCCCATCGTCTAAATGAGAAGTCAGGGTTCTTCCAAAACCAAGGCAACAATCAGATCGCTGAACTGATCCATGCCTCGAAGACGTGTGTGTTCTTCCTGGACCAGGATCAACGCGTTACGTTAAAAGACATCGGCGAACGAGGAGAAATTCGACGCCATGCGAACGCGGCTGGTGCTCACTTCACTCAACTGAAACTAGCATCACAGTTCCGCTGCAACGGTTCTGATGGTTATCTATCGTGGATCAACAACACGCTTCAAGTCGAAGATACCGCAAACAAGTCGCTCGCTGGTGTTAATTACGACTTTCGCGTATTCGATGATCCAAATCAGCTCAGGCTGATGATCGAAGAGAGAAACCAGTTAAACAATAAGGCGAGGATGCTTGCTGGGTATTGCTGGGACTGGCGTGGCAAGAAAGACCCCTCGATCAAAGACGTGAGCATTCCAAACTACGATTTTGAGATGAAATGGAATCTCGACAGCGATGGATCTTTATGGATTCTAGCACCGGATTCCGTGTCGGAGATCGGCTGTATCCATACGTGTCAGGGACTCGAACTGGATTATGTCGGTGTCATCATCGGTCACGACCTTGTTGTACGCGACGGTGCGATTGTCACTGATGCCGACCAACGCTCATCTCAAGATCGGTCGATTCATGGTTACAAGAAGCTCCTTTCCCAAAACCCTGCGTATGCCCAAAAAGTAGCTGATCGCATTATCAAAAACACGTACCGTACATTGATGACTCGAGGACAGAAAGGCTGTTATGTTTTCAGCGTCGACGATGAGACGAACGCATATCTCAAGCTGGCAAGCACTCGAAGTTAACGAATGTGTGTTGACCCGAAGTGTGCTGAGATCACAAGGTCTATCGGGATTGACGCTCGCATCTAAATTGCAGAAGAGGCAAGCTACTAGTTTGGCTTTTGAATTTCCTTACTAGCCGGTGTCGTTTTGTTTTTGAGGTTTCTTGACGCGTCGACCATGAACCGACACATCCATCGGAATATCTTCTGCCATCGACAAGGCACCTTCAAGCGATTCCCCATCTATCTTCAACCAAGCAATCATGTTGCGATGAGAACCTTTCCCCCAGTTGATTTGCGACGGGGGTGTCGAATACTCGAAGCTCAGTACCTCATCACTGAAGTTGATCGTCGTAATTTCGACGTCGCCATCAGTCTCATTACGTAGTGTTGCACTGAGATCGTCGCCACGTCTTCGAATGTCCAGCAGGTGCTTACGTTCGTCGCCGAAGTAGTTCACGACTAACTCCCATTCACCCTCTACCAATTCGAATGACGGACCTGTGCGTTCAATTCCGACGTTTGGAAAGTCGCGCCAGAGCCATCGAAGCGTGTCCGGCAAGATAGCGCCCCCATGCTCTAAGTCGTGACCGCCGGTACCTAGTTCGAAGCGATAGTCGTATCGGGCGTACATCAATGCAGAAGCCATGGCAAGGTTGGCGAGCGACCAACTGCCTTCTGTAATGTTGATATCGTTCGAGCCGTCCTGTAGAAATACGCGAATTGGCTTTGGATCACTTCGCGTGTTTCGAATTAGATACGGATACTCTGAACCTTGGCGAAGTCGTGTAAAGCTGCCAATATGACTCACGACCTTACTGAACACATCGGGGCGATGCCATGCAGCATTGAACGCACATAAGCCACCATCGCTCATACCACAAATCGCGTGTCCTTCGCGATCATCTGTTACGTTAATTTCATCGCTGATTTCTACCAAGAGATCCTCTATCAAGAAGCGTGTGTAGGTGTCCGTGAGCGGTGTATATTCTTTTGACCGCTGATCAAATAGCTCGTCTACCGAAGCGGGATTCACGAACACGCCAATACACGTAGGCATTTCGCGTTTGTGGATCAAGTTGTCGAAGACAATCGGAGCGCGAACGCTCCCTTCTCCATCAACGTATGACTCTCCATCTTGGAAGAACATGACGCATACTGGTTCCGAGTCCTGGTATTGATCAGGTACATAAACCCAATAATCATGAGATGTGTCAGGATAGATGCGACTGGTTTCAAGACGACGCTTCTCAACCCTACCCGAAGGTACTCCATGTTGAGCAAGTGAATCCTTGCCAAGCCGGTAATTCGTCTTTTTCATTCAGTTGTTCGTAGTCTATCGCGGACCGCTGTTTGGTCACTCGAATCATTGACTTGAATCTGTCGATTTAGGCGACCCAGAACATCACTACAAAACGCATATCTACGTCCTTATTCAAAATATGACGATAGACGAACCCGATACGGATTGTCGTGTGATACTACTTTGCGACCTCTCGTTATCGGGATTCGGTCAGCCTTAAAGGAATTCCGGTCTGTTATGTCAATGCAATCGACGGATCGGTACGCGTTAATCAATCCAATTTTGCTCTCATTAGTGTAGTTCGAATTTGCTCGATGCATCAGGCACGGGTGAAATATGAGTACATCTCCCGGATGGAATTGCGGCGTAACGATTTGCTCCTCGAACCTATCGAATTTCGCAAGCATGCGCTTTCGAATAGGCCAACCTTCTATATCAACGTAACATCGATCAAACAGTCCTGCTAAGTGACTACCAGGAACCACCGATGTACCGCCTGTATCTGGTCCCATCTCGCACAAGTACGTAAGTGCTGAGGAGAGTTTGAAATTTGAGAGTGGGATATAGTCTGGTGCGTCTTGATGCCATCCCTGAAAATCGAAATTCACCATTGGTGGTTTCACGACTGTTGCGGATTGATACGCATCTACGTCGTTGTCGTAAAGATCGCAGAATACCTCAGCTAAGCGTTGATCGTGCATGTGCGCGTTCAATCGCGGATGCTTCAGAAAAATATCGTTGTACCAATACACACGATGGGGATTTAGTGCGTCACCAGGCCCGTTGGTCCAAGGATCAAATCCAACACCATGCGTACCACGTTGGGTCGCACTCAACAGCTCGACCATCGCATCAAGTAGCACCGCGACGACATCCCCATCAAAAAACTCGCGGAGGATTAAAAACCCGTCCTTTTCGAACTTCTCGATCTGTCCTGCATTCAGCACGCTCATCAGATTTCAGATCCAAGCGAAAACAGTTGATGAAGCGATAGAGATGTGAAATCCTCTAAAACACATCGGAACGTCGGTGCCTTAGCGTCGCCAATACTCAGTGATACGCTTGCCTACCGGTCGTATGTTGACCATCAGGTCGTCGAAACCACTTCGCATGGCTCCTTCCTTGAATCGCCAAATGATTAGCGCGGCGAGTCCCATCGCCCCGCCCCATTGCAGGGTCAGAATCGCAGGCGACTCTGACGCATCGAGATTCACGGCAATTGAAATTCCCATCGTCAATAGCGCTAAGTCGATGGCTATGCCGAGAACGACGGTGACAGCGATGACGCCTACAACGTAAATTGTTGTGAACCGAGGTCCAAACTGAGAGACGATGATCGCGATCGTGCCAGTATTAGTCGCTGGACCGGTCATTAGGAATACCAACGCGGCTCCAGGACTGACACCCTTAGCGACGAGTGCTGCGGCGATAGGTGTACTCGCTGACGCACAAATATAGAGAGGCACACCAATCAGCAGCATGACCGGATACGCAAACCACTGCGCGTATTCATGCGCCATCAGGTCAGACGGAATCACAAAGTAGAGCAAGCCACCAAGCGCGATACCAACTAGTAGCGCAAAAAGGATCTCGTCCGCAACTTCAACGAACCCGTACTTAAAGACGTGTTTCACGACAAGCCAGAAGTCGGTTCCTCGGATTTGACTTGCACTATTGACAAATTCAGTGGCGTTCGTCGTTTCAATGGTCTTATAACGCCTCGCCCCGGACGTTAGACCTGTTGCCCAGCTTAAAAAGGAGCGACCAAGTTCGCGCAAACTGACGTAACAATCGTCGCGATCAGTAAAGAGACTTGCGTGTGCATGATCGTGCTCATGCTTACAGCCGTCATGCGCAGAGTCTTTATCGGGCGACGCTCGTCCCAATTTGTCTGCAACGGGATCCGAATCTTGCGTCAACCCGATACAAAACAATCCTGATACCACCGCGGTAACGAAGCTCACAACGGGTCTTACCACTGCAACAACCGGCCCGAAGAAGGCATTTGTTACTAGTATGGAGTCAGCACCCGTTTCCGGCGCGGTGATTAGAAACGACATGCACGCTGACCGAGAAGCCCCTTTTCTACGCATTTCGGCGACAACGGGTACGACGGAGCAACTACAGAGAGGCATCGGAACACCGATCGCAGCGCTAGTAGCGACGGTCTTCAACCCATCACTGCGAAACCAACGCAAAATCCCTTCCCGTGATATGAAAACATGCATCACGCCCGATAGAAAGAGTCCAAGTAAGAGCATCGGTGCTAACAACAGAAACGTCTGCCACAAAAACTCCAGAAAACCACTCGCGACACTCATATGCGCCGCCTCGTCAATCGTCTAGGTGTCATGCACGTATGCCTATGTGCCTCGCGAATTTCGTGTTGTTGGATCCCACTCAACTGCGAACCTGAATTTATCCACCTACACATAAATTATCGAATGTCAGACTGCTGACGACGAAGAACAAGAATCTGTCCGAACATCGGATTGTTCTCAAAACACATCTTCGTCGATTCTCGAAATCTTGACTCTTTCATTTCTGCATTCGTTGTTCATGTTCTTAAAATCTGATCTTGAGCGAATTCTTCGCGTATCCAGCTATGGTGACTCCGGCTGGTCCCTCGCAACGAGAAGCCGTGAACCCCGTCAGGCCCGGAAGGGAGCAGCGGCAGCGGTGTAATCGGGTGCCGAGGATCCACTGGCCGGGTTGCCACCCAGTGTATTTCGCACTCGTTCATTTGTCGCTGGCGATCGTCCAAACCCAAGTGTTGCTCCGCATCATGTTTCATGCTGTGCTCATGTTCACTATGTGGGGCATGAGCCCACTCGCTGATGAAAGCGACAAGAACGATTCCTACGACAATTAACGAGAACTTCACTAAGCGATCATCGCCCTGTCGAGGCATTGGCACGTCGTCATCGCCGGCGACCGCACTCACAGCATACTGTGCCATCTCAAGCTGATGGGTCGTAAGTTCCTTATCGATGATGTCGATGACTGCGATGTAGATAAACGTACCCGCTGCGAACGCGTTGAATAAACCTTGCATCACACCGTACACATTACTCGTACCGGCAAACACAACGCTACTACTAACGCCTAACACGATACCTAGAGGCGTCATCACACAGAAAAACGCAAGAAATCCTTTCTGGCGAGATCTTTCGATCCCGGCCATATGAGTGCTCAGGATCAACGCGAACGCTGCCGGTCCTTTATGGAAGACAATCCCGATTAACAGCGTTACGGCACCAGCGACCTGCTCCTCTAATCCAAGTGCGATCCCGGCAACGATCGAATGGATGCTCAACATTGCCAGTAAGACGTACGGGTAGATCGACTCTGATCCCGATTTTCGAAACGACTCGCTAACCTGATACTCGGGGAACATAATCCGATCGAGCAACAGCAATGTGGCGAACCCTACCGTCGCGGTTACAGCACCCCATGGGAAATCCGAATACGCCGACAGCATTTCGATTCCTTCCGGCAGCAGGTGAATGAAGCCAACCCCAAGGAATAATCCGCCTGCAAACGCGTTACCTAAGGAGAAGAATCGCTCGCTGTTCGCCGATTTCGCCGATAGAAGAGGAATCAACCCACCAATGACTGCGATCGCAAGGATGGCTACAAACGAAATAACTTTTACTGTAACAATATCCATGAAGATAGTGCCTAATCCGGCTAACGCTACAGCTATTAATCGGTCCGATTATAGGGTCGATGCGACTATGGCCGACCAAAGAAAACTACTCGACCAATCGTCGCGCTTTAGTAATTCGAGACGGTGCAACGAAGCCGCTATTCTCGTTGAATCTGATTGAAATCTTGATCCACTAGCCGACCTTGAACTTCCTGATCACAACCTGCAATGAAAAATAACGTGTGACTCAAATCAACATGCGAAAACCGGGTGTTCGACGCAATAATCCCATTTCAGTTGCTCTTGAAACTGCGACCCTCTATATACTTCCTTGAAGTTAGACTGATTTCATGTGCTCGATGCTCCGGCTCGGTACATTCGTCAGTTTTGAGCGGGTTTGAAGGGACCATTCGATGGCAAAGTATCTAGTAAAGGCAAACTACAACCAATCAGGGCTAAAAGGATTGCTTGCTGAAGGTGGCTCAAGTCGTCGAGCTGCACTAACAAGCACTGTTGAAAGTCTCGGCGGTACGCTTGAAGCGTTGTACTACGCTTTCGGTGATACCGACCTCTACGCCATAGCTGACTTACCCGACGAAGCGAGCGCTGCGGCATTCTCTTTACAGATAAGCGCAGCAGGTGCAATCGATGTCGATCTGACTGTGCTAGTTTCGCCTGAAACTGTCGACGAAGCCGCAAAGAAGGAGCTCTCGTATAGACCTCCGGGTGATTAGCGTGTCGATTTTCGCTTGGAGCGCCGATAGGACCGACCTTGTGCGCTTATCTACCCGCACATGTAGAGCACGTTAGCACATTACCTGCGATAGCGACTTACGGGTAGGTCAACTAACGCTTAGCATTATTGAACGTATCGAGTAGCTTGTCGTATTCTGCCCCATTTGGACCATTAAGGAAGTCCTGACGTCCTAGTAATTGAGCCATCCGCTCACCGTGATTCTCGATTAGTTCGTCTGCATGGGCACTGTAGTCTTCCACGGGTCGCATCATTAATCGCGTATATGTGATGTGACAAACTACGCGCTCTCCGTCGGTTTCGCGTTCCCAATTGCCATGCCATATATTGCCGTCCCACATCGGCACTGAGCCTGGTGGACATTCGACTGCTATTGCACCACGTCCCTCGGCAATCTCATCCGGTCGAGGATGTCGCCTGAGTGTATTGCTACCCGGAATTAGCCTCGTCGAACCATTCTCTTTCGTAAACTCATCGCATGCCCAGCATCCAGTGAGAAGCATGTTGTGAGTTGGAAAAGGAGCTGGTAACCAATTGTTGTCGGCGTGCAAACCTAGTTGTTGAGAACCTTTGGGACGAACACTCGCCGCGACTTGACTTATTAGGAATCCTCGTCCAACCGAGAATTCAGCCATCGCAAGCAGTTTCGGACTCAGAATAGCCTCCGCGAAGATAGGATCTTTTGCGAGGAGCATGTTTGAACCACGCTTTTCCGCATTCAAATCGAGGATGGTCTGGCGAAAACGGCTATTGAACCCGTCCGGTGCTACGTCATGAACGATTGTCCAACCGTTCATACCAAGCTCACGACAGTTCTCGCGCAACCCTAACTCATCGATGGTTGGTGCAAGCTCATCAGAAATTGCATCCGGCGGTAATGTATCGAAGTGCGCTTTAGGTGCTGGTTCAGCCATCGTGATGACCCAGTGAATCTCAACCGTGCATTATCAATGTATACACGAAGGAACTAGCCGGAAACCTGGGTCGCGAGAGACTATTGCTTTAAGTTAGCTACCCGAGCGCGTTCGGCAAAACCTCCGCAATAAACTGAAGCATAGTTGCGACACACTCTTCGGGTTCCTCAAGTTGCAAGAAGTGCGTGGTCTCCGGAATAAAGTCGTAGTTTAGTTCGAGGATCTCATTCATGGCAACGGTCGGCAGAAAGGAGTGAGGCTCGACGGGATCACTCCCAATGACCTTCACCGGGCAAGACAGTGCCTCGATTTCCACCGAACTCGCATATTCAATACCTTGTTCATAAATCTTCGCTTCATACTCTCTCGGACAACGCAACTCGAACTCAGAGCCACCGGCTGCTTCGCGTAACGTGGCTCGCGCGATGAGATCTGCTACTCCGGGTCGAAGTCGCTCAAACGCAGGCGAGCGACGCAGCCGTTCAGCATAAGCCTCCGCTGAATCAAAATTCGGCCGACGCCGTTTCGCGGCATCCGCCATGCCACCCATGTTCTTTTCCAATCGGGCTCTGTGTCGTGGGTCGCACCCAGGCGGACAGAAGAAAGGATCGAAGAGCACCAACGCCTGGTACACGTTATCGACACGACTCGCTTCGACAGCGGCTGTCTGACCCGAGAGGGAATGGAATACACCGATTCGCGGCTTCGGTCCAAATTGTGCTTCAATGGCTTTCGCTACGTATTTGTTGTCGTCTACGAACATAGGAATGTTGTGTGCAGCGAATGAAGTAACGGCGTTCCATCCGTGATTTCGGAAGTCGTAGATAACGAGGTCGAACCGATCCAGTAATAGTCTCCAAAACGGGTAGTAGGCGTCCGTTGCAAAACCATTCGCATGGCTGAGCACCATACGGGTACCGTCTGGATTCCCATGTCGTCGAAGCGAGATTTCCGTTCCGTCGTCCATCGTGGCTTTTCCGACGGCTATCGGATCAGGCACCGCCCATTGCTGTACCACGCTAAATCCGTATCTCGCCGATCGGCTGCGGCGCCGTATCACTAGACCATCGAAGCGGCGATTGGCCAAAGCGAATATCCGCTGATAGGGTCACACGGCTACGGAAACTAGATGCTACGAACATGCCTACGACGGAGTTGAGATTTGAAACGCATTCTTTGGTTGCTTCAACCAACTTTGAAGTATCGAATTTCCACATGAACATAAGTTTTGCGAATTGCCTTCATCAGTTTGATGTTTCTGTTGGCGGCTCATATCCCCATTCCTCTATCGCGAATCCCCACTCACGATTGACGATTTCGATCGTCTCTGGGTCGATTTCATAGACGTTTTTGCGATATCCAACCAAATCCCGTAGATAGGTATCAACTCTCTCGCGAACTCGCTCCCAACCAGGCAAGCCTAATTCCGAATACAGTCGTTCCAACTCAGTCAGCGGGTCTCGTTCTATGTCCTCATACCGGATTTCGGACAAATGACCCTTTGGGATTCCCTCTCGGTCCAGCAAGTATTGCTTCATCATCAGGACATATGAATCTCGAATCGCTGTGGCGACATCATCCTCACGTGCGTCGTTCATCTGACAAATTGGGATCATGGTTTCATACATGTGTGACATCGATTGATATACGACATAAGGGTTTCGAACAATGTGAACAAACTTTGCATTCGGAAAGAGCCGTCTCAGAGTTTCGGTTCGACCAAGGTTCGCCGGACTCTTGAGTAGTAGCCTTTTTCCGTTCTCCGCAAATGTAGCTCGTCGCAAGATGTCTAGGTATACGGTTTCCCACTCTGCCATTTCTGTGTCAGTCAGACGCATGGTTGAGTACTTTTCAAGGAACTCCTTCGCGCGTTGCGGGAATGAAAGAAGATGCGCTGGGGAATGGTGGGAAGAATTCGCAAGAGCAACGTCGTCTTCTTGAGGCAGATCGAGCGCGACGGCCATATTGTCCATAGGACGTTTTTCCGGTACCTGGTCTGAGATGATCCGTTCTAACCAGCCTCGACCCGTCAGAAACACCGGAGCTGCCATTGCCTGAAAGGTTGATACAACACCTAAACTAGGATCCTGAGCGAGGAGATTTAGAAGGTGGGTAGTACCGGAACGTGCAAATCCTTGAATATACAGGGGAGCCTGCTCAAATTCAACACGCGCCATACGCGATCGGCTATAGCGCATCCGCTCTGCAACCCGTAACGGCGCAAACATTGCACTAATCCCAAGGACCTTTGCTAGTTTTCCCCAGTATTTCGAATTTACTCCGCCATTCTCGACTATTAGGCGCAACCAGACGCCAAGCGGTGCCATCGAGAAAACGTGCTGCTGGGAGGACTTTACACGCTCCGTGCTGTTCACCTAGAACCCTAATACAGCTTAGTGAACGCGTTTAAAGTCAAGAACTCGCACTTTGGTACGCCTAAATCAAACATGTCGCCTAAATCGGAGAATTCAATCTATTAAATTCTCGGAGAAAAGCCAATAAGTATCACGATGATAAAGCTGCGTGCCTACTACAACGCCAAACCTCTGAATCAAAGCTAATCAAACGGAAGTAGCTCATGAGAATTCTCGTCTACGCCTCAATCGTCGTGTTCCTTCTCGGCATCGGCGTGTATTTCGCATTCTTCTTAAATCCGCAATCTCAGGCTCAGGAGGAACTGAACACTGCGTGGATGCATTTCGGCGAGGATGTCGCAGACTTAGCGGAAGTTGTCGAAAACGCTCCTTTCAATAGAGACGAAAAAACAGCCGCTGCAGGTTATCGTCACATTTCTCGATATTTGGCAACATTTCTCGCTGAGTCTATGGACTATCGTGACCCGAATTACCCTCAATTTGCCCGTTTACCGAACATGGTCGCTCGCATCGGTTGGGACAACCCTGACAATCTCTACCTCTCGTTTCCCGTACGTGGCGACCACGTCTATCAACTACGCGGCGACCTAAGTAATTTCGATTTTGTCACGATTAACGTCTACAGCGGAATGCTCGGACATACACCTATATTGGACATTCGCACGATTTCCAGTGTGATTTCCGACGATCTCGAAGTCGACGAAAACGGTCGCTTCCTCCTAACCCTTAGCTCAGAACCTGCGGGAGGCAACTGGCTTAAGCTAGACTCAGACGCTTACATCGTCATTGTTCGTCGACTTGTGTCGAACTGGCAAAAAACGGATGAAGGACAATGGGAGATTCTGAATCAGACCACGCTTGGACAAGGTTCGCTTCGACCGACCCCGGAATTGATTCGACAAAACCTTGACAACGCTGTGACGCAGGTTCAATCACTTCGGGAGCTCTTCACCCTCGCCCATAGAGTGACATTTCAGCTCGCACTAAGTCCCAATGAGGTCTCACAACCTGCAGAAACTGACCCGAATATACCCATGGCCGATCCCTTTCAAGCTGCTTCTCGCGGCTACTTCAAACTTGGAGAACATGAGGCATTGCTGGTGGAAGCTCCCGTCGCCGATTGCCGTTACTCTAGTATCCAACTCGCAAATCCGTGGATGGAGTCACTTGATTACGCGAGTCACCAGACAAATCTGAATCACAGCAATACGCATGTGGACCTCGACAATCGCATCCGTTACATCATCAGCGATTCGGATCCTGGCATCAATAACTGGCTTGATACAGCAGGATGGACCGAAGGATCCTTCTGTCTTCGATGGACTCAGTGCTCCGAGTATCCGAGTGGGATAGCGAGTCGCGTCGTTAGTTTGGATGAAGTCGACGCCTTATTACCAGGCGACACGCCCAGAATTGGAGTATCCGAGAGAAAGCGCACCATAGAGGAAAGGCAAGCGGCCGTTAGTCGGCGCTATGCAGGTGGTTCCTAAGAAAGCAGACAGTTTCGAAGGTTAAAGCGAACGGTCTTCAAGAATCAAGCGTATGTTGAAAAAGTTTCTAATCGGTTTCAGTTCAACGTGGGCCGTTGCGGTAACCGAGATACGAATCAACGTCCGACTCCTCAGAACATGGTTTTTTGTACTAATCGTCGCCGGAGTTTCGGTTGTGAGCTACTCGCTTGAGCAGTTCCTGTTTTACCGCGAAATGTCGGTGATTAGTTCAAGCGCGTTCGAGACGTCGTCTCCGCTGCTACTTCCGATGAAAGCCTTTTCCGAGTTCCAGTTTCTAATCTCGTTTGGCATCGTCTTTATTGCGTTTGATTTTTTATCGCGAGATAGACGAGCACGTCTTGAGGAGGTGATTTCAACGCTCCCTATAACCAATCTTCAAATTGTTTTTGGGCGCGCACTTGGGATCTCCTTGCTGTTCTATTTTGTTATTGTCGCGTTCATTTGCTCCTATTACCTACTTGGGGTAATTTGCGAGTTTGCGCTACCGTCGACCGGATTCCGAAGGCCGGAGCTTGTTAGCACGATCGCAACGTTGGTGCTCGACGTTTTTCCGTACGTGCTTTTTTGGACGGCGACAGTGATGCTCGTTACGGCGCTGGTGCGGTTTCGATTGATCGCCACAACTATATCAATCGCACTGATGATCCTATTTTTCTGGCTACAAAACACTGTGCCCGGGTTTTCCCAGTTTTTCTGGGGCGTGAGCGTGCTGAATTCACAACTCCCTTCCGAGCTCGCGCCAGTATTTCCTTCCTCGTTGCTGATATTGCAAAGGGGTTTACTCCTATTGCTTGCATGCGCGTTCCTATATGTTGTGACACTTCAATATCCCCGACTAGATCGCCGAAACAGAACAAGCTATTTAGCGTACGTCAGCGCGATGGCAGCAATTTGGTTCGGTGGAGTTGCAGCTGTCAACGAACTACGCTGGAGTCCGATCGACGAACACAGAGATTTCTACCACGCGCATAACGCACACACTAATTTGCCGGTTATTGATGTGGTCGCGATGAATGGGACGATTGACATACATCCCGCTGAGTCGATCGAAATTGACATAGACCTTGAAGTGAATGTGAACGAAGCAGTTAATCCGGTGGTTTTCTCACTAAATCCTGGATACGAGATTGAACATGTCTCATTGAACGACGAGTCGGTTCCTTTCACGTTTGAGTACGGTGTCCTCCTCGTACAGCCTCCGACCCCGGTGCCGGAGGAAACAGCCTTTGTTCTCAACGTTCGAGCCAAGGGACGCCTCAACCCCGACTTTGCTTACCTAGAAAATCGTTCTACAGCTAGTCATTCGCTCGACGAAATTGAAAGGAGACTGGTCGCTTACGGTACTCACGCGTCTATCGAACATAAGAACTACGTAGCACTGATGCCAGCTGTGGCATGGTATCCCCTACCCGGAAATCACCTCTATCGCGACCCGAATAAAAATCGTCCACGAGACTTCTTCAATGCGGACCTCGTCGTCAGCGTTCCGGAGAAATGGCACGTAGGAGGTCCCGGAAAAGCTAGCAGTGAGAGTCAGTTTGAAGCGAACGTATTCCATTTCACACCGAAGAGTCCGGTTCATAAGGTTGCGTTGTTCACGTCAGAATTCGAACGTCGGTCGATTAACGTCGACGGTATTGAATTCGAATTACTGGTTTCGCCAGCTAACGTGAGGAATATCGATTTATTCGCGCCGATTGTGCACGAACTGAAAGACGAAATATCCGAATTTCTTCGACGATCCAGAGAACTAGGGTTTAACTACCCATTTGAGGCGTATTCCGTTATCGAAGTACCGAATTACCTACACACGTTTGTTCAAAGTACACACAAACCTTCAACGCGAACCCAGCCCGGGATATTTCTTCTTCGGGAAGGCGAGTTCCTAGAAGCACATTTCCATACTCCTCTTCACGCCATTGCCAACGATGGAAATTTGACGGACGCAGAGAAGCGCTCGAAGCAATTTGCGTACCTACAGAGCTATTTCAAGAACGACATCTCCGGCGGCGATGCCATTACCGCGACGACGCGCAATCTTTTCGCGTTCCAGACGTATCCAACCGGCTACGGCGCTGAGTCACTTAGCTTCGTGTTGGATTACTTGATGCTCAGATTATTTGACATTGAAGGCGGTTTCTATTCAGCGTACGTCCTTGTCGATGATGATCTGCAATCATCGGCTCGTATAGGTGTTCGAAACATCGCAACTGAGTCAAGAACCTATACGTTAAGTGATATGTTCTTCTCTGTATATGTGAACCGGCCCGAAGTCTGGCAAGCGCTACTCGAGGGATATCAAGACGCAGATTGGAATGAAACTACGCATCATCATTCCCAGCTTCTTCTAGGCGCTCAGGTCGGCGACCTGTTGCTAGCTCTTTACGGTCCGGATCAAGTTGCTCAGCTGCTCGCAACGATCAGCGATCGTTTCCAAAGCGAGTCGTTTACGTACGCTGACCTTGTTGCCGTCGGAGAAGAACTCGAAATTCCGCTAGAAGAAGCAACTGTTGGTTGGTTCAACGGCATCAAACCAGCCGGATTTCGAACGAGCAACGCTACGACAGTCCGTTTGCCCGATTCGCCCGACGGCACACCGGTTTATGAGAGCAGTCTGTCTGTTGAAAACGCAGAGTCGAATTTAGGGTTCTTCGCACTCGAATATGCGACAGAACAGCAGCGGACAACCAACGGATATGAATTCGTTTCGACAGATCCAGTTCAGTTAGCTGGCGAGAGCTCAGTCGAGCTCGCTATTCAATCCTCGTCACCCATCGAGGTAATTCAATTCAATCCGTACCTTAGTCTCAATCGCGAATCTTTCGCAGTTCCAATGGAAGGTGATCAGCAGCCTCCCGAAGTAACTCGTTCACCGAAACCATTTATCACGGTAACGAGTTGGTCTATCGAAGAAGGCAATTCGATCATAATTGATGATCTCGATCCGGGGTTTTCGGTCGACGTTTCTACTGAAGACGTACCCTTTTTTAAATTCAATGTCGGTTCGATCACTCCAAATAGGACTATATCGAATGGATTGGATGCTGGACTGAAGTCTGCAGGCGGATTTACATATCTAAGCGATAACGAATGGATGCGCCAACAAGCAGATACCGCGTTCGGAAGGTACAGAAAGACGTTTGTAAGGGCAGAGAGTTTCGATTCAGCGCCAATGGCACACTTTACGGCCAACATACCCACCGTAGGCTCGTGGAGACTTGAGTACCACCTTCCCGACATCTCTGATCCAAGCGGACGGCAATTACGAGGGTTCGGTCGCTATCAAATTCTGCTTGCTGAAGGGAATGAGTGGGCAAACTTCGATCTACGGTTGCGAATCGGTGATACTGACGGTCCTATCGAATTTGAAGGAAAACAGATGCAAGCAGGTTGGAACGACTTGGGTACGTTTGAACTGCCGAATGAGTCGGTGATCGTGAGCATTTCGTCAGATAGCGGTTACGGTACCACCGTCATCGATGCAATTCGATGGACTCCCGAGACCGCTCAGTCGTATTGACGGATCACTGATCGCGATGACCTAACCTAAGTGCTCAACTCAAGCTAGAGCGCCAGTTGGGTACGTTCGTTTTTTCGCTACTACGAAACGGGCTTATATCAATTCCACCTCGTCGCGCAAAACTGCCTAACACAGATATCTCCTTCGGACCACAAACCTCGTTTATATCCTGATAAATCCGTTCGATCGTACTCTCGTGAAATCCTTGATGCGTTCGATAGGAAAGTAGGTATGAAAGCAAGGACTCCGCACTAAACCATGCGTCGTTCAATGACACGACGATCGTCGCGTAATCCGGTTGCGAAGAAATCGGACACAGACAACGAAACAGATCCGTGTGGTATCTCCCACTGATTCGACCAGCACTGCGCCTCGGCGCGAGTAAATCAGGAGTCACCTCGAAGGATGACATACCAAGCGAGATATAGTCGATTCGGTGTGATCGCTCGATGTAACTTTGGTCGAAAGTAAAGCCAGTTGACGTTGTATTTACTTCTACATCGCATCCTGTATCTAGAGAATTATTTAGAGCTTCTACGATAATGCTTTCTACGTCCTCTTTCGAGTCGAACTGGACCATCGCGAAGGACATTAGGAATAACTTCAGCGATTTGCTCTCGACCATACTCAATGAGTCACACGGTACAGAGAGCGTCAGATCCCCACGCTTGGGTTTACCTCGTATATCTAGCCAGGTCAATTCGCTTGTTCGCCATATATCGGCACCGAACCCGACGAACTCGTGCGAATCAAGGGTTTTCTCTCGCTGATCAGCGCGCTTGATAGCTACTAGGTCATTAGCAGCGGCAGTAATCGATGCTCGCGAATCCACGTTCAAATCCGTTTAGAGAGTGTCTGATTTGCTTAAAATGATTGCCGCTTGCGGGAATAGCTCAGTGGTAGAGCACAACCTTGCCAAGGTTGGGGTCGCGGGTTCAAATCCCGTTTCCCGCTCCATTTCCCAGCGGGTCCTTCCTTGGGACATCCTTTACACTTGGTGCCGGAGACATGGCTTACGGTCTCTCCGTTGACACCATGACTAGCTGGTAACTCTTTTTTCGACTTCATCAAATATCGCGCGTCCAACTACCTTCAGGGCGAGCGTCTCCTCCGCGCCTTCGAAAATTGATAGCACGCGCGCGTCTACGAAATAACGACTGACAGCAGTCTCTTCCGCGTAACCCATGCCACCGTGGATTTGAAGCGCCTCCCGTGTTACTGATTCCGCTGCACGGCATGCGATCAACTTCACCAAACTCGCTTCAAGTTGGCCTTCGTCCCGATCCATCAACAAGGCGACAGAGTAGGAGTATCGTCGAATCGCAACGATAGCAGTCATCATGTTGACTAGTTTGGCTCGAGTTAGAGGGTAAGATCGAACCGCATTACCGAACACGACCCGATCACCCGCATATACATATGCTGCCTCGAACGCTGCTTGCATAAGACCTACCGCACGCGCTGCGGTCTGTAGTCTACCGCCAGAAAAACCTCGCATGGTGTAATAGAAACCACGATTGAGTCCCGATTCCTCCCCTACTAGCGCGTTATCCGGCACGAAATAATCATCGTAATGCATGCTGAACGAGTGCATCCCACGGTAACCTAGAGTAGGAATAGATTTTCCGGTCAACATTCCACCGTCTGGTGATTTCACCACGAATTCTTGGTCATCAATGCTTGGCTTCTCGATGACAAACAGCGACAAGCCTCGATGTGGCGGTGCAGCTTCTCGATCAGTACGCGCCAGCACAAGGATTAGTCCCGCTTTGCCTGCGAAGGTACACCAAGTCTTCTCCCCATTTAGGTGCCAACCACCTTCAGTCTTTTGAGCGCTCAACGCAACGGATGCTACGTCCGATCCCGTATTAGGCTCGGTTACCGACACGGCACAGAGTGGGTCTCCCGCGGCAAGACCTGGCAGCCAACGTTGACGTTGCTCCTCGGTACCACCTTCCAATAACGCTCGAACGATGATCTCCGGGCGTGTGATCAGGCTCCCCGCAGCCCCTAGTGAGCCGCGAGAGAGTTCCTCAGTGACTACGACCATACCAGTCGTATCCTCGCCATCGCCGGGTTTCAAGCCTCCGTATTCGGTAGGCACACTGAATCCGAAACAACCTAATTCCCTTACCCCGTCCAAAATCTGAGATGGGATCATTTGGTCTTCTCGATGAACGTGTTCAGCAAGCGGCGCTACTACCTCATCCGAGAACTTTCGGACGGATGTGCGCATCGCGTCCTTTTCCGCGTCAATGGCGTCCCAAGGTATATTCCCATTGAGCTGTTCCAACAGACCGTGGACGAGATTTATTCGGTTCGGATCGCAGACTTCACGAATAAATGCCAACGAATTACTGTTCAAGCCGCTCGTATCAGCGGCATATGCTCCAACATTCTCATTCAGCTCACGCAAACCATCTGCGAGCCAGATTGAGACGATCTCTCCGCTTAGTCGAGAATCCACTGACTCGCGATCATCGCGGTGCTCATATTCCTCAATCAGGTGAGCCGCCGCAGCCAGATTTGCGAAATCGAATGCGTGTTTGTATAGCTGAACCTGTATTTCATCCAAGTCACGACCACGCAATGGCTTGAGCGCTCGTTGTAACGTCGCCCACCCATCGCCGAGGCATGATCGCCATTCCGGATTCATCACGCGCGGAAGTGTACAAGCTAGGTCATCGCACCCCTCCCTGAAATTAGGGAGTTCGCGGCACTGCGGATAATTTCCGCCCCAAAACCATCTTGCCAGCTCGATTTGTCGGTTCTCAAAGATATTCGCGTTCTTGATTTCGGTCGTTATATTGCGGGTCCGTTCTGTGGCGCATTACTCGGCGATTTAGGTGCCGAAGTGATTCGGGTTGAAAAAGTCGCTGGGAGCGAGGATCGATTTACTGCGCCGATCGGTGAAGGCTTACCCGGATCTGGATTTCTCCAGTTAAACCGCAACAAACTCGGGTTCACGTTAAATCCACGCAAACCAGAAGGCGCCAAAGTGCTCAAGCGACTGGTGGCAACCGCAGATGTTGTCGTCGCTAATCTGCCGCCAGATACGCTTGAGACCATGGGGATGGACTATGACAGTCTAAAAACCATCAAGAGCGACATCATCTTGACGTCAAGCACAGCATTTGGATCACAAGGTCCGTACGCGACCCGAGTAGGTTTCGACGGGGTCGCACAAGCCATGTCTGGCAACATGCACATGACTGGTTATGCCGACGAACCGATGAAGAACTATTTCCCGTACGTTGACTTTATGACAGGTACGTTGAACGCACTCTCCACACTAGCGGCGATCGTAAATCGAAACCAAACGGGCGAAGGTCAGCATGTTGAAGGAGCCTTACTTGCATCCGCACTCTCAGTTGCGAACGGAACGCTGATTGAGCAACATTTCCTAAAAAACAATCGGATCGCATCCGGTAATCGTGGACAAACGGCCGCACCCTCAGACGTATTTCAGACACGTGATGGTTGGATTCTTGTTCAAATCGTCGGCAATCCGTTATACGAGCGCTGGGCTAACTTAATGGGCGAAGACTGCTGGCTTGACGATCCCAAGTTCGCCTCAGATGAATCCCGTGGCGAAAACGCTATCGAGATCAGTGAAAGGATGCAAAAGTGGACGCGGGAACGTACCAATGAGGAAGCCGTGCGTACTCTGGAAGACGCGCGAATCCCGTGTGGCGAAGTGCTCGCCCCACAACAGACTTTGGAGAACGAGCAAGTCGCAGCAATGAACTTCCTCGTTGATACGGCCTTTCCAGGCGTGGAGGGTATGGCGCCGGTCGCGCGCATGCCGATGAATTTTTCTTCAATCGACAATTCGATTCGAAGGAGAGCACCTCTACTCGGCGAACACACCGATGCGATATTGACGGACTTAGGGTACACTGACGAAGAGATTGCTGAGCTCCACGAAGCACGTGCTGTTTAGGAATGCCTAAGTCCACTAACGAAGCAGATCTCGTAGGCTCTGTTCGGGACGCTTTTATGTCTCAACAAGAACTGACTTGGGACACATTAATACATCAGCTAGATCCAAGTGTTCAGCCACATCAAGCAGAGACGATAGCGATCGCTTCATCCATCGCGCGACCGCGCGTCTGTAGTGACGGTGATTTGATTGAGAAAGCGGCATGCAACTTCACGCACAGTCAAGGTAGCTCTCTGCCTTCCGCCGCATCGGCAAGAAATCCGCATCTAGCAGACAAACCTTTTTCCGCATCAGCGTTATCAGTTATCGTGCACCCGAGATTACCTCGCGTCCCTACGACCCACATGAACGTAAGGTTTTTCTTTGTCGACGACGGGGACGGTCACTGGTATTTTGGCGGTGGTATGGATCTTACGCCACATTTTGTATACGTCGAAGACGCGGTCACCTGGCACAAACATGCCCGCAGTGCGTGTAGGGATCAATCGCAGTATCAACAATTCAAGCAACAATGTGACTCGTACTTTTATCTTCCTCACCGCAGTGAGTCACGAGGGATCGGCGGGTTGTTTTTCGACGACTTAAACCAACCCGACTTCACGAGTTGCTTTGAGCTTGTACTAGATGTATGCGAACACTTTCGCACTGCCTATTCGACGATCTTTAATCGAAGGAAGGAACATTCAATAACTCCCGAAGACGAAAGTTGGATGTTGCACCGTCGCAGTCGATATGCGGAATTCAATCTCATTCACGATCGCGGCACGAGATACGGACTACAGAGCGGTAGACGGATCGAATCCGTGCTCGCGTCGATGCCACCACGCGCTAGTTGGACCTATGGTCACGATGCCGAAACCGAAGAACAAGCCGAATTACTGCACTGCCTTCAAAATCCAAAGCAGTGGATCTAGCTGCTACTAGAGAAGACTAGCCGATAGAATCGGCGAAGTCTGCTTTCAGATTTCGTACCAGCGAAAGACCTAGCCTAAAAAATGTCCGACTCATCGAACTCACTCCTCACACCAGCAACCGATCCTCGCGAACGGATTGCTTCGATTGATGTCTTGCGGGGTGTTGCGGTTCTAGGAATCCTCTCAATCAACATCTGGTTCTTCGCATTTCCATTTGATGTCGCGAGCAACCCAACGATCTGGGGTGAGTACTTTGGTGCAGACAACGTCGCATGGTGGACGAGCTGGGTCGCCGTCGAAGGGTCGCAACGTGCGATCTTCACGATGCTCTTCGGGGCAAGTGTACTGCTGTTCACCGATCGACTCGCTAGCGACGAACGTCGTTCAAGTCTGACGAAGATCTACTATCGCAGAACCTTCTGGTTGATCGTATTTGGTTTGATCAACGGCTATATCCTGCTTTGGAACGGTGACATCCTCTTCTTTTACGGCGTGATGGGTCTGTTGCTCTATTTCGCACGTGGTTGGTCGGTTCGTCGATTGATCACGGTCGCTTTCGTCGTCATCGTGCTTCTCGACCTATTCAAACTCGCAGGTACCCTAGCTCAGGACTACTACGGTCCGATTGCCCAGGTCGCACAAGAAAAAATCGAACGCGGCGAGACCCTCGGACCTGAAGAGCAAGCAGCGATCGACATCATGGCATCAATGCCAATCGAGTCCACATCATCCGAGGAACTTAAATCAACAGTAGATACTCGTAGCGCGGGTTACGTCAGTGCATTTGTTCCTAACGCCGAAGAGACGACCTACTACTACATCGTGTTCGGTCTGGTATCGCTTTTTTGGGAGTCATTGGCCTACATGATGCTTGGAATGGCTCTGTTCAGACTCCGCTGGTTTGACGCGAGTCGCGCGACGTCTCTGTACATTTCATTGATTGTGATCGGGTTTGGGATCGGACTTACAGTGAATGCTTGGGAGCAGTTCGACTCGATCCAACACGACTATCGAAGCACATTTACATACGGAACCTATGACATTGGACGTATGGCCATGTCTTTCGGATACATCGGTTTGGTCATGCTTATCTGCAAGATGGCGTGGTTGCCGCGTGTTCGTAATACGCTGTCTGCAGTCGGCAAGATGGCGCTTACAAACTACATCTCTCAGTCTGTCATCTGTAACGCTATTTTTATTGGTTTCGGATTGTTCGGCCAACTTAGATTTCACGAAATCTATTACGTCGTATTCGCAATCTGGGTAGCACAGTTGATCGTGAGTCCTTTATGGCTTAAGTCCTATCGATACGGTCCGCTTGAATGGCTATGGCGTCGTCTGACCTACGGACAACCTGTTCGCCTTCGTTTAACCTAATGATTCTGTTCGACTAAGGTAATCTGCGTTCATTCGAAGCTCACGGAGTAAGTCTCATGCAATATAGCCCCCATCATATCCATCTCATGAGTCACGATGCGATGCAAGCCGGTCGCTTCTATGAAACAATGTTCGATGCAGATATCGAAGAATCAAGAGGAGCGAACGGACTGCCTCGCTGCAATATGAAGATTGGTGACCAAACAATCCTTATCTCGACGGTTGACGAAAGCGTCATTCAACGAGCGACCGGTCCACACAGCTGCCTAGGACTAGACCATATTGGACTCCACGTCAAAGATGTCGTGAATGCGGTACGAGAGCTCGAGATCAAAGGCGCGAAGATCACCATGCAACCACGTTCTACTGGACGCGCCACGATTGCATTTATCGAAGCGCCAGATGGGGTGAGTGTCGAACTAATCTCATACCGAGAGACTTGAAATCGTCCGTGTGAATTCGACCACCCTTCTCTATACAATAGCCGACACGAATTGTTCGTGGCATTGACCATACAGTCAGAAAAGGTAAATTGTGAGACGACGACGTAGTAGTCAAGAGCAAGAAGGCGACGAAAAGATCAACATCACGCCGATGTTGGACGTGGTGTTCATCATGCTGATCTTCTTTATCGTCACTGCGACGTTCGTTAAGGAGATAGGTCTAGATGTCAATCAGCCAGAAGACGATACACCTCCTAATATCGATCCTGACAAAAAGAGCATCGTAGTTCGAATTACGAGTCGTGATCGGATCATCATCGGTGCGCGCGATGTCGCATTCGAAGCAGTACGCGCCAACATCGAACGATTACACGCAGAAAACCCTGAAGCACCTGTTGTTATTCAACCGCACGAGGAGTCGACGGTGAATACGATCACACATGTCATGGACTCTGCGAGACTCGCAGGCGTTGCTAACCCGACGTTTGCTTCTGGTCCAGGCTAACGACCGACCCATTCACGCGGTCGATATCGCGTTAGAACAGGTGTAGTAACCCCGCGATCGTTCCGGTCAGACACGCCACGAGCGTGCCTGATATCAGCGTTCTTGGACCCAGCTGCAGTAACTCATCTCTACGTTCAGGAACAATCGTCGAGACGCCGCCGATCAAGATTCCAACGCTACCTAGATTAGTAAAGCCGCACAACGCATAGGTCATGATCAGGCTCGTGTGAGGTTGAAGGTCCGAACCCATGCCGCCTAGTTGAAAGTACGCGACCAGTTCGTTGAGGACGAACTTAGTACCAAGCAAGCTCCCTGCCGCAGCTGCATCCTGCCATTCGACACCCATCGCCCAGGCCAAAGGCGCGAACACCCAGCCAAGAATCGTTGCGAGCGTTAACGGCTCGTAACCGTCCGCAACAGTCAAACCAAACAATTCACGAATCGTGGTGTCGCTCCAACCTAATAGCAGATTTACTAACGCGACCAACGCGATCAACGCGATCAGCATGGCACCCACATTGACGACCAATCGAACACCGAACGTGGTTCCCGTCGTTATCGCGTCAACGGTACTGTCGTAACTCAACCCGTCCTCGCTCATTTCATCGACGCCGGTGATCTTGTCGCCGGGAACCATGATGCGGGCGATCAAAATTGCACCGAAGATGTTGATCATTGAAGCCGTAATGATGTGCCCAATCGCATCTCCGAGTACGTCACCAAGAATTGCCGCGTACAAACCCATGATGGAACCCGCGACCGTCGCCATACCGCACGTTATCACCATAAAGAACTCAGAACGAGATAACGAGTTCAAATACGCTCGAATTACAAGGGGTGACTCGACCATGCCGACGAATAGGCTAGCCGCTGCCGCTAATCCGACCGCTCCGCCGATGTGCAAGCTTCGTTGCATGACCCACGCAATCCCCTTGATCACGCGCGGCAATATCCCCCAATGCCAAAGCACCGCTACCAGAATGCTGAACACGAGAATCTGAGGCAGAATCACGAACGCAAACATCGGTACGTAAGGATTGTCATTCAGAACGAATGGGTAATCCTCTGGAAATATGTTTGCGTCAGAACCGAGGAACCCAAACACGAATCGGGTACCTTCCATTGTTGCGGATTGAATACCCGCAAATACGGTTGTAAGTGCTTGCAGTACCTCGTAAATGAACGGCACCTTCAGCAGTATCAACGCAAGTACGATCTGAGCTGCGAGCGTCAATCCAACAGTGGCCCAACGCACCTCTTGTTTTTTCTCACTGAACCCCCATGCGATCAACAAGATGATCGCAATGCCGAGAATACCTTGTAATCCGGACAAACTAAAACTCTCGCTCATATTCGTGGCACAATACTAACTGCCCGATAGGTTCTACATGTCCACGATTCTTGTTGTCGGCACCTATGCCATAGATTTTGTTGGGTCCTATCCCCGCTCGTTTTCAACGCTACCTGAACCTAAAGCACTGAACCTATCAATACAGCTTAGTGGAATGCGGAAGGGTTTTGGTGGGTGTGCAATGAACATAGCGGTCACACTACACCGACTCGGACATCATGCGATCCCGTTCGCCGATGTTGGTGGTGAGATGGATGCAGACTATGCACTGCACCTAAGTGAGATCGGGATAGATCAGCGTGGACTGACGCGATCAAGCGCAGATGCACTTAGTGCGCATGCGCTCATTCTGACTGACCCCGAGGAGAACCAATTTACTGCGTTCTACGCTGGCGAACCAAGAGAGAACTTCTCTACGGACCTCGAAGCACTCATGGATTCACTTGCTGATTCGATCGATTTCGTCGTCATTGCACCGGTCGAACCTCAATACATGATTCCTGCGGCGAACATTTGTCGAGAACGCGGTCTGTCGTTTCTGTGTGATCCCGGCCAATGCACGACAGCATTCAGTCCTGATGACTGCGAAGCGCTGGTCGAAGCTTCGTCCGCAATATGTTTTAATCGCTTTGAACACGAGATTTTCGAGAACCATGTCGAGAATCTGGATCAAAGATTGGATTTAACCGTCGTAACAGAGGGGTCAAACGGGGTGCGTTTTAAATCGAACGATTCGTGGTACCACGAACGCGCAGCACAACCTCGACAGCGCATCGACCCGACTGGCTGCGGCGATGCGTTTCGATCCGGTCTAGTCCACGCGCATCTCCTAAACGCACCATGGCGAGACGCCGTTCGCGCTGGTTGTGTTCTCGCAACCATCAATCTAGAGCACCTCGGAACACAAAGTCATGATCCGACAGATTTCACGGAACGTTACTTCAGCGAATGGAATGATCGTCCAGCGTGGCTTGAGGGTAGTGCATGACCGGTAATGTCATCGTCTTGAACGGTACTTCCAGTGCCGGAAAGACAACGTTGGCCAAGGCGATTCAAACGTCAGCCGACGAACCTTATCAGTTATTCGCTTTTGACCAATTTCGTGACGGTTTGCCTGATCGATATCGAGGGCTGAATTCTCCGGAAGGATCGCCTGGCTATGCAGGTTTAAACGTCGTAGCCGCGTCTGACGCTGGCGTCGTTAAAGCCTACATCAAGCTTGGTACCCACGCCCTCACTATGCTGCATGGAATGCATCAGGCGATCGCATCATTCGCACGTACAGGTCACCATGTCATTGTGGACCATTACGTAAATCACCCTGACGCTGCGGAGGATTTGGTTTCGACTTTTGCAGACTTAAATACGACGCTCGTTCGAGTCGTTTGCGAGCGGCCCGAGCTTCTACGACGGGAGAGCTTGCGGCCAGGTCGTTTTCCAGGAACGGCGGAAACACAACGGGAGGTCATGAACGAGTGCTTCAAATATGATCTAACCGTTGACTCAACACATACCTCGCCGACAGCACTTGCCAGTGAGGTGCTGACACATGTAGCTAATGCCGCCACACAGGGAATATCCATCCATGACACGCTCTGAGCGCCTCGCTGCGCTTCGCGGCAAAATCGAAGACGCCGAGAACATCGTGATATTCACGGGCGCCGGTGTAAGTACCGAATCAGGTATTCCAGATTTTCGTAGTCCGGGCACCGGTCTATGGACAAAGATAAAACCCACGGACTTCAACGATTTCGTAAGTTCGGCGGAGATACGAAAGAAATCCTGGCAGCGAAAGTTCGATAGTGATGACAAAATGGCGAACGCAACGCCGAATCGTGGTCACCGAGCCATCGCTCACCTGATGGATCTTGGAAAAGCAAGTGTCGTCGTAACACAGAATGTAGACAACTTACACCAAGTTTCTGGTATTCGCGATGAAAAAGTACTTGAACTCCACGGTAACGCCAAATTCGCGAAATGTCTCACGTGTGACGAGCGATATGAACTTGATGATCTTGAAAGCCAATACCGTGCTGACGGTGAAGTTCAACCTTGTGCGATCTGCGGCGGAATCATCAAGACCGCGACGATTTCATTCGGGCAAGCGTTACCTCAGGACGTACTGATGTATGCCGTTTACGCTAGTGAGCACTGCGACTTATTCTTAGTAGTCGGTTCTTCTCTGCAGGTATACCCCGCTGCGAGTCTACCAGAGCTCGCGAAACGAAGTGGTGCTCAACTCGTGATCTTGAATCGTGATCCGACCCCTCTAGATGTCATCGCCGATCTCGTCGTGAACGACGAAATTGGACCTACGCTAGGTGAAGTCGTCGGTGTGAACTGACTAGCGTACCGACGTCATTAAGCGGTCCGCGAAACGTTCGATATGCATAAGTTGGTTACACAGGAAGACTTCGGTACAAAACGGCGCAAATCGGTTCATTTCAGAATCCCCTTCGCGCCATTGAGACCGTATTTCAGGATTTAACCAAAAGAGTTGCTTGGTTCGTTTCGACAATTCCGCGAGGACACCAACGCCAGGATCGTAGAAATTTGAGCGAGCGTCACCGAGGACGATAACCGTCGCACGTTTATTCAGATCTCTTCCGACCAGTTGACGAAAATCGAAGAAGGCTCGTCCGTAATCCGTATTACCTTTCCCCCAGTCAAACAGCGCTTCCTCGATCGCAGCTTCGGAACCTTTATTTCGGAATACATCCGTTACCTCGCCGAGTTCGCTTGAGAATGCAAAGGCACGAACGCGCGGCAAAATATCGACGAGTTCGTAGAGGAACAACAGCAGGAAGCGCGCGATGCTTGCAACCGAATTGCTCACATCACAGATTACGTAAACTGTCGACGGTTCTTTTCGCACCTTGCGCCAATGCAGCTCAAAGACGTTTCCGTCATAAGCCATGTTTTGTCGAATCGTTCTCTTGTATTCAAGAAGTCCACGTTGTGTGCGTTTTGCGCGTCGGCGATATGCCTTACTAAACTGCTTGGCTAGTTTTTCAACCACACGCCGTACTTCAATGTAATACTCGGGTGGGAGTCGATTCAAATGACCAGAAAGCGCCGCGTCGAGTATTGCTCGCTTCGAAGTAGGATCTACGTGAAGTCGATACTGGCCATCGACGTAATCCTTTACTTCCTTGTAGAGATACTGTCGGACATAACGTAGTAACGGAGATACATCGACGTCAGGTTCATCGGCAAGGTAAGCGTCAAGCTTCGGCAATCCCATCGAGTCCGCTATCTGCAACTCGAAAGATCGTTTTTCCCGCAGAGTACTAATGTCATCAATACGCAGCCGATTTGCGGCTTGCTGCATCATTTCGCTTAAGAGTTCACGATTTCCTTCTAACATCTCGCGAATCGCGTCTGCAAGAGGTGAACCCAACCTCACTTGAGTCTCTGAATCTAACGTGTGGTTTTCGAATGAACTGAGCATGGCACGCTTTGGGGGTTCGCGGAAACCTAGTTGCTCAAAAAACCGATCAAACGTATCTTCGAATGCCTGTTTTTCGGGCAGTGTTTTCGCTAACGCCAATCCCAAGGCGTTCTTTAGAACGTCTCGGTCTGATATACCAATACGATTGAGTATCGCAAAAGCATCAAGGGTTTCCGCCGGCGAGACGCGAACATTCGCCTTGCGGAGCGCACGCACAAATCGCGTAAAGGTGACTTCCATTCGCCAAGTATTATGAGTTGGTATACGGAGAAGTGTTCTCGATCCTAGATGCAAGACGCCGTTGAGGTCATTGATCGTGCAAGAGAGCTCCTACCCAAAGCACGACACATCGAGTTAATTAAGTATCTTGAAGGTGGGTGGAGCAACCGGAACTATCGCATATGCGTTGACGGGGTCGATGCGGTTTTGCGTCTGAAAAGTCCTTTGTCTGTCGCGCCGGACCGCGAATATTTGTATCTGGAAAACCCTCTCGCTCCTGAAGTTTTCGCATATGACCGCTCAAGTGGCGATATGGTAACGAGGTTTGTTAAGGGTGAGATGCTAGTCAACTCGCCTATCTCGCCGCAATTAGCCGCGTCTTATATGCGTGAATTACACGCCGCGATTCCGACCGGAATTCGAACATATCACGCAGAACCCGTCATCGAGGGTTACCTTGAAGGATTACGCCTCACAAAACCTCTTGAGTCAATTTATCAATCGTTGAAGTGGGAACCCCAAGTCATATCTGGTTGCCACAATGAGCTAAACGATTGGAATGTCATCAAGACCGCGGATGGATTTTGTACGCTTGATTGGGAATCGGCCGGCGACAATGACCCAATCTTTGATGTCGTCGGTTTGTGCTACGGTTTGGAATTCGGCGATGAGGATTTCGCTACGTGCATCAAAGCATATGACGCCAACGTCGATCTAGAGCACGTTAGACAGACACGCACCTTATACCAAATCCGTGAACATGCTTGGGCATTGGATCGATTACGTCACGGTAGCGACCACGAAGGCATCGTCAAGCAGAAACTGGACACCGAAATAGAAATCCAACGCCTTTCAAGCAGCTGATTTAGTGAAGGAAGCGCAAGGTCGTTCTATGGCGTACTCGCACCCATCGAAAGGAGTCCTTCAAGCGCGCATCGTGTTCGGTCGTTCCCTTTGCCTTCAACAACAGAATAAACAAACCCAAGTTCAGTGAGTACGTCTTCGTACATCTCGAAGAGGCGACGCAAATCTAATTTCGATTCCCGTTGTGGGTCGAACTCCCAAGGTAAGTCAGGGTAGGTGAGCAAATAACCGCGTACAGTCTGATTTTTAAGGTGACGATGAATGTACGCTGGTACGTAGCCAAACCTCTCAGCAAACCAAATACGTAACACGACACAGTCTGTGTCAAGCACAGCGATACGTGGTGCCGCCCTTACAAGGTCACGTTCTCGATTGATCTGCTCGCGTGCGACAACATGTACGTCATCTTCTGTATAAACCGCATCAGATAAATACTCACGAGCGTACTCCGGCAGCCATACACCATGGTGCAATCGTGCCAGTTCCTTGGCTAATGTAGTCTTTCCAGTTGACTCTGGTCCGACGATAGACACAAGTCGCTTTGGCGCGCTATTCACGGTACTTCATCATCTGTTTTGCTCGTGCTCTCACGCTCCGCCACACTTTGTCGCTAAATCGCGCATGGAATTTTGATACGCTTGCACAGGTCTAACCCGCCGAAGCGAACAGTATCTAACCAATATGCCACACACAATCGCGATCGTCGAAGACGAGATCGACCAACGCAAGAACTATCGAAACGCGATCGAAAAGAAAGGATACGACGTGATCGAATTCACCGACCGTCGATCCGCGCTAGAAGGACTCGAGACCAAGAAACCGGATCTCGCGGTTCTAGACATCATTCTCGGCGACGACGAGGATGGGGGATTTGATCTGTGCGCCGATCTGTTAACCCGTTTCCCTAAGTTACCGATTATTTTTCTCACCGAACGGATTAACGAAAACGACAAGATCAACGGTCTCCGCCTCGGTGCCTGGGACTATTTGCCGAAACCTATTTCATTGGACTACCTCGTCGCACGAATCTCATCACTGATACGAATCCATGAAGCGCGCCTTGAACCGGAACCCGACCTTTCGCAATCAAAGACGATCGGCAAACTGACGATCGACAATGAGAGTTTGCTTGTTTCATGGGACGATGAGCAGATCAACCTCTCTGGTACCGAGTTTCGAATGCTCGCTAGGCTGGTCGCAACGCCCGGATCAGCTGTGAGTTACGAAAATCTCAAAGAAGCAACCATGCACAACGTCGTAACGACGAACACGATCAACACCCATATGCGCAATATCCGAAAGAAATTTGAAAGCGTCGATCCTCAATTCGCTGCGATTAAGAGTGAATATGGACTAGGGTATCGTTGGTCAAGCGGTTAACCTCCTAAACAAAACATGGCACTCAACAGGCGGATTCGCGGTCCCCGACTAGCCAGCAAACTCCTTCTAATAGGGCTCGTGTTGTTAGCGGTTCCTTGGCTATCGTATGTTCAGCTGGTGGAGATGGAGCGCCTCCTGCTCCAAGGACAACAAAATGCGCAATTACTCATAGCACGTGGGGTTGCCGCCGTATTCAATGAGCGCGACGATCTCTTCAATGAACTACCTGTGCAATTGGATGAATACGAGTCGCTCTACGCGGTTCCCCTGTACGAATCCATTCGAATTGACGGTTCGGTTGCTGACTGGGATGAATCCGCGTTAAGAGGAAGCCGTAGATTCAGTTATCGAGGTGAAACAGACGCCTCCTTCGAACTGACACTTGGCGAACAAGTGAACGAACTCTACGGATTCATCGACATCAAGGACGATATCGCTGTGTATCGTAATCTCGCCGATCTAAGCCTGAATACCGCGGATCATGTTCGAATCGAATTTACGGATACAACGGGACAGCGTGCACGAATTGCTTTGACATTCTCTACCCCTGGGTTTGGAACTGGATATCGAATGGCCAGTGACTGGAGAACCCCGCTGGAATGGACGCCAATCAATGACGTTATTGGGTTCCTAACCCGAAGCAACGATGGTTACCAGCTTGAATTTCGCATGCCTATCGCAAATATGGCACATGGGCGTGACTTCAGCATTTCCTTTGTGGACGTTGACGATGCGGACTCTCGAGATCAACGCGCGATAACAACAACTGTCGCGTCTTCGCCAGAAATGAAACTCAATCTTGTCGTGTTGCGATCTATCGAAGCGATGGATCTTGTCGCGGGACTCGAATATGTCGACACGAAAATCGTCGTATACGACCAGCAAAAACGCATTCGCGGTGAGAGTGATCCAGATTCTTCAATTGCAAACACTGAAGGTACAGACGCTACCGGACTTGTGAGCGGTTTTGAGTTTGTTCGCCCTTTAGTACATCTTTTAACACTCGGTGAAACTTGGACTGAACTCTCAGTTCAGGATTCGCAAGAACGTTTCAATCGAGCCGTCGACGACGCACTCGCAGGTAATCCTACGGCAATTCGTCATCTCTCTGACGCAGGTACGCCGACGGTAATGGCAGCATACCCGATCCGATCCCAAAACGAAACACTCGGTGCCGTCACGATTGAATCCGACATCAATCAAATCCTATCGTTTCAACAGTCGGCGTTGCGTCAGATCGTATTTGTATCGGGCGTGACGCTATTGTTCATCTTGGTCGTTACCGTGGGATTCTCTGCCCGTCTGGCATATCGAATACGGCGATTACGCCGCGAAGCCGCAGATGCAATCGACGAATACGGGCGACTTACACGGACGTCACTTGAAGCTGAGGTACATGCAGGGGACGAGATCGGTGATCTGGCTCGTGCTATCGACAGCATGTTGACTCGCCTAAAGGAACATAGTGCATTCGTCGAACGCATGCCGCGTACCTTACGTCATGAAGTCAACAATCCGCTCAATACGCTCAGCACGTCGCTTGAGAATCTAGAACAAGCAGAAACTAGAGCCGAGCGTGAAGAGTGCATCAACAGTGCTCAACGTGGTGTACAACGCATCGGGGCGATCGTTCAGAACCTCGCAGATGCGTCCAATCTCGAAGATGCTCTTCGTAGCGAAGACCGTGAACCGTTCGACATTCAGGAACTGCTAAAGAGCTACGTTGAAAACCTAAACCGCGGTCGGGAATCACCGTTATTTGTTTTCAGCGGCGTTAGGGAAGCCGCGATGATCTCTGGTTCCGATATCCATATTGAACAAATGATGGATAAGATCGTGGATAACGCGATTGACTTTCATCGCCCAAATAGTCAGATCAAAATACAGTTGGAGCTATTCGAAAATCTAGTCCGAATAACAGTTGGAAACCGAGGTCCAACGCTTGGCGAGACTGCGCATCTCATGTTCGAACGGCTGGTAAGCCGAAGAAGTAGTAAGTCGACATCGCATTTCGGACTTGGTCTATATATCGTACGAGTGATTGCCGAATATCACGGTGGTACGGTCAGAGCATTTAATCTACGTGACCAATCTGGCGTTCTAATTACCGTACAGTTGCCGCGATACAGTGCCGTATTGGCCAGCGCGGCCTAACTTAAGCCCTTCTAATTTAGATAGAACGGCGCATCTAACGAAGGTTTACCCTCACAACGAATAAGCTCCTTATTTAGCATGTATAAGGCAGCCGCATATACGCTACGTGCTGCTGCTGGGTATAGGCGTTGGTCTACGTCCTTATACATGATCGGTACCATGTCAGCGATTTGATGCCGATGCTGCTTAAGTTGCTCTATGATCTGATCTTCGCGTTCAAGTCGATGCGCGACGAATGCTTCTACATGGGCTCGCGGCTGAGTAATCGCAGGACCATGAGTGGGCCAGTATTTTTCATCTGGACTTTCAAGCAATAACGCTAGGCTTTTCATGTAATCTGCCATATCACCGTCAGGCGGCGAAATCACGCTTGTAGACCAGCCCATCACATGATCACCGGTAAACAAGACGCCTTCGTTCCGTAATCGATAACAGATATGGTTCGAGGTATGCCCCGGAGTGTAAACACACTCAACTTCCCATTCGCCGTCGCTAACACGATCTCCGTGCTGCACAAACTCATCGGGGGAGAACGCCATATCGCCACCCTCTTCGACGACGACATCGTCTTCAGTGTTTTTACCCGCACCGTGGGGACCAAATCCGTAGGTGCGTGCATCGCAATGATTCAATAGCAACTCGGTTGCTGGCGAATGATCGTTATGCGTGTGCGTAATCAAGATGGACGAAATTCGTTCACCTTCGGTGGCCGCAAGAATGGCGTCCACATGTTGTTGATCGCGTGGACCTGGATCGATCACTGCGACTTGACCACGCCCAACGATGTAGGTGCCCGTTCCCGTATAGGTGAATGCGCTCGGATTCTTCGCAACAACTCGGCGAATCAGCGGACTCAATTGAGCGCACTCGCCGTATTCGAATTCAATGTCCCGAACGAATGGAATGTTCGTTGGCATGCAACACGCTATTGATAAAGTGATTCGCGATTTTAGAGTTTCGCCGTAGGCTTAACGAGACGCATCGACCGCGACTTGCGCTGCTAGCGTTGAATAGGTGGTTGCCACGCTTTCCAGCCCAAACGTTCTCGCATCGGATGCGACAGCTGACAAACGTGTCACACATTCCGCAAAGAGCTCACCAACGCGCACATTCGCCGCGTCCAAACTCCGTGCTTTGCGAAGCGCAATGAGAGCGTTGTTATCCGTTGGCTCTGTGATATATCCGTCCGCGATTAGTCGCTCAGCCAATACAACAAAATCTGCCGCTTCAGAGATTTTGTCGAGCTCCTGTGCCAAGGACGACTCCATGTGGATGATCGAGCCTGGGTAGAGACCAACCGTCTTTGCACGCTCGATGACGTGACGAATTTCGCCGAAATCTCGCACTCTCAAATACTCGTCGAATTCAACAACGACTAAGTTACTCACGTCACTTAACCCACGTAACGCAACTTCGTTGTCCGGATCGGTGGTCAGCACACTATGAAACAGCGTCGCCGCATTTCGCTGCGGCGGGTCAATCAGCCGTCCCTCATTCTGTAAATCGCTCGCCTGTGCAAGACGAGTTTCTATTTCTTCCTGAAGCGTCGCAGCTCGTCGAATCTTCTCACGGACGGTTGCTAGCTCTCCGTAGCTTGGATTAGCGAGACCGGCTTTGCTCAATGAATCCATCGCAGCTTGGAGATTACCAAAGTCGATCTCACGCGTTGCCTCAGCCGAAAAATGCGCCGCCAACTTATCGAGCTCTCGTGCAGCTTCTACGCTGGCTGGATAGAGTCTGATGACTTCCCGAAATGCGCCCAATGCCATTTCGGCAGAGGCTTCCGGCGCTTGGTCCGTAACTCGCAACAACGCGAGCGTATCTGACTGGAGTCGAAGCGCATGTCGCCGTGTCTGAAGTTCATCGAACATCGGCTGCAACCTACCATCATCCGGAAAGATCTCTAGAAGATCGTCTAGCCGGTTCTGCGCAACACTCAAGTCATTCTGCGTTAGAGCAGTTGAAAAATCATCTTCCCAACGGCTGCGCGCGGTATTTATCGCGGCGATGGCATCTCCATCTTCAGGCTCAATGACCAAAACTGCCTCGTATGCAGCAACAATGGACTGTAAGTTCTGGTTTGGATCTGCGACGAGCGCTTCCGCATTCAAACGAGCCTCCACAAGAGCGGCATTCTCTAAAACTCCGATGTCAGCGAGCATGCGCTTTGTCGCTGGTATCTCGTATAGTCCAACGGCCATGCTCCACAGACCGACTAAGCACACGGAATACAGCACAGTCAAATGAACGACAGACGCTCTGCGACGAGCTCTCGAACGTTCGCTTGATGAATCACTTGCTTCAGGAAATCGAGGTAGCACTGCAGTGATTTCTTCGGTCGAGATTAAATCTGACTTAACCGCGACGGTGTTTAAGTCGCCAGCGGATTCAATCGATTCGAGCATTAGCTTCACCTGCTCGATGTCCTGCATACGTTCCTGTGGTTCGTATGCCACCATGCGTTCAATCAGGTCCTGAAACGCTGCATGTTGTGGTCCGAGCGACGGTAGCGGATCGCTAGCGCTCCGTGTTGTTGGCTCTTCGGTGTCCACTACGAGCCAAGGTAGCTCGCCATTCAAGATCCGATACAGCAGAACACCGAGGCTGAATATGTCACACGTTGCAGTCGGCGCCTCACCGTGAGCAATTTCCGGTGCACTGTATCCCGGCGTGAACTGACGCTTCGGGAATTGCGGTTGTAAACAGGCATAGTCGATCAACACAGGAGATCCCATGTTGTCGAAAACCACATTCGATGGTTTGATGTCGCCGTGCGCCTGGTCGCGAGCGTGGAGAACTTTCAGAGCGTCGCACATGGACGTGGCAATCCTCAGCAGCCTTGCCATCGACAGACCGGACGCCAAGATATCACTAAGAGTGCCGCCCGGGTAATACGGCGTTACAACATAAACGCTCGATCCAATTTGCCCAATTTCTACGATCTCACACAGGTTGGGATGGCGTATATCTCGAATTGACTCAAGTGCCTCAACGTATGCATGCTGGTCCTCTTGGTCGCCATTGAATGTCTGAACCCGGACGACGAAATGACCCAACTGCTCATCGTTGGTAGCTAAATGAAGTTCGTAATCAGTACGAGCTTCGATGCGCTGAATCAATTGGTAACCAGGAATTTCCATCTATTCTGACGACTCACCCGCGAGTGAACTGATGATTCCTGAAACCATTTGACCCGCGACGAAACGCCCGTTATTTATGTATGCCAATCCGTCCAACCTGACCGCCGTTCCTGTGCCGTGCGCCAACCCATTGATACATTGATTGCTCTCAAACATCCATGCGTGATCTTCAATTACCAATCGACACCGACTCACCTCAGCAAGAGGTTTCCGTACTACTAACTCACCCGCATTCCATTGCTGGAATTCCTTCACGCCATCCGCGTCGACGAACACGCCGTCGCCGTGACGCTGGTTTGACTCAAAGAAACCACGGAAACTGGATCCATCGGAATTCCGATAGATCCCAAAACCGTGTCGTTCATTCTGTCGAAACGCACCGTCGTAGCGTCGACCATCTGGCCAGATCATTACGCCTAGACCATGGCGTTCGCCGTCCTCAATCGTTCCCTTGTAACTGACATTCCCGTTTTGCCAATAGAAAGTACCGGTCCCAGTAATAGCGTTCGCATTGAACGTACCAACGTAGACATCGCCATTCGGCCATTCCAACGTCCCGTATCCTTGCATCAGACCTTCAATGAACGTACCTTGATAGCGTCGTCCGTCTGCAAACAGCAACGTCTCATTGTTTCCCGAAGGTAGGTTGTTCGCGAACTCTCCCTCATATACGGATCCGTCCGCGTATGTGAGCTTGCCGAAACCTTCGCGGACACCGTTAACCAACGACCCTTCATAGACGTCCTCACGCGGTTCCGCATCTTCGACAGAATCTTGTGCGGTCGCGGCTCCGCTTAGCACTAAACCAGTTACGCTCATAAACAACATAACGTAAAGCTGCTTTAAGTTGCTCCTTAAACTTCGCACTCCCATTTCTATTCGAGTCGCTGTGGATCCCGTCCTTTTGGTGTTGATCTGCCTTTGTATCGGCTCGATCGCGGGATTTCTGGGTGGACTTTTCGGACTAGGCGGTGGCGTGATCGTCGTGCCCGCGCTCATATTGCTGTTTGATACGGTCGGAACGTTCGACGCGTCCGAGTATCCGGCAAATACCGTGGTGTTAGTCACGCTTGGAACATCCATGGCTTCGATCGTGTTCACGACACTGTCGTCATCAATTGCTCAGTTTCGTCGTAATGCAGTAGACTGGGAAATCGTAAAAAACTGGATTGTTTATCTGATTCTAGGCGTGTTGCTCGCTACGGTGATTGCAACGCACCTACCGGCAGTTGCGACCAAGTTGTTCATTGGCTTGTTTATCGCCAGTATTGCCACAGTCATGATCACCAACTGGGCACCGAAGATTCGAAACGGACCTCCAGGTCGTGGTGTAACTGGCATGCTCGCCTCAGTTGGCGGTGTGATCTGCGGTCTCGCTGGTATCGGCGGAGGCAACGTCGTCGTACCCACACTTCTATTCTTCAATACAAAGGTCGTTACCGCTACCGCTGCAGCGAGCACACTTGGCATTGCGATCTCGGTCGCAGGAACAGTTGGATATGTCTTGAACGGTCTTCCAGTCGAAATCCCCGGTGCGGTTGGCTATGTGTACTTGCCCGCGTTGATTCCAATCGCTATCGCCTGTGCTATATGTGCGCCAATGGGAGTACATGTCGCGCACCGTGTAGAAGGACAAAACTTGCGTCGCGCCTTTGGCATTCTGATGTATTTAGTCGCTGCTCGAATGATTTACAGCGCGTTTTGAGACGGAACTGGCAACCGCAATTGTCTAATTTGAATAGACGCTTTGCCTCCGAGTCCAACCGCATCGCTGACGACAACCATCGGTGAATCTTCCGGTAGTTGCTCGCGTCGTAACAAAGACTTGATGCAACGTTGAATCGTCTTTTCGGGATTACTACTGAAGTCGATTCGATACGCGTATACCCCTCGGTTAAGCGCTAAACGCCTGCGAGTGTGACTTTCATTGCTGAAGGCAAAGATTGGTACAGTCGGAGGCGCGCAGTTTGTCAAGATGTCTGCTGTCCAGCCACTGCGTGTAATCACGATGATCCCAGTTGCAGAAATCCTCTCCGCGAGCTCAACTGCGGACCACGCAAGCTGCTGACGATGACTGTCGCTCGATTGCGAACGCGCAAATCGCAAACCAGGAAGTTGCTCCTGCGCTTCCGCTACGCGCCGCACGTATTCAACAGCTCGGATCGGATACGCACCGATGCTCGTTTCCGCACTAAGAAGAATGGCATCCACTTCCTGCTCTACCGCATTGGCGACATCGTGAACTTCCGCTCGTGTTGGAATCGGATGTTCGACCATCGACTCAAGCATGTGAGTCGCCACGATACACCTGCGACCGGCCCGGATGGTCTTTTCGACAATGGTTCGTTGCAGGAACGGCAGTTCCGCCATGTCGGTTTCAATACCCAAGTCGCCACGAGCGACCATTACCCCGTGAGATTCGTTCGCGATCTCCTCGACGTTATCGACACCTTCCTGATTTTCGATCTTCGCGATGATCTTTACCCAACGATGGCGTTCACCGATTACTTTCCGCATCTCACGTATGTCATCTGCGGTTCGCACAAACGACTGCGCAACGTAGCTGATCGCATTTTCGACACCAAATCGAATATCGTCGACGTCCTTAGATGTGATCGAAGGTAACTTCACATGGACGCCAGGAAGGTTCACGTGTTTGTGACTCTCTAACGTGCCGCCGTCCACGACTCTGCACAAGAGCGCATCCTGCTCGCAAGACTCGACACGCAAGTTAATCAATCCGTTATCCAGTCTAATCGTGTCTCCCACCATGACGTGGTCGTTGAAGTCCGGATAGTTCACTTCGATACACGGCGAAGCGCTTTCCGATGCGCCATTCGCGGATGAAGACACCCAAGCGTCGTCTCCGCGTCTAAGCTTCATCGGCGTCTGTAATTGACCCGTCCTAATCTCTGGTCCAGACGTATCTAACAATATTGGTACGGTGTAAGGTGAATTGCGATTGAGGGTTCCTACCCACCGAATCGCGCGTTCTGCGTCCTCATGATTTGAGTGCGACATATTGATGCGCAGGACGTTCATTCCCGCTTCATACATACCCTTGATCGTCTCCCAGCTATTGGATGCCGGGCCCACAGTACAAATGATCTTGGTACGTCGCATGTGCGTCACGAGATTTGATCGATTTTTGAAAATCGACTACGGCGAGCGTGGGTGAGAGTTGAAACGAAGCCATCCATGGCGTCCACCTCTGGTGTGCGAACGGGAAACAAAGCCTACTGCCTGACGCGCTTCCTGCGCGCCATTCCGCATCGATTCGATAATCATAGTCAGTGACGTTCAAATACGATATAAATGAGTCGTGGCGACCTGCGACGAAAGAAGCCGAGTGGATCTACTTTTTCTCGCATAGCGACCGCGTTTTTATCCTCCAATGGTTTAGCCTGCTGCTTAAAGCCGATCCACGACTTACTAGCAAGAGATGGTCGCATCAGCATTGTTTATAGACTAGATTTTTATATTACAAGTCCAGACGCAATGCAGCGTTTGGCAGAACTAACGAACTATCCGTACTCAGGATCGATTAGACCTTTAGCTTGGGTTGTCAGTGACGTCAATGTGTAGAACTGCTGAAGTGGGTTGCAATACAACCAGCAATCGAAGTAGTGGTTAATTTAAATCGTGAAAAACCTGCATGGGTATGCGCACGTTTAGGGGGACAGTTTATTTGCAGAATTTAACTTAGGAGCATGCAAATGACTGAACCTCGAAAGAAAGGCCGTCAAGGTCATCGCTACAGTGATGAATTCAAGCGTGAAGCGGTGCAGCTGTTGACGAACACGCCGGCCACGGCGGCGGAAGTGAGCGCCCAACTCGGCGTCAGCGAAGGCACGCTATGGCGATGGCACAAGCTGTTGACGACACCATCGACGTCGGCTGAGCGCCCGACCTATGAGGAATTAGAGAAAGAAGTGGGACGGCTGAAGGTCGAGAATGACTTTTTAAAAAAGGCGTCGAGTTACTTCGCCTCACGCCAACCGACCGGTATCAGGTGATCGCGGCCCTCGACGACACCTACCCGGTGTCGTACATGTGTGAGCGCCTGGGCGTGACGCGCAGCAAGTACTACGCCTGGTGCCAACGTGGGGGCGCGTCCACACGGGAACTCGAGGATCGTCGCTTGCGCACGCTGATGCGTGTGATCCATGCCGAATGGGGCGGGATCTTCGGGTATCGTCGGATGCGTGAGATCCTGCGAACGCAGCATGATGAATGGCTCGGTGAGCGTCGGGTACGACGGCTCATGAAAGAGGCTTCGCTGTGGGGCGTACCCTTGAAGAAACGCCGACATCGGCGAGCCCGGGTGACCGCAGATGACGTCCCTGATCTCGTGCAACGCGACTTCGCAGCAGCGGATCCGAACACGATCTGGGTATCCGACCTGACCGAGGTCCGGACCGCGGAAGGCAAGGTGTACCTCTGCATCATTAAAGATCTGTACGATGGCGTGGTGGTGGCCTGGCAAACGGGATCACGTCAGACCGCCGAGCTGGTCACGGCCACGGTCGACCGGGCGGTGGCGTCACGCCTCGACGGTGAACGGCCGATCCTGCATTCCGACCACGGCAGCCAGTACACCAGCGAGGCGTATCGGGACTGTCTCGAACATCATGGCTTGACCATGAGCATGGGCCGGGTGCGAACGTGTGCGGACAACGCGTCCGCTGAAAGTGTGTTCTCGCAGTTGAAGCGTGAACTGGTCTATCGCAGTCGTTTTAGAACACGCCAGGAAGCGATCGAAAAGATCGATAGCTACTTCCTAAAGATATATAACCCTTTAAGGCGGGTTTCATTGAACCGCAACGAGCTGGAGCAACTTGCCAGGCTCGATGACGAGGAGCGAAGCAATGAAAATGGCTTCGACCCTCTTACTTAATGTGTCCCCTAAAACGTGCGCAGTCCCCATCAAGTGAAGCAAATCTGATCTCGTCTTATCGTACATTCATACTAACATTTCACTTTGTTTTCTGCGTAGGTGAGTCGTGCACTCCGTTAAAGTTTGGATGTCTTACGACCTCGGAACACTTGGTGACTACGACGGCTTGTATGGCTGGTTGGACGATCATGATGCTGAAGAGTGTGGTCGTAGCGTCGCGATGCTAACGTACAAATACGCTACTGACGCGTTTCAAGAAATCTGCAAGGAATTGGATCAAACAGTCGAGCTCGATCGGAACTCAAGAATATACGTAATGTTTCGTGATCAGTTCAAGAATAAAGCGATAGGTCGATTCATTAAAGGTAAGCGTAAACAAGCTCCTTGGACCGGTTACGGTACTAAAGCCGAATCTCAAGAGGATCACGATTAAGGTCGATGTCAGACAGAACGTTAGTTGATACATCGTTCTTGTACGCGTTGTATGACGAGCGTGACGACTTTCACGAGAAGGTGGTAGGTCGTGAAGGAGAGCTGCGACACTGTGAGTTCATTCTGGCTTGGCCTGTGTTATACGAGACTATAAACTCCCGATTAGAGGGATTGTTCCAGAGGAAAACCCATCATGCCGCTCACTTGTCTAACTTGATCCTATCCAACGCGACACTACTGGACGACACACCGTACCGAACGCGTGCGTTACACCATACGATTGGAGTCTGGTCGGATTACAAAATCGACGAGAAAGTCAGTTTAGTTGACCGAGTCCTGCACTTGATTATCGAAGATACAAACGTGAATCTTGACTCCGTATTGTCAACCGATGCAAGAGACTTCCGGAGCATCTGCAAAGCAAGAAACGTGCGTTTCGAACTTGACTATTGGACATGAGAGCAACCAAAAGGTAGCCTAGACACGCCAAGTCAACAATCGGTTCGATTTTGCAGTGTCCAGGCTAAACGATCCTTTGCCTGACGCATTGAAGTAACAGAGCGTCTTGCTCAATCGAGACGCAAATCAAGATTCCCTTGCTTATTCGGTTGCGCTCACCACTTAAACCAAAGAATGGCTAAGAGATCTACGAAGTGATCCAATCAGTAACCGTTGAGCTCGCCATATCGATTACGATGAAAGTACATATCGCCAAATGTCTGTTCTGCGACCGCCGCACGTTTGAGATAGAACCCGATATCGAATTCATCAGTCATACCGATGCCCCCGTGCATCTGAATGCCTTCGCGGGACACTGTATGAAACATCTCTCCAACTTTTGATTTAGCGAGACTAGCTAGGATCGCTATCTCTGAGGCCGATCGACCTTCATCCAAAGCTGTTAGTGCTTCTAGCACTACCGATTTGGACAGTTCTACCTCGCAGAACATGTTCGCCGCACGGTGTTTTAAAGCCTGAAATGAACCAATTGGTACGCCAAACTGTTCGCGTTCCTTTAAGTAAGCGATCGTGCGGTCGAAACACTCCTGGGCGCTTCCGAGCATCTCTGCTGACAGACCAATTCGAGCAATATCAAGCGCTGCATCAAGGACGTCCGCTCCTCCCCCAAGATTACCGACCACTGCTTCAGCAGCGACGCTGACGTTCGAAAGTTCTATGTTCGCGGCATTACGACTATCTACCATCTTGGTTCGTGTAACGCTGACGCCCTCTGCTTCACGATCCACTAGTATTAAGGTCAAACCTTCTCGCTCTCCCGCACCACCCGCTGAGCGCGCTACGACGATCAGTTTGTCGGCAACGTGACCGTCAAGCACGAACGTCTTGGTTCCATTTACTACGACGTTATCCCCAGAAGCTTCAGCTGTCGTCGCAATTCCGTAGGGGTTGTGACGATGAGACTCCTCCAAAGCAAGTGCCAATAAAAGTTCGCCACTCGCAACTTTCGTCAATAGTTCACGCTTTTGCGCGTCATTTCCGCCTAGATTGAGGATAGTGCCCCCTACCCATACGCTCGCGAACAAAGGCGATGCGGCGAGATTGCGACCGAGTTCTTCCGTCACGACGCCGAGGCCTTTGTATCCGAAACCTAATCCACCAACTTCCTCAGGAAACGGAATTCCCGCCCAACCGAGCTGCGTCATTGACTGCCATGTATCGCGGTCGAAGCCATCCGCGCTCTCTTCATCTCGTAGCTTTCGTAACTGGCTAATGGGCGTGTTATCCGTGCAGAACTCCTTTGCAGTGTCCTTCAGAATGTTCTGGTCTTCATTGAGAATCATTGGCATTGCGTGATTCCTCGCGGTACTTCGAATAGAGTGTAAAGCGCACAGTAACCCACGAATGAGAAACGATACGCCATGCGTTGGGTAGTCTCAGCTCGGCGTGGCAACGACAAGCGAAAGGTTGTCCACATGTTCGCGCAACTGCGCAAACTGCGACTTGCGGATTGTATTAACTAACCAGCCCATCATTTCACCTACTTCGCTGAATTCGATGAACGCGAAATAGTTAACCGTCAACTCAGAATTCCCGCTTATTTTCACGACCGGTGTTGCGAAGCTGATATGGCCGTTAAATGGTGCAAGTGTCTCATTTACAACCTCGACCAACTCACGTTGGTATTCGCCTTTCGTGTCTGAAAGTAGCAAAACCACGGGTTTCTTGAACGACTCTGTCAACTTAACGTGCCCAACGAATCTCCCAAATTCTTCGAGGTTATCTTCGTCGAACCAGTCTTCGATCGCCGTATACGCAGGGTCAGTCACAGCATTTACAAAGTCAGCGGTAAAAGGGAACGACTCAATCGCGACACGGTCCCATTGCTCACTTCGGTTACCGTCACTGCTTAGCCACGAGCTTCCTTCGAAAACAGCACCGTAGTTGTAGTTGTCAAAAGCGGAGACTCGACTTCGGAGGAACTCTTGGTACCGTTCAACTTGGTGTTCGGACCCGAATCGCTCGAGTGAAATGAGAATCAGCGGTTGTCTACGACGTTCAGGATCAAACGTCAATTGAGAGAAGCCAGTACCGAGATAGAACGTGACGAAACTAATCGCGCCAACGATTACTACAACGAGGAAGACCATGAACAAACTGGCAGTGCGTTTCATCGGTTCACGTCGAAGGCGTACTAAAGCAGTACAGATTCAGGTATCTCATTGGTCACACCAGGACTAAGTCAAGCCGAGCGGTCTCAAAGCGACCATTCGATCTGAATGCCGAATTCGCTTACGTCATTACTGAGTATCCGAAGCAAATAGTCACCCGTGTTTAGACGAGCATTGTCGTACCGTTCATCAGATACATTTCTACCGTAGACGAATATTCGCCAATTCGTCGCGGGCGGTTCATAGCCAACGTGCATGTTGACTAAACCGCGACTGCTGATCTGTGTCAATCTGCCGATATCGGAGCTCGGTTCGCCCCACATCTCATCGCGCCAAGAGTAATCCAATCGAGCAGTCAATCTTCCACCATTCCTTAACTCACGATCCAGGACCGGGCTTATGGCAACCGTAAGTTCTGGCGTCAAAGGCGCAACTGGCTTTATTTCGCCGACCTGTTCGACATCCACACCAAGATGTCCGATTGCCAAATGCAACGCAAGCGCGGGCGTGAGTTTGAACTTACTTTCCCATTCAATACCTGATGTAACTTGATCAACGATCAAATTCGCCGTGTCGAAGCCATCCCCTGATGTGGTGCTGACTTGATATGGCAAATCAAAGTACTGTGTTCGAAATACCGCAGCACTCAACTCAAGGTTGGAATTGATCTGACCCTTGAAGCCGACCTCGTAATTCAACGCCGTTATGTTGTCCCCTGCCGTGAAGCAATTTGCGTCTACAAATAGACAGTACGGACGCGCCGGGAATTGGCCCGACTGATACCCGCTCTGTGCAGTTGCGTATGCGGAAAGCCGATCGCGAAAACTGTATCTAGTCGTCAAGTCCCAATTCAATTCAGACCATGTTTGTTCGCGCGAAACTAACCCAGTGCCTACATTGGTTGACGCGTGTTTCCTGTCTTCGGTATTGCGTAATCCAATGCTCAAACGCCAGCGTTCGGTGAGTACCCTCCCGACATTTAAAAATACCGCCCTGCTATCAACTTGCTGGTTTAGCTCAAAACGTCCTTTGAATCCCAGGAATACGGTCGGATCCTGCGTATTCCCTCCGCGTTCTTCGAAGTCTAGAAATCCTGCGACGAAGTCATAGCGATCAAAGTTCCCAGTTATCTGACCTTCGATATACGTCTGATCCGCATCGCCTTCCTCTGGGAAGCTGAGGAAATCGTCGAAGAGTGAGTCGTCGTCTAGCCCTGCCCGATAGTTCGATTCTCGTTCACTAGCGATGAGTTTGGTCGAGAGTTGCTCTGAGGGATACCACTCCAACGTGATCGCAAGTCCGCGCGCAGTGTTTGTGGTCTGTACTTGATTTTCTTGGCCTGTACGATTGTCGTACGGATCGACACTCACATCCGAATTTCGATACCCGTTCGCATAAAGTGCTCCAAAACGAAGCTCGTCGATGTGCGTCGTGTACGGATTCAATCCGTTTTCTGCATCGTTTGCGTCGAGCACGAGTCCCATTGAAACTTCCGGATTGATCTCCCAGGAAAGGGCTAATCGTCCAGAAAGTTCGCGCATTTCACCGACCTCAATGCCGATGTCTGGAAGGTTCACGAAGTCACCCACTCCACCCCGTCTTCGCATTCCAATCGATAGAGCGATTGCTACCTGATCGGTTAGATTGGTGTCGATATGGGCATTCGTGTCGAGACGGTGCCGTGAGCCGATTCGAACATCGAACGATCGACCTGGGGTTACACCTGGCGTAGTAGTGATGATGTTCATTGCACCACCGATTGAATTACGACCGTAGAGCGTCCCTTGCGGACCTCGTAGAACTTCTACTCGTTCAATGTTCTTTAGATTCCAGTGCTGACCGATCTGACGTCCAAGATAAACACCATCAAGATACACACTCACGCCTGGATCTGTCGTGATCAAGTGGTCTTGTAATCCAATACCGCGTATGAATGGGTTTGCGGACGAGGTGTGACCTGCAGAAAACGTCGTGATATTCAGATTCGGAACGAACTTACCGACGTCGACAAGATCAACAATTCCTTGATCTTCCATATCCTCACTTTTAAATACTGAAAGCGCCGCGGGAACGTCGTAGACACCTTCAGCACGTCGCATCGCCGTGACAGTGATTTCCTCGATTGAAGCGACGTCTTCATCCGCAACGAGAGGTCTCGTCAATCCGATAGCAGTTAGGGTCGCGAAACAGACTAAACACAAGCTACAAAACCGGATCGCGGGTATACGCCGTCTTTCAACGATCGAGCCCATCCCCGACAATCGGTTACCCAATGGCGAACGAAACGTGATCAATTCACGCCAAGGAAAACCCCTCCTCGCTAATGGGCATCGTCCGCGCGCGATGACCCGTCGCTTCGAAAATCGCGTTATAGACTGCGGGTGCCAAAGGTGGAAATGCGGGTTCACCAAGACCGGTCGGTGGGTAGTCACTCTTCACGAAATGCACGTCTATTTCAGGCGTAGACGGCATTCGCAACATCGAGTACTTATCGAAATTGCTCTGCTGTACGCGACCATTCTCGAAACTTACGGCCAGATTGAACATCGTTGATAAGCCGTCAACCACGGAGCCTTGAACTTGGTTTTCTGCACCACTGAGGTTGACGATCGGGCCAACATCTGCTGCAACTGTCACTTTGTGCACTTTGACTTTCTTGTCTTCACTCACGCTCACTTCTGCGACCTCCGCAATGTGACCTGCGTGGCTGTAGTAGAAAGCAACCCCCATGCCGCGTCCTTCACCTAGATCACGCCCCCAACCTGCTTCTTTAGCCGCAACTCTAACGACCTCCGCTGCGCGGCCAGTGTGCATGCCTCGGGGGCCTAACTGACGCGGCTCCCCAAGTACCTCGAGCAGAACATCGAGGTGATCTCTACCCGCCGTATGCGCTAGTTCATGCAGAAAACTGCCGACGACAAACGCAAATACGTTTGATCCTGGTGCACGCCAAGCGGCACATCGGTTTTTCCATTCGAGAGCAGACTGTTCGACCCGGACGTTTTCTAATAAACCACCGGGAAACACGCCTCGAGAAATCCCGCCACCAGACACTGGCCGGTTGCCATCGTTTGTAAACGTGATGAATCGGTCGCGCCACCCTGTGATCTTGCCAGCCTCATCGACGGAGCCATGCATCTGATGGAAACCACCGGCACGGTATAGGTCGTATGCCATGTCGTCTTCGCGCGTCCACTGTAGTTTCACGGGTACACCGGTTTGCTTCGCGATCGCGGCAGACTCACACGTAAAGTCGTTATACAGACGACGCCCAAAACCACCGCCACAGCGGGTTTGGTGAAGCGTCACGTTTGTGGGTTGTATACCGACGACTTTCGCCGCACTCATGATCGCGGAACCCGGAGTTTGCGTAGGCGCCCACAATTCGAGTTTGCCGTCCGAGAAAGAAGCCGTGCAGTTTTGTGGTTCGAGTTGCGCGTGGCTTGCGAACGCGTAGCGATAGAACCCACTCGCTTGCTTTACGCTATTTTCGAATGCTGTGTCCACATTACCTGTATCTACTACTCGAGGTCCTGATTCATGGCGAAGCCGCTCCGCTTCTTCTATCGCGTGAGACCAACTATCTGTAGAAGCTTGAGTCTCTTCCCATTCGATTTTTAGTGCGCGTTTTGCTTGAAAGGCCGCCCATGTGTTGTCAGCTACGATGGCTACTCCAGGCAAGAGTTCAGCAGCGTTGTTGTTCCCTTCAAGTACGAACGCATCATTAATCCCGGGCATCGCTTTGATCTCATCGAGATTTGCAGACTTGACCTTTCCACCGATCGCAGGACACTTTTGGTAAACCGCGTACTTCATGCCCGGTACCGTCTGATCGATACCAAACAACGGCTGACCACGCATCAACGCCTCATTGTCGACGCCCGTCACTCGTTTGCCGAGGATTTGGAAATCCTTAGCGTCTTTTAACTTAACTGAATCTGCGCTTGGCACAGGGATTGTTGCTGCATCGGTTGCCAATTCAAGGTAAGACGCTTTTCGACCACTTGAGGCATGAACGACATGGCTGCGTTCGGTCGTTAATGAGTCAGAACCCACATTCCACCGTTTTGCTGCGGCTTCGATCAGCATCAATCTTGCGGTGGCACCAGCACGTCGTAATGCCTCCCAATTCATTGGGATCGCGGTAGATCCGCCGGCGAACTGCATGCCGTAAGCAGCTTGATCGATTCGCGATTGCTCGACGGTTACGTCCTCCCATGCAGCGTCGAGCTCTTCGGCGACGATCATCGGGAGCGATGTCTTCACGCCTTGACCAATCTCCGGATTCTTCGCGTACAAGACAATTCCGGATTCGTCGATTTTGACATAGCCGTTTGGTTGAAACGCTCCTGGCGTAGTTACCGCCATCGACTTTGAGGCACCGAAAGAAAGCATCAATCCGCCCCCGACAGCGCCGGTCATTTTCAAAAATTGACGCCGGTCTAGCTTTACGATGCGGAGCGGGCGATCAACATCGTGCGATTCTTCACGAGCCGAAGTGACGATCTCTACGATGTCACCGATATCTTCGTAGTTGAGTGATGTCATTGCGCGACTCCTTATTCCTCGGTTGCCAGCTGACCAGCAGCTGTTTTCACGGCATCACGTATACGAATGTATGTCCCGCAACGGCAGATATTCGACGCCATGGCTTGATCGATTTCGTCGTCACTTGGGTTGGGGTTCGAACGTAACAGTGCTTCTGCCGCCATCACCTGTCCGCTTTGACAATAGCCGCATTGGGCGACATCTAAATCTACCCATGCTTTCTGCAACGCACTTAGTTCACCGTTCGAGTCCGCAAGACCTTCGATAGTGGTCACGTTAGCTTCACCTACGGATGCAACTGGATAGGAACAAGACTTCACAGCTACGTTGTCAACGAGAATGGTGCAGGCACCACATTGGCTTATGCCGCACCCGTATTTCGTGCCGACAAGGTTCAATTCATCTCTGAGAACCCACAATAACGGGGTTTCCGGGTCAAGATCGCCTAAATCTCTTGTTTCTCCATTGATTTTTATGTTCACAGTCAGCGCCGCTCCGAAAGGTGTCTGTTAACGTGAACTCGATATGTTAAACCTCGTGATAGGTCCGGCGACAGCTTCGTAACGATCGGAACGACCAAGCAGCATTATGAAATTCTTAATTAACTAAAACGTTGTACTAATCGAACTAAGCCAAGCGAAACTGCGTGTTACAAATTCGTATTCACATTACTCGAACACACTACCTATTTCTTTCAATCAGAGCAATCTCATTCGGTCGATTGCGTGGTGTACACACGTATTCGGTTCAGTAATTTCGGGACGTTCGGATCGTCGATCCTAGTTGGGTTCAGTGAAGGCCACAGGGGGTCGAGACTCGTAATCAAGCGTTGAACGCGAAGCGTGAAAAGTCGGTCCTTGTCGTCTTCTGCTAGTGCCGGTAATCGTGAATACTCAGCAGCAACCTGAGTGAATCCCCAAGCGTCCTGATATTCATGAACGTTGTTAATATCACCATCAATAACACCGATTTCGTATTCGATTAGCGCATTGGCCAAGAGATTCACTACCACCTGCATAGCAATCGCCTGGTTATCCCGCTTAACTACCGCTTCGCATCTACCAATCGCAGCAGAGAGTAACTCATAGTTCGAAGCCACGACTTCATACGTCTCACGTTCTGACACAACACGCGCAAGCTCGGTCAGTTCATTCGCAAATCCAGCACAGCCGCGATTCTCGAACGCGGGAATGAGATCCGCATACAGTTCCTCGTTCGGATGCTTCATATGAGTTTCCGACATTTCCGGCAGCGAACGTCGATAGAGTTCAAATCCAACCATCAGGTGACCTCGAAGCAACCCGAGCTGCGTCAGATATGCTGCATCATCAGTAGCGAGATCGATCTGTGCAGTTTCTGACGCCGTTTCGTCTTCGAGGCTAGACGAATCAACGTTCTGTTCTTCTGCATAACCGACCGTTGACACGATGCAATGACTCGCAATCAAGCAGCTGATGAAAACCAACCGGAAAATCGAGTTTGGTACGAATGATGAAAATGGGATGAGATTTATGCGGTTCATGTCGACATGTCCGAATTTACTGTGCGCGGAATTCGCGATCAATGCCAGCCAGCAAGATCGTAAACTCGCACAGCGGCTGACTGATTTTCGCCTAAGAGCTGAGCCTGAATCTCATCTTCCTTGAATGCACCTAAATCCGTGATCGCTCCTGTCGCTTCGCCGACAACTGGATACTCGTTATTACCCTCAGCGAAAAGCTTCTGTGCGAAATCGTCGGTGAGGTACTCCAAAAACCGAACTGCGTGATCTCTGTTCGGTGCATGCTTGGTGACGCCTGCACCACTGATATTCACGTGCGTACCTCGATCATCTTGATTGGGAAAAACAACCTGTATCGAGTTAATTAACTCACGGTCGGAGGCCTTGTCGCTTGCAAGAAATCGCCCTAGGTAGTATGTATTTGCGATCGTCAATGCACACTCCCCGTTAGAAACGGCGGTTATATTGCTTGTGTCGTTGCCTTGTGGTTCACGCGCAAAGTTCGCGACCACGCCGCTAGCCCACTTTACCGCAACTTCCGGTCCATTCTCTACGAGCAACGAAGCCATCAGCGAAAGGTTGTAGATATTCGACGACGAACGCATACAAACCTGTCCCTTGAATGCTGGGTTTGATAGGTCCTCGTAGCGTCGCACTTCTAATGGCAATTTTGCGTCCTTCCGAAGCACTATGACCCTCGCACGCTTCGACAAACCAAACCAATGTCCATTTTCCTCGCGTAGATGAGCAGGTACGCGCGATTCAAGCACCTCAGACTCAATAGGCTGGAACACACCATGTTGCTGCGCTCGCCAGAGTCGCCCCGCGTCCACTGTTATAAGGAGGTCTGCCGGCGTAAATTCGCCTTCGTTGAGAATCCTCTCCATAAGCGCGTCACTGCCACCTTCTATAAGATTGACGGTGATTCCAGTTTGCTCCGTAAAAGTCTCATATAACGCGAGGTCGGTGTCGTAGTGTCTCGCCGAATAAACGTTTACTTCCTGTGCAAATACGCTAGCAGATGAAACAAAACCGACTAGAAAGACACTAATCCAAATACCGATACGATCTATTCGTGTAGCTTCTACTTTTTTCAGACCATGCTCCTTCGCTTCTCGCTTCATATGAACTGTTAATTTTAATGAGACTCATTATCGTCTAAGGGATACACATAAATCCCATCTGCCTCAGCAGTCACAGTAACGGAATCGCCAATTGAAGCCGTCGGTCGTGATTCACTAATTACTCGCAATATCTCACCGTCTGCTTCAACTATTACTAAGTATCGACCACTACGGAATCGAACGTCCGTAACGTAAACATTACTTCCTGATGATGCTTGGAGATACAGTGACTCAGGATGAGCAATCACCACGCATTTCTGATCGTTTCGAAGGTCAACGTGTACGCCCCGCATGGAACCGAATACGGTTTCTACTCCTCCTTCAATTACGCGACCAGCGATGGGGTCGGTACCACAGAACAGCGACGCGACGAACTGTGTTTGCGGGGTTCGCCAGATCGCTTCAGGAGGAGCATCTTGCACGATTCGACCGTCCTGAAGTACAGCGATGCGATCTGCAAGTTCCATCGCCTCTTCGGGGTCGTGAGTAACCACGATGCAAGGTGCACCACTTGCTCGCAGGGCTAATCTAGCGTCCTCGCGTAAGTTTCTTCGAAGCGCGGAGTCGACATTTACGAAGGCTTCATCTAACAACATCACCGAAGGTTCTGGTGCCAAAGCACGAGCTATCGCAACACGCTGCTGTTCGCCACCGGAAAGCGTGTCTGGGAATCGATTCGCGTGGTCTGCTAGACCCACCTCTCGTAACTGGTCCAGCGCGCGTGATGTTCGCGCTTGAGATGCAAAGCCTCGTAATCCGAACGCCACGTTGTCGACAACGGTTAAATGCGGAAACAACACATGGTCTTGAAATACAAGACCGCAGTTTCTCACCTCCGGAGGCGGCTCGTGACCCGGCACAGCGGGTGCTAAACCACTGATTCGTACGCTTCCTTCTTGCAGCGGTAACAGGCCAGCGATGATGCGTAGCAGGGTACTCTTGCCGCTGCCGGAAGCGCCTAGCAGACAGACTATTTCACCAGGATCGACCGTCAAGCTCACATGATCAAGAACGCGGTTTTGTCCAAAACTATAGCTAACGTCTTCAATTCGAACAGGTTCTCGTGACAACGCTTTTCCTGCTGTCGCCTGTACCTTATCTTCCTTAGAATCCGTGCTCATGTCCAATCCCAGCCCTGTTACTAGACGCCAGGGTTTTCGCATACCTCGCATTCTGTCGGGATGGACATTGATTGCACTCGCAATCGCACTTCCGATCGTACTTCCGATCGTAGCGGTCCTACTGAATTTCTTCGTGCCTGCATCAGCGACATGGATTCACCTACGTGAAACGGTCCTCTTAGGGTACATCGGTAATACGGTAGCACTCCTCCTTTGTGTCGCATGTATTACTACGCTGGTTGGCGTAGGTTGTGCCTGGCTAACTGCGACGAAAGAGTTCCCCGGACGCCGTGTATTTGCTTGGGTTTTGATTCTACCGTTAGCGGCACCCGCATACGTTGTAGCGTATGCGTACGGAGACCTGTTCGCAAATGTGACGCACGTTCAATCTTGGATTCAGCAGATCACGACATTTGATGTCCCACTTCCGTCTATCCGCTCTTTACCCGGCGCAGGGATGGTGCTCGGTTTCACCCTATATCCCTATGTGTATTTACTAGCCTACAACGCATTCTCAGAACAAGCCGCGCCTATGGCAGACGCAGCTCGAACACTCGGCGTAACGCCACGGCGAATCTTCTTCAAGATTGCTCTACCGCATGCACGCCCCGCGATCGCAGGAGGTTTGGCGTTGGCACTGATGGAAACGGCTGCGGACTTCGGTGTTGTAGAGTTTTTCGGCGTACCAACGCTCACAAACGGAATCTTCCGTACTTGGTATGCAATGGGTGAACAACAAGCTGCAATGCAACTCGCAGGATGGCTGTTCCTGATCGTTGCATTTCTAGTCGTGCTTGAGCAATTCGCGCGCCGAGGGCTCCATGCAAATCCGGTGTCGAGAAATGTCCCAAGTATGCGGACACCTCTGCACGGCTGGCGTTCCTACATAGTGATGACTTTTTGTGCTTTACCGCTATTGTTCGGCTTAGTAATCCCCGTATTCGTACTTGGAAGACACGCTGTTGAGACGGGCGATCCTACATTTGGCATGCCTTTCTTAAGTTATGTGGTCAACACCATCTCTGTGGCAACGATTACCGCGTTTCTCGCCGTCATCTTCGCTATGTGCTTGACATACTCGACACGACTGAGAGGCGATCGAAAAATACTTCGACTAGGCGTGCGAACCGCAACCTTAGGGTATGCCATACCAGGTATGGTATTGGCGATCGGCGTCTTAGGTCCTCTTACGTTTATCGATCGTACGTTCGCAAAGTGGGTTCAGTCTACGTTCGACATAAATATCGGTTTACTTATGACCGGAAGCGTTGCAGCTCTTATCTTCGTCTATCTCGCCCGTTTTCTTACCGTCTCATTTAACAGCGTTGAAGGTGGTATGGCTCGAATCCACCCGAATTACGATGATGCCGCTCGTAGTCTAGGAATGAAGCCTCTCGGCGCTTTGCGACGTGTCCATTTGCCGCTCTTAACACCCGCCATTGTGACCGCACTGCTGCTCGTGTTTGTCGATGTCGTTAAGGAACTTCCTGCTACGCTCATCCTCAGACCGTTTAACTTTGAAACGCTCGCAACCCGTGCTTATCGCCTTGCGTCGGACGAAAGGATCGCCGAAGCGTCAACCGCCGCACTCTTGATCCTAATCGTAGGTCTAGTACCTACGATCATCGTCGCTTCACAGCGTTTTGGTTTACGAAGGTCAGTCCTTCATCGAATCTGAGTCGCAATGCCGCTGAAGCTCTCTCGCATTCGTCGTGCTGTGACCGAATGAGAGCAGAAACGCTATCTGGGGGTAGGATGATCGCGCGCATCTCAATAATCGACGAGTACGCTCGCCACTTCCGACGCGCAACATTCCAGCACTAGAAGGCTTGAATCTTCTTCACAGAATATGTCAACACAAGAAAGGCTGATAGACATGCGGACATTTGACTTCGCTGTAGGACAAACGAATCCGGAGACGTTTCCGATCGAGGGAGTTCAAGAGGCTGCAAAAACAGCGATCGCAAACGAGTACGCGCAAATCACAACGTATCCCGGAAAGCTCGGGCATGCAGGTTTGCGCGCTGCAATGGCAAAACGCGAATCAGAACGCGAAGGAGTCTCGGTTAGTGCCGAGGAACTGACACTCTTAAATGGTTCGATGCAAGCTGTCACTCTTACCGCAGAGGCACTCACCCAACCTGGCGATACGGTCATTTGCGAAGAAGTTACATACTCGGGCACCATTGCTGCATATCGATCACTTGAAATCGATATGGTGGGAATGCCTGTTGACAAAGATGGCATGCGCGTAGATTTACTCGAAGCGAAGTTGGACGAACTTGGGGAAGCAAGAAAACCGAAGTTCATCTATGCGCTTACGACATACCAAAATCCAACTGGTACAAATCTCTCGCTCGAGCGTCGTCATAAACTGATCGAAATCGCGGCATCGCGAGACATACCAATCGTCGAGGACAACTGCTACGGTGATGTCCACTACGATGGCGAAAAACCTCGTTCACTGTACGCGTTGAGCGACTATGAGAACATCATCTACATGTGTTCGTTATCCAAAATTCTCGCACCGGGTATGCGTCTCGGTTACATCTACGCTCAACCGAAATTACTAGAGACCATTCTTGCTCGACGGCACGATGGTGGTGGCAACTATCTCGCGGCTGCAGTAGTTGCAGAGCTCTACAAACATGACGTCTGGTCGCTTACTGACGAGTTAAACAAATCGTTAAAAGTTAAGAAAAACCTCGTCGTCGACGGCATTCGTGAAGAAGGGGAAGGAATATGCGTGTCGTCTAACCCATCTGGAGGACTCTTCGTTTGGGTTCGTTTTCCCGATGACGTAGATCAGGAGAAACTCGCGCAGCTCACGTCAGAACGTGGTTTCTCCTACGCATCAGGGGCGAACTTTCACATTCACTCAAAACAAATCCCATATCTGCGTCTCGCATTCGGTCACGTACCTGATGACGATATCCGTGACGGTATACCTGTTCTCATCCAGTGCCTCAGGGAGGCACGAACGAGTAACGAGAAGCCGCATTTCTCTACATTGTTCGACTAAATCGCGTCGTGCACTAAAAATATGTCCTCATTTGCAAATAAATCTGTATGCAACGTCTTTGTCTTGACCCCGCATGCTTTGTGAAACTGGTAGTTCGGGGTATCTGTCTAAACAAACGTCGAAACATATAGATCGAGATCGAGATGCAGAGCAGATGGCTGAGAATCGTGCTCACGATTCTCACGCATATACTCGTCGTGGGATTGCTAGTCGTTTCCTTCGGTTTTTCGCTGTTCTTAGGATTGCAAGTCAGACCGATCCTTGGAAATATTGGTTTGATAACCGTCGTCGTACTCGTTGTGTTGTATGTGTACTTTGGGTGGATTCGACCCATCACTAGGGCAATGTCTCGCAGGTCAGGCAGTCACTAAGACGCACCTTCCAACGATTCCTAGGATCCATTCACCACGTATCCGGTATTCAGCGAAGTTCAAATTCGCGCGCGAAAGCAACATTGGTAACATCACCAACGATCTCACACAAATCCGAGCTCCACATAATGAAACGGCTTCTCGCATCCGTTCTCCTGTTGGTATCTGCGTCTGGACATACGACCGAGAACGACGCTTGCGCGAACGTAGGCGAACTATCACTCCCCGACCTCACGATCGACAAGCTTGAATCGCTCGATGAACCGGTTCCGCACTGTAAATTAACAGGCAAACTCGGTCGCGAAATCGGTCTATCAGTATGGCTACCTGTTGACTGGAACGGTAAATTCATCATGGGCGGGGGCGGCGGATTTGTCGGTTCGATTCAGAATCAAGCGCTTGGTCTCGGTGCACTACAAAAGGGGTATGCCACAGCGGGTACCGACACGGGACATCAGGCTAACGGCATCGACGGATCTTGGGCTTTACACAATCTTGAACGCATCGTAAATTACGGACACGTTGCAATTCACCGTGTTGCTGAAACGGCGAAACACATTACCGATTCAAATTACGGAGCGTGGCCTAAACGTAGTTATTTCGCAGGTTGTTCAAACGGCGGACGTCAGGCTATGGCGTTCTCTCAACGTTATCCGACGGACTTCAACGCGATTATTGCAGGTGCGCCTGCATTTGACTTCGGCGGAATTGCTGCTGCGTTCGTGAACGTTTCTCAGCATATGTACCCCGATATCGACGAGTTAACAACACCGCTGATGTCGCCCGAAGATCGTACGTTACTCGCGAACGCAGTACTCGCTCAATGCGACGCGATTGATGGACTCAAGGACGGGATCATGAACGATCCGCGGGATTGCGATTTTGATCCAGGTAGTCTGAGTCTCTCTCCCGAAAAGCTCGCCGCGATTCGCGCTGTCTACGAAGGACCACAAAACGCTAAAGGTTCCGTCTTCCACGGCTGGCCTTATGGTGGCGAGGATGAGAATGGTGGTTGGGGATGGTGGTTAGCCGGTCCGGGTCAAGAAACGGAGGACGCGCCCCCATCCGCGGCATTTGGATTCGGCGTCGACCTGATGAGATACATGGTTCAACACGATCCGAATTGGAGCTATGAGGGATTCAGTTTCGACGGCTATCGAGAGCGTGTTGCTGTTGTTGAGTCGGCGCTGAGCGCAAAGAATCCAAATCTCGACGAATTTCGGGAAGCTGGCGGGAAGCTCCTTCTTTACCATGGCTGGTCTGACTCCGCGCTTTCAGCTTTGGCGACGATCGATTACGTAGATGCAGTCTATACCCGTGATCCTACTTCTCGTGAGGATGTGCGACTGTTCTTGATGCCTGGGGTTCTACATTGTGCTGGTGGACCTGGTCCTTGGATGGTCGACTATCTCGACGTTATTGAAAGATGGGATTCCTCCGACGATGCGCCGGACGAATTGATCGCTGCGTTTATGGACGAGAGTGGCGCAAGACCCCTCTGTGCATATCCGTCAAAAGCCTACTACGTCGGTGGAGATGACCGTACGCCATCAAATTTCGAATGTCGTTAATCCTCTCTTAGACCTGCGATATTCGACCAAACGACGGAATAGACCGAACGAGGCGGTAGACGAGCTTACGGTTTAGGAGCCGCCTCGAGTTTTTCCACAAATTCTTCGATTTCACGAGCAGACGTCAGACAGACGAATCCGATCTCCTTCCATATAGGATCCGTGATCGTTGAGAGCATCGCATTCCGTTTTCGACGTTGCGCACTCAGAATCCAATAGACGAGTGAATCCTCACCACGCCATACTGCAAGGTGCGGCCAGAATCGTTCTACGTTCGTGCCCCACAAGAGTTCGTTCGATCGCCAACGCTTCCATGAACGACGAAGTACTCGCCAAATAAGCACGTACACCGGCAAGTCCAACCAGATCACCGTGTCGAGCCTGGACCAGAATGCTTCCTTAGATAACTGTGTGTAGGATCCTGCGACGACCCATCTGTCGCCACGGGTTGCCTCTTTGAATCGACTCAGTAACTCCTCCGGGTCCGTTTCGTTTAGACCTACCCAATTCGGTAGCCAGTTCAGCGCATCGAGCTCCACGAAGTCCGCGTCAAGTAGCAACGCTAGTCGCTCAGCAAGTGTGCTCTTGCCAGAGGCGCTATTTCCGATCACGTGAATCCGGCGACCAATCTGAAAAAAACCAGTCTCCGATTTGGGTTGTGAGTTCAAGGCCTAATGTCAGTCTCACTTCTAAACTGTTCGAGTACTCACGGTGTTCCAACACGTCTCGAAGCGGCTTCGAGAAAGTTAGCTAAATTGACCAGGCAGTGCGCTACTATGCCAGGTTGGACACTTTGCGTATGAATGGTTGTGTAAATGAGCGGCAAGATGCCCAATGTACGCACTGGGATCATCCATGGTGTATCAAAGTGATATACCGCAAAGAGAAAACTGTGAGCGAGAGGTTTGAGACGTCCAAACTGGTGTGGCATTCTCGGCAGAAGGTAACCACGAAAGTAGAGCTCTTCAGTTATCGGAACCAGGATTCCAGTTAGTGCGATGTGCGCAACAAGGACTATCCATGCGAGTTCAGAAGCCTCTTTCATTTCGTATCTAGCAAAAATATTGACGCTAGCCGAATGAGCTTCAATCCACGAGGACATCGGTTCTAAAACTAAGAAGATAAACGCGGTTGGTATCAGGATCACGGTAACCCATATGAAACAACGAGTCCATGGGAGTTTTTCGCTATACACGACAACACCCTTAAGGGACCATCCCCGATTGTTTCGTTTTTTGGCTAGGTAGTAGAGAAAACCAAGTTGTACAGGAATCAATACGAATACGTTTGCGAATACACCGTAGATGAGTTCTGGTGGAAGCGACGGGTTCCAAAAAGCTGCTAACCCCAATACCGTCGCAGTTATGTTCGCGACACCCGGAGCTAAATGCAGAAATAAACTCGTCGTTAAAGAATGAGGTCTTACTTCTGAACAATTCAGATCTTGATCCAATCGTCCTGTCGAAGGCATCTTGATCGCCTCCAGTCTAGTTAGAGCTCACGCGGTTCGTGCCATTTTGTTAAGACCGCTTTGCCAAAACACAAAAGGACTGGTCTCCCGGATAATGTTCGAGCTCCGCGAATCGATCGTAACCACGGCGTTCATAGAACTCAGGCGCTTGAATGGTGTACACCGTTAGGTGCGAGCCGGCGCTTCAAGACAAACTGACTCAGGAGTACTTGACGAGCTCGTGACCCCATGGGTACAACAACGCTCCAAGGCCGAAGGTACCTCGTTGTACCACGACGGGCAACCCACTCGGCGCTTGTGTGCTTACTACAAATTGCTTTCGGACTAGGCGGCTAGCAGACCCGTTACTTAATTCCCATCAACTCCTGTCTGCGCGATTGAAGATTCCAGCAATTCCGGCAACCACGACACTTGTAATCACGGTACCTAGCGCACCCTGAAACGCAGAACCCACTGGTGTTCCTGTAACCATTGCGACTGACGCCTCGATCTCATCCGGCGACAGCCCTCCCGATATCGCCCTCGTACGTGCGGCTTCGGCGAATTTCACGTAGTAGTCGGGGAACACAACGGTAGTCATCACCCAGGAGCCGAGAAAGACAATGACTGCGCCGACTAGACCCAAGACAAACCCGTTCCCGACTTGCTGAATCCAATTTGAACTCGGTGCCAAGCGACGTGAGGCAAGGACAACAATCACCACATTGATGATGATTACGACGATGACAAACCCCATGGGAGCCATCTGGTTGGTGTGGAGATTCAGTGCACCCAGTACGAAGCCCAACGCGGCAACAATGACGCCGAGCACGAGGCCGTATTTGACAGGTATGGTCATGAAAAACTGCTCCAGTTCGAAAGTCTGCTGTTGGTTAAAGCGGTTCAATCAATACCAGATTTTGCACTCTTCTGAAAGCTCTTTTTCACTTCCCTCTTCGAATGCAATCAATCGGCGTCAAACCCACATGGGGAGTCGCTTCCGATTCACAAAGTTCGCTAATACCGATACTACGAAGCGCAACGAGTCAACCTGGATTCTTTGCATCGTCTCGCCTCCGTCGCAGGGGCGTCTTCACATCTTATACACAACCGTCGAGGATTCGGTCCTCATCCACTCTCACGTTCTGCATCCGACACACTGATTTAATTCTCAAACGTGGTGTCGAACAAGCGACGAACCATGGCGATGAACGCACTGGTGTAACAGACCACGCCGCGCGAGCAGTGGGAATCAAGGAACTAAAATAGCTTATGTATCAGATAGTTAGCTGATCCATAGGAGGTATACATGTCCACTCGAAACGGCGCGGCGATTGCAATCGCAGCATTAGCTCTTGTGCTCTATGTGTCCGTGGCTTCGAGCGACGAGAAACCAGCCTTGGCGCAAGCAGACATGGTAGCACCCGAAGGCGCCGCAATCGGCACCGTCACATTCGAGCAGACGCCAAGCGGCGTGCTAATCAACGTGGACGTGACCGATTTGCCACCTGGTCCGCACGGTATCCACCTGCACGAGTTCGGTGCCTGCACGCCGGACTTCAGCGCCGCTGGAGGTCACATCAACCCGGACGGTGTCGCGCACGGCCTGCGCCATCCAGACGGACCGGATCAAGGCGATCTCCCCTTGCTGTTTGTCCACGCGGACGGTTCGGCACGAGCGGAGTTCTACCATACACGCATCAGCGTCGAGGGTGGCAGCGACAATCCGATCTTGCTAGACCAGGATGGTTCGTCGGTCATCATCCACGACAAACCCGACGATCACTTCACTCAACCCATCGGTGGTGCCGGTGGCCGCATCGCCTGCGGAATCATCAAAGGTTTATAACGTATCAGGCTAACCGCCTAAATTCAGCAGGAAACACAAGGCGTTATGCGAGATCCATGGCGGAGAGGGAGGGATTCGAACCCTCGATAGGGGATACCTATACTCCCTTAGCAGGGGAGCGCCTTCGACCTCTCGGCCACCTCTCCATGGCGCACCAGACAGGATTCGAACCTGTAGTCGCTAGTTTCGTAGACTAGTGCCTTATCCAATTTGGCCACTGGTGCTGACGAATCGTCAAGCAGATTTGCCGACGAGGGCAAATGATAGCGAGACGAAGTGTTGTCTGACGATTTATCGACTAGGAAATGGATTCCATTTCGGTATCGTCCACATCTTGATGCTTCTTTTCCCAGATTTCCTCACGATATACAGGACGATCGCCAGGGGCTTCGAAGCCGATCCGCACTTGATTTTTGCGGACGTTGAGCACTGAGATTTTGATGTCGTTGCCGATGCGGACGGACTCGCCGACGCGCCGAGTTAAGATAAGCATTCGAACCCTTCCCTTGATTCTGACTGCTACGCTGCATGGGAGCCTACATGGCCACCCATTTAGTCTCCAAATCTTATGACAATCGATAAAAAACTCAAGTTGTTAGTGCAAAACGGTTATTTGACTGTATCTATATACATACTCTGTTGTATAGACGCTTAATCAGTTTACAAACGCCTAACATCCTGATCACTCGATTTCTAACAAGCTAACACCAATTTGACGTTTACCTAGTCGACAAGTGTTGCCTAGTTAATGCACGTCGTACGTGCTGACCAGTTCTCAATCGGGATGCTGGTCACTTAGATATCAAACGTTGCATTCATTCATCCAGACCAAACGCGTCGTGCAGACTACGGACGGCTAATTCAACGTAACGTTCGTCTATCACTACCGAAATCTTGATTTCAGACGTCGAAATCATCATGATGTTGATGTTTTCGTTTGCAAGCGTTTCAAACATCTTTGTCGCCACACCTGCATGAGAACGCATACCTACTCCGACGATAGTTACTTTGGCGATTGCATCGTCCCCGGCGATAGTACATTCGTTGAATCCATTTTTACTTAACGAAGCCTTAAGAAGGTCTTTCGCACGCACGAAATCAGCTCGTTTTACCGTGAACGAGAAATCGGTAAATCCGTCCACGCTTGTGTTCTGGACAATCATGTCCACGGTAATGTTCGCTTCGCCGATCGGTCCCAGAATCTTCCAGGCAATACCAGGTACATCGTCGACTCGAAGCACGGTTAGTTTCGCTTCGTCTCGCTCATGAGTCACCGCAGAAACCAGCGGCTTCTCCATATGGTCTGTGCCCGAATCGATCAATGTACCTTCTCCATCTTCAAAACTCGAGAGCACGCGCATCGGTACGTCGTGCTTGTGTGCAAATTCCACCGCCCGAGTATGCAAGACCTTAGCACCAAGGCTCGCCATTTCGAGCATCTCCTCAAACTCAACGTTCGCCATCTTGGTAGCCCGGTCGACAATTCTCGGATCCGCCGTGTAGACGCCGTCCACATCTGTGTAGATGAAACACTCGTCGGCTTCTAACGCATGAGCTACCGCAACCGCAGACGTGTCAGATCCTCCACGACCTATCGTCGTAATATCACCTAAATCGTCGACTCCTTGAAATCCAGCGATTACAGGTACGGCTCCGCGTTCAACAACCTTAAGCAAATTCTTCGATCCGACATGCTCAATTCGAGCACGCTCATGGCCGCTATCTGTCTTAAACGGAATCTGGTCGCCGAGAAACGATTGTGCATCGACGCCGCGTTTCTGTAACGCCATTACTAGCAGAGCGATCGAAACTTGCTCACCCGAGGCCAACAAGACGTCCATTTCTCGAGAGGACGGCCGATCAGTTATGTCATGAGCGAGCGCGGTCAGACGATTAGTTTCGCCGCTCATTGCAGAGACTACGACGACTACTTGGTGCCCTAGCGACCTGGTTGTAACGATCCGGTCCGCTACCGCTTCGATACGCTCAGTCGAGCCAACCGACGTGCCGCCGTACTTTTGGACAAGTAGGCTCATTACGTCAGCTTAGTTTCGAGCCACTCAGGCAGCGAGTCCAGTCCTTGCTCCACTTCGTCAGCTGTCGCAGAACCACCTGCCCTTGCCATGTTTGGTTTTCCACCGCCTCGAATCGCGGCATGGTTACTCAGAAAAGTGATGACGTCATTCGAGCTCACTAAGCCGGTGAGTGAGTTCGAAACTCCACAAACGACCTGACACTTACTGCCATCCACAACAGCTAAAACGACAACGAAATCGGTTAAGCGACTCCTCACATCGTCGAAGCTTGCCATCATCGTATCCACGGTACCGTCAATGATCGTCGCGACGAGTTTCGCCGCACCGATGTCTTGCGCAGTCGCTACTAATTCACCACCACGGTCACGTAGCTTTAAGGACAGAGCGTCATCAAGTTGCTTTCGTAGTTCTTTACGCTCGACCACTAACTGTTCAACGCGTTTCGAAAGCTGATCTCCAGAAGCCGCGACACGATCGCCAACTTCTCTCAACAGTTTCTCGTTGTCTCGAGATCGTTCATAGGCTTTACGACCGGTGATCGCTTCTACGCGACGAATTCCAGCGGCAATACCAGATTCTGAAACGATCTTAAATAAGCCGATTTCGCCAAGTTGTCGAACGTGCGTACCACCACATAGCTCGACCGAAAACCCGTCCCCCATATTTAAGACACGTACGTTGTCCGAGTACTTCTCTCCGAAGAGTGCGATCGCTCCACTAGCAATGGCGTCGTCGTACGGAAGGATGTTGGTTTCTACTTCCGCATTCGTAAGAATCTGCTCATTCACTGCAGTTTCGATTTCGTCACGCTCTTCTACCGTCAGCGGTCGATCATGCGAGAAGTCGAATCTCAATCGCGGTGCTTCCACTAGAGATCCTCTTTGTTGCACGTGTGCACCAAGGGCTCCTCTTAGCGCGGCGTGTAGCAAATGTGTCGCCGAATGGTTTCGGGCGACGTCTTGGCGATGGATTGAATCAACCTTATATCGAACGTTCTGGGATGCCGAAAACTCACCGCTTTGCACTTGTCCATGGTGAACGAACTGCTCGTTTGAACGCGTTACATTCGAAACTAGAAATTGCGAATCTTCACGAACAATCAAACCAATATCACCTATCTGCCCGCCCGCTTCGCCGTAAAACGCTGTTTGATCAAGGACGATAGCGCCTTCCTGTCTGTCGCGGAGAACGTCTGTTTCAACCAACCTTCCGTCTTGAACTGCAAGGACCTCAACAATGTCCGATTCGCCGTCAAGTTGCCTATATCCCACGAAATCGACCACACCATCGACACTTATGTCTTCAGTGGTTCTGCTCTGAAATTGACCCGCTGCTCTCGCGCGCTTTTGTTGTTCGCTCATCAGTTCGTCAAATCCTGACTGATCGATCGTCAGCCCATGCTCTCTTGCAACATCTGCCGTAAGGTCGACGGGGAATCCGTATGTGTCATAGAGTTTGAAAACGATGTCACCCGACAAGGTCTGCCCTGATAGGTCCTTTAAAGCATCCTCAAGAAGGTTCATACCTCGCTGCATGGTTTCGCCGAATTTCACTTCCTCGTCGAGCAGTGCTTTGGTGATGCGTTCCTGGGACGTTAACAGGTCTGGATACGCGTCACCCATCGATTCCGCAAGAGGCTTTACCAGCGTATGGAAAAAAGGTTCATTGATGCCGAGTTTGTGGCCGTGACGCAAAGCTCGTCGAATAATGCGTCGCAAAACGTATCCGCGTCCATCACGATCAGGCAGAATCCCGTCACTGATTAGGAATGAAGCAGATCTGACGTGGTCGGCGATCACACGACATGACGGCTCCGCTAATGGGGCGACAGTCTGTGAATGCGTGAGAGCGTCACGAAGCGTTGCGAAAATCGGTCGAAAAAGATCGATGCCATAGTTGCTGTCGACACCTTGTGTTATCGCGGCAAGTCGTTCGAGTCCTAGTCCCGTGTCAACACCAGGTTTCGCTAGTGGTTGAAGCTCGCCGTCAGGTTGCCGGTCAAACTGCGGAAAAACCAGATTCCAAATTTCTAGAAATCGATCACCGTCTTCATTCTTCGACCCAGGGGGTCCTCCGTCAATTAAAGGTCCTTGGTCGAAAAAAATTTCAGCGCACGGACCACATGGTCCCGTATCCCCCATCGCCCAAAAGTTCTCCTCGTGGGTCACAACCCGCGATGGGTCTACGCCTATCTTTTCAACCCAGAGCTTCCTTGCTTCATCGTCGGAGGGATGTACCGTAAACCACAAACGGTCTTTATCCAAACCTACAACGTTAGAAACATATTCCCAAGCCCACTCGATCGCCTCCTCTTTGAAGTAGTCGCCGAAACTGAAATTTCCGAGCATCTCAAAGAAGGTATGGTGCCGTGCCGTATAGCCAACGTTTTCGAGATCGTTGTGTTTGCCGCCGGCGCGAACACACCGCTGACAAGACGTAGCGCGGGAATAAGACAGCGTCTCAGCACCTGTGAGAGCATCTTTGAATTGCACCATACCCGCCACTGTGAATAGGATCGTGGGGTCGTCGCTAGGGATTAGCGGTGCGGAGGGGACCACCCGATGGCCACGATTGGCAAAGTGCGCCAAATAGGTCGAGCGTATCTCGGCCGTATCCATGGTTCTAGGGTGTTGGAAGGCGCGGAATTATAGGAACGCCGCTCAATTCTTCGATCAACTCGCAGATGATTTTCCACAGCTTTCGCGACGCTGTGCCCGCTATCCTAGGTGCTGTCGTATTTCTACCGGATAGGCGAATCCAGTTCGCCTTTCGGGCGGAATCTACCGACATGTAACGCTGACCGCTTGCAATTCGCTCGCACTAGGTGTAGTATCTTTGCATTCTGCCGCTAGTAACTATGGTATGAGGCGGCCTCGAACGGTGCAGCTCAAACGTCACCGCGCGACAGGTCTTATCTATAGACCTAGTGGGCACCTTATGCCCATCGTGGGAGCAATGTCATGCGCCGACTGATATTCATCTGCACACTTCTCTTTGCAGCTACTGCCATGGCGGAACCTATACCGCTTTGGAAGTTCTTCGAACCGTTCGACATGAATCAAGTGATTATTTCACCGAATGGAACTTATCTTGCCGCGTCGTTACTGGTTGGCGATGGTGCAGAACAGGACAACAAACTGCAGGTTCTCGACCGCCTTTCTGGTGAACGCGTCATTTCCTTTGTAATGCCGGATAAGCAACGCATCTCAACCATTACATGGGCTGATGACGAAACCGTACTCGTGACCCCATCACGAAAGATTCCTAATGAGGAAGCCTATGTGCCGACCGGCGGAATCATGAAAGTGGTGGTTAAGACCGGTCAGACGATCGATCTCTTTGCACAGAGGGAACGAGGTGGTGGTATTTTTAGTCAGCTCCCAGAAGACCCGGATCATGTCTTAATCGCGCATCTATCTGGAAGATATGTAGAGCTATACAAGATGCATCTCCTTTCTGGTGCTGTTGCGGCGAAAATCGCCAGAGCACCTGCTCTTGGAGCCGGTTTTATTCTCACTCCAGACCTACAAGACGTTGCTTTTCATGTTGGTGGAAACGATGATGCTGAAACTCTAGTGCACGAACGAACAGAGAATGGCGAGTGGAAGCTCTTAACACGACGTGCGTTCGATCAGAAAGGGTGGAGACCGGTACGAGCAGCATTTAAACCTAACGAATATTTCACAATAGACACGCGTAACCCTAAAGGTCTTGAAGCATTAGGAATCTACAACCGCGTCACCGGCGAGCACACTAAGGTCTACATGGACGACACTTTCGATGTTGGTGGACCTGTCGGAGATCAGACCGGAAACGTCTGGGGGTTGGCGATCAATCATCATTTTCCGCGCATGATGTATCTCAATCCATCGCACCCATTAGCGCAAGCCCACAAGATGATCCGACTGCAGTTTCCGGAGAGTACGGTGTCACTCATTAGCTATTCGTTCGATCACAAGCTCGTAGTCGCCGGCGTAAGCTCAGCAAACGCGTTACCAGAAATCGTGATTTTGGATGCGGATAAGGGATCAATCGATCAAATCACAAATCGTGCGGAGGAGATTGGGATCGCAAGCAGTGAACTCGCGAACATGGAGCCTTTCGGATTTACAACGCGCGATAAAAAAACTGTTTTCGGCTACCTCACGTCACAGACAGACACGCCTCGACCTGGACCCATGGTGGTATACGTCCATGGCGGACCGTTAGGTGTACGAGACTCGTGGGGACTCAATGGCCGCATTCAAGTATTGGCATCACGTGGATATCACGTTCTACAAGTGAACTATCGTGGTTCTGGAGGTCGCGGAACTGAATTCGTCAAATCAGGTTTCAGGGAATACGGCGGCAAAATGCAAGATGACGTAACTGACGCCACGTTATGGGCAATTCAGCAAGGCATAGCGGATAAAGATCGTATTTGCATCGCCGGTGGCAGTTATGGTGCATATGCAGCCATCATGGGTGCCGCCAAAGAACCGGACTTGTACCAATGCGCGATCGGCCAATCTGGACTTTATGACCCAGTCTTGACCTTACGCATCGGCGATCTCGCTAGGCGCGTAGCACAAGTGAAGCAGATCCGTCAGACCATGGGACGCACTCAGGAAGAGCGTGAAGCAATCTCGGTTATCAATGTTGCAGGTAAGGTGAAAGCTGCAGTAATGCTCATTCACGGAGGTCAGGATCGAAGAACTCCACCAGAACACTACCATCGCATGAAGGAAGCGTTCGATAAGGTTGGTAAGGAGGTCGTGACACACTATAAAGGAAACCAAGGTCACAGTTGGTTTGGTCGTGACACGATTATGGATTTGTATGGTCGTCAGCTCGCATTTCTCGACGAGCACATCGGCAGCGGTACCGGTGAGGTTCAAGCGGTCTCAGCTACGAATTAACAAACCGTAAAGTCGGCGAAAGACCTGAGCCGCGCGCGTTTTTTGACGCGTGCGGCTTTTTAATTAAGGTCGCTCAAAATCTCCCAACGCGATTCGCACGATGTGCGAGGGAAACCCTCGATTCATTAGTAAATTCCTTCTTTTTACCCACTCGTCTATTAGCAACCTACCGTCTGCGTCGTCGTTAGACGTGAACCGCTTGCTAAGAACGTCGCTAGCCCGTTCTATCCAAATGTCGTCATCTGACGACACGAATCTTTCGACTAATGAACGATCCACTCCACGCTTTTGCAAATTTGAACGAATTTTGAGTGGACCATCTCCTTTACGTACGCGTTCAGCTACGTAGGCTTCTGCAAAACGCTCATCCGATAAGTAATTTAGCTCGATCAGATATGCAATGATCGCTTCGATTTTGTCGTGTTCAATATTTCGCTTAAGTAGCTTTAGACGCAGTTCCTGGACTGAGTGCTCACGAGGCGTAAGAATTTGAATCGCCCTTTCAAGCTCTGGTGAATTTCGTATTTCGGTCATTGGCTCAATATGGTGCTGGTGAGCCGGACGGAATCAGCTGTGATTCGCTATCGGCAGATGCACCTTTCTAAATACAAGAATGCCATGACCAACAGTATGCTACGAAATCTAGGCTTCTTCTACGTCAACCGCTGAAGCTTCGTTAGCAGCACCGTCGTCTTCGTTCGACTGATTTTTCTTAGGTAGTAGTCGCTCACGAATTTCTTGTTCAAGCTGGTCTCGAACATCTTCGTGATGATTCATCCAATCGGACGCATTCTTTCGTCCTTGACCGATACGCTCGTTCTTGTAGGAAAACCAAGTTCCAGATTTCTCGATGAGGTCCTCTTGAACCCCGAGATCGAGTATTTCACCGTTCTTGTGGATACCCTCTCCGTAGAGTATCTCGAATTCAGCTTGACGAAATGGCGGCGCAACCTTGTTCTTCTGAACCTTGACGCGTGTCTGGTTACCCACGACTTCGTCGCCGCGTTTGATTTGACTGATACGCCGAATGTCAAGACGAACTGACGAGAAGAATTTAAGTGCTTGACCTCCGGACGTCGTCTCCGGTGAACCGAACATAACGCCGATCTTCATGCGAATCTGGTTAATAAAGATCACCAAGGTGTTACTTTGCTTGATGTTGCTCGTCATTTTTCGGAGAGCTTGACTCATCAATCGTGCTTGCAAGCCAACGTGGGTGTCACCCATCTCGCCTTCGATCTCAGCCTTGGGTGTGAGCGCCGCAACCGAGTCTATGACTACCACATCGACAGCACCAGAGCGTACGATATTGTCACAAATCTCCAACGCTTGCTCGCCCGTGTCCGGTTGCGATACGAGAAGGTCGTCTATGTTGACACCGAGTGTCTCGGCAAAAATTGGGTCTAGTGCATGCTCTGCGTCAATAAATGCACACGTACCGCCGGCCTTTTGCGCCTGTGCAATAACGTGTAAAGTGAGTGATGTCTTACCTGAAGATTCAGGACCGTAAATCTCTACAACCCGACCTCTCGGTAGACCACCAACGCCTAATGCGATATCTAATCCGAGCGATCCTGTCGGGATTACTGGGATCGCTTCCGTTTCGTGGTCACCCATACGCATGACCGCGTTCTTACCGAATTGCCGTTCAATTTGCGCTAGTGCTACCTTAAGTGCGCGATCTTTTGCTGATTCTGTCACGTTGTCCTCCTAACAATTCGTAAGTATATACAAATTATCAGACTTATTGAAATTAAAATCCTTCTCTTCTATATAGTGTCATTTCTTGTAGGTTCAACCAGGTAGCCGTGCCTAACAACGAAGATACCCCACTCATGCGGCAATACTGGGCAATCAAGGCACAACATCCAAACATATTGCTGTTCTTTCGGATGGGCGATTTCTATGAATTGTTCTATGAAGACGCTAAGCGTGCAGCCGAACTCCTTGAAATCACTTTAACGTCCCGCGGTCAGAGTCGCGGTGACCCGATTCCTATGTGCGGCGTTCCCTTCCATTCGGTAGACCGCCATTTACGCACACTAGTAGAGATAGGTGAGTCGGTCGCGATCTGTGAGCAAGTTGGCGACGTTTCATCGCGTCAGCTCGTGGAAAGAGAGGTCACCAGAATAGTCACGCCTGGCACGCTAACTGAAGATGCGCATCTAGCTGCTTCGAAAGATAGTGCACTGATGGCGATTCATGCAACTAGCTCGAACATGGATTCATTCGGAGTTGCCTGGATCAACCTATCAACGAGCGATTTCAATGTAGCGGAAGCAGAAGGTACTCAATCATTGCAGGCCATACTCGCGCGAGTACAACCCGCCGAGATCCTAGTCGCTGAATCGTCAGACATACCGATTAACGGTGCGACGACGACTCGCCTTGATCCGCTCAAATTCGAAGCTTCTCTCACCGAGCGATCTCTCCTTCAGCACTTTAAGACGCAAGACCTCTCAGGTTTCGGACTTACGGCAAAACACACAGTGATCGGCGCTGCCGGTGCTGTACTGGATTACGCCAAACAAGCGTGTCGTCAAGATCTTGATTTTCTATCCAGTATTCGCTGGGAACGTAACGAGAATCGCCTCCAGATTGATGCGCAGAGCCTTTACAACCTTGAAATCACGAATCGTTCAATCGATGGCACACGGAAAGGTTCTCTCGTTGACACGATGGATTACACGGAAACTCCCATGGGTTCGAGACTCTTGAGAGACTGGTTGTGCTCGCCACTTCGAGACATTCAAGAAGTGGATCGACGTCAAAGCGCCGTCGCAGCATTGCTTGAACGTCTATCCATGAACTCCTTGAGCGCGGCGTTGAATCCTGTCGGGGATATGCACAGAATCGGCTCTCGTCTCGCGTTACGACAACCAACCCCTCGTGATTTAAGTCGCCTTGCCCTTGGGTTGCAAGCGTTTTCAACAATTCGAGAACTGGTTGCTGAACTCGAACCAACCGTGGAATTTGACGAGATCGCACGCATCGACGAACTGTCTAGATGCCGTGAACTAATCGAATCAGCAATAGTAGAGAATCCGCCTGCTAACACTCGTCTAGGCGGCATGATCGCGAGCGACTACAACGAAGAACTTGCTGAAGTGCGTGCGTTGCGAACCGATGCGTCTGACGTGCTACAGACGTTCGAAAACAAGCAACGCGAACGCACGGGCGTAGCGAATCTCCGTGTTGGCTATAACCGTGTGCACGGTTATTACGTCGAGGTGCCGAAATCAGCTGCGTTCGATGTTCCCGACGACTACGTACGCCGGCAAACACTGAAAAATGTTGAGCGATACATCGCGCCGGAGTTGCGTGAGATTGAAGCGCGGATTCTCAACAGCGAGGAGCAAGAACGCGTACTAGAACGTCAACTCTGGGACGAGTTGGTTGCCACACTCCAAAACGATGTCGGCGGTATTCGCGAAATTGCCGCCGCATTAAGTCGACTTGATGTGCTCAATTCCTTCGCGCAATACGCGCATCGTCACCAACTCGTGCGTCCAACGTTCACGGATATCTCTTCCATCAAAATAGATATGGGAAGGCACCCCGTTCTCGACGTGGACCCAGCCGCGACATTCGTACCGAATTCAATCGAGTTGACGCCATTACGGCGCATGTTGATTGTCACCGGTCCCAATATGGGCGGTAAGTCCACTTATATGCGACAGGTCGCACTACTCGTCATCATGGCATACACGGGTTCCTACGTTCCCGCAGACTCGGCGGAACTTGGTCCGGTCGATCAGATTTTTACGCGTATCGGCGCATCTGACGATCTCGCTGGTGGTCGTAGTACCTTTTTTGTCGAAATGAGCGAGACCGCGAACATACTTCATAACGCCACATCGAGCAGCTTGGTTTTACTCGACGAAATAGGTCGCGGAACAAGCACCTACGACGGACTCGCACTTGCACTGTCCATCGCCGAGGATTTGCTTGATCGTGTAGGCGCATTCACGTTATTCGCGACCCATTACTTCGAACTCACGGCACTCGCAAACGAACAGAACGCTGCAGCAAATGTGCATATGACAGCGGTTCAGCACCGAGGAAGCGTCGCATTTCTTCATACCGTGAAGGAAGGAGCTACATCGCGAAGCTACGGCATTGACGTGGCGAAACTCGCTGGCGTACTACCGCAGGTAATACGTAAGGCGCGTAAACGGCTGACAGAGTTAGAACGTGCTGCGATGCGACCTGAAGATGACGCGCTCGGACTGTTTTCCGAAGACACTATCGAATCATCGCAACACGAGGAGATCATCAGACAGCTCGCCGACGTGAATGTTGATGAGTTGACGCCTCGTGAAGCGCTCGATTTGCTCTACAGCCTAGTTAGCCAAGCTAACGAGATCGACATCGATAACAAATGAATCAAACCGAATTAACGAGGCACACATGAGTCAAGCCCTTTATGAGAGACGGCAAGAAATATTCGGCCGTGGTGCTCACCTGTTCTACCAAGAACCGCTTACTCTCGTACGCGGCGATGGCGTCTACCTATTCGACGAAGACGATCGTCAGTATGTTGACATGTACAACAACGTACCGTGCATAGGGCATTGCCACCCACACCTCGTCGAGGCGATCAACTCGCAAGTTGCGACCCTCAACGTTCACAACCGTTACCTACACGAAGGGATTCTCAGCTACGCAGAACGCCTCGTCGCCACCCACCATGATGGCATCGAAAGTGTTGTGATGTCCTGCACTGGAACCGAAGCGAATGAAGTAGCGATGCTGATGGCACGCACCGTAACAGAGGGTGAAGGCTTTATCTGTACGAACGCCGCCTATCACGGTAACTCAGCTGCCGTGCGCCAACTGACGCGCGCACGTGGTTCTAAACTCATCAAACCAATTCCATTCCCCGAGTCGTATCGGTGCGACGCGCAAGACAAGGGGCAGTACTTTCTCGATCGAGTCGACGAGCAGCTAGCCGCGTTTAAAACCGAAAACACGAAAGTGGCCGGCATGTTGATTTGCTCGTTATGTGCGAACGAAGGATTGCCTGATATCCCACAAGGCTTCATACGCGAAGCTAGCGAGCTAGTTCGAAAAGCAGGCGGAGTCGTGATCGCCGACGAAGTACAGGCGGGTCTGGGTCGAAGCGGAAATTGGTGGGGTTACGAAGAGAGCGATTTCATACCTGATATCGTGACCATGGGTAAACCTCTAGGTGCGGGTGTGCCACTAGCTGCGACTGCGTCGTCGCGGGAGTACGTAGAAAAATTCCGACTCGGCAGCGGCTATTTCAATACGTTTGCGTCATCGCCGTTGCAAGCAGCCGCTGGAAATGCGGTACTAGACGTCTTTGAGTCAGAGAAACTGGTACGCAATTCCGCAACGGTAGGACGGTACCTTGCTCGTCAACTTGAATCCATTAACGAAGACGTGGATCACGTCGGAGATACGCGGCAGAAGGGATTGTTTGTCGCGATCGAATGGGTCGAATCACGTACAACAAAGAAGCCAGATCGCGAAGGCGCCGTGCGTATCGTGAACAGTCTAAAAGATCGTGGTTTCCTTATCGGTAACGCAGGCGCGTTCGGAAACGTGCTCAAACTCAGACCTCCTCTGGTGTTCGAACAAGACCACGCGGACGAATTCCTCAATGCATACTCAGACGTCGTCAAAGCCTGAGGTGCACGTCGATTGGCTTGCCTGCGCCAATGAAGCATTGCAGCAATTCCCTGTTTCCGCAACACATGTCAGTCTTGTTTCACGAGCTGAAAACGTAAGTTTCTATGTAGAAAGTTCAGACAAAGATCGCTTTGTACTTCGCATACACCGTCCCGAATACCACACTCTTTCGGAACTAATTTCCGAGCAAGTTTGGACTGAAGCCCTTCTGTCAGAGGGCATTGACGTGCCAGTTTCGGTGCGGACGAATGAAGGTCAGAGATACGCTCAGGTCCTTGTTGAAGGGAGCCCTCGAAACGTGGGGTTGCTCCAATGGGTCGACGGGCGGTCATTGCGCGAAATGTCCCGTGATTCCCAAAACACGCAAAATCTCGCCCGAATTTATCAGGACGTTGGACGCTTACTCGCCACCTTACATGAGCAAGCATCAGCCTGGGTACCACCACATGGTTTTGAAAGGCATTCGTTTGATGAGAACGGACTTATGGGAGATCAACCGTTTTGGGGTCGATTTTGGGAAGCGAGCGAACTTACACGAAAGCAACTCGCTCATTTACTTGCGATGCGCGACGAGATTTACGCTCTTCTCGCACAATTACCAAAGAGTCGTGATGTTTATTCGCTCATCCACGCTGACCTACATACGGGAAATCTGATTTCGCATGGACAGAACCTTCACATCATCGACTTCGACGATGCGGGTTTTGGTTGGCACACGTACGATTTCGCGGTTGCACTAAGTGAGGTTCAGAAACCTGTACAGCGAGTACCGCTACTGAGAGCTCTATTCAAGGGATACGAAGAAAAACGGCGCTTAGAAACATGGGTTAAAGAGCTCGTCCCGCTTTTCGATGTCATCAGGCATTTAGTACATATTGGCTGGATTGACGCACGCCCGGATCTGTCCAGAGATCCCGCGTACAAGCGAGTGCCTTATGAACGAGCGGCGAATCTATTCGATGATGTCATCGCGGATGCAAACCAGGTCATCGCTCGAATGCCTGGGGACTAGAACACGATCTAACAAACAGCCTAGCTCAATCAAGAAGGCATCCATTGACTAAAGAGCTTCACGATTTATCCAAAAATGCTTTACTATGAGCAGTTGAAACTCAAAAAATGTCGGTCAAGTTCCGATTGAACGCCGTTTTGAACGGTAACGGTCAAAGCACTTCTCAGATTCGCATGTTTAACACACTTGGATTCAAACGCATTGCGCTTCTTGCCGCGTTTACGGTGCATTGCTTCGCAATGGTTCAGTTTGCACAATCACAAGAGCCCCCAACAAGGTCCGCGCGCTCGGTGGCGCAGGTCACGCCAATCTATACCCTGCTTGCGTACCGACCCAAGGAAACGGCACATCTCGCCGATCTTGATAGCAATTTGGTTGTCGCGCAAATCGCGAGTTTTACTGACGAAACGCAGGCACACCTGTTTATGCAGTTCCACTCGAGCATTCAACTCTATGGTGCAAGACTTTCCTACGACGAATCCATCCACTACATCATTTATTTAGGCTTGTATGAAGATGATGACACGGCACGTTGGGCGCACGAGAGTTTTGCTGAAGAAAATCCAAATTACTTAACCTCGAATTTCAAACGGCTAAGACTTGGCGAACTGAAGCCACACATACTTCGTTAGTTCACAAGGAAATTGGGGAGAATCTGACTGTCTTTGGGTTCTCAGTCACGATCGATTACGTTCAAGAACCAGTCGGGCGGTGGGACTGAAAACAAGCAGCTCACCGAGCTAAACGCCTAATATCGCGTCAATTAGATATTTCCTCTGTAAAATTCCGCGCCTTTGTCACTCGTGTGGATATTTACTTCAAGCAATGACTTTCGTTATCGGAGACTCCTGCATTAAGTGCAAGCTCACTGATTGCGTGGAAGTTTGTCCAGTCGATTGCTTTTACGAAGGTCCTAATATGCTCGTCATTCACCCCGATGAGTGCATCGACTGCGCGCTATGCGAACCCGAGTGCCCAGTGAACGCAATTTTTTCAGAGGATGAACTACCAGCTGACCAGGAAGGATTTCTTGAACTTAACGCTGAGTTGGCCGAGATTTGGCCTAATATCGCTGAAAAGAAAGATGCGCTACCAGACGAAGCTGAGTGGCGTGAAGTCCCAAACAAGCTGAAGTATCTAGAGCGCTAATCGATTCCACGAAAAGCGCATTTTCAAAACCAACCGTCTTCCTTCCATAGGATCGTTCTCTAACAACGTATTCGATACGCTTATCGGACGCAGAAAAATCCCCCGCGAATCGCCCCGCAACAAACGTTTCGTACCGTCGACTCAGCAGCAAATCTACGGAATACCAAATTGCGCCTATCTTTCTTCATTTTCACTCTACTTAGCTCGAGTGCTATCGCACAAATGACAGACATCAATGATCTAACCAAACCGCCCACCGCAGACCGACGCGAACACATCCGCACCATCCATGGCATCGAGCTTAGTGATCCGTATTTTTGGTTAAAAGACTCGTCCTACCCAAATGTTGATGACGAGGACGTGCTCGAGTACCTGAAAGCTGAAAACGAATATTTCGAGCGCCGCATGGTACCGCTTCAGGATCTAACGGAGCAACTCTTTCAGGAAATAAAGGGACGCCAGGTTGAAGACGAATCTTCGGTACCCGTACGCGATGGCAAGTACATATACCAGAATCGATATCTTCCCGGCAAACAATATCGCCAACACGTTCGCTGGTCGGTGGATACTCAGTCGTCAGTTGACAAACTAGCTCCCCCTGCATCCGAAGTACAGCTTGTTTTAGATGAGAATCTTCTAGCCGAAGGCAGAGATTACTTTCAACGACGAGGATTTTCGATTGACCCGAGCGATCGGTATCTCGCTTATGGCGTGGATTTCTCAGGAAACGAACGGTATACGCTACGAATCTTGGATCTTGAGTCGAATGAACATTTGCCGATCGAAATACCTAACACGACCGGTGAATCGGTGTGGCGCAATGACGGCAAATCCTTGTTTTACGTCGTCAACAACGAGAACTGGCGACCCTATCGAGTTCTGGAACACACACTTGGAACCGACATAAGCGAAGATGTCCTGGTATACGAGGAACATGACGAAGGGTTCTTCGTAGACATCGATCGATCAACTTCACGAGACTATCTGATCGTAAGTACAGCATCGAACATCACGAGTGAAGTCAGAGTATTAGCGCTCGACGTACCAGATTCAGATCTCGTGTTAATCGCGCCACGACGCCATCAGCACGAATACGATGTCGACCACCATCGTGATCAGTTTGTGATTCGTACGAACGATCAGCACAAGAATTTCGGTCTCGTAGTTGCGCCTGAACATTCTCCGGGCATCGACCAATGGGAGCCATTGCTCGAACCGACAGACGACCGATACGTTACGCACGTCGTAGCTTTTGAATCCTATATTGTCGTTGCCGCGAGGGAGAACGGCTTAGAAACCATTCAAATCCTCGATACAGCAGGTCAACGCAAGTCGATTCCGTTTTCTGAATCAACCTACAGTTTGTGGTTTGGTGCCAATCCTGAATCCGATCCCGATTCACTTAGATTCGAGTACTCATCTCTGACGACTCCTGAAACGACCTACGACTACGAATTCGCGACCGGAAATTTGCACACGCGAAAAGTGCAAAAAATCCCAAGTGGCCACGATCCGAAGCAGTATGTCACGGAACGGATATTTGCGACCGCGCGTGATGGTGTCAAGGTTCCTATATCTATTCTCTACCAAGAAGGCACATTACGTGACGGATCAGCACCCCTTTATCTCTACGGCTATGGTGCCTATGGGGCGACAATGGATCCATATTTTCGGACAACCATCCTTTCGATGGTTAATCGAGGATTCGTATATGCGATCGCACACATACGAGGAGGTTCGGAGCTCGGATATCACTGGTATGAAAACGGCAAACTCCGAAACCGTACGAACACGTTCAATGATTTCGTCGATGTCGCCCGTCATCTAATCGACGAGAAATACACAGCGGTCGGTCGAATCGCGATAGCTGGTGGCAGCGCCGGTGGATCGCTTATGGGCGCCGCAATCAATCAAGCGCCTAATCTTTGGGGAGCGGTCGCGGCGCATGTACCTTTCGTTGACATACTCAACACGATGCTTGACGATTCCCTCCCGTTAACACCGATCGAGTGGCCTGAGTGGGGAAATCCCATTGAGAATAAGGACGACCTTGAATACATCCTCTCCTACTCACCGTACGATCAACTCAAGGCGGCCTCATACCCGCCTCTATTCGTGACCGCTGGATTGAACGACCCTCGCGTGACTTACTGGGAACCGGCGAAGTGGGTCGCGAAAATTCGACACTTAAAGCTCGACAACAATCCTCTCATTCTGAAAACTGAGATGGGAGCAGGACACGGCGGTCCTTCAGGGCGCTATGACTCTTTGCGAGAGGTCGCGGAGGAATACGCGTTCATTCTGAACGTAATGGATTTAGCGGACTAGAGATTTAGCTCACGACGGAACCTAATTACGCGACGCGGCCGCGATCACTCTGTCAGGATTCAGCGGTTTACCGTTTGCCCAAATCTCAAATCGAAACTGACGATAGCGCTCCGTATCGGTCGATGCATCATCATTGCCACGCGTTATTCGCGTAATCGTATCGCCCCGACTAATGCCCTGCCCTTCCGTGATATTGTGCGCTGTATTGAACTCATATGCGACAAGGTGCGCTGTCGCAGAGTCCACAATGATCAAATGGCGAAACTTATTTAAACCCGCTCCCGCATAAATCACCTTACCTCCGATAGCAGCGACAACCTCCGTGTCGTCAGCTAGTCGATACTCCAGACCTTTCTTATCGGTGTTGGACGTGGGTTCGTACGGTACCGGCCATTGCCAACCTGACTTGGTGCGAGTGGTTCGCAAGGTCATCTTCAGTGGGACCTGAGGCGCTTTCGTGGTATTGGTATCCGACGGGGCGCTTGCTGATGTAGACGGAGGAGCTGATTGCGTTTCTGCTGCTACTGGTGTGGGCACGGGTTGTTTTTTCGGTTCAACTGTCGCGGACTTTGCTTCGTCGATTGGTATAGGCTGCGAGGTCTGTGCTTCAGTTTGAGTAATTTGCGTAGGCGTCGCCTGCGCTGGAGCACTCACTGGCTCATCTCCTTGCCTAACTACGAGTAATTCACCTGGGCGGATGATGTAAGGCGCTTTGACTTCATTGCGAGAAGCGATTTCCACCACTTTTAACCCGTAACGTCGGGAGATCGCATACAGCGTGTCGCCTCGTTCCACAACGTGACAAAACTCCTCTGCTGTTTTTGCCTGACACACAGATTGGCTCTCCGCATACGCATGGTCGCTCTGTCGTGACTTATCGATGACGGGTGCTGGCGCTTTCGCGACGCATCCTGCAACTGCTACCAATAAGACCGTACACCAAATCCGATTAAGCAATATCACGCTCCACTAGACGCATAAGAATTAACACGCACGCACAACCGAGGATCATGCATACAACGACCGCAAGTAACTGCGATTCCATACCAAATGTAGGCAACTCCGGGAAACCTGCATCCGATCGCCACGGCCATGCTCGATATAGCGTACTTGCCACGAGTCCGATAAAGAATGCAAGCATGGGCTGGCGATATCGACGGACGCCTCTCGCAAGTATTCTCGGTACGACCGCAAACGCTAACGCCATGCCACCCGCAAACAGTGCAAGTTTCGTCATTTCCAAGTGTCGTACAGCTTCAAGTGTCGGTAGCCATAGGCCCATTAGTAACAGCATCATTGAACCAGATATACCTGGAAGAATCCAAGCGCTAAACGCACCGATACCACCAACCGCGAACATCCACAATGGCGGCTCCAGAGATGTAGCCGGTAGTGCGACGACCGGGATCCCAACGAGTAACCCAAGCGGCACGAATCGGACCAAGTCCTTTCGATTCGCAGCGCGCGAAAGCTGAACAACTGCTCCAATGATGATTCCTAATACAGCACCCCAAAATAGGTGAGGTTCTCGATTCACGAACTCCAGAATCGTCAACATCGACGCGACAAAGCCGCACACCATCCAGAGTCCAAGCTGCGCAAGAAATTTCAGCGAGGCTATCCAAGACCCGCGATCAGCATCGGTAGCACGAAATTGGGCGATTTGGCTAAGGGCATCAATGAGCCTCTCGTAAATCTGCGTCAGCAACGCGACGGTGCCACCAGAAATCCCGGGTAGCACTTCAACTATGCCCATCAAAACTCCGCGCCAACATAGTCCGAACCACGTCATGATGTCGCTTCGATTCCTTTCAACATTGGGACAAACCGGACACCACAAAGATCGCTTTTCCTGTATCCTGTCTCTGTCCGTTGCCACTGGACCAGTGATTGACCGACGAAGCGTGGGTCATTGACCGGCATCACGAGGCGACCATTCAATGCAACTTGATCACTCAACTCTGCTGGTACGTCCTCTGCGCTAGCTGTACCGATGACAGCGTTGTATGGACCATATTCAGGCCATCCTTCATGACCGTCAGCGAATTTAAATGTAACGTTGTCAATTTCAAGGTTAGCTAACGTACGACGGGCTCGCAGATGCAAAGGTTCTATTCGCTCAATCGTGAAAACCTCTTCGAACAATCGCGACAAGATGGCGGTTTGATAACCACATCCCGTACCGATTTCGAGCACTTTGGAACGATCCGCAACTCCAGCTGCTGCATTCGACATCATGGCAACAACCGTAGGTTGTGAAATAGTCTGCTGAAAACCGATAGGTAACACCGTATCGTCATAAGCCCGATGGGCGATCGCTTCATCAACGAACACGTGTCGGGGAACTTCGTTCATGATTTCGAGTACTTCAGTCGACGCAAGATCCTGACTGGCTAACTTATTCACCAAGCGCGCACGTGCTCGCGCAGACGTCATTCCAATCCCAAACATGCGAAATCCATCAATTTCGTTGGTCTTGCAAATCGAAACATTCGTGCAGCACGCTCGTAGCAAAACTCCCTGACGGCAACGCGAAACGTACGACCGCGACGTCTCCATTGATCTCACAATCCATATCCGTTGGTGCGACCACTAGAGAGCGTCGTGCTTGCTTTAAGCCGACCCATTCCAACGCTTCCGAGACTGGTCCAACGCGATTCGCAGCATCTTGTTCAATCTGCTGCGCGAGTCCGCTTGTCAAGAGCCGTCCTCGACCCCATAACGGACCACTGGGAAGTCCATCCAATACCACATCACCATCGATCACCTCGCACCAATCGCCACGATTCACACGTGTCGCTAATACGAGATTGAAAACGTAACTGCGAAGAGAAGAAAGGTAAATGGACTTCAGGAATGGAGAAATACGTGGTTTGCCTTTTTCGACCCACCCCATTGCGCCCGTCACGTTACGACCGTCCCGACCAAATCGTTGTTGACCGAAGTAATTTGGAACAAACTGCATCTGATTAAAGTCAATCGTTTCGGTATTGACGTCTCGAATCAGAATCTCAAACCAATTTTGACAACCATCCGACGGTCGTAGCTTCCTCTGGTGTCGACGTTGTTCCAAGATTTCCACGTCAGGTACGACGGTCGGTCTTGATGGAGAGGGTACGGGCAAGCTGAACCACTGCGTTGCAACACTGCGTTTGTCTTTCAGACCAAGGTACCCTACGTCCCTTGGTTGGATACCAAATTCATGTGCTAGACGGTACTGTACCTCTCGGGTCGTCAGATTTGACCGACGCACGCGGAGCAAGAGATGCTCACCCTCATCCGTTGGCTCAAACCCTAATACTTCTTTGACCCTGAAGTCCGCAATTTCTCGGCGAATATATCCTGGTGAGCGCGGAAGCTCAGTCGCTATAGGTAAGTCTTCCCAAGCGTGAAGAGTCGCTCCATCAACGGAATCATCCGCCGCTAATTTGTCTTCAGCGGTTTGTTTTGGAGTCGTCAACGTATAGATAAAACGTCTCGTTTGGCTTGATCATGCCGAGGTCGTTGCGTGCGATGGATTCAATGACTGACTTGTCGTGTTTGATTCGCTGAATCTCCATGCGTAGCAACTCGTTGCGATTCGCCAAGCGCTGATTGAATTCCGCTTGCGCTTTCACGTCTTCCACGAGCAAACGCGTCGCGAAGAATCCGGACTCGCCGAACAAGTACATGTACTGCATCACGAGAAACATGCAGAACAAAGAGGATAGTAAGAGCTTCATCTGTTCAAGTCCCTTTGAACTTTGCGAATTCGCTGGCTCCTCCAAACGTTACGGTCTCAAGTTGCTCCTCAATACGCAATAAGCGGTTGTATTTCGCGATCCTTTCAGATCGTGACGCTGAGCCGGTTTTGATTTGCCCAGCACCAGTACCTACAGCGATATCGGCGATCTTAGTGTCTTCCGTTTCACCCGATCGATGTGAGACGACGGTTGTGTAATCATGGTCATGCGCCACGCGCATGACCTCCAATGTCTCGGTAACTGTACCTACTTGATTCAATTTCACCAAAACTGAATTTGCGAATCCTTTTTCGATTCCGTCGAGCACGCGCGCTTTGTTCGTCACGAACACGTCGTCGCCAACAAGCTGGGTCGTCTCGCCTAAGCGCTGAGTCAAAGTTTGCCAGTCATCGAATCTCGATTCGGCGCAACCGTCCTCAATCGACATCAGATACGGCCATGCATTCTTGATCCGTACTAGTGAATCGATCATTTGTTCCGGATCTAAAGGCTCCGAGTAAGCGTCTGCTGAATAACCACGTTCATCGTAAAACTCAGTCGCTGCACAGTCCAATCCAATATAACAATCAGAACCAAGCTCATAACCCGCATCCCCAACGGCGTTGCTCAAAAACTCAAGCGCGTGTTGATTTGAATCCAAATCTGGCGCAAAACCACCTTCATCACCAACAGCCGTTGATCGTCTTGGATCTGCGTTCTGCAAATTACGTTTCAGAATGTGAAAAACCTCAATACCCATGCGTAGAGCTTCGCGAAACGATCCGCCACCCACAGGAATGACCATGAATTCTTGAAATACGACGTCGTTATCAGCGTGTGCACCTCCATTGAGCACATTCATCATGGGTACCGGCATCCGCATCGGTACCGAGTCGTAGAGATCATTTACATGCTGGTATAGAGGTACGCCCTTCGCACGGGCCGCGGCCTCTAGAACCGCTAATGAAACGCCGAGAATAGCGTTCGCGCCAAGGTTCTGCTTATTAGGTGAGGCATCCAACGCAAGCAATCGTTCGTCAACGTTTGTTTGGTCAATCGCATCGAGTCCGTGCAATCCTTCTGCAATGATGCCGTTCACGTTCGCTACGGCCAGCAGTACCCCTTTTCCAAGATAACGATTGGGATCTTCATCGCGTCGTTCAACGGCTTCGAACGTACCGACGGAAGCGCCGGAGGGAACCATCGCAGAGCCCATCGAGCCATTGCTTAAGTGAACATCGACCTCGACTGTCGGATTGCCGCGTGAGTCAAGGATCTCCCGGCCGTTCACCGCGACGATCCTGCTCAATCGATCCGGTCCTCTAGATAATCGAGTTCCTTGACGAGTGCGTCAATCTGAGCGAGTTGTTCAAGGAGTGCTTGCATTAACGGTAGAGGCCAAGAGTTGGGGCCGTCCGATTTCGCCTCTTCCGGTCGCGGATGAGTTTCCATGAATAGACCATCGACACCTACCGCTGTCGCGGCTCGTGCTAATACCGGCACCATCGAACGCTGTCCGCCTGAAACCGCACCTTGACCGCCTGGTAACTGAACAGAATGGGTCGCATCGAACACGACTGGACATCCCGTCTCTCGAAGAATGACAAGGGAACGCATGTCGGACACGAGATTGTTGTAACCGAAACTCGCGCCTCGTTCACACACCATGACTTGATCGTTGCCTGTTGACTTGGCCTTCGCAACGACGTGCGCCATATCTCCGGGCGCAAGAAACTGTCCTTTCTTGATATTGACCGGAAGACCCTGTTCACAAACGTTGATGATGAAGTCCGTCTGTCGACACAAGAAGGCCGGCGTCTGTAAAACTGAGACGACACTCGCGACTTCATCGAGAGGCGTATATTCGTGCACATCGGTGAGTACGGGAACGCCAATTTCGTCTTTCACCGCCTGAAGGATTGCGAGCCCGGCATCGATCCCCTGCCCCCTGTAGCTGCCTATGGAGGATCGATTCGCTTTGTCAAACGAGCTCTTGAAGATATACGGGATGTCTAAAGCGTCCGTTACCTCTTTTAAATGCGAAGCAACGTCAATTGCGAGCGCTCGGTCCTCAATCACGCACGGACCAGCGATCAGGAAGAACGGACGCTTACTCCCAATTTCGAAGTCGCAGAGTTTCATGCATTTGCGACCGCATAAGCGGTCGAGGCTCGAACAAAGTCGCTAAACAACGGATGCCCCTGAGTCGGTGTCGACGTAAACTCAGGATGGAATTGGCACGCGACGAACCATTGGTCGTTCGCGAGTTCAAGCATTTCAATCAATTGTTCGTTCTTGCTTCGACCAGAGAACCGCATTCCGGCTTCTTCGAATGCGTTGATAAATGCTTCGTTGACCTCGTAACGATGACGATGTCGCTCACGAATCGAACTACGACGATAGATCGAGCTCACACGAGAATCCGAAGACAAGGTACACTCCTGTTCCCCTAGTCGCATGGTGCCACCAAGATCGTCGCCAGGTTGATACTGTTTGATTTCGCCCGTATCGTCACGCCATTCATTGACCAATGCGATGACGGGATGTTCCGTATCACGAATTAACTCCGTGCTGTTTGCATCAGTCCAGCCTATTTCGTTGCGCGCGAATTCAACAACTGCTGCATGTAAACCGTAGCAAATCCCCAAGTACGGGACCCGCTTCCTACGCGCGAATCCTGCTGCCTTGATTTTTCCTTCGAATCCTCGCGGACCAAATCCACCCGGGATCAATACACCGTGGACATCCTCTAAAGCACTTATTCCGTTCTGCTCAACCAATTCGGAGTCGACTGTTTCGATCTCGATCTTGACCCCTGTATGAATTCCAGCGTGAATCAGTGCTTCAATAAGCGACATATAAGCATCAGTGAAATCCACGTACTTTCCAACCAACGCAATTCGAGTCGAATCGTTTGCACCGCTTCGTTTTCGCTCGACTTCCTCCCAATGCGATAGGTCGGCATCGTCACTATCGATACCGAAATGCTCCAACACGATGTCATCGAGTCTTTGATGGTGCAGCACAAGTGGCACCTGATAAATCGAATCAGCGTTCGCTAACGAGATAACTGCTTCTTCACGGACATTTGTGAACAGTGCGATTTTGCTACGAGGACTCGCGTCGAGTTCCTTCTCCTTGCAACGACATATCAAGATGTCTGGTTGCAAACCAATGGAGCGTAATTCCTTGACTGAATGCTGCGTAGGTTTGGTTTTGTCCTCTCCATCGCTCAGCTGGGGAACCAACGTCAAATGCATAAATAAGGTGTTTTGAATACCCTCTTCGAGGCGCATTTGCCGAATCGCTTCGAGAAAGGGTTGCGACTCGATGTCGCCGACGGTGCCACCGGTTTCAACGATCACGACGTCATTATCTCGTGCGACTGCTCGGATGCGTCGTTTAATCTCATCGGTGATGTGGGGTATGACCTGTACCGTCAAACCGTCGTAGTTACCCGCACGTTCGCGCTTGATAACAGATTCGTAGACCGATCCCGTGGTGAAATTGTTCGCACGACCCATTTTGTTCTGGATGAATCGTTCGTAATGACCGAGGTCTAAGTCCGTTTCCGCACCATCAGCGGTGACATATACCTCGCCGTGCTGATTCGGGCTCATCGTACCAGGATCCACGTTGATGTAGGGATCCATCTTGACGACATCGACTTTGAGGCCACGTGCCTTAAGGATTGCGCCTAGCGATGCGGTGGTGACACCCTTTCCGAGTCCGGATACTACACCACCAGTTACGAACACGTAGTGTGTCAGATCGTCACTCCTTAAGGCTTCGTGAGACGCTAACAAGAAGCGTTCGCTCGTAAATTCTAGTCGTGACGAGTCGCATCCGGGTCTACCCGAATTGAAATAGAGACAATCGACGGTCTAACTGTCTGCTTGGATCTGCACTACGAATAGTGTGTTCTCCGACGCCAGTTTGGCCAGTAACCATTCGCGGTGCAAGCGGAGGAATCAATGCCTAGACCCGGTACCGCAATTAAGCGTTCGTCTTGATAGAGCAACGGCCAAGCATCACGTTCCCATGGCGGTACTCCTTGATCATAGAACCACTTTGAGAGCTTTATATCTTGGTGTTTGATATTGAGCGACTCTCCGCCTAGGCGCGTACCGGTGTGAAGCTGAGCGTCGATGGACAAACCTACTTTTCTCTGAACCCATGTTAACTCGCCGTACGCATACAAGGCATCTTCACCTACTCGAATAGGCGATTCCGGGATTGACTCGGCGTCAGCAACAACAAAAAACAGCCCTTTATGTCGGCGAACGCTTGCACGCGAAGACACGCGCACGAGAACCTGTGCGTCCCTCCGTGCACTCGCTTGACGCATGATTTCCTGCACGATCGAGTTCCTCGGTGTGATCCCAAATGCGTGGAGCCATGCTCGCGTCTTTTTCGAATCTTCGCGCAACAGTTTCGCGCTAATCGGTGCTCTCGGCAGGTGCTCCAGCGGAGGCTCTTTCATGCGCAGTAACTGTGATTCAAAGTCCGAGAATGCTGACTTTAAGTGCGGTAGGACCTGGTGTCTCAGTGCGTTTCGAGTAAATGTGACATCCTGATTTGATTCGTCTTCGATCCAAGACCACCCGTACTCGTTCGCGAGGTTCAGCAGTTCATCGCGGTTGTAGTGCAACAGCGGGCGCCACAACCAACCATGCTCGAATCGACGCCAGTCAGAAATACCCACAAGAGCTCGACCGGTCGCGAGCTGCCACGTCAAACTCTCAAGCTCATCATCTCGATGATGTGCAGTGGCGAGAACATCGCCATCCCGTAACACATCCTTGAACACGCTTAACCGCGCTTGACGACCCTCGTATTCCAAGTTCTTACCGCGCAACGACACGCGTTTCGAATGAAACTCAAGTCCCAATCTTGTGGCTACATTTTTGCAATGTAATTCCCACGAGTCCGCATTGGGGCTCACCCTATGGTTTACATGAACGACGGTGAGTTGATGAGGCTCATACGCTTTCGACGCAGCATGGAGAAGAACTGTTGAATCGACTCCGCCGCTAAAAGCGATCCAAAGTCGATTCGTGACTCCGAGGTCTAGTGCGTCAAGGGTTCGTGTGACTTGATCAAGCGAAACCTGGTTACGTTGCGCCTCTTTGAAATCCGACATTGACGACTTCTGATCCGAAGATATCGCGTAGTTCTGCCAAAATCTGATCGGTGACCGGGAGCTTTCTATACCCGTTACCTAAATCCACGCGTAATCGCGCATCTTCTTTTTGAATAGTAATCTCCACCGGTCGTCCTTCCTTGCGTCCGAACTGCTTAAAGACAGCTTCCAACTGTTGTAGTTTCTCGGGTGTAAGTAAGGATCGCGTCTTAGCATGCTCAAATCGTAATGTGACAAACGCCTGCCAGTGCTTCCGAGCACCTACCGCGTCAAACATTGAAGTAACGGACAACTGCTGTTCTTCATTAAAGCTGTCGTACCTGATACGTCCTCTCGCGACAATGAACTGATCGTCAATCACAAAACGAGAGAACTTTTGATACTGGTCAGGCCAAAGTACGACTTTCATCGAGCCTCTCGAACCTTCGAGTTCGATCGTTGCAATCTCACCTCGGTTAGGCTGTTCTCGTACTGTCGATTTCTTTATCCTACCCGCGATTGTGATTTCACCGTTTCCTTCCGTATTACTGATATCATCAAGCGAACACGTACAGATCGAATCAAATTCGCGAAGATACCATCGAGTGGATTCGTCACTCACCACAAATCCGATCACATCCTTTTCACCTGCGAATAGGTCGGTTTTCGACAACGGTTCTGGCGCCGTATAGTTAGCGAAAACCTCTTGCTCCTGAGGACCGCCGAACAAACTTTGACTCGACTGTGTACCTTCGGTGCCCGCCTGATATGCAAGTTCGAGCTTGTCGAGAAGTTCTGCACGAACTACCTCGATCTTTCGTGACTTTCCGTCTAGCAAATCAAACGCGCCTGCCTTGATCAGTCGTTCTACTGCATTTCGCTGTACTCGCTCTAAATCCACGCGCATGCAAAACTGAAATAAGCTCGAAAATTCGCCGCCTTGACGCGCTTCCTCAATTGCTTTTACGTCGCCATCGCCGACCCCTTTAAGGCATGTCATACCAAGACGCAATCCATCTGAGGTCGGCACACAGTTCGTAGTCGGTCGATTAACATCCGGTAGTTCGATGATGACACCCATCTGAATTGCTTCTGCCAGCAAACGCCCGACTCGTCTCGGATCACCGCGTTCGACCGAAATCGCTGCCGCCATATATTCGTTTGGATAGTTTGCCTTCAGGTAGGCGGTTTGATACGTGACGACTGCGTAAGCCGTAGAGTGCGCTTTCGGAAACGCATATTCCGAAAATCCCCGCATCTTTTCGTAAATTTCGTCGGCTATGCGTGCGTCTACACCGTTATGTTGACACCCTTCAGAGAATCGGTCCTTCAGTTCGACTAGCTTCTCACGCCGCTTTTTGCCCATCGCCTCCCGCAGAATGTCGGCTTCACCGCCTGAGAATCCTGCTAGGGTCCTAGAGACACTCATGACGTCTTCCTGATAGATCATTAGCCCGTAGGTGTTTTTCAGGACGTCTTCAAGTCTCGGATGATCGTAACTAACTGGCTCGTCGCCGCGTTTTCGTAATGCATAGCTCTTATCGATATCTGCGTTTAAGGGGCCCGGCCGGTACAACGCGACGAGTGCGACGATATCGTCAAATTTGTCAGGTTTCAACTGTCGAATGAGCTTTTTCATCCCATCAGATTCCAGTTGAAATACGCCTTCTGTCGCTGCACTTGCAATCAACCGGAAAGTACTTCTGTCGTCGAGTGGGATGTCAGAAGCTGCGAGACGCGGCGATCCATTCTGTCGTTTTTCGTTGACAAACTGGATCGCTTTATCAATAACCGTCAAGTTCTTTAAACTCAACAGATCAAACTTCACCATCCCCGCTTTTTCGACATCATCTTTATCGAGATTCGAAACGAGCAACTCTGACTCAGTGTCAAACTGACAGGGCACAAACTCCTCAAGACGGTCCGGGCCGATCACGACCCCTGCCGGATGGACGCCAGAAGTTGCAACAATGCCTTCGAGCTTCCGGCTTTCTTCCAAGAGTTCGCTACAACCGTAGGCCGCTGCAGTTTCTTCAATCCTCGAATCTTCTCGACACGCTTCAGCCAATTTCGTACCGGGTTTAGTTGGAATCAATCGAGTGATGCGCACGACATCGCTGTGCGAGTAATCAAGCGCTCGTCCCATGCCGTGGATGATGCCCTTAGCTGCGAGTGTGCCTTGGGTAGCAATTAATCCCACACAATCGCGCCCGAATTTCTCAACGACATGCCACATTACCTCATCACGACGTTGTGCACAGAAATCAATGTCTAGATCAGGCATGGAACGTCGATCGCGGTTAAGCAACCTCTCAAAGAACAGATGGTGCTTGATCGGATCCAATCCAGTGATTCCCAGTAACATTGCGACAAGCGACGCCGCACCAGATCCGCGTCCTGGTCCTACCGGGATCTCTTGCTCTTTCGCCCACGACACAATGTCGCTAACGATCAAGAAGTAACTAGCAAAGCCCATCTCGATGATGACTTCTAATTCATCTTCCACCCGCTTGCGGTAGCTATCAAATTCAGACTCATCAATTTGAGATTGTTCGTCGCATAGAAACATCTCAAGCGCTTCCGCCACGTTCGCCCGCAGTTTTTCAACGTTTTCTTGCTCATCCGTGTTCGGATATGGACGTTGAAAATATGTACCGGTCTCAACCTCGACATTGCACCGTTTCGAAATCTCGACTGTGTTTTCTATTGCATCCGGGAGATCCTTAAACTGGGCCGACATTTCGTCAGCGGAACGCAAGTACTGGTAGGGGCTGTATTGACCTTTCCACGAATAGGACTCGCCCATGTGTTCACTGCGCTGAATGCACAGTTTCGCATCGTGAAGGAAAAAATCCGCTTCTTCTAAACAAATGACATCGTTCGTCGCTACGAGAGGTACGCCTTTCACTGAAGCGAGCGGTACGACCGCATCAATGTAATCGTTCTCATTGGCTCGGCCAGTTCGGGAGATTTCAGCATAGAAGCGATCCCCAAATTCCCGTAGGTACCAATCGATTAGATCTTCAGCACCCTCATATTCATCTGCGAGAAGTCGCTGCCCAAGATCTCCGTTCACACCACCCGAAAGTAGGATCAAACCTTCTTTGAGTTCCGAAAGTAGCTCGTAATCCGCGCAACGCTGATTTTGCGTACTACGCGAAGCGTTGGTAACGAGCCGAATCAAGTTGTGATAACCAGTCTGATTCGTCGCGAGTGCCAACAATTTCGTCTTGCCGTGCGGACCTAACACCGCAAGATCGCAACCAAATATAGGCTTGATCCCTTCCCCAAGCGCTTCGTTCTGGAATTTCAGCATCGCGGTTAAGTTGCCTTTGTCCGTCAAAGCAACACTCGACATTCCTAGTTGCTTGATTGCTGGAACCAGCTTGTTTAGGAATACAACACTGTCATCAACGGAATATTCACTGTGTACCGATAGGTGGACGAAATCTGTCATGTCGAAGGTTGGAAAAGACTATGGCCTGCGTCTCGCACAGGTCCGAAACTTCGTCGATGAATAGGACAGGGACCATGTTCCCGAAGACGTGAAAGATGTAACGAAGTTGGATATCCCTTGTGCCGGTCAAATCCGTATTGAGGGTAAGTCACGGCGTATCCCACCATCATGCGATCTCGTGTGACCTTCGCCAAAATAGATGCGGCGCTAATCTCGGGCATTTTGGCATCACCACCAACGAGCGTGTAGGTCGTCTCTGAAATCTCAGGATCTTTGTCACCATCAACCCAAACTTCGTCAGCCACGAGTGCGACGGCGGCGTATGCGCGTCGCATCGCAAGCAAACTCGCCTGCAAGATATTGTGCGTGTCAATCTCACGAACATCTGCTATTCCGATGCCGTACGCGCGGGCACTACGTTTTATTTCGTCGAATAAACGGTCGCGTTTTCTCGGTGTGAGACGTTTACTATCTGCTAATCCGACGATTGGAGTTTCTGAATTCAGCGCGACCGCACCAGCGACAACTGGGCCAGCCAATGGTCCTCGACCGGCTTCATCAATACCGACCAGAACGGGAGTATTCGATCGATCTCTAGTCGACAAGTGAAAGTACGGTCTCCGCAGCACGACTCGCGGCATCCTGCTTCAACGACCTGTGGAGCGACGCGAATTCCTCGGTCACTGTCTTTTCGTCTCTGTTCAATTGCTCAAATAGTGCTGTGGCAAGGTTATGTGGGGTCGCGTCTTCCTGTAAAAACTCAGGTACCAACGTCTTGTTAGCAAGTATATTAGGAAGAGCGACCTGATCAATGAACATCATCGAACGGATGACCTTTGCAGTCAATGCGCCAAGTCTGTACGCAACAACCATCGGGGTTTTCATAAGCATCGCCTCTAACGTGCTCGTACCAGATTTCACAAGCGCGACGTTGCTCGCCGCTAGAACCTGCGTTGCCTCGACATCCGTTATCTGAACATCCAGAGAAGAAAACTCAGAACTCACTTCCCGCCACTTAATACTAACTGCAGGATGTCGCGTAGGAACGACCACTTTTACGTGAGCTGAATTGATGCGCTCTTGAAAGATTCGCGCAGCCTCTAAGAACAGCTCAAGGTGAAATCTGATCTCCGATCCTCGGCTACCTGGCATCAGGCAAAGGATCAACGTGTCTTGTGTCCATCCGTTGTCGGTGCGTGCCTTAGTCAATAGTGAAGGTTTGTCTTCGTCCGGATCGAAACGGTCTGCGGTGGGGTGGCCTACGAATACCGCGCGAATACCTCGTTCGTCGTACACCTTCGTTTCAAACGGAAACAATGTCATGATGACGTCAACGGCTTTTGCAATTCGTTTTACTCGACCGCGACGCCAAGCGTACACCGACGGACTAACGTAATGAGCGGTTGGTACGCCTCGATTTCGGACGCCGCGCTCTAAGAGAAGGTTGAATACATTGAAGTCAACGCCAACTACCACATCTGTACTGGACAGTTCTCGAATTAATAGTCGCAAAAGACGATAGAGACTACCAATTCGTAACAGGGGATCTACGAAGCCGTTAACGGCGAAATGGTCCATACTCGCTACGCTTCGCAACCCGTGTTCAAGCATGGTCTCGCCGCCAACGCCAACGAATTCCACTTCAGGCTTGCGTTCGTAAATCGCCGCCATCAAAGAAGAACCGAGCACGTCGCCTGACGCTTCACCGGCGACAATGCCTACTTTTAATGATTGAGAAGACAAAGTTATGAGCGAGTTACAACTCGTCTAACCGCTGGCGATCAGGAGCTCCGTCGAGCACACAATGCTCTCGTCCACGACTGCTTCGCAACTGAACTTCACGATGTCGCGACGTTCACTAAGCACGTTTGCGTCTAGTATCAATCGATCACCCGGCTCGACGGGTTTCTTGAACCGAGTCTTATCCATTCCTGCCAAGAGGAAGACACCCCCGTGTTTATCGTTCGAGAGGTCGCGAGAACGGAGCGCCAAAATGCCGCTCACCTGAGCCAGTGCTTCGACTATGAGAACCCCGGGCATGATCGGTTTGACCGGAAAATGTCCGGGAAAGAAGGGTTCGTTGGCGGATACGTTTTTCAAACCACGAATGCGCTTACCGAGCTCAATCTCTAGCACTCGATCAACAAGCAAGAACGGGTATCGATGTGGTAGATAGTCCGTTATCACGAAGTCGATATCTTGTTCAGACATGGATTCGCCTACTCCGCGGTTGCAGTACCAGCTTATTTAGGTGCATTGTTTTCAAGTATTTTCTCGATGCGACGTAATCGCTTCGCAATCGAATCAAGTTCGTTTAAGCGTAGTACATTGCGTCGCCAGGTCCGATTATCTGTGTGCAACGTTGAGCCCGAGTAACGTCCCGATTCGGTTATGTCTCGAGAAACAAATGTCATCGCTCCGATTTCTACTCCCCCGGCGATCGTAACAGGACCTTCACCCGCAATACCCACACCGCCGCCAAGCACGCAATACTCGCCTAGCGTTACGCTTCCGGCTAACGCTGATCGTCCACACATGATCGAATGTGCTCCCACGACACAGTTGTGCGCGATGTGAACTTGATCATCGATCTTGACGTTGTCGTGAACGACGGTGTCGTCAATGGTCCCGCGATCAATTGTCACGCCTGCGCCGACCAATACATCGTCACCTATCCGAACGCGACCTACCTGAGGAATCTCCTTCAGCTGTCCCTTGTCATCCGCCGCGATGCCAAAGCCGTCTGCGCCGATCGTGGTATTCGCATGAATCGTACATTGCGAGCCGATTTGGACGTCATGGTATACCACTACGTTCTCACGAATACTGGTATACCGTCCTATTGAGGAATGAGCACCAATGCAGACGTTAGCGCTAAGTTCAACGCCGTCCGACAACTCACAATGTGCCCCTACATTTACGTTAGGTCCAATTCGAAGACCGTCTCCCAATAGCGCACTGGAATCGATTCGCGCAGTTGCATCGATCCCCTCAGCGACTTTCGTTCGTTTATCGAATTCGATAGCGATCTGAGCAAATGCAAGTTGTGGGTTAGGTACAACGACCGCAGGGATTGGACAATTCGCCACATTCTGCTCGGAAAGCAATACAGCAGACGCTTCCGTTGCTTGGAGTTGCGTCCGATACCTTTGATTCGAAAGGTATGTCAGGTCACCGCGTTGTGCGTTTGCGAGCGATCCGATACCTGAGATGCAGGTCATTTCGTCACCTATCACTCGCCCTTGAGTGCGTTGCGCGATCTCGGCGAGCGACAACATGATCTGACTAGCAGTAGTTGAAGTACATCACTTACTCAGTGATGTTGTTCATCTCCTCCGTGACTCTCCGCGTAATGTTGTGACGCGGATTAACGAAGAGCAGTACATTAGGGTTGTACTGATAGACGATGTCGTAGTTCTCTAATTCAACAAGGTCACGAAGCGCTTTTTGAAATTTAGGATTGAGCGCACTTAGCAGTTCGTCACGTCGTTCCGTTAGTTCGCGTTGTAACTTCTGCGCACCTACCTCAAGATCAAATTGCATGTCCTCCATCTGCTTTTGCATCTGGCGGCGTTCTTCCTCAGACGTAACCGCACTGTCATTGATCAACTTTTCACGCAACTTAATCAAGTCTTGCTGCAATTGCTTCAGGCGATCGCTCTCAGGCGCAAATTCTTCCTCAATCTGAGCAAGGGTTGCCTTCGCTTCTTCGGTCGCCATCGCGGCTTCTGACGAGTTCACGACTGCGACGCGTAACTGTGCAGACGCTACGATCACCACATTGAGCGCTATCACAGCACAAAGCAGCTTCAACAATTTCGTAATCATGAATGCCTCAGGGATACGTGGGCGCAGTACATGGCAGAAGCACGCTACGCAAGGCGTGGGATTATATTCTTGGCTCGCGATTTAGGCGTAGTCAAACGTGGAAAAATCGAACAAAAAACTCGCTCTAAAACGTCTGCCCCAATTCAAAACTGAAGACCTCGGTCTCATCCAATTCGCTGTTGTTAAACGGATAACCAAGCGAGAAGGACATCGGACCCATGCGCGTTAACCAAGACACCGCGATTCCTGTTGACCCACGCAACTCCTTTACACTTGGCGAAAAGCAATTCAAACTGGTCTCGGAACAATGGTCGCTGAAAATGTTGCCAGCATCAACAAAGTAGAGAGACCGAACTTGCCCTCTATCTTTCATGAATGGCAGTGGAAACACGAATTCTGCCGATAGCTCCGCCATGATGTTTCCACCAAACGGACGCCCAGGAACGTTCGACGCGAAATTCCGAAGCGCAGTGCTCCGAGGACCAAGTGAGGCTCGTTTGTATGTCCGGATTGAACCGAATCCACCGCCATAGAAATGTTCATAGAACGGGTAAATCTCGGTATTTCCGTACGCACCGCCGTAACCGAGGTCAGCGTTCAGATGAAACGCGAAGTTCGTACTGAGCCCTGGTACCGGAAAATACTGCTCAAGCTGTATTGTTGCCCTATAGAACTCTAAATCGCTGCCGGGCACAGAAATCTCTAATGCCGTGGTTTGTCGCGATCCGCGCGTCGCGAATATAGCCCGATTGCGAGTGTCACGAGACCATAAGCCTTCGACCTTGTAATTTAAGAACGTCTGACCACTAGCGTTAATAAAGTCCCGAATCTCCTCTGCCTCGGTACCACTTTGTTCGACATCGGTATATTCGACTCGACCTGCAAATTGAAGTCGTTTCGTCTCACCGATAGGGAAGCTAAAACGAGCACCCATGCCAACGGCCGACGTTGAAAAGGCGTTTAAGTTCAATGTGCTGTAGTCTGTGTCTCTCAAGAAAACACTTAGACCTCGACTAACACCATCTTCCGTGAAATAGGGATTGATGTAGGTGTACGAAAACGACTTTCGAAAGTCGCTCCAATCCAACGAAAGACCGATGTTCTTCCCTGTTCCTGCGATATTTGCCTTTTGGATCGATGCACCGAGAATCATGCCAGATAGCTTCTGATAGCCAAGTGACCCGGTGATTGAACCAGTTGACTGCTCTTCCACCTGAATATCAACGTCGATCAGACCTTCTTCACCTGCCACCTCAGGCGTTTCGACAGTGACATCCGAGAAGAAACCCATCCTTTCAAGTCGAACTTTCGACAGGTCAATCAGATCCGTAGACGCCCACGCCCCCTCAAGTTGGCGCATTTCTCGACGCAATACTGTATCTCGCGTCGTCGTATTTCCCGCAAAGCTCAGACGTCGCACATATGCCCTCTTACCGGTGTTCACCATGAATCGAACATTGACAGTGCCGTCTTCATTGATTTCGTCTACTGCGGTTGCAGTGGCAAACGTGTAGCCATATCGCCCTAGTTGGCGCGTGATGAGCTCCTCGGTAGCCGTCAAAAGTGCGCTCGAATAAAGCTGCCCTTCCGAGACAACGATCAGCTTCTCAATCTGTTCGGGATCGACATCATCAAGATCGCCGACCAATTCGACCTCCCCGATCAGGTGCTTTTCACCTTCACTCACATTTACAGTAACGTAGACCTGTTTTCGATCTGGGGTCATACTCACTTGAGTCGAATTGATTTTGAATTCGATATAGCCTCGATCGGTGTAAAACGCTTCGATCGACTCTAAATCGCCTTGGAGCTTCTCGCGCGAGTACCTGTTCTCACCGCTAATGAACCCAAATAGCGTAGGTTGCTTCAATTCCATCTGATTAAGGAGCGTATTCGTGTCGAAAACCTCATTACCTACGAACGCGATTTGCACAATCGTCGCGCGTTTGCCTTCTTCGACCTCGATCTCAATCCTGACGCGGTTTCGAGGTAACACGTCAATATCTGTTTCGATGCTAGCTGTGTACTGACCTTGTGCCACATACTGACGTATCAATTCAATCCGAACTCTATCAAGGGTCGCTTGTTTGAAGATCTCGCCTTCCTTCAATCCTTCCGCAGCAAGCCCCTCTAGTAACGCTTCAGTTGGAACCGCTTTATTGCCACTAATTTCAATCTCAACAATCGAAGGTCGTTCGTCAACTTCAACCAACAAGATATCCCCGTCACGTTTTATCGTTACTTCGTTGAAATATCCCGTTTTGAACAGTTCTCGAATCGTCTCACGAACTGTTTGTGGTGTCGCGACATCTCCAAGTTCAATGCTCATCGCATTGAATACGGTCCCAGGCGTTACTCGCAGGAGTCCTTGCACACGGATATCGGATATTTCGAAGCTATAGTTAGGGAGCACAAAGGAGGAAGCCAGACATATCGCGAACCCGAGAGAGAACTTTAGTCGACGCATGGTGATGCCTTATTTAGTTTCAAATCGTTGTCTAAACCCCGCCGAAGGGCTCAAATTCGGATTTCATTGGATTATAGACCCGCGATTTACGGGTCAGTTCCAAGGGATTCCGCTCGATTGTTAGGTATCTTGATACGTAAATCGACACGCGTGCATCATGAACGGTATCGGGTCGTATATCAGACAATCCGGACGTCCAGTTCGGTCACAATCATGACGACGAAATTAGGCGAGAGATGTCGTTGTATAGCGCAAAAATCATGATTGAACCTACGATAAATAAACCAATTCGCATCCCAATCGCCTGAACCCTTAAGGGAATTGGTTTGTTCGACACCCACTCGATTAAGCCAAAGACAACGTGACCCCCATCCAACATTGGTATCGGAAGCAAATTGATCAGACCTAAGGCGATCGTGAGTAACGCGAGCAGCATTAAATACGGTGTAATGCCTAGCTCTGCCAAATCGCCTGCAAATTCGGCGATACGCACAGGTCCACCTAGGTTTCCGGCGTGAACCTCACCAACGATCATCTTGTAAATCGACTCTACCGTGAGCGCAATGTAGTCAATGGTCTTTTCAAATGCCAACGGGATAGCAGCAATCGGACCATAACGAACTAAACGTCCTATTTGAGGCGAGATGCCTGCTTGTCCGAAGGTAGTACCGTCATCAGCGAAGATCAATCTTGGCACGAGAGCTAGATAAATAACTTCCCCATCACGTTCCACCGTCAGCGACAACCTTTGTTCGGCATTGGCGCGAACAACCGTAACCACGTCTTGCCACGAATCAATCGATCCGCCGTTGACATGAGAAATGTAGTCGCCGACTAGGATTCCTGCATCCGCAGCAGCCGAATCCTGAGCTACATAACCAATATGAGCACGAAGTTGAGGTTCGAGGCCGAGTTCAGAAACAACATCTGGATCTACGCTGTCTGATAACCACGAATTTATCTTAACGTCGTATTCGCCACGATCAGTTTGAATCCAAATCGTTCCTGTATCCCCGAGGCGTTCAGCTAACGCGAGACTAACGTCCTGCCACGAGTTCATCTCCCTGCCGTCGACCTTAAGAATCTCCTCGCCCAAGCCGATCCCCGCGTTCATCGCAGGTGAATTCAGCGCAACATCGCCGACGTATGGCTCTAATTCGCGCGTACCAGTGATCAAAATCCCATAAATGATGACAAAACCTAACAGCAAACTCGCGAACGGTCCCGCCGCGGCTATCGCAACTTTATGAATCGGCTTCGCATTGGAAAACGCTTCAGCCATCTCTTCCGGTTCTGGTTGCGCAGAAAACTCGTCCTCACCTAGCATCCGAACGTAGCCGCCAATTGGGAAAGCGGCTAGTTGATATTCGGTGCCGAGCTTGTCCTTAAAAGACCAAATCTTCGGCCCAAAACCAATCGAAAACGTTAGAACTCGGACTCCAGCCCACCGCGCGACGAGAAAATGCCCGAGCTCGTGGAAAAACACGAGAATCAGGATGGCTACGACAAATGCAATGAGATAGGTCATGTCGAAGAGTTGCCGAACAGCAGCGAAATTACGAACATAAACGGCGCTGCCAATACAAGCGAATCGATCCGGTCAAGCAATCCACCGTGTCCGGGGAGGATCGATCCTGAATCTTTCGCATCACTAATCCGTTTTAGTACGCTTTCAATCAAATCACCACCAACAGCCAAGAACGGAATCAAGATAGCCGCCATCACCACACCGTAGTTGGGCCAAAGTAACTCGGGTTGAATCCAAAGGTAACCGAGGATTAAAGCAAGAATCACTCCTAGAAGAAAACCGCCGATGGTTCCCTCAACCGTCTTTTTTGGGGAGATACGCCTTGATAAAGATCTTTTTCCAAACGAGCGCCCGACAAAGTATGCACCGGTATCAGTCGCCCAAGCCACGACTAGAACATATAACAGAACTCCCGGACCGACGTACTCGTGAAGCCCATAGAAGGCAACACATAACGCAGTTAACACAACCAGACACCCGATAGTCAGCGTGAATTTTGCCGTTTTCGACAAGGAAGAGATCTTCACAGAAAGTGCTGGCGCAGCCGTAGTTACTCCACTATTGCTTTTTGCGTCTCGTGATTCGTTCATCGAGTTGCTCAACGCGAACCAACAACAAAACCACACGATCGGTAACGTATACAGATTAAAGACGAACGCATACTGGAATGTACTCAGAAATGTCTCCTCAGTCATAGTGGTCACCGCAAAAAACATGACGCCACCAACACTCACAAAAACGAAGCGCCATGCTGCGTTTCCAATTTGCAGTAATGCCGAACATTCCCACAGCAATAAAACGACGAGAAGTAAGAGAACGTATGGCATCGCGACACCGTCGTGCGCAAACAATGCCAACAGAAGCAGCGGAATGCCAAGTCCCGCTGTAAGTAGCCGTTTAGCTAGATTCGACAAGCGTCGGGTTGGTGTGTAACTCGCGTCTTCCGCCGAAACGACGTTGTCGGTGAGCGTATTCGAGCAAGGCACCCTGCAATTCGTCGGTCGTGAATGCCGGCCAGAAACAATCTGCAAAGTAAAACTCTGTATATGCGAAATCCCACAACAGGAAATTGCTAATCCGTCTGTCGCCACCTGTGCGAATACAAAGATCCGGAGCAGGCAAATTACGAGTAGCTAAGTATGACCCGATCACATTCTCATCGATTTCATCCGGTTGGAGGTACCCTTGCTGTACCGCGTGTGCGATTTCACGAGTTGCGTTCGTGAGATCCCAACGACCTCCATAGTTCAAAGCGATGGTCAGAAACAATTTATCGTAGTTTGACGTCTCCGCTTCACATTCCCACATCTTTTTCTGAATCCGTGACGGAAATCGTGAACGTTCGCCGATGAACTGAACCTTAGTTTCGCGCTTTACGAGCTCGTGCAGTTCGTTATCTAGTGTTTCGCCGATTAATTGGATCAAGAAATCGACTTCATCTCGTGGTCGCAGCCAGTTCTCTGTACTGAATGCAAACAAGGAAAGGTATTTGACGCCTTCGTCCGCACATGCTTCCGCAATCGTTCGCACGTGTTTCGCCCCTGAACGATGCCCTTCATCACGCGGAAGTCCTTTGGTTTCAGCCCATCGCGAGTTGCCGTCCATGATGATCGCGAGGTGCGAAGGAACCTTCGCTAGTGCTGTGAAGCTAGTCAAGCTGTGGATTCTCCACGTCGAATTCTGTGCGACTACTCATTTAGACCTCGAATTTAATGATGCGTGCTTCACTTGTGCGTGATACATGACAGGATTCCTTTCCTGTTCGCGTAATAGACACCTAACCGAATTGAAAATTCAGAATACCAGCTGAAATCAGGATGTTCTTGCCTAAATTGCGTCAGAACGCCATCAAGTCGGTTTCTTTGTCCGCCAGATGCTTGTCCACGAGCTCAACATGCCGGTCCGTGAGTTCTTGGGCTTCATCCTCACCTTCGTGACCTTCGTCCTGTGTCGCAAGTTTCTCTTTGACGCACTCTCGAATATCGTGAATCGCATCACGACGGATATTCCTTACAGCAACTCGCGCGGTCTCCGCGACCGCATGCGCCTGCTTTATCAGGTCCCGTCGGTTTTCTTCCGTAAGTGGGGGTAACTCAAGTCTGATCACCTCGCCATTGTTATTTGGCGTCAATCCAAGATCAGCCGCGTAGATCGCTTTCTCTAAAGCCTTCAAAATGCCGGCATCAAAGGGTTTGATCACAAATGTCCTACCACCCTCTACCGAAATGGCGGCAACGTGCTTCATCGGTGTCTGAGCGCCGTAATAGTCGAGCTCGACTGGATCTAGGAAGGATGGGTGGGCGCGACCACTACGGATCGCAGCGAACTGGCCGACTAACGCCTTAACCGACTTGTCCATTCGCTCATCAGCATCACTGAGTATTTCATCGATCACGACTTGCGCTCCTTTAAACCGCGCTCAACCGACACTCAGTTTGCGCGGATCATTGTGCCTTCATTAGAGCCGTTTACTATTCTAGATAAGGCGCCGTCGCTCTTGAATTTGTAAACGATTAGCGGCATTCCGTTTTCATGGCAAAGAGCGCTTGCTGTCGTATCGATTACTTTGAGTCGCTTTTCGATTGCTTCATCGAATGTAAGCGAGTCGTATCGAATGGCGTTTGGATTCGTCTGAGGATCTCCATCGTAGACTCCGTCCACCTGCGTCGCCTTGATGACCACATCGACGCCAAGTTCAATTCCACGCAGACACGCCGCGGAATCGGTCGTGAAAAGAGGATTTCCGGTTCCGCCCGCACAGATAACGACCTTGTCGTCATGCATCGCAGCCAATGCATCTGTAACTGAATAAGGCGCAACGATGCTAGGAATCCCGTGAGTAGCGAAAATCGCGGTAGGTATTCCGGCGTGACCGAGCAAGTCTCGAACTGCCAATCCGTTAGCAATCGTTCCCAACATACCCATTTGGTCAGCGGAAACTAGTCGCAAACCGGCCTTGCCCAACTCGCTATGCAGGTCCCGACCACGTACGAGATTACCTGCGCCTATTACCAATGCGACGGCAACCCCTTCCGCACATACAGATCCAACTTCAGCGGTGAGGTGTTCTAGCGCTGATGCGTCAAATCCCGTGCCATCATCGCCACCGAGTGCTTCGCCAGAGACCTTTAGAAGAATGCTCCGGTAGCGCACGTGACGAATCTCTTCTAGGAGGGACTAGATGAGCTTCTGAACCTCAGCAGCGAGATCATCTTCACGCTTTTCGATCCCTTCGCCTACCTGATAGCGTACAAACCTCTCACAAGCAGCGTTTCGCGATTTCAGTACTGCGCCAACTTTTTGTTCTGGATCCTTGACGAATGGTTGCTCGGAGAGACATGATTCTGCCCGAAACTTGCGTAGTCGACCTTCAACCATCTTTTCGATGATGTTATCCGGTTTACCAGAATCTCGCGCCTGCTCGAGCAAAATCTCGCGTTCCTTTTCTACAACGGATTCGGACAAGTCGTCAGCATTGACGACCAGAGGCTCTGATGCCGTGACGTGCATCGCCACGTCGCGCGCAGTCTGGTCATCGCCAGATGCCATCTCAACTAAGGTGCCGACGATGCCGTTGGTATGCAAATAGGATGAGACAAAACCGTCATTGGATCCGGCTACAAAGCGATCGGCTCGTCGCAACGTCACGTTCTCACCAATCGTCTGCACCAATTCCTTGCGAAGACCGTCCAAGGACTCCAAGGAATCGGGGCCTTCAGTCAGAACCTTGTCAACTACCGTGTCACAGAACGCACCGAATCGTTCATTTCGAGCGGCAAAATCGGTCTCGACGTTTACCTCCACGATCGCACCCGATTTGCCGTCTTCTGCGATCTTAATCGCCAATCGACCTTCAGCGGCCGTGCGATCGGCTTTCTTCGCAGCCTTGACTGCGCTTTGCTTTCGGATGTGATCAATCGCTTTCTCTACGTCCCAATCGCACGCAGCGAGCGCTTTCTTACAGTCCCCGAAACCGATCCCGGTTCGCTCTCGAATTTCTTTAATTTTGGCTATGTCACTCACAGCAACCGTGCTCCAAAGTCGAATTGAGTATCAAGTGGAATGAACGAAAAAGGGCGAGCTATCCGTCCGATTGATCTTCGCCGTTCGTTGCTTCTTCGGTCGAAGATTCTTCCTCTGCCGGTGCTTCAGCAACAAAATCTTCGGTGGTCACGCCGCCTTGTTCCTCTAACTTCCGTCCATCAATGATTGCATCTGCAATGGCTGTCACATATAGACTCACTGCCCTAAACGCATCATCGTTTCCAGGAATAACCCAGTCAACACCATCTGGGTCACTATTGGTATCTACGACCCCAATGATGGGTATACCGAGCTTGTTCGCTTCGTCGACTGCGATTCTCTCATGCATTACATCGACCACGAACAGTGCGTCTGGAAGTCCACCCATATCCTTAATGCCACCTAAACTCTTCGTCAGCTTGTCCATTTGACGACGCTTTTGAAGCGCTTCTTTTTTTGGTAGCAAGTCAAACTGGGACATTGCGTCCTGTCCTTCAAGATCGGTCAAGCGACGAATCGATTGACGAATCGTCTTGTAATTCGTCAGCATTCCGCCCAACCACCGCCGATCAACGTATGGCATTTCGGCTCGGATTGCCTGCTCACGAATAGTTCGTGACGCTGATCGTTTCGTACCAACAAAGAGAATCTGCTTATTCCGACTCGCCAGCAGGCGAACCGACGCAAGTGCTTCCTCAAGTAGCTCCAGTGTCCGTTCTAGATGAACGATGTGTACTTTATTGCGCGAACCGAAGATATAGGGAGCCATCTTCGGATTCCAGTAACGGGTTTGATGCCCAAAGTGGACACCCGCATCAAGCATGTCGCGCAGACCGATGTCTGCCATAGATTAATCTCCGGGTTAGATTGCGCTTACTAGCGCTTTGCCGTGCAAGTTGCGTTGTATACGTCGTCGAAAAACGACCACCCGCAACGCAAACGAATGTTGCACAGGCGATTATTGGCGAGGAATGCCCGCCATCGGAGCGCGGAATTATAGGAATGGAGAGCGATTAGCCGATGACCGTCGCATTCATTCCTTAGTATTTGCATCCTCAACCAGATATGCAAACTCGCTCGGAAGTAACGTGAGCATCCGTCTGCTTAGTGAAAGCGAAATCGACAAAATGCGCATTGCCGGTAAGCTCGCGGCAAGCGTTCTAGACATGATTGGATCCCACGTCAAAGCCGGTGTGAGTACCGAAGAACTCGACCGAATATGCCATGAATTTATCGTCGACGACTTAAGCTGCATTCCAGCTCCGCTCAACTATCGAAATGGCAATTCGCCTCCTTTCCCTAAGTCGATTTGTACGTCTGTGAATCACGTCGTGTGCCACGGAATTCCATCCGATAGAAAAGTACTCAAACGTGGGGATATCCTGAATATCGATATCACGGTAATTAAGGATGGTTTTCACGGTGATACAAGCAAGATGTTCACTGTCGGTCAACCGAGTGTGCTTGCGAAGCGATTAATCGCGATCACTCAAGAGTGCTTATATCTGGGAATTAAGCAGGTGCGTCCTGGCGCGCGGCTTGGTGATATAGGGCACGTGATCCAGAAACACGCGGAACGGGCAAGGTTCTCTGTCGTAAGGGAATTCTGCGGTCACGGAATCAATGACAAGTTTCACGACGAACCTATGGTGTTGCACTATGGAAATCCGGGCGAAGGTGTCGAGCTTCAACCAGGAATGACATTTACCATCGAACCCATGATCAACGCTGGTCGCCGCCACATCAAGCTGCTGACCGACGAATGGACAGTGGTTACCCGCGACCATCGATTGTCTGCGCAATGGGAGCACACCATCCTTGTCACCTCGAACGGTTTCGAGATTCTGACACTACGCGAAGAGGAAACGTTTCATTGACGCTTCGCTAGAGTCGCTCGACGATCTCAAACGCCGCATCCAAGCCATGGAGGATGCACTCGCCGAACAGTTCTGGGCTGGACAAGACGTCGAAGAGCTGGTGCGTGAACGCGCGACGTTCATCGATGCATTTCTATGCGAGCTCTGGCACCACTGGTTCGAGTATGACGACGATTGCGCGCTTTTTGCGGTCGGAGGCTACGGACGAGGTGAACTACATCCTAAGTCTGATATCGATTTATTAATCCTCATTAAAGAAAGCCTGCGCAACAATGAGAGGATCGGTGAGTTCATTCGCCTGCTGTGGGATCTGAAACTCGAGATCGGGCATAGCGTGCGCACAGTCCGTGAATGTAAGAGTGAAGCAATTCGCGACCTCTCGGTGATGACCGCCTTGATCGAAAAGCGGTTGCTGATTGGTTCACCGCGCCTAGCGCAGAAACTAGATCGAGCGCTGAATAGCCGGTTCTTATGGCCAAGCAATAAGTTCTTTAACGGCAAACTCGAAGAGCAAAACGATCGGCACGAGCATTACTCAGATATCGAGTATGGTCTCGAACCTAATATCAAGAGTTCGCCTGGGGGTCTACGTGACATTCAAACTATCAGTTGGATCACGCAGAAACACTGTGATACCGCCGATTTGAGTGAATTAATCCAACGCGGGTTCCTAACAGAGCATGAATGTCAAACCTTGTTTGATGGTCGCCGTTTTCTATGGACAGTGCGATTCGCGCTACATCTTCTCGCAGGTCGTAAAGAAGATCAACTCTACTTCGACCATCAGCGCGAAATTGCGAATCGTCTCGGCTACAAAGACTCCGACGGATTGCTCGCTGTTGAGGCGTTCATGCGCGACTATTACCGGCGAGTACTCGAACTCCGCGAAGTCAATGACATACTGATACAACACTTCACTGAAGCGATTCTCTCAAAACGACGACGAGTCATGCTCGAGCCAATCAACGAGAACTTTCGCATCCGCAACCACTACATCGAAACGACCGGAAGCGATGTTTTCAAACGTCGCCCGGCTACGTTGATGGAGATATTCGTCATCATGGCGAATCGAACAGACATTCGAGGCGTACGAGCAAATACGATTCGACAAATCCGTCAGAGCCTCGATTTGATCGACGATCGTTTTCGGAGCGATCCTGAAGTCGGAGAACTCTTTGTCACGCTTCTGAAGTCACCCTACACCGTCGTCAGTCAACTTACTCGGATGCGTCGTTACGGCATCCTCGGTACTTACATACCGGAGTTCGGTCGCATCATCGGACAGATGCAACACGATCTATTTCATATCTATACCGTCGACGCTCACACCATGACCCTGCTGCGAAATCTTCGGCGCATGTACCTACCTGAATTCGAAGATCTATTTCCTTTTCTTCGTGATGTCGTCGCCAAAATCCCGCGCATTGAACTGTTATTTATCGCCGGTTTGTTCCATGACATCGGAAAGGGGCGCGGTGGTAACCACTCAGCGCTTGGTGCAGTCGACGCCGGAAAGTTCTGTGACCAAGTCGGAATCGACGAAGGTGGCCGAGACCTTGTTGTTTGGCTCGTTCAACGCCATTTATTCATGTCAATGACGTCTCAACGTGAAGATCTTTCAGATCCAGCCAATATCGAAAAATTCGCGAAGATAGTGCAATCTTCGGAACGCTTGCACTATCTGATGGCGCTGACAGCGGCTGATATTCACGCGACGAATCCAAAGGAATGGAACGCCTGGCGCGAATCGTTGCTGATTCAACTCTATACGTCGACGCTAGAAGCGCTCAAACATGGTGAGTACGGCACTGACGCACGCATCCAGGCAGTTGAAAAACGTCAACAGGAAACCGCGGTTACGCTCGAACAACGGCAAATAAAGAACGTTGATCTGGACTTCCTCTGGGACGACGTCTCGACCGGATTTGTACTATCGCACGAAGCGTCCCTACTCGCGGACATCGCGGATGCGATTGTTCACCGACCCGCTGATGCAAAGGGCGTAGTCAGGCTATTCGGAGTGGCCGACGAGCGTCTTTACACGATTTTTATTTACACGAAAGACCGACCTCGACTTTTTGCTGATTGCGTAGCTGTCTTAGACGTTCTCAATCTCAATGTGATGCGCGCAAATATTGGCACCGGTTCATCCGGATACTGTTACGACTCATTTGTCGTCATGGAGGACGAAGCGAATCTGGTCCCGAAATCTCGCAAGTCCGAAATCCAAGACATGCTTCAACGCGTGATTGATGGTGAATCGGCTCCAGAGCGGAGACAACATCGCCGAATCTCAAGGCAGCTCAAACAATTTGATCGGCCTGCACGAGTGACGGTTGACGAGCCGAACGCAAACGGGATCAGCCGTCTTGAAGTCGTCACGGCAGATCGACCCGGTCTGTTGGCGCTCATTAGCGCGCTATTCGTCGAACTCAATATCGAGCTTCACCAAGCACGGATTACAACGTTAGGCGAACGTGTCGAGGATATCTTTCTGGTGAGTACGACGGACGAGACGTCCCTTACTAATCCCGCGGACGTCGACGACCTTCAGTTAAGGTTAACGGATCGAATCAATGCTGAATTACCGCAGCTGACTCATTAAGGCTCTTTCTTGAATCGTCACCTTTCCGCGTTACTTCCTTATCCATTCGAACGTCTAAATGCACTTAAGGAAGGTATTCGATCTGAATCCAACTTACCACACGTATCGTTGGCATTAGGTGAACCGAATCATGATCCACCGTCGTTCGTAATCGAGTGTCTGTCTGATCCAGACCTACTCCACCAAGGTCTCACGACCTATCCACCGACTCGTGGCAATACGTCATTGAGAGAAGCCATTGCACAGTGGCTACAACGGAGGTATTTCATAGAGCTTGATCCTGACACGAGCATTCTGCCCGTCAATGGAACAAGAGAAGGTCTGTTTTCGCTCGGTCAAGCTGTTCTGAGCGGCGCCCCGAATTCGACTACGGTGATACCAAATCCGTTCTATCAAATTTATGAAGGTTCTGCATTCCTACGTGGCTCGACTCCGTACTACGTTCCAGCTACAGAAAGACCTGAGATTGAAGAGGTACCGACTGAAGTATGGCAGCGAACTGAATTGCTATATGTCTGTTCACCCGGAAATCCGACAGGATACGTAGCTGATCGAGAACTGTACTCTTACGTCATCGATAAAGCGCAAGAGCATGATTTCATCGTAGCCTCTGACGAGTGCTATTCGGAAATCTATCTCAAGGAGAACGAAGCACCTGTAGGACTCCTCGAAGTTGCCGCATCGATGGGTATACCGAAGTTCAATCGGTGCGTCGCGTTCAACAGTCTTTCAAAGCGCTCGAACTGCCCCGGACTGCGTTCAGGATTCGTCGCGGGTGACCCACTCGTAATTGAACAGTACTACAACTATCGCACATATCACGGTTGCGCAATGCCCGTTCACGTTCAAGACACAAGTGAACGCGCGTGGTTGGACGAGGAACACGTCATCGAAAATCGCGCTGCATACCGACGCAAATTTGAAGCGACGCAAACATTAATGTCCCGGACGTTTGGTGTACAACCACCCAACGGCGCCTTCTACTATTGGCCTGATGTCGGTATCGACGATGAGTTGTTCGCCACTGAGTTATTCCGCCGGGAGAACATAACGGTTTTGCCTGGGAAATATCTCGGCCGCTCGGTCGGAGACAAGAATCCAGGCGCGAACCACATTCGCGTTGCCTTGGTCGCGCCGTTCGACGATTGCGTCGACGCCGTTCGACGTCTTTGCCGTGCCGCTGACGAGATACGTAGATGAACACAAACGTACTCGATCTTACGCGGGAGTTGATTTCACGTCCTTCGATTTCTCCAAACGATGAGGGTTGTCAGGAACTCATCGCAACGCGATTAGAGGCGATCGGCTTTACCATCGAGCAAATGCCATTTGAGGACGTAAGCAATCTCTGGGCGTGGCGCGGCGAAGCGAGGCCTTGTTTGGTATTCGCTGGACATACAGACGTCGTACCCGTTGGTTCGCTTGAATCCTGGAACAGCGATCCGTTTGAACCGTCTTTGCGCGACGGTTATCTCTACGGACGAGGCGCCGCCGATATGAAAAGCAGCATCGCGGCGATGGTTGTGGCTGCGGAGCAATTCGTTGCTCAACATCCTTTCCACGCTGGCTCGCTAGCTTTGTTGATCACGAGCGACGAAGAAGATGTTGCTATTAATGGCACGAAGCGTGTGATAGAAAACCTCAAAGCGCGTGATCATTCGATTGACTACTGCGTTGTAGGAGAACCGTCGTCCAGCGCTCAGTTCGGCGATGCGATCCGCGTAGGACGTCGAGGTTCATTGAACGGCACGCTGACGCTGAGCGGACCACTGGGTCACGTCGCATACCCTGACGACACGCCAAACTCGCTGCACGAGGTAATTCGTTGCCTCACGCCGCTTACGCGACGGGTTTGGGACGAGGGCAACGAGTTCTTTCGTCCTACATCTTTTCAGATCTCGAACCTAAACGGCGGAACGGGTGCCGTCAACGTAATACCTGATAAAGTCGAAGTGGCGTTTAACTTCAGATACTGTACTGAACAGACCGAAGCGTCTTTGAAGCGCGCAGTAGAGGAAGCTGTCGACGGAATTGATTCAGGTGTGACTTCAGAGATCGCTTGGCATACGTCAGGCTTCCCTTTCCTCTCAAAACAAGGTGCGTTGACTGACATTGTTGTCGAAACGATCAATGAGATCACCGGACTTGATACCGAAAAGTCGACCGCAGGTGGCACGTCCGATGCACGTTTCATCGTACCGACAGGTGTTGAGACCGTTGAGGTTGGACCAGTAAACGCCACGATCCACAAGATCAACGAACGGATCGCGGTTGATGCTCTAGAACCGCTCGCTCGTGTTTACCAACGAATCATGGAGCGCGTTCTTGCGGCTTGACATACAAAGGACACCCCCTGCATGACTAGGTATCTAACTGCAGCATCTCTGTTTTTGCTCGCTATCGCGTCGATCCAAGTGCGTGCTGAGCCTGCACCTGCCGAATTCCGCAATGCCATCGACGCATACGTAGCTGCAAAGGACCGCGCATTTCGGTGGAAAGCTGCTGAAATCGTCCTCCGAGACGGTTATGAAACCGTCCTGATCGATATGACATCGCAACGGTGGTTAACGAAAAAGGAAGTTGATCAACCGCTCTGGCGTCATCGTTTGATCTTGACGGTACCCGACCAGCTCCACACATCGGATGTGGCTTTTCTCTACATAAGCGGCGGATCCAATACCGAAAATCCTGCTCGCGACTCAAGCGAGCTGGTGCGTCAGATTGCGCTCACTACAGGTACCGTCGTCGCCGAACTACGACATGTCCCAAACCAGCCGCTGGTCTTCTACGAAGACGGTGAACCACGCTACGAAGACAATCTCATCGCGTACGCATGGGTGCAGTACCTTCAAACCGGCGACCCGAAATGGCTGCCACGAAACGCCATGGTCAAAAGCGCTGTTCGAGCCATGGACGCGATCAGCGCGTTTATGCAACGACATCGAAATGGCACACATCCAGTGAATCGGTTCGTTGTTGGTGGTGGCTCGAAGCGCGGTTGGACGACTTGGATGACGGGTGCGATGGATGAACGCGTCATCGCGATTGTGCCGATCGTCATCGACGTCTTGAACGTTGACGTATCAATGCGTCACCACTTTGCTGCATACGGCTTCTGGGCGCCGTCCATCGCTGACTATGTGAATCATGGCATCATGCAATGGATGGGGAAGGATGAGTTAAAACAGCTCTACGATCTTGCTGATCCGTTACGGTACGTCAAACGGTTAGATATGCCACAGTTCGTCGTGAATGCTTCGGGTGACCAGTTCTTTTTGCCCGATTCCGCGCAGTTCTACTGGAACGAATTGCTTGATCAGAAATACCTCCGCTATGTCCCAAATACGAACCATGGTCTAGGTAATAGTGACGGCGGCGAGTCGATCGCTGCGTTCCATTACGCGATTACACGAAATCAGCAGATCCCGCAGGTAAATTGGAAATACCCTAGCGACCATGAAGTCGATGTCACATTTGGCACCGTTCCTGACGCGATCACACGCTGGCAAGCGACCAACGAGAACTTTCGCGATTTCCGGATCGAGACATTCGGCCCCGGATATCAAGCTACCGCACTCGATACAAGCAAACTTGAACCCGGGTCCGTCCGACGTTACCGAGTCGAAACGCCCGAAACGGGTTGGAAAGCGTGGTTCTTAGAGTTGTCATACGACATTGGTTTCGCTCGTCCATTAAAACTAAGTACGGAAATCCGCGTAACACCGGATACGCTACCGTTTGAAGGGAAAGCACCAAATCTCCCTACATCCGTCACGTTTGTACTGTATGACTTGGATTCAACCGACGGTCTGTTCGACGCGGCATATACGCACTTGGAGGGAACAGGCACAGGTACCGAACTTTCCGTCGCGACTCAGGAAAATCGCACGTATGTGAATTTTCAACCGCAAGTCGACACACGGGTTGCTTATTTCGCGTTTGCGGGCTTTCTAAGGGAACGCTTCGGCGAAGATCTCAACGCATCATTACAGCTCGAATCAGGGATTGGCGCCACGCTCGCCCCAATAATCCGGTAGTAGCCTCAAACCGAGTTGCGCGTGCCGAGGACTAGCACAACCGTCGTTCAAGACATGCGACGGTTGGCGTTCTCCGTTTATCTACCTACGTTCCTGAACTCGATCGCTCGAGGGGGCGCACTCGTGCTACTTCCTCTCTACGCGTTGGAGAGTGAAGGCGGAACCGTAGTCGCAGGCGCAATCCTCAGTCTTCGTGCCCTTGGTACGATGCTCGCAGACGTTCCCGCTGGTCAATTGACTGCGAAAATCGGGGATAAGGCAGTCATGCTTTGCGGTCTCGCGATCGTGGGTACGACAGCGATTCTGGCTTCGTTTACCGGGTCACCATTAGCGTTAACCGTTGTCGCTGTCGGTTTCGGTGTTGGCAGCGGCGCTTGGATTCTAGGTCGACTGTCGCACATTACCGAAAACGTCCGTCTCGAGCGACGTGGTCGCGTGATTTCGGTGCTTGCAGGTCTCGAACGTGCGGGCGCGATGATCGGACCTGTCTCGGCTGGTGTCGGCGTTGAGCTTATCGGCTACGGCCCTGTTTTCATCGTACTTGGGATAGTGTCACTCAGCTCGTTCGTACTCGTCGCAATACTGGCAACACGTACCAAATTACGAACGGTGAGTCATGTTCCTGTAGGTGCTCTTCAGATCGCTAGCAAACATGCCAGTACGCTTTCTCGTTGTGGCGGCGTCATGATCTGCCTGTCACTACTGCGCAACTCGCGACAGCTAATCATCCCGGTATGGGGTACTGCCATTGGCTTGGGACCAGCAGAAATTGGTTTGGTTTCGAGCCTCACCGCGACAGTCGACCTAATGATGTTCTTTCCGGCCGGTTTGATCCTTGATCATCTCGGACGAAGAGCCGCGCTTATTCCTGCCATGACGATCATGAGTGTGGCTCTGACCTTGCTTCCTTGGACAGAATCATTTACGACCTTCTTGCTTGTATCGTTGTTGGGAGGACTCGGTAATGGATTTGGGACGGGGATCTTTATGACGATCGGAGGCGATTTAGCGCCAAGATACGGCCGGAGTCAGTTCTTGGGAATTTGGAGATTGATCGGTGACAGTGGCGGCGCGGCAGGACCGTCTGTCTTGGGTACCCTCGCACAATCTTTCACAATGGTCATCGCATGCGGTGTTACCGGTACTATCGGACTACTCGGCGCATTAGCCGCGTTTCTTGTTATCCCTGAAACGCGGCATCGACCACTCGACGGTTAGTCAAACCGCAGATTCGACACTAAACTATGTTCATTACGCGAAGGAGATTTGCAATGTCATCCGATCCTCGACCAGACGTCGCCATTGGACACATCCGCTTGGACGTGAATGACGTCACTTCGGAGTACGGGTTTTTCTTAAAGCACGGTATGCGTGAGATTCTCAAACGCGACAACTTTGCGATCTTGGAATTACGCGGAGGCACGCACCTAATCCTCCAAAAGGCTGAAGAGCAAGTCGATTCGGGAATGCGCACACCCTTCGACCTGATGGTCGATGACATAGATTCAGCACATTCGAAATATGTCGACGACGGGTTGAAAACCTCAGAAATCGAACGCGGGACCATTCATGACTCGTTCACAGTCACGACGCCTACCGGTTATGTGATTCCCGTGAATTCATCTCACGTTGCGGGACCTGTTTAGGAATTACGTTTCCAGAGCACTTTCCACGATTTTTTGGAGCGAAGTCGCCGTACCGATACCACCACCTTTGGTAACTAAGGCTCTGCCTTCATGGTTCGAAACAGGAATTCCCGCCTCCACAGTGCCGATCACCTGTAACGTCTTGTCTCCGACGCTCGCAGCCACCGTATCCCCGCCAACGATGACGAGCGTTGCTACATCGACTTGAGCGTTTTGTACCGCTTCCGCCACGCTTTGAGCCATCGCTTCCGCCATAGCGTTCGTGATTTCCACACTCGGCATTGGCGTAGCAACAACCCGCACACCGTCAAAAGCTGAAATCGGTGCGTCTAGATTGAGACGTTCGCAATCTAATCTGTCGAGCTGGTCACGACTGGTTGCATTCAGGCTTCCACAAACAACCAACATCGGCTGCGATAAACGGATCGATGCTGGTCTTCGTTCGCCGAGTAGGTGCGCGGCATAGGACCCGACCGCACCGGACGGTCCAACAAGCACCCGATTCTCATCCAGGCTCCGATGCGTTGCACGATCTAGCTCAGCGTTGTCGTTCGCGTCCCAGACTACGACCTCATCGAAGATGCATTTCGCTTCTTCAAGGACTTCCATAGGTCTGCTGCTGCAAGGCGCGGTAAGTGGGTCGGCACCGAATGGCGATTCAAGTACAGGAACGTCCTGGATGTACACGATCCCATCCTTGCAACGTCTACCTGCGTCCGGAAAACTCGGTACAACCGCAACACGGTACCCGAGTTCGACTAGTGCGTGAATCTCGTGAGGCCAGTTACCACGCAATCCCGCGTCCATCTTGTGGCAACGGTAATCAGCTTTACGTTGATGAGCTTCCAACACCTTTATGAAAGCCGCTTCTGACGAAATGTGCCGGGATGCCAAGTCGACAACGCAACATTGCGGATCGTCGGCATGGGGTCCGACGGGAACCGGTTTGCCCTCAGATGCAATGATGCCCCCAATTTCAAGCGAGCCAGTTCGATCGTCTGCCGTGATAAACAGTCGCCGCTTATCTATATTCTCGTCCACTTCTAATTTGTCGCCATGTCAAGGTTTCGCGAATTCGATGCACAATCCAAGATTCAGATCCGACTTTACAAACATTCGCGGTTGTCGATTGTCATCCGTCGCGTCAACTCTGTTTTCGCCTATACAAGCCAAATCTGCCGGACAAATGCGCTTCTATAATGCCATATCGCCTCAAAAACCCTGATAGTTCCCGTATATATGCACGCGTCGACCCTCTCTATCGCGGAAAAGCACACTTTGGTACGCGATGGTTTCGTGATCCTTGAAAACGTCGTTCCACCCGACGTTATCTCCCAGGCGAAGGAACTCATCAACAAGGATCCGACACGTATTGTTCATGGCGATGCTGCAAGCATCAACAACCTATACAACGAGTCGGCGCTTCGCGAGACCATGTTGGAAGCGATGGGACCGCATACCGCCCCGATCAATGCGCAAGTGGCAGTTACGTTACCTCAATTTGCTGATGCAGTCGTACGTCGACCTGCTTCATCTGTTTACCATCCGCAGGCTCACGTAGATGGCGGTTGGGCCGGACAATGTCCGATGTCTAAATCCGAGATCTTGGCGTCCGGCGCAACATTGGAGACATGGGGAAGCGACGGAGATCCGCAGTCGATGGGTCCCGCAGGTCACGCGCCGCTGTGGCAGGATCGTGAACGAACAGTAGCGCTCGGCAGCTACACCGCATTAGTTTGCGTGTGCTTGAACGACCAACGGGAGCCTGGCAAAGGGCAGTTTTCAGTTCGACGAGGCGCACACGAAGCGGTCGAGGCGTTTTTCCGCCACCAACGCGATCTGGGCGGTCCTATCGGCGGCGGGGGTCCAGATTGGCCGCGCCTACAACCGATGGGAGAGGACGGTGCATTTGCTGGAATCATGCCTGAGAAAATGGTCGATTCCTACCCCGACACCCGTTTTGAATCGGATGAATGGCCCTGGCCCGAATTGACGCCAACGCTTATGAACGAAGGGGATGCAGTAATTGCGCTTCACGCTTTACCGCATACTGCTACGCCGAACTTGAGTGACGATCCACGCATGAACGTGTTCTTCCGCATTCGTCGTTTTCGAGACGCTAATCCTTTTGAAGGTGATCCCAGGATCGGCTGGGGCGTTTCGGATCACCCTGACCGCCAGTTAAACGGCGATTTCCTAGACTATCCAGATTCTTACGACCCGTATAAAACTTCAGTTAACAAGATGTGCGATCACTGGAGTGAATGGGACGGGATTCCTCAATTAGAGACACAAACCTGACCGTCGTATAGTCAGTTCGTCCATCCACATCAGGATCTATCAAACACTACTCCCATCTTCAGTGTCTAAGACGTTGATTAAGACACGGAAGTTCGCATGCTGAAACGTTTAGCATGGGTTGGCGCGGCCATCGTGTTTCTTATGGCGCTGCTCGTGATGGCTCCCGCAGCACTACTGCCCCAGTTCTTTTCGATCCCCCACGTGAAACTAGAAAATACGGAAGGCACGATTTGGCACGGCAACGCCGAGACCTTCTTTGACGATCAACATATTGGATTGCTCGTATGGCATGTTAGACCGTTAGGCTTAATTAACGGTAAATTAACGGTTAACTTCACCCTAGAACGAGACGGTGTGTCACTCGCTGGTGTGAGTACGTCTAGACTCGACAATCACGAGATTTCGCTCGTGGGCGACGTCAGCAGTCGATTTGTCAATGTCTTTACCTTGGCCTACGATATTCGTCTCTCCGGGAATCTCTCAGTCAACGATGTTCGAATACGAGCTAATAGCGAGCGTCAAGTGGAGTCCGTCGAAGGGGATTTGACGTGGAACGGCGGACCCGTGCGCTTCAAATTGGCGAACGTGCTACACGAAGTAACGTTGGAGCCCGTTCTAGGAACTCTCACGCAAGATGCAAGTTTCGTCGTTCTAAACGTTCGACGCACTCGCACCCAAACGCCTGTTTTGGCGTTTCGGTTCGATCCAGAAACCGGATGGGTGCATCTTAGAGCCTTTCCAGCATTCCTAGAATTTGCAAACATACCATCGAACTACCTGATGCAAGACGCTGATTTCCTATTTGAAGTTTCGCAGAAGCTTCTCTGAGCTATGAGGAACATCGCGTTCGCGACGCGATTCACTAGCGTCGGTCTGATTTCCGCGTTAACCTGGGTTGTACGACTAGGGTGTATCGTCCTCGTTCTGCTTGTGGCCGCGGATGCGATCTGGTACTTCGTAGTAGGACCGACTGAACGCACTGAATCATCGACTCTGAACAATAGTGCTAATTTACAAGGACGCGAGGTCAACACCGCTCGCATTCTTGCCACCGATTTATTCGGTTCTAGTGACCTGGTGCAGGATCCTGCGTCGCTCGAAAACCTCCAAGAAACTACGCTGAGTTTGACCCTCGAAGGCACGATCGTTTCAAGTGACGATCAATCTCATTCGAGTGCGTTCATCTCAAATCGTGATAGCCGAGCGAGCGCACGAGAGTATCGTGTCGGTGACGCAGTGGCCAGCTTTGCGCAGATCGAGGAAATTCATCCGCGCTTCGTCGTAATTTCACGCGCAGGTGAGCGCGAATTACTGACGTTTGAAGTCGATCGAGTGTTATCGGAACCTCCTCCCAACACGAAACCACAGCCGAATCCGGGCAATCCGCCGCAGACAAATACCACCCAACTCCCACTTTTGCAGACACCGACGGTGCGTGAACTCGATCCGAAGCGGCTTCAAGAAGCGACGATCGACGACTTGAAAACGCTTGGATTAACCGAAATTCAGACGGGGGACGGTGCGATGCTTGCGATTACGGATTCGTCAAGTACATCACCACTCGCCCGTCTTGGTATGCAACCTGGAGACATCGTCCTTTCCGTTAATGGGCACTCACTTGAAGCACTACGTAACGACGAAAAGTTGATAAATACGGTTCGTGATTCCAGCACAGCTCGTCTCGGAATCAAGCGAGCAGATCGCACGTTCTACCTTACGGTGCCTATCCCATGAATCAACTATGGCGAAGGATGAGCTACGTGCTGCTCTCCCTCGCGACATGTACGTGGGTAAGCGACGCTCTCGCGCAGAACGGTCCTTGGAAGATCAACGTCAAGGACGTCGAAATAGCGAGTTTTATCGAAGAAGTGGCCACGATCACAGGAAAGACATTCGTGGTGGATCCTCGTGTAAAAGGTACGGCTTCAATCATCAGCGATACAGAGCTATCCCAAGACGGCGTATATGAACTGTTGATGAGTGTACTGAAAATCCAGGAGTTTAGCGTAATCGAGAGCGGGGATGTCGTCGAGGTCATCCAGTCATCGCGAGCTCGAACACTTGCCGGTGCAAAAGCTGAGGTAGAAGACGAGACTAGCGGCGATTTGTGGGTGACCCACGTGCTTGATGCCGGTGACCTAGATCCGGCTGAAATTGTGAAATCTCTGAGGCAACTCGCCCCTCAGCATGCCCAATTCTTCGCGATAGCCGAAAGTAATGCGGTACTAATCTCTGATCGGAAGAACAATGTCGACGCGATGTTGCGCGTCGTCGAACAGCTCAAGAGTGCCGCGATTCAGAAAACCGTCGTCGTAAATCTCAAACATACCATCAATACTGAGGTGGTCGCACTACTAGAGGCACTTCTCGAAGGCAACGAATCACTGAACATTATTGGCAACGATAGGAACAACACACTCCTCCTGCGTGGGACTGAGTCTGCTTTGATGGGTGCCCTTCAGACGATCGACATGATCGACCAACCGAGCGAAAACAACGTTGATACTCGCGTCTTTCGACTTGGACAAAGTGTTGCAAAAGACCTTGCTTCAATCGTTCGCGAAATTGTTGCCGAAGGATCCCAATCAGCTGACGGATCTTCAGTAGGAGAGCAGCTGATTCGAATCGTTCCCGATGAATCGCTTAACGCAGTCGTCGTTAAGGCAAATCCGGCTAATATGCAGAGAATCGCGACACTGATCGAAGACCTTGATCAGCGACGAACGCAAGTGCTCATCGAAGCTGCAATTGTTGAAGTTGACCTAACCGACATTTCAAGTGCAGGCGTCGAGCTAGCAGCAGCAGATGAAGATGGAGATGCAGTTCCAGCGTTTTCGACGTCGCTGAATGGCGTGCTTTCTGCCCTTATTACTCGATTAGGCGTCAGTAATACATCAGAGGACGGCGTCAATCCAGTTGACGTTATCGGCGGTCTAAGCTCGCCGACTATCGCGATTTCTCAACTAGACCCAGACGGGTTTTCATTTGGAGTAATCATTAATGCGCTTACCACAGCGACTTACGCTAACCTGTTATCTACGCCAAGCGTGGTCGCACTAAATAACGAAGAGAGCAGAATCCTTGTCGGTCAAAACGTACCGTTTCGATCCGGCAATTTGATCTTCCCAAATGAACAAAGTCTCTCGGGTATACGACCGACGAGTCGAAACGACATCGGTACTGAATTGACCGTTATACCCTCGATCCATGAAGATCTATCGGTTCGAATGCAAATCAAATCTACCATTGAGGTAATTCAAGACACCGGATTGGGTATTGGGGATACAGGGTTAGCTGACATCGTCACGAACAAGCGTGAACTCGAGACAGTTGTAGTTGCGGAGAACGAGCAGACCATCGTTTTAGGTGGTTTGATTCGCACAGAAGCACGGGTGACGGAGAGGCGTGTTCCGGTTCTAGGTAATGTACCGTTGTTGGGGCGCTTGTTCCGTTCAGAAAATCAAACGAACGGTCGTACCATGCTGCTCATATTCCTGCGACCAACCGTCATGTCTGATGCAGCGGATGCACAATCGGTTACGGATCGCAAATATCAGGAATATTGGGAAGTCACCATAGATCGGAGAGAACAGGATCAACCCGCCATCGATGACCTGTTCAAGGGCGACACGAACTGACAGCTTGGAGTTCGTTCAAGCAACTTAGCTACAAAGTTCTCCGTGGCACCTTACGACTTACCATCCGTCCGGTCATCAAGGGTTCGGTAGACACCGATTCACAAGACCTCATCTACGTACTCGAACGACGTTCGTTGTTCGATCTGATTGTTCTAGATTTGGTCACAACCCAGCTTGGTCTCGAAAACCCGCTTCATTCGATCGAGCGCTTGGGAGAACATCGACGTTTCTTCTTCCTCTTCCGTGCGGTCGGAGCCCGTGGCAAAGTCACGATGTATCGATTCTCCAATCGGATGCAACGAATTCAAGCAACACTTGCGCTCGAAGAACCAAACGCTGCCATTCTGTTACCCGTCAGCATTTACTGGGGACGCACGAATGAGAAAAAAGGGTCGATTGCACGTCGTGTCGTGTCCGATGAATGGCGCACATCAAGTGGTTTACGTCGTCTACTAGGTGTCGTATTTACCCGTACCGACATACTGGTACACATTCATCCTTCTGTCGATTGGCGAGCGGAGACCCTTGAAGACCGTTCAGTACCTCAGAATCTTCGGCATATTGCTCGACTCCTAAGAACTACGTTTAAGTCCGAACGTGTTGCAGCCCTCGGACCTAGTATGGTGACACGAAAATCGGTCATTCGATTGCTCGCGCACCACGATCAGAGCGATCCCGGTCAAATCGCACTGCGCCGTAAGATGGCAAAAAAACTCGTCTCGAATCTGTCCTACCCCGCGATGCGCACGCTCAAGAGCATGCTTGACTTTTTCTGGCGGAAGGTCTATGACCGAGTCGAACTGTTGCACGCAGGTCGAACTCACGACATCGCCACGACACACACCATCGTGTATGTTCCTAATCATCGGTCTCATGTCGATTACCTGATTCTCAGCTACCTCCTTTTCACCGAAGGTATCGCAATTCCGTATATCGCAGCGGGAGACAACCTCGCTCTACCGGTATTAGGTGGTCTACTACGACGGTGCGGAGCATTCTTTATGCGACGAAGTTATCGCGACGATCCTGCGTACCGGACATTGTTGGCAGATTACCTGACTTTCCTACTAAACGAAGGACACTCGATCGAATTTTTCATCGAGGGCACCCGAAGTCGACCTGGTTGGACGCTCGAACCTCGACTTGGATTACTTCACATGATCATGGAATTGCAGAACCAAGAACCCAACCGACCGATCGCACTCGTGCCGGTCTACACCGCATACGAAAGATTAATCGAGAGCGAAAGTTACCGAGCCGAGTTACTCGGCGAGACAAAGCGCAGCGAGAGTCTACGAGATGCGTTTAGTGCATTTAGATTGTTGCGTCAGCGACTAGGCATCATTCAAGTCTCCTTAGGTGAACCACTTGAATTAGCGAATCTGACTGAGGAGTTCGGCGTCGATATCGATGCTGCTCACGCAGCTGCAACCCGCATTACGCATGCCATCAATAACAACGCCGTACTAACTCCTACCAATCTAGTCGCTTCAGCAGTATTCAGCCTCGGCGTCGGCTCATTTACCTCCGAGCAACTCTCTGGACGCATCGATTTCTTGCGAGGCTTTGTTCGCGTTGAGTCGCTAAAACATGCCTATACCGTCGCAACAAGCAAAGCAGAAGACCTTCTAAGTCACGTGATTGAACTCGGCTTTTTTGAAGTCGACGGCGAGGAAATCAGCATCACGAACGAAACTCTTGCCGAACTCGCGTGGTTTCGAAACAACACTTTACATGTGCTTGCAACACCCGCCATCGTGGCCGTGGTTTTGCTAAATCAGGAAAAACCGACGACAAGGTTAGACATCCTTAGGCAAGTCGCAGGGCTTCTACCGCACGTCGCCGCAGTCCTGAAATTCCCAACGGACCTGCAGGCGATCAAGCGATGGTTGACACACTTCAGAAACGCCCGATTGATTCGTGAAGACCAACAGGGTATGGTCGACACTATTGGCCTAAGTACGGGCGCTGACTCAGAATTGCGTGGATTGATGAACCTAATCATGCCCGTGCTCGAGTGCATGTATGTGATGATCACGTGCGTGATTGTTCAAGACGCAAACACTATGACCCGTCAAGAACTAATCGACAGATCATTCCAGTTGGTTCGCAGAGTTTCGTCAGATCTACGCAACGAGTCCATGTTAGGTTTCGACCGCCGATTTTTCGAGTCTTTCCTTGAGCAGTTAGTCAATTCGGGTTTGATTCAGACCAACGCCGAGGAAACGGTAGAACCATCATCGAGGCTCGTCGTCATTCAACGACGCTCCTCTTTAGCGGTTGACGCGACGTTTCGAACCCGACTACAGAACTACCTCGAAGAACATCGATAAACATCGAAACGAACTGTTTTGCCATCGACTGACCAAGCCGGGTTTGCTCGCTCAGGTTGTTGGTTTCTTCTTCGTTTGACGACGACTCGCTCTTTTGAAATTTCAAGTGCTGCATCAAGCACCCGCGTGAATTCGCAGGTCCCGGCAAGTTCAGCGAGAATCTGAAGGGATTTCGATGGTCGTGCGCCTTTCGGATGACGCGGGAACATGTCATCGAGGTACACCACCTCAAACTCCTGAGTCGTGTTTCTCATGAAATCGATCACATCACAACAGACATACTGTGTCTTATTCGCGATGTTCAATGCTCGCGCACGGCTCAGAGTTGCAATCAGCGGCATGATTTCACAACAGACCACCGGACAACCGAACGCAGCCAGAGTTAGTCCGTCAGTACCCCAACCGCTTAGCGCGTCCAGTATGCGAGGTTTTCTTGTGGCGCCGCATGCTTTCGCCAAGCCACTACGAGCAAACCCTACAAGTCTTCGCTCTATTTCGGATTCGTTTAACGCGAAGCGAAGATCGTCACGTCCTACTAATTCCAAACGCCCGTCGACGATCAACAAGTGCCAAGAGTCTGGAGTCATGGAATTCAGTTCCAACTTGACGCCTAACCGATTTGCTAGCGAAATGGACTGTTCGTCTTCTACGTCGCCATAAACTGCGACGTCCGACCCTACCGTGTCGGTCGCCAAGGGTGATCGCCTTCTACGTAAATAGGTAACGCGTACGCTGGCGGCTGCCAAGCAGATTCTTGCCTCGTCGCCAGAACCAGGACGTCAAGTGCGCAAAGCGGGACAAGTGAGTCGTGAAACACTTGACACTCGCCGACGAAGTCATACCGTTCGACAAGCTCGTCTGTCGCGACGAAATTGCAGCACTCACCGTCATGGTTCACACGAGCTTCGTACACCAAGTCTCGACGGGAGGTTCGCTGTACGAGATATTCTCCAGTCAACGCATTCGTTCGAAAGAGTTTCTCCCCCATACACAGACTCGTTGGCGCGCAGTAAATCTGTGCATTGGTCCCTGTGGCAATTCCCTGTGCGACTGCTGCTCCAAGCCGTACCCCTGTGAATGAGCCTGGTCCAGCGGAGAAGGCCACACATGCAATGTCTCGCCGCTCAATGCCTAAACTTGTGCATGCGGCGTCCACCATCGGCAATATTCGCTTGTTGTGCTGTCTTGGCGCGTTGTGTGACTCTAGAACATAGTTCTCGACTGTACCTAACGCAACAGCGCATACATCGGAGGTCGTTTCCAGCGCAAGAATGACAGACATGCCTGAAATGCTAAGCATTGACAATGCCGTAACTCGACTCGCTTCCTTAATTACTGCGATTAAAGAAACCGAATCCGTATCCATCGCAGAAGCAAGTCAACGCGTCCTCGCAAAAGACGTAATTGCGCCCGTCTCACTCCCACCATTCAATAGCTCCGCGATGGATGGTTATGCAATTAATACGTCAGAAGGTAGCGAAGTTGGATCCGAACGTCGAGTGATCGGTACTAGCTTTGCGGGGAAACCATACGAGGCAGATGACGTTCCCGTTCATGCAGCGGTTCGCATATTTACCGGAGCGGCGGTACCTGATTGGACCAATGCTGTCGTACTTCAAGAGAATGTCGAACGTCAAGATCATGTGATCCGATTAAATGAGCCGGTAATGTCAGGTGACAACATACGCCTAATCGGACACGACATTAAAGAAGACGAGCTCTTACTTCAGCAAGGGACAAAACTTGGTGCGTTCGACATTAGCTGGCTCGCAGCCTGTGGAGTCGCTGCGGTTAGTGTTGTTCGCCCCGCTCGAGTTGCGATATTTTCAACCGGAGACGAACTCCAGGATCCAGGTCAACCGTTGTCTAAGGGACAGATCTACGACTCGAATCGAACCGTACTCAAGGAGTTACTCCGTTCAAAACCCGTTGAAATTCAAGATTTAGGTCGTTTACCAGACGACCCAATCGAAATCGAACGTGCAATCACAAGCAAATCTACGAGCGTAGATCTCATCGTAACTAGCGGAGGTGTATCGGTCGGAGACGCTGATTACGTCCGGCCAGTCATCGAGAAGCTTGGTGAACTAACTTTCTGGAATGTCGCGCTTAAACCTGGAAAACCGATCGCCGTTGGGAGCATCGGCAATGCGCTCTTTCTCGGATTACCGGGTAATCCCGTTTCGACAGTCGTGACCTATTTGCTATTTGTTGCGCGGGCAGTCGATGCGTTAAGCGGCATGGCAACCACAGGACCTTTGACTATTCCCGCCGTTTTGACCACCCCACTACGACATTCCAAGGGACGCCGCGAGTATCAGCGAGGCATTCTCTCTCGGAACGGGAACACCTTATGCGTCCAAGCGACCGGTGATCAAAGCTCTAATCGTCTAGCAACGCTGGCAGACGCGAATTGCCTTATCATCGTACCAGAAACGGTCGATTCGATGGCTGAGGGCGATGTTGTCGACGTATTTTTGTTGCCTAGTGAGGCACATCACATCGTCAACGAACCGATCGACCCGTCAGCTCGAGAAAGTACGTAAGAAGCTACGGATCGACACACTGATCTCGTCTACGCTGACGGTGCCGTCCGTCTTGAAGTATTCTGACGAACTCTGTTGATAATGATCGATGAGCGGCGCCGTCTGCTCGTAATACACTGTTAAGCGTTCACGAACGGTATCTTCGGTGTCGTCTGGTCGTTGAATCAGCGGTTCCCCCGTCTCATCGTCCCGATCCGCAACTTTCGGTGGGTTGAACGTTAGGTGATACACACGGCCACTCTCTTGATGAACGCGTCTCCCACTGATGCGCTCAACGACGACATCATCAGGAACCAACAACTCCACGACTGCATCAACCGCTACTCCGATTTCGACCATCCCCTCGGCTTGAGGTAGCGTTCGAGGAAAACCATCAAATAGCGCGCCTTGAGTACAGTCAGGCAAACGTAGGCGTTCGTTCACCAATCCCAGAATGATGTCGTCGGATACCAAGTCCCCAGCATCCATGACTTTCTTTGCGGCGAGCCCCAATTCAGTACCTGCAGCGACAGCTGAGCGAAGCATGTCTCCGGTGGAAATCTGAGGGATCCCGAACTCGTCAACGATGTACTGAGCTTGGGTGCCTTTTCCCGAACCAGGGGGGCCAAGCAAAACGACGTTCATGAAATTACCTATGGTGCTGGCAGCTCAAAACGGTAAGCCGACTATGGCAGGTTGTGATCAACGCCTAGATCGTCGGTCGTCTTTTTGAACCACTCAATGACTTCAGGGTGATAAGGGATGCCTTGTTCTCGACGTTCGACTTCATACTCGTATTCTGGGTAACCGGGGTATACAACGCGAGATTCACCCGGTGCAGGTTTGCACTCAAGAATGGAACGTAAATAGTCGTCCATGTCCTTTTTGAATCCATCGAGATCGGTGAAGCGTGCAACATCAATCGCCATAAAGTAATGAGCCACACCTTTACGGCGATGTGGACCACCGCCAGTACCTTGCAACATGCCACAGAGAATCTCGATCATGAAGCTGAGGCCAAACCCCTTGTGAGAGCCGATCTCTCGCGTACCGCCAAGCGGCAACATCATGAAATCTTGAGGTACCTGCGTTTCATCCATGACCGGGTTGCCATCTGCGTCCGTCACCCAACCAGGTAATACGTGACCTCCTACCCGTCGAAGCAGCTCGATCTTGTTCCCAGCGACTGAACTCATCGAAGCGTCAAAAATGAATGGCACCTCTTCATCCGCAGGTGCGCCGATCCCTAGTGGATTCAGTCCCAACATGCGTTCCGCGCCTTGAGTCGGAGCAACCAGTAAACCGCCTGCGGTCATCGAAATCCCCACCATATCGTGATCGAGTCCGACATGGGCATAGTAGGCGCACGCACCATAGTGACGACCATTGAATGCGGTCGCCACCGCCACGCCGGTTTCTTTGGCTCGCTCACATGCTGCGAGCATCATTTCTCTACTCTGTGCGAGACCTAGACCACGATCACAATCGAAGTTGAGTGCCGCAACATGGTCGACCGTGCGATTTAGATTTGGCGTTGGGTTGATCTGTCCCGCTCGAAATCCAGCAACATATGCACGCATCATGTTGGAAACACCGTGCGAGTCGATACCTCGGATATCCGCGTACATCAGCACGTCCGCGGCAGCCTCGGCCTCAGCTTCTGGCATCTCTAGTGATTTGAAAATACCCTCCACGACGTGGCGCATGTCTTCCTGTTTGACGCGCACAGCGATATCGTCAGGGACTTTAAATCGGTCGAGCATTTCAGGTCTCGTTCAAGGAAGCGGGCATTTTAGTTTTGGGAGACGACCCACCGACAGTTGTTAAAACCTGAAGAAAGCGCAGCCAACGCAACTTAGCTTCGTTGAGAAAACGGTAGATTTGAGTCGCTGAGGTCTATCGCAGGATCAACGGAGTGTGCTAGATGCTTCGAACGACACTCAATCTTTCATGAGCTTATTTCGATGAGGTGAGCGTAACCCTCGCGTAAACAAAACGCCCACCGGGCACGTCATAAACCGATGCATCGTAACCGTTAAGTGACGCACTTTGACTCACAGGCGGATCGAGGTCAAACAAATTAACGACACCTACCGTAAAGTTAATCGTTCGACCTGACCGTTCGAGTGTATACCGCGATTGTAAATCGTGATATACCGTGGTCGCGAGGCGATTGCGTGACAAAGAGTTATCCTCGAGATTAGGCAAGGAACAAAGCCCAAGATTCGTGAGACTATCAGTAGTTCCATCAAGAAAGTCCGAACACCGTTCCGTCATAGCGTGTATGTAACGAGCCGTCCATGCTATCGCCCATTGATTGCGATCCCAGCCGACGGTCAGTGACGATTTCCATTCCGGTTTTCCGCGGTCTGCCTCGGTACGACCGACCAGCTCCCGTATGTCAATGACCTCTCTTCTAGCATCGCGCAGCAACTCAGTAAAGTCATCCAGACGGGTCACTTGCCAATTTAGCCGCCATGAACCTTCATTGCGCCAGTTGACGCTGAAATCCCATCCCGTCGTCCTAATTGAACCTACATTGAAGACGGTGTTTCGGAATTGTGAGATTCCGCCTCGATCGCCGCGTCGAACTAAGTCACAGAGAGTTTGTACGTTGTCACGATAGCAGCCATCAAGCACGGTCTGCGCACCGTAACCTGTGATTGCGTCCTCAATCTCATGGCGATACCTAACCAGTTCGAGACGTAAGTCACCCCACACTCGTTCGGGTCGCCACGCCGCTGCAATCGTGACGCTATCCGAGGATTCCGGCTCAAGACTTGGGTTCCCACCCGTCATGACGCTAATTTGGCTACCGAGTTGCACATAACTACCGTCGGCAGGCACCCCGGCTTCCACACAGTTATTAACTACCGTAGGACTAACGTTGCTGTTCACGATATCGGAGCAAGGGTCAGCGACCACGGCGTCAAGACGCGTCAACCCGCCAAACAACTCCCCGATATTCGGTGCTCGAAACCCTTCAGACCAGCTGCCACGAACTAGCAATCCGTCTGTAGGACGCCAACGTACCCCCACCTTATTCGTGGTTCCGCTCTCGAACGTACTGTAATTGAAGAATCGAGTCGCTGCGGAAAGGTCGATTAACGCCCCCGATTGCTTCGCTCGAACTAGCGGAATCTCAATTTCCGCGTAAAACTCGGACACATCGAAACTACCCGCGGTAGGTTGAGCAGGTAATCCCGCCGTATCGCCCGCCGCTACCACCGGGTCTGGTTCAAACCAACCTTCTTGATGTCGCCTCTCTAGCCCCGCGGCAAATGCGACGGAGCCGCTAGTAAGTTCGGCAATATGCCCCGTCAGATTCAGCGATACACCATTCAGTTTTTGCGAACTGCTATCCCGCTGTGTAAACCCGAACCAATCCAACATTTCACCCGTAATCGTTCCTCCACCGACTTGGCCACCAAGTAGATTCAAAGGTATGCAATCCGGGATCGTCGAACAAACCTGAGGGGGACCAAGCGCCTGTAGCATCTTTCGTGCGTTGTGTGCGCCGTGTTTCGTCTGATCTGCACCATTGTGAGACCAGACCAAGTTCGCATCCCAGAAGAGCGCACGCTTCCAACCAGTCAACGTGCCTCGTGCACCTACTGTGGAGAATTTAGTCTGTACCTTTTGTTCGAACACGCGCGGCCCACTCTCAAGAAGGCGTCGCGTTGCGAATGCTCCTGACCCGACGTCAAATCCAAAGGGATTGAACGGATTCGCTGCATGAATGACGATGTCGTCCAACAGACTGCCAGTCTCGGACAAGTCACCTGCCCAAACCGGCTCCGGCGCTGCTTGATTAGTGGATTCACGTTGGTGAATCAGTACGCGAGCATGTAGCGATAGACTGTCTGACAAGCTGTGCTCAACTCGCGCGAAAAAGCCCGTACGTTCCGAAGGAGTTAGGACCAAGTTAAACGGGGCGTAGTTGAAGCGATCCGCATTACTCCACTGGTGATAGTCGTCGTTCGACCCGCAAGGGTCTTGCGCGTCATAAACAGGCAATCCGGCCACGTCATTGTTCAACGCACAATTGACAAATGTTCCAGTATCCGGGTCGGTGAAAATGATTCGACCTTGCGGTGTAAACGTGCTCCCGTGTGTGATGCCCGTACCCGGTTTTGGCCAACGGGTCTGGTCATGATCTGCCGCACTGATACTTCGTTGATCAGTGAACGAAAAGTGCAACGAAGCCGATGTTGACGCGTTCACACGACCAACATTAGCTTCCATATCGATCGTCTCGCCACCATTACTAAATCGACCTGCATACGCACTAGCAGAAGAGCCCTCAACCGCCTTTGTAATGACGTTAACAACACCCGCGATAGCGTCCGATCCATATATCGCAGAAGCACCGTCACGCAGTACCTCAATGCGATCTACGATGCTCTCCGGTATCGTGTTTAGATCAGTTGCGCCAGATACGCCACTTCCTGACGAACCATGAACCCATCGTATTCCGTCCACGAGCACTAACACACGTTTCGCTCCGAAGTGGCGCAAGTCGACATGGGCGGCTCCAGCACCAACGCCACTGCCATCCGCAGGAAAACCGAAATTGCCGCTACTATTGAAACGCGTGTTGAGAGCCGAGCCTGACACGGACAAGCGTCCCAGCATGTCCGCAATTGACGTAAGACCTGACAAATCGCGTTGACCTTGGTCGAGCTCTACGATCGTTTCGCGCGCAATCGTCGGGTCGCGCAGAATGCGCGATCCCGTTACGACAATCTCTTCAATTCCGTCATCGGCCTTTCTCTCATCCGATTGAGCAATTCCTGGCAAGGCAAGACCCAACGATGTAGCGAGGAGTATCTGAAGCGATACCTTAGCTAAGTACGTCCTCATATATTCTCAATATTGAAGGTTCGACCTAATTCGATTTCAATTTAACTTCATAGAGTTAGAGGTCAGCTTCGATTAGATACGAACCGTACTCCGACAATACAGAATCAAGTGCGTCCGTGAATTCCTCGCTCGTCCGAGCTTTCGTTCTTGGAAGCCCTTGGCCCAATCTAGTGCTACCCACACTAGCGGCGGATCGTTCCAATTAAAAATCGCAGCCGCTCGGTCGCTAACCTGATGAAAGCCTATACGAAGGTATTCGACTTCAAGAATGTTGTACTGACGATTCGAAAACACCACAGATTCTACGTTGGGGTTCTCCCGCGCGGTCATCGCATCGCGATACCCGCTTTAACTTCCCTATGCCACTATCCGTAAAAGCAAAACAGAATTTCACGAAGCCATGTATCTACCTTGTCGAAACGAACCGTTCATCTTGCCTTGACCACCTGTCTCGACCGTTCCAACGCCGCATCGACTTAAACGATGTCGTACCCATATTCGAAATTAAGTTCAAAAAACTCCAGTGCGCTTGCGCCTAAACGAGCAAACTCACAATAAGTACGTACGCGCGAACAATGCGTGCGCCAGCGCGACGTTAAAAAACGCGAATCGAACACAGTAAAACGCGAAAATACGCATCTCGCGTGATCACCCATCCGAGCCAAACATGGCAGAAGCATCTGAACGTACATCTCTCGACCTGAGTCTAGTCGGCAATGTATATCTTCGGTTCACCGTCATCGGGTTCATGTATTTTTCGCAGGGTCTCCCGCTCGGTTTATTCGGAGTAGCGTTCCCGACCCACTTAGCCGAAATTGGTTTCACCAAGTCCGAGATCGCCCAGTTTCTTGCGGTCATTGGACTTCCGTGGGCGTTCAAGTTTCTTGCCGGTCCATTGATGGATCGCGTGGCCTTTCTCATCTACGGTCATCGTCGTCCTTGGGTGGTGATAGCACAGATCGGCTTAATGCTCACGTTCGCGACGAGCGCTGTGATCGCAGGGGTAGGCGAACCCAATCTATACGTCCTCGCGGGATGTGGGTTTGTCTTAAATCTCTTCGCGTCTACTCAGGATGTCGCCGTCGACGGCTTAGCGATCGGGATCTTGAAGGAGAAGGAACGATCCCAAGCAACTGCGTTGATGTTCGGCAGTCAGAGTATCGGCAGGCTGACGGGGATGGTTGGCGGTGGATTTTTACTCGGCCTGTTCGGGGTAAGTGGTGCTTGTATCGCCGCGGCACTAACGGTGTTCCTCTTGTTGATGTTGCCTGTCATGCTAAAGGAACGCACCATGGAGAAGAGGTTTCCATGGTCGGAAGGTGGTCAGATCGCTCCAGAGATTTTGGCATTGAAGGTGGAGGAGTTCCTCCCCATGCTGGCCGAGCTCTTAAAGAAACTAATCGGACCGATCAGCTTGTTTTTCATCGTGGCGTTCTTCTGCGATAGCGTTGCTGGCGGATTGTTAGGCGCTTATTTACCAGCGTTTTCCGTGATCGACCTGCACTGGGATGATGGTGCTTATAACGCCTGGTATGGCACGATTGGATTAATCGCAGCAGGGACTGGGTTGGCATTGAGTCCGGTTTTTGACATCTATGGTCAACGCAACTGCATCGTGGTTCTAGGCGTGATAACCGCAGTTGGCATGGTTGCGTTCATTACTGTCCCAGCGTTGCAACAAGGATATGGTTGGCACATATTTATGCTCGGATTTTGGGTCTCGCAGCATCTGTACGCCGTATTGATCATCTCCGCATGTATGGAACTAGTGGATCCAAAAGTTGCTGCGTCGCAGTTCGCAATCTACATGTCGATCGCCAACCTTTCGACAACAATTGGTACGACTGTGATAGCGATGGTGGGAGACGACTGGGCGTTTGAAGTGATCTTCTTACTTGCAGCGTTTTTCGTCCTCACGGCCCCCATCTTCTTCTGGCTCACCAATTTAGGGATCCGAAAGCGTAAGAGTGTCGCGTTGGAAGCTGCTTAGCCGTATAACAGTTTGCTCGAATCAGATCGACTCAGCGTAAATCTTGAGACGGCTCTTTAGTCGAGCGAATCGCATGACGAGATATACAGTTGCAAAGCTCAAGAGCAATGAGATACCTAATGCCCAAATCGAATCCCAAACCAACATCGTAAGAGCTAATGTGAGAACTGGAAGACCGAATACGATGATCGAAGCTAACGAAAGTTGAAACGTAGAGGCTCGCACGCTGACGCGTTCGCCAACCGCATGCTGGCCGATCGCACTCACGGTGTTCGGGAAATTGAACCGAACGCATCCCGTGCAGTTGGCGCACCGTTCCTGTTCAATACGAACAATGACGCGATCGTGCTCACGGTCAACAACGGTACCGCAAGTCCGCAATGACAATTAATTACCCGCGTTCACGCAGTCAATCGGACAGAACAAATACAGATGAATAGAACGCACCTGAGTCCTTCAGGCGTCAGTACCGCGCAATTGGCTTAATTGCGACTTTATTAGTCTGATGCGAAGCGAACTAAGTCGTTACTCGGAGCAGGCTGATCAGTTGGGTACGCACGACTCTGACGTTGAGGCTCAGACGAAGGTAACGGCGATTGGCGCACTTCACCATCGGACACCAAGTAAACATCCGGTTGATTAGTAGTAGTAGGAAGTCGTGATTCTTGTGCTGTCGATGGATTGGATTGTGAAGGTTTTGACGCCGCGAGCTGTGACGTAGATTCGTTAGCCGAGCTATCTTCGGCCGCAAGCGGAACTTGCAGATTCTGAACTGGGTTTTGCATCGCGACAAAAAGTGAAACACCTAGTACCACCGACGCTGCGAGTGCCATACCGCCAACAACCTTTGCTAGATACCTTTCTCTGAAAAAGGCTAAGTCAATGACGACACCGGCTCGCGTCGATCGTGCGTTCTCCGTACTAAAACGTGCGTGGATGTTCTCCCATGGAAGGTGGTTCTTCGCGGCAATTTGCTCACCACGCAATAGTGCGTTGATCGTGTGGTGCCGTTCCCATGCTTTCTGCATGTCCGGTTTTTCCGCTAAGTGTTCTAAGAGCTCATCACAGTCGTCAGCATTCAATTCGTTATCGATCGCCGCCGAAAGATGTTGGTCTAGAAACTGGTCTGAGTCGTGGCTAGTTTGATCCATGAGGACTACGAAAACCTCCTACTTCTTGCCTCTTGTCCGAAACAGCCTTAATAAAGTCATCCATGACGGATAGCACTCGCACGCTAGATGGTGTTGGATTTGACGTACCCCGAGACCGATTCGATTCCGTCCGTAGCTATGTTGGCTTTCTTGCCGCACCCAATAATGTATGTGAATGGCTGTGTCTTCACGTGGCACTTCGTACTGCGTTCGCGTTTTAACGACTGACAAAGATATACTCTCCACGAGAGGTCCAATCAACATCAATCATTAAATAAAACACTAACGAAGTTTCACGTAATTCTCTTTTCGACATGAGTTTTGTGCAAAAGTTCCGTGCGAAATTCGTGTTTCTTTAGGTTTATTTCGCGTTTTGCTGGTAACCCGGCAAGTTTTCGAGGAGAAATTTATCAATCCCCTGCCGCGCGCGAAATACTCGCGACCGTACCGTTCCAACCGGCACGTTCGTAATTTCAGCGACCTGCTCGTAACTTAACCCCGAATTGACCACGAGCAACAACGTCTGTTTTAGCTCGTCATTCAGCGAAGCGAGTGCTCGATCAAGCGACTCCTTCAGTTCTTCATGCTCGAAATCAGATTGAGGCGAACTCGTCGCGATCTCACTTAGATCCGTCGGATCCGTTCCCGACGACTGTGGTCTACGTTGCTCGTGCGCTTTGTAGTTCAACGCGGTGTTTTTTGCTACCGTATGGAGCCACGTCGAGAACTGGCTCTTCCCGCGAAACCCACTCAGGTTCTTGTTGACCTTGATAAACGTCTCTTGTACGACGTTTTCCGCATCCTCGGGTGAGTTCACCACTCGCATTGCCACGTTAAACACTGTCGTGCGGTGGCGTGTGTAGAGAGCCGCGAACGCTAGTTCGCGCCGTTTGCCTGAGTCATCCAGAATACGGTTGACCAGCTCAAGATCCGTCGTTTCCACAGGAGAGGCATCCGTATTCCGGGGGATGGGTTCACTACGCGAGTTTACGCGTGAGCCGGTCAGAGTAATCGTTGGATTATAAAAAGCGACGCTCAATTGAAGACTCTAGCTGCTAATTTTCCGCGGTTTGTATGCACACTTTGACGCACCATTCCTTTTTTTAGACAAATCGTCCTAAAGCTAGTTTCAATGTTCGTTACGGTGGCACTTTAACTTCGGAGACGCTAAACAACGACTAATAACTTAAAACTAAAGTAGTTTTGCTGAGTTCTTGTACATGCCGATGAAATCTATAATCGAAATTTACCTGTTTCTATCAACCAATCTATGACGCTTCGTCATGAAACCGATGTACTTGTAATTGGTAGCGGCGCTGCCGGTCTCGCGTCAGCAATCAATCTTCCCTCTAACGTCCAAGTGCTCGTTCTTTCAAAAGAAGACATGAAAGCCGGATCGACAAACCGTGCGCAAGGAGGGGTCGCAGCCGTTACGGATGAGAACGACTCCACAGAGTCTCATTTCACCGACACGCTGATGGCGGGCGCGGGATTGTGCGATCCGGAAGCCGTTCGATTCGTCGTAGAGAGTGGAGCCACCGCTGTCAGCGATCTCATTTCGATGGGGTTGCAATTCGACCGCCACCAATCAGATCTTCATCGCACAAAAGAGGGCGGACATAGCCACCGGCGGGTATTACACGTCGCCGACGCCACCGGACGCGCAATTGCTTCAACCCTTATCGAAGAGGCCAATCGGCGATCCAACATTGAGTTCATGAACGACCGTGTCGCCGTCGATTTGATATCACATCAAACAGACAACACGGCAAAACGTGTCGTCGGCGCATACGTCTACGACCCTCATAGTGATCGCGTCGAATGCATACGAGCAAGATCGGTTGTTCTCGCCACCGGCGGTGCGAGCAAGGTCTACGTTTACACCAGCAATCCGGATACCTGTACTGGCGACGGTATCGCGATGGCCTGGCGCGCGGGTTGTCGTTTGTCGAATATGGAATTCAATCAGTTCCATCCAACGTGTCTCTATCACCCAGACGCGCGATCGTTCCTAATTTCCGAAGCTGTACGTGGCGAAGGAGGGAAACTGCGATTGCCCGATGGCTCGACCTTTATGCACCGATTCGATAAACGACAAGAGCTTGCGTCCCGCGACATCGTCGCTCGAGCCATCGACTACGAGATCAAACGATTAGGCATCGAGTGCGTGTATCTCGACGTAACGGATCTGCCGAAGGCACATGTCGAAAAACAATTCCCAACGATACTTCAACAATTACTTGAGATCGGCATTGACATGCGTGTGGACCCGATTCCGGTTGTTCCTGCAGCACACTACACCTGTGGTGGCGTGCTCGTCGACCATCACGGACGTACCGATCTTGGAGCACTATACGCAATCGGTGAAGTTGCATGCACGGGCGTCCATGGCGCGAACCGATTAGCAAGCAATTCGCTTCTTGAGTGTCTCGTATACGCGAAATCAGCGGCTAACCACATCGCCGAGTGGCTGTCCAGCACACCATCGTTTGAAGCCGATATCAAGGACTGGGACGAGTCACGCGTGACCAACTCAGACGAAAACATCGTCTTAACGCACAACTGGATGGAATTGCGTAGGTTTATGTGGGACTACGTCGGCATCGTGCGCACCGACAATCGGCTCGAACGCGCTGCTAATCGAATAAACCTCCTTAAACGCGAGGTACACGAGTTCTATTCACACTATCGGATCAATAGCGATTTGATCGAGCTGCGCAACCTTATAAACGTTGCCGAAGCCATCGTGCGTGGCGCACAGTGGCGCAAAGAGTCGCGCGGGCTGCACTATACCCTCGACTATCCGGACCAGTTGCGGGCTGCCAAGCCGAGTATCCAACTCCCGCCCGATGACCCGTTGGACGTTTTACAACCGAATGTCGCGAGAGCTTAGGAATCTTGAACCGAGTAGCACCAATGCCACGGTTCGTAAATCACACCGAATGGATTGTCACGCGGATAACTCAAATGAAATCCGTGCGTTGCTGCGTTTGTAACTAACCACTTGAACGCCGACGAATCTTCGAACTCTTCCTCGACCGCATCAAATCCCTGAGTTGTTAAATCGAGGGCACACCCACTGTGGTGTTCACTAAAACCCGGGGCAGCGACTCGCGTCAAGATGTCCTGAATCGTTTTACCCTTGGCAAGCTGACGCTGTATCACCTGGACTTGGTATTCAACCGAACGGTAGGCCGAAACCACCAGAAGTTCGATCGACGCTTGAGCAGCCGCCTCCCGCATGCCATTCCACGCGGCCGCTGCGTCAGTCCGCATGCACTGCGGACGTCCGTAGCAATCCGGTCCGATGTCAACTAGATCGGGCGGGACTGTGTGAATAGGTAGACGAGTCTTCTTAGTGTAATCCGAAGGAATACCTAGTTGCTCGTGATACGCATGTAGTGTCGCGTCCATAGCATCACATGACTCAGCTAGCTTGCTGCTGCATTCAAGTCTGTTCGTTCCAGTTCTTCGTTTCCGACCACATTTCTACGATGTAGTTCAGTGAGTTGAGCCTCAGACAAACCAAGGTCCTCTTGCAGGACTTCATCCGTGTGCTCGCCCAGCAACGGTGCGGCGACAGGTTCCACCGAACTCTTCGATAAGCGTGACGGCCAGCCAAGAATTCGCACTTGGCCATGCTCGCGATGATCGATGTGTTTTATGAAATCGCGTTCAATCAAATGTTCATCCGTAAAAAGTTCCGTGGTTTCGTTGACCGGGCTCGCGCAAACACCCGCCTCTGAGAAGATCTTCGAGGCTTCATGTTTGGTTTTTGTGCGCGTCCACGCGGCGATGGTTTCAAACAATGCTTGGCGATTCTCGTGTCTGATCCGGGGGTTCTCGAAACGTTCGTCCTTCATTAGATCTGGGATTTCGATAGCGGCTGCGACCGCATCCCACATACGCTGATTGACAGCCATGATGTAGACGTAGTCGTTCGGACCACCAGGGCAGCACGGGTACATCGCCATAAACGGGTTTTCACCATTGGCTGAACGACGACTTGGCACCGTACCAAAGCGTGTCCTTGATACCGCCGTGCGCAAGTAGTAAGTCATCGCCTCCTGCATAGCTAATTCGATCAGCTGCCCTTCACCAGTACGAAGCCGCTGAACGTATGCCGCGGTGATCGCTAATGCGGCTTGCATGCCGGTACCGGCATCGCCGGTTGTCGGACCAGGACGCATCGGCGGACCATCTGGATTTCCAGTAATGGACATCGCACCCGCCGCCGCTTGAGCAACCATGTCCATGCACTTGTAGTCCGCACGTGGCCCGCTCGTACCAAATCCTTTTATACGTGTATAGATGAGTTGCGGATTCTCGCGGCGCATGACGTCGTAGCCAATATCCAGTTTCTCCACGACACCGGGACCATAGTTCTCAACAAACACGTCATAGTTACGAACCATTTTGAGAAGTATTTCTCGTCCGTCTGGATTTGTGAGATCAAGTGTGACGCTTCGCTTATTGCTATTCCAATTGATGAAATACTCCGCGTCGATTAATTCACCACGTGCCCGAACCCTACCCGGGTCACCAACATCTGGTCGTTCGACTTTCACAACGTCAGCGCCTAGGAACGCCAGAGACTGGGTGCAGCACGTTCCTGCCTCGAATTGTGTCATGTCCAAGACACGCATGCCATCAAGTGCGGTCATCACGAATCCCTTTCTTAGATACCGAAAATGTTAGCGAGGAATACGACCTTTTAAGATTCTCACCCGTTTCGAATCCTGCAAACCGACTCGCGTGTCCAAAGTTGCCATCGAAGTGGTTCGTGAGTCTCTGCACTTCTCGGCCGCTCATTTCACGATCTTCTCTGCAACCGAACGAGAGAATTTGCACGGTCACAACTTTCGTTTGAATGGTGTATTCGAGAGCGAGATTCGGGATGATGGTCTGTGTTTTGACTACGGGAAAATCAAAGCCATTCTTCAAGCGCTATGCGACGAGCTGGATGAGCGATTTCTGGTGCCGGCCGATTCCCCTTATCTTGACATCGAGACGATCGACGGTCGAGTGCAGCTCACCTTTAATGGCGAAACAATGTCGCTACCCGAACATGATGTTCTGGTTGTACCTTTGCGCAACATAACAGTTGAAGAACTCGCGACATGGATCGCTGATCGACTTACCGCCAGTAGCGAGTTTCAAGAGCTAGGTGTTACGAAGCTGCAAATCAAAGTGGCATCGGGGTCCGGTCAGTGGGGCGTCGTATCGAGGGATTTGATCTGAAAGTTGTAGTCATCACAGGTGCTAGCGCCGGAATCGGGTTAGCGGCAACCTACAAGTTCATCGCTAAAGGGTTCAAAGTCATCAACCTTTCACGTCGTCAGTGTCCTAATCAAGACGTGATCAGTATCGCGGCGGATCTTTCGAACCCTGCGTTTTTTGAAGAAATCGGCGAAGAGCTTCTAACGCACATACAAGGAGCTGACGCAATCCATCTGATCCACAATGCTTCACGATACCTCAATGATTCCGCATTGACGACGACGGATGAATCGCTAACGAGCGTTTTTCAAACCAACGTTGTCGCGCCGAACACGTTAAATCGCCACCTAGTTCCTAGTATGAAACCGGGTTCAAGCATCATCGTTGTGGGGTCGACGCTCGCTGAAAAAGCCGTATCAGGTTGCTTTTCATACGTTACGTCTAAACACGCCCAAGTCGGATTCATGCGGGCGTTATGTCAAGATCTCGCTGGCACAGGTATCCACACGTTAATGGTCTGTCCCGGTTTTACTGACACGGAAATGCTGCGTTCTCACGTGCCCGACGACGCAATGGATGGTGTTGCAGCGATGTCCGCGTTCGGACGATTGATCGAACCTGAGGAAATCGCGGCGACGATCGTTTGGGCAGCCGAGAATCCAGTGCTAAACGGGAGCGTAATCCACGCAAACCTTGGTCAGATCGAACAATAGAAGAAAACAGTAGTGAGTGAAACTTCAATAGGACCGAATTACAGACTTCGCAGACAACGCGTATTTCTGCTGTTCAGCGGAATCTTCCTTGGCACGCTGGGTGTGCTCAACATTCTCGGTGTCACTCGATTCCTTGATTTCTCTTTCTCTTTTTTCGGCCTGTTTGACGTACCTATGTTGTTGGCAGTCGGGGTTCTTCCTTACCCAGTCACCTTTCTATGTACCGACCTGATTAGCGAACTCTACGGGCGAAAACGCGCGACGGACATGGTCACGGTCGGATTAATCGTCAACCTTTGGATCGTGTTTTTTCTTTGGCTCGGAGGAGCGTTGCCAGGTACGGGTGTCGATCCCATTACCGGTGAAGTACTTATCGACGAAGCAGGTCGGGAACCACTTTTTTTCGAAATTCAGATCCTAACGTTCAGCACAGTACTTGCGTCGATGGTTGCGTATCTGACTGCTCAATACTGTGATGTGCGGTTGTTTCACTTTTGGAAGCGAATTACGAATGGGAAATACCTTTGGATCCGAAATAACGGTTCGACAGTGATCAGCCAGCTTGTTGATACAGTTGCCGTCATACTGATCACGCATTTCGTTGCCAACGCCCTACCAATAAATCTAGATGAACCTATCGTGCAGCAATTGCTCGTATACATCTATTCCGGCTATGTGTTCAAACTCACGGTAGCGCTTGTCGACACAGGACCTATCTACGCGGCTGTCTATTTCTTACGCCCATTTCTCGGTTTAGAGAAAGGGGAAGAGATCGATCCGTCTGACTTCGCTGATACGCGAAAAGTAGTCGATGCCTAAGTGCACAACGAGTCGATCGCCGGCGAGCTAATCTCCTAACGTCTCAGCGGCGAGCGCCACCGACTTTTCAAGATCAGAGGTAGGCAAACCGCCTATCCGCAATCGCGTCACGACAAGATGAGTGACCCCCAACTCCTCCTGGTATCGAGTCACGACATCGCGCACAAAGCCGGGGTCGCCGACAATTGACCAATCATCAATTTCAGTTACTTGCTGCACACCATCTGCATCGCGAACCACGTTTGCCGATTCCGACTCCAAGCGACTGCGTACTTCTGCGACCTGTTTTGGATCTTCGGAGCAGTACATCGTGCGCATGATGGGTACTTCCTCCGGTACGGGTAAATTGGCTTCACGACATGCTTCACCATGAATCCGAAGATTAGTTCGTAATCGTTCTACGGTTTCCATTGGCGAAGCGATGTACGGGCAACCCAATGATCCGGCTTGTTTTAAGGCGAGTGGACCGAACGCCGCGACCCAGATTGGGGGATGTGGTTGCTGGTACGGCAGTGGTGCGATTGAGGATTTTGTTTCGCCTTCACCAACGTCGTTACCCGCCCAAGCTTCTTGCATCACATCAAGGCAATGCTTCAAGAGCAACCGCTTCCGTGACCGATCGACGCCGAACGTATCGAACAACTGTGGCGCATACCCTCGACCGATACCAAGGATGAGTCGACCACCCGAAAGCTGATCTAGAACCGCAACCTGCTCCGCTGCGAGAAGCGGTTGCCGGAGTGGTAGAAGGTAGGATGTCGTTCCTAACTTCATTTCAGTCGTCATCGCTGCGACACTCGCGAGGAGTAGAAGCGGATCAGGTATTGCCCTGCCTCGCGTGAAATGGTGTTCCGGTAACCAAAACGATTGGTAGCCCCACGACTCACCGAGCTGGGCTTGGCGACCAAGGACCTGCGCTGTATGCGTGTCGCGCAGTGACCATGGAGTCATTCCCAAATGTAACGGCTTCGCCATATTCAACGTTCAGTCGTAGCTACGTCTCATTATCGACGTGCGAACATCGAGCGCGTTTCACAACACGCCATTCCTCGCGCCATCGAAGCGTTAGTTCGGAACTCAAGCATTAAACTTCCGCAGTCTATTTCTCTATCCAAGGCCAGAGGATGCCAGCGATCAAACGCTTAGGAACCGTTCCTTCCGAGGAATTCTGCCCTAACATCGTTTCGATTCCCCGTCCTACCAAACACTTTCGGTACCTCAACACGCCATCCGGTGATTGGCTCGGAACCAATGACGGAGAAAACTTGCAAATCTTCGGGCATGTCGACGACGCTGCCATCTGGGATGTCACCGATACTGGATTTAAGCACGTGGTGTCTGGCCTTGAGTTAACCGCCACAACGAATGAACTCAATGCCACATGTCGTCTGACGTCAGTTAACGAGGAGGTCACCGTTACGGAGGGAGAAGTCCGAATTGACGAGTTCACCATCGAACACGGACCCGAACTCTTACCCTCGTCGTATCTCGAAACGCTAAACAAACAGGGTTGGGTATCGATCAGCTGCATCTTGCCGGATAGTGTGGTCGACGGATTACAACGTGTAGGTTGCGTCGACGCCTATGCAGATCGTACACCCGTACGCCAAACGCCACTAGCGCAAGACCCGGCCGTGGCGCAGGTATCTGCTGAACCCATCTCATTGTGGTTGACTCGCGAATACATGAAAACGAATGACATTCGCTTAGGTCATTCACCCGGCATTTCGGCACTCACGCGCGATGACGGAACGCGCGAGGTACAAGGTTGGCACACGGATTTCCCATATCTTTGGGGTACGGGTGACCGCATTCCTGTCCCATCAGGTGACCTAGTTTTGGGCATGCAACGAAACGTCTGTGTGTCCGACTTTACAAGGGAGAACGGCGCAACCATTTTTAAACTCGGTTCGCACGCTTCTAATGAGGCGCCGCCGGAAGAATGGGGCATCTCAAACCATACGTACAGAAAAGGATTCCGTGCCAAATATGGATTACCTTATGGTGGTGAGGAATCTGACTTAATCGAAGCACCTGCCGGCACCATTATTTTGTACGACGCGCGTACCTGGCATCGCGCCGGAATGAATATGACGGATCATCGCCGCGGTGCAATCATTCAAGCGATCGTTCCAGGTTACATCATTCCCTTCATGGACACGAGCCAGACCGTCAAGAGTTTCTTAGCGAGTGATGCCTTCAATCAAGTAACGGAACGGGTGCGTAAAGAGATCGAAAAGTTGATGGTCCACAAGATCGCGGGACCTGGCGGTCTGTTTGCGATCACGACGGACGAGGAACTGACTCAGCGAGTTCGCGAGCAACGTCAAGCGGCTGCTTCGGTCTACTAGCGAAACAGCCAACTCGATGCCCATCCTGCAGTAGTGTAAGGCCTAGCCCTAGCGAACGACGACACCCTTTCCATAGCGAGATTTCACACTTTGTAGTGGAAACGGCGACCGAGTATCCAATGAATCCTGATTTTGAAAAATATATTCGTTCTAAATCAATGTCTTAACAGGTTCAAGACTTGGCACGAATCGTGCAATATGTACTGAAACTGCGATTTATGCGCGAAATCGATGTCTGATGTAGAAGTCATTTTTCATGAATCGATCTCTAATTAACGTTCGACAAATACGCGTGCGTGACAGCTACTTCCGCATCGAGTTTGACGGATCTCACGAATACAAAGGCGAATCTATAATGCCCGACGCTGCACCTGGCGTGACGTCCTCTAATCGTGCGACGTCGATGCTAATTTCTATTCCGCTTGGCGTGAGGACGTGATCCAATGGCCGATACGGGACCACTTACACATTTTTCCCTAAGAACTGGCGATACGTCGATCGAGGTAAGCGGCGTCACCCACTATTTCGGAAGGTCCGGTCCTACCGTTCTGGATGACATCAATCTCCATTTAGAAACAGGCTTCTACGGGTTACTTGGTGTCAATGGCGCAGGGAAGAGCACGTTGATGCGAATCATCTGTACGCTCCTTGAGCCAAGAAAAGGTACCGTCAAAGTCAATGGCCTTGACACCATCAAGGATTGCCTCGCAATCCGCGGTCAGATTGGCTATCTTCCTCAATCGTTTAACGCTTGGCGCCTGTACCGAACCGAGGAAGTCTTAGACGCGCTCGCACGTATGTCTGGTGTCACCGACAAGCGGTTGCGAAAAGCACGTGTAACGCAAGTACTCGAGGAAGTAGGTCTCGATCAAGTAGCGGATCGCAAGGTAAAGAAACTGTCCGGTGGCATGGTTCGCCGGTTGGGCGTTGCACAAGCCCTCGTACACGACCCTGGTGTACTGGTCGTCGACGAACCGACGGTCGGCTTGGATCCAGAGGAACGCATCCGCTTTCGTCATTTGATGGCGGAGCTTGGTCAGAACCGAACCATCCTATGCTCTACACATATCGTCAGTGACCTAGGGAGTGGATGCAAAGAGATCGCTCTCCTGGACGATGGCAAAATCGCGTTCCAAGATTCTCCCGACGCATTTATCAATCAAGCAGAAGGTCGCGTCTTTGAAATGCTCGTTGACTTGGAGACGTCGATCCAAATCGAAGATACCTATGAAATCGTCTCGCGAGAGACGGTCGACGACCGTGTGAATCTCAGACTCGTCATTGACCGCGAATCACCCCCGCCTGAAGGCGCTACGCTCGTTAATTCCTCAACCCTTGAAGAAGCCTATCTCGCATTCATGGGTTCGATCGGGAAATTCGCGGCAGTAAGAGCGGATGAGGAAGCCGATCTTCAAGCCGAACAGTCCAAAACTAAGAAGAAACGTCGCGGTAAAAAGGAGGCGAAATCGTGAATTTGCGCTCCATTTGGTCTGTCGCAGCGGCTGAAATGCGAATGAACCGTCGCCTTGCCAGGACTTGGTTGTTCATCGTGGTGACCTTGTTCTTCTGTGTCGGCATATTGTTTAACAGTTTTCTCTCTTTCTCGCTAAGCTCCGCCATCACCTCAAGCACGATGCTGAACTCGCCGTTGATGATCCCGTATCAGCTCTTTCCGGCATTAATTGGGTTTTTCACTATTTGGGTCATCTTCTTGGCGTTTGATGTTCGGTCGCGGGACAAGCGCGATCGACTAGACGAAGTGATAGGCGTGCTGCCGGCGTCGAATCTTGAGCTCGTAGTTGGACGAGCTACAGGCATCACGGTATTAATGTCGATCCCAATCGTCGCATTGATCGCCCTCTATTGGATCGCAGGCGTTGTCATAAGAGTCACCTGGCCAGATTCAGGTATCAGGGAACCCGAACTCTACGTAACCTTAGCTACGCTATTGATCGACATGATTCCCAATATCCTATTTTGGGTCGCGCTCGTGATGATGATCACACTGCTCGTTCGGTTACGCGTGATCGCAGCTGCGATCGCGCTTGGGTTACTCGGTGTGACGATATGGGCGCAAAACAATCTGCCGATCTACGTCCTCAACTTTATTAACACGTACACAGCCGGACATTTCTTACCCTCTTACATAGCACCCACATTCACAAATCTCGAGATCATCCCCCATCGATTAGGGATGCTCTTGCTCAGCTTTGCCTTCCTGTGTATCGCAGCCGTTCTTTACCCTAGACTCGATAAAGTAAATAAGCCGCGTTTACTGATCTCCGGTTTCGTGCTGCTTTGCCTAGGTTCTCTTTCGCTCGTTTTGGTTCACATGCAATTTCAAGGCGAATATACAAGTCGCGTGGAAATGGCAGGTACGCACGAACCATATTCGAGGCTCCACCAAATGGACCTTGAATCATTGGCTGGTCGCATCGAACTAGACCCAGGTGGTTCGACCCGTGCGAGTTTCTCCCTCGAGTTAACCGCACAAGCGAGAATCAATACCGATGACGAAATCATCATGTCATTCAATCCCGGCTATGAAATCGAATCCATCGAACTTAATGGCAGAAACGCCGATTTCCGGTTCGAGAATGGCTTGTTGTTGATCAAGGCTTCGAATCCGATCGGCCAGTCACAGCGGATTGATTTAGCAGTTGAAGCAAGAGGCGATCTGAACAAGGATTTTGCGTACCTAGACACCGCCGTAGATATGTTGTCGTCTGATGTGTTTCAAGCGTTCGGTCTTTTATTTCAAGGTGCTGACGCATACATAAATTCTTCGCACTACGTTGCTCTCGTGCCGGACTTGGGCTGGTATCCCATACCAGGCGCGCATTTCAATCGAGAGCTGAAACACCTCCGCCCACGCGATTTCTTCAAGATGGAGCTTGAAGTCGTCGTCCCAAACCATTGGCACGTCGCAGGTCCCGGAAAAAGCGAAATCGCCACTGGAGCGGACTCGCGTTTAGTCAAGTTGAGTCCATCGACACCAGTGCACGAAATTGCGCTGTTTGCGGCTGCTTTCGAACGACGCACAGTAGTGATTGAGGATGTCGAGTTCGAGTTATTGGTGACACCTAATCATCTCACGAACGTCGATTTGTTTGAGCCTGTGTTAGATGAATTAAAAACGCACGTCCAGGAGATGCTCGCTTCGGCATCGGCCGTGGGTTTGAGCTATCCGTACGACACGTTTACGATCGTGGAGACTCCCATCAATTTGCGCGCATATCGCGGAGGCTGGCGCATGGACAGCGCACAGTCTTTCCCCGGTGTATTCACCATTCGTGAAGGATCGTTTCTGCAAGCGGGTTTCCGCGCACCCTTCGAACAACTGAAGGAAGACACCGAGCTTTCGGATGAGGAAAAAGCCGAAAAGACCCTCGCCTACGTCACTAGTTACTTCAAGAACGACGTGACCGGCGGCAACATCTATCTAGCTGCGTCTAACAATCTGATGCAGTATCAAACGGATGCAACGGGACCCGGCGCCATTCCGCTCAGCTACTTAATCAACTATCTGACGAAAAGCGTTTCCACAGATTTAGAGGGTTTCTACTCCGTACATGTGTCCATGAATCCTGCTTCACAAGGAACCGCGAATATCGGTATCGCCAATATTTCGCAAAGTCAAGATAGTCTCACCCTGAGTCGTTTCTACTACGATTGGTTCATCAATCAACCTGACGTTTGGGAAGCGATGATGTCGCAACCTTTGGATGCGGCTGATTATGCGGACTTGACGAATTCGAAAACAAATCTGCATGTGCTCCACCTTTGGGGAAGGTCGATGGGCCACCTTCTCCGAGATTGGCTCGGTGATGACCAACTCGGCACACTTTTGGCTGAATTGCGCACGCGCTTCGCGGGAACAAACTACACGTACGATGACTTCGTTGCCGTAGCGAACGATGTCGGCGTTGATATCACGCAGGTCCTTGGCAATTGGTTGACGAACGCCGACTTCGCAGGATTCAGAACGAGCCAAGTGACAACCGTCCGTTTACCCGATCGAGAGTACGGCGTACCGTCTTACGAAAGCAGTTTCTTTTTAGAAAACGCAGAGCCCGTACCCGGATTGATCACGGTTGAATACGGAGTTGAGCAAGACTACGCTGACAACGGGAGAGGCGAGGTCACACCACCGATCAAGGTCCCTGGGAACGGCGCAGTACTAATCTCACTTACTTCCGAGCAACCTCTTAACATCGTTCAAGTCAACCCCTACTTGAGCTACAACCGAACCAGCTTTTCGTTAGCTGTTCCTCGTCGACGCGTCTACGATCAAGTGGAACGAAACGAGCGTCCGCTCGTTCAACCGGCAATCTGGCAATATGAACCCGGGGATAGCATCGTGGTTGATGACCTCGATCCTGGATTTACGTTCGATGAAAACGATGACGCGTCATCACAAATACCGTGGTTTATGAGATTTGCAAACGTAGCATTCGGCGAACGACCCAAAGATCACGGCTTGCAGTCCTACAGTTCGACTGGATTCAATTTCATCTTCGGAGAATGGGCGCGCCAGCAACTCGATGACGCCTACGGAAAATATCGCAGAACACTTGCACGCGCTTTTCGAGGAGCAACCGAGGCGAACGTTCATTTTGCCGCGAACTTACCCAATGGCGGAAATTGGAAGCTTGAGTATCACGTGCCATCTCCGTACTCAATCGCAGGTAGTGCAAACTTTGCAGCTGGTGGTGGTGGCGTAAGAATCCAGGTCAGCAGAGAACGTCGCAGGAGATGGGGAGACTTCGACGTCTGGGTCACTGACGGCGATCGGGTACTACCCATTGAGTTCGACGGTGAATCGATGGATGAAGGTTGGAATCTATTGGGTGAGTTCGACCTACAAAATCCGCTCGTAACAGTTAGTGTTTCCACCAACACCAGTCAAGGCACGGTCGTTGCCGATGCCATCCGCTGGACCCCTGCAAGTTAACCACTACCCTATTGTTCATCTAGAGTTCAGCATGCTTCGTTTTCGACTCGGTATTGTCACACTATTGACGTTCGGTCTCCTTGGATGCGGAGGTAATCCGCCCGACGTCGAAGTCGAGTTTCGAATTCCTGTTGAAATCGAATCCGTTGCGAATGACGACGTTGAACGAATCGTCGCAGCGACCGGTACCTTACGTCCCCGTTCATTAGCAACGCTTAATAACGAAGTTCCTGGCGTACTCTATATCAGTCGGAACCGAGACGGCGAACGCTTAGTCGAGGGCGACACGGTAACGGTTGGACAACCGATCGCCGAAATAACCGGTGAAGACGCTCGTCTGCATGCAGGTATTGAGTCCCGACGTGTTTCACTAGAAAATGAAAAAAACGAACTCGATCGGCGTCGAAACCTATTCGAACAAGGATTGATCGCCGAAACGGATCTACGCCAACAAGAGGTCGCACACGAAAGTGCGCTCTTGGAATACGAGCGCAGCAAACTTAATGCATCAAAAGGTGAACTTACTGCACCGATTGAAGGTGTCATTCTGCTGCTTGCGCGCAATTCCGATCAGTTACCTGTAGCCGATGGGCAGCTGGTGGAACCAGGATTTCGAGTCGCTGAAATCGCGCCACTCAATCCTTTGATCGCGGATGTCGACCTCGTTGGTCCCGAGCTATCGCAAGTAGAGGTCGGAATGCCTGTACGAGTTCGACACTTCGCCTACGAAGAACCGAATCAAGGAACTGTTCTACGTATAGCACCCAGACTCGACCCGACAACCCACACGTTCCGTATAGAAGTCGAGGTCGACAACTCAAACGACCACTTTCGACCCGGTATGTTCGTCGAGGTGAACATCATCGCCGCAAAGCGATCAGAGGTACCTGTGGTCCCTCGTGAAGCAGTTACCCGACGTGGGAGCTCCGACGTGGTATTCGTAGTGAGCGGACAGCGAGCAAATCGGCGCGATGTTCGGTTGGGATTGAGCGACGACGAGAAGTATGAAGTCGTCGATGGTATTAAGGCTGGTGACCAGGTCGTTGTGCGTGGACTTGAAACGCTCACAGACGGAACTCGAATTCGCATCATCGGCTCCTAAGTGAGTTTCTTCGAAACCCTAGCTGGGCTCGCAACGCGACGCCCAGTATCAATATCCGTTATCGCGTTGGCGATCGCGCTGATCGGCTACTTGTCGTGGGAACGTCGGCCGATTGATCTTCTACCGGATTTACAGAGCCCCACCATTGTGGTCTCCGTTCGCGCGGGAGATCGCCCACCACTAGAAATCGAACGCTTGTTCGGCGAGCGATTAGAGCAACAGCTATTCACGGTTCGTGGCATACGAGAAATCGAGCAGGTATCACGCACCGGACGTCTCGTCGCAACTGTTCTATTCGATTGGGATGCTGATATCGACATCGGCTTAATCGATGTCCAAAAGGCGGTCGGCGGGATCGAGGCAGATCCGTCCGTTGATGAAGTACTGGTACGTCGATTCGATCCGCGACAGGATCCCATTCTCGAATTGGGTTTGCTATCAACCGATGACCGCCATTCGCTGCTGGAGCTCCGTCAAATCGCCAAACGTCAGCTTGGCACAAATCTTGAGCAACTTGACGGAGTCGCGGACGTTCACGTTTTAGGTGGACGTATGAAGGAGATTCGAGTCACCGTCGACCGGTACCTGATGGATGCCTATCAGATCACGATCGACTCGCTCGCAAGCTCGATCAATTCTCAGAACATCGACATTGCGGCCGGTACGGTTGAAGAAAACAACCGTGTCTTTCAATTACGTGGGCGCGCTCGCTACGAAAACGCTGAAGATGTCGCCGATGTCGTACTGCGATATATCCAAACACCGGGTGGTGCATCCAAAGCGATTCGTGTTCATGACATCGCAACCGTTACCGAAGAAGCGCAGGAAATCGACCACCTCGTACTTGTCAATGGACGCGAAGGCATCGGTCTTTCAATCTATAAGGAAGCCGGCGAGAACACGGTCGAGGTATCTGGAACCATCCGTGAGGCCATCGCGAATGTGGCAGATGACCTACCTGGCATCGAGATTCACGAAGTAAGCGACAACGCCAAGTTGGTGGTGGACGCACTAGATGATCTTCAGGTCGCCGCTGGCATCGGGATTACGCTCGCGGTGATCGTCTTGATCGTGTTTCTGCGGTCAGCAGGTGCGACCTTGATCGTTGCGACCGCTGTGCCGGTATCTATCTGCACCGCCTTGTTCTTCATGCACCTTGGTGACTACAGTCTCAATATCGTCACTCTCGGTGGTTTGGCATTAGGCGCTGGCATGCTCGTTGACAACGCGATCGTTGTTGTCGAATCGATGTTTAGACGCCTTCAGGCGGGTGACGAACCGAAACTCGCCGCCCAACGTGGTACAGGGCAGGTCGCCGGTGCCATCACCGCCAGTACGCTGACGACGTGTGTCGTTTTCTTGCCCGTCTTCTTCGTTCAGGGATTAGCCGTTCGATTAATCGATGGGATCGCCTTTACGGTCGTGGTCTCTTTGATCGCTTCGTTATTTGTTGCGGTGTTCCTGATTCCAGCGCTGGGACAGTGGTTTCTGCCTCGTATTACCAATTTACCAGATGCAGACGAAACAGCGACGAGTGCGGTTCGAAGGGGACTAGAGGGCTTCGTCAAGCGATTGCTGAACCATCCGTTTCTAGTCGTCCTGACCGCTTCCGCTTTCATTGCAACTGCACTCTACTTCCTGTTACAGTTGGGTACCGAGCTTTTACCTCCATCTGATCCAAAACAGTTCTCTGTGCGGGTCGTTGGTCCTGCGGGACAACGTGTTGAATCAACCGCCCGCATGGTCGAAGGATTAGAGACCGTCATTCGCGACGCCACCAACAATCAAGTTGCTGCGACCCTTTCAGAAGTCGGACGAATCCCCGACGATGACCGCGTCATCCGACAGGAAATGTCGGACGAGCATACTGCTCGCGTCATCGTTAAAGTAGCCGATACCGGTCCCACAGGACGTGACGTTGCGTTGGCACTCGCTAACGTTGTGGAATTCGAAGATACGACGCTCAACTGGGAAATAAACCGAAGTGCACTCAGCGACGCATTAGGCAGCAGCGGTATTCCTGTATTGGTCGAAGTTTCCGGTACAGCTCTTGAGGATATTCGTCTTGCGACAACTGCCATTCGAAGTCAACTTGCTGAACTACCTTCACTCTGGAACGTTCGAAGCTCCTTTGAGGGAGGACCACCCGAACTCCATGTCGAGATGGACCGGTCGTTAGCGGATGCAGCCGGGGTCAACCTAAACCAGATCTCAGGCACGCTACAGTCCAGCTTAGATGGGCGTATCGTCACCCAACTTGCGATTGGTGACGAGGAATACCCGATCGTGATTCGGAGCGATACTCCTTTTCGAGACGAATTGGAGAACATCGTGCTGAGTCTGCCGAGCGGTCGTCAGATATCCATGGGTGAAGTCGCGAACTTCCATGAGATTGAAGGTGCGAGAGAGATCTTTCGGCGTGACCAGCGACGTACCGCGCAAGTCACTGCCCAAGTAACTGAAGGCTCTGACTTGCCGCAAGCGACGAAGGATGTGCAGGATGTCCTTGATAAAGCCGTTCTACCCGGTGGTGTTCAAGTCAAGATCAGAGGCGAAGAAGTAGAACGAGCGAGGACATTTGGTGAGCTGCAATTGGCGGGAATCCTCGCCATTGCCCTCGTATTCATGGTCCTTGCGGGTACGTTCGAATCGGTTTTACAACCCATCACGGTCTTGGCATCGATACCTCTAGCGATCGTTGGGGTTGCCATCGCGGTCGTCCCGCTTGGGAATCCCATCGGTGTCATGTCGATGTTGGGATTGATAGTCCTGGCGGGAGTTGCCGTGAATGATGCAGTGCTACTGATAACTACCGCACGTCAGTTGATGGCAAGCGGCGCCGAACGTATCGAAGCGCTCTATCGTGCGGCGGGAATTCGATTACGCCCGATTACGATGACCACGCTTACAACTGCTCTCGCGTTAACGCCACTATTGTTCGGTGGCGGCGAGGGTGCAGTCTTGCGTCAACCGATGGCGCTAACTATCATCGGCGGAATCATCACATCGACGATAGGGTCCTTGCTCGTACTGCCGTGTCTTTATCTATTGCTGGATGACCTCGGTATCAAACTTCGCGGATTGGGTCGAACACGCGTCCAAAGCGGCGTCGTTTCTACCTGAGTTTAAATTCCTCAACTTTCGCTTCGTCTAGGTCAATACCAAGCCCGGGTCGGTCCGTCAGATTGACTTCACCGTTTTGTGGAACGACATGCTCGCCGTAAATCGCTGCGATATCGTCTAGCGGTCCAGAGAACTCGGTCGAGAATTCGTGTGGACGCGTCGCATTTTGAACGGTTGCGTACACATGCATCGAAGCCATGCTGTTGATCCCTGCTTGCGGACTGTGTGGCATCACCGGTTTGTCGAGAACCGAGGCCATATCAAATATCCGTTTCACCTCTGAAGGACCGCCCGCACTCAGAATGTCCGGTTGCAAGATGTCCGGATTTCCGAGCAACACCAAATGTTCGAACCACCAACGATAGGCGTCCTGTTCACCCGCTGAAACCGCAACATCCAACGCATCCGCGATTTGCTTTAATCCTGGTAAATCGTTATGAGGTATCGGTTCTTCGAAATGGTCGATGCCAAGCTCTTCGAATTTGCGCCCTTGCTGAATCGCTGTGGATACGGAATAACCGTTGTTCGCATCGAAGCCAAGATATACGTCAGCCGGTAGAAACTCACGAACCAGCTTGAACATCGCAAAATCTTTCCTCGGATCGATGTCCTGTCGCCAGCCTCTCCAATCCATTCGGATCTTAAAAGCTCGATAGTTTGCCTCCCATCCCTCTTGGACTTTTTCGAGCATTTCCTCCGGCTGCATGCGCCAGCCTGATCCAACCGACCAATAGAGTGGTAGGCGTGTACGCGCTGCACCTCCCATTAACGCGTAGACTGGTAGACCGGTTTCCTTACCGAAGAGATCCCATAGCGCGACATCAATGACACCGACGACATTGGCGGGTACGCGATACGCTCGTTCGTCGCGACCGAATGTCAAGGATTCCCAATGCCGCTCAATCTGCAACGGGTCTTCGCCGACTAGCACAGGCTTGATGATGTTCTCAAGGTAGGCGTCGAAGACAGACACCCTTCCCGAACTTGGCGGATTCGCACCAAAAACTTCGGCCCATCCTTCAACGCCGGCATCCGTTTGGATACGGACCAGCGTTTTCCTGATCTTGAGGGGTGTAAGCGTGATATCGGTAATCTTCATTCAATCATCCAATCCTGAATAGGTGTTCGCTGAAAGTAGACCTCGCCACATCGAAAGCGACGACGTAATGAGTTGCCCTACACTATTTCGTGAGACTCGTGTATACGCGATTAATAAACCCGAGTGATTGTGAAACGTCACCATACACTTCATCTAGATCAGCCGTTACATTTGCTGCGATGACCTCGTCCATTGTCTTCCCATCGTCTATTAATGCCTTTACGCGTTGGCGCACGGTCTTAAGCATCTCGATGTACGCCGCCAAATCTGGCATATCAGTTACGACGCCGTGTCCAGGAATCACAATCGTGTCTTCGTTCAATTCCGCATAGACGCTTTCGCAAAAAAGGATCATTCCATCAATCGATCCGCCGCTATCCACATCCACAAACGGATAACCGAGTTTGTTAAACACATCACCGAAATGTACGGCGTTTTGCTTGCGGAATATGACCGCGACATCTCCTGCCGTGTGAGCTGCACCCGCGTGGATCAATTCGATATCGCCGCCATTAAAGTGAAACGTCATACGGTCTCCGAATGAAATAACAGGACGTGCATCTGGTGGATAGGCATCTTGCTTGTATTTCGCGATGACCAAATTGATGATGTTGTCCTTTGCCATCATCTCAGCAGAATGTTCATGAGCGACAATCCAGCTACCTGCGGGACCAAGTGCCTTGTTACCGTCAGCGTGATCGAAGTGCCAATGTGTATTAATCGCAAAGTCGATAGGACCGCCACCTAGCTCCGCAATCGCTTCGTTCACTTTCGGGATCATCTCCGGAAACTGATCATCCACGACAAGCACACCACTCTCGCCGATGGAAACCGCGATATTGCCGCCAATTCCGAAGAACACGTGCAGTCCGTCTGCAACAGTCTCTACTTCGATGGGTGTGTCGAAATTCCAAGAAAATGCCTGCGAAAGTTGCTCAAGATCCATCACGGCCTCATCCGAAGTAGACTCCTGCGCTACTCCTACGACGCTGATAAAGATCGTTACTAAGGCGGCAATCAATCGATCTCTCATAGCATTCCCAAACTATCGTTCATGTCAATGCATTTTATTTTGGGTAGTTTTTTTATTGATGAACAGCAGTTGATGTATTGTTAATGCTGCAGATAGAAAGCTACTAATTCTTCTTCGGCATTTCCTTAAGCGGCGTGTTGACCCCGGCGACGACCCACTGTGCAGTTTGGTGCCATTCCAACCGAAAACTGAATTCCGCTTTCTTTTAGTTCATCGGGCGATAAACCTGGAGTACAAAGAACTTACCGACGGCTACATCGTCTGAACGTCGAGTACTCGCTACGCTAGATATTGCGTCACGGAATATGAGGTTTTCATGTCGCAGAGGAACGTCGAGTGCGATTGAAGAATCTGCGGGGTCTATTACTACGCATCTTTCGTAATTGGCGTCAGTCTACGACGTTCTTCCCTCCATCAGACAAGCGCTCGGGAAGCGACCAATAACGAAATTGCGGTGTCCAGTCTGATTCACCCAACCCCGCTAAGGCGAGAACGTGCCAAAGTGAACAATATAGATCTCCCGGCCCGAACATACAGTTGTTCTTTTTAAAAATCTTGCCGTCTCTACGCTCGTACACCGACGCGCCAGGGCAATTCTCGTATTCGGGGGAAACGTTGTGTTCAGCCATGTAGTCGCTGTTTTGGTGCGACGCGAGCTTGAATCGCCATCCACGTGAATTCGCGAATTTCCTTTGGGTCTCTGGATCGTCACCCGATACCAGCACAACTCCCATCGCGTCCTCCAAGTGACCAACGAAGCCGTTCAGACCATCGGCCCACACTGTGCAGTAACGACATCCTTCCCCCATGTTGTGAATGACAAAGAGCTTATCTTTGTTACCAAAAAGGTCGTCTAGCGTGACGTTTCCATTCTCAGTATCGAACACGTGGTTCTTCACTTCCTGAAGTTCGGATTTAGCCAAGAGCTTATTGAGTTTTTCGATTGACTCAGTGATCTCCTGAGTGAGTGCCTGAATTTCCGCTCGACTCATCTATGTTCTCAACATCGGTTGTTGCAATATTGATTGTATTTCGGAAATTCTCGGACGTGCAGTTGCAACACAACGCCGAATCTCCAAGTCCAGCCGAAGAGTGGACCGATAAAAAAAGGGCTCGCAAACGCAAGCCCTTCTTTTGTCAACGAAATGTCCCAATCGGAACACTCGTCTAATTTAGATCAGGTGATCAAATCACGCCATCTACATCATGCCGCCCATGTCTGGCATTCCGCCTCCAGCAGGCATTGCCGGCGGGGTGTCATCGGGTGCTTCAGCGACCATCGCTTCAGTGGTAATCATCAAACCTGCGACGGACGCGGCAGCCTGCAACGCAGTCCGTGTCACTTTCGCGGGATCCGGAATTCCTTGCGCGATCATGTCGCCGTATTCGCCGGTAGCCCCGTTATACCCGTGGTTCCCCTCGAGTGAACGTACCTTATCGACAACGACGGCTGGCTCGTCGCCTGCATTTTCAGCAATCTGACGCATCGGATGAGTCATCGCTCGTAGTGCGATGGAGATACCAACGTTCTGATCTTCGTTATCGCCGGTGAGTCCTTCGATGTTCTGAAGTGCGCGGACTAGCGCGACGCCGCCGCCAGGTACGATACCTTCCTCAACCGCAGCGCGAGTTGAATGCAACGCGTCCTCAACGCGCGCTTTCTTCTCTTTCATCTCGATTTCAGTAGGAGCACCTACTTTAATCACAGCGACACCGCCTGCGAGTTTCGCCAAGCGCTCTTGCAGTTTCTCACGGTCGTAGTCACTCGTCGTGTCTTCGATTTCCTGACGAATCTGCTTAATGCGACCTTCGATCTCAGCCTTCTCACCTGCGCCATCAACGATGGTGGTGTTTTCCTTGCTACTCGAGACGCGCTTCGCAGTACCCAAGTCGTCAAGAGTCGCACCTTCAAGTGTTAAACCGACTTCTTCGGAGATCACAGTCGCACCTGTTAAGGTAGCGATGTCTTGCAACATTGCTTTGCGCCGATCACCAAAACCAGGCGCTTTCGCAGCCGCGATCTTCACGATTCCGCGCATGTTGTTAACAACCAAAGTCGCAAGCGCTTCGCCTTCGATGTCTTCAGCGATCACCATTAACGGCTTACTTGCTTTAGCAACGTTTTCAAGAACAGGAAGCAGGTCGCGAATATTCGAAATCTTCTTATCGCAAAGAAGAATGTAAGGTTCTTCTAAATCAGCAGACATCGAGTCTTGGTTGTTGATGAAGTACGGCGACAGATAACCACGATCGAACTGCATACCTTCGACAACATCAAGTTCGTTTTCAAGGCCACTGCCTTCTTCGACTGTGATCACGCCTTCTTTACCGACCTTTTCCATCGCTTCAGCGATGATTTGGCCAACAGCCGGATCGTTGTTTGCAGATACAGTACCTACTTGTGCGATTGATGTTGAGTCCTCACACGGTGTGGACATGCCTCCGAGCTCAGTAACCGCGGCAGCAACAGCTTTGTCGATACCCCGCTTGAGATCCATCGGGTTCATACCTGCCGCAACAGACTTGAGACCTTCCATCAGGATACTCTGTGCGAGTACCGTAGCGGTCGTAGTGCCATCACCAGCTTCGTCGGATGTTTGACTGGCGACTTCCTTCACCATCTGCGCACCCATGTTCTCGAACTTATCCTTAAGCTCGATTTCTTTTGCTACTGACACACCATCCTTGGTAACGGTAGGCGCTCCGAATGATTTGTCGAGAATGACATTCCGACCTTTCGGACCAAGTGTTACCTTTACAGCATTTGCCAGAGTGTTGACGCCGTCAAGCAATCGCGAACGGGCGTCATCAGAGAATTGGACTTCTTTTGCACTCATTGTTGTTTTTCCCTCAAACCGTAGTTATTCAATGACGCCGAAAATTTCGGATTCGGAGAGAATCAAATACTCTTCTTCTTGGATTTTGACGGTGCTTCCACCGTATTGCCCAAAAATGACTTTGTCGCCGACCTTGACGTCGAGCGGTCGAACGTCGCCACTATCCAGAATCTTTCCTGGTCCGACAGCCTGTACTGTGCCTTGTGATGGTTTTTCGTTCGCCGTATCTGGCAAAACGATACCACCGGCGGATACGGCCTCGTCCTCGTCACGTGTCACGACGACACGATCATGAAGGGGTCGAATATTCATCGATATCCTCAATAGTTGATAAAGTTAGGGTTCCCTACCTAGTGCCGCGCGGCAACTAAGCGTGCGAATTTTAGCACTCTCCAATAACGACTGCTAATTTTTAGCAGTTGCTTAACATGTTTGCTAACAAGAGGTGCAATATTGAATGATGAAGCCGTTAACACAGTCAAATGGATTATCGAGTCTATCCCGTATGGGAGAGTAGCTACGTACGGCCAAATCGCCGAACTCGCTGGATTACCTCGGCGTGCACGCTTCGTTGCGCGAATTCTCAGCGAATCGGATGATTCCGATGAGCTTCCATGGCATCGCGTAGTTCGTGCGGACGGACGGATTGCACCTCGACCGGGAGCTGATGAACAAGCGACCCGTCTTCGACGGGAACGTGTCGATGTAACAAACGGTCGAATCGACCTAAAACGATATGGATGGGAGGACTAGACAAAAGTCCTCCACCAAAAATAAGAGATGAATGAGCGGTAGGCGAAAATTCGCATCTTAGACGTTGATGCGAAAGGGTGATGAGGATTTTCATCAACGTTGTCTAACACGGATATTTTGAGTTTTAAGGCAATCAATGACCTTCACCCGTAGTTTTCGCTTACACATTCTCGTCCTATCTGTCAGCTTCTTAGCGTCGGTGAGCGCCGCCGATGAAACCTCGGACACAGGTGAAACGCCCTCACAGGAAGAACTGAAGTATGAACACATTGAAGAGCTCATCACCGTAGGAACGCGTCACCAATCACGCTCTAGTATCGACAGCGTCGTACCTGTAGATCTCTTCAATGAAGCCGATCTTAACTCGGTTCACTCGAGCGACATGATCGAGATCCTGTCCTACATCATTCCGTCATTTTCGGTCCGACGACATCCAATTTCAGACGGCGCGTCCTTTGTTAGACCAACCCATATCAGCAATCTGGAACCGCACCACACGCTCGTGCTCCTCAACCACAAACGACGTCACAAAGCGGCGTTCATGCAAGTTGGGGGTTGGGGCGCGCACGGAAGCGACATCGGCGCGATTCCAGGCATTGCGATCGAATCTGTCGAAGTCCTGCGAGACGGTGCCGCTGCTCTATATGGATCGGACGCGATCGCCGGCGTTGTCAACTTTAACTTGCGAGACAACGTCAACGAGTCAATACTCAGGGCGCGAGCGGGACAGTACAGTGTCGGCGACGGCACCGAGTTCGTACTCGAAGGCTACATCGGTCGTGAATTGACGAACAATGGATATGTAACCGCGAGCTTTCAATTCACCGACTCGGACCCCACCAGTCGTTCACAACACTACGACCTCAGTATTGCAGGTACTGGTGTACTCCCTCATGAAGCGTTAGATGCCACACTATCGGTCAACGGGAAGGAGTTTTACGGTCCCGACGCATTTACTTACGTATACGATGAAGCTGGCAGTTTGATCAATGTGATTCTGGAACCCGACGGAATCCCTGACGATCCCGATACGCGGTACCGTGATCACTTCGAATCTGTAGGCGGAGATCGTCCATTTAGGAATCCCGAGCAGATCTGGGGCCAACCGAGCCGCAGCCAATACGCCGGGGTGCTCAATTTCCGCTTGAACGAGGTTGGCGATTGGGATATCTATGGATTTACAAATTACACGATTAAAGAGCAAACAGGTGGATTCTTTTATCGCCGCGCAGGCATAAACACATTTCATCCAGTCCGGTTGGAGGACGGTTCGATCTTTGACATACGCCAGTCCATATATCCTGCCGGATTTACGCCTCAGTTTTCTGGCGATGTTGTGGAGGTCGCTCTTCTAGTCGGAATGCAGCGTGATTTAAGTGCTCTTTGGTCAGCCGATTTCTCGTTGAACTCCGGACGTAGCGTTGTCGAATACCACATTGCAAACACTCTCAATCCTTCGTTAGGTCCTCGTTCGCCTACGTCATTTCGACCAGGCAATTTAGGAAACCAAGAGCTAACTTTGAACGCCGACCTTTCCGGTTCGTTAGAAATCGGTGCTATCGAACCGATGAGTCTGGCATTGGGTTTCGAGCGGAGGTACGAACGCTACGAAATAGAGTCGGTTGATCCTGCGTCGTACGAGTTAGGACCATTTGGCATCCGCGATCCGTTTAACTTTGAAATCACACAAGCAGAAGTCGACGCTGACCCCGATGACGCGCTAACTACGATCGAATGTCGAATACCTGGGTATGTAATGAGTGGCGCTTTGTGTCCAACCGGTGATCCGATCAACAACACACTACCCATCGGGTCGAATGGTTTTCCGGGTTACTCGCCCCTGTACGCGACCGAGCAATCACGAGAGAGCTTCGGACTCTATGTAGACGGCGAAATCAATCCCGCAGAGCCTCTGCTGATTAATTCAGCACTACGCTATGAGTACTTCGAGGATTTCGGCGATATTGCGGTGTGGAAGCTAGCAACAAAGTATCAAATCAGCTCTAATCTGAACATTCGAGGTTCAGTGGGTACCGGTTTCCGCGCCCCCACAACTGGGCAACTCTCAACGACGAACGTTTCCACTCGTATCGCACCAGATGGGTCGCCAGAAGCTGTTGGTCTGTTTCCTGCAACTCATGCCGCATCGATGTTGTTCGGAAGCAAAGAGCTTCTACCAGAACGTGCAATTTCGTTTACCCTCGGTGCGACTATCAGTTCTTCGAGATTCGGCGACATCACGTTGGACGCCTATTCGACAGTCATCGACGATCGACTGATTTTGGCAAGCGGGTTCGAGGTCGGGCCGTCGCAACGCGAGAAACTTGTCGAGCTAGCTGTACCCGGCGCGCGAGACATTGGTCGCGTGTCGTTCTTTACTAACGATGTTGATACCAAGACCTCGGGCATAGACATGACTGGACACTTTCAATTTGATTCGAGTCTTGGCTCGACGTTGCTTTCATGGCTTGTTAACGTCAATCGCACAGAGGTCACACGACGCGGCGCGTACATCGATGACGAAGGTGTTTTTGATATCGAGAACGGCGTCCCATCGCATCGAGCTACATTCACGACCCGTCATACATGGCGCATACTCGATTTCTTAATTCGCTTCCGAGCATACGGACCATACCAAAACGCAAGCAACGCGACTTTAGAAGACATTCAAACTTTCGACACCGAATTCTTCGCCGATATCTCAAGCTCGTTTAACTTCGATAATGGCCTGCAACTTGAACTAGGTGTCGAAAACGTATTCGACAACTATCCATCGCCTGGACAGTTTGAGACGTGTTGTGGACGAATTTACCGAAGCGATTCAGTCGTCCCTTGGCAAGGTTCACTCGTATATATCGCACTGAAGTCCGAATTTGGTCGGTGAGTGATCGAAAGCGCGCTTCGGTTCTATGTCGTGGTGATAGGTCCCACTAATCATCCAATTTAAAAGCACGCACGCACGTGGATTCTCTCGAGCATTGCGACTACAGTGATATGATGATTGGAATCGACCTCTCGTAAGGCGAACTTCCTATGCCGAGCTTTGACGCTGTATCAGAAATCGATTGGCAAGAAGTGCGCAACGCAGTGGATCAGGCAAGACGAGAGCTTCGAACAAGGTTTGATTTTCGCCACGTCGATGCCGGAATCGAACTCTCGGATAGAGCAGTCGAGCTGCATGCGGAAGAAGAATTTCAACTCCAACAATTATTAGACATCCTGAGATCCAAGCTGGTAAACAGGAAGGTCGACGTTAAGGTACTCCAACCTGGTGAAGTCACACCTCTTGGGAAAACTAAACGTCAAGTAATTCCGCTTATCGAAGGAATCGATCGAGATACGACTAGATTGATTAGTAAGCGCGTGAAGGATCTAAACAAGAAACTGCAGGTGCAAATACAAGGGGATCAGGTTCGCATTTCTGGTAAGAAACGAGACGAACTGCAAGAAGCGATAGCAGAATTGCGAGATATGGATCTACCGATGCCACTTCAGTTTAAAAACTATCGAAATTAGCCTGAGCTCAATAAGTCAATCCACATGACCGACACAACCGCCAATACGACTGTACTCGAGAAGATTTCAGTCTACCTCGACTTGCGCCTCTGGCGTATCTTCCTATTAGGTACGGTAAGTGGATTTCCCTGGTTATTCATCGGCGCTGGGATGACCGCGTGGTTAGCTGACCTTGATCTCTCCCGCACAGCGATTGGTTTATTCGGTGCCGTATTTGTGGCGTACACCATCAATTTCTTATGGGCACCATTGATCGACCACCTACCTCTACCCGGTTTACGTCGGCTCGGTCACAGACGATCATGGATTGTCCTCTGCTTGTTGCTCCTGATCGCTCAAGTTCTAATCCTCGCGGCCACAGGACCCGCTGTCAGCCTGTTCCTGACCGCAGCCGTGTGTCTAGGAATCGCGGTCGTTTCTGCCACTCAAGACCTGGCAATTGACGCCTATCGTGTCACGGTTATTGAGACGCACGAAGAACACATGATTGGTCACGCCGCCGCAATGGCTACGTGCGGCTGGTGGACCGGCGTGAGTCTGCCAGGCACATTTGCATTCATTCTGGCAGATCAGTTTGGGTGGAATACGGTCTTTTTCGGACTTACAGGAATACTCGTAGCAATGCTCGTAGGTGTCTTATGGGCGGTAAAGGAACCTACCAAAGTTACAGCAACTAATGAACCTGTGTCTCGAATCACACGTATCCAGTTCTTTGATCGATCATACGTCGCCGCGGTTACGGAGTTCTTTCAGCGGAATGGATTACGACTAGCACTCGGATTGCTTCTTTTTATCTTCATGTTTAAGTTAGGTGAAGCATTTCTCGGTCGCATGGTCGTCGTGTTTTACAAAGAAATTGGCTTCTCGAACGCCGATATTGGTGTCTACTCCAAAGGGTTGGGATTAGTAATCACCATCACGTGTGCAATAGCCGCCGGTTTTTTTACAAGCAAATTCGGCACAGTCAAAGGGCTCATGCTTGCAGGTATCGGTATGGCATCGACCAATCTCTTGTTTGCCTGGTTAGCCACCGTCGGACCTGATAAGTCCTTGCTGATATTCGCTCTCGTTGCAGACGGAATCACGAGTGCGCTTTCGACGGTTGCGTTCGTAGCCTTCCTTACGTTTTTCACGAGTCACCTACATGCCGCGACGCAATACGGGGCGCTAGCGTCATTAGGAAACGCAGGGCGTACGCTTCTTGCCGCTTCTAGCGGAATCCTAGTAGATTGGCTAGCAGGCGATTGGATGTCGTTTTTCATCCTTACGGCGCTGATGGTTTCCCCCGCCCTTGTGATCCTCTGGTGGATCAGCAAGTCCCTAGGTGAGACTCCGGTTGAGAGCTAGGCAACCCGAGGCAACATCTCGTTAATACTGTTACCGGTCGCGAGAGGCTCCGCTTCTACGCTGTCAAATAGGCTACGCTGAACCCAACGCTCATCAGTGACGACCTTTTCTACCGGAGCATCAAACGCGCTCCGCACTTGGCCGTCCTTGAAAATGTGCTGAGTCGCCACACCGACCTTCGCCAGCTCCAAAGCAAGTATGGTGTGGCGGTGACACCGATACGGCGCACTTTCGACGCACATGATGGCGACGCGGTTCTCACGTATTTGCTCAATTAGCTGCGACATCCCGTCGCTGAACGCATCACAAGCGATCTGCTTTCGGTAATCAGAGAGGCTTTCGCAGCTATTCCGCATGCGCGAATTGTGGGTACCGAGCTGATTGCCAAGATACAGGTACTCGAATCCCGACTGACGCAGTTTACGTCGAATCACTTCATAGTTGAAGTGTGGTACGTGTCGACTGAACGGAATTGACCGAACATCAACGACCTGTTCAATTGACCACTTCCTAAGCAAAGATGCGAAGGATCGATAACTCATATTCGAGTGACCAATCGAATACACCTCCTCATTTTGTATTTTCATGATCAATTCCTCCCCTTAACTGTGATTTTATACAAGTTAAAACAAAACGGCAACGTACTCGCATCAGCACTACAGAGTCCGAAGTAACGACTTGAAGCCGCGTGAAACTCTCACTCGACGTCCACGCGCCGTGAAGACTTCACCCGTGCGAGGTCGATAGGCAAGCGCGTTGCCAAGTCGAAGCGTGCCGTTTCCCTTGAGCTCGTATTCCAGGTCACACGCGTCAAGTAGTCGACGGGCGTCCAACATCGCACGCTTTGACATCCTCTGAATACGACCTGATGGATCGCCTTCCGGTGCCGACTCGCTCGCGAATGCTTGCACGTACTTTGGCGAGCACCTTATCGATTGCGCGTGAACACGTAACGCGTTCGGTGAGTGTTGCAGCGTTACCGCAAATACCGCCTCAAACGTACTCTCACCTTTCTCATCCAGCTCCCAAGCGTTGTCGAAGCGACGAGTGTGAAATGCATAACCTGCAAGTTCAGCAGGTTCTCGAACCAAAACGTCCGAATCCTCGAATTCCGCGACAACGCAGCCGCTTGCATCTACGACTCGTCCGTTCAATGTACCTGGCCACACGTCGCGACGTTGGCGGTAGACCCAGTAACCGGTGATCTTCCGATGCATGTCGTCACGCCAATCCCTAATGTCGTACAAAACGCCGTCGACCAGTGGAACGTATACCGAATCGTCAACTTCTAGCATGACCCGGTGATGCATGTTTTGCATCGCGAGCACTTGTCTTAACGAAAGCGTGGTGGTTGGTTGAGGCGCTTTGGCATATCCTGCGTATTCAAAAAATCGCGTCATCCAATCTCGCGGTACGCCGATGTTCTTCAGATCCGCCGAAGGTATCTCTAGTTCGATAAAACGACGCGCTTCTTCGTAGCTAAGGTCCAGGTCAATCGCTACTGCTCGAATCCCGCTATCCAGCTGAAGGTCTACTCGGTCCGTTCGTGGTGTCGAGCTTCGTTTGCCGTCCGCAACGCAGAAATTTGGCAACCCAGTTCGCTCTCGAATACGAAGGTTTCTCAGCATCTCATTTCTCTCTTTTCTTTTCACGCTCGCAAAGATAAATGCCTTCGCGACACGTTGTGTCGCAAGAAAAATGGACTTGGACAAGAAGTACAGTTGCTGTATGCAACTCTAGGAACTAAGCGAAATGGCAAACGACCGACCGCGTATCGACCGCGTAACGACGACCAGTGGCGACCTCGGCGAAACCAGCCTTGCGGACGGCAAGCGACACGACAAAGGCAGTCCGCGTATGGTGCTCGTCGGCGCGTTAGATGAGCTCAACTGTGACTTAGGATCAGCGGCGCTAGTGCTCGAAGATGAGCTGCTTGATGAAATCAGACTAATTCAAGCGCGCGTATTCGACGTAGGCGCCGCGGTCGCAACCGGCAAACCGCAACCGTTCTGGGCTCGTGAAACTGAACGGCTTACTGACGTGACCGAGACCCTCAACTCGAAGCTCGAGCCTCTTGCGGAATTCGTGCTACCCGGCGGAAATGAACCAAATGCGCGTCTGCATATCGCACGCGCAACAACGCGGCGATGCGAGCGCGTGTTTTGGCGACTCAGTGACGCAACCTTGATCGAAGCATCTATCGGCGCATTTCTTAACCGAATCTCGGATTTCTTATTCGTTGCCTCGCGAAGTGTGTGCGAAGATGAGGTACTGTGGCAGCCACTAAAGGACTAAGCTCCGCACCTACGTCGAACTAAGGTTGTCGCGGATTTCGTATTCGATGAAACCAAGTTGACGCATTTCGCGCGCAAGGCGATTAAGGTCCTGCCACTCGCGACGATTTTTTCGGACGCTCACCAACGAATGCATCGCGCCGTCGATCGGAATCGCCACCGCCCAGGCAAGCGGCTTTGCATCCATATCCGCCAGATTACCGCCTCTTACGGAACGATGTACCCGGTATACGAGCGGTTTCCCTATCGCATGGCGATTAGCATCAATGTCCGTCGTCAAAATCGTTTTAAGATCCACACAATACTCCGCAGCAATCAAACATCATGGTTAATGGTGTAGTACAATACGACAATATACCGACATCATTACCAAAACTGTTACAACCTAACACCACTATTTCACTAAATGTATGATAGCGACTAACGTCCACCGTGAAAGAGGAGTTGCCCCAATATGTTGAAGTCACTAATCGCCGGTCTATTTACGACGATCCTGGTCGTCGGTGTCGCATACGACGCCGATGCGCGACGGTTCGGTGGATCGTTTAAGTTCAGCAGCGCTCGTAGTTACAAAGCACCTGCGTTCAAAAGCTTCTCGCGTAAGACAACACCCCGTCCGAAAGCCACGACTAGTCGACCAACTTCACAGTCGGCAACATCCCGACAACGCTCCGGTGGTTTTGGTGGTGCGACACGTGCCGGGTCAACGACCGGCGCAGCAAGCAGAGCGTCTACTTCGACGCGCTTTGCGCGTGCGCCGACCAACAACTTCCGAAGTACACGACAACAAAACGCGTATCGCAACTATCAGTCGCAACATCAAAGTAAATTCCAAGGCACGGCAACTAACACGGGACGCGCCACGTCTTCATCGCCACTCTATCAGCGCGCGTCGCAAAACTCCGGGCGGACTCGCAACGATTACTGGCAACGTCGTGACGGCTTCTATGGTGGCTGGGACACACCCGGTTACGTCTATATGGGTGCGCCTCGCTACGGTATGTTTGACGGCTTGTTCCTGGGGTACATGCTCGGCCACGCGTTTACGCCACACTACTCAGCTTTCGCCTACCATCATCAGAACGATCCTGGCATGAAGGAATGGATGGCTGAAATGGAAAGTCAAGCAACTGAAAACGCCGAGATTAAGGCGCAGCTTGACGCGTTAAAGGCGGAAATGGCGAAACTCGAAGGCACCCCGATCGACCCGACCTATTTACCTGTTGGCGTCGACCCTGATATGGTGCTTGCCCCAGAAGTCGCCCGATCGCTTGCGCCGACTTTCAAGTTATGTACTGCTCGCACCGAAGGCAACTACAACCGCTTCGGCGAGATCCTAAAACAACAAGCGGGCGACGGTGTCTTGATCGAGATCGTGAACACCAACGGTTCGATGCAAAACCTGGAATTCATGCAGAACGGCACATGTGACGGCGCATATGTTCAACGAAATGCATTTGGGGTCTATGCAGAACAAAATCCGTCCGGTGGTTACAACTTCGAACGCGTGGCGACACCTGCAGTTGAGTTTGCTCATATGGTCTGCAATCGCGAAAGCGACATTGACGATGTCGGCGACCTTCCAGGTAAGACCTTGTTGGTCGATGTAAAGGGCTCTGGAACGGAACTCACCTGGAGCGAATTCGTCTATATGGATGACACCTACGCAGCCGTCAACACACGAAACGTCGGTGGTACAACTGCTCTCAATCGTGTCGCTAATGGTGAAGCGGACTGCATGCTTTTTGTCGCATCGCTTAACACGCAATTGCTACAGCGAGCGAACACACTTGGTGACCAAGTCGTGCTCGTTCCCGTAAACGATTGGGATTTCAACGACATGGAGTATGGCCACGGCAAGCTGTTCCAAGGTCATCAGGATCCGTCTGGTGAGGATGTCTACGTGTTTCTTGACATTCCCGATAACCAGTACCCGAACATACAAGACGGACTGCTCTTCTCTGAAGTTGAGACACTGACAGTGCCAGTCGACATGATTGCCAGCCTGGCTTGGCGCGATGAGAACGCACAGGCCTACGACGCTTTTCTCGGTACCGTACTCGATGCCCAACCCGCGATCGATGACTTGACTCGCGAGCACTGAGCGTCGCCAACAAATGTCTATTTCACGATTGAGTCGTCCGCGATGTCGATGAAGCAGTATTTGCGCTTGAAGGTCCAAGCAGCAAAGGATCGCTGGTCGGGCGATGGTAAGGACAGGACCCGAGTTGATGGAGACCTACCTTTAAACCTACGGATTGGATCTCGCGTGCAGTTTGCAGAAGCGCCATTTCTATTGGCCGGAGATGCGACCCATGTCCCCTATCCAGGTGCTGAGACCTTGCTTGCCGCATTCAGCGAAGTCGAGCTTGCCGGAATGAAGACTTTCCGACTCTATCTAGACTCCCGCGACGACACGGACGAGAGCGTCATGTTGATGCTGTTGATGAATGACGGCGGTGAATACGTCGACGAGCGGTACGTGTTCCATGAGCAATACGAAATACCGCTTTATCACGTCTCCCTGGCTGACGTGCCCGAACATGAAGATGAAACCTCGGCTGTCGATTTCTGGCTCGCAAAGGATGAAGGTATTCTCGGAATGCCTCTCTTTCATACGCCAGAGGAATCAACCTACGAACGATTGTGGGAAGCGGATCAAGATATTTGGCTGAAACCAGCTGCTCTTACCGAAACGATAACGCTCGACGCGTACGGCGAAGGTCGAACGGACGTTGAACATCTCGGCACCATGCTTTTCGCGCGAGTATTTGACGGCTTGGGTGGGGTCGAGACGCAAGAGTATCTGTTGCCAACCGTTGAACGCGACACCGATGGCTTTCGGGTTCGAATCTGGGTAGGGTTGCCACTCGCCGCCAATGATCTGGAGCTGCCCGATGCAATCTAAAACAAAGTTCATTTCACTCAACATGCACACAAGGAGGATGCAATCGTGCTAGACAAACTCGCATTCTGGAAAAACTATGGGGAAGGCAAACTGGCTGATGCTGGCGATGCCATCTTGACTGGTATGGTCAAACTCGACCCAGAAGGTACTTCCAAAGCTGAGATCGCGGCGGAACGGGAGAAGTTCGAGAAGTTCGCGCTCGAAGTCGAGGACTATCGTGTGACGTACAACCGTGAAGCCGCCGAGGCAGAAGCGGCACGCAATGCGTACAACAAGAAGATGGATCAAATCCGCGCACTCGAAGATGCCGCCGCCGCGAGCCCTGAAAAATCTGACAAACTATCCCTCGCTGCTGACAAGCTCAAAGCGGAAGCAGCAGAGCTACTTGCGAGCGCTCGCACCGAGATCGAAGAAGCCGAAATGGCGAAGCAAGACCTCGACGAAGTTGAAGCCATTCAGGAAGAAATGGCAGAAACGATCAAGATGCTCGAGTCGAATCTCAAGAAGGCTCAAGCGGAAATGGAACGTGCGAAGCGTGCAGAAAGTCGTGCAAATAAGCGTGCTCAGCACCAGGAGCGGTTAGCCGGTATACGCACTGGCAGCACGAATTTAGGTGTTGCATCCAAAGTCATGCAGGAACAAGCTGAGAAGTCGCGCCAAGCGGCGAACGCCGCAAACCGTCGTGCTGAATTGTTAGGCGACGCGCGCGAAAAGAAAGATCCAGCTTTCGAAGACGCTGACGTCGCGGCCGTGCTCGCCGGAGTAGACGAAGCGGCAAAACCACCTGCGCCTGACCTACCCGACAAGCTGTAGCGCTTGACGAGATCCGTGTTAGGTTCTTTTATCAGCGGTCGCTTGACATGAAAAAAGCACTTTGGTACACGCTCGGTGTGATCGTAATAGGGGCGCTTCTCTACTTCGTTCTCGGTTGGCTTACCAGTCTATTGACGATTGTTGCATTGACGATCGTAGTTTTTGTTGTGTTCATGTTTGTGCGGAAACGAATAAGCAAGCAGTGAATCGTGTAATTGATTAGGTTGTGTAACGCGCGAGTCTTCTTCGCTCTAGCATTCACCTTCACCAGCTCGTGTGTCATCGCAGAGGAACAGCTTCGCGTCGTCGTGAGCGAGCTGCCGCCGTGCGTGTTTGCCGATGAAGAGTTAAGTGGTTTCTCGATTGAGCTGTGGAGAGCGATGGCAGGTGAACTTGAGCTTGATTACGAACTCAAGTTAGTCGACTTCAACGAAAAACTCAACACTATACGAGACGGTAGTGCCGACGTCGCGATAGGGTGTATCAGCATATCCGCCGATCGCGAGCAGGACATGGATTTCACCCATGCGCTAGCCGCGAACGGATTCGTAGTTGCGAGTTTGATTGAGGCGAGTCTGATTCCAAATTTCAGCGACGAAAGTCTGAAGATGCTGCTTCTATTGTTGCTGTTCGTCATCTTCTTTGCCCATCTAATGTGGTGGTCCGAGCATGGGCAGTCCGCGATTAGCGATCGCTACTTTCCAGGTGTATTCCAGTCGATTTGGTTTAGTCTGGTCACCATGTCGACCGTCGGGTACGGCGACATCGCACCTCAACGTTGGTTAGGGCGAATCAGTGCCGCTCTATTGATCTTGACCGGCGTGACGGCGTTTGGCGTGATTTTCAGCCAGTTCGCTGCAGATGCGATAGGGCAACGTGCCGCAAAACCGGTTCAATCTGTGAGTGACCTGCGGACGTACGCGATTGGAACGAAAAAAGGGACCGCAGCCGACGTATATCTGAACACGCTTGGCGTTGAAACAAAGCCGTATGTTAACCTCGTCGAGGCTGCTGACGCCATGCGCGAAGGAACCGTAGACGTCATCATGCACGACACTCTCGCGATCTCTCATCTAGTCCAACACAGTGGAGACCTAGTTGCGACCGGTCCAACGTTTTCACCTCACTTTATCGGGATTGCTTTGCAAGAATCGTCGCCATTACGTGAATCGTTTAACTCAACGATTCTCAAACTTCAAGCGGATGGGCGTTACCAAGCGATTCACGATCGTTGGTTCTAATGGATACACGGCACCAAAACCGATAGCTAGAGCTAGGTTGAAGCTGCTTCTGCGTCACGCTTCTCCCACATTTCCCGCATCTGCTTTGCCGTGCCAACATGATCACCCTTAACGGCGAGCATGCCACCATCGACAACGAGATCGATACCCGTTACCCAACGGCTTTCATCGCTTCCCAGGTACACACACGCATACGCGATATCGCTTGCTTCGCCGCCCGGTCCGGTCAACGGCATTAACCCACCGCTTACGTTGCGGACGAATCGCGCCAAGCGGTTTTTCTTATGTTCCGCGGTGATTTGTTGACCGTGTGTGTGACCTCCCCAGAAGATAGGCGTGGCGATCGCACCGGGACTTACTGCATTCACACGTATACCCAGAGGTCCCAATTGCATAGCAGCGGCTTTCGTGTAGTTCGACAGCCCTGCTTTAGCGGCCGAATAAAGTGGATCCGCGGCAACTTCCGCTTGGTGTGCGCCTTTCGATGAGTTGTTGATGATCGAACCTGATTGTTGTCTGCGCATGATCGGAGACACAAGCTTCGTTGCTACCATACAGGTACCTAATAAGTACCACTGGGAGTACTTAAAACTCTCCTCATTCACGTCTTCTATGTTGAAAGCGTGAGGGCGACCTGGGATCGCCGATGAACCTCCCGCATTATTGAACAACACATCAATTCGACCCCACGTTTCGACGGCAGTATTGATGACCTTTGCAATCTCTTCCTCGTGTAACACATCCGCCTTCACAAATACGGCGGTGCCATCAGGTTGTCTAGCTTCAACTTCCGCCCCGAACTCTTCGTTTCGACCGCAAAACACGACCTTTGCGCCTTCGGCACAGTACGCATCGACAGTCGCCTCACCTATACCACTCGTAGCGCCCGTGATTACAGCAATCTTTCCGTCGAGTCTGCCCATCGCTACCGTTCCCTAAGTCGTTGCTATCACTGATTGAAATTAGGATCGCGTTTAGCTAGAAACGCTGATACCGCTTCAGCGTGATCCGGAAGACGTCGAGCAATCTGGTCTCGAATACTTTCTCGTTCCATAACGGCTTCCAGATCGGCATCCATTGGATTCCGGCTAAGTAACTCCTTGATCATCATGACCGCTTGAGTGGGGTTGTTCGCGATTTCTTGCGCCTTCGCCATTGCAACATCCATCAGCTCATCGGGTTCTGCCACCGCACTTACCAATCCGAGGCTCAAAGCTTCATCGGCAGGCACCATTCGTCCTGTGAGGCACATGTCCGTCGCTGGTCCAAGTCCAATCAGATTAGCTAATAGACGCGTCGAACCTAGTTCCGGCATTAGCCCCATCTTGATAAAGCGAATGCTCAAATTTGCTGCAGTGGACGCGATTCGGATGTCAAACGGTAGGATCATCGTCAAACCGACGCCAACTGAGTAGCCATTGATGGCCGCGACGGTTGGCTTTGAATTGCGAATAAAGTGTGTGAAATTCACACCCCCGAGACGAAATGATTCACCTTCGCCGGATTTGTTGGTTTCGACCCGCTCGGCGAATACGTTTAAGTCAGCACCTGCACAAAATGCTCGACCGGCCCCGGTTACCAGAATCGCGCCGATGGAATCATCCTCATTCCATTCGCCAATCTGTTGTCCCAGTTCGGAAGCCATCGTATCTGTCCATGCGTTAAGGCGTTCAGGTCGGTTCAATGTGATGACACCGACTCGTCCGTCTGTGTCAACGATGATTTGTTCATACGCCACGATGTAGGGGTCCTCTCGATTAATAACGGTGCGAAGCATAGAGGATGGTCAGCGACGAGTTGCTTAGTCTGCGAGTTAAATCGCGTACACGTCTCTCAGATGGCTTTACAACCCAATGCATGCGACCGCCCGTCGAAGGTTCTAATCACTAAAACCGGATGTTCCTTCGAGACATCAACCGCCCTGCGGTGATAGGTGCATTAAATAACTGATCTAATGACTTTATGGCTTCATCGCATGTGCCACGATGATTTAAACGAGGACTTTTTCAACGTAGATCATCGATTAAAAACTGTGAAATTTCGAAGTCACACTTCAATATTTCACAGTAATACCGCGAGTTCTGTTCTTCGATATTCGAACCCTCGAAAAGTACCGGTGCTCCTCCGTGACTGCTTAGACGTTGGATCGCTAGATGGTAAAAAGCCAGTAAATAACTCTAGTAGTTCAGCTAATTAATGATTTAGGGCTTGGTTCGACTATAGGATCAATCGTCTTACATCACCGAGTTTCTCAACGAGCGATTGCATGAAGCGACCACCCTCCGCACCGTTGATCGCGCGATGGTCATACGAAAGTGATAACGGTAGTATCTTCCTTGGTTCGAATGTCGTGCCGTCCCAAACAGGCTTCGTTGCCAACCTCGCTACCCCGAGTATCGCTACCTCTGGCGCATTGATGATCGGCGTGAAGCCTGTCCCACCAATCCGTCCTAAACTCGAGACCGTAAAACTAGCTCCACTGATCTGATCAGGTGTGAGTTTCTTCTCACGTGCTGCGGTACTGAGTGTATCGAGTTCAGATGCAAGATCACGCAGTCCTTTATCGAGAACATCTCGTATGACCGGCACGACTAAACCTTCAGGAGTATCGACCGCAACACCGATGTGAATGTACTTTTTCAGTATGAGTGTCTTCAGCGAGGGATTAATCGACGCGTTAAATCGCGGGTGTTCACGAAGCGTCGACGCACATGCTTTGAGAATGAAAGGAAGTGCCGTTAACCGTTGTTCACCAAGTTGACCTTGATCATTCAACTCGACACGGAATTCCTCAAGCTCAGTTACGTCTGCTTCGTCGTGTTGGGTTACGTGTACTACGTTTAGCCAACTGCGCACCAAGTTCTCCGCGCCTCGCGACTGCATGCGCGTGAGCGGAACTTCCTCTGTCTCACCGAATCTTGAGAAATCTGGATATTCAACCTCTGGTAGTCCAGCCGTCGAAACCTCCACGGCTGGTTTGAGCATCTCGGATTTGACGTAGAGCTTCACATCGTCTTTGACGATGCGACCACGAACGCCCGAACCATTAACCACGGATAGATCAACGCCTAGTTCTCGTGCCAATCGCCTCACTGCAGGACCGGCGTAGACAGCAGCAGCTCGATCGCGCGTCGTTTCGTCTTCTGTCGAAACGTGATCGACTTCGTCAGGTACGACTGGTTCAGATCCCACCGTTGCTTCAGAGGCAGTTGAAGTTTCAACAGGAACTGACGGTTGGTTCGTCGCAGGTTCTGACCGTGCGCCTACGACTCTGATGATCGCGACGAGGGTATGGTCGGTGACCTTATCGCCAACTGCCACTTCGAGACTCTCTAGTACACCTTCTACAGAGGACGGGATCTCCATCGTGGCTTTATCAGACTCGAGCACGATGAGTGCTTGATCGGAGGACACTGACTGGCCGACCTCGACAAGCACTTCGATGACCTCAACGTCCTCGACATCACCTAATTCCGGCAAGCGGATTTCAAACAGGTCTCCGTGACCGTCCGCGGTTGTCGATTGGGGAATCGCGTCGTCGGCGTCGTCGGCTTTTTTGGAATCTGCCGCTTCGTGGGCGTCACTAATTCGTTCGACTGACGGCGTATCAGATGCTGGAGAGGGCTCTTCCTCTGTCGCCGCTACTTCCAATACCGCAACCAGATCCCCGGTATCGATGATGTCTCCGAGTTTGACATCAATTGACTTCACCGTACCGGCTTTCGGTGATGGAACCTCCATCGATGCTTTATCGGATTCAATGACTAATAACGCATCGTCGATTTCGACTTGCTGACCGATCTCCACGCAAATCTCGATGACCTCGACATCCTGGGCTTCTCCGACATCAGGAATGACGACGTTGAAGTCGCTCATGCGTGACGCGGCTCTGGTTTCGAGGGATCAATTTCCAAATCGACAATCGCTTTGGCGACATCGGCATCCGATATCACTTGAGCATCAGCGAGCTCCTTAAGCGCTGCGAGCGTGATGTAGCGTTCATCGACCTCAAAATGGCTTCGCAGAGCCTTGCGACTATCACTCCGACCAAATCCATCGGTACCAAGCACACGATATGGCGCCTCAAACGACGATCGAATCGACTCAGCATGGAGTTTCATGTAATCGCTCGCCGCAATGACGGGCGTCTCTCCGCTAAGTTTCTGCGCGACAAATGACTCGCGCTGCGGTTGATCAGGATGGAGCATGTTCCAACGCTCGACTTCGAGTCCATTCCGTGCGAGTTCAGTGAAGCTGGTCACACTCCAAACTCGACAGGTCACATCGTATTCTGTCGACAACCGCTCCGCTGCGTTGATAACTTCCCTCAAAATCGTGCCGCCGCCGAGTAGATTCACCGCACGACCGGTTTGGCGTTCCGCATCGCCGTGAGTCGATAAAAGGTACATCCCTCTGAGGATGTCATCTTCGATCCCATCTGGCATCGATGGTTGCGCGTAGTTCTCATTCATCAACGTGATGTAGAAAAAGACGTGTTCGTCGTTGGCGAACATTCGTTGGAGACCGTTGTGAACGATGACTGCCAGTTCATACGCATAGCAGGGGTCATATGAAACGCAGTTCGGGATCGTCGCGGACAACACGTGACTATGACCGTCAGCGTGCTGTAGTCCTTCACCGTTAAGCGTTGTACGACCGGCGGTGGCTCCGAGTAGAAAACCTCGTGCCTGCATATCACCCGCCGCCCAAGCGAAATCACCTACACGCTGGAACCCAAACATCGAGTAGAAGATGTAGAACGGGATCAGCGTGAAACCGTGCGTGCTGTACGAAGTAGCCGCCGCTATCCACGCAGCAAACGCACCCGCCTCGTTGATACCTTCCTCAAGCACTTGACCATCCTTGGTCTCACGATACGCAGCGAGTTCACCGGCATCAACGGGTTCGTAGAGCTGACCTTCCGAAGAGTAAATCCCTAGCTGTCGGAATAACCCCTCCATTCCGAACGTTCGCGCTTCGTCCGGGATGATCGGCACGATACGGTCTTTGATTTCCTTGTCGCGGAGTAACGAACCTAAGATGCGGACAAATGCCATTGTCGTGGAAATCTCACGATTGCGAGATCCCTCGAGCTGTGCCTTCATGATCGAAAGGTCCGGCACTTCAAATCGCGCTTTCACTTCGATTCGGTGTGGGATCGGTCCACCTAGCTTTTCGCGCTGGTGTCGCAGATACACCATCTCAGCATGGTCTTTCGGCGGTCTGTAGTAAGGCACCGATTCAACTTCTACATCAGTCAGCGGAATATCAAACCGGTCGCGGAAGTGTTTAAGTTCGTCAAACGTCAGCTTCTTCACTTGATGCGTGGTGTTTTCGGATTCTCCTGCATCGCCCATCCCATAGCCTTTGACGGTCTTTGCCATGATGACCGTCGGTTGACCTTGATGGTGAACGGCAGCGTGATACGCAGCATAGACCTTTTGCGGATCGTGACCGCCTCGATTGAGGCGCATGATTTGATCGTCGCTTAGATCTTTGACCAGCTCCAGAGTTTCAGGGTATTTACCGAAGAACTCCGCACGCGTGTAACCCCCGCCCTTCGCTTTGTAGTTTTGATACTCCCCGTCGACGGTTTCATCCATTCGCTGCTGCAGTAAACCTTTTGCGTCATTCGCGAGCAGTGAATCCCAAAGACGTCCCCAAACAACCTTAATGACGTTCCAGCCAGCGCCGCGAAACGCACCTTCAAGTTCTTGAATGATCTTGCCGTTCCCGCGCACTGGACCGTCGAGTCGCTGCAGATTGCAATTGATGACGAAGATGAGGTTGTCCAGTCGCTCACGTCCCGCCAACGCCAAAGCACCCATCGTCTCAGGTTCGTCGCATTCGCCGTCGCCTAGAAAAGCCCAAACTTTTCGATCCCGCATAGGGATTAACCCGCGCGCATCAAGATATTTCATGATGTGCGCTTGGTACACCGCCTGCATCGGACCAAGACCCATGGATACGGTCGGGAATTGCCAATAGTTGGGCATCAATTTCGGATGAGGGTACGACGAGAGACCCTTGCCGTTGGTTTCTTGACGGAAACTGTCTAGATCCTCTTCGTTTAACCGTCCTTCAAGATAAGAGCGCGCATAAATTCCCGGCGCGCTATGTCCCTGGAAATAGATCAGGTCGCCAGCCGTCTCGTCTTCGGGACCACGAAAAAAGTGGTTGAACCCTACGTCATAAAGCGTCGCGGAAGAGGCAAACGTCGATATGTGCCCGCCTAAATCGCCGTCTTTGCGGTTCGCGCGCACGACCATCGCGAGCGCATTCCAACGCATCATGCTTCGAATACGTCGTTCGATGTGGAGATCCCCTGGGATACTCGCCTCTAAGTGGGTCGGGATCGTATTGCGGTAAGGTGTATGGACCGCAAACGGTACCTGTGAGCCATTGCGGGTTAGTTGGGACGAAAGTTGGCGAAGTAGATAAGCCGCTCGATCCGTACCTTCATGCTTTAGTACGTAATCAAGCGAATCGATCCATTCAGCGGTTTCGTCTGGATTGGTATCTTGATTCGCCCGATCAGAAGGCATCTAGCACGTATTTAGGTCGTTCAAAATGATTATAGAAGCCGTTCTGCGCCGTTAATATGCTGGACAATGCTCCCCCGATATCGTTTGTTTCAATCAAATATGGTCGAAAAACGAGTGCAAATCTCATACGGATTGTGAAATCGTCACGACTTCGAGAACTCCGCTCAGTCGCAGCCAATCGCAACGATTAAATCACTACTTTCGTAGCCTATCGGCACCCGTTTCCGATTTCTGTCAACCTTTGCCGACACATTGAAAGTCAGACAGGGTCTGGGACTCACTCTCGGAAAAACCCGCGACTAAGAAAGCACGAGCGCTCATTTCCATAGCGTCTCTGTACGAAGCGAATTCCTGAATGTCTTCGAGGTATCGAAAATTCGTCGTGAAGTTCATCTTCTTGATCTTCACACCCGGGATAACACGAACAGGCTTCAGCAATTCAACGTGCATCTCCTTCGGACCGCGATTCTGCGCATCGACGGTGAAGAGAACCCGCAGATTGTCCATGAGTTTCTTCATGAAGTTCTTCATGAACCTGCTCTCCTCATCCTCGGGCGAAACTCCTTCCTCAAGTAACTCAATCGGTACCGGCAGTTGATAAACCACGGTTAGATCGGACGTGTCAACAACCTTTGCAGCTGACAAATCGTCTCGCATACCACCGAACTCGTCGAATGCAGTCAGAAAGCCCTCGGATTCGCCGTCTTCCGCATCGTCATCGGAATCCGCGTACGACTCTGCTTCCTCTTCGATCAACTGATCAAGTGCGTCGGGATCGAACTCAAAGCTGTGATGTCGAATGCGCGCTTCTTCCTCGTCAGGTACGATCGACTCTTCGGTGTATGAGCACAAGGGCGTCCAATTCACCCGGCTTAGTGCGTCAGCCAGCAACGCACGATGCTCGTCAGACAACTGAGCATTGCTTGTGCCCGCCATGGCTTCGGCGCGCCATTTGTCGCTCAATTGTTTAACAAACTCGATTGGGACCACATCGCGACCACGCATTTCCTGTTGTCCGCTATTGAGTGCGATGTCGCGTGAGGATTCGGTATTAACGTCGGCATGCACTTGGCTATTCGCAAACGTTAAGAACGAAAACGAACTGAGTACCAAACTACCAACGAGCAAAAGACCACCGCTCAAACGTTGGTTTCCGCGACCAGCGCCATCCATGACGACTCGCCGTCGCGCTGCTCCTTTCGTTCGATCAGTCTGCTTGTGTTTTTTCCCTTCCAGTCGCTGCTCTGAGACGTTGCAGTAGACGCTCGTCCTTTCCAAAAATCCGCACAACGTGGATCCAAAGATCATCATCTGGTCGTGCGCCCAACTCAACAAGCGTCTCAAGCGACTTGGCTCGACCAGTGTGCACGGCGTAGTACAACGGATTAAACGAGGCGTCTGACGCCAGAACATCTGGATGCTCTTGTGTATATGAACGAATGAATTCAAGGTTCTCTCCAACTACAGCAGCTTCAATCGTCTGGATTGCGCCAGCCTCAAGAAGCATCGTGATGATGTCTGGGTCACACTCTTGCGATAACGAGTGTAAACAAGCGGTCGCTAACGGTGTGTCACCCGAAGCGGTCGCGAGATTAGGGTCTGCACCCGCATCGAGTATCAAACGGACAATTTCTGGTTGGTTGTTATGACACGCATGGAAGAGAGGCGTTTCACCTACTTCGTCGGGTTCGTCGACATTTACAGATCGTTGACTCAATATTGATCTCACGCTTTCAACATCGCCTCGCCCAGCGGCAAACCAAAGCTGCTGGTCCAACCCGCACAATGGAGCTAAGAAATCCACAATCTCGGTAGCGCTCACAGCTTTCCATGGTCCGGCATGCATTGCTCGTACGATCGGGAGTTCCCCGTCTGCTGCCTGTTGACGAGGATCAGCCCCGGCTTCACATAGCCACGTGACCATCGTGAGATCGCCTCTTTCTGCAGCCGCATGCAGCGGCGAACGACCTTCGTAGTTTTGAGAATTTACAACTGTCGCGTCCTGGTCGACAAGAGATTTCGCTTGATCAACCAACCCGAGGTACGCACACGACGTGAGATCAGGCCGAAGTCCTTTTTCGATAAGTGTCGCAACGTTACGCCTATAGCGACTCGTGCGTCCGGAGTATCCAAATTTCCCGAGCGCCACCAGTGTTTCGTTCTCGATCGCATCCGGCGTTGCGCCGTTTACTGGTTCATAGGCATCGACGAGTTCGACTAGCTGCTGAGTGTTTTCTGCATACAACGCTTCTAGAACTTGATCTCTAAACTCTTGTGGTGTCAATGTCGATCGTTTTCGAGGGGTCGTTAGCTGTCTGCCGGAAACAGCCAAGCAGCACCGCGACGGCCGCTTGAGTCACCGTATTTCGCCGGTACTACGAGCGTCTCACCTTCCGACGAAAACGCGTATTGCTTGAGTAGCGCTGGTAGATTCTCGTAGATCCGCGTGATGTTGGATAGACCCCCACCGATAACGATGACATCTGGATCGATGATGTTTACGATGACGACCAGTGCAATTGCTAGCTGCTTTATGTACTCATCGAGCGTACGCGAAGCGCTCTCCGATTCGCCACGACCAATTTCCGGCGCAGTCATTCGTTCGTCGTGAAGTTCAACATGCGTGGTTTCTAATCCGCGACCAGATAAAAAGGTCTCAACGCAGTTCGTACGACCGCAATAGCAAGTCCGTGGTTGATCGTTCGGGTCCAACGCCAACCCAGCATCGTCCGGGACGCTGGGGAACGTGTTGTGCCCCCACTCGCCTGCCAGCAGATTAGGACCGGCTAATACGTTGCCATTGACGACACAACCACCGCCGACACCCGTACCGAGGATCACACCGAACACGCAGTTCGCCTCCGCGCCGCCACCGTCAACCGCTTCCGAAAGCGCCATGCAGTTCGCGTCATTCGCAATTCGAATTGGCCGATTGAGCAGTTTCTGCAGGTCGTGCAGGAATGGCTTTCCGTTCAAGACCGTACTGTTGCAGTTCTTCATAACACTGCTCTGTTCGACCCAAGCACCGGGCGTACCAAGACCAACGGGACAAACAGCTTCGGCAATCTCGTCGAATTGCAACGTCATTTCATGGATCGCCTTAACCGTTCCGAAATAGCTGTCCGGTGTAGGTACACGAACGGTCTCTACGATCCCGCCGTGTACGTCCATCAAGATGCCTTCAATCTTGGTTCCACCGAGATCAATGCCAATACGATGCATGAATTTAGCTTTCTCTCTGTACCTTATGCTCACGGTTCAATTGAGCGGTCACTTCCTTGAGTAGCCTCTTCCAATCAAAACCAACGCCAGGATCCGTCTTACGCCCCGCCGCTATTTCGTTATGTCCAACGATATTTCCCAAAGATAGCGTTGGGTACCGATTTAACAGCGCGATCAGTGTATCGACCAGGATTGTGTACTGAGAATCCTCGAACGGCGAGTCGTCGCTGCCTTCAAGCTCGATTCCGATCGAAAAATCATTACAGTCCTCACGTCCTTGCCATTCCGACTCGCCCGCGTGCCACGCGCATTTGTTAAAAGGTACGAATTGAGTCACCGTACCCGTTCGTTCGATCAGCAAGTGTGCCGATACTCGGTAATCTCTGAGTTCGACCAATTCAGGATGTTCATCGAAATCGATCGTATTTAAGAACAGCTGCGCCGGTAATCCCGTTCCATAACGACCTCGAGGCAGAGAGATGCAGTGAATCACTATCGTCGTAACATCGGTTCCGACCGATCGAGTATCAAAGTTTGGACTCTTAACAAACGTTGCAGGTTCTAATTTATGAGCCTCTGTAACTCTCATACGGACCTTCTATCGCACATGGAGATTAGATACTTCTCCACCCCGATATTCTCCAAATATCCTTACCGTCATTACGCGTTGAATGAACGATCGCATCACATGTCGTATGAACCGAATACTATGTTTCGCTCGTGATGAACTGTTAAGACTGAACGAGCGTGTCCGCGGACACTTGAACTAGACACATGATTGAAACTCATCAACTCGAAAAGAAATATGGCTCGACCTTAGCCATACAGTCTCTGGACTTGCGCATTCGACCGGGTGAGATCGTCGGTCTCTTAGGTCCAAACGGTGCAGGGAAGACGACCACGCTCCGAGTCTTGACCGGAATGATCCAACCAACTTCCGGATCTGCCCGAGTCGCTGAATTCGACGTCGTTACAGATCCGGTCGAGGTAAAGAGACGAGTCGGATACGTTCCGGAAACTGGAGCTTTGTTTGAACACCTTTCCGCACAGGAATATTTAGAGCTAGTTGCTACGCTCTACAAAATGGAAGAGGATCAAGCCAACACTAGGATCGAGAAGTTTCTCCGCTTATTCGGCTTGTTCAAAGACCGAGAACAAAGGATGAATACGTTCTCAAAGGGATTAAGACAACGAGTCGCTATTTGTGCGGCTCTCTTGAGCAACCCAGAGGTTCTGTTGCTTGATGAACCACTCGAAGGACTCGATGCGACAACAGCACTCATCGTGAAAGATCTGCTGGTCGAGCTCGCCACTCAGCGTCGAACAATTCTCATATGCACACACGTCCTCGAGATGGTTGAGCGACTGTGTACTCGCCTAGTCATCATTAATGAAGGAAAACTCGTCGCTGACGGAAGTGCGGATGAGATCATCGCACGCGCTAATACTGACTCATTGGAATCGGCTTTTGCGGTTTTGACTGGTACTCGGAATCGTGCGCGTGTTACCGAAGGCATATTGGACGCTTTAAAGTGAGCATGCCGAGTAATTGCAGGTTGGTGTAGTTTGATAAACGACATTGACACTGAGCAATGGCGAGTAATGCACATGCTTTGCTTCAGGAGCTTGGTCCGGTCGTCAGGTGCTCCAAGTATGGACCGAAGGTCTGAACCGACATCTCGACGCGGAGAAACTGTAGAAACCATCAGCTCGTTTTTGGCGTACGGATTGATGAGTCTTTTCCTCGCAAGCGCCGTATCAATTGCGATGTATCCAGTCGGTGAATTCATCGCAATTTCATTCGTGTCATTACTCGTATATGGAAGAGTATCTGGCCAATGTCCGAGCCTTCTGTTTGCGCAGAAAGAACTGCACGTTTTCGGCTCTCTGCCTATTAGTGCATCAACTCATTTGGCGTCAAAGATCTCTGGAACGATCGCGTTCGAATCGCTTGTGTGTTCGGCACTCATGGCACCGACGGTCCTAGTGATTCTGATCCAACACGGTTTGTTTTCTGGTGTGCGTTGGGTCGTAAGCGTCGCATTCTGTGTATTGTTTTTTTGTTTTGTCGCTATAGCCATACATTCTTTTCTAGCACGAACATATCCTGGTGTCAGAAGCGAGTTTCGTTTATTAAAGTCGATCCTTTGGACGAGCCTGTCGGCGATCTTCCTAGTAATCTGGATCTGGTATCTGTTGCCTACCTTTGAACTCAGCGAGTTCGGTGAATCCTGGAACTTGGATGGAAACCCGTTGTTGCTTCTGTTTCCTCCTTATTGGTTCATTACCCTGCTGTTATTTCTGGACGGGCAGATCAGCACGACCACCCTTGCGGGTACGTTGTTCGCGATCTTTGGCAGTGTGCCAATGTGTCTCTACTTATTCAGGCGAATCAACGCCGCGTTTTTAGAAACGCTAAGTGCTGCGCCGTCCCATGGCAACAAAACAACCCGACTGCGGCGCTCGAAAGCACCGTCGAAGTGGCGAAAAATCGGTTCACTTGGCTATGAACGTGTAGCGATGTGGAAATTGGCATTTTCCCACTTGAAAAACGACGCGACATTTCGAACGTTCTGGGTCGCTTACATACCTATGGTTTTCGTAATTTCCGGCATCATTCTTGTAATCAATACAAAGCCTTTGGATGCGCCGATTTCAATCGCAGCACACGCACGGCTCCTCACCTGGAGTTGTGGCGTGATGTTTTTCTATGCATTTCTTCTCTATGAAGCCACGAGGACCAGCGACTACGCGCCCGCAAGCTGGGTGCTTTTCGTGTCTCCGTCTAACCATACCCGGTTAGCAGCTATGGTCGTTGACTGGATATTCGTCCTTTTCGTTCTACCGAGTCTCCTTTTGTTCAATCTTTTTCTCAGTTACATTCTGCACTCACCGATTGACGCTCTCTTGCATACGATCGCGCTCGGATGGCTCAGCTACGCTGCGATAAACCTAAAGTCGATCGTCAATCCGATCTTGCCATTTGCTCGACAAACGAGTGGATTGCGATCTACTCCGCGTCTTTGCCTTAACTTCCTCTTGGTCGTCGTAGCCAGCGTTGTGATCTCCAACACATTAGCTTCTTGGATATTTACAGACTACATGACATATGGTGCTTCGATCGTGCTGGGCGTCAGTATTTGTGTCGCTGTACGTCTCCTCGCTGGAGTCCGCTACGATCGAAAATTCCAGAACGCAGACCTAATCGCCTAGTGGAACAATCACAATGTAACACAGTCCATGCGGAACGCAGTCGCATCGAACCGACGCATTTCGCTTAAACCAACACCGAGAAAACGCGCGCTTGAATCACAGTTTGCCGATCTAGGTGGATCGTGATGGCGCATTGTTTTTCAAACAAGCTCAAGTACGAGCAGATGGACCTATGTTCCCTCAATAATTCCTTTCTGAGTTACGCCTGTCTTGCAAATGAGAGTCGATCAGATCCAGCCTGCCATCGAGCTAAACGTCTCTCAAGCAATCCATGAGGACGTTAGGAACGGGGACGTAAATGCATCGCTAATCCCCCCTAAAAACCAGTCTAACGCCGTATTAGTTACGCGTTCGCCCGGTGTTTTTTGCGGCAAGATGTGGGCGGACGAAGTCGCACAGCAAGTCGGCGGTTTCACAATCGAGTGGTGCGTCGGTGATGGTGACTCAATTGAACCAAATCAAGTGTTAGCGAAGGTTCACGGCGCAAGTCGCTCGATCCTAACTACGGAGCGCGTCATACTGAACTTCCTCCAACTGCTTTCTGGCACAGCAACGGTCACGCGGTCATATTGTGACCGTATTCGTCACACGCAGACCAAGCTTCTCGATACACGTAAAACTCTTCCTGGACTCCGCATCGCGCAAAAGTACGCAGTATCAGTTGGCGGAGGTAAAAACCATCGAATGGGACTTTTTGATGCATTTCTCATCAAAGAGAACCACATCGAAGCAGCGGGTTCGATTCATGCTGCTGTATATGCAGCACGCGATGCACATCCTAAGTTACCGCTTGAAGTTGAGGTAGAAACTCACGAACAACTGTCTGAGTGTGTCGATTTAGGCGTACCCCGTGTGCTGCTCGACAACTTTTCGGTAGAAGCGATACGCGAAGCTGTCTCCCGGTATGGAGGTACGATTGAACTAGAGGCTTCGGGAGGCATAACCCTCGAGAATATCCGAGAAATTGCGGAAACCGGCGTCGACTACATATCAGTCGGTGCGATCACCAAAGATGTCTTAGCGATAGACCTTTCACTGCAATTCAATGAAACAAACGTACAGTGAATGAGTGGTGCCGAGACGCAGACTCGAACTGCGGACCTACTGTTTACGAAACAGTTGCTCTACCGGCTGAGCTATCCCGGCGCGCGCGAAATTATAGGATTGGGTCTCCATGGCAACATATGCACATAAAGGGCATTTTCGTGGTCAATCTACCAGTTTCTTCACGAATTAGGCGAAGTTCGCTAACGCTTACATGAGACGAAATCGATTGCTCGAACCTTTCGTTGTCATTGGGCTTTTTATCGTAGTCTTTGCGCTCTTCATTTTCGTTTATCGCGACTATGTTGAGGCAAGAAACGCATCTTGGGAGCAAGTCACCTATCGTGTCATGGATTCCATATTGCCATTTCAAGAGCGCTTTCACCAAGAGCACGAACGCTACGCTGTCGGAGCATTTGATCGCGCAAATGGGGAACTAACTCTCGCTACCACGATTGATTGGCGTTCGAGCGTGACCGACCCCAATCGATATGTCGCACATGTGATTGGAAACAACACATTCAAGGTCATCGCCACATCCGAAGACGGTCGCTCACTCTGTCGGTTATACCCGTCTAAACAACCCTGTTTAGATCTCGAAGACTATCTACAACGTGGTCTCTGAACTCACATATTGGCTGACAACGCCAATCGGAAACATCTTCGTGGTCGTTGTTGGATTAGTACTTGGTAGCTTCTTGAATGTAGTGATCACGCGTTTACCTATGATGGTCGAACGCGATGAACGAGACTTGAGTCTTCGGCAGCTGAACATCGAGCCACCACGTGTGACAACACTCAACCTCGCTTGGCCTCGTTCGTTCTGTCCAAGCTGTCGCGCACCCATACGTTGGCGACACAATATCCCGTTGTTGAGCTGGTTCATGCTTCGTGGTCGGTGCGCTTGTCGCGAAAAACCGATTTCGATCCGATATCCGCTGGTCGAAGCGACTACAGCACTTCTACTACTAGTACTTTTCATCAGCTACGGACCGACGCTTGAGTTCTGCTTCAAGGCGTTCTTTTGTCTGAGTCTCATCGCGGTTGCATATATCGATTGGGAGACGGGCTGGCTGCCAGATGTCGCGACGATCCCCCTAATCGGTGCAGGACTCCTCTACAGTGTGTTCGCTATGACCATGCCCGGAGCACTGGGTCCTTCCGATGCGATTATTGGAGCTGTAGCCGGCTATGGATTGTTCTGGCTCTTGAATTTCGCCTATCGGAGCCTTACCGGGCGCAACGGATTGGGATTCGGAGATTTCAAATTGGTCGCGGCACTCGGTGCATGGCTGGGCTGGGTTCTCTTACCGCTGAATCTACTTATCGCTGCGCTGCTTGCGTTTGCGTTCGGTATATACATGGTGGTGGTAGGCACTTATCAACGCGACACAGGTATTCGCTTTGCCCCGTTCTTGAGCGCAGTTGGTATCGGATTGTTGGTGACGCGCGACCTTGATCTATTGCCCGTGTACTTGGGCGGCTAAGCGTCCACCACGATTCACTATAAATCGCACGTCCAAATTGCAGCTCTAGCACTTACTTTATGTCGAATTGGTTTGTCGTTTTAACCGGCGGTATAGGTAGCGGCAAGAGTCTAGCCGCTTCGTGTTTTGAGAAGCGCGGGATCACGATCGTGGAACAAGACGACGTTTCGCGCGAGGTTGTTGAACCCGGAGAGCCTGCCCTTGCTCAGATCGTTGAACGCTTCGGGGAGAACATACTCAACGACGAAGGTTCATTAAACCGTTCGAAACTACGTCACCAAATCTTCAACAACAGCGAAGATAAGATCTGGCTCGAACGACTGCTGCATCCGTTAATCGGGCAGCGCACCATGCACCATATGACGACTGCACCATCTCGATACGTGATCGTCGTTAATCCTCTATTGCACACACGTCAACCACAATACGATCGCTTTGTGGTTGTCGATACACCGATACCCGTCCAGATCGAACGTGCAATGCAGCGAGACCGCATAAATCGTGAGTTAGCAGAGAAAATGGTCGCCTCACAAACAGCACGGGAGGTACGTCTTCGACTCGCGGACGATGTCATCCTGAACGATGGAGCAGTTGAGTTTGTCGACGAGCAAGTTGACCGGCTCCACAGACGCTATCTTGTAATGGCGAGTTAAGTGAATAGCATGTCGCAAGCCGCTTCGATATGATGCCGAATCCGCATTAGGTATGAACCCAACGGTCATATGTCAAATGCCTAAACCAGAGCGCTTAGTCCCTTGTCCTCGATGTCGTAAAGCGGTGATCTGGGACACCAACAATCCAGCGCGTCCCTTCTGTTCAAAACGATGTCAAATGATCGACTTAGGTAAGTGGCTTGATGAAGAGCATCGTATACCAGGCGAGGCTGGCATGGACGAAGAAACGTCGGACAGTTATCGCGAGGACTAGCTAGTTACCGCTAGCGAGGAGATCAAGTTCGGTATTCAGCGTTGATTTTGACGTACTCGTAAGACAGATCGCTCGTCCAAACTTGCGCCGAGGCAGCACCTCGACCCAAGTGGATTCGGACCGTGAACTCATCTAATGCCATTACCTCGGCCGCGTTTTTCTCTTCATAACTAGGATCGATTTTTCCATCCGTCGCGACAACCACGTCGTCCAAGTGCAGCGACACTCGATACGGATCAAGGTTCCCGATCCCTGCTCGACCGATCGCCATGCAGAACCGACCCCAATTAGGATCGCCCGCAAATATTGCGGTTTTTACCAAAGGAGAGTGAGCAACCGTATACGCGACGTCTAAACACTCGCGTTCTGTCTTCCCGCCTTCAACGAAGACGGTCACGAATTTCGTCGCACCTTCGCCATCGCGTACGGTTCGAATCGCTAGTTCCTGTACGAGCGGTAGTAAGCCTTCACGCAGGTCCGCATACGCACTCGAATGGACATCCGTAATGACGGGTAGCGAAGCTGTTCCGGTGCCAACAACGACAAACGCGTCGTTCGTGGAAGTGTCACCATCGATGGTGAGGCGGTTGAAACTGCGCTCTGCGAGCTCTAGTGCGAGATGCTTCGCAACAGCGGGTGAGACTGCAGCATCAGTACCTAGAAATGCGAGCATCGTTGCCATGTCAGGTCGGATCATCCCCGAACCCTTAACGATACCGGTCGCGGTGATCTTGTGACCGTTTACGATAAATTCAACTGACTCGCCTTTAGGAACCGTATCCGTCGTCATGATCGCTTCAGCGGCAGTGTTCCATCCGTCCGGACGACGTGCGGCGAAGGCACTCGTTATTCCTTCAGCCATGCGGTCCATCGGCAGTGTCTCACCTATCACACCGGTTGAAAAAGGCAGAATTTCGTCGGCCTCACAACCGATCTGCTCCCCTAGCAAACTGCACATTCGCCGTGCGTCAATCAAACCTACATCGCCAGTCGCAGCATTCGCGTTCCCGCTGTTTACTACTAAGCCACGAATTGCACCGCAGTTTTCTTCTGCGACGATTACTGGCGCTGCTCGATAGCTGTTCTGAGTAAAAACGCCACCCGCTACGGATCCCGGAGCACATGTCAGGACCGCAAGATCAAGACGACCTTCGTATCGAATATTCGCAGCTGCAACACCAAGTTCGATCCCGTTGACAGGGGCGAGTGTGCCGATGTCCGGTAAGTTAACCGCCATGTTCAGGTATTTAGCTTTGCCTAAAAACGCACGTCACCAAGGGAATAACCTTTGGACGATGCGGGCGGGATTTTAGCGGCGAAGTGGGTACTCATACAACGAGAGTGTTTCACAGTTTCGTACGCTTCGACGGAACCCCTCGATCGCTCGGTTAACCAGACACACATATCAGATCTAGTCTCTCTTCGTGGACGACAAAACCTAGTTTTTCGTAAAGGTGACGAGCGGGATTTTCATCCATGAGGACGAGCGAGATCGTTCGGTCTCCCATACTATCAATCGCTAAATTTACGAGTGCTTCGGCGATTCCCTTCCTACGGTACATCGGATGGACTGCAACTTCGTCGATCACACCTAGTTCAGGTGTTCGATCCAAAAGGATGTATCCTGCTACATCACCAATATCGGAAAGAACGAGACGAAGGTCGTCAGAATGCGCTTGCTTAAAAATAGCGGCGATTTCGTCTTCTTCTTCACCGACGTAGTAATCCTTCGGCCATGCCGCGTAATAGGTATCCATCAAGGAAGTGAGTAGCGTCTCGTCGAACGGCACAATTCGAAATGACTTCGGCATGGCGCGTTTTTTTAATCTATTTTTCGGCAAGAAACGCATGATCCGAGTAGTCGAAACCGGAACGAATCCCTTTTCGGCAAGCGATGGGTACAAAGGGTGATCGGAAATACGCGTGAATAGGGTTCGCCCTTCTTCCGCGGCGGAAAGACTGGTCTGCAAGTTCGTACCCTGACGCTGAGTCTCGTCACACGTCCATTCAATCAGCGAATCCGCCGCCTCCACCACGCTTGCGACGCCGTGAAATCGAATGAGTTTCGGTGATACCTGGTAGACGTCGGAATATCCATGAAGACCGTTCTTCGACTCGGCAATTCGGATGAAACCTTTAAGAAACTGCGGTTTCCGCCACCGATCGGTAATCAGTTCTTCCGTAAGACGCGTCAATCCACCCCATCGAAAACACGTATCGTCTGCTGTAAGTTTCTCTATACCGGCTAGATCGTCTGGTCCGACTGGGCGCAGGTTCGCGAACGCGTTCATTTCAACAATTCACTGACTTGCACGACCGATTGTGACCTCAATTCTCATAGATCTGCGTTGAGTTTGAGGCGCTTCGATGAGCGCAAGTGATGAAGTCTGATTATTGAGGTTTAAAACGTGACGAGTCGCACCTGGAACGAGAGAAGAACACCGAGGCAATTCGTCGCTCCACTTTCAGTTCAGGCAGCTTTCCCGCAGCAGTGCTTGTATTTCTTGCCGCTTCCGCACGGACAAGGCGCGTTACGACCAACTTTAGGTTCCTCGCGTCGAACCGTCTGGACTCGTTGCGGTTCAGCCTGTTGCTCACCGTTCGCGCCTTGATGTTGATACCGTAGCCGTCGGTTGATTTCTTCCCGTCGGCGACGTTCTCGTTCCTGCGCCCGAGCCTGCTCTTCACTTTCAATCTGCATACGACACAATGTGCTCGTCGCGGTTAGCTGCACGTCAGCGAGCATGTCCTGAAACAACTCGAACGATTCTCGCTTGTATTCCTGCTTCGGTTGCTTCTGTGCATACGCGCGAAGATGAATTCCCTGCCGGAGATGGTCCATCGACAGTAGATGTTCCTTCCACCGACTGTCAAGGATTTGAAGTAGCACTTGGTGCTCAATCGCTTCGACATCGAATCCGGCCGTTTGCCAACTCTCACGTTTCGTTTGGTACGCCGACACGACCTCTTCGAGAATCCGGTCACTTAACGAATCGGAATCCTCAATTGCGTTCTCGCCTTCAAGCCACGCTTCGATCGGCAGCTGAATTCCAATATCCCGACGTAGCGCAGCTTCAAGTCCTTCGAGGTCCCATTGCTCCGGAATTGATTGCGGCGGCAGATGATCCGCGATGATGTCCAGCACGACCGTTTTGCGCATCTCCTGAATCATCTCGGTGATATCGCCGGAAGACATAAGCTCGTTGCGTTGTTGATAGATGACCTGGCGCTGGTCATTCGCCACATCGTCGTATTCGAGTAGATTCTTGCGAATATCGAAGTTGCGCCCTTCGATTTTCTTCTGCGCGCGTTCGATGGAGGTATTAACCATCTTGGCTTCGATCGCCTCGCCGCGTTCCAGGCCGATGGACTTCATCGTAGACTGCCAGCGAGGTGTCGCAAACAAGCGCAATAGATCGTCTTCTAGAGATAGATAAAAGCGGGACGAGCCCGGATCCCCTTGCCGTCCCGAGCGCCCTCGTAACTGATTGTCGATGCGACGCGACTCATGCCGTTCCGTCCCGATGATGTGAAGTCCACCTGCATCAAGAACCTGGTCGTGCCGTTTCTGCCACTCGGTACGTACCTTCTCGACAATATCGGGGGTAGCAGCGTCCCCTAGCGCATCAATCTCAGCCTGCCAGTTGCCGCCGAGCATGATGTCCGTACCGCGCCCCGCCATGTTGGTAGCAATCGTGACCATGCCTGGACTGCCAGCTTGCGCGATGACGTCTGCTTCCCGTTCATGTTGTTTCGCATTGAGTACGTTATGCGCGATCTTGTGCTTCACCAATTCTTTGGATATCAGCTCCGATGCCTCGATCGAAGCCGTACCGATGAGGATCGGTTGCTGTCGCTCTTGGCAATCTCGAATATCTTCGATGATCGCTTCGTACTTCTCTTCCAACGACATATACACAAGATCGTTGTGGTCTTCACGAATCATCGGTAAATGCGTAGGTACAACGACGACGGTCAAGCCATACGTCTGCCTGAATTCAAACGCCTCTGTGTCAGCGGTACCTGTCATTCCCGCTAGACGAGGATACAGGCGAAAATAGTTCTGGTAGGTCGTCGACGCCATTGTCTGAGTTTCCTGGCGTATCGACATTCCCTCTTTCGCTTCAACGGCTTGGTGGATGCCCTCCGACCAGCGTCTACCTTCCATCGCACGGCCGGTGTGCTCGTCGATGATGACGACCTCACCGTCTCGCAACATGTAGTCTACGTCACGTTTGTAGATGCAATGAGCTTTTAGCGCTGCTAGCACATGGTGAAGGAGTGCTAAATTCGACGCCGCGTAGAGACTATCGTCTTCTTCGAGTAGTTCTAGCTTTTGCAGTTCGGATTCGACGGTCGCATGACCGCGCTCCGTCAATTCAACTTGCCGGTTCTGCTCGTCGATGTAGTAGTCCCCGGTATCTTCCGGCTCTTCGCCACCCAAGACTGCGGGTAACGAGGTCTCAACTTTCTCTTGTTGAACGAGCCTTGGCGGGATGCGGTTGATCTTCGTGTAGAGATCGACCGTCTCGGACGCAGGTCCCGCGATCAACAACGGCGTTCGGGCTTCGTCGATGAGAATCGAATCCACCTCGTCCACGATGGCATAGTGAAGTTCCCGCTGCACCTTATCTTCGAGACGGTACGCCATGTTGTCGCGCAGATAGTCGAAGCCAAACTCGTGGTTCGTGCCGTAGGTTACGTCAGCCTGATAAGCCGTGTGCTTTTCGCTGTGTTCTTGACCTGACTGAATCACGCCCACGGTTAAGCCAAGCGCTTCGTAGGCCGGACCCATCCATTCCGCGTCTCTTCGGGCAAGATAGTCATTCACCGTAACGATGTGCACACCCCTGCCAGCTAATGCGTTTAAATACGCAGCAAGGATTGCAACAAGCGTCTTGCCCTCTCCGGTTCGCATCTCCGCGATGCAACCTTCATGCAGGACCATGCCACCAATTAATTGCACATCGAATGGTCGCATGTCAAGCGCTCTTGAGGCAGCTTCTCGAGCAAGTGCGAACGCTTCGGGTAAAAGAGCGTCAAGATCTTGTGATTCGCTGTAACGATCTTTGAGCTCGACAGTACGCGCTTTAATGTCCGCGTCAGAGAGTCCACTAATTTCGGACTCAAGTCCATTAATCTGATCGACGATCTTCGACATCCGCTTAAGTTCGCGGGCGTTATGGTTTCCGAAGATCTTCTGAATGAAATTTGCAGGCATAGGCATACGCGTCGGCTTAAGCCGATCAGGCAATTATCGGTTTTTACTCGGGATCAGACCACAACTTGCTTCATGTTGTTCGCTATTCTCAATAAAACCGACGACGTATCCATCGCGTTGGGTAGCATTTCGCATATCAATCGGAGCTTTCCACATCTCACGGATCATGAGGGAATACTCGCTCAAAGACGCACTCGATCCTAACCATCCGACTTCGGCTTACGTCGGTCTGCGTCCCTTGATGCTCAAGATTGAAGCCAATCGTCAGCATTTGCAGGTTGTGCGTTCGATGCTCCCGATAGACTGCGGCGAGCACTGTCTCTACGTCAGCCGTACGCCGAACGTCATGACGTTAATTGTGGACTCCTCGACTTGGGCGACGCACATTCGACTAGATTCCAAGAGAATACTCCATGAGCTGCAACAGCTCTCGGATTACGCGGACCTAACCCAAGTGCGCGTTCGCGTTGGCAAGAGCTAAGCTGCTTAGTCAATCACATCGAGGATTGATAACCGGGTTATCAGCCTTTGCATATTCCAAACTAAACAATGCCACGCAGCATAGCGCTCGAACCTCGCATATCTCTCGAAAACCATGTCGGCACTCGACAAGGTTTCTCACAAATCTTTTAGACCGACTTGACTAATACGCCGTGGCACCGTACTTCGCGTCGGCCGCATATCGCATTCGAGTGAAGTCCGCACCGTGATAGCCACTCTTGCCGAATGGATCGTCTAGACCGCACAAAGTCGAGAATATCGGTGGGTTACGATCGACAATCGATTGGTCGATGTCGTCGTATCGTTCGAGTGGTCGCATGAAAAATCGTGCGTACGCATTGTGCAGTGACGTTCGTTTTCCTTCGCGTCGTCGCGGCATTGCACCGTGCCATGACGCACCGTGCCAGAAAGCAATCGAACCTCTCGGCATTTCGATCAGTACACCGCCTTCCCGTGTGGTACCAGGCGGAACCTGTTGACGATTCCGAAAACTACCAGGGACGATCACTGTTGGTCCCGCAGGCTCATCAAAGTCATCGATTGCCCAAACCGCCGTTGCCTCGACGCAGTATTCGGGAAACGGTTCTGCCACCCTTGACGCGCCGTAGTCAGCATGCAACCCCGGATGCGTGTCGAGACCGGGTCCCTTGATGATCGAGTCGGATTGGTAGATCAGGCATCCTCGACCAAGCAGGTACTCTGCAAGTGTGAGAACCCACGGGTGGATGACGGCTTCCTCCCACAGCGCGCCACGTTTTAGCAGCATCGTCGCACGAAATCCAACATCAGGCGGTGCAGCATCATGGTTACGATGAGCCTCCTCCCGAAGTTCATTCGCGAATTCCTTTGAAAACGCGTCGTGCACAACGGTATAGCCTTTTTCGTCAAGCTCCGTTAGATTCTGAGCCAACCCCAGTGCTTGTGCGCGCTGCACAACATCAGGATTTGCGATCGTGCGCAATGCCATGTGGTCATGCGCGTCGCGCAATACGTTTTTTAACTCTGCGCCAAGACCAAGCGTATCAAACGGGATCGGTAGCTCGGATTGTGCGAGACGACGGGCATCGTTCAATCTTCGCGCAGCTGTAGTCGGATTCGATCCGAGGACTGCCGTCGCTAGCAGCTGGGCACGGTTGTAGTCCAAGATGGTTGCGCCATCGCATGAATCACAGTCGCACGCTTGCGCCTTCACACGACCTTCCGCGATATCGATGAGGTACCCAAACGCAGAGTCCTGGTCCTCGTTTAGGTGCTTGGGTGCGTTTTTCAAGAGCACGCAGTGTCTGAACCGAGTATCGGTCCGTAGATCCGCTCCGCTTATATACGCTTCTAGCGCTTGAACCCACGCTGCCGTGCCAAACTCAACACGCTCTTCCAATGCGACAGTTGGGACCGTAGCCATAGCACTTTTTCCTGAGTGAACCCAAACATAATAACCGCGACATCTATGTGCTTGTCACCCACGGATAGGAACGAAATGAGAGACTCAATCGGCGCAAATGCAACCGGACTATAGGGCAGTCGATGAAGCGCAACCCCATGTGTTTCAACCCGTCTTCAATGAGTCTCCGAAAACACTCTCGACCGCTCAAATTTCGCATTTCAATGAGTATGGGTTCATCGAAAAACTGCGTCTCTTCAACGAGTGCGAAGCAGTCCAACATCGTCATCGCTTCGACGCACTGTTGGCAGAATTTCAGCATCGAGAGCGGGACGCTTACGCCATCAATGGGTACCAGACACGAATTGACTTCATCTGGGATATCGCAACCAATCCTCTGCTTCTAGATCACGTCGAGGATTTGATCGGACCCAATATCGTGCTCTGGGGTAGCCATTATTTTTGCAAGATGCCTTCCGATCAACGCGAAGTACCGTTCCACCAAGACGCCACGTATTGGCCTTTTCGTCCGTTTAAAACCGTTACGGTGTGGCTTGCCGTCGACGACGTCCACCGTAATATGGGACCCATGTGTTTTCTGCCTGGGTCTCATCTACACGGCAAACTTGCCTGGCAACAACGGACTGAAAACACGGTGCTAGACCTTGAGGTCGAGGATCACACGAGATTCGGCACGCCTCATGCTTTATTGCTAAACGCTGGAGAGTTTTCGCTGCACACTGATCTATTGGTGCATGGGTCAAGGCGGAATCGATCTAATGCGAGACGATGCGGATTGACACTACGCTATGTGCCGCCTGACGTTCGCCTGATCGACGAACGCTACGCGAACTGGACTAGGCGTGCGATGATCTGTCGCGGTGAAGATCCATCGAGGTATTGGCGCGAACAGGTACGTCCATCTTCGCCTGCAATCGATTAAAGCCACACTTGATCGGTTTAAGACCCGCGCTGCGAGAATTCCTTTATCTTCGCCACGATCTCTGAATAGTCGCACGGTACGCTAACCCCCCCCTTCAACCAATCCAAGATTTCTGGATCTTCACACTCGAGTAATTCACCGTACTGCCGCTTCAGTTCTCTCGACAGGTCCTCAAAACATGCTTCCGCGAACGGCGTGAGATAGAGATCTAGTTCAAGCAGCCCGCGCCGCGAACGCCATATCGCTTGATTCCGATTAAAAGTTTCAGTGCTCATTACGGCTAAATATGCTTAAAACGGTCCGGTTCATGTGAATCAGCGGGTTATTCACGTTCATCTCCCAACCTAAAATTCCTGAAAACACACCCCGCATCGGGGCAGATTAAGTACTTCCTATAAACATGCTCAATAACCATCTCTCGTATGCGACTGTGATGGGTCCGAACCTGCGGACTTTCCTTCAAGGATACATCACGTGTGACCTAGACGCGATACATCTCTGCACCGCGATGCCCATGGCGATCACTGAAATCAAAGGTCGTGTCGTTGCAAACGGTTGGGTGATTGAGAAAACCGACCACTTCGTTCTTCTAATGCATGCATCAGTCGTAGATATCGTCCAGCAACATCTACTTCCTTATATGCGGTTTGCACGATGCGAGCTATCGATTGATCCCCGTCCTTACTATGTCACCCAAAATCCTGCTGCTGAGTCAGCGAAAGTCTCCTTAAAGGAACAGGAATACGGTTTCACAGACCAGAAAACTCTCGCTTACGACATCGATGTATTTCAGATTGAAACGGGGTACGCACTCGTGACGGAAGCGACGAGTGGTAAGTTCCTCCCGCAGATGCTAAACCTAACCGACTTCGATGCGGTCAGCTTTAGCAAGGGGTGCTATTTAGGTCAAGAAGTCGTCGCCCGGGCTGAACATCGAGGTGCAGTAAAACGACGTCTCTTCGTCGCCTCGCATGACAACGGCAATCTTTCACTAGGTGATCAAGTCCGAACACAGACAGGCGATAAAGCAGTGATCGTTGCGCAGAATGCGGAGTCCGCGCTCGTTGTCGCCTCAACTTCCACGGACGTTCGCGACATGAAATTGGTCAGTGAGCAAGTCACGTGAGCGAACCAAAACAAGCATTCCACAATCCTGATCTGCCTGCTACAACCGCCAAACGTCGCCTAAAGACACTCGCCGACCTATTGCCAGCAATAGGTTTCTTCGGGGTATTTCTTGTATTTGGGCGAGACATGATCCTCGCGACAACCGGACTTCTCGCTGGATTACTTGCTCAACTCGTAATTTACAAGCTGATCCGTCAGGCCATACCGACGTGGATGAAGATTCTGACCGTCATTGCGTTGGTGTTTGCTGCTATGACGCTCGTGTTTCGAGATCCTGATTTCATAAAGATTCGATCGAGTGTGTCAGGATTTCTGGTCGGCTGCTTCTTTGTAGGTTCCGTCTTAATCAAGAAAAACGTACTGCAACTCATCCTCGGAAAGATGATCGTGTTTCCAACTCGAACATGGAACATCATTACGTTGCTCTGGAGCGTACCGATATTTTTGAACGCAGGACTGAACCTATTCCTCGCGAATCTGGTTCCAGGGTTTGACTGGAATATCTCCGACGATGCTTGGATGGGTTACCGCGCAATCAGCGGCTTTGTCGTCATCGGAGTGAGTTTTGGATTGGTGATTCTGTACTTGGTTTTAACCAAACAACGTCCACAGTTTGGTGATGCTGTCACTACCTCAGACGAATCATGACGAAGTCTCCACGGCACTGGCTAGTTTTTGCAATCGCGGTACTGTTGCTATTGATGTCCGTCCGTTTTGCGGCTCAAGAAGTCACAGAGCTACCACTAACGGAGGAGCTCACAACGGTCGATGATGTCGAGGTGATAAGAACCCCGCCGGTTCCCGCGGTAACGAATTCGCCGTCGTCAATCCAAAGACAACCGATGACTCAGGACGAACTAGAAGCCATGTACGGACCTGAAGCACTCGCGATTATGAATGAGCAACTACGTCACGAAATCCAGCTCCTTGCGCGCGAATATCGAGAATCTGAGCGTCGCAATGAGATTCAGTTGTTTGGTCTTGGCGCGATCGTCGCTTTGATCTTCTTGGGCATCGGTTTTCTGATCGGTAAGCGATTTGGCGGTCGTCGACTGCTATGACACGCCTCTCCGTGAACGTAAACAAAATCGCCTGGTTACGTAACGCTCGCGGAGGTTCGAGACCCGATCTGATCGCTAGTTGCGCAACGATATTGAGCGCAGGAGCACACGGCATCACGGTACACCCGCGGCCGGACCAACGCCACATCGTACCCGACGATGTAACCCGAATCCACGCATTTCTTGCCGACTATCCTGCAATCGAATTCAATATCGAAGGAAATCCCAACTCAACTAGAGCGGCTAACGGCTATCCAGGTTTCACAACTCTCATTGAAACGACACGACCCCATCAGTGCACGTTGGTTCCGGACAGTGAAGACCAATTGACGTCTGATCACGGATGGGATCTCAAAGATGATCGAACGTTCAACTCCGCAGAGGCGCATGTGAAACGCTACAAGGACATTGGTGTCCGAATAAGCCTCTTCCTCGACCCGGATCTCGAGCAAGTTGAACGAGCGAATGAAGTTGGTGCGGATCGCATCGAGCTCTACACTGGACCGTGGGTCGAAGCGACCCAGGACTTTGGACTTGACTCAGACGTGGCAAACGAGCATCTCGCAGAATACAAAGCGGCGGCAGAACGGGCGCTTGAACTAGGACTCGGTGTAAATGCCGGTCATGATTTGAACCAGACCAATGTCCGGAAGTTCTGTGGCATCGCTGACATCGCGGAAGTATCCATCGGCCATGCACTGATTGCTGACGCTCTTGAAGAAGGTTTGAGCACGACCGTTAGCAAATATCTTGAGGCTCTAAAACGCTGATCTGACATCGAGCGAAAAACGGACCAGAAGGTGTACACGGCAACACTCATACGCTTCGCATAATTCCCGCCTTAATCACACCTTGGGAAGCGCTCCATTGACACACACGATGAGAACCGTTATTCGATACGGTGTAGCTACTCTCTTACTCGTTTTCGGAGCGATATCCATGTCAGAGGAATCCAATCCCACGGTCATCATTGATACCAGTCGCGGCGCAATTGAATTGGAGATTTATGTTGATAAATCACCGATCACTGCGGCCAATTTCCTTGAGCTCGTTGAATCAGATCACTACGACGGATTGATTTTTCATCGCGTGATCGAAGGTTTCATGATTCAAGGTGGCGGATTCGACCGTAACATGAACCAACGTATGGTTGCGAAGACGATCAAGAATGAATCGTTCAACCAGGTTGGCAACGTCACCGGCACGATCGCTATGGCAAGAACCTCAGACCCGGACTCGGCGAGTGCCCAGTTCTTCATCAACGTCGCGGACAACGACTTTCTGAATGCGCAAGGCGGTCAGGCTGGCTACGCGGTATTTGGTAAGGTAACTGGCGGCATGGAAGTCGTTCGCGACATCGAACAATCCGAAACCGCCAACGAAGCAGGTCATGGCGACGTGCCCGTCGAAAAAACCGTGATCCACAGCATCGAGATTCAATGAGATCACCATCATGGTACGTGTTCGACAACTAGCACTGATCGTCGGTCTTGCGTTGCTCGGAACCTTCATTACGGTAATGACCGTCCATTACATGCTGCCATTCGATCCGCTAGACCCAGAGCCTCTCATCAATCATCGCGTGTTATTCGCTATCGTGTTCGTGGTCATCTGCGGCTCGCTAGGGATCACGTACGTGATCGCAAATCGCGAGTCTTAACAACCGAACACAAAACCATCAATCTTCAACGCACGCTCAACGATCGTGTTGAGTCAACGCTCCACCGACTCGTGGAGGGAGAGCCTCCTGCTGTCGTCGTTCCGGCTGGTCGTCCCGAATACGGCGACTACCAAGTCAACGGGATCATGGGGGCGGCAAAGCGTGCGCGAACAAATCCACGGGAGCTCGCAGCCAGCGTCGTGGACGAGCTTGAACTGGATGATGTCGCCGAGACAATCGAGATCGCCGGTCCCGGATTTCTAAACATTCGACTAAAACCCGCGTTTCTGAGCGACCAAATTACGTCGACAACGCTCCTCGAAAAAACGACGCAACCTCAACGTGTCGTCGTTGACTATTCCTCACCGAATCTAGCCAAGGAAATGCACGTAGGTCACCTACGCAGCACAGTCCTTGGTGATGCGGTTGCTCGCACATTGGAACTCGCGGGTCATACCGTTATCCGACAAAACCATATTGGTGACTGGGGTACTGCATTCGGTCGTCTTCTCGCTTTTCTTGACGAAGTCGGTGATGAAGCGGCGCAAGATGCGGAGTTACGCGATATCGAAGCCCTCTATGTAGAGGCGAGTGAGAGGTTCGAAAAAGATCCAGCGTTTGCTGAACGCGCACGTGAGATGGTGTTGGCACTGCAAGCTCACGAACCGTCTGCCATCGCGAAGTGGGAACATTTCATGGCACTTGCTCAACAACATATGAGCGAGATTTATGCCAGATTGGACGTGTCACTTCGAACTGAGGACATTCGCGGCGAGAGCGCCTACAACGAGGCGATTGGTCCTTTGATCGCAGATCTGCAGAAGCAGGATGATGTGCTCGTCGAATCAGACGGTGCGCTATGCATCTTCATGCCTCAGTTCAAGAACAAGGACGGCGAGATTCAACCGATGATCGTGCAGAAGTCCGACGGCGGCTACCTCTATCACACCACCGATCTCGCCGCGTTGCGCTATCGCCGAGACACGCTCCACGCCGATCGCGTGCTTTATTTCACCGACGCTCGACAGATCTTGCATTTCGAAATGCTGTTTGCTGCGAGTCGACTCGCGAATATCGCGGATGTTGACGTGCTACTCGAACACCATCCGTTCGGAAAGATCCTAGGTAAGGACGGCAGACCTTTCAAGACTCGTTCAGGCGATAACATCCTATTACGTGATCTTCTCGACCAAGCAATTGAACGCGCCACCGCGCTCATACACGACAAGAATCCGGAGCTCGATAAAGATCAACGCGAAGAAGTAGCTCGGGCGGTCGCAATCGGCGCGGTGAAGTATGCCGACTTGTCGAAGAATCGATTACACGACTATACGTTCGATTGGGACGAAATGCTCGCGTTCGATGGTAATACTGCGCCTTATCTTCAATATGCATACGCGCGAATTTCCAGCGTATTCGAAAAAGGCAATATCGACCGCACCCAATGCTCTGAACCTCCTCGGTTAGAAACCGAGGTCGAACGCCAGTTGGCCGTGCATCTACTACGATTTCAGGAAGTAGTTGAACAGGTTGTTGCCGACGCAAAACCGCATTACCTATGCAGTTTCCTCTATGAGTTGACCGTTAGGTTTATGCGTTTCTATGAACAGTGCCCAATACTCAGCGAGGAACCACCGATCCGAGATGGTCGACTAACTTTGTGTAGTCGAACAGCCGCTACGCTAGAAACAGGATTGAAGGCGCTCGGGATACGAGTACTTGCTCGCATGTAGAGCGAGATACGCTCGAAGGCAAATCGAAATGAGGAGCGCTTATGCGCGCCTAATTGGCGACTTATGCGGTTGATGGCTGCGGCGTCGCGTAGTACTTTAGTTCGTTAACAAAGGACTGGAGCTCTTGGACATGTCCAAGGTCACGCAATTTGCTTTCGGCTTGTTGGCACCATTCGCGTAGCGCTTCGTAGACATCCACTTTGTTGCCGGTCCTTTTCGACCAAACTTCCGATAATCGAACGCGAAGAGCGTACACCGTTTCAAGCGTTGGGAACAGCGTTTTGATTTCTTCCAAGCGCCGTATTTCAGACGCGCTAAGCGCTTGCTCATTGCGGCAGATCACCGACTTCGCGCGACGAAGTAAACGTCGAGATCGATTGGCTAGGTTTGCTTGATACTGCGCACGTACTAACGGTGACACAACCTTCGAGCCAAATTTTGCCATGACGTTGAATCGGTCATTAGCGAGCGCGATTACGGAGTCAAGATCAAGCTCTTGCTTTGATAAGTCCTTCGTAGCGACGGGTCCAACGCGATTCGGCTTTGCGAGACCAAACATCTCGAACATGCGAATCCACGCCCAGCCGAAATCGATTTCCCAGGATTTCACGGACAGCTTTGGTGAATTAGGATAGGTGTGGTGGTTGTTATGTAGTTCTTCGCCACAAATGAGGAATCCCCACGGGACGATGTTCTTCGCATGGTCAGGACACTCGAAATTCCGATATCCCCAAGCGTGACCGATACCGTTTATGACCCCGGCCGCCCAGAATGGAACCCACAACATCTGTACGAACCAAACAAGTATGCCGGTAACCCCAAACAGGATCAGATCGAGAATTAAAAATGCGCCAATCCCAGTAAACTCTTTGGTAACGTATACGTTGCGTTCAAGCCAATCATCCGGCGTGCCTTTACCGTAAATGCGCATCGTTTCCGGCGTTATGCCTTTGCGATAGTGTTTCACGCCTTTGAACACAATCTCTGCCAGACCTTCGATTGCCGGACTATGTGGGTCCTGTGCGGTTTCAGTAAATGCGTGGTGTTTTCGATGTACTGCGACCCACTCCTTCGTGGACATCCCCGTCGTTACCCACAACCAGAATCTGAAAACGTGCTTTAACGCGGGATGGAGCTCCAGCGCTCGATGCGCAGAGTGTCGATGCAGATAGACCGTAATAGCAACAAACGTCAGGTGGGTCATCACCAGCGTAAAAACGATGGGCACCCATAGCGAGAGACCAACGACTCCGAATAACCAATCCATCACGTCTGGCAATGCAAAACCTCTACCGACAACCTAGGGAAATTTGAACGCACGAACCGTGCGAAATAAATAACGATCGCGTCATGAACGGGACCGTAGAACGGGTTGTTATTTTAGAGGGAATTACTCAAATTCCGAATAATGAAACAGCGTTCTCGCCGAGCACTTTCGCGCGGCGCGAAGGCGCTAAATCAGCGACTGAAGCGTCGATCAGTTGCCTTGCATCCAACCGCGAATCAATATGCGGATAGTCGCTACCCCAGAGAATGTGGTCTTCACCAACAAGATCACACATGGCATCGATCGTCCGCTCCTCCGGTTCAGCCACAAAGTAGCAATTCCGCTTGAAGTAATCACTCGGTTTCATTTCCAGACCGCTAGCGAAACCGAAGAAATGAAACTTCTCGTCTAGTCTGTCCATCAGATACGCAGCATAGCCACATCCAGCTTCAACGCTGACGATTTTCAATGAAGGAAATCGATCGAATAAGCCATCGAGCACGACGGTTGCCATTGCGGGAACCAACTGACCCGTCGCCCCCATGCCAAAGGTAAACACTCCGCCCAGATTACGACCGCCGCTAGACCACGCGCCGAATGGTGACGCCGTTCCAGAGAAGCGCACGATCACGTGGAAACAACCCGGGATGTTCGCTTCACTACAAATTTGCCAAATCGGATCGAAATGCGCCTCTCCAGGTCGGTGACCACCGCACACTTCAGGCGGTACGAATAGCCCCCGAAAACCGGCATCGATACACCTTTCTAGTTCTTTAACCGCTTCGTCAACATCAAGCCAGTTCAATGCTGCAATGGGTACGACACGGTCAGGCACTTCGTTGAAGAAATCAGTTTGCCAGCGGTTGTATGCTCGGCAGTACGCTGAAGCCAAATCAACATCATCGGTTGGGAACGGCAAGATGCCGATCGTCGGGAACAGAACTCCTCGATCGACACCCCATTCATCCAACATGGTTGCGCGTGCTCGCGGATCGTAACTCGCAGGGGGACAACCATCCACGTATTTCGCGCCTTGCGTGAACAGTTCAGCGGGTTTCAGGTTCGCGCCGCCGAGACCGGCTAAGACGCCTTGCAATACGACCTGCTCACCGATAATCAATTGTTCGACACCGTCATTCTCTTCGATTCGGATCGCGCGATCTTGATACTTTGACTCGAGATAGTTCTGCCAGAGATCAGCTGGCTCCATGACATGGGAATCGCAATCGATGACGATGGACATGAGGTTTTGACTACGTGGACTTCACAACTATTCTAGAGTGAGCAGTTTTCTCGCACCGATGCCCGATCCGGACATCGACTGGATCGAGGACCGATTACATTCGAATCGGTTTCACGACATCTATTTCGCGCAGGATGGTCCGGCCGAAACGCGACGTGTGTTCATTGAACCAGCTAATCTGATCGAACGCATCCGCCGCGAATCTGTGTTTTCCATCATGGAGTTCGGTTTTGGAACGGGACTGAATTTCCTAACGCTAGCGCAGATTCTGAGCGACCATCGAATTACCACGCGCGTGCGCTACATTAGTATCGATAAATACCCGCTCAACACCGCAGATATCGCTCGTGCGCTACAGCCATTTAAAACCGAGCTGAGGTTAGTCGATGGGTTCCTCAATAAGATCCCGCCACGCATTCCCGGCTGGCATCGACGCTATTTCTCCAACAACCGACTTGAACTCATACTCTGTTACAACGACGTGGTATCCGCGCTCGACGAGTTTTTGGCATCCGATGAAGTCGGCATCGATGCATGGTTTCTCGACGGATTCGCGCCGATTCGCAATCCAGAGATGTGGGAGTCTGAACTCCTCGAAAAGTTGCACACGATCACCAAGCGTGGAGGTACGGTCACGACGTTTTCTGCTGCGGGTCACGTTCGAAATTCGTTGCAAGCAGCAGGATTTCAGGTGCAGCGGATCGAAGGTCGAGCATCTCAAAAACGTCATACCACGTTAGCAAAGGTCGAAGGTCACGGGTTCCATCCTGCCTCCCCACCAACGGGTGCTCGCGTGGTTGGTGGCGGGTTAGCAGGCGCGACGGTTGCGCAATCGCTTGCACGAAAAGGCGTAAACGTTGAACTGCATGAACGGGAAGCAAGCGTCGGTGCAGCAACGTCGGCGATTCCAGCTGCGATTCAACACCCACGACTATCTGCGGCGGATACGTTACTCGCTCTGTTTCGAGTCCACGCGTACGCTCACGCGCAGTCTCTGTTAAAGGCGTACGACGCCGTGTCTTCTATTGGAGCTGTGCACCTACCAGATGACGGTATGCCCATTGAGCGCTTAACAGGAGCCGCGGAACTTCTGGGCGACGACTGGATCACCCTTTTGGATAGAGATGCGACCCGTGAGTTGACCAAACAGCCAACCGAGAGCGCATGGTTCCCGAGATCAGCGATCGTGAACGGTGCGCAGCTTTGCGACGAACTCTTGAAACACGAGCTCATTCATGTGTCTACACGACGTGAAGACGCTTTGAATGCGCTTGATGACGAGGTCCCGACCATCCACGCAACCGGTTGTGACATTCCGAGTCAGATCGACGAAATGCCGATCGAGGCGATTGTGATTCCAGGCCAAGTGGATGCCTTCGCCGTGACTGGAGCGGACAATCCAATTCACCACGTTGTCGCACACAACGGATACATTGCACCCCGACATGATGTTCTGTTCGCCGGTTCAACGTACGAATACAGTCCTTGGGCAAAAGGAGAAGCGACACGGACGAATAAGGCACGAATTGAGAACCTTTTGCGCGGTGTGGATCTTGAACATCAATCCGCATTCCGCGCAGATCGCGTTGTATCCTCTGATCGACTCCCGATCGTGGGTGAAATTGCGAGCCACCGCTGGGTTAGTTGGGCTCACGGAAGCGGAGGCACGATTACGGCACCGTTCGCCGCCGAGCTCATCGTGAGCTCTATCCTGAAAGAGGTACCAGCAGGTTCACCCGAGATTCCGCGACTGCTCTCACCAGACCGTTTCCGGATTCGGCAGCAGCGCCGACCTAATCCGTTGACACGAGGATTTCGAACCGGTCCTAAAACCGATTGATCACGCATGGGTTCTTTTCGTGTCTGTGTAACGACGCCGAGAAATGTAACTCGCGCCGGGGTTAACGTCGCGCTACCCGCGCAAGCTCCTCATAAATCAAATTGACGCTATCTCTGACTTCAAACGTCTGCAGATTGGTTATCCAATAGTCCCTGTCACGCTCTACAAATTCCACAGCCCCAACGAGCGAGTCCGAATCCAAGGATTCCTCAGGAATCACAAAACTCCACCCACGGCGCTCGGCCATCGCGGCGTTCTCGATCTGATCACCTCTGCTCGCGCGACGCGACAGGGGGATCAGGATGTTTACTTTCTTTAGCGCGAGCAATTCATACAGCGCATTCGCACCTGACCTCGAGATCACTACCTCCGCCGTCGCGAGGACATCGCCCCATTCTTCGTCGATATATTCAAATTGAGCATAGCCACCCCGATCGTAAGACTTGTCAATCTGATCCGTACCGCACACGTGTACGACGAAATACGTTTCACAAAGTCGAGCGAGTGATTCTCGAACGACATCGTTGATCGTCGTCGCGCCTAGACTACCGCCGACCACGACTAGCACGCGCGAATCTGGCGGGACGCGGAGCCATTCGCGTCCCCGCGCCGGATCGCCACCTAGTAGATTCTCGCGCACGGCGGTTCCGGTCACGAGCACGTTTCGTGCTCGCACCGAAGTTTCTGCAAAGTTCAAACATATCGATTTGATGAATGGCAAACACAGTCGATTTGCTAGCCCCGGTGTCAGATCTGATTCGTGTGCTACGACCGGAACTCGATTCAGCCACGCCGCGAATACGACCGGGAACGCCACATATCCACCTTTGGAAAAGACAACGACCGGTTTGATGCGCCTTATCAAAACGAATGCCTGCCAAATCCCGACAAACACTCGAAACACGTCCAGGAGATTTTCGGTCGAAAGATAACGTCGCAGCTTACCGGTCGTGATACCGTAGAAGCTCAGTTCGAGGTGCGCTACCAATCGTTCCTCCAAGCCACTCGTCGAACCTATGAACGAAACCTGCAATCCATCTGCCAGTAGTCGCCGAATGATCGGTAGCGAGGGAATAACGTGACCCGCGGTTCCACCGCCCGTGATCACGACGTGTTTAGCGTCTTTCAAAACCCATGACTTCCCGCACAAACGGAATCGTTAACGTTCGATTTTCAAGCATCGAGGTTCGATCGAGCTTCTGCAACGTGTCCCAGAGGCTCTCCTGCGTTCGAGGAATGCGATCTAAAAGAAACTGAATCACCTCGTCGGAGATTCCAATCGCCCGATCGTTCGCCCAGAATTTGAGCAAGCTCCCTCGCGCAGACTCTGGGACGGGTTTAAGTTCTACACGTTCGAAGAGGCTCATTCGTGACGCAAGATCACGATAGAGAAACGAGACCTGGTTAGGTGCAACTTGTGCGCTTACAACCCATCGAGTCTTATCGAAATCAGTCGCTTCATACGCTGCGAAGAGCGCGTACTCGTTTTCCTCATCGCCACATAGGTGGTCAATATCGTCTATTAACACCAGAGGGGACCGTAAATCCTCATCGAGATTCGATGGACATTCAGCCGAGTAGCGTGCATCAGTCGTTTCACGCGCCAGAGATCGTAGTAGGTGCGTCTTACCCGTTGCCGCCTCACCAAACAACCACACACGTTCGCCTTGGTGTACACGATCAATCGCGAGTTCGTTTTCGCCGACGAAAAACGTTTCGAATGAAGCCTCGGATGCGGTCGTAAGGCCTAGCCCGACTTTGTCGTTCAAGGATTTGTTGGTTTGGCTTGTTTTTCAGGCAACTCAAGGTGCTCCTTGAGCCGAACCGACCACGCGTACACGTAAGCGATGCCAGAAACTATGGTGAACAAGACCATCAGGTAGATACCTATGGGATCTACGAATCGTGCAGTGAGAGTCGACAATTGCGGCACATCTGTCTGTGCAGCGATGATCGCGCACAGTACTACGATGAGAACCGAGGTATTGATTCGGCTGATCATCAACGGTTCGATGTCTAAACGTCTAACGATCGATCTGAAAGCGATTGCGCCGCCGAGGATGACGACTTCACGACCGATGATGATCGAGGAAGCCCAAAGCGGCAGCAGTCCAGTCAATAGCATCACTGACACAACCACCAACGCCAGCAGCTTATCGGCGATCGGGTCCGCCACTTCGCCGAATCGTGATGTGGAATTGAAGCGACGCGCAATAAAGCCGTCCAGCGTATCCGATACACCCGCGATGATCAAGAGCACGAGACACGTCCCGAATTGACCTGTCCATAGCGTCCAACCGATAGGAATCACCATGAGGATTCGAATAACGGTTAGTGTGTTCGGTAAAAGACTCATCGTTTTGGTGGTAGAGGATGGGTCCGCGCCCGTCGTATGTACTTCCTTAGTCCGTAGCTGGGTGAAGGTCGGTCGTGTTACGAGATTTTAATTTGAATCCTGCCAAACGTATTCGGGGATTTGATCGATCGACGGACTCTCCGATGAACGTGAAGTGAGTACACCGTCCTCTTCAAAATAAATCGCGAGCTGCTCCCACGTCGATGCCGTGCGAAGTTCAAATTGCATGCGATCCTGCGTCACTGAACTGAGCAATACTCGATCAATGAACTCCCATTTAGAAAGGTAATCAAGTACTTCTTTGTATTCAATGATGTCCGAAATCCCCGTTACGGCTATATGAAGCGCTGTCGCTTCACCACCAGTAACTGCGTAACGCTTGGCTAGGTAATCTGCCGTACGGTGAACGATTTCTGCGGCAGTATGCGTCAAATCCCCCGTGTCGAATACCTGAATTCGTCGACCCGTTGCGTCATGAATGGACAGCCAAACACGATGCTGGTCGAAGACAAGAGGGTCAATCCTCGCGGTAGCAACTAAATCGGCCTGAACTCGGCGTTTTAGCGCTTTGAATGACGTAACGAATCCGAAGGCTAACGCTCCTTCTCTCAGCACGGCTAGATCGGAAAAATCCATGATCGGCTGACTATACGCAACGCCGCGTCGTAAAGCGACATTGTGAATAACTCTCTGCACGTCACTCTCAATGGTCTCGTTAAGAATCGTTCGGCGATCATGGTCCACCAATGAAATCAGAAATAGGACGTGCGGTCTCTGTGCTGACCAAACAGGCAGCTGGGCTTCCCGGATCAGCGCGTGTATCGCATTCTGATCGTAATTGATGATCAGGCGATTGAGTACCTCTAGATCGATGCCGGTATGAATCTGTTCGTAACGGAATTGCATTTGATAGGCGTCTAAGTCGTTAAACGCCGCGTCAATTAGAGGAGAATCCGGTAAATCTCGAAGACCTGTGACACGAAGCAACACGATCTCCAGACCGTCGCGCAGTGCGGCTAACCGTTCTTGCTCTGATTGGTCGTTTACGGAAAACTCAACGTCGTAGAGCCACCCTAAATCTGCCGCGTGCGTCAAAGTGCTTGCTACCACTACAAGTGCGGTAGCGAATCGTTGCAATCGAACGTACTTGAACTTCACGATTAATTGAATTCGAAAGTGCTGCGTGGTTCCCAGATGAACAGCGACGAACGAACGACGCGATTCAAAGGCTCGCCGTAAACAACCGACATGTTGATGAAACCGAACTCATTGTAGAAGTGCGCACCGAAACTGCTTACGTTTTGTCGAAAGTACTCGCTGCCTCAGAAGACGAATCACAGATCGCACTCGCAAACCGGCTACTATGCAAGTTCGTTCAGCACGAGATCGAAAATCTCCTTAACCTGATAATCCGCAATACACGCGTGTTCCGTTCTTACTTCGACCAGCTTCTCATTCGACATGGCAGATGCATACAAACGCTCAGGTGTCAACATCGATGCCGGGAACGAGCTCGTCGACCGTATCAAACCGGCCTTAGGAAGCAATCGAACCGCGGACATGCTGAGCGGTTTAGGTGGCTTTGCTGCGTTATGTAGGGTGCCGGAAAAGTTCAAGAATCCCGTGATGGCGTTAGGTACCGACGGGGTCGGTACGAAACTTGATCTACTCCTAAAACACGATCATCTCTATACCGTAGGACAAGATTTGGTCGCGATGTGCGCCAACGACGTCCTCGTCTACGGCGCTGAACCCACCGTGTTCTTGGATTACTACGCAACCGGAAAACTTGATGTTGACGATGCAGAAACCGTCATCAAGAGCATCGGTGAAGCATGCGATATCGCAGGCTGTGCACTAGTTGGAGGTGAAACAGCTGAAATGCCTGGGTTCTATCCCGATGGCAAATTCGATTTAGCCGGATTCTGCATTGGCTGGGTCGAAGAAGATGGAATCCTCCGACCAGAGAATGTCAAAGCTGGGGATGCGATCGTGGGCATCTCGTCATCAGGTCCGCACAGCAATGGATTCTCACTCATTCGCAAACTTCTGAGCGAACTCGATAGCTCACCAAATCCGTCGGTGTTGTCTGCGCTGCTTGCACCTACACGGATTTACGCAAAGTCGCTGCTCAGTCTTACTACGCGTATTCGTGCCATGGCACATATCACCGGCGGCGGTTTCAAAGACAACATTCCACGAGCATTCTCCGCTTCGTTAGAAGCGCACATTCAAACTAAAGCTTGGCCGCAACAAGATGTCTTCAATTGGCTTCAGGAGCAACTCACCATATCTGACCTTGAGATGTTTGAGACCTTCAATTGCGGGATCGGCATGCTTCTCTTTGTCGATCCACAAAACGTTGAAGACGTACTAAATGATCTCTCCCACGAGGGCGAACGCGCGTATTTGGTCGGAGAGATGCACTCGCTGAACACTGACGCTGAGAAAGGCACTCTGATCGTTAGTCAGGACCGCTTCGAGTTCGAGTGAGCTAGGCTTTGGGTAGCGTTACGCCGCTCTGGTTCTGGTACTTCCCGTCGCGATCTTTGTACGTGGTCTCGCACGGCTGGTCAGACTGAAAGAACAACAGCTGTGCAACACCTTCGCCCGCGTAAATCTTCGCCGGCAAGCTAGTTGTATTGGAAAATTCGAGCGTAACTTGACCAACCCATTCCGGCTCAAGTGGCGTCACGTTTACGATGATGCCACACCGTGCGTAGGTTGATTTTCCAACACACAGCACCAATACATCAGCCGGGATACTGAAGGTTTCCACTGTACTTGCCAAAGCGAACGAATTTGGTGGAATGACGCATTCGTCAACATCTTTGAGATCGTGAAACCCCTTAGGGTCAAAGTTTTTTGGGTCTACGATGGTTGAGTTGATATTCGTGAACACCTTGAAATCTCGATCGCAACGGACGTCGTATCCGTACGACGATGTCCCATAGCTAATCAGACGTTCTCCAGCCTCGGTACGTCGTATCTGTCCCGCCTCGAAAGGCGAGATCATGCCGTGATTGAGTGCCATCTCACGGATCCAAGTATCTGGTTTGATGCTCATTCGTTGTCGATAGCAATCGTAGGCGCTGCGGCCTGTTGATTTGCGCGTTCCCACAGTGACGCCGCAGTTAATCGTGCAGCTTGGCGAAATAGATTGGTAATTTCACTATCGGGTTCTGAAACGACTGGCGGGTGTCCTGCATCCGTGTTCGCTCGAATCGAAGGATGAAGTGGAAACTCACCGAGTAGACGCGTCGAATAGTCGTTAGCCACCGTTGTTCCACCAGCGCTATCAAAGATCTCGTGACGCTTGCCGCATCCGTCACACTCAAAAAAGCTCATGTTTTCAAGAACGCCCAATATCGGGATATTGACCTTCTGGAACATCTCGATGCCTTTCACCGCGTCCGCAAGGGCGATGTTCTGCGGGGTTGTCACGATGACGGCACCGCTCACTGCGACCTGCTGCGACAATGTCAGCTGAATATCGCCGGTTCCTGGCGGCATGTCGACAATCAGGTAGTCCACGTCTGACCACAAAGTCTGTTTGAGCAGTTGTTGGAGTGCACCTGATGCCATCGGTCCGCGCCACACCATTGGAGTGCGATCGGTCACGAGCATGCTCATGGATATCGTCTCAATACCGTGCACTCGAATAGGTACAAAGAACTTGCCGTCTCTAACCTCCGGTCTTCGATTAACGGGTACACCTAGCATCAATCCCAGGCTTGGACCGTAAATATCTGCATCAAGAATCCCAACCTTCGCGCCAATGTCAGCCAACGCTAACGCAAGGTTTACCGCGGTCGTTGATTTACCAACGCCACCTTTTCCCGATGCAACCGCGATGACATTGTTTGCGCCCGCTAACGCGTTACGCTGGGGAGGCTTGAAAAGAAGGTCCAGCACAATGTCGGACTCGCCCAACCACGCCGCTGTCTGTTTACGGTATTCGTCCTGTAAACCTTCGACGGGGTAACCAAGCGCTATGTCAGCGTGCCAAACGTTGTCTAGCTTGGCCGCGTGGCGAACTGCGCCAAGCTCTCCCCATGTAACGTCAAGGATCGGGTCGGGAAACTCTTCGAGTGGGCGCGCCAAGGAAATATGTCGCTTTCGAACAATTTCTTATTGTATAGTTGCAATTCTCTGGCGTCTGCCAGACGAAGTTCTACATCTAAAAACCCGGTTTATCCATGCGACGAATCCTCGTCACAAGTGCATTACCGTATGCAAACGGTTCGGTTCACTTGGGTCATCTGCTAGAGCATATCCAGACTGATATATGGGTGCGCTTCCAACGTATGCGAGGTCACCAGTGCATCTACGTCTGCGCCGATGACACGCATGGAACCGCGACGATGTTGCTCGCAGAACAAGAAGGTATCGGCGAAGAAGAACTTATCGATCGCCTCAACGCTGAGCATGTTGCTGACTTTGAACGATTTGGTATCAGCTACGACAACTACTACACCACCCATTCGGACGAGAATCAGTATTTCTCGAACCTGATCTACACCCGACTACGTGATCGTGGCTTCATATACACGGATGATGTCGAACAGCTGTTCGATCCTGAACGAAACATGTTTCTCGCCGACCGCAATGTGCGTGGCGACTGTCCGAGTTGCGGCGCACCAAATCAACCCGGCGACAACTGCGATGCCTGTGGTGCCACGTATGACGCACGAGAGTTAAAAAATCCTGTCTCAGCGATCTCCAACTCTACACCTATTCTCCGAAACTCAGAGCACTATTTCGTTGACCTGCCGAAATTCACCGAGTTTCTTCGTGAGTACATTCATAACGGCTCACAACAAACTGAAATCGCCAACAAACTAACCGAATGGATCGATGGTGGTCTCCGTGGCTGGGATATCAGCCGGGATGCACCCTATTTCGGATTCCCGATTCCAGATACCGTCGATAAATTCTTTTACGTTTGGATGGACGCCCCGATCGGCTACCTCGCGAGCTTCAAGAATTGGTGCACAAAAAACGATGTCGACTTCGATGCGTTCTGGCGACCTGACAGTGACTGTGAAGTTCACCACTTCATCGGCAAGGACATCATCAATTTCCATTGCCTCTTTTGGCCATCGGTACTACACCACTCTGACTTTCGGACACCATTGAAGGTTCATGTACATGGGATGCTCACCATGGACGGCGAGAAGATGTCAAAATCTCGCGGCACCTTTGTACTTGCGCGAACCTATTTGGACTTTTTCGATCCTGACTATCTGCGTTACTACTTAGGCGCACGTCTTGGACCTAATTCCGGCGATATCGACTTTGGACGGGAGGATTTTGTATCTCGTGTAAACAGTGATCTAGTCGGTAAGCTCGTCAACATCGCCGCGCGTAGCGAAGGATTTCTTGCGAAGCACTTCGATAACACGTTATCAAGCGAACTCGCAGAGCCGGAACTGTGGCAGGAGTTTGTCGACGAAGCAGATCGCATTGCTGCGTGGTATGAAGAAGGCGACACGCGAAGGGTCGTTCGCAGTGTGATGGAATTAGCAGACAAGTGCAACCAATACTTGGCAAGCAAGGCACCGTGGCAGCTCATCAAAGACGCAGAACGTCGTGATGAGGTCCAAGGCATCTGTTCGATGGGTATTAATTTCTATCGTACGCTCATCGGCTACCTTAAACCTATCGTGCCAAGTTTGACTGAACGGTCCGAGGAATTCCTGAACGCGGGTTCTCTGACTTGGGAGAACATAACGCAACCGCTGCTCTCGCATCGTTTGAGCAAGTTCGGCCGCCTGTTGAACCGCATCGAACTCAAAACGTTTAACAAAATGATCGAGGCCGGCGCCGACGAGTCAACATCAGTACAAACGGACGAGCCAGTAGTCGAGGATTCTCATATACAAATCGACGAGTTCTTGAAAGTCGATATGCGAATTGCTCGTATCGTTCAAGCCGAGGTTGTCGATGGTGCGGACAAGCTGCTACGCCTCAAACTTGATGTCGGCGACCACGAGCGAACCGTACTCTCAGGTATTCGTTCTGCGTACACCCCAGACGAGTTGATCGGACGAAGCACCGTCGTCGTTGCCAACCTACAGCCGCGCAAAATGAAATTTGGCGTGAGTGAAGGGATGGTCCTCGCGGCAGGCCCGGGCGGTTCGGAAATATTCCTTCTCGCACCCGATGACGGCGCACAACCCGGAATGCGCGTCACCTAGACACGTCGCACACAATGTCTGAGTTACTTGCGTTGTTCATTGGGATTGCGCTCGTAAACAACTTCGTCCTTGTCCAATTTCTCGGTTTATGTCCGTACGTCGGCACATCCCAACGGTTAGAGACCGCAGTTCCCATGACGTTAGCAACCGCTTTCGTCATGATCTTGACCACGTTACTGACACACACGCTGTACAGCTTCTTACTCGTGCCGTTGGGTCTCGAGTATCTGCGCATCATTGCGTTTATCTTTGCGATCGCCTCAGTCGTACAAATGACGGAGCTCTACATTCGTCAGATCAGTCCGGTACTACATCAACTTTTGGGGATCTATCTTCCTTTGATCACAAGCAACTGCGCCATTCTTGGACTTGCGCTGACCATAGCCGAATTGCCATTGCACCAAGCCATGGTCTATGCAATCGGCGGCGCTGTTGGTTTTGGGGTAGTGTTGGTTGCGTTCGCGAGTCTTCGTGAACGATTGCAGTCTGAAGCGATACCCCGTGCATTTCGAGGCACCCCGGTAGCACTCCTTGCTGCCGGATTCATGGCATTGGCATTCGCGGGATTCCGCGGTATGGGCTAATGTCACTTGTACTGCAGGAAGCGCTGCGGGTAGGGCTGACACTCGCCTTGCTCGCGACGGTATTTGGCGGCGGGATTCTGCTGCTGGCAAGTTGGGCTGCGTCAAAGCGACCGGTAAACCGCTTAGCCGATCGCGTCAACGATCTTCTCCCGCAAACCCAATGCGCGAAGTGCGGTTATCCAGGTTGTCTTCCCTACGCGGAGGCGGTCGTTTCCGGAGAACGTACAGACCTTTGTCCGCCTGGCGGTCGCGAAACTGCGGTTGCACTCGCAAAACTACTGGACCGTCCGATCGTCGAACCGTCCGAGACGATGGCAATTGACACTGTAGCTTTCATTGATGAATCCAAATGTGTGGGCTGTGCCCTCTGCATTAAAGAATGTCCAGTGGATGCGATCGTCGGAGCAGAACAGTTCGCACATACGGTCATCCTCGAGCAATGTACCGGATGCGAACTCTGCGTTCCGGTGTGTCCGGTTGACTGTATCGACTTGAATCCAAGAGTTGCTCATGCTTGAACGGACGACGAGACCACCGCCCGAGTTTGAGCCTCTCGACTGGTCAAGTGCGACGCCGTCGAGCATCCTCGTGCGTATTGACGAAGCAGGCATTGTTGGTATGGGCGGCGCAGGTTACCCCACAGTGTCGAAACTAGCTTCCGGTCTCCATTACGGCACACAACACGTAGTCGCAAACGGTGTGGAGTGTGAACCAGGAGTCCATGCCGACCGTTCGCTTATGCGACAGCACTTGAGTCAGGTGATCGAAGGTCTACGCATTGTCGGACACTGTCTTGGGTGCGATCAGCTAACCCTAGCTGTCGCAGACCGCGAAACCTATCGGATCTTTCAAACATCAGACATCGCTGATGTGAAATGCGAGATCGTTAGCGATCATCCTGCGAACGGCGAAGAACGCACGCTGATTAGATCGTTGTTCGATCGAACGATTCCGCCATCGGCCTATCCGTCTCAGCACTGCATCGTGGTACTCAATGTGGCAACACTATTCGCAATTTGCGAAGCAGTGCGCGATGGCTATCGCCCTACCGATCGCGTACTAACGGTCTTTGACGAAGATCGTTGGGTTGATGTAAATACGTCGCTCAGCGCGTTCAGTACGGATGAATCCCAATTGCGGCTTGGGAGTGTCGCAACGGGAACGATCGCTCGTCGGGATGCGACGATCGACCTGACGACCAACGCAGTCGCGCACGACCGCGGCAAGCTAACGCGAGCGTGCATTCATTGTGGCTGGTGCGACGAAGTATGCCCGCGGTCTCTCCCGGTCGAAGCGATGTTGCGTTCGCAACAAAGCACCAGTCCACAAGACGATCTAGAACCTCACTTTGATGCGTGTTTCGAATGCGGCGCGTGCGTCGTTGTATGCCCGAGCGCAATTCCACTATTGGATTGGATTCGACAAGGAAAACTCGAAGCCAGTGCAAGACGCCTTAAGCAACGCGCGCACAAACGCTTCGAACGTCGTAATCAACGACTCACACAACACCTGTCTGAAGAAACCGACGCTCGGGAAGCACGCATTCGAACGCGCCACGAATGGTGATTGATCGGCGACAGCGAACGACCACGAGCGTCATGGTTCATGTCATGGTCGCTCTATTGCCCGGCATTGCGGTTCATGTCGCACTATCGGGTTGGCAAACGTTGGTCGTCATCGGCGCGACGACCGTCGCCGCTCTCGTTACTGAAGTTGCTTGCACCCGTTCCGCCCGCGACTTGGCCGATGGCAGTGCTACCGTCACAGGATTGCTTATCGGTCTGTGTCTACCAGCGTCCACACCCTGGTTCGTGTGTTTGGTCGCCGCCATCATTGCCGTCGCGATCGCGAAGCATGCTTTCGGTGGTCTCGGCAACAACGTGTTCAATCCTGCTATGGCGGGATACGCGGCCGTTCTTCTAGCCTACCCTGCATTAGTCGTCGAGTTCGATACCGTCAGCGGGGCGACAGCACTGGAGCAATTAGCGCATCGTGGATCCACAACAATTGAGGAAATTTCGACCTCCCAAGCATTCGGTTCGTTCGGCGCCGCAAACCACGAATGGGTCAACCTAGCGTTCCTTATCGGCGGTCTTTATCTCATCGCGGTTCGCGTGATCTCGCCACTGCTACCGCTCTGTGTGATCGCGGGGATTGGCATTACCGCATTCTTGCTCGACGATGGCGGGAGCTCAACAAGCCACGGATCGCCGCTGTTCAATTGGTTCGCTGGTGGCACGATGTTGAGTGCATTTTTTATCGCTACGGATCCGGTCACTTCACCGTCGAATCGTGTTGGTATCGTGGTTTACGCACTCGGCATCGGCGCGCTCGCGATGCTCATTCGAAAATACTCGAGCTGGCCTGACGGTTTCGCATTTGCGGTCTTATTCGCGAATTGCTTCGTACCACTTCTGGAACGAATCGGGCGAACTCGCACCTCGACATCATGAAAGCGCTTGTTCCGATTCTCGTTCTCGCCGTGGTTGCAGCGATATTGGGTAGTCTGCACGCCATTACGGCTCACTTTACGACACCAAGAATTGAGGAAAACCGGATGCGCGCTCAAGAGATTGAGCTTGAGGGCTTGCGTGTCCTTTTAGACTCGCGCATTGAGGAGCTCGATCTGACCGAAATTCAACTTACAGAATGTCACTATCGCGCCGAGATTTCAAAATCTACATCCCGTGGCTACGGCGGCGATATGGAGATCGCGACGGCATTTCTAGGTTCATCGCTCGTCGGCGTTCGCGTGATCTCCCATCGGGAAACACCTGGGTTTGCCGATGCACTCGATCCGAATGATTGGATCGGTTCCTTCGGCGTGCGACCGCTTGACGAAATTGACGTTGTCAGTCGGGCAACCATCACAACACGAGCCGTTCTTGAAGCCGTGAGACGACAAAACGTACAGCAAATCGAAGCGATGGCGGGTTGTTCCGATGGAGAGTGATACAAAATCTCCCGTCTCTGGTTCTACCAAATTCGCATTTGGTTCGATTTCAGACTCCCGAATCCTCGTACAAACCCAATTCAACACTTAGATTAGAAGGACACCTTCATTGGACTTTGGACTCGTTCTTCAGCCGGACCCACCTGCCCAGCGAGTCGTAGAGCTCGCCCAACGCGCTGAGGCGAACGGTTTCACCCATCTTTGGGTGTACGACTCACCTGTACTGTGGCAAGAACCGTTCATCGTTCTCTCAAGTGTGCTAGCCGCAAGCAAAGAGATTGTTGTCGGTCCCATGGTGACGAATCCAGGTACACGCGATTGGTCGGTGCTTGCGTCGCTCTTCGCTACGCTAAATGACATGTACGGACCACGCACGATCTGCGGCATGGGGCGAGGCGATTCAGCACTTCGGTACATTGGCCGAAAACCAAGAACGCTCAAAGAGATGACCGAATCCATGCATGTCATCAAAGGCCTGGTCGCTGGCAACACCGTTTCGATAAACGGTACCGAAGTACATTTCGAATGGGTGAAGGACGGCTGGGACTTACCCATGTGGGGCAGTGGCTATGGACCGCGCGCGCTAGACTGCATCGGGCGTCACTGCGACGGCTTTATCCTGCAACTGGCAGATCCGCAGATCCTCGAATGGACTCTCGGAAGCGTGCAACAAGCGGCTGTTGCGGCCGACCGAAATCTCGAAGCCATCACGACGTGCGTCGCCGCGCCTGCATACGTCGGTGATGATTTAAAACATCAACACGAGCAACTTCGATGGCTTGGCGGCATGGTCGGTAACCATGTGGCCGACATTGTCAATCGTTATGGGACAGATGGCGGCGGGGACGTTCCGAGAGAACTCACCGACTACATTAGGGATCGAGGCACATACGACTACTCTCATCACGGCCGCGCTGGTAATCCATCCACCGAATTTGTACCGGATGAGATTGTGGATCGATTCTGTGTTGTAGGCCAAGTTGAAAATCACATCGCGAAACTCAGAATCCTCCAAGAAGCAGGCGTCAACCAATTCGCAATCTATCTAATGCACGATGCTCAGGAAGAAACACTCGAGGCGTACGAAAACCATGTATTGCCTTCCCTCGCGGGTTAAATTTTGAGTCTCGGCATTGCGTTATTGACGACAGTTCAGACTGCCATTCGTGCACATCCGCCAATGACACGCGACCACACCTTTAGTGAGATTTTCCGATGAAACAGATCAACCATCTGATCAATGGCGTGAGCGAAATTGCCACTTCGAACCGCACAAGTCCCGTATTCAATCCCGCCACAGGCGAACAGACCGCTAACATCGGTCTGGCTTCAAAAGAGGATGTCGACGCGGCGGTAGCAGCAGCAAGTCAGACTTTCGAAGAATGGCGTCACGAATCCATTGCGACCCGAACCAAGCTTATGTTTCAGTTTCGCAATCTCGTGGAAGATCGCACAGACGACCTCGCGCGCGCCATCACGCTAGAACACGGAAAAGTCCTCAGCGACGCAGCCGGTGAGGTGGCTCGAGGCTTGGAGAACATCGAGTTCGCCTGTGGTATCGCCCAACATTTGAAAGGATCGTATAACCAAGCTGCAGCGACCGGTGTTAACGTGTACACGCTGCGCCAGCCACTCGGCGTAGTCGCTGCGATCACGCCGTTTAACTTTCCCGTGATGGTGCCTCTTTGGACGATACCCAACGCGATTGCCGCTGGCAACACCTATGTGCTCAAGCCGTCGGAACGCGATCCCTCGGCGGCACTGTTGTTGGCAGAGCTATTTCATGAAGCCGGTTTTCCGGACGGTGTGCTAAACGTTGTCCAAGGCGACAAAGTCGCCGTTGATAGTTTGCTTGAGCACCCTACGGTTCAAGCCATTTCCTTCGTAGGTTCTACGCCTGTCGCGAAGCACGTTTACGAAACCGGCACCAGAAATGGGAAACGCGTCCAAGCGCTCGCCGGCGCTAAAAACCATATGGTCGTTCTACCCGATGCTGATCTGGACGTCGCCGCTGATGCCGCTGTCTCAGCCGCATACGGATCAGCTGGCGAACGCTGTATGGCGATATCGGTCCTCGTCGCAGTCGGAGCGATTGGGGATGATCTGATTGAAGCGATCCGCGAGCGCATCGCCAAGCTTATCGTCGGAGATGGAACAGATGCTTCGTCTGAAATGGGTCCCCTCGTGACCGATGATCATCGATCACGGGTGTCCAGCTACATCGCACAAGGTGCTGACGATGGCGCATCTGTCGTGGTCGATGGACGGAACCAGAAATTCGACGGCAATGGATACTTTCTCGCGCCAACGTTGATTGACCATGTCAAAACCGACATGTCGGTTTACACGGACGAGATCTTTGGACCCGTCCTCAGTGTTGTACGGACCGATACGTACGAAGAAGCACTTCAGCTCATTCAAGACAATCGATGGGGTAACGGTGCCGCGATCTTTACCAGACACGGCGGTGCTGCCCGAGCGTTTCAGGACGAAGTCGAAGCTGGGATGGTCGGCATCAACGTCCCGATCCCAGTTCCGGTGGGGTACCACAGTTTCGGTGGTTGGAATGACTCGCTGTTCGGAGACACCAGCACCTATGGTCCAGACGGCGTTAGGTTTTTCACCCGTCCCAAGGTTGTGACTTCGCGATGGTCAACACTAGAAGAGAGTTCGGTTGATCTCGGTTTTCCACGAAACCGTTGAGCGAGATTCGGTTTGCTCGATACGGTCGTGCCGAATACATTTGCTTTAGAAGCCGGATTAGCGATGTTCCCTTTAACGTGTAGCAGCGACCGGAACCACCCGTGCTAAAAGAGCTCCTACGAAGAAATCTCTGGTCGCAGAACGTCGCCGCGGTGCAGCTGCTAGGTCTCTGTCCGTTGCTCGCGGTTAGTAACTCGGTAGCCAACGCCGGCGGCTTGGCAATCGCGAGCGCGTTCGTGCTCATCGGGTCAGCGACGCTGGTTTCATTAATGCGACGGTTTATTCCGGACGTTGTTCGACTCCCGATGTTCGTACTCGTCATCGCGACGTTTACGACGATCGCAGTATTGATCATGGAAGCGTTCGCGTTCACACTCTATATGCAAATTGCGTTATTCATGCAGATCATCGTGACGAATTGCATGATCCTTGGTCGAATCACCCAAGTTGCCAGCCAGGAGAAACTTACGATCGCGATACTTGATGCTGTGACGACAAGCATTGGATTTGCTGTGGTTTTAATCGGTTTTGGTGCAATTCGTGAACTGACATCCCAGGCTGTTCCGCTAGCTCTAGACCCGACGGGAGCTTTTCTGATCTTCGGGTTATTGCTTGCGGTATATCAATTTGTGGATAGGCGTGTCGAAGGATTCGTCCAATCTGATTCCTCATCCCGAGCAGAAGCACGTTGAATCGAACCAAGCGTACGGAGATTTTTGAACGCCTCCAGGCGGCTGACCCAAATCCGACCACTGAACTTGATTTTGGTTCGCCGTTCGAGCTGCTGGTTTCAGTAATTCTGTCCGCACAAGCGACGGATGTGTCGGTGAATGCCGCAACCGTTGAACTCTTCAAGGTCGCGAATACGCCTGACAAGATGCTCGACCTAGGTGAAGAGGAACTCCAAGACTACATTCGAACCATTGGTCTCTTTCGGGCAAAAGCCAAGAACATCATCGCGACGAGTCGCATTCTGATTGAGCAGTTCAACGGTGAGATTCCGAGAGACCGAGAGCAACTGGAGACGTTACCCGGTGTCGGACGCAAAACCGCGAACGTCGTTCTAAATACGGCTTTCGGCATGCCGACGATCGCAGTGGATACTCACATCTTTCGAGTCGGTAATCGCACCAAGATCGCACACGGTAAGACACCGAGGGAAGTCGAAGACCGTCTAGTTCGTCTCGTACCTGAGGAATTCCAACAAGGTGCGCACCATTGGCTCATCCTGCATGGTCGATATGTATGTAAAGCACGACGACCTCTCTGCGGTCGCTGCGTCATTAACGACTTATGCGAGTTTCGGCAGAAGAACGAGGATGTGGAGTGAGCTACCCTTTGAACGAGCAGTGCTGATATCAGAAAATCTCTGAATTTACGACACTTTCGAATGCGTTTCACAACTTAGAATAGCCTTAGATTCACGCATCCAGCATCACTTCCTTATATTCCGATGGTGAAACGCAAGACATCCTTAAAAATATCCGTTCCTCACGATGAAATCCGCGAATTTTGTGAAAAGTGGGGCATCGCGAAGGTGGAAGTATTCGGATCAGCTATTCGGGACGATTTCAACCCACAAAGCAGCGATGTGGATCTGCTGTTAAGCAGAAGAATGAACCCAAGAGTGCGAATTTCACTCTTCGATGAAGTTAACATGGTTGATGAACTAGCCGCAATTTTTGGTCGAAAGGTCGACCTCGTATGGCGATCATCAATTGAAACTCACTATAACGAGATTCGAAGAAAGTCCATCTTAGACCATACGGAAACGATTTATTCCGCGCCGTGACGGTGTGGATTAGTTCATTAACTAATTATTCGATAGCGCCTGTCTCGTTACTTCGGCCGCGACGAGCGGCAGTCTTTAGACGTAGTGCATTCAACTTGATGAAGCCGGTCGCATCAGCTTGATCGTAGGCACCTTCATCCTCATCGAACGTCACGGTCGCTTCGTCGTAAAGACTGGACTGATCTGACCACCGACCCACTGTCGATATGTTGCCTTTGTGCAATTTCATACGTACACGCCCTGTCACGGGTTTCTGTGTCTCGTCGATAAACGTTTGGAGCGCCAATCGTTCTGGGGACCACCAGTAACCGTTGTAGATGATCCGAGCATACTTCGGCATCAGCTCATCACGGAGATGGGTCACTTCGCGATCAAGCGTGATGGATTCCATGGCACGATGTGATGCCAAAAGGACCGTTCCACCGGGTGTTTCGTAGCAACCTCTGGATTTCATTCCTACGAACCGGTTTTCGACCATATCAAGACGGCCGACCCCGTGCACGCCGCCGAGTTCATTTAATCGCGTAAGTAGAGCTGCTGCGGTTAACGTCTCGCCGTTTAGCGCGACTGGGTCGCCACGTTCAAAGTCGATCTCAACGTATTCTGGGTCATTCGGTGCGTCGTTCACGGATACGGTTCTTCGCCACATCGATTCAGACGGTTCGACGCCAGGATCTTCTAGCTCGCCGCCTTCGTACGAGATGTGTAATAGGTTCGCGTCCATCGAATACGGCGACTCATCGCCACGAGTGAACTCAACAGGAATCTGGTGCTTCTCGCAATAATCCATCATCGAAACTCGAGTGTTTAAGTCCCATTCGCGATGAGGCGCAATAACCTCGATCTCCGGCGCTAGTGCCATCGCACCTAGCTCAAACCGAACTTGATCGTTCCCTTTCCCGGTCGCTCCGTGTGCGATGCCCGACGCTCCGCTGGCTTTCGCGATCTCGACCAATCGCTTTGAAATTAAAGGACGTGCAATACTTGTACCGAGGAGGTATTCACCTTCATAGACAGTATTCGCTCGAAACATCGGAAATACGTAATCGCGAACGAAGTCCTCTTGAAGGTCCTCGATATGGATTTCTGACACACCCATCGCTTCCGCTTTGGCGCGAGCGGGTTCAAGCTCTTCGCCTTGTCCGATGTCAGCTGTAAACGTAATCACCTCAGCTTGTCGCTCTTCCTGCAACCAGCGACAAATTACAGATGTATCCAACCCGCCCGAATAGGCGAGAACTACCTTTTCCATTGATGGGGTTTCTAACGCGAACCGCCAATTATCGAACTGCAGCGAATTAAACGAAGGATTCCGCTCCAGTCATTTCGTATTCAAAGAGTCTCAAAACTATGTATGCTTCGAGAGTGCGCGCGGTCACGACGCACTGCGAGTCAGACATGGTCCGCATCCAGGTAAGATCGCCACCCAATCTGTTGATTGTCTAGCGCACGCCTTCTTTGACGAACAGTTCGCAACTTGAACTTAAACGATCGATTTCGCGCTTTTCTACCGGTCGTCGTAGATGTAGAAACGGGCGGGGTCGATCCGACTCAACACGCACTACTTGAACTGGCTGTGGTGCTGTTAAGGTGGGAGGACGATCGTCTATCCCCAGACGAGATTCATACATGGAATATCGAGCCGCATCCAGCCACCATTGTTACTGAGAAGTCCATTGAGCTCACTCAGATCGATCCTGACGACTCCGATCGAGGCAGTGTTGAGGAGGAAACGGCATTACGAGAGAGTTTTCGCGTCATCCGACGAGCGGTTAAGGACGCCAACTGTAAAAGAGCTGTATTGACTGGTCATAACGCGCACTTCGACCATCGTTTCATCGTTGAAGCGGCTGCAAGGAACAACGTGGGCCGAAATCCGTTTCACCCCTTTACCGTGCTTGACACGGCGTCACTCAGCGCTGTCGCACTAGGTCACACTGTTTTGCACGAAGCTGCGAAACGGATCGGTATGGATTTTGACACGGAAGCGGCTCATGCCGCGAGCTATGACGCAGAAATTACCGCGAGAGTATTCTGTGAGATCGTGAACCGGTCGAATTACTCGGCCGACGTCTGAGCTTTTCCTGCCGCGTCTTCAAGCAACGGCTTTAGCTCGCCGTTTTCATGCATCTCTGACACGATATCGCAACCACCGACGAGTTCACCTTCAACGTACAACTGCGGGAACGTCGGCCAGTCAGCAATCCGAGGTAACGTCGCGCGAATATCAGGATTACTGAGGATATCGACGTAAGCGAAACGCTGACCACAGTCAACTAGACACTGTACAGTACGTAACGAAAAGCCACATTGTGGAGCAGACGGTGATCCTTTCATGTACAGAAGAATAGGATTGTCATTTATCTGACCACGGATCGTTTCTTCGACGCTCGTTTCGCTCATGGGTTCCTCATTTGGGTCTGCTTGATTCAGCATGGGAAGTTTAGCGATTGCGGTCATTAATCCGACGAGTCACGTAGAAAAATGCTCGTCAATTCGAGCGCAGGGACCCACCCGCGAACAACCCTCTTTAGACCAAACTGACGTTCTCTATCTGTTGAATCAAGGATCAGTTATGTCAAAATGGCTGTCGTCGACAATGAACACAAAAGATCGCATCGCGTTCATGGCGCTAAGTCAGCGGATGTAGCAACGCATCTCAAATAAAGAGGAATCAAAGAATGACAGAATCAGAACCATCGAGCGACCAACAGGTAAGTTGGCGCCCATGGGGGTTTTGGGCAACGAGTGGGCTGGGGTTGCTTGTCGTGGTGGTGTACGTTCTTCTAGGTCTTCTCGTCGCCATCGCGTTGGTTTCCTTAGCCCTTGATACAGATGTAAATCAAGGAGCTGACGCATTCGACTTGATAAATTCAAATCCAAATTTCGTGATTGGCGGAACCCTAGTGTCAGCAGTGATCGGAACCTTGCTTATCCTGATGATTGCGGGAAGACGAAGAGGGGCTTCGTGGACTGAATACTTGGCAATGCATCGCCCCACGACGAAGGAACTATTGGTCTGGTTGGGCATTGCGGTAGCTGTCGTTATATTGCTGGGGGTGATCGGCGTATTGCTAGATCGGCCACCGGTACCGGAGTTCTGGGTCAAGGTGTACGGTATGACTTCGATTCTCCCACTACTCGCCCTTGCAATAGTTGCTGCTCCCGTTTTCGAAGAATCTCTCTTCCGTGGATTCCTATTTACGGGTTGGTCCCAATCCGAGTTAGGAGCGACAGGAACCATCGTTCTCACTGCCGCACTCTTTACTATATTGCACGGGCAATACGACGCGTACGATCTAAGTCAAGTCTTCGTGTTGGGTCTGCTACTCGGAATCGCTCGGTACCGCACTGGTTCGCTTGTAGTTCCCGTGGCAATGCATGTCCTCACCAATGCCTTGGCGTTCCTGCAAATGGCCTTCATACTCGGGGTGTAGCAACGGACCGTGCGTTCATATGAAAATGCGACTTTCTTTCATTCGCAGAGAATGCTCCCTCTTCATGTGACTGACGAGTCTTGCTATCAGTACTATGGACGGAGATTCCTTTACGGTGAGTCATATGACGAATTCAGTATTACCCTTTTTAATGTTTCAAGGCAACAACGCTGAAGAAGCGATCAACTTCTACGTGGATTTGATACCCAATAGCCGCATCGAGTCGATTCAGCGCTACGGCGATTCCAATCCAGATTTCGCCGAATCGATTATGGCTGCAACGGTTTCCATCGGTGGTCAGAGTGTTCGTGTCTTCGATAGCCCGATCAAACACAACTTCGATTTCACACCTTCCTTCTCGTTGTTTGTGGAGTGTGAATCAGAAGAAGAAATAAAGACCATTACTTCTGCTCTTGAAGAAGGTGGCAAGGTGCTTATGCCACTGGATTCGTACGATTTCAGTTCACAATTCGCGTGGGTCGAAGATCGCTTTGGCGTGTCGTGGCAGTTGAACTGCGCCTAGCGTCCAAGACGTCAGTAACACATCGATCGGATCATTCCGACTAAACGCAGCGAGGCAGGTTTCTGCTTCGCTGCAGTGAAACGTACAGAAGCAGATCGTATGCTGTACTTTTCGCAAGTCGCGTTCATCAATATCTAGACGCGCTAAGGAGTCGCCTGCATACGCGATACCGAAAGCTAACGAAGAAATTCGCAATTTTGGGATAGTTCATTGAACGTGGTGCGTGTATCCTCAATGCGTACCGAGTTTTGAATATAGAAGAGATCAAACAATCCTAATAATCGCTATAATAGTAACGTTTAATTGCATTAATTGCCAGTAAGAGCTATGGATGTATACACTATATTATCCGCTCCTGAGATTGCCGAGGACCTGTCTAATCGCCTGAAGCAGCGTCGACTGGCACGAAACCTGACTCAGGCAGGACTTGCTGCTCGATCGGGCGTGCCACTAGGAACGCTTAGGAAATTCGAACACTCAGGATCAATTTCCCTTCTCTCGTTCGTTCGCCTTTTGGTCGCTCTCGACGAGCAGGCTGGGCTTGAAAGGTTACTAGAGTCGAACGACGAAGCCGCGACGTTAGATGAGCTACTATCTAAACCTAAAGTACGAAAGCGTGGTCGACTAGCTTGACAGCACCCTTGCTTCGAAGCGAGCTTCTGAACGTTACTCTACGGTGGGATGAAGGCGATGTTCAGTCGGTAGGTCGACTCGGATACGTCAACAGAGTTGCTCACCTTCAGTACGACAGCGACTTTCGGTCTTCCGGTGTGGAACTCTCGCCTATCCGTGATCGAATCTCTCTTGGCTCGCCAACGATCCGCCCATATGACCTTGCGTTATTTGAAGGTCTACATGGCGTATTTCACGACAGCTTGCCAGACAGTTGGGGTCGTCTACTCACGGACCGACGAGCACGAGAACTCGGCATTGATCCGGCATCATTGACGCCTCTCGAGCGCTTAGCGTGGGTCGGCGATCAAGGGATCGGCGCTCTCTGCTACGAACCAGCAGAGAGTGTCTGGAACGATTTCGATTCTCCATTGGATTTGCGCGTCTTGGAAGACGATGCGCGCGATGTGCTGGAAGGAAGGGCATCTGACGTCGTCGCCGAACTTGGACACCTAGGTGGATCTCCGGGTGGCGCTCGACCCAAAGCTACGGTCGCTATTGATGCAAATGACGGTGCGATCTACGGACCAACCGTGATCGATACGAAATATCAACACTGCATCGTGAAGTTCAGAGGCGTAGACGACCCACCTGATGCCGCGAATATCGAGCAGGCTTACGCAAATATGGCGCAAACGGCTGGCGTTCGAGTCCCTGTGACTCAACTGATCATTGATGGCCGTGGTAAGCCATATTTCGTCTCGCATCGATTCGATCGAATTGGAACGAAACGACTACATACTCACTCCGCGAGCGGGTTGCTCTACGCAGACTATCGATTGCCTGCTCTGGATTACCGAGATTTGATCTCACTTACGCGCGCGCTTACGCACGATCGAAGGGAAGTCTTGGCCATCTTTAGACTGGCTGTTTTTAACGTCCTAGCGCACAATCGAGACGATCACGCTCGACAATTCACTTTTTTAATGTCGCGCGATGGTCAATGGAAACTCGCACCCGCGTATGACCTCACTTTTTCCACAGGTCCTGGCGGCGAACATTCGACGTCGGTGTTAGGGCGCGGGAAGCAAATCTCTCATTCACAACTCTTGGCACTCGGCCGGAGCGCAGACTTGGATGACACCGAATCCGAACGGATCATCGAACGTACAGTCGCCACTGTAGCGGACTGGGACCGATTCGCACGAGAATGGGACGTCGGATCAAACTCGCGCATACAGGTCGGTACCGCGGTTGCTTCAGTGCGAGTAGATTTAGCTCAATCGGCATGAATGTCGAGTTTGCATTGATCGTCTTATTGACCGCGCCCATTGGACTGCGACGAAAGGCATAACAGTCTGACCGACGTTGCTAACACGTTACGGGCAATACGGAAAAGTGAGTCAATCGCGTATGGCGATATTTCAGGTTCTTAAAAACGGTAAGACATCGCGTTTAAAGTTGGAGCTAAACCTCGTTGAGGTACGGTTGATATGCTTGAACTAGCTCGCGCTCAATCCGTAATCTGTTGGCGTGAGAGGACTCTGCCCTGGCGTGAATGTGCGTAGCGCCAAGATTAACTGCTTCTCTCCATTTTTCATGACCCGGAATTCTGTCTGATAACGATTTAGTTTCCCCAACGTAAAGCGGGCACCATTCGTTCGACTGCGTGACATAAGAAAAAACATAAAGACCGCCCACATCTGCCCAATTAGTGTAGGGTCGATGTATATAGAACGTATAGTGCAATCAATCTACGATCTGCTGGCTCATATCAGGAACCTATCGTCCTATGAGGAAGGGGGCGCTTTTGCTGGGGGGGGGGGGGGGGGGGGTGGTGGCTTTCTGGGTGGTGACGGTCTCTGACTACGCCTCTCTAGATCGTCGTTCTTACGCATACCGACTGGTCAATCGATCAGCCGCGATATCTGCTACTTTCTTGCTCACAGCGCTCTCACTATCAACCACAATATCAGCACTTTCGCCCGAGTACGTAACCTCGCGTTTGAGTTGAACAAGGCGATTTAATCTTGTCCTCGCACGACTATCGTCTACGCTACGCTGATCTATATCGGAAAAGAGGTCCGCGAGATCGGTTGAGACTTGACTGCAGGCCTTCGAAATACTCGCCGATACCGATGCCTTGCTGCCGTATTTTTCGACTCTTTCGACAAGCGTAATGATCGCTAAGGCAATTCCTTGAATAGCAAACCACCAGCCAATATACCCTCCAGTAGCATCGTCGGATGCGAAGGCGAGAAGCAGCGCGGGGGCTATTGCACCACCACCTAGCGCTATAGATGTCCAACTAAATAACTGATGAGCTTTTAGGAACTTTCGTTCTAACTGCTCGTAGTAAAGAAATGCATATTCAGCAGCATATAGCTCACCCCATACCTCGCTTCGTGTATTTTTCGACGTCTGGTTGGTGGTTGTATCACGCATGACCATCACGACCTGATTTAATCGGAGTGAGACTGGAATTGAATCCCGCTTCCCTTGAATTTTACAAGTCTCGGAGCAGGTTGAATCTCTTCACTCTGTCTGATGGTAAATTTATAACTTATTGTTTTATTTGAATAAATACTTGGTATGTCAGTAGAAAATCCCCTAGATTTGAGTTTTTCAACTGACTTCCTTGTCGCTCGATGTGCCTCTCAGACTTTCGATTCAACAACTGGAATGCTCATTCACTAAGAAATCCCAGTCCTCTCTATGGTTTCCACGCGACTCATTCTTTCACCTTTGAGCGTAGTTCCCAACCTGCGTACCAATCCTTAAACCATTTGGGACGTATCTCGTTACTAAACAGGTTTATTACGCGACCCGACTGAAAAAATGCTAGTCTCGGTGGATCCTGGCAGCCTAAGTCATACTCTTCGCTGTTGTCGTAGATCGTCAATTCGTCTAACAATTCCACTGTCCTTCGAAGATTTGAAAGTGAGTAACGCCACCGAGTTGGAATTAACTCTGGATCGACCCGATGCCCTGTCCTTTCGCGCGTACGTTGAGCGATTCGTTCGACATTGATCTCAGGGGAGTATGTCCCTAGATAGTGTCCATGAATGCGATATCCATGCGATCGCGCTTCATTGATTTGACTGACGCCACGCTCGCCAGAATAAGTGCTCTCGACTCCATAAGGTTTGTGATCTTTGATAGCTCTTCGTATCCGCTCCGCACCTATTTCGAGCGCTTCTCTACGACTTGCTTCGCTATCCCAATTTCCGATTCCTTCTGCGAGTGAATCAAGCTCTATATGAACCTCAGCTAATGCCTCCCTATTTGCTCGTTTCCATGTTGTCTTCCCACAACCATCACATCCCATCACGATAGTGAAAGGAGGTTTGTTATCCAGTATGTCAGCCAAAGAATCGACCATGGTGGGATTAGGGAGTTCCAGTCGAAGCTTAATGAAAGGGACACTTCTCCTTCAAGTTCTCGGAGGCAGTTCTCTGCTTACGTATTCCTTCTCAACCTGTACCTCTGACGATGTGCAAGAGCGAGCTCCTCATGTGAGCACGAATCCTCGTGCGATAATCAAATAGACGCTAGTGATTACGGGACGGGTTAGTCTCAATGCAACCGAAACCATTCGAAGGACTACGTGTAGTTGACTTATCGACAAGGTTTTCGGGGGCATTTGCGGCGCGTTTGTTTGGCGATTTCGGTGCAGACGTCATTCTCGCGGAGCCACCCGATGGGCATCCATGTCGAAGTGAGCCGCCGTTTGCCGAAACCTCAAATCAAGTCGAAAGTAGCGTTATCCACGCGTTTGTTAACTGGAACAAACTGTCAGTAGTCGTAGCTACAGACGAAGAACGCAACGAATTAATCCGTACAGCCGACGTTGTCATAACGACATCGTTTGAACTGGACTATCTCACAGACATCGAAGCCTCGCTCTCAACCGACGCGGTACATCTTTGCGTCACGGCTTACGGACTACATGGTCCGTTACAAGGAAGAGAGGGAAATAACTTAACGCTTAGCTCCCACTGCGGCTGGGCATCGATCAATGGATTTCGCGACGAGCCTCCGCTCGCGATGCCGCGCAATCAAAACGGGATCGTCGGTGGTGTCATGGGTTACATCGCAGCTGCATCCGCGCTGAGGTGTAGGGATTCACAGTCCGCACCGGAACGAGTCGATGTCAGTGAACTGGAGGCATACGCACTAACGGTACACCCGTGGGGCGTCGCGGGGGTCTATCACGGACGGACAGCGAATCGCGGTCCGGGTGGTGGAAGACTTCGTGGTTCTCCAGGACCGTTGTGGAATCTTGCGGATGGGCGCATGAACCTGGGTCTCGCAGATTTTCACAACTGGACCGAGGCAATGAACGTGTGCGGGCTTCCGGAGCAAGGTGAGAGACCTGAACTCATTCCCGATATCGGTCGTCATTCACAAGACCTTCGCGATGTCGTTCATGGTCTTGCCGAGTCCCTACCCAACTTGCAGCGATGGCCCGTGTTTCATGCACTCGCAGAGCTTCGCTGCGTGATTGGCGTCGTGCAAGACATCGGCGATCTCGTTAACAACGAACATTTGCTCGCACGTGATTACTTCGCTGAAACCCAAATAGCAGGTCAAAAAGTTCGAGTCGCTGGCGCGCCTGGCAAACTCCATCCTTCACCTTGGACGGTTCATGCATCCGCCCCCAAGCTCGGCGAGCATTCACTCGACGACGTCTCACACAGCCGTCCACGATCTCACGAACAAAAATCTGATCGTTCGTTTGATGATGGACCACTGGCCGGGGTGCGTGTGCTGAGTTTCGGTCAAGCGTGGTCTGGTACGTTTGCGACGGAACTATTGGCACTCCTCGGCGCTGACGTCGTGCAAATCGCTTCTGTAAAACATCCTGACGCTTTTCGACGTATTAGTAATGTCGTGCCCGCCGGTGTCAGAGACGAAACACTTCAGCAGCACGTTCCGAACACGCAAGGACACTACAACTCCGTGAACTTGCATAAACGAGAAATCGATCTCGACTTGACCCATCCGAATGGTCAGGAGATCCTCTGGCAGCTCATCCCGAAATTTGACATGCTCATTGACAACTTCCGTCCGTCTGTGCTGCCACGCTGGGGCGTCACGCTTGAGCGACTCCACAGTGCAAAACCGGGCATGATCTGGGCGTCAATCTCTGGTTACGGCGAATCTGGTCCGTACAGCAACTACCCCGCGAACGGTGCAACGACAGAACCTATGGCAGGTTTGGCATCCATCCATGGTTACGACGGCGACCTAGGTATGAACACTGGTGGTCTCTATCCTGATCCGATCAGTGGTTACTTCCTCGTCGCAACCATCATGGCGGCATTAGAGCATCGAGATCGTACCGGTGAACCGCAGCGAGTTGATTTATCCATGATGGAAGCCGTTTCTTCCGTCATCGGCGACGCAGTCATCGAATATGACGCATGCGGAGACGTTCCAACGCCCGGAGGCAACCGGCATTTGAGACACGCACCTCACAACATGTATGCAGCTGCGGATCACGAATGGGTGGCGGTCGCGGTCGAGACGGACGAAATGTGGTCTGCCTTAGTCCGGGTTACTGGAGATAGTCGCCTCGCCGATCCGGTATTTCAAGACGAAGCCATGAGGAAAGCGAAGGAAAGCGAGCTTGACGAGATCCTATCTGAGTGGGTAGCTGACAAAGATGCGGACGAAGTCGCGACGCACTTGCGCGATGCTGGTATCTGTGCTTCGCGGGTCGTTCCGCTCATCGAGCTGTATAGCAAACCCGATAAAGAACTTAGAGATGCCGGTTTTATTCAACAGGTAGAGCACCCCGAAGCGGGTAGCAACTGGATGCCTGGCCGACCTTTTCGGTTTTCAACATTAGGGACACCTACGATCCGACCAGCGCCTTGCGTAGGGCAACACACCCAGGAAGTCTTCGCGGACGAGCTCGGAATGGATGCAGCTGCCTATCGGGTTCTAGTGGAGGAAGGCCTCACCGGTACGCTCGACGAGCGACTCGCTAACTGACACCTTCAGAAGGCACAGTTTTTCGTTCGATACACGAAGCCGAGGTCACTTGCCCCGCTCTACGCAACGAATTGGTTTCGTAAATGTCAGAACATGCCGAGAGCTCATCTACATTCAATAGATTAAGTCACTCGATATGAACACTAGGTTATTGGATTAACGAATGCCTGCATTCGATTTTGACACGGTACACGATCGACGCGTCACGTCTAGTTCTAAGTGGATTAAGTACGGGGAACGGGATGTCTTGCCTTTCTGGGTTGCAGATATGGACTTCGCGACCCCCGAGTTCATTCTTGACGCGATTCGCGCTCGTCTGGAACACCCGGTTGTTGGCTACACAGACCTTCCTGACGAACTAGCTGGCGCGTTCGTCGACTGGGCTGACAGGCACTATAGCTGGCACGTCCATCCTGACTGGCTTGTCCCCCTCACATCACTCGTACCTGGCTTAAACGCCGCAGTTCTTAGTGTCGGTGACGATGGCGATGCGTCCCTTGTCATGACACCGATCTATCCACCTTTTCTTCAAACGGCTACAACCAATCACCGTCGACAGATCACATCATCGCTGGTCTTGCACGATGATCAATGGGTGATGGATTTCGACGATATCGAACGCAAGGCAAACGACGAAGCGTCTCGCACGATTTTGCTTTGCAATCCACAAAATCCAACGGGTCGTATCTATACACGCGATGAACTTCAATCACTCGCGGAAATTTGCCTCCGAACTAATACAGTCCTCGTGAGTGATGAAATCCATTGGGGGATCTGTCTCGAACCTGGTTTGAGCCACATACCCGTGGCCACGCTCGGGGACGAGATTGAAGAAAACACGATCACGCTGATTTCTCATACGAAGAGTTACAACATCGCTGGATTAAAGAGCGCATTTGCAGTGATCCGAAATCCTAAACTCCGTAGGCGGTTTGAAATCGCAAAAAGCGGGTGGATAAGTTCCGTTTCACCCCTAGCCTATGCCGCATCGATCGCAGCATACAGCGACCGTTCAACCTGGCTTAACGATCTACAAACATACCTTCGTGCCAATCGGGATTTACTGACCGATTGCATCAACCAACTGCCCAATCTCTCCATGGCAGCCGTAGAAGGAACGCATCTAGGTTGGATTGACGCACGCGAAGTACCGGTCGAAGACCACGCTGCGTACTTCGAGGCACATGGCTTGGGGTTCTCGGACGGTGTCGAATTTGGTGAGCCTGGATTTGTCCGGTTTAACTTCGCGACGCCTCGATCGGTGCTCACGCGCGGGATTAAACGGCTTGAAGTCGCATCCGCCTGTGCTCCTACGAACTAATGGTGGTTTGAACTTTCGGCTAATCTGCTTAAACTATTCCGCTTCATGAAGTAGCCGCAGGGCTACTTTTTTGTTTTAGTGTGCTAAAGAACATCGAGGGCTCGTGCCATGACTAGCATCATGCCAACCTACAACCGTTATCCTGTCACATTCGTGAGTGGCGAAGGTACCTACCTCACCACGGACGACGGTCGACGGTTCCTCGATGGCTTATCGGGTATTGCCGTATGCGTGCTCGGTCACGCACACCCGAAAGTCGCGGACGCACTTGCGACGCAAGCACGCACACTGATTCACACGTCCAATCTCTATGGGATTCCAGAACAGGAAAAACTCGCGACAACGTTGTGCGAAATCAGCGGTATGGATAACGTGTTTTTCTGCAATTCTGGTGCCGAGTCGAATGAAGCTGCATTAAAACTCGCGCGAAAGTACGGAAACGACCGTGGTGTCTCGGTACCCACAACGCTCGTTATTGAAGGTAGCTTCCACGGTCGCACACTTGCGACTCTGACCGCGACAGGTCAAGAAAAGGTCCGTGCAGGTTTTGACCCGTTACCCCAAGGTTTCGAGCACATTCCCTTTAATGACGTAGCAGCTGTTGAATCGCGGGCGAAAGACCCCAATGTCGTCGCCATCCTCGTTGAACCGATTCTGGGTGAAGGCGGGGTCCATGTACCTGCCGACAACTACCTCGAAGAACTACGCCGTGTTTGCGACGAGAACGACATGTTGCTCATGTTGGATGAGGTACAAACGGGTAATGGACGTACAGGAAAGTACTTCGCGTTCCAACACAGCACCATACTCCCTGATGTCGTAACGCTCGCAAAAGGACTCGCCAATGGCGTCCCCATTGGAGCTTGTCTCGCTCGAGGTATTGCCGCTGAGACGCTCGTCGCCGGTACACACGCAAGCACGTTCGGCGGAAACCCGTTGGCATGTGCTGCAGCGAACGCCACGATCGCCGAACTTCAAAACGGCGTGATTGAGCAAGGAGCTCAAACCGGTCAAGCGATGCGAGATGCGTTCGCGAAAAACCTCGCGGATTCCAACAATGTAAGAGAAATCCGTGGCAAAGGCATGATGATTGGGATCGAGCTCACCGAGCCGTGTGCGGAATTGGTGTTGCAAGCCATGGATAAGGGTTTGCTGATGAACGTCACGACTGACACTGTCGTTCGTTTGTTACCACCACTGAACATATCGGCCGAGGAAGCTGACCAGATGGTCGAGATCGTCACAGATCTGATAAAGAACCACGTGTGATGTCCCGTCATTTTTTAAGGCTCAGCGACTTTTCCGAGAGCGAGTTGCACGATCTTATCAGTCGTGCAATAGAACTCAAACGACTTCATCAAGAAGAGGCTCCTCACCAAACGTGTGCGCATAAAACGCTCGCGATGATTTTTGAACTAAGTTCAACGCGCACGCGCGTGTCGTTCGAAGCCGGGATGGCACAACTCGGCGGTCAATCGTTGTTCTTGAGCCCTCGAGACACGCAGCTGGGTCGAGGGGAACCGATCAAAGATACCGCGCGAGTTCTTGCGAAGATGGTCGATATCGTCATGATTCGCGCGACGGATCAATCGACGATCGACGAATACGCTCTTTACTCAGATATTCCTGTCATAAACGGCATGAGCAATGAACTCCATCCATGCCAGTTGTTGGCGGACATCATGACGATCATTGAAGCACAAGGTGAGATCGAAGGTCAACAGATCGCGTTTATTGGCGACGGCTACAACATGTGTCAGTCGTTCATTGAGGCGTCAACGATCTTTGGATTTGAACTAAAGGTCGCTACACCACCCGACTATCGACCAAGCGCCAAGTACCTCACGTGTAGCAACCAGGTTGAGTTCGTAGATTCGCCATTAGCCGCCGTAAAAGGCGCAAATGTCGTCGTTACGGATGTTTGGTCCTCAATGGGCCATGAAGATGACACTGATCGAATCAAGGCGTTCGACGGCTTCCAAGTCAATTCGGAATTGCTCGATCAAGCCCAATTGGATGCCATATTCTTGCACTGTTTGCCCGCCCATCGAGGGGAAGAAGTGGATGATGTCGTGCTTGACGACTCTCGATCCGTCGTCTGGGAGGAATCAGGCAATCGCCTTCACTCTCAAAAGGCGCTGATCGAGTTTCTCCTAAATAGCTCTTAAGACTTGCCGCCGATTAAGCGTCCCAATCGCTTCGCGAGTTCGGTGTGTCCTCCAGCATCTGCCCATCCCGCACTGTTGCCGTCGAATTGAAGTTCTCGCAACGTCGGGTCAGCACCATGTTCAAGCAACCATTCGACGAACACCTCGTCGCCATTGAGCGCCGCGTAGTGGAGGGCTGTCTGTCTTAGTTCGTTGGTTGAGTCCACGTCGAATCCGGCCGAAATCAGTTCTTCCATCAACGCGTGTTCGTGATTAGAACCTAGAGCGAAAAAGGCTTCCCGAATCGCAGTGTCATTGATGTCGATCGAGCTGACGACGTCAGCGACTGAATTTGTGTCTTTAGCGTCGAGTAGTTTGAACAGCATTTGATAGCCTTCACTGATCGTTGCGCCGCCTTTGACTAACGCTCGGGTCATTGCTAACTCCTGAGCTGGCGAAGACACAACACCGCTGGATAGCAATAACCCAAGTGCGTTCTCACCTGGTCCACCTCGATAGGTGTAGCACACGACGTTCGGATCGCAACCATGTTCAAGGAGTACCTCGATGATTTCAACGGCATTCTCAGGGGATTTCTGTCGTTCGCCTTCGAATCCATTGATCCCGATGTAGTTCATGAGAGCACATCGATGCGGTCGCACTGATCTCGTCTTATTGAAGTAAGGACTAGCCGTGAGTAGATTCTTGAGTTGGTCGACGTTGCCATTTGCGATCGCATCTGCGGCGAGTTCGAACGACTCTTCGTCTTGAGGTCGAAGACGCGAACCGCAAGCATCGAATTGATCTTGGGAGAGTAAGCCAGCAAGTAAGTCGACGATATGCGTATTACCTCGAACAGCTAGTCTTAACGCCAAATCAACAACGTTATCTCCGTTGAAATTCTCGACGAATGTGGACGCGTTGCGTTTTAGAAGTTGTTTAACCGCATGTTCATCTTCCTCCATGACCGCACGATGTAGTGCCGTCTCTCCGTGGTAGTCGATCGTGTCAAGATCGAATTCGACAGAGAGCAACAGGTCAAGCGTTTCGTGCGATCCATGCCGTATCGCTTCGTGCAACCAGAGCTGGTCGTGATATGACTCTGCGGCTGTGATCGATTCCCCCGTCCTGATTTCCTCCGCTTCTGCCTTATCCCCCCGAAAACACGCACCTACGAACTGTTCGAAGGCACTCGCCTCCGTGAGTTCAGCACCATTGGTCGAGAGCGCCGTGACAATGTCTTCCCGACCACGAGCGATCGCGATCGCTAAAGGCGTTCGTTCGCCACCGTCCTTGGCATCGATGTTGGCACCGTGTTCCAAAAGCGTCTCGATTGTGCCGATGGCTACGTCGCATTGAATCGCCTCATGAAGCGCATTACCGACCATGCCATAGATAGTTTTATCCCAATTAGGGTCCGCGCCGCTCTTGAGCAGTCGTTCTACGAGGTATTGGTCATGTAATTGCAAACAATGGGTAAGCGCGTGACATAGGTGCCACTCCGGTGGTTCTGCATTGATGAGAACATTGAGCGCCGCATGATCACGTAAACGCACGGCTTCCCACATGGCGCTACCTTCGTAAAGTGTCGGACCATCATCGATAGCTGCTCCCGCGTCAAGCAATCGCTTGGCTAACTCAACGTCCCGTGCAAATCCAATCGCACCCCCTAAGCAAGTCCTAAACCCGCGAATCGAATCCCGTTCTCGCATACCTACATTCGGATTCGCGGTGTTCTTAAGCAGTTGGTCAGCGAAATCACGCCTAAGAGCACGTATCGTCTCTTTTGTCGCGCCATACTTCGAGCAGCAAACGTATACAAGCCCTGGGACGTCCAGAGGTGGCAGTGGTTTGTCCACGCCATCGGCAATGATCTGCTCAACAGAAATGGAACTGTCGAGCATCGCGAGTCGGGCGCCTACCGTGTTCATAGAGCTATCTGACTTAATTAGTCGGTCGATATCAATGCGACCGTCGTTGCCGTTAAGTAAATGACCGACAAGCCAACGCGCAGCTTCCTGCGGTTCGGTAGGTGATTCCGCGACATGGCGATGCATTGATTCCCAATCGTCGTAGCCTCTCTCAATCGCAACGCAATCACATGCAGTTTCAAGGGTTTTTGACTCTTCCCAAGCAGATCCCGCGCAACGTCGCAGACGAGCAAGTGCACCAACACGTTGTCGATGCGCCTGTGCGTGTAGCGCGACGGCGGATTGATATAGAGGCTCCAACACCGTCGGACGCGCACTCAAATCAACCATCTTTTGATCCCATCCTCAAAGTTCTCAATTCGCGAACTCGACTATCACAATTTTCGACGTCACAATTTCGCTTTTTTCAATGTACTGAAACAAGCTCTTTACATCGTCTTTGGGATGTCATATTACGTTCATAAACACTAAATTGAGAGCCTAATTTCGAAGCCTTTACAAGCTTATTACTACAGAAAAATCAAAGCGAAGTGCGATTCACCGTTCCGAAGGTCAAGTGATTGAGCAATCAACACCCAAGTCTTTTGTTAGCAACGTTAAGACCTACACCATCAAGAAATTGATTTTTACCTAGTTTTTACGATATCGCGACATACCGCTAAGAAATCACGCCGAGAGCACGAAGGTTGCAACCATTTAAGTCTCTGCAAAATCGTTCTTGAATAAGGTGACGCTAGTTGTTAGAATGCGACTCGTCACGGAAGACTCATATGACACTGGTTCATGGCACGGACGTCCGAACCCAACCCACATACTAGTAAACGAGTCAAGTACACATCAAACTGTACTACTGAATATATAATCAGTAGTTCACAACCGGAGCTGCGATGCCAGAGGAACTTCAAGCGCAATCTGTCCTTAATTTACGATCTGAACAAGCCAATGGCAACGCGATGACTAGCAACGGTAGCGCCAAGCATCCGGAGATTTCGCCACCCGGCGTATGGAACGTTATCAAGCGTAATCATCAAACCATACCGTTCGACCGAAAGCGTATTTTTAACGCGATTGAGAAGGCTTACGTTAGCGAGCTAGGCACGGAAACCACAAACACGCCGAGTATCCAAGAGCTCGTCGACCGCATCACGAGCAACGTACACGAAAGCCTCATTTCGCGCTACCCGCAAGGCGGGCATATTCATATTGAAGAGATCCAAGATAACGTCATAGCTCGTCTGATCGACTCAGAACAGCGAGCGGTAGCAGAGTGCTACTCAAAGTATCGCCAGCAACGCAAAGAGGATCGAGACAGTCAGTCCTTGATGCAAACCGAGAGCGAACCCCTTGTTCACGTTATCACTAACGATGGTGAACGCGTCCCCGTGGATTGGGTGCGATTGCATCAGCATGTTGACGAAGCTTGTGATGGCGTCCTTGACATTGACGACCACCTGATCGTCGAGAACATACGACGAAATATTCGTGAAGGCATGCCAGAGCACGAGCTCAGACAGGCAATGGTTGATACCGCGACCGACATGATCAAAGTTGATCCAAACTACGACACGATCGCTGCTCGATTCATGTTGATTCAGCTGCGTGAAGAGTGTCTGAAGTTGCTCGACATACCGATCGGTGGACGCTCGTTTGTACCAGAAAATCACTCCGACTTAGACGATGCGTATGCCGTTATTCTGCAACACACGCTCGAATTCGGTGTAAAGAAAGAACTCATCGATCCTCGTTTGCTGGATTACGATCTATCGAAACTCGGGCATGCGCTCGTCGCTGATCGAGATAGACAATTCGACTTCCACGGCTTACAGGTGATCTACGATCGCTATGTGCTTCAATCGGACGGTATTCGCTTTGAAATGCCGCAAGTTTTTTGGATGCGCGTGGCCATGTTCTTGGCGATCGACGAGCAAGATCGCGAAGAGCGAGCAATCGAGTTCTATGACGTGCTCTCTTCGTTCCGGTTCATCTCATCAACGCCGACCTTGTTCAACGCAGGGACGTGCCATCCTCAGCTGTCCTCTTGTTACATTTCAACCGTCGAGGACGACCTCGATTCGATTTTCGGTGCCCAGATTTACGGTAATGCAATGCTGCAGAAATGGGCTGGTGGTATGGGGAATGACTGGACACCCGTCCGGGCGATGGGCTCCGAAATCAAAGGTACCAACGGAAAATCCGATGGCGTCGTACCGTTTATCAAAGTCGTTGATGCAACTGCAAAAGCCGTAAATCAAGGCGGTAAGCGAGCAGGTGCTGTCTGCAGTTACCTAGAAACCTGGCATCTTGACATCGAAGAGTTCCTAGACCTGCGCAAAAACACTGGCGATCCGATGCGGCGAACGCCGAACATGAATACCGCGAATTGGATTCCTGATTTGTTCATGAAGCGTGTAGAAGAGGACGGGTATTGGACGTTGTTCTCACCGAGCGACGTTCCGGACTTGCACGATTTGTACGGTAGTGCGTTTGAAGAGCGATATGAAAGGTACGAAAACGACGCTGTAACCGGAGAGATCAGCCTGTCGAAGCGGGTCAGAGCAAACGACCTTTGGAAGTCGATGTTGCGAGCACTCGCAGAAACTGGTCATCCATGGATCACGTTTAAGGATCCCTGCAACATCCGTTCGCCGCAACGCCACGTTGGTCGTGTTCATTCATCAAATCTCTGTACGGAAATCACGCTAAACACCTCACGCGACGAGATCGCTGTATGCAATCTTGGTTCCATCAATCTCATCAAGCATGTCGACGACACTGGTGAAATCGATCAGGAAGCCCTTCGCAGAACCGTACGTACCGGTATTCGCATGCTGGACAACGTGATCGATATCAATTTCTACGCAGTCGACAAGGCGGCCAATTCCAATGAGCGTCATCGACCTATTGGACTGGGGTTAATGGGCTTCCAGGACGTCTTGTATCGTCGTCGAGCACCCTACGATTCCGATAAAGCGATCGAGTTCGCCGATCACTCTATGGAGTCGATTTCTTACTATGCGATCGAAGCTTCTAGCGATTTAGCACTTGAGCGTGGCTCCTACCCATCATTCGAAGGCTCACTATGGCACCAGGGGATCTTGCCGATTGATTCTCTCAAGCTTCTTGAAGAGGAGCGAGGCGCAGCACACTCCCTGCTCGATTACTCTCAAACCATGCAATGGGATGAATTGCGCGACAAACTGAAGCAACAAGGCATGCGCAATTCCAACGTGATGGCCATTGCGCCGACCGCCACGATCGCGAATATCGTAGGCTCGGTCGCTTCGATCGAACCATTCTTCATGAATACGTTCGTAAAACAGAACATGTCGGGGGAATTCCAGGTCATTAACCCGTACCTGACCGCCGATCTAAAAGCGTTAGGAGTGTGGTCTGCTGAGTTGTACGACCAAATCATGGATCTTGATGGCGATTTAAACGCGATCGAATCCATTCCGCAGGAGTTAAAGGACCTTTACAAATCCGCGTTCGAAGTTGGTAATCCGGCTTTAATCGAATGCGCCGCTCGTCGGCAAAAGTGGATCGATCAGAGTCAGTCCCTGAATCTGTATGTTGACCCCAGTCGAGGGGTTTCGCCACGCGAGGTGAAGCTCTGGTACCTAAACGCGTGGAAACTTGGGCTTAAAACGACCTATTACCTCCATTCTCGTAGCGCTACGAGCGTCGAAAAGACATCTTCAGTCGATGCGCGGTTGCGATTCGTCGATGCGGAAAGTAAGGCGTCGACCAAAGAAAACCAAACGTCCGCAACGCAATCAAAGCCGCAGTCAACGGCTGCGGTCAACGATGATGAAGCCGACTATGAGTTTTGCGATGTCAACGATCCGACGTGCGAGTCGTGCGCTGGTTGAAGCACACGCTGGACGGACGCCGCGTCACAGTTACTTGAACACTCGCGTAACTATTAACAAGAAGCTACTCGTTTCGCTTTTTTAGAATATAAATAGCATGTTAGCTTAGTACTAACAACGGCGGAGCTTTATCTAACTCAGGAATTCCCGCTAGTCAGTACGGCTACATATGGCTAAAGGGAGATCGAGACTTATGCGGTTGGCAAAGTGGGACACGGACGAAGAAACAGTCCCGAACGTAGAAACACGACAAGAATCAGTCGACAAACCAACACCGATCTTAAGGAAAACCCCGCCCGCTCCCTCGCTTACCCCCGCTGAGCCTACGCCAATCAAGGTTGGCGACTTGGCGAATAGCGAACGCTCAAATCTTGGTATGGGCGACGACCTTGTAAATGCGTTCGCTACAACGCAGCGAGTAGAGGTCGACGAAAAGGCGATGATCAACTGTCGCGCAGACCTAAACCAGTTGATTCCATTCAAATATGTCTGGGCTTGGGAGAAATACCTACTTGCACGTAAGAACCACTGGATGCCAGATGAAATACCGATGCAAGATGACATCACCCAGTGGAAGAGTGAAGGGATACTGACCGAAGAAGAGCGTCAAGTCGTAAAACGTAGCCTAGGCTTCTTCGCAACGGCTGATTCTCTCGTTGCAAATAACATCGTTCTAGGCGTTTACCGCCTTATCACCAACCCGGAATGTCGAAACTACCTGCTGTTACAGGCAAGCGAAGAGGCACTCCATACGCATGCGTATCAATACTGCATTGAGTCGCTTGGGATGGACGAAAGTGAACTCTTCAACATGTACCGAGAAATTAAGTCGGTGGGCGACAAGTCAGCTTGGGCGCTCAAACAGACCAGCTTGCTCACGGATCCAAATTTCAATACCGGTACGTTAGCGTCAGATCGACGACTTCTTGAAAATCTGATTGCCTATTACTGCGTTGTTGAAGGCATATTTTTCTACTGCGGCTTCGCCCTCATCTTATCAATGGCGCGCGAAGGCAAGATGATCAATACTGCGAAGCAGTTCGAAATGATCATGCGTGACGAATCGATGCACATCAATTTCGGGCTCGACATGATCAATCAAATCAAACAAGAGAACCCACATCTTTGGGATGCTGAAATGCAAGGCACGGCGATTCGCATGATCAAAGAGGGTCTTGAGCTTGAAGTCGCGTTCGCGCATGACTCGATGCCAAGCGGTATTCAAGGTATGAACGTTGAACTGATGACGACGTATCTGCAATACATAGCAAATCGTCGATTCGCTTCGTTGCAGCTACCCGGGCAATACGACGCGCCTTCGAATCCATTCCCATGGATGACACGAACCATCGATCAGCAAAAGCAAGTCGCGTTCTTCGAACAGAACGTCGCTGACTACCAAATCGGCGGTGGAATTCAGTGGGATAAAGGCGATTGGTGAACCCGATCCATTCGTGGGGGTCGACGAAACTTCGAGTAAATTCGCTCGAGCGCAACACCCACTAGGCGCGTTCGCGTTCTAATGCGCGGATGCTAAGGATTCTCCTAAGTTCACTACGCGTGAACTCCAGAATTAATCAGTGAGAGTCGTAAGCACTCGACGTAGCGCTTTGACGAACGCCAACGGTTGATCGAGAAACACATGGTGCTGTGCGTCCTCTACACATTCCGTAGCGACGAGATTAGGCACAAGCGACTCAACGTAACTTCGAGTCTGCTCCGTAAACGACATGCTGTTAGCGCCATAGATAAGCGCCACTGGTAGCTGTAATCCTGTGAAATCCTCAGGGGTCGCTTCTGCATCTTTGAGGACGAGCGGTAGCTCCTCGTCAAATTTCCAACCCCAACCGCCATCAAGGTACAGCAGAGACTTCCGCGCGATGTATGTAAGCAGATACTCATTGGCACACGGTTGAGGCGGAAACAAACGAAATCTTGCTTCCGCTGCCTCTCGACTTGGATAGACCTTCGCGCGTCCGCCGCCCATCATCGGATAGTCGGGTTCAGGTTCGTCCGGATGCCTAATCCCAGAGTCGACAAGGACGAGTGAGCCAAAGCGTTCGGTTTTAACACTTGCGGCTTTGGTTGCCATACGACCACCAAAACTGTGCCCGACCAAAATTACCCGGTCGTCTAATCCCGCTGCATCACAGACACCGACAATCTCCGCGCTATAGGTTTCAGCGTCGTACTCGTACCGAAAATCTGAATCACCCATGCCCGTTAGGTCCATCGCCACAACATAGTGCTCGGGTAAGAGTTGTGGTGCGATGAAATCCCACCAGTGTTTGTGCGCGTTCATCCCGTGGATCAGTAAGACGCCCGGTCCGTCACTCGGACTCCCCCAAGTCTGATACGCGACATCACAATCCTCGACCTCTACGGTCGATGGTTCCGCTTGCGTCTCAACGCTCGTCCAAAACCATTCTGGAATGTTGCCTGTTGTGGGTTTATCCCATCGCGCCATACTCAAAACCTCGTTTCATGATGACATTCCCCATCCGATTTGGACGATGATAGTGACTGTCTTGTTTCGCCACGTGGTTTCGTCGGAACCTTTTTAAAAATATGATTATGTCCTTGTCTAAGCCTAACGTTCGCTAGGGTCATCATTACCGGGACCCTCATCGTCGTTGTGAATTTGTAACAATAAGTATCGTGCTCGATCGTATCTTCAATCGAAAACCGAGGTTAGATCACCCCAACGCAGAAAAGCGATTGGAAGCCTTGGAAACGCTGACTAGCTCAGATCAAGACATCATACTTTCGCTCGCTCAAGACGACGAGAACGTCAGAGTCAGAACAGCCGCACTTCACCGTCTAACGTCGATTGACGATGTGTCCAAATTCTTAGACGATCAAGATCTCGCGAACGAGGCGGTACAGCTTGTCTGTGCACAGATCGACACTAAACACCCGCTATTGAGTCGTGAAATCGTTCGAAACTACATGCTCGAACACATCAAGAGCGGTGCGGAACTTGCGGAGATCGCACAGCAGCAGTCTTCAACTCAAGCAATCGCCGAAACGATCTTCCTCGCTAGCTCAGCGACCGTGCGGCACGATGCGGTAGCACTCGTTGCAAATGTGGACGTCTTAAGCCATTGCGAGAGAATCTCTCGTAATAAAGACAAATCCGTCAATCGTTTCATTCGCGATCGTCTGAGCGAAGTCAAACGCCTCCAAGCCAGTCGGGATGAAACGCTTTCGCGAGCCGAGCAGCTCATTGAGTCAGCAACTCGCACCACCGCGACTGATGCCCATTACGCTTCGCTGCGCGACGCTCAGGAGAACAGTTGGTCTGAACTACTCGATGAGTTGACAGATCTGAACAGCCGACTACACGAATTTGGCGTTGAGAACCTCGATCTCGACATGCTGAGAACACGCTTTCCGCGTCGCGCCAAGTCGAATGAGGAAATCGCGGAAGATCCCGAGCGCTTTACCGCCATCATCGCGGAACTAAACGCCGCCGAGAATCAAACCGATGCGCTGGAAGAAGCCGAAAAAGCATGGCTTGAAGCGCTACGAGTTCAGAAAGTTCCCTTAGAACTATCCAATCAGTTCTTTGAACTAACGGCTCAGATTCGCTCGGAACAGAAACACGGTGTCGCTCGAGATCGTCTCACGGAACGATTCGACAAACTCACCGCTGTCGAATTGGCGATACCTGATCTCAAAGTGAAGGAAAACTGGGGTAAAGTTTGGCGAGTGAGCAAACTTGCCAAGGATCAACGGCAAAACGTCGAGCGATTCATGGAACATCGCGACTTTGTTTCACTCGATACCGAAACTCAAGAAAGGTGGCGTCAACAGCTCACCGAGATCAGTGCGCATTGCCAAGACATCACGCAACGTGTCGATCAACTTTTCGAGGAGACACTGAAGGATATTGACGAAACATTACCGACACTCAAAGACAAGATCCAAGAAGGTGCGTTACAGCAAGCCATCAATACCGAACGTCATGCGCGCAATTTAATTCTCCGCTTGCCAGAAGGGGCGCGTAAACGCCAATATGACCTCCTTGCGCCATTCGCTGCGGAACTCAAACAGTTGCTGAACTGGAAAGCATTCGCCACGCTGCCGAAACGCGAGGAGCTTTGCGGCAAGATTGAAACGTTGCGAGACTCACCGTTACCGCCGCAACAGCAGTTTGACCAGGTACGTGCCTTACGAGCTGATTGGAATGCGCTCGGACCACCTAGCAATCGTGACGAGATCACGCTACAAAAGCGCTACGACGACGCTGCTGAAGGCGCGTGGCAAGTTTGCGCCGAATGGTTTGAGGAGCAGAAACAAGAACGTATCGCGAACACGAATCGAAAGGAAGTGTTGGCGAGAGAACTAGAAAACGTCATCGAAGACACCGATTGGGACGCGCCAGATTGGCGAGAGGTACAACACGTACTCAGTCAACACCTTAAACAATTCAAGGAAGTCGGTGATACCGACCGATCTCGCAGTCGAGCGGTTAACAAACGGTTCTTCAATGCGTATCAGACCGTTCGCGATCGCTTAATCAAGCATCGTCAGGAAACGAGCAAAGCGAAGGAAGCGCTCATAGAGAGAGCCAAAGAAGTCTGTAACGAAGAAGGGCTGGACGATCAAGAACGCATCGACGCGATTAAAGGTCTACAGGCTGAGTGGAAAGCCGTCGGTCCAACCTTCCATAAGGCAGAGGAGCGACTTTGGAACGAATTCCGAACTCTCTGTAACTCGGTTTTTGAGACGCGTCGCGTACAGCGCGAAGAGCGTAAAGAGACGATTTCGAAGAATATCGATCAGGCGAAAGACATGGTCGATAAGCTGCTACGTCGCGCTAGTGGCGGCAAACAACAGTTCGATGTCAATGCAGTTCACGAAGTTGAGGAACAACTGGCTGAACTCGTCTTACCAGCGCGAATCAAAAAGGACTTAGATCGCAAGCTCGCACAAGTCGACGATATTCTCGCAGATCGCAAGTTGGCTGCAATGCAGATGCAAGCTAGCGAACGATTGAAACTACTCCTCGAAAAAGATGCAGAACTCGCGGGTTACGAAACGAGCGACTCACCGATTCCAGTTGAATGGTATGACGCGGTCCAGAACGACATGGTGCTATTCGAATCTCGCACGCCACTCACTGATGACTCGAAGCTTAGAGACATCGTACTTCGTGCTGAGATTCAAGCGGAGATCGAACCTGCAACAACCGAGGACGAAGAGCGTCGTCTCCAACTGCGTGTAGGCGACCTAGCCACTACGATGGGGCGAAGCGAAGCATCACAGAAGGATGTCGCGGAAGGGTTAATTCGGGACTGGGTTGCGGTCGCGCATGGTGAACAGCCTCTGCGCGACCGATTTACGCGCGCGATGGACGTGCTGTTGAAGCGACTCGGCGATTAGCTAAAACTCATTCCGGAGACGCGGTGGTTCGTGTCCAATTCAATCCATACATCCGCTCGATTAGCCACATCTGTGTACATCCATTCCGTAATGCGTTGATAGTGCTGCACGAATCGAGAAATCCAATCGATATCCCTACGCTGCTCCGGTGCACGGTCTGCTTCTTGCTGAAGTCGCCACTGTTTCACGCTGTCGAGATCTGGAACACGTAAATAGGCCAGAGAATCTAATCGGTCGCGTAGTTGCGCGTATTCACCGACTAGGTATTCATTCACAGCGCGTCGCCAAGTGCTTCTTGGATCGCGGTCGCGTTCTAAAGCGTTTATCGGTTTGGCCAAGTCCGACTCCGGTTGTGGGCTTGCACCGACGCACCAACCCTCAATAAGCACACGATGACATGGCGGATCAATCCGACGAGTACCTGAACGATCGTCGGCGCCTTTATCGAATCGTGGGACTTCCACCGAACGCCCAGCCACCAAATCCTCGATGGCATCAAGTAGCCTCGAAATATCGTGCGTACCAGGCGGACCTCGAGTAGCGAACAACTCGTGCTCTTGTGTCGCGAGACGATTGCGTTCACTCTGGGTGAGATAAAAGTCATCGAGCCCGAGAACAACGAGTTGCTCTCCTAAATTACGCGAAGCTGCTCGGATTAGGTCACTCAATGTGCTCTTTCCAGCTCCTTGACCACCACTTAATCCGACGATTTTGTCGTCGCGTTGACGCCAGTACTCGACCAAGATGACGGCGAGTTCACGGAAGTCTTTCGGCGCGCTGGAATCCAGATTTTTGAAACTAGCTAGAGCAACATCGGTCTTATAGCTCTCACCCGCTAGCTCAAATACCGACGGCATCACTCGTCCCCGTACAAAGCACGCTGGATATGCTAGCTGCTACGAAACCTAGTTGTTGAAACATTCGATGTTCGAACTTACCCCATTTAAAGTTGATATCGCTGACCGTGATCTCACTTCACTTAAGTCAAAGCTAGAGCTCACACGATTACCAGAGGCGGAGACAGTCGACGATTGGACACAAGGCGTCCCGCTCGAATACGTACGCGAGGTCAAGACCTATTGGCAAAATGAATACGACTGGCGACGATGCGAGTCACGATTAAATCAGTACGAACAATTTACCACAGAGGTCTTTGGCCTCAGCATTCACTTTATGCACATTCAAAGTGCCGCTTCCGATGCGCAGGCTCTCGTCCTGACGCATGGATGGCCAGGTTCAATCGTCGAGTTTCTCGATGTGATCGAACCTTTAAGCAAGTCGTTTCATTTAGTCATTCCTTGTTTACCTGGATATGGATTCTCTGGGAAACCCACTCACCATGGATGGAACGTCGAAAAGACCGCAAATGCTTGGAACACGATCATGCTTCGACTCGGCTACGATGAATATCTAGCGCAAGGTGGCGATTGGGGAGCCGCGGTCACCACCGCTCTTGCCACCAATCATGACGACCATTGTGTCGGCATGCACACCAACATGCCCACCGTTGGACCAGATCGAGACACGATGGACGACCTAACCGAATTTGAGCAAGAAGCGTTAAAAGGAAGTCAGTTTTATCAGGACTGGGATTCCGGCTATTCAAAACAGCAGAGTACGCGACCTCAAACTCTTGGTTACGGACTCGTAGATTCGCCGATCGGTCAAGCTGCATGGATCCTTGAGAAGTTTTTCCAGTGGACTGACTGTCAAGGTCACCCAGAAAATGTCCTCACGCGCGACCAACTACTCGACAATGTGATGATGTATTGGCTATCCAGCAGCGGTGCTTCAAGCGCACGTCTGTACTGGGAGAGCTTTGGCCGCGGGGGTCGAGCGAAGGATGTCACGATTCCATCCGGGGTAACGATTTACCCTAAGGAAATCTTCAAGGCATCCGAGCGCTGGGTTCGAAGACGTTACAAGAATCTAAAACACTATCGAATTCAAGATCGCGGTGGTCACTTTGCCGCGTTTGAACAGCCTAATCTCTTCGCTGAAGATCTGCTGGAATGCTTCAATAGTTTTTGAAGAAATTTCATCGACTTTCCTCATCTCTGAATGCTACAACCGACCTATTCAATCCCGATGGCTCACTCAGGAGCACCGCAATGAATCCCTCTCGTTCTCTCAAGCTACTATTAACTGCCAGCGCGCTCACTGCGTGGCTAATCGGGTGCGCCACCACCGACGAGCCCGAGCCTGAACCAATTGCGGCTGAAGCGGAATCGGATGAGATCACCATCATTAAAAGTCCAAACGACGATCACTCCTACCGCTATCTCAAGCTCGAGAATGACCTTACCGTCATCCTGGTACACCGTCCCGAGGAAGGTAAAGCCGGTGCGGCGCTCGCGGTAAGTCGAGGCTCGAACGATGATCTACCTGAGTACGAAGGCATCGCACACTTTCTGGAACACATGCTGTTCTTGGGAACTGAAAAGTACCCCGACCCCGATGGCTATTCAGATTTCATTTCTAAATACGGTGGAAACCGCAACGCCTATACAGCAACCGAGCTGACGAACTATTACTTCGATATCGACGAAGAGTATTTCGCAGAAGCACTCGATCGATTTGCTCAGTTTTTTACTGCGCCTCTACTGGATGAAACGTATGTCGATCGAGAGAAGAACGCAGTGCATTCCGAGTACCAAATGCAAATGCGTAGCGACGTTTGGCGCGGCATGTCGGTCATGAAAACCATCATGAACCCAGATCATCCGATGTCTAAATTCAACATCGGCAGTAATGAGACCCTCGCAGATGTCGATCGGGCTATCGTGAAGGATTTCTATGAGAATAACTACTCTGCGGATCAGATGGTGCTCGTCACTGTAAGTGAACGCAGCCTAGATGATCAGGAAGCACTAGTGCGCGAACGTTTTAGTGACGTGCCAAATCGCGAACTAGGCGAAGCGCCAGTTCCTCCGAGCTCGTACGCACAGGATTCATTGCCGTTCGCGTACGGGTACCAAACCATCATGTCGAATCGTTCACTCTCGATTGGATTTCCGGTACCGGATGTCATGCCTCACAATCGAACCAAACCGTTGAACTATCTAGGCAATTTGCTCGGCCACGAAGGTGAAGGAAGTTTGCACCAACTACTGCAAGATCGTGGTTGGATCAACTCACTATCCGCAGGAGGGGGTCGATCTGACCGTGGTAATTCTGAATTCGGCGTATCCGTCGGTGTAACAGAGAGTGGATGGCAGCATCTCGATGAAATACATGGACTCATTTTTGCGTACATCGATAGCATCCGTGCGCATCCAATTGAAAAATGGCGATACGACGAACAATCAGCCGTCCGGAGATTGAACTTTCGCTTTTTGGAACAAGGATCAACAATTGGGACGGCGAATCAACTCGTAAATAACGCGCAGATCTTCGAACCTGAAGATCTAATCCAAGGCCCTTACGTGATGGAAGAATTCAACGCAGAGCTAATCGGCGATTACTTAAGTTATCTAACGCGCGAAAACTCGGTTACACGTATTTCTGCCCCTGACATTGAAACGGACAAGACGGAAAAATGGTTCAACGTCCCGTATACGTTAACTCCGGACATCGACACAAACCATGTTGTCGATCATGAGTTTTCCCTCCCAGAACCCAACGTATACATTCCGGAGGACACCTCAGTTATCGCCGGTCTAAACGAATCTATACCTACCCTCCTCCACGACGCAGACGGACTTCAGATCTGGCACGCGACCGATACAGCGTTTAGCGTCCCCAAGGCATACATTACCGTGCGATTCCAATACGCCGAACCCCTTTCAGGTCCTGGCGATGTGGTTAAAAACGCATTACTTGCGAGACTACTGAATATCAAACTCAATGTTCGGTCATATCCCGCTGTAGTTGCGGGACTTAACGGTGGGTTCGGATCTCATTCAGAAGGGTTGTCCATCACGGTAAACGGCTACGATGACAAGCAGACGCTTCTGCTGAATGACATGTTGAAGTTGCTCAACGAATTTGAGATTGACGAGAAGCAACTAGAAAACCAAAAAGTTGAACTCGCAAAACAATACAACAATTTCAAGGACGTGCGACCGTATCAGCAAGCGTTCAGCACGATTTCGCACACGTTGATGAGTTCCTCTTGGGCGCCGAGCGTGTTAAAAACGAATGTAGACGACGTAACGAGTGAATTACTCTCCAACTGGATGGACGCGCGACTAACCCAGGTCGCTGCGACTGTACTCATCGTCGGAAACGTGACAGCAGACGAGAGCAAGGAGATCGGCGACACGATATCGAACGCGATGAACCTTGAAGCCAGCGAGCGACGAGTGCCGTCAATACATCTCTTAAGCGAGCTCCACACGAGAAATCTAAACATCGAGCATAACGACGCGGTCTACCTTGTCAGTTTCCTTGGTGAGAATGACAGCATTGAGGAGAGGGCCAAGATCCGGCTCCTATCCCAAGTCGTATCTTCAGCGTACTTCAATGAGCTACGCACTGAACAACAGCTCGGTTACGCTACGATCTCACAATCTACGCAGTTATTCACACACCCTGCGATGGTGTTCGTTGTGCAGTCACCTGTTGTGGATGTAGGGCACATACAGACAGCGACGAACCAATTTATCGCGCAACGTCGGCACGAACTTGAATCGATGACCCAAGAAGAATTCGACGGATACAAACAGGGGCTGGTGACAAGCTTGCTGGAGAAAGACAAAAACCTAGGTGAAAGGTCTTCCAGATATCAGATTGACGTTGTGTATCAGAATCCATCGTTCAACACGCGTGAACAATTGGCGGCGGTGATCCGTGAGGCCAGCCTGGATGATTTGAGAGCAACGTATGACCGTATTCTCGATTTGGATAGTCCTAGGCGACTCGAGGTCTACAGTCCTGGACAAAAAGGTGGAACGCTTACCCAAGGTGTTGCGATTACCGATCCGACGATATTCAAACAACACGATTGACGGGGTTCTTTAGGTCGACGATCTCAAACTCTGGTAAGGGTCGAACGAGCTCATCACAGTATTGCTTTCGTTCGACGATTCGTCGATCTAAAACCGTAATCCAGCCACGATCCGTTTCGCTTCGGAGGAGCCTCCCACATGCTTGGAACAAGCGCAATGAGGCTTGAGGTACGTCGTACTGCATAAAAGCGTTCTCCAATCCCAGCACCTCTTTCTGGGATTTAATGACCGGATCGTCTGGTACGTTGAACGGGATACGCATGATCACCACGTGCTGACAGTAGTCGCCAGGTAGGTCTACGCCTTCTCTATACGAGACTAGTCCGAAGATGTAGCTTTGACCGCCCGCATCGATGGTCTCTCGATGCTTCCTGAGCGTTTCAGCCATTGAGAGATCGTCTTGCATCAGACAAAGCTCTCGAAAACCGCTCGGCAGTTGCTTGAATACAGCTACCATATCGAAGCGCGAGGTGAACAAGACCAAGCCGCTTCGGTTCTTTGCCAATACTTGTGGCAAATATGCCGCCGCCGAGCGATTGAAGGCTTCACCTCCAGGCTGACTGAAGCCGATATTTGCGATTTGAAACTTGACATTTCGTCGAAAGTCGAAGGGGCTCGCGATGCGCTTAAAGTGGTCGTCTGGCAGGTTTAAACCGACTTCCTGCTTGAACTGGTCAAAAGCCTGACTCGAGTATATGGTCGCTGATGTGCAGATGACACCATGTGCCTGTGACCAAACGGCTTCGTTAAGGATTTCTTCAACCGCGATGGGTACGGTATGCATCTGCCATTTCTCATCGTCTGGCGACAACCAGCGAGCTGACGCGATCGGTGAGTCAGCACCCCAGTCCTCGAACAATGAGGTCAGATCCCGAGTAGTCATCAGTAATTCGGTCAATGAACGCACTGCTCGACCGAGTACGTCCGTTTTAATCCACATGGGTAGATTTGCACGCGCCTCATCTAGCGTTGTGAACATCTCGTTTAACACCACGTGCAGACCGCCTAAAGTACTCGCCAACACGCGGGCATGCTCGCTTGTCGTTTCGTCCACACGACCTGCAACGAAACGAAAAACCTTATGTTGAGAATCTGGTTCAACAGCGTTTGTTCGGATCAAGTCCGCAAGGTGGTGGCGGTATTGGTCGATGAGTGGTGTTACACGCGGCACTATATCCAGTATGTCCTGCTGTGAACTAGAGAGAGGATGGCCCTCCTCAACCTGATTCATCAAACGACTAACAAAATCCTCAATCTTTTCGACGGCATCTGTAACAGCAGAAGTGCTTGCCCTCATCGCGCCCGAATTCATGACAATATCCGCCAGACGATGTACCTCGTCAAACACGTAAATACAGTCCTCGGCCGCGGGAAGCATGTCGATTCCCTCTCGACCCGCCGCCATGAGCAGACTGTAGTTAGTTACGACAACGTCTAATGCGGAGACTTTATTGCGAGCACGAAAATACGGACACGGTTTCGCATACTCGCATGAATTGCGATGGCACGCTAAAGCGTCAGTGGTGAAGGAGCTTCGGTGTCTACTCGCTAGTGGGATAGGAGCTGCATCCATATCGCCATCCCACTGGCGAGTGTTGAATCGATCTAGTAATTCACTCGCAATTCGGCGGTCAGTTCTCGAAGGGTTTTCGTTACCGAATAAATCGATTGATGTATCACCTTGTGAGTGCACGTTCTTATCGAGTCGATCGATGCACGCATAACGACGTCGACCCTTCATAATGCCAAACGTCAAACCAGGCGAGAACAGGTTTGCGAGTTGCTGTAACTCTGCATGGAGCAGTTGCTGCTGCAGCAGTACGGTTGACGTCACGATGACTAACGTCTTCCCTGTTCGCCGAGCTTCGATCGCCGCAGGAATGCAATATGCGACAGTTTTGCCAGTACCAGTTCCGGCTTCGACAACGCCAATTCGGGCTTGCGTCCGCGTCAAGGATTCGGCGATGAACCGCATCATGTCTAGCTGGCCTTGACGCGCTGTGTAACCTTGATCACTTAACCAAGCTTGGTAAAAGCGTTTGGCGTCTTCAAAAAGCAATTCGGATTCAGACATGCAATTGAGGTTTAAGACCTACCAGTCCGTCCTTCTCAGCGTGGCGGTAAGTTTAGGGTCTAGCTGGACGTGGGCGTTGCCCGATGGCTTCGACCTAAAGATCCTTTCGGATGATGTGCCGAACGCGCGACAAATGGTCGAATCCGAATCGGGGAATATCTATGTTGGTTCACGGCGACTTGGAAATGTCTACGCCGTTATACCAAACGACGAAAAGACAGACGCAGAGGTCTTTGTGATTGCGTCGGATTTGCCGATGCCGTCTGGCGTGACCATGATCGGCGATGACCTCATCATTGGTGCGCTCAATCAGGTGTTGCGGATTCGTGACATCGACGAGGTATTCGCTGATGATCCGGTTCTTGAAACAATCACGGATGACCTACCAGACAAGACTCACCATGGCTGGAAGTATCTCGACCGTGACGACGAAGGATTCCTGTATCTCAATGTCGGAGCTCCGTGCAATATATGTCTATCTGATGACGAACGATTTGCGAGCATTCTGCGCATGGACCCAAGCACAGGCGAGACCACAATCTACGCTCGCGGCGTACGAAACAGCGTTGGCTTTGCATGGCATCCGATCACCAGACTAATGTGGTTTTCGGATAACGGTCGCGATTGGATGGGACCTGAGGTGCCACTGGAAGAGATAAACGTGGTAACGACACCGGGCGAACATTTCGGCTACCCATTCATCCATGCGGGTGTCGTCAAGGACACAATGTTTGGAGCAGATAAAAATCCAGATGACTACACAAAACCGGTGTTTTACATTCGGGCGCACTCCGCTGCGCTAGGAGTAGCCTTCTATACCAGTGATCAGTTTCCAGCAGAATACAAGAACGCACTGTTCGTCGCAGAACATGGCTCATGGAACCATGCTCCCGGTCCACCTCGTGGTTTTCAAGTTTCTGTTATACGTGAGACCGAAAACGGTCTTCGCTACGACCCTTTTGCAGATCAGTGGCTCGTCGACGGCCAAGTGAAAGGTCGCCCCAATGACGTGTTAGTTCTACGTGACGGTAGTCTGCTGATCAGCGACGACCAAAATGGCACGATTTATCGTGTTACGTATTCGGGTGAAGGGGACTAGCGGAACCATCCTCGATTCTTGACCGTGCACGTTCGTAGTTGACGCTCATATCGTTGAACGTGGCGTTGAAATGTCGCGACAGAATTTCTAATCCCAGGCGAGTTTCGCCATGCACCTGACTGATATCCGGTAAGTCCAGCGTGATAACTCGCATAGAGTGCTTCAGTGTTCGTTGGCGCAACACCGAGATGTTTGACGGTTCGGTTCAGATACCAACCCACAAAATCGATACTATCAGCGAAATTCGTTCGACTTGCAGTACGGTTCTTGGTGGCTTGAACGTAATCATCCCACGTCTCTTCCTTCGCTTGGGAATAACCAAGTGAAGTCGACAAACGCCTCCCGGGGATAAACCCGAGAATCTTCTTGCGCGGTGGTCGCGCCGTTGCACGAAAACTAGACTCTTTGTAAATAACAGCCATCATGGTCTGAATAGGTATACCCCATTTCTTTTCACTTCGAGCCGCAGATCGATACCAAGATCGCTTTTCGTCGAATATCTGACAAATATCTTCTGTGTTACTCGGGGTCGACGTGGATACACACGCGGTTAACGTTCCTACAACAACTGCGACCAACGACGCTCTTACGAAGAGCAACGGTATTCGCAATTTCAAACTTCCCAAGATTGAATTTCTGTTTGAATATACATTGATATTATCAATCTAACAGTTAGCGAATTCCGCAAAATTCAAACCGACCAAAAGCACTAGCATATACTAAACACTGATGACCACACGGTAAAAACCATGGCGATTGAAGAAGGAAAAAAAGCACCGCTCTTCACATTACCCGATCACATGGGTAACAAGGTAGCGTTACGCGAGCTGAAAGGAAAGGACGTCATCCTATTTTTCTACCCTAAAGATCACACGCCCGGTTGCACGAAAGAAGCTTGCGGTTTTGCTGATAACTACAAGGCGATTCGCAAAACTGGTGCTGTCGTATTTGGCGTCTCGATGGACGATGCCGCGTCGCATAAGAAATTTCGCAAGGACTACAAATTACCTTACAAACTCCTGACCGATGCCAATCACAAAGTTATGGAGAAGTACGAGGCATATGGCGAAAAGAACATGTACGGTAAAACGCGGATGGGTGTGATACGCTCAACGGTCTGGGTCGGAAAAGACGGCAAGGTCGTTAGACACTGGCGTCGAGTTCCCAAGGCCGCCGATCATCCTCAGAAGGTGCTTGAAGCCTTAACTGCTTAAGTCACACCGATCGCAAGATCGAAAGCGATCAAATATCGCGCAGCTGCACTATCGTCAACCGACGACGATATTGTTCCGCAACGTGCCTATCGGATCGACGGTAATCTCAATCACGTCGCCTTCGTCCATGAAAACGGGTGGATTTCGTGCGGAGCCAACACCACCAGGTGTGCCCGTCACGATGACGTCTCCAGGGACTAGGTCGGTAAACGTAGAACAGTAAGCGAGCAGATCAGCAAATCCGAACACCAACTGCTTGGACTTCGCGTTTTGCATGACGTTGCCGTTGAGTCGTGTGGTGATCTCCATTTCGTCGAGATCGCCGACTTCGTCCGGTGTCATCATCCAAGGACCAAATCCACCGGTTCCGCTGAAGTTCTTTCCAGGTGTGAACTGACTCGTGTGACGTTGGTAGTCCCGTACACTGCCATCGTTGTAACAACTGAACCCGGCTACGTAATCAAGCCAGTCTGGCGCGGCGACGCGGCGAGCATGACGGCCGATGATCATCGCGATCTCGCCTTCGTAGTCCAACGCTTTGGACTCGAAAGGTCGCACCATGTTCTCTAAGTGACCAACTTGTGCAGCAGCAAAGCGCACAAAGATCGTCGGATTGTCCTCCCCACCTCGTCCAGTCTCAGCTTGATGGTCTCGGTAGTTCAAACCAACGCAAAGAATCTTGTCTGGGTTGGTGATCGTTGGAAGATACTCGACCGTGTCTAACGGTACCGTTTCCGATTCAGCTGTCTGCGCAGCTAAATCTTCAAGCGCACCCGCTGTTAGTGCGTCTTTCAGTGTGTCATAAGGACTCTCCGTCCCGACACATACGACTTGATTGTCCGATTTGAGGTAGCCGAATGTTTCTTCACCATCTTGACGAATTGAGAGCCAGCGCATAGAGCGAATTCCTTAGTCAAATACGATCACGTTTCGAGCGACTTCGCCAGTCTCTAACTGCGCCATCGCATCGTTGATGTCTTCCAGTCCAATCCGACTCGAAATCATGTCGTCCAGATGCAATTTCCCTTGAAGGTAGAAATCCACAAATCTGGGCATGTCGAGTCTGAAGCGATTCGATCCCATCATGGAGCCTTGAATGGTCTTTTCTTGCAAGAAATCCGGTCCGTGAAGCGACACCATTTCTCCAGGTGGGATCATGCCGATCACGGTAGCGGTTCCGCCGCGACGGAGCATTCGGAAAGCCTGTTCGGCAGTGACTTTCAAACCGATTGCCTCAAAGGCGTAATGTACTCCGCCATCTGTTATCGCTCTTACGCTATCAACCGCATCACTTGCCGAAGCGTCAACAGTGTCAGTCGCACCGAACTTTCGTGCTAGTTCAAGCTTCGACGCGACCTGATCAACAGCGATTACCTTTGCGGCCCCGGCAAGCGCCGCACCATTGATGCATGACAGCCCAACGCCCCCACACCCAATAACGGCAATGGTTGAGCCAGGTTCCACAGCGGCGGTGTGAATAACCGCACCCACACCAGTCGTTACGCCGCAGCCTATCAATGCTGCCCTATCCATGGGCATATCGTCTCGGATTTTCGCCACTGCGTGTTCGTGAACCAGCATCCGTTCCGCGAATGAACTCAGACTTGCAAATTGATGCACGACCCCACCGTTTTGACTCAAACGAGGAATGTCGTCATGCCCGCGTCGGGTCTCGGAAGAACCACAAAGAGACATATGCCCCGTCAAACAATGTTCGCAATGACCACAGAAAACCGATAGACACGTGATGACATGGTCGCCAGGCTTTACATATGTCACGTCCCGACCAACTTCCTCCACTATCCCAGCGGATTCGTGTCCTAAGACAACCGGCGTCTGGCCAGGATATGTACCGTTATAGAAGTGAAGATCCGAATGGCACACTCCTGCGGCTTTCGTTCGGACAACCACCTCACGTGGACCAGGTTCGGCAAGCTCTATTTCTTCAATTTCCATCGGTTGATTGACTTCGCGGAATACGGCTGCTTTCATCTGAACGGTCTCCTTACGAACGAACCTATTGGAGAGATAGGAATCGACTATCTTAACGGTGAATTAAATCGGATTTTCTAGTTACTGCAGTTCACCGTTCACCAGCGTAACTGCGGCATCGACCGCAGCGATCGTGCTGCGCGCGTTGGCTACCCCTCTCCCCGCAATATCGTACGCCGTACCGTGATCTACAGAGGTTCTTATGAACGGTAATCCAAGCGTTGCGGAGACACTTTCGTGAAGATTGTGTACCTTAATCGCGATATGCCCTTGGTCATGGTAAAGGGCTATTACAACGTCGAACTCCCCGTCGATCGCACGATTAAAAATCGAATCGGCAGGTAACGGCCCGTACGCATCGATACCCTTCTCTCGGGCCTCCGCCACGGCCGGCGTTAATTCGTCAATTTCTTCGCTCCCGAGCAATCCTCCTTCTCCACCATGAGGATTCAGAGCCGCTACCGCAATGCGGGGAGCTTTCAATCCCCACGCACTAAACGAATTATGAGTTAGGTCAAGTTTCGCTAGCACATTGGTTTTCGTTACGAACTCGACAGCCTTCCCCAGCGACTTGTGCGTTGACAAGTGAACGACGCGTAATCCGGGCGTCATGAGCATGGTCGCGGCACTCGGGATACCTGCAATCGCTGCAAGCATTTCCTGATGACCAATATGCGATGATCCCGCTGCATGGATGGCTTCTTTATTCAACGGACAGGTCATCATCGCGTCGACAGTCCCATCAAGACACGCATGCGCCGCAGCCTGTACCGCTTGGATCGCTGCTTCCCCGTTTCCAGCAGAAACTTGGCCGTATGCGAAGTCGTTGGGGCGCTCTATGTCAAGTTCCGAGAACTCCGGTTCGTATCCGAGTTGCTCTCCGGCTACCGTTAATCCGTCTTCGAGTGCCCAGCGCGGACCGAATACGACCGGCTGACACCGCTCATTAATCTCAGGTAGTGCTTTAACGAGGATTTCGGGACCGATTCCCGCCGGATCACCAAGGGTGATTCCGATCCGTGGCTTGTTCGAACTCACAGGATTTCACTAGATACAACGCGAAGACCGAAGCCTTCGATACCGACCAGATCAACCTCACGTCCAGACACGATGCGAATATCGCGAATACCTAAATCTCTGAGAATCTGTGCACCAATCCCCACCTCAAGCCACTGGTCCGCTCGTTTACTTGCGCTTGAATGTTGTGTATCGAGCAAGTCAAGTGGAACACCAGCAAAGCCGCTACGAAGATAGATGAACACACCACCATCTAGGACCTCTAGCTTGTCGAGCGCCACGTCGATGAGGCGACTCGGATGCTTCGATTGTGAACCGAAAATGTCCTCGATGAGTTTTTCACGGTGGATGCGCACTGGTACGGCATCCAAAGCAGACAGGTCTCCAAACACAATCGCGAGATGTTCCGCTTGTTCGAATTTGGTGCGGTACGAATATGCCTTCGCTGGACCAATACGTGTTCGCACTTGGAACTCACTCACACGATAAACCAGCTTTTCGCGTCGTTGGCGCCACGCAATCAGGTCTTCGATCGAGATGATACGGAGGTCGTGTTCCTTCGCAAACGCTAATAGCTCTGGCAGTCGCTTTACAGAACCTTGATCGTTGACGATCTCCGCCAACAATCCAACCGGCGGGCAACCTGCCGCCTCTGCAAGATCGATTGCAGCTTCCGTGTGCCCGGAACGAACCAGCACACCTCCTTGGCGCCCTATCAGCGGAAAGATATGACCCGGGCGTACGAAATCATCTGCCTGCGTGTTGTTGTTCGCAAGAGCCTGTGCTGTATTTGCCCGCTCCTCAGCTGATATGCCCGTCGACATCCCCTGCGTGTAGTCAACGCTCACCGTAAACGCGGTCGATAACGGTGCGTTGTTCTTCGGCACCATCGGATCAAGATTGAGCCGTGTGGCTATATACTCGGTGATAGGCGTGCACAAAATGCCGCTTGTAAACCGCACCATAAACGCGACATCTTCTGGCGATGCCTTGGACGCCGCCATGATAAGGTCCCCTTCGTTTTCACGATCCTCATCATCAACGACCACGATTAACTCACCGCGAGCAATCGCATCAATGGCGTCTTCGACGTCGTCGAAGATCTTCTCGGTATTCACAGTTCTAGAGTATCGGAGAGTTCCAGCTTTCAATCACTACCGGTTGAGGCGCATGCGACCAAGAAAGTCGCCTTTACCAATTGTCGTACCTTTCATACGAATCATGTCATACGTCGTAGTGGCGTGAAAGTAGAAATTCGGCAACGAGAACGTAAGTAGGAAATCTTCGGCGATGAAAGGCATGGTCATCGAACCCATCTTGAAGGCCATCTCCTTACCTAGGAACCCATTTACCTTGTCTTCCGGGTAATCGTCCAGTCCTGCCAAGGCTTCTCCGACCAAGGACTGTAGCGCACCGTAATCCTGATCTCCCATACTTGGTGGACCAAATACTCCAGCATCGACGCCTTTCATCGCGCCTAATGAGTGGTGAGCTACCGAGATGACCTGAAATCGAAACGGCAACATATCGTCGATCAACTTCGTCTCTACGACGTCATTCAGATCGATTCCGTTGGCTTCGCAGTGTTCCCGACCTTTACTCAGGACACCTTCAATCGAACCCAAAATCTGTTTGTAAGTACCAACGGTAGCGTCGTATAGCGTAAGAGCCATGCTTAGTTCCTTTTGTGATTGGACGTGGTAAGCGGTCAGCGAACCACCATTGCTGCCGCCGCATGGATTGTAACGACGCCTTGACGTCAAGCGGTCTGTATACATCAGTGCAAAGCCGCTGATGAGTACATGACCAGAGATGCGTTCTTTGCTTACTTCCAGTTTTCAGCACCGTTTGTTTCGAACAATAGCGAACGTGTTTGAGCGAAATAGAATGAGAACGCTAAACGAATTCTCGATCCGACTAGACGATAGCAATGATGTCTTGCTAATTTAACGGTCGATTGACTAAGACTTGATTTGGAGTACCTAATGGGGAAAGCAACCGTTAATTTAGACACTAAATTTCGAATTGGTACGGTCGATGACCGCATATTCGGTGGTTTTCTTGAGCACCTTGGTCGATGCATTTACAACGGGGTGTACGAACCAGGTCATCAACTCAGCGACAACGATGGATTGCGAAGTGACGTACTCGAAGCGCTTGATGACTTAGGCGTAACCATCGTGCGCTACCCTGGAGGAAATTTTGCATCAGGCTATCACTGGGAGAACGGTGTCGGTGAACGTGATCAACGACCAACGGTGCGAGAACTCGCATGGCAAAGCACCGAGACCAACCATTTTGGTACGAATGAATTTGTGCATCTTTGTCGAAAACTGAATTGGCAACCGATGTTGGCCGTAAACCTAGGTACCGGTTCACCGGAGGAAGCACGTAATTGGGTTGAGTACTGCAACTCAGTCACCGGCACGCATTACGCCGATCAACGAGCGCGCAACGGCGACTCCGAACCATTGCGTGTGCCGATCTGGTGCTTAGGAAACGAAATGGACGGTCCATGGCAACTAGGACACGTGCCTGTCGACGAATACTGTAATCGCGCTCGAATGGCCGCACAAATGATGAAAGTCTGCGACCCAAACATCGAACTCGTCGCTTGTGGATCATCGGCACCACAGATGTCGACATTTGTCGAATGGGATCAACGCGTGATGCAAAGGCTGGGAGCTGATTTGGCAGATTATGTCAGTCTACATCGCTACGTAGGAAATCCCAACGGTGACTCTGAGGATTACCTCGGCACTTCAAAAGAGATCGACCAACAGATCGAGAGCATTGATGCCGCTGCCAGGACCGTAGCTGCCCAACAAAATAGCGCTCGGCGTACGTACCTATGTTTTGACGAGTGGAATGTTTGGTATCGCGCACGAGGTGGAGAGCATAGTGATGGCGCGGGTAAGTTCGCACCTCCACTACTCGACGAAACTTACAACTTCGAAGACGCGCTCGTCGTTGCGATGTTTCTCCTCAGTTTCATCCGACACGCTGATGTCGTGAAGATCGCAAATATCGCCCAACTCGTCAACGTCATCGCGCCTATCAAGACGAACACCGATAGTGTTTTAAAGCAATCGATCTACTACGCGTTTCAAATGATCTCGTCGCGCAAAGGCGGTGAGGCGTTACAGCAATCCATTAGCTGCGACTCCTATTCGACCAAATCTCATGGAGAAGTGCCGTATCTCGATAGTGCCGCAATCATTAACGGCGATGAGCTCAAGATATTTACCATCAATCGCAATCTGACAGAAGCTATGGATCTGACCATTGCATGCGCAGACCGACCGTGCACTGCACTTAAGGAGGGTGAGTTGCTCTCACACTCAGACTTGAAAGCTGAGAACACGTGGGAGAAGCCAGACCACGTAATTTCAATGCCACTAGAAAACGTAGAGTTGACGCATGATCGCGTGCACGTTGAATTGCCGCCGCAGAGTTTTGCAGCGATGTCTCTGCAATTAGGTTAAACAGTGGGTGTTGGACGTCCACATCTTCCTTTCTGAAAAGTGCATGTCAATCATCTACCAAACGTCTGGCTCATAGCTGGAGGGCACACATGGAACTCATTCGAAACGAACCGTTGCCACTTGTCGTTCTCGAACCGACTGACTACTCGCTTCTTCGAAATTACTACATAGAAAACCGGGACCACCTGGCTCCGTGGGAACCTGCGAGAACGGATAGTTATTTCACAAGAGAAAATATCGAGGAGCTTGTCGCGACCCGCTACAAGGAGTTTATTTCTCGCAGTGCTCTCCATCTATGCGCGTTGGATGCTGCACGAATGGTAGCTGAAGTGAATTTCACGAATATCGTCGCCGACTCTTTTCAATCATGCAATCTTGGATTCTCCTTAGATCAATCCCTACAAGGTCGCGGCATCATGACCAAAGTCCTGAAAGCGGGTATCCAGATCATTTTCTCTGATTATGGGCTTCACCGAATTCAAGCAAACTACATGCCTAACAATCAGCGAAGCCCCCGCGTACTACAGCGGTGTGGGTTTCAACGAGAAGGATTTGCTAAGGAATATCTGTATATCGCAGGGAAATGGGAAGACCATGTCTTGACATCGTTGATCAATTCGAATTACCGAGAAGGACGAGATTAGGAAGAATCCAGATCACGACTTAGTCAACGTCTTGCAAATTAGTAAATTTCATTCGGATGTCTTGAAATCGCTCTGTCGTGAAGATTTCCTTGGAGATTAGATTGCGGAAGCTTCTCTTAACGCCTCAACATCGTCAGCACTCAATCCAAGTAGCTCACCGTAAACGGCTTCATTGTCCTCTCCGACGGCGTGCGGGAGCGCGACCTCGGGCGGTTGCAAACCTTGAAAGCGAAGGGGCGTACTCGGAATCATTAACGAGCCAAGTTCCGGGTGTTCTAGTTTTTGGAGTGCTCCGCGCGCTATCAAGTGGGGATCGCTGAGAACGTCAGATATCGACTGTACCGGTGCGCATATCACTTGGTTCGACTGGCAAGTCTCGAATACTTCCTGTGTATTGAGCGTACTTGACCAAGACTCTACCGCTTCGTCGACCAACTCCATGTTTTTCGCTCGTATGGCCATGTTCGCGAACCGTTCGTCTTCAGCAAGATCCTCCCGATTCATTGCTTTCATCAGTTTTCGCCAATGACCTTCGCGGATACAGATGATGGCAACATGGCCGTCCCGTGTTGCATATATGTTGTACGGCGCTAACGCCTTCGCTTGATGGTGATTACCAACCCGCGGGGGGTCGTCACCAAATCTGTAATACGCTCCGAGTGCTGAACAAAGCGTGGGAATAACCGAATCCTGCATCGAAACATCGAGCACTGCCCCTTCCCCGGTCGTTGCGCGTTGCAGTAACGCTGTCACGATCGCGGAATAGAGATGAACACCACCTAAGATGTCGCACAACGCTGGTCCAGATTTGAGAGGGGGTTCATCTTCATAGCCGGTGATCGCAACCACACCGCTCATCGCCTGAACCGTCACGTCCATCGCGCGGTAATCCGAATGAGGTCCCTGCTGACCGAATCCGGTGGCGGCCGCGTAGATCAACCGTGGATTGATCGCTGTGAGCTCATCACTTCCTACACCGTACTTGGCCATCGTGCCGGGTGCATAGTTCTCGAGTAGCACATCGGCGTGCTCAACTAGATGCTTGAGTAAATCCTGACCTCGATCACTCTTTAGGTTGAGCGTGATTGTTTCTTTATTGCCATTCAGCATGCAAAAGGGGTAACCCTCGCCAGACGCTCGTTCCGCGCCTCGTAGCGTCTCGCCGATCGGTGATTCGATTTTGATCACCCGTGCGCCTGCCATGGCTAGAAGGTACCCACAATACGGACCGTTGTAAATCTGCCCCATGTCGAGTACGGTGAATCCTGCGAGAGGCTGTTGCTGATTAGTAGGCATATCCCTAGATGTCGCGACGAATTAGGCTGGACCAAGTGAAAACAAACGTCCGCCTTGAATAGTCACCTGATGCAATTTGTGAGATGCGCGGATTTATACCGCTTGCACAAATCATCGCTCCGCATTCTCGATCTCTAACGTCGGATTGGTCACGAAGCCTCATCCTCTTACCCACTTAAAATGCGCATTCGAATTCTGTGGTGAACATGAGCTAGTACGTTGGCAAACGCACGGACACTAACCCTAGAACAAAAACAAGACCTTTATCGAGACGGCTATGTGATCATTAAGAAAGCCGTATCCGATGAGCTTGTCGAGAATGCTCTAACCCGTATGCGTACAGCAAAGAAAGGCGAGTACGTGGGTACTTCGGAACACCTTACCAACTTAGTGAATGCATCTGACGTTACTCCGATCTTGCACGAAGCAATGGGTTACTTTGACCCGCCGGTCACATGCCAAGTAGGTGTTTTGAAGCGTCGCGATCCTGGTGATCATTTCAACAACCTTGGTTATCGCGACCGCGACATGCCTTACTACGGTGCCGAATCTCATATGGACGGTTTGTGCACGATCGGCGTCCCGCAAAAACGCGTCGAAGGTACGAACGAAGAGATATACAAGATGTATATTTCAAGCGGTCCAAAGGGTGACATTGGTCGCAGTCCAGACGTCATGGGTCACAATTCCGTTCCGCTTTTCGAAGACCCGGATATGACACTGGGGATGGGGTCGTTCACGACTTTCGTGTTTGTGTGCCTGAACGATCAAATGCGCGAAGGATGCGGACAAACGGCTCTATTAAAAGGCTCTCACCACGTGACGCAAGAGTTTTTCCGTTGGCAATACGCAACCAACGGACACGTAGGACCTGAAGGTCCTGGTTGGCCACGGCTGAACTACGACGCACCAAATGGCTGTGGACACACTTACTTGCCCAAGTCAGTTCGCGAGAGATTCATCGACGATACGTCTGAGGCCACACCGGATGGCGTCAAGTGGCCACGACCCACGCAAGCTCTCATGGAACCAGGCGATGCGTGCATCACATTGTTCAATATGCCTCATTCCGCAACTCGTAACGAGCACGGTACCGAGTCGCGTAAGAACATCATATTCCGAATTCGGAACAAGAGCCGCCAACCCAATCACATGGTGAATGGTGTATCGGATCACCCTGATCGAGGTCAACGCGGCGAATGGCTTGAATACGAGGAAGGCAACAATCCTTGGGAGCGCTCCAAGTACGCAATCTGCAATATGTGGCATGAGTGGGAAGGCATGCGAGAGGTTGTTGCGGATATGGAGACCCAGCAAGCCGCCGGCTAGCGATCACTGAGAGTTCCACAAATGGCAAACGAGCACGCGACAGTTAACAACGCGCATACTGATCTATCGAAGCTCGCCGGTGGTCTAGCCATCGTCACCGGTGGTGCGTCTGGAATCGGTTATGCCATTCTGGAGGCCGCCGTTGAGCACGGACTGCAACCGGTGATCGCTGACATTGATAGCGATGCGATTGAAGTGGCACGTGAGAAACTCAAACGTAAGGCTAATACCAACGAATTGCAGATACTTGGCATCGAAGTAGATGTTTCGAGTGAGGAGAGCGTTCTCGCTCTGCAGAAAACGGTCGTAGATCAGATGCCCGGGGTTCCGATCTCATTATTGGTGTGCAATGCGGGTGTTGGAGCTGGCGGCGGCGTTATCGGTGCACGCGACATCGATTGGGATTTCGTCATTGGGGTAAATCTCAAAGGCGTTGCGCATTTCGCGAGGCACTTTATTCCGAAAATGCTTGAACAAGATGCGCCTGGCTCGTTTGTCGCTACATCCTCACAAGACGGTCTGTGCGCCGCCCAAGGTGTTTATGGCGTGACAAAACATGCATGCGTTGCATTGTGTGAAGCACTGTACCAGGAACTAAGGGGCCTTCTCTCCGTACACGTTCTTTGTCCTAACGTCGTAGGGACTAACATCGTTCGATCTGGTACACATCGACCTGAACGCTTTGGCGGACCAAGCCCTACGACACCAGCAACAGAAGCACTAGTAGAACGATTTAAAAACTACGGGATGCCGCCGAGTCGCTGCGCGGACATGGTGTTCAAAGCAATCGAATCGGGCGACTTCTATATCCTTGCAGAAGCTGAAGAGGATCCCGGTCATATTCACAACCAAGCGAAAGTACGCATGGAAGCGATACTCAATCGTGGGCGACCGTTCAGGCCTCCGAGTAAGTTCATTGCCAGGGTATTTACCCCTACACGTAGTAGCTGAAACTGAATAGCCTACTTTCTGTTGTTGAGGCTTAATTACTCGATTGATTTAGCAACACGAACGTAATCAAGCTTCGATTACAACTGACTAGGACACACCCGACTGAATCTTGGACTGCATTCGATAACTTAACGGAATAAGACGTTCAGATCACTTCGTACCGATTCCGACGTTCTCGCGATTAGCGCTTAGACACCCAGAGCGAGACGCTCGTCTTTCCTCATTCTGAGTCTTAAGTTAGTCATCCCTATAAAGGCACAATGTCAAAAATTCTTGACAAATTCGATGATGTCAATTATTATTTACACTCTGTCAAATATTTTTGTCATTGGATGAAATTGGAGATTTCTATGGACGCATCGTTTGAGGAAAAGAGCGCTTGGATACAGTTGGTCAGTCTCGTCGTCGGTCTGGGAGGTTATCTGGTAGTCGCTGGCATATTAGTGTCTAACGGTGTCGATGCGTTGCCCGCGTTCGTGCCTTTTTTCGTCGTGGCAATCGTTTTCGTCGTAGCTATTAATGTCGCAGGACACATGGTTGCAGCGATTACTGGCCGCACGGACGATGCCGATGAGCGTGACCAACTCATTGGTTGTCGCGCAGAAAGCCGAGCTTCGTGGATCTTAGGTGTCGGAGTTATTACCGCGATCATGGCATTGATTCTGTCGGTCGACGGTTTCTGGGTAGCGCACTTACTTCTCATCTCGCTGTTCACTTCGGAAGTCGTGAAAGACGTGCTGCAGGTCGTTTACTACCGCAAGGGAGTCTAACCGTGGTTCGGTCTGGGATGAGAATCCACAACCAAATCCGGGACTTGCGGTTCCATCACGGCGCTATGACGCAACAGCAACTCGCCGACCAGATCGGCGTCACGCGACAGACGGTCAACGCGATCGAAGGCGGTAAATACTCCCCATCCCTCGAGGTCGCATTCAGGATCGCTCATGTGTTCGGCAAGCCGCTTGAAGAGGTGTTTCAGTTCATTTGTTAACGTCAGTTTGAATGTCATTCGTCAAGAATAATTACGTGACGTAAAAAAAGACTCCTTAATCTATCAACAACAACGATATCTATTAAGTGAAACGAAAACTTGTGGTGACTTGAGCGCGTTTACGTCTTTCATACTTTCCGCTGCATCGCCTCATAGAGCTTCTTGCGCTATATCCCCTCAATGTGTTTCGGCTACGGTCGTAAGGAAATTGTTCCTAACGCGGGCGTCGTTCGTGTTCTCGGGATGGATATTTCCATATTTGGAGTCATTTCGGACATTGAATCGAGAACCCGCAGTCGAAGCCCACGACCACCCGACAACTAGGCGACTCTACTTGATGATTTAGATCTGTGTCATAGGAAGCCGTGAAATGGCGCGACACACCCTGTGGTTCTCAGATATTTAAGCGAAGTTCCAATCCCAACATGCGTGGTGCTTCGTACACGGCGACCGGAAATATGGAAGCGCCTATGGTCAGTTTTGGAGCGTCTCTGTCCGTTAGGTTCCGACCAAACAACGAAACGCTGTTTCCTCGAGCTCCCCATGCCCACTTTATTGAGCCGTTGATTAAGGTGGTACCGGGTCGATAGAAAATGTCGTCGTTGCTCTCTCCAAAGGTGTTGTAACGAGACTGATAACGAGCCTCGAGCCTGTAGTCTAGCGTGTGTCTCCCTAGTTCAGAGGTGTAATTAATGGCACTGAATGCTGTCAGACTCGGCGCCATCAGAACGTCGAGATTTGAATTGTCGGTGACGATACCATCGTTATTGAGATCAACAGAAAAAGTAACCCATTCAGCATCCAAGAGGCCGAGCGCAAAGTCGACGTTGAGATTTGGCGAGAGCAACCAATCAGATTCGAACTCAAATCCTTTAATACCGACATTGCCCAGGTTTTCATTGATGGGCTCGTTCCCTCGACCCGTCGAGTTCGTGCGTCGCACGAAACCTACGAGATCTTCATAGTCGGCGTAAAACACCGCAGCCGAAAGACGCAAGTGATTTTCAAGTAAATTGGCTCTCAAGCCACTTTCGTAGTTCGTTACGTATTCGGCTTCATATGGTCCAACATTTTCGGGTACCGTCGCCCGACTGGTAAATCCACCTGACTTATAACCGGTGGAAATCGTCAGGTAACCCATCAAAGAGTCGGAATACTCGTACTTGGTTCCTAACTTCCACGTGGGTTGATTCCAGGACGTATTTGCTTCCAGTTCAATAGGAGGTCGCTGCGGAGCAGGTCTCGGAAGTCCAAAGTTCGTGACGGTCACCGTTTTTTCGTCTTGGGTAATTCTTCCGCCGGCGATCAGGACGAACTGATCGTTCAAACGAAAATCTGTTTGAGCAAATGCCGCAATACTGTTGGTCTTCTGCGTAGCAACTGTGATTCGAGCCGCATCTTCGAACGCGAACGTCGCCGAGAAAGGCGGACCGATATTCTGATAGAAAAATCGCCGCGCGTCTTCCTTGAATGCGAATATTCCTACAACGTAATCCCAGCGAGTGCTGTGCTCATCATGGAACCGTATTTCGAGACTATCTTGTCCATGGTCGATATCGAATCCGATGTTCACGTTTAGTCTCGGATTCGGACCAAAGGCTGGAGGCTGCGCTCCTGCGCGTCCGTCCAGATCCGTATACAGTAGAAAATCGCTGTCGTGCGAATTTGCCGCAATAGAGACTGTACCTGTTTCGAATTCAATATCCGAAAGCAAAGTAAATCCCGATTCATCAGAATTATTGAATCCATCCGTATCCATATTGACCAGATGAACATCACCGTCCGCTGTACCGTAAGGATCTTGTATCAGATTTGACGTTGCGATTCCTGCTGTCTCTTCATCCACCTGATAGTAAGTCAGCGTGGATGCCACATTCGAGATGATGTGATCCAGTTTGAGGCGGAGCATGTTCGAATCCTGCTCGCCCAGCTGATTCCCATTGAACGCGTTGGTGACGTGCCCATCGTAGCTTCGCTTAGAGAGCGTTAGGCGTGAACGGAGAGAGTCGTTCAAAATCGCCCCGGATTCCGCCGACAACACGTACTTTGAAAGACCGTAGTCCCCTATCGTGGCACGAGCCGTTAGACCCGGTTCTTGAGCGGCAGCCCGGGTATTGATGTTGATAGTTCCCGCGAGACTATTGCGACCGAAGAGAGTTCCCTGAGGACCACGCTGTATCTCGACTCGCTCAACGTCTATCTGATCATGACCTAATCCCGTCACACGAGCGTGAGGAATTCCGTCCACCAACACCTGCGTCTTTTGGTCGGCAAATGGGTCCGTATCGAAGAATCCGATCCCCCGAATCGCCATGTTGGCTGTGTTCTTAATGAACACCATTTCCTGCAAAATCACATTGGGTGCCGAACCGTTGAGGTCAGCAATGTTGTTAGCGCCTGACTCTTCAATAAGAGATCCGGGGAGCACTGATACCGATGAAGGAACGTCTTCTAGATTCTGCTCAACTTTCTGTGCGGTAACGATTATTTCTTCAAGACCTTCAAGTTCGTCTGCGAACGTTTGAAGGTTGAGGAGCATCAGAGACGCCGACCAAATAACAGCGCTAAGACTTCCTCGTTGTTTTCCGTACTTTGAGCTCAAACTGAAACCTCTATAGGCAAGTGCTAACTAGCGCTAGCGCGATAGTCACCGACTGGCGATTGGACTAGGGAAAGTTAGCTGGACGACACAGCATCCCGGAGGATGGTATCGAGCAACGCCTCTAATTCGACTTGCAAGCCAGCGAAGGTCTGTTGATTGAGTTGAATCAACTCTCGTTCGTTGGCAATCAGAGGCAATCTATGTCTGAGTGAATCGAAGACATTCGACTCCCCGTTCCCAAAAGCTATGAATCGGCGAGCAAGCTCGACTAACTGCGAATCTATCTCAGCACCACCAGCCCTCGCCAAAAATTCAATGCTCTTTTCAAGACGATGAGACGCTGTGATGAAACGCTCCTCGCCCTCTCCGATCAGCGTGGCGTCGGTCATGATGATGGCGATGATTAACCCCGAAAACGTACGGAAGATCGAATCGTTGACAGAAGCAAGATGCCAATACCGTAGAAACTCTGAATGAGATAAACGATCCGAGTCGGTCGAGGCTTCATCTCTGAATTCGCTTCTACCCGTCAGCATGTAGTAAAGCTGGTTATCCAAGCTCACACCGACGGAGGGTTCTACTTGGTAAGTAAAGAAGCTTCTCAGCTGCGCCCTCTCCTGAGCAGCAGATTGCAAGGCTTCGGTCAGTGCAGGACGACCATCGAGGATCCCTTCTGCGATCGATTCGATGCGATCAACCTCCGAGCGCATGCCTGAGACTTCGCTGTGGTAACCTGCGTTTTGCAAAGCCTCCAAGCCATGACGCATGCCAGAAATATGACCCTGAACTGTTTCTCGCTCGACTGGTAACTCTGAGATCTGTGTGTTAGCGGTAGTCCCGTCTGACAATATCGCTACGGCTGCCGTAGCGTGTTGACTATACGCCAATGCGGCTTCCAAACTGTAAGCTGTATCGCGCTCGCGATCCGCGAGCTTCGATTCTGCGATCGTGTCATTGAGAACTGCATAGGCTTCGACTTGCAATCGAGCCGCGATCTCCTTAACGGAGGAAGTAAGCTGCGCTTCTTGTTCATCGAGTTCCAGGCGAGTCTTCATCAAATCAATCAGGTTTGACTCACCGTACGCCGCGTCGACCAAATCGCGGGCGAGCGGAACGAGCGTGGGATCGATATCTTCGTGATCGGTATTGGACAAGGCGATGATGTTTTCGCGGAGCTGGTACATTGCCAAGTTCGCGTTTTCTTCCACAGTTCCAATGAATTCACTATCGGTCTGCCTCGTAGCTACTTCCAGCGCTATGTATCCCTGATCGATCTGCTGCTTCAAGAGCGATAGGCGCGAGTACAGCAATAGGTCTTCGACTGAAACGGCTCTATTCGCCTCAGGTGGCTTAGCCTCCGAGACTCCAGATTGCGAAATAATGTGATGAAACAGATCGTCCTCACTCGCAACTGCTGCAGGTAGAAGTTGCCAGCTCGTCTCAGCGATTAATTTCTGACGGCTATCCCGCGAACGACGCAGAATCTGAGCGAATCGTGATCTACCGTCCTCGAGTTGTCTTGTTTTGAGTACTAACTCGTCCAACAACTTACCCATTCGTATTGCAGCATCCCGTTGACTAGCACCTGCAAGCAAGTCAAGCTGACGGCGAATTTCTGTCGACGCCGATTCGACGGACGCTTTAGACTCTGCCATAGCCTCTGGGGAAATATCAGCAACGGTCCTCGCTGATACCGTGTCAACAACCGATCTCGAGAGGCGAACCACCGACAATGCAGCGCTGGTAGCGCGAATCGTGTGATCCTCCTCTTCTAGAGCTTCCGAACCACCGACAGCTAACGTCCCGAACACAGTGATTGAAGCGATAACAACGAGAAGAACAAACTTCGGGATTGCTACTCCACCCAACAGGTGAAAACGAGACATCACCGGGTCTCAACAAGATTAGTTACGGGTACGAACTTACCAAGTTCGTTAATCACTGTAATGATCACCTCGTCGGAACCTTGGTTGTCGTCGGGTCCGTACTGCAGCTCTACGCTAGAGAGATCGATAGACTGCGAGCTTTGATAAGTATTCAAGAAGCACTTACGAGTCAGATCTTTACATGACTCCAAACCGACGATTGCTAATCTCCCAGCCATATACCCTTCGAGAGATACAAAGCCTGGTACAGCGCTCGCGTCGAACGAATTAAGCGCAGCGAGGTACTCAGCCACAATTGGCATTTCAGTGTCGTCGGGTACCGGCACCACCTGTGTTATGAAAACTCCCGTCGCTTCAGGTCCTAGCTCCCGTGCCAGTGCGTTACTTCCCACGAATGAGACCGCCATGAAAATAGGATCGATATCAATTCGGAGCAGGGAAATAGCTTTCGCCACTGGCTGATACGCGCCGATCATGATGACGGCTTCTGGATTCGCAGCGCCAATATGGAACACAGCGGCTTTGACAGCAGTTGAATTGCGTTCGTAATACCATGTCTCCACGGGTTCTAGTCCACGCCGCTCCAGCGCATCACGCACACCGTTCAATCCTGATTGGCCGTAGGAATCGTTTTGGTACATGACTGCTACTCGTGAAACCCCGAGGTCCTCGGTAAGGCGTTCGACCATGTACTCAGTTTCCTGCGCATAAGATGCTCGCAGGTTCACAACTGACCTTAGTTTCGATTCCCGAAGAAAACCAGCGCCTGTGAATGGCGCTAAGAAAGGCACCGCATGTGTTTCAACCAGGCTTACAGCTGATCGCGATGTCGGAGTTCCCACGCCTCCGATCAGTGCAAAGACGTTCTCTTTCCTGATGAGGTCGCGCGTATTCGCGTATGCAAAGCCTGGCTCGTACCTGTCATCCATCGTGACGAGTTCTAGCTTACGACCAAGCACTCCTCCGGCCTGATTTTGTTCGTGGAATGCGGCTTCAACTCCGAGGCGCATAGCTTGTCCCAATGCTTGGGCAGGACCGCTGAAGACAGCAGACTGGCCAAACACCACGCGGTCGTCGAAGACACCAGGGTTTGACGGCTCTTCAATGGAAATTGCTAGAGTAGCTGCAGCTGCAACTTCTGATTCGCTCGCCGGATCACGGTCCTGTCCACCGCCCGAACAAGACACAACGAGAGCAAGCGTCATACTCATGACGAGAGACGCATTCACCGATCCTGTGAAGCACCGCAGATCGGGCCTGGAATATGGCATGGTGGGTGTTCCTCACTAAAACTGACATACATGAAAGAACACGCCCCGTTTCACACGTGGGCGGAGCAGCGACGATTTTAGCTAGCTTGATGAGATAAGCCGACCTACCGACCACACCTTTATTTTTTAGTGATATTTAAACTGCCCGGGAATTAGGTGCAGTTGCGACCAATCAATGCGTGTATCAAACCTAGCTATCGGAGGTCATTGACGTCTCTCTAACGTTTGGGCAAAACCGCAAGTTTGACTCAAGTTTCGACTAACACTATCTAGAGCCGCATCAGATCTGACGAGTCAGCTATTAACCTTTTTCGGGTCCTTCGTGAAATCCCATTCAGACCAGTGGTCGCATAACTTATCAATAGAGGTCTGCCAAGCGTCGTAGGATTCCGGGTAATCTAAGTACTGACCAAAATAACCTCGATCAGGATGGTCACTGACGCCGTGCCCTACTTTCCTCAATCCTTCGAATGGATTGTTCTCCCGCAAACGTCGAATACGAAAATACAAATTCATACGTGGATTAGGTCCGAGATTCGGCGTCGCAGTGTGAGGACATGAGTGTAATGCGATGACCGCATCACCGGCAGCCAAGCAGACTGGTGTTAGTTCCTTCCAAGGCCAACCTTTGATTTCCGACGCTTTTTCCGCATTGTTGGACATTCGTGCCCTCACTGCCTCAGGTAGCCCGTTGAGATGCACGCGACCGTCCTCGTCAGTCGCTCGAAGACGCGGCCAGCCGGTACCTTCCGGGCCGATGACGCTACCCGTATCTCGCTGCATTCGAAACGACTTTTCGACTTCCTCGTGCATCCCCTTGAGCACTGCGAACTGACCATTGCCAGGTTCCAATTGATCGTTCAGAGCGACTCCCACTAACGCGGTGTAGCTCCCTAACGAAATACGCTTATCAGGATCCTGCCAAAGCAAGCCGTCGTTTGTACCGCGCTTCTCATCGTTCCTGCCAAAATATCGCTCCGCATCCAACGGGCGACCGACCAACGGATCGATCTCCTCACGTTCACTTGGAATAGGACCCGACCAGCTACCGTCAACGTGAGGCGAAGGTCGCCCGTAAAGCTGATTTCTCGCAGGGGTTACCGCAATCTGACAGCTTATGACTTCGGGGTAGGAACCCATCGAGTTTCGCATGATTTCAGCGAGACACGTTTCGTTGAACAAACGGATCACATTCGGGTGCGTTGCCAGCTCACGCGGTGGCAGTATGCGTCGTTCTGTCATCGACATACCGGAGACAATCAACTCTCGAGCCTGCTTCACAAAATCCAGCGGAATGACGTCACGGAGTATGACGAAACCGTCTCTCAGAAAATCAGTCTGTTCTTGTTTTGATAAGCTGTCTTTCTTCACGGTCATTGGTAACGTTTAATCTCTCTATAGGCGTGTAGGTACGCATGATTCACACCAAACCACCGCAACTGATCTTGCGCAGTTCCAGGATTACGTTTTGGATTGACAAGATCGATACGATTCTATAATCCCTGCGCTCGGCGCTCGTAGCTCAACTGGATAGAGCACCAGGCTTCGAACCTGGGGGTTCGGGGTTCGAGTCCCTGCGGGCGCGCCAACCTACGTGATATTAGCGTTTCTGGTACGGATTAACCGTACCCTCAATACCTAGTCAAACTCACTGATCACTTCATCCGCCGTCGAGCCAACGAAGGTGCATGCCATACGAACACTTGACCACGAATTTCTAGCTACGCGCTCAAGACCTCCTTTGCATCATTGGCGAGTACGGTGCCTTCGAAGAAATTGGGATTCGTCTCGCCCCAAAATCGGATCGGATTCTCAAACACAAAGTGTCGAAAATCATCTAACGTGATGCGTTCGTCTTCGACAAGCTCGTACGCTTCGGGTAACACACCAGCCATGTCTTGAACGTCAAAGTGCCCGATATCTGAACCAAACAGCGTCTTAATTTCGGTGTTGAACGGATTGTTTTGTTTCTGAAAAGCGAGTGCATTCGTTGCATCGTCCGCTTCACAACCGAAATAAAAACGTTCCGCGAAGAGTGACTTGAAATCTGACTTCTCCTTGATCTCACACGCTGCGTAGTCATCAAGTTGATTTAATCCACCGGTCGTTGTAGGTCCGTTTTTTGTACTCAATCCACGTCCTGCGTTAATCGCTTCTTGCATCGCAGGACCTGCGTATTCCTCTGCCAGCTCTTTCAGTAAATTTAAGTCGAGTTCGCTTGGATCTGTGAGCTTCAGGGCTTCACCATTGCGAATCTCCCAGTGGTTTATCAGGTCCGCGTAGAGGAGAACGGCGAATCCGACGCCACCTTCTAGGAACGCAAAGTTGAGGTCTGGGAATCGACGTGTGACCCCACCCATGAACAACGACTTGCATACCGCTTCCGATGCGGCAGCGAAGTGACCTATGTGGTTGTAACAGAAGTTTGATACTGAGAGTCGGAAGAACTTGCCGCGCGAACCGCGATGAAACGTTGGCGACACGCCGAGTTCGCGGCACTTCTCCCATACCACGTCGTAGTCATGTGCGCTGTCGATACCAAACGTGTCAAGCCACGAAACCAAATCTGCCGAGTCCGGTTGTTCGGTGACGACCTTTTCAATAGGTCGATCGATCAAGCTGTTCAGCATGACCACCTTGAGACCTAACTCCCCGACCGCATGGTCAAGCTCCGCGAGAGCTTCTTCCGGTGTGTGCATCGGAATCACGGCAGCCGGTGTCATTCGATCCCTGAATGGTTCAAAGAGCTCAGCACAGTAGATGTTGAATGCACGACATGCGGCCAAGCGCGCTTCTTCGTCGTTGACCCGAGGTAAGCCGAGACCCGCGGTCGGGTATAGGATCGCGAAATCGATCCCAAACTCGTCTAGTCGCTCATACAGCAGCTTTGGCATCATCGCCGTCGCGCGATCTTTCGTGTTCTTCGTCGGAGAACCCCAGAAAGCTTCTTGCGCAACATTCGCTCTGCGTCGTTCCGCTACAGTCATTCGAAGACTGTTTCCGACTCGAGCGCCATTCATCTCCATGGCTCGAGTGGCGGCTTTACCGCCAATCGCTTCCATTGCCGACCTGACAACTGGTCCGTATTCGAGCCAATGACCATCCGCATCAATGACCGGATGACCCAAATCAGCTCGTAACTTTGAGGCTACTGACATGCTCACCTAACCCCCGTTTGGTCAATCCAATAGCTGTTTCGAATTAAACACCCTTAGCGAGCGGCAGGATTTGTGCAGTGGGCGCTATATTGATTTTCAGATCGGTCACCAACGAGCGTCAATTTCGACCTGCTCACTTCACATGGGATTCGAGAAAGGAGATGATTAGCCAAAATCGATCGTACCTAGCGCCGGTCTCGCGACTCAATCCCTTCTACATCACCCGCCGTTTGCAATTAATAAGTCGATCACGTCTTTACGGACCTTTCGTTTGCGCGCATGATCCACGGCCGTTAGTCCATCCTGATCCTTGACTGAAGGATCCGCACCGTGTTCCAACAACCATGGAACGAGTTTACTTCGATTCCACTTCATGATGTCGATCAATGGTGTCGCTCCACCGAATCTCAGATTCCAATCCGCGCCGTACTCATCCAGTAAGTTACAAATCGCTACGTCGCCATGAAACAGAGATGAAAACACTGCCGGGTTTGGACTTGCACCATGAACTAACAAGTGGCTCGTCAGCTCTAGATTGCCCTGCCAAGACACTGCATACCACAATGCGGTCGCATGGAAGATTTCATCACCTTCCACGATAGGCTGAACGGCATCGATCTCAATTCCTTGCTCAAGGATGAGGTTCACACACTCGATTGCTGTCTGATTTCCATTGGCTTTATGAAGCCCAGACATGCAAACGTAGTGCAGTGGTGTTCGCTCTTCGCTATCTAGCGCTGTCAGCTTTTGTTGCTTTGCGAGTTGCTCTAATCGCGGGAGATCGTAAAGTGAAGCAGCAGACCAAACATCCAACGGTTTTAGTTCGCCGATCAGTACTTGCAATAACTCATCGACCGGACCCATCGCGGCGTACCCCAACGGCGTCAACGCCAGTGGTCCCGCAGAGAGTTTCGGATCTGCGCCGTGCTCAATCAACCGTTTAAGTGCGGCCGGATGGCCGTCGTGTTTTGGTATGGTCCGGTGGTACTGGCAAAGGCGTGTTAGAGGCGTGAGTTTTGCGCCTGTTCCAGCCTTAATGTTGACATCCGCACCGTGGTCGACCAATACATCAATGCACGCAGCATCCCCGACAAACGCCGCGTCCATAATCGGTTTCCAGTGCTGTGCGGCGATGGAGTCGCCTTGCGCTAGTTTCTCAAGCTCTTTCGCATCATGCTGATTAATCGCATCGCATAGGGGTCTGTACGCGATTCTCGGCACACCAAATTAGTCCTCTCGCATCTGTCGTTGTAAGTAATTCTCTAAAGTGACGCGTTCGATCAAATCTAACTGGGTCTCAAGCCAATCGACATGCTCTTCTTCCGATTCAAGGATACGTTCAAACACCTCGCGGGAAATGTAATCCTGCACGTTTTCACAATACTCAATGCCTTTTCGAAGACTCGGCATTGCTTCCATCTCTAGCCTTAGATCACACTCTAGAACTTCCTTTGGTGTCTCCCCGACGTACAACCGCCCGAGGTCCTGTAGATTCGGTAGACCTTCAAGAAACAATATCCGCTCAACTAGTGTGTCGGCATGTTTCATTTCATCGACGGATTCCTTGTACTCGTACTCACCCAAATACTTCAATCCCCAATTGTTAAACATGCGCGAATGCAAGAAATACTGGTTGATCGCGGTAAGTTCGTTTTTTAAAACGTCGTTCAACAGCACAATGACCTGTGAGTCTTGAGGGTTCATGTCTCGTCCTTGAAAATGCCTAGAGAAATATTAGCAAAATTCTGCTGTATATTCATTCAGTTAAATTGCAGTATGTGTCACTAGGAATATCGTTGAATTAATGTAATTGGTAATCAATCTCATTATCGTGTAGAATAACCGTATGTATGTGTGTATTTGCTTCGGTGTAACTGACAGCGAGATCGTTGCTGCCATCAACGATGGGCACGATTCGGTTAACGCGATCAATCGAGAACTAGGAGCCGCCGGATGCTGTGGTTCCTGTATGCCCAGTATCGAAGCAATGATCGACCTTCATAAAGGCGACGAGGATAAGACGGAACCGCTCTACTTCGCAGCGGGTTAAACCGATTCGTCTAGTCCCTGCTTCGGGCAGGAATCACACAGATCACATCAAGCTAGGTTTCTTTGAAGGAAAGCTCGAAGAACTTCTTCATGCAGTCATCCGCCCGTTTGGCATCACCCATCTTCTTATAGATTCTCGCCAAACATTGAAATGACTCAAGTATTCCGTCCGCTCGCTTGAGATGCTCGATCGCCATTTCATTGGACTCGAACATTTCAAACAAAATCCCGAGGTTGTAGTTGCCAATTTGGTGTGCACAATCCACAGCCAACGCTTTTTCGTAGCAATAGCGAGAATCGAGTTGACGTCCACTTAAGAAGTGAAGTCGGCCTAGATTCACCCACGCATCCGCGTTGTTCTCATCATAGCTAATACAGATTTCGTACGCGCGCTTTGCTTCTGCGTCATTCTCTTCGTCTTCGCAATCAAGCGCGTACTGGTACCAATCCTCAGCGTCTGGCGAATCGGAACGAACCCTCTGTGCGACGCGCAACGATTCAAGCGTGCGAACCAAATTCGCGCGTTTCGGCTGCAGAACATCGTTGAAGTCGAAAGCACGTTCGCCCGTTTCTGGGTCTAGTAAACCGTGCTCTGACTGAACCAGAATATCGCCACCAACCAACCCGGAATTCTTGATGAACTTGATTGCTGATGAATGACTTAGGTCGTCACCGCGTGTGCGACGAACGTGTAAATACGCGTCTACAACTTTCGCGAAGCTCGTGCCTTCATCGATAAGTCTGCCGATATCACAGGCAACGACCATATCCTGAAAACGGTAGATGAGCTTGGTGTTACCTTGCTTAATCGGGTCTAGGAGCTGCTTCTTTCGAAGCTGATGGAGCTGGTACTCGTTAAGTCCTGACTTACCGCAGACTTCCCGAGTCGTAAACCCGTCAATCGTCTTACGGTCAACATCCATGTTTCTTACGCCATGTGCTTACTGCACTACGTCCGATTTTACAAACTCACGGGGATTTGCAAACCAAATAATCGCGTACCGATTCGCTAGACTAGATTCGTTTTGCAACTACTCGTCATATCTCTGCGACACAACACAAGCCAGTCGCTAACTAGACGCTGATGAGGTCTGCGTTTAACGAATGCATGCTATTCAACGCGGCCCGTCTGTAACGCATCTCGAAGCAGTTCGATTTGGTAATCGGTAATCGGTTCGAATTCCGGTATCGTGCATCGAGGTCCCCACGTTCGTCGTCCAAATTCAAACACTTCGGTGCGTACGTAGTCACCCACGCACAACCTTGAGGAGCCGCGCGACTCAAGATTTAGGACTGCTTTTCGATGTAACCCAAAACAATGCCTACCAAACTGTACGAGTATTTTTGGACGGCCTTCACCACGCATGGTGAACACGATGTGGCGTTTGCTAAGTACCTCGTGATCGCGAATTGCCATCTTTGAGATACAGTGAGTGCGCTCTTCGTAATCCTTAGGGTTAGGTTTTGAATCGAGAATGCTCGCCAACGTGACCGGGGGTTCCTTGTCAGTCTCTTCGGCTTCCGCCCTATTCTCGACCTCGCTCTCCTCGCTTTGTACCCCGATAAGAACCAAGGTGCCTAGAACCAAGAAAAGCGTGACCTGGACCCACCGCGTTAGTCCTACTTTTGCATCACTCGCTCGCATCGCGACCGAATCCTCTCGACGGCATCACGAAGGCTCAATCTGTATCTTACGAAACGATTGTCTTCGACCGTAATCGTACCTAATTCGTTAGACCTTTAGACGCTTAATCAGTTCTTCAAATGTCGACGTAATCTCGCCGCGAATCGTTAACGACGCAAGTTCGTCGCCACGAGTTACACCGTATCCTAGTATCGCGATTGGAATTCCTTGAGCGTGAGCTAGTTTCACCAATCTGAAGCTCGAATAAACCATCAACGACGATCCAACCACAAGCACACCTTTCGCACGACGAACCGCTTCGTTCGCGTTGCGTTTCACCCCCGAACTGATGTTATCCCCAAAAAACACCACATCCGGTTTCAAGATGCCACGACAAACTTCACAGTGTGGTACAACGAACGATTCATCAACTTCGATCGAATAGTGACCTTCTCCACCGGCGTCTGGCATAACGGCCGCTGCAACAAATTGCGGGTTTGTCAGCTCGAGTCGCTGCTGGATTTCCTCTCGACGAACCTGCCTCTGACAATCCACGCATGTCACCGTTCGAAGCGATCCGTGCAATGGAATGACGGTTCGCTGACCACTTGCTTCGTGCAGGTCATCTACATTCTGAGTGATTACGTTGCCGACGAACCCCTGTTCCTCTAAACGTTTGAGAGCAATATGAGCGATATTCGGCATTGCTTTAGAAAACAGACGCCACCCGAGCATGCTCCTCGCCCAGTAACGCCTTCGAGCATTGACCGACTTTAGGAACTCATCAAGTAGAACAGGCTGAGGACGCTTCCAGTTGCCTTCGGCGTCGCGATAGTCGAATATCCCCGAATCCGTACTACAACCCGCGCCGGTGATGACACAGAGTGGCTGGTGTTCGCGTACGAAGCAAACGAGAGAACCTAGATCCGGATCTAAAGTTGCGTTCGAAGGATCGATCTTCATGCTCTAGCGACTAGGATTTGCATATTAGGGAAAATTAGTTCAGCACCAAATCGATGCGCAAAGGGGGGATTCCATGACAACCTATTCACAGGAAGTTGGACGATTTAAGTTTGACATCTCTTATCGTCGCATGCGTGGCGATCAAGGATTGTCCATCCGGATAAGTGGCCCAGTCGCGGATGAACAGCGGGAACTGCTTCGATTTGACTGTTTCGACAACAGTCCACACTATCACGTCGAAGTGTACGGTAAGAACGACATCACAGCCATTAACGACGACGATGCGACAGAATGGTCACTCAGAAAACTGACAGAGGGGTTTGAGAGTTTAATCGTTGCGGCAGGTGCAGACGCATTGACCGCTGGAGAACGTGAGAAACTGGATAGTTCGTTGATGCGAGTCTCAGAGGACTCGCGTAATCTAGTCGCGGCAGAGCGCGGAGTCTAAGTTTCGCTAGCGGAAGCAACCACACCCGAATCGACCAACTGATCCTGCTCTGTTCGCGAGTAACCAAGTTCTTCCAAAAGATTGCGCGAGTGTTCTCCTAAGTGCGGTGCGCCGTGGCGCATCTCGGTAGGCGTTCCTTCAAATCTCGCCGCGTTTCGGGCTTGACGAAGCGTCCCCGCATGCTCATGTTCCAATTCCACAACCACACCAGAAGCTTCGACTTGCGGGTGGCGAATCATTTCGTGACGTTTGAGAACTGGCGCGCAAGGTACCCCCGCCTCTTCTAAGCGCTCAAGCCAAACTTCTGCCGTCTCGGTCTTCAGCACACTTTGCATCAGTTCTAATCGTTCGTTCGCGAAACGATCTCTACCTGCCGGCGTCTTAAAGCGTTCATCATTAAGCCATTCAGGTTTATTGAACGCGGTGCAAAGATTGCGCCACTGGTCATTCGTCATGACGCTCACACTGATATAGTCCGTGGACGTCTCGTAAATCAAGTCAATAAACGTCGCTGCAGCTGCCACGTCAACTTCCTTACCAACGAACGTTTGGCTACCCATATCAGACGACCACATAAATGCGACGATCGAATCCAGCATTGAAAGTCGCACGTGCTGTCCCTCACCGGTACGCTCTCGAGCAAATAACGCAGACGTGACCGCCTGTGCCGCGGTAATACCTGTCAGCTTGTCCGGCAGAATCGTGCGAATCAGTCGTGGTCGCCCGTCATCGCTTCCGCCTTGAACGGATGCGAGCCCAGACAACGCTTGAATGATTGGGTCGTAGACGGGTTTGTGCGCCCAAGGTCCTTGTTCACCCCAGCCGCTCATCGATAGGTAAATCAAACTCGGATTCACCTCTCGCAAATCGTCGTAATCAATCCCTAAGCGTTGCATAACACCTGGACGAAAGTTCTGTACGAAGACGTCTGCGGTTTCAACCAACTTTAAGAGTAGTTTCCGACCATCCGAATGCTTGACATCGATCGCCATAGAGCGCTTGTTTCGATTGTTATTAACGAACGCCGCCGAGAAATGGCGTTGACCATAACCAGCGCGCCGCGCGTGGTCGCTGTTAACTGGTGCTTCAACCTTGATGACGTCAGCACCTTGATCGGCAAGAATCATCGTACCGTAGGGACCAGCGATCATGGTCGTGAAATCGACAACGCGAATACCATCAAGTGGACCAGGCATGAATATCCGTATTTAGGAGGTTGTTTCGTGTAGCAAGGGGAGCACGGTCGCTGCCGCTTCCTTCGCACCAATTTATATCTGTGCCGCCTTGGAGCCACGGAATGATGATCCATGTGAGTGACACCTTCTCAACCACAATTCAATCGTTAACAAAATTGACGCCGCGCTAATCGGATAATCTCTGCCGCAAAAAGTAGGCAGTGCCCACTGACGCACTGTTACAGTGACTAGATTCACAGGAATATCTCATGAGCGAAATCACCGAACGCGACATTCAATCAAACGGTCTCAACATGCACATTGCGGAGGCCGGCGAGGGTCCACTTGTCGTGTTGTGCCACGGATTCCCGGAATCTTGGTATTCATGGCGACACCAGCTGCGCGCGCTCTCAGATGCCGGCTATCACGTCGTCGCGCCCGATCAACGAGGATACGGTAGTACGGACGCACCTCCCAATATCGACGAGTACACCATATTTCACCTCGTTGGTGACATTATTGGATTGGTCGACGCTCTCGGCGAGTCACAGGCTGTCGTGATCGGTCACGACTGGGGATCACCCGTCGCGTGGAATTGCGCTAATTTGCGACCTGACATTTTCCGCGGCGTGGCGTCTCTCTCCGTCCCAATTGGTCCGAGAGGATCTACGCCACCATTAGTCGCGATTAAAGAACTGTTCGGTGATCGATTCTTTTACCAGCTCTACTTTCAAACGCCTGGTGTAGCTGAACACGAACTTCAGAACGACATTCCGAAAACGATGCGCAAGATGCTATTTGGTGCTTCAGGATCGGTGAATCGCAACAACATGTTCGAGCCCAGCAACCCTGCACCGGATTCAGCATTTATGCTTGAGAGAATGCCTGACCCTGGCGATGATTTACCCGCATGGCTCACCAAAGAAGACGTTGACTACTACGTGAGCCAGTTCCAGAAGGCAGGATTTCGCGGCGGCCTAAATTGGTATCGCAACATCGACCGTAATTGGGAACTTTCGGGTTGCCTGCAGGGTTCGAAGATCGAACCGCCTGCGTTCTTCATGACAGGTACACGCGATGTGGTGCCATTTAGTGAAAACGCGCTTTCTGCGATGAAAGCTGTCTTACCGAATCTCGTCGATGTGGTTGTTCTTGATGATATTGGACATTGGACACAACAGGAAGCGCCTGAAGCCGTCAATGAAGGTCTAATCCGATTTTTGAATGGATTGAGTTGATTCCCTCCGAGGTTCGTGTTCTGCAGTTGTGTGCTTCGTCAAGAAGAACTCGCTGACCTCTGCCGTACTAACACGTGGTGTCAGCCACGACACACCGATGTAAACGCCCATTGATATGACCAAAGCCGGTAGCACCTCGTGTAACGTGGCGCTCAACCCGAGATTGCGCCACACCAGAATCGTAGCAATTCCGCTTGCATAGGAAGCGATCACGGCAGATGCGTTACCTCGTGACCAATGCAGACCAACCATAACGGCTGGTAAGAAACAAACAGCGTACAAACTACCTGAGAGTATCGTAATTTCGACGATATCACCGAAGGGGTTCAACGCGAACAGGGCAGCGAAAGCTGCGCAAGCGATTACACCAATACGAGTGTAAAAGGTCTGGCGTTCTTCACTCATTGGAACGACCACGCCGACGACATCTCTCATCGTGACCGAACCCGCAACCAACAACACGCTATCCATCGATGACATCGCCGCGGCCAAGATCGCCACGACAAGAAAGTCTGCGATGAGCAACGGAAATATCGCCGGGTCCTGAATGAGCATCGGCACGATAAGGTCGGTATCCGCGACGTCGTCGATCAGGAAATGCGCGTAAATGCCAATCGGAAATAGACAAAACTGGATGATCAACAATCCGCCAATCGCAAAACCAATACCTTTCGAAACGCTTGCCGCATCACGCAGGCCGTAAAAACGAGAGATCTGCCGCGGATCGATTAGTAGCTTCATGGAGCCTGCGAGTGCGATTCCCAAGACGACCAGGATTGGCGCACCAGCGTTCCAAGTGAACAAATACTCCGTGTCGGGTGCGTCCATGAGGTCGAACATACGCCCGGGTCCGCCAACATGGTTTGTTACAAAACCAAATAGCAACAGAGATCCGAGCAACATGAATATTCCTTGGATCACATCCGTTCGAACGACCGAGACGAAACCGCCGACGGAGGTGTACACAAGCACTACCAGCAACATCAAGCCGACGGCTGCTTCATAAGGTATGCCTAAGAAAACCTGAAATAGATTACCGGCCCCCTTAAAGATGGCGATAAGATAGAGAATGCTTGCGAGCGCAATGATCAAACCGGTGAACACACGCACACTTTGACTCGAAAACCGTGCAGCTAAAAACTCCGGTACCGTGACCGTATCAGTCATTGAGGTGAAACGTCGTAACTCGGGCGCAACTAAGCGCCAGGACAGATAAGTCGCAACCACGATCATCAACGGAAATAGCAGCCAAGGCGCACCTAAGTCGTAGCCTTTACCCGCCAATCCAAGGTAACTATTCGTACTCGCGAACGTTGCGAAAAAAGACACCCCGATGATGACACCGCCCATGTGACGACCGCCCACGAGGTATCCCCCGATGGTCCCACTGCGCTTAAACCCGAGTCGCGCATGCCAAAACAAGACTCCGCTATAACAGACAAGCAGCAGGACTGCGAACCAATGGTTCGACAAGAAGGAACTAAAACTCAATTACTCGCTTTCTAAAATTTGTTCGAAACACCACGAGGCAATGAGGAAGCAGCGCCTTGCGAGTCCTAATTTATTACGTTATACCCATCGCTGCGCTTATTCTCGTAATACTTCTACTCTATGCACGCAGTAAGAACGCACCGGTGAGTGGTGAGGATAAGCCTCTCATAAGCGCACCAATGATGATCATCGTGCTCGGTGTTGGTGGCGCGATAGGAGTATTTGCGATTGCCTACGCATTGGATTTGCTAGGCTTTTTCTAACCAGCCTTCAGTCTGGTCTACCTTTCGCCGGATCGCCTCTGCGGTTTATGTACCGCATCGGATCCGACTTAGGATCTTTGTTCATCGCCTGATCGACCATCTTGTCGTACTTTGGATCAAGTCGTTCAACTTTCGACAGACCCGAAAGTTTGACATTCAGTCTAGATACGATCGGCTTCGCACGCGTACCACATCCGTGCTCGCATGGAACCGTCTCCGGTTTTTCGTTTATATGAGCAAAGACGGTTGAGATTCCGCTGCATTTCTCGCAGCGATACTCGTAATACGGCACGCCTATCGACCGCTCGCGCGTGCTCCATAGTCAACAAACGCTTGAATTGAACGCGAAATTCGCTCGAACTGCAACCTCGCAATCGTGTTCTTCGTCTGAACAACATCATGCTTCTCCGCGTCAAGTCCGAGTAGACTCGGCGCGCGACCTAGGCGTCTTCGATAGAGGTACGAATTCCATTCACGCGTCGACATGGAAATGAGAATATCCTCATCTTTAATCGCATCTACGTCTGCTTCGCTTACGCTCTCTACTTCGAACGACTGAAACACCACCCGTCTGCCGTGCTTCCCTGACTCGAAGCACACCGTCGCATCCGCGCTACCTAGTGCGCGAAACGCGGGATCCTTATTCGCCTTTGTTCGCGCATTCGGCATCCAATCAAAAACTGCCATGTCTCAACTCAAGCTAATAAGTGGTTTTAACGCGTGAAGAGCCGTCAAAGAAAAACTGTAGCGTCTGGTTGTAGCGGAAAAACAAATCTTCCCGATACTGATCATTGTGAGTGGAAGAAGATAGTCCTTCGACTCGTCCTAAATCAAGCGTGTTCAGCGTAAAGTTGTCAGTAGCATGTCCATGCTCTTGGATGTTGTCAAGCATGTTGCGCCAATCTTTCGTCGTCATGTGCAGGTAAAAATCACAATCGTCGAGCTTCGTTCTAGTGATTTTCTCTGCTTGACTACACTCGAAACCTTCAAACGTGAGCTGAAACAACTCTCGTCCAACTTGCACACCGACGACACAATTGCACGTGCCACTTCCAGCACCATGCATCGCGTCATCTTTGTTGTACACATTACGTACGGCGTCGAACCACGCCACCGAAGGAAATTTGGCCAATGATCTATTCGCCTGGCAGCTGGCGTTTGTCCTTTTGAAATACTGTCGGCAACTGTTCCATCGCAACAGGCAGTCTTAAGTACTGGCACGCGCCGAGCAACTCTTCCACATATTCATCGAGCATTTCATAGAACACATACATGCCTTCGCCACGAGCGCCGGCAATTCCGCCTCCAAAAATAATCGCTAAAGCTTCGCGTAACACCGGATCACGTAAATCACGATTGAACATTCGGATGCCGATAGCTAATGTCGTAATCAAAGAACCTTGCTTGTCCGGCGCATGTGCTAACGCGTACTTGATGTGTTCGATGCCATAAGTTAGTAATCGCGCGAGATCCTGAGTCACGCATTCGTAAATCTTGCGCTCAACTCCGTTGTATGCAAAACGCGTCAGGTAACGGATCATGACTTGCGTGAACAAACCTCGGACCAGCGTCAGCCCAGTGACCGTTTCAGTCCAGCCGCCTCGACTTTCTAACAATAGCCGACTTACCTGACAAGGTCCTTCGTAGCCAAGCCCGCCGCCGTTGACCAGTGCTCGTTTGCGAAAAGCTTCGTGTCGGCGCGTGGCATCCAGACTGGTCGTCGCGAGAAACTGCTTAACCTCGTGGTAGCCATACGCCATTTGGTGCTGCCAACTAGTGATCAGTTCGACATCGATGATCGCGTATTGGCAGATCTCGGTGCAAACTTGACATATCGCACGTTCGACATCGTCCGGTAATGGATGAATGGCTGTCCAATCAACATCGGTTGCTGGTGCCCAACGCCGCTGAATCGCTTCCTCATACAGATCAGCCGCACACGGCGCCCAAAGATCAACCTTGTCCTTTACTTGAATCGCGACTGGAGGCGTCCCAGTAACGCCAATCGCGCCCCGCGGGTTCCGACTACGATCTGGCCAATTCATGGGGATTTCCCCATAAAGACCTACATTTAGACTGCCTAACGTCAAACCCTTCTTACCTGGTTTGACCCGTATGCCCCACTCACGCCACTGATTCATCCAATTGAGGCGTGGTTCGGGTACCTCAACTTCAAGCTCTTCTTTGGAAAGCGTCAGCGCCGGTCTTACGCGGTCAGCGTCTTTTGAACTTGCCATTGATCAATTAAGTGGAATCGAATCTAGTTAGCGACGTTCTCGAGCATCTGTCCTAATCGTGAACGACCGTTCTTGAATCGATCACCGAAACCAGCAGATGTAACACGCTTCTGGTATTCCTGAAGTTGGCGCTTGCGGATCGACACTAATTTCCGAAATCCTTCATCGAAGTACTTTCGACCGCCGCCAAGCATGATCGACAACGACTCTGAGGTTTGGTTGAGCTGACCGGCCGGGTTTGCAGCATCCGTCAACATGCCACCTTCCGCTTCATCAAGATACGACTCAATTTCTTCACGACGTTCAGGAGCATTCGCCGCCATGTAACGCATGTGCATTACACCGAACGCGACGTGTCGAGCTTCATCCTGCGCACAGAGCCGATAGATCGCTTTCTCTGCATCGTTGTACGCCATTAATTCGCCCATGCGGAAGATCGTCAGAACCGCGCCTTCCCCGGAAAGATGCAACCGGGAGGACATTTCAGTGAAATCACGAGCTAAATCGATACCGCCGACGAATCCCGCCGTCGCGCCTGTCGCGCGCATGAGTCCGCCACCGTTCGCAAGCGCACGCTTTCGAAAAACGTCCATGTGACGAGACTCATCCATGACCTGCGCCATGAGAACGTTTCGCGCTTCGTAAAAATCTGGCGACATCTGAGAGACCCATCTGCTGGGTACGTCACCCGCAACAAATTCGACTTCTGTAAGAAACGTCGCCATTTGGCATTGAGCTTGCTCGATGTCGTCAGGCAATGGTTCAATCGTGTCCCATGGAATGTCCGTCGCCGAACTCCATTGACGTTGAAGGGCTTCTTCGTAGAGAAACGACGCATTTTCGAGCCAAATTTCGCTCTTCGTGCGTACGGTGTAGTTGCCAATCGGCATGCTGCCTGGGCGAGGCACAGCGCCCCGCGGTCGTCCGCTTAGATTGCGGCTTTCGACCGGTGCGTCGCCGTACGAACCAACTTGGATGTCAGCAAGTGTTAAGCCATTCTTGCTTGGCTCTGCGTGAGTGCCCCACTCGCCTTGCTTCTCCATCCAACCTAAATCGAGTTCAAATTCAGAGCCGTTCTGTAATTGTTGATCCATTTATTCGTCGTACGTCCGTTGAAAATCTCTCGGCACGCGGCCGTTTGAAATGCGAAATTGAATCGGCGTTGCCATAGCGTCAAGTCACACCATCAGCTGACCTTTTCAAGCCTTGGCACGCCTCGATAGATTTTAACGACAGACGTCTTTCAAAGCCAGAGGCAATGACGCTTGAGGACACGATCCCCAAGGAATTTACAATGGAGTATCACGTGAGAACGAGGATGTACGCGTATGTTGTCGAAGCTGCAATCGGTGATCGCAGTTGGATGCGTTCTCTGGGCATTTGTTGGACATAGCAGCGACTACGTTGATGAGGAGCTGAGGGCAGAAATCGACGCCCTTGTCAAAGCCGTGCAGGTAACACCAACCAATGCTGAAAACGTTCACCAACGCGCTGACGTTCTTTGGCGTTGGACCAACAAATGGGCGTTAGCAGGCCGGTTTGTACCGGTAAATCTGACGACCGCTGTCAATAGCATTCTGGGAGTCGACCTCCCAACACGTAACGCTCAACACCGAGGAATCGACAACTACGTACAGCAACTTGCGTTTGTTGATGCCGACCCGAGACGATTGGGATCACTCGAAGCAGAGGGTGGTCCATATGAGGTTGTTACGTTCGGAACGTTGACGCAAACCTTCGTGGTGGGTACCGCCGATATTGAGACCGGCGGTGGATTCCTCGTTGGGCGCCACTTTATGGGCGGCTATCGGTTTCAAACTAATGACCCTAGCGCGGACAACTACATTTCGATCAACTCGTCGAATCCAGAAGTTGAGTTTGCGATCGACTCCACGCCGCTAAGAGGTATGCATGGTGGCTTCCGAGGAGCCACTGGCGCACTCGTGTATCGAGTAGCAAAAGGCACATTAACTCAAGGCGACGAAGTCACCATCGTCTACGGTGATACGAGTGAAGGCGGCCAAGGAATCCTCATGTCGGATTTTGGAACGGACTTCTTGGTGTTCCCGTTGTATCTGGCGTTCGACGCCAGCGATTTATTTATCGCATTACCGATTCAGCCTGTTTCAGTCGTCGGCGGACCAGTCGCTGGCGTGCACGGTTTTGCACCGTCGATCGTCAAGACGGGTGCACCGTTTGAGATTTCAGTTCGCTCCCGCGATCGGTTCTACAACCGACCTTCCGGTCCTTCGCCAGTGTGGCATGTGCAACTCAACGGTGAAACGATCGCTCAAACCGAAGCAACGGATCACGCGATTTCGAAAGTCAGGCTAGATGATGGACTCGCAGACACGGGGGTGTATCAGCTGACGATTGAGTCAGCTGATGGTGAACTCGCCGGTTATGGCAATGCGATCTTGGTTGAAGACGAACCGGAACGCTATATCTATTGGGGCGACACACATGGTCATTCAGGTTTTGCGGAGGGACTTGGTACACCCGAACGATTTATGCAGTGGGCAAAGGAAGATGCCGCACTAGATTACGTCACGCATTCCGAACATGACATCTGGATGGACGACGCTGAGTGGCAAATCCTGATCGAAAACGTCACGAAGTACAGCGATTCCAACTTTATCGCGTTTCTCGGCTACGAGTGGACAAGGAGTAAATTCCTGGGCGGTCATCACAATGTGCTCTTCCGCACGGCAGAGGGTCGAGAGCGCGTACCTGCCCAACTTTTTGGGACCCTGTCACAACTCTATCGAGGACTTCATGAACACCACGACCCGAATGATGTTGTGGTGATTCCACATGCGCACCAACCAGGGAACTATCGATTGAGCGATCCCGACCTAGAACCTCTCGTCGAGATCATGTCACAACATGGGACCTTTGAGTGGTTCGGACAAAAGTACTTGGAACATGGACATGAAGTAGGTTTCACCGCTGCGAGTGACAACCATTTAAGTCAACCTGGTTACACCGCGCCAAAAGCAGGTGGCCTTAGTCAACGCGGCGGTCTAGGTGCGCTGATCGCTACCGAAAAGACGCGAGACAGCCTTTTCGATGCGATGAAGAACATCAACGCTTACGCAACAACTGGCGACCGCATTATTTTGGATTTCAGCGTAAATGGCGTGTCAATGGGTAAACGAACACCGTTCGCGGCAGACCGAAACGTGAATGGACGCGTAGTCGCTGCATGGCCGATCGCGGAGTTGTTCGTGATCAAGAACGGCGACACGATCTGGCACCAAGATTACGTCACTGCACAAGGAGCTCAAGAGGCGACCGAAGGTACGTTTAAGCTGAGTTTCGGCTCCGATTCACACCCTCACCACGAGCACGACAACCCTCGTGGATGGAAACAATGGGCTGGTACGCTTCGAATCGACGGGGCGACATTGATCGATGCGACACCGCATGATTTCACAAATACGCAATCTCAGAACTTGAGCGTTAACACTGATGGTGAGGTTCTTTTTAGCACGCTCACACGCGGGGACGAAAGCTCCATTGACCTCAATTTGACGGATATTTCACCTGGCGCTTCACTGACCATTGCACTAAACGCCGGTCGTGAATACGGCGGCGGACCACCTACGTTTCGTCAACACCAGCCTTTCGAAGCACAGACGATTACGATGCCATTGCAAGGTGCTGAAGGTGAACCCACTCGACGGCATGTACCTATGACTGATTACGTGGACCACATTCGAATACGACGCATCATCACTGACGGACCTCGCGATGTTTCGTTCGAATTGACTGACCAAGGCACTGTTCAGGGCGACTACTACTATGTACGAGCGGTCCTTACGAACGACGCGATCGCGTGGTCGAGTCCAGTATGGATTGGCGGATACAAGACACTATGAGCGACTTTAAAGTCCACGACCAACTGCTCAACGACTGTGCAGTTGTTGGTGACGCAGAACTTTGTCGTGTGCTATTGATGAATGACGCGAGATTTCCGTGGTTGATTCTTGTACCTCGAATCAATGGGTTACGAGATTTCCACGAAGTTTCGAGCGAACACCGTCCAGCACTGTTCACAGAAATTGAATCTGCTTCACTTGCAGTTAAAAATCTCATTGACGCTGATAAGATCAACGTTGCAGCACTTGGAAACCAGGTTCCGCAATTGCATGTTCACGTAATTGGGAGGTTGAAGAGCGACGTCGCATGGCCTGGACCGGTTTGGGGTGTCGGAACACCGATCCCTTATCAAGACGTAGAACGCAATGAACGCATAGAGCTAGTCTCTGAAGCGATGGGCTTGCTCAGCTAATCGACAGCAAAAGGCATCTGACGATCCGATCAGGGAGAGTCGGGAGTTAATACGACGACTTGATTGGCCGCGAAGTCACCAAGTTCTCGCGTCTCTCCGGTAGGCCAATGTACATCCACGTCAGACACGACGTCGGTTTTCCCTAGTCCGAAATGGACATGCGGATCATGTGCTGATAGGTAGCTACCCGCAACCTTCACGGAACGAACTTGACGCTTTTCACCCACCGTCAGTGTCACGGTCGCACCGATCGCATCACTATCGTGGCGATTTAAGACCCGAAATCTGATCCAGTTGCGATCTTGACCAACGGTGTTGATGAGAACGTACGGCGACCAATCACGATTTACGATCACTGCATCTAAATCTCCGTCAAGATCGAGATCACCGACCGCTAGAGCACGGCTGGTATGCGATTGTGGCGCTTCTGTGCCATCAATTCGTTCCATCTCTTCGAAGCGAACGAGACCGTCAACGTACTTCCCTTTAAACAATATGTTTGGTTCAGCAAATTCATCCGTTTCATTCTTCGGGTCCCCATCTACTTTTCCATTCGCTTCAAGTAAGTCAACAACGCTATCGTTATCAAAGTCCGCGAGTGCGATTCCGAATCGCGTGAAACGACGACTACCTGCACCCAACCCTACATGGCTCGTTTGATCTCTAAAGTAAGTTTCCTGATTTACGTACACTGAATCAGATTGCCCTTCTAAATTGACAACCAATACGTCCTGATCGAGGTCATCGTCGAGGTCGATCGCATCGACTCCCATCCCGGCTTTTGCAAACCCATGATTGTCGACCGCGCACGCCCATTGAACAGCACGATTAACGAATCGCCAGTTGCCTTGATTAAGCCAAAGTTGATTGACCATGGTGTCATTGGCCACGAACAAATCGAGGAATCCGTTTCCATCGAAGTCTGCCGGTACGGTACCCAATCCATTGCCGTACGTTAATTCGATTCCCGCTTCTTTCGATACGTTTGTAAACGTACCGTCGCCATTGTTGCGGAAGATGGAATCTCGCGCTGGGGCTTGATAGTTAGTAGGGAGACAATAGGTCGGAATACCGCGGGAGTAACAGTCTATCTCGGTCTCAGCCGACCACTTTAGGTTATTTACAACGAACAAATCGAGATCGCCATCGACATCGAAATCCGAGAATGTTGCTGCCGTACTCCACGCAGGATCAGAGACACCTGCAGCTAACGTGACGTCCTCAAAACCGCCGCGACCGTCATTCTGTAATAAAGCGTTTTCACCTAGATTGGTGATGTAGAGATCCGTGTCACCGTCGTTGTCGTAATCGCCGGTCGTAACGCCCATTCCGTACGCTACTTGCTTTGGTAGCTCCTCAGTCGGCACCCGTGTAAATTGACCCGTTCCGTCATTCAAATAGAGCTCGTTCGGTGGAATGTTCGCGGAGTCCGGTTCCGAACCAAGATGCCAACCACTTTGTACGAAGTAGATATCAAGATCGCCGTCCCCTTCGACGTCGATGAGTGCTACCCCGCCACCCATGATTTCTGGAAGATACGGTCGATCCTTGAATCCTGACACATGCTCGAAGCTAATCCCTCGTTCCGCCGCTTCGTCAACAAACCAAACTTCCTCCTCTACTTGCGGGCTGCACGCCAGTAGCAAACTGAGTGAGATTAAGCACGTCGAGAACGTGCTCAACCGAGATGAGGATGTCATGTAGATGAATTCTTAATTTCTACAATCGCTCGCGACGAAGGTCAATAGGGTACCCCTTGGAGTCTACGACAACGAAACTCGCGGGTGAGTTTATCGGCACGTTGTTTTTAGTCGCGGCTGTCGTTGGATCAGGCATCATGGCTGCACGTCTCGCCGAAGGCAACGATGCGATTGCGCTACTAGGGAATACTCTCGCTACAGGCGTCGTGCTCGCCGTGTTGATTACTGTGATCCGATCACTATCCGGTGCACATTTCAATCCTGCAGTTTCCGTTGCATTCTGGCTACGCAGGGAACTATCGATTCTTTTGGTCACGCTCTACATCATCGTACAGATCGTTGGTGGAATATGTGGTACCTGGCTCGCTCACCTGATGTTCGACGTCGAAATACTTCAAACATCAACAAATGTCCGCCTTAGTGTCGGAACGTTCGTTGCGGAGATCGTCGCAACATTTGGCCTCGTTGCAACGATACTTGGCACGCTTCGCGTAAACCCACAATGGGTTGGCGCTACGGTTGGGTTGTACATTTCCGGCGCATATTGGTTTACCGCTTCTACGTCATTCGCGAACCCAGCCGTCACCATCGCGCGTGGTCTTACCGACTCATTTTCAGGGATCGCGCTAAATGACGTAACGCCGTTCATTCTCGCACAATTGATCGGTGCGCTTATGGCTGTGCTCTGCTTTTGGATGTTGCGTCACAGTGAGCAAGCCAAGGGTACACAAAACTGACTTGCCGTCTGCGAAGCTGTCTAATTTGCGCTCTCAGATCGAAATAGGTTTTCAAATGGGCCGTAATAGATTCATTCAAGCCGTGGCTCTCGCCTTGGCTGCAATTCTCGGCACCGCTCTCAGTGTCGGCGATAGTGCGCCAGACTTTTCCCTCCAAGGAAGCGACGGAAAGACCTATCAGCTGTCCGAACTGTTGCAGGAAGGCGCTGTAGTACTTGCTTGGTATCCGAAAGCGTTCACTAAGGGTTGCACGATTGAGTGTAAGTCACTAACGGAGAACGGTAAACTCATTCGCGAATACAAAGCCTCATACTTCATGGTCAGTGTTGACCCGATCGAAGATGTCACGAAATTCGCAGAATCGATGTCGGCAGATTTCCCGCTCTTGGCGGATCCCGACAAATCCGTTGCACAGCAATACGGCGTTATGAGTCCTTATGGATTTTCAAATCGTCACAACGTCTATATCGGTACTGACGGGAAGGTCCTCGCCGTTGACACGACCGTCAATCCATCGACAGCCGCTGAGGACATCGCAGCGCGTTTAGGTGAATTAGGTATTGCGAAGCACGAGTCCTAGCTCTCGCTAGAACTGCGGCGGTCTCATTCGTCCGCCGCAGTTTCGTCCTCTTCACTCGGCGGGTGCAAGTCTTCCAACTTCATCGCCATGTCTTCGGCAATATACGTAGAAATACCGTACTGACCTGCGACTCGATCCGATGTCGCGACCCAGTCGTCCTCTCCTTCCAGGTGATACAGCGATATCGTCGCTTCGCCGTTGTCATCTGTCCACGTTAATCGAGCTGTCGGTTCAGTCGGTAATTCGGCGTCACTGATTATGTAGACATTCAGGTTATCGAAACGACCGATAACTTTTTCGACGGTATCGTTGTCCAAGTCAGCGCCATCTTCAGCGACCCACTCATCGTCTACGAAGTTCAGCACGTATTCGCCTTCGTGAGCAAGTCGCTGTAAGGAACCTACAGGTCGGAGCAAGCTCTTATTGAGCCACGAAGAGTTATCCGAACCAAGCTCATAGTTCGAAAACTCGATGGCGAATACAGGTCCACCATCTACGCTGCTGACATGCACTTTGCGATAACCTGGAGATGTTCCGAAGTAAGCATCAGCGACCACGTCGTCGTCGGAGAGTAACGTCAGACGTTTTTGGAAACTATCCTCCGTAACCTCGAAGCGTTCGGCCGTCGTCGCGCTGGTTGCAACCGGCCATCCCGTTGATGCACTAACTAGCTTCGCCAATACGTCGCTGACTTTCTCGGCATCGGCTGGTTTCCCATCTGCTAATTGCCAAGCATCATCAACTTTTCGCACGTCGATCGTATGTTCTTCGCTGAGAACCTGAATTGAGGTGATTGCGTCCGGGTCGAAGTCAAAGAACGCCTCTGGCTCCTCCGGCGGACGAACGTTCCATGCTAATACGCCGCCCACGATCAACACCTGTAAAGCGAGCAAACCCGCTAGCATTGCTCGATTCATGCTACGCCTCCAAAGATCTCGCGATAACGTCGGTTACGTTGAGCTCGCGTGAATAGAAAAACTCCAAAAGTCCCCGCGATGAGCAACATCGCTAGTGCGTAGTTCACGTACTCCCACACTTGTCGGTCCACGTTACTTAACGGCGGCAATGTGCGTGTGAATTGACCTCGTCCTCGGATACTCATCAACGACGTGTCCTCAGTCGACCAGTCGGCGATATTCGCCATCAGTTGTAGGCTATCGGTGTAACGTTGACCACGAGCAGACGCCAACATTCCTAACGCTGAATCCGCTACAAACGACGAGGAACCAAACACGATGAGTCGTGCGGATTCTGGCGACTGCGAAATCACACTCGCTACTGTACCTAATGTATCTTCGGAATCTGTGAGATCAACCGCATCATCTGCGCTATGGTCATGCTCGTGACCGTGGGTATGGTCATGAGCGGCAAGAATGTCGTCAATCGATTCCTCTTCGGATTCAGAATCTTCGATGTCCTCCTGTACCGAAGCAATCGCTTCTTCGTAAACAGGTGACTCGGTAAAGAACGAGTCAAATCGACCTTCTAAGAGGACACCCACTGTTTCTTGCCGCTGCTCGGAACTCGGGAAGTAAGGCGAATTACCTGCTTCATCAACTTTCGGTCGGATGTCCGGTGCGTTATCCCGCCATGCCGTGTTACCAGTGTGTAGCAACGTCGTCACGGCTCGTGACGCTTGAATCTCCTCATTTACATTGAGCGGGGAACTCCAGGGAAGTGCAAGCTGATTCAAGCTATTCGTAATCGGATTTTCAGAATTCAATCCATCACTCGAAAGCTCGACGAAATATGGGTAATCGATCATTCGGACTTCCTGAATCGAGATTGGTCCAACTTGGCGCGTAACCGGAACGGGAAGTCTTGAGTTATTGCTATCCATCAGCATGGCTTGCTCAATCTCAACCCCGTGATGAGCCAACCAATCACTCATGCCGGTATTCGTTGGAATCGCGGTCATGGCTTGCTGCGTCAATGTCGTCGTGTACGCACTGGATGCGACCACGACTGTGCCACCAGCCATTAAGAACTGATCGACGTGGAACAGCTTTGTCCTGCTTAAGGCATCTGGCGCAACCACCATCAGCAGATCTGCTTCCGTCGGGACAGGCGAATCGAGTGAGACTTTCTGAACGTCAAAATCTTCGGTCAGAGTTGCGTATATCTCTCTGAAGTCGTCGACTTGCTGCGGTTGTTGCATGTAGGGGTTTTGCGGCATCGTTGGTGGCGGCGTAGGACTGTACAGCGCAATCGATGTCAGCAAGCCTGCAGCGAAACGTTGTAGACCTTCTTCCAACACCCGATTGAAGCCTTCAACGTCCATTCCTTCTGGTATCGGAAGCGTTACCACAATCCGATCGTCCGTCAACGTGAGGTAGTAGTAGAAACGGTTTACGTCAAACAGACTCGCTGCCATCGGCTGCAAGCCAAGTTCCATTGCGATTCGTTCAGCTTCGCTGCCATCGCCTGCTTCAGGATCGACGATGCTCCAGGAGAACTTGCCGTTCGCGCCTTCTTCAAGTTGTTCTAACGCGCTGATTAGTGGTGCTCGACCTTCTTCAAGTCCAGGCGGCAGCTTTTCTGGATTAGAGATGTAGCCATCGAAACGTACGGGTTGTGGAATGAAATCAAAAGGCGACCCGCCGCTACGAAACCCCGATTGCACTTTCTTGATACTGCGCGTAATTTGGTACTCGGGATTCTTAAGTTGCACGTCCAAGTCGAATTCATTGGCTGCTTTCACCTCAATGAGATCCTGAAACCCGAGCACCTCATAGTCGTCGCCATACATGACCAAGACATTGAAGTAAGAATTGACTAGACTGGCTTCATGCCGGTCACGAACTTGAAACGGAACCGGGCGAATCCCGTACTTCGAATTCGCTTCGTCTTCAACTTCCGGATTCGTCGTCGGGTCAATCAATTCCACACGCACGACGTTACGACCGGATATCTCGTATTCCGCGAGTAAATCACTTAGTTGTGGAACGAGCGGCGCGAGTAATGGGTGTGTTTTCGCGCTGAAATATCCACGAATCAACAACGGTTCAGTGAGTTGACCGAGTTGGTTCTTCGTAACGTCCGAGATCGAGTACTGATCGCCTTCCGTCACGTCCCAACGAAGGACTTTAACATAGTTGAGCCAAATGTTTGCGATTAGCAAATTTGCAACCAGAAGACCGAGTAACACGAACGTATTTCGATGCTTCTGTTTATTCCCAGCATCGCTCCAACCCATACTCCGCAAAGCATGCACGTTCAAGACGAGAAAAGTCAGAGTGACAGAGACATAGAAGTACAGATCTCGAAAATCAACGACACCTCGAGTTATCGATTCGAATCTCGAACCCGAGCCGATCCCACGAAGCACATCTGCCGTCTCGTTTCCGAACAATTCCGTTAGGAAGGGACTGCCAATCGCATAAAACACGCCACATGTGAATACCGAGAGAATGAGCGCGACAATCTGATTCTCGCTCCGCGCGCTGATAAATACACCGATACTTAAATACGCGGCACCGAGCAAAATCGACGCAACGTATCCAGCGAAAACTGGACCCCAGTCGATGTTGCCTAACAGCGAAACGGTGATGGGTATCGGGAGCGTCATTGCGAGCGCGATGATCAACAATAAAAGACATGCGAGGAACTTACCCGCAACCAGCTCCCAATCGCGGACCGGCATGGTTGAAAGGAATTCGATCGTTCCGATACGACGCTCGTCGCTCCACGAACGCATCGTTAATGCCGCCGCAAGGAATATCAGCAGGATAGGTAGCCACTCGAACATCGGTCGGACATCGGCGATATTTCGGGCGAAAAACTGTTCAACCCAGAAAAACACAAAGAGCGTCACGCCTAGATAGGCAGCAAGAAATAGATAACCAATAGGGGAAGAGAAGAACATCGCAAGTTCCTTCCATGCGATGTCAAGACTGGCGTTACGCTGCATGGGTTCCCTCACTAACACTTGCGAAAAGTGTTTCCAAGTCGTGCCGTTCGGGGTTAATTCCGTAAATCGACACATTCGCCTCGACTAATTTGGGGACGAGCTCCTTGATTTGTGCATTGGCATCCGTTGCGTCGCCAACATGAAGAAAGTACTCGTCTACGTCATGCCCCTTGTCGACACGAAGACCTGTCACGCTATTCAATTGCTCGCGACTTGCACTACTGCGTACCGATATCCGTGCCGCGCGATTGAGCTCATCTAACCGCTCATCGACGACAAGCTCACCATCTCGCATGATGAGGACACGATCACATATCGCATCAACTTCCTGCATGATGTGCGTCGACAGAATTACGGTAGACGTCTCCGCGAGTCGTTGAATTAACTCTCGCATTTGAATCGTCTGTGTCGGGTCTAATCCGTTCGTTGGTTCGTCAAGAATCAGCACGGGCGGTTGATGCAGAATCGCTTGCGCAACCGACACACGTTGCTGAAAGCCTCTAGATAGTGTTCCAATCGTGTCGAGAAAACGTCCGCCTAAGTCCGTGTCTTCTACCACTTTTTGAACACTAGCACCGCGGTCCTCATACGGGATTCCACGCATTGTTGCGGCGAACATCAGATAGTCCGCGACCGACATTTCTCCATAGAACGGTTGGCTCTCGGGTAAATAACCAATCTGTGCTTGCGCCGCCACCGGATCGTCTTCGACAAGCATGTCGTCGACCCACGCCTCACCCGATGTAGGCTCGATGAATCCGGTAAGCAGTTTCATCACGGTGGTCTTGCCCGCGCCGTTGTGACCCAAAAGTCCAACGATTTCGCCTGCATCGACGCTAAATGAAACATTGTCGGCGGCTTTAACTGATCCGTAGTGCCGACTCAATCCCACTGCTTTAAGCATAGGTGTCCCCTTCGTCCTCCTAGCATGGGTTTATTCGCTAATAGCTTACACATGCCCGTTATTGCATCTTCTGACCCACGAAGGATCGGATAACTAGGCACGGATAAAACCAAACGTATAGGACAACCGAACCTAAGAAATGTTGCAGGAAAAGTGTCCTAATAGAGATCTGTACCAGAGCAATAATCGATCACCACGAGCAGTAACGCTTCGGATTGGATGTACGAACGGCATTCACGGTGCCGTCCAAAATTGTTGTCGTTAATAAGCTGTCGTACGTGCCAAACTTAAAGACTGACCATCAAGGATCGCAGTATCAGAAGAATTAGCGGCAACAACGGTTGTTGCAGAATAAATCGACTCAAGTGATCGACACCATTTTGGGAAAGTTAAGTTGACCGAGTTCGTAGTCTCACCTCAGACCGCCCGACGGTTCATCCTCGGCTGCCAAGGACTCTGGCCTGGGCGGCGGTCGTCCGGTCGCCCCGGTACCCGGAAAGCTCTGCACCAGTCAGGCTTGGTACAAATTGATCCCCTAAATGTGGTCGGTCGAAGCCATGACCTCGCATTGCACGCCCGTGTGTGGAACTATCGCCCCGATCATCTCAACCATCTGCTGTACACGAGTCGCGAGTTTTTCGACTACGGAGGTACGTTGTACGTACTTCCTATGGGCGAACTCCCATATTGGCGGGTTCATATGGCGCGTCGAGCAGCGGAGGAGAAATCGCGTGCGTTCGCGTCGGAACATAAGCAGCTTCTCAAGAGGCTCAAGAATGACATCTTGTCGCGAGGACCCGTAGCAAACCGGGACTATACCGGTCCGAGGAGTCGGGGAGCGTTCCGATCGGACAAAGACACGGCTCGTGCCCTTCGATATCTCTGGTTGACAGGTGAGCTAATGACATACGGGCGTAGAGGATTCGAGCGCCTCTACGCTTTGCGTCGTGACGTTGCGCCGATCGAGGTACAGCACGCCGCGTCAGCTGAAGAGGCCGACAGCTTCTTCGCGCGCAAAGCGCTCGCCTTGCTGGGTCTAGCAACAGCGCGCGACTGGGCTCGTCGATTCCGACATCTCGCCCGACGCGGTGCAGACCCTGACGAGGAGAGCCGTAGATTGGACGAACTCCTTACATCGGGCGCGGCCGTACGAACGCAGATCGCTGATGAGCCTGTTCACTATGTGCTTAGGGAACGGGTTGAGCAGCTAGCGACAGTGCAGAGTGGGTCAGTACCTCGAGCCTGGCGCACGCCAAGGGCGGACACGCTGACCGAGGCTACGTTCCTGCCTCCGCTAGAGTTCGTCTCGGCGCGCGGTAGAGCCGCTCAATGGTTCGAGTTCGAGTATGTCTGGGAGGTGTACAAACCCGCTGCTAAACGGCAATGGGGCTATTACGTGATGCCGATCTTGTACGGTGATCGACTTGTTGGTCGAGCGGACCTGCGAATCGATAGGGACACCCGCACGCTGATTGTCCATCATCTGTGGCTAGAGCACACCTATAGCGCGCGGGACGCTGATCTCGTGCGCGCGATCGCTCTCGGATTGCGCCGGTTGGCGGATTGGACTGACGGACACTACATCCACATCGACGCAACAACACCCGCCCGACTCCAATCGCTACTTGCCTCCTTCGTCGCAAAATAATCCACCGTCTGCAACATAGATCTATCCGTAGTGCTGACTCCATCCAGCTGTGTCAATCAGGGGTGTCCTCTTTGTCCTTCGCCCACGTGCGTGTTCGATAATTGCTTGCGAATGCTCAAGATCTCCCGTTCTAAGATGTAGAGAACTGGATAGCTGACGCATTGACGGTTTCGAACGAAAAGGACAACCATACGTGAAAAATGTTGCAGGAAAAACTGCGTTCGTAACAGGTGGCGCAAGCGGCATGGGCTTAGCCATGGTTCGCTCCTTCGCTGCCGCTGGCATGAAGGTCGCAGTTGCAGACATCGAAGCTGAACCACTGAAGGCGGTCGTCGATGAGTTCGACGAGACGAACGCTTCAGTCATAGGTTTGCACGTCGATGTATCCGACCTCGACTCTGTCGCTGAAGGCGCAGCCAAGACGAAGGAAGCATTCGGCAACATTCATGTCTTGGTAAATAATGCTGGAGTCGTCACCGGTGGTACATTCGCAGAAGCCGAACCCAATGATTGGCGCTGGACCATGAACGTGAATTTGGACGGCGTTTATAACGGTCTTAATGCATTTCTTGCCGACATGATCGCGCACGAAGAAGGCGGTCATGTAGTCAATACAGCGTCGCTCGCTGGACACATCGCGGTTCCGAGACTTGGTATTTACGGTGCTACCAAGTTCGCTGTGGTGGGTCTATCGGAAACACTGCGTGTAGAGCTCGCCGAACATGGCATTGGCGTTTCTGTTTTATGTCCTGGTGTGGTGAACACCAATATCTTCACCGCGAGTCGAAACCGACCGACTTCTCTATCTGCAACAAACGAAACGAATTTCGAACGTGCGAATACGGATTCTGAAGCAGTCCCCAATGACGTCATGCGCAACATCCTTGAACCAGATGTTGTAGGTGATATGGTCTTGCATGCGGTCCAGAACGACCAGTTTTACATCTTTACACACCCTGACTTCGCGCCAATGGTGCAAGCAAGAACCAAAGAAATCGAAGGTGCGTTCGAATATTGGGCTAACTATTGCGCTGAGCTTAGCTAGTCCGAGTTTCTAATACCGACGCCGCGTAAATCACGACGTCTCGCGCATACGATGTAGTCGTGCTGTGACCATTAGGGCGGTTCGGATCTAATCACTCGTAAGGTTTCTCACCTTCGCACATGACTCGGTACAACACTCGAGGTTGATCGCCATGGTCATAGACGGCCGCATGTAACGCACATCGATTGTCCCACATCGCGAAGTCGCCGACCTGCCATCTATGTCGGAACATCGCATGGTCTCTTAGTGAGTGCTTGTAGAGAAAATCGATTAGATTCCTACCTTCCGCCGGTGTCATTCCTTCTGCTTCGATACAACGGTCGGCAAACGTAACGTACAACGCTTTACGACCTGTGACCGGATGGGTCCGAACCGCGGGATGCCACACCGGATCAGGGCACTCTTCAGGACGATCGGTTCCACTGACAACATGCTTTAGACGCAGGCCTTTCAACCATCCTTTCATTACATCAGACAACGAGTCATACGCCATGTACTGATTGCAGAAGATGGTGTCACCACCGTGTTCTGGTACTTCAATTGCGTTTAGAGAAGAAAACGACGGCGGTTTCTCAACGAAGCATGTATCAGTGTGAAACCCACCAGAAACGGGATGATCCAGATCACCACGGTTCGCGACCTTGTGAACCATGTCGTACTCGGTTTGCATATTCACGCCAGGCGTTACGGTCACCTTTCCAAAGCGACCGAGAAAGTCTCGTTGTTCTACAGGCGTAAGGTACTGTTCAGGGAAGACTCCAACACAGTACTCGCCCACCAATCGCCGCACTTCCTCAACTTGGTCATCAGACATCTCGGGTATCGGTACTCCAGTGATGCGGACGCCAGTATGTCCTGTCATCAATTCCGCTTTGAGTGAACTGGTCTCGATCGGTTGAAGTAGTGCTGGCATAGCTCCGCTCGACTAAGCGACGTAGGTTTAAGCATACTCGTTCGGCAAAATGACGCGTTCGCGGTCGGCTAATCACCATGGACAATTACGCGACGAGGAGTGAGAACTACCATCTACTCTAATTTACAGTCGCTCGAGGCCCTCAGTTAATCTCGACATGGCAACGCCTGGACTCTCGGCGCATGACCACTAATCTAGCTCGCCTACCCTCTCATCTGCAGGATTTGCAGACACCTTGCTTACTGCTCCTTGATGCGCCGTTTCAAGCGAATCTCACAAAGATGTCAGCGCATTGTGAAGCACACGATTTCGCGTTACGTCCTCATGCCAAGACGCACAAATCGAACGGTGTTGCGAAAAAGCAAATTGATCGTGGAGCTATCGGTATTTGCTGTGCAACGTTAAGTGAAGCCGAACACCTCGCAGACGCGGGAGATAGCGTCCTAATCACGTCCCCCTTAGCACTTCAACGACACGTCGATCGCCTTCATTCAATTCGCAATCGGGTGGCCGAACTCATCTGCGTCGTCGATAGTCCGGTGATGATCCCTCACTTCGAGGAAATCTCTGACGCGAACCATCCACTCGACGTTCTTGTAGACCTTGATCCGGGCATGCATCGAACAGGGATCGAAATGGGACGCGAGGCTCTTGCATTGGCGAGGAGGTTGCACGATTCACCTTCGTTCAACTTCAAAGGCGTCCAGTGTTATGCGGGCAATCTGATGCACGTCGAGAGCATTGGTCAACGCACTCGCCGTTCGCACGAACTCTGGCAACGCGTAGAGACATTTAAACGTCAGCTAGAAGAACAACGTATTCCATGCCCTATCGTCTCAGGCGGAGGGACGGGCACTCACGACATCGACTGGCAAGGTGGTGTAGCTACCGAACTGCAAGCAGGTTCGTATCCTTTCATGGATCTCGAATACGTGAGCATCGAGTGGAACACAAACGGCGAGTTGCCATTCCAACCTTCCCTCTTCGTGCTGACAACTGTGGTCTCGGCGAATACACCTGGAAACGTAACGACCGATGCCGGTTTAAAAGCCTTTTCTACAGACTCAGTGCTCCCTCAGGTCTACGCCGGAATCGATGCGAGCGCAAAGTACGTATTTAAGGGTGATGAACACGGTGGCTTGATCTTTGAGGATGCGACCACAACCGTTGCAGTTGGTACGCAAGTGTTGATTACGCCACCTCACTGCGACCCAACCATCAACCTTTATGACCACTTCACGCTCGTCGACGACGATTACCAATTGTTGGACCGATTAGCGATCAACGCACGTAGTGGGAGGGTATTTACTGATGTTTGATACGTACTACCCACTCGCCTGCCTCATCGCGTTCGTTGCATCGATTGTCAGTGTCGGACTTCACTATGAGATTCTTGAAACACTAAATAGACGACTCGCCCGATTCTTCGGACGTTTGCGTGTCTTGATTACATTACTGTGCCTGATGGTCCTCCACATGCTGGAGATTGGCGTTTTCGCTTTGGTCTATTGGCTCATGTCGTTTGAATCGGAATTCGGCAAGATCGCGGCGATCGAGTCGAACTACGACTTCCTGTATTACTCGTCGATTGTGTATACCACGGTCGGTTTCGGCGACCTCTATCCTATCGGTCCAGTTCGAATTGTGACGGCAATCGAGTCGCTGATCGGATTGGTTCTGATTACGTGGTCCGCTACATTCATTTTCATTCATCGACCAATTGGCACTGAGGAGTGAACCGTGAAAATCTCTGATGCGGGAACCTTTGTCGTCGCCACACCTCGACCGCATAGAGGTGGGCGTTACTGGGTTTTCGTCAAGCTAACAACCGATACCGGAATCGACGGTATCGGAGAGGCATACAAGATTCCCTTCCATCCAACCACTGCAGCTCGCATGATCGAGGACGTTTGCGAGACCTACGTAATCGACTCGGATCCGTTTCAGATCGAACGCCTTTGGCGTTCCGTTTATTACGGCGAAGGTTATGAATCGCACGATCACCATCAGCATCCAGATCATGCGCTCATGGGCGTGCTCAGTGCAATTGAAATGGCATGTTGGGACATTGTCGGTAAGGCACTGGAACAACCGGTTTACAACCTGCTGGGCGGGAAATACAACGAGCGCGTGCGTTCCTATACCTACCTTTGGCCGGCTCCCGGCGATACCACTCGACGACCGACCCACACCGACCCCGACGCAGCGAGTGCAAGTGCTGCTGCTCACGTTGATGAGGGATTCACCGCGCTGAAATTCGATCCGTTAATTGACGTCATGGGAAGCGAAGATCCGCGAGAACCTCCACTGGATCGGCTTGACAATGCCGAAGCGGTCGTGAGAGCAGTACGAGAAACCGTCGGCAATAAAGCAGACATCCTGATCGGTACCCACGGGCAATCAACTACCTCCGGCACGATTCGTTTTGCCCGGCGAATTGAGCAGTACGATCCGTTGTGGTTTGAAGAACCTGTTCCACCCGAGAATCGTGACGAGATGGCACGCGTCGCGCAAATGACTTCGATTCCAGTCGCTTCGGGCGAACGGCTCGCTACAAAGTTCGAGTTCCGTGAGCTACTAGAAAAACAAGCTGCTGCGATACTGCAAATGGCGCTAGGCCGTGTAGGTGGAATCCTCGAAGCGAAAAAGATCGCCGGTATGGCTGAAGCGTATTACGCGCAAATCGCACCGCACCTATATTGTGGACCAGTCGAAGCCGCCGCGAACATTCAAGTCGATGTGTGTTCGCCCAACTGCTTAATCCAAGAGAGTATTGGTCGATTCGATGGGTTCCATGCCGAGATCCTCGAAAAACCGATCCAATGGGATGAAGGCTACATCATCGCGCCTACCGAACCTGGTCTGGGTGTCGTTCTCAACGAAGACGTAGCACGAGCTCATGCATACCAGCAGGTCGAATGAGCATTCAGTATGTGTACATCACCTATCGATTCGATGTGAATCGATAATGCCATCTCCATCCGCCTAGGTTAAACGTCACCATGTACCCCGGTCTTTGGGCAAAGCAGAAACCTGACCATGTCGCGGCAATCGACTCCAGCAGCGGCGAAACGATCACGTATAGAGAACTTGACGAACGGTCAAATCAATTCGCTCAGTTCATGTACGCAAAAGGACTGCGACGAGGCGACCATATTTCGGTTTTCATGGACAACAACCTAACGTACTTCGTTGTTGCGTGGGCAGCACTTCGATCGGGCCTCTACCTCACGACCGTGAATCGCTATCTAACAGCAGAAGAGGCTGCATACATCGTTGACAATTCGGAAAGTCGCGTTTTAGTTTCGACCACCAATTTAGCGGAGGTCGCGAGCGATATCCCGTCATTAACCGAGAAATGCGACACCTACCTGGCAGTCAACGGCGACATCCCGGGATTCGGTTCTTTCCATGACGTAATAAGTGAATTTCCTACGAGCAAACTAGAGAACGAACCGGTCGGAAGTCTGATGCTCTATTCGTCCGGAACGACTGGACGTCCAAAAGGTATATGGCGTCCGTTACCTGAAGGGAACATCGACAGTACGATCAATCCACAGAATGCCCTGCTCGCGATGTTGTGGCAAGTCAATGAAGACTCTGTGTATCTATCACCAGCGCCTTTGTATCACTCCGCGCCCATTGGTTTCTGCCTTGCGGTACAGGCGATCGGTGGTACGGTCATCATGATGCGTCGATTTGATGAACTTGGCGCGTTGGAAGCGATCGAGAAATACAAAGTAACCCATAGTCAATGGGTGCCTACGATGTTCACGCGAATGCTGAAGGTGCCAGAAAACGAACGTACTCAATTTGACCTTTCGTCGCATCAGGTTGCGATCCATGCAGCGGCTCCATGTCCCTCTGAAATCAAAAAGCGCATGATGGATTGGTGGGGTCCGATCATCTACGAGTACTACGGCGGTACGGAGTTAAACGGTTTAACTCACGTCGGTCCGCAAGAGTGGCTCGAAAAACCTGGAACGGTTGGTAAGCCGATCCTAGGTGTCATTCATGTTTGCGACGAAGAAGGTCTCGAACTGCCACCAGGAGAACCGGGCATCGTTTACTTCGAGCTACCCGAAATGCCGTTTGAGTATTTAAAAGACGCGGAAAAAACCAAGGACGCCCAACACCCCGATCATGCGAATTGGTCCGCGCTCGGAGATGTGGGTTACGTCGACGAGGATGGTTACTTATTCCTTACCGATCGCGCGACTTTCATGATCATTTCCGGCGGCGTGAATATATACCCTCAGGAAATTGAGGATGCAATGATCGTTCACGATCACGTCCTCGACGTGGCTGTGATTGGTGTGCCTAATAAAGAAATGGGAGAGGAAGTCAAAGCGGTTGTGCAGCTCGTCGATGGGATTGAGCCGTCAGAAGAGGAAGCAGAGCTTCTCCTCGAATGGACAAGAGATCACATCGCTCACTACAAAGCGCCTCGTAGCGTAGATTTTCGTGACGAACTCCCAAGGTTGCCCACCGGCAAACTCTATAAACGACTGCTTAAAGACGAGTACTGGGGTAAGACAGGCTCCCGGATCGTCTGACTGTTCGACGAAGGCGGTGTCTCGCCTTTTATGAGCAATCGGTCGTTCGCGTCAGAGATAACGGATCAATTTGACCGCGAAATCCGTGTTTTCAACGGTAAATCCACCGGGTGCGTCGACCTCCCAGCCTTCACCCTCAAAATCAGTGACCCAATCAGTTTCGAAATCCTCTATCAAGCGGAGCTCGAACTGTAGCGCTGTTTTTCTACTAATTCCGGTCTCGAGACCAACTCCTGCAACTAGCAGATTGACTTCTGGATCGAAACTCTGCGTTGCTGTGCGGAATTGATCAACGCTGCAACCTTCAAGTTCAAAACACCCATGAAACGAGGAGAAAAAATCAATTCTGGTTTGACGTACGCCTGCAATGCCATACGCGGATATGTCAATCGTGCCGAAAAGTGAACGTGTAACGCCGTATTTCGCGATGACACCGATGCTACGTGAAGTTTCAAGATTCCAATCTTCGGGCCACGCTTCACCGAGTAGATTCCGGCCCGGCGAGTTACCAGCGCCATCGAGTCGACCACTAATGTCGTCACCGGCCAACGCGATCTCCCCTTGAAGCGCGAGAAATTGAGTTCCGTCAGCGAAGTTCAGTCGGAATCCGACCAAACCATCCCATTGCAGTGGTTTATCCTCGACCGCGCCCATTGACGAAAATTCAGACGATCCAGTTTCTACGTCTTGGAAGCGTCCTAAGACTGACTTTTGATAAAGGACTTCTGCTTGCTGAACGGTCGCAGACGCACCATAGAAAAAACCACTCGGTTCAGCGTTCACCTGTGAAGACGTGGAGACGATAAAAACGAGAGATAAAGCCGCAATAACCGCTCGAAACCGCATGATCAAGTCCTCCGTGACGTATCGATCAGTGAGATGAGAGTCGCGCTTGGATTATAGAAGGTACGGACTCGTCCTCATTGAGGCTTGTAATTACATCAATAAACAAACGGAAACGCTTCAAGATCGAATGTTCGATCGATTTCATTCGGGCTTGTACTTATTGGCGACAGGTGATCTCTCCGAGTATCGCACCATAGGCAAAATAGCTCTGGATATGTGTGCACGATCAAGACGTACTTACGTTTCAAAGAATGAGTAACGCCGAAGTAACCTACGTAACCGAAGCCATGAAGGAAGCGAAAGGCGTCTGGGGTTCTAGCCGCACTTCCTATCCCATCACGGATACGGACATCAGGAGATGGGCGATGGCTACGCATTACCCTGAACGTCCTCCGCGTCTCTATTGGGATAGCGAGTACGCAAAAACAACGAAATACGGCGGCATCATCGCGCCGCCTGATTTCAACCCGTTTGCGTGGTCGCTGGAACGACCCGCTTCCATGGCGCGAGGGCTATCTGGCGCTAGACCAGATGGTAAGCCACTGACCGGCATGAACGGCGGTCAAACGGATACGTATGGTGTACCGATGCGACCTGGTGACGTTATCACTGCGCGCTCGAGACTCCTCGATTGGGAAGAGCGCGAAGGTCGTTTAGGTCACACGTTGTACGTCCGAACTGAAATAGAATGGCGAAATCAACGTGACGAACTCGTCAAAACGCGCATTTCAATCGCGATTCGCTATTAAGGAGAAGCAAGTAATGAGCATCACATTCGACGAGATTGAAGTCGGCACAAAACTCCCACAATGGTCTCGCAAAACGAGTTTTGCTGAGTGGAACCGCTACGCCGCGGTGAATGAGGAATTTGTACCGTTCCACATGGATGACGAAGCCGGTCGGCGTGCTGGTAATGAACAGGGCGCGTTCGGCATGGGAAATCTCCGTTACGCCTACATCGTAAACGCTCTCCACGATTGGATCGGAGACGAAGGTCGCGTGCAAGAGGTCGGCTGTCAATATCGTGCCATCAATCAGAAAGATGATGTGCTCACGGTCGTTGGCGAAGTTACGGAAAAGAGTGTCATTGACGGTCGAAACGTAGTTCGTTTAGATGTCAATGTGGTCAATAGTGAGGGCGACCCAACCTGCCCGGGACATGCCGTCGTCGAACTCTAACGACCACGTCCTACAAAATTCGAACGCAGCTGAGCTCACGCTATGAAGTTCGGAATCTTCTACGAACTGTCGGTACCGCGACCGTTTGCGAATGGTATCGAGTCGAAGGTCTATCACGATTCATTGCAGCAGATCCGTCTAGCGGATGAAGTCGGATTCGATACGGTATGGGCCGTCGAACACCATTTCTTAGAGGAATACTCGCACTGTTCTGCTCCTGAGCTGTTCCTAACTGCGGCCGCGATGAGTACCGAACGCATTCGCGTCGGGCATGGTGCGGTGGTGTGTGTTCCAGAAATGAATCATCCGATCCGCGTTGCCGAACGTGCAGCGGTGCTCGATATCCTGTCGAATGGACGCCTCGAATTAGGCACTGCGCGGTCATCTACATGGACTGAATTGGGAGGGTTTCAGGCAGACCCAGACACAACAAAGAAGACCTGGGACGAATTCGTACGAACCATCCCGAAGATGTGGACGGAAGAGCGGTTTTCCCATCAAGGTGTATGTTTTTCGATGCCTGAACGGGCCGTTCTCCCGAAACCTGTGCAACAACCACATCCGCCGATGTGGGTAACCGTGACGTCCCCAGGAACCGAGCTCGATGCTGCCGACCGCGGTTTAGGGGCACTTGGTGTCGCTACTGCGGGATTTGCAGAACAAGAGCGTCGAATAAAAGAGTATCGTCGCCGCATTCAACTTTGCGATCCGGTTGGGTCAGTCGTCAACGACCAAGTCGCAACGCTGAACTTCCTCTATTGTGACGAGGACCTCGAGGAAGCAGCGCGTCTTGGTAACGCACTGATTGGACAATTCGGACAGGCAAATTCGCATCTCCTGTTTACGCGTGAAGCCTATCCAACCCGAGCATATGGTTTGTTAGCCAACATATCGCCTGGCGGAGGTCGGCGACGGACGCCGGCCGAAACGAATCCAGGTCAAAATGTAAACCTACCTGAAGGCATGGCCATCGGAGATCCCGACAGGATTGTCGAGGTCATACGTGAATGGGAATCACTTGGTGTAGACCAAGTGAATTTCATGCTCAACGCACTCGAATGCATCCCGCAAGAAAAGGTCTTGAGCAGTCTTCGACTTTTTGGCGAGCACGTGATACCAAAGTTCTCGACCCATAGTTAGATCGCCGTGCTTACTGGAAACTCCCCGCTCGAACAGCTCGTTCCGAACCTACCGACCATAGCAAGTTGGAAAGTCGATCCTGTTGTGCTCGAAGGAGTCGAGATGCTCCAGGCGCAATTCGAAGTAGCCGCCAGGAATATCGAGCGTTTCCTCCCGCCGGCGTTGCACCCAACGATTCCACCATTGGGTCAATGGTCATGCTGGGACGTACCGGATTCTCCTTGGGGACCCTTCCGTCTCGCGCAGTTTCGTCTCTCATGCCGTAGTGGTGCACGACCGCGTGCATTCCTTCTCGGTTCAATGATCGATAACGAAGACGCACAGGAGAATCTCTCGAACAACTGGGGCTTAAAGGCAACTCAAGCTGACATCGAATTCCTACGAAATTACGATGCTGCCGAGTTCCAAGTTGTTGCAGCGGACCAACCGGCAATTCACGTGAAATTGCGAAATCCGGAGTCTCTAGCTACATCAGACCTTCAACTCTTCGCTTCGATGCACGGAGCAAATACGCCGAGTGGCCTGCGACTCGTTCAGTTCGATCCGACCTTCGAAGTACATCGGACCGAACGGTACTTCCCGACGATAGACCATTTCAATGCGAACGCATGGCACCGAGAAGGCATTGAGCCGGTTTACGCAGTTACTGCATGGGGAGCCAACTCGACGATCCACTTACCCAACATTCGGTTTGTATGTCGACCAGACATTGATGCATTTCGTGGCACAGAGTCGGTACAGGACGCATGACCTACGCAGGTGATCGGACCATTCGGGACGCGGACAGTCACCTTATGGAATTGCCCGATTTTCTGTCTCGAAACGTCGAATCGTCAATGCGCGCCTGGATTCCTTCGTTGGACGACATTCGTCTGGCAGACGTAGGTACTCAAATGCGCGAGTTTCGTGGTGCGAAAGGGCACAGTCAAGAAACTGTAGACCAATTGGTCGCCTTAGGCGATAACCTAACGCGTGGGCCGAAATGGCATGGTGCGCTTGGAGCATTCAACGGTGTAGAACGCGGGATGGCGCTTGAACTCTTGGGATTTCGCCAGCAGGTTGTGTTTTCGTCGTTCTGTGCGACCAAGATTTTTGGAACGACAGATTCGAACGCAATGTACGCGGCTGCAGCTGCACACAATCGATCCATGGCCGAGTTCTGTGAATGCGACGCAAGACTCATTGGTGTCGGTATGGTGCCGTTGGACGATCCCGAGCTTGCACGCCAACTGCTTGTTGAAGCTCTCAAGCTGGATCTCGGTGCGATATGGATTCCATCACGCGCACCGGGCGGAAGATCTCCAGGACATCCCGACCACGATGCCTTTTGGGGAATCCTCTCTGAGAACCAAGTACCCTTTATTCAGCATGTCGGAAGTAGCAGCTTATCGATTCCTGATCCGTGGATGAATGACGGCATTGATGGTCGCCAGACCGCACGTGGAGGTGCGGAAGTCATCGGCTCAAAGGATCTAACCGTGATATTTCAGGCGGCGCAACGGTTTATTTCGGTTCTGGTGCTCGACGGCGTGCTTGAGCGTTTTCCAAACTTGAAAGGCGGAGTTATCGAGTTAGGTGCGGGTTGGGTACCCGACACGATCCGTCGACTTGATCACGCTGTTGACATTTGGGCTAGATCAGAGCCGCACCTTGCTGAGTTTGAGCGTAAACCTTCGGAGCAGTTCCGCGACCAACTGCGATTTACACCTTATCCGTTTGAGAATGTCGGTCAACTCATGCGCGAATCCAGCTCAGAGCTTTACATGTTTTCTTCGGACTATCCGCATGCTGAAGGCGGTCGAGACCCGATCAAACGATTTGACGCCGCACTCGAAAGTCGTTCGGCACACGAACAGTCGCTTTTCTATGAGGGTAACTTCAGAACACTTTATGTTGAAGATGAATGACCAGTTAACACGAATTCATCAGTGCCGAGACAATGGCGAGTCAGGACGCGAATTCGTGTGAAGGCAGGTGCTCGAACTAATGTGACTTAAGCAAACGCTGCTTTAACGATACGCCTTAATAATTTCCCAGTCTCGTTGTAGGGAAGTTCATCCCAAAACTGAATCTCTTCCGGAACGCGTGACGAGCGCATGTGCTCTCTTACCCAACTCTGCAACGCGGCGACTGAGACCTCTTCTGACACCTCGACTGCCGCGGCAACAGCTTCTCCCCACTCCTCACTCGGCATTCCTACGACTGCTGCGTCGCGAACGCATTCATGCTCACGTAGGACATCCTCAATCTCACCTGGAGAGAGGTTTTCGCCACCGCGCACGATGACATCGTCCGCTCTTCCATCTAGAAAGAGATAACCTTCATCGTCAACATAACCCGCATCGCGTGTTGGGAACCAACCGTCCTCGTCCACTCGACTTCCGATCCCTTCATATTCCCCCGAAACCTGTTCGCCTCGAACAAAAATCTCCCCATGAACATTCGTAGGAAGGTCCTGACCTTCATCGTCTCGAACCGCAATCTCGATTCCAGGTACAGGCAACCCAACCGACGTTAGTCGTTTCTGAATGGTCGGATCAACGCTTTCAAGTGCTAATTGGTGCTCCTCTGGTCCGAGTACGGTAATCGTGGAGCTTGTTTCAGTGAGACCATACGCATTTGTGAACTCGGTATCCGGGAATAAATCCATCGCGCGTCGAATCACATTCAACGGCATTTTTCCTCCACCGTAGGAAATCGCGCGTAGGTCTGGGAGGTTTGCACTTTTCTCACCTTCTAACGACTCCACGATGCGCGCAAGCATGGTCGGAACGACAAACGTCGAGGTAATGCCTTCTTCGCGCGCAACCTTCACCCAATTGTCGGGTTCAAACGTAGCGAGCTGGACCACTCGGCGACATTGATAGACGGACGTCAGAATCGCAGCAATACCGGCTATGTGATACGGTGGAACCGTCACGAGCGCAGCTTCGTCTTCGTCCGCCGAGCCGAATTCCATCATGAGCGTATAGGAGACTAAATGACGATGCCGCATGATGGCTGCTTTCGGCGCCCCAGTCGTACCGCTGGTAAACAACACGACCGCAACGTCGTCGGGTTCCATCGACCAATGCGCAATATCTTCGGATGCTGCGTGGACTTCACGAAAGGACTGACGATCATGTATTACCAGACCATCACGACCGTCCCAGTTTGCTCGACGTTCCGCATCGGTTACCACAAACGCAGGTTTAACTCGGTCGATCAATGCGTCAATTTCTTCAGCCGTTAGACGGTAGTTAATCGGAACGTAAGGAATGCCTGCCCAACCGCTGGCAAACAGTGCGACAGGAATCGTTAGATTCGAGGTATCTATCAACGCACAATGGGATGCGCCAGACTCGTGCAACACCTGGGACTTCGCGCGCGCGGCCTTGTACAACCCGCCAAACGAAATCGACTCGCCGGTAAGTGCGTCCTTGAACGCGACTCGATCTCCCTGCGCTTCCGCCGCCATTTCCAAAAATAAGGCGATATTCATACACTAATCACCAGCGATCCTCTACTGGTCCAAGATTCTGCTGGAGAACTAATCTGTCTTAGGGAGCTTCTTCGATTCTTTAATTTTTAGTTCTGTTCCGTTTACGGCAAGCGAGCCGTCGCCAGGTTTGACGCATAGCAACTCAAGGTCACCGTCTTCGGTGACATACCGCTTACCGATCGTCGTGCCACTGGCGTAGTTAGGATCCACAGAACCGCTGTCGTTCGCCGCATCCGCGCCCATGGGTGCGCCACCACAGGTAAGTTCAAGATCTCCTTCCGGTGCGCTGATCACCATGATTTCTGTATTGCATACCGCACTTTTTAGTCGCTGTCCGGTCGCTAAACTAGCCATGGGAATGTGGTCTCGCGTGGAAATCAGAAGCGACGGATTTTAACTTCCGATATCGCTCATAGCAGGTGCGCGACGGCGTCACGCTCTTCAATGAGTTCTGCTTCTGTTGCTTCGATTTTGCTCTGTGCGAAAGCGTTCAATGCTCTGTCTTCTTCCACGCTACACGTACCGCCACTCACAGTGACCGGATAGGAAAAGATCAATCCTTCTTGGATGCCATACTGACCATTGCTGTAGATTCCCATGCTCGTTACGTCCTCGGTTCCAGCGACCCATTCTCGAACGTGCTCGACAGCCGCATTCGCAGCACTCGCAGCACTTGAGGAACCGCGAGCAGAGATGATCGCAGCACCTCGTTGTTGAATGGCTGGGATGTATTCATCTTCGTACCAAGATTGACTGACGGTATCTAACGCTGGCTTTCCATTGACGGTCGCACCTAGCAGATCGGGAAACATCGTCGATGAATGGTTACCCCAAATCGCGAGCCCTTTGATGTCTTCAACCGCTCCGTCCACTTTCTGTGAAAGCTGTGCGATCGCACGGTTATGGTCGAGCTTTGTCATAGCCGAAAAATTCGCTGGATCGAGATCGGGAGCATTGCGTTGCGCGATTAGGCAGTTCGTGTTGGCCGGATTACCCACCACAAGCACCTTGACGTCTTTCGCTGCGTGATCGTTAAGAGCCTTGCCTTGGGCTGTGAAGATCGCGCCGTTTGCTTCGAGCAAGTCGTTTCGCTCCATGCCCGGTCCCCTAGGACGAGAACCAACGAGCATGGCGATGTCGACACCTTCAAATGCAGCTTCCGGTTGATCCGTCATTACAACGTTTCGTACTAAAGGGAATGCGCAATCTTCGATTTCCATCACGACCCCGCGTAATGCGTCCATTGCAGGCGGAATCTCTAATAGCTTTAGCTCAATTGGTTGGTCATTTCCCAACATCGCACCAGAGGCGATTCTGAATAACAGTGCATAGCCAATCTGGCCAGCGGCACCGGTGACAGCGATAGAAACTGGGTCAGCCACGGAAAATACCTAGGTGAAAAGCGGCAGAATTTTAGCTTGCGAAAATCGTTGGCGGACTGTCGGACTACGGTCACTTCTCGCGAATTGAAAAGAGATATGGCTGTACTTAGCGTTCGCTGAAGTCATAGAACCAGTCTCCAGAATCGTGTAGTTCCAGAGCCTTGGCAAGCCAAGGTACTACGGATTCTGGCAGTTGACTTCGCGGATACCAATCAACGCTAGCGCACTTCTCGGGTTCTGCGTTTCGAACAGAACCTCTCCACGCATCGCTCGCGAAGACGAAATTCACGCCGCCCGAATACGGTAAAACACAGCACGGCGAAATCTGTTCCAGCTCGATGCCAACCTCCTCCCGCACCTCTCTAACAGCCGCCTCAATGATGGACTCTCCTGACTGCAAGTGACCGCCTGGTAATGTAAGGCGACCATCCATAAGACCGGTGTTGACCCGTTCTAGCAATAACAGGTACTTGCCACTGTGATCCCAGACGATGGTATGTACGACCGCCGCAAGCTGATATCGACCCGAATTCACTGTATGCGCAACCATGTTTTTCGAATACTCGCGCGATTTAGTCCGTGTGAACTCGGTTTGGCGCGATGGTCTCGCCTTGAGTTAACAGCACTAAATCCAATTTGGTTCATAAGATAAAATCTGATTCGTTGCGCTGAGCCTGATTTTCTGAGCCTAGCACGGCGAAAATGGGGGCTAAGGTGTTTTTCGGGTTGCGATTCGCTCGCAACGAGACCTTTTTACCCTTGAAAACAAGACAATCAGACATACAACATGCGATTTTCGCCTGGTTGCGTGCTCATGAAAAGTACATGTAAGCTAGTTTATTCCACGCAAGATAACCATTGAACACAACCGCGCAACGACACTGACGATGAGCACTATAAGCGCTAACCCACTCCATAGTCCTAAGGGGCACGTTGGGCTATACGACCCGAGGAATGAGAAAGATTCCTGTGGTGTGGGTTTTGTCTGCGACATCAAGGGGCGTGCAAGTCGCCGCATCATGGAAGACGCGGAACACATGAACTGCTGCATGGTTCACCGTGGTGGGCTGGGATACGAAAAGAACACGGGCGACGGCGCTGGTATTCTGACCGCGATCCCACATAGGTTCTTTGCGCGCGTATACCGCGAAACCCACGATGCTGAACTGCCTGACCACGGTGAGTACGGGGTTGGCATCGTCTTCTTGCCTCAAGATCCAGATGAGCGCGATCGCTGCAAAAAGGTAGTTGAAGACGCAGTCAATGAAGCGGGTCAGCAACTACTTGGTTGGCGAGACTTGCCGATTGACCCCGACACTGCGGATATTGGATCAGCAGCTCGCCGCGCAATGCCGCACATGTCCCATTGCTTTATCGCTGGGGTGGATTGTGACTCGGCGGACGCGCTCGAACGTCGACTCTACATCATTCGCAAGTTAGCAACTCACCGAATTAAGGCAGACTCCTCCCTAGATATCAATAAGCTCTTCTATATCGCGAGTTTGTCAACAAAAGTCATCGTCTACAAAGGCATGCTAACGCCTTTGCAGCTGTTTCCGTTCTTCTTGGACTTGCAGGCCGAGGACTTCGAATCTCACCTCTCGATGGTGCACTCGCGCTTCTCGACCAATACGTTTCCGTCTTGGGACCGCGCTCAACCTAATCGCTTCATGAGTCATAACGGGGAGATCAATACGCTTCTCGGCAACTCCAACTGGATGAATGCACGCGAAGGCGTTGCTGAGTCGGATTTATTTGGCAACGACCTAGAGAAAGTATTTCCTGTGGTTGAACCAGATTGCTCGGATTCGGGTACATTCGACAACGTTCTCGAATTTCTCCTGATGACCGGGCGAACGCTTCAGGAATCAGTCTTGATGATGATCCCAGAAGCTTGGCAGCACCATGACGGAATGTCGGATGATCGAAAGGCTTTCTACGAATTCAACTCGTGCCTTATGGAACCTTGGGACGGCCCCGCGTCCATAGCGTTCACCGACGGAAATTACATCGGCGCTGTGCTTGACCGTAATGGACTCCGGCCTTCACGGTACTACATCACTTCCGATGATCGCTGCATCATGGCATCCGAAGTAGGCGTGCTTGATGTCGATCCCGCTATGGTGGTCACCAAAGGCCGCTTACAACCTGGCAAGCTCTTTTTGATTGATTTCGTTGAAGGTCGCATGGTGCCTGACGAGGAGATCAAATCCGAATGGTCAGCGAAGCGCCCATGGCGTCAATGGTTAGATAACCAGAGAATCGAACTCGATCATCTAGCTGTGCCAGCCGAGGTGCCTGGCTACGAACCTGAGACGTTACTTCAACGTATGCAGGCGCACGGGTATACAACGGAAACCATGCAGTTCATGCTGGTACCTATGGTGAAGGAGCTGCGTGATCCTCTCGGGTCAATGGGGAATGATGCCGCGTTAGCAGTCATGTCCGATAAACCGCGCATGCTGTACGACTATTTCAAGCAACTTTTCGCTCAAGTGACGAATCCAGCGATCGATTCAATACGTGAAGAGATCATCATGGCTCTGGAGTGCTACATTGGTCCTGAAGAAAACCTGCTTAGCGTCTCGGAATCCCACGCCAATCGCCTCCGCATTCCCCATCCGATCCTGAGTAACGACGAGCTTGCGGCGATTCAACATATCGATCACCGAGGCTGGCGCGCAAAAACTGTTGACACAACGTTTGACGTCAGCGACGGCGAAAAAGGCTTGCAAGAAGCTCTCGACAGAATCTCAGACGAAGCGTTGCAAGCCATCGAGGACGGCTTTCGCCTTGTGGTGCTATCCGATCGATGCATGAGTAACGATCGAATACCGATTAGCGCGTTGTTAGCCGTTGGAACCGTCCACCATCATTTGGTACGTCATCATGCGCGAACACGCATTGGTCTTGTACTTGAAACGGGAGAAGCGAGAGAGGTCCACCATCACTGTTTACTCATCGGGTACGGTGCTGATGCGATAAATCCTTACCTAGCGTTGGAATCACTTTGGCAGGCTCGGCGTGATGGTTATCTTGACGACGCAGATCACGTAAACGACGACCTCGACGTGGTAACGTCCTATAAGAAAGCAGTCGCGAAAGGCATGATGAAAGTCATGGCCAAGATGGGTATCTCAACGCTTCAATCCTACAAAGGAGCGCAAATATTCGAAGCGGTCGGTCTTGCGGGAGAAGTCATCGAGCGAGCGTTTGAAGGGACAGCGAGTCGAGTTGAGGGGATCGGCTTCGACGTTCTCTTGGAGGAAATGCGGCGTCGGCATGAAATTGGCTTCCCTGGTCGCAATGTCGTTCGCATTCCAGTGCTTCCTAACCCAGGAGATTTCCACTGGCGCTTAGGTGGCGACCGCCATATGTGGGATCCGGAAGCGATCGCCGATCTCCAATTTGCTGCACGTGAAAACAGTCAAGACGCCTATTGGCGCTTTAGCGAGCACGTAAACGAACTCAATACCCGCGAGTCAAATCTCCGCGGTCTCCTAACTTTCATCGACGAACCTGAGGAAGCGTCCATTCCCCTAGACGAAGTGGAACCCGAAGGTGAAATCATGAAACGTTTCGCCACTGGGGCAATGAGCTTCGGTTCTATTTCAGCAGAAGCGCATGAAGCGCTAGCCATCGCAATGAACCGAGTCGGTGGCAAATCGAATTCAGGCGAAGGTGGCGAGGATTCGGCGCGGTTTTATCCTGATAGCAATGGTGATTGGCGCCGTTCCGCGATTAAGCAAGTAGCGAGCGGTCGCTTCGGTGTCACGATTGATTACTTGACAAATGCCGATCAACTGCAAATCAAGATCGTGCAAGGCGCAAAACCCGGGGAAGGAGGAGAGCTACCTGGTACGAAGGTCGATGACTTCATTGCTCGAATCCGGCATTCAACGCCTGGTGTTGGACTCATCAGTCCACCTCCACATCACGATATCTACTCGATCGAAGACATCGCTCAACTTATCCACGACCTTAAAAACGCCAACCCAGATGCCGAGATCAGCGTCAAACTTTGCTCCGAAGTAGGTGTAGGTACGGTAGCGGCTGGTGTTACGAAGGCGCGCACTGACCATCTTGTCATTGCGGGTGATGTCGGCGGCACCGGTGCTTCGCCACTAACGTCCATCAAGCATGCGGGGATCCCGTGGGAACTAGGCTTGTCCGAGACCCACCAGACACTCGTACTTAACAATCTGCGTTCGCGAGTCGCACTGCAAGTGGACGGGCAACTCAAGACAGGTCGTGACGTCGCGATCGCGACATGCCTAGGGGCTGAGGAGTACGGTTTCGCTACTGCTCCGCTTGTATCTCTCGGTTGCATCATGATGCGAAAGTGTCACCTAAATACGTGTCCAGTCGGTATCGCAACCCAGGATCCCGTTCTGCGAAAACACTTTACCGGAACGCCCGAGCATGTATTGAACTATCTCTTTATGGTCGCGAAAGAACTACGGATGATCATGGCCAAGCACGGGTTGCGAACGGTCAATGAAATGGTCGGAAGGGTGGATCTACTGTGCATAGATGCTGCAGCTGATCATTGGAAAGCCAAGGCACTCGATCTTCAAAAGATCTTAGAGCCAGTCGTGGAACCCGAAGATTGCCTCGGTGTGTATCGCCAAGATAACCAAGACCACGGTCTCGATACCGCACTCGATAAAGATCTGATCGCTCTCGCGCAACCGGCACTGACAGAAGGTATGCGTGTACGCGAATCGCTGCCGATTCGCAATACCAACCGTGTCGTAGGCGGGTTGCTTTCAAACGCCATCATCAAGGCGGTTGGCCCTGACATGCTCCCCGACGACACGGTGCACTTCAAATTTACAGGTAGCGCGGGTCAGAGCTTCGGCGCATGGTTGGCAAAGGGTGTTACTTTAGAAGTTGAAGGTGACGCGAACGACTACGTAGGCAAAGGATTGTCAGGCGGCCGCTTGGTCATCTATCCACCAAAGAGTTCACCTTTCAAACCTGAGAATGAAGTCCTAATAGGAAATGTCGTCCTCTATGGCGCTACCGGAGGGGACTGCTATTTTCGAGGCATTGCAGCAGAACGATTCTGCGTGAGAAATAGTGGTGCCACCGCAGTCGTCGAAGGGGTCGGTGATCACGGATGTGAGTACATGACCGGTGGTCGCGTCATCGTTCTAGGTTCGACGGGGCGTAACTTCGCGGCAGGGATGAGTGGCGGCATTGCATATGTCTGGGATCCAGAAGTTCAATTCGCAGCGAAGTGCAATATGGAACTCGTCGAACTTGAGTCACTCGCGGATCGAGACGAAATCGATGAGTTAAAAAGGCTAATCGACCAACACGCGATCTACACTGGATCAACCGTCGCCAAAGGAATACTGGATAACTGGACGAGTTCGGTGCGCGAGTTCGTGAAAGTCATGCCTACCGACTACAAACGCGTCCTCGAAAGCATGTCAGAACACGCCGAACTGGCTTCAGCGGAAGTGTAGCTGACAAGTGGGCAAAACCACGGGCTTTATGGAGTTCGAGCGGAATACCGCACCATATCGACCGCCGCTCGAACGAATCACAGATTTTCGCGAGATCTATACCGATCACGACGAAGAGCGTCTAACGTCTCAAAGCGCTCGGTGCATGGACTGTGGGGTGCCGTTCTGTCAATCGCAGACCCTACCCGACAATCGCATGAGTAAGGCGGGGTGTCCTATCCATAACTTAATCCCAGAGTGGAATGATCTAGTCTATCGTGATCAATGGCAAGACGCACTGGATCGATTACATGCAACCAATAACTTCCCTGAGTTCACGGGCCGCGTCTGTCCGGCGCCCTGTGAGGGAAGTTGCGTATTAGGAATCACGGATCCCCCAGTCACCATCAAGAACATCGAAATGGCGATCGTGGACAAGGGTTTTGCGAACGGTTGGATTCAGTCGAACCCGCCCAGTCGACGGACTAATAAATCCGTGGCAGTCGTTGGGTCAGGTCCCGCTGGACTCGCCGCAGCTGATCAGCTCAATCGACAGGGTCACACTGTGACGGTATACGAGAGAGCGGATCGAATTGGCGGTCTACTCATGTACGGCATCCCGAACATGAAGCTAGATAAAGAGCTGATTGTTCAGCGGCGACTCGAATTACTTGAGCAGGAAGGGGTCGTATTCAAGCCAAGTAGCGATATCGGAGACGGCTCGAACGGTACACTCGATATACGTGAATTAACCTCTGAGAACGACGCACTATTGCTCGCCACCGGTGCAACCAACCCGAATGATCTAGCTCTCCCAGGGCGTGAGTTGGATGGAATTCACTTCGCGATGGAATATCTAACGGCAAATACCAAAAGCCTGCTCGATTCGAATCTCGAAGATGGAAACTACATCGATGTTTCCGGCGAAAAGGTGCTAGTTATCGGTGGCGGGGATACTGGTACGGACTGCCTCGGGACAGCCATGCGCCACGGGTGCGCACAGTTAGTCAACTTTGAGCTGTTTCCCTCGCATCCACCGGAGCGGCGTTCGACCAACCCATGGCCTGAATTTCCCATGATCTTCCGCGTCGATTACGGTCATGAAGAAGCGAGTGCGAAATTTGGCGAAGACCCGCGGGTATTCGCAATCAGCACGACTGAATTCATCGATAACGGGAACGGCAGAGTTGCGGGTGTAAAAACCCTCGATATCAGTATGGAATCGGGTTCGCCTACGCCAATCGAAGGCACAGAAAGAGTCTGGGAATTTGATCGCATTTTCTTAGCACTTGGATTCCGCGGGCCCGAGCATTACGCATCGGAGCCACTCTCGTTAGATCTTGACGGGCGAACAAACTATCTTGCAGATAAAGGTAGGTACGCAACTTCCGCTAATGGCGTATTTGCTGCCGGTGACTGTCGACGCGGACAATCATTGGTTGTGTGGGCGATAAATGAAGGCCGCGAGGCAGCAAGAGAGATCGATCGCTACCTCATGAATTCGACGACTCTCACAGGCTGACTGGTTCGTATCAAGCCATTTCACTTGGGTCGACGTCAATCGACCATCGTGTTTTTCGTGATTTTGGACGCATCCGTTCGACTGTTTTTAGCGCAGCGTGGAGCTGTCGCCTTCCCTTCGCGAGCACAATGCCCTGAAATCGAAATTGCTTGGCAACCCGGGTAATAGGTGCATAGGCTGGTCCTAGAACTCTTACGTCACACTGACGGAGGGTGTTCAACACCTCAGCGCAGAATTCCTCGGCCACTCGCTCTTCGGGACCTTCCGAACGAATGACCGCCATATGCCCGAAAGGCGGGAAGTTCGCTTCCTCGCGTAGTCGTAATTCCGTCGCAGTGAATCCTTCATACCCTTCCTTCACCAATGATTGCAGATCCTGGTTTTCTGGATCGTAAGACTGTATCCAAACTTCGCCGCGCTTTTCCTCGCGTCCTGCTCTCCCTGCAACTTGGACGATCAGCTGTGCAGTTCGCTCCGGACCACGAAAGTCTGTCGATAGAAATCCGTTATCTGCAGCAATGACTGCAACCATGGTGACGTTGGGGAAATGGTGACCTTTGGCCAGCATCTGCGTACCAATCAGCAACCCCTCTTTGGCATGCAGGAGGCGAGAGAATGTTGCAGTCAACTGTCGGTTCGTCCGAACGCTATCGCGGTCAATTCGATGCCGCGGCACATCGGGAAAAGTCGCAGCAAGTGTCTCCTCGACCTGCTGTGTTCCGACGCCGAGGGTGACGATCGATTTTTTATCGCAATCGGGACACTTCGCCACCGGTTGGTAGTTCCGTCCGCACGAATGACACTGTAGCCGTTTGGTCGGAACTTCATGCCACGTTAATCTGACATCGCAATCCGAACACATGGCGGTCCAACCGCACTCTTGACAAAGGTAGTAGGTGGAATGTCCGCGCCGATTGATCAAGATCAGGACTTGCCCGTCTCGATCCAAGTGTTCCCCGATCCTTTTTAGCAGAGGCTCACAGATGCCACCTTGAACATGCGTACGTCGCATGTCCTGAATGTGGAATGATGGTAGTTGTGCCGAACCAGGTCGATGCGAAAGCTGAAGGTATCGATAGCGCTGCGACCGAGCGTTCATCACGGATTCCATTGACGGGGTCGCGCTTCCTAGAACACACGGTATCCCGAGATTGCGAGCTCGCATCACGGCAATGTCACGCGCGGAATATCGCAATGACTCATTCTGTTTATACGAGGGGTCATGCTCCTCATCGACAATGACGACGCCTAAGTTCTTGAACGGAGTGAAGACCGCAGACCGCGTTCCTACGATAATCGGAATCTCACCTATCGCCGCTCGCGACCAGGTGTCGAATCGCTTCGCATTTGAGATCATTGAATGCATAACGGCCATTCGACTGAATCGTTCGTGAAAACGATTCGTCATCTGAGGCGTAAGTGCGATCTCCGGAACAAGCACAAGCGCCTGTTGGCCTCTACGGATAACCTCTTCGATGACCTGCAGGTATACCTCAGTCTTTCCGCTTCCGGTGATCCCGTCCAATAGAAACGTCTGAAACGTCTGTAAATCCGCCTTAATCGATTCAATTGCAGTCCTTTGTTCGTCTGTCGGACTGATGGGACTGGGGGTAATGATTTGCGATGTAGCGACAGAGGACTGCTTCACCATCCCCTTGTGTTCAAGGGCTTCTAACGATGTTCGTGTGACATCTAACGACTTTAGGTCTGACTCACGGACTACTTCTCGTTCTTGAATCGTTTGCCATGCATGACGCTGATGTTTGGCGTTCGCTCGTATTGTCGTGGGGTTCGCTTGCCTAATTAGCGTCCATTGCTTTTCAGGTTCGGTTCTAGCGGGTTGACCGCGTATGGCAGCACTAGGCAGAATCGTCTCGAAAACAGAGCCTAAAGGATGATGGTAATACTCCGACATCCACATCCCCAAGTCGACGACCTCTTCACTAAGTAGCGGCTGCTCGTCGATGACCCGTTCAATATCTCTAAGTTCAAAGTCAGATCGTTCAGTAATTTCCACAACCACGCCAACGGCTCTGCCATGACCGAGTGGTACGCGTACGCGAGCACCAACCATCGGTTTTGGCATACCATGAGGAACTGAGTAGTCGTACGTGTCCCACACCCTTCTAGGTACGACTACCTTGACGATATTGCAATCGTTTTCGGACATGTCGACCATTAAACGACTAGAATTGCGCACGCTAATTCACTTCTCCAGCCAGTATGAAACCTGATATTCATCCTGAATACCACCAAATTACGGCAACGTGCAGTTGCGGAAACACGTTCGTTACGCGTTCCACGTTAAAGGAAGACATCCACTTAGATATATGTGCGAAGTGTCACCCGTTCTACACCGGTCAGCAAAAGATCGTTGACCGAGCAGGACGCGTCGAACGATTCCAAAAACGGTACGGTACGACGTCCAATTAATCTAGTTAATTCTATATAAATATACAGTGGTTTGTAACCGAGTTAACGTAGAAGCAATTTTCACAGAAAGGGTTCATTGAACCTTTGCTAAATTTCGAAATTCGGCAACGATTAGTACGATAATCTTCACGTCTACCTGTCAAAGTTGTAGACACATTCATTACAAAATTCTGTTCAAAGATGCCTAACAGCGCACCCGTTATCCGATTTGTCGCTTTTTGTGCCGTAATCGCGCTCACGAGCTTTGTGTCCGCTGGTACGGGTTCAAGGCTTTATAACGAACTGCTCGATAACGATGGGTTTTATGAAGCCGATGGTTGGCAGGCATACGTCGAACGTATTGGCACGAAGCTGTTGCGCCATACAAACGCTGGTAACCGCAAGTTCTACTTTTTCGTAGTTGATAGTCCTGCGGTTAATGCATTCGCGACGCCAGACGCATACATATTCGTAAATCGTGGTTTACTCATTTTTCTTGAGTCTGAGGATCAACTCGCCGCGGTCATCGCGCATGAAATCGGCCACGTAGTTGCTGAACACGGAAAGAAACAGAGGAATACCGAACTGTTAGGCAAGGCGGCAGGTATCGCAGCCATGATCATGACTGGGCGTGGCGAGATGATGGACGTATCTAACGCAACAGCCAAAACGATCGTTGCTGGCTACGGTCGAGAAATGGAACTGGAAGCCGACCAAATTGGAGCCGAGATCGTCGCAAGGGCTGGGTACAACCCACTCGCGATCATCGACGCTCTGCAGGTATTGAAAGACCAATCCCTGTTCGCCAAAGAAGTGCGAGGCCAACCCGCAACGTATCACGGTCTGTTCGCTACCCACCCACAAAACGACAAGCGATTACACGAGATTGTCAGTTTCGCTATCGGATCCCTACCGAAAGATCTGATTGAGCCGATCGACAACTTCTGGGGGCTTATGGACGGCATGAAATTTGGCAGCGAAGCCATGACCGGGATGCTGTCCCAGCACGTGTTCTTTGACAAGACCGCAAGAGTCGTGATTGAGTTTCCGACCTCTTGGTACGTTCGCTACAACCAACAGCAAGTTACCGGCGAAGCGAAAGGCGGAGCGGATGTCGCATGGGCTGCCATCACGCGACATACACCAGACGGTGAGATTGTTCCGAAAGATTTTGTAAGAGACACGCTTAAACGCACCGATCTCGAAAACGAACAAACCATAGACCTCGGCAACGGACGACCTGTGTATGTTGCGGAACTAAAGCTCGCTGGTTCAAATCGTTTCAGTCTGCTCGCAGTGGTGCGATTGGGAACTGACGTATATACCGTTCGTGGAGAGACGGGACCTAAGGGTGATGTTGAACAGTTTCAGAAGGACTTTATGTCGATTCTCAGGGGAATTCGCGACATGAGACCAAGCGACATTCAACAAGATACAACCACCAAGATCAAAGTAATCGTGGCTAAACCGGGTCAAACCTATCAAGATCTTGCGACCTCAACGCCGATTCGTAGCAACGCCGTTCAGACTTTGCGACTATTGAATGGCGACTATCCACGCGGTGAGCCTCGCGCAGGTGACTATATCAAGATTGTTCAATAGACGAGGACGTTCTCCACCGGATCCTCATATGACGTAGCGTTCACTCGGCACACTGTTCTTACTGAGGTCTAACATACCGCGAATCGCGAAGACGACCACAGTCAGGGTGATGACCAACGCGGAAATAACGCCAACAAACACTCCAAGCAACCAAAACTCTACCGCGAGGATAAAGATCGCAGCTACGAGCGCCACAAGAACGAACGCGAGAAGACTCCACCAAAAAATCTGAATCTGCCACGAGTAATGCGACCGGAGTAACTGGTCGCTAGCGCGTCTTCGTGCAAGGTACGCGATCACAACACCTATGAGAGCCGCGGCACCACCCACTAAGTATCCAACGAGGTACAGAACGTACACGATGTACGCCATCGACTTGTCGATTGGGGGCTGTTGAAGGGTTGGGTCAGTAGGATCGGACACGTTTAACAACTCGCTGAGTATGTTGCGAATGCGAATATTGGATGCACATGGAGTCTTGGTGCGACTTTCATGGCCTAAAAAATGTTCTCCGGCGACACTGTATCGCTAACGATGTCCCGTCGATCATCGGCGAGTGCCGCTGGTGAATTCTCGTCTCGAAAATACTCAAAAATAGCATTACTTTGATTGTGCGAAGCAAGCTGCCCTGTTTCTGGATCGATTCGAACGCGCACGATCCCATTAGGTTGTCGCAATGGATGATCAGGTACGTCGCGGAGTGCTCGTCGCATAAAGTTCGTCCAAATCAACAAGGGCCGAGTTGATCCGTACTCACCTCGCCCGAGCGACTGTTGTTGAGGAAATCCCACCCATACCGTTGCAACGAGCTGGGGATGAAAGCCGTTAAACCAAGTGTCGAGTGCTTCGTCGGTTGTACCAGTCTTGCCGGCAAGGTCGTCACGCTCGAGCGCAAGCGCTTTACTTCCCGTACCACGCCTTACAACGTCCCGCAGCATCGAGTTCATTAAGAAAGCATTACGAGGATCGATAACTCGAGGAGCTAGTAATTGCGGAGTTTCTAGCAGACCTACGCTACCAACTTCGCCATTAACTGACGCTTGGAGTCCGGCGGTTTCCTCGCACTCAGGACAAACGATTGGGTACCGCGGTTCATAAATTACCGAACCGTCTTTTCCGATTACCTTATTGATTAAGTGAGGCTGAATCTTGTAACCGCCGTTCGCAAACACGCTGTAGGCAGACGCCATTTCGAGCGGACTGTATGCGAGACTACCTCCGCCAATCGCGACTTGAGTATTACTGGGCATCTGGGTCGTATCGAAGCCGAAGCGTGGTAGATAGTCGATGACTTTGTCGCCACCAACGTTCGTCAATACTCGTATCGAAACGAGATTTATTGACCGCATCAGCGCCTCACGAAGTCGGGTAGGTCCTTGATAGGTGCCACCGTCATTCTTTGGTCGGTACGAGCCTTCCATCGACGGATCCTCGAATACCAAAGGAGCGTCAAGGAAGACCGTTGCAGGCGTTACGCCGTTATGAAGTGCGGCTGAGTACACAAACGGTTTGAAACTTGATCCAGGTTGTCGGCGTGCCTGTGTCGCATGGTTGTACTGATTGATTTCAAAACTGTAGCCGCCGACCAACGCACTTAAACCACCAGTATCGGGATCGACTGCAACAATCGCTCCTGAGACGGCCGGAATTTGTCCGAGAACCCATTCACCGTCTTCTAAACGTGTTCGAATGACATCACCGACTCTGAGTACATCCGCGGCCTTGGTCGGATCAACCCCAACGTACGCATCGTCTAGAGCCTTTCTAGCCCAGGAAATTCCTTCCCATGGAATCGTCTCTACGCTCCCGTTTGCTCGGAGTATCGTCGCTGTTTGGGTCTCTAAGCTAAGGACCACCGCCGGTTCGAAGTCGTAAATCGCCGAGTACGAATCCAACGCTTCAAGCATGCTCTCAACCGGCATCGAGGCATCAATACGACCTTCCGGGCCTCGATATCCATACTGGCGATCGTAGACTTCTAACTCAGATCGGATCGCTTGTTGCGCCGCAGCTTGCTGCTCCAAATCTATCGACGTGTAGATCGAAAAACCTGTGTAAATTTCATCACCGTAGAGATTGAGCAGCTCCTTACGAGCAATCTCCGCAGGATATGGTGCATGTAGATCCAATTGACGGGTGTAGACCTTCGCGGTAATCGGCGTTGCGACTGCTTCTTCGTACTCATCAAGCGTGATAACGTTTGAATCCCGCATCCTACGCAACACTAGATTGCGACGGTCAAGAGCCCATTCGGGACCGTTGATAGGGTTACCGGCTTCTGGTCGCTTAGGCACGCCAGCCAGCATCGCTAACTGAGGCAGTGTCAGTTCGCTGGGCGCCTTGTCGTAATAGGTATATGAAGCGGCTTGTATCCCGTACGCGCGTTTGCCAAACGGCACCACGTTGACGTAAAGCTCAAGGATCTCATCTTTCGTAAGCTCACGTTCAATCTTGAGCGCTAAGAGCATTTCCTTGACCTTACGGATAACCGTCTTATCCCGCGAGAGATCCGCAACGTTGCGAGGGAGTTGCATCGTGATGGTTGAAGCGCCGCGTACGACCTCAGGTTCGAACACAAGCTCCACCATATCGTTCGCGAGGGAAATCCAGTCGATTCCACTATGGCTATAGAAACGTTTGTCCTCAGTGGCGATCACCCCTTGTAAATACAGGTCAGGGGCATCGTTGAGGGTAATCGGAATCAATCGACGCTCACCAAACTCAGCGATTAACTTACCATCGTGCGTCAAAATCCGAAGCGGTGTTTCGTATCGATAGTGCCGATACGACTCCGCCTCTGGCAGCTGGGGATCTAGATATAAAAACAGCGCTGCAAGGTTTACTGAGAACGCACAAACGGCGACGCTTGAAATCCAGGCAGCTATCTTTAATAAACGACGAGGCCGGTCGACGTGATTGACGCCGCGCCAAGCAAATCTCTTAGCTAACTTCGACAGGTCCACGATCTGATTCGACCACTCCAATAAAGAAATTATGTAGCGGTTGCCTGCCACTCAACTACCCTACGAGTACCAATATGTGCGACAAAAACCGCCTCAGTCCGTTCACCAACAATCAAGCACGCGAATCGTCCTGTCGTCAATGGCAAATTCGAGTACCTTTAAATTGCAGCACTTTCTCTACATCCGTCGTACGATTGACGGATAGTTATCAACAAAATCCCGATAATTCACATTTGGCGTCGCCACCAAATGTCATTTAGCGATCTCCCGTACCTGCTGATATAGACGCCGATCATGTTTACTCGTAGCATATTTCTAGTCGGCATGACAGCATCCGGCAAGACAACCATAGGAAAAGATCTCGCGGCACAGCTTGGTTTTCCGTTCTTTGACTCTGATCGCGTCCTGGAGGAGCGGGCTGGCGTCTCAATTCCCTGGATATTCGAGTTCGAAGGCGAATCACAATTCCGTCGACGCGAAGCGTCAATCATCGACGAGCTCTCCCAAATGCGCAATATCGTCCTAGCGACTGGCGGCGGCGCCGTCATGCGTGCGACGACGCGTGAGCATCTGTCTGCACGAGGTTTTGTCGTCTATCTGCTCGCTTCGATTAATAAGATCTTGGCTCGTGTCGCTGAGGACACGTCTCGACCGCTACTACAGGACGACGATCCTGAAACAGTGATTGAGAGGATGGCACGGGAGAGGGAACCCGTATATTCGGCATTGGCTGATGCGACGTTCGACACAGATACGTACGCGAACGCGCACGAGATTGCTTCGAGCATCGCGACTTGGTATCACTCGATGGTGAGACATTGAAATCAGCACTCACTCTTGATCTTGCCGACGGTCGTGCGAGCGAGATTTATATTGGTTCGGACTACCTTCAGAATCCCGAGCTGAAGTTTGACCTTGCGATTGAATCCCGTATTGCAGCCATTTCGAATGAACGGGTTGCCTCGTTATATGGTGGGGTCATCAGCAACCTGGCCGCTGATCACGAAATGATCTTGATAGGAGACGGCGAGCAATACAAATCACTAGACACCTACAGCAGTGTCATGGATCAACTGATCGAGTGTCGGTTCAATAGGGACGTCGTTATCGTCGCACTCGGAGGCGGTGTAGTCGGCGATTTGGCAGGATTTGTGGCGGCAACGTATCAGCGCGGGGTGCGCTTGATACAGATTCCGACCACTTTACTCGCCCAGGTTGATTCCGCGATCGGGGGCAAAACCGCCGTCAATCACGCGAGCGGTAAAAATCTAATCGGCGCCTTCTATCAACCCGAAACCGTTCTAATCGACACTGCCGTATTGGCTTCATTACCCGAAGACATCTTCATCGAAGGATTGGCTGAAGTCATCAAGTACGGCGTAATCTACGATGCAGCGTTTTTCGAATGGCTGGAAGACAACTCGCAATCAGTCTTAGCTCGAGAACCAGAGGCACTCCAGTTCATCGTTCGCCGTAGTTGTGAGATCAAAGCTGAGGTTGTAGCGTCCGATGAGCGGGAGCAGAACCGACGAGCGATATTGAACTACGGGCACACGTTTGGACATGCACTTGAAGCTGAAACTCGTTATGGCGAGCTGCTTCATGGTCAAGCGGTCAGTATTGGCATGGTGATGGCTGCGGATCTAGCGTTACGCGAGGACCTGTGCGATACTCGAACAACACAGCGAATTCGTAACATCGTGAAAGCCTATGGACTCCCATCCGAAGCACCGCACGTGGATAAAGATCGCATGCTCGCTAGCATGGCAATGGACAAGAAAGTTGCCCAAGGAAAGTTGCGATTCGTACTCCCAGAATCCATAGGTAAGGTTGTGCTAACGGGCGAGTACGACCCAAAGAATCTTGAAGCGACGCTCAACGCGTGAGTCTGTCAGTGTCGCTTAGCCCGTCATATCATTCTGTCTCTGCCGAGTGCGAGGAACCTATTGGCAAGTAAATCCCGATCCAAATCACGTCGTTCCGAAGGATTCAGTCTAACGAATTTCGTCGCCGGATTTGTCGTCGGTTGCTTAGCATTGATCTTCGTAGCCGCGGTCGGCGTTCCAATGCTGGACAACTATCAACCCGATACGGTAGCTTTCCCCGATATCGATACGTCACCCGTGCAATATGAGTATGAATTCCCGGATATTCTCGAGTCAACTCGAGAACGGGAACCGTCGGAAGCGCCCGTACGAGAACTCGTAACGGTTGAAGAAGTGGTTGAGACCACGACCCAGCCGACGCCCGAGCCAGCAATTGAGAGTTTTCTCCTCCAGGCCGGTTCGTTCGAGCAACAACGTCACGCAGACGTGTTTCGCGCATCGTTAGTGCTGAGAGGATATCATGCGAAAACAACGGCAGTGGAAGTACCAGGAATCGGCGAGAGGTATCGCGTGGTCGTGGGTCCCTTCTCGTCCCAAGCAGAAGCTCAGGCTGCCATTGAGCGTTTAGGGTCTGAGCAAGTCGACGCGATCTTGCTTGGCATACGGGAAACCTAACGGCCCAACCTGCGTTCAATCGCTTTGTCTATCAGTTAGTGAGAAATATTGTGGAACAATTTCACGGAACCACCATCGTAAGTGTCAGACGCGAGAACATGGTCGCGTTGGGTGGCGATGGTCAAATCACTCAAGGTCACGTTGTGATGAAAAACAGCGCGGTCAAGGTACGTCGTTTGCACAATGACAATGTCATCGCTGGTTTTGCAGGAGGGACGGCTGACGCGTTCACCCTGTTTGAACGATTCGAAGCAAATCTTGATAAATACTCAGGTAACCTGACCCGGGCCGCCGTCGAACTAGCAAAGGATTGGCGGAGTGACCGCACGCTACGCCGCCTTGAAGCATTGTTAGCTGTTGCGGACGCGAGCAATTCACTTGTCGTGAGTGGAAACGGCGATGTAATCGAACCCGATCAAGGCTTGATTGCCATAGGTTCTGGCGGGCCATATGCGCAAGCGGCCGCGCTCGCGATGCTTGACAACACTGAACTCGACGCGCATGCGATTGTCTCTAAAGCACTACAAATCGCGTCCGATATCTGCATTTACACAAACACTCAACACCAAATCGAGACGCTGAGCACTAACTAATGGTCATGACCCCTAGAGAAACCGTCAGTGAGCTGAACAAGTTCATCATCGGTCAAGACGCGGCTAAGCGAGCCGTCGCGATTGCACTGCGAAACCGCTGGCGTCGCATGCAGGTTGACGAATCGATGCGTGACGAGATCACGCCTAAGAACATCTTGATGATCGGTCCTACCGGGGTCGGAAAAACAGAAATTGCAAGGCGCTTAGCACGACTCACGAACGCCCCCTTTGTCAAAGTTGAAGCAACCAAATTCACCGAAGTCGGCTATGTGGGACGAGACGTCGATTCCATTATTCGAGACCTTGTTGAAGCCGCCATTTCTATACAACGCGAATCCGCGATGACTGAGGTTCAATCGCGAGCAGATCACGCTGCAGAGGAACGGATTCTTGACGCGCTTCTCAACGTCAACTCCAAAGAAGGATCGTCAGACCCCGCAAACGGCGATGAAGCGGCAATCCAAACGCGGGATTGGTTGCGCCAACAGCTCAGAAATGGTGATTTGGACGACAGAGAAGTCGAAATCGATGTTGCCTCGCAGGGCGTCAAGGTCCTAGTCCCGGGCATGGGTGCTGATATGGACGACCTCTCCGATCAAATCCAATCCGCATTCCAAAATATCACCGGCGGCTCTCGTCGGAAGACAGCGAAACTTACCGTTAAGGACGCCTGGCGTCGAGCACGTGAAGAAGAAGCGTCAAATTTGCTCAATGAGGACGAAATTCACAGCAACGCAATAAACCAAGTCGAAGATAGTGGCATCGTTTTCTTGGACGAAATTGATAAAGTAGCGTCCCGTGATGACTACGCCGGTAGAGATATCGCGCACCAAGGTGTACAGCGTGACTTATTACCTATTATCGAAGGGTCAACCGTCACAACGAGATATGGGTCAGTGAAGACTGACCACATCCTGTTCATTGCGTCTGGCGCATTCCATCTATCCAAACCTTCTGATCTGATTCCTGAATTGCAGGGACGACTGCCGATTCGTGTCGAACTTAGCGCACTTACGCCTGACGATTTCGAGCGCATTCTTACTGATACCGACGTCGCGCTAACGAAGCAATATGAGGCGCTTCTCGCGACCGACGGAATCACCGTGGAATACACGTCCGACGCTGTGCGACGCATCGCGGAAATCGCATTTGAAGTAAATGAGAATACCGAGAACATTGGCGCACGTCGTCTACACACCATCATGGAGAGGTTAATGGACGAAGTCTCCTTTAGTGCTGGAGACACAATTCAGTCGGTGAAGATCGACGCCCAATACGTCAACGAACATTTAGAGGAGCTCGCGAAGGATCAGGACCTATCGCGCTTCATCCTCTAGATTCGCTGCACCTTAACGCATGACGCCCACTGCGATCACTTATCACTCGAACGCCAAGACACTCGAGATAGAGTTTGACGACGGTATCACTGCTACGTTAACTGCAGAAGCACTGCGTGTATTCAGTCCTTCGGCAGAAGTCCGCGGGCATTCACCTGAGCAGAGCGTTCTACAGACCGGAAAAAAACACGTAGGTATCGACAAGATTGAGGCGATTGGGAATTACGCGGTGCGGATCATGTTCGACGACGGCCATGACACGGGCATTTACTCTTGGGAATACCTTCGCGAACTCTACGACCAGCACGACAGCTATTGGCAAAAGTACTTAGCCGATCTGAAAGCTGCAAACGCTACAAGATTGCCTCAAATCCCGGTCGGCCATTGGCAACCTCCTACTAAGAATGACTGAACCCAAAGTATTTTTTGGACGCGAAGAGGTTTCGGCCTCCGAGAAGACAGCTCGTGTCCATACGGTTTTCGATAGCGTCGCTTCTCGATATGACGTCATGAACGACTTCATGTCTTTAGGAACACATAGGGTACTTAAGCGGATGGTGGTGGAGAGTGCAGCGCTTCGACAAGGAAGCGCGGTTCTAGACGCCGCTGGCGGTACCGGAGACATCGCGCGTTTAGTCCATCAAGCGGTAGGTCCCTCCGGCAACGTCACATGTTTCGACATCAACAACTCGATGCTGCAAGAGGGGCGCAATCGTTCAATCGATGCAGGCTGCATGGACATTGAATTCGTCCTTGCCGACGCTCAGCAACTCCCATTTCAAGACACACAGTTCGACGCCGTAACGATCGGGTTTGGCCTACGCAACGTAGCGGATCAACCCTGCGCACTTGCAGAGTTTAGACGCGTGCTCCGTCCCGGCGGGCGCTTGGTCGTGCTTGATTTCTCAAAACCAATTAACCCTGTAGTCCGACTCGCATTCGGCGCATTCAAGTGGACATGGCCATTGGTTGGAAACGTTGTTGCCGGATCGTCCCGACCTTACGAATACCTCGTCGAATCGATCGAAACGCATCCATCTCAAGCCGTGTTGGCTCTCATGCTTCGAGACTGCGGATTCAACGATGTTCGTTACGATAATTTACTAGGCGGCATCGCCGCACTTCATTGGGGCACAAGATGAGCATACTCGAGAGCACATTCGCTGGCAGCATGGAGACCGCAATCAAAACGCGCGTTTCCTTCGACTCAAAGGCTAGACAAGCGCTTGAGCGTCTCGAAGGGCGGTCCGTGCAATTCAACATGTCAGGGCAGGATTTTCATCTACGAGTTGTAGATCGGCACGTTGAAGTGAAACCGGATAATGTCGATGAACCAGATCTCGAAATCACTGGCTCGATGTCCAGCATCAGCCAAGCGCTTATGACATCAAATACGAGCCATATCGCACTACACGGCGATGAGACGATTCTTGACGAATTACATGTGATTTTTGGACCACCGCTTGATCCGAAAGATGTTGCAGAAAAAGCAAAAGCTGCCCGAGACTACGGCGTTGCCGCTGCTCGTTCAGCCATGGAAACCATCAGCGCACAATTCGCTAATCTCTCAAATAGTGGGGAGTCCGTCGCCAAACTAGAAGATCGTGTCGCCGAACTTGAAGCCCGGGTAGAAGACCTTCAACGGCAGCTCGCCGAGTCTAGCGGACGGAAATCTAACATCGACGACTAGGCGGTGGTTGCGTGAGACCACTGTGGCATGCCTTGCGGATTCTCCTGACGGTCATCCGCTTTCGCCTCGACACCATCCTCCTTGAGCTAACAGCTGACCACTGGCTCCGGTGGTTACTGTTGTCTCGCTATCTACCGAGACCTAAGAAATCTTCTGCGCTCCGCCTTCGGGAAGCCATCGAACACTTGGGTCCGGTATTCATCAAATTCGGTCAGATCCTCTCTACGCGCCGCGATTTATTACCGGTTGACTACGCAGATCAACTAGCCAAGCTGCAGGACCAAGTTCCACCATTTGAAACGGAAGAAGCGATTGCACGCATTGAGAAATCGTTGAACCGATCAGTAGACAAGCTCTTCAGTGATTTTGAATCTGAACCTATCGCATCCGCTTCGCTCGCTCAAGTCCATGCTGCGCGACTTCAAGATGGAAACGAGGTTGTCGTAAAGGTCATTCGACCCGATGTTGCCGACCGTATTCAAAAGGACTTGGCGCTCATTTTTCAAGCTGTCACGTTTCTCCACGCCATTTCGAGAGATGCTCGCCGCCTCAGATTGATCGAAGTCGTCCAAGACTACGAGGAAACCATCTTTAACGAACTAGACCTGACAAAGGAGGCACAAAACACCACTCGGCTGCGCTACAACTTCGCCGAGTCACAGTTGCTGTATGTCCCCCGCGTCTTTCGTGAATTTACGACGACGGACGTGCTTGTCCTAGAACGAATTCACGGTATACCGATCTCTGCAACAAGTGAATTAATCGCTCGTGGTACCGATCTCAAGAAACTCGCTGTACGCGGTGTCGAAACGTTCTTTACCCAAGTATTCGAGCACAACTTCTTTCACGCCGATATGCACCCCGGCAACATATTTATCGATGTTGACGATCCAACCGATCCGAGCTATATCGCTGTGGATTGCGCCATCATGGGTCAGCTAACAGCTGAGGATCAAACCTATCTTGCGAGGAACATCGTTGCGTTCTTCAATCAAGATTTCAAAGAGATTGCACAGCTGCACGCGGAATCAGGTTGGATTGGTGCTGAATCTGACGTACAAGCGTTTGAGCAAGTCATTCGCGAGCTGTGTGAACCGTTGTTTCTACAACCGCTATCGCAAATCTCGTTCGGTCACTTTCTACTTAACTTATTCATGACAGCGCGTCAATTCAATATGGAAGTCCAACCTCAGCTCGTTCTCCTGCAAAAGACTCTCTTGAACATTGAGGGATTGGGACGCCAACTTGACCCGGATTTGGATCTGTGGACCACAGCTAAGCCTTTCATGGAACGATGGATGCAACAACGCTATGGTATCGAAGCTACCTTGAAAGCGTTCACGGACAATGCGCCTAAGCTACTCGGTCAGTTGCCTCGCCTTCCGCACCTGCTACTCACCGCAGGCGACCGGCTTGGGGGTGTCGAAAGGCAATTGCGAGTTCAGGCGCACGCATTGGATAAATTGCAATCGAGTTTGAACAAATCACAGGATTCAAAATGGCGGAAGCTATGGGTCGTTTTTTTCGGTGGAGGCGGACTAGCGCAGTTTTCCGCCGTCTTACTAAATTGGTTGCCTGACGTCAGCAATGACGTATTGATGGTATCGGGTATCGTCAGTTGCCTCGTTGCTGTTCTGCTATTAACTAAACGTTAAATCCGTGTCTCGACGCATACAACTTCGAAGTTACAAAATAGACACAATTCAACGATATACTTGAATCAGTCAATCACCCGAGCTAGCATACTTTCGGTGACACTGTGAACCGACGATGGAAAGACGGTTCTCTGGAGTGTGGGTTACAGATACTGAAGTTAGTTCGTTGTGATTGCAACATAACGCGTTGCTACCCTCAGAGGTATCCAATCATGTCTTTTGGTCCACTTGAAATTGGCATGATCCTGCTGTCGGTGTTTCTGTTTGTTGCGATGTGCGTGGGAGTAGTAACAATCGTACGTTTCTTCGTAACAGCAATTTCGCGTCGTTTTCGCCGGTAGAGGAACTTCAAAATGGGTCTTGGTCCACTTGAAATCGGTCTGATCCTAATGATCGTCCTTTTAATTTTCGGAGGAAAGAAGCTGAAGTCGCTTGGTAGCGACCTCGGCCATGCAATCAAGGGTTTTCGGTCCAGCATGGGAACTGAGCAGTCCGCCGATGCCTCAGAATCTTCGAGTCCTGATTCGGGCGAGTCAACCCAGAAATCGAGCGACTAAATCGCCATGTTCGACATTTCATTTGCCGAACTTTTTCTTATTAGCGTGATCGCGCTTCTCATTCTCGGTCCGCAACGCCTTCCCGAGGTGTTGCGAACGATTGGACTATGGATGGGGCGCATGCGACGAGTCTACAACAACGTTCGTCAGGAAATCGACCGTGAAGTCGGTATGGACGATATTCGTCGCCAGCTCCACAACGAGCAAATCACGGCAGAACTTAAACAGGTAGAAGCTGAAGCGAAGGCACTAAAGCGCGATATCTCAAGTAGCGTATCGGACGCTGTGCGTGAAGGCGAAGCCGAGATTAAAGACAATCCATCGCCCAAACCTCCGAGCGATGAGAAACCCGCTAGTGAGTGACCCGCTCTACCCGGACGACAAACCGCCAGATCGAGAAAGCGAACACGATGCGGCGGTAGACAACGACGAACAGCCGCTCTTAAGCCACCTTGTCGAGTTGCGGAAGCGCATTTTGCGTGCGCTGCTCGCTGTTGCACTTGCATTCGTTCCGTTGATGTTGTTCGCGAACGATGTGTATCACTGGATCGCATCACCGCTGATGGCGCACTTACCGGGTGGAGCGACCATGATCGCCACCGAGGTCGCTTCGCCGTTTCTAACGCCTTTCAAGATGGCCGCTTATGGCGCTTTGTTTATAGGGATGCCGTTCGTACTCCACCAGATCTGGGCATTCGTTGCACCAGGTCTGTATCTCAAAGAAAAGAAATTTGCGATACCACTGCTCGTTTCGAGCGTAGTGCTTTTTTATCTAGGTATGGTATTTGCGTATTTCATCGTATTCCCGCTCGTATTTCAGTTCTTCGCCGCAACGATTCCTGATGATGTCACGTGGATGACGGACATTAATGCTTATCTGAGCTTCGTGATCAAAATCATCACGGCTTTCGGCATCGTGTTTGAAATTCCGATTGCAACGATGTTGATCGTATTGGCAGGATTCAGTACGCCGAAGAACATCGCACGAAAGCGACCTTACGTGATCGTCGGTTGTTTTTTTATTGGAATGATGTTGACGCCACCCGACATCATTTCTCAAGTGCTTCTAGCAATTCCCGCGTGGATTCTCTTCGAGCTAGGTATCTTGATGTCGAAGCTGGTGTTCAAACCTGACGAAGAAGAAGAGTAACTGGTCCATCGTTCACTAGGGAGACCTGCATATTAGCTCCGAAACGACCGGTCGCTACAAACGACACGCTCTGTCGTAGTACTTCCACAAAGTGATCTACGAGAGGTTCCGCATCACTCGGGTCCTCAGCATCCGAAAAACTTGGTCGATTCCCTTTGCTCACGTCAGCGGCTAGCGTAAATTGCGACACGACCAAAGCCGAACCGTCCGTATCTACGACGGATCGATCCATCGGTTTGCTGTCACTCGGAAAAATCCGTAACGATGCGGTCTTATTGGCTAGTCGAGTAGCGATTTCGGCGGTATCTCCGCGTTCTACTCCTAGAAACACCAGGACACCAGGACCGATCGTGGCCAATTCAACATCTTCGACCGAAACAGAGGCTCTCGCGACTCGTTGAAGCAGCGCTTTCACGTATCCCTCCTAAAATTCCGCGCATGACGGCTCTCTCTCGACAACCACGTGCGGTTGCGTTGATTTCCGGCGGACTTGATTCCATGTTGGCCGCAAAAGTTGTGCAATCTCAAGGTGTGTACGTTGAAGGCGTGAATTTCTTCACCGGATTTTGCGTAGAAGGACACACTCAAGCCGTCAAACGTACTAAGAAGCAAAAGGTCAAGCGACACTCAGCACTCTGGTGCGCTGAACAAATCGGCATTCCGATGCAAATCGTCGACATATCCGAAGACTACAAAGATATCGTCATCAACCCTGAATACGGCTACGGTCGGCTATTGAACCCGTGTCTAGACTGCAAGATCTTCATGGTAAATCGCGCGCTCGACTTGAAGAGCAACCATGGCGAACCATTCGATTTTGTGATCACCGGTGAAGTAGTTGGGCAGCGTCCTAAGTCACAACGTAGCGAAACGATGGCGATTATCGCCAAGGACTCTGGTGCAGAGGATCGACTCCTACGCCCTCTCAGTGCTAAGAATCTTCCACTGTCGCTGCCAGAACGCGAAGGATGGGTGGATCGGGCACAACTCTACGGGTTTTCAGGTAGGAGTCGCAAACCGCAATTTTCACTTGCAAAAGAACTGGGCATCAACGAATGGAGTCAACCAGCGGGTGGATGCTGTTTCCTTACGGACGAAAGTTACACTAAGAAACTACAAGACCTTTGGGACTCGCGCGGTCGGCGAGACTATGACCTCGAAGACGTCGTTCTGTTAAAGATTGGACGACATATCCGACCTGCACCTCACTACAAGCTCATCATCGGCCGAGAGGAAGGCGAGAACCAGTACCTTCGTGGGTTCCGCCACAAATTCGCGTACATGTCTACGGTTTCTCACGCGGGACCTTTGTGCCTTATTGATGGCGACCCTAGCAAAGAAGAGCGCTTGCTTGCATCGCGAATCCTGGCCCGATACAGTCGAGGAAGAACGGAGCGCGCTGTGACGATTCGAATTACAGATCAGTCTGGTGTTTCTGAAGAAATCGTCGTTGAACCGTTGCAACCCCACTCGATTCCTCAGGAATGGACACTAACGAATTAATACCTGGCGCACACGTTCTGGACACCAAAGGACTCCTGTGCCCACTACCTGTAATTCGGCTTCAAGAATTCGCTCGAAGCGTCGAGAGCGAGACCGAAATCATCGTAATCGCGACCGACCCCGGAGTACTGGCAGACATACCCAGTTGGTGCAGAGTGAACGGACATGAACATGTCTCATCGAAGCGGCTTGATCATGAGTTTCATGTAATCGTTCGCGCATTGCCTCAATTTATCGACAGCTAGTGTCGGTTCAGAAGCCAGGTCAATTCGAAACTCAGAAAAAGTACGCGTCTGCAGACAGTTGGTCCGTCCATAGTTTCTAAAATGCCGCGTTCAAAACAAGGAACGACCATGCCAGCTACCAAAGAATCCATATCACGAGCCGTTTCACCTAAGGACGGTCCCGTAGCCGTTACGGGCGCTAGCGGGTACATCGGTTCGTGGATCGTCGAAGATCTTCTTGACCAAGGCTACGAAACACGCGCTTGTGTGAGGGATAAGAGCAAACCTGAAAAGGTTGACCACCTAGTTGAGTTGGGGGAAGATCCTGCATATCGGGGACAGCTTGAGCTATGTGAAGGCGATTTGAACGAGCAAGGTAGCTACGACAACGCGTTCCGTGACTGTAGCGCGGTAATTCACGCAGGTGCGGCTGTCGGTTACAACCGCGAAACGCCGCAAGAAGTGTATGACGGATGCTTCACTGAAGTAACACACGTTCTCGAGAGCGCTATTAATGGTGGTTCTCTACGCAGGTTTGTCTTTACGAGCTCATTTGCAGCGGTTGGTCATCCTCGTCCTCAAGGTTATGTATTCACCGAAAAGGACTGGTGCGGGGACAACGTCGAGGGTTACCGAGGTCGATGGACCGAAGAGCAAATCCCGAAGAATCGCGATATCGCATACGCGATGGCTAAGGCAAACACTGAACGCATGATCTACAAGCGTGCCGAAGAAGCAGGAACGTTCGACGCGATGGCAATTCTGCCATTACATGTCATTGGTCCATTGATGTGTGCAAATCACGACCAAGGCTGGAGTTGGCAAAACTGTATGCGGTTCATGATGCAGGGTAAACCATATAAGAAATCGGCAGGAGGTCGTATGTTGTGGAACTGTGTCGACGTCCGTGATACTGCTCGTGCGCATCGTTTAGCGGCGGAAAGCACGATTGGAACGAACGGTTCCCGGTATATCCTGTCCGCGGCTGATAGAAGTGGTGAGCTCTACACATGGGAGCTACAGCAATTGCTCTACGATCTATACCCCAATGTCGATCTCATCGGTGGCGAAGAGATGGAAGGCGAAGAACCCGCACAACCGACGTACGAATCCCCACGTTCTTACTGTCTCCTTGCTAAACAGGAATTAGGATTGGATTCGTATCCGATCGAGGAGACCGTTCGCGATACGATCGATTCTTACTACGCATTGGGAATTCTGGATTCCTGACGGCGGCGTAGCTCGGTACATCACGACTGCGGGCGCATCTCGCGAACCAGTCCGATCCCGTACTGTAAGTTCCTCGACCGAAACCGCCATTCTGCTCATATTTTGAGCATGTTCATGCACTATTATTGCGCAACCTAAGGGTGACGAGCGCAAAAATGGCAATTTCTGATGGCACGAATATTGCATAGGTCAATTACGACCTTGCAGTAACTGCACCATGCCAGTCCATCATGACATTCTTGACGCGATCAAGGTCGCAATTGTCGTTGTGGATGCACAGTTTGCGATCCAATATATGAACAACACCGCGGAAGACTTTTGTGGCGGTAGCCTTGAGCACTTTCGCGGCGAGAAGATTGGCTCTCTTTTCGAAGGTCAGGAAGTAACCGAAGAATCACTTCAACAATGCTTCGACGCCTACGAAACCTACACCTTAAGGCAGGTGCAATTGATGATCTCGGCTACCAACCAAAAAACCACAGCCAATATCGCCGTCTCGCCAATCCCCGGTCAGAACTTAGTTTTTGAAATTGAGCCCTTCGACCACGTCTTGCTTATGAATAAGGAGGACCAGATGCGCAACGCACAGCTTGCAAGCCGTCAATTAGTGCGAGGAATGGCACACGAAATCAAGAACCCACTAGGCAGCATACGAGGTGCTGCGCAGCTTTTGCGCAAAGAACTTGCAACCAGCGAACAAATTGACTACACCGACCTCATTATCGGCGAAGTAGATCGGCTAAAGACGTTGGTGGATCGGCTTCTAGGTCCGAATCACACGCCTTGTTTTGAAGGTGTCAACGTCCATGAAGTGCTAGAAAAAGTGCTCCAGATTGTCTCAAGCGACGAACGCGGAAAATGGGATCTTGTACGTGACTATGACCCGAGTATGCCTGAGGTATTAGGTGACTTCGATCAACTCACCCAGGCGATGCTAAACATCATTCAAAACGCCAATGAAGCGATGCAATCCGAAATATCACCGCAGCTTGTGATTCGTACGGGGATTGAACATCAGTTTACGATCGGTAGAAAGCGTCATACGATGGTTGCTCGTATCCAAATTGAAGACAACGGCATAGGTATTCCCGCAGAAATTCAGGATCAGATCTTTTTTCCACTCGTCACGGGCAAGTCAACTGGGACCGGCTTGGGTCTGGCGATTACTCATACCATCATCGGCATGCATCACGGATTGATAGTGTGCAGCAGCGAACCAGGATTCACTCAATTTGCGATCTACCTACCGCTTGCAACTGACGACGGTCGAGGTCCTCATACGACATGAGTTTCGATTCCGTATGGATCGTCGACGACGACAAGAGCATCCGGTTCGTACTTGAACGAGCATTGAGCAACTTCGGGATGACCGCACGAACGTTCAATTCCGTTCAAAGCGTGCTGACTGAACTTGAAGATGATCAACCCAAAGTCATCCTTACCGATGTCCGGATGCCAGGATTAGACGGATATGAGCTCCTCCGACAGGTGAAGGCTTTACATCCTGAAATTCCAATCGTCGTGATGACCGCATATTCCGACTTGGAAAGTACGGTTACATCGTTCAGTGAAGGCGCATTCGAATACCTGTCAAAGCCGTTCGATATCGACGACGTTCACAGCACGCTGCAACGCGCACTAGCGCAGAGTCGAACTCACGCGCTAACTGATTCCAAGACGCCACCCGTTACAGATGCAATCATCGGTCAAGCGCCAGCGATGCAAGAAGCGTATCGAGCAATCGCGAGACTCTCACAATCAAACGCAACCGTACTGATCACAGGTGAGACAGGTACAGGTAAAGAGCTTGTCGCGAATGCGCTGCACACGCATAGTCCTAGAGCAGCTACACCGTTCGTTGCTTTAAACATGGCGGCGCTACCCAATGATCTTATTGAAGCTGAGTTGTTCGGATTCGAGAAAGGTGCGTTTACAGGCGCGAACGCGAGGCGAATCGGGTTATTTGAGCAAGCTCACTCCGGAACTCTGTTTCTCGACGAAACCGCTGATATGCCCCTGACGGCGCAAACAAGGTTGTTAAGGGTCCTCTCGGATGGGAGCTTTTACCGCATTGGTGGTCGCGAATCGATTACGGTAGACGTTCGCATCATTGCCGCGACCCACGGGGATATGGAGCACCTAGTTCGCGAAGGACAATTTCGAGAGGATCTCTACCATCGATTAAACGTGATACGTATCCATGTACCACCTCTTCGTGATCGCAAGTCAGACATTGTCGCATTAACTCGAAAGTTCATGAGCGAAGCAGCCGAGACACTAGGTGTTGAAACGAAGACGCTGACCGATGAGACGCTTGCTTATCTTGAGTCACTAGATTGGCCGGGGAACGTGCGACAACTGGAAAACACGTGCCACTGGCTTACCGTTATGGCACCCGGACGTGAGGTCGTTGTCTCGGATTTACCTCCTGAGTTACACTCGGAGAGTCAATCTGATCCGATCTCTAGCGACTGGGCGCGTTCGTTACGAGCGTATATACAAGAGCATCTGGATAGCGGCGGCGCCAATTTACTCGACGCAACACAGCCGATGTTTGAAAAAACACTCATCGACATGGCGTTGAGCCACACATCAGGACATAAGCAGGAAGCAGCAAAACTGATTGGTTATGCACGCAATACACTTTCTCAGAAGATCAGTAAATACAAGATTGCGTGAGAGACGCTTCCACTGAATTCAGTAAAAAACTACTGAATATCGTTCTCTATCAACCAGAGATACCACCAAACACTGGCAATACGATCCGGCTCGCAGCGAATACGGGTGCTTCTTTAACACTAGTCGAACCTCTCGGATTCGAAATGGACGATCGTCGACTACGCCGTGCCGGACTTGATTACGACGAGTGGGTCAACGTTAGAGTCTGTAGTACGTTAACTGAAGCATTAGCGCCTTTCAATTTCGAACGCGTTTTTGCCTTTTCAACCAAAGCATCACGTGCGTTCACTGAAGTCACATATCAGCCGTATGACGTGCTGATGTTTGGTCCGGAGACCAGTGGCTTACCGGAGAACCTACGGCAGCGATTCCAAAAGAATCTTTTGCGTATCCCCATGTTGCCTCATAGCCGAAGCATGAACATGGCTAATTCTGTGGCAGTCGCGTTATACGAAGCTTGGCGTCAACTGGATTTTGCAGAAGGTCTTTAATCGCGGCTCAATTCAGAACTTCGTCGGTGCTGACATTGGCACTCATTGCGGACTGGGCGTGCTTTAGATTCATTTGGCGCAGTCCTTCTTCAAACACCTTCTCGAAATTGACGTGACCTAACATCAACGGCGGTAGTGACATCCGAACAGCAAGATTGTCAACAGCTTCCCGCACGTACGGAAACAACGCGTTCGCCGCTTCTACCACAAGAATCCGCTGCACATCTGATTGGTTTTTCTCCGACTGGACCCGGACCAATGCAGCCTGTTCGAGGGTCATCTCCAACGCCAACTTCCCGAGGTTCTTACAAGTCATCGTGAGTTTGAGGGAAACTTCGTAGCGAGTGTCCCCTGCCTTCCGGAAGTCCCCTTGAATGTTCATATCGGCATTCGGCTGCCATTTCAAATCAAACAGATCCGGCGTGTCATGCAACGTCACATTGACGTTGCGGAGATAGATACGCTCAAATCGCCAAGCGAGATCGATCTGAATCGTCTTATCCGCCATAACTCAATCGGCTAGTTACGTCCTTTAATAAGCGGCATGTTTTCAGCTTGCCATGCACTCAATCCACCACGCAGCCTCGACACGTTTCGGAATCCCGCTTTCTTCAACATCGTTCCCATCGAACCAGCGTGCTGACCCATCTTGCACACAATTACGATCGGACGTTCCTTGAATTTCTCTAGCTCGTTCATGCGTGACTGTAATGAAGAATGCGGTATGTTGATCGCATCTGTAATGTGACCCGCGGAATACTCACTCGTGTCACGAACATCCAGAACTACGGCTTTTTCAATGTTTACAAGATTGACTAGCTGCTGCGACGATATGGATTGCCCGCTCCGCTTCATTTCATTAATGAAAAATGCTACGAGGAGCCCCGCAAATGTCGTGGATAGCAACCAATGATTTGCTATAAATTCGAAAAATTGCTCCATGAAGAAAAGCGGATCGTAAACAACCTATTAATGCCAAAAATTATAGGATTGGGCGCTCGGTCTAAATACACTATCGCGCTGATTTTTTCACGGCGGAAGCGATGAAACCAACCACGTTACTCGTCATTTTGGATGGTTGGGGTCATAGCGACGAAACAGAATTCAACGCCATCTTCCACGCCAAAACACCAACGTGGGATCGACTTTGGCGTGAGTTTCCGCATGCGCTACTCGAATGTAGCGGACAGCACGTTGGGTTGCCTGATGGCCAGATGGGAAATTCCGAAGTCGGACATATCACCATTGGAGCGGGACGCATCGTTCGACAGGATCTCAACCGGATTGATCACAGTATCAAAGATGGATCGTTTGCACAAAATCCTGCAATCCAGTCAATAACGAGTTCACTTGGAACAGGCACGCTTCACATATTTGGATTGCTCTCTCCAGGTGGCGTTCACAGCCACGAAGAGCACATCTTTTCGTTGATCGATCTTGCGCTAGCTGCGAATCGCGAGGTGGTCCTTCACGCGTTCCTGGACGGGAGAGACACACCGCCTAGAAGTGCCAAGGACTCGATCATGCGAGTCTTGCAATTACAGGAAACTTCGAATCGTTTCAAGCTGGCGTCAATCAGTGGGCGCTACTACGCGATGGACCGAGACAATCGGTGGGAACGAACCAAAGTAGCGTACGACCTCTATGTCGATGGCATATCGCGTTTCCAAGCTTCTGATGGTTTACAAGCGCTACACAACGCATACGAAAGAGGCGAGGCGGACGAGTTTGTGATTCCAACTCTAGTCGGAACGGAACGGACTGTCCAAGACGGAGACGACGTTGTGTTCATGAATTTCCGAGCGGACCGCGTACGTCAGCTATGTCGAGCATTTATGGATGAAGGGGATAAAAGTACTTTTCCGCGTTCTACTCGACCTTACATCAATCGATTCGTCTGCTTAGCACCTTATGCTGACGATATCACGAACGGAAGTAGCCACGTCAAGGAGGTCCTGGTTGCATTTGAACCTGAGGAATTACAAGACACGATTGCATCCGTTCTAGCAAAGGCAAACAAAACCCAACTCCGAATCGCAGAAACAGAAAAATATGCGCACGTTACGTACTTTTTCTCAGGTGGCTCGGAAGAACAGTACAGAGGTGAGTCGCGTCGCATTATTCCTTCCCCGAAAGTAGCCACCTACGACCTACAGCCTGAGATGAGCGCCCAAGAGGTGACCGCCGAAATCGTTTCAGCGGTTCAAGAGTCAAAGTTCGACGTCATCGTCTGCAACATAGCTAATGCGGACATGGTGGGACACACAGGTGACTTTCACGCGGCAATTCGCGCAGTCGAGTGCATCGATGACTGTCTGCGCCAGATCACTGATGTCACGCTTGACACTGATTCATGCTGCGTCATCACTGCAGATCACGGTAACGTCGAGGAAATGGTGAATACGGCTAGCGAGCAACCCCATACCGCACACACAACTGGTCTGGTACCTCTCGTCTGCGTAGGACATCGTATGCCTGAAGTCGAATCACGAGGCGGTCTGGAGGACGTTGCGCCCACCATTCTGGCGCTGATGGATATGGAACAACCAAGCGCTATGACAGGTCGGTCTCTTCTTCATTAGCGTGCGGGAACCTATTCGAGTCTGCGCCTTGATCGGCGCGTTCGCCTTAATTCATCTTACGGCGACAGTGGCTAACGGACAACAACCGTCCGACCCTGACCAAGAATTCGAACAGATCAAGACGGAGATCTCAACCAAGCAATCGTTGCGCGCCAGTAAAGATCGTGAACGTGCTGAATTGCGCCGCCAAATCGCAGCAGTCGAGAACGAGCTCGATCGCCTGCAAACTCTTCACCGTACGTTAGAACACAATCTAGAGCAGTCCGAACAAACGCTCTCTGAGAATACGACCAAAGTCATTTCATATACGGAATTACGCGATCGGAAAACGACTGAGCTCGTATGGAACGCAGTGACCTCGCAGCAACTAAAGGCGCGTAACCCGATCACGATGCTGATCGTGCAGAGCGATCCATTGAAGGTAGATCGTCTATACCACTACCACCGATATTTTGTCGGACAACTAGAAACTCAGATCGATGAACTAGAACAGCATCTATCAACTTTAGAGGGACTGATTGTCGAAGCGAAAAACGCTCGCGAAACCTTCGACGCTGATGAGCGTGACTACACTGCTAACTCAGCCGCCCTCCACGATCGAAGCAATCACCTCACTACCCTGAACGATAAACTACAAACAGAAATTGACGCCCTCGATCGAGACCTTGTTCAGCTCATCCGAGAACGCGAGCGACTTAGTCAACTGATTGCGGCTCGTGCACCGGTCGTTGCTCGGACCGGACCAGCAATTACACCTGCATCGCGCGGCGGCATGTCAAACTGGCCGATTACCGGCGAAGTTCGTCAGCGATTCGGTGCACTACGTGCGGACGGACGAATTCGTTCCGAGGGTATCGTGATTGACGCCATCCAAGGCGCGCCCATTACCGCGATCGCAGGAGGAACCGTGCTGTTCGCTGAATGGTTCGAGGGTTATGGCAACACGATGATCATCGACCACGGCGACGAACTAATCGCCATATACGCTCACTGCGACGCGTTACTAAAACAAGCTAGCGAACCGGTCGAAGCTGGAGAGACGATTGCGACAGTTGGAATTAGTGCAACCGAAGACGCCGCAGGTCTTTATTTTGAGATCCGGGTGCGCAATGAACCGACCGATCCATTGCGCTGGTTAGATGGTTCTTAGAGCGGGGCTTAAAGTTCCCATTTCGCATTGAGCAGCACGGATGTACCGACGTTCTGTTCAATCACGCTTACGTCACCCTGTGTTACTTCGATAGTTGAACCGAGGATATTTCTGACGCGTAGTTTGAAGGATAAGCTCTCTGATGGGTAATACGCATAGACGAAATCCAACGAGTTGAATGGTTGCTCGTAGCCGTCAGGCTGTCCGCTGATACCCGCGAAGAACACACGTTCGCCAAACGCGTTGTATACGATCGAGCCTGAGTGTTTTAGATCCAACGCGTCGAATCCCACCTGTAGATTGAGAACCCATGGAGATTGCTGCGTCATCGTTCGACGTTCGTTCGTAATGTCGCCGACACCGTGCCCAACAGGGATATAGATCTCGGAATCGCTGACGGTTGTGTTCCCAGCGAAATAAAGCGTTTCCGTCCATTCACCCCAGTTCGACAGAAAGTTGAGCGTCTTCTTCCACTCGACTTCCACACCGTATACCTCCGCACTGTCGGCGTTTACGAAGTTAAAACGAATGTTGTCCTCGGTTGCCCCGCCTTGAACTGTTTCAATCGGATTGGCAACATCCTTAAGAAAAATCGAAACCGAAAACAAATCACTGTTCGACCAGAACCACTCCCCTCGCAAGTCTAGGTTGGTGAGGTCACTAACAACCAATTTCGGATTCCCACGGACACGCGCTTCCGTCAATGGATCGATATACGTCGACGCAGACATTTCGCGAATGTCAGGTCGCGCTACCGTCCGCGACACTCCGGCACGCAGCTGGAACTCATCCGCCCATAGTCCCGGGTGGATGTATGTCATTGCAGCACTTGGATATACGTCTTCAGTCTTCAGACGAGCGAAACCATCCAGATCAAGGCGTCGGGAGTCGTACTGTAAGTAGTCAACTGGTAACACCACTTGCTCGAAAAGCTCAGAACGAACGCCACCCGACAGTCGCCAAGTCTCATTAATCAGTACGTCAATCTTGCCGTAGCCAGCTTCAATGAATTGGTCTGCGATGTAGCTCTCCGAACCAAATGCCCCAATGCCGACGATTAATTCCATACCGTATCTGGGGTTCAGAATGTTCGTATCCGAGAACACAGCAGAAGGCGTGTTTGAACTAATGGCGTTAAAGCCTGGGATTGATGATCCAAGTCCAAGCGACGTCTGTCGGTAGTTCCGCGACTTGTACAGATAGTCGTATCCGCCAGAAAGCTCGATGCTCATGTTGTCGCGAAAGAAGGGGAACGACGCGTCCCAACCGTACGTTTCGATTTCATCGCTCAAGTCAGAGTAACGAAATTCGGCGGACGTGGCAGTCGTACGAACAGAAAAGTTAGTCGCTTCGCCGTTTGGACCTGACAGTCTCTCCTGACCACTTATCGATACTTCGTGAGGCAGCGCGGTTTCAGCCGTTGCGAACGTGTAGTACCAAGCGAAGTTTCCCTCACGCAAGAACTCCATGAAATCGGGGAGCACATCTAATGTCTCGTCGCCCAGCGTGTGTTTGCCGTTAAACTGGTGCATCAACATTTCCCGTTGTTCGTATCGCATGCCATGGATGCGACCTTGGACAGGGCTCGATTCATCCATGCAGTCGTTGTATTGACCTTGTGAGCAAGTGCGGGTGCTTGTAGCGTCGTCTTCTGTATTACGCAGTAACAGATGAATAGAACCAAGTTCGTGATCGTCGGTTAAGCGAATTCCAAAGTTCAATGAGCCTGTGATATTGACTTCGTGTGTGGTTCGCAAAGACTCAGCGAAATCAGTCGTCGGGTTCGAGACTCGTCGCACGATTCGTTCCCGATTCCTTTCATCATTGGCGTAGGAACCCAGTGCGAGCACGCCCACATCGAAACGGTCGTTGATATAGTGCCTATAACCGGCGAGTAACTCGCCTTCTATGTCTGGTGCAGTCTGTTGTGTGGTAAAGTCAAGGTTGCGATTTAGCATGGTTGCCAACTGTCGGTTAACACCTTTTGCTACTTCGATGCTGTTAATCGACTGACCACCAGCCGAGGAACGCAGAATCGTCACTGGCGACAATGAACCGCGATAGGTATCAATCGCTTGGAAAATCGCCGGCGCAATTGCGCGCGTGCCGTCATCGACACCGAGTGCGTCATCCCCGCCACCGGGATAACTCAGACCATCACCGCTCTCTGAATTAGTACCAGTCTTGATCTCGATATGGAACAATCCCGCTTCCGGAACGCGCTTGGTTCGTATATCGACATTACCGCCGCCGAATGACGCGCCCAATTCAGGCGAGTACCCTTTTTGAACTTTCATCGAATCAATGATGTCAGCGGGGAAAATGTCGAGTGGAATGACATTTCGCGTGATGTCGGGCGAGGGCACAGATGAACCATTGAGCTGAGCGCTCGAGTAGCGCTCGCCTAACCCTCGAACGTAAACAAACTTGCCTTGCGCAAGGGTCAAACCCGGCATCCGTCGCAGAAGCGTGGCAGCATCGCTATCACCTACACGTGCGATAAACTCCGAGTCGACGAAATCAGCTTGGACATCGAGAAGGATCCGCTCAGACTCGACGTCCGTTTCTGTCGCGAGGCTTTGACCAACGACGTTCAACTCCTCAAGTTGCTGCTGCGAAACCGTCGAGCTTTCATATTCCGTCTCGGCTTCCTTGGTCGTTTCTTGGGCGTTTGCAGTACTGAACACCACAAGCGCGCATGACGCTGACCATCGTAAGAGCGAAGCAATCTTGGATTCTTGAAGTTGATTCATTGTGTTCCGATAGTTCAAGAGTTGAAGCAGTTGTTAGAGAAACCAGGGGCCACAGGATTCGGTCGCACGTGCGCGAAGACAAATTGCCCAACCTTCGGTCCAGTCGTTAGCGCGAATAACTGCACCGATGTGAGTCGCTCCATTTGAGGGTGTAACAGTGAATGCTTCTCCTTCTGCGTCAGCAAAGGAGGTTGCGGTATAGAAACCTGTAAGTAGCTGAATGTCAGTGTCTAGCACGGCGTCGCTGTCACCTTGAATCGCGACGTTGTTTGTTCCCGCCGCAAACCAATCGGCGACACTGGTGCCGTTCGCTAGCGAGTCTTTACCTACCTCGTCGCAAGCGATCACGGTACTGTTAATAGTCGTAGCGCCATTCTGAGCGTGCATGCGCGTTTCGGCTTCGTCCAACTCAAGACACTCATTGCCGTTAACGCCTTCTTCATTCGCATACAGATCGACGACAATGCTGTTGTTGATCGTCGACATGACGCCTCGGCGAAGCAGGATTCCCTCGGAATCACCGTGCGTTCCTAACCCGCCGCCTTCAGCACTGTCCGAACCGGAAGTGATGCACGTCATGTTGTTGATCGTGCCGTTCGTATTGGGCTGCGCGTCGAACACGCTTCCTTGGTTATCCGCTTCGATGCACCGATTGCCGTTATCACGGTGATGAATGATCAGTGCGTTATTTACTGAACCTACCCACCCATCAGCGTAGTCAATGGAATCGTCATTGACATAGAGCGCAATCAAGTTTGAAACAGAGACTGCACCACCAAAGAACTCAACACCATCATCAAACGTCGAATAAACCTGGATGTTCTCAATCGTCGTGCCGCTACCAACCGCATTAAGCGTCAGTCCATTCAGCTCGTCGCCGGGCGCTGCTTCAGAACCAGAATGCTTGATGATGACATACGTGAGTGTTCCCGAACTATCCGTGTTGTCATTTCCACCGTAGTGACTAGGCTTGCCTTCAGACTGGATATGGCAAGTGTCGTTAGCGCGTTGATCATCGCTGCATTTGTTCGTAATTCCCTTGCCATTGATGACCACACCACCCCACAACTGGACATCGTCAAAAGCCGCCGTACCCGATACTGCGTCTTCGTAACCAGTCAAAGTAATTGGTGCAGTCGACGTGCCGTTCGCTTGTATCGCAGAACCGCGCGTGACCAGAAGGTAGTCGTCTTTGTTCGTCCATACCAATGTGTTTCCAGCATCAACGGTTAGCGTTGGACCATCAGGCGGAGTACCAGTGTCAACGTCTTCGCCGACTTGTAACGTCGCTTCGAAAATGTGTACACCATCGATCAACGGAATGGTGAGATCCACGCTCAATGGTGAGTCTTCACTTACAAATAGAGATGAGTACACGCAGTTGTCGCCGTCGACTTGTCCTTGGCGAGTCGTACCACTTTCAGTGTATGACGCGCATGGATTCGTTGCGGTTGGGGTCGTTGGTGCTGGCGCAGGAGCAGGCGCGGGAGGATCAACAGCAATATTGCTGCCTCCGCCGCCACACGCTTGAAGGAATATGAAGAGGAGACTGGATGCTACAACTCCAATGCGATTAAAAATACCCGCGACGTACATAGGTTCTCCGTGACAAAGGATCGAGATGTATTGACCAAGGGTGTCGTTCGTCGTCCCTGTGGCCGCGGGTAACGTTAGATCTGAGGTGTAACAGTTTTATGTCGGATATGTGTCAGATTAATGACATGTTAGGTGGAAGATATCCCACCCCGATACTTCGATTTAGAGGTTAGTTTTTAGTACTAGTACGCCTCTTCTAAAGTCCAAAACTCTCTCGTATAACGCGCTGCCACTGATTGCCCCAAGCAACTGTTTTTCACCGACGCGAAGATCTCGGAGACGTTCTAAGTCGAGAATTCCTTTGACGCCGCCTGATGCGATGACTGGAATGTCTGTCGCAGCAAGTACCTGTTCGGTACGCTTTAGATTCACGCCTGTCATCATGCCATCGCTTTCAATGTCAGTGAACACCAATGCAAACAGCGGTAGTTCCGCACAAATCTCTAGCACTTCGAGAACCGACACCGTCGTCGTGGTTTTCCATCCGCGCGTGGATACAAAGCCTCCTCGCGCGTCAAGCGCAAGGATGATCTGATCCGGAAAACGATCTGCTACTGATGTGAAGAAATCTACGTCTTCAATCGCTTGCGTACCGATACAAACCTGGGAGATTCCTGCGTCAATCCAGGTCGACACAGCTTCCTCGGTACGAATACCGCCGCCAAGTTGTACTGGCGTATCGCCTGCCGCATCAACGATTGCACGAATACTCGTGCTATTTTCGGACTGACCAGAAAACGCACCATCTAGGTCGACCACATGGATACGCTCTGCACCTTCGTTAATCCAATGTGTTGCTAGTCGACCAGCATCGTTCTCGTAAATCGTCGCCGTATCAAGCAAACCACGCTTCAGTTGAACGCACTGACCGTCGTGTAAATCGATGGCCGGTATCAGGATCACAGAGAACCCTTCGTAGAGGGTGTACCTTCAACTTCAGAATCCAGTGTCGTCGCCATTCGCAACGCCCTTCCAAACGCCTTGAAAATCGTCTCAGCTTGGTGGTGTGCGTTAATCCCCTTAAGGTTGTCGATGTGCAGCGTAACCAGCGCATGATTTACGAAGCCCTGGAAGAACTCTCGAAATAGATCAACGTCGAAATCCGAAATACGTGGTCGGACAAATGAAACCTCATACGATAGTCCAGGTCGTCCTGACACGTCGACGACAACTCGCGACAGTGCTTCATCAAGAGGTACATACGAATGCCCGTACCGCGTGAGGCCCGATTTATCTTCCGTTGCTTCCGCAAATGCCTGCCCTAACGTAATACCGATGTCTTCAACCGTATGATGAGCGTCAACATCCAAATCCCCCTGTGCCTCAATAGACATATCGAACAACCCATGACGGGCGATTTGCTGCAACATGTGCTCGAAAAACGGTAAGCCAGTATTCAGCTGTGCTTCACCGCGACCGTCAAGTTCTAGCCTGACGGTGATTTTTGTCTCAAGCGTATTTCGGGTGACTTGCGCGGAGCGGGACACGTTTAAAGCGGTTCAAATGCGTTGAGCGATTTTAAGGAAGGTGTCGCCCTAGAGGCGATCTGCGAGACTGCCATACGGCAGAAAACGATTTTGAGTGTGTGTCTTAATCCAAGTAAACAGATCGTCTGGTAACGCATCTCGCGACTTCAAAACATTGATGAGTGTCAATACCGGAGAGCGATTCCCTGCTTCAAAACCGTTAAAGTCTCGTTCAACTAACGTCAATACTTTGATCCATGCTTCTACTGATGCGCTCGACTCTTCTGCGACAAACGTTAACCACGCTTCCGCCTCGACGACCATCGTAGGGCGAAGCAAAGCTTGTTCATCTTCGGTTAGCTGCAATGTCTCTGACTCAAGTTGCGACGCCGCATGATTCAGAATTACACGATGTCTTGAAGTCAGGCTTGTTGCGGATGGATCCCAGCTTTCGACCGTCACGTGCTGATAACCACTCCATTCGGTGATCAGTAAGTCAAAATTATGGAACGCTGGCGTCCGACACCAAGCACAAACTAAATTCAAAGATGACCGACTGGTTTGCAAAACGAGTTCTATCGTGGGCGGAGCGGTATGGACGCACTGATCTACCGTGGCAACACGAACGAACTCCCTATCGTGTTTGGGTAGCCGAAATAATGCTTCAACAGACGCAAGCCCGAACCGTGATCCCTTATTTCGAGCGATTCACGTCAAAATTACCCACAGTGATTTCGCTCGCCGAAGCCCCGCTTGACGATGTTTTAAGTCTCTGGACTGGTCTCGGTTATTACCGCCGCGCTCGATTGCTGCACAAGGCGGCACAAAAGGTTGTGCACGAACACAACGGACAAGTACCGAACACGCTTGACGAGCTAATTGAACTACCAGGTGTTGGTCGTTCTACTGCCGGTGCGATCCTCTCTAGTGGCTTCGACCAACCTGGTGTCATTCTTGATGGAAACGTAAAGCGAGTACTTGCTCGCTTCCACGCCGTGGATGGTGAAGTACGTCGCGCCGCAGTATTGAACCAACTATGGGCATTGGCGGAATCGCACACCCCCGACGTACGAAACGCTGCATATGCACAAGCGATCATGGATCTCGGTGCAATGTGCTGTACTAAGAGTACACCGAGGTGCTCACAATGTCCTATTAGCTCCCGTTGTGAAGCGCTTGACGCTGACAAAGTAGCTCAGTACCCAAACCCGAACCGACGGACGTCAGTACGTGACGAAACACTACATTTAGCTCTGATTGTCGATGCTCAAGGAAGGTCGCTATTACAACGTCAATCGCAAGACGGTCTTTGGGGCGGTTTATGGTTACCGATACGTATCGAAAGCAATACCTGCATCCCTGAATTGTTGATTCAACTCGGAATTGATACAGGACAAAACCGTAGAGAGGAAGCGCTGGCACCCTTTGTTCATACGCTCTCGCACATCCGCTTCGAGGTCACGGCGCACGTGGTTTACCTAGCAGAGGAAGCGAGTCTTGACTCGTCGCGAGATGATTTAGTTTGGTTTGATAGCGACGATTCGCCGTCGCTTGGCCTGTCCAAACTCACACTTGCATTGCTGGACAAGGTGCGAAAATGAAGACGAAATCCGATCAATCACACACACCTCCTTGCCGCGCTCACTGAATTACAGCGAAGGCATGCTTACGATTTCGCCGTTACACAACTTCGTGCAGTGACATGCGAACGGTCCAATGCCGAAAACACGGCAAGGAACTACCAGGATTAGATGCCCCACCGATGCCGGGTCCTCTTGGCGAAGATATCTACGACAATGTTTCGGCAAGGGCGTGGGAAGAGTGGCAGACACTCCAAACAATGCTAATTAACGAGCATCACTTGTCACTCCGCGACGCGGATTCGCGCAAGTACCTTATTGATCAGATGAATCGGTTCTTGCGCAACGAAGAAACAGAAACACCGTCAGGCTACGTTAAACCTGAAGATTGAACGCTACAGACACTAAGGAGTAGATATCGATGATTTTTGAAAGAGGCGACGTAAAGATTCATTACGAAATCCATGGCGATGGATTCCCTATCCTCCTGTTCGCTCCAGGCGGGATGCGTTCTGCAGCATCGTTTTGGCACGGGAGCGAGTGGGATCCGATAGAGACGTTGTCAAATGATTTCCAAGTCATCGCAATGGATCAGCGGAACGCCGGGGATTCCACCGCGCCTGTCTCTGGCTCCGATGGCTGGGCTACCTACACGGCAGACCACATTGCCCTAGCGGATCATTTAGGTCTGAACCGATTACACCTCATGGGAGGTTGTATCGGTGGTCCGTATTGCTTCGGATTTATCGAAGCCGCACCTTCACGTGTATGCGCAGCTGTCATACAACAATCGATCGGCGTAGACAACAATCAAGACCTGTTCTTTGAGATGTTTGACCAGTGGGCGAATCCGATCAAGAGTTCACATCCCGAAGCGAGTGATGCAGACTGGACCCAGTTTCGTTCAAACATGTTCGAGCAGGAGTTTTTGTATAACGTCGATCGCGATTTCATTCGAACGTGCGAAACACCATTGTGGGTATTGATGGGATCCGATCCGTACCACCCAGAAGTCGTGTCTCGAGAGATCGCAGATCTTGCACCAAACGCGACGCTTGTTGAACAATGGAAGAACCCGGACGAAGACGATACGGTCGAGAAGGTTCTAGCGTTCTTACATGAAAACACGCCGAAGAGCTGACATAGGCTCTAGCAAAGGACTCCTCTGATGCAACTAACTAGCATAAACGTCGGTACCGCATTGCGGCTCGGGGATTTGCTCACGGGTATCTGTAAACAGTCTCAGACTGGTACAGTAGAGAGAAGTGGTGCCGAAAAATGAGACAGTTTTAACGATTGGTTTAAGATGTGTGGGACCCGTGATGTTTGATACAACGGGAGAAGCGCATGATCAGCAAGCGAAGTCGCCGGCGGTTCACGCCAGCGTTCAAGTTTCAGGTGGCATTGGAGGCGGTGAAAGGCGAACAGACGTTAGCTGAACTGTCGTCACGGTTTGAGATTCAGGCCTCGCAGATTCAGTACTGGAAGAAGCAGTTGCTCGAGGACGGTGCATCGGTGTTCGAAGGTCGACGGAAGACGAAGGCACCGGATGCCACCTCGGATCCGGCGGCCCTGCATCGCAAGATCGGGGAACTGACGATGGAGCGGGACTATCTCCAGGAAAAGCTGTCGCCCTGGATCGATCCGAACGACAAGCGATGATCGATGCGACGGCACCATTGTCGATCACGCACCAATGTACACTGCTCGCGATCTCGCGAGCCTCGTACTATCGCTCCAGGGCACCTCGACCAGCGGCTGCGGAGGCCGCGTTGAAACAGGCGCTGACATCGATCTATGAACGGCATCCCTACTACGGTAGTCGTCGTCTGCAGCTGGCGTTGCGGGACGCAGGCTGGGAGGTGGGTATCCGCCGGATCCGGCGTCTGATGCGGGAGCTGGGCTTGTCGCCGCTGCATCCACAACCTCGCACGAGTATGCCGAACAAGGCTCACAAGACGTACCCATACCTGCTTCGGGGACACGCCATCGACGCATCGAACGAGGTCTGGGCCGCGGATATCACGTACATTCCAATGGCGCGCGGTCACGTCTACGTGGTGGCGATCATGGACTGGCATAGCCGTCGGGTCCTCGCCTGGCGGCTGTCCAATACGCTGGACGCCGGATTCTGCGTGGAAGCCTTGCAGGAGGCGTTAGGGCAGTTCGGCAAGCCGACCATCTTCAACACCGACCAGGGCTCGCAGTTCACGAGCGAAGCGTTTCTGAACGTATTGCGAAGTCGGCGCATTCAGATCAGCATGGACGGTCAGGGACGTTGGCGCGATAACGTCATGATCGAACGACTATGGCGGTCATTGAAATATGAATGCGTGTTGCTCCACGCGTTCCGGGATCCGCACGAAGCACGGCAACGCATCGGCAGCTGGTTCGATTTTTATAACAAAGAGCGACCTCACCAGGCGCTGGGCGATCGCACGCCGGTTGAGGTATACGAAAATGACTTAAGGAAAGCGAAACATGCCGCATAAATATGTTTCGTCGACAATGTTCACCACCCCCATGGGGGTGGTGAGATGGGTTCGATTACAGCTTAAATCGATCGAAAAGCTGTCTCACGAAACTGCACCACCTGTGAGGTCTCTACTCTCGGTTTACTAGGCGATGCGGTTTGCGACAAGAAATTCCATGGCGGTCCTGATCAGGCTATCTATGTCTATGGCGGCGATGACTACGCATACTGGGCCGACTCACACGCTCTTGACCTCGAACCAGGAACGTTCGGTGACAATCTCACAGTCGCGGGATTAAGCTCACTATCCGTCTATGTCGGTGATCGTTTTCGGATTAACGACGTTGTACTCGAAGCAACTGCGCCTCGAATTCCATGCGCGACGTTAGGAAAACGCATGGACGACCCTAAATTCCCCATTGTGTTTCGGAAAGCACAACGATCCGGGTTTTACTGTCGCGTCATTGAAACGGGACTCCTCGAAGCCGGCACTGAAGTAATTCATGAACCGACCAAAGTGCCAAACGCTCTTTCAATACTCGATATGTTTGAGCTGTATTACGATCCAGAACCATCACTAGATCGACTCAAACATGCGCTCGCCGCACCAATTGCTATTCGTGACCGGGAACGATTTATCGCGCGCCTTGAGAAGCTAAATGCTTAACTACGACTCCGGCACAGCGATCCACTTCATCGTATTCGCTGTGTTATTTACGTCAGCATTCGCTTTCGTAACGTGGCGCATCGTTCGGAATCTTGAAAAAGAGGATGAAGCTGCTTCGCACGATGAACCTAGCGCCGACGAGTCCGAAGACTTGGACGCAGATCAAAACACTGATACCACAGAGCCTTAAACCTCTGTCGCTAACTGTCCTATGGATTCTGATCGCGAGAGATGGAACCAGCGCTACTGCGAAGGCGCGTACGTAGCACGACCCCATCCTACGTCACTACTAGAAAATTGGCTTGCGCGACTTCCGCACGCCTACGCGTTAGACATTGCGTGTGGTAGCGGTCGGAATTCGCGATTCATTGCTCAGTCGGCCGAGCAAGTCATCGGCGTCGACATATCGGACATCGCAATTCTTCAAGCACGTGAGCTTTCGGCCGGTCTCGAAAACGTCCACTTTTTAATCGCCGATCTTGAAAACGGATTACCGTTGAACCAAAAGTTCGACTTGATTGTGCTGGTTCGTTTTGTCAATCTAGAACTGATACGACAGCTGCAAGACTTTCTCGTGCCGGGTGGTACCGTTCTTGTCGAAGAACACCTGCAATGGGATGAGCCAGACCTTGAACTCGCTGGTCCTAAAAACCCAAATTACCGTGTAGCACCGGGCGCGCTCACGCAAGCCTTGTCCTCGTTCGAATGCATGCATAGTTACGAGGGATTGGTTCGTGATCCGCTAGGGGAGCTATCAGCCTTAGCTCAATTCATCGGCAGAAAGTTCTGACGAAAGGAAAACGGAGAAACTACGTAGCTCACAATTACCATAATCGATATAGTCAAGACTAAGTACAAGCTATACGATGCCTTACATCAGTGATCGACCAGTCCATGATGCGGATTCACACGTCATGGAAATTCCCCATTGGCTGGATGATTTCGGCACTAGACGCGTCGTTGATCAGTTTAACGCTCGTCTTGGACGCGGGAAATCCGACTTTTACACCAATCTCATCGCGAAACACGAGGCCGCGAATTTCGGTCCGAGCGATGAAGATCACGTCATGGGTTTGAAGAATCACGAAGCTATCGGCGCATTCAGAAAAGAAGATCGATCCGTTGCGCTCGATCTAATGGGTGTCGAGACGCAATTAGTGTTTCCGACATCTACCAACGTCTGGCTTGAGACGCTCGAACACGGCGACGATCTTGACCTGCTCTACGAAACCGCGAGCGCTACCAACCGATCACAGATTGATTTTTGCAGTCACGATAAACGACTGCTCCCGGTCGGCTACGTGCCACTCGCTGATCTTGATCGTGCAATCACAGCAACTAAAGAGGCTCTTGAACTAGGGGTCAAAGCACTTCTAATCCCGTGGGCGTGTCCGCGTAATCACGCGACAAGCCACGTTAAACTCGACGCCTTGTGGTCGCAAGCCGTGGACGGATCTGTCCCCATATTGCTGCACGTGGGTCTCGCCGACCGTGTTTTGCCAGATGCGCACAAGAACAACGGACGACCGGCAGTCCCTGATTTCCACGGCGGAGAGGAAAACTTTCGGTCAATCTCATACATGGCGATCCCGCACGGTCCCATGCAAGCGCTCGCTATGTTGATTCTCGATGGAGTCCTGGATCGATTTGAAGCATTAAAGATCGGCGTGATTGAGCTCGGCGCTTCATGGGTTCCAGGATTCATGCGGCAGCTGGATTCCGCACTTGAAGCGTTTGGCCGCCACGAAACGCGACTTCAGGAGCTTTCCCTCAAACCAAGCGAATATGTTCGACGGCAAGTTCGCGTAACGCCATACCCCACCGAACCCACCGGATGGATCATCGAGCAGTCAGCGCCGGAAATCTGCATGTTCTCTTCAGACTACCCGCACCTTGAGGGCGGCCGTAATCCATACGGACGATTCACGCGCAGTACGACTAATCTAAACGAGCATTCGCTTGACCGATTCTTCCGCGCGAACTTTGAGGACCTTCTTGGTCCGGTCGTCTTTCCGAGTCAAGCCATCTAACGTTATCAGTCCGCTTGTAGTTTCTCGAGCTCTCTGACCCAGATGTTGCGGAACTGGACTCGATCGCCATGATCCTGTAACACCAACGGTCCTTTTGGACCATGTGGGTCAGCATACGACCCCAAAGTACGATGTTGGGTAGGTCCTTGCATCTCCTGCCTGAGATGTACTAATACGCCGTTATGAAGAACCGTCATCGCTGCGGGTTTCGCCAGCTTTCCGTCATGGTACTCCGGAGATTCGAAAACCACGTCGTAGATGTGCCATACCCCAGGTGGTACGCAAACGTTTACTAAAGGAGGGTACTGTCCATAAATTGCTGCTGTGAGGCCGTCAGCGTAGGTCGGATTTTCGTAGCCATCCAAGACCTGGATTTCGTACAGACCGAGCAGGAAGACACCGCTATTACCTCGGCCTTGACTGTCAGCGTAGATCTCAGTTGGCGCTTTCCATTCAACATGAAGCTGGCACGTGCCGAACTCAGCTTTCGATCGTATGTCACCTGTTCTAGGAGTGACTTCCATCGCATCTCCGTCCACCAGCGTCCATCCGCACGAGTCACCATTTCGATGTATCCATCCGTCCGTGCTAGTTCCATCGAACAACACGAGCGCGTCAGATGGCGGTTCGCCAACCAAGGCTTGTGTTGCGTCTGATGCGGGTGCTATGACCGGTGGCATCGGCCGATCCACATCATGAACACGCCACACCTGACCAGGAATTACCGGAGTGTCGCTGTATCCTTTAGGAAGGACCCGGATTTCGTCAGACATACTGCTCTCCTCAATGCGCTATATCGAAGCAACCAAATTTGCTGCGGTCTATGTGGTACATGCGACTACTGCTTCATTTGGTGTCGCTTGGTTCGTTCGCCGAATACACGAACTTCATGACGTGTGATACACGTACAAGCACCAGACAAGCTACTGATTTAACGATTCAACCCTTTGGTGTTATGCTCACACACTCACTGTTAGCCGACGGTCTCGAACTATTGGCAAGTCGATCTGTCCGTGCAAGAAATCGACCAAACTCGAAATTTGTGATTTGTTCGCAGCTAGATACATGTCGATATTAAGCGGTCTTCGTACACCTTTTGACCGATTTGATGGCGTAGGCTGCGTTCTGTTGCAAATTCAGAGCAAAGCCGAAATCAAAATCACTTCTTTCCGTCGCAGCTTAGGGCTAATCGCCTGTGCAGCGTTGCTGGCTGGCTCCTTACATGCGTTCGAGGAAGAAGTCCAGCCTTTGCTTACGTCGACATGCCTCGCGTGTCACAGCAATGAAGCACTGAGCATGCTTGATTTCACCAAGTTAAGCCGCGATCTTTCCGATCCCGAAATCTATCGCAAGTGGGAACGGGTATTTGATCGTCTTGAGCGAGGCGAAATGCCCCCAGCACCGATGCCTACTCCAGATGCCACTTTGCTTGACCCAGCTATGGCTGCGCTCAAGCAAGCACTGACGGAAGCTAATCTTGAGCGGCGCGGGACTCGTCGCACGTCGTTGCGACGTCTCACGCGACTCGAATATCAATACACGATTGAAGATCTGTTGCACATCGATCCCGAAGCAGCACAAGATATAGTCGTTGTGTTACCCGTAGAGGCGGATTCGGGCGGTATCGATACCGTTGCCGCGAATCAGGGCATTTCGCCGCTACATGTGCGCGGATACATGGCTGCAGCGCAGAATGCGCTCGACATTGCGTTGCAAGTGGGACCGCGACCTAATACTGGCATGTTCGTCGCGAACTACGCTAAATCTGGTTACCTACGTTTCATGTCGGACGCAGAGATTCTCGGCGGCGGTATCACCAAAGTCCTCGATGACGCAGTAGTCGGCTATTTCGACGGCGGCTCGACGTATCTCTTTCACAGCGGCACCGAAGGCCATGAGGTGCCGATGCCAGGTCGATACACGGTCCGAGTTGACGCGTACCCCCATCGAAGTGTTAATCCCGTTACTTTTTCTATCGAATCTGGACCCAAGGCATCCGGGGCCACCGCCGTACTCTCGAATATGCTGGGAGTCTACGACTTAGATGAACCTGACGGTCGTCAAATCGAATTGACGACTTACCTAAGGCCGGGCGATGTCGTAACCCCTGTACCGTATCTCTCGATCCCCCCATGGGTATATATGTATTACGACCCGGATAAGAAAATCGATGAGTACGAAGGCGAAGGTATCGCTTTCAGGTCATTAGCTATTCACGGACCGCTCTTTGATCAGTGGCCCCCGTCCAGTACGCGGCAATTGCTCGTTGGCATGGAGTTTGAGGACGGTCAACCTGTCTTAACTAAGTCACCAGAAACACATGTGCGTGAGGTAGTCGCTGCGTTTGCACCGCGCGCATTTCGACGTTCCCTTTCCGATCAGACGATCGACCGGTATGCTGCTTTGGCACATCCTGCGCTAGCTGAAGGTCGTGACTTTCTTGACGCAGTTCGAGTGCCGTTGACTGCGATTTTGACCGCACCCGCGTTCCTTTTTCAATCAGGGGAAGACGAATACCTGGACGATTTTTCGCTCGCATCAAGAATGGCCTACTTCCTGTGGCGGAGCATGCCTGACGACGAGTTGCTTACCCTTGCGGCGAGCGGTGAGTTGTCTGACCCCCACGCGATCAAGTCTCAGATCGACCGTATGCTCGATGATCCTAAAAGCCGACGTTTTGTGAAAGATTTCGTCGGACAAGCGTTTCGACTCTATGAGCTGCACGCCACTAGCCCAGACCCGAGACTGTACCCCGAGTACGACTCTAGACTCGCAAGGGCAATGGCTGAAGAAACCGAACTATTCCTCGCCGAGCTTGTTGAGAATGATCATGGTGTACGCAATCTGATCAAAGCCGATTTCACGTTCTTGAATCGTCGATTGGCGGAGCACTACGGTATTGCAAACGTCGACGGCCAATATATGCGGAAGGTATCGCTGCCAAGCGATCACGTTCGAGGCGGTTTACTTTCGCAAGCGTCCATTCACAAAATCACTGCCAACGGGACCACTACTTCGCCTGTACCTCGTGGCAACTTCGTATTAACCAACGTTCTCGGCCAACCTGCGCCGCCGCCACCCCCCAACGTCGCCGGACTTGAACCGGATACTCGTGGTGCAACAACCATTCGCGAACAGCTCGACGCGCATCGATCCAATACCGTATGTGCAAGCTGCCATCTCAGTATCGATCCGCCCGGCTTCGCGATGGAGTCGTTCGATCCCATTGGCGGATTTCGTAATCACTATCGATCAACCGGCGACCCCGTCACACTGGATGGTGAAGGTTTCGAAGGACAGACGTTACCTGGTCCCTATCGGTTGGGTATGAAAGTTGACGCAAGCGGGGTAACGCCCGAAGGGGACTCCTTCTCAGGATTCGCTGAATACCAGGACGTTATGGTTGATACGAAGCTGAAATACGTTGCTCAGCATTTCGCATCTCAACTGATGGTTTTGGCCACTGGAGCGGAAGTGCAATTCGCGGATCGCGACGCAATTAACAACATCATCGCTAAGGTCGAACCCGCTGACTACCCCTTGCGGGGCTTGATTCATGCGGTGGTTCAAAGTGATCTCTTTCGGAGGCAGTAGACGTGACGAAACTTGCCTTAAATAGGCGACGATTTTTACATGCTTCAGGCGTCGTCCTTGCGTTACCCATGCTCGAGTCGATGTCACTCGCCAGCGCGAAGTCTCCCACTCGAATAGTCAATATCTGCGCGACGCTGGGACTGTACGCCGATGCTTGGTTCCCAAAAGCTGCAGGAATCGAATACGAAGCGAGTGAGTACTTAAAGCACATCGACACATTTCGAGACCGCTACACCGTGTTCTCAGGGTTAGGACACCAAAACCAGACTGGTCGGCAAGCTCATAACTCCGAAATCACCTGGCTCACTTCAGCGGAGCATCCGGGTCTGGACGGATTCGTTAATACGATTTCTCTTGATCAAGCAGCCGCTGATCACATCGGATACGTGACGCGCTTTCCTTCGTTAGTGCTTGCGACCAACAATCCTCAAAGCCAGTCTTACACAAAAGGTGGCGTCATGGTGCCAGCCGAGACGAGCCCGTCTGCGCTGTTTACTAAGTTGTTCCTTCAAGGAGATCCAGCAACTGTCACACGCGAGACCCAGCGCTTAACGGATGGTGGCAGTATCCTCGATCATCTTCAATCCGAGACCGCATCGCTCTTACCTCAGGTCAGCAGTACTGATCGAAACAAACTAGACGCGTATTACGAAGCACTAAGGTCCGCTGAGCGCGAATTGGTCTCGATACGCGCATGGCACGAGCAGCCGAAACCGACCGTCGCTCATGAACCTCCTGAAGATATCGAAGACCGGGCGGATCTCATCGGACGATTCAGAGCGATGCTGAAATTGATCCCCCTGATACTCGAAACGGACTCATCGCGTGTCGTGAGCCTAATGATTCAGGATCACGGGGTTGTTCTGAACGGCTTCGATGCGGTTGTTGACCAACACAATCTGTCCCACCATGGTCAAGACGAGCAGAAGATCGACCATCTACTGCAAGTCGAAAACGCGATTGTCAAAACATTTGCGGAACTATTGACGAGTATGAGTGCTCGACACGAAGATGGTTCGAGTCTACTTGATTCAACCAGCGTGTTGTTTGGTAGCAATCTCGGTAACGCAAACTCTCACAGCGCTACGGATCTGCCGATCCTCGTCGCGGGGGGACCGTTCTCACATGGCAAACATATCGTGTACGACGGAGAGACGAATACGCCGTTGTCGAATTTGTTTGTTACGTTGTTGCGGACGATCGGACTAGAAATTGACGAGTTCGGTCACAGTACCAAAGCTTTGCACTGGACATGACCGTGACGACTCAATTCTGACGCTCGTTCTACGCTCCTTAAACGAGGGTTAACTCCACCCTCATACTCTTCTGCGGACACGACACTGAAGCCCTCCGTAGAACCCTCAGAGGAGCTCTGCAGGTCGGTCAGATAACTCTCCGATAGCTCGGAATCAATCGTTTAGTATAGAAAGTTCTTAGTCGTCTACCCATTCCCGACTCAATTCCAAGATAGACGTTGCAGTCACTCGATCGGCAATTGGATAGTTATTGGCGGTCCTACATACGACTGCCATGGAGTCTACGGATTCGACAGGAAGAACCTGAGCAACTTTGCGTAGAGAATCAGCATCACGCGACCGCGGTCGTTCGGTCCACTTTGCATCCGCCAGATGGATTTTTCCCGCTCGGTGTAACAGAAAGTCCGCATCCCTTGATCTATCGAGCCAGAAATGCAGATTCCAACTGCCGTGGTGATTAATCTGCGTGCGCCGTATTTCCGAGCAAACTAGCGTTTCCCACAAGGCACCGACCAACGGAGAGGCATGCAAATCATCCGTGCTGTGGACACCACACAAGAACGCCGCAAGACCTGCATCTCGTAAGTACAACTTTGGTCGCTTAACGAGCGAAACAGTGGGATTGCCGTGCCAAGGTTCCAGCAGAACGAGCTGATTAGATGCATCCAGTACCGAGAGCCACGCCGCTACCGTCGATCCCGCGATACCAACATCACGCGCAAAATCCGATCGATTCAGCAGTTGTGCCGTTCGTAGCGCAGCCGCTCGAAGGAATCTCTCGTAGTCTCGCAAGCTAGAGACATCTAATAGCTGTCGTAGATCACGTTCAAGATAGGTCGCAACATAAGACTGAAGAAACCCGCGTGCGTCTATGTCGAGGTCCGCATACAGCTCAGGATAGCCTCCGCGTACGAGAAACTCTTCAACGGCTAAGTTCGAGTGGGTTCGCCGCGCCTCCGTATATGACAACGGTTCGAGCTCGAGAATGTCGGCTCGCCCGGCGAGAGAATCAGCAACCGAACGCATCAACGTGAAAGGCTGAGATCCTGTTAAGAGAAATGAACCACTTTCTCGATGTTGATCTACCGCGATCTTAAGATGGCGAAAGAGACCTGGGGCGTACTGAACTTCGTCAATGATGACCGGTGGCGGATGGCGAGAAAGAAACGAGCTTGGGTCTCTTTCCGCTTGCTCGGCTTCACTGGGTAAATCGAGACTGACAAAGTGATGGTCTGGAAACAGCCGCTGCATCAAACTCGTCTTTCCAGTTTGACGCGCACCCGTCAACACGACGACAGGACGTGTCGCAGCACGGTGCAAGAGTAACGACTCAATCTGTCTTTCAATCCACATTGGTAAAATTTTACGATTGAATCGAACATTTTTACAATATTAATAACTACATTTGTACAGAAACCTCGAACGTTACGTAGATCGACTCAACATAAAAAAGAAGGCGGCAAACGCCGCCTTCCCATATAGGTATTAGAGGGTTATCTAGCCGATAATCGCCTTCGTTTCAAGGAACTCCTCAAAACCGTAACGACCCCACTCGCGCCCGTTTCCTGACTGCTTATAGCCGCCGAAAGGCGCTTGCTGGTCAGGACCGGCACCGTTGATGTGAACGTTTCCGGTTCGAATGCGGCGAGCCAAGTTGCGAGCGCGGTCCGCGTCGTTGGACGAAATGTAGCCGGAGAGACCATACACAGTGTCATTAGCGATATTGACCGCGTCGTCATCGTTCTCATAACCGATCAACGACAGAACCGGACCAAAAATCTCTTCTTGTGCGATCGTCATATCGTTGGTCACGTGCGAGAAAACCGTCGGCTTGACGTAGTAACCCGCGTTCAACCCGTCGGGCCGTCCCGTTCCACCAATCTCTAGCTTCGCACCCTCATCGATACCGGCTTGGATGAGATTCTGGATTTTTTCGAATTGCACAGCTGAGACAACTGGACCAATCGTCGTGCCGGGATCTGTGGGATCACCAACTTTGACTTGAGAAGCCGCGTTTTTAGCGATTTCCGCCGCTTCATCCATCCGAGTTTGTGGCACCAACATCCGGGTCGGCGCATTACAGCTTTGACCCGAGTTATTGCACATACTGAAAACATCACGCGAGATCGCTTCCTGGAAATTCGCATCGTCCAAGATGATGTTCGCTGACTTGCCACCTAATTCCTGAGCGACTCGCTTCACGGTTGGGGCCGCGTTCTTCGCAACCTCGACACCAGCCCGCGTCGAACCAGTAAATGAAACCATGTCGATCTTAGGATGCGACGACAGCGCAACACCGACGGTGGGACCGTCTCCGTTCACAAGATTGAAAACACCTGCCGGAACACCAGCTTCATCCATCACCTCTGCGAACAGAATCGCGTTAAAAGGTGCAACTTCGGAAGGCTTCAACACCATCGTGCAACCTGCCGCGAGTGCGGGTGCAACCTTACAGGCAATCTGGTTGATTGGCCAATTCCATGGTGTGATGAAAGCGCAGACACCTGCAGGTTCTTTCACTACCTGCGCGCCGCCGAGCGTCTCTTCGAAATCAAAATTACGCAAGACGCGGAGTGTGGTCATCAAGTGGCCAAGACCCGCCGGAGCTTGAGCTGCGTTTGCTAGGGAGAGTGGTGCACCCATCTCCTCGCTAATAACCTTCGCGATTTCGGGAATACGACCTTTGTAGACGTCGATGATCTTTTCGAACAATTCAACCCGTTCTTCGCGGCTCGTCTGTGAGAAGGATTCGAAGGCGTCGTAAGCTGCATCGACTGCTTGATTTACGTCGTCCTGATTACCCAATGCGACAGGTCCGATGGGTAATTCGGTCGCTGGATTTACGACTTCGAGACTATCTGAAGTCGAAGGTTCAACCCATGCACCGTTGATATAGAACTTTGTGCGGTTGCTCATAGAAGTGGATGTTCCTCGATGTGAATGTACAACTGGCGTTTCCGTTCCGTCGAGAAGGACCGCGCAGCTATTTGGGGGCGAAAATTTTAGTGACGCTAGTTGTCGCTAGACTGACCTAGGTAGTCGCTGCGCATTTGCTCAACGACGTCTTCAAACATCTCTTGGTTCTTTTCATTTAGGTGTGCAAGCGCGTCGTGTGCCGAGATGACTCGTGTGTTTCGATCCAAGCGTCCACTAGCCGCCAATGGCAAGCTATTTAGAGGCGTCCAGACGGGATCTTCAACGATATGGTTTAGGACATCTCCTAACCCAAGTTCAACGAACGTGTTTTTAACTTCCTCTGACACGTTCTGTAGTTTGACATCGATGTCGCTATATGTCGCTCGTTCGACAATTTGGTGCAAGGTCCCAAGCATCGCGCTATCAAGATACTCACACGATTTAAACTCGATAACGATGGGACGATGTTCATCTAGAACGGATGTCGCAGCATCGAAAAACGATTCCCCGTATGTCCAAGTCACACGACCCGATAGATATAGGTACGTTACAAGCTCCGTTTCCGCGTACTCGACGGCTGCCCTCCCGTCAGGATGCTCGACCCGAGCGATCGGCACGTCGCTACCTGGGCGGGAACCGGTTCGCACCCAATTCTGATTCGGTATTGCCGACAACAGGCACAACGTCACATCATCACGGTCAACCAGTTCAACACTTCCTGAGCCAAGCTCAAAGATCTGTTCAAGAACCGGTTTTTCGGGATCAGGTTTTCGCATTACAGTAGCGAGCGCATCTAACGTCGGCGGATCATCATCGCCCACGTCGAATAGTCCATCGGTGTAAACCAGAAGTTGATCGCCGTCGACTAAACAAAATCGATGCACACCAAAACTTGCCTGTACCGACAGACCTAACCCAGGTCCAGTTCGTTCCAGCATCGTGACATCGCCATTCGCGCGCACTAGAAGTAACGGTGGATGACCCGCGCTCACCATCGTAATTTCCCGGGTTCGCGTGTTAAGTACCAGCAACAAGGCAGTTACAAACACTCCCGGCGCAGCAAGGTCTTCCACGAAATCACGGTTGACCCGTGTGAACAACGTAATAGGATCGAGCAACTCATATGCATTTGGTGACTCGAGCCGTAGTTTGAACAGCACTGACAGCATCGCTGCGCTAGCACCATGTCCCGCGGAGTCGGCAATTAAAAACGCCACGTGCTGATCGTCGATCTGAACTACGTCATACAGATCGCCTCCCACGGCTGTACCGGGTAAGTACATGGCCGCAAGTGAAAATCCAGGCATATCGGGAATAGATTTCGGGAGGAGCGATTTTTGAAAGATCTCGGCACGGCGCAGATCGCGTTCCATCAAGTCATTTTGAGTTTCGACACGTTCAACGACTCGTTGTAATCCGGTATTCGACCTCTCTAGTTCCTGTGTGCGTTCACGCACTTGCTCACGAAGACTCTGTGTGTAGTTCGAACGTTCCTTCAAAATCGCATTGAACGCTCGACTTAGGACACCGAATTCATCTTGCGACTCTGCCGTAATGTCGAGTTCAACATCTTCTTGTTTTAATCTGCCGGTCGCCTCCGCAAGATCGTTGATCGGCATTAGTGAACGCCGTACAAACAGAATTGCGAATACAACTGAAATCGTGATAAACAACACGGCAGTCAGTAATAGGGTCCAAAACGCCTGACGGACGGGTAAGTAGATTTCCCGAGCATCAACCTGAGAGACAAGACCCCAAATCGAGTCTTGAATGCCTAATGGTCGGTATGCTGCAACAACCTCTACCCCTCGATGATCGAGCATGCCATCGAGAAACCCGGAACGTTGCTCTAACGCTAATTGCATTGCCTCATCCGTCGCAGAGGCGAGTTCCGCCGAATGAAGTCCGTTTGTGACGAAGAGGTAATTTAGACTACCATCGCCACCGAGCATTCCTAAACGCACACTAGATGTTTCGTGCCCTGTCTGTAGTACTTCAATAGAGTCGCGTAGAAACTCCCCCTCAATATCGGCGATCACAACACCAACGAGTTCTCCGTCTACATTTCGCACGGGTCCGCTGAGATGAGTTACATTCGGATCATCCATCAGTCGCAATAGACTTAAGAACGGTCCACTACGACCCGCAAGAAACCGCTCGTCGGAAACCATCAACATTCCGAGTGTTGCTAATTCAGTACTCGCGATCACGACGCCTTCGGGCGACACGACCTGGATATCTAAGACGTCACTCCAAAATCGTTGTAGTTGAACGAGTAGTTCTGCCGTGTTCGTTTGGACCTCGTTCGGCGAGATTAGGTCATCAACGAAGGCACCAAGATTCTGTTGCAACACTAATTGGTTGGTGAGCGCATCGATTCGACCGTGTTGATAGTCCACGGCTGATTGCAGGATTTCACGCATCGAGTCGTTTTGCAGCGTAAGTCCCACATGTACTTCGTCAAGAATCGAACTACGCACCGTGCGGTAGTTGATGATCGACATCGATACGATGGTGACCAGAATGAGGATCACCACTAGTAAGGAAAGCCTCGCACCCATCGTACGCAAGAATGGGATTCTGGCGTTGTTGCTCGTTGCCGTTAACGTAACCATCGAAGTTCTTTGGTTATCGGATTAAATCGCCGCAGTTATATGACCGATTTCATCAGAAAAGTTGCGCGATGCGCATTAGTGTGCAATCGATCTCAAATCGTGGCAGTCGTTTGCAGTTCTACAAAGCGTCGGTACGCACTATCGTCACGAGCAACCAACTCGTCATGCGTTCCTTGCTCCAGAATTTGACCCTCGTCAAGATAGATGATCTTGTCGGCATGAGCGATGGTCGAAAGTCTATGTGCGATGATGATGACAAGTCGGTCCTTCGCTGCTTCATGCAACGAGCTTACTAAATACTGTTCCGTTTCAGGATCTAACGCTGAGGTCGGTTCGTCCAAGATCAGTATCTTCGAACGTCGTAAGAGTCCTCGTGCAATCGAGATACGTTGTTTCTGACCAACCGATATCTTCGCGTTCGTGTTACCTAGCCGTGTGTCGTATTGCTCCGGTAACGACATGATGAAGTCGTGGATACCTGCAACACGTGCTACGTGCTCAACCTCTTCCTGTTCAGCGCTTGGGTTTCCGAAACGAATGTTGTCTCGAATCGAATATGAGAATAGCTGCGTTTCCTGGAAAACGTATGTGATTTGGTCACGAAGGCTGGATACGTCAAATTCATTTATGTTCACGTCATCAATACGGACGATACCCTCACTTGCTACGTGATAACGTGGTATCAGGTACGCCAAGCTCGTCTTCCCTGCGCCTGTCGGACCAACGAACGCGACAATCTCACCGATAGATGCTTTAAAACTAATGTCGCCCAGCGCACGTCGTCCGTCTGGATAAATTAAGCCTACGTCATCAAACTCAACGCCTTGCTCAACTTCCGGCATCTCAAGATCGCCAAGTTGGGCCTCCGGCTCTTGGTCTAAGAGTGCGAAGACACGACGCATGGCTGCGACGTTGTCTTGAAAACGAATCCACAACCATCCCAACGCCATTGCGGGTCCGATCATGTAACCGTAGTAGGTGAATATCGCTGCGTGGTCACCCGCCGTCATGTCCCCTGCGATTACCTGACTGATGATGTAGAAGGAGAACCACACGAAGACGACGTGACCGAATACGCCACTGAGCTGACCGATCAAAATCCAAAGTACGCTCACCATACGATGCCGGAAAAACGATTCCTTGCTATCGTCACCGAACCGTTTCTTCTCCTTGACGTTTCCGCCAAGGCTTTGTACAGCAAGCACGTTATCCATGCCTTCTTCGATTGTCGCGGTTGTAATTGCTCCTGCAGCTCGAGCAGCTTGACCGCGTCGCCGTACTATGCGAGAAAACAGTGCTGCGGACAAACCCCACGCAGGGAACACACCGATCGTGACGTATGCAACCATTAGATTGTCGGGGTACGCGCTTAACATCGTCAGTAGCGCCTGGATGAACAATATGGTTGACATCAGCGGGGTATGCGTGACTTCGTAGAAAATCTCATTGATCTGGGGCGTGTCGTACATGACACGATAAATTGAATCACCAATCCGTTGTTCTTCAAGCTTGGTAATCGATAACGCTTGAATGCGGTTGAATAGATGAGATCGAAGCGTGTGATTCAGTGCTTGTGTAAGTCGAGTATTGAGTTTGAACTCAAACCAGCCGTAAAGACCACCAGCAGTGGAGTGGCCTCCGTGCATTTTGTTTTCGACCTGAGTGGCGTAGTCGTGGCCTTGTGCTAATCCCGCTTCGACTTCATCCTCGAACCCGGCCGTATAGGAACCAATCGTTAGCACAAAAATGATCCCAAATGCGGCGAGAGCGAGCGCTAACTCGATCGGCGAAGCGCCATACAGAGCCGTGATCACCGGCTCCCAATACCCAGGATAACCCGCAATCGTGCCGTCGACCATTTCTGGTAGAGGTTTCGCCAAAATCACGTGATCGACGAGCATCTTCGCAGGCCACGGTAATAGCGCTAAAGGCATCGCGTACGACCCGAGTTTTAGAACAAACTTGGTGATATAGCGTCCGGGGAACAGTGCTATGTACTTCGCACTACGCGAGATGATGCGCATGGTCTCAGCAGCATCAATATCAGTCCGCGTATCGAGTCCACTTGATCGACGATCAAGTTCTGCTTCCCTCTCGCGCCGTGTTTGCTTTCGCGAGGCTCTAGCGTCAGTTAGATCGCTCACTGAACTAGCCGCCTGCTCGTGTCGGTTAAGGTCATTTCAGCTTCAACGAACGATCGATACGCACCATCCTCAATTGCCATGAGTTGCTCGTGGTTGCCGCTCTCGACGATTCTTCCTTCGTCTAAGTACAAGATATTGTCTGCGCGTCGAATCGTGGAAATTCGATGCGTGATGAGGAAAATCGCGCGGTCCTTACCCCAATCTGACAAGTTGGAGAGGACCTTCAATTCAGTCGCGGCGTCCAAAGCAGCTGTCGGTTCGTCGAGCACAAGAATCGGAGTATCTCTTATAACTGCTCGTGCAATCGACAGCCGCTGTTTTTGACCAGAGGAGATCTTGCCACCGCGATCGCTCAGAATCGTGTCAATACCGTTGGGTAACCCATCCACATAATCATCCATTGCCGCGACTCGGATGGCTTCATATAGCTGGCGATCCGTAGCACTTGGCGCCACATACTTGATATTGTCGCGAACACTCAGCGCGAATAACACGTTCTCTTGTAACGCGATACTGATTGAACTTCTCAGAGAATTAACCTGGAAATCCTTGATGTCACGCCCGTCAATTTTGATACGTCCACTTTGCGGATCAAACATGCGTAAAAGCAGTGCCATCAACGAGCTTTTTCCGGAGCCAGTAGGTCCGATAATTGCTGTGATCGAACCGGCTTTGGCGGTGAAGCTCACGTCATCAAGAACTGGACGGTCCTCTACGTATCGAAAGTTGACGTTTTCGAACGCGATTTCATTCTCAAACGCTTCAAACGGTATTGCGTCAGGATCGTCCTTAATGTCGGGTTCAATGTCCAGAATGTCGAAAACCCGTTTGAGACCCATCGCCATATCCTGGCACGTCATCCAATTTCTAAGCAACCACCTTAAGCTGTTTGCTGAGCCTCGAAATTCTTGACGCACGTAACTAAATGACGCAAGATTCCAAACGATAAATGTCACGCCGACCAAGGCGATAAGGTCGGTGCCCCATGTCGAGAGCTCATCACGAGCCCAAAAGGCCATCGTGAATTCGCCCGAGATCATTACGGCGGCCATTAAGGTGAACATCGCGATCGTCACGGCGGCGATCAGATTGCGAATTCGATAGGCTGCGTTAAAAGAAACCAGAGAATCCTCTTCCATCTTGTTTTGCGCTTGATCTGCAGCGTTAAACGCTTTTATGACGCGGATCGAGCTAAAGGTCTCCTGAACCGTCGCTGTAACATCAGATGCAGCAGCGCGGTAAGCCAACGAACGCTCACGTACCTTAGGCATCGCGAAATATCCAAAAACGAACGCTGGTATCAAGATAAGTCCAGCTATCGTGCCGATGAGTGGACTCAACAGAAAAATCACAGCTACGGTCGCGAAGTAGCTGAATATCCGCAACGTGATATCAATCAACATCCGAATTACGTTCGTAACCATGGCGCTGTCTTGGTAGATTCGGAAGATCGAGTCGCCGGTACGATGATCACTGTGATAAGTAATCGACAGTTGGTGCCATCGTTCTACCAACTCTTCACGCAGATTTTGATTGATCATCTGCATGATCCACATGTTGTAGTAACCCATCGCCACATTGATAGGCAGCATGATGAAGAAATAGCCGAGATTGATCGCAACCCAGTGATAGAGCAGGTCCATTCGTTCGGAGTACGACAAAGACTCAACGTATTCACTCGATAGCTCCGGAAAACCGAGTATTGCAGACAATGTCGGTGCTAATGGCTCGCCTTGAAGCAGGGCTTGATTCAGTAGATCTATATTGATTAGATTGAACCCGGTTCCCAGAATTCTCTGAGTAAAGCTGACGATGTAGAAATACACCAGATGCGTATTGGCTCGCAGGCGGTATTGCCAGCTTCCTCCTTTCACCTTACGGTATTGAAAGGTCCATCCTGCTAAACTGACAAATACGAAAACACCCGCGAAAATCTTCGCTTCGATCCCATTCACGAAGAAAATCGCTGAAATGACAAGCCCGAGGATGCTAAAGATCAAGCAGATCGTGCTGATGAGCTGGTTAGTACCGCGCGTAAAAACAACCGCGAACAAGCACATGACAACGGCAATCATCGGCGCGTAAAACAACGTCGTCTCAAGCTGACTTATCTCAGGAAGAAGCCCGAACAACGGAATCGCTACTGCAACCAACAAGCCGATGATGGCGCAATACTCGAAGTTGTGTTTGTCGTCGCTAACTAAATCGGCTAATTCCGTTTCAACGCCTTTCTTCGGATACCACCAATTACCTAGAAAAAACGGCCGAATAAAGGGCCACGACCGAAAAAAAAGTACAAGCACTTCACTCGATCCCTTTGGCACGTCCTCGGGATCGGGCATCCTGGCAGCGGGAATTTCGCCAAAACCATAAATTGGAACCGCTTTCGCGCGTCGCTTTAACGCTTCTCGTTCGCTTGCACTTTCACGCATTACGTCATGTGCTCCATCAACGATCTAACAAATCGCGCGGAAACTCCGGTCTTGTGATCATGCTACAAACCGTATTCGTTGGCTACGAAATCGTAGGAGGGAAGTAAATAGCCATCGAAACCCCTTAATGACGCTACCGTATCGCAAATAGTCGTTGTATTAAACGCAATAAGGTCGTGCGAATAGGTCTCAATGTACGCGAGACAACAAAGCACTTGAGATTCGTTTCTGCGAACCTGCGGTTGTATTGTTGAAATCGTCTATTCCCGGATGGGTTGACGAACGCAGGCCAATGAGAGTTGGGTTAAGTGCGACGAAGCGCACCACCAGGAGGCACGACAAGAAACTCAGATAGTGATGACGAGGCAGTTCCGACCGTTACGAGAAGGAGATTTGTAGGAGGTATAACCGAAAGTGGTGTTTGAGCAGCATTCGTTATGCTGCTTTCTGTGTTGATGGTGGGTGAGTTTCCTCCTTGGGTGCGAATTTAATCCCGTCGATGAATTTGATGCCCTCGACGACTTCTGCCAGCTGCTTGAAACCACGTAGACGTCGCCAGTGTGTCTCCGCGACGCAACCTAATTTGAACATCATATGTAATGCACTTTGACGCGACACGCAACCCTTCGCCTGCCGGGTGCGATGTCGAATCGTGCCGAACGTCGACTCGATGGGGTTGGTGGTCCGAATGCTGCGCCAGTGCTCGGCGGGAAAGTCGTAGAACGTGAATAACGTCTCGCGATCCTTGACCAAGCATTCGACGGCATCCGGAAATTTAGCCTCGTAGGTCGCTTTGAATGCGTCATAGGCGTGTGCCGCCTGGGCTTTCGTTGCGGCTTGCCAGATATCCTGTAAATCCCGTTTGGCGCTTGCCTGCGAGGATTTCGGCAAGCGATTCAGGACATTGCCCATCTTGTGCATCCAACACCGCTGGCAGCGCGTCTCAGGCCAGAGCTCGTTGAGGGCATTCCAGAAGCCCAACGCACCATCCCCGATCGCCAACTGGGGTGCCTTCATGTGCCGCTTGTTCAGGTTCAGCAGGAGCTCGCGCCAACTTTGCGTGGATTCCCGCACCCCTTCTTCGACCGCCAGCAACGCCTTGCGACCGCGCTGATCAACGCCAATGACCACCAAGGCGCAGAGCTTGCCGGTCTCGCCGCGAATGCGGCTGTAGATGCCGTCCGCCCAGAGGTAAACCCAAGTCCGATCCGCCAACGAGCGGGTGCGCCAGGTGGCGTATTCAGCCGCCCATTTCCGCTTCAAGCGTGCGACCGTCGTGGCCGACAAGCCTTTGGCATCGTCGCCCACCAGTTCGGTCAGGGCTTCGTGCATGTCGCCGGTTGAAATCCCTTTCAGATACAGCCAGGGCAACGCGGCTTCCAGTGATGCCGCTTTACGGACATACGGCGGTACCAGTTTCGAGCGAAACGTGACCGCTTCGCCAACGTTGGCACGGACTTTCGGGATCCGAACATCAATCGGACCAATGCCGGTCTGCACCTGACGTTCCGGCAGATAGCCATTGCGAACCACGCCCGCTCGACCCTCGGCCGTGCGTCGATCCGCGTGTTGCGTAAGCAACTCGTCAACTTCGGCGTCGATCGCTTGCGCCAGCAACCGCCGTGCACCATCGCGCAAAACGTCCTGCAACGGGTCGCCAACGCTCGTGCGCAGAGCTACGATGTTATCCTTATTCATGGTGGTGTTTCCTTCTCTGTTGGTGGTTTTCCAAACACAGATACTAACAGCTAGGGGGAAACACCCGCCTAGCCTCGAAACACCACTTTAGGCTATATCTCGATTTGTAGGTCACGAACCGTAATCCCGATTGAGTTTCGATTCTTGAGTTTGCTCCCCATGACGCTACGATCGGTCAAAAACAAACCCATAGCCGCTACGACACCCTTTTTTATTAAAGTCGAATAGGTTCTACTTGAAGTCGGGTTATTAGCTAATAAGGCGGTCTAAGCTCAGATTTTTTCGGAAAGCGAGGTTCAAATTCGTCGACGCGATCGAGGTAAATCAATTACGAACGCTATGACAGATGATGCACCGAACTCTACTAACCCTCGCCACTTTCAGGCTCTGGATTAGGATGTGGTTCCGGCTCCAGTTCAGGCAATGGGGGACAGGTAATCGTTTGCCCCTGATTGTTCATACACGGACCGAAGGGTGAAAGTGGTGCGTCTGGATCAAAATCCAAAACACCATCAACCGGAGCATTAGGGTCAAATAGGACATTAATCGAGAGAGGTTCAGCTCCTACAGCAGGGCCGATATCACTAGGTCCTTGAAAGCCATCCATCATTTCGCCAACCGACAAGCCGCGTGCAAACCAGTCAAAGTTGGGGTCGCGGACAGACCTTAAGCACGATGGAGTTGCGTCCTCAGACCCTACACTATTTGGAACGACAAGTCACGTGCCGTTCCTACATTTCCTCTCATTTCCTGTCGGTGGTTGCGTCGGAGGTTTTGATGCTTCAACCACAGGTGGCTGGATTGAAGGATGCTCACCAGATCCTTCTCCCAGAATTGACGAATGTATCGACACTAGCGAGACTAAGAACAGAGATAAAAAGATGCTCAAAGGGAGAAAAACCACCGTACTGAAAAATCAGCACGGTGGTTTTTTGTTATGTACTATGAACGTTGCCGAGAAATATGCGGCGGTCCAGATGCGAGTGACGGTGAGCGTTGTGCCTCTTATAGAGAGTTTGCATTCCTCTCGCATGGCGAATCAGCCTTCAGGCTGGTATCTGAGATTTCTTGTGCGTCTTGTGCCTGAGAGGACGTTTTTTTTCGCCAGACTTTGAATACACCGCAAGCATATAGAAGTAGGAGCATTAAACCTGTCATACATATTGCTTCAAGGTATTCATTTGTAGCAATGTACTTCCAGATGAAATAAAAACCAGCGAATAGGATGACGAAATCTAAACCGTCAAAGCCTTTTACAAAGCCCTTTACTTTCTCCACTAACACTCACCCACCATAAGCATGACGGTTGTACACGCGGCGGTTTTGATTGCCTTCACTCTACGTGAGCCCTTTTTACCCACATAGTAAGCTGCACATCCGCCAGATGCAATAACTTCCTTTGTCCAATCCGGTGCAACTTCACACCACATTTCTTTAAAAAACTGTTGCGAGATTGCACCTTTCATGCAACCTGCGTAGTGTCGAGTAGGAAATCTAGGTGTCACTCCTACATCACGTTGTCTTGCCATTATTTCGTCTACCTGTGCTTGGCATACTTGTCTTTGTTGCTCTATTGGATCCATAGTGGGGCTTCCGTGATTGATGCCTCCGCCTTCACTGCTCCCATCACCTGAATAGCCAGTAATCTGGGCGCAGTGCTCATGGTCACCGTTCAGCGCCATACAAAACTCGTAGGGCTGATGATTAGGGTCTGGTTTTTTTCCTTTGACACATTGATCTTCAGTGCCATCGCATTTAACATCCTTGCCCAAAGCAGAAGAGGCTGTGACGCCTAACACTGCCAGCACTAGTAGCACCCGAAAACCAGATAGAAGAATTGTATGAGCAGCTTGTAACATGATTCGAATCCTTTTCGTTTAAAACGATCGTTTACGACGATCCGCTGCCCTGACTCAACGAGGAGGGGTAACAACAGATCGCATCAGACGGGCAAGGGCTGACTGGACCTTCGTTCGACAGAGGGAAGCTCCCGAACGACGTTCCATCAACTTCGAGAAATAGAGAGGAGAGCCAAAGCACCCAACTCGTCATTCCGATGACCCACGTCTGATAAAAACGATGGTTTTGAAACACTGGAGGGGTTTACGAGAGCGAGCGTCGCGTGGACCCCGCTGGATCGTGCGCTGGGTAAAGGACTAGAGGTAAAACGAGTGATGCAACATGAAAAGTTGCGAAAACTATGCTAAAAACTGAATTAGAAGATTTTGCTACTTTCTATCGTTTTTGTCTACGGGAAGTGTGAAATTTATGTGATCGAAATGCTAGTTTTTATACCAGTATACGTATTATTATCGCGTTATTACTGTACTAATAATCATCGTTATTGTACGAAATGACAAACGCATTGCAAGTCACCCTCTAGGAACCGCTTAAGAGCGCGTTCCTGGGTAACACGGCACAATGTTCCTAAAAACAGGGTTGAAACACTCCAAAACTCAAGGTAGGTTTACTGAACACATGAATCAAGTAATCGGATACGCACGGGTTAGCACACGCGATCAAAATCCTCAATCTCAGTTGGACCAGCTCGAGGAAGCTGGCTGCGAGAAGCTCTTTGTCGACCATGCATCGGGAAAAGACACACGTAATCGAACAGACCTGGGAAGGCTATTGGAACACGTGCGTAAAGGAGACGTCGTGGTGGTCACACAACTGGACCGCTTGTCGCGTTCGTTGATGGACTTGCTGAACTTGGTCGACCGCTTGGGGAAGCTTGGGGTCCAACTACGATCACTCAAGGAGCCGTTCGATACCACGACCCGAAATGGAAAACTGAGCTTTCACATCATGGGTGTGTTGGCGGAGTATGAGCGTGATCGAATTCGCGAGCGAACCTCGGAAGGATTGAAGTCGGCGAGAGCTCGAGGTCGTGTTGGCGGTCGACCGCGAAGTCTTAATGAAAAGCAGGAAACATTGATCCGGCACATGCGTAAGCACGGAGACAGCATGCGGGAGATTGCTCGAACGTTTAACGTATCAGTCGGTACGATCAGGCGAGCCTTAGATCGGCATTCGGAATCAAATGGAAAAGTCGAAGAAAATGATCCTTCCACAACCGATTGTGACGAATCTCACGTTGAGCAGAGAGATTAGCTAGCCATTTGAAACTTCGGTCATCTCAAGTTCAACGCACTGGTGTTGAAAGCCGGTTCCGATTGGTTCTATCGCGGATAACGAATTCGCTAAAATCGCTTGTCCAATTTCAGATGAGAAAAGCCGCGTGAAATTTGGCATCTTCTACGAGCACCAATTGCCAAGACCTTGGAACGACGGTGACGAACAAAAGTTATTCAATGACGCCCTCGAGCAAGTTGAAGTCGCTGACCGACTAGGCATTGATTACGCTTGGGAGGTAGAGCACCACTTCCTTGAAGAATACAGTCATTCGTCCGCACCGGAAGTCTTCTTAGCAGCGTGTTCGCAACGTACGAAGAACATTCGCCTGGGTCACGGTATCCGACAAGTGATACCCCAATACAACCATCCAGCACGAACAGCCGAAGTGATCGCAACACTTGACCTAGTTTCGAATGGCCGTGTCGATTTTGGTACGGGAGAGTCGTCTGCTGAGTTGGAGCTCGGTGGATTCCAAATTCCAGTTCACATGAAGCGGAAGATCTTTATGGAATCTGTCGAGCAGATTGCCAACATGCTCGCGATGGATCCTTACCCCGGTTACAAAGGGCAGTTCTTCGAAATGCCTTGTCGCAATATCGTGCCAAAGCCGGTGCAGCGACCTCATCCCCCACTCTGGGTTGCATGCTCGCAACGGGAGACTATCCGTATGGCAGCGCGGCTAGGGATCGGAGCACTGACGTTTGCTTTCGTTGATCCGGCGGAAGCAACGGAATGGGTCGAAGAGTACTACAGCATCATCAAATCGGAAGAATGTGTCCCAATTGGTCATGCGATCAATCCGAACATCTGTATGGTCTCGAGCTTCTCCTGTCATCATGACCGCGAAACGGCGATCAAGCGCGGATTGAACGGTTTTGAGTTTTTCGGATTTGCACTCGGTAGCTTGTATGCATTTGGTGAACACAAGCCCGGACGAACTGACCTATGGAAACAGTTTGAAGCAACGCGGATGACAAAGATCGAAACGCTTGACATCACCGAATCGCTAGTGGGTAGTCAAGGTGGCATAGGTACACCTGACGATCTACGCGAGCACTTGCTGAAATTCGAGAAATGCAACGTCGATCAAGTCACGTTTATTCAGCAAGCCGGTCGAAATAAGCACGAGCACATCTGTGAGTCATTGGAAATCTTCGCGACAGAGGTGATGCCAGAATTCAAAGATCGTGCAGAAGAGCGTGAGCGAAAGAAAATGGAAGAGCTGGCGCCGTATCTCGAACAAGCCATGGAACGTAAGATCGCGATGCGTGACCTCAACGATGACGAGATTCCGACATTCGTGTCACTTGGACGCAAAGTGAGCGAAGAGTCGGCGAAAGAAGAGTCAATCTACGAGGAGCCTCAACAGCAAGCCGCTGGTTAAGCGGTTTGTGACCGTACGTTAGCGGTTGTACAGCTACATTAACAGCGTTTATACGCCATCCATAGGTGGCGTATAAACGTCTTGCTCGAATTGAACTTACTTATTTATTAACTGTTTAACTTTCTGACGCAACGTACTTTGATATTCGTGCGGCGTCACTATCAGTTCAATCGAGTAAAAAAATGCGCAAAGCTGCCCTAATCGTGTGTTCAACTCTTCTTGCGTTCTCGATTTCCGCGGCCCAAGAGGAGTGGGAAAGCGCGGTTGACGAGATTCGCGACGAACTCCGAAAAAGCATGGAGGAAATCGAAGCACTCAAAGAGAGATTGCATGAAGACGGCTTACCATCTTTTCGCGGCATGGACTCGTTCGGTACCCGAGATCGTGCTTCACTCGGAATCTTCCTCACGGAAGGTAACGATCAACGATTAGTCGTCGCTGGGTTTACCCGTCAATCGAACGCTCAAGAGAGCGGAGTTCAAGAAGGCGATGTGCTGATTGCCATCGACGCACAAGACCTCACTGGTGAATCGGCCACCACACCAACGGTGATTGAATACCTCGAATCCATCGAGCCTGGCGAGGAAGTCATCTTATCGGTGGAACGAGGAGACGAAGAACTGCAATATACGGTCGAAACGCAGTCGCCGCGCATGTTCGACTGGATCGAACGTAATTTTGGTGGACGTGACGACCGCCCCGGTTTTAGTTTCCGAAATAACGATCGTGATCGTGCAGAAGTGTGGATCGATCGTTTACCTCGCATCGAATGGGATCGATCGCGTTCAAATGACGGTGACGTGCAGGTCACCGATCTAAATTCGGATTTAGGTAGCTATTTCGGCGTCGAATCCGGTGTACTCGTGTTGAAAGCAGGAAAGGAAAGTTCACTTGAGGCTGGCGACGTGATCGTCGCTGTCGGTGATCAAAAAATCACAAATTCTGACGAACTACATGAGCAACTTAAGGACGGCAACGGTTCGGTTACCGTTCAACGCGACGGTAAAACGATCGAGTTGTCAATCGATGAAACACTCGACGGTTTGCGCCTTGAACGTGAAGTCAGGATTTTCTCCCGTCGATCAGACAATCCAACTGATAGACGAATCTGGTAGGTCTTGCCCAATTGTCGTCCGCGCGGAGAAAAGCGATTTAGATTTGCACCTCTATTCAAGCGTCCGAGGATAGAGCTACCCACTCTTCTTCCATAACTTCGAGCTTCTTTCGTCTTCGCCCATATTTCGCGAAGATTGTTTGAAGCTCGCTGTTGTCGATTTTTCCAAGAGCTTCGGAATCAGCCAACAAATCTGACAGTTCATTCAACTCCCGTTGGAGTTGGTGAATTGATTCTTCGAGCTCGTTTCTTCGACGATCGTTTTCTCGACGACTCTCACGTTCGATTGCACGCTCCCGTCGAAGTTCTTTCCGAGAGCGATTAACGGATCGGCGTTTCGGCGAGTCGACCTCAACCGAACGCGCGACCAATGCTTCATAGTCGTCCAAATCACCCAAGAAATGTGTGATTGCACCATCCCGAACCAACCAGAATTCATCCGCACAATCTCTTAGCAATTGTTGATCGTGCGCGACCATCAGCACAGCACCTTCGTATTGGTTTAACGCCGAGGTCAGTGCTTCGCGCATTTCGAGGTCAAGGTGGTTTGTTGGTTCATCAAGCACCAACAGGGATGGCTTGTGACGCGTAATGAGCGCGAGCACCAGCCGAGCCTTTTCACCACCACTAAACGACGAGACAGGGCGAAAAATATCGTCGCCGTGAAAACCCCAATATCCAAGGAAATTACGGGCTTGTTGAGTCAATTCAGATCCGTCAGCGATCACGTGATCGTACGCACACATCGTTTCATCGAGCAGTTCTAGTTGGTGCTGCGCGAAATAACCAATGGTCGTATGCATCCCACTCTGACGAGAACCATCAAGTAGATCCAACTCACCTGCCAGAGACTTTAGGAAAGTGCTCTTCCCGGCACCATTTAAACCTAATAAAGCGATTCGATCACCTGGATATATTCGTTCAGTAACGTTGGTTAGAACGACATGCTCGCCGTATCCGAGCGATGCGTCATCGATTGAAAGCATGGGTCGATCCATCTTTCCCGGTGCTTCGATCGAGAATTTGTACGGGGAAAGAGCGCGAAGAGGTGCTGTCGCACGCATTTTTTCGAGCATCTTTACTCGACTTTGAACTTGCTTAGCTTTCGACGAGTAGGTTCGAAAGCGGTCGATGAACGCTTGAACGCGCTTTCGTTCCTTTTCCTGCTGTTCAAACACCTTGCCTTCGTATTCAAGGCGTTCGGCCGCTTGTCGTTCATATGACGAATAGCCACCTTGGTACATCACACCATTTTTGCGTTCAAGATGGAGAACCTCGTCAACAGTTTGATCAAGGAACTCGCGGTCGTGCGATACACATAACATCGTTCCTTGATATCGCGAAAGCCACTTCTGCAACCAGACCGTAGCCTCTAGATCAAGGTGGTTCGTCGGTTCGTCTAGGAGCATCAACTCCGACGGTTGACTGAGTGTTTGCGCAAGATTGAGACGGATTCTCCATCCGCCTGAAAATGCACTGTATGGTTTATGGAACTCGTCCGCGCTGAATCCCAAACCAGCTAGGATCATGCCTGCTTGCGCTTCCGCCTGAAATCCACCAAGCGCGCCGTAGGTATCAAACAAGTCCGCGTACGCGTGCATATCGTCGCGTGCTTCAGCGTCTCGGATTTGCTTCTCAACCTTGCGCAATTCACGGTTTCCATCGACCACGAAACTCAATGCGGGTCGGTCCGACTCAGGCATGTCTTGACGCAACCACGCAATCCGCCAACGCTCTGGCACTACGACTTCGCCTTCATTCGGAATGTAAACGTGACGAATCAAATTAAAAATCGTCGACTTTCCGATTCCATTTCGCCCGATGACACCAACTCTATGGCCAGTGTGGATTACGAACGAGAGATCCTCAAAAAGGAACTCTTCATCGAATCCGAACCAAATGTGGTTCAGTTGAATCATTGTGAGTGGAGCGTACCTTAGCCCGACGTTCTCGATCTGAGATGCATAACGAGCATAGTGAGCAAGATCAGAAACCCAGCCAGCGCCATAAGAGGAATGACTGAAGGTTCAGCACAGTCACCTGACCCCATTAACATCGTCCTCACGATACTCGAAAACGGGTACTCATTCGCAATCAAGAAATCAATACCCGGACCGCAATTGTTTGACGCGCCAGGTACGTACATGATCCATAGCTGTCTAAACGCTACTACACATCCAGCAAACCAAAATAGCGCTGCGACAACGGGATATGTCAACGGTACGCGTTTATGTAGGAGTGCAACTGCAATCACGAGCACGCCGCATGCCATGAAAAGACGTTGCGTCATGCACAGTGAACACGCGCTTATCTGAATCAGGAGGGCAGCAGCCAGGAAGACACTACCGGAAAACAAGATAGCAATTAACCAGTCTCTATCGGTCAATCGCATCAACCAAGATACATTCATGGCATAGAACTCGTTTCGGCGAACCATGCGGATGTGACATCCTGCAAATCCTGGAAGTAAGCTTCAAAGTCTTCTCTAAAGCCGAATTCGTTCTCTCGTAGTTGACGCGCCAGATTCTGTTCCATGTCGCTGAAGCGCAAGCGCTTGAGAATTCGCACCATGATGTCCTCAACAACCTCAAGCTGCGAATAACGTGCCAATAAATCAGTACGCTGCATGTGCTCATAAAAACGACGTGCGGCCACCGGCACCTCAAATCGTTCGATGGCGTCATAGCAGCTTTGGGTGAACTCCAGAAGCTCGCCGGTACCAAACTCTTCCCAGTGTTTAGCAAATACGTGATCTGCCATTAAGTCGAGCAATATCGGGGCAGGACGACGTAAATCCGGACCAAATCGGTGATAAGTGCTTCGCATACTAGGTAATCGGTTGCTCTGTACGTCAATATGTCGGTGTAGCAGCAATCCTCGTTTGAGATCTGGGGGAATGTCATCTTCGAGGGTCCCCTTTATGAAATCCCCTAGAAACCCTCCCGCTTGTAATCCAGGATCCTCTCGGCCAAGCCAACAGTGCAGTAGGTAGTTCATGATCCTTCGCGGAGCGACAGATAGTCTGCTAGATACGCCTCGAACGGCATTTCATCTGATGCCTCTATCGCTTCTCGATCTTGTACCGACTGACGCGCTAGGTCGGCAAAATATGACTGTTGCTGATTTGACAAGCTGGCCTGCATCATGGTCTCATGGTGCTCAAAAGCTAGTTCTAAACCAAGTGATGCAAAAGGTTGAGCGCGATCAACCATTAGACGATGCAATTTCGCGGACGGCGTAAGCGAAACATCCTTTACTTTCTCGATCTGCCGTGTAACCAACGATTGGCTATCGTGTTTACCGCTCTCATCATCAAGGAGTGCCGCAATTTCGCGACACTCTTCGAGTATCTCCTGAGCCCAGCTCACTAACTTGCGCGAACCATCAAGCGCTGCCAATTCCAGCTCAGGGTCGCGACCACTGAGAACCGTCTTTCTCTGGTTGTCCAAATTGCGTACGGATTGTGCTGCGGATTCACCTTCGTTCGGGACCAGAAGCGAATGCAGCAGAAATACGTCCATAAATTTCGCAGTGTCGACGTTGATCCCTAGGGGTTCGAAAGGATCAGTGTCGAGACACCTCACTTCAACATATTCGATACCCCGGCGTCGCAAAGCAACCAATGCGCGTTCACCAGGTTGAGCTTTTCGCTTCGCGCGTATTGTCGCGTAGAGTTCGGCTTCTACCTGCAGAAGCGCGTCCGTTAACTGCTTATACGCATCACCATCGCGAGTTCCGATCGCGGCGTAAGGCGGATGTGTTCGTGTCAGAGCCGGAATCATCGAATCAATGAACTCAGGCAGCGAGTCATATACGACGCGGTGGTGGCTCTGTTCTTCGCTTTGGTAGCCCAACGGACCCATGCGTAGCGACGTCGCGAACGGCAGGTAACAGGTGCTCGCGTCCAAGTGATCGAGGTTATGTTCTTTGTTTCGTAAAAAAGAAACACATACAGCCGGCGACGCGCCAAACAGATAAATCAAGAGCCAGCTGTTTTTTCTGAAATTGCGGATGAGACGCAAGTAGCCTTCATTTCTTGTGGCTTGGTCCGAAGATGTACCGTCGATCTTCGCAAGCACATTCCAGATAGCCTCCGGAATCGAGTAGTTGTAATGAATACCCGATATGGTCTGCATCACACGACCGTAACGATAGCCTAACCCTTCGCGGTATATCTCTTTAAATCGTGCGGGATTCGAACGACCATAACGCGCAACCGGAATAGCGTCGTCATTCGAAATTCCGCAGGGCATCGACGCCGGCCACAAAAGTTCCTCGCCAAGCTCATGATGGATAAACGTATGAATGTCCGCTAGTTCCTGCATGCACGATTCAACACTCTGATGCACGCCTGTGATCAACTCAAGCTGTGCTTCGCTGAAATCCGTCGTAATCGAGGGATGAGTGAGCGGTGAACCGAATGCTTCCGGGTGTGCAGTCTGCGCTAGGGAACCAGACGGCGTGATTCGCAAGGCTTCGCGTTCGATGCCATGATTGAATTGGGAGAGAGCGGGATTGCCCTGCAATCCACGCATTCTGAGTTCAAGACTCGACAATGTACGTAAACGTGCGAACTAGCTAAGGGAGGCCCCGAAGGGGAGCGCTGTTAGGACGGACCAGCCGCGATAATCGCGGCATCGGCGTCAAATTTCTGAAAGTTGCGTTGGAATTTAACGATCAGTTCTTTTGCCGCGACGTCATACGCGTCTTTATCCGACCAGGTGTCACGCGGAAATAGAAGCTTAGTATCAACGCCGTCAACATGACGAGGTACATTCATATTCAATGCCTCAAGATGCACGACGTCGTTGGTGTCAATCGACCCTGACCTAATGGCTCGGATGATCGCTCTCGTGACCGGGATCGCGAAGCGGTGCCCTTCACCGTATCCGCCACCAGTCCATCCGGTATTTACTAAAAACACCCGCGTCCCAAACGATTCGATACGTTCCATCAGCAGATTAGCGTAATCACTAGGGGGTCGTGGAAGAAACGCCTCACCAAAACACGCGGAGAACGTTGCAGAATACGCTTCGGTAGAGCCAACCTCGGTGGACCCGACTTTCGCGGTATATCCTGATAGGTAGTGGTACGCAGCGCCTTCCTTCGACAGAATCGCGACTGGTGGTAGCACGCCACTAACGTCACACGTTAAAAAGATAGCAACATGCGGTTCTTGACCTTGATTCTCAATGACGCGCTTCGCGATCCGTTCGAGTGGATAGCATGCTCGAGTGTTTTCGGTTAATCGCGTGTCCGTGTAGTCGGGCTCACGTGTTTCTGGATCGAGAATGACATTCTCTAGAATCGAGCCAAAGGACAAGGCATCCCAGATCATTGGCTCGTTTTCCTTCGACAGGTTCACGCACTTGGCATAGCAACCTCCCTCCAGATTGAAAACTCTACCTCCTCCCCATCCGTGCTCGTCGTCCCCGATGAGAAAGTACTCTGGATCCGCCGATAAGGTGGTCTTACCAGTTCCAGAAAGCCCAAAGAATAGAGCAACGTTATCGTCCGCAGCAACACTCGCTGAACAGTGCATTGGTAGTACACCATCTTCCGGCAATAGGAAGTTCTGCACCGAAAACATCGCCTTCTTCATTTCACCCGCGTAGTACATCCCTGCTAATAAGACTCGACGTCCTTTGAAATCCAATATAACAGCACCATCCGAATTGGTGCCGTCTCGATCGGGTTCGCACTCGAAACCAGGAGCGCTGAGTAACTGCCACGGTTTCTTATTCAGCGGGTTATAGGACGTCGGTTCGATGAACATAGAACGAGCAAACATGCCGTGCCACGCCAATTCCGTCGTTACTTCTATTGGTTGATATACGTCCGCATGCGCACCGACGTGTAGTTCCGCGACGAATGCGTCCTGCGAATCTAAATACCCCTCGACTCGATGCCAGAGAGCTTCGAAACGCGATGGTTCGATTGGTTGGTTGATTGGTCCCCACGCGATCTTATCCTGGGTGGTGGGTTCTTGAACGATGTATCGATCCGCCGGTGAACGACCCGTGCGTTTGCCGGTAGCGACGACCAATGCACCATTTCTCGCAAGTTGGGCTTCGCGTCGTTCAATCGCGAGTTCTGCCAATGCGGTTGAACTGAGTTCAAAACGATTGGCAGGGAGGTCAATAGCTCTTATGGTCTTAGCCTGAAGGGGCGTATTTCGGCAGAATTCTACTTGCGGGTTTTAAGGTAATGATCTGAGTTATAGGACGTGAACTCCACGAGATTCACGCGGGTTTTTGCTTCAAATTACGCAGTGCTCGACGAGCGCTTTTGGTCGGTTTCAACTTCGGAGTCGCAAGACCTGCGCGTGCCATCCGACGGTTTGCCGCCTCTTCGAGTCGACGGTTGAGTGACTCTTCAGTTTCCTCATAGAGTTCTTTTGCTGCCGCACCGTTTCCACGCCGTTCCGACAGACCAGTGATGACAACCATTTCCTTGTCAAGACCACGACTAATCTCCAATTTGTCACCGATCCGTACATCTCGAGCCGCTTTCGTTCTCTCGCCATTAATATGGACCTTTCCACCTAATACCGCTTCTTTTGCTTTACTACGAGTTTTAAAGAAACGCGCGACCCATAACCACTTATCGATTCTCATTGTGATCTTGCTTTCCAGATTTTTCCGACTCTCTAACATAAATAGACATGCACTTGGTGCAACTATCTTAAGACACCGCAAAGTGCTAGGGACCGAAATTTGGAAAAGCTCTTAAGTAGCGGTCAGATTTGACCAATCGCGTATCCTTGTGCCGATTTTGCTATCACATGATCAATTGAAACTGCCATCAATCCTAAATTCGGAGATCGTAGCGTCGAGTCGATTATTCAGTATCGAATCTCTCGATTTGCGTTTTTCAAACGGTGAAACCAGAACGTTCGAACGTTTACCGAAACGTGGGCGAGAGGCCGTCATTGTTTGCGCGGTTACTGAAAAACAAGAAGTCGTACTAATTCGCGAATACATGGCAGGACTGCATAAGTACGAGCTCGGGCTGCCAAAGGGACGTGTAGATCTTGGCGAGTCGTTTGCTTATGCTGCTAATCGTGAACTCAAGGAGGAAGCAGGATTCGGTGCGGAATCGATAGTACACCTGAGAGAACTATCGCTCGCGCCCGGTCAAATGGGATTTTCGATTCACGTGATGTTGGCTACTGATCTTTATCCAGAGTCTCTCCCCGGCGACGAGCCCGAGCCCCTAGAGGTCGTGTTGTGGCCACTTGACCGTATTGATGAGCTCATTTTCAGCCACGAACTATCTGAAGCCCGATCGATTGCCACATTAAAGATCGCGGAAGTTGCCTTGAGAGGAGACCATCCCGAAGAACCGACGTTAATCGCCGCTGGCTAATCTGAACGCTGGTCTCTAGGTCTAAAACTCGATGATTCCCCAACTAACGATCGTGCATCCTTCGGTGATCCGATGACAGACACCTCGCTGAAATCAGATTTGCTCCAAATCGTTAATACAGTGCACGCAGAGATACTCGATGTCTACAACAGCCCGTTCAATGTGGACAGGAAGACCGACGACACGCCAATAACTGAAGCTGACCGACGCGCCCATGACGCGATCGTCAACGGTCTGTCACGACTTGATTCAAAGACTCCAATCGTGTCTGAAGAATCGCGCTTGGCTGCATATGAGGAACGAAAGAAGTGGGGGAAGTACTGGCTAGTCGATCCTCTTGACGGTACGAAGGAGTTCGTGAAACGCAACGGCGAATTCACCGTCAATATCGCGCTCGTTGTTTCTCATGAACCGCAGATTGGAATGGTTGGCCGTCCTACCACAAATACTCTTTACTTCGGAGATGTCGAGTCGAAACAAGCAGTAAAAATCTCGTCAGAAGTTGAACTACCGATCGCTACGCGCACGATCGAGCTTGACCGCGTACAAAGCGTGCAAAGTCGCCGACGTGCTAATCCCCTAGCCGAACAATTTCTTATCGATCTTGAGTCCGACGTAGGGCCGATTACTCGGGATTTTCGAGGCAGCAGCTTGAAATTCCTAGCCCTCGCAGAAGGCGAAGCAGATTTGTACATTCAGCCTGGCGGCACGTCCGAGTGGGATACCGCCGCCGCACAAGCCGTGTTGCAGGCGGCGGGAGGCACTGTCATGTCGTTCGACGGCAAATCTCTACAGTACAACAACGGCGATAGTGTGCTCAACGATCCGTTCATTGCTATCGGTGATTCCTCACCCGCATGGCGGAGCACAGTGCTTAGACGCTTAACTATCTTCAACGACTAGCACACGGAATAAGACCCACCGCTATACTTGCGCCTCTCGCAGCACCTGTCGCTGCCAACTCAATATCCCTAGGAAACGGTCTATGAGCAAAGAAGGCTTACGGCCTCGCTATACGCCCACACCAACACCCGATACCGAACACTTTTGGGAAGGTACAAGAAATCACAAGCTCCTGCTTCAAAGATGTAAGGACAGTGGAACCGTGTACTTTCCTCCCAGAGCGTTCTGCCCAGAGAATGGCTCGACCAACATCGAGGTTTTCGAGGCAAGCGGTAAGGCGAAACTGATCAGTTACACCATTAATAACCGCCAACACCCGTCGTTCGAAAGTCCGTATGCGATCGCGATCGTCCAACTCGATGAAGGTCCCATGATGATGAGCAACATCGTTGATTGCGAGCAGACGCCTGAAGCACTTGTGCTTGATATGCCGCTTGAGGTCACTTTCGAAAAGGTGTCGGACGAGATCACAGTGCCCCTCTTCCGCCCTGCAGGAGAATCGTCATGACCATTGCCGTAGTAGGGGCTTCAGAAACCACAGAACTTGGTCGCATCCCGCATCTCAGCCAAACACAGCTTCACGCTGATGGTGCATTCAATGCACTAGCTGATGCCGGATTAACCGTAAAGGACATTGACGGGATTGCAACCGCAGGTGCATCGCCCGTCGACCTAACTCACTACTTAGGACTCGAGCCTCGGTGGATCGATGGTACATCCGTCGGTGGGTGTTCATTCCTCATTCATGTCCGTCACGCAGTTGCTGCACTAGAAGCAGGATACTGCGAAACCGTATTGATCACTCACGGTGAGAGCGGACGATCCGGTGTTGGCCGTGGCGGTGGGGGCGGCGGCGCAGCATCCTTCGCTAGCCAGTTCGAAGTCCCGTATGGACCAATGGGTCCAACGACACTTTTCGGTATCGGTGTGCTGCGTTATATGAAGCAGTACGGCATGACCCACGAGCAACTCGCGTCGGTCGCAGTCGCACAGCGAGAGTGGGCCGGTATGAACCCGCGCGCAATGTATCGAGATCCGATTACCGTAGACGACGTGCTTGAGTCACGAGTAATCGCATATCCATTCCATTTATTAGAGTGCTGTCTCGTGACTGACGGTGGTGGTGCATTGATCCTCACCAAGGCAGAAAGAGCAAAGGACTTTCCGCAACCGCCCGTCTACATCCTCGGGTCAGGTGAAAGTGTCGAATCGCCGATGATCAGTCAGATGGCTGACCTCACCAGCTCTAGAAATTTCAGGATCGCCGGTCGGGACGCGATGGAAGCGGCTGGCATTAAGCACGCCGACGTCGATCATCTAATGGTCTACGATGCGTTTGCCCATCTACCGATTTACGGACTCGAGGATTTAGGTTTCGTCGATCGCGGCGAAGCCGGACCGTTCATCGAGGAAGGAAATACTCGACCGGGTGGTAGACTACCTTTAAACACAAACGGCGGTGGATTGTCGTATACCCATACCGGTATGTACGGGATGTTTGCGCTCCAAGAAAGCGTCCGCCAGGTGAGGGGTCAAGCACCCGCTCAAGTAGACGGCGTCAATGTATCAGTCTGTCTGGGTGTTGGCGGCATGTTCGCAGCTGGAGCGTGTATCGTGTTTGGAAAGGAATTACCCTAACGACGAAGCGACAACGCTCTAATCAAGGATCTTCCAATGAATCGACGTTCAATAACCTGCATCCGCTCCGTACTCGCACTAACCGTTGTCGTTGCTACAACGATTTTTGGCAGTGACGGTGTCCAAGAGGACATCGTTTACGTCGAGCGAGATGGGCTCGAAGTTACATATGACGTCGTTCCCGCATCAGACCCAAATGGCGCTGCCGTTTTACTCATGTCAAGCGGTGGTTGGTTCAGTGGTAAGCAACCAATCGATCGAGTTATGGAACGATTCGGGTTTCTCCTGGACGCTGGTTACACTCTCGTCCCAATTCGTCACCGTAGCGCACCTGATTTCAAGGTCCCCGATGCAGTAGCTGACGTGCAACATGCTGTACGGCATGTTCGGTACCACGCTGAGGATTACGGAATCGACGCTACGCGCATGGCTGTAATGGGGTTTAGCTCGGGTGGTCACTTGACCTTGATGATCGCGCTTGATTCTGATGACGGGTCACCGACCGAGGGCAACGATTCGGTTACGAATACCCCGAATCATGTCACCGCGGGAATTGCCTATTTCCCGCCCGTCGACCTTGAGAACATCGTGGGACCTAGCGAACGTTTTCCAGCCCTCGACTTTGAACCTTCATTAGCCACATCCGTATCTCCTATCAACTTTGCTGACTCCGAGGATCCACCGATCCTCTTCCTGCACGGTACAGCGGACGAGCTCGTTCCATTACAAAACAGCACGCGGATGCACGAGGCCCTCGCCAGCGTAGGCGTGAAGAGTAAATTAAGCGTGTTCGAAGGTGCTGGTCACGGCTTCAGAGATCCAGCAGATCAGGCACGCGCTAGGAGCGAGATTCTTGCGTTCCTCACATCTCAACTCAGCTCAAACTAAGACGCTCGTTGGCCGAAGCGATGGTCTAAGGTTTACGGTCCTATCAGGCAAATAGATGCTAACTTCCGGCCCTCTCGTATGGCGACTTCCAACGGTCTAACACCGAAACAACGGTCGTTCTGGGACGACAACGGCTTTCTCGTATTACCAAGTGTGTTCACCGCTGATGAAGTTTCGCGCATGCAGGTTGACGCAGACTTCATTCTTGAATTGATCATAAATTCGTCTATTTGTAATCAACGTCAAAGCCGCAGATTAGACATTCGTGAACGACAAAGCGGCGGACTTATCGTTCGCAAGATTCAACCCATCAATGATCTCTCGCTTGTCCTCTCGAAAGTATCTGAGGACGATCGGTTGCTCGCACCGATGTCCGAGCTCATGGGTGATCAACCTGTCCTCATGGAGGAAAAACTCAACTACAAGCAACCGGTGCGAGCCTTGGAGAAGTTCAAGGTACCGGTCGACGACGACAGGTTTCCAGTACATAACGATTGGGCGTACTACAAATACAACGGCTACCCAGATAACATCATCTCATCAGCCATCACGCTTGATGATTGTCATCCAGGCAACGGAGCGATTCGGGTGTTTCCTGGTACGCACCACCAACACATTGAGCACGACAGAGTGCGGAATGGACTTGAAGTACCTCAAGGATCCGTTGATCTCAGCACGGGAACATTTTTAGATGCACCTGCTGGATCCGTGATGTTCTTTCACGCAAAGCTCGTCCATACATCCGAACCGAATCCCACCCCCAATCCTCGTCGCGTGATGATCTATAGTCACTATCCGCAGCAAGCCGATATGGGAATCGACATTCGCAATGGTCCCAATCGCCTTCGTGAATCGCCCTGGGAATGGGAATACAGAAGACGTAAGGACGCTGGCGAATTTATCGACCAATTCAGACTGGAGTCGAATTCATGAGTTTGAAAATCACGATTGTCGGAGCAGGAAGCATCGGGTTCACGCGGCGCTTGCTGCACGACTTTCTGATGGTTCCAGAATTCAGAGACGCGGAATTTCGATTCCAAGACATCAGCGCGTCGAATCTTGATATGGTCGTACGCCTTTGTCGTCGTGACATCGAGGCGAATACGCTACCCGCCACTATCGTCGCCACCGAGGATCGCGAGACCGCACTGCGCGACGCAAACTATGTCATTAACACAGCACGAGTCGGTGGTCTAGAAGCATTCAGAACCGACGTCGAAATTCCGCTACGCTACGGCATAGATCAATGTGTGGGTGACACGATCTGTGCAGGTGGTTTGATGTATGGGCAGCGTACAGTGCCAATGATCGTCGAACTATGTCAACAGATTGAGCAGTTCTCAAACCCTGACGCGGTCCTCTTGAATTACGCGAATCCGATGGCTATGAATACCTGGGCTGCGTTAGACGAGTCCGGTGTAGAAACCATCGGATTGTGTCATGGTGTTCAAGGAGGTCACCGATTACTAGCCGGATTGATTGAAAGTCACGTCAATCAAGGCAAGAAAAAGGACGATGCAGATTTCCAGCCTGTCACGAAGCAAGATGTTGACATTGCCGCAGTAGGCATCAATCACCAGACTTGGTATATGAACGTTGTACACGAAGGTGTCGAATGGGCTAATCAGTTACTGCCACTATTCGATGCAGTTCCTGAAGTCGCCGCGAACGAGAAAGTTCGAATGGACATGATCCGACGCTTTGGATACTTCAGCACCGAATCGAACGGACACCTGTCGGAATACGTTCCGTGGTATCGAAAACGTCCCGACGAGATACCTCAGTGGACCTCAATGGAGCGTTGGATTCATGGCGAATCAGCTGGGTATCTAAGAGTTTGCACTGAAAACCGCAACTGGTTTGAGCAGGACTTCCCACGATGGCTTAAAGAAGACCCTTGGAAGCTGGACGCCGCAACAAGAAGTGACGAGCACGGTTCTTGGATTGTTGAAGCGATGGAGACCGGGCGGACGTATCGTGGTCACTTCAACGTACGCAATCAACATACCGTGACCAATTTGCCTATGGACTGCGTCGTCGAAGTCCCTGGCTACGTCGATCGGAACGGTATGTCAATTCCGCAGTACGGCGACCTCCCACTTGGATGCGCCGCGATCTGCAATAACTCGATCCAGGTTCAGCGGATGGCAAAAGATGCCGCGCTGACCGGCGATGTCGAGCTCCTTAAACAAGCCTGTTTGCTGGATCCTCTCGTTGGTGCCGTATGCAACCCTCCCGAGGTTTGGCACATGGTCGATACCATGCTAGTCGCCCAAGAAGAATGGCTTCCTCAGTACGCAAGCGCGATTCCCGATGCGAAACGCAGATTGGCAGACTCCCCGGATTTGTCCAATTCAACATCGAACGGCGCAATGCGGCGCGAAGTGCGAACGATCGAAGAGATGAGAGCAGCGCAAGCCTAGTCGATCAATTTAGCTTATTGATATCAGCACGACCATGAGATTCATCATCTATGGAGCCGGTGGAATTGGTGGCTCCATTGGCGCTCGGCTACATCTCAATGACGAGCAGGTACTGTTGGTCGCGCGCGGCGAACATTTCAAGGCTATAAAAGCTGCGGGATTGGAATTCCATTCCCCAACGATCCACAAAACGCTACCCATAGACGTGGTTTCACACGCTCGTGAGATTCGCATCCAATCTAATGATGTCGTCATACTGTGCATGAAGACTCAGCACGTAGAGGGTGCATTGCGCGATCTACAGTTGAATGCACCATCGGATACGCCGATCGTCTGTTGTCAGAATGGTGTGGCGAGCGAGCGCATGGCTTTGCGAAGATTTTCGCGGGTCTACGGCATGGTTGTCTGGGTCCCGGCCGAGCACCTCAAGCCAGGGGTTGTCGTTAATTTCGCCGAAAACCGCGCTGGTAATCTCGACGCTGGTTGCTATCCGAGCGGTGTGGACGAGACGATTGAACGAATTACGTCCGCAATTCATGCGGCTGGATTTGTGTCTCGACCAGATCCAAACATCATGGCGCAAAAATACGCGAAACTTATGGTGAATCTAACCAACGCCTTAGATGCGGCGTGTGCAGAACGTCCTGACGACACGATTCGGGAAATGCAAGCGGAAGCGCGAAGCTGTTGCGATGCTGCGGGAATCGAATATGCTGACTATAGGTCGGCGCGAGCGAATCGCGGAGATATTAGAGGCGGGCCGGTAGACGGGTTTCAACGTCACGGTAGTTCGACGCTTCAGAGCCTGTTACGCGACACTGGTGATATCGAAGCGGACTACATGAATGGCGAAATTGTGCAGCTTGGTCGATTGCACGGAATTCCGACACCTGTCAATGCCGCCGTCCAGAATATTGGTATCCGACTCATACGTGGCGAGATAAAACCCCGCTCCTTAACGACCGATTCATTACGTAAGTTGGTGTCTCAGGCGCACGACTCGCGATAGCGCTCCTGTTGTTGTTAGGATCCGAACCGGTACCTTAACTTCAACACGATGACGTCGACAATCGGGTTACGTAGTGCTTCTCGAAAGAGACGATCAAATTCCGCATGTCCGAGACTCGGCACATTGCTTCCTCGTGTGTAGACCACGAATAGATCCGATAGCGGCGCAATCTCCCATCGATATCGGACCTGTGCTGTCAAACGTGAAATCGTGAAATCTTTCGAGTCAGCGCTCAGTTCATCACGCGTTATTGATACGAGCTTGCCGAGTTCCTCAGGGACTCGCCAAAAGTCTCGTTCCGTAGCGTTGATTCCAGTCCACTGTAAAGTGGCTCGGAACTGCTGTCGTGCCGATATGAAGAAATCAAAACCAAATAGATGAGATAACTGTTCACTATAGAAGCGCGTGAAGTCCCCATCACCCCTATGAAGTAACCAACCTTTACTATCGCGAAATCTCAAGTCATAATCGAGCCGCAAACGGGAGATGGGACTATACGTAAATCCAATATCACCAATATATGCTGGATCACCTAGTTCATCGTCCATAAGGCCAGTTTGAACAGAGTAAGAGAACTTTTTAGCAGTATCGGTACCGTAGGTGATCGTGATGAACTTAGTAGGTTCGACCTCGAAACTGCCATTTCCGAAGCTACTTCGATCATCGACTATTTCCGGTCGATATGACAGTTGTACGTTCAGCGCAGACTGATTAGCGAAGTAGAACCCGATCCCAGAGCCAATATAGGATCGAATCAATTCACCGTCCGAATTCGCTTGACTCGACAAGAAAAGTCCAATCGATCGTGACCGCAGAAATTCAGGCAAGTCACGTGAGGTGTTGTGAAATCTTGCGTAACGAAAACCGCGCAAATCGTTCCGTCGTAAGAAACCAAGGTCACGGACATCCAAGGTGTCGTCGAGAAAATCTAACGAGAGCCTGTGAAAAATCCCTTGCTTAGGCGTGAAACGGATGTCAGCAAACCCGCCGTACCCAGACTCTGAGTCTTTTTGTGAATTGATCAGCTGGGAATCAATACTCCACTTACCATTCTGTGTCAGGAAATGGGAGTCAAGACCATTGACTACGGCACTATATTCAGGCGTATCTGCAAGTGTCGTGATGAAACCGTGCGCTTGACGACCAGTCCCTGATTGACGCTCCCACAGTACGCGTGCCACGCCAAAATCGCGACCTGATGACGATACGATGACGTCCTCTCCCTTAAGAGTCTCTTCGTCATCCGTGTGCTCTATGGTGCCGCGCAACGCGACGTCGTCCTCGACTGCACCCAGCAAGCCAAAACGAAATGCGCTGGCTTGCCCTACTACTTTAACAGCGCCTAGGAGATCAGTAGGTTTGCTTAGCTCGGGACCAGGCACGTCTATCACGTCGCGGTCATAATCCAGATGCTTCGCCGATCCGCCAATACGTCTCGTATTTAGTAACGTCGTAGGTTCCATCGTGTAGGTTGATGGAGCTACTCGAGCACCCCCGCCTTGTGAACTTCCACGAAAGGGTGTGCCACGAGGTGTTGTCTCAAATACCTCTGATCCTTCAAGGAAGAACAGTCGTTTCTCTGGGAAGAACGTCTCGTAAGCGGTGAGATTGACAACGACATCGTCCGACTCCACCGCACCGAAATCAGGATTCGCTGCACCGGTTACCTGCAGATTCGGTGCCGGTCGCCACGAGAAATTCAAGCCAACCTTTCGGTCCATTTCATCGTAGATTCCATCAGCACTCGTCGTTGCGTACGGAAAGAGCTCCCACTGTTGTTTTGGATTCACGTCCTCCATGGCCATAGGTTGCATCGCTGACATGAAACGAGCTTGAGTGAAAGGTAACGCTGGCCAACCGTAACGTTCATTGCGAATCGCAACTTGACGATTAACGTAGAAGCTCATGTTGCGTTCACCGCCACCGGGCGGCATGGCCAGAATTGACCACGGGATAAAGATCTCCGCAGCCCAGCCACTAGCGGTCACCGCCGTCGCGCCGTGCCACGCACCATCCCATTCTCTGCTGAAATTCCGTTCTGGTAATACCTTACCGTCTTCCTTCGAACCGCCGAGGTTGACCGCAAACCAGAACCCGAACATGCCCTTGCCGGAAGTATCGAGAGTGATCCCGAAGCCGTCTCGGTTTAGGTCTTGGTCACGAGCAGATAAACGCTGCACCAACGTATCGGACGGTTGCTCCATATCCGCCGACACGTAGAGTCCACGCTGGGTATAGAAAATCCGAACAAATGTACGAAACTCGGGCGTAACGAGCGTATCCGGCGAAACAACAATCATGTTTTCGAAACCGTCCACTCGTGTCCATGCATCTTCGTCGAGGTGACCATCAATCACGATGTCTACGCCATTCAGTTCCACCAAGTTCATTTGAGGAGGAATATCAATTACACGCCCCGATCCTGAATGCGTTACTTCGCCATCAGATCCGGATTCGTTCGTTTGGATGTCTGTGAGCGGGAGACTACGTAAACGTGAAGTCGCATCCACATTGTCAGAAGCAGCCGTCGGACGCGAAGAAAGCGTGGCTTCTCTCGTCAAGGTAAATAAACTCGGACCGGATGCGGGACGCACCTCTGCCGCAGATACCACTGGCTGAGCAACCGACGGTGGCGAACGCATGTCACGCATCGCCGCACTACGAGCCGCGCGGTCTTTTTGACCAAGCACTAACCCACTAAATGGGTCGTCGTCAGACGATGTTGGTGTTTCGTTCGCCAGGAGCGTGTGTGCGAAAAATGTAAGTGTCGCGAGTACTGCGAAAGAGAAATATCTGCGTCGGCTACACACGCTCAGAGGGAATAAAGATAGGTATGGAATTATCCATTACTTCTCAAATTCGAGGGGATAATCCATTGGTTCATTCCTGAGGTTCAATTCGGTGGAAGAGACAGTCGGAAAGGTCGCATTCGTGACCGGAGGCGCGAACGGAATCGGTTTGGGCATGGCTCAAGCATTCCTGGAAGGTGGGATCAAGGTCGCAATCGCGGATATTCGCGAGGATCGTCTTCGCCGCGTGGAGCCACAGCTAAGGGAAATTAGCGACGATGTGGTGGCTATACGATGCGATGTAGTTGATACTGACGCGATCGCGCGTACGTTGGATCAAATCGAGGAGAAACTAGGTCCCATTCAGATTTGCTGTAACAATGCGGGTATAGGTTTAGGAGGTCCATTTCAAACCTTTGACGAAGATGCTTGGGAACGCATCCTCAATGTCAACCTGTGGGGTGTCATACGCGGCGGTCGAGAGATTTCGAATCGACTTATCGAGCGCGGACTTGAAGGCCATATCGTGAATACAGCGAGCATCATGGGAATGATTACAGGTCGCGGTTCAGCCGCGTACTGCGCCACGAAGCACGCGGTAGTCGCAATATCTGAATGTATGAGCGAAGACCTAAAGCCACATCGAATCGGTGTATCGGTGCTCTGTCCTTTTATCGTTGACACATCGATTTTCTATCCGGTCCTCGATGACGACGACCATGAAGCCATTGCTGAACGAAAGAAGAAGAACCCTCTTCACAAATTCGCACTCGAACCGAAATACGTCGGCGAGTTAGTTCTGCGCGCCATACACGAGAACGAATTGCACATCTTTTGCGACGGCAAGGAAACACCGGACATGATCAAGAATCGATTCGATCGTGTCACGAGCGCTTTTGCACGACAGTTTCCTGAACCAGCCAGTACATAGCTTCTGGTTTAAATTGAGCCATTCGACTGTCGATGTCGTGTCCGTGAGCCGAGTTCTTCCTTTTCACGCGGGTGCCAAGAACCAACATCCACGTACACGCCATGGGAGGTTTTCGTTTCCTTGGATCTGGTTGCTTTTGCTTGTATTCATTGTCACGAAATCCACGCCCGGACAATCTAATCAACAGGTTCCTCAACCTGACAGTGAGTCTTTGTCAGTCGAGGAGCTTCGATGGTGCAAGAACGAAGTCCTTCGATTGTCAGGAGAAGCAAAAGAAGTCGATCAGAGTGAATATTGGGAGATTCATGACTACAACCAAAACGTAACGCGCTACCGGAATCTATGTCTAAATCGAACGTCTCTGGCAGACGCCACTCAACGCATCTCGAACGAACTTACACCCACGGCTAAGCAAGGGGTTCGAGACGCTGGTGTTCGTCGCTTCGCATTCAGTCGGCTCAGTCGCAACGAGAATCGAATTTACGTCACATCCGAGCGCGCGAAGGTATTCCAGTCTAATCGTCCTGACGCACCTCAGGTTGCCGAACTCAGACAGTGGGAAGAGGCGTTTTTGTTGGGTCGAACGCAATCAAACCGAGTTGAAATTGAGTGGCTAATCGGCATCCCACAAGTCCGAAACACAGGGTGGATCGTCAAATCTGACTATTCTCCAGGAAACGGTAAACAAGCGCGGGAGGAGTATTGTCGCGCGAATCAAGGTGCTCCCGTCGAAGCAAATGAATTGGTGCGCGGTAATCTCTCCCGCGACCGATTTATGTTGTTACAGGTTCACAATTTAGCGCCTCAAGATGCATATGTGAAGCTCCTTCGGCCAGGTCGAAGCGTGATCGTCTCGTTTTTAGTTAGCGCTCGTTCAAATCGAACGATCAATGGTCTCCCGCAAGGTGAGTATGAGGTCGCGTATGCAACAGGATTCGAATTCAGCCGCGGATGCGGTTCATTCGTGAAACGAGGATTCACAGGTCGGGTCTCGCAACCAATCATTTTTGACGATCACAGTTACGAGTGGGCTATTTCAATTCAAACGCCGACCGGCGTGACTACAGCCCGCGATACAAGAGCATATTCTGAATTCGAATCGCTCTAGCTAGACAGAATCTCCGAGTATCGTTGTCGCCGCTAGAAACAAATCTTCTGCGTCGTTACCCACTCTCAGCTACGTCTTAAGTTGAGATGCTGATTGCTGAAATGGTGGCCAGGGGCAGAATTGAACTGCCGACACGAGGATTTTCAGTCCACTGCTCTACCGACTGAGCTACCTGGCCGCGGATTCCAGCTTTTTATATTGACCTTGCCTAGACTCGATCAGGGACGGTGCCGGGATCGTAATACGCACCATGGTTGACCAATCTGGAATATCGATCGGCTTGCGACGAGCGTAGCCAAGGGTAATGTGCGGTAGAAATGACCGCTGCTCCGGTCGCAATGCTTCTAGCCGCGCTTCCGAGTGGAGAAATAATACGAAAACCCGCGCATGCTGATGATTCGGGAACCCACCATAGGACACTTTCGTACACGTAATCGGAAACGCTGGCGTCCAATTCGCAACCGTTTGCCAATGCCTCGCTAAATCTTCTCTCTCGACATCGTCACCTAGGAATTCGAGCGTAAGGTGGTACTTACTTGGTTTCACCCAACGTACAAGTTGGTCGCTCAGGTCCGGTTTTAGTTTCTCGATGGTTCGTTGGTCATCCTCGCCCAGAATCGAACCGATGAAGCACCTCACAGCTCAATCGCCGAGGTGATTTACTGCAGCCCTTAACGCTAATTCATACGAGTATGAACCGAAGCCGGCTAAAGTGCCAACCGCGATATCAGCTAAGTACGAGTTCTTTCGAAATTCCTCCCGTGCGTGCACGTTCGACAAGTGGAGTTCAATCATTGGTATATCCACTGCTAAAAACGCGTCACGTAGCGCCACGCTTGTATGAGTAAACGCACCTGGATTTATCAGAATGAAAACGACGCCTTGGTCTCTCGCTGATTGAATCTTGTCGATCAGCTCACCTTCAATATTCGATTGAAACGTGATCAGTGAAACCGTTAACTCATTGGCAACATTCTCTAAATGTGCAAGTATGTCCGCCAGCGTTTCCGCTCCATATATATCAGGCTCCCGTGTTCCGAGCAGGTTCAAATTCGGACCGTTGAGCACTAAGATCTTCTTCACGTTGACCGCCCTTCGTATGTATCTAAGAGATTTCGTACCAAATCGGGAGTTAACACTTGAGGTAGAACCACCGGTTGACCTTTGGAAGGATAGAGAACGTACATCGGAACACCATAACGACCAAATTGTTCAAGCAACTTCGTTACCTGTGCGTCTCGATTCGTCCAATCAACCTTGACGTAAGTGACACCGTAAGCGTCAAATGTTTGATGAACGCCTTCTCGTGCTAGTGTCGTCCGCTCATTTGCGAGGCACGTCAAGCACCAATCCGCCGTCACATTTAAGAAGATTGGTCGCTGTTCCTCAATCATAACTTGATATCGCTCGTACTCGAATGTTTCCGAATCCGCTGTTTGGAGCGTTTCGTCCGGTCGCGAGACTGCATATACAGCGCTTGCAATCACAACGAGCATGATCGCCCATACGGACGTCAGCCACTTGACTTGCCGTCTACCTACAAGAGCCGCGATTGCCAACAAAATCATCGCAGCGCTAGCCCACAGAATGCCAATCAAGCCAACCTGACGTGTCAAAACCCACACTAACCAAATGACGGTCAAAACCATTGGAATGGACATGACGCGCTTGAATGTGACCATCCATTGACCAGGACGAGGCAGCCAAGCTGCAATCCGTGGCGTTGCGGTGACAACTATGTAAGGCAGTGCCATTCCGATGCCCATCATCGCCATGATTAGTACGAGATTAATGCCACCCTGCGATATCGCATACCCGATCGCCGCCGCCATGAACGGAACGGTGCATGGCGTTGCGACGATCACTGCAAGTACTCCTGTCATGAACGGATTGGGTTGTGTCATCGAAAGTCCGAATCCAGGAATTTCAATCACCCCAAGCAGGTTTATGCTCATGACAAAGAACAACAACGTCATCGCAACCACAAACCCCGGAGATTGCAGCTGAAATCCCCAACCAATCGCGGCGCCGAACCCTCGCAAAACGAGTAGCAGGATCGCAAGCACTAGAAACGTCATTACGACGCCGCATAGATAACCAAAAGCATGGTGCAAGTTATCAGATTGACCTGCACTCTGCACCAACGAGAGGGCTTTTATTGACAGAATTGGAAACACGCATGGCATGAGGTTCAGAATCAACCCAGCAAGCAACGCGGAACCAATCGCGACCCAAATGCTGATACCCGCGGACTCTAAGACAGTAAGCTCGGAGGCAACGTCAGTCTCCGATCCCATTCCGGCAAACCGAAATTCGCGTACCTCAGGGGGATAACACAAACCCGCATCAGCACAGCCTTGGTAATGGACATCGACCACTACTTCAGCGCGAGTCTGGGCAACAATCGGCGCGGAGATTTCAAGAAAGTTGTAATAGACCTCGACCTCACCGAAAAACTCGTCGGTCTTCTGCTTACCCTGCGGGATGGTCACCGACCCTAATTCAGTTCCGTCTTTCCCGACTAACTTGAGCGAATGCTTGTAGAGGTAATAACCTTCGGGCATCACCCACCGAGCAAGGACGCGTCCATCCTCAGTCAGTTCCGCTTCTGTGGGATAAGCTTCGTCAACCGGTAAGAACTCGTGGTCATTCGTTAATTGCGGCGAAACGTGCACCGCAGTGAACAGCGCGACGCACAGCAGGATGACTCGTCTCACGCAGTGCTTGCGGATCATTTCAAGTAGAAAACCGTCCAACTAAGTGCTATACCGGTCTCGGTGGCTCGAGATCGGTCTGAGGTATGCGCTAGATGAATCAACAAATAGCGCACGAATGTACTAATAGTGATGAATCAAATTTTAAGATTTAGCCTGCAAGTTAAGTCCTGCAACGACTACTACTGTCCAGTGTCCAAAATAGCTCACCTGATACAAGAAAACCCACGTCCTTTTTCAATTAACTAGCACTCGTATGAATTTCGCCCAATCTCTGAAATTGAATATACCAAAGCTGAATTTTCTGAATCTCGGCATCATCGGCTCGACGATAGGTGCGATCGTAGGAGCCTACTTAATCCTGATGCTTTTCTTGACATGGTGGTGGGATAAAGAACCCGATCGGTTCGAGGTGGTTGAAGCGGCGGCGCTACACGCCGAATTGCAAAGCGAGGTCCCTGTCGTCGGGTATACCTTCGCCCACACTACCAGAGAACTCGCCGTTACCATGCTTGAAAAGCGAGGCGGGTTTTTATCAAACGACCTATTCCCCCCTGGAGTTTGGATGGACAACATCCCAGCGTGGGAGTTTGGCGTTCTTCTGATGGTCAGGGATACCGCGCGTTCACTTCGAGTCGACTTAGCGCGAACTCAGAGCCAATCGAACGAAGAACCCAATCTCGCTGAAGCGGAAGGAAAGTTCTTTTATGACAACTCTAGTTGGATTTTCCCAGCGTCCGAGGATGAATACGAATCAGGAATCGAATATCTCGAACAATATCTATCCAGCATCGCGAATCCTGACAACCCAGACGCGCAGTTCTACCCACGAGCAGACAACCTGCAACGATGGCTCGGCGGCGTATCGGCAAGATTAGGTGACGTCTCGCAACGACTGTCCGAAAGTGTCGGAAAACGACAGCGCGATTTAGCAACTTTTGGCGAACGCAATCCAGATCAATCGACTCCGGTTACTTCCGACCGAGAGACGAAGACGCCATGGACGCAAATAGACGATGTGTTCTACGAAGCGAGAGGTCAAGCGTGGGCTTTGTTACATCTACTCAAAGCAGTCGAGCATGACTTTCGACCTGTTCTAGAAGACAAGAATGCACTACCAATGCTTCAGCAGATCATTCGAGATCTCGAAGCCACTCAAGAAACCGTGTGGAGTCCGGTGATACTCAATGGTGGTGGATTTGGTTTTTTGGCAAACCACTCACTGGTCATGGCGTCTTACGTTTCCCGCGTCAACGCAGCGATCATTGAGATTCAGCAATTGCTAGAGCAGGGCTGATCGCGAACGAAATCCGTTGTATTTGTGCTACTCAGCTCTAGCCCGCACGTTCAAGCCGGGATTCCTGACGCGTTCAGCGAAAAATAGCGACTAGACTCGACCTCATTGACGCTTCTTTGATCTACGCTGATCAATGATCAGCTAGCTCATGGATTCAACGAAGTTCGTCGAATTTTTGTGTGCGTTTCTATAGTCATTGCTGCGTTTCCAAAGGTCGCGTGTTCCGTATCATTCGCAGCGATTTTTAAGGCCAGAATACTGTTTTCGCGCGGTTAATTCAGGAGATTTCATGTTCGATAGTGTGACCCCACCGATCATTCCACCTATTCTCGGTGTCGTCGGTCTTGTAGTTGCTTTCATCATCTATATGCTCGTACGACGCTACCCCGAAGGCGAAGATAAGGTCAAGCAGATCGCAGACAAGATTCATCGGGGCGCAATGGTCTTCATGCGTCGCGAATACATGCTGCTCGCGATCTTCGCGGCTGTGCTCTTCGTCCTATTGGTTCTAGAAAGGGAACATCTCGGTTGGAACACCGCGGCGGCTTTCTTCGCAGGTGCCGTGGCATCCGGCAGCGCTGGATTTTTCGGGATGTATACAGCCACAAAATCGAATGTAAGAACAACGACAGCGGCACAGGTCAAAGGCGCACCTGCCGCACTTTCCGTCGCGTTTTTCGGTGGATCCATCATGGGATTGGCCGTCGCGTCATTTGGCTTGCTCGGTCTCGGCATCATCTATTACTTTTTTGGTAATCCCGAACAGGCTCACTACATCCACGGATTTGGGATGGGTGCTTCAACGGTAGCACTGTTCTCCCGTGTTGGCGGTGGGATCTATACAAAAAGCGCTGACGTCGGCGCCGATCTCGTCGGAAAAACAGAAGAGAACATTCCAGAAGACGATCCGCGTAATCCAGGTGTGATTGCTGACAACGTCGGTGATAACGTCGGTGATGTCGCGGGCATGGGCTCAGACATATTCGAGTCCTACTGCGGTTCAATGATCGCGAGCATAGCGATCGCTGCAACCTTAAGCGCAGTTGATCTGGCGGGATTGGATGCAGGTAGTGCTGACAAGACGCGTGAATGGCTGATGGCATTGCCACTGACCTTGGCATCCGCTGGCCTTATCTGTTCGATCATCGGTATCGGCGTCGTTCGCACACAATCAAACCGCAACCCCAGTTTTGCCTTACGTTTAGGCATGATCGTCACCCCTGTCCTATTCCTGATTGCCGCGTACTTCCTGATTTCGCAATACGCTCAGTTAACGCTGAACATTTTCTGGAGCGTGCTAGCAGGATCAGTTGGTGGGATCATCATCGGTCTGATTACAGAGTTCTATACCTCCGGGCGTCCGATCCAGAAGATCGCCGAGCAAGGTAAGACTGGACCCGCGACAGTACTGATCACAGGGCTGGCAACGGGCATGCAATCTGTAGTGGTTCCGATCATCACGATTTGCGCGATCATTTTCGTCTCCACATCGCTTGCCGGTCTTTACGGCGTCGCGATTGCCGCCGTCGGCTTGCTTGCCACCGTAGGTATGACGATGGCTGTTGACGCATACGGTCCAGTCGCCGACAACGCGGGTGGTATCGCGGAAATGGGCGGCCTCGGTGAAGACGTGCGCGCGATCACTGACTCACTCGACGAACTCGGAAACACCACCGCAGCAATGGGTAAAGGGTTCGCGATCGGTGCGGCAGCACTCGCAGCGCTTGCCATCATCGCTGCTTACGTAGAGACGATCGAGTACGCAACTGAAGGCGCCTTCGTACTACACATCGGTGACCCGAAAGTTCTGATCGGTTTGTTTCTTGGTGGTCTAACGGCATTTCTTATCTCATCCATCACGATGCAAGCAGTTGGCGACGCGGCAGAACAGATGATCGAAGAGATCCGTCGACAGTTTCGCGAGATTTCAGGACTGCGCGAGGGAACCGCTGAACCTGATAACGACACCTGCATTCAGATCGCTACGAACGCGGCGTTAGTGAAGATGATTCCGCCAGGCGTCATCGCCGTGTTCCTACCGCCATTGGTTGGCTTCACGCTCGGACCTGAAGCACTCGGTGGGCTACTCGGAGGTGGTCTGATCGGATGCGTACTACTCGCGCTCACCATGGCGAATGCAGGCGGAGCGTGGGATAACGCTAAGAAATTCGTCGAAAAAGGCGCTCTAGGCGAAGGTCATGAAAAAGGATCAGAAACGCATTCGGCTACGGTTGTAGGCGATACGGTCGGGGACCCATTTAAAGACACATCAGGTCCAAGCATGAACATCCTGATCAACGTGATGGCGATCGTTAGTCTCGTGATCGCTCCGGTAATCGCCTAACGATTGGCTCATCCTACGTCGTATCGAGGAAGTTTCTTCACGACCAACTGATTTTTGGTCTGCACATAGCGAGGCATGCCGTGACGATACGCAGGATATGCCTCGCCGCGGATCAGTGGCAGTAGATAACGTCGAGCTTGCGCCGTAATGCCGTATTCGTCCTTCGTTCGAAACGAGCGAGGGACTTTACGTTCAACATTGGCAACCTTGCTGAGATTGACGTTCGCGAGTCGCCATCGATAGGGTCTATCTCGAATCCTTTCGATGCCAACCATGATGTCGTCCTTGCCCGCAGCTGCAGCTGCGATCGCACCCTTACCTACAGCATAGGCCTGTTCTACGTCGATAGCGGATGCAATATGCCTAGACGACCGCTGGAGGTAATCTGCCACAGCGTAGTGGTACTTTAGACCAAGTTCATCCTTAACGAGACTAGCTAGTACTGGCGCGACTCCGCCTAATTGCGCGTGACCAAATGCGTCCTTCGTCCCCGCATCCGAGAGGAAGTTCCCGTCGCCGTCTTGTACGCCTTCAGAAGCAACAACGACACAGTAGCCTACGCGTTTCACCGTTGACTCAACCTTCTGGAGGAAATCCGATCTGTCGAACGGTACTTCAGGGAACAGAATGAGGTGCGGCGGTTCATTACGAGCTTCGCCTGCCAATCCGCCAGCTGCCGCTATCCATCCCGCATGACGACCCATAACCTCGAGAATGAAGACCTTCGTCGAGGATTCACTCATCGATGCAACGTCCAACGCCGCTTCTTTCGTCGAGATCGCCACGTATTTGGCAACTGATCCGAATCCGGGACATGTATCGGTACCTGTCAGATCATTGTCGACCGTCTTTGGTATCCCGATACATTGAACCGGATAGTTGAGCTGCTGACTCAATTTTGATACCTTGTTCGCCGTGTCTTGCGAATCTCCCCCGCCGTTGTAAAAGAAATATCCGACGTCATGCGCTGCAAACACTTCAAAAAGTCTCTGGATATCGGGATCTGTAGGCGTTGGATTGCTAAGTTTGTAGCGACACGAACCAAAAGCACCTCCGGGAGTCTCTCGAAGCCGTTGAATCGTGGTACGAGTCTCCTTGCTCGTGTCAATGAGCTCCTCCCGCAATACGCCGATGATGCCATTCCTTCCAGCAAGTACTTTGCCGATCCGATCTCTATGTGAATGTGCTGCTTCAATTAAGCCACTCGCAGTGGCATTGATGACGGCAGTCACGCCTCCCGATTGAGCATAGATCGCATTTCGCTTCGTCATCTCGTGAACCCTCTTCCGTTGCTTCGTTAGCTCATTACGCCATCGTATTTAAAATTGCTGAAGTTCACTTTCCAACGTTTATTAACGTCCAGCGATTGGTCGTGAACAGTCTCATTCCCACGGATCTATGTTATCCTCGTCGCATTCAATCAGTTAATGCTCTCATTCTGGTCCATGTGCCTTCTAAGGCGCGGACCACAATCGCTTCCAGTCAACCATCTGTTCATAGGTATCACCCTATTTATCAACCTGATTCTGTCTGCGGCTCTCAACCGAAATGCACGATTGCTTCTCAGCGAACTAGCCGAATCCGAAACGTACACGCAAATCAATTTCCTAAGCGAATTAGGAATGGTGATAGTTACGGCAATCGTATTCGCGGCTGCGATCTTCGTTCTGCTAAGGATTTTTAATTATCAAGCGAGGGTTTATCAAACGCTATTTGCGTTATTCGGCACTGGGGTCATTTTCGCGGGTCTAATGCTCGTGGTAACGGCAGTTAGCTCATCGTCACCTTTCCTATGGGCTCTTACATTCTTAACGATCGGGATTTGGTCGCTAGTCGTGTCTGGCAATATCCTCGCGATTGCGATGGAAACCACTTTATTTCGAGGGATTATTGCGTTCCTCGCCGTCGGAATCGTACAAGGGATCGTTGGCTTGACGCTGTTCGACGCGCCGTCCGGAATCGCGGTACCTTCGACTCCAACCGCGACATAAACCTCACAAAATTGCCTCATGGGTGAACGAATCTACTTCCTCGGGATTGGCGGTACGCTAATGGGTAACCTAGCCATTCTGGCCAAGCAAGCGGGCTACGATGTCCGAGGGTCGGACCAAAAGATCTACCCTCCTATGAGCGATCAACTGGCCACCGCCGAGATTCCTACCGAAGAAGGATTTGAGCAAGCACATCTCGAACCACCACCGGATGTTGTCGTGATCGGCAACGCGAACCTTCCGCGCGGTGCGGAGTCGCTCGAATTCATCTTAGACGCAGACATCCCTTACATGTCAGGTGCGGAATGGCTCGGACGCAATGTCCTCGCAGGACGCCATGTGTTTGCCGTAGCGGGTACACATGGGAAAACCACAACGACCGGCATGTTGACCTGGATACTCGAACATGCGAGAAAGCAGCCGGGATTTCTCGTTGGTGGTGCACCACTCAATTTCGGCACGTCCGCGCGATTAGGGTCAAGTAAGTACTTTGTCGTTGAAGCGGACGAATATGACACATCGTACTTCGATCGTCAAGCCAAATTCATGCACTATCGACCGCGCACACTCTTAATCAACAACATAGAGTTCGATCACGCAGACATATATAACGATTTAGTCGCTATACAGTTCCAGTTTCACCATTTGATACGAACGGTCCCGAGGAACGGGCGCATCATTGCACCGTGGGGTATGCGAGCCGTAGATGAAGTACTGGAACAAGGCATTTGGTCACCGCTTTCTTACACCAGTGTCGACCCTACGAGTAAAGAGCTAGAGGCGAGTAAGAATGTCGATTTCTGGCACGCGAAGACGATCGCGTCTGATGGTTCTCACTTCGATCTATTTCACAATCGACGCAAAATCGGTGCACTGCATTGGCGCCACTACGGCCACCACAACGTGAGCAATGCATTGCAAGCGATCGCAGCTGCACGCGAAGCTGGCGTATCGATCCGCGAGTCATTAGACGCACTTTCGTCGTTTGAGGGTGTTAAGCGACGTATGGAGGTCTTGGCTAAGAAAGGTGAACTAACCGTATATGACGATTTCGCTCACCATCCCACCGCGATCTTGACAACCTTGCAGGGGCTTCGTAATCGAGTAGGGCAAGAGCATATACTCGCAGTGGTTGAACCACGTTCTCATACCATGCAAATGGGAACTCATCGCGAACCTTTGACCACATGCTGTAGCCCCGCTGACGACGTCATTTGGTTCAAAGGCGATAACGTTGACATGGATCTTGACGCGCTCGCTGAAAACAACATCGTACCGTGCGAAGTCATGGATGACCATACGGAACTCGCAGACAAGATCTGCGAACCTGTTAAGCAACCACGTCACGTCGTCTTAATGAGCAACGGCGGGTTCGGTGGGATTTACGATATGGTGCGAACGCGCCTTCTCTAGAACCAGTCTGAGTTAGGCAACGTAACGGAATCACTGCCGTTTTTGATGACATTGGCGTGGTACTCCGCACGCGGCAATAGCTGATCAAAATAGAATCGCGCAAGATTCGATTTACCAAGCGAACCGTCGTCGAGCAAGCTCATTCGCGCCCACAACCACGCGTAGATCGCATAGCCAGCCAGACTTAAGTAATCCACCGCAGCAGCACCGACGATCGAAGGATTAGAACCAGCGCTATTTCGAAGCCATTCGGTTGCGTCTAGCCAGAGATCCAGTACTTCGCTTACTTTCGTCGCGTAGCTTCTATCAAGTTCCTCTTGCCGCAAGTCCGCAACCAGCTCAGCGAGAGTGTTACCACCATCCTTTAATACTTTGCGTCCAAGCAAATCTAATGCTTGAATGCCATTAGTGCCTTCGTAGATTTGCGAAATCCGAACATCTCGCACGACTTGCTCGATTTCACTCTCGACGATATAGCCATGTCCACCAAAACACTGCTGAGCAAGGAGCGATGCTTCCATCGCCCGGTCGGAAATAAAAGCTTTCACGATCGGCGTGAGTAATTCAACGTAGCGCAATGCAACACCCGAGACGTTGGGATCCGAATGTTCGGCGCGATCCAGCTGAACCGCAGCGAAGACTGCGAATGCACGACTGCCTTCGGTTAAAGCTCGCTGGGTCAAGAGCATACGTCGCACATCGGGATGCTCAATGATCGGATCAGCCGCGCTTTGCTCGTTGACCGGACCAGTCGGCGCTCGACCTTGCAGCCGCTCCTTCGCATAGCTAGAAGCCATTTGATACGCCCGTTCACTCAATCCCAGACCTTGGACACCAACCGAGACACGCGCGTAGTTCATCATCGTGAACATGCAGCGAAGTCCCGCGTTGGCTTCGCCGATCAAATATCCCTTCGCGCCTTCGTAGTTTATGACGGATGTGGCTGACCCTCGGATTCCCATCTTGTGTTCGATCGATCCGCTCGCAAATCCATTGCGCTCACCCAATTCACCTTGATTGTTGACTAGATATTTGGGTACTAGAAATAGCGAAATACCCCGGGTTCCCTGGGGCGCACCTTCAATTCGAGCCAGCACTAAATGAACGATGTTTTCCGCCAGATCATGCTCACCACTCGTGATAAAGATCTTCGTGCCCGTGATTGCGTAAGTGCCTCCTTCCAGATGCTCCGCTCTTGTACGCATCATTCCAAGGTCGGTTCCCGCGTGGGATTCAGTGAGTGCCATAGCACCTGTCCAACGACCGTCATACATCGCCGGGAGAAATCGTGCCTTAAGTTCATTAGTTGCATGTGCATCAATGCAATAAGTCGCACCTGAGGTCAGTGCCGCGTAAAGCCAAAGATTCGTGTTCGCACCCCAGAACATCTCCTCCACCGCAGTGGTGAGTGCCTTCGGCATCCCTTGTCCACCAAACTCGGGATTTCCGGCTGTTCCAAGCCACCCACCTTCCGTCAGAACGTCAAACGCTTGCTTAAATCCAGTCGGAGCAGATACCTTGCCATCGTCCCACTTGGCACCTTCTCGGTCTGCTGAACTCGATAAAGGTGCCATAACATCTTGAGCGACTCGGCCACATTCATTCAGTATCGAGTTCGCTAGCTCTTTGTCTATTGCCGCAGATCTATCAGGCCATTCTTCGTCAACACCAAAAACTTCGTACAGTAGGAAGTTGAAATCTGCGATCGGGGGAACATATGGTGTCATGTATCGTTAAACCTTAATTTGACGAGCTTTGCGAAGAGAAATTGATTGCTTACCCATTTGCTTGGTTCGCATACTGTTGCAGGAGCAGCTCTCGTTCGCGACCGATCAGCGACCGCCATTGCGTCGAAAATTCGTCGCTAACACGGCTTGGTTCTAAAGCTACTGAATTACCTTCCAATATGTCTTTCGCGACTCCGAACGTAGGGTAAGACTGCCGATTCTCCATCATGATTTCATCGATCGCTTGAGCCAAGTGATCGGCATCGTGATATCCAGTTCGCATAGGGTGACCGTACGCCACGTGAACACGTCCCTTAAATCCTCGGATTCCCTGCACAAGACTATCGCGGTCTTCGTGTTCAGACTTTACGTATGAACCGGTCCGTTCTCGTTCTGCGAGTTCGATCGCTTTCCGCGCCGCACACGGGTCTAGCTCATACGTAAGCGTCGTCGGAACCAAATTGAATTTTTCAAGCATGTGGTTAATGTCTTTCGATTCGTCGCGATAAGCGAGCGCAAACATCTTCAATACTGCAGGATCTGTTCGATCGACGCCGTCTTTAGAACGACCTTCACGTTGCGCAATCCATACTGATTGACCATGGTCTATTACATGGCGAATATACCGCGAAGTCTTGCTCATCGCCGCATATTGGGCTTTCAGACCGCGTACGCTTCGGACGACGATGAAACTATCGTTGATACGCATAAATTCGGCACCAACCCGCATATTTAGAAGGTTGTCCCCGATCGCAATCTTGCTCGTTTGGCGACCTTTAAGCCACAGCGAGTAGTTGACTAACACCGGATCTAATGTGATATCTCGATGGTTCGAGATAAATACGCTTGGTTTGTCCTCCGGAATTGCATCAATACCTGAATACGTAAATCCATCCGTCGTGGTTTCAAGTGCGCTTCTGATGAAACGAACCATTAGTTCGTGCCAATCTGCACGATCTTTGATCTTGCGTACTTCCTGTTTGAGTCGATGACGGACTAATGGTCTAACCAAAGGCTTTAGGGAATTTGCAAACACTTTGAAGCGAAGCGCACACGCTGCATCAAGCAGTTCAGGATCGTCACACAATGCGAGCAAGCGTTCTGGAAGCTCAGCATCAGCATAAGGAGCGATGTCAGCAAATTCGTCGAGAGACGATACTTCAGCCATCATCAATCGCCAGCTTGACTCGACGTGGAAGCATCTTTCGTCCGAACCCACGTATATCTGTCTTATTGGGTGATAAATACATGACTGCGCTAGATACCATGGTGAACCCGCACGATATCCCAGGCTCGTTGGATGTCGTCGAAACGCCGAGCCGCAGTAGCGCGTTCTGTGTCGGACACCGATCTCGCCAATTTATCCGGATGATAACGACTGCGCAACTTTCGATACTGTCGAGACATTTCCTTCGGTGTAGCATTCTCAGAGAACCCTAATGTACTGTAAGCCCGTTCTAACGCGTTGACCGTCGGTTCTACTCTAGCTTCTTGTGAACGCTCACCGGCGTTCCCCAGCATCAAAATCTCTGCAATCTGCGCTTGCGTCAATCCAAACGCATCGCCAATCCTAAATAGCAGATTTCGTTCCTCGACAACGAGCCCACTACCATCCGCATTGGCAACGACGACATTCATCAGATGAATGAGCTGAACCGCTATTTCAGTACGTAGATTCAACCTCCGCACCTCGTAAAGAACGCCTTCAAAATCGAAATCTGGTTGCTTGCCGCGATTAAATCCAGCAATCGCTGCCTCCCGATCCTCTGACGAGAATCGCAAATGGTCAAAGATGACCTCAACACCTTGGATCTCATCTCGTGAGACCACGCCGTCGATCTTGCACAGATAGCCAAACAACTCGAAGAAATGAACGTCTCCGATCGACGCGGTGTTCGTACTTGAGAAGAACGGTTGCGAGTGATCGATGTATACCCGTCTATTACTGAACTGGAATACGCCAAAGGCGACCAGAGGACCTACAAGCAGACCGATCCAACCAAACACGAACGTTGCCGTCATGATGATCAATGCGGCGATCAGATAACGCATCACGAAGCTAGGGGACTCAATGAACGAAACACTGTTTTGACCCAGTTGGCTATGAAGAAAAACCGAGACCGCGAAATCGGGGGAGACTCAAGCTATACATTCTCCACGCTCTGCAAGTACGTTGGAACGCGAATGGACCAACGAATAAGCAGATAACGTGGGTTTAGTCAGCAACCAATATGCCGAATATCAAATCAATTATTAAAAGTGAATTGTTTATGCCGAGACATTATGGACGCGGCCAACTACCTGCGTCTATAGGTCGGAAACGAAGCCAAGCCAAATGCTGACTCGCTGCAGGTAGGCCAACAACACGCGCTGGTATCAATAGAACGGGTGCGCCATGCAACTCGCGCTTAGCGCACCATCGTGTTTATCGCAGACTTTAGTTCTTGCTAACGCGTCCTCATTTCTATTCCGAATACTAGAGCGGAATCGTACAAGCGAGAACGCTATGCAGCTTGCAGCTGGCACGAACAATCGACTGTGTCTTCTGGACACTTGTCGTCGTTGGCCGCCTGCATCTGCGTGAACTCGCTAAAGGTCTCGATCGAAAATCGAGGCGAACCGAATCGCAACAGCGCGTTCCAGAATCGCTTAACGGGTTTGTAGCAGGACAGCATGCGTTGTCGTGCATCGGTGTACATTTCCATCTCCATTCATGGCGTGGACCGTAGTTAACACGCGATCAGCTTGTGACTTACCGCGTCGAGTGCAATCTTAGTTAAAAAACGTACTAAGACGCAAGCAATTTGCTTGCTATTTTCCTATAAACTTACCTAAATTGCACAACAATATTGCTTGATAGGAGATATTGACCGGATATTCATCGGATCATGCAAACTGTGCCTAAGACGATATCGATTTAAGCCAATATCTAGGCAATATCAGTCTCGTTAACACAGTTTTCAAGTCGACCATCGCGCAGAAATCTGGCAGCGGTACGCGCAGCAAAGGCGCGGATGTCACGCACGCTTTCTGGCGTGAAGAACGCAGAGTGCGGGGTAACTATCAATCGATGCTTAATCCACTCTTCGTTTGCGCCCCAAGCCTTTAACAGAGGTCTATCCATCTTTGCTGGTTCCTCAGGCAGAACGTCTAGTCCCGCGGCGAGGACTCGATCCGACTTCATCGCGTCATGTAAGGCATCGACATCAACGATAGGTCCTCTCGCGGTGTTGATCAGAATCATGCCGTCTTTCGCATGGGCAAACACGTTGGCATCCACCAAGTTACGTGTTTCGTCGTTTAACGGCGTATGCACACTCACGATGTCGGACTCAGACATTAACTCCTCGAGCGAATCAGCTCGTTCGATTCCGAGTGCCAGTTCTACCCCATTTTCCCGATATGGGTCGTAGAAGATCACACGCATATCGAATGCCTTGGCGCGGCGAGCAGCAGCAGTTCCGATTCGACCTAGACCTAACACGCCGAACGTACAATCGGCCATCCGCTTTCCGTAAGGATTCAATGCCGGTCGCCAATTCCCAAGTGGGTCATTACGGAGCGATTCGTCATGAAATGCGATGCTCTTCGTTAAAGTCATCATGAGAGCGATAGCTTGGTCGGCGACTTCGCGCGTTCCGTAGTCAGGGACATTGCAGACCGCGATACCGCGCGATGACCACGACGGAAGATCGACGTCGTCAAAACCAACGGCCGGCTTCACAAAAATCCGACATTTTTCGAGCTTTTCCATGCAGTCCGACGGCGGTTGTGTACCTACGATTCCATCGCAATTAGCCCACTGCTCGTCCGAGACATTAGGGAATCCGCCGCCCCATTCGCCTGATACGCCCTCGCCCAACGCTTCCAGCTCGATTTGGTTGTTAACGCCGCGCCCGTTAGGCCAAAGCACTCGAATCGTCATCGTATGTCCTGTAACTGACTTAAGTTAGTGAATCAACAATCAATCCTCCAACATCACACCTCGTCAAAGAATTGGTCGCTAATTTTCTATATGCGAATTTACCGCATCTCCTAGCGATAGTATCGACGAAAACGCGACGTTCCATACTTTGAAAGCCGCACAAGCGAAAACCGCACACTTTAGAATGCCGCAAGCACGCTGGAGGATCGATAGGACACCGCTGACGTGACGCAGACACGTGTCTCTCGCCTTCGTCGATGGTGCTGCTAACTTGGACTATGAAGGCATGAATCCTCCAAATCCGTTTCCGATCGAGATCCCGACATCTCGCTTGGTTCTTCGCCGACCGACTTTAGAGGATGCTTCTGGCTTACACGAAGCTGTCACAGATTCGTTTGCAGAATTAAGTCGTTGGATGATTTGGGCTCGAAACAGCTACAGCATTGATGACGCGAAAGAGTTTTGCAGTTACGCGAATGATGCTTTTGATTCAGGGACTCACTTACCCACGCTGTTAAGGTTGCCAAATGACGGCAAGATCATTGGTTCCGCCGAACTCACGTCGATTGATCCCGAAGTACCAAGCTTTGAAATTGGATATTGGATTCGATCTGATTACGCGGGTTTCGGCTACGTTACCGAAGCCGCTCATGCATTAACGACATTCGCATTCCGAAAACTCGATAGCAACCGCGTACAAATCCGCATGGATAGCAACAATCATCGAAGCTGGGCTATACCCGAACGACTGGGATACGAGTGGGAGGCAACCCTCGAATCTAGTAGTCGCGACAATTTAGGCCAGTTAGCCGCATTCCGGATCTATGCCATGTTCGATATTCAACAATTGCTGCCACTAAATACCGGCTGAAAGTCAGAGCACCTGCTCTTTCGCGACGTCTAGATCACACGACATCGTTTTTTTTGAGAGGTAGCGAACGGCCTCGGACGGAACACCTATGAACTAATTCTCGCGACCATCCTAAGCAGGATCGTGTTTGTTCGTAAGGAACGGTACAAACGAGACCTTACATCGCGTAGGGTTGCCACGTCTTTCATGTACCTCTAGTCTCCACCACTGTGCAGAATCTATCTTCCATCCCTCGTAGCCGACCAAAAACCGATGCCCTTGCTTTCCATATCGAATGCAAAGTCCATTCTTTTATTCAGCTTTCTGACCTGTCTCGTTTTTATCGGCACATGTGCGCAATCCGAAACGCATCGAGAAATATCAATTCAATCCGATGTCGTCTATGGGCGCAAGGCAGGTATGGCTCTGACCTACGACGTTCTTGCGCCAGCAGAACATAACGGCGCAGCGGTTTTATTCATCGTCAGCGGTGGTTGGCGATCTAGCTGGGCTCCACCGGAAATCATGATCGGTATGTTCGAGTTTCTATTGGATGAAGGATTCATAGTCATTGCCGTTCGCCACGGGAGTTCACCAAGGTTCAACGTTCCTGAGGCAGTAGCGGACGTTCGGCGAGCCGTACGTCACATTCGATTCAATGCCAAACACAATCAAATAAACCCGGATCGAATTGGCGTCTGGGGACAAAGCGCCGGAGGGCAACTCAGCCTTATGCTCGGTCTGGCAGGAGATGATGGAGACGGGAGTAGTGAAGATCCGGTCGAGCGAACATCCAATCGGGTCTCTGCGGTGGTCGCCTACTATCCACTTACAGATTTACGAGGATTGAGTGGTCCAAATGAACGGGTTCCTGCATTCGACTTCAAAGCGGAAGAGGAACCTAACGTATCTCCTATTTTGTTTGTTAGCGAGGATGATCCGCCGGTTCTGCTAGTCCATGGAGACGAGGATTCGATAGTTCCCATCGAACATAGTCATAACCTTCACCAAGCTATGCAGGAGATGTCGCTTGAGGTGAAATTTGTCACTATCGAAGGTGCTAATCACAGTTTCGATGGAGAAGATTTTTACACGGTGAGGAATCTGACAAAAGAGTTCTTTGTGACTCATCTCATCGATTGATTAAAAGACGCGTGGCGCGTCGTTGCGTTCACCTTATGGATATTTACTTAGCAACCGCAGGTATGACTCTGTGCTGTCGTACCGCGCTACACCACCGATCGTAACTCTTCGGTTTCACGAAGCCGCTTCTTCACCGTTTCGATTGGATTGCGGTAATCAACCGTACCAAGACCGAAATTCGTTAGCTTGTACCCAATTAACGCTTGAAGTTTCTCAGGCATAGCCACTACGACCTCGGGCGGAACGCCTATGAACTGGTTCTCTCGTTGTTTCAACCAGGCTAGATTAAAGTTCAGATTGATTGATCTTCGATACGAGTCTTCTGTCGAATTCCCTCCGCCACGGTGCCAAAGCGCACCATCCCATAGTAGCAATCCACCAAGTGGCATCTCAACCGGTACGGTCGGCTTGTCTTGATCAACCTTATCGGTTAATAAATGACTGCGAGGTACAACCTCCGTTGCGCCGTTCTCTACGGTGAATGGATCCAATGCAATCAGAGTATTAACGATCAGCGGTGGATGTGGATAAGGAATGGGATAGTGTCCATCGTCTCGATGCATGTGCTGACGACGATCCCCAGGAGCAGGCCGCATTGCAGCGACTCCTGAAATCTGAAAGTCTGGACCAAGAATCGCTTCTATCAACGTGAGTAACTTATCGTCCATCAACACCTCATCAACTGCACGGGTTTTCGCAAGCAAGTTGTGCGTGTGAATGGTCTGTTGACCGAAGTCTTCTGATGACCGGCTACCAATGTCGTCGAAGATCGGAGCTAGGTCACGCCGTAAGCGCTCGACCGTCATTTCATCTAGAAAATCCGGTACGACTGCAAAGCCTTCTTCCCGAACTTCGTCTACAACGCGTTGTACATTCATGGATAGTTTCTGGCTGAATTAACTAGATGCTTGGTCGTGCGACGCGGAAACCACATCAGCAGAACGAGTTGCGCATTTTATGGAGTACGGATTGAAAGCGCTGTGTTGAATCAGTGTGCCATAGGTTATGCAGAGAACTTATAGCGCCTTCAACATTCGGAACATCAAAATCGGTGGAGCTTTCATGTGGGAAACCTATGCCTTCCAGCTCAAATCCTGTTCGCAAAGGAGCTAGAACCTTCGAGAATCTTGCCCTACTGGCACAGTATCTGACGTCTTCATGAACCAGTCAAGCAAGGTGCTCTCAAGCATCTGACGAACCTCGCTCATACTTGGTTCGTCAATCTGATTTCGCAACTCTTGCGGATCGTCGCTTAAGTCATAGAGCTCGGATTGACCCTCTGTACGACGTACGAGTTTGTAGTTCAAGTTTCGAATCATCGTGGCGCGACAAACACTCGCAGGAACCTGCTGCTGCAGAATGCCTTTCGGGTAGTAGTTCCCTTCAATCGGCGGATCAACCTTGCTCCAACGGCCTTCGAATGCGTGAGGTTCGTGGGTATCGTATCCACCCTCTGCAAAAACGAAGCGATCCCGGTCTTCTAGCTCACCGTTTAGCTGCGGTACGAAGGACTTGGCGAAGTGCACATGCTTCGATTCGAGCTTCGCGAGTTCCAGTACACTCGTCATCAAGTCAAACATCTCTACTGGACCTTCAACCACATGACCCGATTTACAGTCAGGTGTCTTCACGATCAGAGGTACGCGTGTGATGGGATCACTGTAGTCACTTGGCCACTTCTCTACTAATCCGAAATCACCTGCCCAATCGCCATGGTCGGAAGAGACAACGAGCACAGTGTCGTCAAAGAACCCATTCTCCTCCATGACGGACATTAGCTCGCCTAAAAGCCAATCCGTGTAACTGATCATTCCCAGGTAGATGGCATTGAGCTTCCGAAAGGAACGTTCATCCAGTTCGTCCAACCGTCTGTATTTTCGAATTAACTCGTAATGCATCGGTTTACACTGTAATTCAGACGGTCTCAGCTCAGGAATATCGTCAGGTCTATACATGTGATAGAAGTCACGATGCGTGGTGTAAGAAGGATGTGGCTGGAGTAGCGGTAGAAAGAGAAAGAATGGCGGGTCGTCCTGTTTGCGGTTTCTTAGGTAGTCAATCCCGGCTTTTACTTTTGTGTAGTCAGCTAAATCCTCCCGCGCACAGTCAAACGGCTGTGCCTCAAAACTGTAATACGCCTTGTCACCGATTTCGTGTACATTCTTCCTAGCTGGACCTTCGGGTTCGAAATACTCAGTAATGCAGCTCAAACTATCCTGTGCGAGCATGTCATTCTTGCCGTACCATCGAATGTCATACCCTGCTTCAGCTAAATATCGGAAAAGGTGCGGTTCGTGAGATCGGATCAAGTGCCAGTTAGTCCGGTGACCGGCGCAATGAGGGTATAGCCCTGTCATCATTGACACCCGTGAAGGTACACACTGTGCGTTCTGAACGTGACACTGATTAAAACGAACACCTTCCGACGCTAATCGATCGTAATTAGGCGTCTGAATCAGCGGATGTCCGTAGCAACCTAGACTTTCGGCTCGCATCTCGTCAGGTTGAAAAAAGACGAAATTCAAGCGTTTTTGAACGTCCATACGGATGTCTCCTATGTCACTAACGAGATCGCTTAGCGCAACGATTGACGCTCACTTCGCACGACGTGAGACTCTGACTCTATCTATGCGAGGTCGAGTCGGCTCGTCGAACAATTTCAAAACTCGCATAACGATACCTCACGGAAACTCTAATTCCAATAACAACGAAACTGTTCTCGGCGGACCGATCCACGCCCCTTCACCGGCGATTCCGGCAAGGTAATCGGAGTCGAAGAGGTTATTCGCCGCCAGACGAATGTTGACGCTTGTGGATCCGCCCGGTAACTCCCATTCCGTACTTACGTAGACGTCTGTATTGCTGTAGCTCGCTGCCTTCCAATCGTTGGCGAGATCAACGAAGCGACTGCCGGTTATCTTGTGCGTAACACCTGTACGAACGCCGCCAAGATGCCATTCAACAGTACCAACGAACATGTCTCTAGGAATGCCCGTGACTTCATTATCAGGTACCAGACCAACGCTCACGTCGATGTTCGTCGTACCGGTTCCCAGGTAACGAGACGAATTTGACGTGTAGGCAACGTAAGCTGACAGCTCGTCGGACAACTGCCAAGCTCCAGCGACTTCGACGCCTCTTGACGTAACCCCACCTGCGTTTACGTACGCCCCGTCCGTTCCGCTTAGAAAGTCCGGCATGCCGAACACCAAATCGTTTACAAAGACGATCCTATTACTAAAGCTAATGTCATACCAAGTAGCGGCCAAGGTAGACCTAGGTCGCGTGTAACGGAACCCGAGCTCCGAGTTTCGTGCCGTTTCCGGTTCGATCTGATCAATCAAAGACGCGGAACGTTCGAAAAGCAAATCAGACAGTGCCTTGTAGTTGTATGAAAGTCCAACAAACGCTTCCATACCAGGCACCGGTAACGTGAACGTGGCGCCGCTTGATAACAAGATTGGCGATGAAGACAGCACTTCTATTGAATCTTGACTCGCGAAAACATCTTCTTGTTTTATGTATCCACGATACCACTTGGCACCGATCGACGCTCGAATTCGATCTGTACTAAAAACTGATTCCGCATAGATTTTTAGCGTGCTTGACGGGTATGCGCGATCGTACTGGATCCAATAGGGTACATGTTCGAACGCAAAGCTGACGCTTGTGTCGATGATGTCATGCCAATCTCTCGATTCGTCTCGGTTAGAGACGTCATACCAAACACCGGCTCTTAGTCGGTTGTTAGTGCCATTTCGCCATGCAGTTTTCCAATCAAGATCTAACGAACCACCTGCTCTTTTTTTCGCATAGTGTGTGTGACGGTACGACTGTACCGCGATCGCGTTTGCTTCGTAGCAATTTGGGTCGGCTTCTGACGATGCGCCTCCATATGGGAAGTCAATCAAGGATTCACAACCCGCTCGCGGATGTAATCGAATTCCTGCGGAGTCAACGAAATAAACCCGTCCGAGGATGTCGCCACCTAATTGCGGCAGCGTACCGACGCGCTCGGTCTCCGGACGTCCTGCATCGTCGTATACGTCCACTAAGTACGGTGGTGCCCAATCGCCTCTTCCATTATTTACGTGTCCGTACACGCTTCCCATCAACCGAACGTCACGAAGAGTTGTGTCGAGCTTAACGTACGCGAACGTGTTTTCTCGTATCGTTGACCAGACACGCCGGTGGGCTTGATCGATGTGTGGTATCCCTGTCCATGTCGCGGTCAATCTATCCCATTCTGAATCACGAATGAAATCCGCGGCGCTATAGAGTCGTTGATAGTTATCTTCATGCGTATCGTCCCATGAGAAATAACCTGTTAAGTCGAAATTCCTCAGAGACGCGAGGAGTTTGAGAGCGATATGGTCTCGGTAGTTTTCGGCACTACCATCGATCCAATCAGTCGCCGATTGTTGTGAGGCAGACACCCACGCAGCGATACCGCTATCGAGGGTGCCTGTATCAAATCGAAGATAGCGTTTCACACCGTTGAAATCTGTTTTTGCAAACGCGACCTTTAGACGTCGTCTGTCAAGGGGATCATCGGTCGTGAAATTTAGCGTTCCTCCTAAGGCTTCGTTCGATCGGGACGCGATGTCAGCGGTTCCTTGGGATACAACGACGCCACCAAGGTTCATGATGTCGATATACCGATTCGCTTTTGCACCACCACCGTAGTTCGAATCGCCGTTAGGTACGCCATCGATCGAAATTCCAATATGTTGTTCGTCAAGATTCACCTGGAATCCGCGTAAGGACACCGTTGTCGACCAGTCGTCGAATCCAAACGCGTCGCCTTCCTGTATCGAAACACCTGGCACCTTGTCTGCTATTGCAAGCACGCTAGTGAGCGCCGACTCCGAACGGCGCATCCCTCGCAGCACTGAGGTACTCGCATAGGTCGAGCCGGGTTTGCCGGTCACGACGACCTCCTCGATCCGAGGTGCTATCTCATCCTGTTCGTCTGACTTGGAATCATCAAGGGCGAAGGACGGACACATGCCACATAACAGCGAACAGGCAATGGCGCATTGAGAAGAGATTCGTTTATGTGCCAAGTAACTAACCAAGTGCGAAGGGAGGATATCTGCGTTTCGTCGATTCGTCCGCCTCCTGCCGTGCGCTATTACGCGTGCTGTCACTAGGCGTCGGATCGAAAGCTAAGTCAATATGACTACGGATCGAGCCTCGCTAGAACCCAGACGCTTGCACGATGTTGCGAATCATGTCAATCATCGGAGTTGGATATACGCCTAAAACGACGATCAAGAACCCCAATACGGTCACCGCCACGACACTTTGAGTACCAACCTGAGGTAACGCCGCTACACCCGGTTCCACTTCCTTCACCATCGTGTAAATCAGTCGCAAGTAATAGAAAACACCGATTGCACTACCTATTAACAAAGCCCATATCAGCGCCCAAGCCGTGCCCTCAACCCCGGCTGCAAATACGTAGAACTTTGCAATAAATCCAACGGTCAGCGGGATACCGGCGAGAGCCAACGCGACCGCTGTGAGAATCGACGCCAACAGCGGATTTCGCCAAAACAGTCCAGTGTAGGCTTCCATCTGCTCATTGTCTTCAGTTGCGTGTTCGCTCGTGAGATTCACGATGCCGAACGCAGCGAGCGTAATCATGAAATATGCAGCAACATAGAGCAATACCGTTTCAAGCACCAGTTCTGGACGAGCGGTATTCACGACGAGAACGGCAATAAGAAGATACCCTAGATGGGCGATCGACGAATAAGCAAGCAACCGTTTCAGGTTGGTTTGAAGCAAGGCGAGTAAGTTGCCTACGATCATTGATGCGACAGCGACGAAAACTACAGCGTAAAACACCCCTGTGTAGTTCAAAACGTCGGTCGCTTGTACATAGTTGATCAATAGTGCAATGACCGCCCCTTTCGACACCGTTGCTACGTATCCGGTAACAACTGCAGGCGCACCTTGATATACGTCGGGAGTCCACATGTGAAACGGCACGAGCGACAGTTTGAATGCGATTCCGACGCAAATCAGTGCTTGACCGAGTAGGAAGTAACTGCGTTCTCCAGAATCGGGAGAGATATTGAGTTCTGCAAACGCCATCGTGCCTGATGCCGCGTAAACAAGCGCTACTCCCATCAATATCGCGCTCGACGCCACCGCAGAAAGAACGAGGTATTTCGCCGCCGCCTCTAACGGTTGGTGGCTTTCTCGTGGATATGCGATCATCGCGTAAAGCGATATCGACAGAATTTCTAGACCGAGTATGAAACTAGCAAAGTGCGTAGCTGCCGCAACCACCATGGCACCAGCCGTAGCTGTCAGCAACAAGATATAGAACTCTTCGCACCGTTCCATACGCTCATTGAAGTATGGATACGCGAAGAGCGCCGTCACAATCGCACCTAGTAAAAACAGTACGTTGAAGAAAACCTGAATCCCTGATACATTGAGTAACCCGAATAGCTCATATCCTGTTGTCGTGATGTTCTCTAGTGCAATATCGTGGGCAGCAATGGAGAGAATCAACGTCAGAAGGGTTAAACCGAGCGCAAGCTTGTGCGTTCGCACGATCGAGACGCCAATCATCAACACCAACGTACCGCCTACCAAGACGATTAGAGGGAAACTAACCCATAAATCCGTCAGCGTCATAAGGCAACCCCTAACGCGTCAAGCGTCGGTTGCGCCAGATCTAATACATGTTGCGGATAAACGCCGATCCAAACAAGTGCCACGATCATGATCGCGTAGACGCTTATCTCGCGAAATCCGAAATCCTCCATTGCGGCGACTTGAGGATTCGGCGTACCTTGGAACGACCGCTGCATCAGCGAAAGTCCATAGACTGCGGCAACCACGATACCGATCGTGGCGAGCACGGTTAGTGGCACGTTAACTTTAAACGCGCCAATCAGGACCAGAAACTCGCCGATGAAATTACCAAGACCCGGCATACCCACCGATGCAATCACGAAAAACATCGTCATCGCGCCCATTCGCGGAGCCTTGACCCATAAACCGCCCATCTGAGACATCTCACGCGTGTGCAGACGTTCTTGTAGTGACCCCGCCATCATGAAAAGCGCTGCTGTCGAAAAGGCGTGTGCGATCATCGTGACGATCGCCCCTTGCATACCGAGTTCGTTGAACGCGTATACGCCCACCAGAATGAAACCCATATGTGCGATTGAGCTGTACGCGACCAATCGCTTGAAGTCCGACTGACTGTACGCCATGTAGCCACCATAGAGAATGCTGATGACGCCAAGTAACATGGCGACAAATGCAAAGTCTCGGGAGGCTTCTTCGAATAAAGGTACGGTGAATCGGATGAGACCGTATCCGCCAGTTTTCAGCAATATACCCGCAAGAATCACAGATCCCGCAGTAGGTGCTTGCGTGTGGGCGTCTGGTAACCACGTGTGAACCGGGACGCTGGGTAATTTCGTGATAAACGCGATGAAAAACCCGAGCATGAGCAAGCTGGCAACCGTGCCACTCACTTCATGGTTTAACAGTTCATCGTAACTGAACGTGATGACCTCTGTGGCCTCGTAGTTCAGCCATACCAAGGCAATAATCGCGACGAGCATCAACAACCCGCTCACCTGTGTAAACAGGAAGAACTTCATAGCAGCGTATGAGCGGTCTTCGTGCCCCCAGATCGCGATTAGGAAGTACATGGGAATAAGCATGACTTCCCAGAAGAAGAAGAACAGGAAGAGGTCGTATGCGCAGAAAACGCCAACGACGCCTGCCATGACCCACAGAATGTTGAACTGGAAAAAACCTCGGTTTTTGTTGATCTCTGACCATGATGACACAACAGCTATGATGCCAAGGAGCGTGGTCAGACCGACCAGCACAAGACTCAATCCGTCTACCTTTAGTATCACGTTGATACCGAGTGAAGGAATCCATGACAACTCACCAGCGACATAGAACCCTGTTGCCGGATCCACGCCACCAAGCCAAATCGCGCCGGTCCAAATCGTCGCGACGATGAACGCCAATAAAGAGATCCAGCGAGGTGCGTTCACATTTAGACGTTCCGCAAGACAGGCAACCAAACCCGCGCCTAACAAGAACAGAATGAGATAAAGAATCGTCATCGCTTTCCCGTTATGCCTGAACGATGACGATGAGGACGACCACTAAGAGGCCGACCACCATGTTGGTCGCATACCAACGAAGCTGCCCCGTCTGCGTTCGCTTAACGAGACGATGAATCGCAGTCGTGAGCGACGCTATCGAGGTGAACATCAAATCGACGAAGTCAGATTTGTTGACTTGAGCTAGTCGTACGAACGGATTCACGAATACGCGATCGTAGGTCCAATCAAAACCCCATCCACCGAAAAAGAACTGGCGTAGTCTCTCCCCCAGATTCGATGCAGCGAATTTGTCAATCGAAATTGCCTGATTGCCCCAAATCAAGTAGCCAATCAGTACGCCAAGAAGCGGAACCCCTAATGTCAACAGCGCGATCAGGTCGGCGTGGAATTCGACCGCTACCCCGCCATCGCCCATGTAAGGCGCTAACACCATGAATCCAAGCCAGCCGCCCCCGATCGTCAACGCACATAGCACCAACAGTGGACCCCACATGTTGATCCTCGAATGGTCGTGCGGTTCTGTATTCACCTCGCCAAAAAACGTGATCAAGATCATGCGAGTTGTGTAGAGCGACGTCATGAACGCGGCACCAACTGCACCAATCCAAAACAGCATGCCATAGGACGCTTCGTCGTACGCGGTGAGCAATATCGCGTCCTTACTGAAGAACCCCGAAGTGCCTGGTAATGCAGCAAGCGCGAGCGAACCGATCAACATGCTCACAAACGGTATCTTGAGCTTGTTCCACAAGCCTCCCATCTTGAAGATGTCTTGTTCGTGATGTAAAGCCAATATCACCGAACCACTCGCCAGGAACAACAGCGCTTTGAAAAACGCATGGGTCATCAGATGGAAGATCCCGGCCGACCAAGCGCCAACCCCCAGTGCCAAAAACATGTAACCGATTTGGCTCATAGTTGAGAACGCAAGGATTCGTTTGATGTCCGTCTGCACAAGCGCCGTGAATGCAGATATGAACAGGGTCACTAGACCAACGAACGCCACCCAGTGCATTGCCGGACCAGGCAGTAGGAACATATCCTGCATTCGCGCAATCAGATATACGCCTGCCGTCACCATCGTCGCTGCATGAATCAATGCTGACACCGGCGTCGGACCCGCCATGGCGTCTGGCAGCCAGGTCTGTAACGGAACTTGCGCCGATTTACCAACCGCGCCGCCGAGTAACAACAGGCAAATCGCAGTATTGATGCCGGATCCCTCAGGCCACGTCGCTGTAGCTCCTTCAAGCGCTGCTTGAATCTCGAGTGTTCCGATCTCACGAAAGAGCAGGAATAACCCCAAAGCCATCAGCGTATCGCCAACGCGTGTAACGACAAATGCCTTTCGTGCCGCGTAGCCATTTGCCGGATCCGTGTGGAAGAATCCGATCAATAAATAACTGCATAACCCCACACCTTCCCAGCCTAAGAAGAGAGTCAGAAGGTTGTCGCCAAGTACCAACATGAGCATGGCGAACACAAACAGGTTCATGTATGCGAAAAAGCGGCTATAGCCCTCCTCTTCCCACATATACCCTGTCGCATATAAGTGAATCAGAAATCCGACGCCCGTTATGACACCCGTCATAACCAGTGCCAAGCCATCGAGATAGAGTGTGATGGATGGGTTGAAGTCGCCCACCGCCATCCACGTCCAGAGCGTTTCCGTGTATTGCCACTCACCCGTGCCGACGACATTCACGCCGACGTATAGCGCACAGATCGCGGCTAGACCTACGCTACCAGATCCCACGACGGCGACGACCATCTTCGGCAATCGACCTTCAGTGCATAACAGGACAATCGACCCAAGCAGCGGAAGGGCTGGGACTAACCACAGCATCTCAATCACTCGCGTAGCTCGCTCGCTGCGTCAACGTCGAGAGTACGGAAGCGTCGCGCCATCTGAATGACGATACCTAGCGCAACCGCGACCTCGGACGCGGCGATCGCAAGGATCAACATGTACATGATCTGCCCGTCAGGTTGTCCCCACTTTGCCCCTGCAGCGACGAAAACCAGTGCACAAGCGTTCATCATGAATTCGAGCGACAACAGAATAAAAATGATGTTGCGGCGCACCAGAACGCCGACCGCGCCTACGCAAAACAACATCAATGCCAGCACTAAAACGTGCTCGGTCGGTGGCATCAAGAAGACTCCTCCTCTTCACGCCGATCCGCTAAATAGCGCCGTCCGAGGTGATAGGCGCCAACCAGTGCGGCCAATAGCAATACCCCAGCCAGCTCAACTGCCAAGACGTATTTCGTGTAAAGTGCGATACCGACTTCTTTAGGTTCGATCATCCGTGCTTGAGCACCCGCATCGTGGTCGCCACTGACTAACGCAAACAAAACCACCGCAAATAACACCAGTGCAAGCAAACTTGGGAGCGTCCAAATCCCCCGAGTAAGCAACTCCCGTTCGCGCGCGACAGAGGATTTACCTAAATTCAGCATCATCACGACGAATAGAAAAAGAACGACGATCGCACCTGCGTACACCACGATCTGAAGTGCAGCAGCGAACGGAGAGCCAAGTAGGAAAAAGATCACAGCAATCGCCAACAAGGCAACCACCAGGTAGATCAATGCATGGGACGCGTTAGTACGCGTGATTGCCAGTATCGCCGATGCGAGAGTAACGAAACCGGCGACGTAGAACAGAATTAGCGGTGTCAAGTCTTAGTCCGACGTCCTCAGGGTAGCAAACTACGAACGTCAGTTGGAGCCGCTTCGTCTTGTGCTTCACCCTTGCCTTTGCCTTCGATCGTTTTACCAGCGACGTTCCAAAAACTGTAATCCGGGTACTTGCCCGGTCCGTCTATCAGTAGATGTTCTTTCTCATACACCATGTTTTGTCGATCGAATTCACAGAGCTCGAAATCGGGCGTTAACTGGATCGCGTAGGTAGGACAGGCTTCTTCACACATACCACACATAATGCAGCGTGAGAAATTAATTCGGAAGAACTCAGGCAGCCAACGCCCATCTTCTTCGCGTTCCGTCTTCTGCAAAGCGATGCAATCCACGGGGCAGGCGACGGCACATAAGTTGCATGCAACGCATCGTTCCTCGCCGTCTGGGTCTCGAGTTAGAACGATCCGACCTCGGTATCGAGGTGCCTGATAAGGCATTTCCTCGGGGTATTCAACGGTCTCGTTACGCTTGAAGGTGTGCGTGAAGATCGTCCAAATCGTTTTGAGTTGACTTAGCATCGATTCAACCTTGTGTTCCTAACACCCATGCGCCTGTCGCAAGAATGTTCACCAACGTCAACGGGAGCAGGATCTTCCAACCCAACGACATGAGCTGGTCATAACGAGGTCGGGGTATCGCGGCGCGCAGCAGGATAAAGAAATTGATCACAATGACTACCTTGATCCCAAACCACACCACGGGCGGGAGGAAACTCGGACCTAACCAGCCACCAAAGAAGAGGATCACGATCAAACATGACAACAGAATTAGGGCGACATATTCCGCTGCCATGATCAATCCGAATTTCATACCCGAATACTCGGTGTGAAATCCAGCCGTCAGCTCGTGTTCTGCTTCCGGTAAGTCAAACGGCAGACGATGCGTTTCAGCTAGACCTGCAATTACGAAGATCACCAATCCCAATGCTTGCGGGATGAAATGCCACAGACCGTCCCGTTGGTTTTCAACGATGTCCACTAAACTAAAGGAACCCGACAGCATGACCACGCCTAGGATCGAAAGCGCTAGGAACACTTCGTAAGTGACCATTTGCGCCGCAGCTCTTAGGCCTCCGAGTAACGCGTACTTGTTGTTACTAGAGAGTCCTCCAAGCAGCACGCCATAAACGGCCATCGCAGACATAGCCAAGAACCATAGTAGGGCGATATTGCTTTCAACAATGACGAGTACGGGGGTGAAAGGCACAACGACAAACGCGAGAAGCATCGCAGCCGTTACGATGATCGGCGCGAGTATGAAAAACACGCGGTCACCAAATGGCGGCAACCAATCGTCCTTCGTAAGCAGTTTGATTAGGTCTGCGAGCGCTTGTAACGAGCCAAACCAACCAACACGATTGGGACCAAGCCGATCTTGCCACCATCCGAGCAATCGACGTTCCCACCACACCAGCACCAGCGCTCCAAGCAACACGCCCACCGCAACCGGCAGGATAAGCGCGTAGGACCAGAAGTCTTCGATACCAAACATTAGCTTTTCGCGATCACCCTTGCGTCGCCAAGTTGGCGCGGCTCAAATTCAGGATCAACGACCAGCTCAATGCTGCGATCTGGGATCTCTACTCGACCGTTGAGTCCAACCGCAATGCCTATAGATCCTGACTGGACACATTCATCTATCACGACTTCGAAGCTTCCAACCAAAGCATCGCTTCGTACGCCGCTCCCAGCGCGCGCGCTCAATACGGCTGCATCGTCGGGGTGGATCAACACATAGGGACCTTTCGCTCGTTGTGCGACGGGCCAAGACTGTGCCGACAGTTCGTCTGATCCGAAAACATCGTGGACGGGAAACGGAACTAAGCCATCTGCCGCTGGGCGCGTAGGTTGCCTAACGCTGAAGTCAAACTCTTTGTCCACTTCAGCGTCGGGTTCAGACGGCACAGCAAAGAGTCGCTTGCCACCACTTTGCCCCAGCAAGTCACCACTAACTTCTGATTGAAACTTAAATATGGATTGGTTCGAGTTCCATCCAGGAGTCCATGAATACGGAATTACCGATCCAGACTGATCACCTGGATTTTGCCCTTCCATCGAGTAGCTATAAGGCGTTTCGTCGTCTTCTGGCGCTTTCGGTTCATGTACGGATACGTCCGCATTCATCGCGGTTCGACCACTGTAACGATGTGTTTGACGGGCTACACGGTGTTCGCCTTCGATTCGAAAATCTCTTGTTGGTGCTAGCTCCTCGAGACTAGCATCGATGCCTGGCAATGCAGCAAGCGCACTTCGTGAGACTTCGTCCACATTCGTCCAGCTCGCATCGGTTCGACCTAAACGCGAGGCGATCTTTGATAACCAACGCCAAGCAGGTTGTATGTCGTCCTGTGGTTGAAATACTTGGTAGAAGCGCTGTGCGCGCGTTTCGTAATTCACGAATGTACCGGTTTGCTCCGCGTAACTCGCAGCGGGTAAAACAACGTTCGCCTTTGCCAAGGTTTCGCTCTCAACAACATCCAACGCAACGACCGCACCGTCCCCTTCAAGTGCTCGGTCTACCGAGTCGGATTGAGCTCGACGATAAAGGTCGTTCTCCAGAATAACTGCGCTCGCGCCACCGGCAATACGTGTTAGCGCACTATTCAAGGTCAAACCTTCACAGGTCACGACCGCATTGAATGTGTTGACTTCACTCCCTGCGATGAGCATTGCGGGTTCTTTTTCTTTCGAGCGAAGCGCCCATGCGATTGCAGCTGTCGCGTTGAGTACATTCGGATCACGCAAGCTCGTCCCGGTAACCAACAGTGGTCTTTCTGCTGCAAGCAATGCTTCCGCTACCGAAGTTACGAACGCGTTTTCGTGTGATTCACCGGAAATCTGACCTGCAATCTGTGACGCAATCTGGGCGATCCCATCGCTCAGTGCGTTGACCGTCGCTTCAGCGATGTCATCTAGGCGAGTTGAGTTTGACGTCGCGACATACAACGCGTTTCGTTGATGCTGAGCATGACCGCGGACACCCGCGTCTTGCCACAACGGAATGTTGGCTGATTCGGCCATCTCGAAACTGACGTTTCGGGTAGCTTGCCGAATAGCAAGTGCTATGCGAGGTGCCGTGTTCGAAATGTCCTCACCGATCACGACCACAACGTCTGCCGCTTCAACTTCAGTGACGGTTGGGACCTTAAAGCCGCCTTTCATCAGGATCGAACAAGCTTGATCAGTGACGATTCGTTCTAAATCGCTCAATCCGCGACAGAAGTTCTCTTCGCCAACCAACTGGCGTAGTGCGTAGTTTGCTTCCATACTCGCGCGCGGAGAGCCGATCCCTACAACATCCTTGCGTTTAAGGATTTCGACTGCGCGATCCAACGCAGCTTTGACATCGCCGTACTCGAATACCCCGTCATTCGCCTTTACAGCCGCATGCCGAATGCGTTGTTGACTATTCACGAAATGAGAGCCAAAGCGGCCTCGATCGCAAATAAAGTACTTGTTGAGGTCGTTGTGATAGCGATTGTGAAGACGCTTCAAAACACCGTAACGCTCCGAGGCGAATGTGTTGCACCCTACTGAACATCCTGGGCAAACTGAAGCCGCCGATTGCAGGTCCCATTTCCGGGTATAGTGTTGAGAGAAAGGTTTGTCAGTAAAGACGCCCGTCGGGCATACCTCAACTAGGTTGCCGGCGAATTCGCTTTCAAGTACGCCATCCTCAACCCGACCGAAAAACATGCGGCTTCGTGACCCGAATGCACCCAGATCTTTTCCGCCTGCGTAGTCCTGATAGAACCGCACGCACCGATAGCACGTGATACAACGATTCATCTCGTGTCCAATAAACGGACCTAGATCTTGGTTCTCCCACGTCCTCTTCTTGTCTCGATATCGCCGGACAGAATGTCCCGTCATGACGGTCATGTCCTGGAGATGACACTCGCCACCCTCCTCGCATACCGGACAGTCGTGTGGATGGTTCTCCATCAACCACTCGATCACTGAAGCGCGGAAGTCTTTCGCGTGCGCGGCTTCGACTGAGACGATCATGCCATCTTGCACGTCGGTCATACAAGCCATTGTCAGCCGCCCACGTTCGTCCTCAGCATCCTGGTACTGAATCACCGCGCACTGACGACAAGCACCGACAGATCCCATCGCTGGATGCCAGCAGAAATAAGGTAGATCGAGCGACTGCGACAGAATCGCTTGAAGCAGATTCGTACCGGCTTCTACTTCGTATTGTTTTCCGTCAACCGTAAATGTCGCCATCACGCGTTCCCGTTCGTGCGATATGGACATCTGCCTTCCACTATGTGGCGCTCAAAATCATCGCGGAAGTATTTCAAGGCCGACTGCAACGGCTCAATAGCCCCCGTTGCGTGGAGACAGAATGTATTTCCAGGGGCACCGATGTACTGGGCGTTCTGATCAAGGATTTCAAGATCACCTGGCTGACCCCTCCCTTCTTCGATATCCAAAAGCAGGCTCTCGACCCAAGGCAGCCCTTCACGACAAGGTGTGCAAAAACCACAAGATTCTTGTGCGAAGAAGTGCTGAAGGTTGCGCGACATGTCGACCGGACAAATGGAATCGTCCATCAGGATCATCGTGCCTGTACCCATCCGACTGCCGGCTGCTTGAATCGTGCCGTAGTCCATCGCCAAATCAAAGTGCTCTTCGACGAGAAAATCCGTGGAAGCGCCACCTGGTAGCAACCCTCTCAGGCGAAAGCCATCCTGCATACCACCCGCGTACTCGTCGATGATTTCACGAATGGTTGTACCGATCGGCAGTTCCCAGAGACCTGGATTGTTGACGCGACCCGATACGCCATAAATTTTCGTACCTGCATCTTCAGTTAACCCTAAATCCCGGAACCAATCCGCGCCGTTTTGGATGATGCTTGGTACGTTGCAGTAAGTTTCCACGTTATTGACGATCGTCGGTCGTCCCCAAGCACCACTCGCTGGCGGAAACGGCGGCTTGTTGCGAGGTTGAGCACGTTTGCCTTCAAGGGCATTGAGAAGGGCGGTCTCTTCACCACAGATGTACCTACCGCCAGACGAGTGAATTCGGAAATCCAAATCGAAGTCCGAACCGAATACACGTTCGCCTAGGTAACCCGCTGCTTTCGCCTCATCGATTGCCTTCGCGAGCTTCGACTTTGGTTCAAAGTACTCTCCGCGCAAGAAGACATACGCTTTTGTTGCTCCGATTGCGTATGCACCGATCACCATGCCTTCGATTAGCGAATGAGGATTGTTGGAGATCAACCAGCGGTCCTTGAACGTGCCAGGTTCCATCTCATCGCCATTACAGACAAGATACTTCACGCCGCCATCCGGTGACGGACCAGGTGGTACAAACCCCCACTTCGTTCCAGTTGGGAAACCGGCACCTCCGCGTCCACGAAGGTTTGAGTCTTTAACTTCGTCGATGACTTCAGCAGGGGTCATCTGTGTGAGAGCCTTTTTAGCAGCAACGTAACCGCCACTCGCCTCGTAATCCTCAAGGAAGACCGGACCGCCAACTTCCTCTACTCGACCGGTAAGAGGTTTTGTATCCAACAGCGACATTACGTGTATTTCTCGAAAATCTCGTCCAGTTTCTCAACAGAGACGTTTTCAATCAGATCCTCATCAATCTGCATCGTTGGCGCTTTGTCGCATGCGCCGAGGCAAACGATTGGTAGTAAGGTGAACCGGTCGTCGGCAGTCGTCTCACCGAAACGAACACCTAGCTTAGCTTCTAGACCCTTCGCTAGACCGTCTGCGCCCATTACGTAACAGGAGACACTATCGCACATCGATATCACGTGACGACCAACGGGTTGTCGATAGATCAAGTTGTAAAACGTCGCAACGCCATCCAACTCCGCAGATGACATTCCGAGTAAGTTGGCGATGGCGGATAGGCTCTCGTCCGAAACCCATCCTCGATGCTTCTGCACGATCATTAACGCATCGATCGCTGCGGACTCCCGATCGGGAAGATGGCTTATTTCAGCTTCAATCTCCGCCACTTCCTCCTGGGAAAGCATGGGAATTAACTCAACTTCGCTCATCGATCAACGTCTGCCATAACGAAATCAATACTCGCGATGATCGCGATCAGATCCGCAACCATGAATCCATTGCTTATGAATGGGATTTGCTGGAGTGCTGGGAACGAAGGCGTGCGGACCCTTGAGCGATAAGCCATACCGCCGCCATCGGAGATCGAATAAAAGCCCATCCAACCTTTCGTCGCTTCCACCAACGTTTCTGATTCACAAGGAGGTACGACCGGTCCCCAGCTAACGTTCAAGAAGTGGTGGATCAGTGTCTCGATATGTTCCATCGTGCGCTCTTTAGGCGGAGGCGTTGTGGAACGATGATCGGCTTTATAAGGACCTGACGGCATATTCTCGGCGCATTGACGAATGATTCGTAGGCTCTGTCTGATTTCCTCAACGCGGACCACACAGCGGTCGTAACTATCCCCATTGCTTGCCGTCGGGATATCAAACTCAAACTGGTCGTAACTGGAGTAAGGTCGATTCTTACGCAAGTCCCAGTCGGAACCCGTTGCTCGCAACGACGGTCCTGTGATGCCCCAGTCTAAACCCTCCGCTGTGTTGTACGCACCGATTCCTTTCGTTCGACGTTGCAAAATCTTGTTTTGAAGCGACATCTTGTCGTAATGATCAAGTCGCTTTGGCATGTAATCACAAAAGTCAGTGACCATTTCATACCAGCCGTCCGGCAGATCTTGGGTCACGCCGCCGATGCGGAACCAGCTCGGATGCATGCGCCCACCGGTGATCGCTTCAATGATCGAAAAGAGCCTTTCTCTATCCGCAAACATATAGAAGACCGGCGACATCTGACCCACGTCTTGCGCGAACGTGCCGTAGAACAACAAGTGACTGGCGATCCGGAAGCACTCGCTCAACATCACCCGGATGACTTGAGCGCGATCAGGCACGGTTATTCCCGCCATACGCTCAACGTTCATGACGTACGGCAGATTGTTCATAACCCCACCGAGATAGTCGATTCGGTCGGTATACGGGATATACGTGTGCCAAGATTGACGTTCAGCCATCTTTTCTTGACCGCGGTGGTGGTAGCCAATGTCCGGTACCGCCTGTACGATGACCTCACCATCCAACTGGAGTGCGATGCGGAATACACCATGCACGCTAGGATGGTTTGGACCGAGGTTCAAAAACATGAAATCCGTGTGCTTGGCATCACGGGACATACCCCACTCTTCTGGAACGAACTTCAGCGCTTCCTGTTGTGCGTCCTGAAATTCCTCCGAATAACGGTACGGCTCCATCTCAGTCGCACGGGCCGGGTGTTCTTTCCGTAGTGGATGACCTTCCCATAACGGGGGAGTCAAAATGCGCCTTAGATTCGGATGATCATCGAACTGAACGCCAAACATGTCGAATGCTTCGCGCTCATACCAATTTGCAACGGGGTAGATCGACTCGACGCTCTTCAGATGAAGATCTTCATCTCGAAGAGCTACTTTTACTCGGAGGTCGTGATCACCCGATAGTGATATCAGGTGATAGAAGACAGTAAACTCCGAAGCAGGTTGGCCATCCCGATGTTTACGAAGCCGTTCGTCGATCGCCGACAAGTCATACAAGAGCTCGTACGGCGTGTCCGCGTCGTGTTTAAGAAACCGCAGTACGTCCTGAATATTCTCCCGGTCAACCCAAACCGTCGGGTAGTCATCGACAGTCGTTTGCAGACGCGTCGATTCGCCGAACCGCGTTATCAGATCACTAACTATCCCTGGCGGTTCCTGAGCCGCTTCTTGAGGCAGTGCCACGTATCTAGATCTTTCGTTTCTTGCCGAGTAACGAGTCGGATAAGGGGGCGTCGCCAACGGTTGTTGGTTCCGCGAGGTCGACGACTTTCATTCGTTCCGGTGTTCGAATATCGCGCTGAGATGGCGCATACTTGGAAACGCTTCCATCCTCTCCAATCACCCATGAAAGAGGTCTACGGGTGTTCTTGATCGATTCTTGTAACAGAGTCAGCCCTTGCATAAACGCTTCTGGGCGTGGCGGACAACCTGGCACGTACACGTCAACCGGTAGGAATTTATCTGCGCCTTGTACGACACTGTAGATGTCGAACATGCCCCCGGAGTTGGCACACGAACCCATCGAAATCACCCATCGCGGTTCAAGTAGCTGCTCGTACAAGTGTTGCAATACGGGTGCCATCTTGCGAAAAACGGTACCGGATACCACAATCAAATCAGATTGACGCGGCGTTGCACGAATAACTTCGGCGCCGAAACGAGCGATGTCATGTCGAGACGTGAAGCTCGTTGCCATCTCCACGTAGCAGCACGACAGACCGAAATTGAAGGGCCAGACTGAGTTAGCACGTCCCCACGCAACAAGATCTTCGAGCTTGGCAGTAAGAAAGCTCTTACCCGACTCTTCGTTATACGCGTCTTCCGCGGCGGTCATCGCTTCATCGGGAACGGCTTTGACGAGTCGATATTCCATTACGCCGAATCAACCTTTGCGTAGCGACCCGGTTCATACACTCGACGTTTGATTCCCCAATCGAGTGCACCGGTTCGATATTCGTAGAGCAACGCAATTAAGAGCATGCCGATAAAAACGGCAGCCGCGCCATACCCGAGCCACGCCGTCTCCTCAAACGCAACCGCCCAAGCCACGATAAAGATCGTTTCGAGATCGAAAATCACGAAAAATATCGCGACGAGATAGAACTCGATCGATAAGCGCATGTCCTCAGCATCGCCAACCGGCACGATTCCCGATTCGTATGGAATATCCTGAGCACCACCATGACGTGCCTTCGATCCGATGTACCAGGACGCCACAAGCATGACGCCGAGAAGACCGAAAACAACAACGCAGAAGATGAGAAAAGGCCACATATCAACAGGTACAACCGTAGCCACACATCGCCTTATTCAGAGCGAACTCCCCCGCGTAAAGAATGGCTCGAAAGAGCCATCGAGCAAATTATACGAGCGCGATTGTTAGGTGAGATTGACCGCGAACGCCCGCTATTTCACCTATACGAACTGTCCATGCGCAAGCGCGATCAGTGCGACGGATCGCCTCGTAACAGCGATGACGAACTCCGAGTTCTGGAGCCAAAAATGGTTTTCTAGGATTCGAAATCAATAATGATTTTTTTTTTGACGACCGGTTCCTCGATCGTATCTAACTAACATTGCGTGCCCAATCCGGTCCAATCAGACTCCAACCTGCAAGTTCCGTGTCCTTTATTCAGTCTCTCATGCAACTACCGCGACCACTATTGGTTGGCGCATGTCTACTGGAATTCAACTCGTTTTTGCTGCTGGTATGGTGGTTAGTCTTCCCGGAAGACATCGCCAGTAACGGCGCACAAGTCTTCTTCATCATGCTTTGGTTTAGCGCCGCTTGGGGGCTGCTACTCGGCGAAGGATGGATACGCGTCGGCATAGCATGTTTGTTAATCGCCTTCGTATGGGGAATCGTCAATCAACCATCAATGACTGAAGCATTCACGAAGCTCAACTTCGCGGACGTCGCGAGCAAACTCGTCGCACTGATAGCGGTTTCCTTGTTGTACTTGCCAACGTCTCATCGTTGGTTCAAGTCAAGGGCAGCGTTGGGTACGGATTGACCCAATCCCGACTTCGTACCTGCTTCGTCTCTCTCGCAGCCGATTTGCGTTAAGGTCTATTTCTTTTCGCCAAGTTGAAGGAGAATGCCGTGCGTAGATTTTGGATGCACAAAGACCTGCGGACCACCTTCGCCGATTAACCGTGCGCCACCTGCTTTCATTGCGTCGCAGGTCGCTGCGAGATCGTCCACCTCAAATGCAATCGTGTGCATACCTTCGCCGCGTCCTTCAAGTGCTTTGCCAACCGCGGAGTCAGGATCTGTGGGCGCAACGACTTCGATAAAACCGCCTCCCGGTAAATTGAAGAATGCTTGTTTGATCTGGAGAGCCTCACTTTCGTCGGTGCGGTCAAGCTCGAGACCTAATGTATCTCGATAGGTTGCGATACCAGCTTCAAGATCGCTCACTCTTACCACTAAATGATCGTATTTCGTAATTGCCATCGTTAAATCTCCGTGATTTCCGCAAAATCATAGCATTGGCTTCCTAGACGAGATTTTGCGCGAGGATTCAAGAATGAGTAAACCGCGGATGCTAACTAACCACGAAATCACGATCGCATTAGCTGGAGGTTCTGTGCTCGGTCCATTTCGCGCTACCTGGAGTACCGAGATAAAGAGCGATGTTCGTGAACTAACCCGTGACTATGACGCGTTCTTGAACGGCGAACCGCAAACAAGGTTCAAATATCATCTGCACGATTACGCTCAGAATCTCAGTCACTCGTTGGTGATTAGATTTGAGAATGTCATGGCAATCTACGACCGTGTAGAACTGCTAGAACACCAATCCCACAGCCACGATTGATCTTATGACGGAATCATGCTAGCGCTCTATGACTAACGAAACACCTGTACGCATCGGACTTATTGGATGCGGAGTAATCAGTAACGCTTATCTCAGCATCAGCGAGCGATTTCCCATACTTGATTTCGTTGCGTGCGCAGACATCGTGCCCGAAGCTTCAAAACGTACGGCTGAGAAATTTGGTCTCGTTGATGTGTCACCCGACGAGCTACTCGCGCGTGACGACATTGAGGTCGTACTCAACCTGACCATCCCGGCCGCACATGGCGAAGTCAATCTTGCAGCACTCGAAAGTGGTAAGCACGCCTTCTGCGAGAAGCCGTTCGGTTTGGACGTCAAAGAGGGGGAGCGAGTCTTGCAATTGGCAAAAGACCTCGGTCTGAGATTAGGCTGCGCTCCTGATACATTTCTAGGCGGTGGTCACCAGACAGTCAGAAACTTAATCGACGAAGGCGCTATCGGTCGTCCACTAGCAGGGACTGCCTTCATGATGAGCCACGGGGTTGAAACATGGCATCCCGCACCTGAGTTCTACTACAAGCCGGGTGGTGGTCCTTTGTTCGACATGGGTCCCTACTACATCACCGCGCTCGTTAATGCGTTAGGTTCTGTGAAGTGCGTTACCGCGATCACTAGTCGCGGTTTCGAACAACGTACGATTACTTCCAAGCCTAAGCATGGTGAAATCATCGATGTCGAAGTCGACACACACGCAAGCGGCGTCCTCGAATTTCACAACGGCGCGGTCGTGACCGTCGTAATGAGCTTTGACGTTTGGCGTCACAGCAATCGCAACATTGAAATACATGGCACGGATCGATCGATCACGTGTCCCGATCCTAATGGATTTGGCGGTCACGTCGCGATGAACGGAGCTGGTCGGGAGTGGGAGGAGCAAGAGCTAACCCATCCTAATATCGAAAACAGTCGTAGCATTGGCTTGGCGGATATGTGCATGGGAATTCGAACAGGACGAGAACATCGCGCGAGCGGTGATTTAGCTTTCCATGTTCTCGAAGTCATGGACGCGTTTGGAGAGTCGAGTCGGACAGGACAACACATCAAATTAAAGTCGAGACCAGATCGACCAGCTGCACTACCAGTTGGTTTGGCAGACTCTGAGCTCGACTAATCTACTTTTTTAGGAATCAAGTAAATGGCAAAAAAAGCATTTATCACATGGGGCGGATGGCTCGGACACGAACCTGAACAAACTGCCGACATATGCGCTGGTTTGTTAAGCGATGAAGGCTACGAAGTGCAGGTCGAAGACTCTCTCGATCGTCTTGAGGACGAGGAGTTTCTTAGCGAACAAGACCTTATCGTCCCCGTGTGGACGATGTCACAGATAAAACCTGAGCAGGAACGCGGTCTACTTGCTGCCGTTCGCGCGGGTATTGGATGTGCAGGCTGGCATGGTGGTATGGGAGATTCATTTCGAAATAACGTCGAATACCAGTTCATGGTCGGTGGCCAATTCATCTGTCACCCAGGCGGCGTCATCGACTATACCGTGAACATAAAGAGCGATGACCCGATCGTCAAAGGACTCGATGATTTCGCCATGCACTCGGAACAGTATTTCATGCACATCGATCCCTCTAACGAGGTACTCGCGACGACGACGTTCAGCGGCGATCACTGGAATATCGATTGGGTGAAAGGCGTCGAAATGCCGGTATGTTGGAAGAAACGTTATGGCGCAGGTCGCGTGTTCTATAGTGCGTTAGGTCACGTCGCCAGCGACTTCGACGTGCCAGAAGCGAAAGAAATCATGCGGCGCGGCGCGGTCTGGGCAACCCAGTAGTCAAACGCAGCCTAATCAGTCTATCTTGCGTCACAACTTGTCATAGGCGGTACTAAATTTGACAGCTGAGCATCCAACACAGCCAGGTGAATCATTGTCTGACGCAACGTTTGAACGCCCCGCTGAACCGCAACCCGTTCGTTGGATCGATCGCTTATTAAAGAGATTGAGCGGTAAACAAATCTACCTAGACGGAAGACCATATCTCACGCGTTACTACCTGATTGGTGACGGGTCCGGTCGACGCTTCGAACTCTATTTACACCGCATCCAACTCAAAGACCCCTATCGTTGGTTGCACAATCACCCGTGGCACTGGTTCTTATCCATCGTACTATCCGGCCACTACACGCAAAAGGTCCTAGACCTATCAAGCAACACAGGGCGAAAGGAAGTTCATGTGCGGTATTGCAATCTATTCACAGGCAAAAATCGCTATCACGCAATATCCGATGTTCCGGAGAGAGGGGTCTGGACGCTCGTACTGGTACCGCCCAAGTCGAAAAATTCGGTACGCTGGGGCTACTGGAACGAAGACAGCGGAGTTCACGAACCGGACACCGGCGATACCTCAAGCAATTGCCATACCGTACGTTTCGGGACTAAGCAGACTTTTAACTAGCCTTCGGTCTCGACCGACGCCCGGCTGATCGAGGTTTGGCGATCAGGCTTCGATCGTATCTGCTTCGCCTGAAGTCTCTCGATATATGAAATCTTCCGCATCGATTTTCGGAGTTGAATCTGCGCTAATCTCGCCATTCAGTAATGCCCGAGCGAGCGGATTTTCCAGTTCATTCTGGATCGTACGCTTGATGGGTCTCGCGCCATACACTGGATCAAACGCAGCGGATGCGAGCCTGACTAACGTTTCGTCCGAGACGTAGAGTTCAATGCCTTGGTTTTCAAGACGGCTCGAAACTAAGGCTACTTGAATTCGTGCGATCTCAACAAGCTGATCGCTTTGAAGTAGATCAAACACAACCATTTCGTCAATCCGATTGATGAATTCCGGTCGGAACTGTTCTTTGACCTTCTCCTGAACCATCGATTTGATGTTGTCGTAAGACGTATTACTGTGTTCCCGGATCGCATCGGAACCAAGATTCGACGTCATTACGATCACGGTATTACGAAAATCGACGGTTCGACCGTGACCGTCCGTTAAACGACCGTCGTCAAGTACCTGCAATAGGATATTGAATACGTCTTGATGTGCTTTTTCGATCTCATCCAACAGCACAACGGAGTACGGCTTTCGACGCACCAATTCGGTGAGGTAACCACCCTCTTCATACCCAACATAACCTGGTGGCGCTCCGATCAGACGTGATACCGAGTGTTTCTCCATAAACTCGGACATGTCCACTCGAATCAGTGCCGACTCGGTATCGAATAAAAACTCTGCAAGCGCTTTACATAGCTCGGTTTTTCCTACCCCCGATGGTCCAAGGAATAAGAACGACCCGTTTGGTTTGGTTTCGTCTGACAGTCCTGCACGATTTCGGCGGATTGCATCCGAAACAACTTGAACGGCTGTATCTTGACCGACCACTCGTTTATGGAGCGCTTCCTCCATCTGTAGTAGCTTGTCGCGTTCCCCTTGGAGCATGCGAGAAATCGGAATTCCAGTTCGCGCGGAAACCACGTTGGCAATCTCATCTTCCGTCACTTTATTTCGCAATAGGGTGAGCTGAACATCCTCCTGACCGTTATCTGACTCAATTCGTTGTTCAAGCTCGGGAATGACGCCGTATCGAAGTTCGGACATCTTTTCGAGGTCGCCTTCACGTTCTGCATGTTCATATTCAAGCCGTGCTTCCTCGAGTCGCTCCTTAACTTGCTGCACGTCGACAACGCTTGCTTTTTCGTGTCGAAGTGCTTCTTCGAGATCTGCATACTCACGTTCGAGCTCTTCGATCGTTAGTTCAAGATCACGCAGTCGTTCTTTTGAGGCATCGTCGGTTTCTTTCTTGAGTGCTTCTCGCTCCATTTTCAGCTGGATCAATCGACGCTCCAGTTTGTCCATGACCTCAGGTTTCGAATCTAACTCCATACGGATCCGGCTCGCGGCTTCATCAACGAGGTCAATCGCTTTGTCCGGAAGGAACCGATCCGAGACATAACGATGTGACAGTGAAGCCGCTGCAATGAGGGCCGGGTCGGTAATTTGCACTCCATGGTGCACCTCATACCGCTCTTTCAAGCCCCGCAAAATCGCAATAGTCGCCTCAACCGAAGGTTCATCGAGTTGGATGATCTGGAATCTGCGCTCCAGAGCCGCGTCTTTTTCTATACGTTCGCGATATTCGTCAAGCGTAGTTGCACCAACGCATCGTAGATCTCCGCGTGCTAATGCGGGCTTGAGCATGTTGCCGGCATCCATGCTGCCTTCTGCATTGCCAGCGCCGACTAAGGTATGCAGCTCGTCGATGAACAGAATCACTTGACCGTCTTGTTTCTGAAGATCCTGAAGTAACGCCTTCATGCGCTCCTCAAATTCGCCGCGAAACTTCGCACCCGCAACCATTAACGCGAGGTCGAGTGCGAGTAGACGTTTGTTCTTCATGCCTTCCGGCACTTCGCCACGCACTATACGTTGAGCGAGTCCTTCAACGACGGCTGTCTTTCCGACGCCTGGCTCACCGATCAACACAGGATTGTTCTTCGTTCGACGTTGTAGAACCTGAATCGTCCGGCGGATTTCGTCGTCTCGGCCAATGACCGGATCGAGCTTGCCTGTTCGAGCAAGCTCGGTGAAATCGATGGTGTATTGGGTCAACGCATCGCGCAGCTCCTCAGCGTTTGCCGAATCTACGCTTGCACCTTGCCGCATTGTCGCGATAGCCTCATCGACTTGACCGCGTTGGACTCCGGCGGCTTCAAGCATCCGGGCGGTAGCGCCACCCGCTTGGAAAACCGCCGGAATGAAGAGTTCGTTTGCGATATAGGTGTCGTTTCGACTCTTCGCGAGCTGACCCACATTCGAAAGAACGCGACTCAGGTCGCGGCTAGGCGTGACGGTGACCGAACCTTGAACAGAAGCGAATTCATCCACCATTCGAGTCAGCTCAGACTTGATTTGACCAACGTCTCCACCAGCACGCGACAAAAGCCCCGCTATGCCACTCTTATCCTCGTCTATCTGCGCCAACAAAACGTGTTGCGGCTCAATGAACTGCTGGTTCTTTTGGACGACGAGTTCATGGGCACGTTCAATCGCCGTACGAAACTGCGAAGTTAGCCGGTCAAAGTCCATTTCTTACCTCATCGTGAAAGTGTCACTTGGCGCAATCAGTCCAAGCTCCCAGCTTCTATATGAGGTTAAAACGATTCGTTTTCAATCTACATCGTTAATCCACGGTTGCTACCTGCAACCGCATCGTATCACAGTCGACGACTTCGACTTCCGCACCTAACTCGATATCTCGTGTGCTAGTAACAACCCACATGGAGTCCCCAAGTTGGACGCGTATCTCTGTACCCGCGGCGAGTTTTTCACCGAGCGTAAATCGACGACCGATCATCATTTGCGCTCGTTTAGGCAGAGAATCCCTATTGCTCGGCTCGGTCGCTCTGAAGAACTTAAAGTAGACCAACGTCGCTATGACCGCGACGACCGCATAGACGAAGATTTGGGCCGCAATGCCTAAATCCGACACAAAATAGGTGAGCGCCGCCAACGCCAATGCCGCAACCGCAGCGCCGACCAGGAATCCTGCGGCTCCCAACACTTCTGCGATAAACAACACAATGGCAATCGTTAGCCAGATGGCGGGTACCCAGTTGGATCCTTCAATCCATTCCATGATTTCAGTCCTTTTATGCTCTCGACGGTGCAACCGCGCCGCCAACTGCCTTCGTTAGTTCTGTAATTCCGGCAATTGAACCAATGATGCTAGTTGCTTCTAAGGGGATCATCATCACTTTATTGTTGTCGCTCTTAGCTAGATCACCTAGAGCTTCAACGTATTTCTGAGCGACGAAATAGTTTATCGCGTTCGCTTCTCCGCTCGCAATCGCCTCCGACACCATACGCGTAGCTTCTGCTTCAGCTTGTGCGAGACGCTCACGGGCTTCTGCTTCACGTCGTGCAGCTTCAAGTTCACCTTCCGCTTTTAGGATCTCGGATTGCTTCTGACCTTCAGCCACTTGAATCGCGGCTTCGCGCTCACCCTCCGCCTCAAGTACCAAGGCACGTTTCTCACGCTCGGCCTTCATCTGCTTCGCCATCGCGTTCACGAGATCGGTCGGAGGCGAGACGTCTTTGATCTCGACACGCGTGATTTTGACGCCCCATGGGTCCGTTGCTTCGTCTACTTTTGCAAGCAACTGCGCATTAATACGATCCCGATTTGACAACATTTCGTCCAGGTCCATTGAACCCAGTACAGCACGAATGTTGGTCATGACTAAGTTGCGCGTCGCGTTTTCCAGATCGTTGACTTGATAAGCGGCTTTCGCAGCATCAAGGACTTGGAAGAAGCAAACCGCGTCCGTATTTACCGATGCGTTGTCACTTGAAATTACGTCCTGCGGCGGAATGTCGAGGACCTGCTCCATCATATTGATCTTCCTTCCCACGCGCTGAACGATCGGTACCACGATGTTCAAACCGGGTTCTGCAGTGCGTGTGTATTTACCGAAACGTTCAACCGTCCAGTGATAGCCTTGAGGAACGATTCGAACAATCCGCAAGATCACCACGACTGCGAGTAGCAGCAACACGATTGCGACGATATAACCTTCCATCTCCCTTACCCTTCCTTAAATGAAACGTTCAACGAACAAACAACTTAAATTATATGTATTTGTGAATAAAAGTAAACATATACTTGTTTTTCACAACAAAACAAATAGAATACGCACATTCGTGACCTTTATGATTGCATGAAATTCTTCGATTCACCTGAAATGCGAGAAACGCTTCACCGTCTTCTTCGGTCTCAAATGGCGCTCAAAGGAATTGACTACAACGGGCTCTCGCAACGTCTCGCGATGATGGGCGTAGCCCAAACGGCGACCAACCTGCGGTCAAAAATCAACCACGGTACGCTCGGTGCTCAGCTATTCGTGTTTATCCAGTTTGCTCTAGGAATCGAGAAACTCGACATGAACAGCATTAGGGATATATACCGAGACGTCGAACGTGATCTGGATGCGTCGGCTACTGTCGAACCTTCACATACTGCCAAAGTAGCCGGGGATGAGTCACTTCCACCAGAAATGTCCGAAGTGGACGGCGAGGCGTAGTGCTCACTCGACCACATGCAAAGTGGACTTGTGCGACTTAATTGACGATATGTTCGTTCACTCTCGTTGAACGCTTCGCGATAAATCCGGTGAAGCGCACCCGATCAGCTACGAGTCGATAATCGCCGACACTACTGTCAAACTAAAACAGACGATCCACTCGGATCGTTAAAGATGATCACTCGTCACTCTGCAACGATCCAAGCACATTCAACACGCACGCGATCGCCGCCGACTAGAACAGGGGCTTAGTTATTTGCGCCCGTCGGAATCTGACTGAATGGGATACCTTTGTCTGGCCGGACATCTTGAGGCATACCGAGTACTCGTTCCGCCAGAATGTTCAACATGATTTCGTCCGACCCACCTGCGATACGGCCGCCAGGCGCGCCCATATACGCCCCGGGGTACATGCCATATTCCTCAGCGAATTCGCCTTGCACGGCACCCGACAATTCGCATAAATCCATCGCGAATGACGCCATATCCTGCATTTTGGAAGCGCCGACTAACTTACCGATTGAATTCTCCGGACCTGGCGTTTCTCCCCGCGACAACGCGGTGAGAGAACGGTATCCAGTGTATTTCAACCCGGTTTCCTGACAATACCAATCCGCAAGTTTCGCTCGTACACTCGAATCCTCGATGGCAGGTTTGTCATCAATAGTGACTCGTTGTGCGAGACGGTACACTCGGTTGAATCCAACGCCACCGCCGCCGCCACCGATCGCCGCTCGCTCGTTCATTAGGGTCGTTAACGCGACCTGCCATCCTTGCCCTACTTCACCGAGTCGTTGAGCATCAGGCACTCGTACGTCTGTAAAGTAGACCTCGTTGAAATTCGCGCCCCCGCTAATCTGCTTGATGGGTTTAACTTCAATTCCAGGAGATTTCATATCTAGGAAAAAGTAAGTCAACCCGCGGTGCTTCGGCACTTCAGGGTCAGTTCGTAAAACGATGATGCCGTAGTCACTGTAGTGGGCACCCGACGTCCAAATCTTCTGACCATTGATCACCCATTCATCGCCGTCCTTTTCAGCTTTGGTACGCAGCGCAGCCAAATCTGAACCGCCTGCCGGTTCACTGAATAGTTGGCACCATATGTTCTCACCCGACGCCAGCTTCGGCAAGTGTTCACGCTTCTGGTCTTCCGTCGCCCAAGCCATGAGCGTCGGTGCTGCCATGCCTTGGCCAATGCCAAATACGCCACCTGGAACGCTGAATTTGGACTCTTCCTGACCCCAGATTACGTTTTCAATCGCGGTTGCATCGCGCCCACCGTACTCGGTTGGCCATCTAATGCATGCCCAACCTGCGTCGTATTTACGCTTCTGCCAAAGCTTCGATCGTGCGATTTCGTCTAGCCCACGCAACTCTTCTGACGATGGTGCATTAGCTTCCAACCATTCGCGTACTTCCTGTCTGAAAGTCGCTTCGGCCGGGGTGTCATTGAAGTCCATGATCTCTCCTTAAGCCGCGTCGGCTTGGTTGCTTTGTTCGTACGCCGTAATCAGTCGATCTTGCCACCACGATTCACTACCGATATTGACCGACAAGAGTTTTGCACGACGATAGAAAAACTGACAGTCGAACTCCCACGTGAAACCCATACCGCCATGGGTCTGAATGTTCTCTTTGGATGCAAAGTAAAACGCTTGCGTCGAGCTAACTCGGGCGGTCGCCGCCGCCAATGCCAACTCCGCGTTGTTTTCGTCCAAAGCCCACGTGCCATAGTAACAGTTTGAGCGAGCGAGTGTGTTTTTAACGTACACGTTTGCCAATTTGTGCTTGATTGCCTGAAAACCAGCGATCGGACGTCCAAACGCATACCTCTCCATCGCGTACGCTTTCGCTTGCTCCAATGCGGCCTGTGAACCTCCCACTTGCTCCCACGCGAAAAGCACTGCCGCACGGTCCAGTAATTGGTTTGTCATTCCCCATCCGCTACCAGCGGAACCAAGTAGCTCTGCCGGTGTCTTGTCAAACGTCAGTCGAGCGTGCGAACGTGAAGGATCTAAGGTCGAAACAACATCTTGTTGCACACCAGATAAGTCGACGAGATACAGACTTGCTCCGTCTCCGCTCTCGCAAGTTGTGACCACGATCGCGACATCTGCCACATCGCCGTCCGGCACGGGATATTTCGTGCCGGAAACAGTTTGATCAGCGGCTGAAGTTTTTAACGACGTAGGCGACGGTCTCCCCGCACCTTCGCCAAACGCAAAGGTTCCGATCGCCTCACCCGTGGCTAGTCGTGGCAGCCATTTCTGCTTTTGAGCATCCGAACCAAACTGCAGGATGGCTTCACTGGCAAGGTAGACTGAGGATGAAAAAGGAACCGGTGCTAGTACTCGACCGAGTTCCTCGGCAATAACGACCAACTCGTAGTACGACAGCCCTAATCCCCCGTACTGCTCTGGGATTACGGTAGATAACCACCCCAATTCGGCAATCGATTGCCACAATTGCTTGTCGTATGGTTCGTCACCTTCAAGAATCTTGCGCACCTTTTCAGGCGGACAGTTGTCACTTAGAAAAGACTGCGCCTGATCACGTAATTGGTTCTGTTCGTCCGAAAATTCAAAGTTCAATGTGGTGTTGGCAACATGTCATCATGGGATTCAAGGGCAGGATTTTATGTAGCGGAGAACGCAGTAATCATCACACTTAACCCATTCAAACTATCAGCAAAAACACACCAATCTTTTTTTCGGTAGCTAGCCAGCGATCCCCTCCAACCCATGCACGACCCTTAAACTTTCAGCATGAATTACGCGGATCATGGCTATTTACGTGTGGCTGCGATTGCGCCTACCCTCTCACTCGCTAGCCCGACGCGCAACGCAGAGCGAATCCTCGCGAAGTACCACCTACTTGCGCGTGGTGACTGCGCTGTCGTGTTATCGCCCGAGCTTTCGCTTACCGGTTATTCGTGTGAAGACCTTTTTCTGACCGCGGATCTTCAACGCGAAAGTGTCCGAGCTTTAGCTGACCTAGCACGCGAAACGGATTCAACGTTACTCGTCGTCGGCGCGCCATTACTCCTCGTCGATGGTCGCCTTGTAAACGCCGCTTTCGTTCTCGCAAACGGCGGCATCCTTGGTGCCGTACCAAAATGCAGTAACCCAAATCATGCCGAGTTCTACGAGCAACGATGGTTCGCTTCAGGCACTGGGATCGATGTCGCACATGAACTTGACGGACTTGAATTCCGAGTATCGCCCAAACATCTGTTTCGAATCGGAGATACCTACTGCGCCGTAGAAATTTGCGAGGATCTATGGATGCCTCAACCACCGTCTGCTCAGCACGCGTTGAACGGTGCGACGCTGATACTCAACCCATCCGCGAGTCCGGAGCAGGTCGCGAAGGTTGAGTATCGACGGGACCTAGTGCGCATGCAAAGCGGTGCATGTGTAAGCGCGTATTTGTACGCAAGTTCCACGGTATCAGAATCGACTAAAGATGTCGTGTACGGGGGTCATCTTCTTGCCGCTGAGAATGCCACGATGCTAGGCGAGAGCGACCTGTTTCTCCATGACGCTACGCTCATGGTTGACATCGACTGGCAACGACTTCGCCATGAACGCACAGTCAGTTCGACGTTTAGAACGGGTTCCCGCGACGACGGTTATCGAATCGTCGGGCAGCCTACTCGAACCGTCCTGAAACGATTGCGTCGTGATGTCCCCAAACACCCATTCGTACCCGACGACGAAGGTACCCTCGAAGCCCGTGCACAAACCATCCTCAAGATTCAGACCCAAGGATTAGTCAAGCGCCTGCAATCCTCTGCGACAAAGAAGATGGTAATCGGTCTTTCCGGTGGACTCGATTCAACTCTGGCACTACTGGTTTGTATGGATGTTCAACGGGAGATGGCGTGGGAGTCTGAGACCATCCTTGCAGTCACAATGCCTGGACCTGGTACGAGCGATCACACTCGTGAGTCTGTTGCGCTATTGACAGAGGCTGCTGGACTGGAACTGACAGATATACCAATTCGCGCAGCTGTCGAATCTCATCTATCCGATATTCAACACGATGTCATTGATGATGTAACGTATGAGAATAGTCAGGCAAGAGAGCGCACTCAGATATTGTTCGACCTCGCTAACAAGATGAACGGAATCGTTGTCGGTACTGGTGATCTGTCTGAGCTCGCGCTAGGTTGGTGCACGTTTAACGCTGATCATATGTCGAGCTATAACGTGAACGTCGGCGTGCCGAAGACGCTCGTTCAATACTTGACACGGTGGTACGCAGAGCATCGAGCTTCCAGCAGTCTCAGACAAGCACTCGAACGCGTACTTAATACTCCGATTACACCAGAATTGTTACCTGTATCTGACGGGGAAATCGAACAACGCACCGAAGAAATCATCGGTCCATTTGAATTACATGATTTCTTCTTGTATCACTTTCTCCGAACTGGAGCAGAAGTCGCCAAGATTCGCTCATTGGCGGTTCATGCATATGGTGGTATCTACGACGTTAAAGAGATTGATCGATGGCTACGTGTTTTCATCACGAGATTTCATCGTCAGCAATTTAAGCGTACAACACTTCCTCCCGGTCCTAAGGTCGGTACCGTAGCGTTGTCGCCACGCGGCGATTGGCGGATGCCTGACGAAGCCGACTGGCAACAAATCCTTCAAGGTCTCAATGAAATCAACTAAAAACTGGATATACACCTTTGTGTGTTCCACACTAATTTACGCTAGCATCCCATCAAGTGGATCGGTGTACTGTAATGAAGAAGGGGTCCGACTCGAGGTTCTCGGATCAGGCGAGTTGTCCTACGACACAACTCGCGCGGCGGGTTCCTATCTAGTTTGGAACAACGACAAGGCCCGAGTTTTAGTAAATGCGGGAGCGGGCACCTACCTGAGATACAAACACAGTGGAGCCGACTTCACCGATCTCATGGCGATCGTAACCACGCAAACCGGTATTGAGCAAACAGCAGATTTACCAAGCATGTTAATGGCTTCTCTACGCAGCGGCCGTAGCGAACCTCTACCCATATATGGACCTAGTGGGAACGAAACGTATCCTTCAATTACACAACTCTTCGAGAGGTTGGCGAGTGAAGAGGGTGTATATCCAGAACTAGGTTCTCTAGTTTCCCACTCAAGTCCGGCCGGTTATCGTGTACGCGTGCGAGATGTAAACCCGGCAGCACGTAAACACTGGGGCGGTTTCGCGAATTCCGAGTTACGACTCGCAGCCATCCGCGTAAAAAGTGGGAATATCCCAAGTTTGGCATGGCGAATCGACATCGGAGAAACCGCTATCGTTTTCGCAGGTGAGTTCAGTAATCAACGAGATATCGTTGCAGAATTCGCGCAGGGTGCAAATGCACTGGTTGTTTCGCATCGATTGCCAACCGGCGCACGTGGACTTCCCTTAGATTTTTACGTAACGCCGGAGGAAATCGCACGAGTAGCCGCAAAAGCAGAAGTACGGCATGTTCTATTAGGTAGTCGCGGGTGGCGAACATTCGGACGCGAAAATGCAACCCAAGAGTCCATCGCGAGCACATTTTCAGGACATCAGCTATATGCAAATGAAGAGGAATGCTGGGGGCTTCGGTAATTTCCGTATTTACTAACTAATAAACTGTGAAAAATATTGAACATGTTTTACGGGCGTCATTCAGCGATTCTCTTCAATCCAACATATGTGCGTAGCTTCAGAGCGAATTGTCGTCTATATAATCCCGAGCCTCCCTAAAAACCAGATACAGTATGGGTAAAGGTGACTTAAGAACTCGTCGTGGCAAAATTAACCGAGGCACGACTGGAAATTCTCGAAAGAAAGCATCGAAATTACGTCGCGAAAAAAACAAACAAAGTTCTGACTAGACAGTTTCGACCGTTGCGCTTTCTCCCGTTAAGTGAGATCTATAGGCTGCATCCATAAGTTCAGTCAATTCAACGGCTTCTACTATTCCGAAGTCGATGGGGGAACCGTCTAAACAACCTTTAACCCACTGATCGATAGGTGTTTCGGAGCGAGCAGGTAATTCTTCCACTTTAGCCCAGCCTTTCGAATCCAATCGATCGGAACGTATTTCTACACCGTCTCTAGGTGACAACATTCGAACACCACCCTCTGTTCCGTCTAACTCCAGTGAATATGAGTCTGGATAGGCTACAAACGATGTCTCATTTACACCAATCGCACCACTTTCAAATTCAATAACAGATACGGCGTTGTCTTCCACCGAACGTTCCGTTATATTGCTAAAGACCGATACGACACGTCTTGGTGTTCCCAATAGCCACCGTGCAAGATACATGCCGTGGGCACCTAGATCCATCATCGCGCCACCACCACATGCGTTCAAGTCGTAAAAATGCTCAGGCAACCAGTCTCTACTTGATCCAGCATGCGCTATACGAATTCGAACCAACGTCGGATTGCCGACTAGACCATCCTCGATGGCTTGCTTTGCATATTTAAGTTCTGGAAGGCAACGTCTTGGAAACGAAATGCAAAAGGTAACATCGTTGTGTTTTACAGCAGATGCTACCTCGCGTGCTTGGTTAACGGTTGTCGTGAGCACTTTTTCAGTAAAAATGTGCTTTCCCGCTTCCGCCGCTGCGACCATTATGTTTCGATGCATATTCGTAGGCGTCACAACGCACACGGCATCAACGTCGTCTCGGCTCAAGAGAGTCTCGTAATCCGCCTCAAACGGAACATCTATTTCGGCAGCCCAAGCTTTACCTCGGTCTACTTGCTCATCCCAAATGGCAACGACTTCGGAAGAATCGTTGCGGTTTATTGAATTACAGTACTCGTTTGCGTGAACATGCCAGCGACTAAGCATCGCTACCCGTAAAGTCATATCGATTTATCGGCTATGCGTTATTTCTATATCGCAAATTTTCTATTTCACACTCGATTAGTGATTCGAAACAGGTCCAAATCCTGAAGAACTCGGTGGAGAGTCATCACTCGATGGTTCAGTTGTCGGAGTACCTTCAGAACTCTCACTCGACGAATCATCACTCGCACTTGCCACGGCAGGACTCGTCTCGCCACTTTCTCTTGAATAATACACTCGCCCGTCATTTCTAATCTGACCTTCGTCCATAAGTGCGCGAAGTGTGTTAGATACGTATTGATGGCCGGCTTCGTCCGACGATGACATGCCAATCTCTTGAATAATCGCATTTCGCTTAATGCCGCCGGAACTAGCATTAATTGCAGCCAGCACACGTTGCTTTACTCCTTTGCGGTTTCTGCGTTTCCGTCGCGTGCCGCTAGCAGTTGTTTCTTGAGATGCAGACGTTTTCGGTTTCACTCCAAACGTAGCATCCATAAAAGCCTGAAGCATCTCTTGTTTTTTCGCATTTTCGGCGATTTTCTTATCAATGTCTGCAGTGAGATCAGCGCGCTTTTTTTCAAGACCCTTTGCATCGCCCCTTAAACGCTTCATTTCAGCATTTAATGCCGACTTCAATGCCATGCCAAATTACCTCATAGGATCATTCTGACTATTATAAACAAGGGCATCGAAATGGAAGCTTGTCAAATCTATTATTTACCGACTAGGAAAATCCAATGACTAATTCTCTACGCACGTTATCGGATGAGCAAATCTCTCATTTTTTAAATAACGGATACTTAGATGTCGAACTGAAACTCGATTGCATAGATCATGAATCAATTTACATTGAAACTGATCGATTATTTCAAACTTTAAAAGACGGTGCGAACCCACATAACAATATCGTGCCGATGATACCGAAATTACACGATGTATTGAATGATGCTAATCTAAAAACCGCTTTGACGACTCTTGCGGGACCAAACTACCTTATACATCCACATCGCCACTGCCACACGAATTTTCCAAGTGAGCGAGTCACTGGACCTGGAATGCTGCAACCATTCCACAAGGATGGACATGCTCACCAGCCGAGACCACGTCATCGAGAGCCTCGATGGCTGATCCTGTTCTACAGTCCACAAGACACGCCATTACATCGAGGACCAACGGCGGTCTTGCCTGGAAGTCACCTGTTGCCCAGCTTGACCGCACAGAAACCGACTACGTCGCCGCCATCGTTGTCAAAAACGGATAACGGATTAAGGACTGACTCCTCATTTCATGTAAGGAACGTCGAAGCGATCATGGGTCCCCCGCGAGCGGTCTTATGCCACTTCGACCTGGGTCACGGTGCGATGATCAATTCAACCATCCTACCTCGCTACGTGCACAAGTTCGTCGTCATGAGAACCGAAGAACCTACCGATCAACAGAATCTCAGCACTGTGTTCACGGAAGACCCTGTTCAAACACACCTCTGGCATTGGTTCGGTAGAACGTGTGAACGACAATCTGAGCCAAACCTTGATATCGATAAATGGCAAGCACGATTACAGTCGATAAATCCGATTGAGTCGACACGCGCGATTTATGAGAGCGCCACATTCGCTGAACAAGACTATGGCAAAGTACAAGAACACCTTGAAGCTCAGATCAAACGGCAAATCGGATCCTACGCGGACAATGAGGTACTGAATACCGCAGACGCAGTTAATGGCTTAGCACAGATTAGAGCGAAAGATCACCTGATCGAAATGCTCAACGACCCTTCACCCGCATTAATCGCAACAGCTGCGTACGGTCTTGGTCAGCTCCGCAGTGCAGATGCTCTACCACGACTACGCGAGCTAATTAATCACCCAAATAAAGGTGTAGTCCGACACGTAATTTCGGCGATCGGGATTATTTCGTCCGCTACGCACGAGCAACTCACGACTTCGCTGAACACGTTCGCACGGAAATATGACACCGAACCAGATTGGGATGTTCGTCTGTACATCATTCAAGCGGTTATCCGATTTGGATTTGATGATGTCGTGCTTCCGATGCTTTGTCGCGCGGTTCACGACGAACACGCATATGTGAGCAGCTTCGCCATTGAGCAACTCTGCCGTTTCGACTCCGATATTGCGCGGAAGGCTGTCATCGAGCCATTGCGTCGTCAACGTTGGTTCCCAGATCCTTTTTTCACCATCTAGAACAATGCATGAATTGCTAAATAAAGACGCTCACGAAATGCGTGAGCTGCTTGACGCACGATCAGTGAGCGCCGCGGAATTACTCACGGCTCACATAGACCATATCGAACAGGTAAACCAGCAAGTAAACGCGATCATCACCACTTGTTTCGACGAGGCGATGGATCGTGCCAAGGCGATCGACGAGTCGAGCACTACGACCGGGTTGCTCACAGGTATCCCAATCCCGCACAAAGACCTGGTCTCTACTAGGAACTTACGGACCACTTTTGGTTCAACCCTCTTCCGTGAGCATATTCCGACTGTGAATGACTACATCATTGATCGTATGCAACAAGCCGGTGCGATCACGATCGGCAAGACGAACGTGCCTGAGTTCGGAGCAGGATCACATACGTTCAATCGTGTATTCGGTCCTACCAAGAATCCCTTCGATTTTGAACGAACCTGCGGTGGTAGCAGTGGTGGCGCAGCGGTGGCTCTAGCCACACGTATGGCTGTAGTAGCGGACGGCAGTGATCTGGGTGGCTCCCTTCGCAATCCCGCAGCGTTCTGTAATGTGATTGGGTTTCGACCTTCTAACAATTTACTCCCACCTTCGCTTACTGGCGACCACTCACGCAATCTCGCATCCTTGGGTCCAATGGCGCGCAATGTTGATAGCGTGGCGCTATTGTTCGAAGTGCTCCGTCAGGATCCTCCCGTCGCTGTATTCCCTCGAGTAGAACCTATCTCGTTAAAGGGCTTAAAGGTTGCCATCACAGAAGACTTTGGTGCACTGCCTGTCGTTCCGGAAATTAGGTCGATCGTTCGAGATGTCGCGGCCAAGCTGAATGATGCGGGCGCAATCATCGAAGAAGCATCACCAGACTTCGCTGGCGCACGCGACATATTTCAAACACTTCGTGGATTGAGTTTTCGCAATCGATACGACGCCTTCAGCCCACGACAAAAAACCGAGCTCAAACCGACAATCCTTTGGAATCTAGCCGTCGGTCTTTCAATCGATGACGAAGACGTCGAACGTGTTCGAGAGCTGAGAGTTGCACTACGGAATCGAGTCGAAGCGTTCTTTGAGCGTTATGACTTGCTCGTCGGTCCAACGACTCAAGTGCTTCCTTTCCCAATTCCAATCGATTGGATTCGTGAAATCGAAGGAGTACAGATGGATACCTACATCGACTGGATGGAGTCTTGCAGCTGGGTCACGACAACCGAGTGCCCGGCGCTATCGATGCCAGCTGGGTTTGCTGGAAAGCTACCCGTGGGTGTTCAACTCATTTCAAAACAAGCATCTGATTCGCAGCTCTTACGTATCGCCAAAACGGTTGAATCGGTCATTAGTTCGGCGACTGCGTTACCTGAATTTCTATGCGGCGATTGACCTGGCGACTAGTCACCGTCGGCATCCCTTTCGAATTCGAGAGCCAGGTTCCAACAGATGAGTTTTTAAAACGTATACGCCGACGATCCGTGTGGGCAGCCCTGCGCTCTAAAAAAGAATCGGGGAAAGTTGCATTTCGACTCCATCGTGATCACTTGACTGCCTATGTAGCTAGAGTGAGCGTTTGGGTGCTCATTCACCCTGTTTTTTACGCTGACGTCAAAACAGTTGGCACAACAGTCACAATTTCCGGTCGATTTCTGTTCCAGAAAATTGTGAGGATTACGACATGGCTGATTCTCGCATTGGCGTTGATATATGAGGGGATTTGGTTATACCGCTGTATCAGTCGACTACGCGAGGATCTACCTTGGGACCTCCTTCTTGGTTATTTCGCCATGCTTCTACCGAGTTTCGTAGTAGTAGTGGTCACTTACGTTGTTTTGGTTCGTTTCACGAGACAAAATGTTCGAGATATGAATCTCTTGATCGACGAATTGAAAGTGATTGCTACTCAATGAACTCCAGATAGGAGGCGTCACCGTCATCTAATGTAAACGAAATTCGACTCTGAACGTTTTCAACTGCTTCCGGTACACCGCTACGCTTTTGAGGCTGAAAGCGCCACGTACGTACAAAATTGATAGCTGCTTGATCAAAAACGTCAGATGGCGATGAACTAACAACACGAATATTGCTAACCAGACCTTCCTCACTCACGTCATACTGGACGAGCACCGATCCTTCAACTTTCGCTTCACGTGATTCGGGTGGATAAACCATTCGACCACTCTCAAGCAGGATCGGGGGCACCACAGACGTACCACAACTAGCCTGCAATAAGAGCACCGCTAGAAGCAGAGTGCCAACCGAATTTTGACGCATGACGCTTCCATCGCCTCTTTGATCATGGCTGTTTATACCTTGACTCGAAAGTACGCACTTTTTCTAAAATGATTGAATCATCAGAGGTAGACATCATGCAGCCAATTTCAGCCGATTCCCACGTTGTCGAAGGTCGTGACGTCTTCACAGGACTAGCTGAGCGATTCGGTGACGAAGCACCGCGCATCATGGATGTCGGTGATCAAGTCGACGCGATCGTTGTGCCTGCACGAGGCATGCACGGGGTGAGTGTTGCTCGAATGGGCATGGCCGCTACACGTCTACGACGTAACGAACCGCTAAATCGCAAGGCAGGACACAAACCCGACGTCGCACACATGCAAGATCCCGAACTCGTAGCGCTATTCAAGAGTGGCTATGCGGGGATGCGGCCTGGATTGGTCGATGGTGCGCACCGTTACGAAGATCAAGACATCGACGGCTTAGCGGCCGAGTTTCTGTATCCCGGATACTTCGGCATGTTTGGCATGAAAAACACACCACTATTGGTCGCGCTACAGAAGAACTACAACGATTGGTTGCACGATTACGAGGTCGCTAGCAATGGCCGCCTTCACGGTCTACCAGCCATTCCCGTTCAGAACCCAGACGCCGCGCTCGACGAACTAGATCGAGTGATAAAACTCGGCTTCAAAGGCGGGTGTATCCCATGCACTTCCCCTGCAGAACGACCGTATTACGACGACGCCTACGAGCCTCTCTGGTCTATGGCGGAAGAAGCCGAATTCCCACTCTCCATGCACGTAGGATGTGGTTCCTACATACCTCGCGAGTATCGAAGCAAACAATTGAGACCGGACGGTATAGCTGGCTATGCCGGAACACAACACACCGTTCAATCAACGATTGTCGAATTCATGTGCCGCGGCGTTTGCGAACGCCACCCGAATCTAAAAATCGTCGTTGCGGAGTTCAATGCAGGATGGATCGCGCATTGGCTTGATCGTGTCGAACAAGGGTTGCAACGGGAGCGTCGCAACATCGCAGAACCATACACTGGTCCACACCCGCACGAGGTTTGGCATCGCCAGTTCTATGCTACGATCGAAGACGACCGGGCGGCTCTGGCCACACGCCACATGATCGGCATTGACAATTTGATGTGGGGTTCGGATTACCCTCATACCGATTCGACTTGGCCATGTTCGGTAGAAGTACTTGATGAACTATTTAATGGGATCGACGAAGAAGATCGCGAGAAGATTACCCGAACAAACGTGCAAAAACTCTACGGGATTGCTAGTTAGGAGCTCTGCAGTAACCACTCGTTAATATCCGACGCGACCCTAGTTAATCGCTCGGATAGTTCGAACTGCTCGGTTGCGCGCACGAGGTTGTCGCCGTGGGTTTCGACCTTGAAGTACGTGTCGCCTCTGAAGTGGTCAGCTAGGAAACGTATACCCAGCATAAAACTCATGTGCGATGGCGCGTACGCAAAACTCTCAAGCGATGCTCTATTAATCTCATAGGACCTTACAAAGCCTTCAGTAGTCGACTGAATGCGTGTTCTTTCATCCCCCTTATTCACCGAGCCTGTTAGAACGGATCGGATCAAATCACCGAAGTCCCATGCAGGATGTCCCCACATGATGGTGTCAAGGTCTATGATCCCTGAGACCTTAGGGTTTTCTAAATCGAACAGCAGATTGTTAACCTTGCAATCACCATGAATGACCTGGAATTCATGCGGATCAAAGGTTCGAATTGACAAGCGAAGTTTGGTCGCCAATTCGACGCATTCGCGACTATCGGGCGTTGCGTCGAGCGTGTCATATTCCCGTAAGTACCTGTCGATATCGTGAAAACCCTCGATGACAGGCACCGGTCTATTGCTACATTTTTGAAGTAACGTTAAGAATCCACCAAATGCAGATCCCGCCTCTCTGCACAGTTCCGTCGGCAGCACATCGAAATTACGCGCTTCGACGAAAGTAGCCGCTCGCCACACTTCACCGTTTACTCCAACAAGATGATCTGCTCCATCTACCGTTACCAATGCGCGAGGTACCACGCTTCGGATCACTTCATCCAGCATTCGCCGATTACCTAGTAGTGCCTCAACATCGAATACTGAGCGGTTAATTCGCTGAAGGAGGTATTTACCATCTATCACAAACGTATCGTTGATGTGACCTTTTGTGACTTCCACGACATCGCCACCGCTAGCGCCAAATCGTTTCCCGATACGCATGATCGCATCACCCAAGATCGGGGCAGCTATTGGAAGTAAGTACTCACCAACTGGCTCTTCCAAAGACATATCCACGGGTGACTCCCCTCGGTGGATCGCCGCGAGTGTTTCGAGGCGACGGCTCAGTTCTCGTAATTCAGCTAGCCTGCCTTCCTCTCGTGCACAGTCGTCAAACGCGGCCGCCTGGTTTCGCCATTCCTCGAGCCACTTCGTCAACGGCAAAGAATCACGCAACGCCTCCTCAACTCGACGCGCTTCGAAACTCTCCGGTGGCAAATAGTCGACAACACGATTCAATGGGGTATTTAGATCGTACGGTCTTACATAAGCGCTCTCAACTTGTCCTGACGTACGCGCCGAAACCAGATTCATACCAATCAATCTGGCATACCACTTAACCGGTTCGAGTTGCTTAACTAGAGGGCGCAACGCTGGCGGATCCAGCTCTGACGGGGGAGCCAAGAGCCTGCTGATACTGAACTTCCTTTGCCAATAGGGAATACCAAGCTCAAGTCGTGCATACATACTCGCCTCGTCCAAGCTCTGATCACCGGACCAAAACCGCTCCGCGATTGCTGGCATGCGACTCCATACCCGCGTGTGTAGCGTCTCATCGTCAACGATCTCGCTCCACATGCATGCCTCGCCACCGAGGATATTGCCCCCCTCCCTCCGCGGAACAGGATCGAAAATGCCAAACGACGCTTGCCACCGTAATCCATCGCGTACATGTGCAAGTCGTGAATCTGATAGTGCTTGTGTATCGGCGTCATTGGATTCAGCGATCGTCATCGACGGAGAATAGCGATAGTGGTAGTCTGCGGGTAGAAACAGGTCCAAGTAATACGGCGAGGATACGATGGTCGCGTGCCCCCCTTGGTGTGCCGCGTCACGGGCTCTCATACCACGCCAAGCCTGAATCGTGTACTCCTGCGGTAACTTTGGCGCAAGTACCTCATCCCAGCCAATAACTTGCTTCCCTTTCGCTATCAGATGAGTGCCGAGTTCCGTGATGAACCAAGTCTGTAGTTCATGAGCTGTCGCCATACCCTGCGAAGCCATCCAAGCTTGAATCTGTGCGTTTCGATCCCACCACGTGGAGTTGACCTCGTCGCCTCCAATATGCACATGGCTATCGGGGAACACCTCAGACAGTTCATCGAATACGTCCTTGATGGCGTCGAATACTTCGGGCTTTGTCGGGTTCAAACATGCTTCGTGGACGCCAAAACCAGTAGACGCCTCCTCTAAGTGCCCTGCCCCCCATTCAGGGTATGCCCAAATCCAACTGGTCGTGTGCCCCGGTACGTCCAGCTCCGGAACGATGCGGATCGCTCGATCCGCCGCAAAAGCTACGAGGTCATTAAGTTCCTTGGTGGAATAACTCTCGGTGGCGGCGAGACGTGGGAATCGCTCACTCCTGAATCGGCACGCCTGGTCGTTAGAAAGATTCAGATGTAAGACGTTCAACCGATAACAAGCCATCAAATCAAGCGTTTCTTTCAACGATTGAATCGAAATAAAGTGGCGACTTGTATCGATCATTAGCCCGCGCCAGGGATAGGCAGGTTTATCTAAAAGATGACAGTGAGGCAGCATGCCGTCGCGCCATGCGAGTGCTGCTAGTACACTACAGGCAGTAATCGCTCCCCAAGTGGAATTGGCTCCGATCTCAATTCCCGGTTCCGATACACGTATTTCGTACCCGTATTCATCATCAAGACGGGGTTCTCGATCAACGTTCTCATCGACACGTACACGTACTGGGTATCGATCTAACCCATATCGACGTAAAGCGTTCTGAATTCGACTCTGGCTTGAGCCTTGGGGTGCAAGCGTGACAGATGAAGGTTTAAGTAAGCGAGTTTCGTCTAAGCGTCGAATCTCACGCACGCTCGGTAATAAGACGCCAACTGCGGAATTCCGCTGGAGTGAGTTGGACAAACCTATTCGTTAGCGCGCACGAAGTTAATCATCTCAAGCGTCGCCGCTGCCGCTTCAATGCCCTTGTTGAATTCGTCATCGGACGCGCGCGCAATTGCGTCGGCGATGTCGTACACCGCGATGATCTCATTAATCACCGGTACTTTCTGTTCAACCGAAACCTGTTGCAACGCTTGCGTCGTCGCGTGAACGATCATGTCGAAGTGAGCAGTACTCCCCTTCTCCACCACGCTTAGACATACAAACCCGTCGTAGTTGCCTTTTTCGGCCAAGACACGGACTGCAAGCGGCAATTCGAGTGTGCCTGGAACCTCGTGATCCTCCACCTTTTCGATGCCGTGCGCCCTCAATACTCGTGTGCAAGCTGTCGCCATGTTGAGGACGAGTTCTTTGTGCCACTTGGATCTTAGAATCGCAACGACCCCGCCATTGACACGAGGTACCGATGACTCGTCCATCGCGGTTAATGACATCGTCAGTCAGCCGTTAATGTCAGTCGCAATCGATTCGAACCCGCTACTTTAAAACCGAGACGACCTAGGAATTCACATAAAGGTGCGTGAATGATCACATCCCGACCTCCTTTTGATTCGATTATGCCGACCGCATGCGCCAACATCCAGCTTCCCAAACCACGGTTTCGATAGGGTTCGCTAACTCCCATCGCCTCGATCTCAAACGCCAAGGAGGACAGTCGTTTGAATTTGTATGCCGCAACAACGTCGTCGTGATGTTTCGCGACACGTATGGCATCAAGATTAATGTGGTCGCCCGAACGCAGACCTAACAATCCGTACGGACACTCATTTTCTCGAGGTCTGAAAATCGGATATTCGCGAGGATGGATAGGAAAATACCCGTCAGATTCGGTTAATTTCGACATTCCCTACCTATCGTGTACTTCCACGCAATGCGAGAACCTGATCCTGCAATCCCTCGGCCGTCGCTGCTTCAGGTAAGACGGGTTCTCCCACTGAAACACGAACACGCTTCGGAAGCTTTCGTGCATTGGGTGCTTTCGAAAAGTAGCTACCCCATAATCCACTCAGTGCTACGGGTACCACTGGCACGGGTGACTCTCGTAGGATCCGCTCGATGCCTCGTTGAAACGGCATCATTTCTCCTGTCGGGGTCAATCGACCTTCCGGGAAGAGACAAAAGATCTCGTTGCTCGCCAAACCTTCTTTGATTTTCTCAAATGCCTCTTCGTAAACCTTGGCATCCTCTTCCTTCGTTGCTATCGGAACGGCCCCACCGACCTTGCATACGAAGCGAATGATCGGCAAGTCGTAAAACGAGCGATGCATGATGAAACGGAGCGGACGACGTATCGCGCCGGCGAGCAACATGAAATCAACGTACGTGATGTGATTGGAAACCAACACCACCGGTCCCCGATCCGGGATGTGGTCGAGACCTTCGTGATCAACGCGATACACTGAATGACCCACGAGCCATACGATAAATCGCATCACGAATTCTGGTACCGTAACGAAAATGTAGGCTGCGACACATGCGGTAAGGATGGCGATCAAGAGGAATAGCGAGGGAATTCCATAATCGAGTACCGTCAACCACAATACAGAAATACCCGCCCCTAGAACCATCGCAAGCGAATTCAGCACATTGTTCCCCGCAATGACGCGCGCCACCTTCTCTGGTGGCGTTCGGTTCTGAATGAGTGCTTGCATCGGTACGACAAACACACCCGCCGATATTCCCAAGAAGGTCAAGTCGACAAGAAGCCTAGGAACGCCGTCTGCCGCCAAGAACTCGAATGCACTACGAAGCGCTACAGGTTCAATTGCCAGAATACTGAAATACGCGTCGATCCCCCAAACACTCATGCCTAATGCACCGAGAGGCACTAATCCGATTTCGATTTTTCGACCGCTCATTCGTTCACAAACCAACGAACCAATGGCAATTGATACGGTAAAAACCACCAACAATGCGGTCACGACGGTCCCGTCTCCGTGAAGGTATTCCTTCGTCAGGTTCGGGACTTGCGTAAGAAATACCGATCCGAGCAACCAGAACCACGACACCCCGAGGACGCTTCGAAATACCGCTTTTCGTTCCATCGTTAGTCGTATGAGATTGACCGTCTCGGTGATCGGGTTCCAATTGATCTTATCGTGATGGGCAGGTGGTGCCGACGCGATTTGTAGGCATGCGACAAATCCAACGATCGCGGCCAAAACCACCGTAATCGAAACCCACACATTCACTTGCACCATGTCCCCTAGCAGGTCGGAATTACCCAGAACGCCACCAACAATCGTTCCGAGTAGGATCGCAACAAATGTGCCCATCTCGATCATTGCATTACCGCCAACCAGTTCCGATGGGTGCAACTGTTGTGGCAGTAGCGAGAACTTCAATGGCCCGAAAAACGTGGATTGAGTTCCATATAGAAACAGTACCGCAAGCATCGCGACAAGGTTTTGGGAAACCAAAGCCACTGCTACGAGGACTGCAATCAAGATTTCCATCGCCTTGATGTAGCGAACAAGAGTTGCTTTGTCGTAACTATCCGCTAACGCACCTGCAGTCGCAGAGAACAGGAAAAACGGCAGAATAAATAAACCCGCAGCGACGTTATTCAGCAGGTTCGTGTCGTAAGACTGTGAAATCGCACTAAAGACAAATATCAGCAAAAGAGCTTGCTTGTATACGTTGTCGTTGAACGCGCCGAAGAATTGGGTAATGAATAACGGTAATAGACGACGCGTTCCAAGTAAACCAAACTGCGTCGTCGGATGTTCAACGGCATCGCCGAATTCAGTCATTGAGTCAGTGGATTGAGTCACTTCGAGTCCGAGTTACGTGTTTCCGTACCGAGTCGCGCTTGCGCAATACACTAGCTTACTGCACGCCGAATGGTTTCGATATTCGCGTGAGACCGCTTTTTTCACGTCTCTGCAACTTGATCCCAACTCATGATGTTGTATGAGGACTACGAATTCAACCCATTCACGCGTCGGATTTCTACTCCAGTTCCGTATAAACGAGAAAGTAACTTGGAGAACTTGAATGAACGTCAAATCGCTTAGTACGATCGCGTTTACGTGTTTCATTGGCGTGGTAGCACACGGACAGACGCCAGAAACGCCGCCTGTCGCGCCTTCACCACCCATCGACCGATCGGCGGGAATGGCAATCGAGACGATGCGTTCTGCAATTCAAACGCGCTTTGAACGCATGGATACAAACGGCGACGGGTTCCTAACGAAGAATGAGTTTCCTGAACGTCGAGGATCCGGAAATCGGAGCCAACGTCCTTCTGGCGATGGAGCGAGCCGCGGTCGTGATCAAGCGCGCGCGGGAGACCGACCACGACAACGTCAGGACCGCATGCCCATTCGATGGCGATCGTTTGAAGAATACGACAGCGATAAAGATGGTCAGGTCAGTAAAGAAGAAATGGCCGCACCGGTTGATGAGCTAGCTGCGCTAGACTCAAATGGCGACGGTAGGATCGATCGAACAGAAATGCGAGCCATCCGTGAATCCAGAGATGCCGCTAAGCAAGTACCATAAAGCTCGCAGTAAATCCTATCTGACTGATTTGGTTAGGCGTGAGTCAATCATGCACGATTCAGTTGATGCCATCGTAGATGGATCGACCCCCGTTGAAAGCCGATTCTGACGAATATCTCATGCGACGAGTTCAGCAGGGAGACGAATCAGCTTTTTCGATGTTGGTGCAACGTCACACACAGAGCATCCACGCATTTATCTACCGCCTATGTGGAAATCGAGGAGATGCCGAAGACATCACCCAAGAGACATTTCTCAGGCTTTGGCAGCGCTCGTCGCAATGGACCCCCGACACCGTTAGATTCACGACGTGGATACATCAAATCGCACGAAACCTGTGTATTGATCAGTTTCGTCGAGAACAGTCGCTGAAACGAACGTCGAGTCACGAAAACACCGAGTTCGCTGACTCAACGATCGAGTCCATCGAGGAGGACGCGAAACGACAAGCGATGCGGGACGAGATCGGAACCCTACCTGAACGCCAACGCACCGCTATTGTGCTTTGTCAGGTTCAAGGCTGGACGCAACAGGATGCCGCAAAAGTTCTTGATACGAGCGTGGATGGTGTTCAAGCATTGATTGGTCGCGCCCGAAGAACGTTGCGCGCCAGTTTGGTAAAGAACTATGAATGAACAGAACTTCGAAGAGTACCTAGACCTTCACGGAAGCGAACTGTCATCGTGGCCGGAACACTTGCGTGACGAAGCATATGAGCTGCTATCGCAGAGTTCCTCTGCGCAAGCTCTGCTCGATGCACAAGTCGCCGTCGATCAGGTTTTGGCAGACGTGATGGTCGTTCCTAAGACGTTTAGTCTCGAACAGAAGATCATGGCAAGATTTGCTGCTCAGAAGCGACGTTTCGAGCTTCGAAGTTGGAGCGCTTTTCTATGGAAACCAGCATTCGCTGCGACCTGCTCGCTCGCATTTGGTATCTATCTCGGAGCCGCTAACCAGGAGTTACCAGTCGATCTCGCGGAGGATCTGACATACGTAACTTTTTACGACTACGAAGAGTGGTCAGGAGAAATGGAAGATGAGTCGTAAGGCGCTGATCATTGCCTGCGTAATCTCACTCATCGCGAATCTCGGATTCGTGGGTTTTTTCGTTGGTAAATCGTTTGGTCCGCACTTCCATGCCGGACGGGCATCAAATTGGACTGGTGTCCCGATAGAGCGCATTCTGCGTCCGTTAGGACCGGAACGGGTTCAGGAGTTGGTACCAATTACTGAGGAACATCGAAAACGATACCATCAACATCTAACCGAGCTTCGCAGTGCTCAGGTCGAACTTTATCGAGCAACCGTCGAGGAACCGTTCGACGCAGCGAGGCTTCAAGACGCTCAGGGAGCATTCAACGAGCTGTTCTTAGCCACGAAGGCTCGTCACGACCAGATGTGGCTTGAGGTTGCGGCTAAATTACAGCCTGAAGAACGCCGTCGCATCATGCGTAAATCGATGCCTCGTCGTTTCGATGAAAATCGTCAGCGTGCGAAGCAACTCGAGCCGAAGGAGAATGCGGACACGGCGGATACTTCGAGCAACTAAGTACTCTTCAATCGACTCACAACTGGATCGATGCGTGTACGCGGTTTCTCGTTAACTGTTTTCCATCGGTCTGCGATGGTTATCAACCGTGCGACCAACGCCCTGTCATATCTCGTATCCATTTTGCCTTCGGATTGCAGTTTCGTAATCCGTTCCAGATTTCGTTCAATATCAGCCTCTAGCGTTATGTCGGTGGTTGAACCTGTTTCAAGTAGCTGAAACAGCTTTAGACGCATCGCGACATTTGGACCATCGTCTACGCTATCGACACCGTCGTCACCAGAAGGATCATTAACCGCGGTCACAACCGCGTCGTATAGTCCGTTCTTTGAGCCAAAATGGTGGTAGATCATCCGTCGATTTACGCCTGCCAGTTTGGCAATATCGTCGATGGTCGTGCCCTTATAGCCACTCTTAGAAAACGCGATCGTTCCGGCACGAAGAATTGAATCACGGGAGGTGTCCCCTCCTTCGTCTTTCAGGGTTACACCTTCCAGTTCCAACAGCGACTGTTTGAACGACAACCCCCCGGCGTAACCGACCAACCTACCGTTCGCACCAATGACTCTATGACAAGGTACAACAATCGCTAACGGATTTCGGTTGTTCGCCAAACCCACCGCACGTGCTGCTTTAGGGTTTCCAATTCTTTCCGCTAGCTGCCCATACGTCTCGACTGTACCATAGGGAATCTCTCTTAAAGCATCCCAAATACGTCGCTGGAATTCCGTACCTTTATCCGCATAGTCAATCGGTGACGTGAATGTGCGAAGAGAACCATTAAAGTAACTATTCAGTTCCGAAATAACCTCTGTAAACCGCGAGTCATCGTTTTCAACCTCGCCACTTGGGTACGCTTGAGGGTTCATAGCGCACTCTTTAGTTACTAAATCCAGATCGTTGCCCGAAGGATCGTTGAACACCACAGCGATCAAACCCTTATCCGATGCGAATAGCGTCAATATCCCAAACGGCGCTTGGTATCTGGTTGCGTATATCATGGGCTTGCTGTAATCGATTAGTTACCAAATACGTATTTTAGTATATCTTTAGTTACTATTGGAGAATTAAATCACGTGATTGGGCGGACATTGTGATATGGAGTCCCGACCGGTCTTATACATCTACACACAAAGACAAACCTAAATATCCTCTTTCGGCTTGTACCCCGAAGACGCTATCATTACCGGTTACGCGTTGAGATCCCATATGACTTCTAGTCACGATACGATTGCTGTTCGCGGCGCGCGAACCCATAACTTACAGAACATAGATGTTGACCTACCCCGTGACAAACTGATAGTCGTTACGGGTCTCTCTGGGTCCGGAAAATCCTCGCTCGCCTTCGATACGCTATATGCCGAAGGTCAGCGTCGTTATGTCGAATCACTATCGGCGTACGCACGTCAATTTCTTTCGATGATGGGTAAACCGGACGTCGACCATATTGACGGTCTATCTCCAGCGATTTCGATCGAACAGAAAGCAACATCGCATAACCCAAGATCGACGGTCGGTACGATCACCGAAATCTACGACTACTTGCGCTTGCTCTATGCACGAGTCGGTGAGCCTCGCTGCCCTACTCATGGTAACAAGCTCGATGCTCAGACGATCTCTGAAATGGTCGATCATGCGTTGGCGTTCCCGGAAGGTACGCGCGCAATGGTGTTAGCACCTGTCATCGAAGACCGGAAAGGCGAACATGAACACGTGTTCGCAGAGCTCGCCGCGGCGGGCTATGTTCGTGCTCGAATTGATGGAATCGTCGTTGAACTCGATACGAAACCCAAGCTCCACAAAAACCGCAAGCACACCATCGAAGCCGTGGTCGATCGTTTCGTTATCCGGCCTGAGAACCAGCAACGACTAGCGGAGAGTTTTGAAACCGCGTTAGAACTCAGCGAAGGTCGTGCGCTGCTCGTTGGAATGGATGATTCCGATGCCATTCCAGAGACCGTCTACTCAAATCGCTACGCGTGCCCAAAGTGCGGATACTCTATCGTAGAACTTGAACCGCGGATGTTCTCTTTCAACAGTCCACATGGTGCGTGTAGCAGCTGTGACGGGCTAGGAACTGAACAGAGTTTTTCACCCGATCGCGTGATCGTCGATGCCTCGCTCTCCCTTGCCGAAGGCGCATGTATGGGGTGGAGTCGAAACACAAGGCACTACTTTCACATTTTCCAAAGGCTCAGTGAGCATTACGGGTTTGACATAAATCGACCGTGGAGCAGACTGAAAAAAGATCACCAGAACATCATCCTTCACGGATCTGGCGATGAGAAGATTGACTTTAGTTTCACACTTCGAAACGGGCGAGTCATCAAGAGAATCTTCAAATTCGAAGGTGTATTGCCGATGCTGAAACGTCGGATGCACGAAACAAGCTCCGACGGAATACGCGAACATCTCGCAGCACTCATGTCGAACTCCCCGTGTTCAGAGTGCGGTGGCTCACGCCTTCGCGAAGAATCTCGACATGTATTCATCGATGATCAGAATATCGATCAGATCACTTCGTATTCAATTAGCGACGCCCTTGACTATTTCGAGAATCTTGAATTCAAGGGGCAACGCAAGATCATCAGTGAAAAAATCCTCATCGACATTCGTGCTAGGCTGCGATTTCTCAACGACGTTGGACTGACCTATCTCACGCTGAATCGCAACGCTGGGACGCTGTCCGGAGGCGAAGCGCAACGGATTCGCCTAGCGAGTCAGATCGGGGCTGGTCTTGTTGGCGTGTTGTATATCTTGGACGAGCCTTCTATCGGACTTCACCAACGTGACAACGGTCGACTCCTTCGCACACTTTGCCACTTGAGAGATATCGGAAATACCGTGATCATCGTGGAACACGACGAGGAGGCAATTCACACGGCCGATCATATCGTGGATATCGGTCCCGGCGCGGGCGTACATGGCGGATTCATCGTAGCACAAGGAAACATAGAGCAAATCAAACGAAACACGGAATCTATCACCGGCGACTATCTCGCCGGTCGTCGCGCCATTGAAGTCCCGTCGCGACGCACGCCGGTTGACAAGAAGCGCCTACTCACAGTCACCCAAGCAAGCGGGAACAATCTCAAGAAAATAGACGTCGAGATTCCGGTCGGTTTGTTTACATGTGTGACCGGTGTATCCGGATCTGGTAAATCCACTCTTGTAAATCAGACGCTCTATCCTATCACCGCGCGAGAGCTAAATAAGGCGACGACCCTTGTAGCAAAGGAATACGACGTTTGCACAGGACTTCAGCACCTAGACAAGGTCGTTGAAATCGATCAAAGCCCGATTGGGAGAACCCCGCGATCTAATCCGGCGACGTACACGCAAATGTTCGGCCCCATTCGCGACCTATTCTCGCGCACCCAAGAGGCTCGTGCTCGCGGCTACAAACCGGGTCGCTTTAGTTTCAATGTGAAAGGCGGCCGATGCGAAGCATGCCGAGGCGATGGTCTGATTAAGGTCGAGATGCATTTTCTACCCGACGTCTATGTCCAGTGCGACGTCTGCGAAGGCAAGCGCTACAACCGTGAGACCTTGGAAGTCCGGTATAAAGGGAAAAACATCCACGATGTATTGGACATGGATGTCGAAGAAGCCTCTGAGTTCTTTTCCGCAATCCCTGCCATTCACAAGAAACTGCAAACCCTTCAAGATGTTGGGTTGTCCTACATTCGTTTGGGGCAGAGTGCAACAACTCTCTCAGGCGGCGAAGCGCAACGCGTCAAGCTGGCGCGTGAACTCTCAAAAACGGATACTGGTAGAACGCTCTACATCCTGGACGAACCAACCACCGGTTTACATTTCTACGATATCCAACACTTGCTTGACGTCCTGCAGCGTCTGCGAGATAGAGGTAATACCGTGGTGGTGATCGAGCACAATTTAGACGTCATCAAGACAGCGGATTGGGTGATCGACCTTGGACCAGAAGGTGGATCTGCAGGTGGCGAAGTCGTCGCAGCAGGTACACCCGAACAGCTAACCGAACACGACCAGTCCTATACCGGTCAATTTCTACGGTCTGTCTTAGGTCAAGTTGAACTAAACCAAGCCGCGGGTTAACACCACGACGTCAACGATTTAGGTCGTTGTATCTTTAGGCTTGTCTTGCTCTTGATCCGTTGCCGACACTTCGTCTGACGCGCTTGTATCAGCTACGTCTGTTTCTAACGATTCGGCTACGTCTTCCGTTTGCTCAGCAGCTGGAGCTTGCACTTCAGCTTCTTCTACTTCCTCATTAACTTCCGGCGACTCTTCGATCACCGTTTCGTCAGTAACGAGCGGGGTTTCGTCGTCCTGAAGCGCTGAATCAGTCGGTGCTAATGGTTCTGGTTTCTGCTCTGCCGTCTGCTCAGGCTGATCCATGAGTTGCATGTAGGCCACCATCGCGGAGTCGCCTTGACGGTAGCCGGCCTTGAGAATCCGCGTGTATCCGCCAGGTCGATCTAAATATCGAGGACCGAGTTCCGAGAACAGCTTGCCAACTGCGGCCTTGTTGCGAAGTTTCGCAAATGCGCGACGTCTGTTCGCGACCGAGTCCGTCTTGCTTAGCGTAATTAGTGGCTCCACAAAACGGCGCAGTTCCTTAGCTTTGACGACGGTGGTCTTAATCGTTTCGTGTTCGATTAGAGACGCTGACATATTTGAGAGCATCGCTTTCCGATGCGCTGACGTGCGGTTAAGGTGACGTCCACTTTTCTGATGTCTCATAGTCGATTACCTATCTACGCCTCGGAATTCGATCCCTCGTTAGCCTTGCTTCGCCATGTAGCTCGGTACTTCCATACCGATGTGAAGCCCCATGACAAGTAGCGCGTCCTTGATTTCCTGCAGGGATTTACGTCCAAGATTCGGCGTCTTCAAGAGGTCCGATTCTTGCTTGCTAACCAAATCGCCAATCGTCTCGATTCCTTCAGATCGCAACGCGTTCATTGCACGTACGCTAAGCGTAAGGTCTTCGATCGAGAAGAAAAACTCGCGCGGAACTTCCTCGCTAGCAGTATCTGCCACTGTCGTTGCTGCCGAAGGTAACAACCCTTCGTCAACGAATGCACTCAATTGCTGTTGAAGGATGCTAGCAGCGCGGGTGATGATCTCCTGCGCGTCGATCGTGCCGTTAGTTTCGACTTCTAGAATGAGCTTATCTAGGTCGGTCCGCTGTTCAACACGAGTACTTTCAACCTGGTATATCACGCGTTGAATCGGACTATAGCTCGCATCAAGCATTAAGTGACCGGTGGTCACCGTTTCGAAATCGTCGCCTTTATCGCTTGCTGGGACGTACCCGCGACCTTTCGTTACCGTCGCTTCGAGGTAAATCTCACCTTTTTCACCGAGCGTGCAGATCAGGTGGTCGGGATTAGCGATCTCAACATTCGCGTTCTCTTGGAAATCCTTCGCGGTTACCTTGACTTCCTTTTTGCTTGTACCTTTTGCGTTCAGACGTAACACAGCCGTCGGTTGCGTGCCATTGAGACGTACACTGACGCCCTTCAAATTCAACAGAATGTCAACGACGTCTTCGTAGACACCTTCAACATTCGAGTAGGGTTGCTCAACACCGTCGATCTTTACTTCCGTGATTGCACTACCTGGCATAAAGCCAAGAATGATTCGACGGAGTGCATTGCCAACTGTATGCCCCATTCCTCGTTCAAAAGGTTCAAGAATCACCTTTAGTGCGAGTTTTGGATCCATGCCATCGATCGGCTCAACAACCATAGTGGCAGGTGTTTGCAACGTGCCGACCTGTTGTAGAGCGACTAAGCCATCTTGCTCTTCTGCCGAAGTAGCCTCTTCAGCTATCGGTGTTTCGTCAGCGGTGCCTGCTTCAAGCTGGGTCGATTCTGCTGTCATTGATGTGATGGTCCTCTTATGACCAATGGTGAGGGTGAAATACCGCCTCGTAACGCCGACTCGCAGCGCTTCAAGCCGGAGCGTCGTTACTTCGAGTAGTGCTCGACGATCAAGTTCTCTTGGATTTCATGGGAAAGTTCTTCCCGATCCGGGTATCGCTTGAAAATGCTCGACTGATGTTCCGTGTCGACGTCTATCCAATCGATCGGCGTTCGTTGTTCGGCCAACTGAAGTGCAACCTGGATTCGAACCTGAGCCTTTGCACGGTCCCGAACCGTGACCACGTCGCCTTCGCGTACTTGATATGACGGAATATTGACTACATTGCCGTTGACTTCAATCGATTTGTGAGACACGAGCTGACGTGATTCAGCACGGGTACTGCCAAATCCAGACCGGTACACAACGTTGTCAAGTCGACACTCCAACAATCGTAGCAAATTAGAGCCCGTCGCGCCTTTCTGCCGATCGGCCTTCTTGTAGTAATTGCGGAACTGTCGTTCCAATACACCGTAGAGCCGCTTTACTTTTTGTTTTTCGCGCAGCTGAATTGCAAAGTCAGATTGGCGACCACGACCTGCATTGCGTCGTATGTTCGGTTCACCAGGCTTTTTGCCTTCCTTGCACTTATCGCTAAGCGCACGAACGCCGCTTTTTAAGAAAAGATCCGTACCTTCCCGCCGTGATAGCTTGAGCTTAGGACCGAGATACCTTGCCATATTCGAATTTCCCTAGATACGACGACGCTTCGGCGGCCGACATCCATTGTGAGGCAGCGGGGTGACATCTGTGATCGTATTGATCCGCAGACCTTCCGCGTGCATCGCCCGGACGGCCGATTCGCGTCCCGGTCCCGGACCTTTGACGTACACATCAACACTTTTCATGTCGAATGTATCCATGACCTGTCGTGCCACGAACGACGCCGCTTCTTGCGCGGCAAACGGTGTGCTCTTACGTGAACCTCGATAGCCCGAGCCACCCGCTGTCTTCCAGCCAAGGGTGTTGCCTTGGCGATCCGTGATCGTGATGATCGTATTGTTGAACGACGCGTGCACATGCGCCAAGCCGTCTGAAACCGCCCGTCGTTGACGACGCCGGGTTGACGTATCGCTTCTATCGCCTCTAGCCATGCTCTAGCCTCTATTCACCTTACGACCGCGACGTGTGCGAGCGTTGGTTTGCGTGCGTTGACCTCGAACCGGCATCCCGCGACGATGGCGGATACCGCGGTAGCAACCTAAATCCATGAGTCGCTTTACGTTCATGTCCTGCTCACGGCGCAAATCACCTTCAACCGCTAGTTTGGCAACCTCGCCACGCAATAGGTCTAGTTCGGCCTCACTAAGATCCGAAATCTTGGCATTTGAGTTCACACCAACGTTGTCACAAAGCTGTACAGCCGTTGTTCGTCCTATGCCGTAAACGTATGTGAGCGCAATTCCCGCGTGTTTCTGATCCGGAATATTGACGCCTGATATTCGTGCCATCGATTTAACCCTGCCGCTGCTTATGCTTCGGATCGTCGCAAATGACGTACAAGACGCCCCGACGTCGCACCACTTTGCAATTCCTGCACATCTTTTTGATGGATGCTCGTACTTTCATGAGTGTCCTCGGTACGACTCAGCGTCGCCTATATCCGCGTAAATTCGATTTCTCCATGAGCTTGGCGTATTGACTCGATACGAGATGAGCCTGCACCTGCGACATGAAGTCCATTGAGACCACGACGACGATCAATAATGCGGTGCCACCGAGCTGAAATGTGATGTCAAAAAAGACGATCATGAATTCCGGTAGCAGACATACGAGTGTCACATATAACGATCCGAAAACCGTTAGCCTCGTGCTGACATCGTCAATGTAGTTAGTGGTTTGCACCCCTGGCCGAATGCCGGGGATGTATGCTCCTTGCCGTTTCAAATTGTCCGCGATATCTTTCGGGTCAAACACAATCGCGGTATAGAAGAAACTGAAAAAGATGATGCCCGCTCCAAACAGCAGGATGTACAACGGACGGCCTGGACTCAATTCAAGGGCAACGTCTTGTAACCAACCCATGCCGACGCCCTGACCGAACCACTGCGCCATCGACGCAGGTGCCAACAACAGACTGGACGCAAATATCGCAGGGATCACGCCTGCCATATTGACCTTCAATGGCAGGTGATTCTGTTGTCCTTGAAGCATCCGTCGGCCTTGTTGTCGCTTCGCATGATTCACTGGAATACGTCGTTGACCGCGTTCAATAAACACCACAAATCCCACGACGACAACGGCGAATAAACCGACTGCGAGCAACGCCACGATATTGGTTGTCCCTTGTCTCGCCGCCTCAAACGCCTGCCCTATTGCAGATGGGAAACCCGACACAATGCCGGCGAATATCAATAGCGAAATGCCATTTCCTACGCCTCGTTCGGTGATTTGTTCACCGAGCCACATCATGAACATCGCACCGGTCACAAGGGTTGTGATAGATACGAAGTAGAACCCAAGGCCAGGATCAAACGGTAGACCTTGCGCGGCAATTCCACCCGTCATCGCCGTACCTTGTACGAGCGCAATGAGAAGTGTTCCGTACCGAGTGTATTTCGTGATCTTGCGCCGTCCCGCTTCTCCTTCTTTTCGAAGTTGATTTAGCGTCGGATACATCATGGTTAGCAAGTTCATGATGATGCTTGACGTAATGTAGGGCATGACACCCATCGCCAAGATGCTCATGCGCTCGAGTGCGCCTCCCGAGAACATGTTGAACAAATCAAGAATTCCACCTTGATTTGCCGCAAATAGATCTGCCAACCGGTCTGGGTTAATCCCCGGTACGGGAATATGCGTTCCAATGCGGTATACAAGCAACGCAAACAACACAAACAGGAGTCGATTGCGTAGTTCGGTTAAGCCTGTTTGTACACCCGCCAGTGATGGCGGTGTCGGAGGCGTGGCTGCAGTCGTAACCATGTGAGCGTGTCGTTAAGCCTCGATCGTTCCGCCAGCGGCTTCGATCGCCGCTTTCGCACCCGCAGACACTTTCAAACCCTTCACCGTCAAAGCACGGTCAACTTGGCCGGATAGAAACACGCGTGCCCGCTTCACTTGTCTCGAAATCACACCAGCCGACACCAACGTCGCTAACGTCACTTCGTCACCCTCAACTGAATTTAGTTCGCCGAGTCGAACTTCTGCGGTCGTTCGGCCTTTGCGCGACTTAAATCCGTACGTCGGAACCCGCTTCTGAAGCGGCAGCTGTCCGCCTTCAAAACCAAGACGCACACCACCACCGGACCGTGAATTCTGCCCTTTATTGCCACGGCCGCAGGTGCCACCTTGACCGGCCGAAGCGCCACGCCCAACCCGCTTGCGCGTTTGTCGACTGCCCTTCGCGGGCGAGATTTCATTTAGTCGCAGAGCCACTCGTCTAAACCTCGCCTTCTATTTGAACTAGATACTCAACACGATTGACCATGCCACGAATCGAAGGCGTATCTTCGAGCTCTACCGTCTGACCGATCCGTCTTAGACCTAAACCACGCACACACGCACGATGCTTCGCCATACGACCAATCGGACTCTTCGTCAATTTGACGACCAGTGTCTTTTTCTTGCTCGCCACGCCACTAACCTATTACTTGCTCTACGGTCAAGCCACGTTTAGCCGCAATCATCTCTGGCGAGTTGATCTTACGCAAGCCGTTAACGACGGCGACAACCACGTTAACTGGGTTCGTTGATCCGTAGCACTTTGCAAGCACATCTCGCACACCAGCGGCTTCGAGTACCGCCCGCATGGTCCCACCGGCGATGATGCCGGTTCCTTCGGACGCTGGGCTCATGAATATCTTCGACGCGCCGTGTTTTTCAGTGACGGCGTACCACAAGGTCGTCCCGTTTAGCTCGATGTCAAACATATTACGTCGCGCGGCCTCACCGGATTTTGTAATCGCTGTGGCCAACTCACGCGCTCGCCCATGGCCAAATCCGACACGACCGTTTCCATTGCCAACCACGGTGAGCGCCTTATGCGTGACAATTCGTCCGCCTTTAACCGTCTTGTTTACGCGCTTGAAGTCGACTAGCTTTTCAATTAAGCCTTCTTCACGGCTTTCTTCGGTATATGCCATAGCTAGAACACCAACCCTTCTTCTCGAGCCGCCTCAGCGAGACTCTTCACGCGACCGTGATACTTGTATCCGGCCCGGTCAAAGGCGACTTGCTTGACACCAGCTTCCAACGCTCGTTTTGCGATGAGCGTACCAACTTCTGCTGCCGCAGCTTTGTTGCCAGTCTGGCCTTCCCGTAACGGAGCTTCTAACGTCGACGCATGCGCGACGATTCTCTCGCCTCCGCCATCAATCACTTGTGCGTACATGTGCTGTGAGGTCCGATGAACGCAAAGTCGCGTCGTACCTAGTTCACGCGACTTCAGACGAGCCCTTCGGGCACGGCGTATTCGCGTCGCTGTCTTCCGGTTCATCGTCTTACTTCTTCTTCCCTTCTTTGCGCCTTACATATTCGTTTTGATACCGCACACCCTTACCCTTATAGGGTTCCGGTGGACGTAAACTACGAATTTCCGCGGCGACTTGACCAACTTGCTGGCGATCAATGCCAGAGATAACGATCGACGTTTGAGTCGGCGTTGTGATCTCAATACCTTCAGGAATGGGGAAATCGATGGGTTGTGAAAATCCCAGCATCAAGTTTAGGTTGTTTTTCTCAACCCGTGCGCGATAACCTGTACCTTGAATCTCAAGTTGCTTCTCCCAGCGCTCGGTTACACCATGCACCATGTTGCGTAACAGTGCTTGATAGGTACCCGCTAATGCAAATTCGTTCCGCGCCGTCGACCGTGGCCTGACCGCTAACTCACCGTTTTCCTGTGAAATGTCGATGCCACTCTTCACGTCGATTGACAGTTCACCGTGTTTCCCTTTAACCGTGACCGTCGGCGCGTTGAGTGCAATGTCGACGCCTTCAGGTACAGGTACGGTTCGATTACTCGATTTAGCCATCATCTAATCCTAGAAAACCGTACAGAGAACTTCGCCGCCGACCCCGAGGCGTCGCGCAGCTTTCTCTGTGATGACTCCTTGATTGGTTGACAAGATGGCTGTGCCTAAACCGCCGCGCACTCTTGGCAAGTCGTCAGTGCCGACATAACGTCGCAAACCAGGACGGCTTGCCCTGTCGATCGATTCGATGACTGGGTTACCGTCGTCTAGATATTTGAGCGTAATAGTCAATACTGGCTTGACGTCCTCAGACGTTTCGTAACTCGCAATGTAGCCTTCTTCCGCCAAAACGTTGCAGATCGCACGTTTCAGCTTTGAATTTGGCATCCTGACAGTCTTCATACGCACCATCTGTGCATTACGAATTCGTGTCAACATATCTGCTACGGGATCTTGCATCGTCATGGTGACTTACCAGCTAGCCTTGACCAAACCCGGAACGTCGCCGCGCATGGCTGCTTCACGTAGCTTGTTGCGACCCAGCCCAAATTTCCGATACACACCGCGAGGCCGTCCCGATATGCCACAACGTCTTTGTTGTCGGATCGGATTAGCGTTCCGTGGGAGGCGCTGCAGCGCATGTTGCGCGGCTAGCCGCGTTTCATAGTCAGCGGAGCGATCGTTCACGATGGCTTTTAACTCACTTCGCCTGTCCGCGTATTTCGCACAGATCTTTGCTCGCTTTACTTCCCGTGCAAGCATCGATTTTTTGGCCATTTGGTTCTTAGCTCCTAAATGGAAAACCGAAGGCTTGAAGCAGTGCCAAACCTTCTTCGTCCGATTTTGCGGTGGTCGTAACCGTGATATTCATCCCTCGAATCCGATCGATTTTGTCGTAATCGATTTCTGGGAACACGATCTGTTCGGTTAATCCCATAGAAAAATTCCCACGCCCGTCGAAAGAACGCGGGTTCAGGCCACGAAAATCTCGAATCCGTGGAATAGCGATTCCAATAAGACGCTCCACAAACTCGTACATGCGTGCACGTCTCAATGTGACCATGCAGCCGACGGTCCAGCCAGCCCTGATCTTGAACGCTGCCTCTGACTTGCGCGCGCTGGTCAATTTCGGCTTCTGGCCAGTGATCAGCGAAAGATCGTCGACCGCCGCGTCAAGTATCTTCTCGTCAACTTTGCCATCAACAATCGCGCCACCAACACCCATGTTGAGCGTCACTTTCGACAAACGCGGCACCGCCATAACCGACGAATAGCCAAACGCTTCCAACAATTGCGGTCGAATGGCTTCGTGGTACTCGGTCAGTAAATTCGCCATGCCTACACGATCCTCTCGCCACTCGACTTAAATGCGCGTACCTTCTCACCATCCTCTTCGATCAAAGTAACTTTGTCGCGCTTTTGGGTATCGGGGTTATAGATGGCAACGTTTGAGATGTGTAACGGCGCTTCTTGTTCAAGAATTCCGCTCTGTTCGCCTTCTTGTTGAGCTTTTACATGACGCTTGACGAGATTGACACTCCCGACGACCACACGGTCGTCGCCTACAAATCGGACAACATAGCCAATTCGTCCCTTGTCGCGGCCGGCGATCACGATGACCTGGTCGTCAACCCGAATTCGTCGCTTCATCGTCGCTAGAGAACCTCCGGCGCTAACGACACGATGCGCATGAAATTGCTTGTACGCAATTCACGGGTCACCGGTCCAAAGATGCGAGTGCCAATCGGTTCGTCACCCTGAAGGAGTACCGCCGCGTTTTGGTCGAATTTAATGAGGGACCCATCTGAACGTCGCATGCCCTTGCGCGTCCGCACAACAACAGCATTCATTACCTGTCCTTTACGAACTCGACCATTCGGTGTGGCTTCCTTTACGGTGATCTTTATGACGTCGCCAATGCGCGCGTAACGTCGGCGCGAACCGCCGAGGACCTTAATGCACTTCACCCGTCGTGCGCCACTATTGTCCGCGACTTCGAGCATCGTTTCCGCTTGAATCATGTCGACCTTATCCCCTCGTTGACTTGACGTCAATCGATTTCAATTTGAACGACTTCGTCTTGGAAATCGGTCGGCATTCGATCGCACTCACAAGATCGCCGAGACCACATTCGTTGTTTTCATCGTGAATATGGAATTTCGACGACTTCTTGATGTACTTACCGTAAATCGGGTGCTTAACGCGACGGTCTACGCGAAGTGTGGCGGTTTTATCCGCCCCAATAGAAACGACTTCACCACGAATCGTTCGCGGGATCTTGACTTCAGCCACTGGTTTTCTCCCGCATGATGGTTTTAACGCGTGCGATATCGCGTCTGGTCTGCTTCATCAGGTGCGATTGGGGAAGCTGGTCCATCGAACGTTTGATACGCTGATTGAAGCTTTCCTTTAAGAGGCGCACGTGCTCCGCCTTGAGTTCATCAAGGCTCAAGTTCCGTAGCTCTTCAGCCTTCATTACGCACCACTCCGACGCACAAGCGTGGTTTTAAACGGCAGTTTAGATGACGCTAAGCGAAATGCCTCACGCGCCGTGTCTTCTGTTACGCCTTCCATTTCGTACAAGACACGTCCAGGTTGGATTTGAGCCACCCAGTACTCAACACTTCCTTTACCTTTACCTTGACGAACTTCAAGCGGCTTTTTCGTAATCGGTTTGTCCGGAAACACGCGAATCCAGACCTTCCCGCCTCGACGGACATAGCGTGTCATCGCGCGCCGCCCGGCCTCAATCTGGCGCGCAGTCAGTCGACCTCGACCAGTAGCTTTCAAACCGTACTCGCCGAACGCGACACGACTACCGCGGAACGCCATGCCCCGGTTTCGACCTTTTTGTTGTTTTCGGTACTTAGTACGTGTCGGTTGTAACATCGCTACGCAGCCTCGCGCTCACCATCGCCGATGATTTCGCCTTTAAAGATCCAGACTTTCACACCTAACGTTCCGTAGGTCGTCATCGCTTCAACGACAGCGTAGTCAATATCCGCCCGTAATGTGTGGAGTGGCACCCGACCCTCTGCGAAGGTCTCGGCGCGCGCAATCTCAACACCGTTCAATCGACCTGCGACTCGTACCTTAATGCCTTCGGCGCCCATTCGGATCGCATTGGTCATTACGCGTCGAACCGCTCGACGAAATGCCACGCGTTTCTCCAGTTGCTGTGCAACGTTCTGCGCTGCTAAATATGCGTCAATTTCAGGCTTGCGAATTTCTTCTACGTCAAGCTTCACCGGCTGATTCATCATGACCGACAGTTCAGCACGCAGTTTCTCAATATCAGCACCTTTGGTGCCGATGACCATCCCGGGTCGCGCGCTGTGTATCAGAACGTGAATGTCACTCCTGGGACGTTTGATCTCAATCCGACTTACGTATGCATCACGCAGCCGATTCATTAGATAGTCGCGAACCTCGAGATCATTTAGTAGGTAGCTTGCATAGTTGCGCTTATCAGCGTACCAGATCGAGGTGTGTTCCTTTATGATCCCAAGGCGCATGCCATTGGGATTGACTTTCTGACCCATCCTATTGCGCTCCTTGGTTATCGTCGCTCACCGCGAGCGTGATATGGCATGTACGCTTGAATACTCGACCGGTTCGTCCGCGACCATGGAAGCGCAAACGTTTAAGCGTCAATCCTTCGTTTACGTACGCTTCTGAAATCCACAAATCGTCGACCGCGGCGTTCTTGTTTTCGGCATTGGCAACCGCAGATTCCAAGAGCCGACTAACGTGACGAGCACTCTTCTGAACATCAAAGCGGAGTACGTCTAGCGCCGTCGTTACCGGCATGCCACGAATTTGATCGATCACTAATCGAGCTTTCTGCGGTGATACCCGCAATCGATTAGCGCTTGCTATCGCCCTCATGAACGTCTACACCCTTACCTTGCGATCGGCCGCATGACCGCGAAACGTTCGTGTCGGCGCAAACTCTCCGAGCTTGTGACCAACCAGTTCTTCTGTGATGAACACAGGCACGTGAGCGCGTCCGTTGTGAACTTGTATCGTCAATCCAACCATCTGTGGCACGATCATCGATCGCCGGGACCAGGTTCTAATTGGTCGACGATCGTTTGTCTCCTGTGCACGTTCAACCTTCTTCATCAGATGAAGATCGACGAAGGGTCCCTTGCGAAGTGAACGAGGCATCTGCTATCTCCTTCCTCTTCGACGGACGATGAGATGATTTGTACGTTTATTGCGACGGGTCTTGAAGCCTTTGGTGGGTTTACCCGTCGGCGATACTGGATCTCGCCCACCTGACGATTTACCTTCGCCACCTCCGAGTGGATGGTCAACCGGGTTCATCGCCACACCACGGACGGTGGGACGAATGCCGCGCCAGCGCTTTGCGCCAGCTTTTCCAAGCGATCGCAAGTTATGCTCAGGATTACTGACTTCCCCAAGCACCGCACGACACTCTGCTAAGACGCGTCTCATTTCACCTGAGCGGAGACGTAACGTCGCATAAGTTCCTTCTCGCGCCACCAGCTGTGCTGAAGTGCCAGCACTCCGCGCCAGTTGGGCTCCTTTACCAGGCTTAAGTTCAATGCAATGTACGACGCTACCCAACGGCAAATTCCGAAGCGGCATCGCATTACCTACGCTAATCGGCGCCGATGACCCAGAGCGAACCGTCGCACCCGCTTTCAACCCATCGGGCGCGATGATGTATCGACGCTCACCGTCCTGATATTTGACGAGCGCTATGTTCGCTGATCGATTCGGATCGTATTCCAATCGCTCAACCGTCGCCGATACATTGTCTTTAGTACGTTTGAAGTCAATCTTGCGATAGTGCTGCTTATGAGCACCGCCTCTGTGTCGCGTGGTAATCCGACCAGCGTTGTTACGTCCACCTCGACCGTGCTGACTCTCCAGCAGCGGTTTGTACGGAGATCCTTTGTGAAGATCTGGATGAACTACCTTAGTGACGAACCGTCGCCCAGGAGAGGTAGGTTTCGTTTGGATAACCGCCATCAGAATTCCCTCGTAAAGTCGATGTCATCGCCTTCCGCAAGGCGGACATACGCCTTTTTCCACGACTTGAAGCGACTTACACTGCCACGTCTGAGCATACGCGTTTTGACCTTGCCTTTGACGTTAACAGTCGAAACCTTCAGCACACTCACATCAAACAGTTTCTCGACCGCGTGTTTGATCTCGTGCTTGGTAGCGTCCTTCACAACTTTGAACGTGTATTGGTTCCCTTGATCGCCGATATTCGTCGCCTTTTCCGTCACATGCGGCTCAACAATCACGTTGTACAGACGGTCGTCATTCACGCCAGTGTTTCCTCGCAACGTCGGATGCCATCAACGGAAAAAAGCACATGATCGCACTTCATCAGACTTATTGGATTGAGCTGCGCAACGCTCGTTACTTCGACATGATTTAGATTGCGCGCCGCACGCTCAAGGGATTCGTTATTCGCGGCATCAACAATCAACACATTGTTCAATTCAAGCGTCTGGAGCGCTTCAACTAGATTCTTCGTTTTAGCGTCGGGTGTGGGTAATTCGTTAACTGCGGTAAATCGTTCTTGTCGTAGTAGTTCGGAAAGTAAACAGCGCATTGCACCGCGATACATCTTTCGATTGAGCTTTACTGCGCGTTTCACAGGTCGCGCAGCAAAGGTCACGCCGCCACCTTGCCAGATTGGACTATTGCGGGAACCTGCTCGAGCGCGACCTGTTCCTTTTTGGCGCCATGGTTTCGCGCCGCCGCCGCGAACCTCCGATCGATTTTTTTGCTTTCGTAACCCAGTATGTCCGCGCCGAATATAGCTCTCAAGGACTTGATGAACGAGTGCCTCTCGGTATTCGCTTCCGAACACACCGTCACTAATCTCAATGTTCTCTGTGGTGTCGCGAAGCGTTAAGTTCATGTCTAGTTCCGAGATTCCGTGTCACCATGGTCCTTGATCGCAGGACACACAAACACATCACCACCTGTTGGACCCGGCACCGCACCCTTAATAAGGATCAGATCGTTCTCCTCGTCGACCGCAACGACCTTCAGGTTCTGAACCGTTACTCTCTTATTTCCTAGCTGACCCGCCATTTTCTTGCCTTTGAATACCTTTCCAGGTGTCTGGCACTGGCCAACCGACCCGAGCGCACGATGGGAGATGGAATTACCGTGAGTCGTGTCTTGTGTAGAGAAGTTCCAACGCTTTACGGCACCCGCAAATCCCTTTCCTTTCGATGTACCACGCACGTCCACAGTTTGACCTGGCTCGAACTGTGACACCGTCAGTGCACCCCCAACTGCAGGGAGCTCCGCATCGTCTACACCTTCGGTTCTAAGTTCATAAAGACGCCGTCCCGGCGTGTCGTCTACTTCAACTTCCGCTGAAGCAAAACTCGCGCGATAGTGTCCAAGTTCCGGTTGACTGAGCCGTTCGGGTTTCTGCGAGCCGTAAGCAACCTGCAGCGCCGCATAAGCGTCCGTGTCCGGGTTCTTAACTCTCACTACGCGATTCGGCTTCGCTTCGATTACCGTGACGGGAATAGCACGCCCCGCGTCATCGAAGAGACGGGTCATACCTCCTTTTGTACCTACGATTCCGATAGTCATGACGTTCTCTTAGCGTCGCGGATTTCAGTGTCGTGTCGGTAAAAAAATCGGCGCACCGTTCTGAACAGTGAACCGATTCATTTTCGGTCGCGAGCATACAGAACGCTCGCGTCAACCTGAAGTTCGTTTAAGTGACGCTTACTTCGATATCAACTCCCGCAGCCACATCGTGTTTACTGAGTGCATCAACTGTCTTATCTGTGTAATCAACAATGTCGATCAAGCGCTTATGCGTTCGGATCTCGTATTGATCCCTTGCGTCCTTGTCAACATGCGGCGAAATCAACACCGTCCACCGCTCCGTACGAGTTGGCAACGGGATAGGACCAACCAATCGCGCACCCGATCGCTTGATCGAGTCGACAAGATCAGCCGTTGTTGCATCCAGCAATTTGTGGTCAAACGCCTTCAGCTGAATGCGAATATGTTGGTTTGTCGCCACGTACCTTCCAAAGGTTCAATGCACATACACGCCCCTACCCAAAACTAGGGGCGTAAAAAAGGCAGCGAATTTTACTTACGCTGCCTTTCATTACCGCAACTTTTACTCGATTATTTTGGTGACGATCCCAGACCCTACCGTGCGACCACCTTCGCGGATTGCGAACCGCAAACCTTCGTCCATAGCAATCGGACTGATGAGAGATACTTCGAATTCAACGTTGTCCCCCGGCATCACCATTGCATCAGGATCTGGCATTTCGACCTTCCCGGTCACGTCAGTGGTCCGGAAATAAAACTGCGGTCGATAGTTGGTGAAGAAAGGCGAATGCCGTCCACCTTCTTCCTTAGTCAGTACGTAAACCGATGCCGAGAACTTCGTATGAGGTGTAATCGATCCGGGAACCGCCAAGACTTGACCGCGCTCGACTTCGTCGCGCTTTAAACCCCTTAGCAACACACCAATGTTCTCGCCGGCACGACCTTCGTCCAGCAATTTGCGGAACATTTCCACACCGGTACACGTCGTTTTTTGCGTGTCTCGAATGCCGATGACTTCCAGTTCATCGCCCATCTTGACGATTCCACGATCAACGCGCCCGGTCACAACCGTACCACGGCCGGAGATCGAGAAGACATCTTCAATCGGCATCATGAACGGTGCATCGATGGGTCGTTCCGGCTCTGGAATGAAATCGTCCAAGGATTGAATGAGTGCGCGTACACTCTCGGCACCATCAGGACCTTCGTCACCTTCAAGTGCTTTCAATGCACTCCCGACGATGATCGGCGTATCTTCTTCGAAATCGTTATCGACGAGAAGCTCTTGAACGCTGATCGTGACCAGCTCGACAAACTCCTCTCGTTCTTCGGGGTCAATTGCATCGACTTTATTGATGTAAACCACCATCTTTCGAACGCCAACCTGCCGTGCTAGCACGATGTGTTCGCGCGTCTGAGGCATGGGTCCATCGTCGGCCGACACCACCAAAATTGCGCCGTCCATCTGGGCGGCTCCCGTGATCATGTTCTTCACGTAATCAGCGTGACCTGGGCAGTCAACGTGTGCATAGTGGCGCGCCTCACTCTCGTATTCCACGTGAGTCGTCGCGATCGTAATACCACGTTCTTTCTCTTCCGGTGCGTTGTCGATCTCGTCAAATTCTTTGACGTCACCCGAACCACGGTCAGCCGCGCAAATCTTCGTCATTGCGGCTGTTAATGTCGTCTTGCCATGGTCAACGTGACCAATGGTGCCGACATTGATATGCGGCTTGGTACGCTCAAATTTCTCTTTTGCCATTTTGAATTCCTCCGTTAATTGGCAAGACGATTGAGCTGCATTGCTATCGCGCCTTTATTGCTTCGGCGATGGTGTCCGGAACCTCGGCATATTCCGCGAATTCCATCGTAAACGTTGCACGTCCTTGTGTTGATGATCTCAGGTCCGTTGCGTAACCAAACATCTCACCGAGTGGGACCTTCGCACGCACAATCTTGCCGGCAAAGTTCTCGTCCATGCCTTCGATCATGCCGCGCCGTCGATTCAAGTCGCCAACCACCGCGCCCATGTAGTCCTCGGGGGTAACAACCTCTACCGCCATGAGCGGCTCAAGCAGCACCGGATCCGCTTTCGCTGCGCCATCGCGCAGCGCAGTAGAACCGGCAATTTTAAAAGCGACTTCGCTCGAATCCACTTCGTGATATGAACCGTCGAATAATGTGGCTTTCACGTTGATCAACGGGAATCCCGCAATGACGCCGTTGTCCATCTGCTCACGGATACCTCGATCAACTGCCGGGATGTACTCTCTCGGAACAACACCGCCTACAATCTCATCGACGAACTCGTACGTGCCTTCACTATTTTTAAGCGGTTCAAGACGAACGAAAACGTGACCGTACTGACCTCGACCGCCCGACTGTCGCACGAATTTCGCCTCCGAATCCACGGATTTCCGAATCGTCTCGCGATAGGCAACCTGCGGTTTCCCAATATTCGCCTCAACGCTGAACTCCCGCTTCATTCGATCGACGATGATGTCTAAGTGCAGTTCGCCCATCCCTGCGATGATGGTTTGACCTGATTCGGCATCTGTAGAGACGCGAAACGACGGATCTTCTTGCGCTAATTTCGATAGCGCAATGGACATCTTGTCTTGATCAGCGACTGACCTCGGTTCAACAGCGACGTGGATGACCGGTTCAGGGAATTCCATACGCTCAAGCTGCACGAAATGTCGCTCGTCACAGAACGTGTCGCCCGTCGTCACGTCTTTCAACCCAATCGCCGCGGCGATGTCGCCAGCGCGGACCTCATCGATCTCGTTACGATCATTCGAGTGCATTTGCACCATGCGACCTACTCGTTCACGCTTTTCACGCACAGAGTTGAAAACTCGATCGCCAGTCTTCAGCACACCGGAGTACACTCGGAAGAACGTGAGGGTGCCAACGTAAGGATCAGTCGCAATCTTGAATGCAAGTGCGGCAAACGGTTCCTCGTCATCGGACCGACGTTGGGTCGCTTGCCCGTCACGCATGGTCCCTTCGATCGCTTTAACTTCAGTTGGTGCAGGCAGGAAGTCAATCACGGCATCCAACACCGGTTGGACACCTTTGTTCTTAAATGCTGATCCGCAGAGCGCAGGAACAATCTCATTTGCGATCGTACGTTCGCGCAAACCCGTTTTTATCTCTTCGCTTGTTAGCTCGATACCTTCAAGGTATTTTTCGGTAAGTGCTTCGTTCGCGTCCGCGGCTTGCTCAATCACGCGTTCTCGCATACCTTCCGCATCAGCTAACAGCTCTTCTGGTATGTCGGTTCTCGTAACCGAAAGACCTTGATCTTCCTCATTGAAGTACAGCGCCTGCATCTCGATAAGGTCAACAACCCCTTTAAAGTTCTCTTCCGCTCCGATCGCTAGCTGAACCGGCACAGGTTTTGCGCCAAGGCGGGTTTCGATTTGTTCGACAACGCGCTCAAAATCAGCACCTGCGCGATCCATCTTGTTGACAAATACGATGCGTGGCACTTCATACCGGTCAGCCTGTCGCCAAACCGTTTCTGATTGAGGTTCGACACCGGCTGCGCCACAGAACACAACAACCGCGCCGTCAAGTACACGCAAACTGCGCTCGACTTCGATGGTGAAATCAACGTGACCAGGCGTGTCGATGATGTTGATGCGATGTTCTTGAAATTGTTGATCGGTGCCTCGCCAGAAGCAAGTCGTGGCGGCCGACGTGATCGTAATACCTCGCTCTTGTTCCTGCTCCATCCAATCCATGACCGCCGCCCCATCGTGGACTTCGCCGATCTTGTATGAAATCCCAGCATAGAACAGCACGCGTTCTGTAGTCGTGGTCTTGCCTGCGTCAACGTGCGCAACAATACCGATATTTCTGTAGCGGCCTATGGGCGTGCTACGAGGCATCTTTACTCCGAATGAGCTTGTGAGTTTTGGGTGTTAGGGTACGAACGGCGTCAGATGGTCGTATTCGCTGTCAAGCTCGTTCAATACCTGAAATGAGCAAAGGCACGATTGGCCTCAGCCATGCGATGAGTGTCATCCCGCTTCTTGATCGAAGCGGAATTCGCGCTATTTGCTGCTGCGTCAGCAAGTTCGCTTGCAAGGCGTGCGTCCATCGACTTTTCGCTACGCTTGCGCGCATTCTCTACTAGCCAACGCATCGCTAAAGCTTCTCGACGCGACGGTCGCACTTCGATCGGCACTTGGTACGTTGCGCCACCTACACGACGAGACTTGACCTCCGTCGTCGGCGATACGTTCTCCAAAGCCTTCAGGAAAATGTCAACTGGGTCGGACTTCTGGCGAGTCTCAATAATCGTTAGCGCTCCGTACACGATCCGCTCAGCAACCGCTTTCTTGCCGCTCTCCATCACATGATTGATGAACTTAGCGAGCGTCTCATTGTGGTATTTAGGGTCGGGAAGGATGACACGCTTCTCGGCTCGTCGACGTCTTGACATGGTCTAACCCTATCTCGGCTTCTTCGAGCCATATTTGGAACGACCTTGCTTGCGCTCTTCGACACCCGCAAGGTCGCCTACACCGCGAACGGTGTGGTAACGCACACCCGGCAGATCTTTCACTCGCCCGCCGCGAATTAACACGGATGAGTGTTCCTGCAAGTTATGCCCTTCGCCACCTATGTAGGAATTGACTTCGTACCCATTGTTGAGCCGTACACGACACACCTTGCGCATCGCGGAATTAGGCTTCCGCGGCGTAGTTGTGTACACGCGCATGCATACCCCACGTTTCTGTGGCGCAGCTTCTAGCGCGGGTACTTTGCTCTTGGTCTGCTTGCGCTTTCGCGGCTTGCGAACCAGCTGATTAATGGTTGCCAAGCATCAACTCCAACATCGAAAATGCAGTCTGCAGTACGCACTTGATTTTCACTCGCCGTGCTACAGGCTGCGCAATTCTAGTGACTGAACTCGTCGGATTCAACTCGCGCCACCCGTTTCAAGCGTTTCGAGCTTCTCTTCCGTTTCGTCCTCGGGCAATCCCTCGCGGATGTGCTCGTCGATGATCTTCCTCGCTTCGCGTTCCTGCTTCATTTTGCGTTGGTGCGCCAAGCCCGTACCCGCTGGAATCAATCGTCCCACAATTACGTTTTCCTTCAGTCCGCGTAACATGTCCTTGCGACTGTTTACCGCCGCATCCGTCAGGATTTTCGTGGTCTCCTGGAACGAAGCTGCGGATATAAACGAATCCGTAGCAAGCGAACCACGCGTGATTCCGAGAAGCACCCGATCAAATTGAGCGGGCTGCTTGCCTTCCTTCGTAAGTTCCTCGTTCGCACTTAACGCGGACACATACTCAGCACGTTCGCCTTTCACGAAGTCCGAATCTCCCGCGTCGGTGATGTCGACTTTACGCAGCATTTGACGAATGATGATCTCGATGTGCTTGTCGTTGAGCAACACCCCTTGGGCTTGAAACACCTCTTGAATGTTGTCTACGATGTACTCGCGCAATGCGCCGATTCCACGATAACGCAGGATGTCTTTTGGATCCAGCACACCATCGCATACAACGTCGCCCCGTTGAATTTTCTCACCCGGATACACCTCAATCTGACGTGTTTTGGGGATCAGTTTTTCGTGTGCGACACCATCCTCGTCAGTGATCACAAGACGGTGTTTCGTCATGGTCTCGGTCCCGAAACTCACGTCACCAGACGCTTCTGCCAGGATCGCTCCACCTTTACGCTGACGTGCTTCGAAGAGGTCAACTACACGTGGTAAGCCGCCAACGATGTCGGTCGACATTCGCACCGCCGTGGTAGGTACGGTCGCTACCGTCGCACCTTCATGCACCTCGTCACCATCTTTCACATCGATCGATGCGCCGTCACTTAACCGGAACGAGTTGATCAGGTTGGTATCGGTCTTCGCGCGTCCTTTGCGATACAGCTTGAGCGTCGGGCGAAGCTTGCGCAACTTACCGGTTTCCTCATCAATGACGTCCGTGCGATCAGCTTCCTCAATGACGGTTGTCGACTCAATACCAGTCAACTCATCCAGTACACGCTCAACACTAGAGCCTTCCACGATGTCTTCGTAAACGATGACACCGTTCTTCTCGCTGATGATCGGATGGCTGTGAACGTCCCATTCAGCAACCGTTTCACGAACTTCAACATGCTCTTGTCTTGCTGCTGATGGCGAAAGTCGTGCACCATAGGGAACCCGATAGCGTTCACGTTCGCGTCCATGCTCATCCGCAATGACGATCTCGGCGGTCCGCGATACTACGATCGCTTGACCATCTTCCAGTGACAATAGGCGCGCGCCACGTAGTCGCACGGTTCCCGCGCTCTTCACAATGACGCGGTCATCAACCGATGTTCGCGATGCGGCACCGCCCATGTGGAATGTTCGCAGCGTCAGCTGGGTACCCGGTTCACCGATGCTCTGAGCAGCGATGACACCAACCGATTCGCCTTCGTTCACAAGGTGTCCCCGTGCCAGGTCGCGACCATAGCAAGCTGCGCACACCCCATAGCGTGTTTCACATGTGATTGGAGACCGAACCCAAATCTCGTCGATATTCTCAATCAGCTCTGCATGATTTTCCGAAATCAGTGTATTGGCTTCGATCACAACCTTTTCGGTGACCGGATCAACTACCGGTTGCGAGGTCATTCGTCCAAGCACTCGTTCGAATACTGACAGCGAAACATCGCCTTCTTTCTTGTTGATCAATGCGGTGACCTGCAGACCTTCGGTCGTACCGCAGTCAGACTCTGTGATCACCAAATCTTGGGAAATGTCTACCAGTCGACGGGTCAGATAACCCGCATTCGCAGTCTTCAGCGCAGTATCGGACAAGCCTTTACGAGCGCCGTGGGTCGAAATGAAGTACTCATTGACCGTGAGACCTTCACGGAAATTCGCGATGATCGGTGTTTCGATGATCGTACCATCTGGTCGCGATAAGCAACCGCGCATTCCAGCCACCTGTCGAATCTGTTCCGGGGAACCACGTGCCGACGAGTCACAATAAATGAACACGGAGTTGAACGAATGTTGCTGAACTTCCTCGCCATCGCGATCTTGAACCGTGATGGTTTCGAGACCGTCCATCATGTCTTTCTTGACTTGCGTCTCAGCCGCGGTCCATGCATCTACGATTTTGTTGTAGCGTTCGTTTTCTGACACTAACATCGCCATCGCTTGCTGTTCGATGGTCTGTACTTCATGCAACGATTCGTCGATGATCTTCGCTTTACTGTCAGGTATGACAAAGTCCTCGATGCAAATCGAACAACCGGAAATCGTCGAATAGTGAAAGCCGGTATACATCAACTGGTCCGCAAACACCACGGTCTCTTTCAGACCAACACGTCGATAACAGACGTTGACCAAGTTGGAAATCGCGCCACGGTTGAGCACCTGGTTAACCAAGTCGAAACTCATCGGCGGCGGGAGTAAGTCACGCAGCAATGTACGACCAACCGTCGTATCGACTGTGTGGGTATACGGCGTGCCGTCTGCTTGGTAATCGTCAATGCGCACTTTGATCTTCGCGTGAAGATCCACGACTTTTGACTGATATGCGCGTTGAACTTCCGCCACGTCACGGAAAATCGAACCTTCGCCCGGGACGTTGACCTTTTCTAGGGTCATGTAGTAGAGCCCTAAGACAACGTCTTGGTTAGGTACGATGATCGGCTCCCCGTTCGCAGGCGAGAGGATGTTGTTAGTTGACATCATCAACGCGCGGCACTCCAACTGCGCTTCGAGCGTCAGCGGAACATGCACGGCCATCTGGTCGCCGTCAAAATCGGCGTTGAATGCGACGCACACCAGCGGGTGCAGTTGGATCGCCTTGCCTTCAATCAGCACCGGTTCAAATGCTTGAACGCTCAATCGGTGCAGCGTTGGCGCACGGTTCAGCAATACGGGATGCTCGCGAATCACGTCGTCGAGAATGTCCCACACTTCCGGTGTTTCGTTCTCAACTTGTGTTTTCGCCTGACGAATGGTCATTTCGGCGGGATTCCGCCGCATGATCTCGCCAAATATGAAAGGCTTGAATAGCTCTAACGCCATTTTCTTCGGCAAGCCGCACTGATGCAGCTTGAGCGTTGGACCGACCACGATGACCGAACGACCAGAGTAATCCACCCGCTTCCCAAGTAGGTTTTGTCTGAAGCGTCCTTGCTTACCCTGAATCATGGCCGAAAGTGATTTCAGCGGATTCTTGTTTCGTCCTACAACCGCACGACCGCGCCGACCGTTGTCAAGTAACGCATCGATCGACTCTTGCAGCATTCGCTTTTCGTTGCGCTGGATGATCTCCGGTGCACTCTGTTCAATGAGTCGATTCAATCGATTGTTGCGATTTATGACGCGACGATAGAGATCGTTCAAGTCAGATGTTGCAAACTGGCCACCTTCAAGAGGCACCAGCGGGCGCAATTCCGGTGGTAATACCGGCAACGTCCGCAAAATCATCCAGTTCGGCTTGTTGTTCGTCTTGATAAACGCCTCGATCAACTTGAGCCGTTTCGTGATCTTCTTGCTCTTTGCCTCTGACCGCGTAGCATCGAGCTCTTCGCGGAGTAACTCTGCTTCATATTCAAGATCCATATCCTCGAGGATACGCTCGATTGCAGACGCCCCCATCTCCACCTCGAGTGCATCTTCACCGTGCAGATCCTGCGCGGCTTCAAGTTCCTCTTGAGTCAGGACAGTGCCGATCTTGACCTCTTCAGGGACGTCGCTTTCGACGACGATAAAAGAGTCGAAATAGAGCACCCGTTCCAAGTGCTTTACCGTGATGTCGAGCAACGTAGCGATACGCGAAGGCATTGATTTGAAGAACCAAATGTGGGCGACCGGACACGCTAATTCGATGTGTCCCATGCGCTCGCGTCGCACCTTGCTTGTGGTGACTTCAACCCCACACTTCTCGCACACGACACCCTTGTGCTTTTGCCGCTTATATTTACCGCACAAGCACTCGAAATCTTTGATAGGTCCGAAGATCTTAGCGCAGAATAAGCCATCACGCTCTGGCTTCAGTGTTCGGTAGTTGATCGTCTCCGGCTTTTTAACCTCACCGTGCGACCAACTGCGGATCATCTCTGGCGACGCCAGACTGATCTGCAACATGTTGAAGTCGTCTTCACTTTGTGGCGAACGTCCAGGTGGCGGCGCAAACATCGAGCTAACTCGTGGCCGAGAGAATCCTGGCGCCGTTGGATTGAAGGTAGATGCAACCATGACTTTCTCCTATCTAAACGTCCGTACCGAAATCTACGTCTAACGCCAACGACCGGATTTCCTTCCGAATGACGTTAAACGATTCTGGAATGTTCGGCTTCATACCGTAATTACCGTTCACAATGTCCTGATACATTCGGCCACGTCCTTCGACGTCGTCCGATTTGACAGTCAGCATTTCCTGTAACGCGTACGCAGCACCGTAAGCTTCAAGCGCCCAAACTTCCATTTCTCCGAAACGTTGACCGCCGAACTGTGCCTTTCCTCCAAGAGGTTGCTGCGTGACCATGCTGTACGAACCTGTCGATCGCGCATGCATCTTGTCATCAACCAAATGATTAAGTTTCAATAGGTACAAATAGCCGAGCGTAACTGGACGGTCGAATGCTTCGCCAGTTCGTCCGTCGTAGAGGGTCGTTTGACCGGAGGTCGGCAATCCCGCAAGTTCCAACATCGCTTTAATGTCGAATTCACGTGCGCCATCAAAGACTGGCGTTGCAACCGGAATGCCATTGCGCAGATTTCCTGCAAGCTCAATCAGCTCTTTGTCGTTCAAACTACCTACATCTACAGGTTTGTCACCGACGGTGTTGTACGCTTTTTCTAGATAGGTGCGTACTTCCTCAACAGCTTTGCGCTGATCAAGCATGCGACCGATCTGTAAACCTATGCCTTTTGCGGCCCATCCGATATGAGCTTCAAGTAGCTGACCCACGTTCATACGCGAAGGCACACCTAAGGGGTTCAAAACGATGTCCACTGGTTCGCCGTGCTCATCAAATGGCATGTCTTCGACTGGCATGATCACAGAGATCACGCCTTTGTTGCCATGCCTGCCTGCCATCTTGTCGCCAGCTTGGATGCGACGCTTGGTGGCGATGTACACGTGAACTTCCTTGAGCACACTCGGTCGCAGATCATCGCCGCGCTCAAGTTTCTTCCGCTTGTCCTTGATTTCCCGTTCGTGCTTGGTCGCTAAATCATCTAAGTCCGAAGAAACGCGATCGAGCACCTTATTGATGTCATCGTCCGCCGTACGAATGCCTAGCCACGCATCTTGATCAAGTTCATTCAGGTAAGCGGTTGTAATCGCCTCTCCTTTACTGAGACCCGGTGCGACGGTAGCTTTTAGACCTTTGAGCATCGTCGCCAAGCGGTCATATTTCGCATTTTTGACGATCTCAAACTGGTCTGCCAAGTCTTTCTTAAAGCTGCTCAGTTCTTCATCGCGAATCGCTTTCGCGCGGTCATCCTTCTCTACGTCCTCACGCGTGAAAACCTGAACATCAACCACCGTACCACTGACACCTTTCGGTAGTCGTAACGATGTGTCTTTGACGTCCGATGCTTTTTCACCAAAGATTGCACGAAGCAGCTTTTCTTCCGGAGTCAGCTGTGTCTCACCTTTCGGCGTGACCTTGCCAACGAGGATGTCATCGCCTTTGACTTCTGCGCCAATCGTGACGATGCCGTTTCCGTCCAATTTTGTGAGCGGAGATTCACCAATGCCTGGTATATCAGCAGTGATCTCTTCCGGACCCATTTTGGTTTCACGGGCGGTACAGTCGAATTTCTGAATGTGAATCGTCGTAAAGAGATCGTCTTCGACCACTCGCTCAGATACAAGAATCGAGTCTTCGTAGTTGTAACCATTCCAAGGCATAAACGCGACACGAATGTTGTGACCTAGTGCGAGTTCGCCCAAGTCCACCGCCGGGCCGTCCGCCAAAATGTCACCCGCTTTCACTCGGTCATGCAACTTCACCGTTGGTTTTTGGTTAATGCACGTGCTGTTATTCGAGCGCGTGAACTTCTGGAGCGCGTAGATATCAACGTCGTCTTCGATGACGTCTTTCGATCGTGCTGTTGCACGTACCACAATACGCGTACCGTCCACCATCTCGACGACGCCGTCACGCTTCGCGATAACGCAAACACCGGAATCGCGGGCAATCACACGTTCCATACCTGTGCCAACCAATGGCGCTTCTGGCTTGATATTTGGCACCGCTTGTCGCTGTTGGTTTGATCCCATCAATCCGCGATTAGCTTCAACGTGTTCGAGGAATGGGATCAACGCCGACGTGATCGAAACGATTTGTTTCGGTGACACGTCCATGTATTGGATGTTTTCAGGCGTTGTCTGCAAGAACTCGCCTCGGTAACGGCAATTAACTCGAAGTTCCGTCAGCTCGTTATCGTCGTTTAACAGCGCGTTTGCTTGCGCGATGTAGAACTGCTCCTCCGCAATCGACGATAGATATGCCACCTTATTCGTGACCTTACCGTTGCGAACCTCCCGATACGGGGTTTCAATGAAGCCATATTCATTGATCTTCGCATATGTCGCGAGGCTGTTGATCAAGCCAATATTGCCACCTTCCGGGGTCTCAATCGGGCACACACGGCCGTAGTGCGTTGGGTGAACATCGCGTACTTCGAACCCTGCGTTTTCTCGATTAAGACCGCCCGGACCTAGAGCCGAGATCTTACGTTTATGTGTAACTTCCGACAGAGGGTTGTTGTGTTCCATGTACTGTGAAAGTTCATAGGAACCGAAGAACTCGTTGATCGCCGCAGCAATAGGTTTGGCGTTAATCATGTCCTGAGGCATAAGACCGTCAGTCTCTGCGATCGCTAGGCGATCACGCACGACACGTTGTACGCGCATAAGTCCAGATCGAAACGCAGTTTCCGCCGTCTCACCAACTGACCTTACACGTCGGTTGCTCAGATTGTCGACGTCATCTGTCTCTCGCTGACCGTCTCGTGTTTCGACGAGTTTGCGAAGGACCTGCACCAAATCAGCGTGAGACAGCACGCGCGAATTTGGATTTGGTACTACTATCTCGATTTCATCAATACCTTGCTCTTGCAGCTCGTCAATTTCTTCAGTACCGACAAACCGTCCTTTCGGAAACAGTGCCTTACCTTTCTGATCAAGCAAATCGGCCGCAAGGACGAGACCGTGGTAATAGTGATCGGCAAATTCGGGTGTTGCAACTCGAATCGTCGTGACCCCATCCGCGACCAAGCGTTCTGCAACGGCCAAATCGATTTCCGTCCCCTTCTTGAATAGGACGCGACGTGTCTGCGGGTCTTTGATGCTTTCGTTGAGCACTTGACCGATCAAACACTCATGGTTGCGCCATTCCAATTGGCGATTGATCTTCATTCGCCCGACAGGCGATAAGTCATAACGTTCCGAATTGAAGAAGGAATTCATGAACAGTTGGGTGGCCGATTCCGCACTGACGGGTTCACCCGGACGCATGACGTTGTAGATTTCAACGAGTGAACGAATGCGTCCGTTGTTACGCTCATGGTCTGGTTCTCGTCGGATCGTATCCGCGATATATGAGCCTTTGTTTAGCTCATTCACATGCAACGTATCTAATACATCGACGCCCGCGTCAATCAACGCATCAATGTCTTTCTCGGTGAGCACATGGTTACAGTGTAAAAACGCTTCGCCTGTCGACGCGTCCATGTAACTAGTCGCAGTAACCTGATCTACTAGGTAGCGGCGCGGCACTTCGAGTCGCGTTAACTTTGCATCCAGCATTCGTTTGACGTGACGTTCAGATATACGATCGCCTTCGTTGACGAGAACATTGCCATCCGAGTCTTTGATTTCGATGCTCGAGGTCTCGCCTAACAAACGCTCTGGATACAGGTCGAGGATGATCTTGCCGTTCTTTTGGATTTTGTACGTATTGACGTCATAGAAGATGCTCAGAATGTCTTCATCGCTGAATTCCATGGCTCGCAACAAATGCGTGATATGGATCTTCTTCTTTCGATCGATCCGTACATAGATCAATTCGGTCGTTTCGCGCGGTTCCATACCAAATTCGAAATCGACCCATACGCCACGCGCCGGTATCACGCGCGCAGAATAGAGTTTTCTTCCTGACGAGTGCACTTTACCGCCGTCGTCAATAAAAATCACACCAGGGCTGCGGTGGATCTGCGATACCACAACGCGCTCAATCCCGTTAATAACGAACGTACCTGTGTCCGTCATCAACGGTACGTTGCCAAGGTAAACCGTCTGTTCGATGACCTTGCGTGGGTCCGGACTCGTTGGATCCTTGCTGTTGTCCCAAAACACGAGCTGTAATGTCACGTGAAGAGGCGCACAGTAGGTCACGCCTCGGACGACGCATTCTTTCACGTCAAATACTGGTTCTTCAAGCTCGTACCCCACATAGTGCAGTGACGCAGCCTGATTGATCGCATTGATCGGGAAAACCGAATTAAAGGCGGCTTCCAGGCCGACATCCACCCGTTCTGTTTGTGGTGCGTCAGCCTGTAGGAACTTGCTGTATGACTCCGTTTGAATCGCCAGCAGGTTGGGGAACCCCAACGGTTCTGCTAACCGACCGAAGTCCTTACGAATCCGTTTCTTTTCTGTGAAGCTGTAAGGCATTCATCGCTCCGTGTTGACGACGCGCAATGACAAGACGTGCGCATGCGCGCACGACGTCAGTCGCGCGTTAGAGGAATTGAATTGAAAAAGCGTGGGAGATTGAGCCGCGAGTTACTTAAGCTCGACCGTTGCGCCCTCGGCCTCCAAAGTAGCTTTGACTTCTTCGGCTTCTTCCTTCGCTACGCCCTCTCGAACGTTCGCGGGAGCGGATTCGACAAGCGCTTTGGCTTCTTTGAGACCAAGACCAGTCAACTCGCGGACGGCTTTGATGACCTTGATCTTGTTGTCACCGAAGCTGGCTAGCTCGATATCAAAGGTTGATTTCTCTTCTTCGGCTTCAGCGCCACCAGCATCGCCAGCACCGGCGGCCGGAGCTGCGACGGCGACTGCGGCGGCGGCTTGTACGCCAAACTTTTCTTCCATCGCTTCGACAAGCTCGACGATTTCCATAACAGATTTTTCTGCTATAGCATCAATGATTTCTTCGTTGGAAAGACTCACTGCTTACTCCAAATGAGATGAGTTGATGGGATGGGTGGTTACGACTCGTTCGCGCTCTTCTGGTCCTTAAGTGCGACCAAAGTACGAACTAGCTTTGAGGGAACGGCTTGTAAGGTCTGTGCCAGTTTTGTGACCGGCGCTTTCATAACAGATAACAGTTGCGCAAGCGCTTCTTCCTTGGTCGGCAACGAGGCTACTTTCGCGAGATCCTCTGCACCATATAACTCGCCATTGAGCGAAAGTGCTTTAACCTCCAGTGCCGGACATTCACGTCCGTAATCGCGAAACAGCCGCGCGCTCGCGCCAGGATCTTCATAACTGAAACCAAGCATCGTCGGACCGCTCAACACTTCGTCAAGGCATGCGTTGTCGGTCCCTTCAAATGCACGTTTCGCAAGTGTGTTACGAATAACTGTCACTTTCACGCCAGAAGCTCGTGCTTGCTTGCGTAGTTCCGTGAGCTCGGCAACCGTCATACCGCGATAGTCAGCGACCACCGTAGCTGTAGCCGTTTGCGCGACCTCGTGCGCTTCTGTGACGATGGCTTCTTTGCCTGCAAGACTAAGGGGCATCGTTACGCCGCTCCAATACTTGATTCTTCCACGGAAATGCCTGGTCCCATGGTCGTGGAAATCGTGACCTTCTTGATGTAGGTCCCTTTGGCTGATGGCGGCTTAGATTTACGTAATTCCGCTATCAACGCTTCCACGTTCTCCTTAATTTGGGTCTCGTCCTGACCAACTTGACCGATTGAACCGTGGATGATGCCCGTCCGATCAGCACGATATTGCACTTGACCCGATTTGGCATTCTTCACGGCGTCTGCAACATCTTGAGTAACGGTGCCGCTTTTTGGATTCGGCATCAAGCCACGAGGCCCCAAAATCCTGCCTAATGAACCGACGACACGCATGCAATCAGGTGCGGCAATCACTACATCGAAATCGAAATTGCCCGCTTTAACCTGTTCTGCAAGATCGTCAAGCCCGACGACATCCGCGCCTGCTTCTTTTGCAGCATCTGCGTTCGCACCTTGGGCGAAGACCGCGACTCGGACGTCTTTACCCGTACCGTGGGGTAGGACGATCGCGCCTCGAACATTCTGATCTGCTTGGCGAGGGTCCACACCGAGGTTCACGGCTAGATCAACCGACTCTTTGAACTTACCTGTAGGCAACTCACAAAGAATTTTTACGGCTTCGTCGATCGCATAGACCTTGCCAGCTTCTAAACGTTCCTGTGCCGCTTGTTTACGCTTCGTTTGTCGTTTACCCATTAGAGACCTTCCACTTCAATCCCTGAGCTTCGGGCGGTGCCGGCCAGAGTCTTCACCGCAGCATCCATGTCCGCTGCAGTCAACTCCGCATCCTTGGTCTTCGCAATTTCTTCAAGCTGGGCTCGAGAAACCGTTCCCACTTTCTCTGTATTCGGTGTACCGCTACCTTTTTCAACGCTTGCGGCGCGCTTGATGAGATAAGCAGCCGGTGGCGATTTCGTGACGAATGTGAAACTGCGGTCCGCAAATATGGTGATCACGGTAGGAACGGGAACTCCCGGTTCCATGCCTTGAGTCTGAGCGTTAAACGCTTTGCAGAATTCCATAATGTTCAGTCCGGCTTGACCCAATGCAGGCCCTACCGGAGGTGCAGGATTAGCCTGACCAGCCGGTACCTGCATTTTCAGGTAAGAGTCAATCTGTTTAGCCATATGTGGTCAAGCGTTCTAAGTGGATGAAGCGATCTGTGTTGATAACCTGGTTATCAACCTTTCTCGACTTGGGAAAAATCCAATTCGACAGGCGTTGACCTGCCAAAAATGGTGACAGCAACCACCAGTTGCTGTTTCTTGTAGTTAACTTCCTCGACGGTCCCGCTGAATTCATTAAACGGCCCGTCGATGATGCGAATGAGTTCGCCTGGCTCAAAAACGGTCTTGGGCGTGACCTTTTCTCCGCCTTGATCGATCCAATCCAAAATAAGCTGAATTTCAGCTTTTGGGAGCGGTGTGGGCTTGGCAATTGTACCGCCAACGAATCCAGAAATGCGTGTAGTTTTTGTAACTAACTCCCACGTCGTTTCATCCATCTCCATATTGATGAAGATGTAACCTGGATAAAAACGGCGTTCGCTGCGTCGTCGCTTGCCTCCTCGCAACTCGACGACCTCTTCGCTCGGCACCAAAATCGCACCGAATTTGTCGCTCAATTCCGAGTATTTCACACGCTCTTCAAGCGTGGCAGCCGCGCGTTTTTCTTGCCCGGCTTGTGCGCTAACAACATACCACTTCTTGTTAGGGTCGTCTAATACTGCACGATCAAATTGCGGTTCGGTCACCACACCTGCGTTGGCAGAATCTCCTTCAAGCTCGGAGACCGTGGTGTCGTCATTGGTTGTACTTGTCTCGTCCGCTGCAACTCGATCAACCGTTTGATGGGTAGTGTCGGTCGAGTCACTTGTCGTTGTTGGTTCTTTATCCAATGGCTTGTTTCACTCCCCAAGACAGCGCCGAATCCAATCCCCACAGGATCAGTGAGACGACCAAGATCAATGCGATCACAATTAATGTCGTCTGTAGCGTGACCTCACGGGTAGGCCAAACGACACGTCGTATCTCTGCGCGAGATGCATTTGCTAGTTCCCATAGTTGCTTACCGCGCTTTGTTAGGTATAGCAGATAGGCAGCTAAAAGCGCCAGTCCGACCAACACAAGTGCGCGCAACAGTAATGATGTTTCGCCGAAATACCAATTTCCGACAACACCGGCGATGAGCAATGCGAAAACACCCAACCACTTAACGCGGTCAAGCAAATCGAAGCCCTCGGTTCTGTCTGTGGTTTTTGTTGTTGCCACTTTTTCGTTCAGTCGCGATTCAGTTGAGTTGAGAGTTGGCAGGCCAGGAGGGTCTCGAACCCCCGACCTAGGGTTTTGGAGACCCTCGCTCTGCCAACTGAGCTACTGGCCTTCACTCTCATTTGCTAAATTGTTCCATCATGTTCCATCGGCGAGCTTTCAATGTGCGCCAGTTTCCCGGCGCTGATTTGAACAGCGTATTTAAGGCGGATGGTGCTCACAATCGGATTTGAACCGATGACCTCTTCCTTACCAAGGAAGTGCTCTACCGCCTGAGCTATGTGAGCCCTGTTACGTTCCGTGACATGACCCACCATTCGCATACTGGTGCGGGTAGCGGGAATCGAACCCGCGCCATCAGCTTGGAAGGCTGAGGTTCTGCCACTGAACAATACCCGCCACGTCCGGCTCAACCTAACAAGCCCACGATCTTGATTGGTGGAGGGGGTAGGATTCGAACCTACGAAGGCTGAGCCGTCAGATTTACAGTCTGGTCCCTTTGGCCGCTCGGGAACCCCTCCTGCACGTGCAAATGTAGGCGGGACATTTTCGTTATCCGACCCCTCTATGTCAAACGTTCCCGTCTCGAAGTCTTTAATCCTAGAACGAATATGGTGCCGCCACAAGGAATTGAACCCTGGACCTTCTCATTACAAGTGAGCTGCTCTACCGGCTGAGCTATGGCGGCGTGACACGCACTTACGCACCTGGGTCGGACGAACTGCGAGCGCGGAATTCTAAGATTTTCCGGACGACTCGTTGACCTCTTTTAGTGACCTTATGTGCGTAGCAACGCACTCTTTGCTTTCTCCAGGTCAACCTCAGCATCAGGAAAATGCGGGTCCATCTTGGACAGTCGATTGACGACAATCTCAGCTATCGCTAAACGGGCGAATCGTTTCTGATCAGCCGGAATCACGAACCACGGCGCATCACTCGTTGATGTTGCCGCAATCGCTTTCTCATACGCAATTTGGTAGTCATCCCAATGCAGTCGTTCACGAACATCGCTAATCTCGAATTTCCAGTTCTTTTCGGGATCATCGAGTCGTTCTACCAGTCGCTTGAGTTGTTCTTTTTTTGACACATGCAGAAAAAACTTGAGTATCGCTGTGTGCCCTTGTCGCGTTAAGTGCCGTTCGAAGCTCCGGATATCTTCAAATCGGTCCTGCCAGAACGACTCGTTGGCAGCCGAAACCTCAAATCCACGCAACTTTAAAAGTGTCGGGTGAACGCGTGTTACAACAACCTCTTCGTAATGAGATCGGTTGTGAACGCCAATGCGACCTTGTGAAGGGAGGTCACGCCAATGACGCTGGAAGTAGGACTGTTCTAAATCTTCCTGCGTCGGTACGCCGTATGCATGAACATGAACACCTGCTGGATTTAGACCGGTCGTCACGTGCCGGATCGTACTGTCCTTCCCAGAGGCATCCATTCCCTGAAAGATCAGCAGTAATGAACGCGAACTCTCAGCAAACAGTCGGTGTTGGAGCTCCGCAAATCGCGTTACACACTCCTTCAGTTTCTTCTGCGCATCAGGTTTGTTGAGCGTAAAGCCAAGTTGTCGAGTCGGTCGCTTGCTTAATGAAAAACGCTCATCCGGTTTGACGATGAACTGATCTGGTTGTGTAGTCTGTGAGATCGTTATGTCCTAACGGTTGCCGAAACACGAACACCGTGTTGAGTGAACTAGGCAAATTAAATGAATGGTTGACGAACCGAGTCGCGTGAGACTAAGACACCTAGCTCATCATGTAGCCTAACGGTGAATCTGTAGAACTCGGCGAATAGAAGTTTCGCACGTTTGGGAGTACTCGATCCAAATCACTCGGCGCAACACCGAACCATAAGGCAAGTTCCGCGAAATACTCCTCGGTGCTCGTGGTTGGCATGAATACGCCACGTCCCGTGTCCATCGGGTGGTTTTGATGGAGCGTCGGATACGTGCCATACATCTTACCGCCATTAACCGCACCCCCCATAACGAGGTGATGCCCACCCCAACCATGATCAGAACCTTTGCCATTCGATGTCAACGTACGACCAAAGTCTGAAATGGTGAATGTCGTTACTTTATCGTACACCCCAATTTCTCGAAGTGCATCACGGAAACGGCTCATCGCGTAACTAACGTATGGGAACATGCGCGCTTGATTGTTCAGCACCTCATCATGATGGTCCCAACCACCGATCTGAACAAAAAACGTTTGACGAGTCGCACCCAGAAGTTCGCGCACCGAGATTACACGAACAATTTGTCGCATAGCGGTTGAAAGTCTCTGATTAATAAAGGGCGTTTGAATTTCAGGAGCTTGACGAATCGCCTCGACAAATGTCTTCGCGTTATTGATCGCCTTCCGCATCCTGATCGCGTACTCATTGCGAAGCAAGTTATCGTGCTCCACGCTGAATACATCATCAACCATCTGCTTGCGCGTGCTGTTGTAGCCAACCTCATCGCCGTATGCCCAAATGGTCTGCGCGCCGTCACCGGTCGGGTGGATGTTGTAAGGCACTGCGCGTTCTCCACTCTGGAACACGTTAGTCCCGTTGAGCGATATGTTCGTCGAAATGCCATTCGCTAACTCAGGTCCCTGCAGGTCGGCGACGCGTCCCGCCCACCCTTGGGTTGCGCTACGACTGTAGCTGACAGCAGTCTGCCATTGCATCTGCTGATCCGAGTGCGAATAGAGCCCAATCGGAACCCGCGCTCGCCCTTCCTGCAGGGCTGCGGGATCGATTGGCTCAAGCAATGTACCGACATTGTTAACGACCGCGACCTCACCTTCGCGATAGAGTTGCTCAATATCCGCCATACCCGAGTGCAACCCGTACGTGCGCCCTTCGTTGTTTTCAGGAAGCGGCAGCAGGTCTTCTCGCGGTAACGCAAGATCAGTTCGGAACTTGCGGTACTCGTCGTATTGATCTTGATCGTGTGGCACCAGCATGTTGAACGAGTCATTACCGCCCGCCAACATGATGCAAACCAATGCCTTGTAGTCACCCCCATGATGGTGTGCCGCGGCTTGCCGGGCGAACCCTAGTGAGAGCATCGTGCTCGTGGACGTCGCGGCAGCCACCCCAAGTCCACACGAATGTGTCAGAAAGGTTCTACGCGTTGCCATAGCTAACCCTCCACTACATAGTTCGGCGACATTGCGAACAAGTAAATCGCATGGCGTGCGCGATCTAGATCGTTGTCGCCGACGCTCTCAATACCCAGCTTGATTCGCAGCCGTGTCGCATCATCGAGACGACCAGCCGTCATCACGAGGTCCAGACGGTCAATCAACGCGTCAACATCGTCTGCGAGTTCCACGTAATCGTCGATATTGATCTGAGTCGGCTTGAACGGCTCACTTGGCGAGAATAGCCTCGCATCGTGAAACACTCCTAAATCCACCAGATTGACCATGTTGATCACCGTGGTCGCCGTCGTGATCTGCAATTCCGGCGCAACGAGATTGTTCTCGGCTAGTGTGCCCGCCGGTGAATGGAACGGAGAATAGAAGTTGAACACACTCGGGGCATTCAACGGATGCTGTTGCCCGTGATAATTCATCGTATAACCGTTGTTGTAGAACAAACCATCCTCACACTCGGCGTTGAACTGTCGCGCTAAAGCAGCAAGTCGTAAGACCGGCTCACGCATCTTTCCTGCTGTTCGCGGAATCGGCGGATTCGTAACTTCTGGATCGAGCAGAATGGCCTTAATAACAGCCTTCATGTCGCCACGAACACCGGACGTTACACCATTGAAAGCGTTAGTAACCCGTTCGATATACGCGGGTGAAGGGTTCGAAGTCGTCATACGCTGGATGAGTTGACGACCGATGAATGGTCCAACATTAGGATGGTTAAATAAACTGTCGATGGCCATCTCGATGTCTTCCATACCCGTTTGACCATCAGGAACCACGACTCCCCCTAACAAGTGCTTTGGACCAGGTGAATGCTGATTCTCAAACATCTGCATCGGTTCACGAAAGTAAGGGCGCCATCTTCCAAACCAAGCATTTGGACCACTATAGGACAGACCCGTGAAGATCTTGGCGTATTCGCGAATGTCGTCACTGTCATAGGTCGGAATCAGATTACCGTCAGCGTCGCGCTTATGGGTGGCGTCGTCATTTAGCTCGAAAAGACCAATACTGAATAACTGCATCACTTCACGCGCGAAGTTTTCGTCCGGAAATATGTTGTTTTCGGGATCCGCTTTTCGGTTATTTACGTGACTTAAATAAATGCCCATGGCCGGGTGTAAAGCCACATCAAGTAATAAATCTCGGAAGTTTCCGGTTGAACCCTCAAGCAGCACATCCATATAGCTAGTGAGCGCAGGAGGATTGTCGCGCAGAATATCGATGTCGGAGACTACAAATATCTGACTTAAAGCATAGGCGACTCGTTGTTGAACCTGATCCGGCGCAGTCATGGCACGATTCCACCATGTACCCCGCCAAAACGTGATCGTCAGCAAGATACCGTCATCAGCAGGCTTAAATTCGCCTGCGTCGCGTCTCCGAACCAACTCATCCGCAAATTCAAGATGGTATGTCGGTTCTAATTCCAGTTGGTCATCCAACCACGCCTCATGTCCGGTTTCGGCAATTGTGACAATGCCTTCGTACGGCATCCCAAACGTCGCTTTACTAGCAAACGCGGATGCTGCTTCCAATTCGGCGTTAGTTGGACCGGGTGGCGGGGGAGGCGGCGCAGGTGGTCCCGTTGGCGTAATCGGCGCGGGCGGAGAGACGCTCGTTGACGAGCCTCCACCTCCGCAGGAGACGATGAATAAGCTGATGCTTAGACAGCTTACAAGACACCCCGCGACTCTGAACGACATCGCGAAATCTCGGTTTTTCGTATACCGAGTATACATCAACTATCGACGAATTTGAAGTTCGGTAAATCGTTATCAAGCTCAGTGCACTTCTGCGATTTGGCTAATCTAAATTGACGGCGATTTCGCTGTTAAAGCTTCGATATGCAGCGACTTGGTTCGCCGACGCCATTACGAATAGATAGCCTTAGATCGTGAAGTTGCTGGCAATCAAACGCTTCTACGCTACTCATTAATAAAGAGTGACACGATAAGGAATTGCCATGACTTAGCGAGTCCGTAGTGTCATATCTAGAAGCAGAAAATCCTTGCTGCTAGCTTGGCTTACGCGCTACGAAGCAATAGAGCGTTGTAAATACGCCTTCTCTTCCACCATTTACGTAAGCGTCAGCTGTTCTATCCATGAAGCGTAAGACTCGATGAGCATCACGCGGAAACAACGCTATCAATTCTGAAAGACGCACAATCCACAAAATCGCTGCGCGACCGATCGGCGTTCGGCGGAAGAAATTCCCTATCGAGCCGTACCTACTTTCCATTGGACCATACCACGGTGTACTGGGTTCTTCTGTATCCGCAAAATCATTTGCCTCTAGGACTTCGAAACCGACCGCCTCAAGAGAGTTATTCACGCCACTAAAGGTCGCGATATCGTGAAGTGCAATCCCACGCATCAGCTCCTGCTTCAGCCATCTATGGTGAGCGTTAGTAGGATCGAAAGAGTTAGTTAAGCACATTTCCTGACCCCACAATAGAGCGCCAGGTTTCAACACGCGAAAAATCTCTGCAAACGCTCGCTGTTTATCCTGGGCATGGCACGTAGACTCGATCGCATATCCTGCATCAAACGTGTCGTCATTCAGTGTTCTCATGTTCGTGAAATCGCATCTCAAATACTCCGCGAGATGGTCTAAACCTGCTTCGATGTTCTTCAATTTCGCCTGAGATAGTTGGTATTCATTGTTGTTGATGCAATAGACCTTAGCATTGGTTTCGCGCGCCACGCGACGCATGGGTCCACCCACCCCACAACCAACATCGATCACTTGCATGGAATCTTTCAACCTAAGCTTCTCAATCATCAATCGTTCGTGACGCACCACCGCATCTTCCAAGGTCTCATCTGGTTTCAAGGGAGCGAAATGAAGGCAATCGCCCCAACCGTATTCCATGAGTTCATGGCACAAGTCGTAATAAATATTGACAATCTCGGCGTGATCGTAGGACGCATCGGCTTTCTCGCCATCTGAACGTTCATCGATCTCGCGTTCGAGACTAGCAAGTCGGTTGTCTACCGACCACTTCTCATACGCACCGCGCATTCGACGAGAGAGACTTAGGAAATTGAATTCGCGCGACATTTGCCTCACTCGAAACTGGTCGTACTCAAATTACGAAGATGGTCAGAGACGACCGACAAAAACTAATTAACGCAGATGGATTTTAGCGGCTCCAATGTGAGATACCGGAACCTTCTTAATTACGATGGTAGCTGACCAAAGTCTGGCGATATTCGCGAAAACTATTGAAAAGAGGAGCCCGTGAGGTGTCTTCTTATGCGTTTGTAGCCTAAGCGCGAACCGAAAGGCATTACTTTGATGGATGATTTCATGCCTTTAAGCAAGTTTCACTATCAAATCTAACCTACGCTGAGTCCCTTCAACGACTCGAACAACATGGTGCAACTTGGCGTACAACGGCATGATTAGTCTGTTCTCGAGTACTCCTTAATGAAAATTGCGTCATTCCGAAATTTGCCTGCATTGGCTTGCATTAATCGACGAAACCTCGCCTGTTCATTGGATTACTAAGACCATTCGCCATCGTTAGTCAACGATTGAACCGCTGAATCTATTCAGACCCGTTGCTTCAGTCCCATTTTTATAGAAGCTTATCTTCACGACTGTCTCGACGTTCAAAGCTCAGGAAAGAGCCTTGTACTATGGCATGAACATTTAGAAACTATGTATAGTTCGAATCGGAATCCCGCTGAGGTCCGGTATGTTCAACCTTTCGTCTGATCTTGCATGGCGTGCAACGGCCACTGCAACGGTATTCGGTTTGGCGTTGATCTGGCTATTGTCCGGCGTCTTGGCCGCCGACGAAACTCAAATTCAACCCAGTCTCGCAGCGCTGAATAACGCAGCCGACGAACGGGCGAACGCCCGAGCGCCAGTCAAAGTACGTGCACGCCGTAGCGTTGCGACAGAAAAGGCGCGTGTATTGGCACTCAATGGGAGGACAGAAGTCAAGTACGTTGCGTCTGTACAGTCAGAAACGACCGGTCAAGTCGTTAAGCGCAACGTCGAAGATGGCGCAACAGTAAACAAAGGTGATGCAATTTGTAGCGTTGAAGTCAATGACCGCGACGCTCGAGTAACGGCGGCAAATGACGCTGTAACGTTGGCTCGACTTGAACACAAAGGGGCGTTGCGGTTACGAGAGAACGACTATCAACGCGAATCCGAGGTCGTCGCAGCAAGAGCAAACCTCAGTGCGATGCAGCACGCGCTGGTGTTAGCTGAAGAAGCGCTTGCCAATACCGTTGTTCGTGCACCGATCTCCGGATTCGTCGAACGTGTTCATGCTACGGTCGGTGACTTTTTTGTCCCAGGTTCACCATGCGCGACCATCCTTGATCTCGACCCAATTTACGCCGTTGTTCACGTTCCTGAACAGTTTGTAGATCAAATCGCCCTAGGTACTGTTGTCGATGCATCACTTGCGACCGGGCGTATCGCAACTGGCGAAGTTTCGTTTATTGGAAAACAGGCGGCGAGCAGCTCGCGCACGTTTCGAGTCGAAATTGCCATGCCGAATAAACAGTACGAAATCAGGTCCGGCGTAACTGCAGAGGTCGGATTGCCATTGAAGACCCATTTAGCACATCAAGTGTCGTCTGCGTTGTTAGTTCTAGGGGATACCGGTACACTCGGAATCCACACAGTCAATAACTCCGTGGTCGAATTTCACGAGGTGGACATTGTTACCGAAGACGGCGATGGGACTTGGGTGGGCGGCTTGCCGATGGAAGTTGTCATCATCACAGTGGGACAAGATCTCGTTTCACCCGGTCAGCGTGTTGACGTTCAGTGGGATTCCGGCTCATCCTAGTGCGCTCATGTGATCAAGTCGGTCTGGTTAACCACGCATAAATGAAAGACAAGCTTATTGAGATCGCCATGGGGCGGAAACGCTCCATGATTTTGATCATGGTCGGAATCGTGATATTCGGTGTAGTGGCACGCTTGTCGATCCCTACCGAGAGCGAACCACGCGTTGAAATACCTTATTTCGTGATCACCGTCGTTCATGAAGGTATTTCGCCAGAAGATGCGACGCGGCTGCTCATACGACCCATCGAGCTTGAGTTGAAGGCACTCGACAACGTCAAAGAGATTACGGGGACGGGGGCTGAGCATATGGCCTTCATATCCGTCGAATTTGATGCGTCCATGGATATCGATGTCGCAATGGCTGACGTACGGGAAGCTGTCGATCGTGCCAAACCAGAACTTCCGATTACGGCTGAGGAACCGGTTGTCACCGAGACAGCAAGCACCGATTTTCCAATCGTTCAGATCAATTTGGTTAGCGAAAAAGCGTCCGAGCGTCTCGTACTTGATACGGCGCGAGCTCTTCGTGACCGAATCGAGACCATACCCGGTATTCGATCGGTGGTTATCCAAGGGCATCGAGACGAGGTGCTCGAAATCACAGTTGAACCTGCTCGCCTACTCGCGAATGGAATTACCGTCGAGCAATTAATCGTCGCGCTCACGCGCAACAATCAACTGATACCGGCGGGTTCTTTGGATTCCGGCAAAGGCAGCATTGCACTCAAGATTCCCAGCGTCGTCGAAGAAGCCAACGATCTCATCGATCTACCCCTCTTTACCGACGGTGAAACCGTAGTCACCCTAGGCGATGTCGCATCGGTTCGACGTACGTTTAAAGACCGGACCCACTACGTTCGTGCTAACGGCAAACAGTCCGTTTCGCTGTTCCCGTACCGCCAGGTCGGTGCTAACTCAATCGACACAACGAGAGCGATACGGGAGGTAATTGACGATCTCCAACCCACCATGCCTGAGAACATCGAGCTGTTCATTACGCGCGATGCTTCTGCGTTTGACATGCAGCAGGTAACGGAGTTAGAAGGAAATATCGTTACCGCACTATTCCTAGTACTCGCTGTTGTGCTGCCGTCAATCGGTTTGCGCAGTAGCGTCATCGTAGCGTTTTCGATACCTGTCTCGTTCCTGTTTGCGCTTGTCTTTTTGTGGTTGTTTGGTCACTCGTTCAACTTCATGGTGATGTTCGGGATGCTGATGGCGCTCGGTATGTTGATCGATGGCGCCATCATCGTAACCGAGGATGCGGAACGTCGAATGGAGGCGGGCGCTTCTGGCGAACGCGGATATTCGGAAGCCGCAAGGCGCATGTTCGCGCCTGTTACTGCGTCGACCGCGACTACCCTAGCTGCGTTCCTACCGTTGTTATTCTGGCCTGGCGTCCCCGGCGAATACATGCGTTATTTACCACTTACAGTGCTCGCTGTATTGATCGGATCCCTCGTCTATACATTGATTTTCGTCCCGAGCCTCGGTGCCACACTTTCAAAACACATTGTTGAACGCGAGGTGAAATCGCAGACGGCGAGTCCGTGGGATCGGGACCTTGATCAGCTAAAGGGATTTTCGCGTTGGTACGCCAAGTTAATTTCGTCTGCAGCGCGCCATACATTCTTCACGCTTGTCGCAATCGTACTAGCAGTTTACGGGATCTTCTCTCTCTACAACGTCAGAGATCTCGGTGTCATATTCTTCAATGAGAACGACCCGGTGTACTCACAAGCTTTCGTTCGCGCAAGAGGGAACTTGAACATCGAGGAAGCACACGCCCTCGTCAGAGAGGTCGAACGGGCTATCGTCGAAACTGATGGCGTGAAAGAGTTAAGTACGTTCATTAGTAGCGGCTTTGAACGCGGAGAAGGCCAGCGTCAGACCTATCGAGGAGGCTCCGCTGCGGACGTCATCGGAACGATCTGGGTCGAACTCCACGAAGCGAACCAACGTACACGAAATGGCATTGAAATTGGCGACGAGATCCGTGCAAAAGCTGCGGAAATAGGCGGCATCATCGTGGATCTAAAGCCTTTTGAAGGTCAGCTTCTCGCCGGTAAACCTATCTTCATTCAGTTTTCGGCAAGGGACCGCCAAAAACTCGCACCGATCGTGGAAGCCGTACGCGAACACCTTATTAATGACGTAAGTGGTCTGAGGAATCTCGAAGACACACTCCCATTGCCTGGTTTCGAATGGCAATTGGACGTGGACCGTGCGAAAGCCGCGTTGTTTGGGGTCGATGTAACCACGGTCGGACTCGCTGCGCAACTGATCACCGACGGTGCGAAACTAGGCGAATACCGTCCAAACGATGCCGACGAGGCTCTGGACATACGCCTTCGTTTTTCAGCTGCAAGTCGCAGTATTGATCAGCTCGATGAACTACAAATCGCGACGAATGAAGGCTTGGTACCTATCTCAAACTTCGTGACACGGCGAGCCGTCAAGCGTCAAGATGCAATTCAGCGCCGCGACCAGCGGGACATTCATGTCATACAAGCGGACGTGGTCCCCGACGTACTAGCGGATGCAAAAATTAGCGAAATCCAAGTATGGCTTGACGAACAGTCATTTGATCCTTCGGTTGACATACGTTTCAGAGGCACAGCAGAAGACCAGGCCGAGTCGATTGACTTCGTGGCGAAGGCGTTTTCGTTTGCGCTACTCCTGATGTTTGTCCTGCTGGTAACACAGTACAACAGCATCTACCAATCATTCGTGACGATATTTGCCATTGTTCTATCGACTGCCGGTGTGTTTCTCGGTTTGGTAATTACGAATTCGCCATTTAGTGCGATCTTGAGCGGTGTAGGAATCATCGCGTTGGCAGGAATCGTCGTAAATAACAGCATTGTGCTGATAGACACCTTTAACCAAGGACGTAACGAACATCCAGAATTCGACTTAGTGCGCTTAGTGACTTTGACGGGATTGCAGAGATTACGTCCAGTCATCCTGACCACCGTGACCACCATGATCGGTCTTCTACCGCTCGCGAGTCATCAATCCATTGATTTCATCAATCGGACATGGACGACAGGTGGTAATCTCTCGACCTATTGGGTACCACTCGCACAGGCCATCGCGTTTGGTCTGTCGTTCGCCACGATCCTTACCCTGGTAGTCACACCTGCTTTGTTGATCCTTCCGGTTGCGGTAGTTGATACGGCGTCCAAATGGCTCGTGCGCATTCGTCGATTTCTACCTTGGGGCGGCACTTCCCGTACAGAAGTGTTCCCTGACTAACGCACCGAATCTAAGCGACAGTGCGTGCGCGATCTATCAGCTGAAGGTTCACATCCGATCTGGAGCCTTGTCAGGCTGCCTCGGGTAATGGGTTGCGGAGTTTCCTTACTCTAAATTTGAAACGCTTGTCGGGACTGAATTTTGGTAACGGGCTCAACTTAAGCTGATAGTTTTTTGGCACCATCTCAAGATCGCAATGGTGCACGATTAACAAGAGATTCGCGACCAAGTTCAGTTCGGTAAACCGCGAGCCTAGGCAAGTATGGGTCCCTAAACCGAATGGATAGAAAGCGCCCCGTTTCCGATGCTCTTCTCGTTCTGGTCCAAACCGGTCTGGATCGAATTGATCAGCGTTTTCGAAGTGTTCATCTAAGTATTGAGTTGCTGTGAAAGCAACTAGAACATTACTTCGCGCCGGTACAAGGTAATCATCGACTTCAAATTCGTTCATCGCCTTTCTGTTATGCACCGGAATAACCGGATGAAGACGCATCACCTCCATGAGGAAACGATGGGTGAAATCGATGCGATCCATCGTGACTTCATCTTTGGTCGGGTCGCCACCTTCGAACAGTGCATCAGCTTCAGCGATGATCCTCTCGTGCAAGTCTGGATGTGTCAGCATTTCGTACAGTGCGAAACTCATCTGACTTCCCAAATAGTGCCCTGCGATTAACGGTGCGAGGAACGCAAACTCGAGATCGGTTTCAGGCAGAAACTGAGGATCCGATTTATGGAGCGTCAACAGATCGTCGACAAAATCACGAGGTTTACCCGCCCGTTCCTCTGCTGAATGGCTTTCATGAATATGACGATAAACTTCAATTACGTCGTTTAAGTACCTTTTCATACGCGGTGTCTTGAGCATGAACTTTGGCATCACGTGCATCACGTGAATCTTCAAAGCACGGAATTCATACTTCATCAGACCGTCGAGTACGCTAATCGGCGGGTCGATACTCGTTGCGAGCTGGGCAATCTGACAACCGGTAAATCGCTGACACTCCATCTCCACAGGTAGTACCTTACCGTCTTGCCACATTCCGATTCGCTCCCGACCGATTCGGAATAAGTCATCCAGCCGGTCCTCCACAACAGCTCTCGCGTTACCCGCTCGATAAATCTTGCGCATTCGAAAATGGTCGGCACCATCCATGCTCGCGATCGATCTTGCAGTACCCCACGCTGTCTGAAAATCTTCAAGGTAATCGCGGGTTCTTAGGTACAGCCTGCCGCGGCGAGCCACCCACTGGTTCATGTCTGCACCAGCCAATACAACTGAACCGTTTTCAGATAAACCGAGACGGAACACGGGACCGTACTCTTCGTGCATCTCCGAGAGAAAGCGGACAAGGTCTTTCTTTCTAAGTGATTTCGATTTCAGGTACGAGCTCAGTTTGATTTTCGGTACGGGGAGGCGCTTCGGACCAGTCGGTTGAGACGACGCAGGGTCCGAATCTCCAACAGCGGACCTGATTGCCTGCCCAAACAAATCCATGCTTGCGAGCAGTTGAATTCGTTCCTGTGCTAACTCAAATTCGTCAGAATCGAGCATCGACCGGAAACCGTCGCACACCAATAGTAGACCGATGAGCGTAACATCGTGCGGGTCCGGTATTTCTTCGTCAAATAGCGCGCGGCGGATACGTGCCTTAACTTCCTCCTGCTGTTCTAGCCCAGGACCGACATATTGACCGGTACGCAAGACCTTATTGCTCAGTTGCCAATAGCCTCCGGTATCGTGTACAAGAATCCCCATATTGACGAGTCGCTGTAGCACAAATTCGATAAATACATCCGCATTTGGTGCGAAGTACTCAACCCAATATTGAGTCGTGCGAGGGATAGGTTCGTACGAGATGATTTCAAGCGCAGGATCAAGAATCGCGTCACCGGTGGGTGCGGCATCCAAGACATGAAGATGATCTAAGTCAGCGTCAATGCGGTTCCTGAACGATAAATCAAGAATGACCGCACCCGCAAATCCGCACCACATACGCCAGTCTGACGTCGGTGCCGCTACGAACCCGAGATCGTCCTTCAACATTAACAGAACCAATTCTTCAGCTATGGTAAGCCGATGAAACTCGGAGGATTCTTTAGGTTCTGCCTCAAGTACTTCGTCTGTCATCACGTAACCTGTGAATAAAACTGCTCGCAATATCGACGGAACAAAGAGATATCACGATCCAATGCCGAAAAAGCTGGTCTTGCGCGATATCTCTGTCGATCCCAAATGATTGCGTCTTTCGCTACTTCTAATTCAAGATCGTTCACCGCCAATTGTGCCGCGACCTTCGCTACCGGGGTCCGAAGAACGCCTTTCAACCACCACCAATTAGGAAGTTTTCGAATATCAACGATTAACCACATGTCAATCTTCTCCCCATCGACCGGCGTCGATAGAACCCATTGCCGCGCCAAAATACCGTAATGAGTGGAAACATCTACTGTCGACACGCCAAGTCCCCAGACTCCAATCGATATGTCTACACCAAGCCTGACCTTTCGCAATCCAAACGTCAGCATGTTTCGTGTGAACGAATACGACGAGAACAAAAACGGGCCAGAAACTTCGGTTTCATGAAGTTGCTTGATCCCTGAGTAGCCGTGAACTTCCTCTAAATGGTGAACGTCTACGGAATTTTCGCTCGTTGTTTGTGGATGTGCTCTGAATCTCATTCGTCGTATCCCACGTGCCACAGTATCTGTTGCAAATACTGGGGTTTGCCAGCGTGGATTTTCTCCGTCCCGACCGAAATACGCGAAGATCAATCCGCTTGTTTCCGTGACCGCAAAACAACTAAGCTGTGCTGACCGCGGCGGTTTGACGCCGCGTGCTCGCACGCATGCGCCGGTTACGTCGTATTCAAAGCCGTGGAACGGGCAAACCAAGTAGTTATCGTTCTTGAGCTTACCACCAGCCGTAGGGCCTAGATGTGATCCAAGGTGAGGACATATTCCATCAGCGACACACACGTCGCCATTTGAGTCACGCCAGTACACGATCGATCGACCGAGCCACGAGCGTTCTTTCAATTCACCGCATGCAAGTTCACGACTCTCCGCCACTACGTACCAGCCTTCAGGGAACGGATCGAGTACGTCTTGCACTAGCGGTTCGCTATGAACCAATTCCACTTTGCCTTCCATGGCTTCTCTGCGCTCAATCAAGCCGTTTCACACGCGATCGTGCACAGCGTGTTGACGCAAATGCAGCAATACCATCTCGCAGTCTCTTTCTTGCGGTCCAATATATTGGACTCAGGTCAAACCTGTTAATTTTGGCTCTTTTTTAGCACATTTCGAACGTGATTGCTAATTATGTGTCTTGCGACCTATTCATAGACGGTAATGTAGTTCCGCTACGGGTCGTCACTCACTGGAGACTCTCAGACTCAGCTCGCCGCCAATCGCGCGCTCAATTCCAGTATCAGTGTGGATTAGATACGCACCTTCGAGATCGATTCCAACTCCAGTTCCCCTGATTGCAGGCTCTACACCTGTCAGGAGGATTTGTCGATCTCTTAAAACGTCGCGACGCTCCCACGAGTCTTTAAACGCATCGAACCCGGACACTTCAAACCGTCGAATCGTCGCATGAATGCCATTAATCAGTTCTGCCACTAGCGAATTGCGTGAACATGTATCGACATGATCGACGATTCGAGTCGCTTGATACGATCCAGTCACGTCCACACCAGGTGCGTCGTTTACGTTGATACCAATCCCAATGACCAAAGTCGCAGGACGCTGAGCATCCGCAAGCTCAATCAAGATCCCTGCGACCTTGCGTTGACGGATCAGTACATCGTTTGGCCATTTCAGGGTTACATTCTCGACACCGAGCTCTTCAAGCACAGTCGCAGTTTGCAGACCCACCGCAAGACTAATCGCACCGATCTCTGCCGTCGGTCGATCTATCGTAATGCCGATACTCAACGCAATGTTCTTCCCGAACGGCGACACCCACTGTCGACCACGGCGGCCCCGACCCCCGGTTTGTACCTCTGCAGTACGAACTCGCCCATCGATGTCGCTATTGCGCGACAACTCAAGTAAATCTGTATTAGTGCTCTCCGTACACGTCAAGACCTCTAGTCGTCGTAACCACGATTGCGTCGAGTCATGCAAATTAGATTGGATCGTTGCGGCATTCAGGAACTCTTGTTGTTCGAGGTACAGCACGCCTTCTGTGGCTACAACCCCGTATTCCGCTAGTTGCATCACTACAGATGCATCTACTCTGGACTGGTCTAACTGCTTCCCGCTCACGAGCGCGACCAATGCCTCTTCTAGATTCATGCCATCTTGTCTCTGTGACTAACCATTCTGTTCGCGCTCGGCACTTACTTAGCAGAACCTATCGCTACACTTAGAACCCATTGGACGCTTCCCGCGTCGTCAAGTCGTATTTTCTGATAGGTACTCATATGGAATTCGGCAAGTTCAAATCAACCGACGCTCTCAACAAGACTTTTAATCGCATCAAGTCGCTCGGCCTTGAAACGAACATTTACGAACTCGACACATACGGATTCACCATCGTCCCGCCCGATAAAGTAGCGGAGAAAGCGTTTTTTGATCGCATTCGTGAGACCGTGCTTCGGCTCTGCAAAGAACGCACCGGCGTGGATTTCTCCCTAGACAATAACGGTGATTTCGGCGAATACAAGGCACAGCCACAGACCGATGGTCAATTCCTTTTGTTCTACCTTCTGATGGCGGATCGTGTCTTCGAAGAATGGGTGATGAATCCTACGTTATATGCTCTGATTGACTATCTAATGCGCGGTCAGCAGCAACTATCTAGCTTGACCTCATTCGTCAAATGGAAAGGCGATCGTGATTCACTGGGTCTACATAGCGATTCGCCGCCCGATCGGGACGGACATCTACCGGCGTGTTCAGATGTCGCAAACGCGGCTTACTGTCTCACTGACTACACGTTGGATAATGGCGCGATTGCGATGGTTCCTGGAAGCCATCTTTATTGTCGCCAACCTGGACCTGGCGAAGGCGAGAAGCGCGCGGTACCGGTCGAAGCCGAAGCCGGCTCACTAATCGCATGGCACGGGAACATCTGGCATGGCGCCTTCCCGAAGAAAACGGATGGCCTTCGATTGAACGTGACCAGCTACCACTGCCATCGACGGCTGAAAACCCAAGAAGCATACCAATGGCGTGTTACGCAGGAAATGCTTGATCGCAATCCACCAGAATTCGCACGATTAGTCGGTGCAGACGATCACATGGGGTGGGACGAGCAAGGTCCGGATTACAGCCGGGGGGTTAGGTACATGTCCGACGACGCCAAAAAACGCTTCGCGCGTTTAGCGAACCGTAAAAAGAAAGCGGCATAGACACATCTCTATCACGTCATTGACTTACAAGGGGGCCGATCGATGTCTGAGTCAAACCTGATCACGACACTTGAGGAGTTTCAAGATGAATACCGGAAGGGTATCGGTACGGTCTTACCACACCGCGCCTCCAAGCAAGCGACCGCTGACAATTTGAGACGATACTCCGACGGTGTCGGTGACTACAACCCTTTGTTTAGGTCGTCCGAATATGCCGCTTCCAGTCGCTATGAGGACCTCATCGCGCCACCTACATTTTTGTATGCGATAACGCTCGGCGTCGTCGCCGGAGAGACCGGCGCAATCAATCGAGCGCGCGTAAATACCCAATACCTTCCTGTGAACTACGCAGGAGCGGAGATTGACTTCAAACGTCCAATCTGGCGCGACGACACGATCACAGCAACTGAAACAGTCGGCGAGACTATGCGCAAGACGAGCTCACGCATCGGCCCGATTAACTTCAACACGGGTCTCGTCGAGTTTACAAACCAGCGGAAGGAATTGGTCGCGACGATAAAGACGCTAATGGCTCGTTATCAGAACACTGGCGGTACGCTTGAGTACAACCGCGAAGCGAAGGAACCAACACAACGAACCATCGTGCCTGCAGACCCCTTGGTTTTTGAACGTCAACGACAAGGGAAAGACGTACTCCACTGGGAAGATGTTGTTGAAGGTGACGAGCTTGATCCGTTACAGAAAGGGACGTATTCCGTCACAGAGCTGTTTTTATTCACGCATGGGGTACTTGGCACGGGGCGCAGCACTCGCGCTGCACTCGCAGCGGAGGGTTCGACCGATCTTGGTGGAGGTGGTCGGTTTGATGAAGAACACGCTCAAAAGCGACGCAATATGCCCGGTCAGTTTGACTTCGGGCCGCAACGGGTGTGTTGGTTGGCTCAGGCCGCGACCGATTGGATGGGCGACTACGGCACCCTAAAGAAACTCCACGCGTCAATCCGGCATCCTAATATCGTCGGCGACACGAACACGGTTGTCGGTAAGGTAACAAAAAAGTACGCTGAGGATAACGACCATCTCGTCGAGCTATCCATCGAAAATCAGAATCAATCAGGATTAGCGACAGCGTATGCGACGGCGGTTATCAGTCTACCAACTCGTTAGCGCATCAATCTCACGTTCGTTTGCTAACGACAGACTAGCGGCGAGTATGTCCATTGCGAATTTTTGGTTGACGTCTCGGAACTTGAAAGGGTATATGTGCCATCCCTAACTCGCTGGAATTCAAGCGCTGAAACGATCCAGTTCCAACTCCGTTGCAGAGGTCGCTAACACTCCCAACGAGTGAATCTCCTGGATAGAACCATCAGCTCCAAATTTCAAATTCACCGAATGTAGGCAAAGGGGAACTAACCGTCTCGCCTACACAGAAGACACCGTCGTCGCTACTCCCTCAACTATCATCGGATTTCGCTTCAATCCTCATGAATGCGCGACCAGATAAAGAATCTGATGTCAATGGACCTTAAGAAGACTCTTCGTAGAGGCGAGCCTTTTGCGCTGCCTTTAGTGAACAATGCGCCGATAGAGCTCACCGGTGGTAAGGGATACTCGCTAAATCGATTGTCATCGTCCGGTTACGCCGTACCTAACGGTTATGTGCTAACCACTAACGCTTACCAAGAGTTCGTAAACCAGCACGACCTTTACCGGCAATTGACCGAAGCTTCGTTGCCCGATATACACCAAGGCAGACTGACGTTTGAGTTTGCAGCTGCACGTGCTAAAGCGCTTTTCGAGAACTTTGAGATCACACGCGAGGTTCGTGAAGCCATCAGCCAGATTCATGACGAACTCGTCACCGGTGACTCACGTCTTGCTATTCGTTCATCAGCTACATTAGAGGATCAGCCAGAGTATTCGTTCGCGGGCCAGCACACCTCGTATATGGGGATAGAGACCCGAGAGAGTACGTTGTCGGCGGTTCGGGATTGCTGGGCGTCTCTTTGGTCTGAGCGTGCGCTTAGCTACCGCCATCGGATCGGTATTAGAGACGCCGGGTTCGCGATGGCCGTCGTGATTCAACAGATGGTGTCGCCAACTGTCGCGGGGATCCTTTTCACCGCAAATCCCACAACTGGCAGGCGTGACGAACTCCTCGTGAACGCCAGCTATGGTCACGGCGAGGCGATAGTCAATGGTTCGATAGATCCAGACGAGTTCATACTCGCTCGGGAAACACGATCCGTCAAGTCAACACGCGTCGGCACTAAAGCAACTCGACGTATTGCAAGCCAGCTCGAGGGTACCCAATCCGGCTCAGTCGACCCGAAGCACGCGGAGCGCGCTTGTCTGTCAACCACCGAGTTATCCATGCTCGCTGAACAAGCGGATGCAATCGAGGATCTTTTTGGCGGTATCCCACAGGACATCGAATGGGGTTTGGTCGACGATCGGCTGTGGTTACTTCAGGCACGACCTATTACGAACCTACCTCCTGAACCGCTCGAGAAGGTGCAGTGGGGTCCGCCCGAACCTGGCGCATATTTGCAGCGTTCGCAGTGGGTCGAGCATGTACCCGACCCGGTTTGTACACTGTTCGAAGACTTGCATATGCGTCGATCACTGCAAGAAGCATGGGGACGTAATCTCACACGCAGAGGCAATCACGACTTCGAGGACACGCAGCGTCCAGCTAGTTTCTGTCTGACCACGACAGTTAACGGATTCGCCTATCGACAAGTTGGTGAACCGCCTCGTACTGGATATCCGACTGCTAAACGGAGACGTCGCGCATCACGCTACACGCGCTACTTATCCATGTTGCGCATGTACCTTACGTTTGTGCCGACGTGGCGTTGGATTACGCTTCCACGATATTTAAAGCAAATCCGAGTTTGGCGGAAACTTGATGTACACAGAGCTTCAATCGAACAGCTCTGGAAAGGCATCCGTTCCTTATCGCAAGCAGATGCGGCCTATTGGTTCAACAAAGGTGTGTGGAACGCATTCGCTTTAAGTCGCGGTACCGAAGCTCAGCTACAGAACTTTCTGCAGAAAGAACGGAAAGACCAATTCACTAGCGGTCAATTTCTCAGTGGTCTAAAGTCACCTGCATTTGATAGTCAAGTAGAACTCTATGACATCGCTGTTTTGATTCGAAAAAACGAACGACTTCTACGCGAAATAAGCCGTTCGCCATCTACCCAATTACTCGATATTCTGGATTCAAGCTCGGAAGGGAGCAACGTTCGAGAAGCGCTTGATGCCTATTTAGTGAAATTCGGTCACCAACTGCGGACACTTGATTTCGGGGAGCCTTTCGAAGCAGAAAATCCTATCAGCACGCTTCGTAGCCTACACACTTTTCTACTAAGACCCGAACTAAATCCAGTTGAGCGTCGTCGGCAACTCCGACAACAACAAAGAGAAGCACGTCGCACCGCGTCTAAGTGCTTTAGAGGCATTCCAAAAATTAAGTTTTGGTGGCGCATGTGGGTCGCTAGGCGTTATTACCCATATCGGGAAGCAGGAATGTTTCATTTGGGTCGCGCATGGACCGTACTCCGTCCATTCGCGCTCGAATTAGGTCAGCGATTAGACGAAGCAGGATCTTTGAGCAGTGCGAACGATATCTTCTACCTTACCACCGACGAGCTCGGACGTGCGATACGTAGTGTCGTTAGCGTAGCTCGGTTACCAGCTGCACATCGCCAGAAACACTATCCGAAGGGTGCAGGATTACCCGAATTGGCAACACGAGCGCGAGAACGACGCACACTGCAAGAACGCCGCAAGAGTCTGAGACCACCGTTCCTGATACCTGGTCCACCACCGTGGGCACCGATTGAGTCAACAGAACAGCATCAAAGTTCCGGTAACGTGCTGAAAGGTTCGCCGGTCAGCCCCGGACGTGTTCGTGGCAAAGCCTGTGTAATCAAGTCGGTCGAGGACTTCCCCGCCCTGCAACCGGGATCGATTCTGGTTTGCCCAACAACAACACCCGCCTGGACGCCGTTATTTCCCCAAATCCTGGGACTCGTGACCGATATTGGCGGTATTCTCGCTCACGGTTCAATCGTCGCTCGAGAGTTTGGGATTCCCGCCGTGTTGGGAGTCGGGAACGCGACAGAAATGATTCAAGATGGACAATTCATCACCGTAGATGGCGAAGCTGGTACGGTTGAACTGGGTTGACGCGTCGAAAGGCGAATCAAGCGTTCAAACGGTGTTTAACTACCTCGCAAATCCGATTAGCTGAACTGCGCCTATACCGCTACGTTCAGTACCCGACGCGCTCACGTTCCCGTTTTTGCTCGTTTCGTTTAGCTCCACGAGCAGCATCGATTTTCTGCTTCATCCTGTAGATCCAAAGATCGTCTCGATCCACGTCCTCGACGGGTTCATCTAATGCCCGTATACGCTTGTATTCTCCACGCTCCATGGCCAGACGGGTCGCGACGGTTGTCTTAGGTCCCGAGTATGTCCCAATCTCAATGAGACCCGAAGAGTAATAGCCCATACGCTGTAGTAACTTTTCGGACGCGTTTTCTAAGACCTCAGGATCGATCGAAAGCTGCCAGTTCTCCTGTTGTCTTAACCACGGTTTGACATTTGAATTCGTCATGATGTAACGCCATTCATCCGTGTGGTTGACGCCGGTTCCATGTAGTAGCCGACCGTCCATCAACATCACGGTGCCGCCTTTCGCTTCGATGTTAACTGCCGGTGGTAAAGGACCTACCTCCTCGCCTGGACCCGTGTTCGAGACAATGCGATGGCTCGTCGGGATCACCAGTGTGCCGCCATTGACTTCGCTGACATCCTGCATGATGTAGACCGTGTTAACCAGGATTGGCGCATGAGGTGTTTGGATCGGATGGATTGCTCCGGAATCTTGATGCAGGTTTTGCGGATAGCTACCAGGACGAGCGATATTTGACGCAAATGAATATGCGTAGTGACCCTGACCCAGCAGTTCTTTATTCAGTTGTTCAATCATCGGTCCGCCTTGCACCCATTCGGGATCGAACTCAATGCACTTGGCGAAGCACTCGCCCTTATTGACTAGCGTCCACATGATGTGAAAGTGCGGCGTCATGTCCGCTAAGCCACAAGCACGTTCTGCCGCAGCTTGTTTCTCGAGACGATCCCGCATGTACGAGCACTGATAGTTGCTCATCGCATCTTCGATCAAGCAGAAACCGTATTTCTGAAGATCGTGTCTAGCCTTGTTTATGTCCTTCGTCTCACACGGCAGATCGTCAAACTTCTTCCAATAGTTGTGTTTACGAGGTACAGTCGTGTCGTAATAGGGGGTACCGTTTAAGCCACCACCTTCGGCGCTACGACCCTCTTCAAATAGTTCACACCTGAATGACTCAGTTAACGAACCATCCGGGCGCATAGCAGGTATGCCATTCCCGCCGACGGGCGGTTTTAACCAAGGATTGTTCTTGTGCATCGATCGAAACGGTTCTCCCGATCGAAACCACTTAGCGTCCTGCAACTGAACGTCTTCGGGCGACAGAGCTTCGACGTTTTCGGGTAGAAATTCTGGCGGCACAGCGCCATTTGCGCGTGACGAGTCTGGAGCGGTCATTTACGCATGAATTTAAAGGCGACGAGCGATTATAAAACTGGTTTTTGATGTGCCTCTCCTAGGAAATCCAGTTTAAGTCCCTTACGAATGGCGCGTTCTCCCATCGAGTCTCTATAACGATTTCTGTATCTAACTCTTGCTCAGATCTTTCATTTCACCGTAACAACAGACGAACCGTGACCGCAGACATCTTTACGACACAACTTGACGTTTCAAGCATGAGAATATGAGGGGCTTTGCCCATGAGGGAGCGAGATTAACTCCTATTTAGCCTGTAAATCAATAACCAATGAACGTCGATGGAGACCGTTATGAATAGCACTTTACCTACTTTCCTTCACACTCTCCGTGTGGCTGATCCACAGTCGAGCGGCAACCTCTCGCTCGTGCCCGTCTTTCACGAGAAATACATCGAACCCGACTACATTACGCTTGAAGAAGGCATTAACGCCAAGCTTCTCGAAGTACAAGAACTTGAAGAAGGTGCGAGCGTAAACAACATTCTGCTACGAAACAAATCGGACCAACTCGCTTTGCTATTCGAAGGCGAGGAATTCCTAGGCGCACAACAGAACCGTATTCTGAACGTGTCAATTCTTGCTTCAGCAAACAGCAAACAGGTACTACCTGTTTCATGCGTTGAAGCCGGTCGCTGGCATCACGAGCACGACGACCCGAACGAGCAACGTTTCAAAGTCGCAAATCGGATGCACTACGCGCGGGGTCGCGCGTTGGAAAACAGCGCGGTCTCGATGAATCTGGATACGCAAGAGACATACCGAGGCGACCAATCGAGAGTTTGGCGTGATATTGAACAAAAGTCAGATCGACTTAAAGCGCAATCTCCAACCGCTGCGTCGGATGCCATGTACGTTGCGACTGAGACTTCGATCGATGATTACGTGAGCGCATTCACACACGCACCGTCGCAAGTTGGTTCGATTTTCGTTATCAATGGCGAAGTAGCGGGACTCGAGATCTATGCGAGTGCCAAAACACACAAACAGCTGCTTCCAAGACTGATCCGTAGTTACGCACTGGACGCGATCGACGCCCATAGTCAGAGTGAAAACGGCGAAGACGCGCCAAGCAAATCTGACACCGCGCGCATCTGTAAAACAGCTGAGGCTTTCGTTAAACGACTCGAAAACTCATGGATCAAACAGTTCGATGGGCTGTGCTTAGGTCAGAACATTCGTTTCAAGGATAACCGTATTACCGGCGGTGCGTTGGTACATCTCGATCGCATACTTCATTTATGCGCATTCGCGACGAAAGAATCCAGTGATGAACCGATCGAGCTGTGCGATTAATTCCTACGTATTTTTCGAGAACAGATGTTATGGAAGCAAATGTTCGCTAATTGGCAAGCGTCGTCCTCAAGACCAAAAAAACAAGCGCCGACAGTATCGGCGCTTGTTAAATGTCTAAGCGATTCGAAGGTCGCCACTTCTTCTCCACAGTGGCGACCCCCACTAATACGTGTCAGAATCGATAACGCAGTTCCGCGCCCCAATAGCGCCAACCGGACACAAACGGATCGTCAACGATCACGAACACTTCTTCGCCTGTCTCAGCATCTTCCCATTCAAAATCTATGTATTCAAACAGCTCGATTTCTTGATCATTGAAGATGTTATGACCAAATACGGATACCGACCAATCTTGGCTGGCTGACGTCCATGTCAGATTTAAGTCAACGCGGTTGTAAGAATCGGCCTTCTCCATTGGGTTGTTCGATACATACGCATCGAACTCACCACGCCACGAATATACCCCGAGGATGGCAAGATTTGACCCACCGTCGAATGGGATGGTGTATTCAGTCGACAGATTCCACTTCGTTCGAGGGTTGTTGGGAAGTTTGTTCCCGGAGAGACTACCACCGGAAATGTACTCATACTGTGCATCTGGCGAGATGTCTTCATTTCCAGTCCATTCGTATTCCGGTAGTACATAGGGTTCAAGCACTTCGCCTTTATTCAAGGCATAGAACCCGAACAACGTCAGATTCTCGACCATCGGCACGTCCCATGCGAATTCAAAGTCAATTCCGTTGATTCGAACATCACCGTAATTGATATTTGGCTCGCCCGCACACTCCCAAGGATCGTCCGGGCACAGCGTGATCGCCGCGTTGGCGATGTAGTTGTCGTAGTTGTAGTAATAGGCGGACGTCATCAGGCGCAGACCTTGGTCGGGCAGGCGCACCTTCAAGCCTGCCTCCCACGTCAGGAGTTCCTCAGGATCAAAGTGCAAAAAAGGAAGGAAATCGTCCGCGGCCGCTGGAATCGCGTTGGTGCCACCCGAACGGTAACCAGACGCGACGCGTCCGAAGATGAACACGTTATCCGTCGGCGTGAACTCCAAATCGAAATTGAAGACGGTTGAACCGTATTCAAGCACGGTTGGTTCGTTGCGCAACACCTGCAACCACCGCGGCGCATCCACATCATTCAGCTCGTAAAACTGATCCCAGAGACATTCCTCTAAGCTGATTTCCTCATCGTCGAGGAATGCTTGATCGTTGCAATCACCGCGATCATCGCCCGTCACCAGTGACCCGATGTCGGCGCTCGTTGCGAAGGGATTGAATCGGGTGGACAAAATCCCTGCGTTACTGAGGTGCACGAATTCATAACTTGGTTTTTCGTCGTCGATGGTACGCAACCCTATGGATGCGCTCAAATTGTCACTTACTTGCCATGCCAATTCGCCAAAGATCGAAAACTGTTCCTGACTGATTGCTTGCCTTCCAGCCCAACCCACGCTATTAAGACCACCAATCCCACCCGAATGGCCGTCTTTGTCGACACATATCAGATAACCGGGAATCCACCCCGGCAGATTATCTGCGGAATGGGGTTCTGCTGACGAAATCTGAAATACTGACGCGCCTTGCCGTTCGTCTAAATTCGTTTGGCCGAACTGCTCCATGAGAATGTCATCGCACGAACCAGACGGAAACGTAGCGCCGAGATCTGGTGCGCCGCCCACTGCGTGCAACGCACGCAAATCGTCGAGCGTCGACGTATAGAACGCCGCGTTTTCATAGTGTTTTTGGTCGAACCGGACGACACTGGATGCATTCAATGTGAAAAGCCCTAAGCGCATGTCGACAGTGTCACTGAAAGACCCAGTCAGTGTCAACTCGTGCTGGTCAATGTCGTAATGACCACCCCCGGTAGAAACGCGATCGCGAAACGGCCCCCCATTGTCATCGGCTTTCGGCCACACACTTGGATCGTCCGGATCCATGAAGCCCGGTTCACCCGTGCGGTCGGTTAAGTCGCGATCGCGGTGTCGAGTGTCGCTGTATCGGGAGGCACCCGTCTGATAGCGTAGTCCGAACGTATCCGAGAGCGCCCACTCGAAGGTGAGGACGAAATTGCTTGACTCTACCGAGTGGGTATTGTCGCGGTTCATTTGAACGGCGCCGTCTTCGGTCGGAATCTTTGCATCCCAGCCATAAAAGGAAGCCATTCGACGCACGCCACTACCGCTCACACCGTCATTGACGTGGGTTGGAAAGACCAATCCGGCTGGTAGCACACCAGGGGGAAATTGACCTGGTACATTTCGCCCCATGAGGCGGTCGGATTCATACATGCCGGCCAACAAATTCAGATTCCACGTTTCACCACGCCATTCGAGTTGTGGCGAAATGGTCCAGTTGTCGACACTGTCTAGTCCCGCACCCGTGCATGAACCCACGTCACAGATGTCCGTCAGGTCAGTCCGACCCAAATTACGTTGTTGTCCATCGCGGTGATTCGAATGAGCAGTTATCCGGAAAGCAAGTGAATCGCCAAGTCCAAAGGCTTCGACCGGACCGGTGTAAGCCAATCCGAATCTGCGATTCGCGGAGGTTCCCAATTCGGAAAGGAACTCACCGCTAGCTTCCCACTCAGGGCGTTTGCGCACATAGTTAATAGTGCCGCCGACGCCATTGCGACCGTAAATGGTGTTTTGTGGTCCGCGCAAAACCTCAATCCGATCGATATCAAAACCGTCGGTATCGATACCTGCCGTTCGACCAGCCATCGCAGCAAGACCAGACTGATATACCGCCACCGCAGATTCGTTCAGATGCGCGGTAGCGAACGTTGTGCCGACCCCACGCATGGTAAATAGATTGTTGGTAGCGTGAGTCTGGACTTCGAGACCTGGCGTCATCAACGCTAGGTCGTTCACGTTTTCGATCTTCAGTTTTTCAATTTTGAACGAGTCGAATGCCGTAATTGCGAGTGGCACCGTCATTTCGGACTCTTCGCGCTTTTCAGCCGTAACTACGACTTCCTCAATAATCGAGCGGTTTTCTTGCTCAGGTTCGTCTTGTGCGTATACGGCATTGACACCTAAAAATGTAAGTGCAGCTGCAGCCGTATAGCTAAGTAAACGATGGATCATAAGTGGTGTACCCCCCCCCAACTCGAAACGGAGAAGTGAGACACTCGTGTACTGTGTCACTTCATGTAAAGAAATATACGGATTTTGAATTCGCTTATGTGGCCAGAGCTCTACCTCCTTTGCCGTAAAGAGCAACGAAGGTAACACGAAGTTTCTCAAGCGGCTTGAAAATTACGCAATCGTCTCCTCATCAGACGATCGACTATAAGTGTTAAACACTGATGCGCCAGAGCCACGTCCGTCGTCTTCATTGGAAATCATGATCATTCTTTCACCCCACTTAGGCATGAATAAACCTATCCTGGCACTACAACAAGTAAAACAACAAGAAGGGGCATCCATTCGTCCACGACTAAGCGACTATCATCGTCAGAATAGTCGGTACAATCAATTTGTCTGTTGATCTCAGGCGCAGAAAACGATATGCCATACGCTGATTCAATCTTCGACGCACGTGTCTTAATCGATTTGCCTCTTTGATATCTGCGCCTGTTAAAATGTTATTGGCTCGCTCACCTTAGAGCCCTACGACGCGACGCAGACTATGAAATTAGGCGATTCTCTAGGCTGGACAGTCGCGATAGTAGTCCACGAGAATCACTACAGAAGAGGCACGGCTCCAATTAGGATACAGCCGGGTGATCTTCTCTAAATTCGAGCGTAGTAAATAAAAAAACCCCAGAACAGGATAACCTGTCTGGGGTTCTTAGAGAGACCTGACAACGACCTACTCTCACATGGGGAGACCCCACACTACCATCGGCGCTGAGCCGTTTCACTGCTGAGTTCGGAATGGGTTCAGGTGGTACCAACTCGCTATGATCGTCAGGTCAAAGAGCAGGAATCAAACGATTCGTCTAGTTACGCAAATCGAAATGCCATGTCTGGCCGAATATCCGGATGGATGAACACCCGGTTATATGGTCAAGCCGCACGGGCAATTAGTACGGGTTAGCTCAACGCCTTGCAACGCTTACACATCCCGCCTATCAACCTTGTAGTCTACAAGGACCCTACAGAAATCTTGAAGATTTGTGAGATCTAATCTTGAGGTGGGCTTCCCGCTTAGATGCTTTCAGCGGTTATCCTTTCCGAACATAGCTACCCGGCAGTGCCACTGGCGTGACAACCGGAACACCAGAGGTTCGTCCACTCCGGTCCTCTCGTACTAGGAGTAGCTCCTCTCAAATCTCAAACGCCCACGGTAGATAGGAACCGAACTGTCTCACGACGTTCTAAACCCAGCTCGCGTACCACTTTAAATGGCGAACAGCCATACCCTTGGGAACGGTTACGCCCCCAGGATGTGATGAGCCGACATCGAGGTGCCAAACACCGCCGTCGATGTGTACTCTTGGGCGGTATCAGCCTGTTATCCCCGGAGTACCTTTTATCCGTTAAGCAATGGCCCTTCCATTCAGAACCACAGGATCACTAAGACCGTCTTTCGACCCTGCTCGACATGTCTGTCTCGCAGTCAAGCGCACTTTTGCCTTTACACGCTACGCATGATTTCCGACCATGCTGAGTGCACCTTCGTGCTCCTCCGTTACTCTTTAGGAGGAGACCGCCCCAGTCAAACTACCCACCACACACTGTCCTCGTCCCAGCTCATGGGACTGAGTTAGAACCTCAACGTATCAAGGGTGGTATTTCAAGGGCGACTCCACGCAAGCTAACGCTCACGCTTCTCAGTCTCCCACCTATCCTGCACATGACAAATCAAAGTCCAGTGTGAAGCTGTAGTAAAGGTTCACGGGGTCTTACCGTCTAGCCGCGGGAACACGGCATCTTCACCGCGATTTCAATTTCACTGAGTCTCAGGTGGAGACAGTGTGGCCATCGTTACGCCATTCGTGCAGGTCGGAACTTACCCGACAAGGAATTTCGCTCGGTTATTCTCCGTTGTTTCCAGCGGAGCCGGACTCTATCTTGAACTTCCTCGATTCATCTGGTTCGCGATTTGGCGAATTTCTTCAACCCCTTCGCTCGTCAAATGAACTCCCTCCTCCATCTTCAGAAGAACCGATCTGAACTTTCTAAAGTCCACGTTCTTCTTCGTCTTCAAAGGGTGCTTCATGAAAAATGGAACGATATTCTCAGTTAGATTCTGGAGTTTTCGCACACGGTAGGCCATCCGGTCGCCATGGTTCACACGAACCACGCCGCATCCGAAATAATCCTTGAGTGCATACAGAATCTGAACATCGCGTTCGTGTTGTACGACGGTGAATTCCGGCAAGACCTGAAATCCTGCCTTCATGTCCCTGTGTGTGCTGATGCCCACATGGAAACATCCTTCACCATCCACGAAACCTGTGATCCATTCGGCATGAAGATTCATAGGAGGTCCCTGAACGTATTAGTCTCTGAGGGTTTTTGGTACATTCAAATCTTCCCTGCGGATTGTCCCCATGTTCGCCGGATTTTTACTGAATGACAAGCTAACTTGCCAAACGAGTACCGAACGATTTTCGAGGAGTTTCCCGCATATAGTTCAGTTTTACTAAGGCTAGCATTACTTAACCTTAGGACCGTTATAGTTACGGCCGCCGTTAACTGGGGCTTCTGTCACTAGCTTCGACCGAAGTCTAACAAGATCAATTAACCTTCCAGCACTGGGCAGGCGTCACACCCTATACGTCCTCTTGCGAGTTTGCAGAGTGCTGTGTTTTTAGTAAACAGTCGCAGCCACCTGGTATCTTCGACCGCCATCAGCTCAGGACGCGAAGTCCATCACCAACGCCGGCGCACCTTCTCCCGAAGTTACGGTGCCATTTTGCCTAGTTCCTTCACCTGAGTTCTCTCACGCGCCTTGGTATTCTCTACCTGACTACCTGTGTCGGTTTAGGGTACGGGCGCCGTGTAATTAACGCTAAGAGGTTTTTCCTGGAAGCATGGCATCAACGACTTCACCGACCGCAGCCGGTTCGTTATCACATCTCGGCCTTAAGGAACCCGGATTTACCTGAAGTTCCAGCCTACCTGCTTGAACTTGGACAACCAACGCCAAGCTCGTCTAGCCTTCTCCGTCACCCCAATTTGCCATACACGCCGGTACTGGAATATTAACCAGTTGTCCATCGACTACGCCTTTCGGCCTCGCCTTAGGTCCGACTCACCCTGCGTCGACGATCGTTGCGCAGGAACCCTTAGTCATTCGGCGAGGGGGATTCTCACCCCCTTGATCGTTACTTATGTCAGCATTCTCACTTCTGATACCTCCAGCATGCCTCACGGCACACCTTCACAGGCGTACAGAACGCTCCTCTACCACCCCCGACCTTCGAAAAGGTCGTTGATCCGCAGCTTCGGTATGTGATTTAGCCCCGTTACATCTTCCGCGCAGGCCGACTCGATCAGTGAGCTGTTACGCTTTCTTTAAAGGATGGCTGCTTCTAAGCCAACCTCCTGACTGTCTGTGCCTTCCCACATCGTTTCCCACTTAACCACAATTTGGGGACCTTAGCTGGCGGTCTGGGCTGTTTCCCTTTCGACGACGGACCTTAGCACCCGCCGTCTGTCTCCCTCACTGCACTCAACGGTATTCGGAGTTTGCATGGGGTTGGTAAGTCGGGATGACCCCCTAGCCCAAACAGTGCTCTACCCCCGATGGTGATATGAGAGGCACTACCTAAATAGTTTTCGAGGAGAACCAGCTATCTCCGAGCTTGATTAGCCTTTCACTCCTAACCACAGGTCATCCCCCCATTTTTCCACATAGGTGGGTTCGGACCTCCAGTCAGTGTTACCTGACCTTCATCCTGCCCATGGTTAGATCGCCCGGTTTCGGGTCTACTCCTACAGACTGTGTCGCCCTATTCAGACTCGGTTTCCCTACGGCTCCCCTAAACGGTTAACCTCGCCAGCAAGAGTAAGTCGCTGACCCATTATACAAAAGGTACGCAGTCACAGCCGTCGAAACGGCCGCTCCCACTGCTTGTACGCATCCGGTTTCAGGTACTATTTCACTCCCCTAAAAGGGGTACTTTTCACCTTTCCCTCACGGTACTCGTTCACTATCGGTCAGTTGAGAGTATTTAGCCTTAGAGGATGGTCCCCCTATATTCAGACAGGATTTCACGTGTCCCGCCCTACTCGACGTCACTACGGAGGCGTTTTCGCGTACGGGACTGTCACCCTTTGTCGTGCTTCTTTCCAGAAAGCTTCCACTAACGCTTCCGCAGCTTGATGGGCTACTCCCTTTTCGCTCGTCACTACTAAGGGAATCTCGGTTGATTTCTTTTCCTCCGGTTACTTAGATATTTCAATTCGCCGGGTTAGCTTTACGCGCCTATAAGAATCACTTCCTTTCAGCACGTAATAGTGTCCTAAGACACTGGGTTCCCCCATTCGGACATCCCCGGATCAGAGTCTGCTAATCGACTTCCCGAGGCTTATCGCAGATTGCAACGTCCTTCATCGCCTTCAACTGCCAAGGCATTCACCAGATGCGCTTCGTCACTTGACCATATAACCGGATGCCCAGCCAAAGCCAAACACCCAGGTAAATTCGATCGTGACGACGATCTTATTCGCCAGACACCAATGAACCGTTCGCACGGTTCGAGGAATCGCTAAAGCCGAAACCGACTTCAACCATTCCTGGCATTTCTATTTGCGGTGAATCATTTGATTCCTGAATTGTTAAAGATCAAAAACGCGACCATTCCGTCGCGTATCTCTCGTCGTATTGACATCATGGTGGAGCCGAGGAGGATCGAACTCCTGACCTGTTGCGTGCAAAGCAACCGCTCTCCCAGCTGAGCTACGGCCCCATCTACATCTAGCGTAAGACGCTATCTTTGGTGGGTCAGGGTGGACTTGAACCACCGACCTCACCCTTATCAGGGGTGCGCTCTAACCAACTGAGCTACAGACCCCACGGTGTCGAACGATTCAGAACAAAGCCATTCGTGTGGACGCTCAAACGCATGAGCGTCGAGCTGGACCGTGCATCCCGTCGCCGAGCGACAGTTGCCGGTCGTTAGGTTAAGGAGGTGATCCAGCCACAGGTTCCCCTACGGCTACCTTGTTACGACTTAGTCCCAGTCATGAACCACACCGTGGTGACCGTCCTCCCGAAGGTTAGACTAGTCACTTCTGGTGCAACCCACTTCCATGACTTGACGGGCGGTGTGTACAAAGCCCGGGAACGTATTCACCGCGACGTTCTGATTCGCGATTACTAGCGATTCCGACTTCAAGGAGTCGAGTTGCAGACTCCTATCCGGACTACGAAGGGTTTTTTGAGATTGGCTCACCCTCGCGGGCTCGCTACCCTTTGTACCCTCCATTGTAGCATGTTTGTAGCCCACCTCGTAAGGGCCATGATGACTTGACCTCATCCCCGCCTTCCTCCGGTTTATCACCGGCAGTCTCCTTAGTGTTCCCGGCATGACCCGCTGGCAAATAAGGACAAGGGTTGCGCTCGTTACGGGACTTAACCCAACATCTCACGACACGAGCTGACGACAGCCATGCAACACCTGTCTCACGGTTCTAAAAGCACTCCCTCATCTCTGAGGGATTCCGTGGATGTCAAGAGGTGGTAAGGTTCTTCGCGTTGCATCGAATTAAACAACATGCTCCACCGCTTGTGCGGGCTCCCGTCAATTCATTTGAGTTTTAACCTTGCGGTCGTAGTCCCCAGGCGGAGAACTTATCGCGTTAGCTGCGCCACATAATCCCGAGGGATCCTACGGCTAGTTCTCATCGTTTACGGCGTGGACTACCAGGGTATCTAATCCTGTTCGCTACCCACGCTTTCGCACCTCAGCGTCAGTGTTAGTCCAGAAAGCCGCCTTCGCCACTGATGTTCCTTGCCATATCTACGCATTTCACCGCTACACAGCAAATTCCACTTTCCTCTACTACACTCTAGACAGCCAGTTTGAAACGCAATTCCCCGGTTGAGCCGAGGGCTTTCACGTCCCACTTGACTATCCGCCTACGTGCGCTTTACGCCCAGTAATTCCGATTAACGTTTGCACCCTCCGTCTTACCGCGGCTGCTGGCACGGAGTTAGCCGGTGCTTCTTTAATGGTTAACGTCTACCCGGGTCGCGGTATTAACGCGCCGGCTTTCTTCACCACCGAAAGTGCTTTACAACCCTAGGGCTGTCTTCACACACGCGGCATGCCTGCATCTGGGTTTCCCCCATTGTGCAATATTCTCTACTGCTGCCTTCCTTAGAAGTCTGGACCGTGTCTCAGTTCCAGTGTGGCTGATCGTCCTCTCAGACCAGCTATGGATCGTCGCCTTGGTGAGCCGTTACCTCACCAACAAGCTAATCCAACGCAGGCTCCTCTAATAGCGCGAGGTCCGAAGATCCCCCGCTTTCACCCTTAGGTCGTATGCGGTATTAGCGCCAGTCTCCTGGCGTTATTCCCCACTACTAGGTAGATTCCTACGCGTTACTCACCCGTCCGCCACTGGGTTGGTACTCCCGAAGGAGTCCTCCCCGTTCGACTTGCATGTATGAAACCTGCCGCCAACGTTCAATCTGAGCCATGATCAAACTCTTCAATCAAAGATTGGTTTGCCTACGCATCCGATCCTCAACAAGGAGAATCAAATCGCAAGCGTGTTTGTTTGTGCTCTCAGCTCACATGAATCGAGCGCCCACACGAATGGCTTGTTCTGATTTTTAAAGAGCGACCCGGTTCGCTGAGGGCAACAGTGCCTGCCGCCTTCGGCAAAGGGGTGGGAGATTATAGGAACTTCCGTAATGGATGCAACTAACCTGTAGACGCGTCCTCATGTACGAGTAACGACCATGATTTCTTGCCGCGCCGCAGAAGGTGATATTTACCAAAAAGTGCAGCTTCTCGCGTTAGTGTCGCGTCAACATTTTCAACCTTTCGACTGTTTATCGTGACACCGCCTTGTTGAATAAGCTGCCGCGCACGCCCTTTAGATTCCGCTAACTCTACTGCTACTAAACCTTCAAGGACCTCATATTTCTCACTAACAAGTGCACTAGGTACCCCATCAAGTTGCAGCTGAGCGAGATCTACTTCAGTTAGTCGTTCAACATCGCCACCAAACAATGCTTCCGTAATACGCTCTGCAGAACGTAATCCCGAGACGTCATGAACAAGCTCGGTAATCTGCGATGCCAAGTGACGCTGACCGTCGCGACGTGACGGCTCAGCTCCATGAGCTTCAGCGATTGCGTTGATCTCATCAGCCGCATCGTACGTGAAGTAATGCAAGAAAGAACGAACATCCGCATCGTCAATATTCATCCAAAACTGGTAAAACGAATACGGCGAGGTGAGAGCTGGATCCAACCAAATAGCACCACCTGTGCTCTTGCCGAATTTCTTACCATCACTCCGCTCAACTAATGGCAGCGTCAATCCGTACGTCGAACCACCTTCCACGCGACGTATCAGATCGACACCGCTCACGATATTGCCCCATTGATCCTGTCCACCCACCTGCACAGTGCAGTTGTAGTCTCGATAGAGTTGTAAAAAGTCAAGTGCTTGAACCAATGCGTAACTGAATTCCGTATACGAAATGCCGCCGCCATCACGCTCGAGGCGTGATCTAACCGCGTCACGTTGAATCAACGCATTAACCGAAAAGTGTTTACCTACATCCCGCAAGAACTCGATCAGGCTCGTGCTACTTGCCCAGTCATAGTTATTCACTGCCAATGCAGCGTTCGATCCTTCGAAACTAACGAATCGGCTCGTCTGCTCCTCGAGTCGGTTTACCCATTCGTGAACGACTTCGGTCGGATTGAGTTGACGTTCCTCATCGCGCCCCGATGGATCACCGATGAGCCCTGTAGCCCCGCCTACAAGGATGATCGGTCGATGACCATTTCGCTGAAACCGACCTAGTGTAAGCAGCGGAACGAGATTCCCCACATGAAGGCTGGGCGCAGTCGGATCAAAGCCGCAATACACAGTTCTCGAATCGCTTGTTAAATGTTGGTCGAGTTCGTGCCCGTGGGACCTTTGCACGAGCAATCCGCGAATATCTAGTTCTTTGAGAATATCAGGCATCAAGGAGGTTTTCTTGGGAGAGATTCAAACCCTGTCAGGGAGATGATTCGATATACTATAGCGACCAACAGAATGTACAGTCACACGGTCGCACCGTGAGCCGCGCTTTCGTGTCGGAGAAAGTGCCAATTTCCGTTCTTTAACGGTGTCCCACGCATACGCGCAGTGGCTCGTTTATTTTGCAGTCTACATGGAAGTAGACCTTGACCGACACAAGGAGTGCAAACAGAGTGACCCGTGCAAGTTCCCGAAAGGCGAGTGTAGGAGTAGATACCGTTAAATCAATCTTCGAGAAAATACCAGTGCGCGCCGCGTTCGGTGTTTTCGTTGCTGTCGTCGTTTACCTTTCAGCGCAGGCATATCTCGCGTTCCCATCGCCAGATGCCGACAACTCTGTTTCACCGGATGTCATCTCAGACCCAGGCTCGCTCGAAACCGGACTTGAAGTTGCCTCAGTTTTACCGCAAGTTGACTACGATCACCCGCCCGCGCCTCGTTTCGTTTCACATCGAATCGAAAGCGGTGATACGTTGGGCGCGCTTCTATCTTCCTTTGGCACCGACGAGCGAGACATCAATCGCGTTGTTACATGCCGAGGTGAGTGTCGAAAGCTGCATCGATTGATACCTGGTTCTTGGTTAATTACGCGATTGAGTCACGACAATCGACTGCTATCAATTGGTCAATCACTCCAATATGGTCAGATTCGGCAATATCGATTTTCTGCGGATGGTGTGGAGGTTTCATCGACGCAGCTCGAGCGTCATGCCATACCAGCGTACAAGCACGTTGTTATTCGTGACGGTGAATCGCCAATCAGTGCTGCATTGCGTGTGGGTGGTATTAAAGAAGCAACCGTTCTACGGGCGACCCAAATTCTCGAATATGACATCGACTTTTGGCGCAACGTATATCCGAACGACGAATTCGAGGTTTATTTTGATCAGATCTATGTGGACGAAGAATACGTCCAAGATGGTGACATCTATGCGTTACGGTTCACCAATCGAGGTAGGTTGCATGACGCCTACCTACACACAGACGGGATGCACTACGAAGCGGACGGATCGGCAATTCAAAAGCAGTTCTTGAAAGCACCGCTTCAATACAAGCGGATTTCATCGAACTTCTCGAATGCTCGAAAACACCCGATCCTCGGTTACACGCGAGCCCATAAAGGTACTGACTACGCAGCGCCACGTGGAACACCCGTTCGATCAACTGCAGACGGTATTGTTAGCCGCATGGTGCGCAATGATCGTGCGGCAGGGAATTTCCTTGCCGTGAAGCATTCGAACGGGTTTGAAACTCGATACCTCCATTTGAGCGGCTTCGCATCGGGGATAAATAAGGGTACACGTGTGTTGCGAGGCAGTACGATTGGGTACGTTGGATCGACCGGTTACAGTACGGGTCCCCATCTACATTACGAAGTGATTAAGAATGGACGTCATTTGAATCCGATTACCGTACCGAATCCGAGCGTTGAAAGCCTTGAAGGAACTCAAAAGAACATTTTCTTGGCGAACGTCGAGAACTTTCTAGATACGATCCAAAGGTTTCGCGAACAGAGTCTGCTCGCCGAACCGGTCGCTGTCGCTCAATAATCGATACGTAGTCACCTATGTTGTTTGTCGGTGTGATGACCGGCACCAGCGTCGACGGCTTAGATCTTGCGCTGCTTGATCTCCCAAACGACCTAAAACCCCACGCAGCCCGCACGATTCCGTTTCCGCGTTCCCTGCGCGATCAACTGATCTCGCTAGGCTCGGCTGGAAACGATGAAATCTTTCGAATGGGCGAAGCACATGTGCAGCTGGGGAACTTTATCGCGTCAGCATGTCTTGAATTCATTGCGGAACATGACATTAGCGCAGACGCGATTCGAGCAATAGGGAGTCATGGCCAGACGATACGCCACCACCCCAATGCAAGCCACCCATTCTCTGTCCAAATCGGCAGTGGTCACGTGATTGCAGAAAGAACCGGTATCGATGTTGTCGCCGACTTTCGTAGTCGCGATATCGCTGCAGGCGGTCAAGGGGCGCCGTTGGTTCCGAGCTACCATGTCGCGCTGTTTGACGATACCGAGCTCTCGCGAGTCGTCGTCAACATTGGAGGAATCGCGAATATTTCCATCTTGAACCCGCAACATACGAAGTCTAGCGGCTTTGATACAGGTCCAGGCAACGCGTTATTAGATGCTTGGATCGACGAATGTCAGAACAAACCGTACGATACGAAAGGTTCTTGGGCAACAACAGGCAAGGTACACGATTCGCTGCTCAAACAGTTACTTAGTGATCCTTATTACGAGGAGAGTCCACCTAAAAGCACCGGAAAGGAGCGCTTCAATCTACCTTACTTACAAAAATACGTTGCGGACTATCCAAACATCGCTCACGCGGACGTTCAAGCCACGCTTGTCGAATTAACCGCCCTAACGATCACGTCCGGAATCGAGGAGTATGCAGCAACGTGTAGCGATGTCGTCATTTGTGGCGGCGGTCGTCTTAACGATTACCTCATGCTGCGGTTAGAAGCGCTTAATCCAAACCGTGTAATTCGCCGATCGGAATCATTGGGAATCGATGGAGACGTAATCGAAGCCGCGGCGTTCGCGTATCTGACGTGGCAGTTTATTGAGAGACTACCTGGCAACCAACCTGAAGTAACCGGTGCGAACGGCTTGCGTGTGTTGGGGTGTCTGTACCCCGCCTAATCACCTATCCCGAATTTACGCTATAAGGCGAACGAGTTGCCGCATCCACAGGTGGACGACGCATTAGGGTTGTTCACAACAAACTGCGATCCTTGAAGGTCTTCCTTAAAGTCGATCTCAGCACCGGCAAGATACGGATAACTCATTGAATCGACCACCATCAGTACGCCACTGCGTTCCACTACAGCGTCATCTTCGGCGGTTGCGTCATCAAATGTGAAACCGTACGAAAAGCCATTGCAGCCGCCACCCGTAATGAACACGCGAAGTTTCAGATCTGGATCGCCCTCTTCAACGATCAAATCATGTACTTTGCGCGCGGCACGTTCTGAAAAATGGATATCGGTATTCATAGTCTCTAATCTGAATTTTAGCGTCTGATATGACTGAGCCACATTCAGCACTACGTCGATCTGTCGATGCTCTCCAATACATAAGACTCGTCGCAGTTGCCGCGCTCATAGCAGTGCTAGTCACCTTGGTCATCGCCGGACTGTTTCACGCCATTCGACTCTTGTCGCTGGCTGTCGGAATGCAACTAGACCGGTTTGAAGACTCACCTATATGGTTGCGTTCTTTACTCCCGCTTGTCGGTTTTCTACTTCTGATGACGTACGTGCGAGTTTTTCGCGTAGACGGTAGGGACGTCGGCGGAACCCATACGTTAAACCGCATCGCGAACTACAACGGCGAGTTCCCGTGGCGAAATGCGGTCATGCAATTCGTTAGTGCTGCAACTGCTTTAGCCGCAGGATTCTCAGGTGGACGGGATGGACCTGGTTTGCATCTCGGCGCATGGGTGGCATCAACGTTTCGGCCACGGATGAGACTAACTCGTGCTGAGGCAGATCTATTGATACGAATCGGTATGACTGCAGCAATTGCTGCGGGTTTTCATACGACATTTGCCGCAATTCTGTTCGTGGCAGGCATCATCAGAACTGAACCAATATCTGCTCGAAGTTTCATTCCGTTAACGACCGCAGCGGTAATTGGGAGCATTCTTTCTACTTGGCTTGGCGTTGATCAGTTACTAGTGGGAACTCGGATCTATGCCACACTAGGCATGATCGAATGGCTGCTTGTTATATCGCTCGCGATTCCTACCTTGTTGGTCGGCGTTGCCACCATGCGACTCGTAATCGACTTTACCCGAGTGCGTGGTCCGTTGTACGCTCGTGTGATGGTGATGGCTCTACTAACAGCAGGACTCGCTGTGATTTTTCCAGATGTACTGGGACTGGGGTATGACACGCTGACCGCGTTAGAGCAAGATCGACTTGAGGTCGGAATGCTGTACTTGGTCGCATTCGTAACGATCAAACTGCTACTTACCTCGGCTTCTGTCGCATTTGGTGTCCCATTGGGAGTCATTGGACCCACTATCGTCAATGGTGGTGCATTAGGTGCTCTGTGTTACTCGGTGCTCACGTTTGCGTTCCCGGAGCTAGTGGTTGCGCCCATGAGCGTGTACGTTCTGCTTGGCGCCGCGGCTTTGCTTGGGACTGTTTTTAACGTCCCGTTCGCTGCCACCGTGTTCTTCTTGAAACTCACAATGAACCTCTGGTTGACCCTTCAAGTTGCCGTGACGATCGTGCTCGCACACGAATGCAAAATAAAACTATGGGGAACGCAATCCATCTTTGAAGCACGCTTAGCTGCCCAGGGCATTAGTGTGCGAAATCGCAACGATCTAATCTAGGACTGAATCCGTGTATCTCACTATCAAGTCGTTACATCTGATCACCATGGTGGCATGGTTCGCCGCGATGTTCTACCTACCACGCCTCTTTGTGTATCACTGTGCCGCACCGAACGCACAAGCAGCAGAAATGCTCACGATGATGGAACACCGGCTATACCGTGCGATCATGACGCCTGCAGCTTTACTCACTTTGATTTTTGGTGTTTGGTTGGCGCTGCTCAACTGGGCGGTGTATGAATCTGCGCTTTGGTTCTGGGTTAAATTACTGTGCGTTCTGGCATTGTTCGCGTACCATGGCATGTGTGGCGGTATGGTTCGTGCCTTCCGCAACAATACCAATAAAAGAAGTCAGAAGTTCTACCGCGTATTCAATGAAGTACCTCTGCTTTTCCTGGTGCTGATCGTAATGCTCGCGGTGTTTAGACCCACCATCTAACTCATCTTTCAGGTCTACCTATATGACACGTCCAACGTCCGACGCGCTTTACGACCGTGCCTGTAAAGTCATACCAGGTGGCGTAAATTCTCCGGTTAGAGCTTTCCGCGGCGTCGGTGGGACACCGATCTTCTTCAAAGACGCAGACGGTGCGTATATCACCGACGTAGACGGCAATCGGTACATTGATTACGTCGCATCGTGGGGACCAATGCTGCAAGGGTTTTCCTATAAACCGGTCATCGACGCAGTACGAGAACAAGCTCAACTCGCAATGAGCTTTGGTGCGCCGACAGAAATCGAAGTGAAGATGGCGGAGTTGATCTGTGATCTGGTACCCAGTGTCGAAATGGTCCGAATGGTCAATTCAGGCACTGAAGCGACGATGTCAGCGATTCGACTCGCGCGAGGGATCACTGGTCGGGACAAAATCGTGAAGTTCGAAGGCGGATTTCACGGCCACGGTGATTCACTATTGGTCAAAGCCGGTTCTGGCGTCCTTACATTAGGACTGCCCGATTCACCTGGTGTACCAAGTGATCTCGCACAGCACACGATTACCGTGCCATATAACGACCTTGACGCGACAGCGCGTGTATTTGACGCCTACGGTCCCGCGATCGCCGCAGTCATTGTCGAACCCGTCGCCGGCAATATGGGCTGCATCCCCCCGTTACCCGGTTTTCTCGAAGGTCTCCGTGCACAAACGGCTGAACACGACGCATTGTTGATTTTCGATGAAGTCATGACAGGATTCCGCGTCGCACCGGGCGGCGCGCAACAGCTTTACAACGTGCAACCCGATCTAACCACACTCGGCAAGGTCATTGGCGGTGGCTTACCGGTCGGAGCATTCGGCGGTCGAGCGGAATATATGGAACAATTGGCACCTATCGGATCAATCTATCAATCCGGTACTTTGTCCGGAAATCCATTGGCGATGCAGTCGGGTTACACGCTTCTGAGTTCACTTGATGCGACAAACTATTCGCAGCTTGAACAGCAAACAACACGTCTCGTCACTGAACTCAAGAAACGAGCGGAAGCTAACAATATCGATGTGGTCATCAATGACGTCTGTGCGATGTTCAGTATCTTTTTCACCGATCAGCCGAAGGTAACGTGCTATTCCCACGTGAACGCCGCTGACGCAGATCGCTATCGTAGTTTCTTCCACGGAATGCTTGCGGAGGGCGTCTACTTCGCACCATCGCCTTTCGAAGCCGCATTTGTGAGCACATGCCATACGGACGCGGTTCTTGACACCACTTTAACTGCGGTCGACAAAGTCTTCTCTCAACTCACATGAATCGCCCTCAAATCGATGTATTCGGTATCGGCAATGCGTTGCTTGATGTCGAGTATCGAGTAACGGATGAGTTTCTCGTTCAACACGGCATCGAAAAGCGCCGCATGACGCTTGTTGATCAGGATCGAATGTTGCGACTAATCAATGCACTCGAGAACGACGCTATATCTTCAAACTGTGGCGGTTCTGTCGCTAACACCATGTACGCCATGCGCGGTTTCGGTCGCCATACGTATCTCACCTGTCGTGTTGCACCCGACGAAGCAGGTCATCATTTCGTCATGCAGCTTGAAAGTGCCGGAATTGGCACCAACACGATATTGCCAACCGACGAAGGTGTGACAGGGCGTTGCCTTGTTCTCATTACAGAAGACGCTGAACGCACGATGAACACCTGCCTTGGTGTATCAGAACAGCTCTTGTCCGCACAAGTAGACACTGAAGCCCTTCGTAATTCGAAGAGCATCTATATTGAAGGTTATCTCGCATCGTCCGAAACCGGTCATCTCGCCGCAACGCGCGCACGAGAAATTGCCGACGAGTACCAACTCCAAACAAACCTAACACTAGCGGATACCAGCATGGTCAAACTGTTTCGACCACAGCTCGAAACGATCATTGGGAATGGACTCACGCGAGTGTTCGCGAATTTAGAGGAAGCGCTCGAATGGTGCCGTACAGATCGACTCGACATCGCACTAACACAGCTCCGCGACATTGCTCGTGAAGCCGTCATAACGCTCGGACCGGGAGGTTGCTCGATTGATAACGGGAGGGAACGCATCCACGTAGACGCATTTCCCGTCATTCCGACTGACCTCAATGGCGCCGGTGATATGTTTGCGGCCGCGTACCTCTCCACTATCGGCGACTACGACACCGGAAACGCAGCGCGCTTCGCTAACTTCGCAGCTTCACGCGTTATTCAATGTACTGGCGCACGACTTGAATCGATTTCGGCCTACGCTGCAATCATGCGACAGTACTTGACGATCCAAGAAACGGAACCGACCGGTCAAGCAAGAGTTTCGTCGGCGTAACTTCGCACCGATAAGCAAGAACCTCAACGCCTGCAGTTAGTGCATCACGAACCGCTGCGTCATAGGTAGGATCGATATCGTCCGCGATAGCTACCTTGTCGATCCCAGTGTGAGGAACGCAAAAGAGTAAAACCCCGCGTTTACCTCCTTTCACACACCTGTGAAGAGCGTTAACATGCTTTGTCGCTCGAGCACTCTTCGCATCTGGGAAAACTCCCAATCCACCTCGCAGATACGTGACGTTTTTAACCTCCACATAGACCTCACCATTGCCGAAATCAAAACGTCCTGGTTCGTCAGGGATTTTCACTTCGCTCTTGAAATCCCCGTCCTGTAATTCGTTGATCGTACGTGTGACCAATGCCTCTTTGACGATCCGATTTGCTTGGCTTGTATTAACACACACGAGATAGTCTTCAGGGGTTTGCACGAGTTCAAGACTACCACGCAACTTTCGCTTCGGATTGTCACTAATCGAGTAGAAGATCGGTAAACCCGGATAAACGCACGCTGACATGGCACCCGTGTTCGCACAATGAATTGTGTCATGCGTGCCATCCGACAAACGAATATCTACAAGAAATCGCTTGTATCGACGCAACATCGTAGCTTGCTGTAAAGCTGGTTCAAAGTTCATCGTTCAACTGCGTTTCTGAAGCGCAAAAAGGTCGGTTCTGCCCGCCATTTTGTGCGCACGATTAATCGATCGTTTCACTTCGTAACAGATTTTGTGGTAATCTCATTGAGATGTTGCTATCGTTCCCACCTTTTATTTTGCGGGGAGTGTCAAAATGGCGGCAAGAAAAGCGACGACATCGAAACAAAAAACAGCATCTACTAAGACGACTAAAAGGTCTTCCACTCGGAAAAAATCAACGCCATCAACAACAAAGACCACAAAGACAAAAGCTACAACTACAGCTCGAAAAGCTTCTACTCGCAAACCCTCAACGGCGAGCAAGAACAGAGCTACGACCGCGAGGAAGTCCGTAAGACAGTCACCGAAGGTCACTTCCTCTACCCGCAAAGCATCAACCACACGTGCAAAAAAAACCACAGCTAAAACAACGACCGCCAAGCCCGTAGCTAAGCCACGAACCGTCAAATCAGCAGCGAAGTCAGCAACCAAATCAAAGAGACAACCGACTTCCACTTCCTCACGAACCGCAACGACGAAAAAAACGACGACGCAACGACGCACGACTGCTTCAAAATCTCGGACGACCCGAAGAACTCAATCAACGACGAAAGCTGCTAGTGCCGCCAAACCGAAGCGTTCACCTAAATCCACAACACCGAAAGCCAAGCAGCGTACACCGACAAAAACGAAGCCATCTCGAGCTTCCTCGAAGACTGTAACCGCGACGACGCGCAAAGCGGTAACTAAGAAAACTACGACCAAGAAGGCGGCCAAACCTTCAACGCCAGCGAAGCAAACGGCTAAGAAACAAAGTACCAAGACTGCCGCGAAACGGGCTACTCCCGCAAAACCACGAACATCAAGCACAACTAAAGCGAAAGCTAGTCGGGCAAGAAAGGTCTCACCGAAAAAAACTGAAACTAAAGCGCCGGTTTCAAATGAAGCAGAAGTAGTCAGCATTGGCATTGTCGCGCGTCGACGCCGACGTCCCGCGGGCGCTTCCGGAAGACGCTCGAGAAGAGCACAGGAGGTTTCGCTTAGTCGCTTTTCGAGTGCCGATAAACGTGACCAACCACTTGACGTTCAAGCTGACGATCAGTACATGAATCCGGAACAACTTAACTATTTCCGGCAGATTCTTGTGGATCAGCTCAACAGCCTGGACGAAAATGCCGGAAACGCACAAGGGAAACTCATCTCCGAGCCGAAAAACCTACCGGACGAACTTGATCAAGCCGCAGAAGAGGACAATCGACGAACCGAACTGCGAATTCGTGATCGTGAGCGAAAGTTGATCAACAAGATCAAGGAAACATTGGAGAAAATCGAAAACGGCGAATACGGCTACTGCAAGAGTTGCAGTTATCCAATCGGCAAAGCGCGCTTGGAGGCTCGTCCAACCGCAGATCTCTGTATCAACTGCAAAGATCTCGAGGAACAAGAAGAACGTCAGTTCGGAGGTTAGTAGTACCTCGTCGTGTATGTCGGCCGGTTTGCACCGACTACTTCAGGTCCGCTTCATCTTGGCTCACTGCTCGCGGCTGTCGCGAGCTATCTTGATGCACGTTCACAAGACGGTCACTGGCTATTACGTCTCGACGATATCGATGAACCGAGAGCCCGCGCCCACGCAGAAAACACCGCACTAACAACGCTCGAGAGTCATGGACTCGAATGGGACGGTTCGGTCGGACGTCAATCTGACCATCGCGACCGCTATTGGGAAGCGATAGAAGAACTACGGAAACGAGATCTAATCTTCTACTGCACATGTTCGAGAAGCAAACTAAAGAACAAGGGACCCTATCCAGGATACTGTAGAACCCAACGCACGCCGCCAAGTGATCCCGCAGCCATCCGCGTGCTAGTGCCGAATCAGCAAATTAGGTTCGCCGATCGCATTCAAGGTACGGTGAAAGGCAACCTAGCAAACAAGGAAGGCGACTTCATCGTCATGCGAAAGGAATCTATCGCTGCCTACCCTCTCGCAGTCATCCTAGATGACGATCTCACCGGTGTGACCGATGTCGTGAGAGGTGCTGACCTTTTAGAGAACACCCTCGCACAGATCTACTTGATCCGAACCCTCGGTTTGGACGTACCTCGTTTTGCACATATCCCCGTTTTTAATCAAAGGAATGGGATCAAGCTCTCAAAACGGGATCAAGCGTATGCAATTGATAATCGTATGCCTGTATTGAACTTAGTGAGCGCTCTGCATATGCTTGGCATGAATCCAGCCGAAGAGTATCGAGACGTGCATGAGCTGCTAGCTTGGGCAATAACGCGATGGGATATCCTGAATGTGCCTAGCCAAGTCGCGATTACTGACTTCATCAGCGTCTAGGTACAGTTTGTTATCTCTTTTTTAGTCCAGTCAATCAAACTTCTCAATATTCACTTTCCTGCGTAATCGTCCGATGCACTCATCGAACCGACTCAGTCATTAGCAAGCATCTTATTGATGTCGCGTAAGCCTAAGGTCGTTACACTCGACGACTTTGAAACGGATTGCATCCCTTCTCCGCTGATCGAGATACATCGCAGACTACGCCGTGGCGGACACGATGCTCTTCTAGTCGGCGGCTGCATACGTGACTACCTTCTCGGGATATCGCCTAAGGATTTCGACACCGCAACTGACGCGAGACCGGAGAAGGTTCGCAAGCTTCTCCCAAGAGCCTTCATCATAGGTCGTCGTTTTCGCCTTGTGCATGCTCGCCGCGGAGACACGACCTACGAGATTGCAACCTATCGAAAGGAACCGCCTTCCGTCAAATCGCCCAGAAGTGGTCGCGGCATGTCTCCGGAAAACACCTACGGCAATCAGCGCGAAGACGCCTTTCGACGCGACTTCACGATCAATGCGCTCTATCTCGATTTGCGCCGCAAGGCGGTTATCGACTATGTAGGCGGTATACGTGACTTAGGAGATCGCATGATCCGCTCGATCGGACCGCCAGACGAGCGATTCCAGGAAGACCCCGTTCGCATGCTTCGAGCGGCACGATTTGCGGCGAAGTTGAAATTCACCATAGACGCAGAGGTAATGTCCGCGATAAACGCGAACAAACATTTGCTCGCTCATGTGAGTCGGTCGCGCATGAGAGACGAGTTAACGAAACTCTTTCTTACGGGGCATGGCGTCGACAGCTACCAATCGATGATGGATCTGAATTTACTCGCGAGCGTATTTCCTCAACACAAAGCGGGAGGTCCGATGATCGAGCAAGCGATGCTTGAGTCGGACGAGCGGTATGCGTCGGGACATAAGTTATCCCCTGCCTATCTCTTCGGAGCCATGCTCTGGTATTTTTATTCTGATCGACTGAAAGCCTTAGAGAGCGAGCGCGGTAAAAACACGAAAGCTGGCGAATTGCGTCAACACGCGTGCTACGATGTCCTTCGGATGACGCGACGATACATTTCATTAAATCGTGAAGCGCAACAGTTCATCCTAAGCATCTTCACACTACAAAACCGTCTCGAACGAAAACTCAACATCAGACGAACTCTCGACCATCCGCGAATCCGCGCTGCCATACATCTGCTCGCACTTCGAGCGAAAGCCGGTGAAGTCGATCCAACCTTAGTAGCCTGGTGGGAGAAACGGCAACCAGCGCAAGTAGCTGATCGGCCTCGTAAAAATAGATCAAGCCGCCACGATCGACGGACTCGTTATGGGAAACGCCAACTCAAGACGACGAGAAGCTGACTTCACCTTGTCCCAAGCGATCCGTCTGAAGAGTGCGCAGCGACTAACATTATGGAAGCGCTAGACAGCTCCTCAGGAATAGACAGAAGGAACCCATGAGCTCACAGTCAACGCGTGGACCAATCTCCATTAATACGCTGAACACCATGAAAAGGAGAGGCGAGAAATTCGCCGCCTTGACAGCGTACGATGCACTATTCGCTGATCTAATCAGTACGAGCGGAATTGAAGTAATTTTGGTAGGCGATTCGCTCGGTATGGTCCTTCAAGGACACGACAGCACGCTGCCAGTGACCCTAGACGATATGGTCTATCACATGAACACTGTGCGTCGTGGCAATCAGGGTAGTCTCATCATGGCGGATCTCCCGTTTATGAGTTATGCGTCAGAAAACCAATCATTGGAAAGCGCCGCCGCTCTCATGCGTTGCGGAGCTCACATGGTCAAACTCGAAGGCGGTGCATGGTTGGCCGCGAGTACGCAACTGCTCTTTGAACGAGGCATACCAGTGTGTGCGCACATGGGGTTGACACCGCAAGCTATCAACCGTCTTGGTGGCTACCGAGTTCAAGGTCGAAATCCCGATCAAGCAACCGCGATGATCGAAGAGGCTAAGATCCTGCAAGATGCAGGCGCGTCGATTCTGTTACTCGAGTGCGTGCCGACAAATCTCGGGAAGGAGATCGCCGAAACACTTGAAATCCCCGTCATTGGGATCGGTGCAGGTCCTCACACAGACGGGCAGATCATGGTAATGCACGACATGCTAGGAATTACCCCTACCAGCATCAAAGTGCCGAAATTCGTCAAGAATTTCATGCCCGAGAGCACAGACGGCGGCATCAGAGGGGCGTTCGAAGCATATGCACTCGCTGTGCATGAGAAACGCTTCCCCGGTCCCGAACACAGCTTCAAATAGGCGGCCACGTGGACGTCATCGAGACCATCCATGATCTACGCCAACGACGGCGTATCCAAGGTATTAACCAGGTCGTCGGTGTCGTACCGACTATGGGGGATCTTCACGCAGGGCACTTACGCTTAGTAGACTACTGCCGCGAGCAATGCACGTTCTCGATTGCGACTTTGTTCGTTAATCCGCTGCAATTCGGTCCCAAAGAGGACTTCGCCAACTATCCCCGTGCGCTCGCGCAAGATCGAGCGGAATTAGAACAACGCAACGTCAACTTGCTATTTACGCCTTCGATAGACGAAATGTACCCTGAAGGACAATCCGCTCACACTACTGTTACCGTACCGGAACTTAGCGACCAACTCTGTGGAGCCGCACGGCCAGGTCACTTCAACGGTGTGACAACTGTCGTTTCTAAGTTGCTCCAAATAACACAGCCCGATTACGCGTACTTTGGTGAGAAGGATTGGCAACAGCTGACCATCATCAAGCGTATGGTGCGCCAACTCAACATGCCTGTGGAAGTGATCGGCGTTCCCACCTGTCGTGAACCCGATGGCTTAGCTATGTCAAGTCGCAATCGGTATCTCTCTCGTGAGGAACGCGAGGTCGCACCCGCCTTGTTCCAAACGCTACGCGAAGTAGCAACCCATCTCCACGAAGGATCGACGGCATACGCTGACCTTGAAGCGTCGGCGTCGAACCAGTTGCGCGAAGCTGGGTTCAGACCGGACTACGTTGCAATTCGTGACCCTGTTACGTTACGGCCTCCTAGTGCTAAACACGAATCAGTGCGGGTGTTTGGTGCAGCGCGCCTTGGCCGTGCGCGCTTAATTGACAACATCGGCGTCGAGCGCTAAATGTCCCCCGACGTCGCGCGAATCTGGCGTCGGCTTGAAGCACTCGCATCAGACCATCGATCGCGACGTGTTGATTCATATCCGACTAACCCTGACATTCTGAAAGTTCGCACACTCTCGGTAGATGAGTTAACGCTCGATTGGTCTCTACAGAAATTAGATGAAGACGTTCTAGGAACGCTTGTCGAACTGAGCGACGCCGCGAATCTTCAGGAACACTTACAACGGCAATTCGCTGGTGAAATCGTCAATCCAACGGAGCAGCGAGCGGCGCTGCATACGGCGATGCGGGGTACGCCTACGTCTCGCGGTTCTATTGATGACCAGGTCCGAGCTGCATGGGTTGATCTAAGTCTGTTTGCTGGAAATGTGTTACACGGCCGAGTCACTAGCTACAGCGGAAACGCTTTCACGGACGTCCTGCATATAGGCATCGGAGGCAGCCATTTAGGCCAAAAGCTCCTCTGTGATGCACTCGCGAGCACGCGTTTGAATCTTCATTTCCTATCGAACAATCATTCCGAGCACGTCATCGATACGCTCCGCGGCTTGGATCCCACAAAAACCCTCGTCATCGTTGCGTCAAAGTCCTTTTCTACTCCCGAAACACAAAGAAATTTCGAGAGTATCAAGTGCTGGTTCGCAGAGCACTCGGGACGACGGGACGCTCTTGACTCGAATCTCGTACTAGTCTCCTCCAACACATCTTCGCTGGCTGATTTACCTGGAAAGCACTTCGTCGTACCTAACGAAGTTGGCGGACGGTTTTCGATCTGGTCCGCTATGGGATTACCTGTATTACTAGCGATTGGTCCTAAGCAATTCGAACAATTACTGCAAGGCGCTAACTTAATCGATCAACACGTCGCCACCGCACCAAGTGCGTCGAACGCTTCAATGATGCTCGCGTTGCTCGCGTTGTGGAATACCAACTTCCTTGTGACAACGTCGCATACTGTTCTGGCGTATGTGGCGGCGTTACGTTGGTTACCCGCTTACCTCCAACAGTTGGAGATGGAAAGCCTCGGGAAATCTGTGACAGTGGAAGGTCAATCGGTACGTGACCATACCACCAGCGTCATCTGGGGCGGCGAAGAAACCGATGGGCAACATGCATGGCACCAGTGGCTTCACCAAGGAACTCACGCGTATAGTGCGGATTTCATCGCATCTACCGAGCGTGGCCATAAAGATGACAGTTGGATCCTTGCGAACAGCCTTGCTCAGCACCACGTTGTTTTCTATGGGCACGAGGACGAGACAGCACCAGAAAAACACATCCAGGGCGGTCATGGCTCAACCTTGATTTTGCTCGACAAGACAAACGCAAAGACGATTGGAATGCTCCTTGCGCTATACGAGCATAAGGTCGCTTGCTTAGGCTATCTGTGGAATATCAACCCGTTTGATCAATGGGGAGTGGAACGTGGCAAGATAATGGCTGAAGATATCAACAAAGCACTATCTGACCCTAAACACACGCTGTCTAATCCACTACTAGAAGCGCGCGTTCGTAAAATCCTGCCGCGCCAAAATGAGGGAAAACCGCACCACCATGGCTGAGATTTATCCGGTTCCAGAGGCATTTGCGCGCAAAGCACACCTTGATGACGCGACCTATCAAATCATGTATAAGGCGTCTCTTGAGGATCCTGAGACTTTCTGGACCGAGCAAGCCAACGCATTCTTGAGCTGGTTCGAACCTTGGCAGAACCTGAACTCCGCGGACTTTGAAAACGGTCGTTTCGCTTGGTTTGAAGGCGCGAAAATCAATGCGTGCGTGAACTGTGTCGACCGGCATCTGGAATCACGAGGCGATCAGGTCGCGCTCATCTGGGAAGGCGACAACCCAGACGACTCAACCCAGGTAACATACCGCGAGCTCAGCGTCCACGTTAACCGACTGGCAAACGCCCTTCGTGCACGTGGCGTCGACAAAGGCGATCGTGTGTGCCTCTACATGCCGATGATTCCAGAAGCCGTGTACGCGATGCTCGCTTGTGCACGCATCGGCGCAATTCACAGCGTCGTGTTCGGTGGATTCTCGTCTCAATCCCTTCGCGATCGGATTCTTGATTCCGATTGCCAAACGTTGATTACAGCCGACGAAGGTGTCCGTGGCGGCGCGACGGTACCGCTGAAGAAAAACGCAGATGTCGCGCTTGAGCAGTGCCCCAACGTCCATACTGTTCTTACCGTCCGGCGTACGGGTGGAGACATCGATTGGGTCGCGGACCGAGATGTTTGGTATGACGAATTGGTCCCACGGCAATCCCTGGACTGTCCCCCAACCACGATGGATGCCGAAGACCCTCTATTCATCCTCTATACCTCAGGGAGCACCGGCAAACCCAAAGGCGTTCAACATGGCACGGCAGGTTATCTACTTCATGCCGCAATGACGCATAAGTATGTATTCGACTATCACGACGGCGACATCTATTGGTGTACTGCTGATGTAGGTTGGATTACCGGACACTCCTACATCGTGTACGGACCTTTAGCGAATGGTGCGACAACACTTGTATTCGAAGGCGTACCCACGTACCCCGACGCAGGCCGGTGCTGGGACGTGGTTGATAAACACAACGTCAACATCTTTTACACCGCACCAACTGCGATTCGGCAACTCATGAGCCAAGGCGACGAATTCGTAACCCGTTCTTCGCGTACCTCTCTTCGATTGCTGGGTACCGTTGGCGAACCCATTAATCCAGAAGCCTGGCAGTGGTACCACGGAACGGTTGGCGAACGACGCTGTCCGGTCGTCGATACGTGGTGGCAAACTGAAACCGGTGGGATCATGATCACGCCGTTACCAGGCGCAACAGCCTTGAAACCAGGTTCAGCCACTCGACCATTCTTTGGCATTCGCCCCGGGCTTGTTGATGGCGAAGGTAAATTGATTGAGTCCGTTGAAGCCACCGGCAATCTCGTGATCACAGAAACATGGCCGGGTCAGATTCGCTCCGTATACGGTAACCATCAACGCGTGATCGATACCTATTACGCCAGTTATCCCGGCATGTACTTCACGGGTGACGGGGCTCGACGCGATGCAGATGGCTACTATTGGATTACCGGACGTGTCGACGATGTCTTAAACGTATCCGGCCACCGACTCGGTACGGCCGAAATCGAGAGTGCCCTAGTGCTCCACGATGAGGTCGCTGAGGCAGCCGTCGTCGGTTATCCGCATGAGATCAAAGGTGAGGGGATCTATGCGTACGTGACGCTGATGTCGGCCAGCGCACCAAGTGATGCGTTGCAAGAGGCGTTGGTGCAGTTAGTGAGAACGGAGATCGGACCGATCGCTCGGCCCGACATCATTCAATTTGCGCCGAGCTTGCCAAAAACACGATCCGGCAAAATCATGCGACGCATCCTAAGGAAGATTGCCGCAGATGAAATCGAGGACCTTGGCGATACCTCAACGCTTGCTGATCCGACGGTTGTTGATGAGCTCGTCACTAATCGCGTAAACGCGCCCTAACCGAAGGACGCGTCTTCAGCATCGGAATCTTGCGATTCCGATCCGTCCTCTTGCTCGATATCCTTCATGGTCAGCGAGATACGACCACGATTGTCGATTTCAGATACTTTTACGCGTAGTTTCTGATTGTCGCTGATCCGGTCCCGGATGTTATTCACCCGTTCATGAGCGATCTGCGATATGTGTAACAGTCCGTCTTTACCCGGTAATATGTTGACGAACGCGCCGTAATCTTCGATGCGTCTTACGACGCCGGAGTAGATTTGACCGACCTCAGCATCTGCAACGATCTCTTCAATGCGCGCTTTCGCTGCCTGCATATCCGGACGCGTTTCAGCAAATATCGTGACCGTACCATCATCCTTCAAGTCAACAACCGCGTTGGTATCCGACTGAATGGATTTGATAACGGCACCGCCTTTACCTATCACATCACGTATTTTGTCCGGCGCGATATTCATGACAACAGAGGCTGGCGCGGACTCCGGTGGCTCCGCTCTTGGTTCTGCGATTACACCGTTCATGTGACTTAGGATGTGCAAACGCGCGTCACGTGCTTGATTGAGGGCTTGTTCCATGATCACATCTGTGATACCTTCAATCTTGATGTCCATTTGCAGAGCCGTGACACCATTGGCGGTACCCGCAACTTTGAAGTCCATGTCACCGAGGTGATCTTCATCACCCAGAATGTCGGTTAGTACGGCCGCGCGTTCGCCTTCTAACACGAGACCCATTGCAACACCTGCGACTGCAGCGCGAATCGGAATTCCTGCGTCCATCAAGGCCAGTGATGTACCACAGACGCTGGCCATCGAGCTGGATCCATTACTCTCGGTAATCTCTGAGACTACTCGAATGGTGTATGGATAGTCTTCAGCACTAGGCAACATGGATTCGATCGCTCGCCGAGCAAGACGACCGTGTCCGATTTCTCGTCGCTTAGGCGAACCCATCATTCCAGCTTCGCCGACACTATAAGGAGGGAAGTTGTAGTGCAACATGAACTTGTCAAACGTTGTACCCGATAACCCCTCGATAAGCGCTGAGTCCTTATCGGGTCCTAATGTGGCAACGACGATTGCCTGCGTTTCGCCTCGCTGAAACAGCGCCGACCCATGTGCTTTAGGTAACAACCCCACTTCAACGTCAAGGTTGCGTACATCAGTGGTGGATCGACCGTCAATGCGTGGTTCGCCGTTTAGGACGCGCTCACGAACGATCTTCTTCTCGAACGAAGCGAACGTGTCAGTGACTTCGTCCGCATCAAAGTCTTCTAACTCAGTAACTGCCTTACGGCGTAAGTCATTAACCTGCGTAAGACGTGCGGTCTTGTCAGTTACCCGGTAAGCGTCACCAAGCTGCGTTCCTACGCATTCCTGTAATGCAGCATTTAGTGCGTCATTGCTTGGCGGTGGCGCGAACTCCCATGCTGGTTTACCGGCTTTGCTCGCCAGACGCTTGATTGCCTCGATCTGCACCTGCATTTCGGCGTGGGCGAACAGAACCGCGCCTAGCATCGTGTCCTCAGGAAGCTCGTCGGCTTCCGATTCAACCATGAGTACGGCTGATTCCGTACCGGCCACGACCATGTTGAGCTTGGATTTTTCGAGATCGTCGAATGACGGGTTGAGCAGGTACAGGTTTTGTGCGGGATCGAATCCGACACGCGCCGAACCAATCGGTCCGTGGAACGGAATCCCCGAAATTGCTAACGCAGCAGAACAACCGATCAATGACAAGATATCAGGATCGTGCGTCTTATCTGCCGACATGACAGTCGCGACGACGTGGACTTCGTTAAGGAAACCTTTCGGGAATAGAGGCCGTAACGGTCGGTCAATCAATCGACTCGTAAGCGTTTCCTTCTCTGAGGGACGACCCTCGCGTCGAAAAAACCCGCCGGGGATCTTGCCCGACGCGTACATTTTTTCTTGATAGTTGACCGTGAGCGGAAAGAAATCCTGTCCCGGTCTGGCATCGGGCGCACCGACAACCGTGCAAAGCACAACGGTGCCGCCCATGCTAGCCATCACTGCGCCTGTCGCTTGTCGCGCGACACGCCCAGTTTCTAATACAACGGTTTCGCCGACTAGCTCAAATTGCTCTTGAACAATACTCAATATTTACTCCGTGGCTACCGACGGAGACCTAGTTTCTGTATCAATGTCGAGTAACGCTCGTATTCGTTTCGACTCAGGTAATCTAACAACTTCCTTCGCTGGTCCACCATCGCTTTCAGTCCTCGTCTGGAGTGGTGGTCTCCCTTATGCATATTGAAATGCTCTTGAAGAGAGTTGATATTTGCCGTTAGCAGGGCGATTTGGACTTCGGCAGAACCGGTATCGTTTTCGCTCCGTTTGTATTCAGAAACAACCTTTTCTTTGGTCTCGGCGGATAGTGCCATGTTTTCTCAGTGGGATGGTGAATGGATTGAGGCTACGAGTCGGCGAGGGGCTACGCGCCCGTTTTCGATTTCGCCTATGCCTAAAAAAGTGAACTCTCCGTTACCGCGCTCTTCGAGTAGTTTTACCCATCCGCGTGTAGGAGAGCATGGAGGGGCAGAGACAGCCTGCCCTTGTCGCACGAGATATGCTGTGGGACGCGGCAATTTTATATCAAACCAGCCCTCAACCATTGCTGAAACCGGTCGCAAGAATGTCACGTGCAGGTCGTTTTTTTTCGCTTCGAGGAGCTCTTTGAAAGTCACGCAATCCTCTTTGGCGAAGTGCCCAACTCGCAGTCGATTCAGTTTTGATACGTGAGCACCACACCCTAACGCGTCGCCAATATCCGCGACGAGGGTCCTGATATAGGTACCTTTCGTACATTCAACCAGGAGCTCGAATGAACTACCGTCAAATTGACGCAACTCGTTTCGATAGATAGTGATTCGACGTGCCGCGCGGTCAACTTCAACACCTTGACGTGCAAGCTTGTACAAGCGCTGCCCATCGTGTTTGATCGCCGAGTACATTGACGGTACTTGATCGATCTCCCCGCGGAATGAATCGAGTACATTTTCAATCGTACTTCGATCTAATGCGGGTACGGGTTTCTCAGCGATCACCGAACCATCCGTATCTCCGGTGTCGGTGGCGACTCCTAGCTGCACTCCGACCTCATACGTTTTGTTTGCATTTAGGCTGAATTGCGAGAATTTCGTTGCCTCTCCCAAGCACAACGGCAGCACACCAGTAGCACGTTGGTCGAGGGTACCTGTATGCCCTACCTTGCGACACTGGAAAAGTCGCTTGACGCGTTGAACCGCGTGATTCGACGTCCATCCTAGAGGTTTGTCGAGCACAATGACCCCGTCAATGACGCGCCCGCTTGAGCGCAAACGACGTCCCATTTAAGGTCGCCGCGCTCGAGCCAGTAATTCCTCGATCCGTTGCGCTTCCGCTTCCGTTCGATCAAAGTGAAAACGCAATTCGGGCGTCGTTCTCATGCTATGTCGCTGCGCAAGTTCTGAACGGAAGAATCCCGCCGCATTCTGCATGACAGAAAGGAGCTCTTCTTCAGGTGCGTTGTCTGAAGCGCCGTGCCACGCTACGTAGACGTCAGCATACGCTAAGTCCCGCGACACTTTTACGTCCGAAATCGATACATCTGACACGTTTACCCTGGGGTCACGCATCTTGTTACGAAGGAGGTCCGTCAGTTCGACACGAATAAAGTCGGCTACACGAAGTTCACGCCCAAAATTCTTGGGTCGATGGTAAAGCCTCTGTTTTGATCTCACAATGCGCGTGCGACTTGCCGCGTCTCATATACCTCGATCAAATCACCCTGGCGCACGTCGTTGTAGTTTCGAACGCCAATACCACACTCAACACCGTTGTTAACTTCCTGTACATCGTCTTTGAATCGTCGTAACGACTCTAGCTCGCCCTCGTAAATTACGGTGTTATCCCGGAGTACTCGAATTCGCTTGTTGCGGAAGACGGTCCCTTCTACGACGAGACATCCTGCCACCTGTCCAAATCTTGGCGAAGTGAATACTTCGCGAACTTCAGCGGTGCCCACGATTTCTTCACGCTCGTCCGGAATCAACATATCCGTGAGCATCGCTCTAACGTCGTCAAGCAATTCATAAATTACTTGGTAGTAGCGAACTTCCATGTGATTACGATCGAGTAACACCTTGGCAGGTTTATCCGCGCGCACGTTAAAGCCGAACACCATCGCGTCGTAGGTCATCGCCATGTTGATGTCGGATTCATTGATACCGCCGATTCCCGCACCTAAAACACGTACCGAGACTTCATCGTTACCAATTTCGCTGAATGCGTGTGAAATCGCCTCGAGTGAACCGCGCACGTCTGCTTTCAAAATGACATTCAATACGCGCTTTTCGCCCTTGCCCAAGTGCTTGAACATGTTGTCCAATCGGGCTTGTTGTTGCATCTGTTGTTGTTGCTTCTGGCTCGTGTGTGCACGAGTTTCCGCTAGCTGGCGCGCTTGGCGTTCGTCAGGGGATACCGTGAACCCTTCCCCAGCATCCGGAATTCCGTTGAAACCTAACACCTCTACTGGGATCGAAGGACCTGCCGACTTGATCTTCTTTCCTTGATCATTAATGATCGAACGTACTTTGCCATAGTGCTCGCCAGCGATCACGATATCGCCTTGACTTAACGTGCCGTTTTGAACGAGCAACGACACGACCGCACCTCTACCGCGCTCGAGTTTTGATTCAATGACCAAACCACGGCCAGAGGCTTCTGGGACAGATTTAAGTTCAAGTATTTCCGCTTGCGCCGAGACGGCTTCGAGTAAGTCGTCGATACCCTCTCCGGTTTCGGCGGAAACGTTGACGAACTGCGTTGTACCCCCGAACTCTTCAGGGATCACTTCCATTCCTGCCAATTCAGTGCGTACCCGTTGTGGGTCGGCACTATCTAAGTCGATCTTGTTAACCGCAACAACTACAGGGACACCGGCTGCTTTCGCATGATTGACCGCTTCTTCGGTCTGAGGCATCACGCCATCATTCGCTGCGCAGACCAGGACTACGATATCGGTGGAATTTGCGCCTCGAGCTCGCATCGCCGAAAACGCTGCGTGACCAGGTGTATCCAAGAACGTAATGTCACCGTGGGACGTCGTCAGGTGATAAGCGCCAATGTGCTGAGTGATACCGCCAGCTTCGCCAGCAGCGACCTTGCTCTTCCGGATGTAATCAAGCAGCGATGTCTTGCCGTGATCGACGTGACCCATAACGGTCACAACTGGGCAACGAGGAAATTCCTCTCCATCAACCTTCGTCGCTTCGATCAACTCTTCCTCTTGCGAGGTCGAGAATTTCACCTTGTGTCCCAATTCCTCGACGATCAATGCAGCTGTATCTTGATCCAATACATCATTGATCGTAACCATGACACCGAGCTCCATCAGTTTCTTGATGAGCTCTGCTGCCTTGATGGACATCGCTTGCGCGAGGCTTCCAACCGCGATCGACTCGCCTACCTCAACTTCACGTACAACGAACGCCGCCGGACGCTGAAAACCGCCCCCCTGATCAAGTTCTTGCACTCGGTCAAGAGGTCTACTCCCGCTACGGCGTCGCCCGGTTCGAGGAACACGTGCTCGTTCATCCTCGCCTCTCGTGATTTCGCGTAATCCACCGCTTCGGCGTCCATTGCGTCCAGATCGAGCGTCATTTGTGCGTTGGCGGCCACGTGCTGGCGCTTCCTTCTGCTTGGCGAATCGAGGCGCTTTGTCTGAAGTCGCACGCTGTGGTTCTGGCTTGGTCGTTTTCGCGCCTTTAGAGACCTTAGCAGCTTCGAGTTGAGCGCGTTCCGTTTCACGACGCTTCGCTTCTTCGCTCTCTCGTTTTCGCTGTTCTTCTTCCTGCCGCGCCTGAATTCGACGCTCTTTTTCCTCTTGGTCGCGCTGTTCCGCTTCACGTCGACGTGCTTGTTCTTCGCGAATTTCCGCAGCCTGTCGTTTTAGTTCGCTAGTGGTGTTTTTCCCTCGCGCCGTTTGAGCTGTCTTCGGCGCTACCGTTGGCGTATCCGTTAAGGGAGTCGGCGCGGTTCTTCCTGCGCCCGTCTTAACAACAACCGTCGCCGTTCCGCTCGCACGACCGCCGCTATAAAGTTGACCGCGATTGACGCGCGAACTAGCGTTCTGCTTTCGCTGGATCTGTTGCTCAGGCGTAGATCGCGAAGGCTGGGTGGTCTTACGAACAGTTGGTGTACTCTTCCCGCCGCGAAAGTGCGCGCCAAGTGCCTTGATCGCGTCCAACTCGAGTTCCGAGTCTGCATCGGCACACTCGAATCCTAGTGTCGTCGCGAGTTCGACGACTTCTTCAGCTGTTTTCTTGAAGCTCGTTGCAACTTGTGCAACGGTGCGAGTCGGCATCTAGGCAGTTCCCTTTAAGTTTCTAGCTTTACGCGTTACTGACTTCTTCGTCTTCGAACCACGGTTTACGTGCGGTAACGATTAGGTCACCGGCACGTTTGTCGTCGATCGATTCGTCAATATCGAGCAATTCGTCGATAGACAGTTCGGCTAAATCGTCCATCGTGACAATGCCGCTAGCTGCCAACTGGCTCGCCAATACGTCATCCATCCCAGACATGTAGCGGAGATCATCAGCCGGAACCGCGGTGCCTTCTTTCGTCTCACCAGTCAACACTTCATCCAACAAAATGTCACCAGCGCGATCAATGATCTCTTGCGCTCCGTCAGCATCCAGCGTTTTCGACGCAATGGTTAGATCTTCCGCGGATGCTTCGCTAACTTGCTCTAGATTCACATAGCCGGCGTCAAACAAATCCTTCGCGGTTTTGTTCTCAATCTCGAGTGAATTCACGAATCGCCCAACCGTGTAGTTTTCTTGTCGTGCGATCTTTTCGTCGTATTTTTCGCGACTGATGACCTTGAGCGTCCACCCGGTCAGCTCGGAAGCAAGGCGTACATTCATGCCATGTTCGCCAATGGCAGAACCACTCTGATGCTCTTCAACCACTAGGTCCATCGAGTGGGTTTCTTCATCGATCTCAATACGTTGGATCTGTGCGGGTGCCATTGCATTGAGTACCAATTCGGCAGGGTCCTCAGACCACAGAAAAACGTCGATCTTCTCACCGCAAATCTCGCTAGAGATGCTTTGAATCCGCGAACCTTTAATGCCGACGCACGAACCTACTGCGTCGATTCGTTGGTCATTGGTACTAACCGCAACCTTCGCGCGACGTCCCGGTGAACGTGCGACACCCCGAATCTTTATGACGTCTTCGTGTACTTCCGGAATCTCTCTCTTGAATAGCTCAATCAGCATGCCGTCATGAGTTCGTGACAAGAGCAAGTTTTGCCCACGATCTTCCGCAGTTACGTCAACGAGATAAGCCTTGACCTGATCTTCCTTATGGAGAATTTCGCGTTTTCCATCTCCGATCGGTATTAAGGCATCCCGATCTAATCGACCTTCAGCTAATTGTGGAAGTTCGAGAATAACCGAACGGGTTTCCTTGGTTTTGTTGTTGATGAGAAAGCGTGAGACTTTACCCGTCACTAGCTCCCCAATCCGCGGACGATATTCGGCGACGATTCGCTCTCGTTCCGCGCGCCGAACCTCCTGATTGATCACCTGTTTGGAGATCTGAGCAACGATCCGACCCATGTTGACGTTTTCGTGTGGTTCTTCCCACGTCTGTCCAATCTCCAGAGCAGGATTACGTTCTCTAGCCTGCTCGACGGTTAAATGGACCTCGGGGTTAAACGCGATTCGTTCTTCTATATCTTCGCCGTTCGCTTGATCTTCAACCTGGTAGAACGGCATGTCAGCAGGATCCACGACGTGCCAAATCCGATAGGTTGATTGTTCGTCGTTTTCCCAATCAATCGCAACACGGAATTCTTTGTCGGTCCCGTGTCGACGCTTCGTTGCGACCGATAACGCCGATTCGATCGCATCGAATACGACGTTTTCTTGAATTCCCTTTTCATTCGCAATCGATTCGACCGCGCTTTTTACTTCTCTGAAACCCATGTGACTCTTTCTGGCTATTCGAATACAGGAACCAATCGAGTACGCCGCACTTGTGCAAACGGGATGATCTTCAATTCGTCATCTACGAGGAGCGAAATCGACTCCTCGCTGCAACCCTGCAATGTACCGCGTAGATGGCGCGTACCGTCGATGGGTAGGTGCAGCCGTACATCGACGTACTCACCGACACTTCGTTGATACTGATCTTTCTTGAATAACAGTCGATCCATTCCAGGCGATGACACCTCGAGGTCGTAGGTTCCGGCTATACCGTCCTCGACCGCTAGAAGTGTCCCCAACTGTTGACCCACTGTCTCACAATCAGCTACCGAAATGCCGCGCGGTGCATCAATATAGATACACACACGCCTTCGGCGACCTGTTCCTGTCTGTTCAACTCCCCAAAGTTCAAAGCCGAGATGCTTAACTGTCGGTTCGACGAGTTTTTCTAGAAACGCTGTTCTTGGTTCTGCCAACGCTTTCCCTCGTAACTGCCGAGACGGCATTCCATGCCCATTGACCAAAACCCAGCGGCCAACCTGCAAATGGAGTACGGGAAAAGGATCGTTATGACCTCACCTCCCGACCTTGCCGATGCGGGACGCGACTAAAACGATCCGCAGATTATTGCGCAATTACGTTAGTGCAACAATCGTCGCGACGTATCGCGACTGTCGGATTTCAGATCGAACGCTAGGCTTCCAACGAGCAAATTGGAAGCACTCAGTACCGAATCTCAGTGCGCGAAATTATAGTTGAATTACGTCAAATGAATGAGTTAGTCCTACTAAACGAACGTACGTAAATACACTTCTGATCGATAGCTCTGGTCGAAAACCGCTTATACATGCGAGAAAATCGTCTTTAGACGATGACTCTGATTTTTTGTATCGTCATTGGTGCGGCTGTGTACTTCCAATTCAATGGTCGTTCTTCGGTTCCACAGCTAAAGTAACTTCCTCTTGACGCAACCCATTGAAAGCCAAGTACTCATGCTAAGCCTTTACTGTTAAATGTAAATGATTATCATTCGCATAACATTTCTCAATAACGATACGTCGTTTTTAACCCATGACTCTACGTACGCCGCTCGCGATAGTCTCAGCTCTTTGGATGTTCGCAGTCCTTGCGGAGGACACTACGCCACCAGATGTTGAAGAACTAAGCATCGAATCGATCACTGTTATAGGTACGCGCACCGAAGAGAATCCCGAAAATGTCGCCTTGACCGTATCGGTACTGGATAAAGAGCAGATTGAGAACGAGCTCGCTCGAAACATCGCTGACCTAATTCGATACGAACCCGGTGTTTCGGTTGGCGGTACTGGTAGTCGCTTTGGACTAACTGATTTCACGATTCGAGGTATTGGTGGCAATCGTGTGCTCACGTTCATTGACGGGATCCGAATACCGGACGAATTCAGCTTTGGTCCGTTTCTCTCTTCCAGACGCGATTTTGTTGACATCGACTCCGTAGACCGGGTTGAAATCGCTCGAGGTCCTATCTCGTCACTTTGGGGAAGTGATGCGCTTGGTGGCGTCGTCGCCTTCCAAACCGTTCAACCTCAAAGTTACTTGAAGGACGATAAGAACTTTCACACTGGATTGAAATTTGGCTACACAGGCGCCGATAGTGGGACTACTAGCGCACTCACACTCGCTGGTGGCACTGAGAGTTTTGCCGGATTATTGAGATACACACATCGCACCGCATCAGAAACGAGCAACACCGGGTCTGTTGATGCGACCGGTTCGCAACGCGAGAAACCTGATCCACAATCGATCGATTCAGCCAATCTTGTACTGAAAGGAGCATTGCTGTTCGACGAATCCAATCGAATCACGGTCACCCTTGATCAGTTCAGAAGCGACATCGACTCACGAATCCTCTCTGATTACGGACTTTCTGTGTTCGGTACCACGGTAGATACACGGGACGCGATGGATACGCGACAACGGGATCGAATTTCGCTCGAGTACCGATTTGATGGGCCGTCATTTCTAATGGATCGCCTGACGGCTGGCGTCTATCGACAAACCAGCGAATCTGAACAGCATACGTTCGAAAACCGCACGACGCGGTCACGCCAATCTCAAACGCGTACACGAGATTCATGGTTCGATCAAACCGTACAAGGCTATTTCGCACAAGCTTCTAAATCCGTAATGACCGGTGAGCTAGCACACAGCATCACGTATGGATTCGACTACTCCTTTACTGAGAGCGAAAACTTGCGAGACGGTGGCACATTCGATAGTAACGGCGTACCACAGTTTGAATTCTCCGCGCTTCCGACGCGCGACTTTCCAACCACTGCGGTAACTCAATATGCGTTGTTCATTCAGGACGAGATCACACTCATAAATGATCGATTCGCACTAACGCCTAGCATCCGCTTCGATCGTTTCTCCTCCGATGCCGAAGCTGATGAGGTTTATCTGAACGGCAATCGAGGTCAGGGTGCGCCAGCCGATTACGAAACATCGGAAACAGCCGGAAAACTTGCAGGTTTCTTTTCTCTTACGCCAAGTGTGGCCTTATATGGACACTACAGCCAAGGATTTCGTGCGCCGCCATATGATGACGTAAATGTTGGCTTCACCAATCTATTGGGAGGGTACAAGACGATATCCAATACTGAACTGTCCTCCGAAACGAGCACTGGGATTGAACTCGGCATCCGACTTACAAGTGATTCGGACTTCATTCAGTTTGCGACTTACCGGAACGATTACGACGATTTCATTGAATCGTTCGCCTTAGCACCTGCATTCGCGAGGCAAGGCGGCATAGATCCGTCAGACGGCTTAAGGACGTTTCAATCGATCAACCGAGAAGCGGTTGAAATCAACGGATTCGAAATGAGTGCCAAAGCAAGTCTGTCACGACTATTAGACGCGCTAGACAACTGGTCTGTACGAGCTGCAATCGCTTCTGCAACCGGCGAGGATGTCAGCGAAGATCAACCACTCAATAGCGTAGATCCACTAAATGGAGTCCTAGGCATTGCCTACACATCCAGCAATCAACGCTGGGGAACCGAGCTTATTTTGACCGCGTCACAAGGCAAAGATGAAGCAGACATCGCGGAAAACTCCGGTAGATTCGCAAGTAGTGGGTATGGAACGCTCGACGTACTAGTCAACATCCACCCGATCGACCGGATGAAGGTCAATATTGGTCTATTCAATCTCACTGATAAGCAGTACATTCGCTGGATTGATACCGTGAGCATTGGTTCCGATGCGCCTTTACGGTTCACGCAACCTGGGTTTAACGCAGCGGCTTCACTTCGCATCGATTTTTAAATTGTGAAACCTCTCTTCGGCGCTTCTGCGCTCGTATTCGCATGCTTCGTCTCGGCCGAACTCTGTGTCCCAGTCGAGGATTCCAGTCGCATCGCTGTCGCTGGGGGATCGATTACTGAAATCATCTATCTTCTCGGGTACGAAGAGAGACTCGTGGGAGTCGACCTAACCTCGAACTTTCCAGAACCTGCGACTGATCTACCGTCGGTAGGGTATGTAAGGAATCTCTCTGTCGAAGGGTTGTTGTCCCTTCAGCCGACCTTAATTCTGGGTGAGGACGATATGGGTCCTCCCGCAGTACTTGAACAGTTAGATAACGCCGGTGTGATAACGAAACGAATTCCGGAGAGCCACGATGCAGACGGCATTCTCGCGAAGATCAAGTGTGTTGCAACTCTCTTAGACGTACCCAACGATGAAATGGAACCTCGATTACAAGAGTTCCGTTCTGTCGCAGGGCAACTCGAAGTGGCCAGCACAAACTACCCCAACAACGTTAGAGTGGCTCTGTTATTGAGTCTGAATAGTGGCGCACCGGTCGCCGCGGGTGACAACACTTCCGGCGGCGGATTTCTTCGAATGGTTGGTGCAACAAATGTGTTTGCCGCTATCGACGGCTGGAAGCCTGTCAGCCTAGAGTTTATGGCAGCAGAGGATCCCGACGTCATCGTCGTGCCTACGCGTGGTGCTGACGCGATCGGCGGTATCGAAGGAGTTGCGTCTCACCCTTCGCTAAGAACTACAAAGGCGAGTTTGAACGATCGCATCGTGATACTCGACGGTATGGCGATGCTTGGGTTCGGTCCGCGCACACTTCAAACGGCACTGGACTTCGCTCGGACGCTGCACATCGAAAGTGACGTTGCCGTTCGTCCCGATTAGAGTTTGGTTACTCAAGTTCGAATGCGGCGACCGTTCAACCTACTTCGGGTTGAAAAGACGGTCTTTTCACAGCTTGCGGTCCCATTAAAAAGACGCCGACGAATTGCCATCCTGCTTCTCGGTATTGCGGCGATTGCAATCATCGCCATTTCGCTCGTAACCGGCGCAGTCGCAATTTCCTTGCCGAACCTATTCGGCGACTCACCGTCTTCTGCTTTTGAAAGGCTCGTATTTAGCGAGATCCGCAGTCCCCGCGTCGTTTTGGCAGCATTTGTAGGAGGATCGTTGGCTCTCGCAGGCGCAACATTGCAGGGATTGTTCCGCAATCCTCTTGCGGATCCTGGATTAATCGGTGTGTCTTCAGGCGCTGCTCTCGGCGCGATCTCAATGATCGTCCTCGGATCCGCGCTCAATTTACCGGAATGGCTTGAACCTTATGCACTACCGCTCGCTGCGGCGTTTGGTGGAATTTTGGTGACTCTGTTTATATATTTTTTTGCACAGCGATTCAGCCAATTCAGCATCGTCACAATCCTTCTGCTCGGCATCGCCGTAAACGCTATGGCGGGAGTTGGCATCGGCATCTTTCAGTATGTAAGCACGGATCCTGAGCTCCGTACGCTCACGTTTTGGATGATGGGTAGTTTCGGGCGATCAACCTGGGGATCCGTATTACCGGCCATCGTGCTCATGGCCACCGCGAGTATCTACATGATGCGTCAGCATCAAACGCTCGACCGACTTCAGCTCGGTGAAGCGGAAGCTTCTCACGTAGGTGTCGACGTCCCCAAATTAAAACGACGCTCGATGCTAATGTCCGCAACTGCGGCAGGTGCTGGGGTCGCAGTTGCGGGTACGATCGGTTTCGTAGGCTTGGTCGTACCACATCTTGTACGACTTATGGCTGGCGCAGCACACGCGTTCGTTCTACCCGCGGCGGTTCTACTCGGTGCGACCCTAATGGTCCTTGCTGACCTGCTCTCTCGCACAATCGTTGTACCTGCCGAATTGCCGGTTGGTCTCGTTACCAGTGCGATCGGCGCTCCGTTTTTTCTCTGGCTAATCTCCCGCGCAACGTTACGATGAGTATCCGTGCCCGTGAAATATGCGTTCGAATCGGTGAAAACGATGTGCTCGACCATGTCTCCGTCGAGATTGCGCATGGCAACGTGATAGGGTTAATTGGTCCAAACGGTGCAGGTAAGTCGACCTTATTAAATGTGCTTAGCGGCGATCTTCAGCCGAATTCAGGGCACGTGGAACTTGACAGTACGCCTCTTCACGAGTTCACTCCCAAGACTTTAGCGAAAACACGAGCAGTCATGTCGCAAGCGACTTCGATTGTGTTTGATTTCAGTGTCGAAGAGATCATTCGGATGGGTTGGGTACAAGACGATATGTTTCTACACGACGTCGCTGATGAAGCCATGCAGTCGGTCACAACAGAATGTGACATTGATACGTTACTCGACCGACGATATCGAACACTGTCCGGCGGTGAACAACGTCGTGTCCAATTTGCACGTGCGTTGCTTCAAATCTGGCGAATCAGAGAAGCGAACGAAACACGCTATTTATTACTCGATGAACCTACAGCGAATCTCGATATCGCACACGAGCTTGCTGTTCTACGTTTGGCCAAGGAAATCACGGCGACGCAAGTTGGCGTCCTCGTCGTGCTACATGACCTAAATCTTGCTGCTCGATTCACCGACGAGTTGATGCTGCTCAGCGACGGGCGAGTAGTCGCGAGCGGTTCCACAGATGAAGTACTTGACGCACAGCAACTGGAAGAGGTCTACCGAACGCCTATCCTTGTTGAACAACATCCAATCCTGAACCGACTTGTGGTTCATTCCTAATCAATTCCTAGACTTTCCAATGGAGGAAAACAGCATGTTCATAGCAATGAATCGCTTCAAGATAGCCCTCGGTAAAGAGGAAGGCTTTGAAGAAGTATGGCGCCAGCGAGAGTCATATCTCTCCGAAGTACCTGGGTTCAAGAACTTCAATCTACTGCGTGGCCCTCAGAACGAGAACCACACGCTCTACGCATCACACAGCACATGGGAGTCGCGTGAAGCGTTTGAAGCTTGGACACAGTCTGAGAGTTTTCGAAAAGCGCATGCGCAAAGAAGCGCGCCAAAAGGTACGTACCTTGGTCATCCTGACCTTGAGCTGTTCGAAGCAGTTCTCTAACACCTGAGGTCTCCTGCGGGTTAACTACCCACGCAATTTGTGTCGGTGAGTCGCTCCCCGAGAAAGCGTGGCAGCGACTTGCCATACTTCGCACAGGCAAGGTATGTGACAACACCGGCAGCCACACCTTGCTTCGTTTACTGTAGTCGATATAAAGTTCGCATAGAACCACTCCCAATTGGAGTTTGAAGTTTTGACCGATCTTACGATTCCAACATCGAAAGACGATCTTTCGACCAATTGGCTCAATGCTGCGCTCCACACACAAGGAGATGCAACGTTTGGGCGAATCCAAGATGTCGATGTAGAGACGATTGGTACTGGTGTAGGGTTGGTCGGCGGTCTATACAGAAGCAGACTAAGTTACGCAGCACAAACTAATTCTGGACCTTCTAGTGTTGTCGTAAAGATCTGTTCCGACGACCCGAAGAGTTTAAAAGTTGCGAAGACTTTTCTCCTGTACCAAAAGGAGGTGGCGTTCTATCGCGACATTGCATCGCTGACACCGATGAAGGTTCCGGCGTTGTACTACTGTGATTTCGACTCCAAGAGCCACGACTTCGTTCTCGTGCTCGAGGATCTTGAGTACATGACAGCTGCTAGCCAGCTGACTGGCGGCACCGCAGAACAAGGTAGATTGGCCATCCGGCATGCCGCTCGCTTCCATGCGCGCTTCTGGGATAAGGTCGACGAACCACCACTAGACGGCTATTTTTCGCTCGTTGCGCCTAGCTTTACGATGAAGATACACGTGGGATTCCACAATAGCGTTCCAAAAGTACTCGACGTATTCGACCGAGATCTCTCGCCGGTCGCAAAAGACCTGATCCGTGCGTTTGGAGACGACCTTGCGGGTCATTACCATGAAATGTCACAAGGTCCGAGGACCCTAACTCACGGTGACTATCGGCTTGACAATATGTTCTTCGGATACGCCGGTGATCCAGAGCTCGTCGTGCTCGATTGGCAAACGAACGGGATTGGCATCGGGATGGCAGATGTCGCATATTTCATGGCCGGCAGCCTAGACTCAAACGTCCGTAGCTCGATCGAGCGGGACGCTATCGCCGAATATCACGAGATTACCGCTCGGGATGGCGACGCTCATTGGAGTTTCGAGGAATGCTGGCAAGCTTACCGTAAGAGTTTTGTCACTGCGATGACGGTACCTGTCATAGCCGCAGGTGAGCTGTCATTAGACAATGAGCGAGCATTCGAACTGGTCCAAACCGGTATTCAGCGCATGAACGCCGCAATAGAGCAACTAGATGTTGCTGAATTCATGCCACAGCGGAGATCTGTCTTTACGGTACCAGGATTCCAATCCGCCATGGCTAATCAGTTGTCGCGGTTAGTACCAACGAGCAACTCCTGAATTTCGAACGATTCGAGCGAACCGTTTTGAGCTCAAACGACGTAGCGCGTCGCACTAATGCGATGTACAAATAGGTACAAAGCGGATATTCACTCTCTTGCTAGCGACGACATCGAAAACGGTTTTGTGAATTGAAGGCGCACGTACAGGACCATTTGTCATCCGTTAAACGTCGAGTTCACTTCAGCGAACGAGATGGAAAACCAGCTGCTTCCGTGGGTCTTTCGCGTCAATTCGACGTCAATCCACGCGAGCTCTGGAACGCAGTAACCACCATCGATGAGATTCCAAAGTGGTTTTCTCCTATCACGGGCGAACTGAGACTTGGTGGGTCGTATGCATTAGAAGGAAACGCACACGGCATCATCGAAGCATGCAAACCGCCTACCCACGTCGCGCTGACGTGGGAATTCGCTGGCGATGTGAGTTGGGTTGAACTTAACTTAGTTACCAGAGCACCATCGGCTGTTGCCTTCGACCTTAATCACCTTTCTTATCTATCCCCTCATTGGGATGAGTACGGTGCTGGCGCGACGGGGGTCGGGTGGGAAACAAGCTACCTTGGTTTGTATTTTCACCTAATGTACCCTCACGAATCCAAACTTGATGAAGAAGCGTTTGTAGCGTCAGACGAAGGCAAGCATTTCGTCTCCACAAGCAGTAAAGCGTGGGCCGAAGCATCCGTTCTGGCGGGTGCCGATTCCAAAGCTGCGATCGCAGCTGCAGAGCGAACGACCGCCTTTTATCTAGGTTTGTAGTCAGACTTTCGCACTACGAGAACGAAACTCGTTCCACTCAAATCCAATCGGCTTTAAACCAAATCGCGAAATCAGTCGTCGGGCGATCCGCACAGACGCTTGGTTTCAGTTCATTCGTATGACTGACCGGTCTTCTCACGCAACCATGCATATCCGACTTTCGTGTCCGAACCTCAACGATAGAACTCGATGAAAAAACGGACTTTATCCACGGGTTTCACCATGTGTAGAACTTCCGGTTCAACGATACCTGGCGCTTTTGGCGTGAGCTCGACCTCTGAAACATCGCGTTCCAGTATTCGATACGTCAATTCACCTTCGACGACTACTATCTTTGCCCAAGTGCCGGGTTTAGTCCTGTGGGAAGACTGCATCCCGGATGGAATGGTCTTATCGTTGAATTCTGGCGTTCTACCGTAACAAGCGACATTCGAAGGCAGCTTATTCATAGTCCAAGAGCGATTGCGACCGACTACACCTCTGAGGAAGCGCCAGTTTTAATCAGTTGCGATTATTTCGACCCGTTCGGCACGACAATCAATCGAAGGTTCCATCAGATCTAGCGAAATCCTCTGAATTATCAGTACAGACTATGCAGTGAGCTCCCGCCAACAGTTCATGTTCCTCTTGCTCAAAGACCGATGCAGACTTGAACCAACACCTCAGCTTCATCTTGAGATTAAACGCTGTGTCTAGTCTCTAGACGGACGATCAATTAGTCGGAAAATTCGTTCACAGATCATTAGACGGTTAAGTAGGAAGTAGATTACCATAATGATCTATTAATAGAGCTTAAATCCTATTTAAGCTTTATTTAAGGAGCAAAACGAGCAATGGCAAAACCTGCAAACCGAAGCTACTCCCACTATGCCCGCGAAGCCACAGAGCTTCTAGGACTGATGATCCGTAGCGCTCGAATAGAACGCAACTTCACCGTCTCCGATGTCGCCGAGCGCGCAGGAATTTCCCGGGGTCTCGTCCACCGTATCGAAAACGGCGAAATGGGTTCCTCCATCGGCGCAGCTTTCGAATTAGCCGCCATCGTTGAGCTGCGTTTGTTCGAGGCGGAACGGACCACTCTAAGACGCTATCTACTATTAGAACGCGAAAAGGTTACTTTGCTGCCCCAGTCTGTACGCTCAGGAACGACAAAAGTGAAAGATGACTTCTGATGGTCCCGACAAAGTCACCAATTGATGCCAAGGATTAACGGACGACGCAAGAGCTTGAATCGTGGCTCCAAATCTCGCACGGATCAGTCAGTACTAACGTATTAACGCACATTAGTAACGAGACTTCCCGTATACGTTAATAAGGCTTCCATGTGTCGTCGCGCAAGACTTCGGCGCAAAGGACCTGATACGCAGAACTGGATGCATAAAAAAGGAAGACCGACATCACCATTGAGGAGCTGTCGGTCTCGGTGGTTGCGGGGGTAGGATTTGAACCTACGACCTCTGGGTTATGAGCCCAACAAGCTACCAGACTGCTCCACCCCGCATCTGATCTAATTATATTTTTGGTCTATCCAAGACCCTTTGTCGTTACGCGTCCAGAGACGTCGCTTCTCGACCCACTAATCCCAGGACATAAGTAGCGAATTTGGTGCCGAAGAGAGGATTTGAACCTCCACGGGCATAGCCCACTGCCCCCTCAAGACAGCGTGTCTACCAGTTCCACCACTTCGGCAAGAATTCCTTACTTTACTGAGGAACCCCTTCCTCTACCGTGTCTAAGGATCCTTCACCCTCCGTCGAGTCCTCGCCTTCGGGTTGAGGACGCGTAAGTATAGGAAGTTCGTCGCCTTCCAATACAGTAGAGTCATCAACCTGTGAATCAACGCCGATATCCGGAATGTCCTGTTCTACTTCCGTTACGGGCATTTCCTCGGTGAACTCAAATCCACTTAATCGATCCGCGCGTTGCTTCGCCGTATACGCGAGTGCGAACGTAATTACGAAAAACAAAACGGCAAGAATGGTTGTCACCTTTACTAAGAACGATGACCCACCGGATGGTCCGAACATCGTACCAGAGCTACCGCTTCCGAACGCTGCGCCCACATCCGCGCCTTTGCTTTGTTGGATTAATACCAAGCCAATCAATGCGAGCGCATCAACAATGAGCAATATGAGGAGAACGGTTTCTAATGTACCCATAGCTAACTCTTCACGGCCTCACAGATTTGATTGAATTCATTGACGTCCAATGATGCGCCGCCTACAAGGAACCCGTCGATGTCCTCTTGCGCAATCAACTCCGGCGCATTCACGGCTTTCACGCTACCTCCATAAAGGATTCTTAGCGCTTGAGATTCGCCAGTCCCATTTCCACCGACATGATTGCGTATCAATGCATGCATCTCTTGTGCTATTTCCGCCGTCGCAGCCTTTCCCGTTCCGATAGCCCATACGGGTTCATAAGCAATCGCTTCATGGGAGTAAACTGGACGATCCCACGCCTCCTCAACTACTTTTAACTGCCGTTCTACTGCTTCGAACGCCAACCCTGAATCTCGCTCCTCCAAGGTCTCACCGACGCATAAGACTGGTTTCAATCCTGCGTCTGTGATACTTTTGAATTTCTTCGCAACGACTTCGTCGGAATCCCCGAACGAGGCGCGACGCTCCGAATGACCAACCAACGCTAATTGAGCACCTAAGGTAGCAACCATTGTCGCGGAAATCTCTCCAGTATACGCGCCATTTGGTTCGCACCACACATTCTGCGCACCGGTAGCGATGTCAGTATCACGAAGAGAATCTGTCAACGACCGCAAATGGAGCGCTGTAGGAAATATCCACACATCTGCGTAATCGGGACGCACCAGATTGCCGGTGAAATGCTCGCATAACTCAAGGGATCCATTCATTTTCCAGTTCGCCGCAACGATGGGTTTACGCATCCCCTGACACCATACGCTCACTGCGACTCGCGATGAATTTTAGCCAGCCAAAGTGACTGAAAGACGGCTGGTCCGATGTCAAATACGTGTTGAAATTGCATTGGCCAACTCCTCTGCAAGCCGGTTGGCGGTAATAGCGTCGCGATGCTCCACCATAACGCGTATCAACGGTTCCGTACCTGAGGCTCGAACAAGCAATCGTCCATCGGGTTTCACCTGATCGTTGAACTGCAGAACTAGGTCCTTGACCTCTGAGTTCTTCACGACCGCTTGAGGGATTGCAGAAGGTACATTTAGTTGAACCTGTGGCAACATTGATATCGGTTCGACAAGCTGACGTAACGGTTTTTCCCCATGCTGAATCGCCTCTAAGACGCTTAGTCCGATGACGATACCATCACCCGTATCCGCTACATCGCGCCAAATCAGGTGGCCAGATGGTTCGCCACCCAGTCGCCAATTGCGAGACAGCATCTCGTCATACACATTTTTATCGCCTACATCTGTTCTCACGAACGGAATATCGATTTCTTCTAGCGCGAGGTGAAGACCATGATTACTCATGACCGTGCCAACGACCCCACCGGTACTTCGATCCGATTCTAGGTGACGTCTCGCGAGCAGATAGAGCACTTGGTCGCCTCCAACCAACTCTCCCTGATCATCAACAAACAACACCCGATCGCCATCCCCATCGAAGGTGATACCTATATCCGCCTTCAACTCCCTAACAGATCGTTGTAGTGCCTCAACAGATGTCGAACCAACATTCTTATTGATGTTGATTCCATTCGGCGAATCGCCGATCATGTGGAGGACGTCGAATACTCGCTCGAATGCTTGTGTGGCAACAGTGGTAGTCGCGCCGTTGGCACAGTCAACTACACCTTTCAGGCCAGTCTTCCCAATTTGGGATGCCTTTTCGTTCAACATCTTCACATAGAGACTCCTAGTTAGAGAGTCCTCTGCCAAAGCATCAATGTCCCCGTCCGGGTTGCTTCGCGTCGACCGGGTCAGCTCTCGTTCGATACTGAGTTCGGCCTGATCATCTAGTTTCTTTCCATCGGAAGAAAACAGCTTGAACCCGTTGTAGTCGTATGGGTTGTGAGAAGCAGTTATCGCGATACCAAATGCCGCGGCACCGTTCTTAGTGCAGTATGAAATTCCAGGCGTAGGGAGAACACCAAGCGACTCTATCCGACCGCCGCCCTCCTGGATGCCATGCGCCAGATACGTTTCAAGTAAGACAGAGGATTCACGCGTGTCTCGACCTACGTATACCAAGGCACCCGGCTTGATGGCATGAACCGCTAAAACACGACCCAGTTGGTATGCAAATGAAGGTGTAACTGGGTCTACACCAACGCGACCACGTATCCCGTCAGTGCCAAACAGTCTTTCGCCCATGCTTACAGGACGGCTTATCGATCCCGCTATGTTTACGGGTCAGTCGCAGGTGGACCGAATGGTGGCGATTCCGGTGAACTACCTCTAAGGCCGGGATCTGTCTCCGGTGCGGGATCCTTCGGCGGATCGGTTTCCGGTTGAGGCGGGACCTCAGGAGGTCTAGGATCATTCCCAGCCATGATGTCCTCGACTTGCTCGGGGCTCAGCGTCTCATATTCAATCAGCCACTTCGCCATCGCATGGAGCTTGTCCAAGTTCGTTTCGACGATCTCTTTCGCTCGCGCGTAATTACGGTCGATGATTTGACGTATCTCTTCGTCGATCTCGCGAGCAGTGTCGTTTGACATAGTCGCCGATGGTGTACCTGCGGACATGCCTAAGAAGACTTCGCCTTCATTCTCCGCATATTGCAATGGACCCATGCGATCCGAGAATCCCCACTTGGTGACCATGTTGCGCGCCAACTGGGTTGCACGTTCGATATCGTTCGACGCACCGGTTGTCACCGCATCTGGTCCATTGATCAGCTCTTCGGCAATACGACCACCGAACAATGAACAGATCTGTGAATCAACCGCTGACCGACTCAAGCTATAACGATCTTCCTCAGGCAAAAACGTCGTTACACCCAATGCCCGTCCGCGCGGTACTACCGTGATCTTATAGAGCGTGTCATGATCCGGTAGGGAATATCCAACGATCGCATGACCTGCTTCGTGATAGGCGGTATTACGCTTCTCTTTCTCCGACATCACCATAGATCGGCGTTCTGCACCCATCATGATCTTGTCTTTGGCTTTTTCAAATTCTGCCATCGACACTTCGGAGCGACCACCGCGAGCTGCAAACAAGGCGGCTTCATTGACGATGTTCTCAAGATCTGCGCCTGAAAAACCTGGCGTACCGCGTGCGATCAAGTCAGGTCGCACGTCGTCGGCTACGACTACGCGCCGCATATGAACTTTAAGTATCTGTTCACGGCCACGAATATCTGGTAACGGCACGACCACCTGACGGTCGAAACGTCCGGGTCGCATTAATGCCGGATCCAAAACATCCGGTCGGTTGGTCGCAGCGATAACGATCACGCCATCATTCGGCTGAAAGCCATCCATCTCGACAAGTAACTGGTTTAACGTCTGCTCGCGCTCGTCATGGCCGTTGCCGAGTCCCGCGCCACGATGACGACCTACAGCATCGATTTCATCGATAAAGACGATACATGGCGCATTCGTTTTCGCTTCCGCAAACATATCACGTACACGTGATGCACCGACCCCAACAAACATCTCAACGAAATCCGATCCAGAGATGCTAAAGAAAGCAACCTTTGCTTCCCCGGCAATCGCTTTTGCAAGCAGTGTCTTGCCAGTTCCTGGTGCCCCGACCATTAAAGTACCACGAGGGATGCGTGCACCTAATTTCTGAAACTTAGATCCATCGCGCAGGAACTCGACCAATTCCTGAACCTCTTCCTTGGCTTCGTCCACACCTGCGACATCTGCGAATGTCGTGTCGACTTCTTCTTCAGTGAGCTTACGTGCACGATTTTTTGCAAACTGAAGTGGTCCACCACGTCCACCTAGTCCTTGCATGTTTCTGAGCATTAATGCAAATAAACCGACGATGAACAAGACTGGCAACATAGCTAACAATAAGTTCATCCAAAATGAATTACCACTATCCTCGACACTTTGGACTTCAACGCCATTTTTCAACAAATCGTCAAGTATCTGTAAATCCGGAATCCCGGTCTTCACTACTTTAAACGTCGTACCATCTTTCCGTGTGCCGTAGAGCAGCTTGTTCTCTTCTACAATCGTCTGTACCTTGCTGTTTTCGACTTCCTCAACAAAGGCCGTATAGCTAATTTCTTCCGGATCAGGCGAACTTGTAAAGTTTGTGAACAAAGTGAGCGCAACGAGCCCGATGACCACCCACAAGAGCAAGTTTTTAGTCATACTGCTCATTGAACACACCACAGAATTGGTAGCATATAAGCCTCAATCATAGCATAATGAATGCGTTTAATCCTTGCGTACGCAAAGAATTCCACGTGTTTTTGTTTTGATTTCAATCTGATGTTTGAACGTTAGGAATTACTTCGACAATGGGAGTCTCAATTAGTTTCATTCCAAACGATTTTTGTACATTTGGACTAATCAAGTCGGCTGATGCTGTTGCTAAGGAGCGATATCTCGTGTAACAACCAATAACCAATTGAGGAACAAACGTTAATATAAAAAGATGTTTTATATTAACGAATATACAATCAACTAAAGAATCAAATATAACGGTTTTCATCAGATATATTCAACTTTTTCAATTTTGTATCTGATCGTTTGATCCGAACCATCAATTTCTATCACCTCACCCTGTTCACGGGAAATCATCGCTCTGGCAACTGGTGTCGTGACTGACAGCTTCTGAGACGAAACATCTGCTTCGTCCTCTCCCACGATTTGATATATATCACGTTTGTCTGTCTCTAGATTCAGCAATGTAACGGTTGTACCGAAAACTACGCGATTACTTTTTGTTAGTTTCGTCACGTCGATTACCTGGGCGCTCGCTAAACGTGACTTGATGTGTGCGATCTTCGCCAGTACCATGCCTTGCTTGTTTTTGTTGGCATGGTAATCAGCGTTTTCACTCAAATCACCGTGCTTTATGGCTTCACCAATAGCGTCAGCAATCTCGCTAAGTGACAATTCCAAATTCTCGAGTTCACTGCGTAACTGTGCTTGACCGTTGATGGTCATCGGTATCTTCACGCCGTCAATCCTTCATGTAGTTCCTGTAAGGGTCGGACGTTTTCAGATTGCCCATCGCGAATCGCCGCACAAATGGCCATTCCACCGGATAGGGTCGTGGTATAAGCAATTTTGTTTCTTAACGCCAATCGTCTGATAACCGCTGAATCCGCTATCGACTGTCTCCCTTCCGTGGAATTGATAATCAATTTCACGTCTCGGTTTTGAATTAGGTCAGATACATCCGGTCGACCTTCAGTTACCTTGTTTACCCGTTCGGTCTTGATTCCAGCATCTTCAAGGACAGACGCAGTGCCTCGGGTAGCAACGATGTCGAACCCTAAGTCAATTAACTCATGTCCTATATCGGCGACGAACGGTCTATCTGATGTCTTAACACTTAAAAAGACGAGTCCTGATTGCGGTAATTCGACACCCGCTGCCAGAGATGCTTTGTAAAAGGCTTCAGAAAACGTCTCGCCAACGCCCATTACTTCGCCAGTCGACTTCATTTCCGGCCCCAAAATCGGATCTACTCCAGGAAACTTGATAAATGGAAACACAGATTCCTTGACGCAGATGTGTGTCGGCTGTATCCCGTTGGTAAATCCTTGACTACGTAGCGACTGTCCGGCCATGCAACGTGCTGCAACTTTCGCCAGTGAAGTACCTATGCACTTCGAGACAAACGGCACGGTTCGTGATGCTCGGGGATTTACCTCAAGAACATAAATATCGTCGTTCTGAATCGCCATTTGCACGTTCATCAACCCGACGACATTCAGTTCCTCCGCTAGAGTGACAGCCTGACGGCGAATGTCTTCTTGAATGCCCTCACTGAGGTCATGAGGTGGCAATGAACAAGCAGAATCGCCGGAATGCACGCCTGCTTGTTCAATGTGTTGCATGATTGCACTCACGACGACTTCCTTGCCATCTGAGACGACCTCGACGTCCACTTCGACCGCTTGGTCCAAAAAACGGTCGAGCAGCACAGGCGCCGAATGCGATTCTGGCAGAGCATTTTCGAGATACATGCCGAGTTCACGATCGTTGTACACGATTTCCATCGCGCGACCGCCTAGCACGAAGCTCGGTCGTACAACGATTGGATATCCAATTTCTGCGGCGGCTTTTAGTCCTTCTTCTATGGAAACTACGGTCGAGTTATTAGGTTGCTTTAGGTTGATACGTTCGATGAGCTGCTTGAACAGTTCTCTATCTTCAGCGCGCGTGATCGCTTTCGAATCCGTACCGATGATTTTTACACCTAATTCGGACAATTGGTCGACTAGCTTTAGTGGCGTCTGCCCGCCGAACTGTACGATGACGCCATCGGGTTGTTCGACATCAACAATAGCTAATACGTCTTCCAAGGTAACCGGTTCGAAGTACAGTCGATCTGACGTGTCGTAGTCCGTTGATACAGTTTCTGGATTGCAATTCACCATGATGGTTTCGTAACCATCTTCGCGCATCGCCAAAACCGCGTGCACACAACAGTAGTCAAACTCGATGCCTTGGCCAATGCGATTAGGACCGCCGCCGAGTACCATGATCTTCTTACGATTACTGGGATTCGCTTCGCACTCCTCTTCATATGTCGAATAGAGGTATGCGGTAGCAGCCGAGAACTCTGCAGCACATGTATCGACCCGTTTGTACACGGGTTTTACACCCATAGCATGTCGATGTTTGCGAACCTTGAATTCATCGACACCCAAAAGCTCGGCGACGCGAGCGTCACTAAATCCATCGCGTTTCAGTCGACGCCAGTATGTTTCATCAAATGAGTCGAGAGATCGAGCAACAATCTCGTTCTCCGTCTTAATCAGATCCTCAATTTGCGCCAAGAACCAAGGATCGATCGCGGTCATGTCGTAGAGTTGGTCTACGCCCATCCCATAACGAATCGCGTCACCGATATATTGCAGTCGATCGGCACCCGGTTGACGAAGGTTCGCGACTAGAGCGCGTTCGTCGTCAGCAGTCTCTACCTTGAGAATCGAATTGAACCCCGTCAGATTGGTTTCGGTGCTACGTAGCGCTTTATGAAGCGATTCCTTAAACGTTCGCCCGAAAGACATCGCTTCACCGACCGATTTCATTTGGGTGGTGAGTCGATCATCAGCCTGTTCGAATTTTTCGAAAGCAAAGCGTGGGAGCTTCGTGACGACGTAGTCAATTGAAGGTTCAAATGAAGCCGGCGTTGCACCGGTGATTTCATTGTCTAGCTCGTCTAGTGTGTAGCCAACCGCGAGCTTTGCCGCTACTTTCGCGATCGGGAAACCGGTTGCTTTCGAAGCTAGCGCTGACGAACGTGATACGCGCGGATTCATTTCAACAACGATCATGCGCTCGCTTTGTGGATCGATGGCGAACTGAACGTTTGAACCGCCCGTCTCGACCCCAATCTCACGCAAAACTGCAATCGACGCGTTCCGCATGATCTGATATTCCTTGTCAGTCAGCGTCTGAGCAGGAGCGACGGTGATCGAATCTCCGGTGTGCACGCCCATCGCATCAACGTTCTCGATAGAACAAATGATGATGCAGTTGTCCTTCCGGTCACGCACCACCTCCATCTCGAATTCCTTCCAACCAAGAAGCGATTCGTCGATTAGGAGTTCATTTGTTGGCGAAAGGTCAAGTCCGCGGGTGCAAATTTCGATAAATTCGTCTTCGTTGTAGGCGATGCCTCCACCCGAACCTCCTAGCGTGAATGAAGGTCGGATGATGCATGGATAGTCAAGCCGCTTCGGGACTTGCAGTGCATCTTCAAGGTTGTGTGCGATCCCCGAACGCGCGGTCTCAAGACCGATACGAGCCATCGCTTTGTCGAACAGCTCACGATCCTCAGCCTTGTCGATAGCTTCTTTGCTGGCGCCGATCATTTGGACGTCGTACTTCTCCAACACACCTTCGCGTACAAGGTCAAGCGCGCAGTTAAGTGCAGTTTGTCCGCCCATGGTCGGAAGCAACGTATCCGGGCGTTCCCGCGCAATGATCTGAGCGACCGTACGCCATTCGACCGGCTCGATGTAAGTACGCGTCGCCATCGAAGGATCCGTCATGATCGTTGCTGGATTCGAATTAACGAGGATGACCTTGTAGCCCTCTTCCTGTAAGGCTTTGCACGCTTGTGCGCCCGAATAATCAAATTCGCAAGCCTGACCGATCACAATCGGCCCGGCGCCAAGAATCAATACCGATTCAATGTCCGTTCGTCTAGGCACTTGCGTTCTGCCTACGTTCCTGCATTAGCGCTATAAAGTGGTCAAACAAAAAGCGGCAGTCCTGTGGACCTGGACTCGCCTCGGGATGACCTTGAAATCCGAAAGCCGGCACGTCCGTACGATGAATGCCTTGTAAGGTTTGATCGAAAAGCGATACATGTGTCGCCCTAAGGTTGTTCGGTAACGTCTCTCGATCAACTGCGAATCCGTGATTCTGACTTGTGATGATCACAGTTTCTGAATCGATGTCAAAAACCGGGTGATTGGCGCCGTGATGACCATATGGCATCTTGACCGTCCTTGCACCGCTCGCTAAAGCTAATAACTGACAACCGAGGCAGATACCGAAGGTTGGAATCCCCTCTTCAAGGAAGTGTTGTATCGCTTTGATCGCGTAATCGCAAGGGTCTGGATCGCCAGGACCGTTTGAGAGAAAGATGCCATCTGGATTATGTGAAAGTGCGACTTCGGCCGGAGTTGACGCCGGTACAACGATGACCTCGCAGCCTCTATCCACCAATAGTCGAAGTATGTTGCGCTTGACTCCGAAGTCGTAAGCCACAACGCGAAATCTAATATCAACCGGAACTCGGAATCGCTCGACGCCTTGATCGCTGTACCAACTGCCTTCCTTCCAGGTCGTCGTATCTTGTTGCGTGACGACCATTGCTAAGTCCATTCCAGTCAAACCAGGAAATTCTCGTGCGCGATCTATGGCGTCCGATTCCGAAACGTCGGCTCCGGCGCTGATACACCCGCCCATCGCGCCGCATTCTCGAATGTGTCGCGTGAGCTTGCGCGTATCTATATCCGCGATTGAGACAACCTGCTGGGAAGCCAAGAAGTCAGTTAAGGAGGCGTCTTCCCGTCGGTTCGATGACCGGAGCGGCAGATCCCGAATTACAAGACCTTCCGACCAGACACGTGAAGACTCAAAATCCGCTTGATTCGTGCCTGTATTGCCAATGTGTGGATACGTAAGGGTGACAATCTGACGTGCATATGAAGGATCTGTCAGGATTTCCTGGTAGCCCGTCATCGACGTATTAAAGACAACCTCGCCCACGGCGTGACCCTCCACCCCTATGGATGTTCCATGGAACACGGTACCGTCCGCCAACGCGAGAATCGCAGGTTCCATTAAGGTCTCGCCTCGAGTCCGACAAGGTCTGAACAAAGGCTAAAAAAAAGAGGAGAACACCCCTCTTTCTCTGCCAAAATCAATAAATCAAGCTCCCAGTCCTAAAACACTGTCCATGTCAAAAAAGCCAGTTTCGGTAGCGTCTAGCTTTGCAGCAATGAACCTCACTGCTCGAATAGCGCCTGCGCCGAAATTGACGCGGCTTTGTGCTCGATGAGTAATTTCCACCCGTTCGCCCGTTCCCGCATACACTACGGTATGCTCACCAACGATATCGCCGCCTCGAGCTGAGTGAAATCCAATCGAACCTTTCTCTCTTCGCCCGGTGTAACCGACACGACCATGGACTGCTTGATCGTCCAGTCTTACGTCTCGGGCATCCGCAACAATTTCGCCTAGGCGAACTGCCGTACCTGACGGCGAATCGTTTTTCAACGAATGATGAATTTCGAAAATCTCAATATCGACATCATCACCTAAAGCCTTGGTCGCCATTTCAACCAATTTGAAAGTGATATTCACACCAATACTCATATTTGGCGACAAGAGGATGGGTATAGATCCAGCCGCTGACTTTACTGTGCCAAGCTGTTCGTCAGAAAATCCTGTCGTACCTATCACTAGACCCTTGTTATGTTCCAGACACGCGCCAACGGCTTCAACCGACGAATCTGCATGACTGAAGTCGACGAGAACATCACAGTGTCGTACCGTGTCCGCAACTCCCCTCGTGATCGGTACATCGAGGTTGCCGACACCGGCGACTTCACCAGCATCTTGTTCGATGGTTCCGCTAGCGGGATGATCGCACGCGCTAACGAGCTCAAGATCATCACTTGCCGTGACGAGCTGGGTGATCGTACGCCCCATCTGACCTGCGGCGCCACAAATGCCGACGCGCGTCACTCAGAGTCGCCGTTGTTGTTAAAGTAACTCTTCAGCTTCTCAAACCAACTATCGTGGGTCGGACTGTGCTTCTGCGGCGCTTCGTCCAAAGTCTCCTGAAACGCTGCTAACAGTTCCTTCTGCTTCGCATTCAGGGACCTCGGCGTCTCAACCACAACCTGACAGATGAGATCACCTTGACGTTGATCTGACCGGATCGCCGGCATGCCCTTGCCTCGCAATCTAAACTCACGACCGCTCTGTGTGCCTTCAGGCACCTTGATACGCAACTTTCCATCAAGAGACGGAACTTCTAGACTCGTGCCGAGCGTTGCGTTCGCAAACGAGATCGGAACGCGACAATGCAGATTTCGACCGTCGCGCACAAATATCGGGTGAGGCTTAATCGCAAATTGAATGTATAGATCGCCGACCGGACCACCTCTCAAGCCATCACCACCTTCACCGCGCAACTTCAATCGCATTCCGTCGTCGATACCTGGTGGTACCGTGACCGCAAGTGACTTGCGCTTCGGCGTTCGACCGCGACCGTTGCACGCCTCGCACACGTGCTCAATGATCTGACCTTCGCCTCGACAATGACTACATGTCGTTGCAACTCGTAAGAATCCACGATTAATGGCTTGCTGTCCAGTTCCGTTGCAAACAGGACACGTTACGGGTGAAGTACCAGGCTTAGCACCCGTGCCTTGACAAACCTCGCAGTGGCGTAGTGCGTTAACATCGATTTCGACGGTATCACCGCGCGCAGCTTGCTCAAGCGTAATCGAAAGATCATATTGAAGATTCTCACCGGGTTCGCCAGAATGTCGTCTCGACGTACGTGTTCGACCGCCGAACACACTACTGAAAATGTCATCGAAGCCGCCGAATAGATCTTCAAAACCTTGGCCGTCGAAAGAGAACGCACTAGAACCAAACTGACCTTTCAGACCCTCCGCGCCGTACTGGTCGTATACGGTGCGTTTCTCCTTATCCGAAAGTACCGCATATGCTTCACTAACTTTCTTGAAGTTTTCCTCATCTTCTGCCGAAGAACCGTCACTTCGGTCAGGGTGGTACTTCATCGCCAGCCGACGGTACGCTTTCTTTATGTCAGCGTCGCTTGCGCCGCGTTGTACGCCGAGTACTTCGTAGTAGTCGTCAGGCATGGCTAATTACGTGTCGTGGATCACGAAAAACGTGTGGTGAGTAGCGGTTGCTGCGTCGAATCCGCCCAATATGAGCGAAGGACCGTTCATGGTTCGCAGAACGATCCTTCGAAATGGAATTATGCAACAGCGTTTCGCCCACGGATATCACTGTTTATCGTCGTCCTTGACCTCCTCAAAGTCTGCGTCCAACGTGTCGTCCGAAGCCGAACTATCCGTGGTATTGTCCGGAGTGCCGTCACTGTCTGGCTGTTGCTGATTTGCTGACGCTTCTTGATACATGCGTTGAATGACTGGCGCAGACACTTTAGTCAGGTTTTCAAGTTTCGCCTGGATCGCATCCTTGTCGTCTGTCTTGGTCGCCTCTTCAAGTTCTTCAACGGCCTTCTGAATCTCAGCTTTCTCGGCTTCGGTCGCTTTATCGCCGAATTCCTCAAGCGATTTTCGCGTGGAGTGTGCCAAAGCATCCGCTTGATTGCGCAACTCCACCAATTCTTGGAACTTTTCGTCGTCAGCACTATGAGTCTCAGCGTCCTTCACCATTTGCTCAATGTCCTCAGGCGATAAACCACTCGATGCCGTGATGACGATTGACTGTTCCTTGTTCGTCGCGAGGTCTTTGGCTGATACGTTCAAGATACCGTTGGCATCGATGTCGAATCGGACTTCGATTTGCGGTACACCGCGAGGCGCCGCAGGAATATCCTGCAAGTCAAACCGCCCTAGCAGTTTGTTATAGCGAGCTTCCTTACGTTCACCTTGCAATACTTGAATCGTAACAGCACTTTGATTGTCTTCTGCTGTCGAGAATACCTGCTCCTTCCGGGCCGGAATTGTCGTGTTCTTGTCGATTAACACCGACATTACGCCACCGAGCGTTTCGATACCCAACGACAATGGCGTCACATCTAACAGCAGTACGTCTTTCACATCACCTGAGAGCACGCCGGCTTGAATTGCGGCACCCATGGCGATCGCTTCGTCCGGATTCACATCCTTGCGTGGCTCGCGACCAAAAATCTCCTGGACTTTCGTCTGAACGAGGGGCATGCGAGTCTGTCCGCCGACCAAGATGACCTCATCGATATCACCAACCGCTAAACCAGCGTCAGATAGAGCCGTACGACAAGGTTGCATCGTGCGATCGACCAGTTCCTCGACCAGTGCTTCTAGCTTGGATCGAGTCAACTTCATGACCAAGTGTTTCGGGCCAGTTTGGTCGGCTGTGATGTAAGGTAGATTGATGTCTGTCTCTTGACTCGTAGAGAGCTCAATCTTCGCAGTTTCCGCCGCTTCTTTAAGTCGTTGCAACGCGATCGGGTCGCTATGCAAGTCAATACCGTTTTGAGATTGAAATTCCTCAGCCAGATACTCGATGATCCGGAGGTCGAAATCTTCGCCCCCTAAAAATGTATCGCCATTAGTCGAGAGTACCTCAAACTGATGCTCGCCTTCAACTTCTGCGATTTCGATGATGGATACATCAAACGTGCCGCCACCTAGGTCATAGACGACGATTTTCGAGTCACCACGCTTGTGGTCCATGCCATATGCCAACGCTGCAGCGGTCGGTTCGTTGACAATGCGCTTGACATCCAGACCAGCAATCTTGCCAGCGTCCTTAGTCGCTTGTCGCTGCGCGTCATCGAAATACGCTGGGACCGTGACGACAGCGTCGGTTACAGGCTCACCTAGATAGTCTTCCGCCGTCTTTTTCATCTTTTTAAGAATTTCTGCGGAGACTTGCGGCGGCGCCATCTCTTCGCCTTTCGCGGATACCCACGCATCGCCATTAGCGGCTTTCACGATCTTATACGGCACCATATCAATGTCTTTCTGCACGACGCCATCTTCGAAACGTCGACCGATAAGTCGCTTGATCGCAAATAACGTGTTGTCTGGGTTCGTAACAGCCTGGCGCTTGGCGTTTTGGCCAACGAGAATCTCGCCACTATCTGTGTAAGCGATGATCGAAGGCGTCGTTCGATCACCTTCTGAGTTTTCAACGATCTTGGTTTCTTCGTTCAGCAGGACCGCAACACACGAATTCGTCGTGCCTAGGTCGATGCCGATCATCTTGCCAGCCATGGGTTCTTCCTTTGCCTTTCAGTTTGTTTGTTCGTATTCTGAGTTGGCATTACGAATCCTCGCAACGCCTATTCAAAATGTGGGGGTTAATTAAGAAATTTCAAGCGTATTTAGGCTTGTATTCACGCATCATCAGCTGCTTCATCATCGCTGCTAGGCGTTTCCTTAGCAACGACAACTTGGGGAGCTCGAAGCACGTTGCCGTCAAGGAGGTAGCCGACTCGGAGCACGTCGATGATGGTGCCAGGTTGCTCAGTTTCGCTGGGGATGATCGCTTGCGCTTCATGGAACTGAGGATCAAAGGTCTCGCCCACCGGATTCATCAGCTCGAGACCCTCGCCTCTGAGTACTTTGTCAAACTCCTTGATCGCCATTTGAACCGCCGACACGATCACGTCAGTCTGGTCATCTTTTTCAACCTTTTCGAGTTCGTTCGATGTCTGCTGAAACGTGTCAGCGACGAGCATTAAGCGAGTGAGCACGTCGCGTTTCGCCCGATTCACAGCTCTGGTTGTGTCTTCGCGCCCACGTCGCGTTACGGTCAGCGTCTCAGCCTTTGCGTAACTGACTTCACGTTGTGCGTCACTTAACTGACCTTCTAGATCGATAACCGTTGAGGTCAATTCGTTGACCTCAGCCTTTAAGAGCTCAATCTCCGTGGGTTCAAGCGCTTCTACCTCGGTTTCTACCTCTCCCTCATCAACCGAATCGCAAGTTGACTCATCTTCGTCGGACGCCGAGGTTTTCACACCCTCTGGAGAAGTATCAGTCTGTGATTTGGCATCTACCTGTTCCGAATCGGGCTCTCCCGACGCAGACTCTGACGTCTGTTCAGTATCCGATTTCTTCTGCTTCGCCATCAAAAGCTAACCTTCCTCGAATTGCTAATACGACCCTATTAGCACCCATATGGGGTCATGGAGTCGAATATCAAGCGGAAAAGGGGGGAATTCTCTTAATTAGGTTCGTTCAAATACGTGACCTAGCACACGTGAGGTCACGTCAACAAGGGGTACGACTTTCTGATACGACATACGCGTCGGTCCAATGACCCCTAACACGCCCGCAACCTTCCCCTTCACTTCGTAAGGAGCAGTGATAAGACTGTAGTCCTCGAAAGGTTCATATCCCGACTCTTGACCGATAAATAAGCGTACGCCTGCGCCTTCGATACAAGCATCTAACAAATGTACGATCGAGGATTTGCTCTCGAACGCTTCAAGCAGCTGTTTGATTTTCACTGATGAAGATGTCACGGAGACGAGATTACTTTCGCCGGATACAACGAAATCGTGCTCCGACTCAACGAATGTCTTCGACGCAATATCAAACGCGCGTTGCAGCATCTCGTTTATTTGCGCTTTGTCTTGGGACATGCTGTCAAGCACACCCGTCCGAATCGCTTCTAAGGACCGCCCCGCAAACGCATCATTGATGTAGTTCGCCGCTTGACGAAGTTCAACATCTGAATACGCCCGAGAAGTCTCGATCACGCGGTTCTGCACCTCGCGTTCGTTCACAATCAGGATCGCTAAGACCTGTCGACCTGTTAGTTGCAGAAACTCAACTTGGCGCAGCGAAATCTGTTCTTCGCGAGGAACCGTGACCAAGCCCGCGAGTTGAGTTACTTCAGACAGCAAATGAGACGCGGATTCAAGCAAATCTTGCGTTGATTGCTCTCGAGATAACTCATCCCACACATGGCGTTCCGAATCCCGATCGAGAGGTTCATACGAAATCAATCCGTCCACGAAGAAGCGAAGCCCGTGCTGGGTTGGTATACGACCGGCCGAGGTGTGAGGTGAGCTTACGAGTCCGAGTTCCTGCAGCCTTGCCATGTTGTTCCGTACCGTCGCGGAGCTGACAGAATAGCGGCTCCTTTTGGCTACCGTACTTGAGGAAACAGGCTCTCCATCCTCTAAATATTCCTCCACCAACACCTTGAATAGGTGTGCGGCTTTCTCACTGAGTTCCAAGTGCGTGTCAAGAAGTGAATCTCTAAAATGAGAGAAATTGCTACGTTCCATTGCTCTCGCCGTTTCTTTCCTCAAAACGACTTCGTAACTAATCTAAGCGCGTCGATGCTCGCATACCTGACCGTGCGCAATTTCGCGCTCGTAGCCGACCTTGAATTGCACTTTGCGGACGGTCTTACAGTCATTACAGGAGAATCCGGAGCTGGTAAGTCTATATTGTTGGATGCGCTGGGGCTAGTTCTCGGACAACGTGCATCCAGGTCACAGATCCGACCTGACACCCAAGAGTGCGAAGTTTGTGCGGAATTCGACCTCAGCAACGCGCCTCAGTCGCAGAGCCTGCTTTTGACGAGTGGTCTATTGGACGAGGATGACTCAAATCGCTGTATTGTTAGACGAATCGCTTCGGTCGATGGTCGATCGCGAGCGTGGGTGAATACCACTCCTGTAAGCCTTGGGACCTTGCGTGAACTGTGCGGTTCGATGGTAGCCATTCACGATCAGTTCGCTCAGCAACAATTACTTGGCGCGACTACGCAGCTCTCTTGGTTTGACGATTTTGTCGCCCAACCGCAGCTTGTCGAAAACGTAAAGACGTCGTTTCGTGAGTGGCAAAAACTCGCCATTAGCCTTAAATCCGAACGGCAACGATTCGATGAAGCACTTGAACGACGCGAACTCCTCCAATACCAAGTTGAGGAGCTCGACGAATTTCAGTTGCAGGCGCACGAATTTGAGGAACTCTCAATTCGGTATAAGCGGTTAAACCAAACGCAGAGCATCTTAGAGGTAGTCGGGCAAGCTATTGATGCGCTAGAACAGAACCATGCTTCAGGTGTCGGTCGTACACGAAATGAGTTGGACAAGGTAGACGACAAGTCTCCTGAACTCGATGCTGCGCGTGAATTACTTGACGGCGTCGAAGTCGGGATCGACGAAAGCGTTCGCCAACTACGAGCGTATGCAGAAGCGTTAGCCACTGACGAGGACTCGTTGGACGAGGTTGCCGCACGTCTCGATCAAATCCACAGTCTCGCCCGGAAGCACCGCGTCCAATCCACGGATTTGTATACGAAGGCGATCGAAATTCACGAGGAACTTGACTCGCTCAATGAAGGTGAGAGTCAGCTTGGCGCGTTGCAGGAATCCGTCGAAAACGCGCATGAGGCATATAAAAAGCACGCGAAGGCACTATCGCGGTATCGAACCCGTTCCGCGAAGCCATTTGCAACTTCTGTAGTTTCGACGCTGAACGAAATCGGTATGCGTCAAGCCAAGTTCAAAGTCGACTTTGCCGACTCGGAGGATGAAACCGGACTTGAACACGTTGATTTCGCAGTCTCAGCGAATTCCCGATATGACCCCGGACCCCTCAAAGCGATTGCTTCCGGCGGGGAGCTATCTCGCATCAGCTTGGCGATTCTGGTCGTTGTCGCGTCTAATTCCAAGCTGCCTTGTTTAATTCTCGACGAAGCGGACATCGGCGTTGGTGGAACTACCGCCGACGAGGTCGGTCGAATGTTGAGGCGCTTAGCGATTCACACGCAGGTTGTATGCGTAACACACGCACCACAAGTTGCAGCACTAGGTGACTCACACATACGAGTCTTGAAGACTCACGAACAAGACATTGCGGCATGTGAACTCACGGGCGAGGAGCGCATTGAAGAAATCGCCCGTATGGTTGCCGGACATCGCATCAGTAAGGAATCGCGCAAATATGCGTCCGTGCTCCTAGAAGAAGCACAAGAAATCAATCAATCTCCACAGGCGAAATGACTTTTAATCGTTCCTTAATCTGTTTCCTCGCAGCTTTGACTATCGCTGGGTGCGCGGGTGGATTGTTGCACCGGCTCGACCAACAACAAGGTAACCTGGTCACTGAGCGGATGATCGAACTGCTCAAACCCGGCATGAATCGCGAGCAAGTCGTGTTCATCATGGGACAGCCTATTCTCAAGAATTCATTTGATTCTGATCGCTGGGACTACATTTACACCTTCGCGCCACGCAGCCAAACACCAGAGAAACGGTATTTGACCCTCTACTTCGAAGAAGGCTTACTTACTAGGTTAGTCGGCAACTACGAGCTGGTGGACGGCGACTCGGAAGACGCTCCAGAAGACAATTCCTAGCGCTGAGATCACGCTTGATTTCGGCGACTTAAGTTACGCTGATCTCCTGTCATTAAATTACAGACACGAGACGACCGGTTTGCTGAGTAGAAGGATTCCGCCATGGACGATACGCGACCATTGATTTTTGATGGTCTAAAGGTCGTTGACGCAGGATCATGGGTCGCCGGCCCTGTATCGGCGACGATGCTCGCCGACTATGGCGCGGAAGTCATCAAGATCGAGATGCCGACAGGTGATCCGTTTCGTCGTCTCGCGACAGGTCCTGGCACACCGGACGCGGACATTGATTACGCATGGGCACAGGACGCACGAAACAAGCGCTCGATCGCGCTGAACTTAAAGACGCCGGAAGGTATCAACATCCTCAAGCGACTGGTTGCGGATTGCGATGTCTATGTGACGAACTATCCACTGCCGATGCGTCGCGAGCTCGGTTTGACCTACGAGGACCTAAAGCAAGTCAACGAACGATTAATCTACGCCTCGCTTACGGCCTATGGCGAACAAGGACCAGAGAAGGATCGAGAAGGCTTCGATCTGGTTGCCTATTGGTCGCGTACGGGATTAATGGATTTGGTGCGTGATGCAGATGCTAAACCTGCCCCGAGCATCCCCGGTATGGGCGACCATCCGACAGGAGTTTCACTCTACGCTGCCATCGTGACCGCACTCTACCAGCGCGAACGCACGAATGAAGGCAGTTTAGTTCACACCTCACTCATTGCGAATGGGATGTGGGCAGCATCCTGCATTGCGAGTGCAAAGTTCGCACACGGCAACGACTTCTCCAACTATCCACGCCTCACATCTAAATACTTCACACGCGAGCTCTATCAGACGCGAGACAATCGTTGGCTCCAGTTCACGATGGTTCGAACTGAAGAAGAGATGTCTGCTTACTTCCGCATTTTGGAGGCGAGTCATTTGTTGGATGACCCGCGGTTTCAAACTACGCGCGGCCGAATTGAATCAGGTGATGCACTCGCAAACGAGATTCGACCCATCATCGCGCGAAGGGATGCAGCAGAATGGGTAGGTAAATTCAAAGACGCAAATGTCCCGGTTTCGATGTTAGGAACGATTGACGATCTACCTTCCGATCCGCAGTTGGTTGCAAACGCCATCCTGCGCGCACCCGATGAACCAATCGGTGCCGACTACATCATCAATCATCCAGTTAATGTAGAAGCCAGCAAACGAGCACCCGTAAAACGCGCACCAGACATTGGTGAGCACTCCAACGAGGTACTTTCCGAACTCGGATTCAATTTCGAAGACATCACACGACTTCGAGAAGCAGGTGTGATCGCTTAACCTTTTTGCGCCGCCGCCTTCCGACGCCGCGCTTCCATAGGGTCGACAGGCAACGGTCGTAGCAACTCGAGTCGATCCCCATCCTTCAATCGATACTCGGCGGGTACCTCTCGACCCCAAACTGCGTACGCGACGACCTGCAAGTCATCAATCCAAAGTAACGGCTCCGAATTTCGAGCAATTTCTGTTGCCTCTTCCGCAGAGGCGCCATCATCAATTTCAAGATCAACCGACCACTGACGTTCTGGTCGTGCGTAGACGACCTCAATCTGAATCATGGCGACGTCTAACCTCACTAACGAATGCTTCAACCGTTTTCTCAATCCCACGCTTCATGAGTGTGTTGGAGAAGACGTTTAGCAATCGGGAAGCAAATTCGCACGTCAGCTCCAGCGACACGCGACAACCTTCTCCGTAGTCCTTGAAGATCCATTTTCCTTTGAGTTGTGCAAACGGACCTTCGACCAATTCCAGTTGCAACGAACGGTTACAGCACGGTGTGTTCCGCGTAACGATCCTTTCGTGAATTCCGTACGCTGACACCTCAAGACAGGCGTCGTATGTCGTCGATGTTGTGTTTAGCACGGAAGACTGCTGGCACCCAGGAAGAAATTCCTGATATCGATCGACGTCATTGACGACATCGAAAATCTCAGTCACCGCAAACGGTACGATGACGCTATGCTGTATGTTCAGATTGCCGACGCCGAGTTTAGATTCAATACCGTCGATCGCGACCTACAGGTGAGCACCTACTTCACGAATCGCTTCAATAATGAATACAAAGAAAACCGCGATAGGCGTTATGAACCCAACAATAATCCACCATGCGTTTTGCGCTCGCTCACGCACCAATCCAAGCTCTTGGTAAACCACCTGCTTCGGTAGGACGTGACCGACAATCAGCGCGATGAGCAATCCGCCTAACGGTAGGAGCACGAGCTGCGTGATTTTGTCGAGGCTATCGAAAAACGTCCACTCGAAAAACGCAAGTTTGACGTCCGCCCACACGTTAAACGAAAGCACGCTCCCGACGCCTAAGATCCAACACACACCACCGATGATTAATGCGACTTGTGCGCGCGACAACTTGCTACGTTCCGTCATGTAAGCAATCGCCGGCTCTGATATCGAAATCGCGGAAGTCAGTGCCGCTAATGCGACCAATAGGAAAAACAAACCTCCGAACAACGCCCCTCCCGGAAGATTACCGAAGGCGACCGGAACAGTTTCAAACAACAACCCAGGTCCTGCATCCGGTGCCAACCCATACGCAAACACGATCGCGAAGATCGCAATGCCCGCGAGTAATGCGAGCACGGTATCCAAGATCGCGATCGTAAACGTCGTGGTCCCAACTGAAACGGATTGTGGAACGTAAGCGCCGTACGCCATGATCGCACCCATGCCTAGTGACAGCGTAAAAAAAGCATGACCTAACGCGATCAATATCGCTTGCGGTGTGAGCTTGCTGAAGTCTGGTGTAAACAGAAACGCCACACTCTCGACAAAGCCACCTGCGTGTACACCGTAACCGATTAGGATCAACAACAGCACAAAAACTGCCGGCATCGAGAATCGGACGCACAGTTCTAAACCCCGCGTGACTCCACGAGCGACAAAGAAGATCGTGACCACCATAAAAATGCTGAACCACATCAACACTTGCATCGGATCAGCAAGAAAGCCACCGAATGCTTCACCAACGGTACTCGCGTCCGCCCCGGTGAATTCCCCGGTAAAGAGTCGAAGAATGTAGTAGCAAACCCAACCCGCAACGACAGCGTAAAACGACAGGATCAGGAATCCAGTTAGAACACCCATGTAACCGACGATTGACCAGCGCGTCGAGCGATTGTGCTTTCGTGTCAAATTGAGCAAGGCTTGAATCGGACTCGCACGACCAAGTTTGCCTAACATGATCTCGCTCACCATGACAGGAATACCGATGATCGCGATACAAATCAAGTAAACCAAGACAAACGCACCGCCACCGTTTTCTCCCGCGATGTACGGGAACTTCCAAATGTTGCCGAGACCTACCGCTGAACCGGCAGCTGCAAGCACGAAGATGAAGGAGTTAGACCACATATCTGATCGCCCAGTTACCTGTTCACTCATCGTTCAATCCTTCATTTTTGTCGCGATGGAGTTGTTAGTTTATGCGCTGAATTGGCGCAAGTTTCTTAGTATTGGCGCTCTCACGGAATCCACCGAATGCCGAAATCAGACAAGCAGTCCAGCACGATCGCTAGAAATCGGCGTGCGCGCTTCAACTTCAGCCTTGAAAAGACCTTCCAGGCGGGGCTTGTGCTTGAAGGTTGGGAGCTTAAGAGCATTCGTGCCGGCAAAGTGCAACTCGTCGATACGTACGTCATCATTCGAGAAGACGAAGCCTATCTGCTCGGCGCACGGATCAACCCACTTCCAAGCGCTTCGACGCACACTGTGGCACAACCCGATCGAACTCGCAAGTTACTCTTGAACCAGCGAGAATTACGAGAGATCGCGGCTGCACTCCAAATCAAAGGTAAGAGCTGCGTCGCGACGTCAATGTACTGGCGCGAACAGTACGTCAAATGCGAAATCGCCATCGCGACTGGTAAGCGAGCCTATGACAAACGCAAGACCATTCAAGAGCGCGAGTGGAACCGACAAAAAGAGCGATTACGAAAGCAAAGCGTCTAACTTTCGATTTTTACCGCAGCCAAAATCTCTTGTCGATTGCCAGGAAAGAGCACGACGTTTTCACATCTCAAGCGTGGAAACGCGACCTCAAAGTCACGCCGTGACTTTGGATAGCGCGCGATAAAGCGGTCACCATTAACGTGCTCAATCGTGTCTTTTGAAAAGAGTTTGTATTGCCGATATGGCATCGGTTGACGCTGGTCAGCAGCGAGGAAACCGTGAACTAAGGTTTGTTCGCCTAGATATCCGTCAATCTCAATTGCAAACTGACGCAACGCTTGGTCGTTCATGAGATTGAGATAGTCCCAGAAAAAACAAATGTCGAACTCAACATCGTTTGGCACGATAAAAGGCAGTAAGCCTGGTCCACTACCTTCGTAACTCGATCTAACGTGGCGACCAATATCGGCAAAAAAGAACTGACACGGTCGCTGGTCAGACACTACTTCCATGGTCTGACCGACGCCGACGCCTAGATCAAGTACGCGTAGTTCGCGTCGCGAACCTGTGTGAGAAAGTACCGTCGGGAGTAGCGTACTCGCAATGAAGTTCGACCGTTCCTCCAGCGCGCTCATGACAGCGACTCCCAATTTAGCGCCGCCGTCGAAAGAAACTGACTATTGCTTCGGACTAGACGCAGCGTCTGATTTGCGCTGAGGTGTCTGACCGGATTGTTGCGGAGATCCGCCGGTACGAGGGGGTGTTGGTGGTGCGTTAGACGGCGCTGGTCTGCGTTGAGGCTCAGGAGCAGCTTGAGGTTTTGACGATTGCATGTCGACGCTACCCTTAAAGTGGGCACCATCTTCCAAGCTAACGCGAGGTGCATTTACATTGCCCGCTACTGTGCTGTCTTTACGAATGACTACGAGTTCTTCAGCAATAATGTCACCCTCTACGCGTCCGCTGACATCTACGTTTTTTGCTGTTACTGACGCTTGTGCGACGCCAGACTTTGCGATCGTCGCGACGTTGTTTTTCAACGTGATTGAGCCACTGATCGTGCCCCTAATTTCAACATCGCCTGTGCCCGAGATTTCTCCCGTAATCACAACACCTTTGCCGATTATCGTTCGGGAATCCGCACCTTGCGTCGTTGGGCGCGACTGCACGGACGGAGTCGGTTGGTCTGGCGTAGCCAACGCATCGTTCTCCTGTGTTTGCACGTTTAACGCAATTCAGTCTTGCGCTCTATGCTGTTGCCATCGAGATGCCGTTGCCTCGACCTCCACCGCCTTTGATCAAGCGGTTGTTCGCCGTCGCTTTTCTGGCAAAACAATGCTTTAAAACTATGATATATTCTATTGAGATATGTAGGACGACTGTATGGCTAGTTGGTCGTTCGGTTCGATTAGCATGCTTGAGCCTCGCGATTGGCAAGCGCTCAAAATGCTATTGCCGTTCGTATTCGAGTTCAAGTATCGCTTCGCGTTCTGCCTCCTCTGCCTTGTTTTAATCCAACTTGCCAACCTCGCGAATCCTTATTTACTAGGTGCGCTGGTTGATCACTTTGCAGATACCGGAGCAAACCCGCTAGCTGTCGCTGCGACTGTCCCAGTCGCACTATTACTCGTCTACGTCTTTATCCGCTTTAGCGGTCTCGCGATTTCCGAGATCCAAAACGCCGTTTTTGGTACGGTAACCGTTCGCGGCACGCGCCGTCTATCGCTCGTTCTATTGAAGCACCTGCATGGACTGGATCTCGAGTACCACCTTTCTCGTAAAACCGGTGGACTCTCACGCGACATGGACCGGGGAATCCACGCGTTAACAGGATTGATCCGGCTCTTTACGTTCTCACTGTTCGGCATGTTCCTATCCATCGCCGGGGTTGTAGGCGTGTTCATCGCTTTCTTCGGATGGAGCTATGCCGTCATCAGCGTCGTGTGCGCAGTCATCTACGCAGTCTATACCGTCAAGGTCACCGCGTGGCGCACTCCGATCATACGTCGTTCCAACGAGGCTCACTCTAAAGCACATACCCGCGCCATCGACAGCCTAATCAACCATGAAAACGTCAAGTATTTCGGAAACGAAGGCGCAGAAACATCGCTCTACGATCAAGAACTGACGATCTGGGAACGTGCCCGTGCGCGCAATCGCTACTCACTTGCCGCGCTCAACATAGGGCAATCCTTCGTCGTGCATTTCGGGCTACTGTTTATGCTCGGATTAGCGTGCTACGGCGTCGTTCAAGGTGAGTACACGCCAGGTAACCTTGTCGCACTCAATGGTTACGCATTGCAGGTCTTTGGTCCGTTAGGTGCACTCGGTTCAATCTATCGTCAACTGAAACAAGCGTTTACCGATGTCGAGGCTATGTTGGATATCCTCGACACGCAACCAACGGTCACCGCGCACGACAACGCGCCGCCGTTACCAGATGGCGACGGACCAATCGAATTCCAAGGCGTCCATTTCTTCTACAAGCCCGATCGACCTATTCTCAAAGGTATCTCGTTCACCGTCAATCCTGGTGAAAAAGTCGCCTTGGTCGGACCTAGTGGCGGAGGTAAGTCCACGGTCGGTCGATTGCTATTCCGGTTCTATGACGTCCACGCTGGAAGCATCTCCATCAATGGCGTAGATATTCGGGAAGTCAATCTTGACTCACTCCGCGCCAGAATAGGTGTGGTTCCGCAGGAAACGACGCTATTCAATGACACGTTACAGCAGAACATTCAGTACGGTCTGTTGAATGCAACGAAAGAAGATATCGAATCTGCATGCAGGATGGCCCACCTCGATAGTTTGATCGGAATCTTGCCTGACGGTATGGATACCGTTGTCGGTGAGCGCGGTTTGAAACTATCCGGTGGAGAAAAGCAACGCGTCGCGATCGCTCGCACTATGCTGAAGAAACCGACATTCCTACTATTCGACGAGGCAACGTCCTCGCTTGATTCCGCGACCGAGGCTTCGATCATGCATGCGATTAACGAAGTATCCGAAGGACACACCACCTTGATGATCGCGCACCGCTTAAGTACAGTGATTGATGCAGATAGGATCTTGGTGCTAGCTGACGGCGAAGTCTGCGAAAGCGGCAGCCACGAGGAATTGCTTGCTTACGGTGGTCACTACGAACAGCTATGGAAGCTGCAACATCGTGAAATCGACCACGAGACCTTTCAACGAGAAACGGCGATTCGGTTTAGCCACGCCCAGTAAACGGCATCGTCGACGCCAACACAGTTAGGTACTGCACGTTCGCATCTAGCGGCAGACTATCCATGTAGAGCACTGCGCGTACGACGTTGTCGACATGCATTGTCGGTTCTGGTTTTCGAGACCCATCCGCTTGGGGCACACCATCCGTCATGCGTGACGTCATATCAGTTCCTGCATTGCCGATATCAATCTGCCCGCAAACCACGTCGAATGCTCTACCGTCGAGCGCCGTCGATTTTGTGAGGCCTGTAATCGCGTGCTTGGTCGCTGTGTAAGGCGCTGAATTCGGTCGCGGGACCTGGGCAGAAATCGAGCCATTGTTAATGATCCGTCCACCACGCGGTGACTGGTACTTCATGATTTTCAACGCCGCTTGTGTACATAAAAAAGCGCCCGTTAAGTTGGTGTTTACCACGTGTTGCCACTGAGAAAGCGTCAACTCTTCCATGGGTACGCCTGGTGCACCTGTTCCCGCGTTGTTAAACAGCAAGTCAAGTCGCCCAAACTTCGAAAGCGTACGATCGAATAGCAGATTTACGTCCTGAGGGTTACCGACATCGGTGGCAATGGCTAGCGCACGTTCTGCTGCACCTGATTCCTCAACGACGTCCTCAAGCATCGCGGCTCGCCGACCAGCCAATGCAACCGAATAGCCTTCCTTCAGAAGCGCTAACGTGGTGTATTTACCGATTCCCGTACCGGCGCCGGTAACGATTGCGACTTTATCCATGATCAGAGTGCCAAAGCTGTTGAGAAATCAGGAACGTTTCCCCATCGGCCTGGCTCAGTTGCGCGCATGACCGCTATGGTCTTTATCACCTCTGGGTTAGCTAAACCGTGCGGCGGTTCACCCGTCAACACACGAATGACGTTTTCTGCTTGTTTGATGGGACATTCCTCAAGAAAGGTTGGCGAGAATCCGGCAAGGTGAGGGGTCACCATGGCATTTGGCAGATTCAATAATGGATCATCTGATGCGATCGGTTCGCGTTCGGTGACATCCAATGCCGCCGCTTCGATCTCGCCTGCTTCCAACGCTTCTGCTAATGCGGTACCGTCGACAACAGGACCTCTGGCCGTATTCACCAAGAGTGCGGTTGACTTCATCTTCTTGAGCGCATCCGCATCGATTAGATGACGAGTCTCCTGCGTACCCGAACAGTGTATGGTGACAAAATCTGATTCTGCGAGGAACTCATCGTAAGACACCATGCGCACACCGTAGAGGTCAGCCGTCGACTGCTCAACATAAGGGTCATATGCAATGATCGACGCCGGTCCAAAACCTCGCACGCGATTCGCAAACGCCCGACCAATATTGCCGAAACCAAGAATGCCCATCACATGGCCGGCGATGCGACGAACTCTCATCTGAAACGAATGCGTACTGCCACGCTCATCCGCCCAGGCACCCCGCCGCGAGGAATTTGCTGCATCTGGAACACAACGCGTCAGCGCTAACAAAAGCGCCATGGCATGATCGGCAACTTCGGTGGTGTTTACCCCAGGCACGTTACAGGCAAGAATGCCGAGTTCAGTGGCAGCATCGAGATCAATCGAGTCAACACCGACTCCCATGCGACTCAACACCTTAAGGCGCGGACATGCGTCCATGACTTCTCGACTCGTGAGTGGTAGTGTGTTAACCAACGCGCCATCAGCGTCTGACAACAAGTCGATCATCTCTTCAACGGAGCGTACCGGTTTTTCTACGACTTCAAAACCCGCCTTCTCAAATAAATCGACGCGGTTATAGGGGTTCGGCATTAATGCGACTTTCAACAGCCTTGCTCCAACTAAGGTCTTACTTTTTCTTGATGTATTCGAGGATATCGCGACGCACTGAATCGGCGACTGAGGCGTTCAACTCTTCTTTGCTAATGTCTGGACAAGTTTTGAGTACTTGTGCTTCATTGAATAGTGGTTTCGTTTTTAACGATCCTTCAACGTACTTCCCATCGTCACACTGATATTCGAACTCGACGCGTACAGGTAACTCAAACAAGCGATTGCAGCTTTCCACCAAGTGCGTAACCACGCGCTTATCGACGACCCAGATCACATCGGCTGCGATACTCCCACCTTCTCCCTAATTATGCTATCGACCCGCTGCAACTCCTTGTAGACACAGTTAGGTCCTAGAACAAAATGAATGCACGGCGACGGGTCATCCTGTTCGATCTCGGCGACACGTTGTTCGAACCGTTACCTCGTCAATACGGGGAGCGAAATCTACTCGCCTTCGCGAGACAGGTTGACGTGACCGAACCCGACCAAGTCGTGATAACGACGTTTGCGGAGACGAAAACGGCAGTTGCTCAAGATTTCGCACAGCGTTCTTTTTACACACACCGAGAGTTCATCGCTACCTCGTTCAGGTTGTGTTGCGACTCCCTCGACAAAAACGGTTCTCCCGCAGCGGATGCTTACGCCACCGCGCAGCGAGACAGCGTCATTGAGCAACTCGCACCGCGGTCGGACTGTTTCTCAACCCTTGAGGAGCTAAATCGGCGCGGTCATCGCGTTGGGATCGTGTCGAACATTGACGACGATTGGCTTATACCTTTGATCGAACGCTGGCAACTCCGCGAACGTGTCAATGGCATCTTAAGTTCTGAATCGGCGCGCTCGTGCAAACCTGATCAACGGATTTTTCAACTCGCTTGTGAACAACATGATTGCACGCCTGATCAAGTTGTATTCATCGGTGATAACGAGATCAACGACATTCACGGCGCTAAACAAGCTGGTATGACCAGCGTCCTATATCGAGATTCAACCAAGCATTCGGCTACGACTCTGGCGGACTACTCGATCGATCAATTGTCGGACGTACTTTCGTTACCGTCATTAGTTTGAAACTCGACACTCCCGCCGCACTCCCTGCAGACTAAGCCTCTTTGTCGCCTCATGCGAGGAACTCGCCAGCCACATGTCGCGCAGGTGAGAATCCATCGCGCGGTCGAGAAATCAATGTCGTGCGTGACGCGTCCTGAACAGCCGATTCGCCGAGCTGTATCTTTCCACACGGCATCGTGACCATGTTTTGGACCAACGAGTGCGTGTGCGATCTCGTGAAGAATCGTGTCAGTAACTTCAGCACGAGAGGCTGCGGTTGCAAATTGCTCCGATAGACTGATTTCCCGTTGGTCAAACGCGCATCGACCGCCACGGCGCGAAGCCTGGTCAAATCCGAAGCGCCAATCGCCCAGACCATGTTTCTTAAGGAGCGTTTCCGCTTGAGCTCCGATTTCCATTAATTGGGATCGCTTGTCCGCGGTAGAACCCGAACGTCCTATTCGCTCCAAACTGACGTATGGCACTTGCCACGTAACGTCGCTGCATTTGACACGCGCGTACTTCGGATTGATCTTGACGATACGACCGACGTGACGAATCTGTTCTGAATCGATAAACGACACGCGGTTGTTTTCCGCGAACTCCATACGTGCGGCGTCGTTTCGAGATTGAACTCGACGTGGCGTAACACCCTTTCGTAGCGTAAGCAAGTCAACCGGGACACGGAACTCCCGTCCGTCATCGAGAACTACCAGTGCGGTGCTACCTTTGACAGAAGCGACGAAACCGAACTCCTCGCGCTGTTTGCCATCAAACGCGACTGGATCATGAGGTCTAAATGTATGTTGCGGCACTAAAGTTCAAAAGTTCCCTCGAGCATTAGACTATCTGTTCTGCGCTTGGTCACAGAACCGCATAGAGTGACAGAATAGTAGTGAATTGCGCCGAAATGACTGATCTCTCAGTTCGAAGGAGCATGATAAGGTCTCGCTCGAGCTGAATGAGAACCCAAAATCGATTTACTAACTCCGCGTCATATACCAATCGAACCGCCTCGATCCTAACAACGCCTGAGGCATATTCCGACATTCACCGTCATGGAAATCCCCATAGTCGATGTCTCGCTATATGCTGCGAAAACGCCTCAATTTGAGTTATGTGACTCAGGCAGTCAGCTCCTATGATTGAGGTTCGAATCGGACGATGTTAGGAGCAACGCTTGTCGTAAGAACTGAGGTTTCGATTTTGAGTACGAAACACAAACATTCCTCGATCCCCATCGGATCGTTACGCAGGATCTTCGTTGGGATTATGGTGAGGATCGTTTCCGCATACTGGCCGAAATTGAAGATCGGGTCTTCGTTTATACGGCGCGAGACGCGGCTATACGCATCATTTCCGCTCGCAAATCAAACGCTCGGGAGGTAGCTGACTATGAGCATCGTGCACAAAACGATTGATCCTCGCGATCCTGCAGCTAAACCCCATGGTCAGATTGAACCTGCTATCGTGGATGCCACGACAGAGGCTCAGATTGCTTCGCAACAAGAAGAAGACGCAGAAGCTATTCGCGAAGTCGCGCGCTACGTACGTCAGATACGAAAGCGCTTAACGCTTTCCCAATCGGAATTCGCACGACGTATGAACGTACCAAGGCGGACAATCCAAGACTGGGAGCAAGGAAAACGAGTGCCGAAAGGCGCAGCCCGCGCATTGCTGCGTGTACTCGATAAAGCACCAGAGGCCGCGTTGCGCGTACTCACATGAGTACACTCGCTTGCTACGAATGCGATTCAATCTAGCGCATTTGATCAGTCAATACGTCAGCGATTGTTGAGCGGTAATCCCATTGCTTTGAATTAAAAACACATCGTTCACACCATCTCGATCTTTGTTAATCCATGTGATTCCTAAAGAGAACCTAAACACGTAATGGAGGAAGTTGATTTTGAAGACCCTCACAATACGCAACGTGCCTGACGAAGTTCATCGTGCCTTAGATATTCGAGCGATACGCCATGGTCGAAGTACGGAAACAGAGATCAGAGCGATCTTAGAAGAGGCTGTCCTCCCGAAAGGACGAATCAAGCTTGGTACTCTACTCCACGACATTGGTAGACACGCCGAGTTGACAGATGAGGAGCTCGCAAACTTCGATCAACGAGACCGTACTCCGGCGGAGCCGGCATGTCTGACTGATCTTTGTCGATAACAAAGTGATCTCAGAGTCGCTTCACTTCAGACCAAAACGACTGGTAACGTAGCCGATTGAAACGAGTAATTCGCATCAATATACACCCTAATCTGGTGATGTTCGTTAGTATCGTAGTGTTCGTCATTCTCGGAAAGTCGCTACTTTACTGGCTAACAGAAGACGATCCTTCGTTTTGGCTTAACTTTGCGGTGTTCTTCTTCGCTACGGCGATCGGTTACCTCGTACACTCAGTTATCTTGCGACGTTCAGATCAACCCAAAGTGCCTTCGAAAGGAGAACACGAGGAATTTTTCAAGAGCAAGTGGACCAGTTTTCTCAATTCCTTTCCATTCAAGCTCATAGTGTGCTCGGTAGCAGCAGCTGTCGCAGCTGTTCTTGTTGAATGGATGAACTAAGATCCGTGATCTTGCCTGACAGAATGACGTTACTATTTCATAACCTAAACGCGATAGTGTGAAGTTATGAGCTCCTATGCTGACCCGCTATATGTTGATGCGCAAGGCCACTTCGCCAACGGTAAATATCGTCACGTGCGCATGCCTGACCACCAAGAAGTGTCGGATCCGCAAGAACGGGCCGAGCTCTACCACAACCACCCCATTCGTGTCCATAACGCTCGTTTGCTAGATCCGCCGCCAACCATTAACGTTCAAGGTTTTCAGCTTGTTCGTCAACAGACACAAGTTGATGACTTAGTCGACATGGAAAAAGCGACAACCGCGTTCTACGAGGAGTGTTCTGAGGTCGTCAAAGAAATCACCGGCTGTGCAGACACGCACGTGACGCAGCACCAATACCGTAATGGCTACGGGAATCTACCCGAAGGACATCCGAAACGAATGAAGCCGACGCCGAACGGCAGTCCAGGAGGCTACGGCGGTACACACTCTGATATCAGTCCGATGGCCGAAAACCGCTGGGATGACATCGTCGATGGACGGCATTGCGCGATGTTCAACCTCTGGCGTAGTACTGATTTAGAGCACGACATTCAAGTCATGCCTCTGGCTGTGCTCGACATGACGTCATTGAATTTCGATGACATGGTCGCTGCCGATGCGTGGGGTGGCGCAAGTAGTAAACAACAGCATCTAGTCAGCTATCGATTGGCTTACAACCCCAACCAGAGGTGGTATTACTTTCCTCGGATGAAGCCGACCGAAATGCTCGTGTTTAAGCAATACGATACGAGAGAGCTAGATCCGACGCTACGGCAGGTCTATCACGGGGCGATCCCCGACCCTAACACCACGGACGAAACACCTTTGCGTCAAACCATTGAGGTCCGCGTCCTCGCGTTATTCGATAAAGAGGAAAATCGAGAAGAACGCAAGGCACGCTATCAAGCTGAAATACCTGAGCGCTTTGCTGACGGGAGGGTTTCGACCTGGGCTTATCGTTAGCGCCCTAATTCGCGGCCGCAAGCATGCGCTGCAGCGTGTGTAAGAGTTTCGTCATCCCGCCAGGTTGCCACTCCAGGGCATTCAAACCATCGCACGTCATTGGATTGTTAGCTGGTATGCCTATCGGCACGGCATCGATACCGACCCCCTGTCCGCTCTTAATCTGGCGCATCAGATAAACCAGTTGTGATTGGCTCACAACAATGTCCGAACAATTGAAATGTCGATGCTCGACGGTTGCAAGCGGCGCCGAAAGTAGCAACAGAATCGCAGACGCAACATCGTCACCATGCACTTCAGTCCGAAGCTGATTCGAATACTCGCGGTCTGACGCATCATCGTCGCATACGTCAGAGATCAACTCCGACCACTTGTTGTCTTGCAGTTGGTCGATCTCACCGTATATTCCGGTCGGACGCAACGTGCAGAATCCGATGCCGCTCAGCGAATCCCCAAGAGCTTCTGTTTGCGCCTTTACCTCGCCGTAGAGCGACACTGGCTTCGTCGGCGTGGTATCTGATAGACTCGACTTACTTTCACCATATCCATCGAATACGGCTCGGCTGGAGATAAACACCGTACGCGAAACACGGGTTGTCCGCAACGCCTTGAAAAAGGTTTCGGTCTGGTGCAGATTTACGAGCTTGAAACGCGCAGGATCATCGCCTTCTCCACCTCGATACCGTCCCGGTAGATGCTCAAGCGCCGCATGTACCACGGCATCGCAATCCGATACGAGCCTTAATAGAGACGACAAATCCGCCAGATCGCCTTGAAACCATCGAAGCCTCTCATTCGATTCGAATTTCTCGGCACGACGCTTGTCGCTACGCCACAGCGCATGGACCTCATGCTCGTGTTGGAGCAGGAAGGGGATCAAAAACTCCCCAACCAGACCCGTTGCGCCAGTCACCGCAATGCGCATCGACTACCTCGAATCAGCTACCTTCAAGAGGAGGTAATTCTGTAGGGAAATCGCGCCCTTCTAGTGCAGCGTACCACAAGTCAATCAACGGTTTGAGTTGCTCGCGTTTCGGGTGATTCGCCTCCCAAGGTTTCTCATATTGATAGTGAACAACATGAATGGCTGGCCAGTGCCAAAGCGGCGGCAGGTTGAAATAAATGTACTGAAGTGCGTTGTATGTATATGGCAAACCGTGCCAATCAGGGAAGTACGACTCGAGAAATGTCTGATCTGTCCTCCGCCAAAAAACGTCAGGTTGATCTATCTGTTTCAGCATATTCGAAAACGTGTGTTTCGACGGTTCAGCCACAAACACGCCCGAATTTAGACGATGCATGTCCGCCAAGGTTTCATACAGGTTTGGTGCCGCGGCGAACTCGGGGTACCTGAACAGCTTTCGTATGTCGCGAACGACGATCGCATCAGCGTCAATGAAAACTACACGATCGTACTGGTCTAGCTCCCATAGGCGCAGCTTACAAAAGTTATCCAGCGGATCATGAAATTTAGGTTTGTTGCCTTTCGTAAACGGTGCGCTTGAGTGTTGTCGCTCCCGCGTATGCCGTTGATTGAATTCATCTGAACACGGCAGTCGTTCAACCGCGACTACCTCACAACCCTCTGCAAGTAACGAGTCCAATGTGAGGTCGGTACGCGTTGTCATCACGATTAAACCGTGATCTGAATCGACGCGCTTGAGTGAGCGAGCTAAAGCAAGGGCACCAAGAGCGTAGTCGTCGTTGGTAACAAGCGTGACATACGCAGCGTTCACTTGAGTTTTTACTAGGAGAATCTTGTAGAAACGATCAGGCGCGTTTTCGAACCTGCTCGATCGTTTCGATATTAGTTAACTTCTCGCCAATTTCCCTGGTCCATGCGGACTGCGCAGGAATTCTTGTGCGATCAATACGAGACTTGTGCTTCCGAGCAATTTCGACCAGCTCGTCGAGCAATCCTTCGTCAAGCGTAATAGGATTTAAGCCAAGACTTAAGAACTTCTCGTTCGAAACTCGGAGATCGTTCTCATCTGCCTCGCGACGCGGATTGGTGAGATATTCGATAGGTGCACCACTCAATTCAGAAACGAGCTTCGCAAGATCTCGAATGCGATGGGTTTCGGTCATCTGATTGAAAATCTTGGTACGGTCACCACGATTCGGCGGGTTCGTGACCGCCAATTCGATGCAGCGTACTGAATCCTGAATATGAATAAACGCGCGTGTTTGACCGCCAGTACCGTGTACGGTCAATGGGTAATTAATCGCAGCTTGGATTAAGAATCGATTCAGAACGGTCCCGTAATCACCGTCATAATCAAAGCGATTAATCAAACTTGGATGACGCTTCGTTTCAGCGGTTTGAGTACCCCAAACGATCCCCTGATGCAAATCCGTCAATCGAACCTGGTCGTTCTTTGCGTAGAACGCCAGCATGAGTTGATCCAAGCATTTCGTCATGTGATACACACTGCCTGGATTCGCAGGGTACAAGATTTCTTGCGTATGCAGTGACCCATCGTCGTTCGCGACCTGAACCGGAAGATAACCTTCCGGAATCGTCGCCCCAATGTCACTGTAACCGTAGACACCCATGGTCCCTAGATGAACGATATGTACGTCCATTCCAAGTTCGACAATCGCGTTCAACAGGTTATGGGTCGCATTGACATTGTTATTGACAGTGTACGCTTTGTGGCGGTCCGACTTCATCGAATAAGGCGCCGCTCTCTGCTGCGCTAGATGGATTACACAGTCAGGCTTAAAGTCCTCAAACCAAAGCTTGACGCGTTCGTATTCGGTAGCGAGGTCTAACTGCTCAAAATGAATTCGTCGATTCGAGATACGCTCCCACATCTTGATCCGTTCATGAATCGACTCGATGGGCGTTAAAGACTGAACACCGAGTTCGACATCGATCTGACGTCGACTCAGATTGTCAACAATCGCGACTTCATGACCTTGATTCGCTAGATGAAGACTTGTCGGCCATCCAATGAAGCCGTCGCCTCCGAAAACACCTATGCGCATCCAATTACTCGAGGGGAATGTTCTAACTCATTGTAAACGAGCGATTGAACGATTCATGACGCCGAAAACTCGTTGAAACTAATTGAAAAATTGGTTGATCACTGCTTGTCGATATAGACAGCATAGAGGCGGACGTCTTCTGCGCGTATACCACAAAAGTCAACTCTAATCCGGACCGGGCTCGACACGTCTTCGATGATGTCATGGTCCCGCCAAGTAATCAATCGATTAAATCCCGGTTCGGATGGACTGCGACAAGACGCGCGTTCGTAACCCGAAATCGGGCCGAACGATGAATCCTGAATCTCGACAGTCATCCCGCTGTGCTCGTTGATACCTTCTACGTTAACGGTGAGTCGCGCCGCGCTACCCATCAAGTCAATCGGAGCCGAGACAAAATGGGGGTCGGCTCCGCGACCGCGCGACCAGACTCCGCCTTCCGACGCGGAGAAGTAACCGAGCCGATCGCGTGACCAGCTCGTAACGCGCACACCGTCACTCGCCTCTTCAGGCCATGGCGCATACCAAAACAAAGTTTCGTCCCCTACGTTTTCGAAGCCTTGTCCTTGAATAAGTGCCGGGAAATCGAGCATTAGCGACTCTCTACGCTTCAGTCCCCAGCTATCTTCTGCGGCGGAGACGATAGGAAAATCGGGGATCGGTTCACGGTAATGGAGCGCGTCGTTGCTCACCGCAAAACCCAAATCCATGGTCACCATACGACGATCGTTGGATGGGTGACCATCCCATTTACCGTAAAAACCAATGATGACGTTCCCACGGTTCCACAATGCTGCGCCTAGGTGCACCTGCTCACCAGTGTTCTTACCCGCCACAGGTGGTTGGGGAGATATATTGCTACGCCGTAGACCTAAGCAAGTTGCTTCAGTCCAGTGTTCGAAATCGTACGAGGCACACGTCACCAGCTGCCGCGCCCCAACTGCGTGATTCCCACCTTGGCCTGCTAGGTAATAACATCCATCAACCTTGGTACCACCCGCCATCTCCAGCCAACCACCAACTGGATTGTTAGAGGACTCCCGCCACGTCAGACCGTCTGAGCTATAGGCGACACCCACACGCCCCTCATATTTGCGTGATTCAAACGCCATCTTAAATCGCTTGCCTGAATCTGATTCATCAGGCTCGTAAAACACGATGCACGCCTGAACGTGCATGTCCTCGCCCATGTCCACGAGGTTGTTCTGTTTGCTCCCATTAAACTCGACCAAACCGAGGTTAGGTTTCTCCCAAGATCGACCATCTTTGCTCTTTGCTAAACAGACGCGCTGATGCCAGTGCTCATCCGGTCCCTGTCCTAAATACCACATCCATAGCTCCCCATCGATTGCGAGGACTGTTCCGTAGTACGCGATCCACAAGCTATCGTGCGCACCTTCTTCGCCTAGTCTAACGACGGGTTTGTTACCGTGCCCGGACTGTTTGCCAATGAGGTTCAGCCTAACCCCGTGCTGAAACGGAACACTGCGGTCATCGAACGGAAAGAGAACAATGGAGTCTAGACTAGCGGCAGTTCCGCCGTTGTAGATGCGCATGCTTTTTCCTTAGGGTTCGGTATCTAGTAAGTGAAATTCAAGTATTCAATTAAGGTCATAAACGAAGATAGTGCTACGGTATGGCAATCTCGGAATACATAGCCTTGAATTTACCTAAACTCAAGATCAGCCAGGGCGCTTCTGAAAAAGTGTAAACCATGTCTCCGGTATACACCTGTAATTGGTGGAGGTGGCGGGATTCGAACCCGCGTCCGTCGACTCTCCAACTCTGGCTCTACATGCTTAGATTCGTCTATTGATTTGACTTATTAGCGACCCGACGAGCAGGGTGCAAACAAGCGAGTTCCTAGAGTTTTGACGATCGAATTAGGAACAATCTCCAATCGCGATCCCTTAAAACGATTCCGGTCAATCTGCAAGGGCACTCAACTGACCAGAACTAGCGGTCTTAAGCCGCTAGAGCGTAGTTGTCGTCGTTGGCAACTATTGAAATTGCAGCGTTTGATTTACGAGAGTCACTACCCTCTCGACATGCACCTCGGTCTTTGAAATCTCCGTCAAAGCCAAGTCACCCCCAATGAAAAATGCTCGTCTCCCTCTACTTATCGCGGCACAAAGTTTAGCGATGATTTAGGAAAACTGCTAGGACTCCGTCAAGCAACTTGGTCGGAACCTTGAGCATCAACCGTGTCGCTTCCCTTACCAAGCAACTCGCGTGCGATTTCTCGCGCTTCATCAAGCGTATGCACAGTCCTGATTTCTGCTACATTTCGCAAAACGTCAAATGCATCGAACGTGTCCTCTACGGTGTTCGACATGCCAACTACGATCACTTCCGTTTTTTCGGAAATCGCAACTTGCATTAATTGCTCGATGACCAACGCGGAACTATCGTCAACGTGTATCGTCTCGGTGAGGTCGAAGATCACAATCTCGTGTTCCTTGATATCGACACTGAAGGTACTCACCAAACGATGCGAAGATGCGACCGTGAACACCCCTCGGAGTGCAACTAAACCGACACGTGCGCTAAATTCGTCAAGGTCTTTGTCTTCGGGATCTAGGAACTTTCTGTCCAGTAAAGGAACTGAAACCACGTTGTCCAGTTCCAGGTCCTCTAATTTGCGAGCGTGCACCATTCCAGCTGCGATGAGACCAACGGTGACTCCTGCCACTAGGTCGACGAACACCGTAATCGCCATCGTAGTCAACATTACAACTATGAAACCTCGCGGTATCTTGTGCGCGCCTAGCACGCTACGCCAATCGATGATGTCGATTCCAATCTTCAACAAGATACCTGCGAGAACTGCATGTGGTATTGGGGATAGGTAGTCTCCTAAGCCAAGTACTAAAAGGAGCATCAGCAGTCCGTAGATCACACCTGACGCTCTTGAAGTACCACCCGCGCGCAGATTCGTCAATGTACCGAGTGTATTTCCAGCACCCGCAACACCACCAAACATCCCAGCAATGATGTTGCCGAGACCTTGACCCACCAGCTCTCTGTTCGGCTTATGTCGAGTACCAGTAACCGAATCAGCAACCAATGACACCAGTAGGCTGTCAACAGATCCAATCAACGCGATGATGAACGCAGGTTCGATCGCTCGTAAGACGAAATCTGTGTTAGGTGCAACCAGTGCGAAAGTCGGCATGCCGGTTGGGATTTCACCTAGGGTTGGAGCACCCGTAAGCCAGAACATGCCAAGCGCGGTTCCCGCGATTAATGCGACAACTGGTCCGGGTAGATATGTTGACAACCGACGGGGCCACGCTGCGGCAATGACGAATGAAAACGTTGCCAATGCAAGCGCACTGTAATTTACGTCCGAAATCGACTGCAAAAACACCCGAATCGACTCCAAAGGACTCCCCATTGCGGGTGCGCCTGTAAACGGCAGCAGCTGGATCAAGACAATGATGACACCGATGCCGGTCATAAACCCTGAAATGACTGCCTGTGGCGTGTATACGATGTAGCGTCCGATCCGCGTCAAACCAAGAATCACCTGAATACAACCGCTCATCGCAACGATCGTTAATGCTTCGATTATGGTCGTCGCATGAGTAGCGACAATCACGGCTACTGCGACGGTCATTGGTCCCGTTGGACCAGAAATTTGTGTTCTCGTACCTCCAAAAATCGAGGCAAATAGACCTACGCCGACCGCACCGTATAAGCCCGCTTCGGCGCCAAGGCCCGAGGCAATTCCAAACGCGAGCGACGCGGGCAGCATAACCACGGCGGCTGTAACACCACCAAACACGTCACCGACAAACGCTCGGAAGTTGTAATTCATGCTCTACGTTCGTCTAGTGCGAACCTGACCTTCGACTCCCGAGATGATCGTATTACTTCGTCCGTGTATGCACTCGACAAGCTAAGACCGACAATTCCTTCACTTCCTTTTAATAGTATCGATTGGCTCAATCGTCTTTCATTCGTAGGCGGAAATAAAGCGGATTAATCGACATTTGCTCGCTAACGATGGGTTGTTTGACCTCGAATCAACGCGTCCAAAAGCGGTAGAAAAACATCGCCTCGCGCTAGCGTTCGACGGAAACTTGGCTTCTTCACTGATCTCCTCGCTAATTTCGTCATAAATTACGTCCAAAATTTATAATCCGCGCGCCATTTTCACCTTGCCCGATAGGTCCAATTTGAGCGAAGCGCAACGTCAAACGCGCATCATTTATCAAGCATTCTGCGAGATCGCCGCCAACGGTACGGACCTTATCAGACCAGGCGATGTCATCGAACTGTTGCGCTCGAGAGACCATCCCCTTGGTATCTGGCATGTCAGCGGGGAATTCGCACGTCTCGCGGTGTTAAACCTCATAAAGCTCGACGAGGATACCGGTAAATGGCAACTCGTGCCAGACCAGGATTTTGATGTCGCGGCCGATACAGTGAACGGCAATTGGGAACAGTTAGCCTAAGACATTCCGCTCGATTTAGCTAATTCGATCGACGCAACGCTTTGCAACATCGGCCAACACGGAATCAGAATAGCCGAGTTCAACCAATTCCCCTAGAGCTTTTTCGAGCAATTCATGGGCGTAAGCTGTCGCCTCGTTTATTCCCAGCAACACGGGGAATGTCTGCTTTCCTAACCGTGAATCCTGACCGATTGGTTTACCCGTGATATCGCTGGTTTGACTGCAATCAAGGACGTCGTCAACAACCTGAAACGCTTCACCGAGATTCACGCCAAACCGGTGTAGGCCGTTGCTAACTTGCTCATCTAGGTGTTCATCCCCGATGATGCGTCCAATATCGACAGCCGCTACAAAAAACTCGCCTGTCTTTGCCGCATGTAGGCGACGCAGCTCCTCAACGCTAAGCGTATCGTCGGGGTTCAGCTGAATATCCCATGCCTGTCCCCCTACCATCCCTTTCCACCCCGCAGCATGAGACAGCACTTTCGTGATCTCTAGTCGTTTTTCGCCCGGAATAGCGTCGCAATTAGCTATTAGGTTAAAAGCGAGAGGTTGGAGTGCATCGCCTACTAAGGTTGCCATTGCAGGGCCAAACACCTTGTGGCAACTCGGTTTTCCCCTTCGTAAATCGGCGTCGTCCATAACTGGAAGATCGTCATGGACTAGCGAATATGCATGAAGGCACTCGAGAGCACATGCGCTATCGAGTGCACTCGTATAGCGACCTGATAAGGTGTAGGACGTGGCGCATACCAGAGAGCCTCGCAGCCGTTTACCCCCATTGAGCACGGCGTAACGCATCCCTTCAACAAGCTCGTTTGAATGCTCCGACCTGGATGGCAGGACGCTCTCTAGGCGAGTTTCGATTGCGCTGACGAATTCCTCAAGCAATCCTACGGTTCCTAAATGTACGGTTTAGTTAGGAAAAAGATCCTGTATTAGCTCCCTATGACTCTTCGCCCGAGTCGTCTGACTCGTTTTCGCCCGACAACTCGATTACCTTGAGACGGGCTTCATCGAGCATTTTCTTGCATTGCTCGGAGAGAGCCATCCCACGTTCAAACGCCTTTAACTGGTCAGCAAGTGAGAGTTCACCGTTTTCCAATCCTTGAACAACCTGCTCCAATTCTGCGAGCGTACTTTCAAAATCTTGTTCTTTTTGATCACTCACCGTATTCAGTCTCTCACCAAGGTTAGACGGACGATTTTAGAACGTGAAACTTATCAATCCGTAATGACCTCTAACACACGAAACGCGGTGTGTTCACGTCCGAATTCATCAGTCGCGCGTGCTTCGAACCGATACGCTCCCGCGGCTAGTTTCGGCAAGCGCGAAGACCATAGATGGGTCGATGGATAAGCCTGTACCCATGACTTCATACTCTCGGAGTTGCGATTCTGCAACTCGAGAAACGCCGGTGATGGGGCTTGAACTCGTGGCATCTCGACGAATTCACCATCGTCAATCCGAAACGACACGCTAGATTTCGGACCACCGTCAAACAGATTCACGTAAATGTACGTACTTTCCGTTTGCGATTCAGTCATGCGGCTATCGAACAACTCGCCATGCCTAAAGTCTCTTAATCCATTTGGGTTGTCAGAATGAAACGCTCGATCAAACAATATTCGCATTTGGTAGTCTGAATCGAATCCGGCAGCTTTAAACCGTACCGTCGGGGATACGTTATCGACTGTAAGAATGTTGTAGCCGTTAGGTGTACCGTCGCTCTGAAGCGCAACTGGAATTCCCCGCTCATCAAAAGGTCCGCTCCACCAGCTTCCAGAAACTGTCGACAAAATGTGGTGGTGGAAGCGCCCCTGTGGATTTGACGAGCCTGTCTCATCGAGATACATATGTTCGGCCGTATGGGTATGACCTGCGACGGAATACACGTGAGGATGATCGGCTAATAAACCCAGGATTTCGCCGCCGTTTTCGGTATGTACACGATCGGCCGGTCCTGCATTACCCATGAGCGGAATGTGCATTCCTAGGAAAACGAGTTTTGACGGCGGAATGTGCGAGATCTCAGTCGTCAACCACGCCATTTGCCGATCATCGAGACGTCCAAGATACGATCCTCGACCGGTGGGATTTTCGGCTGTAGGCTCAACGCGTCCACCGTACAGCACGTTATCGAGCACGATGAATACAACGTTTGCGTACTCAAACGAGTAGTACGGAGGTCCGTAGAAACGCGTAAAGGTCTCTAGCGAATCTGCATCTGAGGAAGCATCGAAGTTGAGTTCATGGTTGCCAGGAACGTTGTACCAAGGTACGCCAATTCGTCCGATGATACGGTTGTAACGGGTAAAAAACGACAAGTCATCGAACAGGATGTCACCCATCGTCATACCGAATCGAGCGTCGCTGCCGATCAGCTCAACGACAACATCGTCTCGAATATAGGAGAGCTCCACCTCCGTTTGCGGTTGCGGATCAGCAAATAAAAGAACATCGAATTGGCTCGGCTCTTCCTGAGGCACTAGTGGAAAATCGATTGAGTCTGGAAGCGGTCCCGTTGGTTCGACACCTTGGTACCGGAAGTGAGAAGGCGATCCGTCGGGGCGATGCACGTAATAGAACTGTGGTAGTTGATCTTCATTGACTGGAAGTGAATAACCAGCAGGTTTAACCACAAACAGTACGACGTCTCCATCGACTGGCAACTCATATCGGCCTTGTTGATCGGTGACAGCAATTTCCAGTCCGTTCGAGACCCTTACCCCCGCGAGCGGAACTTCGCCACCATCGCGAATACCGTTTCCGTTTTGGTCGACGAACACCGTACCTACAGCAACATCGGCGAACACAGGTAGCGACAAGGTCAGCAGAGCCAGAAGGTACAAACTTCGAATGACCTTTGATTTCAGTGCGTTCACGATATCGGATCCTGTTCAAACGATTCCCGGCAGGCAATTTTCACGATAGGCCATGGCACTTTTTTAAAAAAAGAGTACGTAGCTTATTGTAGTATTCATATCTATAGTTTCTATAATTACACAGAGAGAACAATCGAGGTAGAGAAAATGTCAGCATTCGTAGAGTCAATAGCCTGGACGGGTGAACCACCGTGGCATCAAATAGGCAAGAACGTACCGCAAGATCTCAGCCCAGCTGAGATGCAAAAGGCGGCGGAGTTGGATTGGGGCGTAGAGAAGATTCCGCTTCGCTACGAATTTGAGAATGAGCAGCTTCAGTCCAAGCAGTATGCGTTGGTGCGTACCTCAGACGGTCGCTTGCTCGATGTCGTTAAGTCCAAAAACTGGCTACCGGTGCAGAACGATCGCGCATTCGAGTTCTTCGAGCACTTTGTGCAATACAACCGCATGTCCATGGAAGTCGCTGGTTCCTTACGTGACGGCAAATTCGTGTTCGTACTTGCGAAGATGAATGAACAGTTTCACGTCGGTTCAGGAACCGATGATCAAACGGATGGCTACCTGCTGTTCACGAATCCGCACCAATACGGCCGGGCGGTGGATATTCGTCTCACGCCTATCCGTGTTGTCTGTATGAATACGCTCCAACTTGCGCTCTCAACCGCCAGCAAAGCCATGGTGAAGTACAACCACCGGCACGCGTTCGATGTGCACGAGGCGCAATCCGTATTCAATCAGTTCCTTTGGAAGTTTGGCGAGTACCGAGACATCGCTCAATTTCTTGCGCGCAAGCGCTACAACGATCAAAGCTTGCGACAATACTTTGATTCGTGTTTTCCTTACATACCCAACATGCACACGCGGTCGCCTCAACCTAACGGTAGATCTGCCAACGCAGAACGCGCGTTCAGGATCGTTGAAACACAACCAGGTGCAAGGTACTCAGAAGGGACTTGGTGGAACGCCCTTAATGCAGTGACTTATCTGACTGATCACGAGTTGGGTAAATCAAAGGAAACCAGGCTGCACTCCGCCTGGTACGGCAAAGGCGAACAGAGGAAGAAACAGGCGTTGAACCTTGCCGTAGAGTACGCAGAAGCAGCTTAGTTAGCTTCAAAGAGGAAGCCGCTCAAAGGTCGACGGTCAGACGCCAAGTCCAAACCAGAATATCAATAGATGCAAAACTGCGACGACTAGCGCGCCGGCGACGATGTCGTCAAGCATGACGCCAAGCGCACCGTCAAACTTCGATTCGACCCACCCAATTGGATCTGGTTTGAGGATGTCTAACAACCGAAATCCGACAAACGCGATGAGAACTAACCACCAGGTTTTCGGTATAGCGATGAGCGCAACCCACTGCCCCACTACTTCATCAATAGTGATCGCACCGTCATCACCAACACCATGTTTTCGCATGGTGGATGTCACGCAATAGAAGGCGAGAACGCCGACTGCAATGATGACTCCTAGCTGATAGAAACCACGGAGCTCACTGAGCCAAAACCACCAGACCAAAACTCCGAGCAGCGACGCGACGGTACCTGGCGCGTATTTGACCAGCCCTACGCCAAGTGTTGTGCTGAAAAGAACAGGGACATCGCGTAAAGACCTCCATGACAATTGAGTTGCCATCACCTATGCTTGGCCTCTATTACGCGAAGTGATCAAATCCAGGTCGAGGACTAACTCGTTCACCGTCTAACGAGTAGCTAACAGTTTGATCCGATGTGACGTTGCCGATCACGACGACGGGCGTGTCTGTAGCCGATCCGACTTCGAGAATCTGCATTCGATTACTTCGGTTTGCCGTAAACAGTAACTCGTAGCTGTCGTCCGGACCGAGAACTTCCAGCGCTTTTTCTCCTTGCCAGACAGGTAGTCTTTCTAGATTGATCGAAGCGCCGCATTGACTCCCTTTCGTCAAATGGGCAAGTTCAGACGCCAGTCCGTCACTGATGTCGATGGCGCCGTGCGCGAATTCTCTGACCCGAACTGAGAAAGCAGTGCGCGGATGGGGCAAAAAGTACCGTGCCGTAGCACATGTATCTCGTTGGGATAACAATGCCTCGAGCGATGCTTCCGGCGTCGCGGGATTTTTGAGATACGCCGTCGTAGCGCCGAGCGTACCTGTCAACCAGATGTCGTCTCCTACTTGTGCATCTGATCGTAGCAACGCCTCTCCGATTGCCACCACGCCTTGAATCGTTACGTTGGCGTTGAGCGGACCGCGTGCGAGATTACCGCCAAGAATCTTCACTTTAAATTCGCGAGCAGCAACCGCGACACCGTGCGCGAAACGTTCGACCCAGTCGCCATCAAGTGTTTCAACCGTTAACGCGATCGTCATTCCTAACGGTTCGGCGCCCATCGCCGCAAGATCAGATACGTTGATAGCGACAGATCGGTAACCGACCAGCTCACCAGGAGCTGCCGCTGGAAAATGCACATCAGGAACGAGGGTGTCCGTACTAACAACAAGCTGTTGATCGGTAGGGACTGTGAAAACAGCCGCGTCGTCACCCGCGCCAGTCTCTATAAAGTCTGCTTCGGTTAAGTCGCCAAATCCATGGATGAGCTGTTCAATGAGCTCAGACTCATTCATGACTTTCCGCAGTTTGTCGCACCGCGATTGCTAATTTGTCCAAAACACCATTTATGAAGCGAAAACTGTTCATTGCACCGAAATCTTTTGCGATCTCGACCCATTCATTGATCGCTACTGGGTGCGGAACATCGGTATGCGTTATTTCGTAAGTGGCGATTCGCAAGATCGTACGTTCCGCTTGGCCTAGCTCCTCAAGCGAACGATCATTCAAATGAGCTTTAAACGCCAGATCAAGTTCCTGTAACCGATCCGGAATATCGGCGAGCCACCTATTGAAACGCTTCTTGTCGATCGACTGCAGGTAGCCGGCATCACGGAGCCAAGCTTTCGTCGCGCCTCCGTCAAATTCATCATGATCGACGCTCGCAGAAAGCAGCGCTTGTAGGAGCGCGACTCGCGTGTTGCGATTCCGACCCGTCATCGCTTCTGTGGACCACGTTCGTCGCGACGAAGGATGATCCGAAGATCCGGGCCGATTTTGGCTGTCGAAGCAATCGTCGCACCGACCGTCTCTTCCATCTCGGCAATCTGGACATCCGCGATGGGGCGGGCTTCTGAACCCATGAATTTAGGCGCGACGTACGCAATCATCTCATCCCACAGATGGTCGCTGAGAAAACTCCCGACCAATTTGCTTCCCGCTTCTACGAGAACTTCGTTCACCCCTTCCGTGGCGAGTCTGCTCAGTGCCGATTTAAGGTCAACACGTGGTGTGAATTCATGCCAAACATCAACTTCATCCGGAAGTTCGACACCGTGTGCATCACGACCGCAGATTACCACGACACGAGCGTCATCTGCGAGCATGGCGGCAGTTGAAGGAAAACGACCTTCGCTGTCCAGCACCACACGCCAAGGTGCGCAGCCTTGATACTGAGGGTCACGTACCGTCATCCGAGGATCGTCGGTTAGCACGGTACCAATACCAGTAACAATCGCGCCACTTCGCGCTCGCCAGTATTGAACATCTTGACGCGCTTCCTCACTCGTAATCCACTTGCTCGCGCCCGTCGCTAGTGCCGTTCGCCCGTCGATCGACAGTGCCGTTTTAATTCGGATATAAGGACGCTTGCGTCGATGCCGAGTGTACGTACCAGGATTGAGCTCGCCGGGGTTCGGCAATCCCATCACTTTGACTTCTAGACCATGTGCTTTGAGGCGTTCAATCCCCTTACCCTGAACCTTCGGATGGTTGTCACGTGCTCCGATGACAACTCGTGCTAACCCTTGCTGGGCTAACGTATCCGCACATGCTGGTGTACGCCCTTCGAAGCAGCATGGCTCCAGTGTGACATAAGCCGTCGCGCCAATGGCAGCATCTCCAGCTTCCGTTAAGGCGTTAACTTCTGCGTGCGCTTGACCGTCGGCTTGATGCCATCCACGTCCAACCACGCGATGATCCTTAACTAGAAGACATCCAACCCGAGGATTTCCTCGCGTGACGGTGAATAAGCCCCGTTCTGCAAGCTTCAATGCCGCCTTCATGTAAAGGCGGTCCGCCGTTGGTTGATGTGTCAATCGTAGACTGGAAATCTACTACAGAGTTCCAGCGTCTTTAGCCGGATCGACGTGACCATGTTGTCATTCGAGATATCGTCAAGAATGTCGCACATCCACGTCGCAAGAGTTTCGCATTCAGCCTCTTCAAATCCTCGACGCGTAACGGCTGCAGTACCGATGCGCAATCCGCTCGTGACGAACGGCGACCTTGGATCATTGGGTACGGTATTCCGATTTACGGTGATATTCGCCCGACCGAGTGCTTCGTCAGCGGCTTTACCCGTGACATCTTTATCGATGAGATCCACTAAAAACAGGTGGTTGTCGGTTCCGTCTGAAACGATCTTGTAGTTCCGTTGCTGAAATACCGAAACCATGGTCCGGGCATTGCTCATCACTTTGCGTTGGTATTTGTGAAATTCATCGCTCATAGCCTCTTTGAAGCATATTGCCTTGGCAGCAATGACATGCATCAATGGACCGCCCTGTAAACCAGGAAAAAGCGCAGAATTCAGCTTCTTTTCGATTTCTTTGTTCTTACGTGCCAAGATGAGTCCACCACGCGGACCCGCCAACGTCTTGTGCGTGGTCGATGTCGTCACATCGGCGTACGGTACAGGATTTGGATACAGACCAGCCGCGATAAGACCCGCGACGTGCGCCATATCAACTACGAGATATGCGCCTACGTCGTCTGCAATTTCTCGGAATCGACCCCAATCCAACACACGACTATACGCGGAAAATCCCGCAACGATAAGAGCGGGTTTTTGGTCTCGTGCTAACGTGTGCAAGCGATCGTAGTCCATTAATCCGGTCTTCGCGTCTACGCCGTATTGAACGGCTTTGTACAGCTTCCCAGTGAAATTAACCGGAGAACCATGGGTCAGGTGACCACCGTCCGACAGACTCATCCCCAGCAACGTATCGCCGGGATTCATGAGCGCCATATATGCGGCCGCATTTGCCTGCGAACCAGAGTGTGGTTGAACGTTTGCGTAATCAGCACCAAACAAACTCTTCGCACGTTCGATCGCAAGTCGTTCGATTTCGTCAACGTGTTCGCAACCGCCGTAGTAGCGCCTTCCGGGATATCCCTCGGCGTACTTATTCGTCATAACACACCCTTGGGCTTCCAATACGCGAGGGCTCGCGTAATTCTCAGAAGCGATTAGCTCGATGTGTTCTTCTTGTCGGCGATTTTCGAGATGAATGGCCTGCCAAACATCGCTATCGAAGCACGATAACGTTTGGGCTTTCTCAAGCATTAGGAGTCGTGTGGATGCCTAGCTCGAATTTTATTTTTGGGCATTAAGTCGTCGTATTTACGGCTTCGAGAGCGGCTTGCAGCGTCTTGACTGGAAATGTCGTCATACCTTCGATGGGTTTTGATGGTCGATTCGCGAACGGCACGATCGCATGGGTAAAACCATGTTTGACCGCCTCGCGAAGTCGTTCCTGACCATTCGGCACAGGACGGATTTCACCGGTCAATCCCAGTTCGCCAAATACGATGAGTTCTGTCGGAAGCGTGATGTTCCGCAAACTGGAATAAACCGCCAGCATCGATGCGAGATCGGTTGCAGTCTCGATGACTTTGACGCCACCCGTGACATTAACGAACACATCGTCATTCGACAGCGACAACCCACCGTGCCGGTGCATGATGGCAAGATGCATTGCCAACCGTTGCGAATCGAGCCCGACAGCAACTCGTCGTGGATAACCACCCTGTACGTCATCGACAAGGGCTTGAATCTCCACCAGTAATGGTCGAGTACCCTCCCAGATCACCGAGACGACACTCCCAGGACCAACTTCTGCGGATCGCTCCAAGAATATCGCGGAAGGATTTCGGACCTCGCGCAATCCCGTATCCGTCATTGCAAACACACCGAGTTCATTAACAGCGCCAAATCGGTTTTTCGTGCTCCGTAATGTGCGATAACGGCTACCTGCTGGCGCGTCGAGCATGACCATGCAGTCGATGATGTGCTCGAGTACTTTGGGACCGGCAAGATTCCCTTCTTTGGTCACATGACCGACGAGGATAAACACGGTATTGGTCCGCTTGGCAAGTTGAGTCAGACGTGCTGCCGACTCGCGTACCTGCGTCACCGTACCGGCCATGCTTTCAGCGTATTCAGTCTGCATGACCTGAATCGAATCAATAACGACGACCGCCGGACGGTCCCGCTCTACGACCGCACTAACCTGTTCCACCGACGTCATAGAAGCCAAATCCAGTTGGTCAGGCACAAGCTTTAGTCGTTTGGAACGAGCTGCGATTTGCCGCAATGACTCCTCGCCGCTCACGTATAGACACTGCAATGATTGCGAAAGATGCGCCAGCACTTGCAGTAACAAAGTGGACTTGCCAGCACCAGGATCCCCGCCGATCAAGATGACGGAACCAGCTACTAGCCCGCCGCCAAGAACACGATCTAGTTCACTGTAGCCAGACGGAGTACGCTCACCAACTTCGATGTCGACTTCGTCGATTCGATGAACTTCAGCGACGGAGTCTGCGTAGGAAGCAGCACGAGATGCGGCAACGCCAGGCGAAAACCGAGTGAGCGTGTTCCACGCGCCACAGGTCGCACACTGACCCTGCCATTTTGGATGTTCGCTACCACAGTCTGAGCATACAAAGACCGTCGTACTTCGTTTCGCCATATTCTTCTCTAATACGGAAGAGGCTCGCGTCCGTCCGCTGTATTGATTTCATCAAACACCGTAATTTCTTTGTCAAACGTTAGATCGATGATCCCGAGTGGACCATGACGATTCTTGGTGACAAATAACCTAACCTTATCGAAATTCGGATCGTTCTCAGGCTTAGATTCATCTTTGGGTTCCTCACGATGCAACATCATGACAAGATCAGCATCCTGCTCAATGGAGCCGCTATCGCGCAGATCGGACAATCTGGGTCGTTGATCTGTGCGGGCATCCGCATTACGGTTCAGCTGGGCTAGCGCGAGAATGGGCACAGCTTCTTGATTCGCGAGATTTTTTAGTCCTCGCGTAATCTCGGCGATTTCAAGCGGACGGCTGTGATATTTAGAGGAATCTGCGTCCCCATCCATGAGACCTACGTAGTCCACGCAAACCAAATCGAGTCGTCCCCGAGCCCGTTTAACTTGCTTCACCGTGTGAATCATCTTCGAGATGGTGAGTCCATTGGGATTTATCACAACGAAATCAGCGAGAGCATTCTCGATCCCTTCCATTGCGGCTTCGACGTTCGTTTGTTCTTCACTGTTTAGGCGGCCAGTTTTCAGCTTACCGAAAGGAACCTCTGACATGGCTGAAAGCATCTTGAACATGATCTCTTCAGTTCGCTGCTCAAGCGTGAAAAACAAAATCGTTGCTTCACCTTTGTAGTGTTTAAAGACGTTTTCACAGAGGTTCAATGCGAAAGACGTCTTGCCCATGCCGGGTCGTCCTGCAAGAACGTTGAGTTGACCTGGTCGAAAGCCTCCCCAAGTAAGTTCATTTAGTCGCGAGAATCCGGTATACAGGAACTCCCGAGGTCGACCATGTTTTTTAATGTACTCCAATTCCTCTTGCACGGGTGCTAACAGCGCGGGGGCACTGGATTCTGTGATGTCATCGTCGGTCAACCGATCACTCGACGTCTCGTCGACTCTCTTATGAATGCGTTCAATTAGGTCGTCGATCTCGTCGCTCGATGACTCGTAAACAGCTGAGACACTGTTCTTCAGGACGCTTAGTAACTTTCGTCTAACAAAGTCGTTTTGGACGCGGCGCAGAAAAGCACGAGTGTCTCCTACTCGAACCGCGTCATGCATTCCGATGACCACTTCGATGGCAGCGTCGCTACTGTCCGATGACTGATCACGTATGCGAGTGGCGATTGAAAGCGGCGTGATACGTTCACCTTTTGCTGCCGCCTTCTCCATTTCCTCAAAGATCGTACGATGACTACGATCCATGAACCATTCGGGTTTGATCAGAATGCCGTATTCGTCCCAAGCGTTCTCGTCTTCAAATAAAGCTACGAGCAGCGAGTTTTCGGCGATTGGATTGAACGGTATGTGTTCAACTATCGATTCTGTCAATGGGTGCGCTTCAGGTGTTTCAAATTCATTTTCGGCCACGGAAGACACCCCTTTCTGCGCTATTACTAATTCGTCTATCTTAATAACAACTCGCTCAATTCTTGCCGCAAAATGAGGTTTTTAACTAAATATCGTTGAAGAATCGGACTCGCTCACCCTCGAACGGGGAAAGTAGACGGAAAACGTGTTGATTAATGTGATCAACCGTCAGACACGACGGTTCTGATGACTCAATTTGTAAAAAACGGTCACATAAAAGTGGCCGCTAAAACCTATTCAGGCTGAACGAATACAGTGATCGTCCGGATGACTTCAGCGTGAATGTGGATCTGTACTTCGTATTCACCGACTTCGCGAATCACACCGTGCGGCATTCGAACCTCGCTTTTGTGGATTTCAATCCCTTGTTTCGCAAGTTCGGTGCTGATCTCCACGGGACCCACTGATCCGTACAAACGCCCGCCTTCTGCAACGCGCATGAGGATCGTCAGGGTTTTTTCGTCTAATTGCGCAGCACGCCGTTCGGCTCCTTCAAGTCGCTCAATCACGCGTCGTTGGAGCTCTTCTCGCATATCCTCAAACCGCTTTCGGTTTTCGTCGGTTGACCGCAGTGCGAGTTTCTGCGGAAGCAAATAGTTTCGGGCGAATCCGTTCTTGACGGAGACTTCTTCGCCAAGGTCGCCAAGATTGGCGATCCGATCTAATAGGAGTACTTTCATCGTTATTCGTGCTTGTCTGTGTACGGTAGTAACGCGAGATAGCGAGCTCGCTTAATGGCTCGTGTTAACTGTCGCTGGTAACGAGCGCTCGTGCCCGTTATCCGTGCGGGGACGATTTTGCCCGTTTCGGTGATGAAATCCTCGAGTGTCTCAAGGTCCTTATAGTCGATCTCTTTTACGCCTGCTTGCGTAAACCGACATACGCGTTTACGGCGATCATTACGTGCCATGTCTATTCCTTAGCCTCTTCGGTTACTTCAGCACTAGCTTCAACGTCTGCTGCTTCCGACGTTGAGGTATCGACAACCTCTGCTTCCGGTTCATTGGCGGAAGCCTCTTCCGCATCGCTCGTATCGGCGGATGCCTCGACCGGTTCGCTCTCATCAGAGGATGTCTCAACTGGTTCGCTTCCTGCCCCGTCGTCAGCGGTTTCCGCCGTCACAGTCTCAGCCTCTTCCTCTCCATTCTCCTCAGTAGCAGCACGCGCCGCTTCCTCCCGCTCACGCTGTCGACTAAGAAGCTCTTCTTCACGACGTCGTTCGCGTTCCTTTTCGGCAGCTTGTTGCGCTTTCGTGTCCTGGTAAATCTTCGATTCCTCGGTTTCTGGACCCTTACGTACCAAGATCATGTTGCGCAGGATCGCATCGTTGAATCGAAACGCGCTTTCAAGTTCAGAAAGACCCTCTTGCGAGACTTCAATATTGAGAAGAGCATAGTGGGCTTTGTGGACTTTGGCGATGGGATACGCCAACTGACGACGACCCCAATCTTCAAACCGGTGGACTTTGCCACCTTCACGTTCGATCGAAGCGCGATAACGGTTGACCATACCGTCAACCTGTTCTGACTGGTCCGGATGGACCATGAGCACGATTTCGTAGTGTCGCATGGACAGCTCCTCACGGGTATAGCTTCCGTCACATCTGTACGTGAAGCAAGGAGTGAATGACCACCCTTACGGGTGGGTGCGGAATTTTAGTGATTAATCGGTCGTACTTTGATGTGCACGTTGCCGTACGCATTCGTAGAGTACGATGCCGGAAGCAACGGAGACATTTAGACTCGGCACGCTACCCGCCATGGGGATAGAAACAAGGGCGTCGCACCGCTCTTTCGTCAACGCACGTAACCCAGCATCCTCGCTTCCTACAACCACAAGGGTGGAGGACCCATAGTCGTAATCGGTGTATTGCTGCTTCGCTTGATCGTCTGTCCCAACCACCCAAACACCTTGCTCCTGAAGCCACTCGATTCTCCGAGCGAGGTTTGCGACTCCTACTACGAACAACGATGAAAGCGCCCCGCTCGCACTCTTGAAAGCAGCACTCGAAAGAGGCGCTGATCGGTTCCGGGGTAAAAGCACTGCGTCGACTCCTGCACCCGCTGCGCTGCGTAGGCATGCTCCGAGGTTTCGTGGGTCTTGCACACCCTCGATTGCGAACAGAAACGGATCCGTCAAGGATTCAAAGAACGACTCGAACTCGACCTCAGTTCGTGGCTGGAATTCCTGGCAATGCGCCGCGACGCCTTGATGCACCGTTCCTTCACTGATTCTGTTCAGCGCATCGCGACTAACTTGCGTGACTTGAATATCGTTATCCCGTGCGCTTCTGATGAGCGCGGACAACGCTTCATCGCGTCGGTCTCGTTGTACTGAAAGGCGTAAAACCTGTTCTGGTGTGCTTCTTAGGTACTCCGCGACCGCGTGAATTCCGGCGACGATCGTCATATATCTATACCCTATGCCAATTCGAGGTTCAACTTACCAGCGGGTGCCTGCACATCTAGCAGGCGCGTACGTACGCGGTCACCGACTCGAAACACTCGACCATTGGACTCACCCCGTAGTTCGCCACCGAAGAATGAGTAATAGTCGTCTGGGAGATTACTCACGTGCACGAGTCCTGATATGTAGAACCCATCCAACTCCACAAAGAGGCCGAAATCGCGCACTCCCGCTACGACTCCAGTGATCAGCTTGCCTATCTTCGACTTGAGCAGCGACGCCTTGAGCCATCCGTCGACTCTACGTTCCACGTTGATGGCGCGTCGTTCACAAGATGATGTCTGAATGCCTAGTTCGTCTAGCTGATGAAGCGTCATCGTAGGAAGCTCGGCGTTTCCCAACACCCTTTTTATCAATCGATGCACGACCAAATCCGGATACCGGCGAATAGGCGACGTGAAGTGCGCGTAGGAATCCAACGCTAAACCGAAATGTCCCAATTTGTGCGGCGCGTAATGAGCTTGTTGCATCGCTGAAAGGAGCATGATCTCCCAAATATGAGACGGTTTGCAGACCTTACGCAAATCGTAAAGGACACGTTGTAGCTCCTTGGGTTTCTCAATCCGGGCGGGAACCGAAACCCCGCGACTAGCAAGTTTTTCCAACACCTGCCGCATCCCCCATGCGTCAGGTGGCTCATGTGCGCGATAAAGCGGTATGACTTTCTCTCGTTCTAGAAACTCGGCTGCCTGAACATTCGCCGCGATCATTGCTAGTTCGATCATCCGATGAGCGTTATTCCGTTCGATTGGACGAACGCGTTGAGGTTTACCTCGTTCGAATTCAATGATCGTTTCAACCGTGTTGAAGTCCACCGCTCCACGTACCCGAGACGCTTTTGATAGCGCGTTGTACGCATCATGAAATGCGAGAATCGAATCTCGAACATCAGCACTACCAGGCAAAGACTCTCCGTTTCTTAGGAAGCTTGCTACGTCGCGGTAGGTCAGGCGGCAGTAAGACCTCATAACGCCTTCGTAGAACGTCGAACTCAGTACATCACCAGAGGAACTTAGCCGCATATCACACACGAGCACCAAGCGGTCCTGGTTCGGGTTCAGTGAACAAATACCGTTTGACAGCGCTGGCGGTAGCATCGGGACGACCTTCCCTGGAAGGTACACCGAAGTGCCTCGTTTCAACGCTTCAAGATCGAGGTCGCTTCCGAGTCGCACGTAGTGACCAACATCGGCTATCGCCACGATCAAACGCCAACCACTCGGTGCAGGCTCGCAATAGACCGCGTCATCGAAGTCGCGCGCATCGCTACCATCAACCGTAACGAACGGCAAATCACGAAGGTCGACTCGATTCACGACCGCATCTTTGTCGATCTGCTGCGGAACATCTTGAGAGTCGAAGCCCTTCGGCCAACTCCGTGGCACGTCTTCCATGGTCAGCGCCACGTCGATTGCCAAATCGGTTACATTCTCGGCTCGAAAAACCTTATCGACTTGCCCTCGAAGCCTCATTCCGACGTTATTCAGAAGGTGGCCCCCGACGATATCGCCAACTTGAACCTCGTGGTCACGCGGATTCACATAAATCTCCCGCGCTCTGCCTTGCTCAAGCGGGACGACAATCAAATCCTTGCGTCGCGCACGCCGAACAACCTCGCCGATAAAACGGTCCTGATTCGTTACGTTGACCACGGATTGATCATCAAAATCATTGAAGAAAGCCCATCTCGAGTAGTGCCATTGAATCAGCCTCCAGCCCGCACCAAACCTATAATTCCGCGTCCTGCCGAGGTGGCGAAATTGGTAGACGCGCTAGCTTCAGGTGCTAGTGGAGCCTAGCTCCGTGGAGGTTCAAGTCCTCTTCTCGGCACCAGCCTGCAGTCAGTTACGGACTATTCCTCATACTGGGGTCGCTCGATAACCGTTCGGTATCCCTTTAGCAACCATGCTGACCGCGTTATGAGCATGCAAGCTTTCGAAATGCTCAACGTGAACCAAGAAATCAGCCACGTCTGCTTCAGTCATAAGAAGCTGCTTAATTCGACGCGCTGAGTCCTCGCAGAACATCGGATTCTGGCCGTTGCGGCGAGCGAATTCTTGCTCATCCTCTCGCTTTACCGCGGTTTGAACCGGGGTGCCTAAAACGTCTTCGATGTCTTGCACCAAGCGAGCGATCGGGAAATATGCCAAACCCGGTCGAAGTTGAACCTTCACGGTCGCTGCGCTACGTTGCCCGTGCGGTGTAGCGACGATGCCTTGCTGTGAACCTAACCAATCTTTCACCTCGCTCGGTTCCAGGTTCTCACGCTCTTCGAAATCCTCCGTGAACTGTTCTTGAATCACGCTTCGCGCTAATGCTGCCGATGCCGGACACGTACTTGAATAGTGAACAACAACTTCCTGCTCGATCCCGATGGTTCCATCTCGAAGTTCCCCTCGCAACCTAATCGGATATCTATTCCATCCACTATTGTCTGAGACAAGCGCGGGTTTGTTCAGCAGCAGCTCGAAGGCAAATTCGATCAGTGCATTAGTGGAAATCCCTTCGTGCGTCGCGCGCATTTCTTGCAGCAGCAACTCAAGACTACTAGGGGTCAACGGGGCTTCCGCCAGCGCGCTTCCCATCGTTCGGTAGAGCCGCGACATGTGGATGCCTTTGGCATGAGAGTCGCCAAGGTTCACATACAGTTGAATGGCGGCTTGTGCGGTCTGCTGCCCATCCACATCGAGCAACGTAATTGGCATCGCGATATCGCTCATGCCAACCCAGTCCAGCGTCCCTTGAGGTTCATCGTGAACATGCCCTGCGACGTCAGGCAACGCACCCGCAATTAGATCGCGTCGATGCTCGTTCACGACTCGTTTAGCTCCTTCAATTCTTCCTCACTCAACGATCGGGCATCCGCAGCGATTAACACAGGTATGTCATCTTTAACTGCGTATGCCAACCCCGCCTCCGGCGACCAAAGCTCGTTTAGAGCGGTTTTATAAACCAAAGGACCTTTCGTCTCTGGGCACACCAAAATATCGAGAAGTTTCTTTTCTAACACGCGACGAACCTCTCGTTCAACTGAAAAGCGTGTCGTCGCGCATGATGGTCGATTCACGCTGCGCACCCGTCGACACGATGCTTACGGGTACGTTCAGGAGGTCTTCAACACTATGGACGAACTTAATCGCCTCTTCCGGTAAATCATCACTAGAAGCGCAGTCCGCAGTTGACTCCAACCACCCTTCCATCTCGGTGTAAATAGGCTTGATCTCTCGCAAGCCACGTTCACCAAAATCACCGCGAAACGGTTGCCCGTTCGGTAGTTCGTAGTCAGTACAAATACGGATGGTTTCGAGCGAATCCAGCACATCTAGCTTGGTGAGGCATAACGACGAAATGCTGCTCATTTCCGCCGCACGTTTCAGCGTGACGGCATCAAGCCAACCGCATCGTCGGGGTCGACCGGTCGTCGCACCGAATTCCGCACCGCGTTCCGCAAGTTGCTTGCCGACATCATCGTGCAGTTCGGTCGGAAACGTACCTTCGCCGACCCTCGTTGAATACGCCTTCGTAACACCTACGACATGATCGATGTAGCGTGGTCCGAAACCGGTACCCACACATGCACCGGCTGCCGACGTACTTGATGACGTGACGTATGGAAACGTGCCTTGGTCGATGTCTAACATCGCGCCTTGAGCGCCTTCGAAAAGGATGTTGTCTTCGCGTTCACGGTGCCACTGCAACGCTGACGATATATCCTTCACGAGCGGTTTGATATCGACCGCAAACTGAGCTACCAAGTCCAATTCTTCCTGCGGATTTACAGGGTCAACCTGGTAGTACTGCTCGAGCAGGAAATTGTGATAAGTTACTAAGTCGAGTATGCGTTTTTTTGCGGTATCCCACTGGTACAGGTCGCCAATCCTGATGCTCCGCCGCGCCATTTTGTCCTCGTAAGCGGGTCCTATACCGCGACCTGTTGTACCAATCTTCTCCGCGCCACTCGCGACTTCTCGAGCCTGGTCCAATGCCACATGGCTCGAGAGGATGAGCGGACAAGCATGGCTAATACAGAGTCGCGCACGTGCATTGATGCCGTGTTCCTCAAGGCGCTTAATTTCGGTCAATAAGGCTTCGGGCGAGATCACCACGCCATTGCCGAGGTAGCACTGAACATGCTCATGGAGGATGCCGGATGGGATTAGGTGCAATACCAGCTTCTCGTTTTCTACGACGATCGTATGACCCGCGTTATGTCCGCCTTGAAAGCGCACGACCGCCGATACTTGCTCCGCTAGCAAATCGACGATCTTCCCTTTGCCTTCGTCTCCCCATGCCATACCAACAACGACTACATTCTTAGCCATCGTTACGTACGGCCTTTAAACGCAATAGACGTGCGACACTGTGACCGTGGTCGGCCAATCGTTAGATTCATCTTCGTCGAAGTTGGTTAGGGTTGTTCCTCTTTGAGGAACCGGTAGAACTCGCTCGAGGGGTCGATCACCAACATCGCGCTCCCGTCTGCGAAAACTTTGCGATACGCGTTGATACTGCGATAGAAGCTGTAGAACTCGGGATCCTGTCCATACGCATTCGCATAGATTTCCGCAGATTTCGCATCCCCGTCGCCACGGATCTTTTCTGACTCTCGATTGGCTTCGGCTTCAATCACAATCGCTTGCCGGTCTGCGTCCGCACGGATCCCAATCGCTAGTTCCTGACCCGTAGCGCGGTACTGACGCGCTTCAATTTCACGTTCGGAATTCATGCGTTCAAACACCGCATCAGACACCTCTTCAGGAAGGTCGATCCGCTTCACGCGTATGTCGATGACCTCAATCCCGAAATCCTCCGACATGATGTCATTCAGCTGCGCAGTCAGCTCATTCATAAGCAAGTCGCGTTCACCGGAGATGACCTCATGCATATCACGTCGGCCAATTTGGTTCCGCAATCCTTCGTTGACACGGTCCTCAAGCTGTCCCATAGCGCGTATTTCTTCGCCTGAAGTCGCGGTGTAGTAGCGCTGCACGTCGCCAACTCGCCACTTGACGAAGAGATCGACGATCAGCGGTTTCTTTTCAAGCGTAAAGTAGCGCTGAGCAGGCGTATCAACAGTCAAGATTCGACCATCAAATCGACGCACTTCCTCCGCAATCGGAATTTTGAAATGAATACCCGCGTCATCATCTCCGTATGCTTGCTTCGCCTCGCCGAAACGCAGTTTCAACGCACGTTCACGCTCATGCACGATGAAGACCGTATCGAAGAGCAATGCGCCCGCGATGATTGCCAGAACAAGAATGACAATACTTCTAACACTCATGACACCTCTCCTCTATCGAACTCGACCGGTACGCTGCTCGATCGCACTCATGATGCCATCCGAGCCGTCGTCGCGTCCATCTTGTGAAACACCACCCAAGGTATTTGCACCTCGTCGAATTTGATCAAGCGGCAGATAGATCATCTGGTTGCTGGCTTCAACATCTACCATCACTTTGTTGGCATCCGTCATAACTGACTCCATTGCCTCAATGTAGAGTCTATTTCTCGTCACTTCAGGAGCCTGTTGATACTCCGCTAAGAGCTTCACGAACCGTTCCGCTTCCCCTTGGGCGTTCGCGATCACTTGATCACGATATGCATTGGCTTGTTCGATCATTTGTTGAGCTTCACCGCGCGCTTCCGGCACAACCGATTCAGCGTAGGCATTCGCCTGGTTGGTGTATTTCACCTCGTCCTCTTTCGCCTTTTGAACATCGTCAAAGGCGTCCTGAACCTCCGGTGGCGGGCCGACGTTATCAATGTTGACCTTGCTGACCCGGATTCCAGTCTGATACCGATCGACATAGCTCTGGAGTCGGTCCTGAACCTCGAACCCTAGCGCCTCACGTCCTTCAGTAATGACCGCATCCATCGTCGAACTACCCACTACATGTCGAAGCGCACTTTCGGTTGCGTGTCTCAGACTCTCGGTTGGCTCACGCACTTCAACGGCAAACTTCAGAGGGTCGAATATGACATATTGAACGACAAGATTGACGGCCACGATGTTCTCGTCTTCCGTGAGCATCTGCGCCGAGTGTTCAATCGAATTGACACGTGTAACGTTCACGACCTCCACGATATCAATGATCGGAGGATTCCATCGCAGACCCGGGGGTCTCAGATTCTGTTGAACCTTACCAAAGCGGAATACGACTCCTTGCTCTTGCTGATCGACTTGATAGAAACCGAACATAGCGTAAACGGCTACTACCACGGCGAGCAGGATGAGTAGCATTTTCGGCGAAATGAATCGTCGAATCCCACCTGATCCTGAAGAACCACCGGAACCACCGCCGAACAAGCCGCCAAACTGACTCTTGAACTTGCGGAATACGTCGTCTAGATCCGGAGGACCCTGATCGCCACTGGTACCCCAAGGGTCCTTCTTATTTTGATCGTCGTTCCAAGCCATCGATGATCCTCTACTGATTGCGATGAAATTTTAAGTTGCCGCGACAACAGGTTCTAAGTCGACGCCAGGAGCGTTGCGGAGTCGCGCAAGACTCGAGTCATTGAGATCTACGCATAGTGTCGCAGTGCCGTCGTTCTCATAACGTTCGTCCTTCACCGCGCCGAGACCGTACAACCACGCACGCAGTTTCCCTGCGTCAGGAGGTAAGTGCACTTCAAACAATTGGGTGATTCCACCCAGGTGTGCACCAAGCGCCACAAGCAACTCATCAAATCCAGTTTGCTCTAACGCACTTACACGGACTCCGGTCATACACTCGACATTTCGATGTACGCCTTGATCAATCTTGTTGAGTACATTGATGGTCGGAATCTCGCCGGCACCAATCTCAGTCAGAATGTCCTGCACGTCGTGAATCATGCGACCCGCATCCGCGGCTGACGCATCAATCACGTGCAAAAGCAAATCAGCTTGAGACACCTCTTCAAGTGTTGCCTTGAATGCCGCAACCAACGACATAGGCAAATCACGAATGAAGCCAACGGTATCGGCAATCAAACCGGTTCCAACGCCAGGAAGCGCTATGCGCCGTGTGGTCGGGTCGAGGGTGGCGAATAAACGATCATCCGAGTACACCTCTGATGCCGTGAGCGCATTGAACAGCGTGGATTTTCCTGCGTTCGTGTAGCCTACCAACGCAATGGTCAGAACGTCGTTTCGATGACGGCGTCGACGATGTTGCTCACGGTGTTGAACAACCTTTTCAAGGCGTTTCTCAACATTGAAGATGCGCCGATGGATCAACCCTTTGTCGATCGAGCTTTGCAGTTCACCGGCACCCCGCATGTTGACGCCACCACGTTGTCGGTCCAAGTGTGACCAGCCGCCCACCACATGAGTTTGAGCATGCTTGAGCAACGCCAATTCCACTTGCAGTTTGCCTTCACGAGTCTGCGCGCGTTGCTCAAATATCGTCAAGATCAATTCGGTGCGGGTCAAAACTCGGCGATCAAGCGCCATCTCTAGATTTCGCTGCTGCGAGGCAGTCAATTCGCAATCAATGATCACGAGTGACAAATCGTGTAAGTCAAGTTCCTCCCGCAATTCTGCTACCTTGCCTCTACCCAATCCGGTTCGTGGATTGGGTTCGTGACGGGTAATTGCGAGCTCAATCTTCGGTACGTAACCAGAAGAGAAGACGAGCTCCCTGAATTCCGCTAAGTTGTGTGGAGACTTCGAATGGTCAAATCGCAACGACAGAAGCATGGCTTCAAGGCCAGCTTCGGGACGATCAAAAAACATGGTAGGTAAATTCTCGAGTCAAGTTTCGTTTTGCGCTCTAAGCCCTTTTAAATCGTGCCCAGACACTATGACAACACCGTTGGAGAGGTGTTCTCCTGATCTTTCAGGACTTTTAGATTTAGCGCAATGTTCGGCTCGAGAGTGAAACGGTTAACGCTCTAGAACTTCAATGATAAGCTCAACGGAAGACGCTTCGATGAGATTTAGCTTCGCCCATTGACGCAACCACGTCAATTGCTTGCGCGCCAATCGTCGCGTTGCGAACAGGACTTTCTCAAATACCTGCGTCTCATCGACGCAGTCGGCATGTTCGTCAAGATGCGCCCAGATCTCGCGGTAACCTACTGTACGCATGGACAAACTATCGCGACTCAACTTCGGACGACATCGCAATGCTCGAACTTCATCGACCAGCCCGTCGGCAAACATCCCCCGCAAGCGTGACTCGATTCGATCGTGCAGCACGTGCCTTGGTATATCAGGCATCAGAAACTCTACGAGCTCGCCATCCAATCGCTCAGCTGCCGGCGCGACGGCACGTTCCTTCCATAGTTCTCCCATAGGTTTGCCCGTCAAGCGAAAGACCTCAATGGCGCGCTCCATGCGTCGCAGATTCCTTGGACTAATCCGCAACGCCGATTCGGGATCAATTCGCGCTAATTCGGCATGCACAGCATCCAATCCATCTTGTTCTGCTAATTCGCGTATCTCTGACCTAACTTTCGGGTCCGCACTTGGCAGATTCGCCAAGCCGTCTCTGAACGCTCGGAAATACATCATGCTACCGCCCACGAGCAGAGGGAGCTTGCCATCCGCGAGTGCTTCCTTTACGGCCTCATCCGCCAGTGCACAGAACTCCTGGACAGAGAATGAGTCCTCGGGATCTCGAATATCAACTAGCGCATGAGGGAACGATTGACGCGTTTCGATGCTTGGTTTGGCGGTACCGATGTCTAACTCTCGATAAACCATGGCGGAATCGACGCTGATCAGTGCCACTTCGACGCGTCGGGCTAAGGCGAGCGCGAACTCAGTTTTCCCGCTAGCCGTCGGGCCGATGAGCGTTGCAATGCGGCGCGAACGTGAGCTCAAACGTGGCTCACTGTCCGCGTAAGAACTTGCGATCGAGATCCTTCAGGCTTTGCGTCCTAAATGTTGGGCGTCCATGATTACATTGCCCCGCATTTTCTGTGACCTCCATCTTCCGGAGCAATGCGTTCATTTCGTCTAAGGTCAGTCGACGATTGAAGCGAATGGCGTTATGACAAGCCATCGTGGCAAAGATCTGATGCTCTCGAGCCGTAACGGCATCGGTTTGACCGTGTTCGCGCAAGTCATCGAGCACGTCACTCAACAGCGTCTGCATATCGCTTGTCGCAAGCAACGCCGGAATTTCTCGCAATTTCACCGTCGTTGGACCAGCGCGTTCGACCACCAATCCGACGTTAAGGAGCTCTTCAGCGTGCTCTTCCACAAGCTCTGCGTCTTGAATACCTACGTCAAGCGTCTCCGGTATCAACAATCGCTGCCTAGCTAGTTCGTTCCGACCTCGATGCGCTTTCATCTCCTCGTACAGAACACGTTCGTGCGCCGCATGCATATCGACGACAACAAGCCCTTCATCGTTCTCTGCCAAGATGTATGCGCCTTTTAGTTGACCAATCGCGTTACCCAACGGTGGCAAAACCGACTCAGTCTCCTCCTTTAGTTCTCCATCTTCAATGGATTCTGCGGGTTCTCGACTTTGCGGGAGCAGCGCCTCTGACAACCACCATTGCTTCCTCGCCTGATCCGGGTCGCCTAGTCCCAAGCTGTGTTGTCGCGCGGTGCCGACGCTTAAATTAGGGTTCGAGGCAATGACCGGGTCTTGATCGGTAACTAAATCCGATTCGACGTGGCGACTTCGGTCCGTAGGATCGGCTCGCAAACTGTGGTAGATGCCAGACATAATGAAATCGTGCACCGTACGGTTGTTGCGATAGCGGACTTCACTCTTCGTAGGATGCACGTTCACATCCACATCAGTTGGCTCAAGCTCCAGAAACAGAGCGAAGACCGGGTGTCGGCCATGAAACAGAACGTCCTTGTACGCCTGTTTAACGGCATGCGCAACTAAGTAATCCTGGACGCTACGGCCGTTTACGTAGAAAAACTGCCGGCTTGAGTTGCTCCGAGTGAAATTGGGACTTCCGACCCATCCCCAGAGCCGTAGATCGTTACGCGTGATGTCCACGCGTATGGCTTCATCTATGAAATCCTGTCCCAGTACATGCGCCACCCGCTCGTCGGCCGTGCGAGCGGAACTCATACGCTCGAGCTCACGGCCATTGTGACGCAATGTGAATCCGCATAAGGGATTACCTAGCGCAAGGACACGAGTGATTTCGGTGATCTGGTTTAGTTCACTCCGAGTGGTCTTGAGAAAACGTCGACGGGCTGGCGTGTTGTAGAACAAATCGCTAACTTCAACTGTGGTCCCGGTTGGGCGACCTTGAGGTTTGAAATGGACCTCCTTGCCGCCTTCAAGCCGAAGTGTCCACGCATTGGTCGCGTCTTGGGGGCGAGAACATATGTCCAATTTCGCTACAGCTGCCACACTCGCGAGCGCTTCGCCACGAAATCCCATCGTTAAGACTCGCTCAATGTCTGTCGCATCGCGGATCTTGCTCGTGGCGTGACGTTCAACGGCAAGTGGCAAGTCATCTTTCGCGATACCGACCCCATTGTCGCTTACGACAATCTGTCGTACACCACCTTCTTCGATACCGATATCAATGAACGTGGCACCAGCGTCAAGACTATTTTCGACCAGTTCTTTCACAATAGAAGCGGGTCGTTCGATGACTTCGCCTGCCGCAATCTGATCAGCGACCACCTGCTCCAGGCGGTGAATTCGAGACATGGATTGATTTGGTATTAGCTGCTCTGAATATACCTGAACGAGTTAGCGAGTACTAACACAGAACGGAACCGAGATTTTAAAGTCGGATTGCCGCTAACGCTTGTCTATATGTTCGGTATCTGTCGAACCTGAAATCGAACGGCCAATCGTTAGTTCGTTATCGGAATCGTAAGGGTTTGTCCAGGATAGATCCGATCGGAAGTTAAGTCGTTCGCTGCACGTATTGCTGACACCGAAACCTGCTGTCGTGAGGCAATAACGGATAGCGAATCGCCATTTCTGACCTTGTATACCATGGTTGATGGTGCGAGGTCGCAAGCTACCTTACCTTCGGCGAGATCCGTATATCGCGGAGGGTTCTCGCAGAAATGTCGCAGAATCGTGTCACTGATCGCGTTCGCAATGATGTTTTGGTGCGCGTTCGTTGAAAGCAAGCGGGCTTCCTGGGGATTCGAAAGAAAACCGGTCTCAACCAGAATCGACGGAATCGCCGTAGCGCTGAGCACCACGAAGCCAGCATCCGTGACTTGGTATTCACCACGACGCGTGTCGAAGCTCTTAGGATGAATCTCAGCTACACTGTCAATCGAGTGCAGCATCTTCTTGCCGACAGATACGGCTTCAGCCAAAGCTTCCTGTCGTCCTTTGACGTTCAAGAATTTGAGCTTTTCGCGATCCGCGTAGCAGCTGGAATCGACCCATGCCGAAACGCCTCCGACCCAGTCCGCGCGATTTTCATTCTGAACAAGCCACTTCGCCAATTCTGATTGTGCTTTGCCCTGAGAAAGGACGTACGCCGATGCCCCACGGGGACGCGGATTGTGAAAAGCGTCGGCGTGAATCGAGACGAATAAACGCGCTTTCGTGTTCTGAGCGACGCGATAGCGGTTGTGAAGTGGAACCTCATAATCCCGATCGCGTGTCATGACGACTCGAAAGCCTGGTTGGCGGTTGATGCGCGTCTGGACTTTCTTAGAGATCGAGAGGGTGATGTTCTTCTCCATCGCACGATTGACAGCGATCGCACCAGGATCTTCGCCACCGTGACCGGCATCGACCACAATGACGATATTGCTGTCATGCTCAGCTGTGCAACTTTCCTGAACTTCGTGCGGGAAGTCGATAACGAGACGATTCCCATGGGGACCATTAGGTCCAAGGGTTTGGATCTTCGGCGCTTTCCGCTCCGTTAGGTCCAGCACGACTCGCAAAGCACCATTACGCTCGCCGAACCGAACTCCACGGAACTGGATACTCTCGACAAATGGCGTCTTGAAATTCTGACTTAACTTCGCGTCTCTTATGTCGACAAAAAAGCGAGCCGGCTCGGAAAGTAGGTCAGACTTGAACTTCGGGGGAGCAGTGAGGTCGAAAACCACTCGCGTGAAATGTGGGCTATCCGAATAGCGAATACCCACGAGCTCAGTTGCGATGGCGCTCGTACCAAGCGCAACTAACAATAAGCTCGCTAGTGCTCGGGCGAGACGGTTTTCAGTGTATGTACGAAGGCTCGAGACCCCGATTAGGCGTCTCGACGTTGCGAAGTACGTAATCGCGGCTTGCATCCGTGCAAGAGCAATGTCATCCGTGAACGTGTGATTTTATGACTTTCTATCTAAATGGGGAAGGTCTCGCTCAAAGTTACGCAAAGCGAGCGACCCGCCCGTCCCGGCGAATCTCGAGATCGATGACCAGATCTGCGGTCGGTAGATAGCCTTCACCTCGCTCGGGCCACTCGATAAACGTCAGACTAACATCTCTTAGCACGTCTTCTAGACCAATAAATTCAAGTTCCGCGGGATCCGTTACCCGATACAGGTCCAGATGGGCAATTGAGAGACCGCCGATTTCGTATGGTTCAACCAGCGTGTAAGTCGGCGACTTTACTGATCCTCCGTATCCTAGTTCGCGCAAATACCCGCGAACCAATGTCGTTTTACCTGCACCAAGATCGCCTCGCAAGTAGACAACACCGCTGTCAAATTGGGATGTCAGATCCGCACCGAGTGCCAGGGTCGCCGCGTCGTCACGTAACTCGACATGCCGACGTGTCTTAGCTAACCCCATGGGCGCAACGACTCAATGAGGTCACCCGCGATCACACCACGACCATTTGCATGCGATCGAGCGCGTTGACCCGCCGAGGCATGCAAATACACACCGAGCGCGGTCGCCTGCAATGGCTCACCTAGTTGCGCATACGTGGCTGCCACGATTCCAGTGAGAACGTCGCCGCTACCAGCGGTGCTTAATGCAGGCTCCGCGATATCACAAATTGCGTGGAGCTCGCCGTCATTGGCAATAAGCGATCCCGCACCTTTAAGCACGCCGACTGCATGTAACTCAGCCGTCAGGCGTTTTACAGCACCAACACGATCGTTTTCAATAGTGGTCGTCGTCGTGTCAAGAAGGCGAGCTGCTTCCCCTGGATGTGGCGTGACGATCGAGCCTGAAGGAAGCGTATACGACCTTTTTGCATGCAGATTTAGTGCGTCAGCATCAACTACCAGTGGTTTATCACTCGAACATACATTCTCTAGTAGGTTTCTTGCCCAAGGATCGACGCCGAGTCCAGGACCTATCGCTATCACATCTGCCTGTTCGATCAAAGACGGGTTAATCTCTCCTTCGTCAGAACCGCGGACCATTAATTCGGGGCGGCGAGACAGTAAATTTCCGGCATGGTCTGTATGCGTAACGACCGAAACCAACCCAGCCCCTGTCCGAAGACAAGCTTCCCCGGCTAACAGCACAGCGCCTCCCATCCCGCGATTTCCGCCAACAATCAACACGTGACCGAAGTGCCCTTTGTGACTACTCGGTTGACGCTTCGGCAACGCTTGTTCAGTTTTATTAGTCGGCAAAACAGGCGTGCCAGCGACACGATCGAACGCCCCAGATGGTATTTCCAGTGACGTGGTCACGACCTCACCCGCTACGTTGCATGCTTTACCCGTGGCTAACGCGAGCTTACGACCTACAAAACACGTCGTAAGGTCCGCACGGACAGGTTCTTCGGTCAAGAAACCACCAGTGTCTGCGTCAACACCACTCGGCAAATCCAACGCCACAACGGGTTTGTTTACCGCGTTGATACGGCTAATCGCAGCGGCAAACGTTGGCCGTACCTCACCTCTGGCTCCTGTACCCAACAAGGCATCCACGACGACGTCTCCCGATATCTCTTCATCCGACGAAAACGCTAATCCGAGTTCAGTGATCGAATCAAGCGCACGCTTGGCATCGCCTTGCAAGCGGCTCGCGTCGCCAACTTGCACAATTTGAACAGGAATCTGCCGGGAATGTAATGCCCCAGCCAGTAGGTACCCGTCTCCCGCATTGTTGCCGCTGCCACATACAATGCTGACGGACTTTGGATGCGACCAACGCTTCAAGAGCTCTGCCATGGCAAAACTCGCGGCCCGATACATTAGCCGAAATCCCGATATCCCGAGCTCTTCGATCGCTATGCGGTCGATTTCACGGCACTCTGTACCAGTAAATACACGTTCCAGAGAGCCCATTCACTCGATCAAAAAAGCTTGAAATCAAGAGAAATTATCGCCCTCCAGCGGCAGATTCACGAGTGGGCCAAGGAACTCGGGTTTCAGCAAGTCGGGTTCACGGACACCGACCTAAGCGCGTACTCGCCTGACTATCGACAGTGGCTCGCAAAACGTTTTTACGGCGAGATGAACTACATGGCACGTAATGTAGAAAAACGTGTCGACCCGAGCGCATTGCTGCCTGGAACTGTATGCATCATCAGCGCTCGCATGAATTACCTCACTGAAGATAGTCCACGCCTGAACGACGACCCGAACGCAGCGAATATTTCCCGATATGCGCTTGGTCGGGATTACCACAAAACTGTACGAAAACGCCTTAATCAGCTTGCGGAACGTATTGAGCGCCATGTCGACCACAAATTTCGCGCATTCGTAGATTCGGCTCCGGTTCTTGAGAAGCCTCTTGCCGCTAAAACCGGTTTAGGCTGGATTGGGAAGCACACATTGGTGCTGAACGAGGAAGCTGGGTCGTTTTTCTTCCTCGGCGAGATCTTTACAAACATCCCGTTCAACCCAAACGAAGAAACTGTGGAAGACCGTTGTGGTGCCTGCCGCGCCTGCATCAATGTATGCCCTACTCAAGCAATCATTGGCCCACGTCAACTTGACGCTCGGCGGTGCATTTCATATCTCACGATCGAACATAAAGGCGCAATCCCTGTCGAGTTTCGCAAGGCGATTGGGAACCGGGTGTTCGGCTGCGACGATTGTCAACTCATCTGTCCGTGGAACCGCTTTGCACGAACATCAATCGAGACCGATTTCACGGCGCGACACGGGTTAGACAACGCGACGTTGGTTGATCTCCTGGCGTGGGACGAAGCTACTTTCCTCAAGCGTACTGAAGGTATGGCATTGCGCCGAGTCAATTTCTCCCAATGGGTTCGCAATCTAGCAGTAGCAGCTGGTAATGCTGAACCGAGTAATTCGTTGAGAGTCGCGCTAGAAGATCAATGCTCGATAGCGCGAGAACGCGACGATGAAATGTGCTTAGAGCACTTAGAGTGGGCGCTCAATCAACTTGAGTCGGCGGACTCGACTTCAGAAAACGCTCGCGATAGAGCTTGAGCTCATTGATAGACTCGCGAATATCGTCTAGCGCACGGTGTTGCGCTTGCTTCGCGACTTTATCCAACAAACTAGGCGACCACCGCCGCGCTAGTTCCTTCACCGTACTCACATCGATTAAGCGATAGTGCAGATAGTGCTCTACAGTCGGCATGTAACGAGCTAGAAATCGGCGATCTTGCCAAACAGAATTCCCACACAGTGGTGACGTATGAATCTCGACATGTTTACGAACCAAATCGAACGTCGTCGCCTCTGCCTCTTCGATGCTGATCTCTGACTCTCTTACCCGATCAAGTAGACCGGATTCAGCATGGTGCTTACGACTCCAATCATTCATCGTCTGGAGCACGGATTCCGGCTGACGAACGACCAGCGAATCGCTTTCCTCGATGATGTTGAGGTCGTTATCAGTAATGATGGTCGCAACCTCCAAAATGACGTCTTTCTCTACATCTAAGCCTGTCATTTCAAGGTCTATCCACACTAGGCGTGGCGACTGCTTATAGTTTGCGCTCAAATTTTCCCGCGAAGTAGCACGTTGGCGAACTATCCCGGCATTATCCACCCGGCTGAGCTTGCTGAACGCATGCAAGACGATTCCTTAAGTGTCGTCGAAGTGTTCAATCCGACGCCCCAAGACCAGGCGTTCATTCCCGGTGCGCTTCATTTACCAACCGCCGCTTTAATCGAAGGTACGCCTCCGTCCCCGGGAAAACTACCTCCTAAAGCTCAGTTAGACGCTGTATTTGGTCATATTGGGTACCAACCCAATCAGACGATCGTAGTATCCGACCACGAAGGCGGGGGATGGGCTGGCCGACTCGCTTGGACACTGGACATCATCGGCCATTCCCAGTGGCTCTACCTCGATGGCGGTATTCATGCATGGCAGCAGGAAGGATTTGACGTAACGCAAGCACCGATTCAAGCGCCACGCACCCAACCGGACGTTGCGATTGATACATCCCCATTGATAGAAATCGACGAGCTAATGAGGCGTCTCGACCAAGAGGATCTAGTGATCTGGGATGTACGCTCCCGGGATGAGTTTTTAGGCTTGCGACCTGGGGCTCAGCGAAACGGTCATATTCCAGGTGCGATAAACATCGATTGGCTCGATTTGATGGACCACAACAACGCCATGCGACTCCGCAGCGACATGCGCGAATTGCTGCAGGAACACGGCATTGATCCCAATCGAAACATTGTCACCCACTGTCAAACCCATCATCGTTCCGGGCTGTCCTACATGGTCGGTCGGTTACTCGGTTTCCCGAGCATCCGAGCTTATGCTGGTTCCTGGTCAGAATGGGGTAACCGCCCCGACACCCCGATTGAATCCTAAGCCACATGACGCCTAAGTCATTGTTCGATGCGTGGGGACCAAGTTTCTGGCTGACCAAAGGTGCGGGATGGCTTGCAACAGTCAAAATCCGATCGATCAAGAATTGGTTGATTCGCCAGTTCATCAAGTTCTACCGTGTTGACATGACGTCCGCGGTGCGACAAGCGCCAGATCAGTTCGAGAGTTTTCAAGACTTTTTTACGCGCGAGCTCAAATCGGCTGCGCGACCAATTCACGGCGACGCACTTAGCATCATCTCGCCAGTCGACGGCACCGTCGCGATCAGCGGTAGGTACACGAACAACACGCTCATTCAATTCAAGCGAACCGCGACCAACCTATTCAATTTGACACGATCCAAGCGCATTGGTGAGTCTGGGCAATACGCGATCATCTATCTCTCGCCTAAAGACTACCATCGCGTACATTCCCCCGTTCAGGCTGAGCTCGTCGCGGTGTCACGGATCGGAGGCACTAGACATTCGGTGAAACCTTCAAATCACAACAACATCGATGGTCTATATGAACGGAACGTACGCGTCAATTGCCATCTGCGTTTACCTAATGGCGAAATGTTGATGTCGATGGTCGGCGCCATGATTGTGTCTAGTGTTCAAACAGAATGGGATGACCTGAGCCCACCTAAGCAAGTCGTGGTCGCGAAAGACATCGCACCTCGACCTTTTCAAGCTGGCGAAGAAATGGCGCGGTTTTGCCTTGGTTCAACCGCGATACTGGTTCTGCCGGACGGGGTCGGCGAGTTAAAGCCGCTTGAAGCGGGTCATTCACTCAAACTCGGGGAACAGATCGGCGTTATTCACCACTAAAGGCGAAAGGTACGACCTCACTTAAGGCATGTTTGCCGAGCGCTAACGCAAATAGTCGATCTAAGCCAACCGCAACGCCACAGCAGCTTGGTAAGCCGTGAACCATCGCCGCTTCGAACTTCGGGTCAATTGGTTTTGAAGGCAAGCCGAGCTGGATTCGACGCTCGTTGTCGTGGTCACACCTTCGACGAAATTCCGCAGCGTCCCGCAGTTCGTCGTATCCATTTGCGATCTCAAGCCCGTCGACCACGAATTCAAATCTAAGCGCAACTTCCACATCGCCACGACGTACGGTATTGGCTAGTGCAGACTGATAGATTGGATACTCGATAAGAAATACCCTCTTGGCTCCAAGCTTCTCCACGGCAGAACCTATCAAGAAGTCCAGTGCTTCATATTTGTCGCGCGCATTCTGAAATCCCTCTCCACTCGAAATCTCAAGACACCGACTCTCATCTGGATGATGAGGGTTAAGGCCATATGTGTCTTGCAAAAGCTGTTCAACGGTTTTGGTCATAACAGGCATAGGTCCGACTAGGCAATCCACCAATGCGGCGACACTCGCCATTAACTGCTCAAGCGTAACGTCGAGTTCATACCACTCGAGCATCGTAAATTCGGTGTTGTGCCATCGACCGATCTCACCGGCGCGAAATGCCGGTCCAATTTGAAAACAGGAAGGCATACCAGCTGCCAATAGGCGCTTTATTTGGTATTCAGGCGAGGACTGCAGGTAGCCGTAGCCCGCTACCGCAACGTTTTCGATTGCGACATCCGTGACACCGTACTGATCAAGTGTCGAAGTCTGAACTTCAACAATACCGCGATCACGAAAAAAGGTCCGTGCCCGATCCAACAACTCGGCGCGCTTCAGGAGCGTATCGATAGCGGCAGTAGGCCGCCATCCTTCACTCACTGTTTGCTTCGGCTGACGTATTCACCCGTGCGTGTATCTACTCGAAGCACATCTCCAATCTCGATAAACAACGGGACATTGATCACCGCTCCGGTTTCGAGTGTAGCAGGTTTCGTACCGCCTTGAGCGGTGTCGCCTCGCAGACCTGGGTCCGTTTCTGTTACCGCAAGATTCACAAAATTCGGTGGGCTGACCGAAATAGGATTTTCGTTCCAGAACGTAATCTGGCATCGCGCTTGTTCAGCCAAAAAGTCCTTCGCATCGCCTACAGCTGCGGCGTCTGCAGCAATTTGATCGTAGTTGTCGTCGGTCGTCATGAAGTACCAAAGATCACCATCTGAATATAGGTAATCCAAGTCACGCTCCACGACGTCAGCGGCTTCCATCGACTCGCCGCTACGTAACGTCCGTTCCCAAACGCGCCCAGTAATCAGATTACGAAACTTAACCCGCGTAAACGCCTGGCCTTTACCAGGTTTCACGAATTCCGCTTCCAGCATGACACATGGATCCCCCTCAAGGAGCACCTTGAGACCAGGTCGAAATTCATTTGTTGAATAGGAAGCCATTGGCCAGAAAGCTAGCAGTCGCCCTCTTAAAGACGGGGAGATTTTAGGTTTGAAGGCATGATAGACACTCCTCGCCAATTCGTGAGTGAACGCCTAGGTACGTGACTCTGTACTTAGTCCAATGATGTTGTTGCGCCAGTTCCGGGGTAGAGCTTTACCGCGTTGCGCACGCTTTCCACGATACGGGTCTAGGTCGCGATAACGCAACGTTAGCTGCCTCCCTCCGTAATCCACGTACAGTGAATCCTTCTCGCCGACAACGGCAGCACCAAGCATCGATTCCTCGCCAGCCGTAAACGCAGCTTTCGGAATATTCATCAGATTGACGCCTCGGCCACGGTTCTGCTCAGGTACGTCGCCAAGATCAATAACCAGTAAATTACCTTTGCTCGAAACAAGCGCGACTGAATCGCCTTCCTTGAAAGCAACGGGCACCAACGGTGCGTTATCTGTTTCAAGGTTCATGACGACTTTGCCGTTGCGCGTCGTCGCCACTACGCTCTCAACATCCGCGACAAAGCCAATGCCTTTTTGAGAAGTCATGAGCACTTTACCCGCGTCGCTATTGAATGCACCAACGAATTGAGTTTCAGCATCGATATTGAATCGTCCCGAAAGCGGTTCACCTTGACCTCGTGCAGAAGGAAGTTCACGAACAGGAACTGAATAAACTCGACCATTCGTCGCAAGGAAATTACAGACTAAGTTCGTTCGACTGTGGACATGAGCGAGATATTCGTCGCCCGCACGATAGGGTAATGCGGACGAGTCAAGATCGTGTCCTTTTGCACCACGTACCCATCCTTTCTGTGAGAGAACCACCGTTATGGGTTCGTTTGTTTCCAGGTCTTCTACCGAATATGCCACGGACGATTCAACCGAACCGGCGATTTCGGTGCGTCTATCGTCGCCATACTCTTCGGCGATTTCTATCAATTCGTTCTTGATCAACGTGTTCATACGTTTTCGACTGCCCAAGATTCGACTTAGGTCTTCTTGTTCTGTCGAGAGTTCTTGTCGATCCTGTTGGAGTTTTTCCTCCTCTAACTTGGCTAACTGGCGAAGACGTAAATCCAAGATCGCATCTGCTTGCTCGCTCGACAGTTCGAATCGCGCCATCAACACCTGCTTCGGCTCATCTTCTTCTCGGATGATCCGGATGACCTCATCAAGGTTTGCGAATGCGATCAACATCCCATCCAGGATGTGTAGTCGCCGCTTTATGTACTCAAGTCGATGCTCTATTCGTCGCCGCACCGTGTCACGGCGAAAATCTAGCCACTCCAATAGCGCGTTGCGTAACGGTTTAACTTTCGGTTTTCGGTCAAGCCCAATCAGGTTCAAGTTGAAGCGATAGGTTCGCTCAAGATCTGTGGTTGCAAACAAGTGCAGCATGAGGCGATCGACGTCAACGCGATTTGACCGAAGCACCAACACGAGCCGCGTCGGGTTCTCGTAGTCGGATTCGTCCCGGACATCAATCACCATGGGCAGTTTTTTGGCGACGATCTGTCCTGCAATCTGTTCTAGGATCTTGGCGGGCGAACTTTGGTACGGCAATTCCGTGATGACTACTTCTTTACCACCGTCAAGTCCTTTCTCATCAACATATTTCGCGCGCCCTCGAAGTGTCCCATTGCCCGTTTCATAGATCTGCCTGATCTCATCAGCCGTCGAGGTGATCACGCCGCCGGTTGGCAGGTCCGGACCTTCGATGATGGTCATTAGTTCATCTAAGGTCGTGGACTTGCGTTCCAGTAGTGCTACGCACGCCTTAACAACCTCACGCAAGTTGTGCGGCAAAATGTCCGTCGCCATCCCGACTGCGATTCCAGACGCGCCGTTCAACAAGAAGAACGGAGCCTTAGCTGGAAGCCAAATTGGCTCGTCGAGTGTGCCATCAAAATTCGGCACATAGTCGACAGTTCCCTGTCCTAACTCTGAAAGTAATAGTGGCGTCCAACGAGATAAGCGGCTTTCCGTATAACGCTGTGCCGCGAACGATTTAGGATCGTCCGGCGCACCCCAATTACCTGACCCGTCAACCAATGGATAGCGAAACGAAAACCATTGCGCCATGTGCACCATGCTTTCGTAACACGCCACTTCGCCGTGGGGGTGAAACTTCCCGGTTACGTCGCCGACCGTGCGGGCTGACTTTACATACTTTGCCTGGAAGGTAATACCAAGCTGCGACATCGCATAGATGATGCGTCTTTGAACTGGCTTTAAACCATCGCCGATAAAGGGAAGTGCACGGTCGTTAATGACGTACATCGAATAGTCAAGGTACGCACGTTCCGTGTATTCGAGAAGCGAGATGCCCTCGAAATCATTGTCGATGGTATCAACCATCGACAGTCTGACTCAAATCAGCTTGGTCGCCTTTCTGCTCTAACCAAACACGACGATTGGCAGCTCGACGTTTGCTGAGCAGCATATCGAGGTTCTCCTCCGTCGCCTGCGGTTTTTCAATCTGTAACTGCCCGAGTCGCCTTGAATCCGGGTGCATCGTCGTTTCGCGCAGCTGCAACGCATTCATCTCGCCTAGACCTTTGAAACGTTGTACAACAGGCGTACCACGTTTTTTCTCCGCTCTCAACCGTTCAAGTACATCTTGCTTTTCGGCTTCGTCCAGCGCGTAGTGGACTTCCTTACCGATGTCAATGCGGTACAGCGGCGGCATGGCGATATACACGTGCCCGGCGTCAACGAGCGGTTTGAAGTGCTTCATGAACAATGCACACAGGAGCGTTGCAATGTGTAAGCCGTCCGAATCGGCATCTGCAAGAATGCAGATTTTGTGGTAGCGCAACCCTGATATGTCAGGAGACCCGGGATACACCCCGATCGCAGCGGCGATATCCGCGACGGTCTGCGAAGCGAGTACGTCTTGAACACCAACTTCCCAAGTGTTGAGAATCTTGCCACGCAGCGGCAACACCGCTTGGAATTCGCGGTCACGTGCCTGTTTCGCGGAACCACCCGCCGAATCACCCTCAACCAAGAATAACTCGGACTGGATCGGATCTTGCGACGAGCAATCCGACAATTTGCCTGGTAATGCCGGACCTGATGTGAGTTTTTTACGGGCGACTTTCTTACGCGATTGCACACGTGCCTGTGCATTGGCGAGTGCCCAAGTCGCGAGCTTCTGACCTTGTTCAACATGCTGGTTAAGCCACAGACTAAACGCGTCCTTTGCCAAGCCATTAATGAAAATGGCACTCTCCCTTGATGACAGTCGCTCCTTCGTCTGTCCGCTGAACTGTGGTTCTTTGAGCTTTGCAGAGAGTACGTATGAGCAGCGTCCCCATAAATCTTCGGCCGTGATTTTGACGCCTTTTTGCTTGATGTCGCGGAACTCGCAAAACTCACGCAATGCTTCCGTTAGTCCAGAGCGCAAGCCGTTCACGTGTGTCCCACCGAGAGGCGTAGGGATGAGATTTACATAGCTCTCCGTGATGACATCTCCATCGCCGAGATTCCATTGCAACGCCCACTCGACTGTTTCATCCTGACCGTTGGTGCTGTGATAGAACGGTTCTTCCGGCACGCACTCCTCACCGATCGATTCCTGCAAGTAGCCGACTAAGCCATCGTCATAACGCCAGCTTTCCGGTTCGTTGTACAAGCCATCTTTCGCGCGCAGCTCGACGTTTAGACCTGAACACAAAATCGCCTTAGCTCGCAGCACGTGACGCAATCTCGCGAGACTGATCTGGGTAGTGTCGAAATACTTCGCATTCGGCTTAAACGTGATCTTAGTGCCCGTGTTGCGTTTCCCAACCGTGCCGTCAGCAACCAAATTCGTAACCGCAGCGCCGTTTTCGTAGGTCTGACAGTACACGTTGCCATCGCGCTTGATTTCCACGGTCAGCCATTCGGATAGTGCATTTACCACCGACACGCCGACGCCATGCAATCCACCGGCAAATCGATATTGCTCGTCGTTGAACTTGCCACCTGCATGCAGACGCGTCATGATGACCTCGACCCCGGGCAATTTCAATTCCGGGTGTTCGTCAACAGGTATGCCTCGCCCATCATCTTCAACCGTGATCGAGTCGTCTTCGTTGATCGATACGACGACCTTGGACGCTTTCCCATTCAACGCCTCGTCGACACTGTTGTCGACGACTTCTAGAACAAGGTGGTTCGGACGGCTGGTATCCGTGTACATACCCGGTCGAGCTTGAACCGGGTCAAGCCCGCTAAGAACTTGAATGGATTTCGCTGAATAGGTGTCCGTCATATTCCTATCCGGTTAACCTTCGACGACCAATCGTTCCACCGTTGAATCCATCTCGCCATCCGCTCTTAACTCAAGCCAACGCCATCCTGCGGGAAGCTCATCGACGGCAAACGAGTCTGAATCGGTCTTGAATTGCCAACACGTTGACGGAGACGTCATGAGTCTTATGCCATGTGCATGACCTTCGAAGGCTTGGTGCACGTGACCGCTAAGGTACGCTTGAACATGCGGATGTTGCGCCATTGCCCTCAGAAACTCGTCTCCGTTTTCAATTCGATGTTCGTCTATCCATGCGCAACCTACTTCGGTCGCTGGATGATGACCGATCAACAACGTCGGAGACTCGTTTGCCTTTAATTCTTCTTCGACGCGATTCATCTCCATTCGATCGATCACACCACTTACTTTGTCGTCGATATGGGTATCGACCGTAACAATCCGCCAGTTCCCCATCGTGATCGATTCACGTGAGAGAACCTCGTCGAAAGGTTTAGCTAAATCGTGATTACCAGGTGTCGCGATCATCGGGCAGTCAACAAATTCGCGAACCATCGACGCAAACATTTCGTACACCTCACGGGTACGGTCATGTGCGATGTCACCTGTGTCCACAACTAGGTCAGGTTGTCGCGATTCCGTAGCTGACACCAACACCTGTTGAAATGAATCGACACTACTAATACCGTGCCGACCTTCCTTAGGATCAGTAAATAAGTGATTGTCGGTGATGTGCAAAAGCCAAAGCGACGTGCCGTCCTTGGTGTGCTTGGCTGCGTGTTCTTGCAACGCTAGGTATCCGTCCTTGGATTCGGTCTAAACTGAACTTCCTTGTTCTTCTGTGGTCGTCGACTCAGTTTGCATCGCTGAGCCGAAAGTCAAACAATGATCAAGCAACTCGGTTAAGAATCGATTCATTTCAATCTTTTCGAACCTTTGCGTACGCGGCGGCGCAGGTCGTGTCTCCAACACTCGGAAATCATGGTGGCGTTGATAACTCACCACTTCCGCTGCGCGGGTGTCGTGATACACATGGAGCTTTAAATTCAAATTCGTCAACGTCTCGATTGATGTCTGCCGAATCACCACGCTTGATGTATAGCGGCTGACGCGGGAATGCTCGAATCGTAACGACGAAGAACCGTTCGGGAACTCAACGGTGCGAGATTGAAATTCGCTACTCCGCGGCGGTCGTAACAATTTACGCAAGCGGGAATAGTTCGCTTCACAGCGAGCTAAATGCGCGAAAAGGTCAAGAAACGGATTCACAGCTAAATGTGACGGTAATGCGTCCTCAAGGCAGTCTTTGAGTTTGATCATGTTGTTTACACCCTATCAGTTTAACCCATCGCACGCTACGTGCAAACCCAAATGTGACGATGAGACGAATGTAATGCCTAGCAAAAAACGCTGACTATACATTTTTATAGGTATTTTAGCGGCGAAATTTCGCATGTGCCAATACATTGTCATCTCTCCAAAATGTCATGATTAACCGCGTTATTGCGCCATTTGATTTGGTAACCAAAGTACGATCTCAGGCAATAGCAATAGAACAATAACTGTCAGTACATCGGCGACAAAGAACGGTCCGATACCACGAAAAACATCCTGTAATGGAATCGCAGGATCGCGACCGTCGACCGACGGTAAATCCCTCGATACCCCTGCAACGACAAAGCAGTTCAATCCAATTGGCGGTGTGATCAAGCAAATCTCCGCCATTTTCACAACGATGATGCCGAACCAAATCGGGTCATAACCGAGCGCAATGACAGCAGGAAATACCACCGGTAATGTCAAGATGAGCATCCCAATGGCATCCATGAACATACCGAGTACCGCATACGCGAGCAAGATGCACACCATGATCAGGATCGGCGGCAGATCCAATCCCACGACCCAATTCGCGAATTCATTTGGCAACCCGGCGAAGCCAAGAAAACGAACAAACAGAAATACACCCCAGATCAGCGTAAAGATCATGATGGTGAGCTTGGCGGTTTCCGTGATGGCGTCCTTAAGACGGAAACCCATTTGTTTCATGTCGCGTTGTTGCCATGCTCGATACACATAGAGCGCGAACACCACTGCTGCTCCTAAGGCACCCGCCTCGGTCGGCGTAGCGATGCCTGTATACAACGCACCAAAAATAATGCCGACGACAAGGAAGATTGGCAACGACCCTGGCAAACTCGCGAATCGTTCGCGCCAAGTGAATCCCCGTGAAGCCTGACCTAGCTCAGGTCGCCACATGCACATCCCAATGATCAGCGCTGTGTAGATCAAAACCGACACTAACCCCGGCAACAACCCAGCCAACAAGAGCTTGCCAACCGACTGTTCAACCAGAATCGCGTAGATCACCAAAATCGCCGAGGGTGGGATTAAGGAAGCCAGCGTACCCCCGGCTGCGATCACACCCGCTGTCAGACGTTTCGCATAGCCATTTGCGAGCATGTCCGGGATTGCGACACGCGAAAACACAGCACTGGTTGCGGTCGACGCGCCTGACACGGCAGCAAATCCAGCACTCGCGAATACGGTCGACACAGCTAAACCGCCAGGTACCCAACCTAACCAACGACGTGCAGCTTCAAACAGTTTGCCCGTTAAACCTGCGTGGAACGCTAGAAAGCCAATCAGAATGAAGAGTGGTAATACAGAGAGCGGGTATGTGACCGTCTTCGAATGTGGGATCGTCCCCGCGATCGCTCCCGCGACATCCCACCCTTCGAGTAAAAACAAACCTAGGAATCCGACGACTGCCGCAGCGATATATACACGTACACCAACTACGACTAGGGCGATGAGTAGTCCCACGCCGCATATTCCTACCCAGAACGGATCTACCATCTTGCGCTACCTGGCCGACATATCCGATTCATCCTCGCCTCCCGCGAGGCGAATCTCTTCGGCTGCAACCTCCTCGGGTCGCTTCAGCGCCGGGATTGCGAGCTGAGGTAATGCCGGATTAATAAGCAGCCGCAGATACCCCAAGAACTGAATACACAAGCGAACGAGTAATAGGGTTAACGCGACTGGTACGACGAGCTTCGCAGGCCAGGTCGCCAGCTCAAGATCTATCGTGCTATCGCCAAAATCAAACGCGCGTTGGAAGTGATCGTATGAAGAAGGAATCAGGATGCCGACGACGAAAATCGCCAGTCCGCTCCCGATCATCTCAAAAAACCAGAGCGCGCGTCCTCTCAGTTTTTGGATTAGAAGCTCCATTCTCACATGACCGCCCACGCGCTGTACAAATGCGATCGCGAGCACTGCAAACCCAACCATGCTGAGCTCAACGATGTCGATATATCCCAAGAGCGGCGCTGAAAACACCGTGCGGAGCACAATCTGCACGACGCCGAGTCCCATCAGTGCAAAGATCAAAACACCTGCAGTCAAGTTGAAGGCGTTTTCAACCGGTGTGGTGAGTGCGTCTAACTGACGTAATAAAGGTCCAAGCGGATCTTTCAAGTTGACTGTTCCGAACGATTAATCGTAGGTCGATCCTGCTGCTTCAAATGCAAGTTCAACTAGTCCGCGCGCATCGAAATCGTCTTCGTTCTCTGTAATCCATGCCTCGATGACACGCTTCCCAACTGACTCCCTAAGTTCGGCTCGCATTTCAGGAGTGAATTTGACTTCCGCGATCGTTTCCCGCAGCATAGGGAGGTTGATCTCATCAACGTCTCGATATGCCTTAAACTGTGCAGCATCAACTTCGTCTCTGATCTCCTCGAGTAATGCGTGGTACTGGGGAGGCAAAGCATCGTACGCAGCCTTTCGAAATACGATAGGGCAATCTGCCGTTCCTGGCGCCATGCCGCTAGTAAACCAATCAGAGACTTCATGGATTCGATAGGCGACGTGGGCATACGAGAACGGAAATGCTGCCGCATCCATGGTGCCTTGTTGAACACCGGTATACACCTCCGTCGCGGTTGAACTGGTCGGTGTCGCGCCGAGGAGCTGCATCGCATCTCCTATTCCGCCACCAGCACGAACCGTCATACCTTGCCAATCCTCCACCGTTCGCGGCGGAGTACCGCGTCCCATGAATTCGTACTGCGGTAGTAATGTCGATGTGTAAATCATCGCTCCCCAGCGTGCGAACTCCTCAACCACTGCCGGATGGGCGTGTACGGCCCGTCTGACTTGCTTCCCGTTTGTGTCGGCATCCATCGGAAGGAACGGCATGGTCAGCACCATGAGTGCAGGATTCTTCTGTGGATGGTAGAAGTTGCAAACCAACGCGACCTCAAATGCACCGATCGCGATCCCGTCAAGATTCTCGCGCGCTTTCGACAGAGCCTCGCCGTAGTGAACGTTTAACTCAAAAGCACCTTCCGTACGCTCTGCTAGCAGACGCGCCAGCGTGTCAACTGCGACGGTGCCTTCACGAGGATTTCCCCAAAGCGAGGCGTCCCATGTGATGGAGGGGTAACCTGAATCCATTTCGGAAAGCTCAACGGCCTGCGCCGATTCACCTGATTCATTGGGCGCACACGACACCAACACGAACGTAAACCATGCGGTAGCTACCGCTAATTTGATGCTTAGACGCAAATAACCTCTCCTGCTCTACTGCATAGGATATTAGGAGAGCGAATCGCTCCTACCCAACGAACGAATACGATCCTTACTTTGTTGGCGACTTGTGCGCCATGCGAAGCACCGATTCTTCAGACGTCAGATTGTGTAACTCTTCGATCAACACCCATCGCAGATCGTTCGATTCATCACTTATCGTCAATGGCGCGTGATCGTCCGCTTCAAACAAGAAGCGAACGTCGTAGTGTTTGTGTTCTGGATCATCGCCTCGCGCAGGGATCGTGTGGATATCAATGTCGAACATACCTTCGCTGAGTGGTTTCATGCGTAAACCGGATTCTTCTTCCGCTTCACGTGTTGCTACACGCAACGTATTGGCATCTCCATCGCTATGACCGCCCAGCTGTAGCCACTTCTTAAGTTTTCGATGATGTGTAAGGAGAACTCGTCGGCGCTGCGGACAAACGATCCATGCAGACCCGGTGATATGTCCGTCTTCGAAGCACGTTCGTTCAAAACAATCTGGTTGTCGGCGGACAAACGCGTCGAGCAAACCAACCATGTGTTCAGTCGGCCAAGTCAATCTGTAAGCACTAAGATGATCTAACAACCATGCACGGTTATCTATCGAAGAAATGATTGTTTCCGGCTTTTACGTTCCATTGACGTGTATTGTGTAGAAATACACACAAATCCCTAAATTTGTGTGGCTCAGGTTCTTCTCATTCATTTCCATTCACGAACACACGGAAGGTCAGACATGCCGATGTTTCTGTTCCTCTGGCTGCCATTGAGCAGCTTGTGGAACGAGCTCACTAAGCACCCAACCTTAAAACAAGAACCGAAATGAGTCTAAGACAAAATTAATACTACGCGAAGTAGACAAATTAGCGCCCGGTCTATCGAATACAACCGAATCGGCAGCAGCTCGCACTTTAGCGAATCTCCGCATATCGATAATTCCCACCCGCTACAAGAAAGTAGTGGCTTGATAAATTCGATCGATAGGGACTAGTCGCGACCATTTATTCATCGGAACGGATGGCGTAACTCAACTCAGAGTCCGCAGCTTAGGTCGACCAATCAAAGCGAACGATTCGGGTGTTTGCTACCTAATCGTGATCCGTATTAAGGTCATCTGCAAGCAAGGTCTCGATCGCGCAGTCGGTCCGCGTTCAGAAAGGGAGATTTCAATGCGTTGTCTTAACCAGGTTCGTAACACAACCGCGATTCTGTTTACATTCACTAGCCTGGTTTGGGCTAGTGCAACATTCGGCCAGCAAGAAACCAACGAAGATGCAGAACTCGAGATGGAAGAGGTCGTCGTTGTGGGTACACGTGCGGAACCTCGTTCCGTGACAGACTCTACGGTACCGGTAGACGTTATCTCGAATGAAGCTTTCGACAGTCAGGCTGGCAGTGACATGTCGAACCTAATCCGTTCGGTCGTACCTTCATTCCATATGAGTGACAATCCTTCTCGAGACTTGGCAGCACTCTTAAGACCGGTCAACTTGAGAGGACTGGCACCCGACCATACGCTGGTCCTGATGAACAACAAGCGACGCCACCGTGGTTCAGTCATCCAGTGGATTTCTAATGGCGCATCGAACGGTGCTCAAGGTCCCGACATCTCCGCTATTCCAAGCATCGCGATCAGACAGTTGGAAGTACTTCGTGATGGTGCTGCAGCGCAATATGGCTCAGATGCGATCGCGGGAGTTTTGAATTTCCAGCTGAAAGATGCCGACAGCGGCTCCGATGTCCTGGTCAAGTATGGTGGACATACCGCGAACGACGACGAAACGTTTGTGAGCGTTGCGGGTAATATCGGATTACCGTTGTTCGATAGTGGTTTTTTAAACCTTAGCGCTGAATACGGTTCGTCCGAACCGACCGATCGAAGTGTCCAGCACGGTGATGCCACAGCTTTGATTCAACAAGGCATCCAAGGCGTAAGTGTGCCCGCCAAGCCGTGGGGTTCGCCCGACGTAAAAAGCAATATCAAATTCGTGGCCAACCTAGGAAACGACTTCGGGGAAGACGGTCATTTTTATGCGTTCGGGAACTATGCGGAACGTGAGGTCGAGACCTTTTTCTTCTTTCGCAGTCCGATGAATCGCGTGGGTGTGTACAAGACCGGCGATAACTTTTTCCTCGTCGGCGGCGAAGGCTGTCAAGCAAAGTACAACGTACCCGCTGTCGCTGAAAATGTGGTGTCATTCCATGACATGCTGCGTGCGGACCAGGATTGCTTCTGGTTCGGTGAAATTCTTCCTGAAGGTTTCACGCCTCGCTTCGGCGCGGTAGTATCGGATCTATCCGGGGTCGTCGGATACCGTACCGTCATCTTCGAAGATGTCGATCTTGATCTATCCGCAAGCACCGGCTACAACCGGATGAATGGGTTCATCAACAACACGCTCAATCCCAGTCTTGGACCAACGTCACAACGCGATTTCAATTTCGGCGAATATCGACAAAAAGAATGGAACGTCAATGTCGATGCGAGCAAGGTCGTGCAAGTACTCGATGGTAATGACCTGAACGTCGCGGGTGGTTTGGAAATCCGTAACGAGGAATTTTCAATCGACATTGGTGAGCGAAGCTCCTGGGCAATCGGTCACTATCAGCAATATGGGTTCAGCACAGGCACTAATGGTTTCGGCGGATTCAATCCCGCATCAAGCGGCGCGTGGAATCGTCTCAATACAGCTGCCTATCTTGACCTCGAGCTTTACCTTTTCGATCACGATATGTTCGACAACGCTGTGATCGGAGGTGCAGCCCGCCTCGAGGACTTCGACGGTTTTGGCACCACTTTGAACTTCAAGCTCACCGGTCGATTTGACCTATCGGATACGTTGGCTGTTCGAGGCAGTGTTGGCACCGGCTTCCGAGCACCCACACCTGGTCAGTCCAATGCACGAAATGTCTCTACTGTGGTAAATGCAGCAACAAACGTCTTCGAAGAACGCGGTACGATCGGTTCGACTCACCCTGTTGCTGTCGCGCTCGGCGGTCGTGAACTCGAACCAGAGGAATCAGTCAACTTTACCGCTGGCGCAATTCTCGAATTGGATAACGGGATCACAGTAACCGCGGACTTCTTCAGTATTGACGTCACAGACCGAATCGCACTCTCTGGATTGACAACCGTGACCGATGAAATCAAAACAGCACTGGTAGAACAAGGCGTTCCCGAAGCAGCCGATTTCACGTCCGTTCGCTTTTTCACCAATGACTTTGATACATCAACGCGCGGGATCGACGTTGTCGCGACCCAATCGTTTGAGCTCGGCGACGGCTTACTGGACGTTCTGTTCTCATTCAATAACACGCAAACGTCGGTCGAAGACTATCGAGAAGGCTCAACGATCACAGGCGGTGACACGATCGACAATCTGGAGCGCGGTGCACCCGAAACCCGATACGGCATATCGGCTCGCTACTCGCTTGAACGTATCGACCTCACTGCGCGATACAACTTTTATGGCTCATGGTACGACGACCATAGTGCGGCGGAATTTGATGGCTATGGATACGTCGATCTTCTCGGTACGCTCGTAATTTCCGATTCAATTTCTGTCTCGGCAGGCATTGAAAACGCATTCGATACGTACCCTGACGAGACGATTAGCTTCGGTAACGGCAGAAAATACCCGCGTTATTCGCCTGCCGGATACAACGGTTCGCTCTTCTATGTGTCGACAAAACTGAGCTTCTGAAGCGACCCGTAAGACTCGACGTTGAATTTCTGTCAAGGAAAGGTGCATGGCTGACAACAAACTACGTGTAGCGTTCATTGGTGCGGGCGGCATTGCAGGCACCCACATGCGTTACCTAAGTGCGATGCCCGACGTCGAGTTGGTCGCGGCTTCCGATGTCGTTGAGACCAGCGTGAAACATCGTTGCGACGAATTTGAGATCCCGCATTCGTTTACGGACTACGAAGCCATGCTGAATACGATCGAAGCGGATGCGGTCAGCGTGTGTACACCTAACGGACTTCACGCTCCTTGCACGATCGCCGCATTGGAAGCTGGGTTTGACGTGATCGTCGAAAAGCCACTTGCCATGAACGCGATCGAAGGTCAACAAATGCTTGATGCCGCGCAAAACCACGGCAAGAAGCTGGTGATTGGGTTTCAACATCGCTATGAAGCGCGCACCAACTTTCTCAAACAAGCCGTGGACGATGGCAGTCTCGGCAACATTCTCTACGGCAGGGTGCAAGCACTACGACGGCGAGGGATCCCGAACTGGGGCGTGTTTGGGCGTAAAGACCTTCAAGGTGGCGGTCCCCTTATTGACATCGGCGTGCACGTGCTCGAAACGACCCATTTCGTGATGGGATCACCTAAACCCGTTGCTGCGACCGGCATCATGCATACCTATCTTGGCAACAAACCCTCTAGCGTTGTCTCCCAGTGGCCTAACTGGGATCACAAGACGTACACCGTAGAGGATTTGGCAGTTGGTCACATTCGTTTCGAGAATGGCGCTTCACTCAGCATCGAAGCGAGTTTCGCTGCTCACATCGAGAAGAACGAATGGAACTTCACGCTCATGGGTGACAAGGGCGGTGCTACCTGGGATCCACCGCAGCTATTCAGCGATCAGCACGACCATATGCTGAATGCACAACCACACTGGCTACCGTCAGGACAGGCTGCCGACCCGTTCCGCAAAAAAATGCGCAACTGGGTTGACCATGTACTTAACGACAAACCCACCATGGCACCTGCAGAACACGGGCTGATGGTGCAGAAAATGCTTGACGGTCTGTATGAGTCTGCAGAGAAAGGCTCAGAGGTCGCGATTAACTGACCCGTTTGGGTCCGCCGCTTCGTTTTGGCGCATTGCGTGTGGCGATGTCAAACCAATCGTCGGCTGGTACGTCGTGGTATCCCCGCATCATGCGTTTGATGGTAACGAGCGCATCCGTCGGATAGCCTGCAAGTTCTTCGCATAACGATTCGGCAACCTGCACCGTATCAGCAGTAGCCGGCGCCGCATAGGCGATGCCGAGACGATGAAGCTCGGAGCCGGTAAATCGCTTACCTGTAAGCGTAAGTTGCGCGATCACGTTTTCACTATGCCGCAGGTTTAGCCACGCGAGGTTGTACGGTGCGGCCATACCTTGTCTGACCTCACCGACCTGTAGGTAGGAGTCGTCACCAACTATGAGCAAGTCCGCTGCCAGTGCGAGTGCCGCACCACCGTTAATCGCGTATTTCTCAAGTGCTACGACGATGGGTTTATTGCATTCGTACAGCGCCGCATGGGTTCGCCGCCAGATCGATTGAAACCCGGCAAGCCAATCCGGTGGTGGGTCCCTGTTGAATTCTTTCAAATTCAGACCTGAACAGAACGCGCCGTTAGCGCCTCGCAACATAAGGAGACGAGTTCTTGGATCAGCGTCAGTCGTTTGAATCGCTGCAGCAAGTTGTTCGCCTAGCGGACCGGTGATAGCGTTTCGAGTTTCAGGTTGGTTGAGCACAAGCTCTGTCCAACCTTCGTGTTCGATCTTTAATACGTAATCAGTCACAAGCCTTCCTATCCTTCTCGGCTGAGATTATGGTAGCGCCCGCCTGCGAGGTAACTATGATTTTTGCCGACGGTGTACCGGTCCTTTTATCAGTCTAGCTATGTGTCATGGATAGAAAAGACCTTTCATTCAGCAAACTTAAAGGAAAAGCGAAGAGCATCGCTCAACGTGCTCGCATTCCAGGCAAAGACATGGCACTTGTGGTGCGAAACGCCGTTGGCGATTTGGATACGGAGTCTTTTATGACGTGGTACGAGTCGCTCGACGTTAAAAAGCGCAGCCGGATTGATAAGGTCACAGACCGGCTTGACAGGATGATCAAGGACAAGGCGAAGCAACGCACCGATGCGCGTATCGCCACCGCGGGACGGCTCCCGGACGAGTTAAGCGCGGAGCAATACGAGATTATTTATCGCGAAGAACTGGACGAAATCAAGAACAGCCTGAAACTTGGCGTCTTACAAGGAGCACTTGGTGTCGCACTAGCGTCAATCGGCATCAATCTGTGGATCTAACTCGATGTTAGGACGTGTGATCGCGTGGTCCGCTTTCGTCGTTGGATTGCGCAGTTACTGGCACAAGTCCATTTGGTTTGCCCCTGTGATCGTTGCGGCGATCGCTGTTGCAGTGATCACATTCGGGCATGGCGAATATCTCGACTTTGCCGAAGCATCCCAAGCGACGCGTCACATTGCACTCTCATTTGTCGTGAAATGGGGTCTGATCGCGTTGGTTTCGCTGATTGCGTTATTAGCAATCCTTAGAAACAAACGGCATAAGGCAAGATCGACGGTGTTGCCGACTCAAGACAAGACCAACCAAGACGAGCCAAAGCTCCCTCAAGGCGTTGACCTTGACCATCCTCGGTCTGCAGCGGAGCGCATCTTGGACGAGCCTCCGCCATAACGCTACACTGGGGGTGGCTGACGCCGTCCTGAAATGTATGCGTTCGCAGTGCGCTTCACTCGAATCGACAAACCAAGCGCGGCTGCAGCCAAACCTGCGCAAAGTCCCCACCAAAATCCTACGACCCCGACCGGTTCTTCGGTAATCCAGCCGAACCCAAACGCGAGACCAATTGGCATGCCGATACCCCAGTACGCCGCGATGGCAATGAACATTGGTTTGGTGGTGTCTTTGTAGCCCCGCAACGAACCCATCATCACGACCTGTGCACAGTCAAATAGTTGAAAAAAAGCGCAGTAGAGGAACAACATCGAGGCTAATGCGACGACTTGAGGTTCATCGTTGTAGAGCGTCACCAACTGTTTGCGTCCCAGCAACATAACCATCGCTGAAACGCAACCGACGGCTAAAGCCGTTGTAACGGCAACGCGCACGGTCAACCAAGCATGGTTGAATTCGCGAGCACCAACACTAGCGCCGACGCGAATCGTGCTTGCCATTCCAATCGCCAACGGAATCATGAAGGCAACCCCAGCGAAGCTTGTTGCGATGTTGTGGCTAGCTACGACATCCACACCGAAGCGTCCGATCAGCATCACGATGCCCGAAAAGAACGCGACCTCTGCAAAAATGCTCGTACCGATCGGGAATCCAAGACGCACCAATCGTCCGATCTCCGCCAAGTCTGGCTTGTCGAATCGCTGAAATACTCCAGACCGACGAATGCGCGTGGTGAGCACGGCGATAGCGATCGCGAAAAACTGAATCCAGAAAACGATGGCCGAGGAAACACCACATCCAATTCCGCCTTGACCTTCGATACCGAACGCGCCGTTCACAAAGATCATGTTGAGCGGGATCTTCAGTCCTAAACTCATCAATCCGATGACCATTGCAGGTAACGTAAGTGCGAGCCCCTCACAGAGGTTTCGAAACACGAAGTAGCCGAATAACGCGAAGATACCCCACGCTTGCGCATCAAGGAAACCAACAGCGATCGGAATGCCAACCGGATCGACGTCAAAGAACGTGTAAATCGAACGCGCGTTTAGGAGTACGAGGATCACAACGATCGCGCCTGCAAACGCGATCCAACCTGCCTGCCTAGCTACTGCGCCAGTCTCGTTAGCTCGTCCAGCCCCATAGAGTTGTGCAACGGTCGGCGTTACTGCAAATAGCAATCCTGATGTAAGCAGCATGGTCGGCCAGAAGAGCGATGCCCCCAACCCAATGCCTGCGAGATCAGCCGCGCTTACATGCCCTGCAAAGATCAAGTCGATAATGGACATGCCCATCTGCGACATTTGCGTCAGCACGATAGGAGCACCAAGAACCGAGAGTGCCTTTAACTCACTCCGCGCAGTTCGTGCGGGTGTCGCTAAACCGAGCTCGAAATCCGGTGTATCAAGTTTGGGGGCGACATTGCCGTCGCTCTCAGTAGCCATGCGTCTAAAAACAAAACGCAGCTCTCAACTCGCGCTTAATGTGCGAGATGGTGCTGCGAGGAATACGGAAACGCAATTATCGAAGGATTAAATCCGGTTGGCGTCGATATATCTGCACTCTCAAATTAATTTCGAGGCTCGAGTTGGTAGACGAATACGAGAACCTTCTCGTTTACGAACATGACGACTGCTAAGGATTCGTGGCTGGAAAACGTTTGTATACGAACAGCATCCAGCTCTTGATGTCTAAGCCAAGGACTTCCTTATACCGAAATAACGTGAAAATTCTTTCAATATCGTTTGTTGCGACAGTGTTGTTAATTTCCAGTGGGTGCGCTACTCAACCTAAGGATATTCCCGCTGCTGAAGTGTCATCAATCCGTTATCGCCAGTTCTCCTGCGTAGACCTCCACAATGAGTTAACGTCAGCGATTCAGAATCGTGATTCCTACATCAAGAAGCAGAGCGACGATCGAAGCAGAGATATCAAGTCAAACACGTTCTTCTTGCCCGGTTCGGGCGCCATGAATAGAGATCATGATCACGAAGTCGCGGAGAGCAAGGGGATCGTGATCGCGATTGAGCGTGAACTCGAAGATAGGTGTTCAACCGCACCTAACTAGCTCTACCCATATACTCTAACGTCCGATAGTAAAAGTTCACGAGGGACGGAGCTCGCTACGAGGTTCAATACCTCGTATTAAGAATCGAGTCTAAATACCTGAATGAGTAAGCCCACGTCTAGTTCTCAACCGGATTCAATACATGATGAGCTTGTAGAGGACATTCGGGCATGGGACGCGCAGTCAGAGCACCGCACTGGAACCGATGGTGATCTCCGTACATCCGAGACATTGGTTGATCGATTGGCTAATGTTCATGTGTCAGCACGGATTGTCGAGTTCTCGTTTGCCCGTCGGGTACCAACGGATTGCTATGTCGAAATCGAGGATTGTCGCGTCGAAGGCATACCTCTGTTCGACGGGGGTGAAACCGACGGAATCCTCGAGGGGCCGTTAGTATCGGTTGGCAAAGCCGGTTCGATTGGATTAGGAACGGCGACCGCTAGTGGTGGACCGAACAACCTTCACTTACTCTCACACCGTATCGGCGAAGCACATCAAGCGTTAGTTGGTATAGCTCGGAGTTCGATTCCTGGCATCGCGATGCTCAATGCCGATTCTTTTACTCAGCCATTTGGCGTCCCCGTACTGATTGTCGACAGCGAACGCGAACATGAACTGACTACCGCTGCGCAGAACGGTGTCCTTGCGAAACTAAATGTCGGCTTTGATATCCAGCAGTCGACCGCAACGAATGTCGAAGTTCGACTCGCTGGCCAACGTTCTGATCTAGCTCCATTAGTGGTCATGACGCCAAAGAGTTCATGGTGGACGAGTACCGCCGAACGCTGCGGCGGCATTGCAGCCTGGCTTGCGTGCGTCCGCGAGTTGGCGAAAAGCAGTCCTGATCGCGATGTGATATTCACGGCCAATACAGGTCATGAGCTTGGACATGTAGGTCTCGAGTATTTCCTCAATCAAAATCCTGATTTGGCTCGAAACGCTCATGCGTGGGTGCATCTCGGAGCGAATTTCGCTTCAAAAGGTTGTCAGATTCGTATCCAGCACTCGAACGAAGACCTTAGAACGAGGTTTGTCAAGCACTTATCAGATTGCGACGTTCAAATCGCGAACGAGGTACATGGAGATATACGACCGGGCGGTGAAGCACGAAACATCTTTGACGCCGGCGGGAACTACGTTTCGATGCTCGGCTCTAACCACCTATTTCATCATCCGGATGACCGCCTGGTTAACAATGTTGATTTACAGACGGCGGTAAAAACTAGGAACGCGATCGTCGCACTCGCGAAGGAATTGACTTCAGCCGACGCGTGAAAACGCTTGTCTAAGCTAATTTACCACTTGATCCGAGCTTTTTCCCGAGAGCAAAGCCAGCGATCGCGATGGCTGGATGGCGCGTTACCGCAAATCCAATAGCGGCGAACGTCACCCCAATTACCCAACCACGTAACTGTGGACTATGGGCTTCATTTGTGGTCGCTCTCGTAACTGTGTGTTCGCAGTTATTGTTGAATGGGTTGTAACGATCGTTCTCGTCATTCATTGCATTCGATAACGTCCGATCGCGAATTTCCGGTTGGTGATTGGCCGGATAGATCGCTTTATTTTTGCTGAATTCATCCAGTGTCGAGGTATGACGACCTTTTATCGGTGTGTTGTGGAGTACACGACCGTCCTCTAATACGATGCCGCGATGCATGAACACACCTTTTCGTCTCGAAACAACGTCACCTGGCTGATACAACTTAGCTACTACCGAAGATTCTTGTTACGTCTATTTTGGCAAACATTTGCCGGAAAAACAATGAGCTTGCGAGGTTAATCAAGTGCTGTACTTAGCCGATGAATGTTCCCGTACTTTAAAGTCAACGCAACCAAAATCACTAAACCAAGGTAGGAAAAATTCGTTATACGTCACAGCTACGTATACGGTGAACCGTCTTTGTGCGTAAACACACCTCCGTAGCCGCGTTGATTAACTTGCATGTCAATGTCCGGGTAATCGACATCATCGTCGTCGCGACGACTGCCTACTTCTAAGTAAGTAACGACTTCGTTAGTGCTATTCACCAGATGGTGGCCGTTCGCTTCCCCTGCTACAAATCCCGCGCACATGCCAGGTTCGAGAGCTGTTTCACCTTCATCCGTGACTAGCGTCGGTCGCCCTTGGAGAATATAGATGAATTCGTCTTCGGCGGTATGCCAATGCCTTTGCGAGGACCACGTGCCCGCCGGTAATGAGACCAGATTTACGCCATAGTCCGACAGACCGAAGGCATCTCCGAGCGGTTTCTTTTGTCTCTCGGAACAGGGTTTGTCAAATGGGTCCGGATAGCCGCTCCCCATTCGTGCGGGTAACGAAATCGACTCAACCGCAATTGGTTTTGGATCATCCATGAGGTTCCTCCTGCTTGTTCAAATCCGTGTAATTACTCAATCAGATCGCGATTAAACGACCAGTCTTCAATCATTCACCCAATATGAAATATCCCCAATTTCACAAAGAAGTGCTCGCAAAACTTGAAGCCATCGGTAGCCCGTCTTTCGCACTGCACACACCGAAAGACCGTCGATCGGAAATGCTATATTCCGGCGTACGTGTACCCGAACGTCGAAAACTGAGTCGTAAAGGATTCTCCTTCTTCGACCGCCCTGAGTCGGAAGTTATTGCGATTTGGGACGACTTGTTTATGCACTCTCCCAACGGCGACGTGCTCTTTTGCGCCTTAGACTACCTTCGTTTTCGTGTGCGCAAAAGTGTGCCGCGATACCTCTGGTCGGTCATTCGTAACTGGGTCGCGCGCGTGGAGAACTGGGCGCACTCGGATGAGATGAGCTGGGTCTATTCATACGTGCTGGAAGCTTATTTCGACGAGGTATTTGAAGATCTAGAAAAGTGGAACCATGAGGACGAACTTTGGCCAAAGCGCATTTCAATCGTCAGTCTCATTCACTATACCGGCAAGAACTCCGTGTTCCTTCCACCTAAAGTGGTGTTCCCTATGGTAGAGCGGTGCGTCGACGATCACCGATACTACATGCAGAAAGCAACAGGTTGGGTTCTACGTGAAATGCTTCGCACTTATCCAACTGAAGTCGAGGCGTTCCTTACAACGCACCTATCAACCATCGGAAGCGATGCACTTTCCAGATCGGTTGAGCACATGGAAAAAGATCGTCGAAACTGGTGGCGAGAACAAAGGAAAGAGGCGACGGCATAAACCTAATCTTGTTTAACGACACTAGGCACAGACTGATGCCTTCGAACTCGATCAACTGTCAGTGGCAGTGGCTGTGCCCCTTTCGTAGTTCGAGATCATCTCTTCGCTTAGCCGCCAGAGGACCTCTCCGTTTGCTGGGTTTCTAGCATGCATTGACATTGTTTTCTCCTGCATGCAATGAAGGTATATACCGGTGCGGCCGCCCGCGTCTGAAGAACAAGCAAGGTAAACAATCGGCTTGATTGCGGCTTTTGGCGAGCGAAACAGTGTCCGCATGAATGGTCCAATGAGCCACTGAATCGATTGTGGTGCTTCGCGCGCGATCTTTGTGGCTACCGCGCCCGGACAAAGACTATGAACCGCCACCGACAGAGCGCTTGATGGGTTTAGACGCTTCGATAGTTCACACGCATACGCGGACAGCACCATCTTGCTGATTCCGTAGTAACGCAACGCATCTTTACGACCGAACTCGTGGAAGTTCCCAAGGTCAGAAAAATCGAACGACTCTCCAGATCGATGTGCTTCCGAAGACACAAAGATCAACCTTGGTACGTCGATTGAGTCTGTTTCAGAACAAGGCTTGATGACGCCATCGTCAAGGAAGCGTTTGACCAGGTATCGATTGGCTAAAAAGTGGACGACGAACATCGTCTCGTAACCTTGCTTTGATCTCCTTGCGGAGATAGTGCTTAATCCTGCGTTTAACACGGCGATATCAAGCTGCACTCGTTGCGTGAGCAGCACGTCACAAAGCTCTCTGGCCGAATCTAGATCTGCAAGATCAACCTGAATCGTCTCTACCGTATCGGAACCGGATTGCTGCTTGATCTCCTCGCCGATTTCAGGAACACCCGTACGACAGGCCAAAATGACGTTTGCCCCTCTTGAGGCTAAGTCGATCGCGACGGCTTTGCCAATGCCGCTACTTGCTCCGGTAATAAGGCACGTTTTCCCGTCTATCCTGAGCGAACTCGGAACAGGATCAACTGAATCTTGACTCGTGAGTCGATCGTAGAAAATGGTCGCAAGCGCATTTCTGATCGTGCCGTCAAATCTTCGCATCACGAGTTAGCGTCGTAGTTCACATTCAGGTTCTAAGTCTCGATTGAAACGTTGTACTCTTCGCTGAAGAACCCAGCCGGAAAGCGAGAATGACCCAATATCCCTACGTTCGTTGTCCGAATTAACGTCTCATTAGAGCGAGCGGATGCTGTCGATGGCGGAGTAGAGATAAGAGTGTTCATCACGCACGCCAACACAATCGTTATAGCTGAGATCCGTGGTGAACGCGAAATTCGGACGAAATACGCCACCAATCCGCCCTTTCATCGCGTGGTTGACTCGTTTTAGGACATTTCGCTCAACTGTACGATCGTCGTCAAACTCGTATTCAAATTTCAGATTAGTAATTTTGATTCCTCGATAGACTCTGACGCCCTCTGGCAGGAATAGGGTCAGACGTGAAATGCGGCGCGTTGAACGTTCAACATCGAATTCAACCCTGAGCTGCTCGGAATTCAAGATGCGCTCTTCGGCGGGCATTTTTGCGAAGAGCAACGCTGAAGGTTTTGCAACGAATTTCACCCTCGTTTCGTCTCGATCAACCACACTAATCGAACTTAGATTAACTGGGATTACCTTCGGAATGAGACGTGCATCACCGAATGGGTACGGGTATTCGGTGTAGTCCCCATTAATCCTCTTCCAAACCGTAGGTTCGGTGTCCTTCTTTTTCTTTGACGGTGTCTCGAAAACTCCTCGGTTAGGATCAAAACGTGTCGTCTCGTTGTGCTTCCGGCGGATAAAAAAAGCTCCGAGGCTACCTGCCGCGTTCATATCAACTCGACAAGCATCCTGAACTTCAATCCCACTTTTATCTAGAGCTTCGCTCACTAGCTCTCGTTCGTAGTCCGGAAGGTGCTCTACACTGAACTCTGATTCGGCGATATCCTGCAGGATCTGCTTCTGTTCATCGGAACCGTATTGAAACGACGTTGGATCACCAAAGCTGAACATGATTGAACTATTCTCCATTCTCGACAAAGGTGCTGTAACTTCAGAACTCCAACACTGTACGGAGACCAACACCCCAAATACCGTTATAAACCTGACTACGGACGAAGGTAGATGCATGGCAGCACTCCCAGTTTTTCGGTTTCCGCGACGGTAGGTTGGCAATTCTCCAATCCTTGAGCTTAGGTTTGCCATGCTGTGCATGTCTCATTGCTGATTTCTTGGAAAGGAATCTACTGAAACACAGTGTCTTCACCTGATATTAGACCTCGCTTCTAAAATATTGCTCACTTGGAATTTCTCACACCTGCACCACATGTCCAGCCTAGACGCCACGAGCAACGACATTCCTCAAGACCCACAGCTAATCGACAACCCGCTCTACGACAAGATAAAGGAGCGAGCTCAAGCGGATAAGCCACCGTCGCGCCGTTCGCCTTTAGGCGCCGTCGCTGCATCCCGCGTATCGGGAACTGCCAGTCGTAAAGAGATGGCGGACAGCATTCTGGCTGAGGACGGGGATCTCGTCCCAGGTAACTTCGGTACGGTCTGGTACAAACCAGTGACCGTTTGTGGAATCGAGCTGAAACTGGAACCACTACAACCCAGTATCGGTACGGTAGTACACGGTATGGATCTCGCAACTGACTTAGACAATCCGGAAATCGTGACGTTTGTTAGGCAACTCTGGTTACAGCGACGTGTTATTGCATTCCGGGGTCAGGAACATCTAACCCGAAAACAGATGGTCGAATTCGTTGAGCACTTCGGCGTCGTTGGTATGCCTTTTGGCGAGAAGGATCACGTACCAAACTCGCCACACGACCTGAATCAACAGGTTAAGGTCAAAGACATCCCCAACATGCTCGTATTACCGTCAGATGCGACGGTACCGAACATTGCGAGCGGTTGGCATTCAGACGCTACTTGGCAACAAAAACCGCCGATGGCGTCAGTGTTAATGTGCCGAGAAGCACCTCCAGTTGGTGGCGATACTTGCTTCTGTGACTGCCACAGCATGTGGGAGGGATTGTCCGCAGCCACGAAGGAACGGGTCTCCAACTTAAAGGCTGTCCATATCGGTTCCGTTGGTCACCAAATGGACGGTAAAACGCCCGTTTCAGTTCATCCCGTCGCAAGAACTCATCCCGAAACCGGGCGCACGAGCTTGTACGTTCAACAAGGATTCGTGAAGAAGTTCGCCGACGAACACAATATTCCAGAAGAAGAAGAACGTAAGTTGCTTCTCGAAATGAAATTCCAGGAAGGGCGACCAGAATACACGTGCCGAGTGAGATGGGAACCGGGCACCATTGCGATGTGGGACAACCGTTGCGTCCTACATTCAGGCAGCGGCGATTATTGGCCTCATCGACGTTTCATGGAACGACTCACAATCCTAGATGTCGACGAGTCTAGAAGGATTCCCTACTACGAACCGTAATAGCTCAACGTCTGTTCCAGGCGCGTGTCCTGGTGCTACGTTCACTGAAGTTGCCTCGTGGCAATCTTCACCCCAACTTCTCACCAACGAAATATAAAACTACAAGCATTGCGAGGCAATCTAATGCGATTTAATGTAAACTAATGTCAACTATTCCTGTATTTGAGATAGCTTGAGATGCCAATTCAAGTAACTGCGAGATTAACTAACGAAACTGTTGACGCGCTGGACCTCGCTGCGAAGCAACTTCGGCGTAGTCGTGCAGATCTCATTCGCTTAGCGATCGAGACTTACCTTGAAGATTTTGACGATCTTGCGGTTGCAATCGAACGCCTCCGCGACCCGTCCGACGAGGCACTCGATTGGGACGAAGTGAAACGTGCCTTACTCGATTCGAATTAAAAATAGTGCTGATAAGGAACTGCAACGCGTAAACCCGCAGGATCGAATTCGGATAGTTACCGCAATCGATCGCTTGAAAGAGAATCCATATTTAGGAGTTGCGCTAAAAGGCAATCTGACCGGACTACGCAGATTACGGGTTGGTGCCTATCGAATTGTGTACGAAATACAACAGGACGAATTGATCGTACTGGTCGTCCGAGTCGCGCATCGAGGCGACGCATATCGGTGAAATCAAATTCGGCGCTTAATTAAGAACCAAGTTTTGACTTCCCGCAATGCGAAGCCTAAATTGAGATTGATCTGCTGACTTACGAAACAACACTACAAGGTAATCGAGATTTTCGGATATTTCGCTGGTTGAAGTTAACTGACACAATCGCATCGTAATTAAGCATTCGTTGGCTGGAATTCACATCCAGTTTGGCATCCCCCGTCTGTGTCGGTACCTCCGTCTATGATCAGAGGCGCTTTGAGTAACGCTGCAGTCTTTCGGACGAGCCTTCTCCCCGATAGCCGAAAGTTCAGGCTGGCAACGCAGCATCAGAGCGAATGCTTGAGCATCAATCTCAGAAAAGTATGGAGCCTTCCATTCGCCTAGATCGTCGTCCCATTCGAACCGTGACCATTCGTTGGTTCGGAGGTCTCGCAGGATGATCTCGCCGTTACGCCACCAGAGATGGAAGTCGAAGATCCGTCGCATCGGCGCTATTGAATTCCGATTCGAGTCTCGTAAGGCGGATAGCACCCCGGCTCCTCCAAACTCTTCACAATCATCGCCGTTTGCTTCTAATTCCTGACATATGCTCCAAAGCGTGTCAGTAGGCAACGTGACTTCCCCATTGTTTATCCCACCAATCTCGCTAATCATGCGAGAAGCCTTGTCAACGGAAAGAAACGCTCGAGGAGCGCCACGTTTCGTTTTAATCTCGTAGAACTCAGACTCACCGGATTTGAGCTCCGCAACATGGTTATAGCTATTGCTACCAAGGCAGTTTTTACCCCTCTTTCCCGCCGAACGAAGCTTGGCCGCGGAATTCAGTGGGTAACAGATAAATTCATCATCAAGTCTTCTTGGCGCACTGAACCCATACTCTTTCCGGTCACTCCGTCGTCTTGCCGATTTGCTAATTAGCCCCCTCGCCTCGCTACACTCCTTGATTGTCTCAGACCAAGACTGGCCATGGTCAATGTGTTTAAGAATGTCGCGTATACGGTTCCTCATGTTTAGGTCGTAGCGTTCGTTCACTTGCCACCCAGGCATGCTCTTAAGATGACGGAGCGCTCTACAGGCGTTCTCTAACTCACTAGTTCTACGTCCCCTCCCGTCGTGTTGCGCCGAATCTCTAAAGTGTTCTTCTATGGCAAAGCGCACTCTTTTATTACGCGACGGGGGCGTGATCTCGTCAATCAGCGCTTCCATCAGTATCGAAGGGGATTTTTTTGAATTTGACATGCTTTTCCTTCACGTTTCACGAATTTGGTTGGTTGACGCCCCGCCTCGATGTACCTGGCGATCTATGCGTTCAAAAAGTCGATTCCTCTCTCCCATTAACGTATGAGTATCTGAGTCGTAACAATCCTGATTAACTTGGCTCTGACGTGCGATTCCTACGATGGCTTCCATTGAATTTTTGCTCGATATCGTTGAGATACCCCCTTTGATTTCAGTTCGTTGATTGAATCTCTCCACGCAACAAGGTTAATACTCTATTGCGTCAGATTCGGTCGTAGTAAACTCGAATTAGCCAAATTTGGCATTCAGATTAGAAAGTGGATAAGTACTGCTCAAAACCGATCTTGCGTGTCCGTTGAGATCATTAATCATGAACGTGTCGCAGCAACACGTCTCTAATCACGCGGTGGTTTCCCGCTTAAAAGATAAAGCGCTCGATTAGCTGTCGATTGCCGCTAACATGTAATCAATCGCGTCTGCGAGCTGCTCGTCAGAGCAACTCATGCATAGTCCTCTCTTAGGCATGCCGGGTGGAATTCCGTCGATGGTCGTCTGCAGCAATTCATCGCGTCCTTTCTTGACACGCCATTCCCATTTGTCAGCATCTCCGAGTATTGGTGCATCTGCGACACCGGCGTTATGACAACTTGCGCAATACTGTGTATAGGTCTGTAATCCGGGATGATCGACCGGTACTTCCACTTGTTCTGCACAACCAACCAAAGTCACTAGTGCAACGCAAACAAGGACGTTTGTTGAGTTTTTTAAAAAATATCGCATGAGGTCTAAACAGAAGTTCCTAACAAGTCAATTAGTTCAGTGGACGGACGTAACAGCGACGCGGCGATTTTAGGGTCGCGTGATAGCATTTTGATTGAGATTCATATCTAAGACTATGACAGACGATTTCAGAGTCGCCGATTTATCACTGGCGGCGTTCGGTAAACGCGAAATCGCACTCGCCGAAAGCGAAATGCCGGCTTTAATGGCGTTACGGGAAAAGTACGCGACACAACGACCTCTTGCAGGCGCTCGCATCATCGGTTGTATTCACATGACCGTGCAGACAGCCGTCCTGATCAAGACCTTATACGCACTCGGCGCGGAAGCCCGTTGGTCTTCCTGCAACATCTTCTCGACGCAAGATCACGCAGCTGCTGCCATGGCAGAAGACGGTGTGCCAGTGTTTGCCTGGAAAGGGGAAACCGAAGAAGAATATGAGTGGTGTCTCGAGCAGACCATTCTTAAGAACGGCGAACCATGGGATGCCAACGTCTTACTCGACGACGGCGGGGATCTGACCTTGATGATCCACGAAAAATACCCTCAAATGCTCGACAACGTTCACGGCATAAGCGAGGAAACAACGACCGGGGTTCATCGACTCTTAGAAATGCTGGAGAAAGGTACGCTCAAAGTCCCAGCGATCGACGTCAATGCATCGATCACCAAAAGCAAGAACGACAATCGATACGGCACCCGTCATAGTTTGAATGATGCTGTCAAGCGCGGTACGGACGTACTTCTTGCTGGAAAGAAAGCGCTCGTGTTCGGTTATGGAGATGTGGGTAAAGGTTCCTCAGCGAGTTTGCGCCAAGAAGGCATGATCGTAAAAATTGTCGAAATAGACCCGATCTGCGCGATGCAAGCTTGCATGGACGGCTTCGAAGTCGTCTCACCATATCGTGATGGCAAGAACACAGGTGACATCAAGGACATTGATCGCGAATTAATGCAATCAATCGACCTGATCGTAACGTGCACAGGGAACACACGCGTTTGTGATGCACCGATGCTCGAGAGTGTCAAAGCGGGTGCGATCGTCTGCAACATCGGCCATTTTGACAATGAAATCGATACGCAATACATGCGCGATCACTGGCATTGGCAGGAAGTCAAAGAGCAAGTGCACCAAATATTCCGTAGCGAATCGCCTCATGATTACGTAATCTTGCTATCAGAGGGTCGCTTGGTTAATCTCGGTAACGCAATGGGTCATCCATCTCGCGTCATGGACGGATCGTTCGCCAATCAAGTCTTGGCGCAGATGCACCTGTTTGAACAGAAATGGGCGGATCAAGACCCAAGCCAACGCGCGCCGATTTCGGTTGAGGTGTTGCCTAAGAAACTCGACGAGGAAGTCGCCCAACTTATGGTCGAAGGATTCGGTGGCACCATTACCTCACTGACACAGGAACAGGCGGACTACATTAATGTGCCCGTACCTGGTCCATTCAAACCCGATCAATACAAGTACTAACAGCGGGGGGTACGACAATGAAAAGTGTGCTGGACGTACTCAATCACCACGAACAACAAGAACTGTACAGTATCGCACCGATTGAGACTGTTTTTGAAGCGATCAAGCTCATGTCCGAGCTTCACGTCGGTTTATTACCGGTATTACAGGAGAACAAGCTCGTTGGCGTTATCTCGGAACGAGATTACGCTCGCAAGGTCATCCTTAAAGACAAAGCTTCGAAGACAACACGGGTCTCCGAAATCATGACACGTGACGTCGTTACCGTGACGAAGAAAGAGCGGGTCGATGTGTGCGTCGCACTGATGAAAAAACATCGCATTCGCCATCTGATCGTTATGGAAGAAGGCGTCGTCGAAGGTGTTATCTCCATTCGGGACCTATTCTCGGAGATCATCGACGAACAAAGTGAACAGATCAGCGATCTCGTGCACTACATTCGCGGCGAGACCTAGAGCAAATAACCAAGGAAAGACCATGCAAACCCGAGCTGCTGTCGCCTTCGAGGCTGGAAAGGATCTACAAATTGAGACCGTCGATCTCGACGGACCGCGCAATAACGAAGTACTGGTCGAAGTTAGAGCAACCGGTATCTGTCACACGGATGCCTTTACGCTTTCAGGCGATGACCCCGAAGGCCTATTCCCCTCTATCCTTGGTCACGAAGGCGCAGGAGTGGTGGTCGACGTAGGTCCAGACGTCTCGAGTGTCGCCGTGGGCGATCATGTCATCCCGCTCTACACGCCCGAATGTGGTGAGTGCAAGTTCTGCAAATCGGGAAAGACCAATCTTTGTGGCGCTATCCGTGAAACACAAGGGCGCGGACTCATGCCCGATGAAACGTCCCGTTTTTCGCTCAACGGAGAGCCGCTCTTCCATTTCATGGGTACGTCGACTTTTTCGAACTACTCCGTGATGCCAGAAATCGCGGTTGCGAAAATCCGTGAGGATGCGCCGTTTGACAAGGTTTGCTATATCGGATGCGGGGTCACGACCGGTATTGGGGCGGTCATTAACACGGCTAAAGTTGAAGCCGGCGCGACGGTCGCAGTCTTCGGTTTAGGCGGTATCGGACTCAACGTGATCCAGGGCGCTTCAATGGTTGGTGCTAGTCGCATCATTGGGATCGATACAAATCCAGCCAAACGACCACTCGCCGAGAAATTCGGCATGTCAGACTTCGTCAACCCGATAGATAGCGCGGATGTGGTCGCAGAAATCGTGGATATGACCGATGGCGGTGTCGACTACTCGTTTGAGTGCATCGGCAATGTGGATGTGATGCGACAAGCGCTAGAGTGCTGTCACAAAGGTTGGGGCGAAAGCACGATCATCGGCGTCGCCGGAGCTGGGCAAGAAATTAGCACGAGACCATTTCAGCTCGTCACAGGTCGAGTGTGGCGTGGTACTGCCTTCGGTGGTGCAAAGAGTCGCACCGAAGTACCGACAATCGTTGACTGGTACATGGATGGCAAAATCAACATCGATGACTTGATCACGCACACTATGCCCCTCGACGACATCAATGAAGCGTTCGAACTGATGCATCGCGGTGAGTCCATTCGTTCAGTCGTTATCTATTAAGGAAACCCATGGCACCTAACGAATGGCTTGACCAAGTCCAAGAAGAGATTCTCGAACCCGAATTACCGATCTGCGATCCCCACCACCATCTATGGGACCATCCACAGAACCGTTACCTTCTTACCCAATTATTGGCGGACACGGGAAGCGGTCACAATGTAGTCAGCACCGTGTTCATGGAATGTGGTTCGATGTATCGCGCCGATGGTCCAGAAGCCATGCGTCCAGTTGGCGAAACCGAGTTTGTGAACGGTATCGCAGCCATGAGTGCAAGCGGAGGATACGGCGATTCACGTATGTGTGCGGCGATAGTGAGTTACGCCGACCTGAATTTAGGAACAGGTGTCGGTGAAGTCCTCGATGCGCATATGTCTTCAAGCCACCGCTTTCGTGGCATACGTCACGCATCGGGATGGGACGCGAGCGAGACCGTTCGCAATTCCCACACCGCACCGACGGAAGGCATGATGCGAGACGCGACCTTCCGGGAAGGATTCGCGGAACTTGGCAAGCGAAATCTGACGTTCGACGCGTGGTTGTACCACCCGCAGATTCCTGAATTGACTAACCTCGCAAGCGCGTTTCCAGATACGACCATCATTTTTGACCATTTCGGCGGTCCACTGGGGATTGGACCTTACGAGGGGAAACGTAAAGCGATCTTCAGCAAATGGAAAGAAGATGTCGCTGAGCTGGCGAGGTGTCAAAACGTCGTCGCCAAGTTAGGCGGTCTTGTCATGCCGATCAATGGATTCGGCTTTCACAAGCGACCGTCACCAGCAACGTCCGACGAACTGGTCGAAGCGACGCGGGATTACTACCTCCACATGATCGAGCACTTTGGTGCTGACCGATGCATGCTCGAAAGCAATTTCCCGGTCGACAAAGCTAGTTGCTCCTATGCGGTTCTGTGGAATTCATTCAAGAAGCTGACGTCCGGCTTCAGTGCTTCCGAGCGTGCGAGTCTCTTTCACGACACAGCGGCTAGGGTCTACCGGGTCGATACCTAACCCCAAGCGAAATTAGCTAGAAGTAGCGCTTAATCCCAAGTTGCGCATTTCTAGGTATGGCTGGGAAGTAGCGAGGGGTCCCAAACGACCAATCAGCACGGTCCGCATACTTCTTGTCGAGTAAGTTGCGCACGTGAGCCTGGATCTCCCAGTCATCGCGCAAGCGCCATTGGCCATGCCAGTGCACGGCTACATGTCCAGGATATTTCAGTGTGTTTGCCGCATCCATGAAATACGAACCGATTCGCGTGAGCTCAACTGTTGATTTAAGCGAATCGTTTGGTTGCCACTGCCACTGAACTGAACCCAAATGGCGCGGTGCAGTGTCAACATCGTTCCCCGCGAAGATGACTTCGCGGAGCGCAAGGTCCTGCGTGAAGTCATAATGATGATTCGCCCACGATTGCGCCATACGCAGCTTGTGAGTTGCAGACACCGCGTGAGTTACGCCAAGCTCAATCCCCGATGAGTCGACTCGTCCGTCGCTTTGATTAAAGCCCTCCGAATCGCGAATGATTAGATTTTCGCTGTATTCGTGATAAATAGTCACATGGATCAAGCTACGATCTGCCGTGTATTTCAACCCCATCTCAAGCGCTTCAATCCGTTCACTCTCAACATCAGCGAACTCTTGTCCGCTCTGCAGCCGATACAGTTCAGCGATTTGAGGAGGACGAAATCCGGAACCTAAGCTCGCATGAAAAACGGCATGTGCACCCAGTACGCGTTCAAATCCAACTTGCATCGAGTAATCCGTGAATCTGTCTTCACGATCAGCCGGTCGCGTGTAGAGACAACCGCCGAATCCACACGGTGTCCCGTCGTCCTTGGTATTACCGACCAAATGTAAGTTGTCGTAGTCATACTTTGACGTTTCGACGCGAACTCGATATTTCCACGCCGAGGTGTCGTTTACCTGGTAACGCCCATCATGGAAAAAACCGAAATGTGACGCATTGACCGTAAAGTCATAGTGTGTGCCTGCGGGGCGAGTCGCCATTAGAAATGCGGAACCAACTGTCGGTGACGATTGTTCTTCACTCAGCTCCACGCTTACAAATTCGCCACGACCGCCGATTGAGAGCTCCCATTTGTCGAAACTATGTTCCCAATTCAGTAACACCCCTCCGCTCCGCTGCGCGTTTTGCTCTAAGGGTTGTCCCGGGAGAAAGTGCATCAGAAAGTCCATCGAACTCTGTCGCACGAACGGTGCCACGAGCAAGTCGCCACTACGCCAATGCGACGCGTAACGAATGGAGCTAGCGTCCCGATAGGCTTCGGGATTAGGGTTGCTGAAACGCAGTGAATCGTCTTTGTAAGCATCCAACCCCCGGACATAGCCACCTGTTTCCTGATTCAATGACGTTATGGACAACGTATGCGTGACCTGCCACGATCCAACGTTGCTATTGAGATGCCCGTTTAGTTTCTGTTGATCGAAGCCCGTGTCGTCACGCCATCCGTCCATGGATATCGCATTGAATGCCAGACCTCCATGGTCGTTTCCAAGCCGCACGTCCATTCGGCTGTGACCGTAGGATCCAAGTTGGAAACTCGCGCTATTTACGTCTAGTGGTGTGATCGTGATCGCGTTGATGACACCGTGCAACGCGTTCCCACCATAACGAGAACTTGCCGGACCGCGGATAACCTCAATCGCATGTGCCTGTTCGGTGTTGAGTTCAAACAACCCATTGACGTTACAAAAGGAAGTAGGTCGGATCGGGATACTGTTTTCAAGCAGGAGGTAAGTCCCACAAGCACCAGCGCCGGTTAGCATCCCGGACCGGATTGCGGTAAGGTGTTCCTGGCCTGAGTTCCGCGAAATCCATACACCCGGAACCTGACTCATCAGTTCGTTTGGGTGGATCGCCTGAACGTTGTTTATGGACTCGTCATCGAGGATGGTTGCGGTCAATTCCGCGAAGTGATCCACAGAAACTGTGGCTTGTGCCTGTACGACGAGCTCTTCAAGCTCTTGCTCCGCATCGTCGTCGGCTTCCTGTGGCAACACAGGTGAAACCATGAGCAACACCGCCGAACAGAGCACTATGCTCCATCGCGTCATGCAGCCGCCCCTATGACGCTCCACCGTTCGGTTCGTAGCACCTTCAGACTCGCCTCGACGGCTTGTTGATCACCGATCGACGCCAAGCGCGCAAGTATTTCCAATGCTGTGCTTTTCGCGTAGCGGTCGGTCTCATCCTTGATCCGCGCGCATATCAAGGCGGAGATTCCATCAAGAGACTCCGCATCCGCACCTTGCTCCGCAGCGCTTGATACGATGTTGAGAAGCGCGACGTAAATACACTGGCGTTCGGCGCTTTGTGCCACGCCACTTCGAGTTCTACGCTCCCGCGAGTTATGAAGTGCCTGTTCTAACTTAGATACTAAATCCTCAGGAAGCCAAAACTCCCCCTTCCCGATTCGTCGACGCAACGTCCTTCCCAACGCGTTGGTCGCAGTCATTTTGACGTCGGTATCTGCTTCATCCGCGACTATAAGCAACAACGTATCAACGTCGGTTTTCCTAGGTTCCTGAAGTTCTCCCAGTAGGAAAGCTGCACAGCAACGCGCTTGTTTGTCCGTCCGCTCAAGGAGATCAGTCGCCAATGAAATTGACGCTTCATCGTGTCCTACCAATGCGTACATTGCACTACGCCGCTCAGCTTCGTCATCTTGAAGGCATGCTGCTGCGATAGCCTCTGTATGTGTCGTAACTCTTGTATGCGCAAGCGCCATGCGTTCAGCTTCTTGAATGAGGTCATCGCTCTCACAAGACTGATGCGAAGCATCCACGTTCAAACCGAGCCACGCGGCGTTTTTGGCGATCAGCGATTGACGCCGAGGGTCACGCGCTTGATAAGCAATCGTGCGTCGCGGCTTTGAATCACTTCTTTCGGTGGTGCGAACATACCAAAACTTGTACATAAACCGTTCGTCTTCAGAAACGCTACGGGTGCCTCGATGAAACAGGTCGAAATGCACCAGCACGAGCGATCCCTTGGGTAACTCAAGTCGCAGAGGCTCTACATGACGGTCAAACTCCTGCACCTGTTTATCGAAGTGGCAGGCTCGTTCCGCTTCGGTCATACCATTCATGACATCCGGTTGCAGCGTTCCTTCGAAACGATCCTCTCCTTCGGTCCGCCCAGTTCCTTCACGATTGACATTCCAATACTGTGTACCAGGCAATATCTCCGTAGGACCCATGTCGAGCGTGACCGCCTGCGGGTAATAAAACACCATCGCCCAATTGGGGCGGTGGGAACGAACACCGCCACGAGTACCCCAAGGTAACGGAGAATCCTTGTGGTACGTCTGGTCGTACGCACCACTCTGGTGAACGAACGAGTGGCCGTATCGGAAATAGTTAGAACCTAGGACGGAAGCTAATGCACCGTCTACCGAATCGTTTTCGAGAATGTCGTTTAGCAGCGGTATTTGAACGTGCAGGTTGTCGGCTACCGCTTCAAGGCTGGCTAGCGGGTTCGAAAGCTGTGACCGCCGCTGGTGTACGTCTATGGCGGCATCGAACAGCCGATCATGAGTCGACTCCGGAATGTCGCTGGAGTCTATGATGTGATACCCCAGATCCAAGAATTGACACAACTCAAGATCGGTCATCGTGTGATTCATGGCCATGACGTAACAAGGGGGGTATATACGGAGGGAGTCGCAATAGAACCGCTCGTAGAGCCGTCTGCGTACGCAGAATTGTATGGGGGACATCAGGCGTTAAGAACATCGCAGAGAACACGATCGAGCCTAGATCGCAGGAGCTTCTAATCAAATCTGGCATGGTCGTCCTCTACGTAAGGTTTAGTGTCCAACCGTATAACTCGACTACGATACAACCTAACTCAACAGGAATTCGGCTTCCCTTCAGCCTACGATAACGCCGTCCTGAGTCGAATTTCGTGGACTTCGTCGTAGTCGGGGAAAAGGGAGCTTTTACGAAGAATCGATATGCCGTACCTAATGAGAATCTCAGCACTCACAATCTTGATCGTTGCGTTAATGTCCTCCTCTACTACGTGGGCAAACGCGGAACTTGAAGTGTGGGAAAAGCGAATTCCCGGACGTTCGTCCTTATACGTTACCTATGCGCCCACGCACGATTTGCACGAGCACTGCCCAGACCTCATCGGACCTCTTGAAAAGCGCGGATTTCATGGTGGTTTCACGCCAGAATGTGAAGCGAGACTCGACACGCAGTTCTTTGACTATATCCCGCCACGCGTGCCCTTAGAGGCAACGGACAATCGCATCACGTGGCGTTATGTATTTGATCAACCATTGATCAAGCGCAGGCTTGTCCTCGATGCATTGTCGAAGCCAGAGTGTGTTTCAGTTGCTGAAGAGGCAGTCACCGACCACCTCGCGGAAAGATGTCATGTCAATGCGATCGCAGATTACGCGACACTCAAATACAAGTGTGGTAGCGGCTATCACCGATTAAGAAACCGAATTGATGAGGGAATTGAACTCCCGTGGTATTACGTATTTCCGCTAGAACGTGTCTTTGACAACGAGAGTTACTGGCGAAAACGATGGGGAATTGAGAATGGATATTTCCGTAACGTATGGATTGCAGCCAAGTGTAAGGCATTGCCGGACGACGTGCTTGCTTCACTCGAAGCATTTGAAAACGTCGCGGATCTAGGAGGAGAACCTGCGCCTGGTGAGGAAGACTGGTGGTGGCTAGAGCAAGGGTTTGAAGCGTATCTACTGATGGGAATTGCTGATCGGCTTTCCGCTAACCTTACCCGGACGAAATATGGTTATGAGTCTGAAAAACTCAGCGTTTGGCAACGCGTGGAACCCGTTTTTACGGAATTGATGCAAGTGAAGGAGCAAAGCGTTCATTCAAGTGCCGCTGAAGTAAAAGCAGCTCGCCTCAAGCACTTCATCGCCGCTCAAACATGGATCAAGAAGAGACGAACGAACATAAACGAAGATTGGTTGCTAGAACAGATTGGTGATTACTCGGACGAGGAATTAGCGCAAGCTGCCGAAGAAGCAACAGCAATGATGAACAAACAAGGCTTTGGTACGACTTGGAACTAACGAGACGAATGAGGATCAATTCGATGCGCCTCATCACAATGTTGAGCTGTGGCTGCTTCCTACTACTGTTACCTGTCTGTTTTTCGCGCGCAACTGAAAACGTAGCAACATCGACGAGTGAAGAACGCAAGGCAGGTACTTATGTCGTATGGCCGGGTGATTCCACGGAGGAGATTCACAGCAGCTGTCCTGGTTTCCTCGAACCGTTAGATGAACGTGGTCTTCGTGGCGGATTTACCCAGCAGTGTGAATCAAGACTGGACCAAGAGTTCCTGGAAAAAATACCAATGGCGATGCCGATTTACGTCAAGGACAGTAGCCTAACTTGGCGTCATGTATTCGATGAACCTCTCGTCAAGCGAAGGATTGTTCTTGATACGCTTGGCGATTCCAATTGCACGACCCCTAGTAATCAGCCAGATGGTGGCGATCTCGTTGATCGTTGCAATGCTCATTTGATTGCTGATTACGCAGTACTTAAGTACATGTGCACCGGCGGTCTTTTCAGAATTCGTAAATTCATTGAGGATGGTTATGAAGCTTCACGATACTTGAGTACGTTCGAGCGTATTTTTGATGGTGGCTCATATTGGCAAAAAAGATGGCGCCAAGAATACCTCTACTTCCACCACGCCTGGATTGCCGCAAAATGTGCCGGCGTGCCTCGTGAAGCGCTCGCTTCGCTTGGTGTGAATGATGATGCGATTGAACTCAGGAGGGAAGGTTCTACACCGGGAGAAGATCATTGGTGGCGGATAGAGCAAGGTTTCGAAGCGTATCAGCTCATAGGAGTTGCAGCTCAATTGAGCGGTAACCTCACTCGAACTGAATACGGTTACGAGAAAAAAGCCCGTAGAGCGTGGCAGCTTGTAGATCCGGTCATGGCAGAGCTTATGAAGGTCAAGGATCCCGGAGACTATCCGAGCGCCGCGGAGGAAAAGGCGGCACGCCTCAAGCACTTCATCGCCGCTTCGACGTGGATTGAAAGGACGCAAGTAGATGTCAGTCAAGACTGGTTGCTCAAACAGATAGGAGACTTCTCCGCTAATGAGCTATCGCAGGCTGCTGAAGATGCTCTAGAGATGATGGCCAAACAGGGAGTCGATTAGGCCTGGTTTTAGGTCAGGACAGAGGTCTGAATTTATGTATCGCACAGGAGTGTTTATTCAGGGTTTAGTCCCTACGACTAAAACGGCTGTCGCCTTCGATAAGTCGTACTTCGGCGATTAATCTTGCAATCCCGCGAACCATTTTGCTGCGTGCCTTCGGTTCAACCGCTCAAGTGTTCACATAGAACCTATGGGAAAAGAAACCAACTTGAACAGGCTTTCGTAAACCTGCCAGCATCAGTATTTCGAATGGGATCTGAAGACGCAGACGTCAACATTGAGGATTACGAAGGACCGATACGAGAAGTCGAAGTCGATTCATTAGAGATTTCGACGACAACAGTAACAAATGCCCAATTCAGCGAATTCGTACGTGATACCGGATATCAGACGGATGCAGAGCGTGCCGGCTGGTCGTTTGTCTTCCACCTCTTCTATATCAATCGAGTCCGTAAGCGCACGAGCAAATCGATGAAAGTCAATGCAGCGCCTTGGTGGATCGCCGCCGACCGTGCTTGTTGGCGTCGCCCTTTCGGACCGGGTTCCAATATCCGATCGCTTCAAGAACACCCTGTCGTACACATCACATGGAACGATGCGAAGGCATTCTGTAGCTGGGCTGGTTGTCGATTACCTACGGAAGCGGAATGGGAATTCGCAGCGCGAGGTGGATTGGATCAGAACAGATTCCCGTGGGGAAACGAATTAGAGCCTAATGGCAGACACTGCTGCAATATATGGCAAGGAGAGTTTCCCGATTCGAATACAGTCGCTGACGGCTATGCGGGTACTGCGCCAGTCGACGCGTATCAACCCAACGGTTATGGCTTATTTAACATGGCCGGAAACGTTTGGGAATGGTGTGAAGACTGGTTTGGTACAAACCATCAGTCGTCACAGTTTCGAACTGGAAAGGTCCTCAAAGGCGGTTCCTATTTATGTCACGAGAGCTACTGTAATCGTTATCGCGTAGCGGCTCGATACGCTAATGCACCTAACGCATCAACCGGCAACTGCGGGTTTCGAGTAGTGGTTGAAGATTCTCGTTAGAGTGCTGTTCCCGGGTTTCTATGGTCTTAGTTTCCCAATACCCGCGCTAGGTCCTCGCACAAATCGTCCGGATGCTCTAATCCGACGGATACACGAAACAACCCATCGCCGGCGAAATCTCGATAACCCGCTGTTTGATCCGAGTTGAGTGAAAGACCAGTGCTAAGTGCCTCCTCCGTCGGCACCCAATACATCAAACTTCGACTATGCCCGAGTGAGACGGCGAAGTGGAAAACCTCTAATTCCTTAGCAAATCGATGAGCCGTAGCATCTCCATCCTTCGCTTGGAACGACAACATGCCTGAAAAGCTGTCCATTTGTCGCTTGGCAAGAGCGTGTTGCGGGTGACTAGGTAATCCAGGATAGTTCACCTGTAGTACCGATGGATGTCCTTCGAGGAATTTCGCGACCTGCATGGCTGAATCAGCATGCATCCGCATGCGTGCGGGTAACGTTGCAGCGCCTCGAGCGATCAACCAAGCGTTGAACGGACTAATGATTCCGCCGAGGTGGATCATTGCATCGTTGCGGAGTTCTTCGATATGCTCGCGGCGACCCAGAATCGCTCCACCAATCGAGTCGCCGTGTCCACCGATGTACTTGGTGAGAGAGTGAATTACGTAGTCAGCACCTAGTGTGAGAGGTCGAGTCGCCACCGGTGTTGCAAAGGTCGAATCAACTACGAGCGGGAGACCGTATTCATGTGAAACGCCAGCCACTGCCGAGATATCAGTCAGGCGGAGAGTCGGGTTCGCTGGTGTTTCAATCCAAACTAACTTCGTGTTTGACTGAATCGCATCTGCGAGCAACTCAACTTTACTTGAGTCGACCGGAGTCGACTCGATTCCGTACTTTGGTAACGTGTCGCGCACATACTCTGCGGTACCTGGATAGCACACGTCGCTGATAACCATGTGATCACCGGATTTGAGTAAGCCGAGTAAAAGCGTCGTCGTCGCCGCCATCCCCGATGCGAGTGCAATACAGTGCTCTGCCCCCTCCAGACTCATTAGCTTCTTCTCAAGCATCTCAATCGTCGGATTACCCCAACGGGTGTAGACGTAGGGGCGATCTTCCTCGAATTCCTTGATCGAGAATCCTGCCGGATCGTCTGACACGAACGTGGACGACATCACGATATTAGGCGCAGATGCACCCGTGAGTTCGTCAACTTGCTCCCCACCGTGGACGGCGCGAGTCTCAAGATGGTGATCCGAACGTGAAGCTTTATGCATGGATAGTCAGTCAAACTTGAGTTGGCTTCGATTAGAGCGTGCGATTGTGCATATACGTGAATGCCACATCATTCAAAGTGGGTTCTACAATGCAGAAGACCGAGTCATCGCATATCGCCACATTCGTTGAACGCATAACTCAATGACCCGTCTAACGGGCTGTGCCCCCGGCAAATTGGTACTTTCCGGCGACTACATTGCGCTCCTCAACGCGCCAGCGCTTGTATTGGCCGTAAATCGCGTCGCAACAGCGACACTGACGACCAATGCAACAGGAGGCTGGTTGATCCGCTCCAGTCTAGAGCCACAGGGACGTTTTGACAGCTTAGCTGCCCTTTTAGAAGACGACGGACAGCAGCTTCTTAAAACGCTAATCAATGCGCTACCGGGGAATTCCAAACTACCCGAACACGCCGAGCTCGTGCTGGATACTAGCACGTTCTACGAAGGCAATGACAAGCTGGGTGTGGGTTCAAGCGCCGCGATCTTGCAGGAGGCGTGAGCAGTCGGCGACTGCATTTGTTGTAGCGAGACCAGGCAATGGAAGTAATCAGGAAAGTCACAGCATACGTGACGCGGATCAGCGAGGCCGGCGTTCCGGAGCTGCTGGTGTTCAAGCCGCAAGACGTTGGCGTTCAAGTACCAGCGGGTACCGTCGAAGAAGGCGAGTCGTACGAGTTCGCAGCAGACCGGGAGGTCGCCGAGGAAACGGGCCTCACGTCGTTTGAACGCGTTCGCTTCCTTGCGTCGATCGAGGTGCCGTTGACTGACTCCAGCCGTGCACCTGTTCGGGGTTCCATGCTTTATCATGAACCTGCTCGCGAAACACCTCTCGACTTCGAAGTTCCGCGCGCCCATTGGCTGGAGGTAGTCGAACGTCAGGGCGATAGTGCAAAAGTCAGGCTGTCGGGTAAGGAGGGATGGATCCCTGCCGGGATTCTGGCCGGTCGAATGGATCGGTCGTTTTTTCACTTCCGTACGTCCGAGACAACGCCCGACAGGTGGGCAGTAAAAGAAGGGGACCACGATCCGTGGCTTTGCTACTGGATACCGCTCGAACCCCGCCCTGATCTTGACCACGAGTTCGAAGAGTGGGAGCGGCGGCTCCATCGACTCGTGCTGGATAGCGTCGCCGAAATGTGACGTGGAGCGCGTGACCCGGCTGTGACCTATGGTGCCAGCAAGACGTCGATTCCGCCGTTGAACTGCTCTATGACGGTTTTGCAACCCAGCCGATTCAAACAGTGGTTGATGGCGTCAAACTGACTCTCCTCGATGAAGTCTGGCTCCGCCTCGCAAACTCGATCATGCAGCTTCGTGTCGTGGTGGCGCCTGCTGTCTTCGAAAAACACAACCGGACGGTCGCGCGCCAGCACCTTTCGCGCCGAATGAGGATGTGAGGTTCTGCCCGTTGTGCATCGATGTGCATGAAACCGATGTCGCGCAGGCTCATGTCGTCAACTCGCACGCAACTGGCTGTTTCACCTGCCAGCCCGATGGAGACGCCGCCGAGGTTTATGCCTGTGGCACGCTCGTAGCGATCGAGGCTGTGGAGTGTCACCGTGCCGTTGTGACAGAAAACCGCGCGATTGTAGATCGATGCTCTGCGGACGCCGTTGGCCTCCAGGTTCATGCGTAGAAGCTCGAACTGGCGTTGGCTTCGATTAGAGCGTGCGATTGTGCATATATGTGAATGCCACATCATTCAAAGCGGCCTCTACAATGCAGAAGACCGAGTCATCGCATATCGCCACATTCGTTGAACGCATAACTCAATGACCCGAATAACGGGCCGTGCCCCCGGTAAATTGGTACTTTCCGGTGACTATATTGCGCTCCTCAACGCGCCTGCGCTTGTATTGGCCGTAAATCGCGTCGCAACAGCGACACTGACGACCAAATCAACAGGAGGATGGTTGATCCGCTCCAGTCTAGAGCCACAGGGACGTTTTGACAGCTTAGCTGCCCTTTTAGAAGACGACGGACAGCAGCTTCTTAAAACGCTAATCAATGCGCTACCGGGGAATTCCAAACTACCCGAACACGCCGAGCTCGTGCTGGATACTAGCACGTTCTACGAAGGCAATGACAAGCTGGGTGTGGGTTCAAGCGCCGCGATCTTGGTGGCTCTTGCCGAAGCACTAGGACACGTCACCGAACATCGCTTCACGACTGAGCGACTCATTAGCCTTCATAATTCCTTGCACGGAAAAAACGGTAGTGGATTGGACATTGTTGCCGCGCGATTAGGCGGTCTAAGCCGTTTTCAAAACGGTACCGGGGAGCGTGTGACGCCTCCCTCTGGACTACATATGCGCTTCGTGTTTACCGGTAGCAGCACCAGTACGGAGCCAATGCTCTTGAAATTTCGTTCTTTGACTGAAACTCGCCTAAGAGAGGAAGTCAGTCAGTGGCGGCGACTAGCGAATGCAGTAGCAGACTCTCTCCACAACTCCGGACTTTTCCTACGAAACCTGGCGGAACTCAACGAATTCGTGTTCAAATTCGACCAAGGAACGAACCTCGGTATCTACGGACCTTCTCACCGCACCGCACTTGAGATCGCGAACCGCGCTGGTGTACTGTATAAGCCATGTGGCGCAGGTGGAGGCGATACAGGTGTAGCATTAAGCGAAGATACTGAGGCACTCGACACGTTTGAACGAGACGTAGTACGCGAAGGTCTGAACCTTTTGGATTTGACAATGGAGCATCATGGCGCAACAGTCCAACTCTAGAATCCCGGGCTTCTTCAAGCTTGACGTTTCCGCGCGAATACAGGCGTTGCAAGAGCGCGGTCTGTTAAGCACAGCCGATATCAAAGCCTTAGACAGCGGTACCCATACCCTTCGCTCCCCGACCGCCGATCGGATGATCGAGAACGTAGTGGGGGTCATGGGCTTACCCCTTGGTCTTGGTTTGAATTTCCTGATCAACGGTAAGGACTACATCGTACCGTTAGTCGTCGAAGAACCTTCGATCGTTGCTGGACTATCAGGGGCCGCACGAATTACGCGGCTATCAGGTGGAATCGAAGTCGAAACCACCGATCCGGTACTTATCGGGCAGGTTCAAATCGCAAATATCGAAGATCCTGATCAGGCGAAAAAGGTCCTTCTAGAGAAACGCGAAGCCATTTTGAATTTGGCTAACAGTCTCCACCCCAAGATGGTGGCTCGTGGTGGCGGTGCGGTCGATATTGAAGTACATATCCATCGAGATGTCGGTGAATCGAACGACACCCTCGTCGTGTTGCATCTACTGGTTGACACGCGAGACGCGATGGGTGCGAACGTCGTTAACAGCATGTGCGAAGGTGTCGCGAGCTTGATCGAGACCATCTCCGGCGGCACGGTGTTTTTGCGAATCCTCTCGAATCTAACCGACCGTTCGATGGTCACGGCAAAATTCACGATTCCCGTTGAGAATCTTGAGACTGGCGACTACTCAGGCGAGCGAGTAAGAGACGGCATCATTCTCGCAAATGATTGGGCACGCGCTGACCCGTATCGTGCAGTGACTCACAACAAAGGCATCATGAATGGCATCGATGCGGTCGCTCTGGCAACCGGCAACGATTTCCGCGCCATTGAAGCCGCCGCTCACGCATTTGCTGCGGTCGACGGGCAATACCGAGCACTCACATCGTGGTCCAAGTCCGACAGTGGAGCTCTGGTAGGCGTCCTTCACATGCCAATGAAAGTTGGTACAGTCGGAGGATCCCTCGAGACGAATCCAACGGTCGGAATTAATCACCGAATCCTAGGTTCGCCTAACGCGCCTGAACTTGCTGGGATCATGGGGGCGGTAGGTCTCGCACAGAACTTCGCGGCACTCCGATCGCTGTCGACCGCGGGGATTCAGCAACACCATATGAACTTACACGCTCGGAGTGTCGCCTCTACCGCGAATGTACCCGATGAGTATTTCGACGAGGTCGTCGACGCCTTAATCGAGGAAGGCGACATAAAGGTATGGCGCGCTCAAGATATCCTTCGTCGTTTACGCTCGACTCAAACCGATGATGACGTCGAACAAGCGCGAAGTACCGCTTGCGGCAAAGTCATCTTACTCGGCGAGCACTCGGTCGTGTACGGGCGGCCTGCTTTAGCGTTACCGCTACCGTTGGCTGTTGAAGCTCGTGTCGTCCCTTCTGAGGAACCGGTTCTACTCATTCCGCGGTGGGGCATTGAGCAACGCATACATACAGCTGAAGATAACCCGCAAGGATTAGTCGGCGTATTGGCGCTACTGCTTCATCAACTGGGTCTGAACGAGAAGCCTCTCGCCATCGAAGTCTTCCCGAACGTGCCGCGCGCAATGGGATTAGGCGGATCCGCTGCAATAGCAGTGGCTGTCATCCGAGCACTAAGCGATTATTTTGATCTCGATCTAAGACCTGAGCGTGTTAACGAGCTCGCGTTCGAGTGCGAACGCTCCGCTCACGGAAATCCTTCCGGCGTCGATAACACGATCGCGACTTACGGCGAACCATTGCTCTACAAGCAACCGACGAATCCAGATGACACCGCGCACGAAATCATCCGGCCAGCTAAACCCGTACCACTTGTGGTGGGCATGTCTGGAAACGAGAGTTTGACTGCCAACATGGTGGAACAGGTGCGGCAAGCCCATGAGCGACGCAAAGTCGCGTACGACATGGTCTTCGACCAGCTCGCATCCATCACAACCGACGGGGTCGAAGCGTTTACGAACGGCAACCTCTCGGACCTGGGTGAACTGATGAACATAGCGCACGGATGTCTGAACACTATTCAGATTTCAACCCCAGCATTAGAAGAGCTAGTGTTCTTAGCACGTAGTAACGGTGCGCTTGGGGCGAAAATTACCGGTGCTGGTGGCGGTGGCAGTGCCGTAGCGCTCTGTCCTGATACACAAGAAGACGTCGTGACAGCGATGGAAACAGCCGGCTACCAGACCCTTTCGTTCACGATCGAGTAGAACCCATGCGCATCGCGACGTGGAACATTAATGGCGTCCGCGCTCGAATTGACTATGTCAAGATATGGCTAGAGTCGAGGCAACCTGATCTCGTCGGCTTTCAGGAAATCAAAGCCACCGAAGAGAATTTTCCGACTGACGCGTTTGAAGAGCTGGGCTATCAAGTTCATGTCCACGGCCAAAAGAGCTGGAACGGCGTCGCTTTCGCCGCCAAGGCGGATGTGGATGTCACCCAACTCGGTCTTCCCGGTCGCGAAGAAAACGGCGCTCGACTGATCGCCGGTGACTTCGGCGATCTAACCTACGCCTGCGTTTACTGTCCGAACGGCAAAAACCTTGAGCATGCCGATTTCCAAATGAAGCTTGAGTGGTTTAGCGCCTTGCGAGACTTCTGTGAAACTCAGATTGCGAACGGTAAAGACTTTTTAATCGGCGGCGACTACAACATTTGTGCGACCGCAGCTGACTCCCATCATGGAGCAGATGGCGATGGTGAGATTTTTCATACAGTCGAAGAGCGCGAGGTTTTAACGAACCTATTTGATCTTGGTCTTACCGATCTCTTCCGCGACAAATATCCCGATTCAGATGCGTTTTCGTGGTGGGATTATCGTGCAGGCGCGTTTCAGCGCAACCTCGGCTTGCGCATTGACCTACTCCTCGGAACTCAAGGCGTCGTTGACCGTACTAGCGATGTAATCATCGACCGAGACTTCAGAAAGAAACAAGAAGGTCTTACGGCTTCGGATCACGCACCCGTGTACGTTGACTTAGATTCCTCTTAAAGCACCAGGTTGCTCAGTTCCTCAGACCAAATCGTCAGGAACCGAGTCAAAATGCCACCGCTAAACGCTTTTGCACTCGTTTATGAGCGCATCGGTTACGCTAGCTTCGCGAATTTTCGAAACGCACGCGTGCTATGACGGTCGACGTATGACATGACCTTCTCCGACGAGTTGACCTTTGAGCTCATTTTCAGTTCGCTTATCTCTCGACCATCGGCGAATTTAGCTGTTAGAAATAGTTCAACCTTAAATTTCTGCGGAGAGTTGGACATAGCGTCCCATTTTGTGAGCCATTGAGCGACAAAATCGCGGCAACTCTCTATTGCCTTCTCTGCGCAATCTGAAGCCAGGTTGTACTCTATCTTGTATGAATGTACCTTACTCTCGGTTCCATCGCGATGGTAGCCATACAAAGTTATGTTGGGTTTGAATTCAGTCATGGATTCCTCTTGCTAAGTCAATGCGATACGCGAACGCGTCATCTGTGGCTGCTCCCCTCTCTTAAGGAAGGGGTTTCCTGCTTCGCTGGCTACCGCCAACCATTCGCCGGTCTTACGCAAGCCTCCACAGGCAGAGACGGACAGCCGTGCCACCTTTAATTTCATAATGGAGCTTAATATGAAAATTGCGAAATGTAGAAACGGATTTGATCCTTGGTCTAACAGAGGTCGTAGATGATTCCTACTCACACCGCGATAGCACCAAACGTTGGGGCTGACTTCCGAATCACTTCCGCCCATTTCACGCAGTGTATGGCTTAGCCTGCAAGTACCAATCTAACGAGAATCCAGCATGAACGCATCTGATCTGCTCATAACCGCTAATGAGTTGGCGAGTCTTGTCTCAACTCCGAATCTACGGATCATCGACTGTCGTTGGGCGCTGACGGATCCTCAACTTGGACTAAAGCAATTCAACGAGGGTCACATTCCAACCGCGCAATACATGCCGCTTGAACCTGCACTGAGTGATCCAGCCGGTGCACGTGGTCGACATCCTTTGCCCGAGACAGAACGTTTTGCCGAAATCCTTGGCGAGTACGGAATTGATAACGATTCTTCGATTATTGCTTACGACGATGGTTCGTGTACGTTCGCCGGCCGGTTATGGTGGATGATGCGTTGGGTTGGGCATACGGACGTACGAGTGCTCGACGGTGGATTGCACCAATGGAATGAACACGGTCTCGAGACAACCATCGAGGTTGAGCGACCTCGACGATGTCATTTTGTAGTCAGTTCTTCGTTAACGAAAACGTGCGGACCTGATGAATTGTTAGGTAGTGAGCACAAGTTAATCGACGCAAGATCACACGATCGATTCATGGGTCAGAATGAGACAATCGACCATACCGCTGGCCATATCCCGGGTGCTGTCTGCTATCCATTTGATGAGAATCAAGATGCTGACATGCGATTCAAACGTGACTCAGGTCGATTCGAAGCACTCGATCCCGCTGAATCCATCGTCTGCTACTGTGGATCAGGCGTGTCAGCAACTCACAACATCATGGCGCTCTTGCTTGCTGGTTACCCTGAACCCATCCTCTATCCAGGTTCGTGGAGCGAGTGGATCGAAGACGCTAGTCGTCCTATCGGACGGGAGACCGATTCGGCGAGTAAATAACTCGGCTTTTGGCGAGATTCAATCTAGTAGTTTCGCTGGACCACCGACGTTACTCAGCAGCACTGAGTAGACTCCTTCAACGCCACACAATCGATCACGCACCTGCTTGGCTGCACTTGCACTACAAACCGCCTTCAGGTGAGATCCGGCATCGATCGTGTAAAACACTTCGAGACCATCGTCGCGCATGCGTGTGACCTCCTCTATGCAATTTAAAGTTGCAGCGTTCCAATAGATCAATGCTGGTTCAGTACTCAGCATCAGCGCGTGCATCTGTCGACAACTGGCCTCCGAGATCTGAGCAAGCGCATCGAAATCCTTGTTCTTGACAGCTCTTAGACCGGATTCAAACGCTACACTGGTTGCGCGCAGCCAACCTTCATAGAACGGCGAGGTATTCCTTGATGCGGTCATTCCTGCCGTCGAACCGATCGACTTCGCTCGATCCGACGTGATCGCAATGGCGATAGATAAGTCCCAGTCACCCTCTCCTAAGACCTGGGAGACTCGACACGAAGTTTCGCCTGGCTCAAGCGCCACGAAGCCGCCGTGCAACGACCGACCGGCGGATCCCGATCCTAGCCGCGCACAATCACACTGCTCCTGAATGGACAAACCCAGATCGAAAGCACTCGAGATGGCGAGTGTGAGCGCTGCAAATCCAGATGCCGACGATGCCAATCCACTGTTCGCAGGAAAATCGCTCGACGATTCGACCCGTAGCGGCGGTAGATTGAACTGTTTACGAAGACGCGTGAGCCACTCGTTAATCTTGGCATCCTGCACTTGAACGCCGTCCAACACGACCGCGTCGGAGGACGACGCCTCGATCTGTGTGGTCGTACGTAAATCACCCAACGTAACCGCCAGCGAAGGCGTTGCAGGGATGTTCAGCTCGTCGTTGCTTTTACCCCAATACTTGACGAGTGCAATATTGGGATGCGCATAAGCAGTTGCCGTTCGCACTAGTACCCAGCTGGCGGCGTGAACGTAAATCCTTGTTTTTCTAACAGACGTGCAACACCAAGGGTCGTTAAGTCGCCGTACTCAGGTCCAACGACCTGGACTCCAATCGGCAGTCCTTCATCGTCAAGTCCGGTTGGTACGATCGTTGATGGCAGGTATGCGTTGGTCGGTAATCCAGCCCAGAATACCTGTAGAAAGTAACCCTGTGGTTGACCATTGACGGTAATTGACCGTTCCCCGAACGGCCGATGATCGTGCGGAAACGCAGAACGCGCCATGATCGGCATCAACACGATGTCGTAGTCTTCGAAGAACTTGTGCCACGCCCATCGGATATGGGTGCGCTTTTCGTTGTTCCCTACCCATTCGCGAAATCTTGCGACTTGCGACCTTCGTACAACCGCATCCAAGCTTTCGTCATTAGGATCTAGCGAATTCGCCGCCTCAAGATTACGTTGATACTGTTCTTCCGGAACACGACAAGCCATCGTTGCCGACAACAGGGATTGGTACGTGAAATGGGTATGTTCAGATGTGAAATCAGGGCGTGCATCAAAATCGAGCTGAGCACCTTCAGACCGTAGCGCTTCAGCCACCATATCGACGCGCGCTGAGACCGAATCATCGACAGGCGCCATTTCGTCGTCCCGCCAAACTGCAACCTTCAAGTCACCTATCTGCTTGTCGAACTCCGGCAATTCCAGCTTCAGACCACGAGATTCAATTTCGTTGGGTCCTGCCATAACGCGAGTAGCGACTTCAACGTCTTCGGCGCCACGGCCCAATGGACCAATCACCGATAGGTCGGAAGGGCTCAATATGCCAGGCGTCGCATGGCCACGTGGAGGCAGCATGTTCCATGTGGGTTTATGACCAAATACACCACAAAAATGCGCCGGATTCCGAATCGATCCGCCAATATCCGAACCGGTGTCGATCCCCGTCATACCCGCCGCCAGCGTTGCTGCCGAGCCCCCTGACGAGCCGCCTGGGATCTTGGTGACATCGTAGGGATTGTTGGTCGTTCCATAGATTTCGTTGTAGCTCTGGAAGTCAGAAAGCATCAACGGGACATTGGTCTTACCAAAGATCACAGCGCCCGCCGCCCGTAAGCGTTGGACTGAAAGCGCATCGTGACTTGCTATGTTGTCCTTCAAGTACGGAGCACCCCACGTTGACGGTGTACCTTTTACGTCGTATGACTCCTTGATGGTCATCGGTACACCGTGCAACGGACCCGAAATCTCACCTGCTGAGATCCCGGCATCAGCCCGTTTGGCGTCTTCCATGGCGTCGTCACGGATTTCCCAAATGACCGCGTTCAACGCGCCGTTGAACTTATCGACGCGATCGAAGTAGTAACTCAACAGCTCGACGCTAGATATCTCTTTCGCACGTATTCGTCGGGCTAACGATACTGCACTTTCAAACGCGTATTCAGTCATGAGAGGCTCCTAAATCGAACGCTGAATGATATTTTTAAGACTTACAAATGAAAATTGACGTCAAACGTTTTGCATAATCGGTTCGCATGAGCGATCCGAACTGGTCGAACCGCACGATTTGGACGGGCGACAATCTTCCGATCATACGAGGAATGAATAGTCAGTCTGTTGATCTAATCTACCTTGATCCTCCTTTCAACTCGAATACAGATTACGCCGCGCCTATAGGTAGCGAAGCGGCAGGTGCTGAATTTAAAGATACGTGGACGCTGTACGACATTGACGAAGCTTGGCTTTACCTTTTATCCGAGAAACCTCAACAGAAACAGTTGTGGCGCGTCATTCAAGCTGCGATGAACAATTCGGACAAATCCTATCTGATTTATATGGCCGTTAGATTGCTAGAAATGAAACGGTTGCTGAGGCAGACCGGATCGATTTATTTACATTGTGACCCTACGATGAGTCACTACTTGAAACTCCTTATGGATTCAATCTTTGGATGTTCGAACTTCAGGAATGAAATTGTTTGGAAACGCACAAATGCGCCTACGGCATCAAGCAATCAGCTTGGACGGGTTCATGACTGTATTTTGTTTTATAGTGCCACCAGAGAGACCAGCATCACTCCAGTGCACATCCCATTCACTAAACAATATATAGCTCAACGCTTTAAGTACAAAGATTCCAGGGGACAATTCCAAGATACTGCTTTAACAGCAAAGGGACAAACAAACGGTCCATCTGGTATGTTGTGGCGGGAAATTGATGTATCTGCCAAAGGTCTACATTGGATTTGCCCAACTGCTATTCCTGAGGAAGTAACTCGACCCGTTAACTACTCGCATATGACGACGCAAGAACGTTTGGACTGGCTCGATAGCGAAGACATGATTTTTTGGCCTAAAAATGGAGTGATGCCTAGGTTTAAAAGATATTTATCTACAACTACAGGCCCGAGAATGTCCGATGTAGTTACTGACCTCCCCGGCGTACAAGGTACTGCTGAAGAGCGCACTGGGTATCCTACCCAAAAACCGATCGCCTTACTTGAGCGGATTATTAAAGCCAGCAGCAGAAAAGGCGATGTGGTTTTCGATCCTTTTTGCGGCTGTGCTACCACGCTAGTCGCGGCTGATCGACTCGAACGTCAATGGGTCGGTATCGACATATCTGAACTTGCGGTCAAACTCGTTGGAGAACGCATAAAGAAAGACCAAGGAATGTTCCCTAATCTCGTTGCTCGTACGGATACCCCAAAACGCGATGATTTAGGAGACATACCGCCGTACAACTCGCTTGCGATCAAGAATGCACTATACGGCGAACAGAGTGGGGATTGCAATGGATGTGGAACGCACTTTCAAAAGCAACACCTTACTGTCGATCACATCATTGCGCAATCGAAAGGTGGCACGGACCATATCGAGAACCTGCAGCTACTTTGCGGACACTGTAACTCCGTGAAGGGTGATCGAGGGCAAGAATATCTGTTGGCAAAACTCGCGGCGTGAGTTATCAGGTTCTGTTCATCAGTCCCAATATTTCAGTCGCTGAATACTAGACTCTCAGTCGCCTCGCAGACACGCGATTGCCTGCTCGTGAAGGTTTGGATTCGCGGACGCAACAACTTCTCCCGCGGATAGGTCGTCTCCGCCTTGCCAGTTGGTTAGTACGCCACGTGCACCACGTACGATGGGTACGAGCGGCAAGATATCCCAAGGTTTGAGGACATTTTCAACCACGATATCCAGTTGGCCGAGTGCAACCAATGCGTACTGGTAGCAGTCAGTGCCGTACCGAACCAGTCGAACCTTGCTCTCGATTCGTTCCAATTCGCGCTCATCGCCCGCCTTTTTAAACAACCGCGGATCGGTCGTCGCAAACGTTGCATCCTTTAAATCCCGAGTCTCTCGTGTGCGCATCTGAATAGTTTGCTCACCTCGCATGTAGGTTGCAGACTCGCCATCACCGACAAATACTTCGTCTAGGAACGGTTGAACCATGACGCCTAAGCGTGGTGTCTCGTTGCGAAGTAGACCGAGAAGCACCCCCCAATGGACAAAACCACTGATAAATGCCCGCGTCCCATCGATTGGATCGATCAGCCAAGTCCACTCGCCTGATCCCACATCTTCGAACTCTTCTCCCCTGATCGCATGATTCGGAAATCGACTCCCAATGTGGTCACGAATGATGCGTTCGCACGCTCTATCCGCCGCAGTGACGGGGTCGAATCCCGTACCTGGCGCGTTCTTATTCTCGACCGATAGCGATTGCCGAAACCACTTTAAGGTTTCCCTACCGCCCGCAGTCGCCGCAGCGATGGCCGTCTCTTGAAGTGATTCGATGGTTTCGTTTGGTGCCATTTAGGTTCTCAATGAGCAAATTGACGAAATGCGCGCCATAAAAAAGAGCCAGCCGCACTGGCGGCTGGCTCTTTGCTAAATTAGCGTGAGTGGCTAAAGCCTATAGGTTAACGCCTACCGATAGTCCTATGATGCGAGGTTCGGTCAAGAAGTAGTTGCGGAAAAATCCTGACGTGTCAGAAGTCAGGTAGTGTCCCGTCACGTTGTCCTTGTCAGCCAAGTTGCGCATCCACAGCCTTATGTTGTACTTGTCATCGTTACTCTCGTAGACCACCGACAGGTTTTGTTGACTCCAGGCATCGATTTCGTCACCCTTCGTGTTATATACCCGAGCATATGAAGCTGACTGCCAGTAGTGGTCCCACCGCAACGTCACGCTACCGTTCCACTTCTCTAGCCATTGGTAGCTCGCACCAATCCTGAATGTGTGCTGAGGCGAGTTCGGCAAGGACTTGCCTTGAAGGTCCGTCATATTTCCATCGGAGGTCTCGACACCGGCCGCAGTGAGGAAGTTTCTCGAGAAGTAAACAGGGATCGATGCGCCTTGACTGTTGGTCGGATACGAGACGGATTCCGTCGTGATGCCGTTCCTGATGTCAAGCGCCCCACCAGCTTGCAGTGCTGCTATCACGAGCTCCGGCGTAATCTGTGACTCACGTGCAATGTAGTTGATTGCGGTCAACGCACCCGGGTCGATATTGTTCAACAGTACCCAGTCGTCCACACCAGCAACACGGTTCGTCGTATCGATAGACGCGGTATCTTGAATACGCGTTTCAAGGAAACCGTAACTGAAGTCAACGCCTAACTGAGGCATCGCGTCAAATCGATAACCGCCTTCCGCTTCGAGTCCGAAGATCTGCGCGTCGATATTCTCGGTGATTGAACTGTTGTTCTTAATCACTGTGGTTTGGAGACCTGTGTAATCGTAAAGGAACAACGCGGTGTTGAATGTCAAGCGTTTATCTGGAATCCGCGACTTGCGTCCCAGTTCAAACGATATGACGCTCTCAGGCTCAAAAGTGAACGAGCTTGAATCCTGAAAATCACGCGGAATCGCAGGATTCAAACCACCTGGCTTATAGCCTTTGCTCAGGAACCCATACCACATAGTGTCGTTCGTGATCTGGTAGTCGATACCTACCCGACCACTCAACTCGCTAAACGATGCGTCCTCTGGACTACCTGTCAGTAAGCGTGACTCGTTAAACTGCGGCACAATCGGCACTCTCTGACTGATCGCCACTCGTTCAGGACTATACGCCGGTGTTGCTGCGGCTGCAGTAATCTCAGACGCCGATACGCCGTAGTGCATAGCCAAATCACTCTCGATTGCCGTGGGATCACCAAACACACCTAACAGTAGATTGAGTGTACGTGACCAGAACGCGCCACTGTACGCGTTAATGTTTGATAGATAGTTCGCGTCGATCAATCCAAGCTGCACCGCTTGGGCGATCGCGGCGTCAAGCGTGATCGCTTCGGGAGGTATTCCAGCCAAAGCGGCCTGCGCTCGTACCAAATTAAGAATGCCTTGTTGCACACCAATAATCACGCCCGCGTGATTGATCGCGTTGAACAACGTGCTGCTATCGCTTCGCTGTATGTTGTCGTTGTTGAACCTCAAGCCAACGGTCAGTTTCATGTCTTCGGAGAGGTCAAAGTACCCCTCGCCAAACGCTGATACGCCGTCAAGCTGTAGGCCATCTGGCTCACTTGAGTTCAAGAAAAACCCTGGATATAGTGGCGGTAAGTTGAATAACGTTGCGCCAAACGTCGTCACTAGGTCCAGCGTGTTCGCGATCACGTAATACTCAGTCGTTCGCGTGGTATCGAATGCGCTAGCACCTAATAGGAAATTGAAAGTCCCGTCATATTCAGAGTGAATCTTGGCTTCCAGGATGTTGTATTCGTTCAAACTCGATGAGCGGTCATACGAGAACACGCGATCAAGCGCGCCGTAATCGTTATTTGTACACCCACCGATCGCACCCGCGGTACCTCGATCCAATGAGCATCCTCGAAGATCCCAGAATCCGCCAATTTCCTCTGCGGGTGCAGAGATTGGCCAAATCCCTGTCGGATTCAACGGTGTCGGATTTAGGCGAGGACCTACGTCCATCACGTAATCTTGAAGCGATCGATACTCGCTTTCGCGAGCTGCACCAATCAAACTAAATTTCAGTTCGTCAAAATCGTGGTTTAGACCGAACGCCAGAATCTGTTCGTCCTCCTGGAACACAGGCTGGAAATCCGTGTGAATTTGGCGCAGGTCGTTATATCGCGGTCGCGGGTAGTCAAACAGCGAATTGCTCGCACCGGACGGACCTAGGGGTATCGCACCTGAGGACCCACCGAATATCCCGCCCGTCGTCGCGCCGAGATGAGGCGCATCAAAACCAACTCCATCCGGCTTGCAGCCCGTGGTAGGCAGTGAATTACGGTCGCAGATCTGATTAGTGATACGCGCGCGGTCATCGTCCTCTTCAAAGTGAGTCAGCATGACCCAAAGGTCGGTATCCTCGGTCAGATCGATCGCTAAAGTGGCACGAAGAGCGAACAGGTTCCGGCCATCAAGCGTTTCTTCAATGTTCGGTAGCATCTCGCCTGCGTCATCGGTTTGACCGTACGCGAGGTTTTCAACGTATCCATCGCGTTGGAGCTTGAATCCTGCTAAACGAAACGCCAGACGATCGCCTAATGGGAGGTTGATATGACCCTTGACGCGACGGTGGTCGTAGGATCCCATTTCGACATCCAAGCGAGACGAGTACTCTTCGAAATCAGGTTGCTTGGTGACGAAGTTAATCGCGCCACCTGTTGCGTTCCGACCAAACAAGGTACCTTGTGGACCTCGTAGGATCTCGACCCGTTGAAGATCGAAGAACTCGATCGAGTTTAGATTCGATGGCACCGCGATTTCGTTCATGTGTGCCGAAACACCAGCAATACTCGCACTACCGATCGCCAGCGACCCAACGCCGCGGATCGTGAAACTCGAACCGCCGAAGTTTGTTGCGGTGTAACTAACGCCGGGTGCGTTAAGTTGTAGATCAGAGGGCGTAATGACCTGCTGATCTTCGATCATCGTGTCCGTCAGTGCGGTTACCGCGATAGGAACATCTTGAATGTCCTCATCAATCCTTTGTGCCGTAACGATGATCTCTTCGATTGGCTCCTCACTCTCCTGCGCCCAGGTAAGCGATACAGGCAAAGCAACTGCGATCGCCACTAGCATGTGAATGAGTCGTGAATGCATCAAATTCGATGACATACAGTGTTCCCCTTTTCGACTTTCATGGCGCGTAACTCGCACTTAGCGTTCGACCTAAATGGCGCAACACTAAACGCACGAAACCGTCACACCTCTTAAACAAATCTTACGAAGATGGGCGTTTTATACAAGTGAATTCAATGGTAGGAAGTGACTTGTTAGAACCTATCCTCAGACAATACCTCGCTCTCTAAGCGCCTCAACTGACGCCTCGGTGTATCCAAGTTCGATCAAAATTTCATCGGTGTGCTCACCCAGCGAGGGGGCGCGCATACCTGGTTCCAATGGATTTGCGCTCATATGAATCGGTGACCCGACGACTTTCTGCGATTCGCCTTGATCATCGACTCCACTCACTAGGTATCCGTTTTCCCAAACGTTCGGATCGTTCGCCGCCGCATCGTAATCGCGAACCGGCGCATACCTAATCGAGGTGTCCTTAAAGGTCTCACACCATTCGTCGGTGGTCTTCTTTGCGAACGCTAGTTCAAGTTGCTCGAGTAGCCAAGCGCGTCCCTCTTCTGTGCCGAGCGCTTTAACACGCTCGTCAATCAACATATCTGCTCGATCAACGCCGATCAAGAGCTCATCTAGCGAGTTAGGAGGTACCCCGATCACGCCGAACCAGCCATCCAACGTTGCGTAAATCCGATAAGCACCCCGAATTAACGGGTGACCGTAATTACTTCGACCGGGGACATTTCCCGTCATGAGGTAATGCGTGTACTCGGCAGCCTGCGCCCAAATCTGACCTCCTAATAACGAGACTTCGACTTTCTGACCGCGTCCGCTGCTCGCCCGAGCTTGAAGCGCTGCAAGTATTCCGCATGACATGTTCAGCGAGCCAATATGGTCAGCGATCGTGACACCGACAGGCGACGGCGGATCACCGTCTCGTCCGGTTGTGGTCGCTAAGCCACCCGCGCATTGCGCTGCTAGATCAGCGCCCTTTCGGTCACGATCTTCACCACGTGGACCGAATGTGTTGCCGGATGCCCATATAAGTCTCGGATTAATTTCGCTGAGCTCCTCGTACCCTAATCCCCACGCTTCCAACGTACCTGTGCTGAAGTTACTAACCAGCACGTCCGTATCTTCGATCAGGCGTTTAAGGATCTCAGCGCCCTCCGGCTGTCCCAGATCTAACGTGAGTCCTCGCTTTCCGCGATTGCACGCATTGAAATAGGCACTTCTGAAATCGTCCGGACCCAGGAGGATGTATCGGGCTTGGTCTCCGATATTTGGAAGCTCGACCTTGATGACATCGGCACCCATGTCACAGAGCAACGCCGCGGCCTGAGGTCCCTGGACCAGAATCCCAACGTCAACGACTTTAATACCGGCAAGCGGGCCGTCGGTTGCCTTATCCATACTCATCCGAAACTACAAAGGAACCGTCTTTCGGCGGTGTATTGCATCCAATGCAACCTACAGTGGTAAGTCCCCAGTCGCGTGGTTGATGGAACCGGTCTCGTTGTAAGATCGCATGACCATGTCTGCAATCCGCATGAGGTGAACTTCGTCCGACCCATCAGCGATACGTGACCATCTTGCATCGATCAGCATTTGTGCCAACGGCGAATCGTTGGAATACCCCAACGCACCATGGACCTGTAACGCGCGGTCAGTGACTTTCCATAAGGTGTTCGCCACGTGGTGCTTAGCCATCGACGTTTCCGAACGGAAGTCCATGCCGTTTTCAATCTTGTAAGCGCAATGAAGCACCATTAGCTTGGCCGCATAGAGGTCCAACGCACTCTCCGACATCATCCACTGAATGCCTTGCTTTTCGGATAACAGCGAACCGTGTGCGTAGCGATTCTGCGCTCGTTCGATCAACATTTCAAGTGCTGTTTCGATCTGACCGATCCAGCGCATGCAATGGGCGAGTCTTGCAGGACCTAGTCGGACCTGACCTAGTTTGTGACCGCCGCCACGTTCACCCAGCATGTTTTCGCGAGGCACGCGCACGTTGTTGTATCGAATTTCCGCGTGACCACCACCCTTGCCCATGGTTTGTACGTCGCGCACCATTTCAAAGCCTTCGGAGTCAGTTGGCACGATAAACGCGCTATTGCGTGCTTGTGCGATTTCAGCGTCTGGGTCGGTCTTCGCGATAACAATCGCAAAACGTGCCCCGTGTGCACCCGACGTAAACCACTTATGGCCATTGATTACCCACTCGTCGCCGTCTTCCGTCGCGGCGGTTTTGATTTGCGTAGGGTCTGAACCTGCCGTATCTGGTTCCGTCATCGAGAAGCAACTGCGTGCCGTACCTTCTATTAACGGACGCAACCATTTTTCCTTCTGTTCGTCCGTACCGAAGTGGAGCAACGTGTGCATGTTGCCTTCGTCCGGAGCCTGACAGTTAATGATGTACGGTCCCATTGGAAATTTTGCTGCTTCGACGGACATCGCCGCGACCGCAGTGATACCGAAACCCATACCACCCCATTCTTCCGGCATGTGCGGCGCCCATAGTCCTTGAGCCTTTGCGGTCGCACGGAGATCCTTTACAGCGACACCGTAGTCTTCCTTAACTTTGCCACTCGAGATCGCGTCGAGACGCGGGCGTACCTGTTCCGTAAAGAACTTGTGCACCAACATTCGTGCATCTTCTACTTCTGGGGGAAAGGTGAAGTCAATAGCCATGGTTCATTTCCTCACGTGGGAACCCTAAATTAAAAGCTTTGGTCGGTGTTAAAGACCGTCCAGCACTTCCTTCAATGCGTCCAACTCGACGATCACGTCGAGCTGGTGGGAGTCGTGGAGCACATGAGCCGTTACTCGTTGTCGGTCTTCTAGACTCATCATGCGTGGTACGCAAGGTGGTAGATCACGCGCTACCGAGAAAGGTATCGAAAACACGTGCCGAAACGGTTTGTACGTCTCATTGAGTTCGTTTCGCCATGTCTCACACTCATCTTCAGGACCACGCAAAACCACGACGACTTCACCTTTTTGGAAGTCCAGTGAAAAATCACCACTTGGGTTCGTCTGCAGGTCGAACGCAGCACCCACCGACTCGATATCGTCAAAAAGCCGCTTGAGTATGACAAAGACATCCGAATCCTGATAGAGGGTAGCGTAAAGCTGAAGTCCTCGCCGTACGGCATCGACCGGATGAATCTTGCCGAGCTGGTGACTCTGCGGGAAGGTCACCAACAGTCCCGCCACGTCAATCTCGCATAACGAGAGCGTTTTCCCATCCCAAAATCTAGATTTAAGCGCTTCGACGAGCTGCGATAGACGATTGGCAACGTCGGGTTGCCACCGCAGGGAAAGAACATCGAGTGCAGCTCGAAGTATTAGCGCGTAGTCGACCACCGTCACGCCTTCCGAAACGCCATTGGCGTTCTCTACGCCGTCATCACCAAGTCGATTCTCGACAATCCATTTCAAGCCATTCGATGCTGCGTCAAACCAGCGCGACTCGCCTAGCGTCTTGGCCGCAAATACCAAAGCGCTGACCGCGCCGGCGTTACCAGCAGTCAAGCGCCGATCATCGAACTGATAGTCGATGTCACGCGTAAGGGCAAGGTCTCGAAGTTTGTCACGTCCGCTAGCGAGCAGCGCTTCCGCTTCAGATTTCGAAAAGAACAGTTGATCCACGACACTACGCCATGATCCTGTACGTCGGAACAACCAACGTCCGTTCCAGTTCGCCTTCTTGTCCAGGCCATAAAGCGTTTCGACAACCAGGTACTCGTCTTCGGTCAAGGCACGTCGCACGGTACGCCGGTCCCACGCAAATCGCGTTGAATTCGACGGGTCATGGATTCCGACCGCAAATCCGCCATCCGGTAGTTGCAAACGTTCAACGATGAAGTCGGCGGTCTGACGTGCTACTTCCGTCAATAACGAGTCGCGACTGATCGCAACCGCGCGCATCAGCAGATCCAGCGCCCACGCATTGAACTCCAGCGATTTCGACATCTCGGCACCCATTTCGCCTTGATACCGCGACGGGCAGTAGAAACCGCCTTCCACGTGGTCGAACCCAACATCACGCACCCATTTGGTGAGGGCGATCAGCGCAACGTCTAGTCCCTTGGTGTCTTCGCGCGAGCGATGATCGTTGAGAAACCACAATCGCAATAGTTGTGAGACTAACCCTTGAATATATCCCTGTGTCGAGACGCCGCTCTGCGCATCCGCTTCGATGACACGCTGTCGAAGTGCCGTAGCGTCTTCCAGCAACGCGTCGTAACTTGGTGCCGCCTTTTCATGCATCCCGATCCGACCTCGTCGATGCGCTTCTGAGAGCAGGATCGAGCCTGATCCTTCCTTAAACGCTGCGTGCACTAGATGCCAGTTCAACACTTCGTTTGACGAATACAAAAGTCTCACGCGGCTGTCATCGTACGGGTCGAAGCTGAAGAAATTAGCAGGCAACGACATGGTTAGCTGGGTCGTCTCGAGAAAGACCGTCGTTGGATACAACTCGAACATCGGCGCGTTTGCTCGGCGCGCACTGGGCTCGAAATTGATGGTGAAGAACCGTTCTAAATCAGGTCGTTCATCTGCATCGATCTTCACATTGATAAACGCGTCATTAAGCGTCTCGCCCACGACCTCGCGCGAATAAAAACTGACTTCGTTTGGGGTTCGTGTGCTGAGGTAGCGCCCGATCGACAAATGCAGAGGCTTGCGCTCTGCTCGAGCTTTCATCAAGAGTTCGTCGTCGTACTCGTGCCAGTCCACCGGGCTGTCAGCAAAAAGCCTCAAATACGGGCTCAATGACGATGCGAGCTGATTCAAGATGCTTGTCAGCGACCCTCGTAAAACGTTTTAAAATGTAGAAAAGTGAGGGTATGTTTCATCTGTGATCGGATAGGCCGACACAGTGCAGGCCCTCTTTGTGCCTTTCGAAACCCGAGCGATTTATGCTAAACGGAGAGCGCGACATCTATGAAGATGGCTATCGGCTCAACGTCTGCATTGTACTGTGCAACGACGCCAACCAAGTCTTGATCGCCCAGCGCTCTGGGAGTCGAAACTGGTGGCAATTCCCACAAGGTGGCATCCATCGCGGCGAAACTCCCACAGAAGCCATGTACCGAGAGCTATACGAGGAAGTTGGACTGAGACCCAATCAAGTGAGCGTCATCGCACAGACGCCGCGTTGGTTTCGCTATCGACTACCTCGCGATCGCATACCGAGAGAAATACCAGGCATTGGGCAGAAGCAGAAGTGGTTTTTGCTTCGGCTCCGTTCGCCCGACCATGTCATTGATCTCACCCGATCCGAAGACGAGCAAGAGTTTGAGCGTTGGACTTGGGTTGATTTCTGGGAACCCGTCCGCATGACGGTACGCTTCAAGTATCGCGTCTATCGAGACGCGCTCGAAGACCTATCCTCGCATTTCGAGCACGAGGCCATATAGGTGCAAGACGCGCTTCAAGACCTAATCGCCGATATTTCCGGCGGCGTTAGCTTCAGTCGTGCGTCTGCCATGATGGTGACCCGCGTCACCAATATTCTGAATTGCGACGTGTGTTCGCTCTTCGTCGTCGATAACAAGACAAAAAATCTCCAGCTTGTCGCCAATGAAGGCTATCGAGATATCGACCCGCTTCGGATCGTCGTGCCCCCTGACACTGGAGTCATCGGACTGGTCGTAAAACGGAAAGAACCGATTAATCTGACCAATATCAACGAGCATCCCGATGTCTATTTCGTCGAGGGTCACAACGAAAACGCGTACCCGAATTTCCTCGGTGTGCCGATTCTGTATCAACGACGCATCCTAGGTGTACTTCTCGCGCAAGACGAGTTTCACGAGTTCAGCGAGGACGACGAAGGATTTCTTACCTCGCTTGCAACTTCGTTTGCCCACGACTTGTCACACGCGATCGCAACGAATGAGATTGCGCTGGGTGCTGTGCCGCCCAAGCTGCGAGAGGAGCAACATTTCAAAGGCTACGCGGGCTCACCCGGCATTGCATCAGGTACTGCCGTCGTGCGACATCCCCATGCAAAGCTCGAAGATGTCACGTACCGAGTCATTGAGCCTGATGACGTCGACCAGGAACTCGCCGAATTCAATGATGCGCTCACCGTCGTCGTCGAGGATCTGAATCAAGGTCGAGAACGCATGCAGTCCGTCCTCGGCGCCGAAGAGCTAGCGCTTTTTGACGCGTATCTGCACATGCTTGACGACGACGCGCTACCACATGAAGTGCGTACCACGGTCCTCAACGAGTGTGTCGGAGCTCAAACGGCCGTAAGTAACGTGTTCTCCCGGCACATCCGGGAGCTGGAGCGTTCGGAAAGTTCGTATTTAGCGGAGCGTGGGCAGGATCTGCGGGACCTCGGACAACGTATCCTGGCTGCCATGCAACGTCAGGATCGTACCGACAACGAGATCCCCCCGAACTCGATTCTGGTCGCTGATGAAGTGTCTGCGTCCATGCTCAGTGAAGTCTCCTCAGAGAACCTTATTGGGGTGGTTTCCGTGGAAGGATCGATGAATTCTCACGTGACCATTCTTGCCCGGGCGCTGAATCTGCCGGCTGTCATCGGTGCAACCGATCTTCCACTGCTCGACATAGACAACCTTCCCCTCATCGTCGACGGGTATTACGGCGAAATCGTTGTAAATCCTTCTGAGGCAACGACCAGTCATTTCGATGCACTGGTGAATGTCGAAGAGTCTTTTGAGGCGGAGCTGGAAGAAATTCGAGACCTACCGAGCGTCACGATGGACGGCGTACGCATCAATGTTTGGGTCAATATTGGCTTGGTGAGTGAGATCTCGCGATCGCTCGACCTGGGTGCAGAAGGGATTGGGTTATTCCGGACTGAAGTCCCGTTCGCGAATCGAAACCGGTTTCCCACCGAAGAAGAACAGCGACGCATCTATCGCGAACATATGGAGGCGTTCGATCCCCGTCCAGTCACGATGCGGACACTGGACATCGGTGGTGACAAGGATCTACCTTACTTTAGAATCGAAGAAGAAAACCCGTTCCTCGGTTGGCGCGGTATACGCGTAACGCTCGACCACCCCGATATTTTTCTTGGTCAAGTCCGCGCCATGTTCAAGGCGAATGCCGATCTAGAAGGCATTCTGCGCATCATGCTGCCGATGGTCTCGAATATCGAAGAAATTGAGACAGCGAAGCGATACATTGACCAAGCATTCCGCGAAGTTGTCGAAGAAGGGGTCAATGCCAAGCAGCCTCAGATCGGCGTGATGATCGAAGTGCCGTCGTTGATCTTTCAACGACAGCAAGTTATGCGGCTCGTCGACTTCCTTGCGATTGGAACCAATGATCTCACCCAGTACATGCTCGCGGCTTCGCGCACAAACCCACAGGTCGCTGAACTCTACCGGGAGTTTGACCCATCGATGGTGCACGCGCTACGAATGCTCGCGAAGACCGCGCACGAGGCAAAGAAACCAATCGGGATATGTGGTGAATTAGCAGGAACGGTCGAAGGCGCTGTGATGTGCATCGGTATGGGGTACGACGTACTTTCGATGAACGCGACCAACATTCCAAGGGTTAAGTGGGTGATTCGCAACATCACCATGACGAATTGCCGTCGGATCGTTGCCAGAGCCTTACGCATGCACTCCGCCAAAGAGATCTTTAACTTTATTCGCGAGCAACTACACGGCGCAGGATTGGACAAAGCACTACCACCTCACGAACCACCTGCGATCTTCTTCTAAAGCTCCAATCACAATCCACTGGTTCGATGAAATCCGTCGACTGCGGTTTCATTTTCATTATCTATGCTTGAATCTCAAATCTCAACACACGAATAAACTGAGCCATGGAAGCGCAGCTCGCGATCAGGAAGGCGAAAGAACACGTGCTCGAAATGTACAAGGAAGAACCAATAGGGCAAATCGGGTTAGAAGAGGTCAAGTTCGAACGTTTCGACAAAGTCTGGGAAATTACGATTGGTTTTGTGCGCGATTGGCGCTCATCGGGTATCGGAGTACTCGCATTAGCCACCCCTAAACGAACGTATAAGGTCGTGCGTATTCGAGATGAAGATGGAATGTTCGAGTCCTTGAGAAATTGGGAAACGCCGGAAGAAAGCTAATTTATGAGTGATGGAATTTACGTCGATTCCAACTTAGTACTCCTATTACCGTAGGATTGACTAAGCCAGAGTTAGTTGCAAAACATAAACGAACCAAGGAGTATTCCGTTCGTGACTATGAACTCCTGCTTGAATTCTTGCGGCAATTCGAGATCATCCTTGTCACACCGAATACGCTAACTGAAGCATCAAACCTTTTACGGCAGCATAGCGAACCTGAGAAATCTGAGATTCTTAACACGTTTCGCGCTTTAGTAAAAGTAAGCAAGGAATCCTCTTTCGACAGCTCAGAGGTAGTCGATCACGACAAATTCACATTTTTGGGGCTTGCAGATGTCATTCTTCTTGCAGAAGCGTCTCCTGATACTCCCCTCTTAACTGTAGACCTCGCCCTATATTTAGAAGCCCTTAGGAAAGATGCGTCCTCAGCTTTTAATTTCAACCACATTCGGGACCGAGACAGCATTCCGTAAACGGCTGAAACAGGACTGAACGTACCGTACGTCGTTGTCCGCACTGCTCTTCTCCTTCAGCTCGATGATTGAACCAAAATCCGGTGATTAAATCGGCTTGCGCTGCAATTGGATCAGACCAAACGACTGATAGGTCTAGCGCGAATCACGATCTTCACGAATTAGATCAGTGCTATCAGTGACTTGGCTATCTGATGTTTCTCTTGCGACTCGATCAACGAATCTACGGATTTCTTCGAGATGAATTCGACGTTTCGATTCGTCTGAAGGCGCTACAGGAGACTCCTTTTTAACACGACTATGAGAATTCTTCACTTTGATACAAGAAGTCGAAATCGATTTAACCGTAACGCAATCCCATTAGAAATGCATATCTCTATTTACGCACCACCGATAGAGCTACTCGGTGATAGGTTCTAAGGAACCTGTTCCATCAGAATCTACTATGCATTACTGTGAAACGCTTGTACTTCACAGTAAATTCACCAGAAGACGTCAAATACGACGAAACTGACGTTTTAGCTTTCGCTCGTGACCATCCGAATCTCGTCCTGAAACTCGCCATTTCCAATGTGCTTATTAAGGAATTTCAGTTGCTCCCCATACATGTACATGACCGTGTCGCGACCGAAAAAGCCATGTCCCTGATTTGCTCGAAACAGCTTTTCGACTGGTTTGCCAATATCTTCAAACGCTTTCTTCATTCGATGGTAGTGCTCTGGCGGCGTCCGCCGATCTAATCCACCGTGGATTAGCATCACTGCCGCTTTGATCTTATCAGCGTAATTCAATACTGACATCGGTTCCCGTTCCTCTCGGTCAGCGCCGATGGTGATCCTCCAAATATTTACCCCGGTTTTACTATGAGAAACATCGCCGATCCGTTCAATCGCAGCAACATCGTAGATCCCAGCGTATCCGATCACACACTGATATAGGTCAGGTTCCTTCGCAACGCCCATCATCGCGGAATAAGCGCCATAACTAGCACCCATGATGCAAATCCGATCTTTGGCGGCGATCCCTTGATCTATCGCCCACTGGGTCGCATCCGTAACGTCGTCTTGCATCGTCCCGCCCCATTGCTTGTATCCCATCGTCTCGAAATCCAAGCCAAAACCTGTAGAGCCACGGAAATTCACCTGCATGACGTGGAACCCAGCGTTCGCGAGAAGCTGAACTTCACCGCTCCATTCCCAGGAATCACGTGAATAAGGTCCACCGTGAATAAGAACAACCATCGGTCCCGGTCGCGGTGTTTCTTTCATCGATGACAGGTAACCGTATACGGGTATACCGTCGCGTGCTTTCACCCCGAACGGCTGCACCTTCGCCAGCCGACCAGGGTCCAACCCAATTTCTTTTGCTCGGTCGGTAATCTGATCAAATGACCCCGTGTTGGCATCCAAGATCACATATTCAGGTAGTGCGTCAGCCGAGCGGACGCGAGTAATAATGGTTCGATAGTCATGCGTGTAGTCTCGGATCGAGACTGTTCTTTCTGGAAACTGCTGCTTTACCCTTTTATGGGCTTTCGACAAAGCATGATTGGGATTTAGATAGATGACCTTCGGATAGTGATGATCGATCCGGAGTCCCCACACGTTGCCGAATTTATCAATCAAAAGTGATCCAATGTCATAAATTTCATCTCGAAAAATCTCTCTGTGCTCGCCAGTGACGCGGTTGTAGATGCCTAAACCCATGATCCCTTTCGGATTTCGCCAATCCTTTGTGAAATATTCGTCAGGGTTAAACGCGGCGTGAGTAGGACGCCAACCCTTTTGATCAAAGCGATATCTAGCAATCTGCTTCCAATTAGCATTTCCTAAACGCTCGTTAACGACTGTGTGTCCGTCCTCATCGGATCCAATGTGAAATGCGACATCTGTCCTGTCCTTTGTCAGGACGAAGGCATCCCCTCTCCTGTCGTTATTAATGTACGGCGCATTCCCTCGAGACGGCGCTCTTGCTATTTTGGATCTCGCACCAGACCGCAGGTGGACCTTAAACAAATCACGGTATCTACCATCTGTACGTACGATCAAGGCATGGTCCGGTTCTTCATAAAGTACGTTGTATATCGAGCCAACAGGTAGATCTATCGTCTTCCAGTCGCCCACAGTGACTTTCATATATTCGTACGTAGCGTAGTACGCGTCTTCATTAGGCATCTTGCGAGACGGTCGGATCAGGATTGTTTCGTGGTCAATCCACCTGATGCTCGAAATCCGCCTTTTATCCGGCATGCCAAACGTGTATTCGACTTCACCAGTTTCGCGGTTTACGACCTGCAACTTGCAATCCTGCTCCGAACCGTCGCCATGCAATATCGACGCCGCAAGATACTTGCCGTCGGGCGAAATGCTTATTCGATCTAAGTCGTACGGTTCGACGAACTTCCAAAGTGGTATCGACTCCGCGAGCGCACCGCTAGAAAACAACAAAATGCAAAAAGCTGCTAATTTGCGCATCATGTACCTGAGTTTTTGATTTCCATATCTCCTGTCTAGCACCACGTAGTTCCGACCGATTAAGAAAGCAAGAGTTTATGTGCTTGCAACGTACTTCGGATTGTTCTTAAACGGTTGATTGACCGACCTAGTATTCGTAATTATTCTATTGGTTGAAGTAGAAATAACATGGCATTAGCCATGCTCACTTGAGTTACTAATACCGTACAAAAGCCCCTTCCATGTGAATTCTTGTCTTCAGCATGCCAGTAAAACGCTCGATTTGCCCTCAACTTTGAGTCGCGAGATAGGCAGTTCGAGCAGATTCTTCATCACCAACTACGGCATATCCTTCCTCTTCCCAGAAGCACCCGGTTAGCTCCCTTTCGCTATTAATGAGGATCGTAATTTCCATGTGCACGGTAGACTCTGACCCGAACTCATACAGGTGTCCACGCGACATCGGTTTGCCGATTTGGCCTGCGTAACGACCAAACGCCGGAACCATCGCCCAGTCTGAGTCCGCAGCTTCCCGTGACTCTTCGGGCATCAATCCGATCAACCTTGCTGGCCATTGCGCGGTCGAGTCTTGACCGTGTTCACGCACCAAGATTGGCAACAGTGGATTTGTGATGATTGGACCGCTCGCGTTGAGCTGGATCGTCCCGTTGTGATGGTCGTTCAAGGAAACACTCAGCGTTTCTCCCACAGGAACGATCTCGTATTTCTCACACGACGTCACCGAGCTATCTACTATCCGCCCGCGCTCCGAAACGAGACTCGACCAATCTAGCGTTGCCGCATCAGTGAATTGGATTGTGCTTTCGATCCACGTTTTCTCTTCTGCGTGATCTGGAAATTCCGTTAGGAGCCCGCGGGATTTACCAACCGGGCAATCCTCGCGCCAGGTGATACTCGTTGTACCAGTTTCGTTTTGGTTAGACGTGAATCGACCAAGACCTTGATTGGAAACCGCCCACAGATTGCTCCATCTCTCTGCGAGTTGTCGATTGGCTTCTATGGTCTTCGCGGATAGCTTTGTCATGTTCGTACCTTCTTGAGACTGGCGATTGGAGTTTGTGGGTGCCGATAACTCGATGAAACCTTTCTGCGAAAGGACGAGTGTCAGCTGTTGTAGACCTCGCGCGAGACGTGTTGAAACCGTACTGGTTTTTAGGTTCAACGTCTGAGCGATTTCTTTGTATGAGAGCCCTGTGAAGTACCTTTGAATGAGCGGTTCACGAAATTGAGGCGCAAGCTGGCCGATTTCGTCCCGCAGAACTCCAATCAGCTGCGTGCGCATTGCGTCACTTTCGAGGTCCATCTCACGCTGAATCAAGTTCATATCGACCACAGCATCCGCTTCTCTACCAGCTCGCGTCGTTTCTGACCGAATCTGATCAACTGCGACGGAATAAACGATGGCTCGCAGCCAGGTATTTGCATTTGAAACCTTGCCATTGGCGGGCTTCGCGTTCATGAGACGTACCAAGGCGATTTGAACGATGTCTTCGGCTAGATCAGAATCGCCAAAAACTTGCGCGTATCGCCATGCATCCTGACGATTACGACTGACAAACTCCTCAATCGCATCGGAGTCACCATCTTGGTAAAACCGGTTTAAGAGATCAAGGTCTGATTCGGGCATTAGAGGCTGATGGTCTGGATTTTCTGGTGTTAGCGGAGCTCTTGTACCCTTATAGACGAGTCCTGACGGTATTTTGTTTCAGATCATGCATTCAGTGTTCGATGGACTGATTAGTTTCCAAGCGAACCGGGGCGCGGAATGCTGTCACGTCAAACAGAGTTGGCGAAACCCAAAGACCCGGAAGTACATTAGGAACGGGCTAGTGGACTGAATGAGACGCAGTCACGTACTTTATTACTACAGGACGGCTTCTAACGCCGCGTGCCACTCCTCAAACTTGGAATCTCGAGCCGTCGCGGTCATACTTGGTTCGAATCGTCGATCCACCTCGTATCGTGCTTCCAGCCAAAAATCAGTCGCTGCGGCTGCCAAATTCGCAGCTCCTCGAGCAGTTGACTCCAAATCCACTGGTCGTACGACCGGTCTATCCAGTAAATCCGCCTGAAACTGCATCAGAAAGTTATTTGCAGCCGCGCCGCCGTCGACGCGTAGTTCCGAAATCTGATCGCCTGTATCCGATTCAAGCGCCTCGATAAGATCGTACGACTGTAAGGCAATTGACTCTAGTGCTGCTCTAACGATATGGCGTCGGTCCGCCGCTCGCGACAATCCCACCAAAGCGCCACGAACGTCTGACGCCCAATGTGGCGCACCTAAGCCCTCAAACGCTGGAATTAGGTAGACACCCCCGCAGTTTGGGACGGATGTTGCGAGATTTTCAGACTCCGCGGCCGTCGCGAGAAGACCTAGATTGTCGCGCAACCATTGAATGGCGCTACCCGCCGAGAAGACCGATCCTTCGATCGCAAACTCGTCACGTTCGCCTACGCTCGCCGCCGTCGTGCTTAGTAATCCGGAGTTTGAGACCTTGGTCTCGAATCCCGTATGAACTAGCAAGAATGCGCCCGTACCGTAAGTGAGCTTGGCGGAGTTTGCTGTGGTGCACGTCTGGCCTACCAATGCTGCCTGTTGATCACCGGCAATCCCGGCAATCGGGATTTCGACGCCTAGAACATCTCCTGAGGTGTAGCCAATTTCGCCAGAAGAAGGGGCGATGGTCGGCAGCATCGAAGGTGGTATATCGAAGTAACTGAGTATGTCATCGTCCCAAGTGCCTTCATGGAGATTCATCAAGAGCGTTCTGGAAGCGTTCGTACGATCAATCGCATGCAAGCGACCTTCGGTGAGCTTGAAGATCAACCAAGAATCCACGGTGCCGAAAGCGAGCTCCCCGTTCATTGCTCGTTGCGCTAAATCAGTGTCACTGTCCAGAATCCACCGCAACTTAGTCGCCGAGAAGTACGGGTCGATCTTTAATCCGGTGCGGGCAGAGATCCACTCAGCGTCGTTTGAACTGTTGATTGCAACGCATTGATCGGCGGTACGTCGACACTGCCACGTGATCGCTGGACCAACTGGTTTACCTGTCGATCTATCCCACACCAAGGTGGTTTCACGCTGGTTGGTAATTCCGACCGCGTGTAACGCGGACGTGGTCGTCCCTAGTTGCTCAAGTGCATCGGTGATGCTTTGACGCTGGGCTTCCCATATTGCGTTTGCATCCTGCTCGACCCAACCATCGTTGGGAAAGGTGCTCTGCAATTCAATCTGCGCACTAGCTGCAACTTGACCTTCGCGGTCAAATAAGACACTACGCGCACTGCTCGTGCCTTCATCGCATGCGAGCAGGTATTGACTCATAGTCCTACCATCGACTGATTAGGTAACGGGAGAGAGTCCACCGTCCATGTTGATGGCACATCCGGTCAGATACGACGCGTATTCAGATGCGAGAAAGAGCGCGACGTTACCACATTCATGCGCTTCGCCCATTCGACCCATCGGAAGCGATTTCCCACTTGCTGCCAGATACTCCTCGTAGCTTTCTTCTCGAGACTGCGCGTCGTATGCTCGTCGGCTTTGGTCCGATTCAATGCGACCGATAAGCAACGCGTTAACGAGGACGTTGTGCGGAGCACCTTCGCCGGCGAGAACCTTCGTCAATGCCATTCCAGCGGCCCGACTCACTGAGGTTGGAGCGGATCGAGCGCCTGGTGCCTTAGCGGCAGTATTCAGAATGTTGATAACTCGACCCCACCGTCGTTCACACATTCCTGGAAATACGAGCCTCGCGAGCCTGATCGCCGCGAACAGTTTTAGATCCAAATCGCCTTGCCAGATCTCATCGGTCACGTTCATGAAAGGATGCGCTTCCGACTTGCCTGCGTTGTTGACCAGAATGTCGACAGGACCTATTGAATCAACGACTTCTGCATGAGCAGATTCAATCTGGTCTGCTTGAGTCACGTCGCACGATATCGCCGCAACCTTGCCATCTCGATCGCCACTCGACACGATTTCTGCGCTAGCTGCCCGCAGCTCGTCTTTGCGCCGCGCGAGTATCGCAACATTGGCGCCAGCGCCGTAGAACGCTTTCGCCATCGCTTTCCCTAGACCCATGCTTCCGCCTGTAATCAAGGCGTTCTTGCCTGATAAATCCATGTTCTCAGTGCTCCTTCAATTCAAAATGTTCTTCTACTACGCTCAGTTCTTTACCCATAGGTCCGTAGGTCTGCTCCCGCACGTCTACGGCGGTTTCACCCAGGATCATAGCCGTCGTTGAACGGGTGCCGTAACGTTCACCAAGAATAAAACAAGGCGCATTGTGCTTCTCTGGCGCAGGATGGAATTCCACGCCATGTGGGTCAAACAACGTACGAATAAGAGTCTCAAGAACCGGATGCTCGATCTGGTCCGAGAGTTTCCGTTCGCCTTTGATCACTCGGAGCCACTTGTCGCCGAGACGGGTGTTACTTAGACCGTAGATACCTGGCTTAAGCGTACGACGTTCCGATGTTCGGTTCGAAAAGTAAACAAGCTCAATACCGTCGTAGGCGATGAAATTGAAGCCCCGATAACGCGGTCCTTCAATCGTTTCGACAAACTCATCCGCACTCTCGTCACCACGCAGAAAATCAGCTACTAGATGACCACGACTCAAGTCTGCGTCGCCGTTTGGTTCTGTTTCTGTCCAATTCGTCACGGCCGCCATGCGACCGGAACGAGTCACACCCATCCAAGTCCCATGTTCTTCTTCATCCCGACCTGCAAAGATGTCAGGATGATCATTCCAATAGTGCGCTTGTTTGGTAGGACGCTCAAAGAACTCATCGCGATTTGCCGCAATCACGAGTGGATGGTCATCGCGAACGCGGTAACCAATCAGTATCAGGCACATACGTTGAAGCCGTACGCCTCAAAATGGCGAACGGAGAAGTGTAGCCGTCCCTAGCTGTGAATCTAAGGCATTCAGCAGAAATACGAGACCCCAGTCAGTACGTCCCAAACTACCAACCTTCTGGCTTACGGATGTTTGTAGCCGAAATCGAATCTGGAAACTGTGACTCTCTTAGTTGAGCGGGTCTAACGAACTTTACATCGCTAGCGACTTCGCCAAGACGGCTGGCGACAAAGCGATTGCGCGCCGGGCACAACAAAATAACTTTCTTGTTAACGTCCTTAACTACTAGTCGGATCGCTTCCGCAAGGTCTCTATCGTTGGAAATAACAACCGCGACGTCGTAAACATCACGCCACGCGTCGTTGAGAAGGTGTGCCGCTAAATTGACGTCTGAACCCTTCTCCTCCATGCTATGCACCTGAACCGGTACAGCGTCATCGAGGAGCTTCTCTTTCTTCTTGTTAAACCAAGTTCGCGAAGAAAGGGGATTCCATGCTCGAACCGGAATTACGCGGATTTGGGTATTAGTTACACGTACTGGAAAATCACCTCTAGAAAACTTCAGAGATTTCGGTTCAAGATCTATCTCGCAATCCGCAACCGGCAAGCTCATCAACGGTCGCCATAGAGGATTCGATTTGAAATTCCCGTAGACAACAGAGACTTCGGGTAGAGTCTCAAGTGCGTTCAGGTAAATCTGCTGGCGTCGAGGTGTTTCGGGATTTACAGCCCCCGACACATGTGCCGTAAAGTACTTCAGATTCTTGATCTCAGGTTCGATTTCTGAAAGAGTCAGATTTATGAACTTGACGAGATTAAGCCATTTGTAGCGCGTGTTTTTAAGTGCCCCGTAATATAGATTCAAGGCGTCTACATACGCAGATATTCTCATGATTAGTTTGCCTTATTAAAACGCAAGGGCCGCTATTGCTAGCGACCCTTGAACCGACAGCACGCTGCCGGCCGGTATTGGAGTAATTCGTTAGCGGGTCAGAATTTCGTCAGTAACCGCTGTTTAATTGACTAATCACACGCAAATTCTACGAACCTCACTGAGATGTTGCAAGAGTTTTTTGACTTCTCGTCTCCAAGCGGTATCAGCGAAATTTCTAGAAAAAGCGTAATCGCGCTCGTATGCCTTGTCCACCCGTCATCTTGAACGGCATTCCTTAACCAGAGTCTGCTGATGATAGAACCGAGTGGACTTCAAACGCGACGTCTGAACATCGCAACACCAAGACGTGTTGATGTACATGCGGACGTCGTATTCCTACGTTGAAGCTGTGCGCCTCGGACTAACAAGCCGCTGTAAAATGCAGTCGACTTATTCAGCCCACTCGTCAGACATCCGCAAACATTGAACTACCCGATCATTGATCCGGTTCTCGTGGATTTTGGATTGTTCCAAGTCCACTGGTACGGTTTCATGTATCTACTGGCTTTTGCGACGTTCTGGTTGTTGGCTTACATCCGGATTCGCAACGAGCGGATTTCGTGGAACATCAGTCAGCTCAACGACGCATGTTTTTACATGGTGCTGGGTGTGATCATTGGCGGTCGCGCTGGTTATGCACTGTTCTATGGATTTGAACAATTCCTCGACGACCCGATTTGGCTATTTCGCATCTGGGAAGGCGGCATGTCCTTTCACGGTGGTCTGCTTGGCGTCATCGCAGGACTTTGCGTCTGGTGCAAGCTCAATGGTCACGGCTTCTGGACAACGATGGATACTGTTGCGCCATTTGTCCCACTTGGACTCGGACTTGGCCGAATAGGGAATTTCATCAACACAGAGCTACCAGGACGTGTCACCGATTCTGCACTTGGTGTCCACTTCCCGTGTTTCAGCGTCGTGGATCACAACTTCCTCTGTGTCGGGCAATTCGAGGACGTAACACGACACGTTTCGTCACTTTACCAAGCCTGCGCGGAAGGCGTGATTCTGTTCGTTGTACTGTGGGTCTTCTCAATGAAGCCGAAAGAGACCGGTCAAGTTGCCGGTCTCTTCCTGCTTGCGTACGGGTTACTTCGCTTCGCAACAGAGTTTTTCCGTCAGCCAGACCCTGAACTCGGTTTTGTCCTGTTTGGTGTTTTGTCGATGGGTCAAGTATTGAGCACACTAATGGTCTTAGGCGGGGTCGTGTTGCTGCTACCCATGTCCGCTAGATATCTACAAGGGAAAACACAAAGTTGAAGCAGTATCTTGAGTTGCTAGAGACGATTCTCACCGACGGCGTACCGCGGAGCGATCGTACGGGTGTTGGAACACGATCGATCTTTGGGTACCAGTTTCGTTGTGATTTAGAGAAGGGTTTTCCACTGCTCACCACCAAACGCGTGTTCTTTAACGGAATCGTGCATGAACTACTCTGGTTCTTGAGCGGCAGCACCAATGTCCGAAACTTGCAAAAGGACGACGTGCATATTTGGGATGAGTGGGCTGACGAGCGTGGCGAGCTTGGTCCGGTGTATGGATATCAGTGGACTCAATGGCCGGATCCAAAGGGAAGCGGTGTTATTAACCAGATCGAGAACGTGATTCGGTCCATTCGGGAGGAACCACATTCTCGGCGACACATTGTTTCGGCGTGGAACGTCGCGGATATCGACAAGATGCGCCTACCACCTTGCCATGCATTGTTCCAGTTTTACGTTGTGAACGGTCGACTGAGTTGCCAGCTTTATCAGCGAAGTGCGGACATCTTCCTAGGCGTACCGTTCAACATCGCCAGCTACGCGTTATTGACCCACTTGGTGGCTCAAGCGACTGATTTACGACCGGGCGAATTCGTGCACACGTTCGGCGACGCACATCTTTACAACAATCACATCTCCCAAGCAGAACGACAGCTACGCCGGCAGCCGCGAGCGCTACCTCATCTGGTCGTGAATCCTGATGTGACGGACATATTTGAGTTTTCGTTCGACGACATCGAACTCGAAAACTACCGACCGCATCCCGGGATTAAGGCGCCGATCGCGGTTTGATCGTTTCCCTCATCTATGCGATGACTCGGAATCGGGTCATCGGCCGCTACGGTGCGCTGCCGTGGAGTTTGCCTGATGAAATGGCGCACTTCCGATCGACTACGCTCGATCATCCGATCATCATGGGCAGGAAGACGTTTGACTCCATGAGGCGTAAGCCCCTTCCGAAGCGCCAGAACATCGTGATGTCAAGGAGTGAATTACGGGACGATGGCGTTCGACATGCACGAGACATGACGACAGCCCTGGCGATTGCTCAAGAGAATGGCGCGAACGAGTGTTTCGTGATCGGCGGGTCGGCAATCTACGAAGTCGCGATGCCCGTCGCCGATCGCCTATACGAGACGATCATTGACGCAGAAATCTCGGGGGATGTCTACTTCCCGGAATACGACGCGAACGATTGGATCGAAGTTTCGCGCACGCACCACGCGGCTGACGAACGCCACGAGCACGCATTCGACATCATCGTGCGCGAACGAACGTCAACGCGTTGAAGGGAATCTCTGCGCTCTAGCCGTTAAGGGGTCGCAAGGTGCTTGTCGAGTACGTTACGATCGAATTCCAACCCTAGTCCGGGGGTTGTTGGCAGCTCGATAAAGCCATCAGCGAACTCAATCGGATCGACGAACAGATCTTCGTGCAAAGGTCCACCGTTGTACTCCTGAATCATGAAGTTCGGCGAACACGCATCCAACTGTACCGCCGCGGCTGCAGCTACCGGACCTACGTACATGTGTGGAGCGATCATCGCATAGTGTGCTTCCGCAATCGATGCGATCTTCTTCGATTCGAGAATCCCGCCACATTGGCCGACGTCTAGCTGGATGATCTGCGCGGCTTGCTTCTCGATCAGTTCAGCGAAGTCGTATTTAGTCACTAAGCGTTCACCTGAAGCAATCGGAATGCTGGTATGCGCCGCGACTCGAGCCATCTCATCCACGTTTTCGGGTGGTACTGGCTCTTCAAACCACATAGGGTGGAACTGCTCGAAGACGTCTGCGACACGAATCGCGCCCGAAGTGGAAAACTGCCCATGGGTGCCTATGCCAACCTCAAGCGTATCTCCTACAGCGTCGCGAATGCACTGAAAGATCTTCGCTGCATGGTTAATGGTCTGCAGCGTGAAGTCCCGAGGCAGTGGATAAAGCGGCATGAACGGATCCAGTTTGCACGCGCCATTGCCTTCCTCGATCAGTTGTGCAGCGACTTCACCCGCTTTCTCAGGATTTTCCCAAATTCCTTCAGCGGGCATGTAGGCATATGCCTTGATTTTCTCGTGATAGCGTCCGCCTAACAACTCATAAATAGGCTGCCCGGTCGCCTTGCCGACGATGTCCCAGCACGCCATCTCGATCGCACTCAGCGTCGGTGTCATGAACAGACTCGGATGCCGGTAATCGTGGCGTGAGCCGTAAATCCGCTGCCACATCGCTTCGATGTGGAATGGGTTTTGACCGACTAGAAACTCATCGACGAGTTCATGGAAGAGCTTGATTTGGGACTTCAGGCTACTCGCATGACCGGTGGGTCTTTCGCCGATGCCGACGATGCCTTCGTCTGTGTAGAGTTCGAAAAAGAGGAATTGACGTCCACCGCGGTAGGGTGCAACGTTATCTACGAGGTAATGGCGTGCTTCGGTAATCTTCATGGGGTTTATCGCAATGTCGTTTTTGTTACCTCGCCGCGCCGCGGCAAAGCTTCAAGCCCATTCTAGATATCGTACGTGACGGGTTGCTTCACTCGAAACATCGCAAAGCTATCTCATACAGAGATGACTTCCTCGCGGACGAAATGAAGCCGAATAACGCTGGGAAGTTCGTCTTCATTAAAGTGACAAAGAACAGCGTCTCTTGCCATTGATTTCAGATCATCCCAATCGTCCCCTACGGTGAAGATGCTGAATCCAAGCGCACGCGCCTCAAAACCCCCGCCCATAGACTCTGATACTTCAAAAATAACCTCGTTCAATGTCATTGACGGCTCCTCAGCGACGCAGGTCTATTTTGTTGATGAGCGGTAGTCTGTCTGCGGACGGAACCATCAAGTCTATCTGACGCAGCTTTGCTATTGAGATCATTCTCGTGCCATTGCTACTCAACTTACCGGTCTCCGACCAAGCGGAAACCCCGCAACCGTTATAGACGATCTCTATACCAAGATCACCAGCCAATCTAAGGACGATTAAGTGTTCCGGTTCTGATCTAAGAGCAATCATTTTTCCTTGCGTTAGTTTGATTTGAATCTTAGTTCTACCATCTGCCGTAGTCGCGTCATGTCCTGGTGCCGAAGCGGGTAGCAAGCAGAGGTTAAACATGAATTTCGCCAGTGCTTCGCCGATGCTGCCGACCAAGTGCCCATCGGGTGTGAACTTTCGTCCTGGGAACATTTCCTCCAGTCGCTTTACGATCCCATAGAGCTCGCCTAGCAAGTCTCCAACCTCTGACCATTCATCAATCTCTGGTTTCTGCGAATTCACCCTATTACCTGTGTTTCCTTTAGTGACGTCTGCTGCTAAGTCTCACTGGCAATCAAACCCACAATACGTTTAAGCCACGACGAGGCAGCTCGGTTGCCTGCGATGTCAGCGACGAACTCCTGACCAGGGGACGTCGTATGTAGATTACCGTTAGAAAGCCACCGTTTTTGATTTCCGTGGTAGCTCAAGCCCGTATCGCGCAGCCATTTAGGAATCCGCCAGTGACTTACTGGACTATCCCGAGCCGTTAAACGTAAACCAGACGAGTCGGTACTAGCGACCTGACCTGGACCTACATATATCGTGTTGTTGCTGTTCCAATTCCCAATCGTGTGAGGATGGCGAACCGAGAATCCAGGCGGCTGGCATGCTTTCGTCGGTTCGGATCCTAGTTTCAGAATCTCCTCGATCTTTAAATAGCCGAAGATACGATGGTGTCGATCGCCGCCGTCCTCGTCTGAATACAAACCAAAAAACAGAAAGACATCACCTACTCCCACACCGATATTGGCAAGGTGGGTCAGTGAAGCTCCCGTTTGTCCAAAGGCGCAACGACCATTCTCGAACATCGGATCGCAGTGGCAGAGCGAGCTTGCTGTCAGTTTGCCCCGCGTCAGTTGCTGCACGAGAGAACCTAAACCCAAGTCGCCATACGTTGTTTCGGAACGATCGTCAGCGGGTATGGGAATGCTGGTAGGTCGACCATCGATGATCGGTGACGGTGCACCACCTGCCGCGCTATCGAAGCCTTTACGACTGAAAACTACCTTCATTGATGCGATCATACATTCGAGTTCCGCCGTCTCCAGAATCAATACTCCTTTCACCGAGACGAATCAGGGAAGAAAAATCGGTCGCGTTTCGACTCAATAAGACAGAACGCTTGGTTCGCCTAAAAACTAGCCGAGCGCTCGTCCGTCTCAAATTCAACGACCCTTGACTGACCTTCCCTCCTCTCTTGCTAAACGTCACATCCGATTGCTTTGCTCTGTTACCGAAAACATGAGTGTTTCGTAGCAGGACATTCACGACAAGTGGAGGAGTTTCGCAATGAAGTTAGGAATCGCCAGGAAGAAGCGAAAGGACTGGTTGCGACTCACGATTGATGTTTCTAGAATTCGCCGCCGTCGCATCAGGTACCTTTTAGTACTTGGTGCCTTTTTCTTTTGTAGGAGGGTCTTTTCTATGACGTTCGCACACATCCGACTCGATCATCGCCCTCATTCCACAGAAGGAAAGACCCTCCATGTTCGCTACGCCCGCTGGCAGAAGAACACCTTATCTAAACGCTAACACCGAGCATCGCCAAGCTCGGTACGCGGCTTTTCCGCGCGATAACTCCGCACAAAACACGCACCGGTGGTTTCGGTCGCTCGTACAAAGCGTCGCGAAAGTCCATACAGCGGCTAAATTTCTAATCGCAAAGAGCGCAATTGCCTTAGCGCTCTTGATCGCCGTGGGAGCATGGGGTCAGGAATCCCCTCGTCCCAGCGCCGTTGCGACGAAGTTGACGACACTACCAACGCTAGACGGCGAAGTCAGAAACGATCCGGCCTGGCAGTCACTTACACCTATCACGGACTTCACCCAATGGCAGCCAACCAACGGTGCGCCTGCGACACGCAAGACCGAGGTGTATTTCGCTTTTTCCGATGAATTCGTGCACATCGGTGTCATATGCCACGAGCCGAGCCAGGATGACATCATCCTCTCAAGCGACGGATTCCAATCTGACTCCTTCGCGATGGCTCTAGATACGTTCCTCAATGGCCAAACTGGGTTTATGTTCGGCACGAATCCCATCGGTGTCGAGTACGACGCAGCGCTCGATAACGAGTACGCTGACTGGAATTGGTCCACCACTTGGAAGGTACGTACGAAATACATTGACGAGGGTTGGAGCGCCGAATTCGAGATTCCCTTCACATCGCTTCGCTTCGGTAGCGAGAAAGTACAGACATGGGGTGTGAATTTCGCCCGAATCAGCCGAAAAATCAACGAACAGTCGCACTGGGCATCATTGCCTATTCAGTTCTCCACCTACCGCTTGTCGTTAGCCGGAAGAATACGCGGAATCGAGGTTCCAGCCTACCGCCAAAACCTAAAAATCACGCCGTATGTGTTGTCTGGCATCGTCGAATCTGAAAGTACGGATTACTCCGCAACGGAGAAAGAGAACGACGTTGGTTTCGACCTGAAATACTCGCTCACTCGGAGCCTCACCCTTGATGCCACCTACAACACGGACTTTGCTCAAGTGGAGTCAGATCAGCTTCAAATCAACCTCGGTCGATTCAGCCTGTTTTTCCCTGAAACACGACCTTTCTTCCTTGAGAACGCGGGTATGTTTGAGGTTGGATTTGGCGGTTTAAGGCTCTTTCACAGTCGCAGCATCGGTATCGAGCCCGGTGGGCGAAAACTCCCGCTGACTGGAGGTGCTCGCATCACCGGAAAGGTCGGATCCTCGAACAACGTCGGAGTGCTCTTTGTGCGTGCGGAAAGTGGCGAATATCTACCTCAAAACGACTTTTTCGTTGGAAGATTCAATCGTGAGATGAAAAACCGTTCGTCGCTTGGATTCATCGTGGTTAACCGTGAAGGAGAAGACTCGGAAAACCAAACCTTCGGCGTCGACGGAAAATGGGGAATTGGCGAGCATACAGACATCATCGGTTATGCCGGGAAGACGAATACCGCCGGGATCAACGACGATGACCACGCATTCGCCTTGTATTCCAGCTATCGATCCTCGGTTTGGAATCTCAATCTCGGTCTCGCTGAAGTCGGCGGCGGGTTCAATCCAGAAGTCGGATTCACCTCACGCGTTGACTACCGAGCCATGAACGCAGGCGTCCACCATACGACTTCGTTTCCCGACGAAGGTGGCCTGAAGGAATGGAATCAGATCATGTTTCTTGATGGATTCTGGGACTTTGATGGCTACCTAGAAAGCGGGAGCGCCCACTTCGAGACTTGGTGGCTATGGGAAAACGGCGCAGATTTCTGGCCGGTGGTGAATCTGATCACGGAAGGTGTCAAGTACGACTTCGACATCGTCGGCGTCACGGTTCCGGCCGGAGACTATGACAACGTCGCGTATTCAATCAACGCGACCTCACCAGCGACTAAACCCTTGCGCGCGACGCTCAGCATGTCGCAAGGCGGGTTCTACAACGGCGACCGTTTCAATGCGGGGCTGTTTCTCGCGTACCGTGTTGAAAACAAATGGGATATCCATGCGTCGTACAACCACAATAACATCGATCTGCCAACAAAGGACTCAGCGTTTACGGCGGATTTAGCTCGGCTAGGCGTCACTTACACGTTTTCGGCGAAAGCACGAATCAGCGCGCTTGTCCAGCACAACATCGCGGAGGACATCTTCGCGACCAACGTCCGCTTCTCTTGGCAGCGAACCGCGAATACGGGTTTCTACCTCGTCTATAGCGAGTTTGACCAACGCACCGGCTTCGGAGCGAATCGGAAGCAGTTGGTTCTAAAGTACACGCACTTATTTGACGTGCTTTAGATTCGGGTATACCTAGTTAGCGTCGCCCCTCTCTGGGGGCGGCGGTCTTTACTAAAACGATCGTTTGATAACTGATCACCCAAAATCCGTTTTTTGGACTCTACAGTCCGATCATGCACTCGACACCATGCGTATCCAAGAGATCTTGCAAATCGTCTATCGTGGTGCGCAGTAGTTTCGCCGTTCGTCGTACCGAAATATGTCCCTTGTTGATAGCATCGCCAACCACAGTCACGAACGGCTTAGAAAACTGAGGCGGTTTTTCGATCTCCGCAATTGTGCCACCGTTGTTCGAAAGCACCCGAGCTGGGATACCGTCCGCGATCTTTCGGTTCACTGAACCAAGGGTTACCAAGCGCGATTTGAGGTCTTGGGAAGTAACCCCCAACTCCGTCGCGATCAAATTTAGCTTGTTAATCAGTCGTTCGGTTGATAGATCGTTCCAACGCCCGAAGCGCCGGAGTACGTCTGACGGCATCAGGAGTGCGGCAGCGAAGTTATCCCCAAGTGCTTCGGTTCGGCTTTTTCGACTTTCACCCAAATCCTCGACATACTTTGGTGGGATCGATTCCCATGTGAGCAAATGAAAGAGCTCGCGAGCAAGCGTGAAGTTACGACTACCTGCGATGTCATTACGCGCCACGAGTACTACATTCAGATCTGAAACACGACATGCCGCACCGGAGACATTCGACCCCATATCTACGAAAAGCACCAGAAAGTTTAAATGAGTTTCCATCAATTCACTGAGCCGTTTTGCGGGGTTGTCGCCCAATGCAAACTCTATCGCAAAGCGTTCGCCAAGTGTTATTGCATCGTCAAAGCTCGATCGCTTGGAAAGGTTCATCGCATGCCGTAGCAATGGTCGTTTTATGTTCAGCTGCTTAGTCAATTCGCGGTACAGCGCGATCCAGCTACCTACCTGTCCCTCCCACTTTTGAATCTCGGTCAGTTCAGCACCACTCGAACGCCAGGAGAATTGACCTTCGCCTTCAAGCCTGAAAGGGTCCATAAAGTAGTCCACCGGGACGTCAAGTTTTTCTGCAGCGAGCAGCAATTCGTCGACTGACATGCTTCTCTGTCCAGTCTCGATCGCGGATATGGTTTGGCGGTCCTTAACTCCAAGTATTTCTGCAACAGTTTCCTGTGAAATCGATTTTGATTCGCGCAGTGCTTTTAGACGAATGCCAATATATTCAGAAGACATTTGAAAGGTTAGTGTCTCAATTCGCACAAATCGTAAGACGCAAGAATGAAACGCGCATTACGTATTTCAAGAAACCTCGTGAATTAGAGTCAGTGCGGAACGGTGCGCTTCTCATGTGATGATCTAAGTTTAATAATCGAACTTTCATGGAAAATATAAGCATTTATGTTTGTTTTTCAGATTAGAATTGATCTATTCCTCTGTCGTACGTATCCGCGATCGCTCATATGAAACCTCCAAGACTTAGCGATAGCTTACGCAATGCTCGTGAATCGCGAGGATTAAGTCAGAGAGTCGTAGCGGACGAGATTGGTGTGACTCGAACTGCAATCACCCAGATTGAAAACGGCAATCGCAAAGTATCAACTCTCGAGTTATCGAAGCTCGCACACTTGTATCGCCACTCGATTCAGGATCTCCTAAATGAGAAAACGCCACATGAGAGCCAAAACGTATTCGCAGCTGTAGAGCTCTACGCACCTGAGCTTCGCGAAAACAGCAAAGCTCAAACTCAGCTTGAAGACTGCTTGAAACTCTGCATTGAAGGTGTACGTTTGAAACGTCTAGTCATGGCAAAGGATCGTCTGAGTCCGCCTAGCTACGACATTTCCAATCCGCGAAGTATTGGTGAAGCTGTACTACAAGCCGAAAATGTCGCCGAGCAAGAACGTCGACGGATCGGTTTCGGTCATGCGCCCATCGTCGACATCTCAAGCCTTGTCGCACAACAGGGAATATGGGTTTCTAGCGTCAAACTACCCGACGAAGTGTCCGGTATGTTCGTTCGCCACCCTGACATCGACGTGCTCATGCTGGCTAACTCAAGTCATGTCAGATCCCGCATGCGCTTTTCGATTGCGCATGAATATGCGCATTCGCTACTGGACCCTAATTACGAGATAAGGGTTTCTAGCAAGCAGAATTCAGTGGAACTAACTGAGTGTCGGGCAAATGCATTTGCAGCATCCTTTCTGATGCCTAAAACCGGCGTATTTGAGGTACTTCAAAGGTGCAACAAGGGATTTTCGACTCGTCACGAACAATCTGTGTTTGATGTAGCTGGAGAAGCTCAGATCGATTGCGAGATCCGCAACCCATCTGGCTCACAACAAATCAACCACAAAGACGTCGCCACACTCGCTTACTACTATGGTGTTAGTTATCCGGTCGCCCTTTTTAGACTGAAAGGTCTACGATATATCAGTTCCCCCGAATCAGCTCATCTTCTTGACCAAGAACGATACGGTCTCGAGTACCTGAAGGAACTCAAAATGTTGGAAGATCTAGAAGAAACTGAACAAATACGTCGAGGCGATCTTGAAATTCAAAGGGAAGTTACCCACTTGGCTATCGAGGGATATCGAAGAGAGTTAATCTCTCGCGGTCGCCTGTTGGAGCTTGCCAAAATGTTAGGCGTTTCCGGTCAGGTCCTAGTTAGATTGGCCGATGCTGCGCGAAATGCGTAGACCTTCACGACCAAACCCTACGACATACCTCTGTGGTCGTCCTCGATTCGTCTGTGCTGATCAATTTCCTTCGAGTAGATCGAATGAACTTGCTCGCGAAGCTATCGTGCGATTTTGCTGTGACCTCACACGTCTCGGTAGAAATTTCTGATCACTACCAAGATCAAAAACGCCGTTTTACTGCGTCGCTAAACAGCGGAACCCTGGTCGAATTGGTTGTAAACGAGCCGAATGAGCTCTCATTGTTTGCTACGTTTTCGGACTCTGGTCGACTTGGTGCTGGCGAATGTTCGGCAATTGCGGTAGCGATCAACCGTGGGCATGATCTAGCTCTCGATGACATTCGAGCGCGCCGGGAAGCGTTGAATTTCGAACCAACACTGACCATCATCGGGACGCCAGAGCTCATGGTATTAGCTGTTGAAGAACAGTTAATCACCGTTGCTGAGTGCGATATCATCAAAGCGCAATGGGAGAATGAACATCGCTTCAAACTCAATTTCAATTCGTTTGCCGAACTGCTCTAGTCACAATCCATCTATTCGAAGGGAATCACGCAACTAGGCGTCAAAGCTACTTCCGCTTACGAAGTGTTAACTCAATGACGAAGTGCAGCGCTGCGTCGATCACCTCCAATCCTAGTGAGTATTCACCGAATTGATCGCTCCCTCGCGTGGAGAGCGCTATCCCGCGATAGGAGGATTCTTTGCCTAAACCACAGCCAATGCGATTGCCATCTCACGATGATTGAAAGCCAGATCGTATTGATTGATCGCCGGTGGGGACATACCCGCTTCTTTACCGAATCCTTTCCACTTCTTCTCTATGATCGAAGCCATGTCGAACACCATTCGAGCCGCATCAGTTTCATCGATCTCAAATAGCGGCGCAGCCTCAATGAGAGCCTCGATTGATGGTTCAGACCCACTAAGTTCGCTGATACCTGTCTTCAGTTGTGCTTGTCGGTAGGGTTGAGGATTAATGTCGAAAGCTGGAGATAGGACCCACCGATCGTTTCCAGCATATAGAAACCCATGATTCTTCATGTGGTCGTCGGTATTGGATACCAAAATCATAAAAATGACTCTCCGGTAGAGCTCTCTGATTTCCGTCAAGGTCTGCTTACCGTTCCCACAGTTCCCACGCATCACTTCTGCCACATCTGTGTAGTACACCGGGGCGTTTGAACCACGCAGATTTAGAAAGCTGCGACCAGAGACAAAATGTATGCGGCCATTCTCCGTTCGGTCAAATCGCTGAATGATGGCAACCGGATACGGTGAATCTAGTAGTTCGACCCGCGCTTTTGATGCCCTTAACCCGCACGCATGCGCGAGGTTTAGCGTTGCGACCTCCATCTGCTCTACCGGCATCGTGTCTCGCTCGGATGTGTATTTCGCGATTGCAAGGACATCGCCGTCATAAATTGCAGATTTTGGACGTGCGCCACCAAGACTATCTCCCGTGCCTCTTAACTCACGTGCAATTTGGGTGAGATTGCCTTCTCCTCGCTCGAACCTTTGGTTCAATCGCCTCAGATCGACGAGCGTAGGTAGCCTAGGTACAGGGGGCGTGTCCGTGGATTGGATCTTGCCTTGTTCATCGGCGTACCGCAATGCGCCACTTCGCGTTTCGTCGTCAACAGAAAGGAGTATCTCGAGTTCGGTCGCACCTCGTCCGAGGTATGCTTGGATGATGCTTCTCCCCCAGTTGTCCGGTGCAGTATCTGCAACGGGTTCGGGGAGTGAAGCTGCGCCATCTCCGGAGAACGGTATCCCTCCCGTTCGCAAAGGCATGGATGGGCTCAATGCGAAACCTAGAGGGTTTTCAAGCCAGTCTTCGTGATAACGAAACACGGAATGCTGCCGACCCCGATTGGATTCAAATATGAGCTCCCCAACAAGGAGTTCGTCATTCCCTAGAACCACATTGATTCTTCTCGTACCGTCCATTAGAACGCGATGGGATCCGATGTGGAGGTATCTCGATTACCTGGGTTCCGTTTGATGCTAGTGGATCTCACTCTTTTCGGAAGGCGAAGAGAGTCAGCAGCAGCGCCTACTTCATCAGCTGTTGGATCTAACACGTTAGCGAGTTTGTCCAAACAGTTTAGACACAGGAATGCCATAGCGATGTTGCCAATAGCAACGCCTGGGTCGCCACGTTCGATCCTCTGAACCGTGCCTAGGGAAACGCCCATGACCTCTGCCATGTCTTTTTGTGACAGTCGACGGCGTAACCGCGCCGTTTTTAAAGCACTCCCTAACGTCCCGACTGCTCTAGTCGCTCCTGGTGTAAGGTGCTTCATATGATCCTATATATATAATCTATATCGATTATTATATGACTTTAATGACCTATATATTATGTTTTATTTGGCCTTAAATTGATCTCTAATGACGTCAGGTCCCTATACGTCAGCGGCTCATAAAGGTTGACCAGCCATCCGAGCTCTCCAAAATTAGGGGAATTACATACCTTGTTACACATCGCGATTTCATCTCCCTTCTAGGTTGCTTGCTGGTTTTAGGTTCTAGGTGGTCTTACGCTTGCCGTATCTCTGACGGATACGCTTGAGGTAACGCCATTCCTTCTTTGGCTTTGGTCGTCCTCGCATGATTGCCTTAGCGACGTTTTCGGGTGTGTCGTCAATCGGTTGGATGTCGTCCTTCGTGCGTGTCATAGCCGTTGCTCCAAGTACTCGGGAACGAACTGAATATGCATGGCTTTAGAGTATGGTGGATTCGTCCGCTCAAACCGATTCAGTTCAGCTAGCTTCTCTCGTGTGTAGTACGGTCCGTCTACGATGGCTAGCAAGATGGTGCAGTCATCAACCGCACCTTGTTGGAAGTGTCTTAACGTCAGCTTAACTTCGTCAAACTGACTGTCCTGATTGCCTCCGCCTTCGCGGGTGTATTTATGTGTACCAAATATCGTGTATCGCCCACTAATCCATCGGAAGTCAAGCGACTTCGACGGCTTCGGTTTGACGTTCTGTTGCATCAATCCGTCGCCATTAACGTACCAAGCATTCTTACCGCTTTTAGGTAGTGTCTCAAACTCGGCAATGATGTTGCTGAACTGCTTCAACCAGCACGCAGCGACTTTCTCGTGAAAACCTGTCCGTCTTGGGTCTTTAGCAAAGTGAGCGGAGAACATCCGATCCTCTCGGATTTTGTCCTTGACCGCTTCGGGTTGAAATCCGAACCGATCTACAAACCACTCGATCCGTTTACGAAGATACTCGTCATTCGCGTCAAGTCGATCTACGACCTGTTCCATACCAGATTTGGCAATCTCACGTTCTATCGCGTCGTAGTCGGGTGGCTCATGCATGGTGGATAATTCCCCGTGCAATCTCCCAATCTAAGCGACGGCGATACATACCGTCCTTTCGGATGCCCTTGTAGCACGTCAGAAGCATGTCCTTAGTTGCTTCTCGAAAGTCACATAGGTACTTGTTCCACGTCCTGATTTTGACGAACCCAGACACGCCTAGCTTCGTGATATGACGACCTGTTTGCTTAACCTCGTAGTCGTCTAGTTCCCTCACGTCGCAGAAGCGTATAGACGCTTCACGTGTGTTGTCTAGTGCGATAAGACCTACATTACCGTGAGCGTCGTTAAACACAACGTCTGGTCCATTGTCGAGTGGAGTAGGACGATTCGACTCCATATCAGATAGCCAACCGATGCGATCAGCACCGAGCCAAACTTGCACGTCCTCGATTGGATCGGGTGTGAATAACGCTAGTCCTACTGGGTGTCCCGTGTCGCTAAACAACTTGTGCGGTATGGATATGAACTCCGCTAGTCGATCTTGATAGAGTCCAGCACGGATAAACGACTCCGGTATGAGTGCAGCTACCCAACCGCAATTCTCCAAACACTTCTGCAACGCAAACTTGTAGAGGTTGTCATGGTCGCATACAGGGAAGTCGTAGCCTCGCACTGTGGCACTGTTTCGAGCAAGCCACGGTGGATTGGTAACGCATACATCGAAACCAGTAGGGAAATCCGCTAGTGTGTCTCGAACGGCTACACGATCGTTCTGTGGCTCGATGTCGTAGGACACGGACGCATTGCAGTAGTCCATGTTCTCTAGGTGGGTGATTAGTCCATTAGCACCAGCGAACGGCTCTAGTATCTCTTGATCGGGTAACTCGCATTGCTCTACCCACCACTTAAACGCCTTGTGTCCGAATGGGTTTTGGTGGGTAAAGAACTGTCCGTTACGTCGCTTGCGACTCACTTCACGAGCGATTGATAGGGCAACCGCTTACCGTCTAGGTTCGATGCGACTGAACCCATTTGGTCAATCGTGTCGGAAGGTCGGTCATTGTGCCGTCCTGAAAACTCGTGAACGTAGCGGTTTAGATGCTTCACACTCATTTGATGGTACGTTCCCTGATAGCCACGCTTGAGCAACGCCCAAAACGATTCCACGCCATTCGTGTGCGCTTGTTCACGTACATATTCACCTACACTGTGCTTGACACTTTCGTGATGATACTGATTGCTAACAGTTGGAAGTGAGTCATATACGGTTGCTTCGTCCGTGTAGACCGTCGCACCTTGCTCGGTTAGTTGCTCGATGAACGGGTGGATTGTTCGAGCGTCCGTGTGTTCTACGGCTTTCGCGGAGACCTTATTAGATTCACGATCCTTCACGCCAACAACCGCAGCTTTACCAACGGCACCACGACCCGCACGGAGTTTCTTGGATTCGTGCTTGTTGCCTTCCTTGCCACCGATGTACGTCTCATCGACTTCGACGGGTCCGTTGAACAGACCCTTGTTATCCGTCCATGTTTCTCGAATACGATGTGCCAAGTGCCAAGCGGACTTCTGCGTGATGCCTAAATCACGATGTAACTTCATGCTGGACACGCCTTTAAGGTTCGTAACGAGAAGATAGATCGCGATTGCCCATACTTGATAACCGAGGTTCGAGCCGTGCATTAGCGTGTCCGTTTTAACGGAGAACGACTTACGGCAAGATCGGCACTGATACGGAGTCGGCTTTCGGTTCTTGCGTTCATGGATGTTGTCAGAGCCACACTTAGGGCAAATTACGATGCCATCCCAGCGCTGTGATTCAAACCACTTCTCGGATGTGCTGTCGTCAGGGAACATCTTCATGATGTCGATGAGTGTCATACCCTTGCGGTAGTACTTCCCAGGTGCTTTTCGTGCCATGTTGATCTCCGTTATTACAGGAAGTATTTTACACAAACAAAGTCAAAATGCAAGTGTTTTATTGAGATATGTGTAACAAGGTATGTAATTCCCAAAATTAGAAACGTAATGTTGCGGTTGCTGCAACTCCATTTTCCTGCTCATTTTGTAAGAGATCCGAGCGCTGTATCAGGAAATCCAATTCCAATCGACGCGTGGACTGCGCCATTCCTCGTAGTCGCACACCTACGCGTTGATCGCTAACCGTGTGGGTTCGCGTCTGTAGATACGGCGTCACGATGAATCGCTCGCGACTGGCGAGGATGCCATAACTCAAGGACCCTTCAAGACCAAATACCTCTACATTCGTACCGGACTCAAGCCAAGTACTGAAACGTGAATCAATCCTTTGACCTGACATGAACGGATCGAAGGTCTGTTCCGAGTTACCCCACGTCGGAGCCAGCGATACTGACCAACCCGTAGCGTCCTTCGATGGGTTGTACGTGGTCGAAAGCGAGATGCCTTGTTCGACGTAATTCTGTTCGTCACGAAGCTCAAATCGACGGCCGCGGAATTCAACACTGAATGCGCCAGCTGACAAACGCGCACCGCCTACTGTTTCCATTCCCACGCCTTCTTGATCGCTGCCTCCGTCGTATCGCAGATTGAGGGTAGCAAATGGTTCGAGGGCAACCCGCGAGTTCAGAGGTATGTTGAACGTTGTGGTCAGTCCACTACGAGCTCGTTGGATGTCCGCAGTCAGTGAATCACGCTCCGGATCCAACGAATCGGCTGCTATCGACAAATGCGCGACGTCACTGTTCCACGTGAGATTAACGCGTTTCAAGCTCCCGAGTTCACTCGTCGAGCCGAGAACAACTGCTGAAGTGCGTAAGCGGTGTGTGAAGTTCGGTCGGTCTTCCCTATTCGACGTTGTCGCCATTTCCCCACTACCCATCGTCGCGATTGCCCAAATCGATGCGTTGTCGTGAACCTGGTAACGCATGAATGGCGAAAGGAAGGTCTGTTCCGTTTCCACCCAACGCTGGGCATTGCCGAAGGTGTAGTCACCCGAGCCTTTCGTTTGCGATCCGGCAAGGCCGACCTGGGTTCGGCTATTCATGACAACATCCGTACCCATGTAACACGAGCGCGTCTGTCCTCGATATCCGTCGCCATGGTACGACTGAGTATCCGAGTCGGTCCAAAGCGTCCAATACCTCGAGTCGTCAGCGCTTGCGAATGTATGTGAAAGCCGTGGGATCGAATGGACACGTGAAGAAGCGCTCGTCCATGTCGAAGATTCTCCCAATGCAGGGTCGTCTTCGAGCAGCGCATCAAAAAGTTCCGATCCCCTACCGGATGACGTCCACTCGAGCGAATTAGCATTCTGTGATACTCGATCTGTCCGCAGATCGGGCACATTGATCGGTTGGTCTAATCTCGATCCGATCACCGAACTGACGCTATTCAGGACTGCGCGACCGTACCCGGCGAGCGCTTGAGACGCGACCTCGTTGAGAAGGTCTTCGCTCACGCTGACCATGAAGGTCGCAACTGCAGATGCACCGTAAGTGTCAGTCGCGCGAACGGAAAACTCGGCGGATCCTTTGCGTAATGGCGAAAGGACCAGGTCTGAGCCCTGCACGCTCCCATCGAGGATGTCCGATTGACTCGCCATCAATTCAAAACGCAACGATTGGGCATCGTCGAAGACCTGGTAGAGATCTTGAATATAGGGTTCTTCGCCTACTTCGAGCGTCAGGCTAAGTTCCGATGCCAAAAGCTGTGGCGCTCGATTCCCGATGCGAAGGCTAAAACGTACTACTAGGTACTCGCCGGTGGCGTCAGTTCCGATCAACGCAATATTCGTAGAGCCAATTTCAAGACCCTGAATCTCGATGGTCTGCCCGTCGTCAGACAGTCGCGCGTTCGCAACATCCGATTCGCGAACTGCGATCTCAATCGCATTGACAGCTATATCCGATCCGACCAGCTCCTGAACTTGAAACGTGAGCGTTTCGTCCAGATAACCAATTCGCTGCGGTATCGAAGCGACGACGCTAGAAGCCGTAGCTTCAACCGTTGCAGTGAAGGTTGTCGACGTAACAGCACCCGACGCGTACGTCGCCGATACCGTGATATCCGCACTACCTACCGAAAGACCATGCAACAACGCGTGATGCGCTGCAACCGCTCGAACGATGACCTTGTGCTGAACACTTAGCGATATGAAACTCTGGCAATACGGGTTCGAGTCATTTGCCATCCCCGTATCCCCGACGGCAGCAACTTTCTCCACGCAGTTCAACGACTCCCACCAGGCAATCACGTCCGAACTCGCGACAACGGCATTGACGGTCGATGTGCTGCTCGAACTGACGGAGAACGAAGACGGTTGTTCTTCTGGGGTCGAAAACCCCTCCAACAAACTCAACGAACCAAGGCGCTGACCCACGGTGAGGGTTTGATCGGAAATCAATGCGCTCGTGACGGGTGCCTCTTCATCGGTCACAGTTACTCGGAAGGTATGGGTTACCTCGTTTTCGGCCGGATCACGCGCTACGAGCTTGACGTCGGCTGTCCCTGTCTTCCAGGCATAGAGCACGAGCGTATCGGGTTCGTTACTCGGTAAGATCGCCAAGAGCACCTCTTCGTCGCTTGACGACGCTTCAACGATCGATACCTCACTGTCCGGGTCCGAGAATACGCCCTCCAATGAGAGTTCCATCAAACCAGGCTGCATCGACTGGTTGCCAACGGGTTGACTTACCACCGGCGGTTCGCTCGTCTCAACGACGACCGTGAAACTCTTTGCCGCGACGCCGCCAGAGGAATCCGTTGCGGTCAATGTCGCATCCGTTGTGCCGTTGCGTTTCGCAAAGATCTGTACTTCGCCGGTACTACGCACAAAGATATCGACAATCGTCGAATCGAACGCGGTAACGCGGAAATTCGGCACTCTGCCTTCGTCGTCGATGAAGTGTGGCTTCGCGTCGAACATTTCCGTCCCGTTGACGCTCATGCTGATGGTTGGGATCGAGACGGAGGTGGCGCGGACCGCTTCGTCAATGTCGAGCAGGTTCACGAATACCTGGACGTCTGCGCTTTCCACATCGTCGCTTACGGTAAGGGTCAGTAGGTAGTTGGCTTGGGTCTCGAAGTCGAGGAGTGCTTTGGTGGCTAGCTGAATCTGATTGACGGCCAGACCTTCATCGGATAGTCTGAAATGAGCGTTTTCCTGCAGACTGAAACTAAGCACATCGCCGTAGTCTGGGTCAGTTGCTGAGATCGTCGTCGACAGCTTCGTCCCGATGGGAGCGTTCTCTGCAACGTTCGCTTGGTAGCGGCTTACGCCGCCTGGAAATTCAGGTGGATTGTTGTCGTCCTTAATGACGACCGTCATGGAAGAATGTCGAGTTTCACCCGATCGGGTCGTTGCCCATGCATGTACGGTCGTTCGACCGAGCTTTAGTGCCGTGATTTGAAGCACCGGATCCGGGGTCGCATTCACGGTGGCGACTGTGGTATTACCACTGACCGCTCGAAACGTGAGCGTTTCAGTCTCTTCGGGATCAATGAAGAGTTTGCTCAAGTCAAAGCGTTTGACGGTCGTGGTCGGCAGGTAAATGCTTAGAGCGTTGGTCTTGAAGCCACCCGAGATCGGTTCATCCACATTGGCTAGTCGGATGGTGAACATCGCCTCCGCGACCGCTCCGCGGGAGTCTGTCGCTTGCAAGGTGAAACGTCCGATGGGGTTCTCACGCACTGCCTCGTAGTCGAACTCGCCGTATACCTGAAAGATGACATTCGTGGTCGATTCCAAGCGAATGCAAGCGCTAGCGAAACTGATACCCTCACCTACCGTTGACGCCGAGCACGCATCGCGAGTGGACGTATCCAACAGCGAATAGGTGATTTGATCGTTATCCGGATCCGTTGCGTCCCATGAACCAAACTGCGGTCTCAACGGACCCGTAAAGCCTTCATCCAAATTGAGGGAGAACCCGGTTGCGTTACCTGGCCACACTGGGAGTCGGTTGTTGCCGGTCTGGACAAGAACCGTGATCTTGGCGAGTGATTCGGCAGTCGCGGGGTCCAAACGCGGTAACACGGCTGTCGGACCTCGCTGATCCCAGCCGCGTACCCATATCTCTGCCTTCCTAATCCCGTCTTGATCATCCGCGACCGGTGTGATGATGATTGTTGAGCCTGCCGTGCTGACGCGGACGATCGTGCCGTCTCTTGAAGGTGAGTTGCCGGCGATGCTGTTCGTATCCAACTCGGTACTGCCAATACTGACCGTGCGATCATCGAAATTAGGTGAATAACCGACGAACTCACGTATCTCAACGTCTTCAGCGTTGGGTTTGAGGTACAACTCCCTCCGTTCCGGATCATGGAATAGCTGATCGGCTCGAATGCGTTGAGCGCCGCCGTTGGCATTCATACGCAACAAAAATCCACGCTGATGATTGGTGGAAGGATCGTACTGGGCCGCAACAACCGGTCGTTCATCCACGTCGGTTACATTGATCGAAATCGTGAGCGATGATGGGGTATTTAGCCTGGCTCGAGCCGCCAATGCCGCATCGACTTCCGAGGAATGTACGAGCCGCCGAATCTCGGTTTCGGTCTTCGCGACGGCGTCAACAACGAGCGTGATTTGCTTGGACTCAGGCAGTGCCTCAAAGTCGATCGTACTGGTTGACTTTAGGCGTAGTTCAAGCGCGTGCGAGTAATCCTGCCGATCCTGTGCCGTGATGTAACGACCTTCCTGGTCGTGCAGCTCGAATAGCGATAGGGTGGGATTGCGAATAGAGTAATTCGCGAAGCGTCTGCCCTGAGCCCCTTTCGCAGCATCAAACGCGGTATGAAGGGCTTGGAGGTTTGCTGCTAGCTGATCTTGAGATTCACTCCACTCGATGGAGAGCGAGGCTTGGGAAAACGCATGATCGGCTGATTGCGCACTGATCGGGTGCGCGAAGAACACGAAGAGAGCTAACAAAGGCAACGACGCCCGGTTGCGAAGTTGTCTTCTGGCAGTCGATCGCGATGCATTCCACGAACTTCGCGGAGCGTCGCGTATCGCTACGGTTAGCATGATTTGCTCCCGAGATATAGCCTAAAGTGGTGTTTCGAGGCTAGGCGGGTGTTTCCCTAGCTGTTAGTATCTGTGTTTGGAAAACCACCAACAGAGAAGGAAACACCACCATGAATAAGGATAACATCGTAGCTCTGCGCACGAGCGTTGGCGACCCGTTGCAGGACGTTTTGCGCGATGGTGCACGGCGGTTGCTGGCGCAAGCGATCGACGCCGAAGTTGACGAGTTGCTTACGCAACACGCGGATCGACGCACGGCCGAGGGTCGAGCGGGCGTGGTTCGCAATGGCTATCTGCCGGAACGTCAGGTGCAGACCGGCATTGGTCCGATTGATGTTCGGATCCCGAAAGTCCGTGCCAACGTTGGCGAAGCGGTCACGTTTCGCTCGAAACTGGTACCGCCGTATGTCCGTAAAGCGGCATCACTGGAAGCCGCGTTGCCCTGGCTGTATCTGAAAGGGATTTCAACCGGCGACATGCACGAAGCCCTGACCGAACTGGTGGGCGACGATGCCAAAGGCTTGTCGGCCACGACGGTCGCACGCTTGAAGCGGAAATGGGCGGCTGAATACGCCACCTGGCGCACCCGCTCGTTGGCGGATCGGACTTGGGTTTACCTCTGGGCGGACGGCATCTACAGCCGCATTCGCGGCGAGACCGGCAAGCTCTGCGCCTTGGTGGTCATTGGCGTTGATCAGCGCGGTCGCAAGGCGTTGCTGGCGGTCGAAGAAGGGGTGCGGGAATCCACGCAAAGTTGGCGCGAGCTCCTGCTGAACCTGAACAAGCGGCACATGAAGGCACCCCAGTTGGCGATCGGGGATGGTGCGTTGGGCTTCTGGAATGCCCTCAACGAGCTCTGGCCTGAGACGCGCTGCCAGCGGTGTTGGATGCACAAGATGGGCAATGTCCTGAATCGCTTGCCGAAATCCTCGCAGGCAAGCGCCAAACGGGATTTACAGGATATCTGGCAAGCCGCAACGAAAGCCCAGGCGGCACACGCCTATGACGCATTCAAAGCGACCTACGAGGCTAAATTTCCGGATGCCGTCGAATGCTTGGTCAAGGATCGCGAGACGTTATTCACGTTCTACGACTTTCCCGCCGAGCACTGGCGCAGCATTCGGACCACCAACCCCATCGAGTCGACGTTCGGCACGATTCGACATCGCACCCGGCAGGCGAAGGGTTGCGTGTCGCGTCAAAGTGCATTACATATGATGTTCAAATTAGGTTGCGTCGCGGAGACACACTGGCGACGTCTACGTGGTTTCAAGCAGCTGGCAGAAGTCGTCGAGGGCATCAAATTCATCGACGGGATTAAATTCGCACCCAAGGAGGAAACTCACCCACCATCAACACAGAAAGCAGCATAACGAATGCTGCTCAAACACCACTTTCGGTTATACCTCCGTGGGTGTTTTTCCATTGCTAGACCGTTTAGGGTTCAATCTCAAAGGTCTAGATGCAATGTCGCACTTCTGAATTTACCACTGGAATTTCGTAATAGGTCGTGAAATAGCTCGCTTAAGTTATCTATATATCGTCGAATTAACGTGATCTCCCCAACCGGTACGACAACGCTCATCTCCCGCCTCCTTACCTCCAGATCTCTCTTTGAGAGTAAGCCCTGAGTAGTTGGTTCATACAGGTAGTGCCTAAGTGCTTCCCTGTAATCAGTCTTTAAATACACCTCATGCGTTGCTCGGTCGCGGTATCCGCTCTGCATCGGCATGATCGCGAAATCATTAATTTGCCCTCGGTCGGTGATGGAAGGACCCATCCAAATCCAACCAATGTACACCTTCCGTCTTGCAGTGGTGACTTGAACAAGACAACGTTCGTCAACTGCATCCAATATCAGCTGCGGAATCAACCCAGATTCCCGCGCAATCTCAACTCTTATCTCGTCTTTAGTACGTCTCCTGTTTCCTATCAAGAGTGTAGCAAGGACTACTATCCCCGTAAGAAGCAATACGTCTGACTGAGTAAAGGAGAAGAACGCCTGTAACGACGACCGATATTCGACAAAGTCCTTTCCACATGAACAGATTGTTACGACTTCATCTATCGATCTCATTGAAAACCATAAGGCTACGAAGATCAGTCCTCCGTAAATGGCGGATTCGAATAGCACCGCGTAATTTGATAACCCTTCTAAGCGAGGGCGAAAGGAGTTTAAATTAGAGAGTAGTGCATACCCAATCAATACGACGATAAGAAAAACTGTTACTTCAGTTAGCATGGGTTAGTTGTTATGTGTTCGTATCTCTCGGACTGTTTGGGCGTGTTGGGGGTTTTCGCTCCGGTATCGGATTGTTCATCGCTCGTCGAAATGACTCGCTTGTGAACAGGTCGTGAGCTGTCACATATGGACGTTCATCTCGTTTCGTCCACTTAACACGACTCCCTAATGGTCGATTGTGTTCTTTTGTCATAGGTGGTGTCTGGTCTATAAATCGAACATTCTTTTAGGAAGTATATTGAACTACCTGAGAGGTGAATACAGATTTAAGCCTAATAAACCAACATGCGACACAAGATGTCGTATGAAACCCCATCCGTCTGGATGCAATGACGAACTACGTTACTCGTTAGGGGTCAGACTTTCAGCTTTCAGATCGTTCAGGCACTTTTTGATACGTCTCTAGTTTCTAAGCTCCATCCTAACTAAGAAGCGAATTACCACTCGGGAAACACGCTATTCACCTTCATTTCTGGAAAGGCTTGATAGATCGTCGAAATGAGTTGAGCGATTGTTACGGAAAAGACCCACTTCCCTAACGTCTCAATGTACAAACGTGGCGTTTCTGGGATTTCATCGACAAACTGTTTTCCGTTCTCGAGACCTACAGCTGTTACTTCGTAGGCTCTTGTTGGATTCCAGGAATCCCCTAGAAGTTTCACCGATCCTTCGTTATACAGCTCATTCAATACATCGAACACCTTTCGGTCAAATGGTCCAAACCCCTCCGGTCTAAATTCGAAACTTGGCACTCCTTCAGGGCAGTCCCTAGAAGCAGGCAGTTTTTCATCGATGAGAAAAAAGAGCTTTTGCACCTGAACGGGTGTAGGCTTCTGATACGGAAACATTGACATTACAGCGAGCACAAAGTCTCTCTCTTTCACGATTGCTCCACTATCGCGCGCTAGTTCTCTCATTTTGACTCGGATTTTAGATCCACCGTACTGAGACAGATGGCGCTAATAACGGCGGCGCTTCGCGGCATTTGAATACATTGCGAACTGTCCACTCCATGACGAAAAGCTGAATCTGACGAGCGACAACACTTCTGGAGCGGTCGCGTAACCGATACGTGTCGAATGACTAACCTCGCGGCGACCATACGTCCAAGGTCTGTTCTACTACCCTCTTAATGCTAGAACGAATCCTGAACAATGAGCGATTGATTTGATCGCCTAGGTTTTTGCGATGTCTCGCTTCGGTTTGGGTTGAATTCGACTTCGCGCTGGAATGCGCAGAACCCGCGGATTGATTGAACGTTAGCGGACGAGTACGACCGAAATTCTAGAGTTCGTTTCGCACAACTCGAAAACGAATATTCAGGCGATTAATTCATCTTCGAAACGCTATAGCACGGAATCCCATTGATGTGCAGTCAATCTGCAGTTTGCTTACCTTTCGTTTCGGGCTTGATTCTCGACATAATCTCGCTTCGCGTTTGTCTTCGAGATATAGCCTAAAGTGGTGTTTCGAGGCTAGGCGGGTGTTTCCCCCTAGCTGTTAGTATCTGTGTTTGGAAAACCACCAACAGAGAAGGAAACACCACCATGAATAAGGATAACATCGTAGCTCTGCGCACGAGCGTTGGCGACCCGTTGCAGGACGTTTTGCGCGATGGTGCACGGCGGTTGCTGGCGCAAGCGATCGACGCCGAAGTTGACGAGTTGCTTACGCAACACGCGGATCGACGCACGGCCGAGGGTCGAGCGGGCGTGGTTCGCAATGGCTATCTGCCGGAACGTCAGGTGCAGACCGGCATTGGTCCGATTGATGTTCGGATCCCGAAAGTCCGTGCCAACGTTGGCGAAGCGGTCACGTTTCGCTCGAAACTGGTACCGCCGTATGTCCGTAAAGCGGCATCACTGGAAGCCGCGTTGCCCTGGCTGTATCTGAAAGGGATTTCAACCGGCGACATGCACGAAGCCCTGACCGAACTGGTGGGCGACGATGCCAAAGGCTTGTCGGCCACGACGGTCGCACGCTTGAAGCGGAAATGGGCGGCTGAATACGCCACCTGGCGCACCCGCTCGTTGGCGGATCGGACTTGGGTTTACCTCTGGGCGGACGGCATCTACAGCCGCATTCGCGGCGAGACCGGCAAGCTCTGCGCCTTGGTGGTCATTGGCGTTGATCAGCGCGGTCGCAAGGCGTTGCTGGCGGTCGAAGAAGGGGTGCGGGAATCCACGCAAAGTTGGCGCGAGCTCCTGCTGAACCTGAACAAGCGGCACATGAAGGCACCCCAGTTGGCGATCGGGGATGGTGCGTTGGGCTTCTGGAATGCCCTCAACGAGCTCTGGCCTGAGACGCGCTGCCAGCGGTGTTGGATGCACAAGATGGGCAATGTCCTGAATCGCTTGCCGAAATCCTCGCAGGCAAGCGCCAAACGGGATTTACAGGATATCTGGCAAGCCGCAACGAAAGCCCAGGCGGCACACGCCTATGACGCATTCAAAGCGACCTACGAGGCTAAATTTCCGGATGCCGTCGAATGCTTGGTCAAGGATCGCGAGACGTTATTCACGTTCTACGACTTTCCCGCCGAGCACTGGCGCAGCATTCGGACCACCAACCCCATCGAGTCGACGTTCGGCACGATTCGACATCGCACCCGGCAGGCGAAGGGTTGCGTGTCGCGTCAAAGTGCATTACATATGATGTTCAAATTAGGTTGCGTCGCGGAGACACACTGGCGACGTCTACGTGGTTTCAAGCAGCTGGCAGAAGTCGTCGAGGGCATCAAATTCATCGACGGGATTAAATTCGCACCCAAGGAGGAAACTCACCCACCATCAACACAGAAAGCAGCATAACGAATGCTGCTCAAACACCACTTTCGGTTATACCTCTTTGTCTTCCGCTTTCTGGTATAGCATCCAACTCAGACTCAGCGTAGACTAGTCACCAACCTTACAGCGTTTCCTCAAGCGTTTGCAGGAATTCTGACCTGGAGTACCCGTACAGAGCCAACTCCGAGTCACTGCGCCGTCCAATGCATCCGGATTCTTGATCGAATTCGACTTCACAACGCAGTGGTAGGTCAATAACTAGCTGATCGTTACCGACTACGAAATCGGCTAGTGTGATCGGATCCGTGTTGACGAGATTCATGTAGAGAGGGATATCAAACCTATCTCGTCGAGAGTCTCATTTCCGAACGCGGATAGAAGCCGTTGGCGAGATCGATAGCTATTTCCAAAGGATATATATCTAGTTAAAGCAGGTCGCATTGAACCGAAACGAACTCGAGCAACTTGCTAGGCTTGATGACTAGGAGCGAAGATATGAAAATGGCTTCGACCGTTTTACTTAATGTGTCCCGTAAAACGTGCGCAATCCCAATCGCTCCGATTCTCTTATTTGTTGCATGCCTTAATACCCGTACGGTCCCCACTCAATTCAACTAACATTCACGAGCTGATCTACTGACCTAAAGTTCTCATGTCCAATGAGTAAAAAGCAAGAGTCCTTAGAGTTTTATCAAGAACTCACGATAAGCTTCAACGCATCGTCGCGCGAAGCCGTAGGAGAGAAACTTGAGAAATGCAAATCGCGTGGCGTGTGGATAAGAGAAACGGAGGTGGAGTCTCGTCTCGAAGAAAGCAATCTACTCGCTGGGCGCGGCGTGTTAGCGTTCGAACGGCGAGACAGTGCTGATGGTCCATCCGTGCAAGTCTCGCTTTGGCCTGTGAAACGAGAGATAAACCAACAAGAGGTAGGTTTCGGTTACCGCCTAGGGAATATCGTTCCGCTAGAACATGGATCACTTGGAATCGTAGGCTATAACGATGCTCTTGCGGGCTTTATAAATGATGTGATCGAACCCGCGAGGGAGACTATGCAGATCATGATTAACCTTACTCCGCGAAAGCAAACTCTTTCCGACTGGACTTCAGATGAAGCCGCTGATGCTCTTACTCAATTCTCGAACGCGGCGAATATGTCGACAGGAATGAACCATCCTGCTGATGCTGCACGATGGCGTGCCTTTGTTATAGCCGATCATCGATCCAAGAAGAAGACACTAAGTTCCGATAAGCTTCGCCGATGGCTCATCGAAGTTGAGCGATGGCCCGAGGATGACGCGGATGACCTGACTACCTATTGGGAATTCGGGAAAGAACTGTTAATAGACTACGACGAAGCCGATTAACTTGGCGAGGCAAGCGTAGACGTGAATAAAGTAGATGCGTCTAATAACGAACCTCCTATTCTCTGCCTCGATACTTGTAGCATTCTGGATTTGCTAAGAGATCCTAGCCGACGAAAAGTGAAACTCCAAGAGCACTCGGCTTCATTGGATTTGCTTACAGTCGCAGAGTCGCGAATAAATCTGGAGGTGTGGATCGCGTCGAAAGTCGTCGAAGAATATCGAGAAAAGGTGGCGCAAGTTCAACGGCAAACGAAATCTGGATTGAGCAATTTTCGTAAGAGTATAGGCATTGCCAATCAGCTGGTCGAACTGCACGGCGCGACCGGGGAGGTGAAGACAGAGCATTGGGGCGAGCATGCGGACCGTTGTCGACAGGCCGCCGACCGGTGGGTTCAAATTGCTGAGAAAATAGAACCGCCCGACGATATCGCAGATAGAGTTTACCGACGAGGAATGAAGCCATTGCCACCGGCGCGCAAGGGAGAAGCAAACATTGAGGATTGCGAAATACTGGAAACATATCTGGCGCGTGTTACGGAGATGCGTCGAACTTCGTGTCGAATTGCTGTGTTTGTTTCGTCTAATACGAACGATTTTGCGAACGAGAAAGGAAGTGAACTTGCGGATGAACTCAGATGTGAATTCCAGCATATAGACCTCAAGTACGCTCCGAACATGCGTATCGCACGTCGGTTGCTGAATCTAATTAGTGGTGATTCTGTTAGATCGTCTCGTTCTTTAAGTAGTTGAAGATTCGGACATTGATAGTTCTGCGGAACGAATTCTCCGTATAGTTTCGCCCAGTTACAGGTTTGATCATCAAAACGGCCGGTAAGATGACCACTCGGTACGATTGAACGGCCGAAAGAAATTAACTGACTAGGAAAACACCACACAAGAAGCTCGAAGCAGATACCAAGCTACTGAGTGTTTCTACTTATATTAGCACATAGACGATGATCGCAGAATCATCTCAAATGAGTCGCAACGAATTTCGAAGCGTGTCAACTAAAAACACAATCTGCCGACTACCCACGAGAATTTCATGACAGCGACTCGCGACAAACTTCGTTTAATTCGAAATGCAGTCCTAGCACGGCAAGCTGGTATGGGCGTACAGGTGGGATATTAACGAAAATTTACACTCTCTTTTACCATGCATTTTGGCAAGAAGAGGTGTTACATGGTCAACCGATATCCGCAAGCGCTGCGGGAACAGATCGTTCTGGAATCTCATCTAGGTCGCTCGATTCGTGCGCTTGCCAACGACTATGAACCGTGCGAAGCGACGATCCAGCAGTGGATTGAACGCGAGATGGGCGGTGCAGCGACTCGACCAGACGAAAGCCGACGAACTGAAGCGGCTCGGCAAGGAGAACCAGCAGTTGCTGGAGGACAAGCTGATCCTAGGATAGGCGTGGCCTGGTTCCCGGCCCATCGCAACGAACCGTAGCCGTGGTGCGGACCATCTACCTGTTCATGCAGGGAGTGTCAGAATTTACGTGCATGCTTGATTCCCCACGCTCGTAGGCTAGGGGGAGATATAGCCTAAAGTGGTGTTTCGAGGCTAGGCGGGTGTTTCCCCCTAGCTGTTAGTATCTGTGTTTGGAAAACCACCAACAGAGAAGGAAACACCACCATGAATAAGGATAACATCGTAGCTCTGCGCACGAGCGTTGGCGACCCGTTGCAGGACGTTTTGCGCGATGGTGCACGGCGGTTGCTGGCGCAAGCGATCGACGCCGAAGTTGACGAGTTGCTTACGCAACACGCGGATCGACGCACGGCCGAGGGTCGAGCGGGCGTGGTTCGCAATGGCTATCTGCCGGAACGTCAGGTGCAGACCGGCATTGGTCCGATTGATGTTCGGATCCCGAAAGTCCGTGCCAACGTTGGCGAAGCGGTCACGTTTCGCTCGAAACTGGTACCGCCGTATGTCCGTAAAGCGGCATCACTGGAAGCCGCGTTGCCCTGGCTGTATCTGAAAGGGATTTCAACCGGCGACATGCACGAAGCCCTGACCGAACTGGTGGGCGACGATGCCAAAGGCTTGTCGGCCACGACGGTCGCACGCTTGAAGCGGAAATGGGCGGCTGAATACGCCACCTGGCGCACCCGCTCGTTGGCGGATCGGACTTGGGTTTACCTCTGGGCGGACGGCATCTACAGCCGCATTCGCGGCGAGACCGGCAAGCTCTGCGCCTTGGTGGTCATTGGCGTTGATCAGCGCGGTCGCAAGGCGTTGCTGGCGGTCGAAGAAGGGGTGCGGGAATCCACGCAAAGTTGGCGCGAGCTCCTGCTGAACCTGAACAAGCGGCACATGAAGGCACCCCAGTTGGCGATCGGGGATGGTGCGTTGGGCTTCTGGAATGCCCTCAACGAGCTCTGGCCTGAGACGCGCTGCCAGCGGTGTTGGATGCACAAGATGGGCAATGTCCTGAATCGCTTGCCGAAATCCTCGCAGGCAAGCGCCAAACGGGATTTACAGGATATCTGGCAAGCCGCAACGAAAGCCCAGGCGGCACACGCCTATGACGCATTCAAAGCGACCTACGAGGCTAAATTTCCGGATGCCGTCGAATGCTTGGTCAAGGATCGCGAGACGTTATTCACGTTCTACGACTTTCCCGCCGAGCACTGGCGCAGCATTCGGACCACCAACCCCATCGAGTCGACGTTCGGCACGATTCGACATCGCACCCGGCAGGCGAAGGGTTGCGTGTCGCGTCAAAGTGCATTACATATGATGTTCAAATTAGGTTGCGTCGCGGAGACACACTGGCGACGTCTACGTGGTTTCAAGCAGCTGGCAGAAGTCGTCGAGGGCATCAAATTCATCGACGGGATTAAATTCGCACCCAAGGAGGAAACTCACCCACCATCAACACAGAAAGCAGCATAACGAATGCTGCTCAAACACCACTTTCGGTTATACCTCGGCTAGGGGATGTTGCCAGTTACAGATCGTTCGTGTCGTCGTGATTTTAGATACGCGGTGATACCTCGAAACGATCCTCGAAGCAGATCGCGAATTCCCATTGCGCATATTTCATGCCTCCGGGGTGTCTACAATCCACCTTCACGGGTGTTTTTAGTAAGACCTTTGTAGCAGCACCTGATCGGAATTGTCTTGATTAAACCGAGTGTCCGGAAAAGTACGACGAGCGAGGCGAAGAAGATTGATTGCATGGAGTGGCGAAATTGTTTGATCCTACACCTGTGGATAACAGAATAGGTGCGTAATCACGACGAAGAACCCAAGCGCGGAGAGGAAGAATGGAACTATTCGTGCATAGAAGGGTATAAGTAACTACCTGAACGATGGGGCGTATACGGAGGATGCCATACGACTTCATTGCAAATAATCGAATAATGACTATTACAAGGAAACGTAACGCCGATCGACGGTTCTAGAGTCAAGTATTTTCCGTCAAAATAAATGCTACGAGTCTCTGGGGACAATGCCACATCAACCAATCGACCACATCCACAAGGGCACATATGAGATAGGATGGCAAATCTCATACTGACATACAGAGTGTGTTCTTCCATTTCCTCTAATCGAGGTATAGTTTCTACAAACAATAAATTTAGGAGTACTCGTGGTTTCTGAGTTTTGTTTGTATAAACAGAGCTACGGTTCCATAATCTATTCCATATCCGGCCAAAACGCAATCTAAACACCTCTGACTATAAGAGTTTGATCATTAGCTATGTATGTTAGACACTCTTCTCGTTGTTCAAACCATAACTGACCTCTCATTTTCCTCCAAGATTGGACTGAGTAGCTCGCTGCCATTGCGTAAACGTCAGGTAAATCAAGACTACCGTAGTCATCTTGCCCAGCTTGCCCAACTTGAGGTATTGCCTCTCTCCAAGAAGCTACGCCTTGATGAGCAGTTACGATTCGCATCGAGACTTTAACTCGCCTTTCTTTGCGTACTAAAGATAGTCCGGCTACGACAAATGGGATTCCTGCGTTTTCTAGTTCATTACAGATTGTCATGCGGTCGTTTGCTTCGTCAACAGCTACAAACGCAAATGTAGTACTTCCGATCATCTCTTGTATATTCTCATGCCCTATGCGCATGCAATGACCATGTATATTTGAGTGTATTAACGAATAAGTCTCTTGAAACCAATCAACTTTTGTTCTACCAATCCATATCGATGGATTTAGTCCCCCTGGCATTCGCAGGACATTCTTTGGTTCGATGTCATCGTAATCCCAACCATGAACTTCGCTAGGATCTGCCTTAACAACAAGGTCTGCAATCCACGCTCCAACCCCCCCGAGTCCGATTACAGATATTCGTTCATGGGAAACTAGGCTCCGCCATTCAATCGCTTCTGGCGATTGGTCACCGAGAATGTTGAATGTGTAGGGGCGATTAATTATTCGATCTGCTGGCAGCTCACCAAGGAACAACGCATAAACGTGCCTAACATAGTTCACCAGAGCGTCCCATGCGTCCTCATAATCGCGATCACGTATCTTGATGGAAAGCACAAGACTCGAGCTAGTTTGTCTGATCACTCCGTTTAAGAACTCGTCACCAGATCGACTGTACATTTTCCCGTCCGCTAGACCTTTAATGTGAGCAGCATGAATTGCTCCTTGTTGCCATTCATGACACAAGCGAAGCTCGTTTGAATTTGGTTCTATTCCTACCCATACTTCAATCGAGCTTGTATTGGTAGGTGAAACAAAGCAGGGTATTCCAACTACGCCGACTTCTGTCTCTCTACGCTCAACTTTCCACTCACGCCGTTCCGCTTCTTGGTAGATCCGCTTTTTGTGTTCCGACATTTAGCTCTTTCTACGCAAGATATGAAGGGTCGATCATGAACTCCATCTCAAATACAACCTTCAATGGGTCATCTTTTCGATATAGAGTTCCTGTCGTACCCTTTGGAGTTTTCCAGTTGATACCTGGTAACCCCTCAATGACATGTCGATCAGGATCTAATTGATTCCATTGCTCGACTACTTGATCGAAACTAATGGTCTCCGTATGCCATAGTATCAAACGAGCATTGATGTAGATTTTCCATTCTGCGACACCTTCAGTAGGCTTGTCAGGTGTGTCGATTGTTATGTCAATTGGTTTATCGTTCATGGTTTCTCTCCATTTTGAGTTTGATTTTGTTCGAGTGCGATACACGAGTTACACAGCGGGTCGCTTAACGGCCGCTCAAACTGCTCGTGAAAATTCTCGTTAGGCCACGCTGAACAAGCTTCGATCCAATGCCAAGCTTCAGATTCAGTCGAAATCCGACGGCGATAAGTACGAAGTTCATTCCTGCCTGAGTTCGTCAATACACGTCGTCCAGATGGTGTCTGAACTAAATAGCCAACTTGCCTAATAGCGTATCTGACTATACCAGCGCGAGATAAAGCAGCTTTCATTGCCGAATCCGGGTCTATGTCCTGCGTCAACTTCGCAATGTGCTCTTCAATGAACTTCATCGAAGCTACATCTTCCGGGTTGGCACGAAACGACAGGCTCGTTTCTTCTTCGGTTGACATTGATCGATCCTAAACGGTACGAATTACAAGTATAGCAATAAATCTATGCTTGTGCTACTTGCACGTTCAAATAAATCGAAAATTACAAATACATCGTGATTAATTACATTGTATTACTCATATTCATCAGTGTGACTCATTAGTACGAATTAGAGAACGTCCGTTCCGGTCATGTGGGTGTGGACGTTCACAGAGAAACAATGGCCTTGGTACGGGGGTGGGAGGGTCCGCAACAACCACATGCGTTGCAGGAGGTAAACTCATTGCGAGTGATGGGCAAGTCACTCCCACATCGAGTTCAAGCAATACGTTTCGAGTGGAGTAGGCGTAGTCGCCATTGATAACGGGAATTGTCAGTATTTGGTTTCTAAGCATGATATTGCTGTAGCAATGACTTAGGTTTGCGCAATGGACTTCCTGCTTCTTATTCTGATCAAACTCGCGAATAAAAAACCCCGACACTCCTAGGAGTGCCGGGGCTGGAGAAGAGACGTGCGGCGATCACATCAGGACCGCCGCGTGGCGTAAACGACCTAGAAGCGCAGTGTTGCGTTCAAGCCGATCTTGCCGCTGCTAGCACCGGTGCGCTCTTCGACACGGCCGAGTGCTAGGTTGACGTCGAGGCTGGTAGTGCCTTCTACCAATTGCTGCAGGGTAATACCTAACAACGTTTCTCGACGATCGCTATCGCTGATACCTAGATCGACGAATGGCGTTAGCAGGAATTGCTCGTTAGCAACCAGCATGCCGTAGCCGATCTGAGTATCGATCGATTTGCTCGCGCCAGCGTTGCCGAAGCCTGCCAACGCGCCATAGGTTTGTGTTGAGTTCAGACTCAGCGTATCTTGCCACAGCATGCCATTGCCTAGTGCGTCAGCACCCCATCGCGGAGCGATCGACACAGAGACACCAGTTGCGCTAGCCGACGGGTTGAGTTTCGCCATCAAGCTGAAGCCTGATTCGCTGTACTCGTCCGCGCCGTGCATGGCAAGCGTTCGACCTTGAGCTTCAAGGGTGAACGTGCCGCCGGTTAACCGGATACCACCTGCAATCTCAACACCTGTGCCGGTATCGCCGTCACCACCGTCGGAACGGAGACTGACTTGGCCGAAAGGCTCAACCATGCCGCCGTTACCGGTATCGGATCGTAACGAGCCTTCGAGACCGATGCGAATGCGATTGACATCCGCTGCGAGTCCGTCAGCTGCGCCGTTACCGTCTTCGGTTTCGATCGAAGCGACTGCCGCATCGCCGCGCAACGCCAGACTCATGCGTCCGAGTCGCGTCAGCTCTTGGCTACCACCAACCAACGTGAGTTGGGTGGAAAGGTCGCTGGTTTCGTTACCTGCACCGACTACTGTGGTTTCGAGTTCACCAGAACCGAAGCCTGCAACACCCCAGATCGAAGATCCGTGGGACGGCTGGTAGCTCACGTATGGGAGCACTGTGGTCAGGCTCATATCCATCGTTTGCGTTGCCGTACCGTAGGTGTAGTCAGATTCACCGGAGTTGGTAGAGACTGCAACACCGAACATCCAGCATTCAGCGACGGTTACGTCCGCGCCGAGGTAGATGCTTGATGCCATACCGTCATAACCAGCGCCTTCATAGGACTGACGATCAATGTCGCCCCAGACGGACCAGTTCGAACGGTTGTCAGTTGAACCCAGGTTGAGGGCGAAGCTCTGGCCTAAGGTAGACCGGAGTGCGTCCACACCACTCATTGGACCTGCGTTGAAGGCAGACGAGGCGCCTGCGGTCGTCGCAGTGTTCGTGGCATTCACGGTGTTCCATGCAACTTCGCTGCGATCATCCGCTGTCAATGCTGACATCGTGCCTTGGTTTTCAACCGGCGCCCACGCGTCAAGCGTGAGGTCAGAGGAACGTGCGTCGTTCATGAGCCGTGAACCAACACTGGAAGATACACTGGCGAGCATCGCGCGACCGAAGCCTGCAAGCGACTTGGCTGCAACTGCTTTCAGTTCGCCGTCACCTACCGTGACCGAACCCGTGACGGATGCAGATGCACCGTGCGGGTCAGTTGCGGTAACCGTGATCGTTGTGGAACCTCGAGACATCGGGGTAATCATGGCGGTCATGGCGGTCAAGGACGCACCTGCGATACCTGAGTTACTTGACGTAACCGTGTAGGTCAGCATGTCGTCATCGTCCGTGAACAGTCCAGAGATCGATTGCGATGCAGCCTGGCCACCAACTTCGAGGTTAATCGGGCTGATGGAGTTAGCTACAACCGGTGCAACGTTATCAATGGTGGTATCGAACATGGTTTCGACCATACCGCCGTCAGCGTCAGTCGCTGTCAGGGTGATGGCTGAGGTACCCACGTCTAGACCAGAGAGCGTCAGCATGTTGTTGTCAAGCATCGCAGAGACGTACATCTCGTTTGCAACGGAGACGGTAATCGTCAGCATGTCGTCGGCTGCGTCCGGGTCGCTGAACGTACCGCTTACGTCGATCGTGAGATCGTCCGCACGGGTCGTGCTTTGATCAGGCACAGCTTCTGCAACAACAGGAGCGATGTTGATAACGGTGACTTCGAAGTCAGCCATGATGGATGCGCCGTCTTCGTCAACTGCCGTCAGGACGATGTTGGTCATACCTACCGCAAGGGCGGTGACCATCAGCATACCTGCGTCGTCAACGTCGCCGAGTTCTACAACCGACATGTCTTGGACTTCAGCAGTGATCGTCAACATTTCGCCGTCCGCGTCCATGAACACGCCACTCAGATCGAGCGTCAATGGCATGGTGCGGTCCATCTCTTGGTCTTCGAGGTTCATTGCAACCGTCGGACCAACGTTGATGACCGATACGAGGATCGTAGACGTCGCGGTTGCCCCGTGCGGGTCAGTCGCCGTCAGCAGAATCTCGGCTTCACCAGGCATGATGCCTAGAACGCCGGTGATCGTGAGCTGGCCGTCCATGATTTCGAGCGTGATTCGATCCATGCCGTCGCCAACCGCTTCAGCGGTGATCGTCAACATGTCCGCGCCGTCGTCGCCGTCGGTGAAGACACCAGAGATGTCAACCACGTGAGGCATGGTGCGGTCCATTTCGACCGGATCGATGGGCATGGATTCTGCCGGCGCTTCGTTGACCGTGATTTCGGCCATATGAGGTGTGGAGTTTCCGCCACCGTCCATCGCCGTAATCGTCAACGTTGCCATACCAGAAGCTCTACCGACTAGCGTAATGCTGTCGCCGTCATTGGTTGGAATAACCAGAAGTACGTCTTCGTCCGATGTCATAGCAGTAATCGAGGTGATCTCGTCACCCGTATCGGGCTCCGTAAACAGACCTTCGAGATCGACATCCGCAGTTGCACCAACATTAATGGTGTTGTTTTCAGGCAACGCCATCATGAATGCGTCGGCATCAGCTACCGGCGGATTGTTGGCGCCGACCGTGACTTTGAAAGTCAACATGGCTAATGCGCCATCGGGGTCTGTCGCGGTCAACGTAATGGTGACCGGCTTATCTTTCCCCATTTCGTCTTTCTCGGTTTCGGCAACGCCCATGAACTTGACACCGTCCAAGCCGGATACGGATACGGTCACTTTCGTCATGTCGCTAGAAGCCGCATTGACGAGCAGACGGTCACCGTCCTCGTCTTCGAAATGATCCCCAGTGTACAGCGAACCAGAACCGTTCACGACGATGCTTTGATTGGCTATCTCGACATCCTTACCTTCCATATCTTTTTTAACGGTCGGCGCGTCGTTGTCGTCAACGACTTGAACTTGAATTTCAAGCGGTTTTGACATGACGGTGTCATCCCAAGCGTCTTGTAGCACCAGCTTGAGCGTATGTCGGTCGGCCATCTCGTAATTGAGGGCGGCCTCACCGACAGCAATCGTGACTACTTCCTTCTTGTCATCGACGGTGGCTTTGAATAAACCCGAACCGCCGGTCAAAATTGCCGTGGGAGCAGGATCATCATCGTCATAGTCGATTTCGATACCCAGATCTTTACCCGCGCTACCCGCTTCGTTAATCATGGCACCGATCGCAATCGTGCCGTCTTCTACGAGATCGATCTTGGGCGCTTTATTGGCATCACGAGAGACGATGTTGAAGTTGTAGGACTGGATTTTGCTATCCGCTCTTCCGTCTGTTTTGCCGTCGTCCGTAGCAGTCAGAGTCGCAACGTATGTACCTGCTGCAGGACCTGTAATGGTGAGCATACCGGTCTCGTTATCCACAACGACAATGTCCGTCCCAATATTGGTGTACGCCTCGTAGGTGATGTTGTCACCTTCAGGATCAACGAAGTACTCGGATAAGTCAAATGTTCGCTTCAGACCTTTGACCATCCGTTGCTCACCGATCCTATTTTCAGTCTTCCCGTCCGCTTTCTTCGCAATGTCGAGTTCATTGACGTTCTTTAGCGTTACAGTAACAGGCACCGTTACAGGATCCGACCAACTGTCGGTCACGCTGATCATGACCGTGAAGGTCGTTGCAGTCTCGTAGTCAAGTCCTTTACCGATTAGTTTCTTGGCCGCTTCATTGACGTTGGTCGTGGCCGCATCGTCAGGAATGTCACCAAGCGATACCTTACCACCTGCAACACTAACCTGCCTCATGGCATCTTGACCTACTAAACCGTACTCAAGCATGTCGTTGTCAACACCAGCACCGGCGTCAAGATCACCGGCGAGCGGTATTGCGCCACTTTCGGCATCGCCTTCATTCATCATCTGAGTGTAACCCACGGCCCCACCAGGGAATTGAGGAAGGTTGTTTGCGCCGACTTTCGCGTGGACTGTTGCAGTCGCCCAACCTATTGAAGGCAAGCCTCCGGCCCATACCCGAAGGAATACCTGTGCAGTGTAGGTACCTTTGGGTCGCGGCGTCGCAGCTACCTCATCGGTGGTGTCGGCATCTATAACAAGACTGTCCACGTTGATGGTGAGAATCGGACCGCGTTTTGTGGTAGTTACTACTCGATTACCGGCTCCACCTCTGGCACCTGGGTCTGGCGTGGGACTAGTCGCAGTATTTGTATTCGACACTGAGCAACCTACCGGATCGGATACACCGAAATCAGCATCACTTCCTGCTGCAATGGTTGTGGATCCGCCAGAGTTTTGAGGTGCTGTTGCGCCAATCGTGCGGTTACCTGAATCAGATGTGTCACATATGAAAACGTCACTTGACGTAGCGGCGATATCGAAGGCAACCGGTGTACCTTCGGGGTCACGGAACAATTGTGAAATCTGAAGCGTTCTGGCATCACCTTCACGCAGGTACCAAACCGGTGCTTTGGTCGGGTCTTGCGTGACAATAGGCGATTCGTCGTGTTGAGCGACTGCAATATTGACCGTTAACTTCTCGGTGACCTTGCGGGCCGCACCGGTGCCTGAGTAACCTGAAATGATGAGTGTTTGGCTTGCGCCACGTTCAAAATCCACGTGTTGTTGTGTCGGAGTTGACCGAACAGCAACCGGTAGTGCACCTCCATTCTCACCGAGGATACCGTCCAACGTACCCGTGGCGGCGCCACTAGCACGACAATCTAAGGTGCCTGAGAAAGCAAGCGCATACGCCGCGGTGCCGGAAATTTTGTAACACGTGCCCGTCGTACCAGTATTGCCTTCAAGCGCAGCACTGATCCTTCCATTTAGGCCCGTTAGACTAGTGCCACCGTTGGCAGCACCTTCAGCAAGCGCATTCGATGTGTCATCAAATCCGTCTGCCTCGTCCCAAGCGACATTCGCTGTCTCTTGGAAATTGAACTGCGCATTCGCCTGAAACCCGACTAGAGTCACCAATGCGACCAGCAGGCTACCGACCGCTCGGCGCAGGAATGTCGTGTTTTGAATCATCATCCCATCTCCTCTAGAAGTTTCGGGTCCGATTCGTTGAGTCGTTTCGACGCGAGGCGATTCGACAACCGCCCATCCGGGCTTTCGTCGAACTCGCGTCGACGCCACCCAGGAACAACCGCTCCCGAGCGAAGACAAACGCGCCTTCCACGCTCGCACTCGAACTAAATGTTCATTGAAGAATTTCAATTGGCCTCTCCTCCAGTTACCAATCTACCGCAACTGCGCCTTCGCTTCCCTGCAATGGCCGAACCCGCAGCTACTTGAAGACCGTCATCATACAACAATCCGACGTACCTTCCTGCATAAAAAACCATCGTCGCTAGCGCAACGATGTCAACGTATTCATACTTTCCGACGTTAGCTAGTCTCCAAACAAGCCGTTGCCGTGCCCGAACGCATGTGAAAACACAACGATTCAGCTAACAATATGCAGTAGCCGAGTCATGCGCTCGAACGGTTGCGAAGTATAGTCGATAGGAGACCATACCCAAAACACAGCCTCAACTCTCTGTAAGAGCGAAACCAAGCAGTTCTCAGCGTCACATCAACATCGCGCTCTATCTTCATGTCGGATACAACTCTATTTCTCGAACCCGTCAAATTGGGGTTCAATGCGCCCCGCGGCACTTGATACAGGTTGCCAGCGAATTTACAGTAGTTACGCTGACATTGCAAGAACGAACTGGATTGGTTGGATTAGCCCAAATAAAAAACCCCGACACTCCTAGGAGTGCCGGGGCTGGAGAAGAGACGTGCGGCGATCACATCAGGACCGCCGCGTGGCGTAAACGACCTAGAAGCGCAGTGTTGCGTTCAAGCCGATCTTGCCGCTGCTAGCACCGGTGCGCTCTTCGACACGGCCGAGTGCTAGGTTGACGTCGAGGCTGGTAGTGCCTTCTACCAATTGCTGCAGGGTAATACCTAACAACGTTTCTCGACGATCGCTATCGCTGATACCTAGATCGACGAATGGCGTTAGCAGGAATTGCTCGTTAGCAACCAGCATGCCGTAGCCGATCTGAGTATCGATCGATTTGCTCGCGCCAGCGTTGCCGAAGCCTGCCAACGCGCCATAGGTTTGTGTTGAGTTCAGACTCAGCGTATCTTGCCACAGCATGCCATTGCCTAGTGCGTCAGCACCCCATCGCGGAGCGATCGACACAGAGACACCAGTTGCGCTAGCCGACGGGTTGAGTTTCGCCATCAAGCTGAAGCCTGATTCGCTGTACTCGTCCGCGCCGTGCATGGCAAGCGTTCGACCTTGAGCTTCAAGGGTGAACGTGCCGCCGGTTAACCGGATACCACCTGCAATCTCAACACCTGTGCCGGTATCGCCGTCACCACCGTCGGAACGGAGACTGACTTGGCCGAAAGGCTCAACCATGCCGCCGTTACCGGTATCGGATCGTAACGAGCCTTCGAGACCGATGCGAATGCGATTGACATCCGCTGCGAGTCCGTCAGCTGCGCCGTTACCGTCTTCGGTTTCGATCGAAGCGACTGCCGCATCGCCGCGCAACGCCAGACTCATGCGTCCGAGTCGCGTCAGCTCTTGGCTACCACCAACCAACGTGAGTTGGGTGGAAAGGTCGCTGGTTTCGTTACCTGCACCGACTACTGTGGTTTCGAGTTCACCAGAACCGAAGCCTGCAACACCCCAGATCGAAGATCCGTGGGACGGCTGGTAGCTCACGTATGGGAGCACTGTGGTCAGGCTCATATCCATCGTTTGCGTTGCCGTACCGTAGGTGTAGTCAGATTCACCGGAGTTGGTAGAGACTGCAACACCGAACATCCAGCATTCAGCGACGGTTACGTCCGCGCCGAGGTAGATGCTTGATGCCATACCGTCATAACCAGCGCCTTCATAGGACTGACGATCAATGTCGCCCCAGACGGACCAGTTCGAACGGTTGTCAGTTGAACCCAGGTTGAGGGCGAAGCTCTGGCCTAAGGTAGACCGGAGTGCGTCCACACCACTCATTGGACCTGCGTTGAAGGCAGACGAGGCGCCTGCGGTCGTCGCAGTGTTCGTGGCATTCACGGTGTTCCATGCAACTTCGCTGCGATCATCCGCTGTCAATGCTGACATCGTGCCTTGGTTTTCAACCGGCGCCCACGCGTCAAGCGTGAGGTCAGAGGAACGTGCGTCGTTCATGAGCCGTGAACCAACACTGGAAGATACACTGGCGAGCATCGCGCGACCGAAGCCTGCAAGCGACTTGGCTGCAACTGCTTTCAGTTCGCCGTCACCTACCGTGACCGAACCCGTGACGGATGCAGATGCACCGTGCGGGTCAGTTGCGGTAACCGTGATCGTTGTGGAACCTCGAGACATCGGGGTAATCATGGCGGTCATGGCGGTCAAGGACGCACCTGCGATACCTGAGTTACTTGACGTAACCGTGTAGGTCAGCATGTCGTCATCGTCCGTGAACAGTCCAGAGATCGATTGCGATGCAGCCTGGCCACCAACTTCGAGGTTAATCGGGCTGATGGAGTTAGCTACAACCGGTGCAACGTTATCAATGGTGGTATCGAACATGGTTTCGACCATACCGCCGTCAGCGTCAGTCGCTGTCAGGGTGATGGCTGAGGTACCCACGTCTAGACCAGAGAGCGTCAGCATGTTGTTGTCAAGCATCGCAGAGACGTACATCTCGTTTGCAACGGAGACGGTAATCGTCAGCATGTCGTCGGCTGCGTCCGGGTCGCTGAACGTACCGCTTACGTCGATCGTGAGATCGTCCGCACGGGTCGTGCTTTGATCAGGCACAGCTTCTGCAACAACAGGAGCGATGTTGATAACGGTGACTTCGAAGTCAGCCATGATGGATGCGCCGTCTTCGTCAACTGCCGTCAGGACGATGTTGGTCATACCTACCGCAAGGGCGGTGACCATCAGCATACCTGCGTCGTCAACGTCGCCGAGTTCTACAACCGACATGTCTTGGACTTCAGCAGTGATCGTCAACATTTCGCCGTCCGCGTCCATGAACACGCCACTCAGATCGAGCGTCAATGGCATGGTGCGGTCCATCTCTTGGTCTTCGAGGTTCATTGCAACCGTCGGACCAACGTTGATGACCGATACGAGGATCGTAGACGTCGCGGTTGCCCCGTGCGGGTCAGTCGCCGTCAGCAGAATCTCGGCTTCACCAGGCATGATGCCTAGAACGCCGGTGATCGTGAGCTGGCCGTCCATGATTTCGAGCGTGATTCGATCCATGCCGTCGCCAACCGCTTCAGCGGTGATCGTCAACATGTCCGCGCCGTCGTCGCCGTCGGTGAAGACACCAGAGATGTCAACCACGTGAGGCATGGTGCGGTCCATTTCGACCGGATCGATGGGCATGGATTCTGCCGGCGCTTCGTTGACCGTGATTTCGGCCATATGAGGTGTGGAGTTTCCGCCACCGTCCATCGCCGTAATCGTCAACGTTGCCATACCAGAAGCTCTACCGACTAGCGTAATGCTGTCGCCGTCATTGGTTGGAATAACCAGAAGTACGTCTTCGTCCGATGTCATAGCAGTAATCGAGGTGATCTCGTCACCCGTATCGGGCTCCGTAAACAGACCTTCGAGATCGACATCCGCAGTTGCACCAACATTAATGGTGTTGTTTTCAGGCAACGCCATCATGAATGCGTCGGCATCAGCTACCGGCGGATTGTTGGCGCCGACCGTGACTTTGAAAGTCAACATGGCTAATGCGCCATCGGGGTCTGTCGCGGTCAACGTAATGGTGACCGGCTTATCTTTCCCCATTTCGTCTTTCTCGGTTTCGGCAACGCCCATGAACTTGACACCGTCCAAGCCGGATACGGATACGGTCACTTTCGTCATGTCGCTAGAAGCCGCATTGACGAGCAGACGGTCACCGTCCTCGTCTTCGAAATGATCCCCAGTGTACAGCGAACCAGAACCGTTCACGACGATGCTTTGATTGGCTATCTCGACATCCTTACCTTCCATATCTTTTTTAACGGTCGGCGCGTCGTTGTCGTCAACGACTTGAACTTGAATTTCAAGCGGTTTTGACATGACGGTGTCATCCCAAGCGTCTTGTAGCACCAGCTTGAGCGTATGTCGGTCGGCCATCTCGTAATTGAGGGCGGCCTCACCGACAGCAATCGTGACTACTTCCTTCTTGTCATCGACGGTGGCTTTGAATAAACCCGAACCGCCGGTCAAAATTGCCGTGGGAGCAGGATCATCATCGTCATAGTCGATTTCGATACCCAGATCTTTACCCGCGCTACCCGCTTCGTTAATCATGGCACCGATCGCAATCGTGCCGTCTTCTACGAGATCGATCTTGGGCGCTTTATTGGCATCACGAGAGACGATGTTGAAGTTGTAGGACTGGATTTTGCTATCCGCTCTTCCGTCTGTTTTGCCGTCGTCCGTAGCAGTCAGAGTCGCAACGTATGTACCTGCTGCAGGACCTGTAATGGTGAGCATACCGGTCTCGTTATCCACAACGACAATGTCCGTCCCAATATTGGTGTACGCCTCGTAGGTGATGTTGTCACCTTCAGGATCAACGAAGTACTCGGATAAGTCAAATGTTCGCTTCAGACCTTTGACCATCCGTTGCTCACCGATCCTATTTTCAGTCTTCCCGTCCGCTTTCTTCGCAATGTCGAGTTCATTGACGTTCTTTAGCGTTACAGTAACAGGCACCGTTACAGGATCCGACCAACTGTCGGTCACGCTGATCATGACCGTGAAGGTCGTTGCAGTCTCGTAGTCAAGTCCTTTACCGATTAGTTTCTTGGCCGCTTCATTGACGTTGGTCGTGGCCGCATCGTCAGGAATGTCACCAAGCGATACCTTACCACCTGCAACACTAACCTGCCTCATGGCATCTTGACCTACTAAACCGTACTCAAGCATGTCGTTGTCAACACCAGCACCGGCGTCAAGATCACCGGCGAGCGGTATTGCGCCACTTTCGGCATCGCCTTCATTCATCATCTGAGTGTAACCCACGGCCCCACCAGGGAATTGAGGAAGGTTGTTTGCGCCGACTTTCGCGTGGACTGTTGCAGTCGCCCAACCTATTGAAGGCAAGCCTCCGGCCCATACCCGAAGGAATACCTGTGCAGTGTAGGTACCTTTGGGTCGCGGCGTCGCAGCTACCTCATCGGTGGTGTCGGCATCTATAACAAGACTGTCCACGTTGATGGTGAGAATCGGACCGCGTTTTGTGGTAGTTACTACTCGATTACCGGCTCCACCTCTGGCACCTGGGTCTGGCGTGGGACTAGTCGCAGTATTTGTATTCGACACTGAGCAACCTACCGGATCGGATACACCGAAATCAGCATCACTTCCTGCTGCAATGGTTGTGGATCCGCCAGAGTTTTGAGGTGCTGTTGCGCCAATCGTGCGGTTACCTGAATCAGATGTGTCACATATGAAAACGTCACTTGACGTAGCGGCGATATCGAAGGCAACCGGTGTACCTTCGGGGTCACGGAACAATTGTGAAATCTGAAGCGTTCTGGCATCACCTTCACGCAGGTACCAAACCGGTGCTTTGGTCGGGTCTTGCGTGACAATAGGCGATTCGTCGTGTTGAGCGACTGCAATATTGACCGTTAACTTCTCGGTGACCTTGCGGGCCGCACCGGTGCCTGAGTAACCTGAAATGATGAGTGTTTGGCTTGCGCCACGTTCAAAATCCACGTGTTGTTGTGTCGGAGTTGACCGAACAGCAACCGGTAGTGCACCTCCATTCTCACCGAGGATACCGTCCAACGTACCCGTGGCGGCGCCACTAGCACGACAATCTAAGGTGCCTGAGAAAGCAAGCGCATACGCCGCGGTGCCGGAAATTTTGTAACACGTGCCCGTCGTACCAGTATTGCCTTCAAGCGCAGCACTGATCCTTCCATTTAGGCCCGTTAGACTAGTGCCACCGTTGGCAGCACCTTCAGCAAGCGCATTCGATGTGTCATCAAATCCGTCTGCCTCGTCCCAAGCGACATTCGCTGTCTCTTGGAAATTGAACTGCGCATTCGCCTGAAACCCGACTAGAGTCACCAATGCGACCAGCAGGCTACCGACCGCTCGGCGCAGGAATGTCGTGTTTTGAATCATCATCCCATCTCCTCTAGAAGTTTCGGGTCCGATTCGTTGAGTCGTTTCGACGCGAGGCGATTCGACAACCGCCCATCCGGGCTTTCGTCGAACTCGCGTCGACGCCACCCAGGAACAACCGCTCCCGAGCGAAGACAAACGCGCCTTCCACGCTCGCACTCGAACTAAATGTTCATTGAAGAATTTCAATTGGCCTCTCCTCCAGTTACCAATCTACCGCAACTGCGCCTTCGCTTCCCTGCAATGGCCGAACCCGCAGCTACTTGAAGACCGTCATCATACAACAATCCGACGTACCTTCCTGCATAAAAAACCATCGTCGCTAGCGCAACGATGTCAACGTATTCATACTTTCCGACGTTAGCTAGTCTCCAAACAAGCCGTTGCCGTGCCCGAACGCATGTGAAAACACAACGATTCAGCTAACAATATGCAGTAGCCGAGTCATGCGCTCGAACGGTTGCGAAGTATACGCAATACCGTGCAATTCCCAAGATAAAAATGCAGAGTGTGAATAAAAGTCATACGTTGTTTGACGCCCTGCGTACGTCCGATGAGCATCACTCATCTGTCCACCGCACCCTTAATAGCAAGGTAACCCACCCTTTAATCGTCCAGCTTATAGCGCGTCCGCGCCGTATCTAAAACCCACAACCGACCGCGCGGCGGTTGATTGGCTGGCGAGCCGCGACCACCGCCAACCGCGTTCGCCGTGAACGCGATCTCCTCGACGCAGGCGTCCTCGATTCGAATAAACAAGCGGCGTTCGAACGCGCCATAACGCATCGACCTCTCACCATACGCTACTTCCACGCTGATAAATTCAACGTTTCGCAATTGCTTAGCGGTCAACTAAAAGATTGGGGGTGACACAAACGGTGGCCGCATCAACCGGCGTTTTGCAATGCGTCTTCCTTAATCGGTCCTTCATTCCCCACCCTAAAACAACACCAAACCACCACGCCCTGCGCATATCGCGCCCCCTTGTCAAGACCACAGTCCCCCATCTTTAACCGCATCCTCACGTACCTATCGCATCCCGCACCTCAAAGGGTTTGTTCCACCAGCACCCATCAAACCAAACACCCAACTCGTTCCTTTAATAACGCGCAATAACGCACACTGTTCACCACGACCACTTTACCACTCACACATTAAAGACAGTCAAGCAAACCACACCAACAGTCTCAAAACACCCCACCAACCTCACCCTTTAGTTAAGGACGTACACTAGTTAAGGACGTACACCTTGATCAGGCGTGTAAAACGCATCAAGCTCACACGCAACGTGACCCAATCAACCTCACTCTATCGTCACGTTTTGAAACGATCACAACTCACCGCACACCAAATTTCCCTCAAGAACGCCTCACCCTAGTCCATCCTTCACCAACACACCGCGTCCCTCAACCTCGCACTAACAAGTGGTACCATCGAACGAATTACGTACCAAAAGCGCCTTGTTAGACAAGCGCTCAATCAACCATTCGCGCCGCCTTCAAAACAACACACCCTGCGTGATCGCGAGCTCATAAGCACCATCAACCGACGATCAAATGATCCCTCTTAAAGGTCCTGCTCCCTCCGCGTGTTCGATCAAGGTCGTACCGTCGTGACCGAATCCACGATGCTGCGATGTGTCCCGCAGAGGATTGAATCACGAGCTTAATAGTCACGTGTTGTCCTGCTTAATCCATACACCATGGAACTTCGACCGAAACCGAACAAACGCAAGATAACGCAATATGCGATAGACGAAGCGAAATCGTCAAACTGCCTTTTCGAAGATTCGAGAAGGAACTTGGAATTAGTCTCGATACAACCCTCTACCAACTTCCACTTGCTTCCTTCAAGATCACCTGTAACTGATAGGTCGCTTCAAGCGTGAGTCTCCAAAGACCTCCACACAATCACACGCTCAGCGTCTATTCGTCAGCGACGAGTCCCTGTTCTAGGAGTTACTCAATCTGACAAACCGTATTAGAGGGTTTCTTAACTTCGAGCTGATGAGTGCGAACCCGTTCTTTTTACGTTCCACCGAGTCGAGGTTGATTCGTGACTAACCCTAGTTACCGTACATCAACGCCTTGATCAACGTCACCTATCGAGTTCGCACAGTTTTCTCTGATCGAAACTTGGAAATTGTCGGTCGGCCCGAACGACGGACGCCTTACTTAAACGCCGGATACGATGAAACGATCCAGCCGCTGAAGCGGCACGCGCTTGGCTACCGCAACACTTGTGACGCGATGATATTCCGGCACAATGGATTCGATGGTTCAGTTTAGGCTGCTGACCTGCACTAAAGGACGATGTGTCATCGAGGACCTCCGTCGGCGACGTGGACCTTGACCCGCAACCATGTTCCATGCACCTGAATGTCGTGGTGCACCCTTCTTCCAACGATGAACGACCTCAAGAAGCACTGGACACTCACCGGCTGAGGTGTGCGAAGATGACTTAAAAACACGCAATAAGCTGTATAGCTTTGCTTCGTCGACAATCTCACTACCCCATGGTTGGTAGAGTAAATTCGATCGAAGCACAATTCAATCGAAGATCTTTCTCATGAAACTGCACGATCCGCTATCAACCTGTTAATAAATCTCGTCATACCTCGATTGTGGTTGCCAACTTGCTGATCCGCGCGTCCATTGAGAGTCTCAGTCAATTCGTGATAGTGCATCACGCTCGTCCGCTGTAGTGTAGACGAATTCAATCCTCTCGTACCTCGCAGCTCTGACTTCGACGGTTTTGGCATGTTTTACAGCGGCACGCGCTATGCCAAGGAACGTCGCGCCATTGTCATCAAGTTTCAGTCGATGGTGCCACCGATATTCGCTACCTTCGGCATCGCAGACCGCGTCGAGCTAAATTACTAGAAAAGCCGACTGAACAAAAACAGCTCCGATGCGGTTCCGGTTCGTGAATCCGCTAGTTGACATCGATGTCGTTCAATGGCGGTTTGAATTTCCTTATCAGTTCCTTTTCCACTTTAGCCCTTTGTACTGGATCGTTTATCACTTTCCCGTGAATGTGGGTCATGCCTAGTTTTTTAGCTTCACACCATTCTCGATGGTTTCTATCGACGTACCCGTGAAACGACTTTGCTCTACCTATGTAGAGCGGACACCACACGCCTTTGACCGCCTTTGCGAATATGTAGACACCTTGCACCCCCTCTCTCCATTTCACCATCTTGTTAAAAACCCGAAATTTGTGGTTCGCCCGGGTTGCTGTCCCTTCCGCCATGCTTAACTCCAAATTTACTCAATCTTGAAAATCTTAACCAGAATTTCTAACCAGTTCTATTCAAAGGAGTGGGGTATCCGAATATGTACTCTAGCCATCGTGCAGCCGAGTGGCATGAAGCACTCAAACTTAGTGAAAATGACGCAACGACTACAGGGAATGCAAGCGCCAACAACGCGTCCGCAATGATTCATTTGACCAACGACGTCGGATTCTTTAACAATAGCTTCCACTGTAATTTAGCGATGCCAAACGCTGAATTGAGCAAGCGTCACCTAGTCGTTACAAGAAACCAAACGGATCAACTACGGTTCGGCTCATTATCGGTGTCCGTTGCACAATGAGCACTACACGATTGAGGATTTGATCCCATATGTCTGTGATGAGGTATAACCGAAAGTGGTGTTTGAGCAGCATTCGTTATGCTGCTTTCTGTGTTGATGGTGGGTGAGTTTCCTCCTTGGGTGCGAATTTAATCCCGTCGATGAATTTGATGCCCTCGACGACTTCTGCCAGCTGCTTGAAACCACGTAGACATCGCCAGTGTGTCTCCGCGACGCAACCTAATTTGAACATCATATGTAATGCACTTTGACGCGACACGCAACCCTTCGCCTGCCGGGTGCGATGTCGAATCGTGCCGAACGTCGACTCGATGGGGTTGGTGGTCCGAATGCTGCGCCAGTGCTCGGCGGGAAAGTCGTAGAACGTGAATAACGTCTCGCGATCCTTGACCAAGCATTCGACGGCATCCGGAAATTTAGCCTCGTAGGTCGCTTTGAATGCGTCATAGGCGTGTGCCGCCTGGGCTTTCGTTGCGGCTTGCCAGATATCCTGTAAATCCCGTTTGGCGCTTGCCTGCGAGGATTTCGGCAAGCGATTCAGGACATTGCCCATCTTGTGCATCCAACACCGCTGGCAGCGCGTCTCAGGCCAGAGCTCGTTGAGGGCATTCCAGAAGCCCAACGCACCATCCCCGATCGCCAACTGGGGTGCCTTCATGTGCCGCTTGTTCAGGTTCAGCAGGAGCTCGCGCCAACTTTGCGTGGATTCCCGCACCCCTTCTTCGACCGCCAGCAACGCCTTGCGACCGCGCTGATCAACGCCAATGACCACCAAGGCGCAGAGCTTGCCGGTCTCGCCGCGAATGCGGCTGTAGATGCCGTCCGCCCAGAGGTAAACCCAAGTCCGATCCGCCAACGAGCGGGTGCGCCAGGTGGCGTATTCAGCCGCCCATTTCCGCTTCAAGCGTGCGACCGTCGTGGCCGACAAGCCTTTGGCATCGTCGCCCACCAGTTCGGTCAGGGCTTCGTGCATGTCGCCGGTTGAAATCCCTTTCAGATACAGCCAGGGCAACGCGGCTTCCAGTGATGCCGCTTTACGGACATACGGCGGTACCAGTTTCGAGCGAAACGTGACCGCTTCGCCAACGTTGGCACGGACTTTCGGGATCCGAACATCAATCGGACCAATGCCGGTCTGCACCTGACGTTCCGGCAGATAGCCATTGCGAACCACGCCCGCTCGACCCTCGGCCGTGCGTCGATCCGCGTGTTGCGTAAGCAACTCGTCAACTTCGGCGTCGATCGCTTGCGCCAGCAACCGCCGTGCACCATCGCGCAAAACGTCCTGCAACGGGTCGCCAACGCTCGTGCGCAGAGCTACGATGTTATCCTTATTCATGGTGGTGTTTCCTTCTCTGTTGGTGGTTTTCCAAACACAGATACTAACAGCTAGGGGGAAACCCCCGCCTAGCCTCGAAACACCACTTTAGGCTATATCTCCGTCTGTGATAGCAAATTCAGATCAAGCGCGGTTTCACTGTACAGAGATGGCATTACTTATAGTAGTGGATGATGCGTAAGTGAATAGAAACTCACTGATTATGCCATACGTAAGTCACGAAGCTAGATTAACCTTCGTGTGAACGATCATTCGCTTCATCGACGATCTCAAAGATATTCGAGATGTTGGATGAGAAACTGAAGGTGTTTGACGGCCGACGATTGGACGACCTCGTATGTCCCTATAAGATCATAGATGAACTCTACGAAAAAGTGCGCGATCGGCACATTTTCGTTACAGCATTGAACTCGAGGGACGGTGTTCTGTGCTGGTGGTCGAAACCCCAAAACACTGAGTCACGACGCAACTCTACTTAGCTTGTCTGATTAGAGTGACGAAGTCCATTCAAGAATCCTCGTACACACGGCGGAAACCTCCATGAAACCAACGCGCACCTCCATCAACACCGCTTGGTTTTGATCAAGCGGGGGCTTCATATCCGCTGCCCTAATTTTTTTTGGATTTGGGGAAGACGCCCGACACGATTCGCCTACGGCGTCGATTTCTCTAGGGTCGGAATCTCCATTCAGTGTTTTCCTCACACTTCGCTCAGAAAGCTCTCGTCAGTCGAGAATTTCGTACCATTGTTATTTATCAATCGATCCACGTACAACAAACTCGGGAATCGAGGATGCCTTCACATTCGCACATGAAACGTCCAACGTTACAAAACGTACCGCTTGCTCACCCAAGTGGATACTTGCAACCGGACCGAAAATATGAAATACGTTCTTGTGTTCAGGTTCCTGACCACTTAAATGAACACCAATATCATTATCCCGAAATTGTGATCGTAGTTTTAGCCAAGAGCCGTCTCCATGCGAAAGAGAAGATACGCAGCCTTTTTCATCGGTTTAATCTGAAGGTTAATTTTCCGACTCTGCGCCTTAGTAGACTGCCAGACAATCTCAAACACGCGACGATGCAGCGTCCGGCTAGAAGAGGCTACTACGCCTGAAAACATCACATCTAATAAAGGTACACGCCCTATATCCAAATGCCGATCGGCCTCGAGCACTCCCGACACCAGTGGTGTCAACCGTAACTCTCTTCATCGTCCTAACGGACGTACGGTCATTTGGTATTAAACGTCATGTAGAAGGGTTTTTAGACACCCCGAAGGCATGAAATATGGGAACGAGGGACGCGGTCGTGCCTGCGGCAACCCTCACTTGAACCACGATGATGCCGTGTCGCGCCGGGTTAACATCGCTGATGTGCGTGACGGTCGTGGAGGCCGAACTGTTAATGGCGCCTGGTTGCCGAAATTAAACTGGACCCGGTTTGACGCATCGCGCCCCGGACTGTACCCGAGGCGACCGGGCTGATGCCCGATCACCCCGTGGACGAGCAACAAAATGCAACGTCGCCCGTTGCCGGTCGACGATCTCCGCCCGTCAAACCCGCCGTCACGTATGCAACTTACGTTTCAACGACAGGAGTGGATATGGTAACTGACACCTTTCAACCCGACGCGTTTACGATCGTGCATGCGTGCGTAGCGGGTCTCGATGTGCACAAGATGCAGATCACGGCGACGATTCGCCGCCAACCGCCGACGGGCGCGGCGACGATGCTGACCCGTGCCTTCAGTGCGCTGCCGTCCGGCTTGACCGGCTTGTGTGCGTGGCTGCAACATCATGCCGTCGACGCGGCGCTGATCGAAGGCACCGGCGTGTACTGGCAAGCGCCGTTTGAAGCGCTCGAAGACGCCGCCATCCCCGTGACCTTGGTGAATGCCCATCAGGTCAAGCAGCTCAAGGGGAAGAAGACCGACGTCGCCGACAGCATCTGGCTGGCGCGGGTCTGTCAGTTCGGCTTGGGCACCCCAAGCATGATCCCGCCACGGACGTTTCGCGCGGTGCGCAACCTCAGTCGGCATCGCCGCCGCCTGACGGAGTTAGCCGCATCGGTGCGGAATCGCGTCCACAAAGTGCTGGACCGGAGCGGCTGTCGCATCGGTGGCATTCTCTCCGACATTTTCGGCAAGAACGGTCGCCTGATCATGGACGGCTTGCTCGCCGCGCAGACGCCGTCAGCGATTCTCCACTCGTTGTCGGGTCATGTCCGGCGCAAGCTCGAACTGCTCGAGGATGCGATCAGCTGGTCGCTGTCATCGAGCGATCGCACGTTGCTGCGTGACCTGATCGACGAACACGATGCCTTGCAGGCTCGCATCGCCGCCTTTCAGACGACGTTGGCCGACCACCTGCAGCCGTGGCGCGACCGCCTCGACCTGCTGCAAACCATGCCCGGCATCAACGCCGTCGCCGCCTGCGACATTCTCGCTGAGATCGGTCCCGAGCTGGCGGTCTTCGGCAGCGCCGAACGCCTGGCCGCATGGGCCGGCGTCTGTCCTGGCAACCACGAAAGCGCCGGCAAGCGCAAACCGGCACAGACCCGTGGCGGCAAGCGGCATCTGGCGACGATTCTCAATCAATGCGCGCATGCCGCCGCACGCACCAAGGACTGTCAATTTCACGGCTATCACAAGGCGATGATGATCCGCCGCGGCTACAAGCGCGCCATCGTCGCGACCGCTCACAAGATGCTACGGGCGCTCTGGGCGGTCTTGCGCGACAGTCAGCCGTATCGCGACCCGGCAATCGACTACGAGGCTCTGATCGTCGACCGCAATGCCTCGCGCTGGTTGCGTCAGCTCGAAGCGTGCGGCTACGTGCAGGAGGGCAAGGTGGTCTGGCAAGCTTCGTAATCGCGTCGGTCGCAACAGTCCAGCATCCGGGGACGGCTCACTAGCGTCGACCACCCGAAGCCCTAGTCAACCTTCAGTTCAATTTACCTTGGCGAGCGTTCGAGTGCCTTCGCCCAGCTAGACTGCGTCCCTCGTTCCTATATATTTTGTCATTGTCAAGTTTAAATGTCCCATTTTTATCAATTTAATTTGTCCCACTTTTGTCAACTTAATCCTCTGCGGGGGAAGGCGGTGGGAGCGTAGCGACCGCCGCCTTCCCGGCGCTGTTCTGAGCCTGTTGTCGGGATGCCTTGTACTCCCGCATGCGGTAGCTGGCACCCTGGATATTCACGACATGGCAACGATGCAACAGGCGGTCGAGCATGGCGGCCGCCATCACTTCGTCGCCGACCACACCACCCCATTCCTCGAAGTTCTTGTTGGTGGTCAGAATCATCGAACCTCGTTCATGCCGGGCGTTGACCAGTTGGAAAAAGAGTCGGCCACCGTCTTCCGACAGCGGCAAGTAGCCGATTTCGTCCACGATCAGCAGCGCCGACCGCATCAGCAATGCCATACGACGCTTGAACGAACCGTTCTCTTGCGCCTGTCGCAAGGCATCCACGACTTCGACCAAGGTCGTGAAGTACACGCTCCGACCGCTGGCGATCGCCGCGATGGCAAGACTCGTCGCCAGATGCGTCTTGCCGACCCCCGGCGGTCCGCAGAACACCACGTTCTCGTGGCGCCGGAGAAAACTCAGTTCATGCAGACTTTCGAGCTGCGTCCGATCCACACTCGGTTGCAGGCTGAAGTCGAAATCGTCCAGGGTCTTGAAAAAAGGCAGCCGCGAGGTCCGTTGGGCACTGTCCAATCGTCGTTGCACCCGTAACGCGAGCTGGGCGTCCAGCAGTTCCTCCAAGGCGTGGGCGACGCTTAGGGCGCCGCCGTCCGCCCGGGCCAGAATATCGTCGACGATCTCGAGGGCGCCGGGCAACTTGAGGTCGGCCAGCTTGGCCCGGACCCGATCGCGACGGGTCATGGTGACAGCGCTCATCGGGTCATCTCGTCGTATTCGACCAGGTCGCGACGGGCGACTTCGATCCGTGCCACGACCGGCTTCGCAGCAGGCGGTGATGCCGCTACCGGTCGGTAGGGTCTAGGTGCCAACGGTCCCAGCGTTGACGCTTCGTCCCGTTCGAACCGAACCTGCGGTGCTTCCCCGATCGCACTGCACTTCCGCCGGTTGGCCACATCCTGCAGCCAACGATGCGCTTGGGTGTTGAGATCGTCGTCGCTGATGAAGGTCCGTCCGTAGTAGAAACTCTGGCGGACGTATCGAATCTGACGTTCGACCTTGCCCTTCGTCTGCGCCCGGTAAGGTCGACAGGCTCGAACCCGAAAGCCCCAGTGCGCGGCAAAGCGCTGAAACTCCTCGTTCAGCACGAGGGTGCCACCGACCTCGCGACCGTCGGACGTCACCACGGCCTTCATCTGATCGAACAGCAACTCCGTCGGGACACCGCCGAACGTCGTGAACGCCCGTTCCAGGCCGGTCATCACGGTGGCCATGGTCTGCGATGCGTAAAACGACAACCAGAGCAGCCGCGAGTAGCCGAGGACCACCACCAGCGCGTAACGCATTCCCCAAGCGGTTCGAAAGGTGCCGAAATCAACCTGCCCCTGATGCCCGGGGGGCGTCTCGAACCGCACCACCGGTGCCGGTTCAGAGGTCGGGCGCACGGCGCTGACATACGTCCGAACCTGACCATAGCCGCCGTCGTAACCGGCGGCTCGAACCTCTTCAAACAGACGTTGCACGGTCAACTCAGGATACGCCTGCAAGCGTGTCCGAATGATGTCCTTGTACGGATCCAGCTTCTGTATCCGCGGCTTGCGTGGCCGCGGCTTGGGTTCCGTTTCGGTCTGCCACCGCGTCACAGTACGGCGGCTCACCCCTAAGCGTTCCGCCACCGCCGCTTTCGTCAGGCCCGCTTTAAGCAATGCTTGCATGTCCATATGCGCACTCCAGTCGTACATCGTCTCCTTCCTTGGATCCAACTCCAATCGAGTGAAACGACATCATCTCATTCTTGTTGTGTCGCCATCGAGCGTCCGATCGCAACGTCCAAAATGTCCCATATGTGGGACATTTTTTCTTGCCATAAACGGGACAAATTAAGTTGACAACAACAGCATGCTCGTTGAACGACCTCGGATGGTGGTGGCGGTCGCGCTGGCCAATCGCATGGCACGCGTGGCCTGGGCGATCACGGCGCATCAGACCGACTATGATCCCACGAAAAGTCGCATCGGCTAGGACATGTCCCCGCTTCTTCTCCTTGGGTCATCCCCTCGGTTCACGGGGGCTTTGCCCCCCGCACCCCCAAAGTACGCGAAACACAGAACCTGCGGCGACTTGCACGGTCACGTCTACAATGGCGACGCGGAACCCAGAAGTGGATAGTCCGCAAACGCAGAACTTGCGACGGTGGCACGCGCTATGCGCGTGCCACCGATACCATAGGAGGCATCCATCCATGGCTTGAATACGCCAACTGATCGAAGGTGAGCAGGACTAAGAACACGGTATGGGTTAAGGGTCAGCAAGACGGCATCGACAAAACCAGTTTCATGGTTAGTGCATCAAAGCACGCCTCCCCGATGTGGAGTCGATGAACGAACACCATACGGGCTGTTGCGGTTAGGGACGCAAGTCGAGAAACCGCTGAATGAAGCCGAAGATACGACGGTACCTAATCGCTTAATTCACCAAGTTCAAACCGTCCAGCTTGCCAACGTAGGGGGCGAGTCCAGATACTCCATGAATGACGAGGCTTTTCGCACGAGCTCGGTAACGACTATTCAGGGGGGTTGTTTCAAGCGCATCTTTCTCGTTAGAATCGAGTTCTAGGAATGTCGCAACAAGCTCGATGAAAAGAACCCTATCGCTCGCGCTTACTTGCCTGACCGCCATCGTTTCAGCACAAGACGTGCATATCGTTCATTGTCTCGCCGGGTGCCCCACGGGTGCAGCAGATACAAACGACTTAGTGGTCCGCGAGATCTATGCGTTATCCAACAATAAAGACACGAAGTTCGCCGACTGGGTCGCGTATCGGGTCACTCGCGAAACGATTGGTACGTCGCGTTCTCTGGACCGCGATTGGGAGAATGACGAGCTGTTGGACGCGAGCGATACCCTTGAAACAGGAGACTATACGCGTGCGCACGCTACACTGCGAACGGACCGCGGTCACCAAGCCCCGCTCGCGAGCTTTGCCGGCACGCATTTCTGGCGCGTGACGAACATCCTATCCAACGTCACACCGCAGAAGAGCAACTTGAATCAGGGACCGTGGGCAAATCTCGAATCCGCGGTTCGAGACGCGGCGCACGCCGAAGGAGAGGTATATGTCGTCACTGGACCAACCTACGACGACGACCAGGAGGAGCTGGAGCTGCCCGAATCGGACGAAACTCATTCTGTGCCGACTGGTTACTTTAAAGTAGTCGCCTTAAGTAATGGTCGCGTCACTTCATTTCTCTTCGATCAGGATGCGGATAGGCAGATGGACTACTGTGACGGTATCGCTGACTTTGATGATGTCGAGACCGCGACCGGCCTTACTCTGTTCCCGCGCAATGACCATTGGCCGACAGGCAATATGGACGCGAAGCTCGGTTGTGAGGAGTAGCTTCGCACCTGTCATTAAGCCAACACGAGCCATCAGCTCTGATGGCTTCCGTTCCATCTTTTAGTCGTCATGTCGCTTGATGGGGTCTTCTACGCACCCGGTTATCTCTACTCAAGACGCTGACAGGAAGTCCCGTTAGCACCTCGGCATACGCGCTTCAATTACTGAGAAGCAGTCAATCTCAACACGAAATACGCCGGTTCGCCCCGCGGTTTTTTAACTTCGTCTTCTCCTTCAACGAAAAGTAAGTCAAGAAAGCGCGAGTTTGAGTTCAACTCCGATTTATGTCGAATTTAGATACACAGGTGTTCTCGCCGTCAGTCAGCCGATCGTAACCCGAGTATCCCTCGAATCGTACACGCCGCAAGACTATTCGACCTAAGCGCTAACTTCGCATACACTTTGTAGCCATGAGATTGCCTCAACATGAGGATTTCTCCGGTGCCACTGGATTTCAGTAGTGCACCAACGAAAAATGCGAATTGACGCGTGCGACACATAAAACGCCGTTCACACCCGGCAGGGGTTTTCTCACGTCCACCTCGACCCCCTCATAGAAGCTGTGTGACTCGAGTCGTTTCGGCAGCGCATCCTAAATCACTTACACCGACGCTCTTGTGCGTGGCCATTCTTTTAGCTTCTATCGCGCTTAACCCACAATCGACAGACGCAGAGTCGACCGATTCACACGCGACGATAGAAAAGTACCGCCAATCGCAAGATCACTGGCCACCCTTTAACGTCGACGAGTCCGTCCAGGCATCGGAGCTCGGTTCGCCGCGTAAACCACCCGAACCCCTCTGGCAAACCCCATCCACCGAAAGCCTCGGTCGCACGCTGTTCTTCGACCCACGCCTCTCGTCGTCAGGTCAGTTTGCGTGCGCGAGCTGTCATGACTCTCAACTGGGCTGGACCGATGGACGGCGATTCTCGGCAGGTCACGACCGCCAAGAAGGCACACGGAACGCCATGTCGTTGCTGAATCTGGCGTATCGCAAGCAACTCTTCTGGGACGGTCGCGCGGATGGACTGCTCGATCTCGTCTTGCAACCGATCGAGAGTCCGTTGGAGATGAACGCGCATCTGCCCTCCGTAGTCGAGCGCTTGAATGCCATCGACGGCTACCGCGTCGCGTTTGAAGAAGCGTTTGGGACCGCGGAGGTCACGCCCGATCGTATCGCCAAGGGCATCGCGTCCTTTCTATTAACGATTTTCTCGTCGAAAAGCCGCTTCGATCATTTCGTGGGTGGCGACTACGACGCCTTGACAGATCAGGAGATCCGTGGTTTGCATCTCTTTCGGACGAAGGCGCGCTGCATGAACTGCCATCACGGTCCTTTAATGACCGACAACGAGTTCCACCACACTGGCTTGAGTTACTACGGTCGTCGCTTCGAGGATCTAGGCAGGTATCACGCGACTCAGCGACATGAAGATCGCGGCAAGTTCCGCACCCCTTCATTAAGAGATTTGCCGTTCACGGGTCCATGGATGCACAACGGATTGTTCACGAACTTCACCGGTATCTTGCGGCTGTATAACCATGGCGTGACCTTTAACAGTAGCGTAAGGTACCGGCCTGGCACACCGCCTCTATCACCTCTGATCCAACCACTTGGCTTGACAGACGCAGAAATCGACGACCTTGAGTCGTTTCTCGTCTCGCTCTCGCGCATCCCCCGGCATATATTCGCACCCGAACTACCCGCCATGACGGCCGAAGTGGCAACCCCACCCCAACACCACAACGATCCAAATTCCGCCACTGCGGAAAGTGAGGACTAAATGACACGCTCTACGCGACTCTCACTCAACCTCTATATAGGTGCGATCGCGATCTTCGCCGCGATTTCATTGGCTGCACAAGAGACTGACGAAGCACAAGACGACGATACGGCAGAGATCACCGTGCCCATCACCATTACGGCCGAACAGCCCGAAGCGAAACCCGGGAAGACGGTGTACTCCGAAACCCTGATCAAAGAGTTACCCACCGGTCCGTCCCATATGTCGGACCTGTTGCGCACCAATCCCGCCGTGAACTTTTCGCGCGATTCAGGTCTCTCGGCTGGCACCGCCACGCTCCGCCCTGCCGAGATCTCGATTCACGGCCAATTGTTCTATCAGAACCTTTTCACGATCGACGGAGTCGACACCAACAACGACCTCAATCCGGCCGCCGCGCAGGACGTCTGGAGCACGCCGAGTCTTGTCGCTCCCATCGGCGGTAGCTCACCGCAGGGTTACTACATCGACGTGGAATTGCTTGAATCAGTCGAAGTTCTCGATAGCAACATCCCTGCGGAATACGGCGGTTTCACCGGCGGTGTCGTCGATGCGAAACTCAAGACCGCTCGCGGCGACGACAAAATGTCAGTCACCTATAGCGTGCAACGGGACGAGTGGGAAGAGTTTCACCTGACCGAGGACGACATCAATTCCGCCGATAAATGGCGAGGTGTGTATACACCCGATTACGAGAAATCCACTCTTAAATTCAACATGGTCCGCACCTTGACGGACGACGTGGGTATCACGTTAGGTCTCAGTAAGCGCCAGTCGGAATTTGCGCAAGAGTACGAAGACGACACGGACACCTTGAACCAGATCTGGCATTCCGACGAAATCGATACTCTGCTCGGACGTCTTGACGGCACGGTCGTGGGATTCGATGCGGCGCTCTCACTACGCTACACCAACCGTGCACACGATGGTCTGACGTCAACCACCTACACGGGCTCGTTTGTCAAGGAGCACGAAGGATTCGGCTGGACCGTAAGCGGCGACCGTGAACTCGAAAAAGGGTCACTCTCTCTGTCGTTGTCGACCGACCTCGTGTCCGATTCCTTGGAGAGCGAATCGAGCTTTTTCACGTATCATGAGTATGCTGAGAACAGCGGCGAGTCCCGCTACACGGGCGCGTTCGGCGATTCCAATCAGCGCCAGACCAGAACGAGCTTTAAACCGAAGTTCGTGTTCCTTCCGATGGAGCGCGGCGCTAACACGCACACGGTCTCTATGGGTGGTGAACTCAGATCGACGTCAAGTTTCTATAAACGACCTGAAGACATCGTGTACGAACAGTACTTATGTGTTCTGGACAATGGGAGCGAAGGCTGTCAAGACCAGGATGGCGATGGTGTCAGTAGTGCCGGTGACGAATATCTGAACAGGCGTGCTTTTTATTACGCCGGCAAAGTCGATCTCGATTACTCGGAAATTGCCGCGTACATAGAGGACTCGATTGAGTTCGAGCGGTGGAACCTTACCCTCGGTCTCCGCGGTGATCAGAACAGTTACCTCGACAACTTCAATATCTCACCGCGCGTGAGCGCGGCTTGGCACGTGAATCGCGAGGAGCAGCGCACCCTCCATTTGGGTGTGAATCGTTACTACGGTCGCAGCTTTCTGCGCTACCAGCTAAATGATGAGATTTACGGTTGGCGGGAAACCTATTCGAACCTCACTCGGATCCGTAATCGGCCAAACGAAGAGGTCCCGTGTTCGATCCCCGACTTCGAGAACTGCACGCATCTGACCTACGACGACCGTACCGGCGCGTCGGACCTGGACACACCATACGCGGACGAGGCGATGATCGGTTGGGCACAACCACTCGATCGGGTGATCATGAAACTGCAGTTCGTGAATCGTGAAGCACGCGACGGCGTCTCCCGCTCACGAGATGCCGATGGCCGCTACTCCTACAACAACGATGGACGCAGTTCAACGCGAAGCATCACCGCGCAATGGACCGAGATTGAACCTATTGAATGGGGCAGCGTCCGCTTTCGTTTCGATACGGGATTCAGTTTCCGCGACACAACGAGTAATCGCCAGGACGACAGCGGATACGACGAACAACTGGAAGTCGATCTGATCTACTATCAAGATCAACTCATTCCCGCCTCGGAGCTCCCCGCCTGGGATTACAACATCCCGGTAAGCCTTCGCGGTAGCACGTCCGCCGAATTTACACGGATCGGTCTTACGTGGTCGCAGTTCGTAAACTATCGGCGTGGCGGCACGATCGCGGAAGATTCTCGCGAGAATTGGCTAGATCCGGCGACCGGGATCGAGTACGACATCTATGAAGATCGCGAATTCGACGACTTGGTCACGCTCGACTGGAAGTTCGACTGGACCCGGTCCCTCACCGATCGAAGGGACTTTTTCGTGCGCTTGCAAGTTCACAACGTGTTCGACACCCTCGCGGACTCGAGTAGGTTTGATACACGTCGGCGCTATAACAAAGGCCGCCGTTTTTGGATTGAAGTAGGAACCACGTTCTTCTGATCGACGAGTTATCCGCTGGCCGGACAAGAAGACCACGTCTATAAATTAGATGGACTTATTGCTGCAAGACGGCGGCTACGTCGTATGGATTTTGATCGTCGTATCCGTCGTCGCACTCACGATCATCATCGTCAAACAATGGCAATTCCTGCGCGTCCGACCGGAATCCAACGATGCCATCGACGCCGCACTCAAACTCTGGCGGGAAGGCAATCGATCTGGCGCGATAGAGAAGCTACACAACGATGCGCAGTTTGGGTCGGAGGTTGTGTGCTTTGCGATGCGCGAAGCGCACGACTCGCGATTGCCGCCAGAGGCACTAAAAGACGAAATCGAACGTCAGGGTGCGGTCAAGCTGCGTGGGTTACGTACGTATCTACCTGCACTCGAAGTGATTGGTACGCTAAGTCCATTACTCGGTCTCTTGGGCACGGTACTCGGCATGATCGATGCGTTTCAAGCGATGGAACTGGCGGGTAACGAAGTCGATCCTTCCACCCTGTCTGGCGGTATCTGGCAGGCGTTACTGACAACTGCTTACGGCCTCGCAATCGCCATTCCCGCGCTGGCGGTATACAACTGGATGGACCACAAGGTCCAGCGCGTCGCCGCACAGTTAGACGATGCCTTAACCCAGGTATGCACTGCCACCACGACCTCGGCATGAAGCTAAGTCAGTTGTTCAGTTCGCGGCGCCGCGGCGTGACGTTGGTGCCGTTGGTCGACGTCGTATTCATCTTGTTGTTGTTCTTTCTGCTATCGTCGAGCTTTATTCAAAAACGACAGGTATCGATGGATCTACCATCCATTACCACCGTCGCATCGGACGTATCCGTAATCGATATCGATCTGTTATCGAACGATGGACGTTTGAGCATCAATGGTCAAGAATTCCAGGCGTATGACATCTCTTCGATCTCGACCGATTCGGTTCGAGACGCCAATCACACCATCGTGATTCAATCCGAACAGGAAGTGAAACTGCAGACGTTGATCACACTCCTTGATCGACTAGCTAATGTGGGGCTTGACAAGATTGCGCTGGTCGAATAGTCAAGACAAGCTCTTCACTAAGTCACGAGGCGACATTGACCGTGGCATGATCCCCCTCATCAACGTCGTTTTTCTGATGCTCGCGTTTCTAGTACTCGCTGGGCAGATTGAGGCGCACCATCGCAAGCTTTCGGTGTCCAAATCGACCAGCACCATGGAGCGAAAGGACGATCTTCAAACGCTCACTGTATTCGCAGATGGATCATTGGAATTCAACGACGAAGAACTGCACTTGGAGCAGCTGCAGCAAGCGCTTTCAACGGTAGTTTCGGTTAAACGCTTTGGGAGCGACACGAAGATGCTGGTCGTTGCGGACGCCGAGCTTCTCGTACACGATTTGCAGAATGTCTTGAATCTGCTGCAACAAACCGGTATCAAGACCGTCAACCTTGCGACGCTTCAAGCCAGGGAAAGTCCCTCCTGAACAACACGTCGATTCGTCCTGCGCAGTGGATCGCGGCAGTATTAGGCGCCGTGTGTGTCCACGTCATCGTGTTCGGCTATGTATTCGATCTGAATCGACAAGCCGGCGCGACTGAGCCTGGTCATGGCGGTTTCGAAGTGGGACTTGGATTGGCTCAAGAACCTATCGCGGAAGAACCAGAGATCATTGAGGAACTACCGGTACCCGACGAACTCCCAGAAGAGACGCCCGTCGAGCCGGAACCACTGCCTCAACCGACCCCCGTCGTCGAGACCCAAGCAGAGACATCTGAAGAAGAAGCTACGCGTTTTATTGAGCAACTTACGCTGGAGGTGCGACCCCGTACTGTAGATTCGACGCCAAAACAGGCAACACCGGTTGGTCGAGGCGCAATCCCATCGTACGGCGGAGATCCTGGTGTTAGGGACCTTTACATCGCACGACTCGCCGCACGACTCAATCGCTTCAAGTACTACCCCATCAGGTCACTTCGACGAGGAGACGAAGGTGTTTCTGTATTGGTGATAGAGCTTGATCGCCGTGGAGCAGTGCTTAGCGCCGAAATCGCCGTAAGCTCGGGATTTGATGAACTCGACAATGCAGCGTTGAGAATCGTAGAGAACGCCAAACCACTACCTAGATTTGACCGACGGATGCCTATGGCGCAGCTCCGGGCGCGAATACCGATAACGTTTGAAGTCTCGAAACGGGATTTCTGACAGTACCACATGCAACACACTCAACGGTTGATTCGATCAGAGTTCACTGTAATGTCATCGCCAGGTTGAACCGGCCATACTTCTAACTCGTCGCACTCGATCAGTGATTCGATGACTTCCTGGTCGCCGCCAATGTAAGTCGTGATGAGATCGATATCTACGATCAGCCACCATCTGTGGTTTAACGCCCAGATGACGTTTGCGGTTCGATTGATGTTCCGTCCAAAGAAGCGAAAGTCGAGCATGGTCACGGGACCAATAAACAGGTTATAGACCCTCTGCGCACCCGTATCAATCGAAGTAGCAGGAGGAACGTACGATGCGTAGGTATCACCCCATCCATCCCAGATCCCAAAACAGCAAAGATCTGACCAAGGGGCGAGTAACCGCGCAAGGGAAGCGAGACTTCATCGGGGAGTGTACCCATCACAGGCTCGGCGAGTGTCGTGGTGAAGTAGCTGCTTGTTGGTGTGATGTTGTCCCAGTTCATGAGAGCATGAGCAATACGACCAGTTCGCATCGTGACGTCGCGCCAACTGACATCGTAGGCACCCGCAATGCCGTAATGCATCGCCGGATGAAAAATCCGCGCGTAGCGCTCGAAAATCGGCGGGACAAGCGATGCGACGGTGTGGGACTTGAATGGAGCTCGTTGATCGAATCCCCACACGACCTCTTCAAGCTCACTAGCTGATACCCCGGTAATCATGGATCACAGTTCCTTCTGAACCAGCGAATTAAAGAAGACGGACCATCGTGCACGGCTGGAACGCCTGCAATTCTCATCGACAAGGCCGTAAGCTAACACGCAAGGTAATCTACTGAAGGCTACTTGCGTTTTGAATCAATGGCTGAATTGATCTGAGAATGGCAAAGTGGAGTGTTTCGCATAGAAACACGAATTAGCCTTAAGGACTGTAGCGATATTAGAACTGCTACTCCGCTCGCTCGTCCGCTAATCTGAGCAAGACTTCGTTACGACGTAAAAACGGCGGCGTAAACGGACCGTTGTACACGGCCGAAATAGGTTCGCCGATAACCGTATGTCCATCGCGTTTGAGCGACGTTACAAGGATTTCGGCGTGTTCCTTAAACCGCTCCTCAGTGATGCGACCACGGTACCGTAACGCTGCAAACTTGCCACCTTTCACTTCCGCGATCGTGACGCGATCGTCGTTGGGTAACGGCAACGTTTCTCGGTCGTAGGCTCGTTCCATCATGAATCGGTAGACAGTCGTTCTGCCGCCTTTGTCCTCGACCTGTTCACGGATGACCGGAATCGTCATTTTCATGGAAACGGACCCGGCAGCATCCTTCTCGGTTGATGTCACGCTTCGATTGTCACCGAAGATGTACCCGGCGAGACGCTGAAATGCAGCACTCCCTGTGCGGTCGAAATCGCCGTCGATACGAGTCTCCGCGACAAGATAGTCGGCATACTCACGAATTTCGTAGTCGTTGGTTTCTTGAAGAACCTGATACTCCGGTTCTTCATATGCATTCGCAGCGCTAGCCACGATCAACAGAAGTATGAATTGAAAACGGCGCAAGATTGATCTCCAACGATAGAACCATTTCGTATCTAATAACAGATTGGACAACTAAGTTCAACGTAAATCAGATATAGCTGTTCGCTTTTGCGCTGCATCAAGGACTTTATCCTTAAGCGTCCATTGCTCCTCAAGCCAACATCGAGCCTCTTGCTTTCCAACCGCATCCATCGGGAATGTCCTCGCCAAAATCTCGATGTCGCCTGCCTCTCCGCCTAAGAACTGCCAGAAGGTCGACGTGTGAGGATACAAGATAGTGACATCTACCACAATTGGATCTAAAGGTTCAAGCGCTTTCAACATCGCACCGAATCCTCCAGGTCGCGGCCGTAGCAGATGCAGATACGGACTACAACTGCGTTGTCTCTTGAGTTCAGAAAATCGCGTTCCCTCAGCAAAACTTAGCATGGCTGCCGGTGCGCGATACACCACCTTACACGCTTCGTGAACACGCCGTCGATCATCGGTACGTCGATCGCTTTCAGATTGAAGCGATCTGGCGCTACGCTGAAGTATCGGAAAGTCAAACGCTATGAAGATCAGTCCGAGCACCGGGACGTACGCAAGTTCCCGCTTGCATAGAAATTTCAGGATCGGACCGCGCTTCGCAATGATGCTCTGCAGAAGAAAAACATCCGACCAAGATCGGTGATTGGCAACGACGACAGTGACATCCTCTGGATTCAGTTCCAGATTTGGATCTTGCCACTGCGCACCCGAAATCCGCATTAGTACCCAGTCATCAAAAGCAACCGCTTGCCGGTAGATTCCACAGCCGATCCGCGATATCATCGGCAGCAATACTGGTACTAATATGCGCGCCATCAATAGACATACAAGCGGTAAAGTCCACGCCAGCAGGTTAGTTGCGATGAGCGAAAGCGACAACGCCGCTTTCAGGTGACCTCGTATCGTCACCGGTGAGGCGGCATCGGGATGAGCGTGGAAGTTCTAGTCAGGTAGCGAATGTACTCTGGATCGTCACCCCAACGCTTCTTTGCGCTTGCCTCCAGCATTCGCACCCCACTTATTTTCGTCAACAATAGCCATACGAATACAGGCGAGATCAAGGTCATGTACTGCCATCCCTCGAGGACCGGGTAGGAGATTACCGCGATCCCGAACCACAACACAATTTCACCGAAGTAGTTTGGATGGCGTGACCAGCGCCATAGCCCCGATTCGATAAACCGAGACGTGTTTTCAGGATTCCCTCGGAAGCGACGTTTTTGCTCGTCCGCAATAACCTCAAAAGCGAATCCTAGGAGCCATATTAAGACACCCGCGACAAGAAAACTATCAACTCGAACCGCATCATCGGCGACTATTGACGCGAGTCCCGGCGCGAATGTCACGCTGACCCAGACGGCTTGAAGCGTCCACGTCATGAGGAACGTGGGGAAACTGTACTTGATCGTGTTAAAGCGCCGATCTCCGTCTTCGCGCCGCACGCGTAATGTAAGGAACACACCGAGACGCAACGCCCAGATCGCGACCAAACCACTAATGACGAGTGCCCGAATGCTCAGTTCTTCGGAAAGTATCAATGCGATGCACGCCGTACCAATATACGTTGCACTCCCTACAAGATCAAAAAACCTCTCTGTACGAAGGAACCACGCAGGTACAAACGCGATCCACTGTATCGCGAATGCCGAAAACAGACAGAGCGCGAAAACTGGAACTCCGAATGCAAGACGAGTGCCGTCGCTCCCGAAAAATCCGATCAGCACGCCAGCTAGAAGTGCGGCAAAGAAGCCTGCCCAGGCTCCACCGACCGACATCTGGTACTCCGATTCATCGATTGAGCGATTGTATCGCGTGATTCTCGATCGAGTGGTGCAGTGTGCCAATAGCTCACCCACTCGTCTAAACGGTTCTGAAATCTCTAGGTGTTGATGCGATCGAAAGCGTAAGCTGTCTTGAAAAATCTGGTCGTGAGTTCAATAACACAAACGCAGCCAATGAGCTCGGCGCCATCGAGTATCCCGTATGAGGCAGGGTTGTGGCTACGGAAGCACTCTTCCCTACTTGAACGGACTTAAACAACCGACTAACAACGGTACGAGGATACTCGCCTGCGTCTAAAAAAAGTAGCCTAAAAATCTCCTCCGAGTGCTTTTGTTATAACAATGTGTTTTCTCCGCTTGTAACCAACGCAACCTCAAGATCCTGATGCTGTTCGTAACGGTTTGCGCAAGGAAGGACACGTCAAATACCACGCTGTCTCCGCGCGAGAGCGTCTGACGGCATCCTGAATGAGTGAAATAACCCGAATCCAGTACTAAATGTTCAGTCATCCTTGTCGTTCGCGCGTATTTCTCGGCAAGCTGACGGCCAGGATGATTCCACCCACCAACGCGGATGCGATCGCCCCCATAAGGATGCCTAGTTTGTCCGCAGCCCAAAACGATCCATCGGCATGTTCAAAGACAAGACTCGCCATAAACAAACTCATAGTGAATCCGATTCCGCAAGCGAACGCAGTGCCCGTAAGTTGCGACCAGGTAACGTCATCTAGTAACCTCAACCGGCGCAGACGCGTCGCGACAAAGATCAAGCTGAGAATACCGATCGGATTGCCGAGGAACAATCCAAGCGCGATCCCTAACGTCACTGTATTCGTTAAGTCATCGACGCCGATTTCAGCATACGAAATACCCGCATTGGCGAACGCGAAGACGGGTAACGGCACTGTCCGGCGCTTGTTGACCGAAAGCGCCTGGACGTATCGGTTTCCGGCCCGCGACACGCATCGTCTGCAACGCAAAGCCGTGGATGCCTCCGATTACGCGAAAGCACGCGCCTGGGCGGCACAGAAACGGTTATGCCAACGTTATCGGACGATGCTCGAACAGGGCAAGCAGGTCAAGACCGTCGTGACGGCTATCGCGCGCGAACTCGCAGGCTACGTGTGGGACATCGCCTGTCACGAGATGCCGGACGTGGTCGAGCACGACTAACGCACAGAAACCAACCCATCGAGACCACAACCGAGGTATGATGATGAACTGAGTGGGACGGTATGGGAACCAGCGGAAACCCTCGATCTAACTATGTTGAACGTCAGCGTTTCGACGCCAACGATCACCCACGCTTTTAGAGTGAGGCAAGTCCGATGAAGCAGCACCGTACTGTGGTACCCAATCCACGCATGTCAGAGTTGGCAATGGTCCATTTCGAACCCATGCCGTCCTCTCAACTCTCGTCCATGCAATCATGAACTAATAAAACAGTAAAACTCACGCACAGGTCGAAACATATCGGATTTGTGGATTGGGAAAATTCTCATCCTTCAATACTTAGCGACGACTATTTACGGCAAAAATGCGGGAAACCAACGAACCAGATATCCTCAAGAAAGCTGAGTCTCGATCTGCGGATGCCGACTCCGATGTAGAAGAACAGGGACCTGATCCAGCCACAGTTATTGCGCAGATTTATGCAATCGCAGAACCGGCTTGGCTTTCGCCGTCGAATGTCGCAACTATTTTGAGGCACGCTCGTTATCGCGTCGATCGAAGATTTCTAAACACCAACGACATTTCCGTTATCAACCTCAAGTTGAGCAAGACGGGTGTCGTACTGAGACATAAAACTAGCTATGTGGAATCCGCGAGCGTGCCGAAAAAGCACGTTCTCCCACTGATTCAAAGCGCACACGAACAAGGCCATGTATTTCTCTTGCTAGACGCTATTGAGGCACAATCACAGCTTCAGAAATATCGAGGTGACGACCGGGAGCTTAGAGCGCGGGTCTACGCGATCGTAGGGGATACAAGCAAGATGGACAAGGCAATTAGCGAGTTGAGCTTAACTCGCGGTTTTTGGCTGTTTCTCGCAGAACCGTGGCAAGATCAGATATACCAAGCTTTATCAGCCGACGTGCAGGTCAACGCATTAAGCGAGTGTCTTGAATATGCGATCGATTGTGCTTTGCCAGTGGATACCATAATCGAATCGTTGCGTCAAAGCAATGACCAGATACGTCAGAAACTGACGTCACTCGCATCGTATGCACGCATTCTCCAAGGTGATTTCGACGCTTCTGATCGGCTCTTTGAGGAAATGCCTTCCAGCCTGCGTAACAACGCGGAAGTTCAAGTAGCGCGTGAAGCTTCGCGTGCGCTGATTAGCGCACTTCGAGGAGAGGACGATACGGCGCAAACGCATATAGAGAACGCGCTCACATTGGCTCGCGGCGGAAAAAAGGGGGCAATGGTCTATCCCCGCAGTCGGGCGTTTAGCTTAGCGCTTGTCTCTCTGGTACGCATAGACTCAGCCGACAGCTATCGTCTACTTCTGCGTATTGAACGCGCTGCGGCTAAACGGCAGAACATTGAATGGAATGTGCGCTCCCGCTTCCCACCGGAGCTTGGATTCGTCCAGTCCGCCCGTAAAGCTCGCACGCAAGGCTACGTTTCTGACATGGTCGTCTTTGGTGAGCAAGTCGGTTTCGATTTATTGTTGAGTGCACTGGAGAATAGTTGGCTTGACCGCGTACCACGTGCCGGTTCAAGACCGCACAAAGCCCTACGCGCTTTTTACCTTGACGCCAAGAGCAACGGATACGATTGGGTCTGTGCGGAATATGAGGCATTTCGACGGCACCTCCTAAACCGTGAACTGAAAAGTAAGCCAGTCGATACGCTCCACTCACGATTAGGGACATATTCACTCGTAACGCTAGCGTCACCTTTGCAACCGTGGGAAATATCGTTCAAAGCGTTAGAGCACTTAGCTCAGGAAGTCAAAAATCAAAAGCCTCGGGCTAAGAAATCTCCGACGTTGGCAAAGAAGCGTCGGCTCGCATGGGATATTCGTGAAGGCGATTTGGACCAACCGTACGTCTCTGTGCGCGAGCAAACCGTGCAGAAAAACGGCAATGTCTCTAAAGGAAGAAAGATGTCGTTCAGTCGATTCGCCAAAGAGGCGGCGAACTTAGACTTCCTTCTGCCTCAAGACCGCGCAGCTGCGTCGATCATCGCTAAATCGAACGTAACTAAATACGATTACGTTGACAGAAGGCATCCTGAAATCATCCATGCGCTCATCGGGCATCCGTACCTGTTTAACGAGAAGGGTGAGTCTGTTGATATCGTCGACCGTCAACCTGAACTTTCGATAGAGACAGATAAGAAAGACGCCATCACGCTGAGAATTAAGCCGCAAGAATGTTATGCGGCTTACGGTTCGCAACGCTTCGCAAGCAGGTTTATTACAAGCCAGCGCGTCGAGTCGTTCGATTTATCCGCTAGTCAACGTAAGCTGCTGAAACTGATCCCAATCGATGGTTTGAGTTTGCCTGAGCACCTCCAACCGCGAATTTTGGATGCGGTCGCCGCGCTTGCGAAAGTAACTCGAGTGCATAGTTCAGACTCGGACCTTGCCGCGGTCGCACAGGTTGTCGAAGCGGATGCGGAACCTTGGGTTATATTAGAGCCGTTTGAAGCGGGTCTTTCCGTTGCGCTCGTCGTTGAGCCGATTCGCGAAACAGAGACTTATTTCGAACTAGGTGCGGGCGGCGTCACTGTGTTCGTCAACAAGGACGGCCAGACATTGCAGACGACTCGCGATCATGCATTAGAGAACGTAGCGCTCAATCGATTGGTCGACAACTGTGCGCGACTTGGCACTCAGCCTACGCAGTCAGCGCCGATGTTGTTACCCGATCCCGTTGATTGTCTTGAACTCCTCGAAGAATTGCATGCTATAGGCACTCGATGTAAATGGCCAAAAGGTAAGCCGATTGAGGTGATCGCGAGCGCGACGAGCCAATCACTGAATGTAAGGATCAAGTCCGCAAACGAATGGCTACAAGCGTCTGGCGAACTACCCATCAAGGAAAACGAAGTCCTCAGCCTGGTGCAGTTGCTCGATCTGCTTTCAGAAAATCCAGGTTCGCGCTTCGTCGAAATTCAGTCTGGCCAGTTTCTGGCGTTGAGTCAAACATTCCGCCGACAACTCGCCGACTTGGCGGCACTCGCGAACAGGTCGGGAAGTGATGGCGTGCGCTTGCATCCGTTAGCCACGCCTGCGCTCGATGGCATCTTGAGCGACGCCAATGTTGAAGCGGATCAGGCGTTCGAGAAACAGCGTGCACGGATTGCCCAAGCCGAATCCTTTGAACCGGAATTACCGAGTACCCTGACGGCTGAATTACGACCTTATCAGACCGAGGGTTACGCTTGGTTAGCGCGACTCGCGGAGTGGGGAGCTGGCGCTTGTCTCGCCGATGACATGGGTTTAGGCAAGACCGTACAAGCGCTCGCGCTACTGCTGAATCGCGCACCCGTCGGACCAGCGCTCGTGGTTGCACCCACGTCGGTTGTCGCGAACTGGGTCGCGGAGACACGACGCTTTGCGCCCACGCTCAACGTCAGGACTTACATTGGCGCAGTCTCTTCGCGGACTGAACTGTTGAAAAGTGCCGGACCATTCGATTTGTTCATCACGACTTATGGTCTGCTACAAAACGATATCGAAAGATTGGCGGACCAGCGTTGGCATACCGTGGTGCTTGACGAAGCGCAAGCGATCAAGAACAGTGCAACCAAGCGTGCCCGCGCCGCAAGGCGCTTAACAACCGACTTTAGGTTAATTACGACGGGCACACCGATTCAGAACAATCTCTTGGATCTTCATTCGCTGTTCAGTTTTTTAAATCCAGGTCTGTTAGGTTCGACGCGGCAATTTACAGAACGATTCAACGGCGTCATGGACGGTTCGGACCGCGAAGGCAGCATGCGTCTCCGAAGGTTGATCGCGCCGTTCATCCTTCGACGTATGAAGCATCAGGTTTTGGAGGAGCTGCCAGAACGCACGGAAATTACGCTTTCGGTCAAATTGGGCGACGAGGAGGCAGCACTGTATGAAGCGATTCGCGAACGAGCGGTTAGAGATTTGGAAAAGGCACAAGACGAATCGACCGAGGCTGGTGAGGGTGTAAAGCGGGTTCAAATATTGGCGCACCTAACGAGGTTGCGATTGGCATGCTGTCATCCGCAACTGGCTTTGGATTCCGCGCAGGTTGACATGCAAGCTCCGAAAGAAAGCGCGAAGTTAGACGTGTTTAGTGAAACGTTGACTGAGTTGATTGAGAACAAGCACAAAGTTCTGGTGTTTTCCCAATTCGTGAAACTCCTCCGGCTCGCAGAGCAACGCCTCAAAGACTTGGGCGTTAGTTACCAATACTTAGACGGCGCAACATCCGCTAAGGCTCGTCAGGAGCGAATCAACGCGTTTCAGTCTGGCGACGGAGACGCGTTTCTAATTTCGCTTAGAGCCGGCGGGACCGGATTGAACTTAACGGCAGCCGATTACGTGATCCACTTAGACCCTTGGTGGAATCCCGCGGTTGAGGATCAGGCATCTGATCGAGCGCACCGCATCGGTCAAACCCGTCCGGTGACCATTTACCGGCTTGTTACTGAAGGTACGATCGAAGAACAGATCGTTGATTTACATCGTCAGAAGCGCGATTTAGCGAATCGATTGTTGGAAGATACCGATGCCACTGCACGGTTGAGTGCAGACGAGTTACTCGACTTGCTTCGCAACCCGATTGTGCACGAGTCGATGTCATAAATCGACCATCCGCTCGAAGTATGTAATAAAAATGTGCATCCAATTTAGATGACACGCCAAGTAGAGCAAAATCTCGGGTTTGAGACCGGATGCATCTCACATCGTGATTGCCAAGTGCACGGATTTACTGAGCATGCTATGCTAGAACGCCATACCTCAATCTGAACGCTTTAATTTCCGATTGGTGATCGTCGAGTTCGGATGCGATCGCTACTATTTGTGATTAGCGTCTCTTCAACCAGAGCGTCTTGATAACGGAAATTTCGTCACCAACTCGAAATTCATACAGGTGATAGTCCCACCAGCCCATTACTACTTGAACAACCTGATGAAGATCACCAAGCGTCATGCTCAATGGCGCCTCGACGCGTCGCCAAACCTGCGGAGATGCGTCAACGAGGCTGACCCGGAGACGCGATGTCGGTTCCTTCATCGATCGAGTGGTTTCGTTTTTCTTACGAAACTCTACCGGAAGTACGAATCGTTCTGCGTTGATGGTATTTTTAAAAAAGCGAGTGCACCTATAACTGTGCTACACCGCATCGTCAACCAACTTTCTGAACAATAAACGGAAGTTAGAGCTCTGGCACTGAGTGCAAATTGCCCGTGCCTCGAAGTGCAAAACTGAACATAGGAAACCAAACAAATACGTTTGGTATGAATCCCCTATCAGTTCATGTTCCGCTTTATTGATCTCAATAAATCTGTATAAGCGGAACCATTACATCAAGAAGCCGCAAAGAATGGACGCCGAATCTCACCCGTACCGACGAATTGCCACAGTTGACCGTAGTTCTGCTGTTTGTATCTCACCGCGACGGTCGCAGGATGAATCTCAAGTGCCCTCGCGCCACCTAGGTAATCTTCAGATTCCGTTGCTGGTTCAGTTTTTGAAAGGAAATGTACTATGCCCGCGATATTTATGAGAGGATTCCGGAACTGAAGAGAGATACGATGAGCGTCTCCCTACGATCAGGACGAGCCAAGACACGTATATGGGCAAGTCTAAATGTGAGGTTCTGCGTCTCATTTCCAAGTTTAGTCCTTGATCAAAATCAAACTACAACGATAGATGAATCCCTCCGCGTATAGCCGCGTTAACGACCTCGCGCAGAAACGAAACATCAGTACTGGAGAAATAGGCACTCACCTCGAGATCCGATGCCTTGACTCTATCGCCGAATAGGAGGTATGCACTGTCTGGGTCACACAAATTAGATGTCCACACCAATCCATCTAGATGTTGGTACTGATCATGTAGTCGCTTCGCCCACTGCGCGGCACGTCCGTACTGACTTGAGGTACTACCGATTAGAGCAGTTTGTGACATGCCCCACGGCATTAGATCGGGCACTCGTAGGCTCGCTAAGTTCATCCGTCTACGCACTGTTAAGACACTGTGTCCACGCTCTGCTACATGAGAAAAAGGCACGCTCTTAAAGGACGAATAAAGCGGGATATCGTCTAGTAGATCGCCGCTTCAACAGTTTCAGCCGCATACAACGATGGAATGCAATACCCCACTTGGTCATAGATTGGCGCAAAACGCGTCTGACCACCTATACATGGATTGAATTCGTTCCCCGGAAATTGCTGGTCGTGCACTCTGTGTAGGACGCTGCCTTGGTCGATCTCCTCGATGTTCGGCGTGGAAAGTTGAGTCGGTGGTGCGCGTACTTGATCCGAAGAGGTTTCAGCCACGTGCGAGATTCGATAACTGCCGTGCAGCCTCTACAACCAGCTTCGGATCCTCTAATCGTTGTTCAGGTTTTTCACCTTCTAGCCAGCCATTACCCGAAGCGAACCATAGAGCCTTTTGCCATGGCGTCATCTCCGGCGGTAGCACGTCGAGAATCTCCTTGATCACGTCTCGTGGTCGTCCCTCATTGAACTGAAATGCAGGATAGAGATATCGCCGCCCGTCTTGGAGACCGAACGATTTACCCTCTTTCTGCCACCTTGATGCCGGTTCACTAGGATTTCTTGACTTCAATCCAGACATTACATTGATTTGAGCGGCCGTGAAGATCGGTGTGTTATTTAAGTACGCAAGCCTCGCTCGCGCATTGTCAAGAATCATTACATCCTCAACACTTACTAAGTCGGATTTAAGCCACGAGGTTATGGTGTCCAGCGTTTGTGATGCGTCTATTTGCCACGATTCGTTTGTCGTAAATTCGCCTAGACGATTTAATTGATCTAGGAGGTTGTGAAACGGCCAAGAGGCGTGTAGTACCAGCCACTCGTCGCTTTCAACAGCTTCGTCACCTAGTCGAGACATCACGCGACGTGACAGATTCTGCACCTCTTCAGGTTGAAGTGTCTCGTAGTTAACCGCCTTATGTTTCATTACACCTCCCGAAACATGAGATTCGTGAGATTACTAATCATACACTCAATCGAACCAATCAAGCTGCGAAATGAACGCTCGCGAATCGATTCGATTTAAGTTTGTTAAGTCACGTTTCGAAGGCTTGAATCGGGCTTCCTTGAGACTTTAGCAACCCTGCCTGTGATTTGTCCTAAAGCCCTTCAAATTGAGCGGGTATACAAGTGCGACTATAACGTGCATTGAATAGGTCAATGGTCTATGAACGAGAAGGAGCGATTCGTGGTTGAAATGACTTATCCAGCGTGCTTGCGTGAAATGTATATCGGTGAGGTGTTTGGTGAGGCCTTTGCACATGCGTTAATGCTTGTCGCAAAGAATGACCGCGAACGCCATCATTTCGCGGTTCTCATGCAACTGGAGACGGAGACTAAAGCGCGGCTCCGACCGGTTCTCTATGCGCACGGCGTAACGCTTGAGCAAACAGCAGATCTAAGTCAGATTGACGGAGTGGTTAGTGCCTACAAGACCATGGAGTACAGGGAATTTGCTGAGTTGCTACGACCCAGAATTGAGTGGTTTGTAAATAGATACGAAGCAATCGCAAAACTTGCGCCAGAGTCAGACCGAGAGATAGCGCTCTCGATGATTCGTCACGAACGCGCTATTCTCTCCTGGCTAGAGCAGGAATCCAACAGTGCTACGACATCGTCGCTAGACGGTATGCTTGCAGAGTTGAAATGGCCAATTAGCGTTCATGAGTAACGACGGGCATAGTGAGGTGAGTCTCATTATTCAACAGTCCTGAGACATCAAGGGGGCATAAAGACCTGCTTCGCTCGCAACGACTAACTACGTAGCACGGTCATCCAAATTTGGCGAGATGCAGAAAGGGAAATTCGCAACAGCCCGACTTGCGGTGAAAATAGAGGTTTCCTGTGTGCGGAAGAGTTTGTTGGCCTTTAGCCCTGGACAATCCTAATCAATATTTAGATGCGACTAATCAAACGATGCCGAGGCAATCTCGAGTCACCCGGCGTCGCTGGCATCATCATCCTGATTTGATGCTGGTCCATTTCCCTACTCTAACGGCATAGGGGTTTTGATATACGACCGGTTCAAGTTCACGTACACTAAATCCCTGCCTTGTCAACCACCATCATATCGCGATACGACTGTACGTGAACGCTTACTGCCGTACCACGCTCTGAAGGAACCTTAGCCGTCATCTACGTGAACATATTTCGATACACCGGCCTACTCTCATTGGTCGTCGCAGCACCAAGCCAACCGATCACTTTGGCGTTCAACGAATAACTCCTCGAGGAGCTCGATGTCATAGTTCCGTTCCATCTCGACCGCGACGGAATTTGAAGGTAGCTCCATATCTTCCTGTGCGTTAGTCGTTACCAGCATTGTTGCGACCGCTGCAGCTCGTATATCGCTAAAGCGAGCATCTTCATCACATGCGCCTTATCCCCCCCCCACACGACTCATCGCGCCGAACCAGAATGATCGACGAGCGAACACATCGTTGTCCCACACTTGAAAATCAAAACCCAACAAGGCGAATTTCTAGGTCGATTTGCGTTGACGCGATAAGTCCGGAAATGGGTACGACACAGTACCGAATCGAAAGAGTTGCCACGGCGCGAGCCACGGTACTCCCTCGAAACGAGCAAGGTGATTCTCACTAAACCGGTTGGTTTTCGTTAGCAACATGAGCACGTTGGTAACATGCCTTGTTTCGCATACTTTTGCTGAAACGCTAACTTGGCTCGATCAATAGGGATGTGTCAGAACTCCGACACGACAACACTCAATGGATCGGATTCCGACGTGTCCTGCGGGAATCGTCGTAACGCCCCGGATCCAAAGTCCGCGCATCTCTGCCCACGCTGTCCCCTGGGGCGTCGTCTTCGCTTTACTCGTCGTGTTCGGCTCTCACCACGACTCGGACCACTGTTCACATCGATCCTAACTTTCCCGAAGGTGCCAGATCCGGCTACTCGATCAATAACGAGTGGACTACCCTATAGTCTACGGTCGCGCAAGCATCGAATGTGGGCAAATTGCTTGAAGTGTGGATGACAATCGATTCGAAACACTTGTCGGCGTCCGAGATTCGACTTGCACGACTCGTCTTGTCGAACAGGAGAACTCGTGGACGATTTTGGATGGAGGAGCGCGTCCTTGAAATCGCCATCGCACTGGAAGTTTTTTACCAAATCGATGGCAGCGAGTTAACGTACAAACTATCAACTCGTGCGGTTCATCTACTCGGCTCACCGGTGGATCGGGTCGATCGTTTCAAAACCGTTCCAGAGCTCTATAGAAATCCTTCTGATATCGTGCACGGTACGGCGAGCTTGTCTCGAAATAAACAAAGGAACTTTACCGAAGATACAGAGCGTGTGCACACGATCGGATGAGACACGTTGCGTGAGCTCTTTTGCCGGGGTACGATGCCAGACTGGACGATCCGTTGCCAGGACATCGTACGAGTAGACGGTCAAGCAGGAATGTCAGAATCTACGTGTATGGTTGGTTCCCTACCCTAGATGATGTGGGGAGGCTTCCTTATACGCATCGCTTGGTTCATCGCGATTTAGATAACCAGGTGATGCCTTGCATTACGTCCTCGAACGACGACTCATCTGACCGAAACCACATTATTCGCCGTTGCTGCCCGGACTTAGATCCTTAACCCCAGATTCAGGGTAATAGCGAGCGCGACCGGTCGGATGCAAAGGATCGGTAGAACCGGAGGACCGTTGGTCGCGCCCACCGAGGAAAACGACGATGACGCTTAAGGCTATAAGGTTGTTGATGACTTCAACTGCGTACACGTCGCTTTCTATTTTACAGGAATTACGCAGCTAGTGGCTTAGTACCGAACGTTGATCGATCAAACGATATCTACACCCGAGTTTTCACGCGTCTCTACACGCATACGTCTAAGACTCTAATTTTCTCCAGTTGTTTGTAAACCGAAGCGCCTTGATTCAACCTCGTGAATTTCACATCGCGTTGGGTCGAGTCGTTCGGAGCGCGCAGGGCAATCACGAATAACGAACAAATCTCGTACATAAAGAATCTCTTCCACAAAGTCAGAATATCCCTACTCTACGTTCGTATCAATATTCGTTCCATACAAGCGTTTGACTATGCGGATAGTTGTGTCAAGTTTTTTCTGCAATTTCCCTTGGGTAAATACCCGTAGGCGAGTTTGACGACCCGACTTGCCCTTAAGGGTAAGTCGGGTCGTCGGCGAATCTTAAATGGGTTTCATGCCGCTTTCCGCCACGTTTGTGAGGCCGTCTCATCGGATTTGATGAGCCCGATTTCACCGGTCAGGTAGCGCTTCCCGGATATCCAGTGCTCATGGGTTTCGACCGCGAGCGCCCGAATCAACCGCAGGCATGACGCCTCGTTTGGAAAGATTCGTACCACTCGGGTTCGACGACGGATCTCTTCGTTGAACCGTTCCAGCATGTTCGTCGATTTCATGCGTCGTCGATGCCTCCGTGGTAATCGATAGGGACTTATGCATCAAACTGCCGAAACCTGAATTACCATGATTTTACTGTGAAGTTGTCTAGTTAAACTGGTATTGGGTGAGGTCACCGATAGCACTAGGTAGCGTCTGAGACAGCAACGATGACGCCTTTTAGGGTCTCACCTGTATCAAACCTAAATTCCTCGTTTGGAGGCACGATGACCGTTCCCATACCCGTACCAGCGGATGGGTCGTTATTTCTGATCGTAACTACCAGAGTGTGTGAGCTATCGTTACGCAAGGTTACGGAATCGTCGTCCATGATTAATTCTCCTGATTGAGCATTTAAATTGGTATTGGGTGGTAGTTATTGACGTGAAGCACTGTGGCGTAATGCCGTGCGATATTCGAGCGGTATTCGTCCCTTGAATATGTCCACTATCGTGTCGTCCTGTCCGTTCTTACGCAATGTGCTACGCCATGAGCTTAGGAAGGATCGGAGATCGCGATTCTCACCCTTCCACTTGTGCAAGTAACCTACTTGCGCCCATAGCTCCGGCATTGCCATGAAGTACGGTAATAACTCTCGTGCAAACGCCCAGTTCAGTGAGCGCTCGTATTCGTATCGTTCGAGTCGGTCAGCGTACAAGGGATACCACTCGTCAATCTTGGTGTTTGGTGAGATACGGTAGTTCCTTTGCAAATCTTCGTTGTAGTTCTGTTCGTAGTTGGTCTTGTAGTAACCGAGCCACTGTGCTTCCGTGTAATAAGAAAAAGGCGACGCTCGGCTGAACTGCATTAAAACCCAAGCAGATGCCAGCTCCGCGAACATCTCATCCATCCACCCAAACTGAGGTTGATCGTTCTCCTCTACGTTGGCTAGCAGATGACCTAGCTCATGTGCGAATTGATACGCAAACTGCATCGTGTAGAAATTACCAGAGGCGATACCAATACGTGCGGTCTTAGACTGCTCATCCAGCAGAATGGTTACATTCGGGTGATCACCTCTAGGATAGACCCTGATTTGCTCATCTATAGCATCATGACCAAATGCGGTCCACAGCGTCTCGTAGACAGGTTGTAGCACAGTTCTAACGTCGCCTTGAGACATACCCGCCCAGCCAGTCTCAATCACAGGGTCGTACTGTGCGTAGATTCTTGGGTATGCGGCGCGTCTATTACCGCGTATTTCGACCTTCACGTGATTGATGGCCTCCTGCCTGGCTCCGCTAACCTTTGAGCTAATTTCCTGTTTAACGAGGTCTCTCAGTGATGGTGCGTAAACTGGGGTAACGCAGGTTATAGCGATAACCGCGCTAAGCAACACGCGCCTAGCGAAACGAGATGATTTAATCTGTATAACCCTATAGGCTGATAAAACTGCAGTGCTTACTATCAAGGGTCTGCACAATGCCTCTCATCCTCATGCCATACGACATCATCATAGACCCTTGCGACGATAAACTATAGCAGATATTCGATGGGATTTTTCGGGATGCTATTGAGGAGTTTGGAGTCATCCTTGAGGAATCGTCTCAAGGACTTGATTCAACTTACTATATTCGTAGCCAAGATAGAGATGTGGATTCGCTCCACATCCACATCAACAAATCTATTAACCGATTTTTGAGAAAGCCAATCCAGAGCTTCGAGAAACTAACGTCATTATCAAAATACGCACCGCTAGAACGGTCAATTCGGACACGATTGAGATAACCGCCTAGATTCGTTTGATCTAGCTTCAGCACCTCTAAGACTAATTGATCAATGAACTTGGATTCTTCCTCTGTCTCGGCCAGCAGAGTAACCCCGGGTCCGCCATTGAAATTCATTGCACACCTATATCCAGCTATATCAGTGCTTATTTACAGTAGAGTGTTTGTCCGTACGATAGCCGACTCTCAATCAAGCAAGGACGCAGACCCTCTTAATTCTGCTTAAACGGACTTGAATCTATCCGACGAACTAAAAGCCTTAGATCTTTTTCTTGAAGTCGTCGCATTGACTCTTGATTCGCTTGAGAAGTGAGGTATAACCGAAAGTGGTGTTTGAGCAGCATTCGTTATGCTGCTTTCTGTGTTGATGGTGGGTGAGTTTCCTCCTTGGGTGCGAATTTAATCCCGTCGATGAATTTGATGCCCTCGACGACTTCTGCCAGCTGCTTGAAACCACGTAGACATCGCCAGTGTGTCTCCGCGACGCAACCTAATTTGAACATCATATGTAATGCACTTTGACGCGACACGCAACCCTTCGCCTGCCGGGTGCGATGTCGAATCGTGCCGAACGTCGACTCGATGGGGTTGGTGGTCCGAATGCTGCGCCAGTGCTCGGCGGGAAAGTCGTAGAACGTGAATAACGTCTCGCGATCCTTGACCAAGCATTCGACGGCATCCGGAAATTTAGCCTCGTAGGTCGCTTTGAATGCGTCATAGGCGTGTGCCGCCTGGGCTTTCGTTGCGGCTTGCCAGATATCCTGTAAATCCCGTTTGGCGCTTGCCTGCGAGGATTTCGGCAAGCGATTCAGGACATTGCCCATCTTGTGCATCCAACACCGCTGGCAGCGCGTCTCAGGCCAGAGCTCGTTGAGGGCATTCCAGAAGCCCAACGCACCATCCCCGATCGCCAACTGGGGTGCCTTCATGTGCCGCTTGTTCAGGTTCAGCAGGAGCTCGCGCCAACTTTGCGTGGATTCCCGCACCCCTTCTTCGACCGCCAGCAACGCCTTGCGACCGCGCTGATCAACGCCAATGACCACCAAGGCGCAGAGCTTGCCGGTCTCGCCGCGAATGCGGCTGTAGATGCCGTCCGCCCAGAGGTAAACCCAAGTCCGATCCGCCAACGAGCGGGTGCGCCAGGTGGCGTATTCAGCCGCCCATTTCCGCTTCAAGCGTGCGACCGTCGTGGCCGACAAGCCTTTGGCATCGTCGCCCACCAGTTCGGTCAGGGCTTCGTGCATGTCGCCGGTTGAAATCCCTTTCAGATACAGCCAGGGCAACGCGGCTTCCAGTGATGCCGCTTTACGGACATACGGCGGTACCAGTTTCGAGCGAAACGTGACCGCTTCGCCAACGTTGGCACGGACTTTCGGGATCCGAACATCAATCGGACCAATGCCGGTCTGCACCTGACGTTCCGGCAGATAGCCATTGCGAACCACGCCCGCTCGACCCTCGGCCGTGCGTCGATCCGCGTGTTGCGTAAGCAACTCGTCAACTTCGGCGTCGATCGCTTGCGCCAGCAACCGCCGTGCACCATCGCGCAAAACGTCCTGCAACGGGTCGCCAACGCTCGTGCGCAGAGCTACGATGTTATCCTTATTCATGGTGGTGTTTCCTTCTCTGTTGGTGGTTTTCCAAACACAGATACTAACAGCTAGGGGGAAACACCCGCCTAGCCTCGAAACACCACTTTAGGCTATATCTCTTGAGAAGTACCCAGATAACACGGACGACCGGTCGGCCCCTAGTATCGGCAAAGCGGTAGATATTGCGTAGTCACGCTAACAAGCTTGAATCAGCTAACGGCTCTTTAATGCCGTTCCAACAGGAGATAATCGAGAAGACAGTAGATCGGGTTGAGACGCTTTACTGCTCGCATAAACACGAAATGGAACGAAACCACATCACAGCTCAGTAATATCTATATAACCATTAACGAGGGGACTACCATGAACGAAACAAACCCAAAGTTTCACGAAGTAGCACAACGCGTACTTGAACTCAAAGACCTAAATGTTGAGGTCTTTTCGACTTTCAGGCAATACGAACGTGAATTTCATTCGGTGATTTACCCTAACGAGTTCCTCTTAGTGCTACCGGTCACATCGCACCCTGTCGTGATTGCTATTTTCTAACTCGTGGCTTACCTGTCCCAGTAATATCTCAAACCAATACCGAATGACCTTGTATCGCTGTCGTCGAAAAAGGTAGTACCGTTAAGGTTGATCGCGAAGCCGTCTGAGATAGAGTACTCTAGGTGAATCGTCAGTGAATCAACGTCTAAGCTATCGCCTAAGTCTCCCCACTGTAATGAAGCACCTAGCTCAAAACTATCAGCCAGCATTGACCTAAAGCCGATCTGGCCTACGAAGGCATCTAGCGATTCGTCAAATGAGCCGAAGTCTGGCATATCGAATGTTGCAGTTGCGTACTCGTACCCTAACCTGACGTGGATGGTTGAATTGTTACCTAAACCGATGTGGGTTCCTGCACCAACTAAGTAGGAGTTCGTTGATACTTCAGCGTCGAATGAATCAAGCTTGCCGTAGTCAAAGACCCCGAATGCGTGGAATACTTCGCTTATCTCAGCACTGAATATGGTGCTAAAGCCTCTATAGTCGAGATCGAGTTCGTTATCAAATGTACGGGTAACTACTTCTGCGCCAGCAAAGCTGTAGTTCGGTTCTTCTGCGTTGGTCGGCAGTGTGAGGAGCAGTGTTAAAGCTGCAATCAAGGTAAATCTGATTGAGTTGAACATGGTCATAGACCCTTAGTACAGGTAAGTCTTATTTACATATTCAATTGTAGGTGCTTCGATATAACTTCAGTAGGCTCGGCCGTTCGCGTTAGGTCGACCGACATCGTATCAGCTAGGTCGCGTCCTCGTATTACGACTGTGCAACAGTGATGCGTTATTCCTGGTCACAGATTCAGGAGAATAAGGGTCCGCGACCTCCCGACACAATACACGTATAGACAATTACCTATAACGCCGTTAGCAGTAGTCGCGTCACCTTTTCGGATCTACTTTTCTAACCCTCGAAGAATTCTGGATAACGCTCAAGCATCCCGTCCGCAGCTAGAAGTATGTCGTGCTGGATAGACGCTGCCCATTTCCGTAATAAGAATGACCTTGCTTCACACCAGTCGCGTTTTTACAGGTATTTGATATTCATCTTAATTTGATTGAAACGGTTGATTATTCGCTGCGCTTTTACAGTGCTTCAGTCCTTTAACGACTGATCATGAATATATCTACTGAATTTCACTTTGAATCGCACCATTTCGAGCATTTTTGAAATAGACATTGAAGAAAGATTGCCTGGGTGAGTTTGCGATCGACGAATGATCGTTTTTCGTCGATTTTAGGTATGTTTTTTCGACGATTTTTAACGTTCTGCATCGTCGTTTTGTCAACTAGTCGTCCGTGGCATGTCGTGGTACCGGCTCAGGGGATGCTGGTAGGGATTATTCGAGTTGGCGCGCGCGAAGCCAACGCGAAGAAAGGCGCGACATCTTGAATGCACCAACCGTCGCACAAAAAAGCCCGTCGGACTACGCCCTCCGGTCTTTCTTGCGCGTTCATACCTATCAATTAGTATTAACAAGCTGGACAGTTTCAGTGTCGCGTGACACTGCAGGAATAGACATCGAGCACGACCGCGAGATACGCCACCCCTTGCCGCAACGGGATCGCAGTGGCGTCGCAGACGACCAGCTGGCGTGGTCCTCAGACGAGAAGTCACGCTGGACATGGTCCTGAATGCCGTGTGGTCGATGATCAGGCACGGTGGTCCGCCAGGCACGATGTCGGGTCTTGCCCTGGATCCCGAGTTCTTTCATGAACCGGTAGATCCGCCGACGACCGACCCTCGGATACCACAGCGTCATGCGAACCGTCATGCGGTTGAGATGCCATAGGTACCGCGGTGCTCCGCATGCAGCGTCCGTAGTTTCCGTTTCATCGTGCGTTCGGCGCGACCGATCTTACGGTCGCGCTCAGGTTGGCGTTGCCGCCAGGCGTAGTAAGCACGGCGGTTGATGCCGAATACCTGTGACATCGCCGTGATGGTAAAGATCTGGCGGGCCTGATTCGCCTGCATGAACCGGTAGATGAGTCGCACCTTAGCTACCGTTCGTTGCGATGCGTCGCGAACCAGGCCGCTGCCTTTTCCAGGATCAGCTTGTCCTCCCGCAACTGCTGGTTCTCCTTGCGGAGTCGTTTTAGTTCGTCGGCTGCCGACTCGTCGAGTCGCGCACCGCCGGTCTCGCGTTCAATCCACTGCCGAATCGTCGCTTCGCACGGTTCATAATCATTGGCAAGCGCACGAATCGAACGACCCCGATGAAATTCAAGGACGATCTGTCCCGTAGCGCTTGCGGATAGCGGTTGGCCATGTAACACCTCTTCTTGCCAAAATGCATGGTAAAAGAGCGTGTACATTTTCGTTAATACCTCAAGGAGAGTGTCATGATCAGTCCTTTGTTACGCCCGCTGATAGCGTACGTTTTACTTTTATCCTTATTCGTAGCGTCAAGATGCACGGTCGTCAATACGCGTGTGATCGACATTGACGGCGAAATTGTGCAAGTTGGAGGAGCTGTGGCGAATGTTGGAGGGTCGGTGTCGGGCCTCGTCTACTCGTTTATTAATGCACTAGAAGGATGACACGTGAAGCTGTCTATTGCACTATGCACCGTTGCGCTGTTAGTTGCAACCGCGTGCGCTACCACACCGAACGTAGCGGAAGTGCCTTCAACTCAAGCCGAGCGGATAGTTTATGGCGAAGGTCACTTGACGGATCCGGCAGAGTCTTGACCGTACGGTTACCAAAAGGTGTACTACGTCGTCAAGAGCGGAGAAAGGGAACGCACGATGCTTTCGTACTCTAACTGCCTTGACGAAGATAATGCCGCTTTCCTCGAGGTTATTGATGATGCTGACAAGGCTAGGGAGATAAAGTCGGTCATCGACCGATTCCGCATACAGAGTCCAGACCTTAACTAATGCTAGTGCCAATAGGTACTTGAACGAAGAACCCAATTTACGCTGGGGTTCTTCAGTGGTGAGAGTGTAACATTCACTCAATGTCAAACAATCCCAGTACGTCCGCGTTGCTTGATCAACTCATTGATGCTACGCGCGTAGATGCAACGCGGACGTCTTTTTCTTACTCAGTCCCACGCAGGGGCAAGTCAGCGCGGCAAGGATGCAGCATTCACGCCGCGCTGACAATTTCTTAGTTCAAGTGTAGCCTAAATTGACTTGAGAAGGTACTTCGATTTCGCCGCACGAACCGGCACCTTAATCACAACCTTCGTCGCGGTCATCTTTATGCTCTTCGTCGTGTTCCCGGATCTGCCGATCGGAGGCGAGATGTTAGACGTGAAGCGAGGCTACACATTCAACGAGGCGATGGTGGCTTTAGATAGCTACGGTGAATCCGGTCGACGCGCGTACGTGACTAGTAGCATCCTGCTAGATACACTGTTTCCGATTATTTACGTCACGTTCTACGCAGGACTAATCTACCGATTCAGAATCTCTGACAGACTGTGGACGATGGCCTATATTCCATTCCTAGCTGGTGCGTGTGACCTGCTAGAGAACGTTCAGATTATCGAGATGTTGCTGGAATACCCTGAAATTAGCTTCTCGCAGGTTACATGGGCGTCAACGTTTACCCAAACCAAACACGCCTTGACAACTCTATCCGCAGTATTTGGGCTCGTCTTGCTCGTCATAAGATTAACGGACTACCTGACGAAGAAAATACGCAGTAAGAAATATAAGTAATACGTAGATCTAACACACTTTTAAGTAAATGTTCGCAGCTCAAAACATGGCTTGCTCATATAGGTGCGTCGCGTCTCGAAAAAACGTCAACAAGGTTATCCGAGATTTGCCTAAGCAGTGGAGCACCAAGCTAGTTTGAAAACTCATTATGTACTATGTCGCATACGTCACACGACGCTTGAAGTGAGTAATTGCCGTACTTTCGCATAGCCGTAATCGTTGCCACCACGGCCCCGCTTCCGCGCCGCGATGCACCGCGTAGCTAAGTACGTCGACAAACTCAGCGTGAGTCAAGTAAACGCCGTCCCGTTCGATACGTTCACCGCGGACAGCTATCGCGACTGCAGGTAGTACGGTCCCTATGATTATCGACTTATATATCTGTTCTCGTTTCATGCTTGTAGCCTTGTATCGTCTAAGGACGCGAAGCACCTGAGACAGTAGAACAGAGATTGCTTTCGTATGAAACGTACGAAGGTGCTTCGTGCCACTTCTATTTTATAGTAATTTAATTACTTCCGCTATTTTGATCTGAATCCCATAAGCTTCTGCGTAGGTTTAAAACTGCAAACCCTACACTAGAGATATAGCCTAAAGTGGTGTTTCGAGGCTAGGCGGGTGTTTCCCCCTAGCTGTTAGTATCTGTGTTTGGAAAACCACCAACAGAGAAGGAAACACCACCATGAATAAGGATAACATCGTAGCTCTGCGCACGAGCGTTGGCGACCCGTTGCAGGACGTTTTGCGCGATGGTGCACGGCGGTTGCTGGCGCAAGCGATCGACGCCGAAGTTGACGAGTTGCTTACGCAACACGCGGATCGACGCACGGCCGAGGGTCGAGCGGGCGTGGTTCGCAATGGCTATCTGCCGGAACGTCAGGTGCAGACCGGCATTGGTCCGATTGATGTTCGGATCCCGAAAGTCCGTGCCAACGTTGGCGAAGCGGTCACGTTTCGCTCGAAACTGGTACCGCCGTATGTCCGTAAAGCGGCATCACTGGAAGCCGCGTTGCCCTGGCTGTATCTGAAAGGGATTTCAACCGGCGACATGCACGAAGCCCTGACCGAACTGGTGGGCGACGATGCCAAAGGCTTGTCGGCCACGACGGTCGCACGCTTGAAGCGGAAATGGGCGGCTGAATACGCCACCTGGCGCACCCGCTCGTTGGCGGATCGGACTTGGGTTTACCTCTGGGCGGACGGCATCTACAGCCGCATTCGCGGCGAGACCGGCAAGCTCTGCGCCTTGGTGGTCATTGGCGTTGATCAGCGCGGTCGCAAGGCGTTGCTGGCGGTCGAAGAAGGGGTGCGGGAATCCACGCAAAGTTGGCGCGAGCTCCTGCTGAACCTGAACAAGCGGCACATGAAGGCACCCCAGTTGGCGATCGGGGATGGTGCGTTGGGCTTCTGGAATGCCCTCAACGAGCTCTGGCCTGAGACGCGCTGCCAGCGGTGTTGGATGCACAAGATGGGCAATGTCCTGAATCGCTTGCCGAAATCCTCGCAGGCAAGCGCCAAACGGGATTTACAGGATATCTGGCAAGCCGCAACGAAAGCCCAGGCGGCACACGCCTATGACGCATTCAAAGCGACCTACGAGGCTAAATTTCCGGATGCCGTCGAATGCTTGGTCAAGGATCGCGAGACGTTATTCACGTTCTACGACTTTCCCGCCGAGCACTGGCGCAGCATTCGGACCACCAACCCCATCGAGTCGACGTTCGGCACGATTCGACATCGCACCCGGCAGGCGAAGGGTTGCGTGTCGCGTCAAAGTGCATTACATATGATGTTCAAATTAGGTTGCGTCGCGGAGACACACTGGCGATGTCTACGTGGTTTCAAGCAGCTGGCAGAAGTCGTCGAGGGCATCAAATTCATCGACGGGATTAAATTCGCACCCAAGGAGGAAACTCACCCACCATCAACACAGAAAGCAGCATAACGAATGCTGCTCAAACACCACTTTCGGTTATACCTCCCTACACTACACGCCAAATGAAATAACCAAACCTAAATTGGACGAGCCACTATCGAATATAGCAAAGTGAAGAGCGACCACGAAACACAATGCTAACGTCGTTTTCATAAATGGTCTGTCCTCTCTTTATAAGATTCTTGATGCACAATCCAAAAAGAAGGTGGTCAATTTCTGAATTAAACTAATTTTCTCTTTGGATTCTTCTTCGGTCATAGTTACCCGTTCACAAATACCTATATGACAATTCTAACAATCAGGTAGATTTTTAAGGTTGTTATTCGACTTTGGATCATCAGTTGTCCTTAGGCACTTACCCGTCCTATTCATCACGACTCTAACCCACGTCAGAATGCTCTCGTTAAGGACGTAGTAGGAGTGCTCATCGCTTTCAATGTGATGTATCGCCTCATCTTTGGTCACGGATAGCCACATGATATTGGCGTTGCAGAGCTTGATGATGTCACCGTTTTCGTCTTTGCCTGTCCTTCTAACCCTGCGATTTGGCATGGTACAACTGTTGAAACGTAAGCGAGAAGGCGCGACCTGGCTGTGACGTTGTCGGTCGACCCAGCGGGAACGGCCGCGCCCACTGAAATTGTACAGAAGTATCAAAAATTGAATCTGTAAATAAGGGGACTTATAATCCTGACTAAATTAATATTTATTGCTATACTTTTGCACAGTTTAAAAGACGTAGTGATGAACACCATACATTCTGACGAACCGCGCAATCCACACATGCAACGTGTGCATCGCAACATTACCTACCGGCTACTACCTGTGACTCGTACCAGAGCCAAACAACTGGAGCGACTTGCCGGGGCGTGTCGTTTCGTGTGGAACCACTTTCTCGCGGAACGTCTGGCGACGTATCAGTTCAATCAGTGTTTTGAAGCCACCTACGGCATCAAGCCTGAACCGAGTTCGACCTCGTTCTTCACGCTTGGGAAGGAATTCACCCAACTGCGAAAGCGACTGCCGTGGCTTCAAGCGTTGCCGTTCGCACCCGTCCGCTACGTGCTGAAATACCAGGCCGAGACCTGAAAGCGGTTTTTCGACGATCAGACGGGCACGGTCGGTAAACCATCCTTCCGCAGTCGCTTTGAGGATCGTGATGGCTTCACGATACCCGACAACGTCAAGATCGTCGATCAACAGTTGTACATTCCAAACATCGGTGCGTGCAAGTTACGCCGCAAAGGCGGGAATCCGTACGCTGACGCTACGCCGAAACAGGCTCGTGTCCTAAGACGCCGCGGCAAGTGGTATGCCGTGGTGACGTACGAAGTCGACCTCCCTCAACGTGCGGACGACGGCAGGGTCATCGGTGTGGACATGAACGTGGGTCAAGTGGCGACCAGCACCGGTCACATCCTGCATCAGCCGAAAGAAGCAAGACTTCGAGCCCGTCGGCGACGATATCAACGGATGATGAGTCGACGTCAGAAGGGCAGTCAGCGGCATCGACGCGCCAAGCGCATGCACGCGAAAACGACCGCGAAGCTCGCCAACTGGCGGCAGAACTGGCACCACAAGATCTCGCGGGTCATCACCGATTCAGCGCATACGGTAGTGATCGAAGATCTGAACACCCAAGGCATGACCCGTTCCGCGAAGGGCACGCTAGCGCAACCGGGTAAATACGTCAAGGCAAAAGCGGGTCTGAACCGGGCGATTCAAAATACCGGATGGAGCCAGCTGCGAGCCATGCTCGCATACAAGGCGGGGGAGCTCGTCGCGGTCAAGCCGCAATATACCTCACAAACATGCCATGTCTGCGGGCATGTCGATGCACGGAATCGACGAACACAGGCAACATTCAAGTGTGTCCGGTGTGGACACGAGTCAAACGCGGATGTCAACGCCGCCTTGAACATGGCGTCTGGGAGTGGCGCAGCTGGATGGGAGAGGGCTGCAACGTTGGTTGGTCCGATGATCCGTCAAATGGAATCAAGGCCGCAACCGTCGGTTGTTTAGTCAAGGTTATAACTCCCTAAATAAGGCCTGTCCGTACTATGGACCAAAATCCATGCTCAACTCTGTAGGAGGTAATTACGACCATTTCGCTGGCGTGGCTTCTTGCCACTCCAATAAGTGCAGAAGAACCCATCTATAACTCGTTAAATGTAGGTATTGCTCGTACATTTGATGATGCGTTTGATCTGGTTTTTATCACAGTCGGTACAGGTTTTAACGCGGAGATTAGTGACTTATTCCTCACGATTGGGTCCATCGCTATCCAAGAGATCGACGAATTTGACGTTGAGTTAGCGACGGACTTCTATCATGTTGGCGCAGGGGCAACAACCGCCTTTGAAGACACCACATCCATCTATTTCAATCTAGGGTACGAGTACTTACATTCGACGCTCAGGATTCATTACACCAGACGAGGATTTACTAGCACATCACAGGAAGAGGAGACCCTTGAGTACTTTGTAAGTACTTTAGGTATTCGGTCTATGCTGAATGACCGCGTTGAGCTAGGAGCTGCTTTTCAAGCGAGCGATTTCAACAGGAATCTGGATATTGACACCTTAATGGTCCATGCCGAGTACTTCATCTCTGACGTCTTCTCTATCAACTTAAGCGGTAAAACTCTGTGCCAAGATAGCGACACTAGGACATTCGGTATGGCCTTGCAGTACTACTGGGATAGGTAACTCGCAAGATATAAGAGCGAACACAGTAGGGCGCGATGTGACCGGTAGAACCAAGAGGAACCCGTAGGACCGTGTCCGCTACTGCATAGATTAACACAGCTCCTTAACGATTTCGTCAAACTCGTCTCCATCTGGGGGTCGGTAAATCCGAACATCAATGTATTGGACACTGTCGTATTTCCTGAAAGTCGAAAAGATCTCAAGATCTAGTTGTTTGAGTTCAAGCACTCGGCGGGCTACTTCGTGAAACTTGGGGTCTGGTTCGTTCATGTTAGTCCCCTAGTTAGTGGGTTATGTAGATATTACTTAGCTGTGATATGGTTCCGTTCCTTCTCGTGCTTATGCGAGTAGTACAGAGACTCGACCCGCTCTACTGTCTTCTCAATAATCTCCTGCTGGAACGGCATTAAAGAGCCGTTAGACGATTCTAGCTCGCTCGCATGGCTACGTAGTATTTCCACTGCTTTACCGTTACCAGGGATTGATTGGTTATCTGATTGCCCTTCCAACGAATCAAGAGTTGATGCGACGGCTTCTAGAAACAGATCTAAAGCTCTTAGTTCGTCGGATAGATTCAAGTCCTTGTAAGCAGAGTAACAGACCCTGCGTCCTGGTCTGATTGAGAGTCGGGTATTTTACGAACAAGGATATCAAACCGATACCCAGCTATTTGATTTCCTTAATCCCCTGTTAATTTGTGAGATCGGTCGTTAGCACGGGGAGTTTAGCTAGTGTCTGGCAGAAAACCATGATTTTGGCAGGATTTGCTCATGGGGCAAGTGTATCGAGTCGATGTGACGTTGTCGAGGCGGTATTTTTCGATGGATTCGGCGGTTTCGACCCGCTCGACGCACCGTTTTTCAATGGTGTTTTAGGCGCGTGCGTAAGCCGCCCTCGCCACGTCGGGTGGCGTCGTCGCGAACGTGCGTACAGAAGCCGTCAGGCGGCGAGGGGTAGTTGGCGTGTCGGTGTGCGTCGACGGGAGGTGTGTTGGGCACGAAGATGCAGACCCAAACGGTGCAGGTTCGTCGCCACCATCGCCAGCATCACGGTGCGTTCAAAGCCCTCACGTCCATGCGTGCGGACGCGTCCCAGACCATGACATTCCAGATGATGGATCGCGGACTCCACCCCGGCATGCCATCGTCGCATGGCCTTGAACGCCGGGGCGTTCTCCCGCGCTTGGTCGGCTGCGTTGTGATAGCCTTTCTTGGGCAACGCATTGAGCGTCAAGCGGTCATCCAATTGCACCCGATTCTCCGGGCTGTGAAACCCGCGGTCGAAACTACAGGCTGCGAGCGCCGGATAGGTGGCTTGACAGGCCTCGACCAACGGCACGGCCGCGGTCACGTCGCCACCGTCCCACTGCAAGTCCACGCCGAGGACGAAGCCGTGTTCGTCCGCCAGGATCGTGGCGGGAACCCCTAATTCGACCGGCGTTTTCGCTTTGCCCTTAGCGATCCAGCGCGTGTGCGGCTCAAACACCGAATACAGTTTTTCGTCGGTTGGAATCGTCTCACCGTCGAGCAACCGCCGTCGGACTTGATCCACGAGAAGGGTCGCTTGGCCGAGGCGCTCATCCAGCGCCGCGGTATCCGCGGTCGTCGGCAAGGCGTCGCGACTGGCCTGCATGCGCGCGAGCAACTCGGTGCAGTTCCGCAGGTACGGACGCACCAAGGCTTTCTGCGTCCAGCCGCGCTTGCGCCGGACGGAGAGTGTCAGAAATTACGTGTACGGTTGATTCCCCACCTTCGTTGGCATGGGGGTGTGTCCGAGTGTAATTGGCTCGTTTCATCGTGATTTTAGATATCCTGGCGATGCTTCGAATCGATCACCTCACGATTTTTGTCACATCCGTTAAGGGTGTAATTAGTAACCTGTGACCGAACAATCTTGTTTGTGTCATCCTGAATCGTAGCGTTAAACGAGAGGCTTCCAATGATCCGACTAAACCGTCCGTATCCATTGATATTGCTCATCATTGCGATTGTTGCCTCGCAATCTGCGTATTCCCAGTCAGAAGCAACTGCCGAATATAACGTGAAGTTCACAGGAAATTGGACGCTCTCAAGCACGCCCGGCGGAGTGGTGGGAAGCGCTCATTTCACTACCATCGCAGGAGGCAAACATAACTCGTCCGTGAGTTTTTGGGAGCCCGGCGGCACCGCAACATCCGGCCTGGAAGGATTAGCAGAACTCGGATCGACCGGTGGATTTCTCAACGAAATAAACGCAAGCTCTCATACCGACGCGTCATTTACCTCAGGCGTTTCCTTCGGTGGTACGGGCACATCTACATTCACTCTTACCGTAAAAAAGACGCACCCGCTCATCACACTCGCGACGATGATCGGTCCCAGTCCCGATTGGTTTGTTGGCTTACATGGGTATTCGCTCTTGGACACTAATAGTAACTGGGTCTCGTCCGTTGCCGTCAACCTTTATCCCTACGACGCTGGAACGGAAGACGGCACCGAATTTACTCTGAGTAATCCCGCGACCTCGCCTCGCGGTGTGATCACGAGTCTTCGAGGCGTCGGCAAGTTCTCCAACGAACCGATGGCGACGATCTCTTTCACACGCCGAAACGTTCCTCCCCCACCTCCAGCCCCTTCAATTACCTCGATTCAGCGGCCGTCCAACACGAGTGAGCGAACGAATGCAGACTCTGTTACCTGGATCGTCACTTTCAGCGAAGCTGTTCAACACGTATCCACGAACGATTTTGTAGTTAATGGTGCAACAGCGACCGTCACCTCTGTTTCACTTGTGTCTGGCTCGACAACGCAGTATCGACTTGTTGTTAGCGGCGGTAATCTAGCGAATTTCAACGGCGTCATTTCGCTGGGGTTATCGAGTTCCCAAAATATCACCAACAGTGCCGAGGTCGGTCTTAGTACGACGTTACCTTCGAACGCTGACGGTTACACGATCGACAACAATGCACCAAGCGTGAGTTCGGTCTTACCGACTCGTGCAGAGGCGTCGCCTTTCACAGTTACTATCACGTTTAACGAAGATCTACAGCTCAATTCCTTTACGGACGCAAGCGACGTATCGTCAGACGATGCAGCAGTGTCTACGCCGACGGGCAGCCGTTCAAACTACCAAGTTTCGGTCACGCCAAATGACCCGTTGAAGTCAAGCACTATATCGCTCACGATTCCTGCAGGCGCAGGCAGCGATTTAGCGGGGAACCTTTCGAGTGCACACGAAACGTCAATTGAATACCAACCAGACGAAGCACCCATCAGACCAGTTGTCAATAGCGTATCCGCGATTACACCCGACGGTTCGTATCACGCAGGAGAAACAATCGAAATCGGAGTTTCGTTTTCAGAGTCCGTGACCGTTACGGGTGAACCGACTCTAACGCTTCGATTCGACGACATTACGCGTAGCGCAAACTACGATCGCGGCAGTCATTCGAGCACATTGGTGTTCTCGTACGCTTTAGTAGCGGGCGATGCCACATCAGATCTCGGATACACCAGTTCGCAGGCACTCAGCCTGGCAGGTGGATCGATCATCGGATCTGGCGGTCAGCCCGCGGATATCACGTTACCTTCACCAGGAACGCGTGGGTCGCTACGCCAAAACAGTGACATCGAGACTTCGGGGCGAGAAGTCGACACCACACCACCCATCGTTAATGACGTGTCTGCAATTACTGTCGATGGTTTGTACCACATAGGGGACACAATCGAAATCGGCGTGACTTTCACGCAAACCGTGACCGTCACCGGAACTCCTACGCTAGATCTGCAATTCGAGGGAGCTACACGTAGTGCACCGTACGATCGCGGGAGCGACTCAAGGATACTGGTTTTCTCCTATTCCCTGGTTTCCGGCGATGCTTCATCGGATCTCGGCTACGTCAGCGCGCAAGCGCTCAATCTAGCTGATGGATCAATCATCGGAATGGCTGGCCAATCCGCGGATGTCACGCTACCCTCACCGGGAGCGAACGGATCACTGCGTCAGAACAGTGACATCAAGACTTCGGGTCGACAAGACACAATGCCCAGCTTCGATAACACCGACATTGACGACCAAATCTTGATGATGAATCAGCTTGTTGAGGCGATCTCGCTGCCATCCGCCATGGGTGGAGACGCGCCGCTTCGATACGCCCTTGCACCGACATTGCCACCGGGTCTTCAATTCGATACGACGACAAGGAGTATTTCCGGCACACCAATAGAAGTCTTTGACATGACTACCTATACGTGGTCGGTCACCGATGCAGACGGTGATGTCGTCAGGTTGTCGTTTACGATCATGGTCCTACCACGCTTGCCATTGCAATTTCCGAGTTCGGCATCGATAGCGGATCAAGTTCTTCTACAGAATGACGCTATTGAAACCGTTGAATTGCCAGCCGTACGAGGTGGGGACGGTGCACTAACCTATTCGTTAACGCCCGAACTTCCGACCGGACTGACCTTGGATCTTGAAGCGCGGCAAATAACTGGCACGCCCACTGCAGTCCTAAACATGACAGATTTCACATGGAAGGTTACCGACGAAGGAAACGCGACCGTATCGCTGACCTTCTCGATGACGGTCTTACAAGACTTCCAACCCGAGTTCGATGTTACTAGTGGGAGCATTGACCACACCTTCACTCAGGATTCTCCGATCAAGCCGTTTTTATTACCTCGTGCTATAAGCGGCAATGGTCAACTTAACCACGAATTAGTCACTGAATTACCCATGGGTCTCGTTTTAGATATGGACTCGTTCGAAATAAGCGGTACGCCCACAGAGCCTCAGAGCCGCAGGAGTTTCCATTGGATGGCGACCGACGAAGACGGGGACAGCAGCGCCTTCACGTTCTACGTTACCGTGCTTGAGGACTTAATGCCCTCCTTTCCGTCAGACACGAGTCTCCTAGAACGTGAATTCATCACTGATTCAGCCATCGAACCTTTCACGCTACCTTCCGCAACAAGCGGCAATGGACTATTGAATTACGACCTAACTCCCATGTTGCCTGATGGCCTTGAGCTAGACGAAAACTCCTATGAGATTAGTGGAACGCCGGTTGAACCTCTGCAAAGAACTCAATTCACATGGTCGGTCCAGGATCAGGACGGCGATGCAAATTCATTGAGTTTCTATCTAGCCGTTATCCTCGATACCCAACCTTCTTTCAGCGAGCAAGTGCCGGATAAAGTGTTCATCGTCGGAACACCAATCGATTCATTTACGTTACCCGTAGCAACCGGTGGCAATGGCGATCTCAGCTATGAATTGATGCCGGATCTGCCGAGCGGCTTGAGTTTGGACGCGAGCACCAATCTCATCAGCGGAACGCCGACGGTCGAAACCTCTACCGCTAGTTATAGCTGGACTGTCACGGACGTAGACCGCGATAGCGTGTCTCTCTCCTTCACTATCTTGGTTCACCCTGCCGCGCCTGAAGTTACCGACACGATCCCAATCGTCGGGTTGCTTGTCGGTGGCGGAACAGAAACGGTTAATGCTCGCACGGTTATTGAAGGGAAAGTCGATTCGTGGCAGGTTGATGTTGCAGATTCCAACGTCGTGACCGCGTCAGTGTCGACTACCGGTATGGTGATGCTAACGCCGCGAATCGAGGGACAGACGAACGTAACGTTGAACGCTATGAATGTCACTGATTCGGTTCAGATTACATTCTCGGTCAGAGTCATAACCGATGCTGTCGAAAACGAGCAAATCGATGCGGCACTCGCTTTTAGTACCGGCGCGGTTCTCTCTAGCGCGATGAGTGTATTCAAGAAACGGTCGAATCTTCACGAAGCGTCGAATGGCGATGGCGGATCGTCGCTCAGGCTCACTTCTAGATCGGGATTCGGCAAAGATCGCACGCATGTTCACAGCGATAACCAGACCGATCTTCTCACTGACCTCAAGGCGTTTGATGTCCCGTCTGCGGTCCTAAAGTCAAATAACGCATTTGGTAGCGAGTTTGTTCCATTGAATTTCACGCACACCGCAACTAAGTGGAGCCTGTGGGGCGCAGTCGATCTGCAGAACTATTCAAGCGATAGCACTAACAACAGAATAGACGGTTCACTCTCGAGCCTTTATCTAGGTGCGGACTTTTCGATTAATCAGAACACGTTCGCAGGTTTTGCGATCGCATCACACGAAGGCTCGACTGACTACGAGTTCACTAGTGCGGACGCCGACGGCAACGGGGAGATAGACTCCTCGTTCACGGGTATCTATCCATACCTACAAGCCGGAGACGGACATCGTTTTTCGATGTTTCTGGTCGGCGGTTTCGGATCGGGCAATGCGGAAATCGACCGCAGACACGCGAACGGATCAGAGTCTGGGTCAGATGCAGATCTTAGTTTATTCGCAGGTGGCTTTGACTACGTCGTAATTCGACGTGCGTCCCTCGATGTAGCTATCGTCGGAGACGCAGGCGTAGCAACGGTTACAACCGAAGGTGACGTCGGAGTCCTGGCGAACCGAGAACTCACGAGTTCTAGATCTAGCATCGGTGGTAGCGTTTCTTTCAATCACCAAGTCGAAGGCGGATCGTTGGTCACCGCAGCGGATGTCCGTCTTGCAGCTGGTGCAGATGACGACACATCGCGAACAGGATTTGAATTAGGTGCAAATTTGAACTATGTAGGCGAGCACTTGGACTTTATGCTCGATGGACGCACATCGACGAGGAGCGGTGATACCGATGCGCAGAAATCGTCGTTGAGCGCAAGATTTCGATACAAGGCTAGTGCCGACGGGTCGGGTTTAACGATTGCAGTCACTCCCAGGTGGCACGAAGGTTCGGCACTGGTTTTCGATAACCACTTTGGCGCTCCAAATCAGGTGAGCGCTCTCGCGACCATCGATTCTGACCCCCTTCGCTCGGTCGAAGGAGAAATCGGTTATGGGATTTGGATGAATAATGAAACAACGCTGTTCAGACCGAGTTTAAGGTGGCAGCGATTAGACGCCTATGAAAACGTACTGACACTTGGTACAAACTGGAATATTGGTCGGGACACAAAGTCGCAATCAGTCTTTCGAATAGACGTGTTTCGGAATTCGAAACATCAAGGAAAACCGATCTTCGGATTAATCGGTCGAGTAGAAAAGAGGATTTAGGAGCGCTCCCGACTCGAAGCTCGCAAGGGTATCAACATCATGCTGCTGAAATTTGAAGACTTCGTTATCTGTACCCGTACGGTGACGGCGAACTGTTTCCGACATCCACCTTGATCGCGACCGAGAGTCGCCGGGCATCATTGGCCACCGTGGTGACCCGCCATTGTGCGAAGCAGAACTCGGAAAACGCGTTTAAAGGACCGTTACGTGCGATGGAGCTGTGCGATCCACCGACGAGGTCTTTTCTCGATAGGCAACTCTAATACACTTGCGGTTTGATCGCGCAGTAGTTGTTCGTGGCGATGCAGTACGACATGTTGCGGTCGGCTACAAAAGCTTGTGCACGTATTTGCGACGACAAGCTGTGTCAACATCGTATTCCTCAATGATGCTACCAGTGAGGGCGTCACAAGACCCTTCAGTTCAATTTGACTTGGCGGGCGCTATAGCGCCCGTACCCAGTTAGACGTTAGTCCTCATTCTCGCGCATTTGAGAACATGACGTACCCATCGTGCAAGGCAATTTCTGTCGCGACCTAGGCGCAGTTACTTAGCCTGTTTAAATCTACGTTTCAGGCGAAAACGACACGGGCATGCGTAGAACGGCGTTGAACCAGATACTCTTCAGCATCTCGATATCGCCCGTAACCTGGATGTCCGGGATTCTCTCGATGACTTGCGTAAGTAACGCTTCTAATTGGTAACGTGCCAATCTCGCTCCCATACAGAAGTGCGGTCCGATCCCGAACGCTAAGTGCTTATTCGCATTGCTCCTTGTGATGTCGAATTTATGTGGATTCGAAAACACGGATGGATCACGATTAGCGGCGGGATAGGAAAGATAGATCTTATCGCCAGCCTTTAGCACATGATCTCGTAGCGTCGTATCCTCTGTAACTGTGCGACGAAATTTCATGACCGGTGGCGAGTAGCGCAATACCTCTTCGATCGCGTTCGGGAGGTACTTCTCAACATCGCTCTTGATGAGCTCGTATTGCTCTGGATACTCACTCATAAGCCGAATGAAATGTGCCGCTGTACTACGAGTCGTTTCGTGACCAGCAATCGAGAGCGTGACGAAAAACATATAGATACTGACCGAATCGAGTTTTTCGCCATCGACATCCCCATGCACCAATCGACTCATAGCGGAACTATCTGGCTTAGCAAGCTTCTGCTCCGCAACCTGCGCTGCCACTTCAAACAACGCTGTGAGACGATTGTGTTCTTCGTTTTCGTCAGTGTAAGTTGGGTTTTCAGTATCCGCAATCGCATTACCTAACCTAAAGACAGTATCACGCAAGTCATCGGGTACGCCCAACAGCCGACAAAACGTGTAAACAGGTAATTTCGATGCAACATCAAAGACAAATTCACACGCACCTCTTTTTGCAACCGAATCGATAATCTCAGTTGCAACTCGCTGCACATCTGGATAGAAATCCGAGAGCTCACGGGCGCCAAATGGTGGTGAAACCATCTTTTTCATTGCGAGATGATCTGCGGGTTTCATACCCATCAGATTCGCTCGTTGTCGCGCAAGTTGATTTGGTTCCCAATCCCAAAGGACTGGACCGCCATCGAACGACGAAAAAAGCTCTTGGTCGCGAGAAACCTCGACGACATCTTCGTGTCGAGTAAGCACCCAAAATCCCTGATCCATCGTCGCGCCGATCATCGGCGACTTATAGGATTCGGTGGGGGGATTCCAATGCAATTCGTCAGCATTGCGCCAGACATCAAACAGCTGATGTGGTGGTCCTAAGTTCGCGCTCACCAGCTCGGGGTCAAGCAAGTTGGTGGTCGGAGACAGCTCGAGCATCATTAACCCTCCTATGGTTTTGCGGCTGAATTAACCCTGTCTATCCACGGTTGGATGTGTCGCTTATTTTCCAGGGCGGATCGTGCTTCGACCGCGTATAACATGGCGTTGACTTGTGATACAACCGCCAGGTCAGCATAGCTGATACGCTGGTCAACCAACCAATCTCGGCCCGTAAGCAAGCCCTCAAGATGCTCAAAGTGCCGTTCAACGTCGGCTACGACTTGATCGCGGGGTTTGCGACCGACCCCTTGGGTTGATGTCAGTTCGGCTGCTGATTGAAGAATTAACGGTCGTAATTGCTCTTTAGGCACATTAGGCATTGTCTCTGCAAACTCATCTAGCGCTGCATCGAGATTGTGTTCCCACGTCAAGCGCATTGTCATCTCATAGAAATAAAGCGATTCGTCAGCCCACTCTTCAATCGCATGCGCTTCCGCAGCCGCTCGAGGATCGGTCGGTACCAAGGGATTCTCGCTGTACTGCCGTTCCAAATAGAAAATAATGTCTGTCGAATCCCAGATGATCGCATCACCGTCTTGAATCGTTGGGAATTTTCCTGTGGGCGACACATCTGAGTAGCCACCTTCTCGAGCTTTCCGCCGATCGACCTCGTGGATCGAGTAAGAAAGACCTTTGTAGTGAAGCACGCGCCGAACCTTCTCCGCAAAAGGAGACGTCGAAAACTGGTAGAGCTGAATCACAATCTGTTCGCCTTCAGGCCGTTGCTAGACATCATTTGTCGTTCCTTCAGAAGACAACGTGAGTTCTCTAAGGTTATATCTTTCGTCCCCAACATGCCTCGGCGCATGTGTTTGGAAGATTTGTCGTATTTCGTGCCAGCGTTCTTCCGCGAATTCGATCGAATGCGGGTGAGTGACAATGTAGAAGTCATCGCGCTTGATGCCTGCTACGGCCTTTGCCGCAACTTCCTCTGCAGGCATACCAAGTTCCTTCATCAATCTCCCCGTTCCCGGGTTACCTGAGGTCGAACCCCCATAATGATTTTGACGCCGTTCGGTTGCGCGCCACAACGACGTAGCTGCGAATCCTGGACAAAGTACGCTGACACTGATATGTGGAGGAAGTTCGTGCCGCAAGACATCAGAAAGACCGAGGATCGCATGCTTTGACGCAGTGTAGAGACCGCTCGCAACGTGCGGAACCCCAAGTGCATGTTCAGAAGCCGTGTTGATGATCTTAACCGCTCGATTTGCACTTAGAAATCGTGGTGCAAATTCCCAGATGCAGTTTAATGTCCCAAGCACATTAACAGCGAATACCCATTCGGCATCCGGAAGGTTTGCTTCAATCAATGGACCTGAATGCGGAACAACCCCCGCATTACTAAACAGCAACTCAACACTGCCGAACGCGCTAATTGCTCGTTCGGCTAGGTTATGAACGCTTTCGGCACAGGTCACGTCGACCTCAACGTCAAACGCTTCGACCGAGAATTTTCCAAGCTCGTCAGCAACCTCTTTTGCAGCGCTTGCATCAATATCCGCAACTGCGATGTTGACACCCTCTGCCGCCAACGCATTACAAAGTGCTCTTCCAATACCATTGCCACCACCTGTAACAACCGCAGAGGTGTGACGGAGCTCCATCGTACGTCAATCCCTCGGCAAAAGGTATCCAGTGAATACGAAGTGGTTCATTTGATCATGCCAATTTGACGCGCTCGATCGATGACGGGTTGATACAACCGGAGGGTTGCGGCATCGACCAACATGCCATCAGCTGAATCAGCGCCTGAGTCAGATTCAACTGATCGTTGATAAGCCTCAACCATCTTCATTGCGGTATCCAGCTCCTGTTTCGTAGGTGCGAACACTTCGTTTGCATGGTCAATCTGGTTCGGATGAATACACCATTTGCCAACGGCACCTAACGACGCTGCATATGTACTTTCGCGACGATAGCCATCGTCATTGCGAACATTGCCATACGGGCCGTCAATCGCATCAATTCCGGCTGCCCGACATGCGGCGATCATACGGGTTCGCATCGGCGCCCACTTGTCTCCTGGATACCGATAGCTTTCGTCGAGTTCATGCCCAAAGCGCATGCCAAGTGAACCTGACAAGTCGCCAAAACCAAGAATCAGCGCTTCTAGCCTTGGAGAACTCTTGGCGATGGCTTCAACGTTACCTAGCGCTTCAGCCTCTTCGATGAGCGCTTCGATGCCAATCCGATGCGGAAGATTCAGTTTCTTCTCAAGCGCCGTCAACATCAAATCAAAAAAGACGATGTGTTCTGGACTCGTGACTTTAGGTACGATGATGACATCAAGGTGTTGCCGGGCACCGGTGACGACCTCGACCACATCATGCACGACCCATTCCGTATCGTGCGCGTTAACACGTACTGCACGGATACGGTTTCCCCAGTCGAGCTCATTCAATGCTTGAATCGCATTCTGCCGTGCGTCGTCTTTCACAGCAGGTGCTGTCGCATCCTCAAGGTCAAGAAACACCAAGTCCGCGTCACTTTCTGCCGCCTTTGCGATAAAGCGTGAGTTCGCGGCAGGTACGGATAGCTCCGATCTTCGAAGTCTAGTCTTGGTCATTCAAGGATGTATCAGTATGAGTTGGCCCGACTGCAAATTCTTGCAGAATTTCATCGGCATGTTCGCCTAGATTGGGTGGTCGGCGATAGGTGCGTGACGGAGTTTTCGTGAACTTAATTGGGTTTCCGATCATTGCGACGCGGCCAGCGCCATCTTCAAGATCGACATGTCGAATCATTTCTCGCTGCCAAACATGTGGATCATCGAAAATCTCTTCGATCGAGTTGACTGGACCGCATGGTATCTTACCGCCAAGACGACCCACGATCTCAAGTTTCGTATGCATGCAAGTCCATTTCGTAATCACTTCTTCGACGATTGAGAAATTTCGTTTGCGAAGATACGCATTCCGGACCTGAGGATCTGTCTTCAGGTTAACTTCGCCAATCGCGTCACACAGTGCATCCCATTGGTGTTTTAAAGGGGCGGCAATCGCTACAGCACCATCTTTAGCAGGGAACAAACCGAACGGTGCTAAATTCGGATGGTGGCGACCGCGTGCGCTTAGCGGAACCTTCGACCAACCGTAGTTCGCGACGATGGTCTCAGTGAATGCGAGCATTGCGTCATACATGGCGACATCGAAAAACTGCCCCTCGCCAGTCGTCCTTGCATAATGGATGCCAGCCGTCAAGCCTAACGCCAACAACGTCCCTGGAAACACATCGCCGACGCTCACTCCGCTGGGAAAACCGAAATCCTCATCCGGACCCGTCAATTGAACGTATCCACTCATACTCTGTGCAACGATGTCATACGCTGGCCAGTCGCTATACGGACTAGCGCCGGTGCGAGGGTCGCCAAACCCACGAATGCATCCATATACGAGACGAGGATTTCGTGCTTGAATGACATCGTAGCCCACACCTAAACGGTCCATAACACCAGGTCGCATGTTTTCGACAACGGCGTCGGCACTATCACACATGCGCAGAAATACCTCACGATCGTTCTGGTTCTTAAAGTCCAGCGTAATACTTCGTTTATTACGGTTGACGCTGGCGAAGAAAGCGCCGTATTCGGTTTTTCCGAGACTTTGATCGTCTCTGTATGCGTATTCCTCAGGTCCTGGGGGAACAGTACGTGCGCCGTCACCACTCGGCGGTTCGATCTTGATGACGTTCGCACCTAAATCGGCTAGTAAGGCTGTCCCGTACGGACCAGCTAACGCCATCGTACAGTCTAGTAGCGTGACGTCATGAAGAGGTCCACGATGGTCTGTTCTAACGGACTCTTTCAAGCAGCAGCTCGCATTCTTATCAAAACCGTTCGTTCGCCCTCGAATACGACAATATCTTCGTGATTCAGTCCAGTATGCTTAAACGTAACCAGTCCCACGAATTCCTCGGTAGAAGGTTCTGCTCGAACCACTTCTGTGAACGCATATAACGTATCGCCTTGAAATACTGGGTGACTGAACCGTATCTTATCTAGTCCGATCTCCCGAATAGCTTGTGCCGAAGTGTCCTGCGTCGCAAGACCGATGACGACCGAAGCGGTTATGAACCCGAACACAATACGCTTTTTAAACGGCGTATTTACCATCCTCGCTTCATTCCAATGACTATCAGCTGTGTTCATGACGAGTTTCGTGAGAAACTGACCTTCGATGTCGGTAATCGTCGAACCGCGCGAGTGCGCGAACTTCATACCTGGCGCAAAATCCTCGAAGTAGCCAAATTCCGATGATACGTTCATTGGTCTCTTCTACCAATCGCCACCAAGTTGGTACGTTCAAATCGTATGACCGCTTCACCGTGTTGATTTGAACCCATGGTTTCCCAAGTGACGATACCGGTATCTGGTCGTGACGACGACTTCCGTTTTGACTTCACTTCCGAGCTCGCGTAAACCGTATCTCCTGGGTACACATTCGCGACAAATCTAACTTCATTGACACCTAGAAATGGCCCACCTGCTTCTGATAAATCTTCGACCGATAGACCTATGACAGTTGCTAGCACAAGTAGAGGGTCGACGACCAGGTCACGATGCCCGTTTTGTTCAGCGAAGTCCCGATTGAAATATAAGGGTAGATAACGAAGTGTGGAAGTCGCAAACGTGATTGCATCGCTCTCGGATAGGGTACGACCCCAATGGTGCTCGAATCGTTGCCCCACTTGAAAGTCATCGAACAAATGTCCTTTAGGCAATAGTTGGTATTCGCTCTTACTGAATTCGACCATGGCTTCATAAAGCTGAATAACGAAACACGAAACTACACATTTGGTGTTCTGACGCAACGCGTCGTTAGCGTAACACGTTCCCTTTTGATGTCTGACCTCTCGCTATTTAGATTGTAGTAAATATGAATGCATCATTGATATTCAAGCTCGTCGTCCCCCTTGTAGCATCCGTTCCGCCAATCGACGCTTCAGCTCGTCAAACAGTTCGCACGAATGGAATAATTCCTGCGGATCGCGATCGCCGATCAGTTGGTCGAGCATCTCGTCAGAGATGCGTGAGGGTTGTTCTGAAGAACTCATGTGGTCGCTCCTATGCGGTCGGTAGGCTTATCGTTTCGCCCATCAAGTCTACCGGCCAGTTAGTTAAGTCATACACGTAAATTCTGACACTCCCCCGATGGTCGGCGACCGTGGTCAACCACATGCCCAGGTGCCGATCCAGCGCACCCCAACTCGGAATCGAGCGTCCAGCCATGCCACCTGCGCCACCTGCGCATACGCTTTCGCAAAGATGCGGCCGGAGTAACCCAACGTGGCCACCAACACATGGACCTCCTGGTCCTCGCCGCCGATGATGACGGTCTTGACCCCAAAGTCGATTTGCATGTCCAGGCTTCGTCTCATAGCGTGGCGTGGCTTTCCGTGTCGCGCGCAGACGCTCACGAAAAGGCTTCAACGCCCGTTGCACGGTTCGCAATGAGACCTGGATCCCCAGCTCCGTCGCCAGTTCCTGCCGCACCACATCTGCGTTGGCATCGTAGCGCACGAAGCGTTCCAACAGAAAATCACCATGTCCGTCCAACGCACTGGATGGTTGTTCGCGGGGCCAGACGTCGAAGTCGTTCTCGATATAGCGCTTCACCGTATGGGCACTGCATCTCAGGATGCCCGTAATCTTCCAGGCTGTGTACCCCTTGGTATACAAGGTCTTCATCGTCAAGACTTCATCCGGTCCCTTCATCGTGTACGCGCCCTTCACCATCGTCGTGACGGCGACGATGGTATCGGCGGATGTCGAGGTCGTCATATCAATACTCCATGGCAGTAACGAAACGCGGTGCGACCGCGCGCGGTCGCACCTAAATCACCTGCAGTTTCGCTGGCGCTTAACAAGGTTCGAGATCGTGGCGCTTCGGATCAGGCCAAAGTCCGGTCGCTGATCGCCTGTCTGGCCAGTGGTCGTGGTACGTTGCGGAATCTCGACGACCTACGCCAGGATCGTGCCATCTGTCAAGCGTTGGGTTTGGATACGGTTTCAGAGAGTCGCCGGATCGGTGAATGACTCCGGCAGACGACACCGAAACTGCAGGTCAAACGATCCTGAAACTGACGTCTCAACGCCACATCACGAATCTACGATGCGAGAGACCTTCGAATGCGTCACTTCGCTAGGCTTTACCCGTCGCGAATTCACTAAGCGGGGATCTTGGAAAGTGCACTTAAAACGCAATAGGAGTGACCGATTCGTCAAGAAACCTACACGATCATTCAGCTTATGGAGTAGTTTCGTGTTTTCGTACCAAAGCTCAAAACGGCGTGAGTTATCGATTGCACTGATCTCATCAACGTAATTTTTTGGGATCTTGGTTGATTAATTGTAAATAAGACCGTTACCACGCCCAATCGAGTTGACCCTGAATGCCAATATCTCTAGAAAATTCACCTCGGTCTCGCACGAAAAATCGCGTCTTAAAACTCAACTCTTGACCAACTTTATGTACATTAGTAAGTCCGAAGTTTCTAAGTTCATCAGACGACTTCGATACCCAGATTGCCGGGTTTAAGCTGATACCTAGATACCGCCAATTCGTCCGCCAACCAGTTTCAAATCGCCACATCTCGCCACCGTAATCTCTCTCATAACGGTTCAATCTAGTGCTACTCGGAATGGATACATCTGCAAACACCGGGTCAGTTGTTTCTCCGATTTTGAAGTTAAACCATGGTCCACTCCGGTTGCAACATGCTTCGCCTTGATATGCGAGCACGGCGCTCAATCGGGTGGACCGATAGGACTTGTCACCTGTACCTAGAGAGTGTATTTGCAGCTCAGCACTCGCGCCCATGACTTTATGCGAGAGACGTAACCCGAGTAGATTCTCTAACGCGGTCATACCGATTGCATTGTCATTGAGTACGCCACTTGAGAGCGTTGTACCAAACTGAATTGCTTGTCCGAGTTTGAAATTCCAGTCACCGCTTGCACCGACTCGTGCGCCGTGACTTTCGACATGCACATTCTCAAAATTCTTCTCGAGACTGATGGCGTTGGTCTTCGCCCACCAACCTTGACTCGATAATCTCAATGTTCGGACCGACGGCAGTTGCCAGGAACCCCCAAACCCCAGACTCTGGTACGCTAATTCGTAAATTGAATCCATACTTTCGGTATCCGTTAGCTCAAGGAATCCCGAACCAACTGAAGCCATAGCCCACACGCGCGTGGCTTGGTTTTCGTTGAGCCTCGCCACAAATGGACTCACGGTATTCATACTAACTTCTGCTGCACCTTCTAGATCAATGGATGCTTCGCGCCAATCAAGAACTTGATCGAGACGCCCGATGCCGATACCTAAGAGATAACGGTCGTTTAGCCATACACTGCCACCGAAGTAACCTGATTTGCCGCGCGCGCTCACCATCACATCGTCTCGAGTCTCCGTCGATATGTACACAGTATCGGAACAAAAGGCGATCCGATCACTCAGTTTTACATTTGCATTCATGCTATTGGATTGACCGGGCTTAAGCGCAGAACCTCTGTTAACTGCGAGAGGTAGATCCAACCAATCTCGTTGAGTCGCTCCATCTTCCCAACTCTCGACCTCACCGGGATTCAGATAGAACCCTGACGACGATCTCAACAATGCTCGGTCATCGCGCATTGCCGCATCAATACATGTCATTACGCGGTTAGCATTCAATCGAGCAATGGATCCAGTTAGGGGTTCCAAAATACTCTGCGCAACTTGATGTGCTTGAGCTGAGTCAGCTATGTTTAGAACTTCGATCACAGCACCGCTAAAGCGAGGATCTTGTGAAATGACAGTCAACTCCTCTAGAGCTTCGCGGACGGCATCGGGTGTAAGAGGCACGTCGTCGTTATTACTTTGCACTGAAATCGATTGCGAATCGGTCCAGTTCCGCGTCGTGAACGAAATGTTTGTCGGCGCAACGACATATCGAAGCGGAACTGAATTTGCCCCGATAAATACCGAAGATGTAGGTTCAGTAGGTAACGTCAAGTCAACCACAGCAGTTCCACGCGTTTGCATCAACATTGATGCGTGAATCGTCAGTCGTTCCTGTTTTGCCGTCAACGACACGGTTAGCTTCGCTACATTCGTAAAACTGTCATCTTCGTCTTCTACGTGGCTATGAAGAGAGTGAGCAATTTCTACAGCAGGAATTGCAGCATTCGAGTCGAAATCGTCAGCCAATTCGACGGTAAATTCAAGCGGTTGATCCCAATTCGAAGCGAAAATCGTTCCAGCACTAGGCAAAATATTCAAGATACCTGCTAGCGAAACCGCTGGTCTGACTACTAAATCGGTAGTCGGCTCCTGAAGCAATCTCACGCTGTAGACGCCGCGATTGCTACCCGCTAAGGAGAGACGATTCGGCATAGATTCCGCAGCAACTTTATTCCGCACTTGCACTCCTACATCGTCTATCTCGACATCGTCATACCCGCCACCGGTTATCGAGTGCGTTATCGTGAAAGTGGTATCTTCGTCCAGCGAATTCGCAGTTGAAGTTACAGTGAATATCTGCTCAATGTGCGAGTTCGTCGTCGTAAATTCAATGGGATCGGACACCATTAGCGCACGCTGATCGGAACTCATCGCTTCAACAATTACTTCGCCGTCTGGGGGTTGTTGCAAGACAACACCGTATGACGTCGTATCACCTTCGTCAAGGTTGAGTACGATAGGGTGAATCCGAACTCCTACTTTATCGTCGTCAATTACCTCTAAGCGTCGAAGCGGTACCTGAATTGCACCAAACGTTCCACCATCAATGTCGTGTAAAAACTCCACGATTTCAGTCTGACGGTTTACATCAGCCTTAGATTTGAGAGTGATGTTTTGTGGGATGTTCCATCCATTCGGGAGAAATTCCACGTTACCGTCAACGGATACAACGTCGTCATTTTGACTAATTGCTGTTACCCTGACTCGCGTTGTGGGACGTGACTTCAAGACAACTGAGTAGCTCAGCGATCTACCTTCGTGAATGAACTCGGGGAAGTCGATTTCAACGCCGATCTCATCATTCTCGACGACTTCCACGATTGTTTCAACCACACCCGCGTCGTCATAGCCGCCACCAAATGCAACACACTCGATCGTTTGAACGAGATGCTTGACGGTGTCGTCGTCATTCGCGTTCACGGAGATGACTTTCTCCGTGCGCCAATCCTCCATAGTGAACGTTAATTCAGAAGGTTCGACAGTAATGCCATCGCCGTCTACGCGAAACTCGACCACAACCTCCCCACTCGGAGGGTGACTCAAACGCAGTTGCAAGGGTTTGCTACTTCCCTCTTTGATGCGCATTAACGGCTGGTCAGAAATGATGGTCGGCGCGTCATTGTCGAATACCACCACTTTGCTGATGGCGGGTCTAGTGTTCTCGAAATGTTGATCACCAGACGCATGCCAAGTGATTGTTTCCTCTAATATGCCTAGATACTCATTGTCGGTCGTACGAATAGTCAGCCTTTTCCCCTCCATCCAGTCCTCGCTAGTGAAAACGAGCACCTCGGGATCGAATACAAACACTCCCGGTCGACTATAGTTCGGCTCAATACGCACGTCCTCTTCAGGCGCCGCCGCTAGCTTTAACGTTACATCGATAAAGTCATCTTCATCTAAGCTAATAGAGTCATCACTAACGATGACACCCGTATCGTCGCCTTCGATTACATGAACGATAACTGGCTCGATGCTGATTGATTCATGTGCGCCGGAGGTAATGGAGTGCTTCAGAGTGATCGGGTCAAGCTGCCATGCTCGAGCGTTTTTATCGACTTGCACAACGACGGTTTGAATCTCTTCCCACGATTCGCTCGAAAATTGGATGGTCTCGGGCGAGTGAAGCACATCAGCGACAGAAGGTTCTACAACGACTACGAGTTCTTCGCCCGGATCGTCATTCAAACGAATTTGGTACGTAGCCTGCTCACCCGCCTCAATGCTCAACAAATTCGGATGTATCGTGACACCAAACATGTCGCGATCAATGTATGTGAGATGGACTGGCGGATGAACGACATCGTCATAGCCTCCGCCTTGGGATCTGTGCTCGATGGTAAATTCAGTTGAACCTTTAACTTCGGATACCGCCGCCTCAAACGCTATGCGTTGCGGGATGTGCCAGTTCAAGTTGTTGAACTCAAGCGGTGAAGATAACTTGACCAGATTCATATGTTCAACATTATCAGATAAGGTCGGTGTTAAGGTCACCGCTTCTATTGGTTCGCTGGTCAAATGAACGGTGTAGTCAATACTCTCGCCTTCAAGTATTTGTAGCGTTGATACGGAAATTTCCGCGCCTTTGGTATCGTCGTCTAAAACTGATATTGGCAGACTGGCTGTGATCGCATCGTCATAACCACCAACGGTGGCGTGATTTATGTACGAGCGAACGAACTCTCGATCTACACTATCTGCGTGGGCAATTACGTGAACAGTTTGAGGGGTTTGCCAAGATTCTGGAGAGAAAAGGAGCTCTCTCGTGATGGTGATGCGATCATCTACTTCTTCATTCGCGCTGATTTCAACTCGCACGTCATCATTAGGCGGGGACCTCAAAGAAACATCGTATTCGACTCGTGCTCCCTCATCAATAATTAGAAACGGTTCGCTGATTCCCAATTCCGGCGTGTCGTTATCACGCACATTAACCGTCACCACGGATGGTTTTACAACCTGGCTCGATCCGGTGATTTCGTGATCAATCACGACCTGCTCGTCGCGTCGGAGGTTGTTATCGATGCTCGTCACGGTAAAGCGACGGGGTTTGAACCAATTTGAATCGTCGAACTCAATAGGGTCCGATACCGAAATTAATGACGGTGTGCGGCTGGTCGCCGCGATCGTGACGATACCCGCGGGCGCGTAACTGAGGACCACAGCGTAAGTTGCACTTTCGCCTTCGCGAAGGTTAATTTGCTCAGGTGCGACTGCAACGCGTGGTTCCAAGTCGTTTTTTATCGAGACCGTAACAACCGGGTGTACTAGCTTTTCATAGTAATGACCATAGACCCTATGAGAGATCGTCGTTAGATTGTTGACGAATGCGCCGTTATCAAGAACCGTGATCTCAACTTTTTGCGGTTCCGACCAGTTCTCAGGGGTAAAAGTCATTGAGCGTGAAACTGCCAACGCTCGTGAGTTAATCGGTGAAGGAACTACAGTTACATTGCTAACTGGTTCCGCGTTTAGTGAAACATAGTAACTACCTTTTATTCTTTCATCCAGCTCAACTAAATGTTTAGATACAAGCACTCCGTCAGAATCTTCATCGAGAACCTGCAGTTGAAGCTTCGGAACCTTCACATCGGCGAACTTCACAGGCCTGACCGAGTGTGCAATAAGCAACGATAGAGGTCTTGCGTCATCGTCAGCTAAAGCTGTCACTTCAATCGATTTTGGCTCGTCCCAATCGCTAGGCGAAAATTCAATAGACTGCGGTTCGATACGCACAGTTCCAGAAGTTTCATCTACAGTGATCGTAAATGATTGCGAAGGAGAATCGAGAAGTGAGAGGTGATAGGTAATAGACTCCCCTTCGACAACTTTCAGCTTTGTTGCGCTTAATTGCATCCGCGGCAAGTCGTCGTTAACGATCGTGCCAGTCGCCGTGTCACCATCAGCAGCTATCTTGTATTCGCTCTGTGGTGATTGACGGAGCAATAACTCGACTATTTCGTCGCCTTCATCTTCGGCATCACCAATCAACGTTAAGACAATTGTTCCAACGTCTGAATTCGCGGGGATTTCTATATTCGGTGAACTGCCGAGCGAGACATAATCCGAACCTTCGGACGCAGAACCGCCTATTGTGAAATACACGGTAAGCGGTTCAGAAATTGATTCTGAGAGCGTTACCGGGAACCGTAATTCTCCTCCAGATTCAGCACTACCTTCTAGTGTTGAAGCAGCGTTCGATATTCGAACATCGGGTATCACGTCAACGACGACTACTGTCTCTTCATCGTTGTCTAAGATCGTGCCAGAGGCCGAACCGCCCCCCTCCGCAATCGTCGCGTTCGTTGGCACACCCAAAGCGACGGTGACGGTCTCCGCTTCTTCAGTGTCCACGTCGCCCTTGATCGCCACCGTGATCGTCGCCTCGTCGTCGCCCACCGCAATCGTCAACGACGGATTCGTCCCGTGCGCGACGTAGTCCGTGCCGCTTGTCGCCGAACCCCCTAACGTGTAAGGCACCGTGACCACCTTCTTCGCCGCAGCGCTCAGCGACACCGTGAACGTCATGTCCTTGGTGCTGTCAGAATCGTCGCCTTCCGTGACCGCACTCGCGTTCGCCACCGACACGGTCGGCAACGCATCGTTGTCCATGATCGTGCCGCTGGCGGATCTTCCGTCTGCCGCCAACGTCGCATTGGTCGGCGTCCCCAGCGTGACGGTCACCGTCTCGTTGCTTTCTGTATCCACGTCGCCTTTGATCGCCACCGTGATGGTGGCCTCGTCGTCGCCCACCGCAATCGTCAACGACGGACTGGCGCCGTGCGCGGTGTAATCCGTTCCGCTCGTCGCCGTGCCGCCCAGGGTGTAAGGCACGGTGACGACCTTCTTCGCGTCCGCGCTCAGCGACACCGTGAACGTCATGTTCGTGGTGCTGTCAGAATCGTCGCCTTCCGTGACCGCGCTCGCGTTCGCCACCGACACGGTCGGCAACGCATCGTTGTCCGTGATCGTACCGGTCGCCGAACCTTTCCCTGTTTCTATCGTGGCGTTCGTCGGGTTCCCTAACGTGACGGTCACCGTCTCGTTGCTTTCTGTATCCACGTCACCCTTGATGGCCACCGTGATCGTGGCGTCGTCGTCGCCAATGCCGATCGTCAACGACGGACTCGCGCCGTGCGCGACGTAGTCCGTGCCACTCGTCGCCGTCCCGCCTAACGTGTACGGCACCGTGACCACCTTCGTCGCCTCGGCACTCAGCGACACCGCGAACGTCATGTCCTTGGTGCTGTCAGAATCGTCGCCCTCCGTAACCGCGCTCGCGTTCGCCACCGCGACCGTTGGGTCGGGCGGTTCATCGTCATCATTGATCGTGCCGGAGGCCGAACCTTTCCCTGTTTCTATCGTGGCGTTCGTCGGGTTCCCTAACGTGACGGTCACCGTCTCGTTGCTTTCTGTATCCACGTCGCCCTTGATCGCCACCGTGATCGTCGCCTCGTCGTCGCCCACCGCAATCGTCAACGACGGATTCGTCCCGTGCGCGACGTAGTCCGTGCCGCTTGTCGCCGAACCCCCTAACGTGTAAGGCACCGTGACCACCTTCTTCGCCGCAGCGCTCAGCGACACCGTGAACGTCATGTCCTTGGTGCTGTCAGAATCGTCGCCTTCCGTGACCGCACTCGCGTTCGCCACCGACACGGTCGGCAACGCATCGTTGTCCATGATCGTGCCGCTGGCGGATCTTCCGTCTGCCGCCAACGTCGCATTGGTCGGCGTCCCCAGCGTGACGGTCACCGTCTCGTTGCTTTCTGTATCCACGTCGCCTTTGATCGCCACCGTGATGGTGGCCTCGTCGTCGCCCACCGCAATCGTCAACGACGGACTGGCGCCGTGCGCGGTGTAATCCGTTCCGCTCGTCGCCGTGCCGCCCAGGGTGTAAGGCACGGTGACGACCTTCTTCGCGTCCGCGCTCAGCGACACCGTGAACGTCATGTTCGTGGTGCTGTCAGAATCGTCGCCTTCCGTGACCGCGCTCGCGTTCGCCACCGACACGGTCGGCAACGCATCGTTGTCCGTGATCGTACCGGTCGCCGAACCTTTCCCTGTTTCTATCGTGGCGTTCGTCGGGTTCCCTAACGTGACGGTCACCGTCTCGTTGCTTTCTGTATCCACGTCACCCTTGATGGCCACCGTGATCGTGGCGTCGTCGTCGCCAATGCCGATCGTCAACGACGGACTCGCGCCGTGCGCGACGTAGTCCGTGCCACTCGTCGCCGTCCCGCCTAACGTGTACGGCACCGTGACCACCTTCGTCGCCTCGGCACTCAGCGACACCGCGAACGTCATGTCCTTGGTGCTGTCAGAATCGTCGCCCTCCGTAACCGCGCTCGCGTTCGCCACCGCGACCGTTGGGTCGGGCGGTTCATCGTCATCATTGATCGTGCCGGAGGCCGAACCTTTCCCTGTTTCTATCGTGGCGTTCGTCGGGTTCCCTAACGTGACGGTCACCGTCTCGTTGCTTTCTGTATCCACGTCGCCCTTGATCGCCACCGTGATCGTCGCCTCGTCGTCGCCCACCGCAATCGTCAACGACGGATTCGTCCCGTGCGCGACGTAGTCCGTGCCGCTTGTCGCCGAACCCCCTAACGTGTAAGGCACCGTGACCACCTTCTTCGCCGCAGCGCTCAGCGACACCGTGAACGTCATGTCCTTGGTGCTGTCAGAATCGTCGCCTTCCGTGACCGCACTCGCGTTCGCCACCGACACGGTCGGCAACGCATCGTTGTCCATGATCGTGCCGCTGGCGGATCTTCCGTCTGCCGCCAACGTCGCATTGGTCGGCGTCCCCAGCGTGACGGTCACCGTCTCGTTGCTTTCTGTATCCACGTCGCCTTTGATCGCCACCGTGATGGTGGCCTCGTCGTCGCCCACCGCAATCGTCAACGACGGACTGGCGCCGTGCGCGGTGTAATCCGTTCCGCTCGTCGCCGTGCCGCCCAGGGTGTAAGGCACGGTGACGACCTTCTTCGCGTCCGCGCTCAGCGACACCGTGAACGTCATGTTCGTGGTGCTGTCAGAATCGTCGCCTTCCGTGACCGCGCTCGCGTTCGCCACCGACACGGTCGGCAACGCATCGTTGTCCGTGATCGTACCGGTCGCCGAACCTTTCCCTGTTTCTATCGTGGCGTTCGTCGGGTTCCCTAACGTGACGGTCACCGTCTCGTTGCTTTCTGTATCCACGTCACCCTTGATGGCCACCGTGATCGTGGCGTCGTCGTCGCCAATGCCGATCGTCAACGACGGACTCGCGCCGTGCGCGACGTAGTCCGTGCCACTCGTCGCCGTCCCGCCTAACGTGTACGGCACCGTGACCACCTTCGTCGCCTCGGCACTCAGCGACACCGCGAACGTCATGTCCTTGGTGCTGTCAGAATCGTCGCCCTCCGTAACCGCGCTCGCGTTCGCCACCGCGACCGTTGGGTCGGGCGGTTCATCGTCATCATTGATCGTGCCGGAGGCCGAACCTTTCCCTGTTTCTATCGTGGCGTTCGTCGGGTTCCCTAACGTGACGGTCACCGTCTCGTTGCTTTCTGTATCCACGTCGCCCTTGATCGCCACCGTGATCGTCGCCTCGTCGTCGCCCACCGCAATCGTCAACGACGGATTCGTCCCGTGCGCGACGTAGTCCGTGCCGCTTGTCGCCGAACCCCCTAACGTGTAAGGCACCGTGACCACCTTCTTCGCCGCAGCGCTCAGCGACACCGTGAACGTCATGTCCTTGGTGCTGTCAGAATCGTCGCCTTCCGTGACCGCACTCGCGTTCGCCACCGACACGGTCGGCAACGCATCGTTGTCCATGATCGTGCCGCTGGCGGATCTTCCGTCTGCCGCCAACGTCGCATTGGTCGGCGTCCCCAGCGTGACGGTCACCGTCTCGTTGCTTTCTGTATCCACGTCGCCTTTGATCGCCACCGTGATGGTGGCCTCGTCGTCGCCCACCGCAATCGTCAACGACGGACTGGCGCCGTGCGCGGTGTAATCCGTTCCGCTCGTCGCCGTGCCGCCCAGGGTGTAAGGCACGGTGACGACCTTCTTCGCGTCCGCGCTCAGCGACACCGTGAACGTCATGTTCGTGGTGCTGTCAGAATCGTCGCCTTCCGTGACCGCGCTCGCGTTCGCCACCGCGACCGTTGGGTCGGACTCGTCGTCATCGTTAATCGTGACGACTGCAGAGTCGCCACCCGATGCCCATGATGCCTTTCCAGAAGGAGCTAAGTCAGAGAGCGATACTGTGAACGTTTCAGTATCTGTCTCATCGATCGTGTCATCCGTGATAGCGATGTCGAATGTCGTCGACGATGCCTCTGCTGCGAGCGTTACGCTTTTCTTTGTCGTAGAGTGCGCAAAATCGGCTGACGTAGCGGTGCTCTCGGCCGTTACATAGGAGAATGTCAGTGCGACAGCCGATTTCGTTGCTGTCGTTACGGTCATTGTGGCGGCACCATCATTTTCATCCACTGAAACATCTGCCATCGATAACAATGGAACCGCCTCGTCTTCTTCGATCGTGACGGTTGCTGAACCGTTTGAAACCGTTGCGACTGTCTCGTCGGAACTCGCAATAGTTACCGTAAAAGTCTCATCGCCTTCGTAGACATCGTCCTCGGTAGTCGGAATGGAGATATCAACCGAAGCTGAACCTGAGCTAATCGTGAAAGACCCAGTGAGTTGTGCACTATGAGGTCGGTCACCAGGGGCGGGAGCCTTTAACATGAGTCGATTAGCCTGACCTCCCCCCTGCAAACCGATAGAAGGCAAAGCCATTGAGGTAATCAATCCACCTTCTTCAAAGTCGGAACCGCCGGTCGCCGTGTTGTTGGTGGTGGTCCAAGTCCCTGAAATCGCACGCTGAGAATGTGTGGCGGTCGTAATCGTTAACGTGGCTGCGTCACCTTCAGTAACATCGACATTCGCAATCGATAACGTAGGAAGTGGCTCGTTGTCCACAACGGTACCTGTTGCACTATCTGCATCGCCGTCCAAGGTGGCATTGGTAGGCGTTCGTAGTGTCACGATCACTGTTTCATTGCCTTCGTAGAGAACGTCGTCTTTTGTCACTACACTGATAGTGGCAGACGTCGTTCCTTTCGCTATCGAGACAGGACTTGAAGTGACGGTATAGTCACTGGATGATGTCGTTCCGCCAATGATGAAAGGTGCTGACACGACCGACCCGCTAGTGCCACTCAATAACAGCGAAAACGCCATCGTGTCGCCCTCATCGGTGTTGCTAGACGGACCACTAATTGAAAGCGACGGTTGAGCGGCGGCATCGTCGTCCTTAATGGTGCCTGTCCCTGACGAATTTTTGCTATCAATAGAAATACCGTCCAAACGACTTGTGATGCCGCTGAGCGTAACTGTAAAAGTCTCATTCTCTTCTGCGAACTCATCTTCCGTAGAGGCAATGGTTATCGTCGTACTTAGCGTGTTACGACTGATCGTAGCCGTCGAAGGGTTGGATGATGAAATATGCGAGAAATCGGTTGTGGCGGCGGTTGAAGCGCTCGTGTAGTACTGTACAGTAACATTTTCTGATGCCTTAGTACTTGAATGAATAGTGAAAGTGAGATTGTCGCCTTCGTCTGCCGACGCGTCTCCGATTGAAATCTTCGGTGCCGTCGTGGAGTCTTTAATCTGAAACCCGACACTACCTGAGGGAACCGTAGCAGCGCCACTAGGTGATACGCCAGATAGGCTAGCTTGAAAACTCTTTGTTCCTTCGTAAATCGCGTCGTTCGGTAAAGTAACTACATTCTTGGTTGATGTTGAATTGAAGTAACCCGGCATCGTCAACGTCGATATGTTCTGAGTGTAATCGGACGCGGATGTGCCTAGATCTGCAGTGATGCTTAAGGTCACATTGACAGCGTGTTCAGCAAAGACAGTGGATCCGAGATCAATGGGTACAGATGTGCCTTCAGTGTAAGTCAAAGTCCGATTAGCAATCGAAATTTGGGGCGGGGATTCATCATCGATGATGGTTCCGGTACCCTGATGTCTAGAGACTTGAACTGGACTATTTGCAACGCGAAAGATGTCGACAACAACTGTTTCTCCCCCTCCGTGCTCGTAATACGGATCGTTCAGCACGTTCACGACTAAATTCTTGCTGGTGTCACCTGCACTGATGGTGAACGTCCTATCGATAGGAAGTTCCATGTCACCTGCTGGGGTGGCTGTTCCCTTACGGTTGAACGTATACCTCATTGGTATCTCGAATTCACTTGACCCCGTCAGACTCAATGTAAATGTCATTGGTGTTATTCTGCCGCCAGCGCCTTCGGTGACATTCCCAGCATCGGCGATCGAGATTGTGGGAGCAGCTGTGTCGTCCGTAATCGTGCCTTTCGCCGTGGAAGCTGATCCTAGATCTGCCACCGTATCCGGCGTCACGTTAGATATGGTGACCGTGAACGTTTCGCTCGGCTCGTCAACGCTATCCGAAGCGGCAGCAACCGTTATCGAGACACTCTTCTCACCTGCAGTAATCGTCGCCGAGCCGTCCGTAACTGCTGTGAAATCGTCAATTTCAGCCGTGTCGCCCGTTGCGATTGAAGTGACATACTTAAACGATACGTTGTCAGAGACGGATTCTGAGATTGAAACCAAAAAAGATATACTGCCGCCCTCTGAACCTGTTCCAGCTCCGATCGTGACCGTTGGGAGTGGGTCAGTCTGAGCGAAGCCGACTTGATAACAAAGTACGAGAAAAAAGTAAACAAGATACCTAGGCGCACGTCGCAACGCCGCATACAACCCGTCAACAACACCTGGGTTTCGATTCGCTACTTGATGTGGAGCACGCTGTTTACAAACCAGGCATCTAGGATGACTACTTGAGCGTGTTGTTACACTCTACTACGGTTCGTACACATAAGCTGTTCGTCAAAACAGACTCTCGTTTTTTGGTGTTGTCACGGATCTCGATGCACGTTTAGACGTAACACCCATACAATAATCTCATTCCGTCAAGATCGATCGTCCGAGGCTTTTATGAACGAGTATTGTTCGCAGTTGCTGGACGTGTACTGGAATGACGATACCCTTACCGCTAAATCCCTATGCGGCGAGGGATAGTGCGAATAGAAGACTTCGTGTCTCCGAGTTTTAGTGCACAGCCCCCCCCCCCCCGCGCGAATGTTGCGAAGAAGATGGTCTAGCCTTTTGCACACTAACCGGTTAGGAAAACCGTACATGATTAAAGTATAGCAACCCCAAGTCGTCGGCGGCGTGATCGTTTTTAAGAAAGGACGCGCTTGAAGCCGAATCGCGAAAGGAATTTGTAGACCAACCTCGCTGTGGCGAATCAGAGTCTAAACGTGAAGGTGCTCGACCCTCGGACCAAGTCCTAAATCCCCTGATAAGTATCTAGATTTGCTCATTGATGTCTTGCGGCATCGTTTTTATGAGCGGAGTTGATGTTTGTTGAGCTGATGGGTGGCGATCGAGCTCGATCTGGCTGGTTTTCACGGTTCAACTGCGTGTCCAGTGTTCATCGGACGATCGGTCGACGTGTGTGGTCCGCGTCAGCACCGACGCACAAGTGGTTAGCAACCGCTTTAGGCGGTTGTCCGTGGCAAGGTCATCCCGGCGCCCGGTGCCACCACGCGTCATGCACCTTTCACGCCTGCAGCAGCCAGTGGAGTTTCGGGTTGTGCTTACCAAACGCGAGATGGCTACGCCGGGCGGACCACGTCAACTTCGTGACGGTGCCCGTCTAGAAAGAAGGGTACTTACCGGGAGTGTCAGAAATTACGTGTACGGTTGATTCCCCACCTTCGTTGGCATGGGGATGTGTCCGAGTGTACTTGGCTCGTTTCATCGTGATTTTAGATATCCTGGCGATGCTTCGAATCGATCGCCGAAGCAGATCGCGAAATCCCGTTTGGCAGCATGCCAGTCGCTGGGTGTGGCAGTCCATCATGTTCTGAAACATACGTCGCATAATCGCAGCTTCACCTGGTGTTTTGCACTTAAACGCTCTCTGAGATTTCTGAATCGTCCCGAGACTGATCGCGTCGCCTGTTCGCCGGTCCGCGAGCTTCTTAGCCTCTAGATATAGCTCTTGGTACAGCTCGGTAAGTTCAACCCATGCGTCGTCAACCAGCTCTGCCGATGTTTCCTCTATATCTGCGGCGGCAAGAACGGTAGCAATATTGCTATGACAGCCGTCAATCGAGGAAGGATTCTTGTGTTCTTATCTCTCATAGCTAGCCCCTCTACCGAAAAGAACGGCATATCGAAGCATCTACTATTTTCACTACTCCGATATGCCACGAAGTTAGAAGTTAGACGATGGCCTTGGTGAAGCCAATAATGTTCCACTCACCATAATAGTACGAACAGATTTCGATCTTCTGTTCGACGATCACTATTCCAACTATTTGACCAACGAGCCAATCGACGTGCGTGCAGATCTTATAGACCCACGAGCTCGGTGGACCCTTCCAAACGAGACGTCGTGCTTACGGTTGATTCGAACACTCGCGGTCGAAACCGACGACTACTGGATACCAGGGAAACGCTATCTGATCGGTCCGATCGGACTCATCGACACAAGCGAAACACATATAGAACTGTGGTCGAAGGCAGCATAACGTCAACGTCGATCACAATCGCCGTGACCGACCCGCTACCGGACACCGAAACCTCTTGATTAGGCTCTTGCAGTACACTCTTGGCGAAAATCCGTCGCAACCCCATCATACAGATAATTTCGCGAAGAGTCGAAGTATAGGTTCTACACATATATCGCATCGTCCTCGCATCGCTTTGCCTGATGTTTTGCACGGTAACGACGGCACAGTTTGAGCGAACGCGGGTAAATTTGGTGTGTCCGTGCTCCTTGGTGAGTGAGTCCGGCCGAATTGCATCAGTGAGCTTTGGACTCGTCAATCACACTGACGCATCGCTCACCGATATTTACGCAACCATTGCGATTTCCGGTAAACGGGATTCTGGAGATAACGAAACAGAGACATACGTTGCGTTTAACGACACCGTTCTAGTGAATGAGCGAGTTGAGCCGGATACGGTTTATCCGATAAAGTCATTCGAGGTCGAGCTAGGTGACCCTCCTGCAGGTCGTTATTACTTTGAGTTGCTACTGCACGAAGGCGAGGTTTATTCCTACTTCAAAGTACTGGATTCCGTTTGGTTCAAAGGTGAGAACGAAGCACCGTTCACTTCCATTAATGCCTCGGACGCGAACTATCTAGCCGATTCCGACGATGACGGTGTTGGCGATATCAACGAGGAACTTGAAGGTACAGACCCAAACGACCCGGCTAGTTTCCCTGAAGTTCCTTTGATCGATGTCCTCGTGCTACACGAGGAAAACTCATTTGAACACTTCAACGTAACTCCAGAAACCTTCCTGGCATTCGACTTTGCGGTCACTAACGACATGTACGAGAGAAGCGAAAGTCCTGTCCGCTTTCGTCCTATCGGATTGTTAGACACGAACGATGTACCTGAGATTGATGGTGGCGTACCGCTTAACCAATCCGACTACCTTGCACTCTTAGAGGAGTACCGAGCGGACATCGTTCTAGTGTATCGCAAGTTCAAAGGCGGGATTTGTGGGTTTGCGGTCGTGATTGGCGGTTGGGGCGACAAAGGGTTCCTCCACCCCAATGAGCGCTTACCCTACACTGAGATTTTCCTAGATCCAACGGTTTGCGGTGCCAATGTAACCGCTCATGAGATCGGCCACTTAATGGGACTGGGCCATTCATTCGAACAGCTCTCTACGGGAGCGTACGTATGGTCACGTGGGCACGCACAACATGGCGAATTTGGCACGATCATGTCATACGCCAGTCAGCTGTTTAGCGCAGTAAGTATGGACGTATTCTCGAACCCACAACTAGACTGTCACGGAAAGCCATGTGGGGTGCTACATACCGAACTAAATGCCACCGGAAGCGCTGATTCGGCCAAGTCGTTGAATGCTGTGAAATACCAGTTTGCGCATACGTTCTCACCCGATTCCACATTTGACTTCGACGGCGATGGTGTCGGCGCGTCAGATGATGCGTTTCCGATCGACCCATTGGAGTGGAGTGATACGGACGGCGACCAATTTGGCGATAACCGTGATGCATTTCCCGAGAACCCACTCGAGTGGTCCGATACAGACAACGATGGAATTGGCGACAATCAGGATCGAGACATAGACGGTGATGGAATTCAGAACTCATCAGATCTTGAACCGTTCGATCATAAGCTCACGACCCTTAAACTCAAGGTCATTAGTAGCATCGAGGAAGGCGATGAATTTGGTTATGCAGCTGTTCAGGTTGACGATCTCGATGGAGGAGGTGTGCGCGACCTTGCCGTGTCTGCACCAGGAGCGAACGATGGAGATATCACGGAAGTCGGTAAGCTCTATCTGCTTTCATTGGAAACAGTACTTTCGCCGCCCCGTGAATCCAATACGAGTAATTTAGATCTCTCGGAGCTTGTAGATATTCCGAATCACTGGGTATTAATCGGACAATCACGCAACGAAAGACTTGGCCGACAACTCGAAGTGCTGAACCACGAGATGGGTCCGCCAGAATTGCTAATACTTAGCGAGCACTCGCTCTACATTCTCACTATGGATGCAGAGACGTTAGATAGCTTGGACATCGTAGATGAAATAGGTGATCGGCGTTTAAACATGGGAAACTGCCACTCGCTTCGCGGTTGCATTCAAGTGGCAATCGATGAAGATCTCTTCATAACCGATATAGCCGATGCTGGAGACCTTAACAACGACAGTCGATCGGACGTAGGGATCGTCACCTATTCGGCAAATCGATTTCGACAGCTTCAAGTGTATTTCCTTAATCGAGAGAGCCTAGTAAATGGTGAAAACTCTCAAGCTAGCAAATCCTTAGTAGACGTATTCGAATCCAATGAATCGAGCTTCCTGCTTACGACGACCGGTTATAAAGGATTTGCGAATCTTGAACCCTTAGCTAATACGGACGGGAATGTCGAGCCGATGTTAGCACTAGGGATCTTAGGACAAGAATCGCCTGGTCGCGTGTACCTACTTGACCATGATCAACTTCAAAGGTTTGGCGACTTCGATGATGATCGCGACCGGCAAGTCGATCTGGACTCGCTAGTTTCGCTAGACGGTTCGATACGCATCACTAATCTTGATGACTCAGTTTTCGGTATGGGTTTAGATTTCTTAACCGATTTAGATGACGATCAACACAACGACTTACTAATTTGGGGAAGTCCGTTCAACGCGTTTGCTTTCACGATTGACGGTATATCAAACTTAGCCGACTACGAACTTGAACCCGAAGGTTCAATTGAGTTGACCGACGATTTCTGGACTGCATCGGGCATGTGGCGCTTACGCAGTATATGGCTTGGCACCCGTACTTCGGGATCCAAGGTCCTACATGCGATCAACAAAGGCTCCCCTGACGTTTTAGCTACGTCACGATATCGATCCTTGTTCCTAGCCGAGTTGAAGCTCTTGAACGATCGTGGTGGTCCATCCGATAGCAAACTGATCGGCGAAGTCAATCTTGGTTCTTTGATTCGACATCCTGGGTTTTACGATCTGAGGATCCCAATCGGACCTCGTGGATTCCCAACGATTTCAGGAGTGATCCCGCTCGGTGATCTTGATCAAGACGGCCAGCACGAACTCGCATTCTCTGTAACTTCTGAAGAACGGGAAGGCGCAATCAGTTCCCTCTACATTGTGCATTCTTCAGAATTGGACGCTTTGGATCGAACCGACGGTCGCGTCGACCACATCGTCTTGCTCCACAACGATCTACAAGACACCGATGGTGATGGTATTCTGAATCTTCATGACCACGATGATGACAACGACGGTGTTCTTGACTTCATCGATGTATACCCACTACTGAGTGAATATCGATACGACGCGGATCACGATTTCTTCGCTAACTTAATCGATGCATTTCCCCTCGATCCGTTCGAACACTCAGATCTCGATTTCGATCAAATAGGTGACAACGAAGATTTGGATATCGACGGCGACGGGGTTCCGAACTTCAAAGATCCGTTTCCACTCGATACCGACGACGATGGGCTCATCAACGACGAGGATCCTGATGACGACAATGACTCGGTGTTGGACTTCGATGATGCATTTCCGATCGATCCGTCCGAGAGTCTAGATTCTGATGGGGACGGCGTAGGCGATAACGCCGACGCATTTGCAAATGACCCGACCGAGCAAGTAGATACGGATGACGATGGCGTCGGGAACAATGCAGATACAGATGATGATGATGATGGTTTCGACGATGCCGACGACGCGTTTCCATTGATAGCGAGCGAATGGCTTGATTCCGACGGCGATGGCTACGGCGATAACTCTGATATGTTTCCATTGGATCCTTACGAGTGGGAAGACAAGGACGGAGATGGGTTTGGCGACAACTATGGCACCGAATCGATTCGTTCCTATCGTCTCATATCGGATTGGGTAGCACTGGATTCATCGTCGGCTCAGAGTGCAGGTGCTATTACATTTAGTCTCGGCGATATTGACCGAGACGATAAGGATGATCTTGAGATTTCCAACGCGCTACGTGGCGAGATAGGTTATCCGACGATCGTCCTTTCAGGCTCGGACCTTGCTGAACTCGACGACCTGGACGGTGAGTCTGACAACACAATTGACTTGAATAGTGTGCAAAGTGCACCCGCAAGTTTTCGGTTTATCGATACTACAGCGACGGAGTCAGCACTACCTTACAGCGGTGCTACGACAGGCGATTTGAACGGAGATGGTGCGAGAGATTTCGTATTTTCCGATCTTTTCGCGAGTGACTATTCAGGTTCTGTCACGATAGTTTACGGGGACGACTGGAACGTTTTGGATACCTCGGACGGGACGGTAGATGGGCAAATTGATTTAAGCGCTTGTACTGATCGAGACTGGTGTACGCGTGTTCGTAGTTCACATCCGTCGCATGGTTTTGGCGCGAACAACAGGTTAGCGCAAGATCCATCAGGTCGAGAGGATCTGGTGTTGTCCATCGGAACTGTTTATGGGGAGATTCGTAGTTCATCCACAAATGGCGTCGGATCTATCTTTGCCGTGCCAGACCGTGCACTTGTCAGTTCGGTCGAGCAGTACGACGAGGCGGATATTCCTCTTGATTTTTTATCCGGAATACCAGAAACGTACGTTTTCTATGCAGAATCCAATGTGGACTTTGATGGTCCATCTGTCGGAACTTTTACGGTCGGCAGGATTAATGACCTCGACAGAGACGGTATCGACGAGCTCATTATTAATAGCCTTGATAGCAACGAGCTATACGTTCTCGCGTCCAGCGATTTCCCTTTGATGGATAGCGCAGACGGTCAAATTGATCAGAAGGTCGACTTGGCGAACTCGTACGTTCAACCAAATTCCTTCAAGCTCAAAGGATTCAATCTCGACTTATTCACGGCGATTTCGTTAACCAATCTGGACACCTCGAAACGCGACGACGTAACCTACCTACTTCCGTTACTAAGAACGGATGATCCGCTACATGCCGTGTTGGTCGATTCTCGTCGACTAGAAGAGCTCGACAGAATGGATGGATATCGCAACGGCGTCATCACAGCCATTCAACCGAGTGAACACAATGCACACGCTTTCCCTGGGATTGGTAACATCAAAATTTGCCAGCCAGACGAACCCGGTGGTCGCGTTTTGGGTTTAGCAGATCCCCTCCCAGAAGTAGACTCCGACGATATCAGCCAATCAAGGTTGTACGTATTCGATGCGCGTGCTCTGCGTTATCTTGACCAACTCGACCTAAGTTCAGATGGCAACATAGACTTGTCGGCCACGATCGGAGAGAGAGTGGACAATGTTTGGGCTCTCACCTTCGGCGATCTCGCGGAGCACTCTTACAACATCGGCTTCGAATGTGCTGGTGACTTCGATGGTGATACCCGCTCGGATATCGCAGTTTCTCTCTTTGATCGAAACGGCGATGAATTCAGATCGCAAGTCATACTGATTTCTTATCGAAATCTTCTACTACTCGATCGATTGGACGGAAATCTCGACGGGGTAGTTGACGTGTCGAAACTCTGGTCCGCAAACACAATCAATCGTATACCCTGACCGTTGCAGGATTCGGAGACTAATCCGACGTGTAGCTAAAAGTGGTGAACACGGTCGAAGAACGATACGGGCTCTATTTCCTCTTTTCATTCGATACCGCTGGCCCAAACTCAATCGAAGACAGTTAGTGAATCTAACTTTCGTTAAAAATCGCGCTTGCGATCAAAGTCCACCTGATGTAAACACGAGTTAAAAGACTTCCCTCTATATTTGAACCGCTAACCCCTAATCAAAGACTCACAAATGACCATCCCAAGGTTCTGACGGTATTGATGCGAAAGGCATGTTATCTCGTATAGTGATACACACAGAACAAGCTTGAATCATACAGGTTTTGTGATCGTTATCCTTGGATGTCGCCGACGTGCGATCATAGATCACAAAACGCGGCATCTCTCGTGGTAAAACTGGGAGCATTGGCGGTTTGCGCCGAGAACGTACCCTGGTTTGAAATTCGGTTCGAACGTGTCGATCCACCTGGTGGTACCCCGAAACCGGGTATTCCATGAGATCAGGTCAGCTTCTCGTCCGCGCGTATGAACTTCTGCGACGCGTCAATCGCAGATTAACGCGTCGATTTTGCTTGGCGGTTAAGATGTCCTGCACTCGTTGTGAGACTTCGCTTATTTACGATTTGGTTTGCTGCATTCAGCGTTGGTGCGGTTTTACGCTCGTCCCTCCGTTATCTACCAACAAATCTAAGTGAGACACTAGATCTTTATGACGTAATCACTCGGTGAATTCCTCAATCATGAGCGCTGCTTCGACCGTTTCGCGGTGAATCAAGTCCGGGTAATTTTGAAATTTCAAGAATCTAATCTTGACGTGTGTTCATCGCCTCATGAACTTTCAAACTCGGCGTGTTATTTTCTAAAATCGGTTTGTAAGAAATTTGAGCTTTCATTACGTTTAGAGATGCTAAGCTCCTTAAACCCACCAATCAATGAGACCAATCGCAAAGCCAACAGTAAGTTGTGTCACTCTGTTTGAAGAAAAGTCGTTAGTGAGTTCGCTAAGTTGTCCACGAGACCTTTGTATGAACGCACCGCTATGAGTCGTGCATGGTCACGATTTGTATACGCATTGTGTGTCGTGATCTTGACGGGTTTGGCACTCAAGCCGACGCCTATTACTGGCGCACAGCTATCTCCTACCCATCAGGACCGTGATCTGTCAACAAAAGCGAGTTCAGACCTTAGTGCTTCATACCGAGAGAACGCAAAGTGCGATTCGCTCTACCGAACCCTTCCCGAATCTGCTGGACAGGACCTCGTCGACCTTTTGCTCGCGGCCAATTACGTTTGTATAGCAGATCTTGAGTGGGTGGATAACGTGCAGTTGCAGCATGCAATCGCCAATGAGATCAATGTATTGGATGTTGCATACGCGCTATCAGAGGTTGCACAATCGTACGACGGTTTCGCAATTTCAGATCTCGAGAACCTAATGAGATTCCTGCGTGTCATCGAGGACATTCACTTCTGGTGTATCCGTCAAGGACCGTCTTCGGGTGGGAACTGCACTGACGAAATGTGGGTAGCTAGTCAACCATGGGACACCAGTCCAGGTTCCACTGTGCACCGAGCAATCTTTGACGCAGTTCAGACTATTCGTGTGAATCCACACTTTGCAAATAGCAACGATACTCACGCTGACATGCTTTTCGAGCTCACTGGGTTGATAAGAGAGTACAAGCAGTCGGCCGACCACTTGGAGATGGTAGTGTGGTGGTTGATCAACTGGGGAGAACGTTATCAAAAATCGTCCTTCAAACTCGTCATGGACGCGATGTTTGACGTGCTTACGACAGGTCACGAAAACCGAGAACGATTCGGTACAGCATTCGGCGAACACTCGGAGCTCCTCGATACGCTCCAACGACGTGCGCTGGAGTTTGAAGAATTGGATGACGATTGGCAATTCATCGCGACAAGGTCCGCTGTGGAGATCGGTCGATTCAGTATTTATCCGAGTACCTCAAACTATGGACGAGTGAGAGAAGTCGTTAATTCAATACGGACTGCATATCTGGAAGACGAATCGCTCAAACCGATCTGGTTACGAGTGATTGCTGAGCTCGACTACAACGACAGGACCAATTGCACTCATTATGGAACGTGCGAGTGGTACGCGGGTTCCGGTTTCAATGTTAATTTCCGAAACGCGGTGTTCGACAATAACCTCGAATGCCCGCGAAGCTATTGTCCAGACGACCGGGTGACCATTCATGCTCAGAATCTCAACAGTGAACAGCTGACTCTCGCTTGCGAGCGACTCGACGACGTCGCTAATCAATTTCATCCTCGGTTCGATACTGATTGCGAACCGGTGTCTAACGATTTCAATAGACACCTAGATATCTATGTCTTCCATGACATCAGGTCGTGCGAAGACTATTCGTCAGCGGCATTTTTTCGCAACGCTGATACCTGTAGCGGGATCTATTACGAATGGGATCCCGCGGACCCAAGTACTCGTCCATACTTCGTGGCAACCCAGTTCGAAGATTGGGAGGTGCCTCCAGACCCACGCTTAAGCATCTGGAATTTTGAGCACGAATATGCCCATTACCTAGACGGAAGATACAACGTGCATGGTGGATATAGAGGCGATATCGACAGCTTGCACTGGTGGACGGAAGGTGTCGCCGAGTACATAGCGGCATTGGTTTCACCACACTTGTATCCACCACCGTTCAAGACAGAGCATACGCTGGCAGAGATCCTTCTACACTCTGATTCACTGCCTACGACCTACCAAGATAGGCATCTCACAGTCCGCTTTTTCATGGACAACGACCGAAACTTTATCAGTCTCGTCATTGACTATCTTCGTCGCGGCGAGTACGGTGAATACACCGCTTTCCTCAAGCAAACAGCAGAGTCGTATTCCGCCGTGTGGGATAAGTGGTTGCGCACTGGTGGACAAAATATGGGTGAAGGCGATAGTCGATACGTGCTAGTTCCGCTTTTATTGGCAGCTGAAAACGAAAATCAGAACGGGTTTGTTCGGCTTGCTAACCTGTCTGACCGAAGAGGGAACATTGAGATAATTGCCATCGACGATGTCGGCAATAGATCTGATCCAATCACACTACCTATTGGCGCGCAACAGACCGTTCACTTTAACTCTAACGACCTTGAAGATGGCAATCCTTCGAAGGGTCTTCCATATGGAGTGGGATCCGGTGAGGGTAACTGGCGGCTCGAGGTAACCACTGAGTTGCAGATCTTCGCGATCGGTTACGCTGAAACAGCTAATGGACTTCAAACCCCTATGTCTGGCGTCGCGAGAAAGTACCGAGGCGGCTATTTAGTTCCCTTGTTCAATCCCGCGGATGATACAGGGCAACGTAGCTTCCTACGGATAGGAAATTTGACAGATGAGGAAGTGTCTGTGACGATAACAGGCATTGATGAAATAGGCGCAAACTCCGGGGAGATCAAAACCCAGATAGGTCCATATGCAACCACCACCTTGAGTGCAGACGAACTCGAAACAGGCTCAACGAAGTTAAACGGCGACTTAGGACACGGTCAAGGAAAGTGGCGGCTCTTCGTGTCGTCGACAAAGGAGATCTTCGTCATGAGTTTGGCGGAATCACTCTCCGGTCGTCTCGTAAATCTATCCTCGTTAACTGGCGAGCAACTCTTAAGCGTAGAAATACTCAAAGCAGTAGTCACTGAGAAAATCCCCAACTAACAAATTTCGGGTGTTAACAACGAAACTTGACGGATTCACGCTACGAGTTTCGCCAATAGATACTCTTACCCACGGTCGCCCTTCGCCGAGTTACAGTGTCCGCACAAGAGTTGAGGATTATTGATGTGATCCGTGCCGCCTTTCGATTGCGCGATGATGTGATCGACGGTAAGGTGTTGCGTTTCGGACTGAAATTCAGCATAAAACTAACGTAGGCAATTCAAAGATTAGACAACCGCTCGCTTTAGTCAGAGATTATTCTGAACCACAGGATCGTTGCCAATGACGGAGCACAAAATAAATCACGACCTATGATCACTCATCTCCTTCACGACGTTGAATCTTCCGAACTATGCCTCGCAGTAACGCTATCAAAAACAGTCCAATTCCCAGTATTTGGTATACGGGACTGATCCATCCTTTTACCTTTGTGAAAGTCGAAGCCATGGTCACCTGGTTTACACTAACGTCCGGATATTGGACAAGCATTGCAGTAATTTGTACGTTTTCTGCCAAGTCCCAGACTCCAGCAACAACGGGTATGAATGCCAAGATCCACAATTTCTCGGTAATACGGAAGCGGTAGATCAAACCAGCGAAGAACGTGACGTATACCATCGCGAAGATGGTGTCTAGCACCATACTTGACCAAGCGTAGATTGTCCGACCCGACGATCCGTACTGTTCCATCAACGCCTTCGCTTCTTCGTGAGAGTAACCCGGTCTCACATCGAGCATCTCTCCGCCAATAGGAAGATTCGGGAATACCAAAAAAAGTAAAACCGCCATAGCAAGAAACGAGACGATCAATGTTCGCGTCCGTGCCGCGAATTCGAAAAATTCTTGTATGCTCGTTTCTTCTGGTAAGGCAGTAAGACTCAATCATATTCGGTAAGTAACTTACCTTAGACTGTATGTTTTGACGTGTTCCCCTCAATTCTTCGGCCGATACGTAGCAAGCACCTGCGTATTGGCAAGAATGCGAACAGGAGGAACAGGCATGGAGCATGTTACCGATTCGAACATTGGCGTCGGTATTCAACGGCACCAAAGAGGCGATACGTGACTTGGTGCGTTTGCGCCTGGACGTGATACGCACCATTCAACAACATCGGCAACGTCTGAATTTTTGCGGCATCATGGTCACGGCAAATCGCGTTGAAATTCATCTTCGTTTTCAAATTCGTCTGCTCAACGACCGCACCCCACTCAAATACGTGATCGCGTCAATGTTGGAAACGCGAGTCTACGATGAAGACAATCGACCCGAAAAAACTCCGAAACCTTCAGAGAGGGGTAATTGGCGATCTCCTCTGTCTACGCACTTAGCTGTCAGATATCTACGGACTCTGTGCTTGATTTTTGAGAGAACCCGATTTCACCATTTTCCCTACGTCTCGACCCACTATCCCAATCAATCTCTCTTAATTTCATTCGAAAGTTCTTCGAGAACATCCCTACCTCAAATAAACAGGTAAAAAATCGAATTGTGTAACTTCGCGTCGAATTTGAGATTGAGAAATCCGATTCAATCGCGCTCCATAGTCCGAAGGACTTCGTCCCGACAAATTCCCAATTTGTCATGACATTTACTAGATATCGAGAGCAGTTGGGGAAGTGGAAGCGACGCTCTACACAAGAAATCTAGCGACCTCAGTTGTCTTTTGTTAGGATATTACAATCAGTCTCTGAGAAACAGCTATGACCGTGCGGGTTGATCACGTAGCCATTGATGAACAAAATTTGCTACACATTCGAGTGCTCTCTGACCCATCGATCGACTCTGAAATTGTCCTTCGTATTTCGCTGAGTGAGGAAGTGTGTCTATCGTTGCCTTTTCGGTGTGAAGACCTAGCGGCCTTTTGTAATAAATTGCTACAAATGCACCAACTAGAGGGTATTGGTTCTATCGAACTAACGAAGTAGAACATCCTGAACTGAACCTTTTGATTTGTATGTAATTTACTAGATTCTCGCCGATTGAATTGATGCAAATGTAAGTCTCAGATCAGAGTACCGAGGGCTTCCGCAAAGACTCTATCGGGATAGTAATTTTCTTAATTTACTGAAGAGATGAAGTTGTACGTTAATGAACGCTTCATTCAGGAAACTCGGGTCAAAACCTTCGCCGTTCCACTCAACCATAGACTTATGATCTTCGTGATTCGGGTCAGAAATAGCTGTTAAATAGTCTTTGTATCCAAACGGGCCGCCCACATCTTCTGGCGGGCGAGTGTTTTTGCCTCCGAGGAACACAGGATAGTCTATATCGGCTGCACCAATCCTCTTCGGTCCTATTTCTATCTTATGCTCCCAATAGTCACCGAAGTCATAAACATAGCTAAATTGTGAAATGTTCTGATCGATGAGTGATTCCAGAGAAACAACCTTGTCGTCCTTTATTTCATCGTAATCCTCAGGCGAAGGGCGACCGTATCTTATACCGCCTACTTGAAATTTATAAAGGTGGTAGTCCCACCAACCCATGACAACCTGAATGACCAGATGAAGTTCACCCAGCGTCGTTGTTAATGGCACTTCGACGCGTCGCCAAACCTGCGGAGATACTCCAGCAAGGCTAATTCTGAGACGCGATGTTGGTTCCTGCATCGATTAAGTGGTCCGACTTCGTTTTTGCGAGATTCTAACGGCAAAACAAAACGCTCGGTGTTGTTGGCTTCGCGTCGCGTGTTTCCTCAGCTGTAGTACGACACTGTTTCGCCAATCTACTTTCTGAACAATCTCTTTAAGTCGGAGCATTGGTTCTAAGTGGCGATCCGTCCGTGAACCTCGAAAGGCAATACGAAGCGAACGAAACTCAACAAATACCCTTGACGCTAGACATCAATCAGTTCGCGTTCTACGTAATTAATCCGACGAAATTCGTAGTTGCGGAACCACAACTTCCCAACTGTCTGTTTCCACTCTTTCCGCGTATGTTTCGTTCTTCACGTCACTCGCCCAACGAGTGAATATCCCATGCACCGAGGCGCTAATCACTTTCCCGTCTGCTGAATCACTCCAGTTCTGTGCCATGCGTCCAACAGCACATCCAGTGTGATCCCGTAATTCCCAGCGACCGTCGGATTGCTCTAATGAAAGTTCATCGCCGAAACTCAGTGCCGATATCGCTTGATGCACTGTGCTCTCTGGGACACGCCGACCCGCGTAGTCCATCCAGACATCTTCCATCGTGCAGGTCTCGAATCGTTCTGCGTACCGCTCATGCGATACATCGACGTCCGGTGCGTCCCGTCGTAAGACGCTTGCTGCGCCGGCGAGCGGAGTAAATAGAGCCTGTGATCGCTGACTGGCATACGCTCTAAGTGGGTTGTCGCCATAGTCGAATTGATCAGAGTCCTTCAATGACAGTAGGAGGAGGGTCTGTTTTGCTCGTGTCATCGAGACATAGAAGAGGCGTGTTGGTGCATAAGCGTCTTCGGCGGCGTTGCCGCTGTTCCATTTACCGTCCAAAATCGCAACGTGATCGAACCCGAGACCTTTCGCACTATGCGCGGTAGTCAGAAGCAACCCCTGTTGCCTTCTCCGAATCTCATGACTCCACTCACCTAGCCAGTTCTTCACGTAACTAACTGACAGTATCGACGCGTCTTTCTCCTCAAGCAACAGCTCATCCACCGCTTGAGAGAGGAGTTGATTCCAAGGATTCGCGTCCTCAGAAGGGAGGAGCGTTTTGAGATACGCTACCGCGACTGTCGGACCAGTGGCTTCAAGTGTCTTGAGAAATACCTGGGTCTCTCTTACGCGCCAGAAGGACCCGAGTTCCTCATTACCGATCTGGAAAGGAATACCACGCGCCCGGCACACGGATCCCACACCGTCAAGGTCACGCCAATTCCGCGCGATAACTGCACAACGGTCCCATCGCCAATCGCCATCCAAGTTCGCAAGGCGACCTAGTTCGTCTATCGCAGCGACGGCTTGACTCAACTGACCTCCCTTGACGTCTAGTATCTGTACTTGCCCGTTCGCAAGTGGGTCGACGGCTTGCCAAGTTCCACCTGGGGAGTGGCTTTCCCTACCCGTGTCGATCCGCAACGTTTGTTCTCGCTTGAGCCGATCCTTCGTGACATCAATGCATCGACTCGCGGCGTCGATGATGTTCGCAGACGATCGATAGTTCTCTACAAGATAACCGAGACTTGCTTTGTAGTCCTGTTGAAAACGACGAATGTACTCGACCGACGCGCCTTTCCAGCTGTATACGTTCTGATCGTCGTCACCGACAGCGAAGAGATTTAGTCTCGAATCTTCCTCGGCAAGCGTTCGACCGGTCAAGGCTGAAATGAACTCAAATTCCTCTTCCCCTATGTCCTGGTACTCGTCGACGAGAATCCAGGTTAATCGCCCAATCATTTGCTCGCGACTTACGTATGTCGAAGTCTCGCCGTCCGCGCGAAGCAATTCTGTCGCTTGCCGAAGAATCTCATCAAAAACCCCATCACTCGGCTCATTTGCCGCGTCCGCAAATGAAATGCCCAAGATACGAAGTGCGAGTGCATGGCAAGTCATGACGTTGACTCGACGGGCATCGGCACCCACCAGATCTTGTAGGCGTCGACGAACTTGCACCGCCGCATGTCGGTTGTAGGTCAGCGCCAGGATTCGGTCTGCAGACTCACGCCGGACTCGGATCAAATACGCGATACGATGCACGAGCACGCGAGTCTTCCCAGAACCCGGTCCTGCTAGTACCAGTACGTTGGTGCGTTACCTCTCGTCCGCGACGATCTGTTCCTGTACCCGATTCCCCAATTGCGTCACAATCTCGTCGTAGTGGGTGGGTAGCGTCTCCCGCCGCATGGATCGTTCTTGCCCCTTGAACCACTTTTCGATAAACGCTTCGTTGTCCAGTTCGAAGTAATCCTTGGCAAGTCGTAACGCGAGTTCTATATCTCCCATACCTAATCGGGCGAACTCAGCAACCACGTGAACTTGCGCCGTCTTTTCTAAATAGTGCTGCTGTAGCGGCTCAAAATCGGTCTGCGTGAACCTACTGCCGTCGCGCTTGACCTTTAGTGTCATGGCAGGACGGAATACAGTCATGCCTCGATTGAGCGTGATGACCCCTTGCTCGTGCATCCATAAAAGGGCTCGATCGACCAACGCCTGCGCATTGCGTTGCTTCAATTCTCCTGTAAGTACGACATCCGCTCTGATGCAATGCTCAAGCTGACCGTACGTCGATTCGACAAGTAGGTCCGCGCCACGGACACCGGACTTTAGTTTGCTTCGAAAATGAGTTAGGAGTCGTTCTGCACCTTCGCGGCGGAGTCGCGCGATCCGTTCGATTTTGTCCCAATTTCGGCGTAGTCGTACGTTAACTGCATCAAGGTCACGTTTACGGAACTCCATGCTCCGCTTTGCATCAGGCTCATCTCTGCCGTCGGCGGCGATGCTTCGAAGCAATCGCACGAGACGTTCTGGCATCGGATCCTCGATACCTTGCTCACGTAAATGCTGCGATAGCGAGCGTAATCCCAAGGTCGTCCACTCGTCGACCTCCTGATCTGGGGCTTCCTCACGCAGTGCAGCAATCATGGCGTTTTCTAGAGTTTGCGCTCCGTCTAAACGGCGCTGTGAGCTGTTCTCCACACCTTCATGGACATACACCGTGATTCCGATGTCATTGCTTGCGATCCCTAGTGTCTCAAGTGCGCTGAAGACGCTTCGAAGCTGAGGAAGCGAGCACCCACATTCGTTCATCAGTTCATCGGTAGTAATTCCCTGATCCGGGTCAGCCTGTGCAAGCCTTTGAACAACGTCAACCATTCTTAATCGTGCGTCGTGTTGTATGCCGAGTCGCTTGCCTTCTTGTGCAATGCGCTTCCGCGCTTGATCGACACTCCTCTCACGGAGGGATGAAGGAAATACCGAGGTGCGGTTCTCGTCCCGCGTCATTAGTTTCGCGTCTTCCAACCACGCGATGGCCGTACGCACCCGATCATCGTCGGTGGCAGAATCCCGTTCGAACTCGCCGTCTGTGTCCTCAATAAGGACTTCGCCGCTCGTCGCGACAACCGCTTCCTCTCTGTCTTCGCTATGTCTACTGCGTTGAGAATCGAGTCTTCGAACCGCGCGTAGCACCGCCTGGATATCTCTTTGCTCTAGGCGAGACCGCGCAGTGAGTGAGAATTGCTTCTCAGGGTCTTCTTCCGCGAAGAGGAGTAAACACCGCGCCGGCGCACCGTCTCTTCCCGCTCGGCCTGCTTCCTGAAGGTAGTTCTCGAGCGATCCGGGAATCTCCGCGTGAATCACCGTGCGGACGTCGGGTTTATCGATGCCCATCCCGAACGCATTCGTAGCTACGACCGCGTCGATCACACCGTCATGAAACGCGGTCTGGATCTCGCGTTTTTCTTCTGGCAATACGCCGGAGTGAAAGTGACGAGCACTCACGCCGCGCTGGGCGAGCGATTCGGATGTTTCCTCTGCACTACGCTTCGTCGCGCAGTAGACGATTGCACCGCCTGAACTTACCTGTTTGAGTGCGTCTGCAATCGCTTGATGAATATGCTCGTTACGCTGTGCATCTGTGGTCCGCGAGACCACAAACTCCAGATTCGTTCGCTCAGAACCGCCATCGACAACTTCCAAATGAGCATTTAGCGACTCTTTGAAATATGAGCTGATCTCTTCTATGACATCCTTCTTCGCGGTTGCCGTAAGGCAAAGAACGGGGGCTGGATGTTCCGCGTGATGCTCTTTGATGTATCGTGCAACGTAGCGGTAGTCCGGACGAAAGTCGTGACCCCACTTTGACAGACAATGAGCTTCATCTAGTACCCAAGCTACGACCCGACGCCCTGCCAGGGCATTGCGGAACGAACGGTTGCGTAGCTGTTCTGGCGCAACGAGAACGATCCCCGTATCGCCTAGGCGGATATCGTCGAGCGCCTTAGAACGCTCTGCCCAAGAGATTAAGCCGTTGATCGTGGTGGCGCAATGGATGCCGTTTCTTTGCATCGCGGCGACCTGATCACCCATTAGTGCCACTAATGGCGAGATCACCACTGTCAATCCGCCAGTAGCTTCGTAGCGCATCAGCGCTGGCAGCTGATAACAGAGTGACTTCCCACTACCCGTCGGCAGAATCCCGAGCACGTGCTTCCGACCCACGTGTTTTTCGGTAATGTCCCGTTGAAGACTCTTGCCGTCCGCGTTTGCAGGAAGAGCACGAAACTCATCATGACCGAACCAACGTTTTAGCGCCGCAGTGATGTCGAGATGTTCCGAGCACCACTTGCAATCTCTCTCGCCACAATGAGTGTCCCGTAACCGATCGGCAAGGATGCTTGGACGAAAGCGATGCTCGACATATGGCGGAATGATTGAGTTGCCGCCAGAGACCGGTAACCAAGCCAGGAGATAAGTTAATGGGAGCGCGTGTTCAACCGCCCCCTGCGCGATCACTTTGGCATTATTTAGACAGCCGCGATCCGCTAGGCGGTTCTCGATGACTGCGATCACTTCCCCGATCTGAGGCGCGGTATTCACACCGCGAATTCGCCTAAATAACCCATCGAAAGCGCGATTTGGTAATTCAAAAGCGAGGAGCGCATGCCAAGCGGCGAGAAGGTCAGGTTCTTTTGCCTCTAACTCGTCAAGAATGTCAGCAAGTAGCTCGAGGGTTAGTTCAGCATCAAGAAGGGGGTCATTTGATTGTGATCTCGCTAATCCTGGATCCTTGTATTGTTTGACTAGATGATGGTAGGGATTTGCGGGGCGAACAAGAGGGCTGAGGTAGAGCGTATCAATAGCTGGAAGTCGCAAGAGGTTTAGATCCGGTGCATGCTTGGCTAGTAGGGGAAGATCATGTTCGAGGACATTGTGACCGACCAAGCAATTCGCACCTTCAACGAACGAGTCTAATTCAGTTAACGCCTGCCGCAGTTCGCCGGGCCGTCCTTTCCATGCGAAGGTGCTTGTATTGTCCGTTCGGACCGCACCAATCGCAGATATGTTCGTCTTACCTTCCAGATCTAGAGAGACCATCCGGGGATAGGGACGTTGCGCTAGCCTTCGCCTAGTCGCTTTATTGTCGTTCCAACGTCCGGTTGACATCAATCTCTCGATCTAAACGAAATGCTTGCATTCGAGACTAGGAATGAACTCACTAAGTGAACTACGAAGGGCGATATCGGTGCGCGCAAACAAACGGATCTAGACCTATTCGCATGGACCACCATAGGTCTGCTCCATATTCCGGTTGAGGTACCCTCTCAAGCACGTTCAGTAATGATTGGTCTCGAATCTGCCTACGAGTGACGTGCTTGTTTCTAACCATCGCTAGACGTATGCGTCAGCATCCAATCGATCAAGTATTGCGATCACAGATTCTGTCCCGTGGTCATGAATCACGTCGATAACACGTTCCCCGTTGAGCTGTGGATGGCCAGCGTATAACCAAGCTCGCACTTCCTCGCGTGTGTGGTATGCCCCGAGTCGCATTACTACGTATGACAAATCCGACATGATTAATTGAGTCCGCGGGTGCAGGGACTTCTGACCGCTGACCCACCGGGACACCGTATCTTTTGACACTCCCGTGAAGTCCGCAATATCGGCTTCCGTCAATCCTCCGTTTAGCTGCAACTGCTCTAGAAACTGAACGACCGGTTTTGTACTTTCCTGACTCATGACGCGTGCTGCCAAATCTCAGTTTTGGGAGTCCGACTCCTTACTAACGGCAGGGTCTTAGATTGACTTCGATCGCGAAATGTCTCGTGCATCCTACTCATCTTACCCTTGTGGTTCTTCTTTTATGAATGTTCACGATATTTACAGTGCAATCGAATTTTGAAACGTTGCTAGGCGAATGTCCACCCTTTTCACTCGTATTATTGAAAAGAGGGTCGCAAACTCGCGATAGAGCTCGACGGTGTATTGTTGATTAAATGAGAAACGGGTATGCGCACGTTTAGGGGGACAGTTTATTTGCAGAATTTAACTTAGGAGCATGCAAATGACTGAACCTCGAAAGAAAGGCCGTCAAGGTCATCGCTACAGTGATGAATTCAAGCGTGAAGCGGTGCAGCTGTTGACGAACACGCCGGCCACGGCGGCGGAAGTGAGCGCCCAACTCGGCGTCAGCGAAGGCACGCTATGGCGATGGCACAAGCTGTTGACGACACCATCGACGTCGGCTGAGCGCCCGACCTATGAGGAATTAGAGAAAGAAGTGGGACGGCTGAAGGTCGAGAATGACTTTTTAAAAAAGGCGTCGAGTTACTTCGCCTCACGCCAACCGACCGGTATCAGGTGATCGCGGCCCTCGACGACACCTACCCGGTGTCGTACATGTGTGAGCGCCTGGGCGTGACGCGCAGCAAGTACTACGCCTGGTGCCAACGTGGGGGCGCGTCCACACGGGAACTCGAGGATCGTCGCTTGCGCACGCTGATGCGTGTGATCCATGCCGAATGGGGCGGGATCTTCGGGTATCGTCGGATGCGTGAGATCCTGCGAACGCAGCATGATGAATGGCTCGGTGAGCGTCGGGTACGACGGCTCATGAAAGAGGCTTCGCTGTGGGGCGTACCCTTGAAGAAACGCCGACATCGGCGAGCCCGGGTGACCGCAGATGACGTCCCTGATCTCGTGCAACGCGACTTCGCAGCAGCGGATCCGAACACGATCTGGGTATCCGACCTGACCGAGGTCCGGACCGCGGAAGGCAAGGTGTACCTCTGCATCATTAAAGATCTGTACGATGGCGTGGTGGTGGCCTGGCAAACGGGATCACGTCAGACCGCCGAGCTGGTCACGGCCACGGTCGACCGGGCGGTGGCGTCACGCCTCGACGGTGAACGGCCGATCCTGCATTCCGACCACGGCAGCCAGTACACCAGCGAGGCGTATCGGGACTGTCTCGAACATCATGGCTTGACCATGAGCATGGGCCGGGTGCGAACGTGTGCGGACAACGCGTCCGCTGAAAGTGTGTTCTCGCAGTTGAAGCGTGAACTGGTCTATCGCAGTCGTTTTAGAACACGCCAGGAAGCGATCGAAAAGATCGATAGCTACTTCCTAAAGATATATAACCCGTTAAGGCGGGTTTCATTGAACCGCAACGAGCTGGAGCAACTTGCCAGGCTCGATGACGAGGAGCGAAGATATGAAAATGGCTTCGACCCTCTTACTTAATGTGTCCCCTAAAACGTGCGCAGTCCCAACCGATGAAATGCGATTTCAATGTGCTCGTCGCTATCGCATGATCACGTACGAAGGTTAACCAGATTTCGATCTGAGCTCTGGAACTCTCTAAGGTAAAACCAAAATCTCTACCGCGTTCACTCTAACTCGCTTCAAAATCTCTAAAGCAGTGAGTTTCTTCACCCAACCATCTCGTTCTTTAGCCGTTCTCTTGCGTCCAACGCGCGACTAACTTGTGCTGCTAGCATATTAGCTCCAATTTTTGTTAGTTGATTCGGCAATTCAGGCCGCGACGCGGGAAAGATCCCCGCCTCCACCAATACAGCACGCGCATCGTGTGAGAGGGAAGCAAGCTCTAATTCGAGTGCGGTGTCTTCGTCGCCCATTTCACGCATCTCTCGCATACGTCAACGCGTAACAACAGATCGGCTTCTAGCTATGTCTGGGTTCGGTAGCGGAACTCGACCTCTCCACCTCTCGACAACACTAAGCCACGTACCTCTCCGATCGAACAATGTTCGTCCGAATACAACCGCCCAACCAAGAAGTTCATTTCCTTCTTCAATCTCTTGATCGACCCTATGCATGGCGAACACACGTAGATCGATCTCTAGTGGTGCTCTTTCTGAAAAGGCTCGTGCAGATCGGCAGTGCACGAGAATGTCGAGGTCATCAGATCGAACCCCTTCTCTCACTGCCGATCCAATCCCAACCACCGCAAGAACATTTTGGTTTCGACGCACACGCTTGAGAAATCCGGTAATCCACTCTTTTGCTACCTGTGTGGGCCAACGACGGATGCATTGATCTGTAGTGCTTTGCTGCATCATCGACGCCTCTCGATAAAGTCTCGAACGGACCTCACATATGCCTCAATCCTACCAGCAGTATCTTCAAGATTCAACTCGGGCGCTCGAACGTCTCCATACGCTTCTCTCTTACGTACTTCGTTGAGATCCTTTAACGACGAGGACACATCATCTAAACCGTGAACTGAATGTAATTCAGAAGCAGCTACCACCCTCGCTTGATAAGTTTTCTGCAGCGAAAGACCCACGTGCAAGCTAACCTCATCTACCGCATTTGCCAACGCGTTAAAGCGAAAATGAGCTAAGTCAGACCAATCAGGTGGTACCCATGACGATCTGTTCCCACAGCACTTGCGGATATCAGTTAGCGGTGTAACACGTCTTCTTGCCAAAATCGATGGTAAAAAAGTATGTACATTTTCGGTAATACCTCAGTTAGAATTCAAAATCGCCTAATAAAGGTCGAATCAAACACTCAACAGTAGGAGACACCCGCAATGGCAGAAAATGAAGTTGCCAAGCTTCGTTTCCGCGGGGGTATTTATGATGACTGTGCACTTGATGCAAGCGCCATGCAGGTCATTGTCAAATTTCAAGAAGCTCTGACCAACCTAGCCAAGGCAATTTACACATCTCGCCACGGCAAGCCACAATCCTATACAACGAGCACGCTCGTGGTTAGGCATATCGAACAAGGTAGTACCGCCATATCGATCGAGACAACCGAAAAGTCTGGGAATTTGGATTATCAGCGCATATCAGAGGAACTACAGCAGGCAACAAATCTGCTATACGATACGTACAGCGCTGCGGAACAAGGGGATTTACTTCCGGATTTACTTCCGATTGATCAAGTCAATGGTATCGCTTCGGTCGTTGACAAACTATCAGACGATTCACGCCTAGAGTTCTCATTTCCAGGAGTGCGTTACAAACCAATTAGCCATCAAGCCTGCGATACGTTACGAAATTGGGTAAATACTTCATTTGAGGATAAGACAACCCTGGTTGGCGAGGTATACCAAGTCGATGTTAGGAAATCCGTCTGCCGCTTATTTGATGTTCTTCATAAACGCAATGTGCTAGTTCACTATGAACAACGCTTTGAGGACGAAATCACGACCGGCTTAAAGAACCACGTGAATCAACTCCTCGAGATTGAAGGTATAGGTGTATTTAATGAACAGAAAAAACTGATTAGACTAAGGGACGTTTCTAGTGTTAACGCTGCGCGGGACGACATCGAATTAAGTGGTTCGTCATCTTCAACGCCCGAATCGATTTGGGAGTTTGTTCAAGAAATCACCAAAGATATTCCTGAAGAGGATTGGAACAAACTACCGAGAGATCTCGCGAAAAACCATGACGACTACATAAATTAGATCCTGTATGGTTTTCATCGATTCTTTTTTCTTGATCGCCCTTATTCATCCAGGTGATGACTACCATCAAGAAGCACTTGTGCTGCAAAGCCAATTCAGCAAGACAAAGATGATCACTACAGAATCGGTGATGTTTGAGGTGTTTGCGAAGTTTTCCAGATCTTCACCTGAAATTAGATCTAAGGTCGTCCAGATAGTAGAACGGATCATAGAAGACGTTAATATAGAGGTAGTACATCAGACTAGATCAGACTTCATGCTCGCTGTTAACATGTACGGTAATAGATTGGATAAGTCTTATAGTTTGACCGATTGTTTGTCCATGATTTTGATGAGACGTCAGGGTGTAAAAGAAGCTCTAACCCACGATCATCATTTCGAACAAGAAGGATTCACGATCTTAATGAAAACTCCTTCTGAATAACGAGCTACGCCATGGAGACATACGTCTCGGAACTTTACCCTCGACTCGCAATAGGAGTAAAAGTGGTTCATGCTCGGAGCCCTCAAGAATTCCGAAGCGCAACAGTGCTTCCACATGCCGATAGGTCCGAACGCGCAACCGTCTAGCAGTAGAAAAACGCATCGGTCTACTTCCGTGCTTCTGCACCGCTCCAAACACCTTAAATTCCTGATACGACGACATGCAGAATCGGTGTTGCTGGTCACCCCAGTCACATACGTAGGTGAAACCTCTCCTATGCCCGTGAGATTGTCTCGGCTAAGCATCAGTGCATCCAGAGGCAATCTCGTCGAGCTTGATTAACAAACCGATGCTAACGTGAAAGAGCCTAACGTATTGGTCTGAAAGCGAACTTCATCGCCGTCGGTCCAAATACCTCGATATATGTACACTAAAAACTTGATAATCTGTTGAGTGACCTTATATATGCATTGTGGAATCACGATACTGGTTCTACGAACTTCAGGCTCAGCGCGAATCGTCGCGCTGGGCGGTAATCAATAAGGATGAGAAGATGTTGAATAAGGTTTTGAGATATCTGGGCGTCGCGACCGCGACGGTCTTGGTGATAAGTGTGAGTACACAAAGCGATGCGGAGACGTCTAACAATACAACAGCTGTGGTAAGTGCGGAGCGTAGCTACGATATCGACGACATTGAAGAGGTCTACGTCGAGGGTGTCCGCATCGAGCCCGAGTCCATGGCAATCCACGAGATGGAAGCAATCTATCAACGTAAGCAAATCACTACGCGGAGTTTTGAGATCGGTAAATACGAGGAAGCATTCCCGGCATTGCTTCAGCTTGCGAGGTTAGGTTTCAAGGATGCACAAGCACGCGTGGGGTTTATCTACCTTCACGGACTTGGCGGTCAGCAGAAGAGCAATTTGAAGGCACTAGGCTGGCTTGGCGTAGCATCGCAGGGCGAGACGCGCCCGCAGTACCGAAATATCTTCAATCAAATGTTGAGTGAAGTTCCGGAACCACAAAAGCAACTCGTCGCTACGACGGTCTCGAACTATCTCGATCGATACGACAGCGAGAAATTAGGGATCCAGTGCATGAGATCACGTACTGGACATCTCGATAAGTTCACGTGTCGGTGGGAAGTCGAAATGCAGAAATACTCAGATCGGTTGATGATGCTCCAAGCTGATGTTAACGAGGATTTCCCCTGGTAACGCAAAAAATCCGGTCATAGACACCTTTACGGACCAGGACCGATGCCGCCTTCACCATCGCAGATGTACCCAGTCGGACCATTCCCGCATTCTTGATTTGGCCCGGTGCAAATAGAACCGCCACCGTACCAGACTTGAATTGGATAAGCACAGTAATTCCCCGGTCCATAGCACGCACCGACTGAACCGATGCAAACGAGGGTGCGTTCGTAGTAGCACTCGTGCTCTATCGTCACGATTGTCCAATTTGGTCCTGGATCGACACCTAGCGGTACGCCGATCGTCGGTTTGGGTGAACAACTCCACTCGATCCTGTCCGCGTACTCCGTGACGATTGGCGTCATTTGAGGACAGCAGCAATTCGGATATGCATTTCCATTGGCGCAACTAACGGGTTTGGCCGGACATTCCTCGGCACACAGCTTGACTTCATCGTTCCAGCAAGTCTTCTGGCACGCCTGCGTGATCGTGCATTGTGTCTCCGCAGTCGTGACGAGGCTGCAACCAGCGGTGCACGACGTCTCACCTAGCACGGTCTTCACAATCGGTGGACAATCGCTTGGATGCGTCACGGTCGGCCCTTCGCAAGGACATGTCTTTTGACACGCGTAGGTATCGGCACACTGAGTCTCAGCGATCTTCGTACGCGTGTAGCCATCTGGACAGCTGGCAGGTCCGATCTCGTCTTTCACGATCGCGGGGCAAGTCGCGGGATGTGTGACCGAACCACCTTCGCAGGGACAGTTTCGTTGACAGGCATAGGTGATATCGCATTCGGTCGACGACACCACGGTGCGCACGTAATCAGTTGGACACGCGGCAGGTCCGAGTTCGTCTTTGATGGCAGCCGGACATAGGTCTGGATACGTGACCGTACCGTTCCCGCAAGCGCAGACTTTCTGACACGTGTAGGTGATCGAGCATTCGGTCTCCGTGATCTTATGACGATCGTAGCCGCTTACGCATGACGTCGGACCTAACTCAGTCTTCGTCACGGTCGGACATGAGGCTGGGTGTGTCACGGTACCACCGCCACATCGGCACGTCTGCTGGCATTCGTGTGTGACGGTGCAGGCGGTCTCTAAAACCTTCACACGATCGTAGTCGGCGGGGCACGAAGTCGCACCTTGCTCGGATTTGTCGACGCTTGGGCAGGTGCCATCGGATTTTCGCTTCGCACCGCATGGACAGGTGTTGGCGATGCAATCGGCTGAGACTGTGCACGCACCTGGCATCTCAACAAGACTAAAACCTGAACTACACGACGTCGGACCCGATCGCGTCGGTGTGGAGCATGTATCGAAGGGACAGACGGAAGGGCACCCACTCGGACACGATTTAAGTGAGACGGAGGGACAGTCTGTGACCGAAGGCGCAAAGCCACCACACTGACACGCGACTGGACACGATGCCGATATCGCGACGTTCGAACCGTCAGTGCAGTTCTTGCACTCTGTCGCTCGATCTGTAACGAGCGTACCGTCGCCGCAGCTTGCCTGTGTTGGGCACGCGTCTGCAATAGGGATGTTGGATCCGTCCCAGCATTCTTTGCACTCTGTCGACGCATCGACCACGATGGTGCCGTCCCCGCATTGTTCAAACACAGGCGGAATAGGACAGGTCGCAGAGATGTGGATGTTCGTACCGTCGGCACAGTCTTGACATTCGGTTGCCCGATTGGTCACCGAGGTACCGTCGCCGCAGGTCTCTCTCGGCGGTGGTGGGTTTGGAGGTGACGGTCCCGCCGCGACCAAGCGCCATTCGCGATCTGGAATCGAGGTGCCTGGCGAGATGCGGACGCACGTGACGGGATGTCCGGACGATTCGATCGCAATGCCGCCGCTGTGAATACCGTCAGGTGGCAGACACGGATCGCCGACCGTGACGATCGCTCCAGGACCGAAGTTCAGACGATCTTTCAGGTGCGTACCATGGGAACCACTGACGTGCATCGAATGTCGTTGAATCAATTCTGTGAGGGTATCGACCCGAGCAGGTCGATAAGAGATGCGAAAATCACCAGCTTCCGCCACGTACGCAGCTTTCCCCGGTAGTTTCTCCACGATCTGGGATGCTTGCGATTCGTTTTCAACCAGCGTGGTAAGTACTTGTTCACCGCCGATGGTCTGCAGCTCAAACGGACGCCCTAACCCGTTTCGATGTGCCGATGTCGCTGAATGCACCTTGACGCCGGGCATGAGAACCTGCATCGTCGTGAAATCAATCGGACCTTTATGTCCTGCGCGTCGATAAGAACGCTCTGCCTCGTGCATACGAGCGAAACCAGCCACGGTCCCCCACACAGCCGTATAGTGATTGGCAACGCGGTAGGCATATTGCAGTGTCACGACGACGCTTGCAGCGATCACGAGTCCAATCATCGCATCGATCAGCAGACTGCCTCGTTGACGAGGGTTCACGCTACTCACTTAGTGCGTCTGCCAGACGCCGCCGTCGCACCGCATGAGATTTCCGCTGCCGTCGACGCCAAGGCCGTTGCCGGTACATGAACTACCCACTGTGAGGGTGTTCTGCAACCAGAGCGGTCGTTGCATCTTGTTGGTACCGTCCGTGAGCAATGTCTGCTGCATGAGCGCGATACCACCAGGCACCGGCACGGCTACTTCAATCTCATAGCCGTCGGCCACTGCGCCATAGGTTCCGTTAGCACCGAATTCACGGATCACCGCCTGTGCATGCGTTTCCGCCGTAACGACGGTGGTTAGTGTCAGACGCGACCCGGCAATCGCCATCTCGAAGCGACCGCCCTCGCCATTCGCGCCAGCTTTCGTTGGATCAACACTGTCAACTTGCAGATTAGGGAGATGCGTGGTGAGTGGTGTGAACGAGGTCGGCCAACGGGACACGTTCTCCGCTCGGAACGCATAGAGCCCTTCGATTAGCGTTAGGTACCCTTCGACCGTCCGTCGAGACGCGTCGAGGTCTTCGGTCGTCCGCCACCACTGTGCGCCGATGGCGACCAAGGTGAAGAGCACGGCAGCAAGCAGGATCCCGCTGAACATCTGCATTACGGACAGATCCTTGAGGCGAACACGGCGTCGAAGAACTCATGACTTCGGTCGCCACCAGCGATCGGCAACGTCAACGTATGCGATCGCTCGATGTTTGAAGCGCTATCCACTTTGAAAACGGTCACAACGGTCTGCCGGTTGTTAACGCCGTCGAAGGTCATCCGCCAGGATGTTTCATCCTCGATGGCGGCAAACGTCTGTCCCGCACTAACCAAGGCGCTACGCGCTGCGGTAAGGGATAACGGGGTGGTCGGAATCGTGCATCGCGAGGCCGTCATGTGATCGCGATAAGCGAGCGCGACCTTAAGGACGTTCTGCATGTCACGCCGGTCGTCCAATGCATGGTCGATCGCCCACGCGCTCACGGCGATGATGCCACTGAGCGCGATGGACAAAGCGATCGCTAACGTCACCGACCAGACGGACATGCTGTGGCGTCTACTCGATGATGAGCGTCAACGCACCTGCGGTACTACAGACGGCACCAGCTTTGAAGCCTGAAACGTGTTCGTCGGCAGCGGTAGTTGCGGTCGTACCTGGATCGTCCGTAAACGAACCCATCAGCGCGACACAGTCTTCCTGCGACGGTGTGGTGTATACGATTGTGGCATCGGCGCCACCTGCGGTTGTCGCGATCGTTGCGGACAAACCGTATACGTTTACGCCGTTGTTCCCGTTCAGCGCCATACCACCGATTGGATAGCCGTTGTCGACCAAAACCTTCACGTTGGTCAAGTTCGTGTAAAGACCACCTTGAGCGAACGACGAGCGGAACTGACGTGCACTGGAACCCAGCGCGTTGATCTCGCTCAAGGCACGGGTCTGGTTCGCACTGTCTTGGGTATCGGTGAACGCTAGAAACGCAATGACTGCGATGATGGCGATTGCACCAATCGCGAGACTCATCTCGAGCAGCGAGTAACCTCGCTGACGAGCTGCCGCGACAACTGCGCGGCAAGATTTGGATGAAGAATCCATAAATAACTCCAATGTTCAGGGTTAGAAAACGCCGACTTGAGACGCAACGGTCTGTGCGGCGTTGAACAAACCGTGAAACATGAGGACGAGAAAACCGGCGGCGGTCGCCATGAAGATGAACTTCAGGCCACGTGCACGCACGGCGTAGTGATTGGCTAATTGCGCTTCTTGCATGGCTGCAAGGGTCTCGAACGCATTCGGATAGCGTTCCCGGTCTTCGCCGGGTACCAGCGCTTCAAGCAGCTCAGCGATGTCTGCCGGTAAGAGTCGATCCGCGAGACTGGCGGCGTACGCGCGACCATCCATCACGTCCCGCGTAGCGTTTGGGATCATGGCGTGGACGTACGACGCTCGGTACGCATCCGAAAACGCTTGAAGCGTCTGTAGATGGGTCGCGCCTTGGCGCGTCATCGACGCAGCTATACGGCAGTACGCGATGGCAACTTGGTCGAGCCAGTCACGACTAAAAATGGTTAAGAGCCAGCGTCGTTGGGTGAGACGGGATCGCCCCCACCAGCAGAATCCAGCGAACAGCACGATGACGATCCCGATGGTCGGTCCGAATGTCTGTAGAAACGTCGCGACCAGGTGGAGGGGCATTGCTTCACGCGCGGCCTCGTCCTGCACGATATCACTGAGTAGTTTGGGACTGGCAGTCACCATACCGACGGCGACCGTCGCAGGCACCAGCTGAAACGCCGCCGGTTTAAACACCCCGCTAAAGAACGTCCTCGCCTGACGCTCTTCGTCGGTGAGTTCTGCTAACGCGTCAGGCAACGTGTTGTTTTGTTCGGCGACTCGCAAGATACCGGTGTCGGTGGCGGGGAGATAGCCACTCTCGGCAAATCCGTCGCTCGCGAGACGACCCGCCTGCGCTGCTTCGGCGCCTGCTTTCGCGAGTTGCTTGACGCCAGCGTTGAGTTGTTTCTTGTCTTTGAGCATCTGGCAGATCGTGAGCAACCGAACACCACCACCCGTCTGCGCGGCCAGGATCTTGTAGAACATCGTGCGGGTGATCGCGTCCATCTCAATGTGGCTGCGCCACCAGTCGCGTACAGTCCTAGTCAATGCCACTGTGGGTACTCCTTGACGGTGTGGATGTCGTCAGCGCGACGATGTCATCCGGCAACGTGTCTCTGGTACCGATGCGACCGATGACTTCCTCGGTCAAAACCGGGTCGAGTTGACCTTGCCGGATCTTTGTGACCGCATGGGCGGCTTTACTCAACATGCCTTCCTCGCGCATACAAGCCGCTAGACCGGCGAGGTCGTGGTCTCGGATGAACTGCCGCGCAGGATGAGCGGCATCGCGAGAAAAGGTCATGACTTCAGCCACTACCGTCTGACCGCTGATACCGCGGACGCAGACGCTGCACCCGTCTGGGTTATGAAAACGTAATTGATCCGACTGGTATTTCTCCTGCAGCCGGCGGGTAAGGGCGTGGTCGTCGAGTTGCGTCGTGCAGCATTGTTCGCAGACGATGGGTACCAAGTTCTGGTTGATCACACCGTTCAGAAACCCTGGCTGAGCCAGGAGGTTCACGTCGATGCCTAGGTGCTCAAGACGCGCGATCGTGGTCAGGCACGAATGGGAGTGCACGGTTCCCCACACCCGCTTCCCTTGTAACGACATATCGATCGCTGCCGTCGCGGACTGGAGGTCCCTTACTTCTCCTATAAAGAGGGTGTCCGGATTCTGTCGGACAAGACCACCTAGGATGCCACGAAAACGGCTCTCAGCCGCTTCAGCGTAGTGGTCGAACTCCACATGTGTGACGTGATCGAACTCGATCTCAATCGGATCGGCGATCTCGATGATCATCTCCGTGTCCGGCATACCTGCCATCAAGGAGGTCAGGGTCGTCGACTTGCCGGAATTGGTCTCACCGGAAATGACGGCAAGTCCACCCGCACTCCACTGGAGTTCGTCGATCTGTGCTTGCTGAACCTCGCTGTAACCCAGTTCAGATAACGGCGGGATAAACCCGGGGTCACGTAGACGCAGCACGATGGAGTTACCTCGAACATCTCGCATCGAATTCGCGCGAACACGGAAGCCGCCGAACCCGAATGCCGTATCGGTCGTACCGTTTTCTTCGTACTGTCCCGAACGTGCGAGCGACCACAGCGCTCGCGCCATTTCATGCCCGTCGGTACGAGAGATTTCGGAATGCAGGTACCTCACGCCATGGGTGCGGAAGTGGATCTGGGTACGGTCGGTGTGGATGGCGATGTAGACATCGCTTGACTTCCGTGCGATCGCATCGTGCAGCACCATCTCCACCAGGTCGTTGTGCGATACCGATTCGTGGTGCGAACGTACGGCTTGACTTCGCAACTTGCTGTACGTCATGAGGGATATCGGTTTCGCGACCGCGCGTCCGAGTTCCTGCCGAACGAGGTCGAGAAGTTGCTCTAAAGCACGCACGCGGGCTGGATCTTCGACGTGATAGACCACGCCGTCTTTGGTGACGAACACCTTGAGCATCTGCATGGACGCTAGCGCTGCCTCGATCCCTGAATGCTGAGCACACGCATCCGCGAGCATGCTGAAGTCGATATCCAGCGAGTCTTCTTCGTTCCGTATTGGTTCGTTGGCGACGAGGACCGAGCCGACCGCCTTCTCCCTGCAGTCGAGCTCGGTGCACTCTTCGGTGTTTCCATCGCATGCCGGTGACGGTACGTGACGTGTTTCGTCTCTAAGTAGCGGTGCGACGCGACGTCTAGAAAAGATGGAGTTCACGCCGTTCTCCGTTGACTTCAATGACCAGATAGCTACCGCTTTGATCGGACGCGACAGCCACTACCGTGATGGCGTCTGGGCCGATCTCCCAGCGTTCGCCCACGTACGTGACCGCCCGTTCCTCTCGCTCAAGATGTCGCCATCCGACTTTCTGACCGCGTGCATCATGCACGATGTAGATCGGTCGCCACGCGTCAAATCCATCTTCTTTCTCCGCTTCTACATCTTCTGGCGAAGCCGCTGAGGAATTCGGATCCGTGTGAGTGGGTGAGGACACCGACACCTTCGGTTGAGCAGCATCGAGTGCCGCTTGTTCTTGAGTTTCGATCATGGTCGCCACGATCTTGTCGAGCGACGCGTCCTGTAACAGTTCAGCACCGGCTTCACCGAATTTGGCTACGTGCTCCGCCGCTTCTAGCGTCGTTCGTAAGGCAATGGCGAGACGTCGTCGTTCCGCAAGTCGAGTCAGCAAGGCCTCCCTTTGCAGATGAGGCGTTTCGCGAGTCTGCCGTAGTAAGTCGTCGAGCGTGATCGGCTCTAAGTTGTCTACCGAAGACGATTCATCTTTATCCGGATCGAGCATTGGAAGGTTCTCCTCGACACCAACGCGGCCGGATGTGTTGGCCGTCTCGAAGACGGGTTTGGTTTCCGCGGATGCACTCGTCTCATCCTGTTCGACCGTCGGTTCATCCAATGGAATGGTGAGTGATTGCGCGAAGTCGGGATCTTGTGGACCTGTTTCGGCAATCGCCTCGTCAAACGTGCGTTCGAAGTCAATCGACTGCGGTTCGCCTGTGGCAGCAGGGACGACTTCGTCGGATGCCCAGGACGTCGCCGCCGTCAGGAGGCAAACGACACAAATGACTTGCGTCATGCGCTTAATCCCCTGATCGCGAAGCTCAACTCACACGCAGATACATTGCCTTCAGAGACCTTGCAGTCTGCCGTGTACAGCGTGATCGGCAAGCGGACGAGACGTTCACTGAGGTCAACGAGCGCTGCCGCGACGGAAACGTCGCTCGATGCATCTTCTTGCGTTATCGAAATCGTGACATGCTGTTCGAGCTCGGCACCGAGACCGACCGTATACGGATCGCCAAACGAGAATGTCCACGCAGGCGACGCAAGATGCCCAGCTAACTGTGCGTGAAAAGAATGAAGCGTGTAGGGTTCAAGAGAGACCGGATTCAGCGTTACTGATAGTCGACCGATTTCGGTCTTTACCGGTGTTTCGGATGCGGTTTGCAACTCAAGCACCCCCGCATCCGCGTCGTAGCTCAGCTCCGTCGCTCCATGCGTTCGCCACAATGCGACGTCATGCTCGGCGATCAGTAAAGCGAGTTCCGCCAGCTCTGCACTGGCTGTATGGCGAACCGGTGCGGCTGGTTCGGCTACAAGCGCGGCAACCCGTTGTAGCGGTTGCGCACTTTGCGTACCGTCCCACCATACGAACGCAAAACTAACCACGATGGAGAGCACAACAAGCACCAGCGCGGTCACGCAGTCGCGCCACCGTAATAAACCTGCCGAGAAGAGCGCAAGCGACGCGTGTCGAAACAACATCGCGTTCGTGTCGATGTCGACCGGTAACTGCACGGCGTTAGGCAAGCGAGGCTGAAGCCGCCCGCCGCCAGTTAATAACGTGAAATGGCGTCCTTCTGCACGCCATGTTTGCACGTGGCGGTCGAATGCGTCGGGATACAGGACCCACTCTTCACGGACGAGTCCTTTCTGTAAGTTGGCAACGTAGATTCGCGTATCCAACGGGAATGCCACGATGGACTCCCGGAGCGAATCGTGCGCGATCGCCATACGCTCGATCCCTGCGGCCAGCGAGGTGCCAGCGACACCGGCGTACCAGATGTGTTCGGTCTTGTCGGTCGCCTTTAGATGCAAGAGGTGGGTGGACTTGCCCAGGAGGCGATTCAATGCCCGACACCGGTTCCACCAGCTCGTCGCGGACGGTTGTGCCCAGGCGATCGCGTCAATAGTGATCGTCAGCGGTTGCCCGTTGATACCGTCTTCGTATGCGATCGCCATCAAATCAGCTCCACCCGCATCAGCAACACCGATTCGGTGTTCGACTGGCTTGAACCGCGACGGGTCACCAGTCCCGCGAACTTGCTGCGGTCTTTGCGCTCATCGGACGCTCGAAGCGCCGTGACGATGCGTGATTCACCGTCCGCAAGGGACACTGTCATCGCTCGGACCTGATCGTCCGTGACAAAGTTCGTGCCGACGCTTTCGCCGAACTGGAACGGTCGTTCTTCTACGAGTGAACGTCGAGCCAGCGAGAGTCGGACCGTGACGACATCGTGTCCAATGGTCGGATGGACGCTGATGGACCAACCCGTGCGCAACTGCTCTCGTTGCACTTCAGTGCGTTCCCGACCCAGCGTGTCTTGTTGCCGGGTAATGGATGAGATGTACTGGTAGGTTCGCGTTGACGAACTTGCGGCAATCTGGTTGTTGCGGACCTCGATCGAGTCGTTGAAGTTGATGGTGGCATCCCCTTCTCGATTGAGCCACTCCAGCAATGCATCGGTTCCAGCGTATCGCTTGACTGGATTTAGGAGTTCAAAGGCAAACTGCTGGTCCGTTTCGACCGAACGCACATCCCAACCACCAATAAATGCGGCCGATGGATCCGCCAATACCGCTTGCAGGCGCGTACCGACCGACTGTTTTGACGACGACGTCACTTCGTACACGGTGATATGAATTCGGACACTCTTCGAGACACGTTCGTTGTAGGTCTCTACCAGTTCCGCGATGCGTCTGACCGTGGATGGACGCGCCGTGACTAAGAGCGCGTTCGCGTTTGGTAACAGGCGCACGGTCGACGGTACGTTCCGTTCCAGATCGCCTGCGAGCAGCTCCTTGACGACAGGTTCAAGTTCGGTGCGGTACGGATCACTGGCATGTTCGACCGAACCGCCGTCGCTTGCACCAGCGTCGCCTCCTGAACCTGTATCAAGTGCGTTCACGCTCATCTTCGCTTCTACCGTGCCAGGCTGAGCCAGCAATAACAGCGTCCGCGTTTCCAGGTCTTGAACATGAACCGCGCCATCGACAACCGAATACGTCCAATCGGCTTGTGCAACAATCGCATCAAGCGCGTCCTTTATCGTGTGTTCGGACGTGCTTGCGTAACGAACCACTGGCATTTCCTCGACGCGGAGATCGAATTGCACGGCTTGTGCGCCCGTAATGAGTGTGATGGCTTCAGCTGCGTCAATGTCGCGCAGGCTGATCTCGACCGGTTCCAACAACCAAGGCGCGTCCGTGGGACGTGACACCGGCTGCATCGACGGGAAGGTTGGTATGAACTCGGAAAGCTCGTCGGGTTTAGGTTCCATCGGAACGCTGATCTGAACGAACCGAGAGCTGTCTAAAACACTACCGTTCGTTGTGCTCTCACGTTCTGCCACCCCGCAGCTCATGAATGACATCAGCGGCAACAGCGCGAGCGTTGACCACCGGACTCGAAGGGGTCTCATCACTTGTGTAACCGAATACTGAGGGTTTTAGCCGATTGATTAAGGTCGATTTCAAGATCAAAGGCAACCCTGAGCGCATGTGCTAGTTCCTCGGTCGAGGCAATGTCCAGCGACTGCGTCGTCGGTACGAGCCAGTCGAGTTCGTGGTTTGGTTTTGAGTGATCCTGTGGCCACTCGACGAGCTCCCAACCACACGCATTCAGGATTCGCTTGAGGTTCTGCTTAAGCGAACCTTGAGTAAGGACAACAGGGCCACACTCAAGCGTGCTAGCGAGCTTCTGAGGCGATTGCCGTACCGACGGTAGAGCGATTAGTGTCTCCTGCGATGCTGTAACCGACACCTCCGCCAACGGAGGCGTGGTTCGACCGTGGATTGGTGATTGCACTTCTCGCCGTACAGGGAAGTACCCTGTAAAGGCATCGCTCGACTGATCAATATCGAAAGCGACGTCCGACGGATCGACTCGTTCAAAGTGGAACATTCGGTCCAACACTCGATCGTTGTCCAGATTTAGGGAGACGTATACGCTATCGGGTCTGACATTCGTCACGGCGACCTCGATTCGTCTCGCGGTACGAGGGTCTGCGGAGACTGAGTACCGTCTCGAAACAAGCTCGTCCGTCAGCGCTTCTCGCAACCAGTCGTCGTGAGACGCTGAATGAACATAAACCGCGCCCTTTTTGCCTTCCCAGTGGATCGCACTTGCATTAGCAAGCTCAACCGCGATCGCTCGTTTTAGCGAATACGGAAGGTCGGTCGGTGAATCCGAGGCCGAAAAGGCACACGCGGAAATCAGTTGAGTCCACACAAAATAGAGGGCTGCGAGAACAACTGGGTTTTTGAACATGTGGAGATTGTCGGAACGCGTGAGTTCTCGCGTGCCGAAAATCAAATCATGTGGTGTAGGTATTTTTAAGTCGGTACCACAAGCATCACCTGAACCGAAGGCATACAACAGATCAAGCTGCTTTTTGATCTGTATTTAGTACCCCCTGCCTGCAGTCTCGAAAAACTCTGACAGTTGAGTCAGCTTTGATCAACGTCTCCGCACCGATCTCAACACAGTCGTCTAAACGTATAGAAACGCTACATTCACAACGAAATACGTTCTAGGCACCGGGGGCCAATACCCGACAAGTCCTTCGGAACACGAAGGTGGACTGTCACGGCGAGAAATAACGCAGAGCTTCTACGTTGACGTCTCACAGAATTTCGAATTGCACCTACATCGCCTTGCGGACGATTGAAGCGCCTTGCTGACCCGCGTCGCCTGAAATTCGACCGTAGGGTGCTGATGCTGATTCGATCGAACGGCCAGCCTTCACACCGGCCCACCCCATAATCAATGTCCACAGGACCGGTAACCCGATATACATCAATCCGGTCGCCGTGTTGAGCAACACACGTTTCGTACTGTGCTCGGTATCAAGCAGGAAGTTCGAGACCAGGACATTGGTATCTGGATACATGGACGTAATCAGGTTCTGGTCCACCCATTGTGCGAGGTACCAGAGCACGGTCCAGAATTTGATGCTAAAGATCGTAATGCCCATCGAGATCATCACATTGAGCGAATATCTGCTCAATACCAGCAGCATCGGTAAGAGGGCGTAGATGCAAAGCAAGATCAGCGCCTGTAGCATCGGCAGTAGCTGAAGCAATACGGTGATTGTCAGACTCGCAGCGCCAGCCGCGACGGCGATGCCCGCACCCGCCACAATCGACTTGACCGTCGACTCCACACCGCTCATCCATCCTGTGGTTGCGATATTGCGGTCCTTAAGGTCGTTGTTCGACCACGTTGGCGGGCGATTCAACAATGCCGTACGCGCAACGGTGTCCTTGAAGCGTTCACTGTTGAACGTAAAGCCGAAGTTCAACAGCACCGCCGGAAAACCGGCTGCCTGAACGTTGACAGCCTCGATCAATTTTTGGCGCAGTCCGTGCGCCTCGTGTTCCCACCATTGCTTACAGTGAGGTCGTCCGTGTGGAGGAGGATTCGTCGTGTCGTATTCCGTGTCGCGATGTCGATCAAATGGCCATCCTTCGATCGGGACACCAGCCCGATAGAAGTCGTAGTACCCATTCGTTGCTCGGTACACATGCGATCCGACCCAGTCGAGATCCTGTTGTCCGAAGTCATTGAGTAACCGGTCAATCAAAACCGACCGCGGCTTTTCACGAAAGAACTTCGAGCGACTCGGCACAAAACAGTCTTGGTGAAATTGCGCGACCTCATGACGCAGAACGGGATCCTGCAACGTGACCATCCGCGCGTACTGCATGGCTTGTCGAATGTCCGTACCTTTCGGTAGTCCCTCAATGACTGCATGGTTTAGACCTGACGAGATCGAGAGAACCGCATACCACCACCCAGGTGTTTCGACAACCGCATTCGAGTCGGTAAATCCTGAGACCCCGAACGTACTGTCGTTGGAAGTGATATTGACTGGCGTCGGTTCGGGGTCGGCCAGAGTGGGCGGCGGTGTGTATTCGATTGCGTTGGCGCGAAACGCGGTTAACGATGCAGGTTGTACGGCGAGCACAACCACGAGCAGTGCTGCGAACAGCTCAAATTCAAGGCGTCTTAATGAGGTGTCCGATGCAGGTCCGATCGGCGCATCAGTTGCCGGTTCACGCCAGTTATCCAGCAGGATCCCGAGAAACGGCAGATACACCACGCCGGTTTCCGTAAGCACATCCCAGAGAACGCCGTAAAACATCCACCCGAACAACGTGGTGAAGATCTCCAGATAGCTGTCAACGTTCAAATTCGAACGATTTCGATCATTAATCGAGGCAATTGCTGAATCACGAAGATTTCAAGCATCGCCACCAGTCCAAGCACGCGCCAACGTGACGCGATAACGGCCGATCGTTTCAATGGATGCACCCAGCCTCCAGCTGTCAGCGCATCGACTAGATAACGCCATCCCAAAATGACCGTGAGCAGTGTCACCATCCGCAACGACAATAGCGTGTGAGCGTCTACCTTGCCGTGTAGTACAACGAGTCCCATTACGGTAAATAAACCCAACACAAGCCAAACGATGCGTTTCCCATATGCGATCACGGCTAACGTGGTACACGACCATCGATTAAAGGTCGGTTATCAAGCGGACCGAGTTTCGGGATACCTCGAGAGGTTTCGCGTATACCCGCCGCGCGGCGAAGTAATCGCTGCGCTGTATCCGACACGACTTCCTGGCGCGCCTTGTATTCGAATAGCAGTCGCTCAGTTTCAGCATCTAATGTAGCGACTGCACGCGCAACGTGGGTCGTTGCGACAGCGTTTCCGAGCACCTCGGGTACTTGACCACCGGTTACCAGCAAGCGGCGCGCATAGAACGATTTCTCCAACGTTCGGCTAACCGCAATGTCATTGACCAAGCGCGACTGAACGATGGCGCGTTCCTGGACCGGTAGCTCACGGAGCGCTTCGACAACCTCCCGCGTGATCGTTACGTTCGGACCCGAAAGCGCTTCGAGGGCATCACGGGTAGGCGGCACGGGTGAAGCAACGACGGCATCCAGTTTTTCCGCGAGCGCCGTTGACTCGCGTGATAACCCGGTTATCAATCCCTGCCCCGGTTTTGATATTTTCGGACAGTTCGCACAGGTCGTCACGACGTGTTCACCCACCACGTCGACCACCCAACTCGCGGCCGCTTGCGGTGTTGACCAGAGTTGACGCAACCGTCCACCCACACTCGACGACACAGGTGCGGTTTGAGCGACGTGGCGATTGAGGATGATGTTGTAGCCTACTTGAGCGACATCGCTAGTCAGCTGGATGGGAAGTTGCCCTTGTCCACCTGCCGGTTGCCCGAGTACCCAAGGGATTCCGTTCGCGCCGTTAGCCGCGTCAACGACCGACTCCGCGTTGACGATGTTGTTGCCGCCGACGCTCATCTGGCGTTTCCAATCGTTCCCTTTAGATAGCACGATCAGCTCGTGATACGGGTTCTTCCCCTGAGCGATGGCAGCTTCCATTTGGCGGCAGTTGCGCGTCGCCAGGTCGACTCGCAATTTCGCACCCACGAGCGCGTTTTGCATGAGTTCGTACAAACCGGGATTCGCGCGTTGCAAAATCAAGGCAGGAAGCGACGCGATCGCTCCTGTCGCCGCTTCCGTCATGGCACGGAGCATGTCCTCTGCACCGGTCTTGACTTGATTCAGCGTCTCTGCAACACCAAGTACCGGATCAAATTTACCGCAGCTATAACCCAAGCCGAGTTGCGCAGATCCAGCAAGGGTCAAGGAACGGTGATTCGGATTAAGTGGCCTCGGAACGACCTCAGCGCCACCGATCTCGTAGTACCACAGACTGTCCTCAGTCGGCGGATTGGATGCATGGTTTGACATCGCCGCGATCACACAGAGCGCGACACCACTAATGACAGTTCTGCGTTTAAAAATGAATGGATCCTAAGTACGTTTCGCCGTTTGGTTCGCAACACTCATAAGGTCGCCATAAATTCCAGATAAAAGCACGTGTTTCGTCTATGCGGTCCAAACCCCAGTCCGGACGACCTGAACCAAACAGTTCACACGCAACGTCTACCTTCGGCGAGACCATCTGCCATAGACCCGTTGCCGCGTCGCTTTCATCCAGGTGATTCGGTACGGTGGCGTAAACTGCGGGTGATTCCAATTCGAGTGCGATATGGCTATTACGAGGGCTGATCGCGATATCGCAAGCGCGTTGTGCAATGACCGCGGCAGCTCGAACGGGATCTTGTTGCACGATGAATCCGCTTCGCGGATATACCGAACCCCAGGTTTCGAGTGGTGATGTACCTATCTCGCGCCTACCAGGAATCAGCGCGTCAGGCATCATCGATTCAATAGGTGCAAATCGCCATGCGATCGCATCAAGTGCCGATTGGTAGTACGGTTTGCCTGGTTGGGTTACGGCTTTGCATAGGAGTTTATCCGTTTCGAATAGGATCTCCTCAAGCGGGTGTCCAAAGACATTGGCTTCAAAAAAGCGAACGTCACCATTGCGCGGCGAGTCGATTGCAGCGGCGACATCCCCACCCGATCCAATCAGCGGATATGAGGAAATCGGTCGAAGCACGCTCGCTAGTGTCGCAGATTGCGCGGATGCCAACAACCGACGTATTTCGATCCATGGAATCTCCGATGGTGTACGCTGAACCGTAACAAGAAGATCGGGTAAATAGTGACGGACCTTTATGGACGTCGTAACGTCGCAACCTAGTAAGTCACACTTCTTCCAGAGGCAATTTCCGGTCCAGCGCCAGTTCAGGCAAGCTGGTACACCGGTAAGCGTGCGTTGCAGGATTTGAGCCGTTGTGACCGTGTCTGCTTGTACAACCGGCGCAGACAGACTCAGTAGGACGAGAAGCGACGTCTGAACAAATTGCATGCGAAGATTCTCGGAATCTAGATGCAATTTGTCGTATTAATTAAGGCATCAGATGAATTGGTTTTACGTTTAGAAAGCTGACTCGATCTAGCTATTTCGGGAATGACAAGTATCTAGCGCCATATTCTTAATTTCTTCAGTGAGAAAACCTACGCATATCCGGGATCGGATTGAAATGGTTCCGAAAACGGTCTCGCAGTTAACCTCTACTTAGCATCGTTTCTTGCGCGAACGTAGCTTTCCAATACCTCATTAATCCGCGTTTGGTACTCCTTGCCGGAAGATCTGAAATGATCTAGCACTGAGCGCTTCATTCTTAGAGTGACTTGCTCCGTTCGATCAGGTTCGACAAGCTGCGCGTTTGCCCAGAAGGACTCGTCTAATTCAGGGATGTCGCTGAAATCGATATCTTCGTCTTTTATCGCATTAGCCTCAGATGGTTCAAGAGGTTTGTTGTACTTTTTCATCTTCGATCCCGCTCTTTCCTTGAAACTAAGTTCCAATCTTAAAGCCGGTTGGACGCACTGGGACCAATCAGGGCTCTTCAATAAAGAATTCGGCAAAAATCTCTTCGTTTCGTAAACAATGAACTCGATGAACCATCCGGCGAATGCTTGGTAGATCGCTGTTTTAGAAAGTGCTCATCGTTTTCGAGACATTTTTGATCGTTTGTCATCCCACGAGGGGAAGAGTAATAGCGGGCTACGAGAGAAACTTCAGAAATCAATCTCGTCGACATCTGAGCGATCTGTATATTGCGGCAGGTTTTCCAGTATTTCCGTCAGATTACGTCGAGTTAGTACTTGTGCGCCGTAGTTGATCATCTCACTCGGCCAAGTTAGCGTGGTGTTATCCGCCACGTTCTCGAGAATAAACACGTCTCGGCCTAGTCGAAGTGCTTCCCATCCTTGATAACGCGTTCCACTTTTCTCCGATGCCTCGACAATAAAGGTCGCATCAGACAGCAGCGCCATCGTTCGATTGCGGAGGGGAAAGTTCCGTCGGTTAATAGGATTTCCGTAGGGGAATTGCGACACGATTGCATGATTAGCCTCTATACGTTGTTTGAGGTCTGAGTTCGTAGACGGATAACAAACGTCGAGTGGGGTTCCTAGGACTGCGACCGTTCGCCCTTCAAACTCCAACGCAGCGACATGTGCGGCTGTGTCAATCCCTTCCGCCAGTCCGCTCACGATGACGAAATCGTGATCGACCAATTCCTTAACTAACGAACGAGTGCGCTTAATCCCCATGCTACTCGGCTTGCGGGAACCGACGACTGAAACGCGCCGACCCACACGTAGTAAATTGACATCACCCTTCACGAAAAGTGAGGCTGGTGCGTTCGCTTCCTCGATATCGCTGAGTCGAGTCATTAGCTCTAGTGGCGTGTATTCTTGAGCAGTCTCATTCATGAAAACAACTCCAGCTAACCTAATCTAACGTGGTGTCTACTCTGAGTGCTGTGAAGTCAATATCCACTAAAAACTCGATTTTTAAGGGTTGAGGCGGTTCGTACCAAGACTGATTGAGGCATTGTAGTTGCCTTTATTGAGTCTGCTTCGGCGATCTTGATAAGCATCGTACGAAAAACTTCGGCAAATTTAGAACCAATACTCTGGTGTATGGTTGACGGCAGACAGACGCCGGAAGCGCCTACTTGATGCCTTGACAGCTTGTCGCCCTATTCGCTCTTCAACACAGTCCCACGAAGCGATCGCTAGTTCAGATTTTGATCTTTCAAAGTACGTGGAATCCACTTCAATGACAGCAATACGCGCTACAGAAATTCGAGACAAAGAAAATCCGTCGAACGATCGAACAAACCTACTATTACGATTTCGCCAACTCGTAGCCAATACGGCGAAAACGGTGTTCGAGTAATCGCTCAATGATGGCTCTGTTTTCGCTGAATTGACAATGGTCCTAAGAACGTCAACATCATCGACTAACACTAAGATGCTTCAAACCAATGATCTCTAAGAACGGTATGTCGCCGGTCCATCCCGGAGAAATCCTTCAAGATGAACTCACCGAGCTAGGTATGTCTGCGCGATCGCTCGCAGAATCTATTAAAGTACCGGTGAACCGTATCACGGCCATCGTGAATGGCGAACGTGCCGTCACAGTTGATATCGCCCGTCGATTAGGTCGATATTTTGGGACGTCAACCGAATTCTGGCTGAATTTGCAGCAGTCCTATGAAATTAGGAAAGCCGAACTCGCGGACTCTCAGAATGAAATAGAGGAAATCGTGCCACGCCAGACCGCACTTCTAAGAGATGCGGTTCATGATCTGACTTCGGAATCTCTTCCTTCATCCGCAGCAAGAACAGCCTTAGAGATTATTGAATCCAATCTAACACTCGGTACACAACTCCAGACTTACGAGCAGATGGCACGGATCGGTGATCTGAGCACTGGAATGAAGCGTGCATTTGAGGCACCCCTTGAAGAAATACGAGATGCGGGTGTATTCGAGACAGGATTAGCTGAGTATCTCCCTTACACGCTTGAGAGTATCGACAGCTACCAGAGTCAGTTTAAATCAGCTTCTGAACTTGATTGTCGACGACTGGAACGCCGAATTGCGGTAAATGCTGACCCTGGTTTCGATTCTCCCCTTCCCATGCTCAGGCGCCTAGATGGTGCTTGGTTGAATGAACTCGATGGGCTTGCATCGATGCAGCGCATTCTTAATTTACGGGACTTAGGGAACACTTTAAATGAAAACGAGGCATTTTCGTCTACGTGCGCGGACAACCTCCGGCAGTTGCTTGGAGATTGGCGTGATGAGATCACTTGGCCAAAGGCGATATGGACTGATCTTGGGGCTCGCATGAGTTCTTACGAGGAACTCGGGTTTGACATCAACCTAACGAGCTTCCCTTCGTCAGCTTTCCAAGAAATCCTTGATGACACAGGGATTAAACCAGACCAACCTGATCTCAGCCATGCATACGCATACGAGCTCTTCGTTCAACCCTCAATGAATCTTCGCGAAGAACGGATGCTTGACCGTACGATGAAAGCAAATAGCTGGATTGAAGGGTTGGAATGCCTGTTACGTCACTTCATTGACCATACGATGACCAAAGTTCACGGTTCAGCCTGGCCAGCACGACGTTTACCGAAGGAGAAGGTCACGGCCTGGGAAGAGCTCAGTCAACAGCTCAAGAAACACACGACCCGTACATTTCCAATCTTGGCATTCACGCAATTCACCGACTACGAGATGATCATATGCCAAGAGGACAACTGGAACGAAGTGTTCCGCTCAATCTTCAAAAGTCGCGAATACCTCCGCGAGTCCCTGCAACGTCTCTATCCGATCAGAAACGATGCGATGATTGGTAGACCGATCATTAAGCAGGACGAGCTCTTGCTCTATGTTGAAACAAAGCGTCTTATAGGTGCGATCGAATCAACTGGCTACCCAATACGCACATCCACCGCTAAGGTGGTGTTCACTGCAAGGGGTTAGCGAATTAACAGACAGCGGAACTCGCTCAACTAAAGTACAACCTTAGCTCATCGCATTGGATTCAATGTCGACGAAGCACGACACATGGCGCAAACCGATCGGGGAGTCTCTGTTTTCCTCAAGATCGATTCGCTTAGGAGGTCAGCGTCTTAGCAATTCAAATCCGAGGGAATTGGACACAATGCCTTCGGTGCACCTCGAGTGAGCCGACTCTAGGGTCCCGAAGGAAGCCGTTTTCACTCTAGATCCTATCAAGTAGGCTCGACCTTTCCTGAGTTCCAAATCGATTCACGACTTTCGGGGTTTGTGTATTAGATTTGTGTCGAAGGAAAGTAGGGCCGTATGGGAATATTCCAGAGATCACTAGTCAACAATCTGGTCAAGCGACTCAATGAGCGACCGTCGTTCATGTTATTCGTCGTTGGTCCACGTCATTCGGGAAAGACAACGATCGTGCGCCAGGCACTGCAAAACATCGATCGTCCGAGTGATTACGTCGATGTGGCAAACGACACGCGTTTACAACGCAATCGTGCTTGGTATACGCAGTCAACAAGCCAGACACCCCCTCAATCGGACTTAATTTGGCTAGGAGAAACTTGGCGAAATGCGAGAGCGCGAGCTAGCGCCCACCCAAATGGCTCCATCTTAGTGCTTGACGAAATCCAGGAGATCCCCGATTGGTCCTGGGTCGTGAAAGGTCTGTGGGACTCGGATCGATGCGCGAACCGTCAATTGCATGTGGTTCTTGTTTGCTCCGCACCTATACGCATGCAATCCAGCTTGACTGAGAGCATGGCGGGACGCTTTGAACCACTGTACGTTCCGCACTGGTCCTTTCGTGAAATGCGAAGCGCTTTTGGATTTGACCTCAACGAATACCTCTATTTTGGTGGTTATCCCGGCGCCGCGAAATTCATTCGTGATATAGATCGCTGGCGAAATTACGTCGTCGATGCGAATATGTCCACTATTGAAAAAGACATTCTTGCCATGACCAGCGTCGATAAGCCTGGTCTGCTCAAGGAGTTGCTTGCTCTCGGCATTCGCTACTCCGGTGAGATCCTGCCATTGGCTAAAGTGCGTAAACTGCTGCCACAGGTTCAAGACACAACAACGCTCGAAAGTTATCTTGATCTACTCGCGGAAGTGAAGTTGCTCACTAGTTTTCGGCAATTTGAGATTGACCCGATGCGTCGATACCATCGAGAGATGTTTCCAAAACTAGGTGTCACGAACAACGCATTGTTGACGGCATCGTCCACATGTACATTCAAGCAAGCAAGAGCCGACGACGACTTTTGGGGAAAGGTAGTAGTAAGCGCGGTAGGCGCTCACATATTGAACTCTGCGACCAGGCTCGTGAAACCGTATTACTGGCGCGAGAGAACACGTCTTTCCAAACTAAACGGTTGGTTCGTATTTCATCGAGGTCCAATCATTCTTGGTATTCGCGTGAAACGAGGTCGAGAACGAATCCAAGAGAAAGATCTGACGGCGTTCAACCAGAGCGTCAAACCTAGCCGCACTATATTTGTCGGCAAAGGTGGTGTTCCATTGTCTGACTTTATGTCAACGCCGGTGGATCGATGGATCGATGGCTAGATGCGCTTCTCCGCAAACCCAACCCGTTTCGCCTGGTCGTACACTAAGAGTCCGTTTCTCTATTGGCACACGGAATTCACGATTATGGCCGCGGTCAACCCCTGACCTTAAACGTGGATATCGACACGCAACTTGGCTTGTAGGGAAAGTGTCAGATTGGAAGTAGCGTGTAATTACTCTTGACCGGGCTGTGAATACCCCGTCGGTTTGGCGATAACGCAAGACGGAACGGCTTACATGTTGTGCGTTTTTTGCACCATAGCGCAGCCTACGTTTGTATTTCTGCTCTCAAGTCAGTTTATGTTCGTCTCTTGAGTGTCGTGCTAGTTCCTCGAGATACTCTCTTGAACACCCAGCGACAAATCTCAGTGCATTGTCAAACGTCCGCTTGTTCAATTCTTCGATATTCCGCGAGTCTTTAGTATGTAGCGTACCGTTCGAATCTTCAGAGCGAGAAAACTGAATTGCAGTATCCACGGATATCGGCAAGAACACCATACCATTCGGTTGAAGTATAGGATGCACGACACACGGTCTATCGCTAGTAATGAAACGAACCTGCTGTTGCCTTGATACACGCACTACATCAAGGTTCATTCGTCGCATGATGTCTACCGGACATCCACGATACTCCGCCAGCATGACCAGCGATTTGCTTGCGTAATCCATCATTTCATCAAAATCGCCAACATTAGAACGAAGTAAGTCGGGAGCGATTCCGTACTTTATCGAATATTCGTTTAGTATGTCCTGATATTCTTGGCGGGAAGCATCTGAGGTTTTCACTTCTCTCCTGATCGCTGGTGAGCGCATATTTTGAACGTGGCAAAATCGTGCAAGCTTTTCGATATCAACGCGACTAATCGCCGGATATATGCCTGCTTTCGAAGCCTGGACTATCACGTCGACAATCGGCGCCGCTTTAGATTCAATGACGGTTAGGTGGTTTTCGACAGACAAGTCAATGTTGCCTTGTTTATCCTTTAATGTGTTGTAGTGATTCTCGGCAAACGCATCGTACCTAAACCCATTGCTGGTTTTCGTACCCTTTACAGGATGAATTTTCTGAGACTCCTTATCAAGAACCCAAAGAACTTTGCTTTCTGGGTCCGCGAAGCGTTTCAAAATGAAATTAGGGTTATAGTGATGCTTCTTGGCTGTATTTTGGGCACACATAACGAGGTCTCCTCGTAGGATTTGGTTACATGTCGGATTCTAAAAAAATGACTTGTTAGCTCTACCAAGTTTCGAGGAGGATTGAGTTAATAGAGCTGGACTATATTGGCTTTATGGCATCAATCCAGCGGCACAACCCTCTCAAGATCGATATCTGCATGCAGTTGGGGCGCGGGTGATTGACGAAAACGAGCGAAACCAAAGACCTGCACACAATATAGCGCTGTGCAAGGAACTGAGAAAGAACCGAAAGTTCGAATCCTGCACATAACGCAGTCGAAGAAAGTACGTGGTTATCTTTCGTCGTTAGGTCCTTTGCCAAAAATCGACTCAATCCTGTATCGGAGATCTCTCTCAAACGGTTCAAGTTCGTCCTCTTTCCACGATATCGTCGGATAGTGGTCTAGATCAAATGCGATGCTACCGTCTTCCAATATATCGCAGCGGACAGTCTGAATGACCTCCTTCTCCAAGCCACGTGCAAAACCCGCCTCGTAGTACACACTTCCTCTATGACCGGTATCACCATGAGTCAGATCGCAAACAACAAACCTGCACCGACGTATGTGAGCGACGATCTCGTCGTCTATTAAATTGCTGTGTGGTTCCCTATCGATCCGAATAGCGGTATAACCAGCCGCCGAGATTCCGCGATCAAGTGCCTCCCAGAGAGAATCGGTTTCATCATCGAACCACATCGCAACAAAGACCTCTGACGAATCAGTCGCTTGTCTTTCCTGTTCTACAGTCTCGTACCCTCGAACGGTCACGAAATAGCCGCCGTTCTTGCCCGTCGTGTCTGTAATCAATTCAGCATCGACTAGATAATTTAGATAGAAGCCAAGTTCGTCTTCGTCAATCGATTCGCTAGCTCCCAGTGCCGCTTCTATTGAAGGACCATCCGACGTTAGATTTATCGATTCATGTGGGGCGAGACCGGTCGTTGTCATGAACAACAATAGCCCCCTCGCACTTTGAGGAACCGGCAATGACGAATGGTGCTCAGCAACCTGAGTTATCAATTCCGAGGTAATTACGGGGCTGTCGTCACCGTTGGCAATCTGCCTTAGCAAATACGTTGCTAACTTCGCCTTGAGTCTCTCGAACTCTCTTGTTCCGCGAGTTTTCTTTTGAAGATCAAGATACCGTACTGTGTCGATTGAGAGCTTGTATTCCCCGCGAATCCGTGGTGACCACATCTGCGCACTATGTCCGTTCATCTCCACTTCTCGGTCGTATTCCCAAAGTGCAAACTCCGACATATATATAGCTCCAATTAACGAAATCTCAAATTATATGAACACCTATATAGGTATCCAGCTTACATTGAAAATCGACCAACCTCTTCAAAATATGGCGAAACGCGAATCTCACGGTTTCTCGGTAACACGATACACCACTATAAAGATAGAAAGAACAACAAAACTGTCGACACGCACGAAACTTGCATTGAGTAGGTAAAACCGACATGCCATTCGAGACAAGCAGCCGCGTCAAGAAAGATCCCGTCTCGGCAAGTCGAATATCTAGAAATTCGCTTCAAGTTGCGTGCTTGAATCTACCTTGATCTCTTCAATCAATCGAAGTGTCGCGAGTTCTCACGTACCGTTGGCGTCGAACGATGTCACACGTTGCGAGAGTGCACCGTAAAGCTTTTCCATCGCATCAGCACTGCTTTCAATAGCAGATGACCATGTCGTGTCGTCTACCCATCCGCCTGACACCGTGAAACTGATTCGGCTTGCGCGCTTATCGTCAAGGCGTTGCCAAATTAAAGTGTCACCGAACTCAGATTCAACAACCGAGCGCTGCTCGTATAGATGATCAAAGAGAGCCTTGTTCACTTCCTTGACTGCGCTATCGACATATAACTCAACGCGAGTCTCTTTCTGCAGAACAACATAGTTCCACCATTGTCCGTGACGCCGTGTGCCCAACCAGTGATATTGGCTAGGCGAAACCCTCGAATGCAGATCCGTACGCTTGTTGGCGAACTCCAAGAGTCTCTCCCAGAACGCCCGTCTCGCTTTGTGACGGTTAGGTCGATCCACGACGGAATTCGATTCTTCCTCATCTGGGTCCACGATCGGTTCTGGAATTGGTGGTTTTTCACCATCTAAATCCAGTCTAGATGGATTCCAGACCCACTCCGAGACCCGAACATAGAGTTCTTGCCTTTCGGACTGTTCCTCAGGTCCGAATGTCTCGTAATCTCGAAAGGGTAACCCGGTCTCTTCAAGCAATGATCTGAAACTAGGGTTATTCTGGTATACGTATGGATGTAGGCTCCGCGCGAGTAGATTTTCACTATTAGACAAGTATGCGTCTCGCTTAGCCTCGTACGTCGCGTCTCGTAAACTCTGGTTCACACCTCGCTGAAGCAGTACCAATCCGCCGATACGATTTCTTTCGGTATCAAAATCGCTAGGATGAGAAAACCACTGTACGAAGCGATCGTAATGATCGGCCCAAATGTGCTCGATCTCAAATGGACGCGCTCGTCCCTGAGAAACCAACTCTTCAAAGTCTGAAGGTATGCCGCACTTCGTTTCTAGCCAATAAGTGATCCGTGCGAGTATGTGGCGAACTTGCCGGTAGTTCTGATTGTGGAGCCTAAACCTTGGCTCGGACGCAAATCTCTCTGGTTGTTCGTCAAGTTGGGAGAGTAGGTATTCGGATAGGCTTGCGACGCTGCGTCCACGTAGTTCCTTGGTTAGATTGAATACCGTATATCTGACCGAGGAGTAACTAATCGTCCGAAAATTCCAAATTCTGCGAGCAAGCCATACATCAAGGAAATCGGCTACGAGCGCAACTTTCTGATGGATTTCGAATTCAGTGTCATCTGGATTTAAAGGTGCCAATAGCATCTGGTGCTGGAGTGTGAACCCTCGGTCCTCGTTGAATCGAATCGATTCCCAGCCTGTCGTCAGTTCACGAGCGGCGCGTCCGATCCGGACAGCTATCCGCGCATAGAAGTCCAGATCGCGGAGTACGAAATTGACGAACGAATCTGAATTGCTGAGTTTCAGGTTATCTTTCTGATCGCGTACCCAACGATGAAATTCAGTACCGATCCTCTCAACGTCCCGGTTTTCCGCTCCTCTCTGACCGGGTCGTATGGTCTGAGCGTGTTGAGCACGAAGCCAATTCTTGAAAAAATCTACGTCCTGCTCGTCTCCCAACTCCTTAAGTGCTTGCATGTGTTGCTTCCACAACAGATTGACCTTTTTCTGGTCGTCTTCAAGGCTCACATTAGCGAGAATGTAACCCTTGAGCATTTCAGGCAGACTGAGGCTAAGTCCCCTGTCATTCATCGTCTCGAAGATCGTATAAGCGTCTTCGTCCGAGTACGCTTCGATCTCAACGAAATGCACGTTTTCGAGCAGCCAATCGACGAAAAATGGAAGAACTCGTCCACCGATTTCTTCAGGGAAATGATCGGTGATATTTGCATATCGTGCGACGATGTTCTGGACAGATTCACTCTTGGTGTTTACGATGGTCGTTTGTCCGTCCATCAACTGAAACATGACTTCATCTCGATCAGGCACGTTGAGATTGAAGCTCTTTCGACCAAATCTTTCCGAATGAATCAAGTTTCGAACGTCCACATGTTCGTCTTGATCCGCTTGCAGATGGTGAAGATGCACCAACAGCAATGTCAACGTTGTGAGCCGTTGCTGACCATCAACGACGAAGCGTTCTCCGCGTTTGTGACTAATCACGATCGACCCAAGAAAGTAGTGTCCGTAGGTTTCGACCTCGTGGCGTGAGTGTTCTGGATCGAACGAGTCCAGAAACTTCCCAGTGAGATCATCGATTAACTCACGAACCTGTCTTTCCTGCCATGCGTACTCGCGTTGGTAGAAATCAATCGCGTATTTAGCTTTATCTAGTAGCTCTCGAACGGTCCGTGCACGACCCTCAATTCGTTTAGTTGACGGTTCTATTGTGGACATGTGAAGTGTTCCCTTACGAACTAACCCAGAATTCAAATTGGGCGGATGTGTTATTCGTCTATCGCCTATCGCAGGAAATCTATGGGACGCTTGCAGCGGAATCTACTACAAAATGCTGACAGAGCGACAAATCTCCTACTCATATTACCGATAGTGAATGACCGTTATCGGACCCACGAAATAAACTGCATCGTTGAATATGAAGAGAACTACACGCGAGACTGTATATCAGAGCCTAGTCAGTAGGCAGTGTTCTTCGTTCAGTAACCAATCTCTGAGCACAAATCGTTGTCGGAACGAGTGCCGAACTGCACTCTTCACCTCGCTCACGCAGCACACGCATCCACGTTCGAAATGGTGAGTGAATTTCTCACACGAACTGTGCCAACTTCGTGCGCCTGAGTCTGACTGTTTTTCCCGTGGATAGACTCGGGAAGCATTCAATTACGTAGCGAGTGTGTGCCTACGAGACCCAATTCGCCGATAGCACCTCTGCCTGTTCGATAACGGTGCGGGTCGCTTTTTCCTGTTTGTCTGGTGGATATCCGTATTCGCGCAAGATCCGTCTGACTAGCCGTCGAAGATTCGCACGCACATTCTCCCGCAACGTCCAGTCGATGGTCACGTTCGAACGAACGGTGTTTACAAGCTCTCGCGCGATCACGCAAAGTGTTTCGTCACCGAGTACCTGAACGGCACTGTCGTTCGTTTCAAGTGCATCGTAAAACGCGATTTCGTCTTCGTTAAGACCGAGTTTCTCCCCTCGCTCACCCGCTTTGCGCATTTCGCGGGCGATTTTGATGAGTTCCTCAATTACCTGAACGATCTCAACCGAGCGATTTTGATATCGCCGAATGGTTGCTTCGAGCATCTCAGCGAATGATCTAGCCTGCACGACGTTGGTTCGTCGACGCATCGCAACTTCGCCCTTGAGTAGCTTGTGTAGCAAGTCGACAGCAACATTGCGATGTTTCAGATCGCGCACGTCAGCGAGAAACTCTTCTGAAAGGATTGAAATATCTGGATTAGGAAGACCAGCAGCTGCGAATATGTCGATTACGCCTTCAGGCGCAACCGCTCGCGATAGGATTTCGCGTACCGCCTTGTCGAGCTCTTCTTGCTTCCTCGGGTAGCGCTCATCTTGTTTTAGAAGTGCGGCTCGCAACTCTTGGAAGAACCCCACATCGTATCGAATTTCCGTCGCTTCATCACACGGAACAGCCAAAGCAAAGGCCCGTGTCAAGTCACGTACTGTGATAACGAATCGATCTTTGCCATCCTTTTGAGAGAGAACATGCTCCTGCGCGCCTGAAAGTAACGACAATTTCTCTGTCGAACTTCCTGATCGAAATGGTGTGAAGTCGAAACCATGCAGGATGCTAAGGCAGATTTCGTACTTCTCCATCATTAATGCAATGGCTGCGGCTTTGTCCACGGCAGTTTTGCCAGTGCCACCACTTTGGGTATACGTCGCTAACGCTCTTTTCAGTTCTTCAGACAAGCCCAGATAATCTACGACCAACCCTCCAGGTTTGTCTCGGAATACACGGTTGACTCTGGCGATCGCTTGCATGAGCCCGTGACCTCGCATGGGTTTGTCGACGTACATCGTGTGGAGACTCGGAGCATCGAAACCGGTTAGCCACATATCACGAACTAACACAATCTCAAATTCGTCGTTCGGATCGCGGAAGCGATTTGCCAGCACTTCACGACGCGATTTGTTGCGAATGTGTTGCTGCCATTCAGCCGCGTCGGAAGCCGATCCGGTCATTACGATCTTGATGCGTCCTTTCGTGTCGTCTTGGTCCTGCCACGTAGGTCGTAATCGAACGAGCTCATCGTAGAGGTCTACACAAATTCGACGGCTCATGCAGACGATCATCGCTTTACCTTGCATAGCCTCGGTTCGACTATCGAAATGATCAACAATGTCATTCGCGACCTGGCGCAATCGTTTCTCAGTGCCAACCACAGCTTCAAGTTGAGCCCACTTCGTCTTGAGTTTTTCCTTACGTTCGATTTCTTCGCCTTCGGTCGCTTCTTCAAACTGGATATCGAGTGTCGGACGCTCTGCTTCGTCCAACGCTAACCGAGCAAGTCGACTCTCGTAGTAAATCGGCACCGTTGCGCCGTCTTCTACGGCTTGGCGAATGTCGTAGATGCTGATATGGTCCCCAAACACGGCACGAGTGTTAGCGTCCTGCTGTTCAATCGGCGTACCCGTGAAACCAATAAACGACGCGTTGGGGAGGGCGTCACGCATATGACCCGCGAATCCACTAATAAAGTCGTACTGACTTCGGTGAGCTTCGTCCGCGATCACCACGATGTTTTTACGGTCAGACAACAGCTCGTGCTGCGCGCCTTTTTCGTCAGGAAAAAACTTCTGGATTGTCGTAAAGACGACCCCTCCAGACGCGACGGCGAGCTTGAGCCGCAAATCAGCACGATCTTCAGCCTGTTGAGGGGGCTGTCGAAGCAGATCGCTACAACGCGTAAACGTGCCAAACAACTGATCGTCTAAATCGTTGCGATCAGTAAGAACGACGACTGTTGGATTGGACATCGCGGGTTCACGTATCACGCGACCGGCGTAGAACGCCATCGTCAGACTCTTACCGGATCCTTGTGTGTGCCAAACGACGCCAATCCGACGATCGCCAGTATCACCTGCGGCACCTTCTGTCCGGCTTTGGCCGCTGAAATCGACCGCATCCACTAGATTCGCGGCGCGAAGCGTCTCATCCACTCCTACTTCGACGGCGTGAAACTGATGGTATCCCGCCATCTTTTTAGTAAGTTTGCCGCCATCGTCGTCGAAGACAATGAAATCTCGTAATAAACGGACAAAACGGGATGGCTCGCAAGCGCCTTTGAGCAGAACCTGAAGTTCTGGCGAAGATTTCTTCGCGAAATCGTCGCCCTTAATCGTCCGCCATGGTTTGAACCATTCGCGACCCGCCGTAAGGGAACCCATACGAGCCTTGACGCCGTCAGAGACCATGAGTACTTCATTCGTCGTGAATAACGAAGGAATTTCGTTCTTGTAGGTCTGTAGTTGCTGCCAAGCGCTCCAAATCGTCGCGTCTTCGTCGACTGGATTCTTAAGCTCGATCACACCTAAAGGGAGACCATTGACAAAAAGCACAACATCCGGACGACGCTCTTGTTTGTTCTCTACTACGGTGAATTGATTTACGGCTAACCAATCGTTTTCGGACGGCGATTCGAAATCGATGGGCTTTACGTACACACCTCGAACGGTGGAGTCTTGCCTATATTCGACATTCACCCCATCTACAAGCATTCTGTGAAACGCACGGTTGCGAATTTCAAGTGAAGCGCCTTCTGGCCGAATCAGTTTGCGGTACGCGTCGTCCAGCGCGGACGGCGGCAGGTCGGGGTTTAGACGATGAAGTGCATCACGTAGACGCAATGGTAAAAACGCTTCACCGTAGTCTTCACGTTCACTGTTCGCGGAACCCGGAGCTATAGCTGGACCGTGCGCGACAGCCCACCCTAAGTCGGATAACCATTCGAGCGTGGCATCCTCTACTGTATTCTCAGCAATTTGACCGTCAGTCATGATTTAGTTCAAGCCTATCCGAGTACAAATCTGGCTCGCTCGCGCCGAAGCATTTCATACGGATTCATACATGGTACGCCTAGCGCAACACATGCATTAGGAATCTTGATCTTCTTCACCGTATCCGCAGGGACTTCATGTGTCACAACTACGCACCTATGCGCTAGTGCATGAGCCACGAGCCAATAGTCAGCTACTTGCAAAAATGTGCCAATCGCTGCGGAGTCATATCCACTCAACGACGCCCAATCACTCACTTCGCGAAGAGCGTCAGATACCGCACTATCTGGTCGTAAAAAGAACGTATTCGGAAGTTGCTCAATCCAAGAAGCGAGTTCGTCATCAGCAACGAGCAATTCGTCGGCGACCTTTTCCACGCTCGCCAAAACTGAATATTCGTTCGCCTCAACCAGCCAGTCCCAAAACGCAGGACAAAAATCGAACCCGTAGTGCAGATTCTTTGCCTGGATGAAGACATTAGCGTCCAGAATGTATTGGGTCACGGAATCGAGGTGACCTGATTCGTAAGTTCCTCGAAGCTACTTGTGCTCCGTACCCCAAGCATGCGATATGCGTCGCGATAAAGTGTCTGACCTTCTAGCGTGCTGGCGACCAGTGCCTTCGCGAACGTTCGCCCGACGCGAGATATCGTCGTGCGGTAAAAATCGCCTCCACCACCACGTGATTGCGCAAGTGAGCGTAGTCGCTCTTTCTCTTCTATCCAAGCACTGTCAAATCGCGATCGATTGAGCCAACCTACATCGAGTAAACGTCGCAATAACACCAAACTACTGACCTTGAAGACACGCGTCAATCGTCGAAGGGCGGTAGGTAGAGATTCCGCAGCTCGCAGCTCGCGGCGCAACGCCACAAGCGGTACTAGAAACTCTGCCGCAACCGCATTGCACCATCGTTCGTCTCTCCCTAAACCTACGGCAGGTGCTGCCTGGCAATCCGATAACGCAGTAGCATCGAGCCAGAGATGCGCAATTTCGTGGGCAAGCGTGAACATTTGTGCCGATTTTGTATCGGCTCCATTGACGAAGACGAGTGGTGCATACGAATCGCTCAAAGCAAAGCCTCGAAATTCGTCTGGGTCAAGTCCGCGATGTGTATTACTGCCGACAATGCCACTGACCATGACCAAGATTCCAGCACTATCTGCAGCGCCGATGAACATCCGTAAACTCTCAGTCCATGTCGGACATGATCGACGTGCTTGAACGCTGAATCCAAGAGTCTCTCGCATATCGTGGGCGATTTCGGTCGTCGAATGATTGGGCGTAGCACTCCCAACGAATGACAACGGGTCTAGTCCCTCAATACGGGAGTAGTTCCGATACCAGCTTTGACGCTCTTCACACGCTCGGATGACATCCAGAAGATCAGGACTTGGATCCCCGACAGGTGTACCTGCAATCGTGCGATAGTCGAGCAATGGGATGGACTCAACTGGCGGATCTGTAAGAAACAGATAACCAACTGGTACATGGACAGCGGCTGCAAAAGCGTCAGCCTGTTTAAACGTAGGTTGTCTAGCTCCTGATTCCCACTCGATTAGTTTGGGAAATCTCTGGATTAGATCATCCAACGTGAACCTAGCGCGCTCTCGAGACCAAGTAACAAGGGCAGGATTGACGGGAGCACGGATCATGTAACAGAATCGACCACTTTTTCAGCATCTGGGATCCGGATTTCTCCGGAGATGAGCTTTGGCAACAGCAGATCACGAGTTTCACAAAGAAGGTTGTTCTCCTTCAGATTCAAAACGATCCTTTCATATAGTGGTCGGACAACACGCTCGAAAGCAGCTAAAACGTCTTCAGATGGAACGATGACTGGGATTGGTCGGAACACTCTCTTAGAGATCTCACCAAAGGTAGAGCCGCCAGAAATTGCCTTTATGTAATCAAGATGGTGATTACACCAAAGTAACACGAAGACGTTAGGCAGTCGCTTTTCACATACCATACCAATGAATCCTTGGTTCACAGCCGTAGGAACCTCAGCAATCGCAAGATAGCCAACTGGGGCTCTCGACGACATTAAGACGGTTCCAGTAGGAAGCACGCCAGAGCTGATCTTGCTGACTCCTTTATCTGTTATTTTTCTAGCAGTATTGAGCAAGATCGGGGATCGCAGATGCGATAGGTCTCTTGGCGTAGCCCAAAAATTGTTCCCACGCTCCCAGTAACTAGCATTTTTTGTACTCGGGGTTGCACCACCAACTACCCGCACCTCTTTCCCGATCTCGGAAGTCTCCCAATCAATTGGTACGCCTCGCTCATCAAGCGCATAGGGGAATAGGTCCCAGATATCCAACGGGAGATATGTTTTTCTATGTTCCGATTTGGCACGTACTGGTCCGTAACCAACAAACCAGTCATCGAAATATGCGTTGGCAATCGACTCTAGAGTTTCGTTCATTCGTAGGTTCAGTTCAATCTTTCGATCGAGAGATCCAAGGACATCAGAGATAGCGCTTTGTTCATCCAGAGGCGGGACTATCACGGTTTCTGTATCAAGGAAGTGATTGAACTGGAAATTGCTAATTCCCGTTGACTGGTGCTCATAAAGAGATGCTCGGCCAGATAGATACATCGCTTGCAAGCACCAATATGCGAAATAGTCGTATATGATCGAGCTATCGAAGCGCAAGCGTCTGCAGAAACTCGCCGGAATTACGCTCCCACCAAGTGCTTTGAGAACGCGATTGGAGACGTACATTGACCGACCCGTAGATTGTCCAGAAGTACGACTACCTCCGGAAATCTCAAGGATGATGTCTCCTGGAGCAAGAGTACGTCGTGCAACTTTATGTTTATTTTCGTGACGTGACGGAACAGCCGAAAAATCACCAGCTTGAATACTCCGAAAGTCTGTACCTCGAATAACACGTACCTGTACACTGTCAGATTGTGGTGTCGCGTTGCCCCATCCGCCACCAATTACGGAGGCGAGGAGCGAACGGAATGAAGACCTGCGATTGTTGCTCATAGACTTCGTTGAGGAGGGATCGCAAGACTCAGACCGACGATCGTTGCGATCAGCACTTCGACATTCTTACTAGGTTTATGCCACTCACTCGCTTCCACCAAAACCAAGAGAATCGAGACTAGCAGCTATCACTGCGTCGACCTTCGCAACTTCTATCTGTTGGCTTCGCATTTCTGAGGCTAGACGGTGCATCTTTTCAATAAATGGCTCACGTTCACCAACGACAGGTGGTAAACCGACATAACGACCTGGCGTCAGCACAAAATCGTTACTACGCAGCTCCCCTAGCCCCACACCACAGCAAAAACCTAGCTGATCTTCATACCCGCTATCGTCAGTCCGCCAGTCGTGGTAGGTATCAGCTACTCGAGAAATGTCCTTGTCAGATAGCTCTCGATGCGTCCGATCAACCATACTACCAAGCTGTCGAGCGTCTATAAAAAGTACCTCACCTCGACGATCTCGTAAACCGCTACCCGATCGATCACGCGCTACAAACCAGAGACACACTGGGATCTGCGTGGAGTAAAACAACTGACTGGGTAGAGCAACAATGCAGTCAACTAAATCCGCTTCGATGAGGTTTTTGCGAATCTCTCCCTCTCCAGACTGATTTGAAGACAGCGAACCATTAGCTAGAACAAATCCTGCGACGCCTCTTGGCGACAAGTGATGGATAAAGTGCTGAACCCAGGCGAAATTTGCATTACCTTTTGGCGGCACACCGAATTTCCAACGTTTATCTTCCACCAAAGTTTCGCCACCCCAGTCTTTTATATTGAACGGCGGATTCGCGAGAATGTAATCTGCACGCAGATCCGGATGTAGATCGTTGTGAAAACTGTCGCCGTGGGAGATCTGCCCCTCAATACCTCGTATTGCCAGATTCATTTTTGCTAGTCGCCAGGTAGTGTAGTTAGATTCTTGACCGTATATCGAGATATCGCTTCGAGCCTTACCTCCGTTACCGTTACCAGAGGCGTGGACTTCGATGAACTCCATCGACTGTACAAACATACCAGATGAACCGCAACATGGATCATAGACTCGACCAGAAAACGGTTGCAACATTTCAACCAACAACCGAACGACACACCGAGGTGTGTAGAACTCACCTCCTTTCTTACCTTCCGCGTCCGCAAATTGACCTAAAAAGTACTCATAAATTCGACCAAGCACATCATTGGATCGAGCATCATCGTCACCTACCATGATGTTGCTAATCATGTCGATTAGTTGACCAAGACGTTGTTTGTCGAGCGCTTGACGGGTGTATTGCTTTGGTAGGACGTCCTTCAATGACGGATTAGCTTGCTCCAGGCTATCCATGGCGTCACTAATCATCTGACCAATCTCAGGTTGTCGAGCATTGGCTTTGAACCGTTCCCAACGGGCATTCGGTGGAACCCAGAATACGTTCTCTGCCGCGTATTCATCGCGGTCTTCCGCCGCATCCAATCCCCACTCTTCTACGATCGTGGCATGCCGCTCTTCAAACGCATCAGAAACATATTTAAGAAATATCAAACCAAGAACGACATGCTTGTATTCAGCAGCATCCATCGAGCCACGAAGTGCGTTTGCAGCAGCCCACAGCTCGGATTCGTCAACCCCAATTTGTGAACGAGACTTCGTCTTAACGTTCGATTGCTTTTTCGTCGCCATCGTCAATGCCGTGTGGGTGGTGAGAACAGGATTCCAAACAATCCGAATTATGTTGTACGTTTAACGCGACAACATTTCCATCTAAGAACTCAATCTATCCGACGAATCGATGGAAACCGACTCTGCCAGATTCAGGTTGTATACCTAGAAGATATTGCTCATCCTCTCTCAATGGTTGAGATTCAAACACCACCCCTAGAACATCCTGCAGAGCGGTTTCTAGCTATATCCTCCTGCGTTCATTCGATCAAGGTAGCGACACACGGAATTCGCACGACCTTCCTTAACCGATTGCACTGCAGTTATGCCTCCAAAACTCGGAAGCGGTTCGGTACGATACCAAGAGAGAGCAGCTTTCGACGAACCCATGAGTGGCTCAACTCTGATAAGGATTTCGAGCAACTCACGAAGTCTTGATTGTGTCACTGGGGACTGAAGTCTCTCGTAACAAGAGACTGACTCGAGGCTGAGTCCGAGCGTCTCGGCGATTTCTCCTTCTTCAGTTTCCAGCGCCTTGGCGAGAAGCGTTGACGAAATCACGTCTTCGTCACTTAGTTGCTCCAATTTAGTGCGTTCAACCATGCTCCTACGTCGCGCACCGCGATTACTTTTGTGGACATCTGATCTGATCCAACAACCTTAATCAAACACGTCCAAATCCGCATGATCAAATTGATCTCGAACACTACGTCGTAGGGATCGTGACCTCAAGTGGCTTCGAATCCACGTGAAACACGCATGAGTCGCTGGTCACCCGGTCTCGACCAAATCCCTCGCCATCATGCACGCTGCTTCATACTCACTACAAGACTCTCGAACCATGATGTCTTTTCGTCTAGCTTTTTCGTGTTTCTCGGTCATCGCTAATGCGAGCGACAGCGCAGGTGGCACGTTCCGAAACAAACTTTGGAACTCATCTGACAAAACAACACCTTCAACGTATTTACCGGGTTCCTTTCTAGCTGACATCAGAAGAAGTCGTTGCGCTGGCGTAAGTTCGCGAAAACGCGCTACTTGATCGATCTCGTCTTTCGGCATCGCTAAACAGAACCACCATTCGATCATGTTCAACATGCGTTTGCTCTGGTCAGGAAAGTCAGCGAGATTCTGGGTGGCAATCCAGAACCAAGCGCCATACTTCCGCCACATCTTGGTGATTTTTACGACGTAGCTCGCGAGTAGCGGGTGCGTCAGAATCACGTGCCCCTCGTCTGTGACAACCAGCGTCTGGCGTTCACTCTGTTGCTGTTTCTCGACGAGATCGTTGATATGTGACATCAGCGACAAGTAAGCAACTGTCAGCTGGTCTTCATACCCTTCGCGCGCGAGCATTCCAAGTTCGAAGATCGTAACGTCGGCGTCCACCCATTCCGACCCGGGTCGATTGAAGAAATGACCGGCAACACCCGAGGTAAACAACGCCATGCTGTCTCCCATCTCCCGTGCCCTCAAGCGGCGACTCTCAGGTAGGTTCGAATGGGTACTGATCTGACGTAATGCAGCAACGACATCTTCAGTGAGCGCATACCGCCTCTCGCCCATCGCCCGTCTACCCGCACTCATGATCGCTTCTCTGATGAGCATGCGATCCGCTCGAGAGAGCAGCTCCTGCTCGCGCACGTCGCCACCGGTGATCATGATCCGCGCGATGATCTCCATTTCGCCGAGGTAATCCCGATTTTCTTCGATTAGTCGGGTCGAATCGACCACCTTCGAAGCATGTAAATACGGTGGAAGGGAGACGTCACAGTTGGGTTGCAGCTTAACCTGATTGACGCTGAGCCCATGTGCCTTGAAGTGTTCGCCGAGCAACTCGAAAGATCCACCGGCTTCGATGATGAAGATCCGCGGGCGATGCCTCGCCATGGCTTGTTGTAACAGGTACACGAGCATGGCGGACTTCCCAGCACCGCTCGGACCTAGAACCAAGAGATGTGCGTTTTTCTTGCGATCTTCGACAGCTAGGGGATCGAAACACAACGGTTCTGCACCGCGGTTAAAGAACACCAAACCGGGATTGCCGTTTCCTCGTGAACGTCCATACACTGGCAATAGACTCGCGATATCTCGTGCAAACATCAACTTCGTGCATCGTCGCTTCGTATCAAGACCATGGTCGTACGCCATCGGCAGATTGCGCAGATAGTTGTCGAGTACTAGAAGATCCGATGCTTCAGCGATGGGCTGCAATCCGTGCGTCAATAACGCCATGCACATCTCCGTTCGAGCAGCCTGCAACTGCGCCAGATCTTTCCCCCGCAAGTAGAACGCTATGGAAGCCGGTAACAGCTTATTGCCGTGCGCGATTTCACGTTCTACTGAATCTATTTGCTCACGCGTAACGTCAGCATCCGCGGAATCACCAACTGCTGCCTTCTTTAAACGCGCGATGTGGTGTATGACGTCATGTTGAGCTTGAACCACAAGGGTCAACGCGAGCATCGTCCCGACGGGCATGCTGTCGAACATGGTCTGAATTCGGTCACCCTGATACCTTTCCGCACTCAAATGGCCGATATCAGGCACACGTCGCATTCCTTGAATAGAAACAACCTGGTGTGGCGAGTCGTCGAACCACCAAACCCCGTTCGCCGCGTCGGAACGTGGCTGTGAGTACAGCAAGTCCTGCCCTACGTCGTATGACAACGGACGCGGATCTGGCGAATCATCCGCAATATCTAAAAGACGACGTGGATGCCCGTCAGCACACATTGGTTGGGGGTTGAACCAAGGTAACAACCACTCACGAAACCCCCTCAAATCCATACGAACGTTGGCGATCCCGGATACGTCAAGTGATGTCTGAAAGCGTACCGCCACGTCGTTGAGGCTCTGCTCCTGATCGATCGGCAGTGCAACGCTATTAGCCGAGACACGCTGATACAGAGTCGCCCTAATTCGACGTATCTTGCCGCGCCACACCGCATTCGTTACGAGCTCATCTTTGAACGCGCCTTTGGGATTTGATATTCGGTCGAGATGGGCGTCAAACAAATCTCGGAATACTGTCGCGTAAGGAGTCTGTCTCGCATCGTCTATACCGTAAGACGCAACCCGTTGCTTGAACGATGTCAGGTCATAGTCATCTTGTAGGTAGAACTGGAGAACCCAAGGGTGCGTTGCGTCTTCTGGTAGTGCGTCGATAAGCGCAACTTGCAGGGCATTCCTGACATCCGTCAAAAACTCCTCGCTGACCGCTTCCGTCCCGATTGGGAATAACTCAAAAGCAGCTCCTACACTCACGCCATCATCAAGGACAAACGACTGACTTTCGGGAAGGTACACGGTCCATGGCAACAGGTCAGTGAACGAGGGCGGCCGCTGGTAGCACCGTGCAAACTCGTCGCGCGTTACCGGCCTTTGCGCCCTTCGAAACCGGTTGAACAACAAACCCGCTACTCCATTACTGAAGAGGTCTGTGGCTGGTGCCGCTCGTCGAGGCGGAATGAAGTCCAATAACCAGGAACGCTAAGACCATCCGTCGTCGAGTGGTGCGGAAACACGTACACATGAATGATTGGGTCCCGTCGAGGTATCGATCCCGCGGTCGTCGCATGCTGATCGTCAACCGCATTGCGTTCGCCAGGTTGACTTCGCCGCGGTTCTGCAGTCGGCAATGCATGTCGCTGATAGATCTCAAGCATCGTCGGACTCGCTTTTGGTACCGCAAGTGGTGGCCGACTGGTGCATGCCGCACAAAACGCGCTAATCAGCAGCCAAACTATCGTTGTTCTTAGCGACTTCATCGTATGTGAGCTTGCGTCCTTCGCGTTCGTAATCAATGTGAAGTGGGCGGTCGACGTGAATGGCGACCGTTTGATCCGTCGGGACGAAAATGGCATCGAATTCTTGGGAAGCTCTGGACGTCAACCACTCGGCGAGCGAATTTCCGGTCGATGCGACACTCTTGCCCATGACAAACTCCCGAATTTCGCCGCTGACAAACGCTTCCTTGATCCCCATCGGGTTTTGTTGAACCGTCGTGTTTGCGTTCGCAAGGGCTTCTGCAGCACTCCTGGTGGCATTCACGCCGAGCTGGGCGAGCAACCAGCTTCGTACGTTCGTCTTTCGCTCACCCGTAATACATGGCACGCCATGACCGTCCGAGATCCAACCGATGCGTTCACCACCCTGGTTGTTCTCGCCGAGCGTACGGATGCGACCATCCTTGAACACAAACGTCACGCTGGTTAACGTGCCAGTGACACATGCCAATGCCCAGTCACCAACCACGAAACCACTCCAGATCGATCCTTCGACGCCTTCGATCATGTAGCCGTTGGCAGCGAGGTTGTCTGCACCGGTTATGACCTTGAACGGCAGCGGATCGGTGATGCGGTTCTCGACGGGAACACGTCCGATCAACGCGGTCATCGTCGTTGAATTGACCAAGGTCGCGTTTTGCGGGATCGTGTAACGAGGGCGATCGGTCAGGGCTTCTTCTACGATCGCCCCCGATCCAAAACGTGCTTCCATCGACTCAACCCAATGCCAAGATTCACGAGGCTGTAAGACGGACTCATAACCGAAGTAAGTCGACTCGACATTTCCGTATTCGGTGGAGCTATCCGACCTCTCGAAGCGAGACATCAATCTCGTAAGTTCAGTCGCAAGTTCCTCTTGAGCGACTTGCTGACTACGCAGTTCCGCTCGAAGATTCTCGGCAATGCGTACTTCGATTAGATCGGTCTTCGCGCGAAGTTCTTCATTTTCGATTCGAAGCGTTTCGTTCGAACGAGCTAAGTCGTCGATTTCCTGCACGAGTGAGGACATCGACGCCGTCAGCGTCTTAATGGTGTCAGCCGGACTGTCTGCGTCCGGGGCCGGCGTTTTGGGCACGTCGGACAAGAGGGGGTTTTGAAGCGAAGATTCGGAGGACCATGGCGCCGACAACACGAGCATGAGCACGAAAAGGACGGCGATGCCCACGACATACATCGCTTTGCGATTCAAGAACTGATTCAACGCTGTAACTCATCAATCGCGTCGTGGGCACCGACGAGAAACATCACCGACTGCGCGCCTCGCTTCCCTCGCGACAACAGTCTCGCGTGCGTAAATCCGGCAGTGTGCCAGACACCATCGACATCGTTTGGGTTAAGGCGGATCGCGTCCTCACCTTGGTTTCGAAGTTCGATCGCCAACGCCAGCCACTCATCGGTATGCCAAGCGGCGAGAACCGAAGATGCGACCTCAAAGTCGCGGTAGATTGTGTTCGGTCGAAGTGCGACCGACGTGCGCCGAATTTGTAAACGCTCCAACCTCGATGGTAGAGGCGCGAGCGTCACACCTGCCACATAGCGGAGGAGTTGCACTGGCGTAAGCGACGGTGGAGAAGCCGGCGTCGTATCCAATCGACCCGTTTGTATGCGAAGATCGTTGACGGTCGCGGCGCCCGTTGAAGCTGATACATCAAGAAGCACAAAGCGTCCGCTCTGACTTCCTTTAAGGACGAGCCGCTGTCGCGTGAATGCTTGCGTCGCGGTCAGATAAACAATCCCGTGAACGCTCGAGGCATCGAGTTTGGCGGTAAGCGCAGGCGGCACGCCGATTTCGACGGACTCTTCAACATGGATGCGGGTTTCCTCGTTTAGCCGCAAATCGAGCGGAATAGGAACGCCACGGTAGGGTACCACTCGCACGCCACCGTCACTCGATTTAGCTTCGCCTTCTGTGAACGCCGCCAGTAACAACACGATCAGGACGAAAGAAACGAGGTAGGGCGTGTGATTCAATCGCCCCTCTCCCCAACGTCCAATGCAGTCGGACCCGCCGACGCGAATCCGTCCAACGCCAATCCCCATGGATTGGTTTCTCGGTCGATGTCGTATCGCACGACGCGCAGCGGGTAACGAATGGCTTTTCGCTTGACCGACATGCCTTTCACGGTTTCAAGCAATTCCATGTCAACGACCACCACCCAAACCCCATCCTGCAAGATGCTTACGCGTTCCTCACTGAAACCATGCCCTGGTAATTCCTGCATTCCGCGTTCGCGCCCTGCTAGTTCGCCGCGCTTTGCTTTGGATTCAAGATCTGAAATCAACGCTTCGCGATAAGTCGGTGTGAGATAGCCTGACAGCGCATAGATGGAGTTGCTGAAATCGGTTGCTCCGTCGGTAGGCCATCGATAAAGTTGCTGGAATATGTAGACCGCAAAGGCGTAAACGTTCGCAGGCAGTGGCGCATCCGGCTGCACCATCGCACCGGTCTTGAGATCCGGCGGAATGTGGATGGTGAGCGTCGACGGCGCACGCATCAGACCTATGCCGAGAATCAGAATCAACAACGCTTCAATGCCCACCACGCACCACAGTGTTCGGACATGCGAGTAGGCGTTCTCTAAAACGTGCCGATAGCGCGACAACCTAAGTGCGACCTAGATCCCAAACGCCCGTTCGTGTCACGAATGGCGACTTAACCAACCCATGGCGAGCAAACCAAAGATGGAGTGCCAGCTGGTAATAGCCGTGGGGTCGATTCGCCTTTAGACGTCTGAATATCGAAGATGCGACGATCACGCTCAGTACCACCATGATGCCGCCAACACCGAATCCCATCGTGACCGAACCTAGAAGTGCTGCGACAAACAAGCAAAACGGCAACCAGGTCACGACGGATCCGACGGTCATTAAGGTAAGTTCCGAGAGCGAACACCCCTTGAAGATCGCAGGTTCTGCATTCAAGCGCTCGGTGATGAGTGTTTCGTGTTTCCGCACGTTAAAAGACACCTGCGGCTTCGGTGAGAAGGTAGCTAGCGAAGATCAGAATGGTCGCGCCAACAACGCCGAAGATTCCAACTTCCGCCCATTCCGCACGACCTTGCCGTGCATCGTTGAATTTCGCGAAACCGATGTACGCGACCCAGATAAATCCGACCGTCGCTACCGTTAAACCAAGGACCGCAGCGCCGTCCTTGATGTAGCCAGCGATCAATCCAATCCAGTCGCCGGATTCCGGCGCCGTACTCGGGGCAACTTGCGTAGGTAGCGCTGCCCACCAAAGCCACATTTCATCTAAATTCATGCTTTTCCCATCAACGTTTATTTCTTAACGAATGTAGAAACCCAACACGAGCAAGACGATGCAAGCCCGTAACACATTCCAGGTCAGATCGAAGAAACTCGCCTTGCCGTCCTGCCAGTCTTTGAATGTGCCGAAGGTAATCCAGCTGACCCAAAGAAATGCGAGGGACAGGGTGATACTTGCGATTGCGAGGAGCAATGCATCCGGCGTAACACCCGAGCCAGCTTCAAACGCTAGCCGTTGTTGGGCATTCAATGGTGGTACTCGCCTTGCAGGGGTTCGAAGGTACGCGGGGTAAATTCAGCATCGGACAAAAATGCTTCAATGCCGTCCTTTACTTCGTTCAGGTCACGACGTAACCAGTCGTAACGAAACCGCACTCTGTCGTGCAATTCACTTTCACTTTCGGCGCGAGCGATCAGTGGTTCAAGGCGCTCGAGTTCTGCCACCAATCGCGTTAGCGCAGTCCTTTCAGCATCCCGGTCCGCCTGCAGCGTGACGGTTGCAAGCACGAGTGCGACTGCGAGCGTGACCGGGGCAATAAAACTGTGGTTATGTCCATACCTCATATCGTGAATCTTCAATACGAGAGGACTGGAACCCGCCGAAAATCAAGTCAAGAGTTGTCATGTTTTCTCACGATATCCGTGAAAGGTCGCCGCTCACCTGATCAAACGTATTTCTTGAACCTACTGATCATGATGCCAAATAGGAGTGGAATCGTCGCCGCCAGAATGCCGTACACCCACCGTACATCAACAACGACAGGTACCAAGAGATAGACCACACTCAGCCACATGAGCAACGGGGCGATGGAGCGTTTTGCGAAGTGATAAATGCGAGCGCTCTCGATCCCGGCACCTGCTTTGCGGACTTCGCGACGCACCCAGCCGTCGAGCCCTGCTACCAGACAGCAAATCGCGACGAGAGGAAATGTTGCGATCAACGATACGACTCGAAGCGAGAATACTTCGACGGTAGGTAGAACCCGCATCACGTGCCTCTTTAGACGAACCAGCATTCGGTTCACCGTCTGGTTTCCGGGCGGTGAGAGCTGTTGCGAATGGTCTCTCAGTTTATGAATGTGTGCTCTCAGTAAGTTCGCTGCATTTCGAGGATCCAACAGTAAAGACGGCGAATCGAATGTCTCGAAGAACACCCGACGTTCTTCCGCGATGCGTTCTGCACAGGACGTAAGTCCTATTCCATCGAGCTCAGCATGAATCACGGCAAGATCAACGAGGATTGCGAGAAGCAGAGCGACGGCTCCCAGGAATAAGATTCTGACCGGGCTTATGAGGAGTCGAGCGACCCAGCTCAATGAGTCTTCAAAAGCTCAGCCCTCCATCGCGGCAGTCGGGTTCTCCCCATTTGGATTCTGTACAGAAACCTCATCAATCGAACACGTGGGTTGCGGTTCCGATGTACATGCCGAGTTAGCGCTCAACACCGCAAACGCCTCAGCGCGTGAACCTGGCAGCAGTTTGTCGTTCGAATCAGGCAATGGAAATCGCAACTTCCATAGCCTCCCGCCGTCCAACAGCGCGAATGCCTGCCCTCGAGGTAACGTGAAAAGCTCCGTGGGTCCGACCAGCGGTGCATCCGATTTACTCAGGCTATCTGCGTGGCTTGTCTCGAAGTCGATCACGGAATCCGTTTTTGAAGAATCGCCTGCACCCGACGATGTTGACTTGCCGACAACACTGACTCGCGGTAGCTGATCGACAAGCATCTTCGCGGTCGCCAGCTCACGTACCCGCAACATGATCAGTGAGTTGAAGTTCCCCGCCACCTGACCTGCTTTGGCTTTGCTGAGAATCTGAGCTTCGACGTCTGACCATGTCTGGGTGTAAGCGGTAACCTGGAATCCAGCGCCACCGGCCTTATTCAGTAGCGGGACGAACTCTTCCCCGATGAGTTCATTGAATTCGTCGGCGTGTAATGCGATTCGAGGCGTTGAAGACAATCCTTCGACACCGAACTTATAGATATGACCCGCGACAGAAACCAAGTCGGCAAACATCGCATTGCCGATCGCGCTCGCGACCGTCGTGTCCGATAGCGAATCAAGCCCGACGTAGACGATCGAACGGTTCTTGATCACGTCGAGCCAGTCAAGAATCGGTCGTGAATCTTCGTCTTCGCTCTCGTCGGGTGAAATCAGATCTGCAACCGCGCCGGTCGTCAGTTTCTCCATCAACGGCCCCACGCTACTCACAATCTTGTCGAAGTAGGTGCGGTCGTACTTGTAGGCTGACACCAGACCATCCAGCACTGGATCGTACAGGTCTAGCGTTTGTACATACTGCAGTAGTGCGACGGCTTCAACATCTCGTCCCCGCAACGCAGTTGGGAGACTTCGAGGATTGAATTGCTGCATGCGTTGACGAACTGCATCAGCCCAACCGGCCGGCGCGTGGCGGAGCAGGTAGAACCGCGCATACTCCACGAAAAGCGGCTCGATGTCGTTGATGTAACGTCGAACGAGCCGAAAGTTCGGCGTTCGCTCTAACGCCACCAAAGCGCCTGTAATGATGTTCACAAATCGCCACGCAAATTCCTTGAATGCGGCGGAATTACCGCTATCCGGCAGCTGATTCGCGATCCGCGTTGCAACCTCTGTGATGCGCGAAAAACGACCGATTGCGTTGTAGCGGCACGAGTGCTCTGGGTGACCGAGATGAAAGACCAACAGATCGTCGATACGTTGACTGCGACGCGCTTCAGCGACCATCCGGCACAACAGCTCTGCATCGCCTTTTGGATCGAACACAATGACAACTTCGTCGCGCTGAATGTCTTGCGCGATCTGTAGTTCGGCGAGTCGCGTCTTACCGACGCGCGTGGTCCCGAGCACGAGCGTGTGTCCGACTCGATCAGATCGGTTCATCGACACCGACTGCTCTTGTAACTCGATGCCATGGATCTCCGCTCGCCCACTGCTCGTCATTTCACCCACACTAGAGGAGGAATTGAGCTTCGTCGAGGCGAGGTATTTCCGACCTGAAGGGTTCAGTGTTTCTCGAAGTCGCTGCGTGTGCTTCGCAGTCCAGATGAACCCGCGTCCTAAAAACAGAGCGTTCGGCGCGTTCGGAATCGAAGCAAAATCAAGACGCCATGTAGGCGTGTACTTGATGCTTCGTTGATAGCGAAGCAGGTGTACCCCTTGCATCGACCGAAATATCGCAATCGACGCCAGAACGCCACCCACGAGAAACGCGACATTCGACTCGATCAGAAATACTTCTGGTACACAGACGACCGCCAATGCGAGGAGTCCGAGTAGCGCTGCGCTTACCAGTTCCACCGGTGATCGCAGCAGCGCTTCCAATGGGTATTTAGGCAAAAGGCGCACTTTACGGCGCTATGACAAATCCCATGGGTCCAGCGGCTCTAATCGATCGCCTCGACGCCGCATGACGACCGGTACGTGTTCCGCGCGCGGATGCACTCGTTTGAGCAATCCGTCGTCGAAATTCAAAGTGATGCGTTTCGAGCGAACCGCCATCGGCGGGATACCTTGGCGCTGTGCCCAGCGATGAAGCGCGTCGTCTTCGCCGTTCGATAGGCCGACGACGTATACATCTACACCGCTTAACGCTCGACCCGCTCGAAGGACGCGTGCCAAAACTTCGTCGCACATCGCACAATCCACTTCAACGAACACCGCAAGTCGGTCCGTAGGTACGAGCGTCGGAAGCGTGGAAGCACGGACAGGCAAATGTGCCAGGTCAATGAGTGGTTGCTCTTCTACAAGATCCCGAACAGCAACGTCGTAAGCGCGCTGAAACGCGAGTACGCGTTCCGCATCTTCAATCATCAGTCGCGCCCATCGACGGGCGTAGCGCTGACGCTCTGCATCGGTCCGCGCGTGAATCCCGAGGACTTCGAGAGGCGAAATTTGCTGATCGCTAATGTACTGACGAAATTCAGCTTTAAGTGTCTCGACTCGCTCCCATTCCTCTGCATTGAGATGCCAATGGGAACCGTCGAGAAACTCGGAATCGTGCCGTGCTAACTGATCGGTGCTTCTTTGTTCGATGTTCGTTCTGACGACATCGACCTCGCCTTGCGCGAGAACCAGTTCACAACTAAGAATAGCCGCAATAAGAAGGCTTAGTTGTGCGACAGCGAATCTCCGCCTTTGCGCCGTAAAAAGAGCAATCACGGATGAACGGCTGGTTCAAGATCTCGAATAACCGGCGTATCGTTGGTCCTTCGACATTGTCGATGTTGATCTATCGGCGCATAGACCGTTATTCTGACAGGTGTTGAGTCAAGTGTGTGAGGTTGTCGAATTCTGACATCGTCATGGACCACGAACCACGTAACAAAAGCAATCAAACTAGCAAGAAAGAACATCATCTTACGGTTCCCCGTTCGCAACTCTCGAAAGAAACCAATCGATCGCTTGGATCTTCAACGAGTTGCCAGGACGAACCGACGAGCATCGCTAATGCGGCGCGCGCTGAAAGTGGCCCAAGGTGACGATGCGGTTTCGGCAATGTATGCGCCAATAGACGATATCTGCGCGAATCAGCGGTCGCAGGATCCGACAATGAATAACCGACCTCCTCGAGAATCACTGCGACCGCATCACCAACTGTTATGACATTTGAATCAAAACGAACCGAAATAGATGTCGCCATGACATCGCGTTGCGCATCCGTTGGGATCGCGCGAACCGTCGCGTACCTTCCTATCTGGACCTCTGCTGCTAAAGATTGCGTATATAAGAGGGTGAGAACGAGAATAGCAGGTAACCGCTTAACGATCGCGATGTTTGACATGAACTTTCACTTTCGATCAAGGTGAGGATCGAAATTGAAACGATTTGTGTCGAGCGTCGCTTAATAAACTATGACGACCGATGTAGGGATTAGCGATACCTTACGACTGAGGTTTGAACGCAATATGGGACCGGAAGTTATGAACTTGCCAGGCTTCCGCCTACACAAGTTGTCGGGTGAAATGGAAGGGCACTACACTGTATCCGTATCAGGCAACTGGCGTGTGACGTTTAGATTCAAGAATGGAATGGTGATTGAAGTCGACTATTTGGACTACCATTGAGAGATTGGACATGAACATGCAAAATCCACCGCATCCAGGCGGAGTCGTGAAGCGGCAATGTTTGGAGCCGTTAGGACTGACGGTTACTCGAGCTGCCAAAGGATTAGGAGTAACTCGACAAGCACTCTCGGAATTAATAAATGAGCGTACAGGGGTTTCAATCGAAATGGCGATCCGACTTTCGAAGGCATTCGGTTCTACCCCTGAATCATGGTTAGGCATGCAGACTGCATATGACCTTTGGCAGGCGCGTAGTCGCATACGTGAGATTAAGGTCGAGGAGTTTGCTTCAGCTGGCTAAAGAGGAACGTCGCGAAATTCTCGCAGATCAAAACCAAGCCAGAGAAACTGACCTCACAAGATACTACTGTGCTCAGTGAAACCGCAGTCGTTCAGGGAATTAGGGTACCAGTAGGTACGCTATTTGAATACGTTGTTGCCGGTTATCCAAAGCGCCGTAAAACCCCGTCATTCATGGCGTGGATATAAGGCACTCTCTACTTGAGCGTTTGACGGGTTGTGTTTCCATAGTGAACGGACGAACCCGTGTGGCGCATGGTCCAAAGTCTTTCAACATAGGATGTGGATTCCCCGCACGTTCAATCTGAGCTGTCAGCGCCGACCGATCAGAGCGTCTTCAACACCGTCATCACGGCGTTCAACCACCCACTAAATCCATTCTGCACATCGACGGAATCCTTCTTACGATTCGAGCATGTTCAAAGCCGTGAAAGTCCGACTCTACCCAACCACCCAGCAACAACACGAGCTGGCGTGCCAGTTCGGCGCGGTCCGGTGGGTCTACAACCACGCATTGGAGTGGCGTCGCGACGCTTGGCGAGAACGTCAGGAAAATATCACGTTGCGCATGACGCTCGATCAACTGGTCGAGCTCAAGCGTCAACCTGAAACCGCATGGTTGAAAGACGCGGACAGTCAAGCGTTGCAGCAAGCCATGCGTCATCTCGACCATGCCTTCTCCCGATTTTTCAAAAAGCAATCCCGGTACCCGCGTTTCAAGCAAAGATCTGGCAAGCAAGCCATGGCCTACCCGCAACGCGTGAACGTGGTGGAAGGCAACCGTCTGTATCTGCCGAAGGTCGGGCGCGTCAAAGCCGTGCTGCACCGTGAGTTGGTGGGCAGGATCAAGACCGTGACCGTGAGTCGCAGTCCGAGCGGCAAGTACTACGCGTCCATCCTGTGCGATGATGGCAAGGAACTACCTCAACCAGATCGTCACATCGACGAGGATAACGTGGTCGGCGTTGACCTGGGACTGACACACTTGGCGATCACGAGTGAGGGAGTGAAATTACCGAACCCGCGTTGCCTAGATCGGGGCATGCGCAACCTCCGGCGCAAGCAGAAAGCGTTGTCGCGGAAACAGCGTGGCTCAGCCAATCGCAACAAGGCCCGTCTCCTCGTTGCCAAAGCCCACGAACGCATCGCGAACCAACGGCATGATGCACAGCACAAGCTGTCACGACAACTGATGGACGAGAACCAAGCCATCTGTGTCGAGACCTTGCGCGTGACCAACATGCTGAAGAACCGCCGCCTTTCCAAGGCGATCAGCGATGCGGCATGGGGCGAACTGGTGCGAAAGCTCGAGTACAAGGCGACTTGGTATGGCAAACACGTCGTATCCGTGGACCCATGGTTTCCTTCGAGCAAGCAGTGCTCGCAATGCGGCGAGGTGGTGTCTGAACTGCCCTTGTCGACGAGGACGTGGGCATGTCCGACGTGTCATCATCGGCACGATCGCGATGTCAATGCGGCGTTGAACATCAAGGCTGAGGGCATCTTGAAATTAAAGGCGGCAGGGCTGTCCGTCTCTGCCTGTGGAGGCTTGCATAAGACCGGCGAATGTCCGGCGGCTGCCCGCGAAGCAGGAAGCCCCTTCCTTCTCAGGGAGGGGAGCAGTCACCCAATATACGGTTTCACAGAACAATCTCCAACTGTTTCGTGAGTTTACTTTTGCGACTATCCCACCATCTGTGTATATCGTGATCTTAGTTCAAAACACTCGTATTTCATATCCTCCCTCTTGGAACCTTAACAAGGGTCCGTCGTCGTCGAGTAAATCTTCAAGAGGCAACATCGCGAAAGTAGATGCGTTCTCACGCAATGCTCGATCGACATTATTGTCCCAGATCTCTTGAGAACTCGAAACTAATTGCATTAGTGCTTCTGGCTGGGAGACGAGACTCCTAGGGTCGCAAGAATCTTCAACCACGTCGTCTGAGAAGACTCTAATTAAAGTAAGATCGCCTTCTACCCAGGCTGCTGCAAGTCTTGAAATGGTCTCAAGATGTCCATCGAGACCCTGAAGACGTCTCTGTAGACAGGTTTGTTCCGCATTCGGCAGCGTCTCTGCCATCGAATCGAGAACTGCTAAATCGTTTAAAGAGATACTCCCCCGTATTTCCGTGACACGGTGCTTTCTCGCTCTCTGCTTCATTGCACGATGAATCGTCCGTCTTCCTTTTACCAAGCCAGCAGATTCAGCTGCGGATTCGAAGAGTTCCTTGGACGCAAAACTGGGCCGCAATCTCTCAAGATCGTCACGCTTTGGTGCGTAGCTGAGTTTAACTCCTATGAATAACTGGTACGCGTCTGTCGATAGCACTGAATCTAGTGTTCCGCGATCTGGGATTCGCTGCATCCGCCGAAATTTCCGAAGCGCCTGCGCCATCTTCAACGGGTTAAGTGACGTATACCGCGCTCCCGTAAAAGTTATCCATTCGTTCGAGTGAGCCATAACATCCTCGACGAAGTCCGATTTCCAGAGGCTATCGTCATGCACCCATTCTGGATATCCGAGAATCCACAGGGCATGTTCATCCTTAGTTATCTTCCAAATAGGTGGTCCGGACATCTCTCCTACGACCCTGATCTCTTCGACGACAGGGTCGCCAGAAAGTAGCAGCGTCTCCTCCGTATCTTGAGCCGTAGCTCCGATTGCTACAAATGAAACTACAAGTAATAAGACCTTCCAATTAACCAAGAGAATCCTTCTGCTTCACGTAATTCGACCCTTAGACACAGATGTACACCTTGAGTTCTACCACGACATCGGTCGCACTGACTTAGTCAGTTTCAGATCGAAGAGTCGAACTCGACTGCTACATCCAGGTTAGCACAGATCAGTTCACTATTCGGGACTCAGGAGAACTTCCAGTGGAAGGTATGCCGTAGATCGTTCGTATATATCCATGCGTTGAGCTGGACGATATCAGAGACGAAGCGCCAGAAGTGACGCGGATTCACCCACTCGTTCGAGGCACAGCGCGTAAACGCGACGGACCATTTGAAACCAGTGTCATGGGCAACATCGGAGACATCCATCAGGAGTCCCGATGCAATTGCCCCGGTTCGTGAACCGGCGTAACCGAAACTGTTTCCACCGTTGCTAGAAGCGTCGTCGAAGTGTCCCAACATAGCTCCCTCCAGATATAAGTGAAGCCAGGAAGGGACTCCCTGTGGGAAGCGATCCTTCCCAGCAGGGGTGGTAGAAGTTCTGAAACGTCAAACGTTTTCGCGCAGGTTCAGAGTTAAGCGGCGATCTGACACCCAATATAGTGACCAAGTTCTCTGCATTAACACAAAGGCAAGTGACGATCACGAATAACCTCGAAAAACCGCGCTCGACACGTTAGATTCGTCATCGGAATCCTTCCTAAAATTTCGAGTGCATGCGCAAGATTCGTAGCCATTGGGTGAATTGATGTGACGAACGTTGACGAAAATCAAAACCCACTTAGATTCGAGGAACGGGAACCAATATCACGAGATCCTGCGATTGTCAGTGGCACTGCAGTATTTCCGGGAACCAGGGTTCCAGTAGGCATCCTCTTTGAATACCTAGCTGACGGCTATTCGATAAACACCTTCGCCGAACAGTTTCCAACTGTTTCGCAAGCACAAGTCATCGCTCTGCTGGACTATGTGCGAAAGAACCTACACAAGGAAGATAACTGGTATTCGATTGAAGATTCTCCTTGATGAACATTTCGGTCAAGACATCGCGACTTTGCTAGAACATGCTGCACAGATTCATACGGTTCGAAGCATGGGATTCGCGGATATGGCGAACGGACTGTTATTAAGTGCCGCAGCAGATAGTGGATTTGATGCCCTAATCACCGCCGACAAGAACATAGTCTTTCAGCAAAATGAGCTGAATTTACCGATAGCGGTTATCGTAATTCGATCGTACGGAAACCAACCTGAGCATGTCAGACCGTTCGTATCCAGTATTGTGAAGTTACTAGACGTTGACGAATTACCGAAGCGTTTTCACGTTTTATCACAATCAGATTAGCAATAGACGGCCTTGTCGGAACACGCTAGAATCTCTGCGATCACCTGAACGACTGGCGATACAGCGTGAGGGAAATGGATTTGGACAATCCCAAACATCAATTCAATATTGATGTCAGGCACATGGTGAACGATGACGTCTGGATCGCGACGAGTGACGACATTCGAGGTCTCGTCGTGGAATCACGGGGATTTAATGCGTTTCTATCTGACATTGTCGAAGTCAGCTCGGAGCTACTCACGCACAATCACGGTGTCAGCGACGACGAACTCGCAAAGACGAGTCTTCACTGCCGTATCTCGCACGACATCGAGACGAGATCAACGGATTTTCTCGCAAGTCCCCAGTCGCATATCTCTGAGCTGCAACTGGTCGCTGCCTAGGAGATCAAGATCGCCAACCTCGATCGAGGAGTGTCCCGTGCGCTTAGATCCGCTGATTGGTTTCTACACCACCAAGGAAAAGGCAGCCATGATCTCTGGCAGCAGCAGGAAGACCCCGATAGCCATCAAATTTCCGTACCCGCCAACATAGACAATCCCTTCACTGGGGAAGCCATAATGAAGCAGGCGGGATTACCCAAAGACGCACATACTCGCTCACGAAGAGATTTAAACACACTGCGGGAACCGAAACCCGATTAATTTGAGACGGAATACCACCGTTTCAAACTGTACGAGCCTTGTCATCTCGAACCAGTTGCACAAAAAGTGGGTTATCGTGAATTTAGAGAAGATTCACGATAGGTATGGATGGAAATTCGAGTCCATGCTCACCAAACAAATAAAGACGGACGACAACTCAATTAAGAGTCGTCGTCCGCCGAGTGCCGAGCAAGAACCGAAAGTTTCTTGCACGGCGAACGTCGAAAGTCTAACCCGTGAAGTGTTTCAGAATAGTCAGCACGGCAGCGACGATTCCGATCATCCCAGCGCCTCCGGCAGCCGACGAGGCTGCAGTACGCCATCCGATCGTGTCCAATCGCTTCTCGACATTGTTCAATCGTCCCTCAACTTTGTCAAGGCGACCATCAACTCCGTCGAAGCGCTTATCAATTCTCGCTTCCCGTTCATCGAAACGCCGATTAAAGTCGGCTTTTGATTCCTCATACCGCCGATCAGACTCAGCTTTGATTTCCTCAAATCGCCGATTAGACTCGGCGATGATTCTCTCAAACTCCCGATCAGATTCGGCTTTCGATTCCTCATATTGCCGTTTAGACTCGGCAATGATCTTTTCAAACCGCCGATCAGATTCAGCTTTTGATTTCTCATACCGCCGATCTGATTCGGCTTTCGATTCCTCGAACCGCTTATTGGAGCGTGCTTCGATGTCCGCAATGCGCTTGTCAGATCGCTCGAACACCTGATCGAGCGTTTCACTCAATGTCAAGATATCCAGAAATGAAAGTGCGCCCGGGTCAAAGACCCGAGCGCGAACAAACAACCTAGCTGATCGCCGGTTTGATGAAAATGTCGTATATCAACATACCGACAGATCCAATCGCAGCAGAAATCAACACCACAGTCACAGCAATCTCGTAAGTGCGTGACGGGATTTGATCTTTGAGTCCCTTCAATTGGGATTCAACACCTTCAAATCGGGTTGTAACAGCCTCAAATTTGGCGTCAACTCCCGCAAATCGGTACTCCATCGCTCTAAATTGAGCATCGACTGCGTCAAAGCGAGCATCAACTGCGTCAAAGCGAGCATCGACTCTGTCAAAGCGAGCATCAATGCGTGACATCACGTCATTGAGTCGATCTACAACAGTTTCGTCAATTGCCATCGCCAATACTCTAGCTTGATTGTCCTCGAACCCGTTCTGTTTGAGCTCGTCCATGCACGCCAATGCGCCTCTAATCGAAAGCATGACGCACCTCGCGAAGCCCAACTTCACGAATTCTATGTGCCAAAAACACAGTGCGCAGAACCGATTTCACAGCGCTGCGCGAGCGTAAAACTGCACGGCGAGATCGCTCGCCCACATGCAGCAGGTTCCGCATTCGCGGAACGTCGTAAAAAGTCACCATCACGGTGCTCCTCTTCATCCGTCAAGGAGCGCCGTCCTGTGGGGGAGCGTTCTCCCCAACAGGGTGGTACCGACTCCCAATGAGCCGGCGTTTAAAAATGAGCCCCACTCTTGCGAGTGGAGCCCGTGCTTCTGCCGCACGGAGAACGCTAGGCGTTCCCAATGGCGGGCGGTAACAGAATCGTCAGGACCGGTTTCCCTTCGTCCCCCAGGTGCGCCACAATCTGTAACGTCACCCGGGATGCATCCATCGATGCCCCATCTCTGGGGACTCGAGCGATCTCGAAGTTCATCCGGTTCTCCTCAGGATCCGCCATGCGGATGGTGTAAGCACACACCCGCAAGATGTCGATCAACCGAATCTTTTCAGACTGGAAGACCTGCTTGGCCGAATCCTCATCACGCCATTTCACGCACTCGTTCCAGGCACCGCGCGTCAACGCGACGGGCCATTTGAAACCAGCGTCATGGGCAACATCAGAGACATCCAACAGAAGTCCCGATGCAATTGCCCCGGTTCGTGAGCCGGCGTAACCGAAACCGTTTCCACCGTTGCTAGAAGCGTCGTCGAACTGTCCCGACATAGCTCCCTCCAGATGGAAGTGAAGCCAGGAAGGGACTCCCTGTGGGAAGCGATCCTTCCCAGCAGGGGTGGTAGAAGTTCTGAAACTCAAACGCGTGCGCGCAGGTTCAGCGTTAAGCGGCGAGCTGACGCTCAGGCTGAATCACCTGACCGTCCACGCGAGCCCAATCGACCCCAATCAAGCGCGTCCGCAGACTAACGCGAGTTTGAGCCTCATCGGTCGCTTTCTTCGAGGTGTATGGCACACCCTCCAGATCGCTCAACCTGAAGCGAATCAGAACGTTGCGTCCTTGAGCGACATCGTCCGCCAAGAGGCGCACCCATTCGTGCGCTTGCATACCCGATACGTTCGCATCGAAGTACGTCTTCTTGACGTCACCCGCCCGCCCCCGAAGCGCAGCGATTTTCACCGTGAGAAATGGCATCCCTTCCTCCATGGTCACTTCCGTGACCCGATTCAGGTAACCCACTCCCGTCGTGAATAAATCGAAATAACTCACTTGGCGAGTCTTCATCACACGTCCTCATGCAATGGTTGGTGGCCACACCATCGAGATGGTATGGCCGTGGTAAAAGCGTTGCGGACAAAGCCGCAAGCCGTAGAAGTAAGGTACACGCGTCGACTTGAAAAGTCGGCACGCTGGCTGCCTGTTTCAGTACCTGTAGGCATCTCTACCGCTAAATCCGTAGCGGCCACGATATGCGTCATCCCGTCGATCATTCGAACACCACGCGGTCATTCACGTGCTCATGGATCACGGGTGGAATTTCTGTTGCATGGGTGCCGCGGATTCGCGGTGCGAGCGGTGCTCGTCGTTCACCTGCCAGAATGTCCTGCGGCAGCACGCCCATCAGTTCTTCCGCACGTTGACCGACAGGATGTGAGTCGGTAACGTTGTCGCGCGTGAGACCGAGTCGGCGAAAACGAGACGGCAGAATGAAAACCGAACGAATTCGACGTGCACATGCTTGAATAACCGCCAGACACTGCTCGTCATTCATCAAGGCAATTTGCCTTGCCGTATAGGCTTGACATACGAGCTCGTCGAACTGTCCCAGCATCCGTGCGGCGCGATATGCGTAAGGCGTTGAGAATCGCAGCGCCATTCGGAACGGTTCCTTCACTTCAGCCGAGGCGATATGAAGCGTTCGGGTGCTTTGCAGTTGGAGGCTAAGTTGCTTCATTTCAGTGTCAATCCGAGCTTCGGCTACGGATATCGCTTCGTGCACCCTCACGAGGAACCAGTCGGCATACGGATCTCCTTCGGCCGCGGCTTGCCAGACCAAACGCAACCGATCGGCAAATGCGAGCAAACCGGAAATCAGTGGTTTGTCCTTGACCGATCGACCACGCACCAGCATCTGGGCATGTCGGGTCTGCAACACGAGGTGAAGCTCGCTGTGAAGCGTACCGCCGAAGTCTTGTTTGTTCGCCGTACCGTTTACGCTGGTACGCTGAACTTCCACCATAAATTCGTCCTTTGTCAATGAGGGACGAATTTGATGGAAAAACGTACAGGAGTGACGACTAAATCATTTCAAGGCTTGTCGAGGTTCTGTCGAATAAGCCAACGAAGCGACGGATTGGATCTGTGATTGACTGATAACCGGGTTATCACCCACCTACGCCACGTCGCGATAACCAGGTTATCAACCGTCTTCGCCATATCGTGATAACCCGGTTATCAACCGCCAGGCTCGCACGACGCCTAATGCGATTCCTCGCGCGTCCATTTCGACACCAGACTCCAGACCGCTCGGATGGATACGCCTGTTTGCGCATGCAAGTCCAAGTAATCGAATCCGCTGAGTTCAAACGAATCTCGACCATCGACCAACTTTCGCCACGCGGCGTATAGCTCGTCTTCAACCTTGCGTTCTGGGAGTTGTGGGCGTCCTTTACCAAGGTTTATCGGTAAATGATGACGCCGTGCCGAGTATTCCCGTGTCGACAGACCGAATAAGTCATGCAGCAGGTCAAACGGTGCATCTTTCTCGATCAGGTCGTTCAGCAGCTCATCGTTTTTCCGTTCACGTTTAAGTACGTCGATCATCGGCCAGAAAACTTGCCGATTGAGCGAGACGGAGAGGCAATGCGCCTTCATCGACTCAACGCGGGACAGATCCAGCATCTGCAAGTCGCGGAGTGCTTCGACTTCCTTTTCGCCAAATTGGAGACGTCGCAAGGAACGTACGTCCCCTTCCGTTACGCACCGCATCGCATACATCAGAACGGCGCAAACCAAACGTCCTTCCTTCGTGTTCATCCGCTATGCCTTCCAGAGATTCAGTCCGTGTGCGTCGGCGAGCTGACGCATGCGCCGATACGATCCGAGCAAGTTCACGACCTGACGCCAATCCGCGTCATCTAACGAATGTAGTAATCGATCGCCACAATCAAGGAGATCGAGGCCTGCCAATGTGCCGTATGCCTCGCTCGCACGGCCTTTCTCAATCGCCTCGACGAGGCGCGAGCCTGGTTTCAGGATCTGTTTCAACACGCGCTTCGACGCGCGTACTTGATCGCAAGCCGTAGCGAGCACTTTCCATATGCCGACTTGAATCTTCGTAGCGTTCCGCTTCGGCAGTTCGCACATGCAGTAACCGAACCGTTCATCGATCATCACGTGAACGCACTCACCGAGTTCAAACCGTTCTGCTAGTGCAACGCTGGCTTCAATGGCGGATGACCGGAGCTTCTGTAATTCGCGATCAAGATTGAAGGGTCGCTTCACAGATGGTTCTTCGTATTTACGCGATTCGTCCGATGCCACTGGTTCGTATGGATCGAGCGCGATCGGTTCACCCGCGCGTTCCGCATCCAGCATGAACAGCACGCCATTCATGTCGAGGTCTGCAGCGACCGCGATTTCGTTGGCAACGTTGGCGGTGAGCTCCTCAAGGTCAAACGTGACCTCATCGCAGTTCTTGACCAGCTCACTAAAAAGGTCGCTGAATTCACCGGCTTCATCTGGACACTGGCGGTCCCAAATCTTGACTGCGCAATGCTCAAGTGCACGAACTGCGGCAACCAGTCGCTTACCCATGCCGTGTTCAAGGGCTGTAGGTAGCAGACCATAGAGTCGGTTGACCGCGTAATCCATCGCCGAGATCACCGGTTGACTGACTGCGTAACCGAGGTCATTGAGCTGTCGGGCGAGTTCGCGCTGTGAGAGTGGCTCTGCGTCAGGAGGTGTTGTCAACTTCGCGAACTCCATGACGCCTAACGCGCGTTCGATAAACATCAAGTTCCCGCGCATGTCGTTTTCCCGTAAATGGGAAATCAATACGTTGACTTCCCCAGGCCATTGTTTCACGATGCACGGCAACTTCGCAAACGCGTCGTCGCCTGCTTCATGCAACGACTGGGCGATGTTTAAACGCGTGTTCCCGCCAGCCCGCAATGTGTAGTTCTTATCACCAGGTTTGCGCGTGACGACGAGCGGCGATTCGAAACCGTGCTTCTTAAGCGAATGCTTGATCCGCTCATATTCAGGATTCCGGGTGACTCTGGGATTGTTCGCATAACAAGCGATCTGGTCGACAGGTAATTCAGCGTATCGATTAGTAGGTTTCGATGACGATTTAGGCATATAGGCGCATGCTCCTTCGTTCGTGATCGAGGAATAAATAAGGTCGGTTATTACTGGTTAGGTGTATAGTATAGCAAAACTGTAACTTTAATCATTGGGGTGTCACGGAAAAGGTACGAACAAAGCTCGGAATCAACGAATCCCTAGACGTTCGGTTTCCGGCTCATGGAGTCGACACTCGTCGGTTTCACGTTCATGCTCTCGCGGCATCGCCGCTTCGCTTATTTGATGTGTATGGGTTCTGCTTCTCCTCGGCAGTTACGAGAAAAACTCGTACTTCAAAGGTCACTGACACTCGATTTAGAACCACCGTGAATTCGAAGATACGCGGAATGCACCGACCCTACGTCCTCCGCAAAGACATCGCGAAATCGAATTTGCCATGTTCCTTGGGTACGCTCACCATAGAACGCATTGCTTCCAAAATACACCAAGCCCGACTGCAAGTCTCGGCGCAGCTCGACATTGAAAGCGGGTGACACGATACTCACTGTATCAGATGGCGAGGTCACTTCAAACTGGAGATCAGAAGCAAAGGTGTGCGACAAATTAATCACCAATTCGACTGCCTCCACCGTCGTATCTTGCGGTATATCATCTGAGTCGAGAGTCAGTTCGACTACAACCCCTTGGGAATTGGCATCCGGTATCGTTAGATCAGATTGATTGTCAGAGATAACCCAATCCGACATCACGCGTTTACCTAGAGAGTCTGGTTCGTATTCGTCTGCTAACGCAACCATCTCGTCGATATCTAGTGCGCCAAAACCATAGTAATTGTGGAACGCGTAGCCCGCTTCATTTATCCGCCATGCATGCTGCGTAACGATGTCTTCCTGCAAGGAAGCATGCGAAAATGTAATTTGCTCGATATCTGCGTCAACCCTTCGCGCCGATGCTGCAAGAACGTGTTTCACGTCGCGCCAAGTCAACTCGGGCTTGGCTTCTAACAATATTGCAATTGCGCCGCTGACGATCGCATTGGAAAGCGATGTGCCGCCGGGCGCTAACACGCTACCTCGAGGATTCAGGTTTTTATCCCGCGACCAATGATCAGCCGACTTGGTCCACATATGACCACGGTCCAGTCCGAACTGATCGATCGACATTAGACCTGGATACCCGTTTGTGCTTGTATCTCGACTTCCGCCAGGCGCCGTTACCCAAACGTTGCTGCCTGCATTCGAGTATTCAGCCTTCGTTCCGGCCGCGTTTAAACCGCCGACACTGATGACGTAGGGCGAACTATTAATACGGTCAGTTTGGGAGCTCACGCACCCAATTTCTACATTGTGCGCTCCATCGCACCCAATGAACTCATTGCCAGTCGCTTTGACATACAAAGCGCCAAGTCCTTCGCGTAGTTCGGTTGTACCGTGAGCGAACGGTGCGTTCTCCTCATCTACATCAACTAACGACGTGATGAAAAACGCAGCATTGTCGCCGAAACTCAGGTTGAAGACATCGACATCATTGGTATGTCGTGTCATGCCGCTTCCGAGTGACGTCAGGTAGTTTGGGGTCGTCGGAACGCTCAAATAGTTGAATCCTCTTAACCAGACATAGGGCGCCACCCCCCTTATCGCGATACCGTTGTCTGCTACAGCACCTATTGCGCCGGCCATCGCGGTACCGTGGTCACCAGTAAGAATCGGGTTGTATGGGTCCGAAGAGTGAACATGACGCCATGCGCCTACTGGATCCCAGTCTCTATGACGAAAATTAATCGATTGACTTTGAGCGATATTGTTCTGAAGGTCGGGATGGCATATATCGAGACCCGTGTCGACAATGCCGACGTGAACGTTTCGTCCACCTAAATTCATGTCGCGGACCGTGCTCATTCGCACATCCTCGTTTTCCACGCCTCCCTGCGCGCCAAATGCCGACTGACCGGTATTCTTTAACGCCCATTGATATTCGTAGAAAGGGTCCCCGGTAAGGTCGAGATCTTGTACCCGTCCTGGGTATGGACATGTCACGATCGGTTCACCGTCGTGATTGGTCGCGAACGTCTTGTGTCCAAATGAACTCGACCCGTCATCAGTCGTAATGCCAATAACCAATACATAGACCTGATTCGCTTCCCAGTCATTTGGTCGTAACCTGAAAAAAGGTTTAAACACGATCGCACCCGGTGGTATTTCAAAGAGCGTTTCGCCTTCCACGTAAACCATATCGTAGCTATCCAAATCAGAGAAATCCGGCGCCAACTTACCGAGTCGAATTTCATAACGACCACCATCGGCATGGCGATACGGTTCTTCGCCTTCATTTGTGATCGAAATGTGCCCTGAAATGTCCTTCGGCGAGATTTCCGTGATTGTTATGTTGCCACCGAACGCGTAGTGCGGTTTGGTCTCCGAACTGTTACGGGACGAGGAGGTTTTACCGAAATCAAACGAACCTTCTTCAACGAATAATTGTTTTTTCTTGTAATTTCCTTGCGGGTTTGAGGCTGTCGTGTTTTCTCGAACGAATACATAGTCAATGGACCGAACATGCGGAAGCGAATCCAACTGCTCGTACAACGTCTCATGACTGCTATTTTTCGGAACCTCAAGATACGCTCGATCTAAAACAGGGAACGCACGACCGTGGGTGCCAATCGTTGACAGAAGCTCATCAAACTTCGTGTAGTCGGTTAAGGTAACTCTAACCGTGTTCTCGAGAATTCGTAATTCGCGTACAGCTGGATCAAACGCCAATCGCGCGACTTCCCCACCTCCTTTGACATAAATGTTCTGTTCCCCACGAGGAGTGCCAAGCTGGTAACGTATAACGCCATTTGATTTCGAAAGCGTCACGATGCTGTCATGTGGAAGTTTGATGGACTGTAGATCCGAATTTGCGACTTCACCATATCCCGGTAGCACGATCACTTGGTGCTGACTATATAGCGAACGAACATTGGGTAACGGTTCCTCTGTACGCGATGTTTCGCCTTCGACTTGGACACTAGCCAGGACGAATGCGCAGAGAGAAAATCCGCATGTCTGTAACGTAATGGACATTGAATATATATCTTTGTAATTCAAAAGTCATCAAATCGATTTTAGCTGCGTCATCCAAACCGAAATACGCCATAAACTAAGCTTGTGACATCCCGGTTAAAGGTGTCGTGCATCGCGTAAACGGGCTGTCATATTCGGTGAATAACGTCGTTGTGAGAACAAGACCCTCCTAATTCACGCGCCAACCCGCGTCGATACGACGTAAAACCTAAAACTTCGCCAACCACTTACTCCAGGAGGTCACAGCAAAGGTAGTAAACCTTGGAGTTCGGTCTGACTCACTGAGTATTCGAAGCTTGTCTTGTTGCTAGCAAGCAATCACGACGATTTGACACAGTCGCTCAAAATCAAGACAGAATCACTATGCACAGTAGAAGCAAATGCGTTGTCAAATCGTATGGCGCTTTCCAGGCTGAATTCTGTGTTTAGTAATATGCTGACTATCAACGACTAAAAACACGTTTTCCAGATTCGTTCGTCCGATAGATATAAGTAGGTTCCCTTCCCAAATGGCTATGTCGGTCGATCCATGGGATTGTTAATTCGGTTTTCTCGAAATCGCTGGGCCGCGCTCGGATTGCTTGCGAGCCTAGCTGTTGGAATTCCTGCATACGGTCAGTTTGATCGTACGTACGTCAACTTTTCGTGTCCGTGCACACTCAAGAGTAGCGACGGTGAGACGGCCGAACTTACCTTCGGCATCAAAAACAACACTGACGCCGTAATTGATGAGCTGTATGCGACCGTTGGCATCGTCGCTTACGAGCTCGTCAGTGACGATGAAGAAGAAAACAGAAATACCGCATTTCTCGACACCGTCGCGCTTGAAATATCCATTGACGCACAGTCGGAGACCGAATCCGCTTCGTACGAAATTGAGCTAGGGGTCATTCCCGAAGGCGACTACTACTTCGAATTGCTATTGCACGACACTGAGACGCCGGATGGAGAAGAACTGCTGGACTCGGTGTGGTTTAAAGGTCTCCAGGAGACACCCCCTAGCACGCTTGATCTTGCCGATGCGAACTACCTCATAGATTCGGACTCGGACGGTGTGGCTGACCTGAACGAAGAGCTCGAAGGCACCGATCCAGCGGACCCGGACAGCACCCCCGAAGATCCAACCGTCGACGTTCTGTTCCTGTATCAAGGCGGTTCTTTTGAGCACTTGAATAGCGATTCCGCAACTTACTTACCGCATGTCCTCCATGTAACGAACGACATGTACGAAAAGAGCGAGAGCACCATCAAGTTTCGGGCAGTCGGCGTACTGGACGTTTCAACCGTTCCCGAACTCTCCTCGGGTGACCCACTCGAGGAATCGCGCTACCTCGAGCTGCTGGAGGAGTATCGGGCCGACCTCGTCGCCGTTTACCGACCGCTCTCACCGTTTCTATGTGGGTTTGCCGCTACCATCGGTGGGATACACGGGAGAGGGTTCCTACACCCCAACGAGCGCTTCCCATACATCGAGATGTTCTTGGACCCAACGACTTGTCCCATCGATGTAACGGCTCACGAAATTGGCCACCTACTCGGTCTCGGTCACACCTATGAGCAGTCTGCCGTAGGCGCATTCCCTTGGTCGCGCGGACACGTCATTCCTGGCGAGTTTGGCACCATCATGTCGTACGCAAGAATCCTCTTTCGCAGCGTCGGTCTCGATGTTTTCTCTAATCCACGCCTAGATTGCCTTGGCAAGCCTTGTGGTGTCCCTCACACCGAACCAAATGTCGAGCGTAGCGCAGACGCCGCGCAGACAATGAACATCCTTAAGTACCAGTTCGCGCACACATCCACGCCGGATCCCGAATTCGACTACGACGGCGATGGTGTGGGTGCGGTCGCAGATGCATTTCCTACCGATCCCGATGAGTGGGCTGACACGGATGGCGACCAATTCGGTGACAACATCGATGCGTTTCCTGATGATCCATTAGAGTGGGCAGACGCGGATGGCGACAGTATCGGGAACAACGTGGATCCCGATAACGACAACGACGGTCTTCAGAACTTCGCCGATCCGAATCCATTCGATCCGGAGGAAAGCTCACTACTGTTTACCGCAGTCAGAAGCGACGAGAACAGAGACGAATTCGGGTACTTCGCGACCAGAATCAATGATCTAAACGACGACGGTACGCCTGATCTCGCCGTGACTGCCCCAACGGGTAGCAACGCGATGGGGGAGCAGTCTGGCAAGCTCTACCTGCTTTCCCTCAACGATCTCACGTCACCCACAGACACCTCTTCTACTTCACTCGGCGCGAAATCGCTCGGCGCTGTCATGTCAGCAGGTAATTCCTGGGAAATCCACGGTTCATCCGCAGACAAACGTATTGGCGAACAGTTGGCGGTGCTTGATCATGCCAACGACGAGACCGAACTGATCGTTCGAGGTGAGCAGGCGATCTACATCATTGCCTTAAACGCGGCCGACCTAACGACACTTGACGCTGCGGACGAGTCCGAAGACCGGCAAATCGCTCTCGAACACTGCGAATCGGTTGACGGTTGCGTACGGCTTGGCTTCGCTTCGAACCTGACTGTTACGGATGTAGCACCTGTCGGTGACTTTAATGAGGATGAACGAATCGACATCGGTATCGTCGCCTACGCGGACGAACAGCCCGATGAGTTACTCATCTATTTTCTAAGTCGCGAGGGATTCTCAAACGTGACAGCGGGTACCGAAGAGGATCCGTTCACACTAGTTGATTTATTCGCTGCCGATGAAGCGAGTTTCTTGGTGAGCACCCCAGGCTTCGAAGGACTAGCAGATCTAGAGTTTCTGGGCGGTACACTGGCGGCCGCGAAGAATGACCTCGTCCTCGGAATACCCGGCAACGAAACGCTCGGCCGAATCTATGTGATTGGCGGCGAGGAGCTCCAGTCGATCGACGAGTTCGACGAAGACGATGATCGACGCATCGAACTTGACGTGCTAGTGGGTCTCGATCAGACATATCGCGTATCGAACACTGAAGACTCAAATTTTGGACGCAGTGTCGATGTGCTCACGGACATAGACGACGACGGGCGTAACGATCTGATGGTCTGGGGAAGTGACGGCTCGAACTACGTGTTCACTATCGGCGGGATTCGTTTTCACGACCTGAACGATATGACCCTCGACGGTTCAGTCCATTTACCAGAAGATGCGTATCAAGAATTCGGCACTTGGTTTTTCAACCAGATTGGCAAAGAATCACCACCTTCTTCTTCTGGTATCCTCCTTGCAGACGCGCCTGAGTCTTTCGATCAACTTGCGTTTCGACGTGCCTATTCGATGTTCGTTGTCGAGTTACGCGATCTCGACTTTTTAGACGAACCGACGGGCGAAGACCTGAACGGGATCGTCAACCTTCCGATTCGAATCCGCTACCCGGACATCTACGACATTCGTGCGCCCTTCGGACCTCGCGGACCGATGACCCTCGCAGGCGTGACGTCGGTCGGCGACCTTGACGCAGACACCAAGACCGACTTTGTGTTTTCCGTGTTTTCGGAAGAGACCGAAAGTGCCTTCAGCACCATCTATACCGTATTCACGTCCGAACTCAGTGTCCTGGATCAGGCCGACGGCGATGTAGATTCCATCATCATGCTCCAGAACAACATGGCCGATGTCGACGGCGACGGTGTTCCTAACATTCATGACGACGACGATGACAACGATGGCTTGCGCGATGTGTGGGATACCTACCCTCACTTAGCTCAATTCCGTTACGACGCCGACGAAGACGGCTACGCGAACACGCTCGATGTTTTTCCGTTAGACGCGGACGAACATTCGGACATCGATTTTGACGGCATCGGCGACTCGCGGGACGACGATGCAGACGGCGACGGCATTCTCAATGACGAGGACGAATTCCCGCTCGACACCGACAACGACGGATTGCCTAATCGAGATGATCCAGACGATGACAACGATTCAGTGTTGGATGTCGACGATTTATTCCCCATTGATCCATCAGAAAGCACAGACGTCGACAATGACGGGGTCGGTGATAACGCCGACGAATTCGACGACGATCCGAATGAGGCATTCGATACGGACGGGGATGGCGTCGGCAACAATGAGGACCGAGATGACGATAACGACGGCTACCTTGATGAAGACGACGCATTCCCGCTTGATCCCGAAGAGTGGCTCGATTCGGACGGCGATGGATACGGCGACAACTCCGATCAATTCCCCCTCGATCCGCTCGAATGGGAAGATCTTGATGGTGACGGCTTAGGCGATAACCACGGCAGCGCGGCGTTTAACTCTTATCGGCTTCTAACCGACTGGGAACGTCTACCCGCTGGAACTTTTGTGATCCTGTCCGCCGAAGGCTATCGATTGGGTGACTTCAACCGCGACGGGTTGGACGACATAGAAATCGCCAACGCTTTGCCAAATGTCGCTGGTCAACCATTGATCCTACTGTCAAGCGCTGATCTTGAATCGCTTGACAGCGACGATGGTCAAGCCGACAAAGTCATCGAAATTGATCGAGTCCACCACGGGCCATCGAGCTGGCGGTTCATCAATGCTCAACCGGGATTTAATGAGCCAGGCTATATTGGCGGTAATGTTGGCGACCTAGACGGTGATGGGATTCTGGATTTCGGTCTATCAAACCCAGCAGCCTACAACGATTCCGGAGCCATCACGATCGTTTACGGTGATAGTTGGTCGGACCTCGACCAAGCAGATGGCCAACTCGACGGCGAAATCGATTTACATGCCTGCGTTGAATCCAAGGCGTGTACACGCATCCGAAGTGACGAATCTGATCACGGATTTGCTTTGGCCGGTACACCGATTGCGAATATCTTCGGTGAGGACGAAATGTCACTCGTGGTTGGTTCCCTGAATGGGCAATCAAGGCAACTTGGAAGGGATGGAGTGGGGTCATCGTTTGTGATGTCTCATACCGCTATCACGGAATCTGTGGCAGAGAATCCTGATGGCAATGTTCTCCTAAGCGACATTGAACAACATGACCAGTCTTATGTGTTCTATTCGGAGTTTAGCGGCCTATTACAAGCAGTCATGCTCGTCGGTCGCGTACCTGACCTGGATCAGGATAGTGTCGACGAACTGCTGTTAGTGACACTCCCGACACTTTTCAGCCCAACATCACGCATCTACCTACTTGCATCAAGTGACCTTGAAGGGATGGACTCCGCAGACTTTACTGTCGATCGCAAGATCAATCTTGCGGCTTCCTATCGATTCCCGAACTCGTTCCGAATCGACGATTTCCAACTCTTCCAGGTGAACATGTTCACGTCGACAGTACAGGATTCGATCGATCGAAAAGAACGAAGTTACTTTCTGCCGTTACTCCATACCGCCCAAGGGACCCAGGCGTCTCACCTCGTAGACTTGAGGCACTTGGCTGAACACGACGCTGCCGACGAAAATACAAATGGAGTTGTGACCACGTTTGACACGAGCTCGAATTACTCGTGGGCGTTTCCGAACTTGGGACTTCTAAACGTATGCAAACCAGATGTCACGACGGATCGAGTTCAGACGATTGGATCATTCATTAAGGTAGCCGAACCTTTTTCTGCGTCGAATCCACTCGAGGTAATCGTCTTTGATACTCAGCAACTCGCTTCACTAGATAGCGTCGACGGCGTAGAGGACGGAAGCATCGAGCTGGACACCGCGCTTGAGCAAGGAACTCCGAATGTCTGGCACATCTCGTTAGGCGAGTTAACCGCGAATACAGCACGGTTGTACGTCAGTTGTGCCGGGGATTTCGACGGCGATGGACACGAAGATGTCCTAGTGAATCTCACTCACTTCGACGGCCAAAATGTGCGAGGGCAAGTCCTCCTGATCGCCTATTCAGATCTCGCGACGTTGGATCGACTAGACGGCGAAGAGGACTATCGTATCGAGGCGGAGTTGCTTTGGCCAAGCGGTTGATGTGAAATGTAGGAACCCAACGCCCCTTCCTTATGCTCCAAAACCGTCCGTGTCATTAGAATAAATCAAGGATCGACCGAGGAGCAATTTATGAAACGATTATTTGGCGCAGTTCTAGTTTTAACTCTAGTATCGGGCTGTAGCGCTTACTTTCAGCAGAATGACGAAGTTGCCTTTTCAGGTCAGGGTGTACTCGCTTCCTACGATCAATCCAAGGGTGAGCTGACAGACTCGAATCGAGTCCACACCGCCCTAAACAAACGTCGCATGAAGCCGGTTGATCTTGGTTCGGATCGAATCAAGAACCAACGCGTACCAGTGGTGGATTCCAACGGGCGTACCGTTCAGACTGTGAAACGTAGGGGGCGTTCTTCTCCGGGTAGTCTCATCCGCAGTAAGTAGAACGCTAGTTTCTTCCGCACACCTTGAAGCGTAGGCGTGTTTTGATCGCGGGAGCTAGAGTAGCTAGACTCTGCTCATCGTCTAACCGCAGGAGTTGTCAGGAAGACTCTGCAATCTGATTTTTAGCTGTTTCGGAACGATTCAGGCCACTACTGCGAGTGGATGACATCGATGTTTATGGAAAGGCACTGACTTAGAACGTCTAAATCGGCTTCGACTTAAGGTGCCAATCGGACGTATAAACCTGAAGCAAGCCCGGTGTGCGACCTACTACCTGCGTATGTCCCCAATACGTACGGGTCTACAACTCCGCATCGGCAGACCTAAAGTCAAACCGACGAATGGTTCCTGTCCCGACGCGAGCGGCCAACGACGCTAGAACTTGCCTATGCGTAGCAGTGACTGCTCCGCTCCCTAAAGAGCGAGGTCTTATCGCGCTTTGAATAAAACGTGAAACACGGAACCCCTCAGACCATCCACGCACCCCCATAGATCGATAAACAAGGTCTAGAAATTTCTTTCATCACATGGGCTACTAACTAGGCTTACGCAACATCAGCTACGTAACGTACTAACGCACGCCTAATGAATGGTCTCAGCAATCGTTCGACAGAACTCGAGAAAATCCTCTTTCTGATGGTCTTCCAGCTTGCCATCTGCCAAAAAATGAAATAGGTGCATCCCGTTAAAGGCGGTAACGGTTGTGACCCAATGGTTGTTCTTGTACTGTTCGTACAAGATCAACGCATCATGCCCAGCAATCTCTAGATTTGGGTAGAAGACATGTGCATCAGTTGCCTCCGTTTCGTCGACCAGCAAGGCTCCACCAAACACACTCTTTGAATAGTAACGGCGCCATCTCTTATCGGGAGGTATACGAACGAGGAGTTTATCGGAGTTCGAGAGAATATATTCCTCAGGGACGGGGCTCAAATTTCTGATCAGCTCTTTGCCTTCCGAGCTATCAATTGGCAAGATCCTCTTGCTCTTTTCTTCGCCATTGAGAAATGAAATTAGCGACTCTCTTGTACTACGCTCAATTTGTTGTCTTATCAACGTTGTACGCGCTAACTCATTCGGTTTCAATCTGTAGCCTTGATCGGATACCTGTTTTATCTCCGTCATTACTTCCGGCGGCAGCACGAAAGGGTGTTCTTTGGATCTCTCCATATGTGAGCGTAGTCTGTAAGCTGATTGACGCTCTAGAGTCGTCATGTGCCGAAAGGTATCGGAAAAGAAAAAATTTAGAGAAAGCTGTTCACGATATGGTTCGAGACGTTCTTGATCCGTTGGGTGTAACTTCGAAAAAGCCTCGTCAACAGGAATGTAAGTAAACCGGGCATCGTCCCGCAAATCGTAGCGGGGTACCGAGCGCCTCGAATTCATTCGATCAATTTGAAACCGGTATTGCTCTAATCCTTCTAACACCTCAGGAGGCAAATCGTCTGGATTTCTCAAACGAGATAGAACTGCCATTCTTCGCTTCTCGTTTTCTATGAAAAGTGTGGATCCGTTGTCTTCCGACAGTGCACTGTCAAATCCGCGCAGCATTTCGCTTGGGTCTCTCATCACAGTAAATGGTTCTCCAGACATACGAAGCGCCTTCTGGAATTCCCGGCTAAAGAAAACTTCTGGAGTAATGGTTCTTTCCTTGATATCGAACTGTTTCAAGACGCTCTCTGGTATTCCCCACGTCGACATTTCGCCACCGCCCGCGTCTTTCCATTCCGTCAAGAAGTACTCGTGTTCTTCGTCGAAAGTCCAATTCATAGGTACTTGTCGACCATCCGATGATTGGGATATCCACACTAATAAAGCCGCAATGACCAATAGTCCGATAGCTGCAATGACTGCAATAACCACCAGGAGAGGACGAATACGAGTCACAGTGAAGCCACCGATATTCCCCACGCACGCAAATCATGACGTGGTCGCTCGCCGACAGCTTCGTTACCTACGACTATCCCGACCTTCTGAGCTCTCGCGATATTTAGAACGGTCTGCAGTGTTTTCCGCTTGAATTGTTCGACGAAAGCTATGTCGCGTTCTAAATGACTCGGCGAGAACGTGCCATTGCCAACGGGTTCCTTCATCGTCATTGTGTTGTGCTACATCTCACGTCAGCTGATTCGAGGTATGTCAACTTGCCCGCGACCGAGCTTTCTTCTCTGTTACGAGCAATCGTTTATGCTCCAGAGAGCAACTTATGAAAGACTATTTTCGCAATCCATTCAATGAGCGTGCGTATTGTGTCTGCTTATCAGGAGCCAAGTACTGAACGTATTGAGGAACCGTAGAACGATGCCTCAAAGTCTCGAACGTACGTAATAAAGGTCTGTCTAACATCGTGTCTATTCATACCTTACCGTTGAGAAATTCAGATGAAGCAAACGATCCTGATCTTCACGGCATTACTAATGTCCTCCAGTCTCGTGGCTCAGACTTACGTTACCGTCTTAGGTGATTATTTCAAAGCATCTGCGAGAGACGTTGATGATGTCGATCTTGATGGATGGGGAGCGGGTATCAACCTAAGCCACTGGTTCGACAACGAGATGTATGTCAACGTCGCCGGCGGCGTCAATCGGTCTTCGTTCAATGAATGTCTCCAAGGCATCTGCGTGAAATCGGACTCTGATGTAACAGAGACGAATGTGGCTTGGGGGATGCGATTCGAGAACATTACTCCATTCGTTAGAGTCGGCTATGCGAAAGTCGACTCAACGTACACCATGGCAGGTAGCACATTCGCCGACGACGAATCCGATTGGGACCTTGGCATCGGTGGTCTGCTCGAGGTTGGAGACGTGATCTACGGACTATCAGCCGACGGTCTACGCGATTCTGACGATGGGTTTACGGTGACCGGTGAGCTAACCTACAAGCTATCCAGTTCGAATGGTATTTCGTTCAAGCTTGGTCGGCTTTTCAATGTTGACGATCTTGAGAGTACGAGGTTTGGTATAGGCTGGGTGTGGTTTTTTTAGGATCTCAAACCAACCATCGTTAATTTGTTTCGGTATGAGCGAGTTCCCTTTTTGAATTGACCTCGTTCAAGTTAGTCATTCTTCAGTTCAGCTGGACCCGCGTATTCCCAGAAGATGGCGTCAGCAATGACGGTGCCGTTCGAAGTTTCTGTTGATACGCTCACCTTTACCTCTCCCGCATTAAGTTCAAACGTACCCACACGATTCCAACCAGCCAGCATGTCGTCGCCTTGGAACACGACGGGATAAGTGTTTGTCGCTTGAGTAACTGCGAGATTCAAATCTGGTCTCCTAGCCAGGTCTCCTTGCATCATGCCTTCCCTTCCCCACGAATCAAGTAGGTTATATCGAGGTTCAAGACGAGGGAGATGGTAATGGAGACGCCAAGACCCAGCATGCGGTAAATCAGCTAGGAAGTGAGCGCGTTGGAGCGTTGAATCGTGCTCTGCTCGTACCAATGTCCTACGGTACACCCCAAATGAAGTATCGACCATCTGACGTCGCCACTCGGTCGCGTTCACATTCGAATAACCGTCGTAGATCTGAAGCCCTTCGTCTCTAACTACCAATTCTGGATCAACCTGATCCAAGGAGACCATCCGAACTGTGAATCGAGAACCTCCGTCGGTATTCAGTGGATCAACCGTAAATCCCGGATCGAGGTCGTCGACGAAAATCTTGTCACTGAATTCCCAGGTCCATTCCGACGGCTGAACTAAAGGCGCGGGGGCGCGATTCACGACACGAATGTCAGAACCACCACCACGACGCACCTCGAAACTTGTGCGGTTCAAACTGAAGTAGGGCTGGACTCGCATTGATTCGATCAGTGTTTCTGTTTGAATCGAAACCTGAACCGAGCGATCTCCATCGAGTTGAATTGGAGGCGAAGATTGAGCCGTTCGTCCCGTGCCGGATTCCTCACCTGAAAACTCATACCGAACGCTGAACATTCCAGCGTTCGGTTCTCGATTCTGAACGTTTACGGTGTGTTCATAGGAAGGCGAACCATCAGGATCGTCCGGTAACCGTACTACCTCATACGCGCTTGCAACAAATCCTGCTGGTCGGATATCGTTTAACCAATCCCCAAACATATCCCGGAACGGCATATCCAATTCCGCAGCGATCGAATTGAAGTCCTCGTAGGTGTATGTCGTGCCTTTGAAGCGTTCCGATAGAGTCGCTAGCAACAGTCCGACTGGCTCGTGCCCGAACCAATCCAAGAGAAGATCACCCATCGTCTGACTATAGAGATAACCTGCGTGGAGGAGATTCCTAGGCGAACTGGTGTTCGAATGTTCGCGGGGAGACTCATCAAGCATGAACTCCCAGACTTCTGGTCGATCGATGTATTGGTAGTAGTAGATTTGATTCAATGTGTTCTGCGTGCGTTCGGCATCGATATCCCAAGCTCCTAACCGCGCTGTTGCCCACGTTCCGATCGTCTTCAAGTTTTGTACTGAATAAAAGCCGGACGACCGGGAAATAACCTCTGAGACTAAGTAATCGATCAAGAATCCGAGCCACTCTGCTCGAGGTCCGGTGGGTTCTGTGCGAAAACGCACGAAGTTGTCGACGAAGGCATCTAAGATGTTGCCGCCTGTCACGTCGTTCTCAAAATATCGTGTCAGGTACGCTCGCAGTCGTCGGCTCTTTTCTTCCTCCGTCAAGTCAACGTCTTCCTGAATCGCGTCAGCGACCGACCGAAAGTCGGCGGACAAAAACATGCCTTCCCGGAGCAAGAACAAGCCTGGCAGCGACTGTATGGAAGGCATTTGCCATCCTCCACCGTAAGTCCTCAGGTAAATCGGCGTTTCAACGATGGTGTACGTATCGAACGGAAATTCGAAGCCACGTGTGCGAGCATACTCAATCCGTTCTTTGAGGTCTGCTTCGATCTCTGCGAGTATTGGTTCAAATATGTCGAGATTCTTCGTGTGTTCGGGTGACGCCAAAAGTTTGAATTCAATCCCTGCGATCGTTCGCTGCCGTCTTTCAAACTCTGCCGCAAACAAACCTACTTCATGAATTGGAATCGACGGTACGAGAGTGTGCGAACGCATGCGAGGGAGATCTTTGACGACCACTGTGCCTGGTCCACCAACAAGCCACTCACTTGGGGTCAACACCTCAAGCTTCACATCAAAGTAATCGCGCGGACGATGACTAATCGCGTCGCGTTCAAGATGTGGACCAACCATGGGATACCACGCAATCCCAGGTAGCAGAGCAACGTAGTTTGAATTGTTGATAGACGCCTCTGAACCGAGAAGGAAAAGTCCATATCCGCTAACACCGTCAGTAGAAAGTGGATCGATCACTGTGTCCAAATACGCAAACTGCTCGTTCGGGTGACCAGATGCCTTGATCGCGAGACTCAAACGCTCGTCTTCTTCAATAGGTCGAGGTCCAGCCACCGTGAGTAGGCCACCTTCGAACGAAAAGTCGACCGCATCCCCACCGAGTAATATCTCTTCGATCTCATATCCGGGATTGAGCGAAAACACCAACGATTCTTCCTGCCGAAATCCTTGTAAAAGACGAAAATCGATGGTGAGATCAATCGCAATTTCACCCCCAGGATCGAGTTCAATGCGTCCCAACAAACTCTCTATATCCAGTTGTGGCGCGCTCGTGAATTGAGCGTGAAGCTCACGCCAACCTTCGCGTTCCACTAACATCGAGGTTGTTCGAGCTTGAACAACGCCGAATCCCACAACAGCGAGTACCGTCACGGAGAAAGCGAGAACCGCTGGATTCCTTGTGCGGTCCGTATCAAGCCGTGGTAGCAGGTACGCAGTCCAGAATAGAAACGCGGTCGCGAGCAGAGTGAGTGCGATACGATGGTACACGATCGCACTTGAAGTGAAAACCGGTGAAAGCTCCGACGGTAGTTGCGTGTTCAGACTATAGGTTCCCAACACATCCAGTAGATACATAGGCGCGTTGTTCTGTAGCCAGTACATCAACAACATCAACACGATCGCGAGAATCGCAGCCAGAACGCGGAAACGAACGACGACAGTCAGGAACATGACCGAAGCGGTCCAAAAATAGAGGTAGGGCAACGCGTCTGTAAAAAGCGTCGCCAGCATACTGTAGGTCTCGGGCGGTTGGAAACCAAGATTTGGAAGCGCGAACTCGCATAGATGCGCCACCAAGACATACGAACTCACAAACGCTGTAAACAGCGTAAAAGACAGGGCAGATAATCCAAAAGCGCGCCCAAACACGATTTGGTTGTTGCTAATCGGGAGCGAACCTATGACCTCGTCGATCCGAGCGCTCCGGTCACGCGACGCAATTTCAATAGCAAAGAAAATGAGACCAAAAGTGATCACGACCTGAAAATCAGGAAAGATCGTGATCGGCGATAACAATGGGGAGTGCATGAAAGTGCCAGAACTGACCGCCGAGAGTTGCGTGTAGACGCTAATCTGCTCGATGGCGTTGGTCACACCAACTAGGAGCGCGAACGCAACAAAGAACCAGGTGCGCAACAATCGAACATCCGTGCGCACTTCAAACGAAGCAATCACCCAAACGAGAACGAGATTGGTCCTAAACGTGGCGAGCCATTTCATGGATAGCGGGAGTACCTCACATACCTAATCCAAAACAATCGCCGTACCATTGCTCTGTCAACCATAACTTATTGATTTATAGACATTTCATACAAGGTGAGGATGACATCAAACGTCGTGAGTTAGTTATCCTCACTAATAGATGGTGTCATTTGTCTCAATTGCTGCCCTAAGTGGTTTTCTCAAAATACGATTCAATCTCCTCCCTTGATTTTTGAGAACTGCCTCTACCCGAAATCCCGCGAGGTTTTTAAACGCTCCGCCGTACGCTCAATCCCCTCGTCAATTGGCACCCCGGGATACCAGTTGAGCAACTTTTGTGCTTTTTTAATACTGAAATAGTGGTGAGTCGTCAAGTAGCGGATCGCGAAACGAGACACGCCATCCTCAGCGATGACTTCGCGTGAACTCATCCGGTAGTAGAGTTCTACGAGCATAGCGGCGAAATACGCGATCCAAACGGGGATGCGACCCGAGATCGGTGGCTGGTCGGTGGCCGCGTAGAACTTCTCGACAAATTCAAAAAACGCGAGAGGTTCACCGTTCGTGATGAAGAATGCTTCCCCCGAAATTGACGGGTCATCTGCGAGCCGAGAGTCCGCTGATTGAACGGCGTCAACGAAATTGTCGATGTAGAGGAAGTCGGACAAAAACCTACGGCGTCCAATTTCCCGCATCCGACCTCTTCGGGCGAGAAAGTTAGGAATAAGGCGACTGTCGCCCGGACCAAACACGAGATGTGGCCTTAACGCGCACACCCTTGTCGAACCCTCGTTCGCGAAGGCTAGAACTGCTTTCTCTGCAGCGATCTTACTTTCGACGTATACACTGGGAGCCGAAGTCGCATACGGAAGGCTCTCATCGCCTTCTTCAATGTCGCTGCCGTCGTAGACCACACTGGCGGAACTGATGTAAATAAGGCGTGCGACATCGTGCGCTCGACAAGCTGAGATGACGTTCTCCGAACCGCCAACGTTCGTTGCCCACACTGCGTCCCGTGCGTTGTTGCGCGTTTGAACCAGTGACGCGCAATGAACGACGGTTTCCACACCACGACATGCATGCGCTACCGCTTGCTCGTTAGTGAGATCCACATTCTCGAATTCAATGCCTTCGACGGCCAAATGAGAACGTCTATCAATCGTGCGGACATGACAACCAGTCCGTGCAAAAGCGGATGCGATGGCAAATCCAATGAACCCGCTACCCCCGGTGACAAGGACGGTTCCCACAGTCTCAGAACGATTTACTGGAACGTACCAAATATGCGATCCCAGAGAGGGAAGATGGAGGCGTAGTTCCTGTTGCGGTGCGTACTGTGGTGAAAATCGTGACGCACTGCCCAGTAGTTGAACAATGCAAACACGGGATGAGGTACGACCAGATTGGTGTGAGTGGCAATGTTCGCGACCGAATGAACAAAAGCTACCGTGAGGAACGACGCCACGCTGATCGGTCCGACAACAGCCATGGCGACGAACAACAAAGCAACTCCCGCAAAAGTCTCCATCGGATGCAGATATAGTCCATCCATCGCTTCGGGAACGTGCACCCGATGATGCACGCCATGCACCCTACGCATCATCCTAGGCGTGTGCAACCAGCGGTGGAGAAAGTAGTACAAAAAATCGTATACGAGGAGGACGATCAAGGATTCGATCGCAACTCGTAGAACGCTGTTGACAATGTCCTTCTGATAGAGGACGTCAGCGCCCGCGATTACCGCTGTAGCATACATGCTTGCCGCGAGTGCGCCGTTAAGGATGATCGACCAGTGCTTTCTTGGGATCGAACCGACCGATGTGTGAAGCCGAAGGTGCTGAAAACGCTTCGTGGTAGACGCCCAAGTGGCAACGCTTCCGAACGCGGCAATCACCAATCCAACGCAAGCAAGACCTAATCCTAGGTTCATCAGACCTTAGCGACTTTCTCGCTTTCTAGACCGGTCGAGACCGAATTATTGTGGGGTTTAGGCGATTGTCGCCCCATTTTCTCAACTCAATCCCAACGCCGCGTAGCTACCCTCTAAGACTAATCGCACCGAAACATAGAAGCCAAATATCGGCAATAAGATCCAGAACAGATTCGGGGTCCAGATATAGAGCAGTATTTCCCTCTGACTAATCAGTCGATAGCGACCCGCCGTGTAGAAACTCAGAATATAGACGGACGTCACATAGATCCATTGCCAAAAAAGCGCAATCCCGAGAATACCCGCGACTCTAGCCGGTAGAAATGGAATCGTGATGGTCCCGAGTAAGACCAGTGAGAGTATCGGCGTCACCACGCCGTTTGCGATATCGACGTTAAAACCGTAAGTTTTCTTATCCGCATAGGACGCATCGTAAAGTGAGTAAACGCCCCACATTTCCGCCCACACGCGAGGCGAGAAAGCCTGCCGTAGCGGCACAGACATGGTCAGAAACTCGAGCGCAGGTGAAACCCGCGAATTCGATCGGAGCGTGTCCCAATGCTGTCGTCTCTCTTCAATCGTTGCGATACGCAAGAGCAGGCAAATCTCCCAATAACATGCCAGGAGGTTCACCGACAAAAAAAACGCGAGTACGGAATACGTTAAGTTGAAATCGCCTGAATTCCAATATCGACAAGCAATCGCGGCGCCGGTCATAAGCACGACGAGACTACATGTGATCGACCAAATCTTCATACGTGACTTCCTCGTCGATTGACGAGATGATATGACTTTTGACGGATCTTCGGAATCTTCGACGTAAACGTACTTCTCATGAACGTATTACCTGCTCAAGGTCAAAGTACTGTTTTCGACCCGTCGCGCCCCTGTACCTAAAACGTTAGTCCATTATGTCACTGAGCCATCAGAACGACCACCCGATTCGTCTCAGAGTCAGACGGATATTGGATAAAGACGTCGTCTCTACCATCCCTATTTAAATCGCGAACTTTCGCGAATCGCTCGTCCGTAGGTGCTTCAACAACGAGATTTATCGGCTCATCCTTCAACAATCGCGGACTGTCCATACCAAGATAAACTGACAGTTCATCCCATCGCTCAACCGCAAGTAAATCCATTCGCCCGTCGCCGTTAACGTCACCTGCTAGCACAGTAGGAAAAAGCACCCCGCGTTTAGTAAACGGAGCGAACGGCGTTTTAATCTTCTTCGTAACGTCCGGCCGACGATGAAATACACCATCTTCTAATCGATACACGACCAAGTTCATCGAAATGGAGTTACCAATCATCGCCCGAGCCATACCGCCTAGACCTGTGTTGACGGATCCCATCGTTAAATCGGTCATGCCGTCCCCATCGAAATCAACGTAACGCTGAGAGGCATACCCCCACGCTTCGCCACCTGCAGGACCGGGCGTCCGAGCGGATGTATCGGGCGACCGCGAGAAAGTAATTCCTTCAGGTGTTGCTCGTCCAAAATGCACGTCATAGTTTCCGTGTAAGCTGAATATACGGCGTCCTGAAAAAGTAAGCGTCACGAGGTCGGCGATACCATCACGATTCAGGTCCGGGAATCCTTGCAAAATCTTGTATTCGAAGCGACCACCTAAGCCTAAAAGCAGTGAAGCGACGCTTCTATCGCTAAACTGAAACGCGAGTGCGTACGACCCATCAAAATCAAATGGCACGTCGGTAATAAACGTATCCGGTTCCTCGATGAAATGACCTGAGGTATCCTGGCGATAGATTGCAAAAGAGGAGTCGTTCCAGAACGCGAGGTCACTTCGACCATCGAGGTCGTAATCCAATTGATGTACACGACTTAGATACCAAGGCAACGTCTGAGCGTTTATGCCGACCTCACCATAACTGCGCTCATCACCATACGCCTTCGCGTCCAGCTGTGGCTCCCGAGGTCCGATTTTGCGAGCATCTGAGAACGTGCCGTCTTGTAGTTGCACTGACACCCAGAACCCCTCTCTCGCAGGCATCACGATGTCGTCGAGGCCATCTCGATTCAGATCGTGCACGACCTTGAGGCGTGGGATACCTTCATCCGCAGACCCAGAGAAATCGGTGGTGATTTCGAACAATTCTTGCTCGACGTTCGAAGCTAAATCGATTCGACTAAACCGTCCCAGCCTATAGGTCAATAAGTGATCCCGTCCTAACACGTTCAATCGATCCACGAACAGAATATCTTTGTTAAGCGACCAAGTCCGTTCGGATGTCCATTCGTTCCCATCTAATTGAAATATCGATATGTCTGGTTCTATGTGTTTCCCAGTACTTATGACAGCGAATTCGACGTGGCCTGAATCGATAAACGAACCTGTCAGTACCGTTTGATACTCGGCTTTTCCGGTGTCGATCTCGTGAATATCAAACAGCTCAGACTCATTGGCTGCGCTGTTACCTGCAAAACCCGTTGCAACGATCATCGCGAGCGCGGTGCCGATCCCTTGAAATAGGCACTTAGCATCGGCTCTAGAAGATCGAAGAGATCGGAATCTAGTCCGCCACTGTTCGGGGACGAGGTTTAAGTTCAGCACTGAGTTCAATCGTGTCACTCTAGGATTACCGATATGTACTAATTTAAACAACTGCCGTGCCACTGTGAATAGATTAATAACTTATTGATTTACAAATATTTTCACGTGAGCAGTGGCCAGGTTGTCAATCGAGCATAGTCATCCGCGCCAAAACGTGGCGGTATTTCGCACGAACAATGGAATGCTCAGTCGTATAGACATGGATCAAACGTAAATCCAGCCATGAAACACCGCTTGGATAATCCGAGTCTAGACGCGAACGGGCCTTCCCTGCTCTCTTAAGTTCAAGCGGAATTATCTCAAGCCTGAACGCTCGCAGTCTAAATACGTCTAAAACCAAATATGAATCGGAGACGAAATGCCGCACTCCAGGAAAATTATTGCGCTCTCAATCTGTTCGATGATCATGCCTCTCGTCGTCGTGCACGGGCAGATGGTGGCGTTTCATTCCACTAGCGAAGCAGAAAAGGACGTTATTGTGGTTCCGAACCGCGATTTGACCACATCGATTGACCATGACGTCGGTGCGATGCGCATGGAGATTTCGAGCGACGAGGAGTATCGAACGTACCGAGTTTCCTTAGATGAATCGTCCTATGTGGCGTACGCGGACCTTAAAGGTCCTGAAAAGCACTTCATTTTCGATCCGATACAGCGTCGATTTCGGACTCTGACTTCCAGTGTTATTGTTGAGCTGCACGATGATGCGACACTCGAAGATCTCATGGTCGAACACGATGTGCCGTCGGGACGCGCATATCCGACATTGGATTTCGCAATCATGACGCTATCCGAAGGAACGAACCCAACCGCGCTGGTAGAGAAACTGAGGCTCGATCCGAGAGTCGTAGAAGCACGAGTGACCTTCTCCGATCAGTTCCGAAGACACGTAGGTCTTCTCAACCCCACAGTCGTTGGCGGAGCTTCAGCTGACCAAGTGCCAACCGATAAAGACTCGTTGGATTTAGAGTACTTCGTCTTCCCAAAACTCGATCACTCTGCGACGGAACCCACGTTTACGGTTTCAGTGCTCAACCTAGGGGGTAGGGCGACGCCAATCTCAACGCTGCGAAGCGAACTGCTGTCCGTCGCACCCGACGAAACGACCGATGACCCTGACGATGTTTCCTTTACTTCTGTTGCGACCATTCACTCACGGATATTGCCTCTCGACCCCAAAGGGGAACCATTTGATATCTCCGTTACGTTCACTCGGGAGTCGCTCAATGCAAATACAACGTATTTCGTATTGTTCAGTGTATATAGTGGCGCTTATCCTGCCATTGGGCAATTCGTGTTTGCTCGAGGTCAAACGGGATTTACGTTCGACGCACTAAAGCGAATCCAATTTACCTGTGTCGCGCCGGACCAGGAGTTGATGCCGAGTGGTACGGACCCGCTGCTGACTCATCAATGGCATCTTAATAACACAGGGCAAGCAGCGTTCGCTAGGCAAGGAGGAGCGCTTGACGAAGATATGGGAATGGAGGAGACTTTAAGCGATGGTCCAACCGGCGTTGGGGTCAAGGTGGCTGTTGTCGATACGGGATTGGAATTGTGTCATCCTGATCTTTGGGGCAACATCGAACAGGGTGCATCATTCAACTTCAATGCGGCGTTCGTAGAGGAAACGGAGCTCGATCCTTGGCTCGTTCGACAAGAGTCGACCGACCCTTTCAACTTTGATCCAGCGGTCGGACATGGAACCTCAGTCGCAGGACTGATCGCTGCAACGGCAGATAACAGCATCGGTGGTCGAGGCGTAGCGCCTGGCGCACAGCTTCGAGGCTACAACATGCTTCAGGCCGCCGAACAGCTGCATGCGCTGATAGCTTCACATGGCGCAAGCGATTATCAACCCGATTCAACCGACGTTGACATCTTCAACATGAGTTTCGGATCGATAGGTGAGCCACCTAGGAAACTCGCGGTCTTTGAAGAGCAAGTGTTTTTGAACGGTATCCGAAAGTTGCGGTCTGGCAAAGGCGCTATTTATGTCAAAGCTGCGGGCAACAGTTTCGGCGACTGTAGTTCGTTACATCGAGCCATCAACGACGAGATCGGTTGTTTGTCCACCCAACTCGACCCGATTCAATCTCTTCCATATTTGATCGTTGTCGGGGCGCATAACGCAGCGGGAACAAAAGCCAGCTACTCCAGTGTAGGAGCGAATCTTTGGGTTAGCGCACCAGGCGGCGAATTTGGCGTTAACTTCCCAGCGCTAGTTACGACAGATTCGATGGGATTCGATCGAGGGCTTGGGACTCTTGTGAAGGCATTTGGAACAGCCGTCAGTCTAGAAAGTGATAGTGAGCTAAATCCGCATGGTGACTACGTATCGCTCATGAACGGTACATCTTCAGCAGCACCGAACGCCTCAGGCGCTGTCGCGGTGCTCTTGGAAGAAGACCCCGCGTTTACATGGCGCGACGTGAAACACATACTCGCGAATACCGCACGCAAAATCGACGCGAACATCGAAGTCGTTGAGCTGACCATCGATGAATCCTCTCGAATCGTCCAGCTACCCTGGACCGAGAACGCGGCCGGATATTCATTTCATAACTGGTATGGTTTCGGTGCGGTTGCACTCGATGACGCGGTGGCATTTGCGAAGGAATATGAACCGAATTCGCTTGGTGACTTCCATGAATCCGCCTGGTTCGAATTCATCGAAACGGTAGACATTCCCGACAACGACCTCTCGGGTATAAGTCAAACGCTGAACGTACGTGGTCTGCGCGCGGACGCCAACATTGAAGCTGTCGTCATCGAGATCGACTGGCAACACGATTTCCCTAACGACCTAGGCGTTGACTTGATCTCACCCGCAGGTACGAGAAGCGTTGTTGGTCAAGTTTTCGACGAAGCGCTAGCTGTACACGAAATGGGAACTTTCACGTGGCGAATGCTTACCAACGCCTTTTATGGCGAGAATCCCGACGGCGAATGGCGATTAGAAGTGTTCGATGGGGACACCGACGACGTTGGTCAGTCATTTTCGTGGCGTCTCCGTATTTACTACGGTGAGCATCCGTAGAGTCAATCGTGGGTTGAGACTGCCAGTCGCGAGTTGTCGTAAGGTTTATCAGTGTGGTGCACTGAAAATTCCCCTTAACTATTGATGAATCTTGCGTTAATGCGGATCACCCATCATCGACGTTGCGAAAGCAGATCAATGACCACCCGCGTATATTCGTTAGTCTGAAGCCGCCGCAGCCTGTTCTAACTGTATTTCAACAGGAATTGGACGAGCTGCTCTATTTTGGTCTCGCATGCGATCAATCGCATATCCAACACCACCGAATACAACTCCACCGATCAATCCCGAACCGATCTTCTCACCCGTCGAAAGTACACTAGCGTCTTCACCAGTAAGGGCTTCAATTAACGCGGATCCGAGGTCACTTGAGATGTCGGCTCCTATCAGCATGACTATGAATCCGAGACTCGCACCTACATTCCGGTATAGATTGGATCTCTTGAATGCTGGAATCTCCACACGTTCGTTCGCCGGCTTGTAGCCTGATTGCGTGACCTCCAAATCAAACTTAGAATCACGTATTACTTGATGACTGCATGGTGTCGTGCACGTCCACCCATCGGATGACACAACCGTCGCGCCCGCAGGTGTCGTACTTACCATCAGATTAACCTCACTAGGGATTGCAGCACATCCTGTAATAAGGATGAAAGCTATCAGTGAACCTATCTGTAGTATATTTCTCATCATTGAGGCTCTTACTATCGCTTTTTAGTCATGATTTCTGCGAACTATTATATTCTCGGTTTTGGTTGCGGACGTCTTCGATCCGCTCGGCTACTGGTTCAGACGTAGAAAGAATCCTTCAGTGGTTCGCGACTTACCAATCTCGCCGAGCCCGAATCTATTCCGCAACGAACCTGCAAATAGACCGCGATCCCTTGTGGCGATGCTATCAATTACACTGCCCAGTGTGCGGCTGTAACAGGCGTTTTAAATGATGCGATAGACGAGTTTAGTAACAATACCTAGCTAGTACTAACCCGATTACGAGTCGAACATTGAAATTCAAGTTTCCTCCGCCCCCGAACTTCCATGGTGATGCTACCGGACCCGAAGTACCTTCACGCCTAAAGCAATTTGAGACTATTTGGTGCGACGGGGCGGGGGTTTGTGTAGAACTCGCTTACGCGAACGGCGATGGCTCAGTCACGGAACGGATTTCCATGAGTTTGCCAGCAGCATTGAAGCTATCGAGCGAATTGTCGGAAGCTGTGGATGGGTACCTGTATAACACAGGCGAAGAGGTTCCAGATGACGACGATCGTAACGACGGAGAGTGAGATCCGTCGTCTTCAATAAGGACTTTTCTAAAACGATGTCACTGAAACGACTTTCGATGCTCTTCGTATGTGCAACGCTGTCTTCTTGTACCGTTTTCGACTATGTCTTTGACACGACGAAACTCTGTGAAGTTGGACAATACCAGGTGAAATTCGTCGAGATCGCAACTAAAGTCGTGCGGGTTAAGTGCGCGTCTGAAGGACAGCTGGACGTCATAAAGCAGGACAGCACGATTCAGATCATTGACGTAGCGTATACCACCAAGCAGCAGGATCCAGAAGAGTGAAACGACCTTCGAATGGCGAGACGAGTCGCTCTCACTCCTGCGCGACGATTGCCCCCTAAAGAAAACGCCTAACCTTGAATACTGAAAATTACCGACCAGCAAGTCACGTAAGTTCTGACGAAATAGATTCGTAGTTCGATCTAAAAAGTGAACCAGCCAGAGAACACCGCGGAGACGCTCGCACACTTCCGTCGCTCTCAAGCGAGCGGCAAGGGCGAATATGCGTCAATGGTTGAACGGTACTACAAGCTAGTTACTGATTTCTACGAATTCGGTTGGGGTCCGTCGTTTCACTTTGCACCTTCTATGCGCGGCGAGTCCTTGGAACAAGCTATCGCGAATCATCAGTACTTCCTTGGTGACGCATTAGGGTTGAAACCAGGTATGAGCGTCTTAGATGTTGGTTGTGGTGTTGGTGGACCACTACGTTCGCTAGCACAAAAATATCGTTCCGAGATTACCGGATTAAATATTTCCGAATACCAATTAAGCAAATGTGAGGAGTACAACAGGAAGTTTAGATTGGACGACTTATGCCACGTCCTACTCGGTGACTTCATGGCAATACCCGCTCAGGATCGGAGCTTTGATGCTGTTTACCATATTGAAGCAATTGCGCATGCACCTAACAAAGAAACGGTCTACGCTGAGATATTTCGCGTATTGAAGCCTGGTGGGATATTCGCTGGGTATGAATGGTGCATGACCCCTTTGAACGACCTAGAGAACGCAGAACATAGCGCAATCAAGGAAGGTATCGAATTCGGCAATGCGTGTCCGCACATCGTTTCGTTCAACGAAGTAAATGATGGCTTGCAATCTGCTGGGTTTGAGTTGCTTGAGACCCGAGACCGAGCTTTAGACTCGAGTCCTAATACCCCTTGGTTTAGCCCTCTAGAAGGGAATATGAGAACCTTGAGAGGCTTTCCAAGGTCAACTATCGGTCGCAAAGTGACTTCGCTGACTCTGCGTCTCCTTCAATCATTACGGGCTGTACCTAAAGGAGCGTTCGAAGTTCAGGAGATTCTGAACATCGCTGCAGATAGTCTGGTAGCCGCAGGACGATTGGGGATCTTTACACCGATGTACTTTCACAAAGCGCGTAAACCAAACTAATACAAGCGAACAACCAGAGGTGGCTGAATCCGTTTGTAGCCATTCGTCGGAGGACAACGGTAGTTCAAATGACCATCCGGGTTTAATTTGGATGTGTCGGTCAATAGCGTGGATCACAAGTGGTTCAACTTGGGTGCTTACGTGTCGCGGAACCGAAAGCGTCGCTCTCCGTCTTCGTAACAGTATGCATGATGTCACTTATGGGCTGTGGAGGCGGCGGGAGCACTCCTGCACCCATTGTGACAGCACCATCTCCACCGTTGATGCCACCTCCTCCGCCACCTCCTCCGCCGGATCCTCCACCCATTGTCGGACAGCCTTGCGAAGACGGTCAATCTGGCGGCTTCGCGTGTCAAGGCATTGCGCTTCGTAGCCATATTCCAAACGACGAATTGGGTGGTGAATTTGCCGCTGACATCTGGGGTTGGCACGACGCCGAAACGAATCGTGAGTATGCGTTAATGGGAATGCGCAATGGCACCGCGTTCGTGGACGTGACCGACCCAGACGAATCTATCTATATCGGCCGTCTACCATCAGAGACGGAAAGTTCATTCTGGCGGGATATCAAGGTGTACCAGAACTACGCGTATATCGTCGCCGACCGCGCCGGAGCGCACGGCATGCAAGTATTCGATTTAACGCGATTACGTGATCAGACGACGCCTCAGGAATTCGCCGCCGACACGATCTATGGCGACTTTGAGACCTCTCACAATCTTGTGATTAACGAGGACACCGGTTTCATATACGCAGTCCTTACTGATACCTGCGAGGGAGGTCTCCATATGATCGACCTGTCTATACCGAACAATCCGCAATTTGCAGGCTGTCACATGACGGTCAAAACCCACGACAGCCAGTGTGTCGTATATGCGGGAAGCGACTCTGATTACGTTAACAAAGAGCTATGTTTTAGCTCGAACGAAGATCACTTTGAGATCGTGGATGTATCCGATAAGTCATCGCCAGTGACCATCTCTTCTTTGACGTATGAACAACAGGCTTATGTACACCAAGGATGGTTAACCGAAGACCACCGGTACTTTCTGCTCGGCGACGAATTGGATGAGTTGACATTTATGCAGCAGACCCGTACTCACGTCATCGACGTATCCGATTTAGACGCGCCCGAATACCTCTATGCGTATGAACACGATACCCAAGCCACCGACCACAACTTGTACGTGCTCGGTAACCGTGTCTTTCAAGCAAACTACAGCGTCGGATTGCGAGTTCTAGAGTTCGATGATCTCGCGTCGCAAGAGATCTCAGAGATCGCGTTTTTCGATACATTCCCGGAACACGACGATGCTCCGCTTGCTGGTGCATGGAGCGTTTATCCCTTTCTCCCTTCCGGTAACATCATCGTCAGTGACATACAAAACGGGTTATTCGTTCTAACACTTGAGTAGCTGAAGGGCATCTCATTCGTGGAGCGATCTGTAACTAAATTCGCCCACGCTTCATATCGCCGAAACTATCGTCACACAGTATGTGTCTACCGGTGAATTCAGACAATCTGTCACCAGCAAGGAAGAGGTCCGAATTCGTCTCTAACTAACCGGCTAAACTCCTGAGCAAGAAAGAACTAACGGTACGGACTTCATTTCGATCTATTAGACGAGGAAGAACATAAAAGGACATGAACGAATACACGCAAATTAAGTACAAACGACTGGTCTCGCGACTATTGATGGTTGTCAGCGTCGTATGGCTCGCTACCGCGACAGCCGATGACACAGAATCTGAGTGCATCGTTAAAACCTGGGTAATTGAGGCTGAAATGCCTAACCTGAACGACGATCAACGTGCGCTCATCGTTAAAGCGATGGACCTAAATAGACACGAACCACACCCAGCCTGTAGTTTTGAACTGGACGCAACACTCGATTACATTCCAAGTCGAATCGAACGATACGATGCTCAGTCGGAGAACGATTCTAGGTGGACACTAGTTTCAATCGAGGATCGGGAACCTCGCGAGCGTGAGCGTAATAAAACGCCCCGCTATACGAGAATGACCCCAGAAGACGCTTGGTACGATCTCAGGCACAACACCGATTGGGATTCGTTGAGGGTAGAGAACGAAAGCGCGGAACGAGTGGCGTACGTAGGTTTGAAGAACATCGAGGTGGGGAAGGATGAATTCGTGCAAGGTGGTGTCATGCTTGAAATCGACAAGGCGACCAGGTCCCTTCAAACGGCCAATATCATGATGAACGAGAAGCACAAAATCAATTTCTTTGCAACGATCGCAGCAATGACGATGACTCAGAACTATCGTTATGAACCAGATATGGCTCGATCAATTTTGGATGAGCTATCCGTTGACTGGAAATTCAAGTTCTTCTTTGCCCCTGCATCATCCACGGAGCGCATAGCCTATCGCGATTACGACTGTCGACCTTCTAGTCTGATTCTGTCATGCAGCGAATGATGAGCTCAGCATCTTCCTGAACATGCTCTTCCTATCTCCCTCGTACTGTCTTATTCGATTTACGCTGATTTGGGAACAGAATCCGACGTAGCGACGACATATTTCTGAATTCAGGACAACGTCTCTTAATCGATTAAATCGTCTTCGAGACGGAAATCCTGAGGTCATTTCACTATTGACTAGTATCGGAAAGCGAGGCGACCGTTGATTACGATTCACCAAATTAAGTCTTATGCGTCTCTTGGTCTGCTTTTAAGGAACACGAGTGTCGCCCGTGTTGGTATCTTCGTTGTAGCAGGACTGTTGGGGTTGAATTCGGTTGCAGCAGAAGAGCAAACGATTAAGCGAATACTTGAAACTGAAAACGATCTAGTCGAGCTATCAGTGATCGACGGAACGGGCGGCACGTCACACATCGCGACTGGCGCTCCCGGTCGTGTGACCGTCGAAGCAACGATTACGGGATTTTCGGGTCGTTGGAGTCAACGCCGAATTCGCGAGCAACTTGAAGAGCTTGTGAAGAATCCCCTAATCAAGCAGGAAGGGAACACCGTTCAGATTGGGGGTTTGCCGTGGCGGATCCGCAGGGATCTCAGTATCAGCTACCGCATCACTGTTCCACCTAACACGAATGTGCACGCCCAAGGACCTGATAGCGTACGCTTACAGGGGCTAGTTGGCGACTTGCACGCTATCGGCGCAAACACTAGCGCTTTAGAGATCCGTGGTAACGTCACGCTGGAACGCGCAAAGGACGTTCGCATAACCGACCTGTCCGGCAACCTGCACGTTTCGGGAGGACGGGTGACCGCCTCTAATATCAAAGGCGACGTCAATCTAGTACGATCCGAGTATGTTTCGATCGACAACGTGAGCGGCGAAGTAATCGTCACGGATCGCGCACATGTCTTTAGTCTTGATGACGTGATCGTTGATTTAGGTATGTTTGGACTCTGAGTTCAATGCCTCTCAAGCGTTCGAGTTACGAGTGGCAAAAGGAACACACTAATCCCCGACTAGTGCAAACGACACAATGAAGTTTGGGCTAAGTCGTCGATAGAACTCGTAAGAAAAACTCGGAATCCGTACTTGCCGTACTGGGGAGGGTCAATAAATAAAGCTGATTTCCTTGTTTACTTCTTGCGCTGCAGTGCCGCACTCTGATCAGGTCTTAACTTAAATATCGCCTCCATTTCGCGTTGGTCGAGTTTACCGTCTTTATTCGCGTCGAAGAGGGACGCTTGTTCAATCGGTGCCATCATCTCAGCTTTACTAACCCGATCGTCGTTATTTTGATCGAATATTTCGAACTCAATTTTGGCGGTTTCTAACTGTGACTTTATCTGTGGTGGCAAATCGTCTACTTTGGTTTGTTCTTCAACATCCTTATCAACGTCACTTGACTCAACCGTCCCAGATTGAGGATAACGACTCAGAAAAAGATACTCCGATTTGCTCACGAACCCATCGCCGTCAGTATCTAATCGGTTGAAGCGTGTCTCGTACATCGAATGAAAAAACGCTAACGAGACATCCCCATTTGAGTCGATTGCGCGTCTAGGTTCAGGCGTTTCCGCGTTAGGGTCTTGAGCTTGCGTTAGAGCAGTTATAAAACAAGCTAACGCAACGAAACAGGTAGATCTACGGGTCAAGCTAACACCTTTTGCTAATTTGTCTTCCAGAATAAATCTGTATAAGAGCATTTTCTCCTGTAACAATCTCTAAGTCCAATTTATTCCTGCGGTATATCCACTTCAATCACTGCGCCCAGCTCGACCTTCACGAGCGCTCGCTCAATCGCCCGGACTTGCTGTTGGATTTTTGGCCACGCAGTAGCGCGTAGAACAACAACACCGATTTCCCGATCGGAGATTTGCTGCTGAAATTTAAGATTCTGATCCGTCGTAACGAGGACCTCATAACCTTCTTGCTCCGCTAAATCAAGCAATCTTCCGTTGTCTACTTCGGACCAACCTTTTTCACTCAATGTATCTACAGCGTGGTTTTGAAGATGGTTCCGCAGTGGTGCAGGTGTCCCTTGATCGAACAACACTTTCAACTAACCAGAGCCTTCTTTAGCGATAGGATTTCGTGTTCTAGAACTGCCCGTACCTGCTTCTCGCTAACTCCGGGAAACCACTCGACAAATTCGTGAATAGTTGCGCCACAAGCGAGATTTTCGTAGAGTGCCGCGAGTGGAATCCGAGTGCCGGTAAACACCCAAGCGCCACTGACCCTTCCTAATGTCTGCTCGACTTCCGCGCAGCCGGACCAATCCATCACGTTCTCTCCTGAATGTTTGTTCAACTAAATAGGTCTCAGTTCCGGCTCACATAAACGCATTGCTTTAGCACTGATTTGACCGGTACTTAACCACTTTCCCACCGAAATCGACTCTAACTATAAGCAATTCAACCTTAAACCTATAGAACGAATTCACCAGTTGGAGAGACCATCGAAACCACAAACCGCACCACTGGCAAGCGTGGCAAATAGCTATATTTAGACGATCGACACAACGCCGATTTGTTGACTTCAGGCAGTGCACCAACACGTCACGATACTGTGTTCATCGATAGATTTTGACACGATTTCATGGTGGACGGCGGCTCTAAATTCGCACAATGTATGCGTAACTGAGCAGCAAAACAGTGAGCTTTGCTTACGCGGGACTGAGGCGATCCTCACCCGTCAAACACATAGTTGAACCTCACATATCCAAACCTACCTCCTAGCCCATAAGGTGTATCCGTCGGGTAACGGATTCCCCAGAGCACGTTTGACAAATGCGTCTTGGCGAGTGCCGTCGGCAATGTATCAAACAGGTTGTTTACGCCTAACGACACCTTAAACGAACCGCGATCCAGCCGCCCTTCAACGTCAAATGTTTGGTCGGGATCAACCGTGATTTCACCGGTATCCAACGGGTTTTGAGTCGCCTCCCCAAAATGATTCATCCGAAACAGCGTTCCCCATCCGTCGCGGCGCCACTCGACATTGACATTGCCTTGACTATTCGGTTGACCACGTTCGAGCGTAAGCGCGCCCCAGCCTCCAAAGTAATCTGCGAAGGTCAAATCTGCTGGCGCTCGATCCGGCAGATTCTCGTCGGTGATCTCGGTGTCGTTGGTGTGACCATTCGCCGAAAACCAGAGTTCCCCCGTCGCGAGTGGTATAACCCAGGAAGCCGAAACGTCGACACCGCGAGTTTGCGTATCGACGCCATTGAAGAAAAAGGTCGCTGTGGACGCATTTACTGCGTCGCATGCTGAAATCCCAGCGCAATCTAAACCTTGCGACCTCACCACACGATCCTCAATCGCCGTGCCGTAAAGGTCAACGGAAAAGCGTAAGTGCCTTTCGGCCGACTTCCAGATGAACCCGGCACTCCAGTTATCCGAAGTTTCATGACTGAGTGAGTCGACGCCGAATGCGCGCACGACCGCATCGCCTTCGCCCGCCGAGTAAGTCGTCGTTAATCCCGTCTCACTACCGACAAAAAGGATCGAATTGAATCGCCGTTGCGAAAGACTGGGCGCTCTAAAGCCCGTAGATACGGCACCACGCAATGCCAATCCTTCAGTCAACGCAAGACGGGCCGTGAATTTACCTGTGGTCTGAGCTCCCGCATCACTATAGTCCTCCATTCGCAGCGCCGCTCCCAGCGAGAGACCATCCGTTGGACTGCTTTCTACTTCCCCGTATGCCGCACGACTGGTGCGGCTACCTTCGCTTGCCCGGGCGTTCAATGGACTGTAACCGGGATACCCTTGGAATCCACACGCGGCAACCACGCCTTCAAGCGGCGAGCCGTCTGGTCCAACCGCAAACGCATTGAAATCGGAAACGTGCGGTAATCCGCATGACCAGGACTCTTCATCCCCCGCCATTTGACGGTATGTTTCGCGGCGGGATTCCAGTCCTGCGGCGATCGCCGTTTCGAATTCATCCTCGAATGCCCTTCGAATATCCAGATTTGTGGTGCGCTGTTTGAACTCTATACCACCGCTATCCCCATCCATGGGTCCTGCGTTTGCGATGATCTCTCCAACACTCGCATTGGGGTTCCGTGCTAGATAGTTAGCGCCAATCGAAGCATTGATAGAGCCGGATACCCCAAAATCGAATCGGCTTCGCCCAAAAACGACGCTTAGATCTGTCTCCCAGTCAGCTAAGGGTCCGCGCCAACCAACAGCTAGTGAGTCGTCCCCGACATCTGACTCCTCATACGGTACAAACCCGTCCGGATACACGGGGTGCGTGTTGCGCTCGTGGAAATTGATGAAGTTCGGCAGTACGAAGTCCCACGTATCGTCACCGGTTTCGATGCCGTCCCAGTAGTTGTACTTGAATCGATACGCGCCACTCGAACGACCTTCGCGTTGTGAAATGCCGCCAAACGCATACAACTCGCCGTCCGCTCGAAATGGCAGCGTGCTGTTAAAGAACACACCTCGCCCGGAATGAGAAGGCGAGCTGAAACTTATAAGTTCGTCCTGATAGTCAGAGTCGTAGCCACCGTTACCGCCATTCCTTCGAAGCGAATCTCCTGTGTACCACTCTCCGGTGATATTCAAAAAGCCTCCACCCGCGAGATACATTCCGCCGTTGTACGCCATTCCGTGTGTAGCGCCGCCTGCTCCACCAGAACTACCGGAGTGGACGATGATTTCGTGGTCAGTGCCTTCTTTAAGCGCAATATTGATCACACCTGCGATGGCGTCCGAACCGTACTGGGCAGCCGCGCCATCTCGTAGAACTTCGACGCGTTTAACCGCCGCAGAAGGTATGGCGCGCAAGTCTGTACCGCCTGTTCCATAGCCAATCACGCCGTCCAGCACGCGTAACCACGCCATGCTGTGGCGCCGTTTGCCGTTAACAAGGACTAACGTCTGATCGGGTGCTAGACCTCGTAGCGTAGCTGCATTTAGCAATGCGCCATCGCCAACGGACAGACGTGTGTAGTTGAAAGATGGTGCTAGCTTCGTGAGCGCAGCACCAAGATCGATTTCGCCGGTCCGCGCTAACTCAAAATCTTGGTGCCCCTCAACCGGTACGGGTAATTCGTCGGCGCGGCTCTCGAGCCTCGCGCGCGTACCAATGACGACGATCTCCTCGATCATCGCCGCGCCTGTTGGCGTTGCTCCGCTATCTTGACCCAACACGGAAGACGAACATACGGTCAACAGGCAAATCAGGGAAAGTAATTTCCTCATGATCCGCGAACTCTCCCTATCGCCGGAATCTCATCATATCCATTTCGACATTTTGAAGGAGCGATTAGGTGCGATCCTTATCTCGAACGCAACGTAACGAGTTGATTACGATGACTGGTTTACCACCCATCGAAACTGGTGCTAGCCGGTAATACGGGTTCAGGCTCTGTTATGGAGAATCTACTGTGCTATCAATTCTCTCGGAACAATTTCCATGAGGTTATTGATCGACGAAAACCGAAGTCCTTGGCGAGCCGTTCGCTTTGAATCAGGTTGGCGAATCGTCAAAAGGTGTTCGATTCCATAAGATCTAGCGGCTTCAAGTACAGATTCGTCGTCATCAATAAAGAGGGTCCGATCGTTGTCGAAGGGATGCTCTTCATTCAATCTCACCCAGAATCCGTTGTTCTCTTTCGGATAACCGTAATCCTGACAGGACACGACGTTCGAAACCTTCTCGCTAAGGTGACAGTATGAATCCTTTACAGCGAAGCAACGACGATCTGCGTTTGTGACCAAAATGCTGTGTATACCACTACCTCGAGTCCAGTCTAGAAAGGCTCGCGTACCAGGTCGAAACTCAAGAAGATGGGCTACTTCGTGATGTAACTCGATCAGATCGACACCAGTGTACTCCGCCCAATAGTCAATGCGGTAGTAGTCCAGCGAGTGAGCCACCTCACTCATGTGTTTTACTAGCTTGTCTTTTGCTTTATCTGGTTCTAGACCATTCGCTTCACCATACCTTGAAGGCAAAAGCTGTTCCCACACCACGTTGTCGAAATTTCTATCTAGAAGTGTGCCATCAATATCAAGAAGTAGCGTATCAATTTCTTGCCAATCAATCACTGTCATAGTCATATTTCGTATCCCCTAGCTACCTTACCGATTTGGCCTATCGGCGTACAAACCTAGACTTTCCTTATTCCTGAATTCCTAACCGGGAAGTAGCACTAATCTATAAGACAGATTCAATTGTCACTTATTTTGAGCGGTTCTGTCGTTGTCCGATGCACCTCGATCCCAATATGCGCCTTTTTGAAACAGACATTCGCACCTCGAACTCGTACCATTTAGCCACTAACAAATCGCGTTCTAGTCTCATGTATCGCATCGTTTCACGTCTCTGCAGATTGCTCTTTGGTGCCTCAACCCATCAACCTCAAACCTATACAAGGCAATACTCTCGAACGAGATCTAAACCGGACTCACTCAAGGGGACATTCGTGAGTCCACGAAAAATGTCCGCTGGAATCCATAGTCTCCCAGTGCTGTGGACTAGGTTCCTGCTTCTGATCCCGATCGTTCTGCTTTCCTCTCTCGCTAACGCCCAGCTCGCGTTTAGTAATACGAGCATCACGATGGCATGGAACGAAGATTCGACTCAACAAGCGGCGCAGCTAGCAACCCTCAATACCAATATTCGAAGCGCACTCAACGCCTCTGCGTCAGACTTTTGCTTCGCTGTCGAAACGGCACCAGCTGACCTTCTTGATTTTCCATCGCTCAATTGCACGATCGGCAACGCCGCGACCCCTAACGGCTATACGGCTGCAAACGCATCATTCGCGTTGGCTCTCGGGAACATGCCCTTCGACTACGATTCAAGAGCTGCACATACGCTAACGTTGACCGCCCGGGAGACGTCCACCACGCCGAGTGGACGAACGGCAAACTCCCTGACGGTCACGTTCACGCTTTCTAACATCGATGAAACACCAGTACTTACAGATGAGACGTTTCAGTACGTCGCTCCGCCAGCGCACTCAGGCGAGACGCGCTATTTAGAAGTCGGCGACGTCTTCGAATACAACGTCGCTAGGTTGTTCCGTGATCCTGAAGGTGCTCCGGTTTCGCTCCCTGTGTCGACGATTGAAGTCTGCGACACCGGAGTTGCAGGTGATTTCGTCGAAAATGCATCTCGCTGCAATATCTATAGCAATCTACCAGCATCACCTGATGTTCTATCGGTAGAAGCACGTGGTCCCCTCTTAGTCGCGACCGCCGATGGCGATGGCATGGCCAGCGCCGGAGTCTATTGGGCGAAGCTCTACTTCGGTGCCAGCGATCAAAGCGGCAATATCACGACCAAGCAAGAAGGTGCAAACGTGACCGTGTTCGTTAAACAGGGTGTCAATAACCCACCAAGCTTCGGCGGCGGCGCTTCCGGCTTCTCAGTGGCGGTCGACGAGGTTGCAACCGGAAATGCCTCCGCAGTTGCGATCAATCCGACGCCGCTTGGCGCATGGAACGCAACGGACTTGGACGGTGGAGCGAATTCGGTACATGGCGACACCATCGAGTACAGCCTTGTCGGGGCACAACCAAACTGTCGTAACACAGGAATGACAGCAATCGCGATCGGCGAAATGTGTATTGCAGTTGTTCAGCCTGCCTCAGGTGTCGCGCTCCAAGGCTATTTCCTCGATTATGAAAGTCCCAGTCTTTCATCTACCAACTCAATGACCGTCACGTTACGCGCTAGCGACGGTTGGGACCACACCAACGTCACGATCGAGATCACGTTGATGAACATCAACGAGCTCTATGCGCATGATGACCCAAGTACGCAAAACGTGCTGCCGATGACGGTTCGACTACTCCAGGGAAATTCGCGGAATTTCGATCTAGACTCGTATTTCACCGATCCTGAAATGGATGACATCACCTACACCGTATTCCCGAATGTTCATCAAGATCTGGTAACCCATTCAGGTAGTAGCCTGACGCTGACCGGTGTCGGGACTGATGCGTCCACTCCAAACGTCTCCGATATCGTAACGGTCCAGGCAACCGACGGCACCATTCAGTTGCAGCGCACCATTCAGGTCGAAGTCCGCAATACCAACACAGCACCGAGATTTGAACCGGCGAGCGTCATTGGTGTGGGTGGAAATATTGACGAAAACGTTCCGATCAGTACCGCAGTTTCACACCTTGTGGAGTACGCCGACGACGATTCAACTGCAGATGAAATCACCGTGTCGTTGAGCTCAAGCGACTTTACCGCGATCGTGGATCCTCTTTGGGACGGCACTAACGTCTGTGCGGCGGAATCGGCGACGTGCCAACGTCAACTCGACCGTATCGCCATTGTGTCCGCAACTGCTATCAACTTTGAAGAGACTCCGTCCTACAACATTGCGCTTGGGTTGCACGACGGCTGGGTAGCAAGCGATCCCAATCGAAATTTCACGCTTACAGTCACTGTAAACGACGTCAATGATCCGCCGATGGCCATCGGCGACATAGCAGATCGGTCACTAGCCGTACAGGGGTCCGCGACGTTTAGTGTGGGGGAGTATTTCAACGATGAAGATGCCAATGACCGAACCATCATCAACGCGTCAAGTAGCAATACGAACGCTGTGACGGCTACAGTTCAAGGATTCAATGAGCTCACGATCACGGCGTTGGCTTTAGGAACTAGCACGATTACGTTAACGGCGACGGACAACGCGGGACTGACCGCGACGCAGACGTTCCAGGTCACGGTACAAACGAATCAACCACCGGCTGCGAACGCCGAAGCATTCACCGAGGCGCTGCCCGCCAATCTCGAAATGCTCGTCAGTCAGATTCACGATGTTCCACTCAGTGGTTTGTTCACCGACCCAGAAGGCGACACCATCACGGTCGGCGTCGAATCTAGTGCGGAAAGCGTTCTCCTAGCCTCGGTGACGGGAAGTGGTGAAAGCGCTGTAGCCGTCCTGACCGCCCGCGCACTCGGAAGTACGGTGCTTACGTTCACCGCAACTGACACTGCGGGAAACGAGACGACAGATACTCATACCATCGAAGTTGTGAGTGAGCTGACGACAGAAAACCAACCCCCTGAAGTCAATCAGGCCGCGGTTGATGCTGCGCTACCGGCCAATAATGAAATCGCTCTAAACGACAGTGTTGAGTTGACGCCTAATGACCTGTTCACCGATCCAGAGGGTGACGAACTGACATTTGCGGTCGAGTCGACCGATTCGAGCATCGTCCTCCCTGCCTTGTCAAATGATGGCGTGTTGTTTCTTTACGGTGATGAGGTCGGAACCGCGACTATCACGATTACCGCAACCGATACCGCTAGCAATACGACATCGCTTGAGATCACATTAACCGTGGTGGAGGAACCCGGTACCGGCAACCAAGCGCCAGTACTGGATCAAGCTGCATTAACCGCTGCACTGCCTCCCGACAACACCATGCAGCAACGTAATTACCATGAGTTGAACCTGACCGGTCTCTTCACGGAGCCTGAGGGGGACGATCTAACACTGCAAGTCGTCTCGTCGAACCCGACCGTACTACGTGTATCGGGAACTCCAGAGTCTACAACCACATTCCTTATCGCCCGTGCCATCGGCTCCTCAGACCTTACGATCTCCGCGACGGATACAGAAGGCAACGCAGCAACAGAAACGACGACCATTCGCGTGGTCGCGAACGAAAACGACGGCGAGAACCAACCCCCTGTGTTGGATCGCGAGGCTCTTACTGCAGCTCTACCCGCTGACAACACCATCCCAGTGCCCGAGTTCTTTGAACTTGAACTCGATACGCTATTTACCGACCCAAATCCGAATGACCGAGTCGCTGGGTATGACGTAAGTTCTTCCGACGACGGTGTGCTACTAGTCGTTCTGGATACCGGCAACATCTTGACTGCGTTTGCACGTTCGGCCGGTACCGCCATGATGACCATCGTCGCGCGGGATACCGAAGATGCCGAGACCAGTGTGACTGAGACCATCACCGTGACAGCGCCAGCTGCCAACGCACTTGTATTCGGACCTCAAACCTTTGACCGTAGCGCACCGTTGACATTGGACGTTCGTGATCTCTTACCGGACGCAGACGTGCGAAACTCAACCTTTAACCTGCAACCCGTGATACGTGATACGTCGGTTCTTGATGCCCGCGTAAACGGTGCTCGTCTGACGCTCTCGGCGCTCAAACAAGGCGAGACGTTCGTCAAGCTGACCGTATCGAACGATGCGGGTTACACAGCGAAAACGATGTTCTTCGTAAACGTCGTGAACGCCGCGCCATCTTTGGTCACGCCGCTCTCCGATCAACGCACGACGCGTGTGAGTGATCTAGTCCTGGACTTGAGCGACGCATTTCACGACGCAGACGGCGAGTCAATCGAAGTCACAGCACACACGCTCGACGATTTGATCATCGATATGACGTTCGAAAACGGCGTACTGACGATTCAAGGATTGCAAGTCGGCGAAACCGTCGTCACACTGAATGCCGTCGATACGAATGGTGCACGTACTGAGGCATCGTTCAAAGTCTCGGTTGAAAACATCGGCCCTACGGTCAATGAAGCCGCCGTTCCTATCCAACTTCAGGTTGGCGGCAAACCGTACGATCTAGTCTTTCGTGATTGGTTCACTGACGAAGACGACGTGCTGACCTACACTGCTTTGCTAGATGCGGTCGGGGTCGTTCAAGCAATCACGACCGAGACAGGCGCGACAATTACGCCCGTCTCAAGAGGCAATGTCGCTCTGACCGTTACTGCAAGCGATCCACACGGCGCTACCGCTGCATTGACCACTGAGATCATCGTCGGCGATGAACGATTGATGGAAATCGCCGAGAAGTCCCTTGCAGGATTTGGTCGCGCCATGCTTGGCAGTGTCTCTTCTGCGATTGATACTCGAACCAGTGTGGTCCGTGGGAATTCGGATCTATCACAAGACGCACAGTCATTGGACTCAGACCAAGCGTGGGCTGAACACAGCTTTAATCACCGTGCGTATCCACATTCAGAACCTGCTACGAGCGGTGGAGTCGGTGGCACATTAGCGCCGTTATCTGGCGATTGGGGTGGAGGAACCGCGAGCCATATCACGCCAAATTCGTTTTCTCCATTTGATCGAGGTTTCTCGTTCACTCTCGGTGCAGACGAAAAATCCTCACCTTGGTCGATCTGGAGCAATATGGACCGCCAATCCTACAGTGGCGAGAACTACGGTGGCTCGATCGAGAACGTCTACCTTGGCATCGACAAGAACATAAGGGATGACTGGATAGTTGGTCTAACAATCACACAGCATGGAGGTGAGTCTAACTACAGCTACGGTACGGCAACCCAACACATGAGCATCGAACTTAATCAACTGATGCCTTACTTCCGTTACACTCCGACAGACCGTGGTTCGATCTGGGGCTCGATTGGCATGGGTAGTGGCGAATTGGGTACCACAGTTGTTGGCTCAAACGATGCTTCGAGTGTGTTGAAAAGCCAATTAGCTGTTTTTGGTGGACATCACAGATTGGCTAATTCCGCCCGGTTCGAGCTCGCTTTACGTGGCGACGTGGCAGCATCGCGACTCGCAACTTCTAACGGCGAATCCGGCGGCGCTGATCTCAGTGCCGACACACACAGGCTAAGAACGGGTATCGAAACAACCTACACATTGAATTGGATTGCGAGCACTACGCTTACCCCGTTTGGACAACTCAACCTTCGAGCTGACGGTGGCGACGGCGATATCGGCTCTGGACTGGAATTCATCGGTGGGTTAAAGGTATCGAGGAGTGCGTACTCGTTTGAAGTGATGGGACGCACCTTTGAAACGCGTGGTCAAAACGCATATTCGGAGAGCGGCGTTACCATGACAGCAACCGTTAGTCCGTCGCACGATGGTACCGGCTTTGCGGCTACGGTCTCACCAAGATGGGGCACTAGTTCATACGCAGGGGATGCGATCTGGAGTAACTTCGCAAGTTTTGACATCGGTGCACGACCGCCACGGAGTTTTGACCAAGCTGTGAACGACAGGCAGATGCACCTCGATGCCCAAATCGGTTACGGCTTCCCTGTCGTCGATGAGAGGCTCCTACTTACACCTTTCCTTCAGCACACGAGGTACGGTACTGGGATGCAACAGTCGCAAATCGGCGCACAGCTCAGGCAACTCGTATATACGAACGGTTCGATCTCATCACGCTTTACCCTCGGGCGATCGGAAAGGATCGGCGAGCAAGATCAGTTGACGTATGGACTTTCGTTTCGTATGGACTTATAACGCCGACTCTTCTTCTGAATCTCGATCTAAGGCAAAGTCCAAGGAAGACATCGACGGTAGTGATCCTGTACCGATCGACGCGGTGAATTCATCGCGCCGATCGGTTATTGGAAATTCTGATCTCCAACGGACCTTATTTGACGTACGCTCCGTCCCAAAGATTGTTCAGAAAGACTTGGTACGGCAGTATTTCAATACCATCGCGAATTCGCGGACGAGTTTCCAGGGAAACGCAAATTCGATGTTTGAACGAATACTCGTCCTCGATTGCCTTCAGATTCCTCAAATCCTGATTGCTCACATGCGATGTCGCCTTCGCTTCGATCGCCACGGTGTCACCGATTAGGAAATCAACCTCATATCCCGAATGTGAACGCCAGTGCGACAATTGATGCTCGACATCTTGGTAATCGATCCAGCTGCTCAGTTCATGCATTAGCCAAGATTCAAACGCAAAGCCGAATTCGGACGTACCTCGCCGTAATTCGTTTCGTCTCAAAACAGCTGAAACGATCCCGGGGTCGAAAAAGTAGTACTTCGAGCGCGTGTTCGGTTTACGTCGCAACCCTTCCCTCCATGCCGGTAGTTCAAAAAGCACCAATGTGTCCTTGAGAATTTCGAAATGTTCCCGCACGGTTGAACGTGGGACTTGGGCATCACTTGCAACCTTCTCGAAATTAACAATCGTGGCATTGCATAACGCGGCGATTTCGAGAACACGACTGAACGACTCGAGATTGCGAATTACGCCCTCAGCCCTAATTTCCTCTCGAAGATAAACGTCCACATAATCGTCAAGTTCCTTGCGTGGCGAACTCGAGAGGTATACAGATGGTAGCGTGCCATATGAGAGCGCTCTGACCAAATCAAACTGGTCACCGAGTTCTCGTAATGTGAGAGGATGGAAGCGGAGCACTCGTGCGCGACCTCCGAGTAAATTGACGCCTTTTTGACGAAGTTTTCGCGCGCTAGAACCCGTCAAAAGAAAGTGCACACCTTGCGACTCGATGATATGGTGCACTTCGTTAAGCAAGTTTGGTGCTTTTTGAATTTCATCGATCACGACGATTTTCGTGTCAGGCATGACAGCGTCACCGATGAGCGATGGATCTCTACTGAGGTTAAGGAAGTCGCTACTTACATTCAAATCAAATATGACAGCATCAGGAAGGGAATTTCGAATCAATGTCGATTTCCCTGTTTGACGTGGTCCGAAAAGAAAATGAGATTTTCCAGCCACTCGAGAACGTAAGTCGAGCATGCGCGAGACATATTCGATATTCAACGGTGCTACCGCCATTTATTCGGTATAAATGGCAATTCTACCGCCATTTATCACAGATGACAAACTTAACTTATTGTTTTATTAAGATTTTCTAATTCCGTAAAAATCGGGTGATTAAAGCGTACTATTTGCGATTCTTCAACTTTCGCTGACCTATACCACTCCTTTATGGTCAATGACTAAGTGGCTTTAGGTCCAAAACAAAAATGACCGGGAACAAAACTCACGCTACCGGCGACAAACCAATAGATGCTGACTTTCAATTGACCTTGTCTGAGCAACTCGACGACGCTGATCTGATCTCCCGCTATTACAGCGCCGCAGACGATGAAGCGCTTGCGAAATTCGTTCAGAAGCACCGAACCTGGGCGATAAAACGAGCGCGACGCTACGTCTCAGAAGACGAGGCAGAAGATGTCGTTCAAGCTTCGATCATTCGGTTAATGAGTGCGGAACCGGTTGGCGGACGTGTTAACAACCCTCTGGGTTGGTGGCACACCGTTATTTCAGCGACCGCAAAAGACCTTATTCGGGAGTCCAGTCGTCGAACAAGTCGCGAACAGGCATACGCAACGGATGCTCGCACGCTCGCTACCACGCGTGGAGATGGTGCCGACGCGGATCTCGTGAATGCGGTCTACAACGAAATTTGTCGCACGGACATCCGTTTTAGAGACCCATTACTAAAGCGATACTTCGAGGGTCTTAGCTACGACGAAATCGCTCACCTGCTCGATCTTCGACCCGGCACTGTCGCGTCTCGACTCGCTCGAGGTATTGAACGAGTTCGCGCCGCGCTGGCTTCCAAAGGCATCTACGTTCCCTCACAACCACTGGAGACCGAACAGATGAGTTCTGATTCGACAATCTCAACCGACGTCGCGTCCTTTATCGAGCGTTGGAAAGACGTTTGGTTCGTGACCATGCACAACGTCGCGCGAGGCATCGGTCATTTATCAGCTAGCTCGGAGAGTAATGGAAACGTCACGCTACGCTATCGAGTGGATATCGCGATTGGGGATGCTCCTAACGGAGACCCACGAAAATCGCCGAATCGTCTCTGGTTCGAGAACGAGTTTTCAATCGAGGATCTTCGCTCATTTACGTGGTCAACCTTCCGAACCAAGGAGGGTGCTACTGACTCAGCGAACGCGCTAGTGGCGGACCGCGGCATGCATTACCAGTCAGACGAAGTGATTGAGTGTGTCGACGGTGGCGCGAAACTCGCCATTCATTCAAGCACAGGAACATCAACGTTGGATGCTGCAGGTAATGGACCACTGATTCCGGACGTGCAAGCAGCCTTTTATGTGTGCCAACTCCCCCGAGAACCGAAAGAAATTCATCCGATTCGTCTAATCGGATTCGAGCGGTCGTTAACCGGTCGGCAATGGGCTGTGCTTCCTATGGAAGTTCGCTATGCTGGTCGTAGCGGGCCGCCGGTTGGTTTGAATCACACATTCGAGATGGGAATGAAAGCGCATACTGGGCGGAACGGCTACGTCTGGTTGGATGACGACGGCGCGTTCGTCGGTATGGGTGACGAACGCGAGAGTTTCATCACGGTAGAGGACGAAGCGGCGGCGCTCGCGATGTTCGAGCGACGTTAATGAGAGCCTTGGACGTACATCGTCAGAACTAAACGATTAAGTTATAGGTCCAGCCTTTCAACCTTCAATTCACGGCAGAGGATATCTGATTACTGCGAACCAATTTCGCTTCTCAAATAAACGGCTCATTCCCTCTAAGTCACCAAGGGTGAGTTCGAATCCCACCGTATTTAATTGGTGCCCCCGCCACACTCACAAGAGCAACCTATGTCCGACGCGCCCGTGATCGACGCCCAGGTTCATGCTTATGAACGCAATCGACCCGAACGTCCATGGGTCGGTTTTCTACATGGACCAGACGAAGCCACGGGTGACCAGATGGTTGCGGCGATGGACGAAGTCGGAGTGGACGGTGCGTTACTGGTATCTCCCTATAGCATGTACCGCTATGACGCTAGCTATGCGCTAGAGGTACACGCGAAACACCCCACACGGTTCGGGCTGATCAAACCCTTCGACCCGCAAGCCGAAGACGTGGTTGAACAAGTAGTCGCTTGGGCTCAACATGAAGGTACTGTCGGTGCTCGCATCATGCTCCCCGACCCCTTTGCCGTAGAAGCGGACGATCCTGGTCTCAACCGCATCCTCGCAGCCGGACGTCAAGCCGGAATTCCTGTCAATGTGTTATGTTGGGGTAACGCGCCATTGTTGGGCGGATTGGCGAAACGCAATCCTGACGCGCAAATCGTTCTCGATCACCTCGGTCTGCGCCAACCGTTCGAGCCTCCCCCACCAGACGATCCATTCGGCGATCTACCGAAAGTTCTATCCCTAGCCGGCTATGAAAACGTGGCCATAAAGATCACCGGCGCCTGCACCTTGTCGCGTGAACCGTACCCGTATCCGGATATCTGGGAACCCCTCAAACGCATCTTTGATACGTTTGGGATCGATCGATGTCTCTGGGGTACCGACTGGACACGAGCCGTTAATTTGCTGACGTATGCCCAGGGCGTAGATGCGTTCTTAAACTCAGACCTATTGAGCAGTTCCGACCGGAGTGCCCTCATGGGTGCCAATGTGGCTCGTATATACGACTGGATGCCCTAACCTAGCGAAATTTGCGTAATTTTGGTATAAACATAGTTCGGTTCTAAGAGGGTAAAGACGGCCGCGACTGGGGAGTCTTCAACTCCTCAAACCCAGTATGTACGCGTGATTCGTCATGTCGCGTAACTCAATCAAATATCTGCGCCGAGGTGCGCACTCGGTCGGATTTCTTTCATGTTTTCTGATCCTGGTGAGCTGCATCGGTGGAACCGGTGGTTCGTGGGTGCCTACAACAGATGATCCGGAGCCCCCTGGAGAGTCAGAGATTGTCGAGCGCACGACCGGACATCTCAATTTCGAGAGTCCCCACTCCCGACCTATCGCCGTCCACCCGGACGGGGATCGAGTTTACGTCGTCAATACGCCATCGGACACAGTTGACGTCATTGATACAGAGTCGTACGAGATTCTGGCTCGAATCAGTGTTGGTATTGAACCAGTCGGAATCGGAATCAAACCGGATGGCACTGAAGTCTGGGTCTCGAATCACGTGTCAGATTCGGTCAGCGTGATCGACAGCGACTCCAGTAACGCGACCTATCACCAAGTTCTGCACACCATTCAAGTTTTCGACGAGGAAACCAAATCAACGCGTTTCGACGAGCCGGTATCGATCGCCTTCGTAGACGACGAAAAGGCTTACGTGGCGCTTTCGTCAACAAATGAAATCGCTGTCATTGACGTCGCGGAGCGAGAAGTAACCGAAAGACTAACGGTCACCGCGCAGGATCCACGCGCGATGGTCGTACGCAACGATCGTCTCTACGTGATCCCGTTCGAGTCAAACAATCAGACCGGGGTGTCTGGGTGCTTGCCACAGAACATGGACACTGACCCGAACTGCACCTTTGACGCAGATGCACACGTGGTCAACGCGCCTGATGGCAACGCACAGAGCCTTTCTCTGAACTACGTCCTCGATATCGTGCGAGATTCACGTTTTCCTGATCGAGACCTCTACATATTCGATACAGAAACCGACGAGCTGGTTGAAATCGTTGATACGCTAGGAACTTTGCTATACGGCATTGCCGTTGACTCTGACGACAACGTATTCGTAGCGCAAGCCGAGGCCCGCAACGACGCCAACGGCAAAGCGGGAACAGAACAACACGGTTTGCGCGAACTTGAAAATCGAGCGTTCCTAAACCAGATTACCAAGGTTGATTGCTCGGGCGATTCGTGCGACACACCTGAATTCATCGATCTCGAACCGCTCCCACCGGATCATCCTGAGCGAGACCAAGCCCTCGCGACGCCTTTCGCAATACAGATCAGCGAAGATGACACCACCATCGTTGCGACCGCTGCCGCATCCAACAAAGTATTCACCATGTCGACGGAATCAAGCGAGGTACTTGACCAATTAGTTGTCGAGAGCATTCCGCGCGGCTTAGCACTGATTTCAAACGATGACGTCGAACTTCAACGTGCATGGGTGCTGAACGCCCTAGCTAATTCGGTTTCTGTCGTCGACGCATCCGATCCGGAGAATCTATCCCTTCTACACACCGTCCAGCTTGAGGATCCAACGGATCCGATTCTCAAACAAGGCCGAATCGCATTCAACACCGCGGATGCGTCGAGTACGGGAACGTTTGCATGTGCAAGCTGCCACCCTGACGGTCACACCGATCAGCTACTTTGGGTCCTCGATACACCGCTTTGCGACGTCGGCTGCGATCAGATTCAACCTCGGTTAGTACAAGACATTCGGGGATTGCGCGGGACTGCCCCATATCACTGGGACGGCATACCCGGCGACCCATTTGGCGGGATTAACACCAGTAGCATCGAGACGTACGTCGAGCCGAACTGTGATATCGACAACGAAGAGAGTTGCACGCTACACCTGATTGACGGCTCGCTAAAGACGACCATGTGCGATCAGGACGATTGCACCGTCAATGATGACGACAAAGCTGGACATCTCTCCACAGATGATCGCGAGGCAATGTCCAAGTACCTGCTCCATGTTCCCTACCCGCCATCCGTCGAAAGACCTTTCGACAACACGGTCACGAAACTAGGGCTAGAAGGAATCAGAGATTTCCATTTCAACGAGCAGTGCGGTAACTGCCACTACCTACCTCACTGGACGACGACCAACATGGGCGGCAGCGGTATGGATCTCCCCTCGTGGCGAGGCGCAAGCGATCGCTGGAAGAACGCGCCACAGAACCGGTTCTTCTTCGTTGACCAGGTTGGTGGCGATACTCGGGGCTTTCCGGAACGCTTCTCCTTCACACAAAGCCAAAAGATGTACCAAATGATCCTCGAAGGCAGCGTTGGCGCGCCAGGCTCGTTTGCGCGTCAGGTCACTCTAAATGCAGACACCATAGATTTAGACCAGACGATCGATCTGCTAAATGCACTTGAGCTCGCAGATCAAGAGGGTGCAATCGTCTTAGAAGGTCAAGGTATCCTGCTCACTACCGAAGACGATCCAGTTTCGATTGACCTTTCGTTCGAAGGCGACAAATATCAAGACAGATTAGACGATCTGACGGAATATTCGCGCGACGAATTACTCGACCTTGCGCAAGACGACGAGCTTCTTGTTACGCTCACTGCCAAGTTTGGGACAGGCGTTGATTACGATCATCCGCAACCGACGATCTGGCCGGCTGGATTTCCGATTCGATTGATCTTCCCAGGTGACCGTCCCCAAGAATTCCCCGAGCTATATGACGAAACCGAGATGCGCATGCGAGGTGATTACATCTTCGAAGGTGCAAATCTCTACGTTGACGGTCGTAAAGTAGATGGCACGATTCGTTGCGAGACTGGCGAACTACCTGACTGTGAAGATCAAATCGTCTTAATCGATTTGGATGAGCTACCGAGCACCGGCGGTCTAGCGATTGAGGATGTCCACGTTGTCGCAGATCACGCCACCATGCATCTCTTGCAAGTGCAGAACCCGCAGGGTTTGTTCAGCAACGATTTTCCGTTCTTCGTTCTGACTGAATCCAACACCGCGAGATTCACAAACCTCTTGGGTAGCGACGGGACCATTGACCAGCAAGGCAGATGGCGAGCAAATGCCACCAATGGTTCTGTCACATTCAATGGCGAAGCTCACTTCACGATCAACCAATCGTTTGATCGCCAACCTTGGCGGGTTTCGTTAGAGCACAACGTATCGGTAAGGGAGGGGAGGCCCTACTCAATTTGCTACACCGCCAAGAGCGACGCATACCGCTATATCGAAGTGAATGTCGACACGGGACCGGGAGGTACGCGACCTTATCGAGGACTAATGAGCACCGGAATAGACCCCGAAGTCGGTGGGGGCGTGCGTAATGTCGGCGTCAGTTTAAATTCGGAGTACCGCCAGTTTCATCACCGATTTATTGCCAATGAGACCGACTACCTTGCGCGACTGACATTCAATCTCGCGCAGAGCGAACATGACGTATGGATCGATAACGTCGGTATGTTTTACGGTAAGGATTGCGTTGACATCCTTCCCTCCCTGAAGGAAGAGGATTCTTACCGCGCTCAAGCATGGCATAAAGCCGATGCATGAGTCGCCTCAGTGGGTTCCTGCTGCTGACGACGACTGTCGTTCACTTCACAGGCGAACCGGGCATGCCCTGCCCTTAATACATTGATCGCGCCGACCACGTCGGCATTGGCTTCATAACCGCAGCGCACGCATTTGAAATGCGCTTGCGTCTGGCGGTTCGCTTTGGCGATATGACCGCAGGACGGACACGTTCGGCTGGTGTTCTGAGGTGGCACTGCGATCAGATGTCCACCTTTCCACGCCAGCTTGTAGTCCAACTGCCGTCGAAACTCACCCCAACCCTGGTCGAGGATCGCTTTGTTGAGTCCCGACTTCGCCTTGACCTGTGTTCCTGGTTGCTCCCTAGCGCCCTGCGCCGACTTCGTCATGTTCGCCACCTGCAAGTCCTCAACGCACACGAACGCGTGGTTTTTGCTGATCGTCGTCGAGGTCTTATGCAGGTAGTCATGGCGGACGCGGGCGATCCGGGTGTGCACACGCTGAACACGGCGTAGAGCCTTGTGCCAATTGTTGCTGAACTTTACTTTGTGGCTCAGCTGTTGTTGCGCTTTGCGGAGCGCATGTTCATGTTTTCGGAAACTGTTTAACGGTGCAAAGAACGTGCCATCGGAGAGCGTGGCAAATTGTTTGATGCCCATATCGATGCCAACATCGTTGCCTTCAGGGATGGGAATCTCGACCTCCCGTTCGGTCTGAATGGATACGAACCACTTGTCGTACGAGCCACTGACCGTGACATTCTTGATCGTTCCCAGCACCTTCCGACTGTGCCGATAACGTACCCAGCCGAGCTTAGGCAGGAAGATGCGCCGATTAGCCTGTTCCAGTTTGATCCGCTTGGGTTCGGGATAACGGAAGGCGTCCTGTCGTCCGCGTTTTTTACGTCGGGGAAACTTCGCGCGCTTGGCGAAGAAATTGACGTACGCGCGATCCAGGTCCTTGAGCTTCTGCTGTAGTGCTTGTGACGGCGCATCCGTTAGCCAAGCCGTGTCTTCCGCATGGCGCCAGGTGGTCAATAGGCGGCAAAGGGCAGCGTAGTTGAGGTGTTTCTCACCGTGCGCATGCCGTTCCTGTTGCAACGCCAACGCACGGTTAAAGACATACCGACACGACCCTGCGAACTGACGCAGTTGTCGCACCTGCGCGCCGTTAGGTCGTAGTTCGTACTTGAAGGCTTGGCGGCGTAGCATGGCGGAAGGTTAATAACAAATCAGCCACCGCGCATGATGGGTTTCAGCACGAGAAAGAAACCAGTGCCGCGCTATCCATCCCCTCCACGAATGAAGGGGCTTTTCGCGCGGTTTTGGTAAGAACCCGAGGTATTCGCCGACCTCACGACCATTCAGGACAACCCGGGGAGAAACTAGATCGCCGTATTTCGGGTGTCCTATCCCATTTTTGTGTCGCTCCGTATGCAAGCTCCGAACCGATACGCCAGAGGTATCACATCTGAAATACAACACGCCTTTCCAGTTGTTCACGTGCTCAATAAACCGACTTTCATCTCCGTCCGCATTGATACATGACCCGTTGTTCCACTTCAATCGGAACTCTCAGTCCGGGCTAGGTTCACAGAATTGACTACCGCCTTCTCGCAAGTCATATGTTTCGTTCGAGGGGTGCTTCGACGACAAAACCGTCGCGATTTCTGAGTACTGTGGAAAATGAGGGCGAAATAGGTCTCCGTATTCAAGACGGAAATTCTCGTAGCCTCTTGTTTCTCGTTGCTGCGTCGATGCTGGCATCGCGATTAGAAGCGCGAGAGTCGCCAACAGTATGAATCTCACGTTAGTGCGACGAGTAGCACTTAATACAACTGGACGTTTGACCATTCTCATTGAGATGGTTAACTGCTGTTTGGCTTGATTTTATCAGGCTAACGGGTTGCCGGTTGGGGGAGGGAGTCCCCAGAGTTGCTTGCAACTCATGAACTCACTTCTGTCGGATCGTACTCGCCGATCTGACTCTGCGCCTGAAGGGTGTGTCTCCATCCTTGAGGATGCAGGTACCGGAAAGGAACTGTTGCCTTTGTAAGGTCGACGGGAAGCTTTCGGGAAATGCCTCGTAATTTCATGTATTTGATTGATCGGGGTGAGGCACTGTGTGTACTCTGTACATTTGTATAGACACACGGCTTTGAGCGTAGGCATGCATAAGCTGCCTGAACAATTGTCAGAAACATTCTGAGAGGAAGGTTTAGTTGACTTGGATTGCAGTATCCAATAGCCTAGGGACAGCGCGTGGTCGGCAACGATCGGGTGTGAAGCGTCCTGACAATGTAATCCCCCGTTTGGGGCGAGTTGCGGTCGTGAGATCGCAACGAGGACTCTGCCAGTACCAGGGCGGACAAGATGCTAGGCTGGCGGGACGGGTGAACGTATGTGAATGGTTGATAAACGTCGTAAGAATCGACAGGCGTAAGGTTACTGACACGCCTGAACCAAACGGTGCGTCGCAGGTTGTCTCTGTTGATGTTGGGGGCACACTGCCTTCATGCGACCGGCGAATAGACCACACCCACCCCCGTCGTGTTGTTCAGACGGAACTCGGTAAGCCCGACACTGTGCCCATCGACTTCGTGTCGATGGGCAGGAACGCCGCAAGGGGTTCTGTTGCGGTGGCGGGTAGAGGATGTCGGAAAAAGCGAACGCCGCACTGTAATGGTGCGGATACCGGACTGAAACAGGTTCGGCGACGAAAGTCGTGCCCACTTCCGACGGGTCTGCATCGCGAGATGACAGGCAAATACCCTAAACGGACGTCAGCTTTGTTGGCGTTCTCATTCAACCGGAGGACGGTGAATCGCTGTCCTTCGGGACGGGTTCCCGCCTCCTTGAACAAGGAGGACAGCATGAAAGTGCATCCTGATTCTAGAATGTCTGCGTCCTCCCGCGCTCCGGATACGTGGCAAGCCATTGATTGGCGCCATGTTGAACGAACCGTGAGGGGCATGCAGGTACGAATCGCGAAAGCTACGCGGGAACGCGACTGGCGCAAGGTGAAAGCTTTGCAACGGTTGTTGACCCGTTCGTTCTGCGGCAAGGCGTTGGCCGTCAGACGAGTGACCGAAAACCAGGGGAAACGGACCGCAGGTGTGGACCGGGAACTTTGGGAGACGCCAGCCACTAAACGTGACGCGATCGACACGTTGAACCGGAGGGGTTATCGACCCTCGCCCTTGCGGCGGGTGCGAATTCCGAAGGGGAACGGGAAGACGCGAATGTTAGGCATTCCGACGATGCGGGACCGGGCGATGCAGGCTTTGTACTTGCTGGCACTGGCACCGGTCGCGGAGAGCACTGCAGATCCGAACTCGTATGGGTTCCGGATCGGTCGATCCACGGCGGACGCGATGGCGCGGGGGTTTCAGCTCCTGTCAAGATCGGTCTCGCCACAGTGGGTGCTCGACGCGGACATTGAAGGCTGCTTTGATCATTTGGATCACGAGTGGTTATTGACCCATGTCCCGATGGACCGGGTCATGCTGAGGAAATGGCTGAACGCCGGGGTCGTTGATCTCGGTCGGTTCTACCGGACGGAAAGCGGAACGCCGCAAGGTGGGATCATCTCGCCGACGCTGGCTAATCTGGCGCTGGACGGTTTGGAGCCGTTGCTTAGTGCGCGATTCGTTGCGCGTTATCGCAGGTCAGCCCCTCGACCGAAGGTCAATTTGGTACGCTATGCGGACGATTTCATCATAACCGGCGTTTCGAAAGAGTTGCTGGCGAACGAGGTTGTACCGCTCGTGCGGACGTTTCTTGCGGAACGGGGGCTTCGGCTCTCGGAAGCAAAAACCCGTATCGTATCGATAGATCGGGGCTTTGACTTTCTTGGATGGCACTTCCGCTCTTATGGTGGTACGTTGCTCATCAAGCCTTCACAAAAGAACGTTCATGCGTTTCTGCGTAAGGTGCGAGAGGTCATCGAGTCCAATGCAACGTCCAAACAGGCTCATCTCATCCGACAGTTGAATCCGATCATTCGTGGTTGGACGAACTATCATCGGTACGTGGTGGCAAAAGAGACGTTCGCCTATGTCGAGCATCAGCTGTTCAAGGCTCTATGGCGTTGGGCAAAACGACGACATCCGAATAAAGGTCTACGGTGGATCGCGAACCGTTACTGGTCTCGTTTGGAAACCCGATCTTGGGTGTTTGTCGATCGGTTTGTGAAACCGGCGAGTGGAGAGAGCGTTCGGCTGTATAGCGCTGCTGAAGTTCCGATCCAACGGCATGTCAAGGTGAAGGCGGATTATTGTCCGTTTGATCCAGTTTGGGATGACTACGGAGAGGTTCGCCGCATTCGCGGCTTCAAACGCGTTGTCGGACACCGCAGGCAATTGTCTGCACTCTTTCATCGGCAGGAAGGTGTATGCGACCATTGTCAACAGGCAATCACGCACGACACAGGATGGCATGTCCATCACGTTGTACCCCGTCAATCTGGCGGGGGTGATTCGCTCGATAATTTGGTGCTGTTGCATCCGACTTGTCATGCGGCAATTCACAGACAGTAAAAGGTTGCGTAGTTGGCTTATTTAGTTAAGCTTTCGCTAGGCTTGAGCCGTGTGCGGGGAAACTCGCACGCACGGTTCTTAGGGGAGGGGCATTCAGCAATGATTGCTCCTTACCCGACAGAACCCTCGATTCGAACGATCGATCATTCGTTCTGAAGAGGTCATCTAGCAGCACCTCTTCCTGTTAGCGAGGGTTAATAGCTAAGGTGTCAGCTTCCTTTTGATCAGCTACTGCAAGTGTTGATTCGTCGAGTGCTTCCGTCGTTGTGTCGTCAATGACGGCAGTGCACCAGTTAATCGCTCGTTTAAAACCCCTTAGCGAGAACTTGAAGTCCCAAAACTGCGTTCTACCGTCTTGAGTGGTCTCCAATTTGAACTTACCTTCCGAACCATTTTTGAGTTTCTCCAGTAAGGAGATTCCTTGATCTGTCGGGACGTTACGAATATCACCAGCGATAAAAACGTTGGGGAGGTAACCGGGGTATGCACCGACTTCGCGACCATTTACGACAACGCGCGTGGAAACGGTTTCACCGTATACCGGATTGCCAATCCCGTAGCGATGTCGCTCATTTATTAGACTGCGAACTGCAACGCCAAAGTTATCGCATTTGAAATAGAGTACATCTCCCCATCGATTTGCACGCTCAATGAATCGATGTTCCTGACCATCGGCATCTAAGCAAGAACCGTTGTTCCACTTCAATCTACGCACCCAGTTGGTGCTAGGCTCGCAGAATTGCCCACCACCCTCTCTAAAGTCGTGAGTCTCAGTTGAAGGATAGACCCGCGACATGACCTTGGCGCGCTTTGCTGAAGACGAAAACCTGTTGCCTGTAAAAATATCGTAGTGTGTATTGACCTGAGTCCCGATACCAACGGGAACTTGAAACTCAGCAGCAGCGGTAAATGAAGTCAGAAGTCCGACTATCGCGATCAGAACGAATCTCACGTTCTATCTCCTCGTCATTAATGTTGGTTCTTCGCCGTCTGAAGGATACCCCTTCAGTCGGTCCGACGGCGAGCTGTACGTTACATCAATTCTATATGGGTGATGTGACTTCCTGTTGTGAGCGATCAGTACCAACGAGGCACGTAACTCAAACATCGAAGGTCTAAGCATCATAGAAAGACTGACGTAATCTGCGATCACTGTACCGGTTCGGCAAGCATCTCGTCGAGATTCGCAGTGCACCACTTCATCGCTCGTTTGAACCCGCGAAGCGAGAATTTGTAAAAGGATGTGCCTACCTTTCCTCTCTGGGTGGTTTCAAACTTCAGGACCCCGCCCTCGCCTGATCGTATTCGTTCATAGAGCGATTCACCATTGTCCGTGACAACGCGCCGTATATCTCCCACAACGAATACGTTCGGTACACGACCTTGAAACGATCCAACTTCGCGACCTTTAACGATGACCTTTGTGGTGACTCTCTCGCCGTATGCCGGATTGCCAATCGCGTACGCGTGATACGCGTTAATCAAAGTTCGCGGAGATACCCCGAATGCATCGCAGCGGAAATACATCACGTCGCCATCTTCACTAAAGCTCTCAATAAATCGATGAAGGTCGCCATTCGTATCCACGCATGATCCGCTATTCCACTGCAATCTGCGATTCCAATCGGTACTCGGTACGCAAGATTGACCTCCGTGCACCTGAAAGTCGTACGTTTCAGTCGACGGGAACCTGCGAGACATCACGACGGCGAGACGGCCTTGTCTTGAAAGCTGCGTCTGCTTTTGGAATTCACTAAATTCCCTAAAAATGAACTCCTGTGCCTCTTCTCTGGGTTGTCCTGTTATTTGGAAGCTGAGAAAAAGCGTACAGAGTATTAACGCATACCTCAAGAGACGACTACCTCGCGTCAAAGTGACCGACAACGTATCGACAATCGTACGCTAAGCATTGCCAACTATGCTGTGCAACACTCATGCATACGTAGATCATCCGACAGTTCGTTAATAATGGCGACTGTATGTTACTGTCCGTTCAACTCGACGAACGATCAACAGTGGCACCTAAATAGATGAAAAGAGCAGACGCAATCCGGAGTGATTTCTAGTTCATGAACGACCAAGAGAAATACCTGTTCGACCTGCGTGGCTACATCGTTGTTAAAAACGCGCTCACACCTGAGCAAGTTAATGATCTCTCCAAGCAACTAGAAGAGCAACGGAAGGTTCCCGCTCCGAAGCAAAAAAACAAGAAACGTCATATCTTCGGATCGGACCGAACGGTGTTCGAGAACGAAGCCGATGCGGCATGGACCTCGCCATCGTTGCTAGAGTGGGGCGGAACCTATATCGACCTCATCGATTTGCCGACGATCGCACCGTACCTTGAAACCCTCTTAGGTGGTGGGTACCGCCTTGATCATGACTATCTCAAGATTGAGAGTGCGGACAGCAAGCATATGCTCTATCTGCACGGAGGCGGTCAAGGGGCTGGCGGACCTCGCGACATTGTTGGTCCTACTGACGGCGGTCAGTGCTTCTACCGATACAACAACGGCAAGTTTTACAACGGTCTTGTCGCCGTGGCATTCGAACTAAGCGACGTCTCGCCGGAGAGTGGTGGGTTCGCGTGTGTACCGGGCAGTCATAAGATGAACTTCGCGTTGCCTGAAGATTGGCGCATCAGCAAAACCCAAGATGAAGTTCACGAATGCGTCGATCAAGTCAACGCAAATGCTGGAGACGCCATTATTTTTACGGAAGCATGTGCTCACGGAACGATCCCTTGGGAAGGCGGCGGCGAACGACGAACCATCTTCTACAAGTACTGTCCTCACGCGGTAGCCTGGGGAGCATGTTTCTATAACGCCGATAACTATGGCGAACTAACGGACAATCAACGAGCAATTCTCGCGCCACCGAGCGCTTACGGCTCTCACGACCATACCGCTGCGATTTGGAAGAAGGCACAGGCCGAGCAAGCAGAGTTGTATCGCTTACGAAAAGAGGTCGCTGAATTGAGGGCTCTGCAGGACGATACTCTCGGAAGTCCAGCGGACTCCTAGAACCCGGAACGATTAGGAGATTCGTTCTCTAAAAAGACTTCACCCTCAACCTTGGCTTACATCCCATAGATTCAAGGTAACTCACCGAACGCCTTGTTCGTACCTTCAAGCGCTTCCTCGATATCTGCCTCTGTATGAGCAATAGAGAGGAACATGTTGTGCCAAGGGTGCAAGTAGACACCGTGGCGCAATGCGTTGGCGCAGAAAGACGCGACTTGAGTTTTCTTCGAATCGTTTTCAAATTCGATCATTGGCATTTGCGGTGGTCCACTCTGGTGGATGCCGAAACCGTGTCGCTGCGCTTGTTCATAAAGCCCGTCCCGAAACTGTTGACCAAGTTGCTCCATGCGGCGAGGGGCATTGACCTCCTTCAGTACATCAAGCGTCTCAATCGCTGCCGCGAATGGTGCGCCTTGGTACCAGAAGGATCCTGTATAGAAAATGCTGGACGCCGCCTCCCGATACGGCTCGCTTCCTAACACGGCGGCGAGAGGTTCGCCGTTTGCAATGGCTTTGCCCCAAGCGGACAGATCGGGTTGAACACCAAGCTCCGACCAACTCGCATCTAAGGACAGGCGCAATCCTCCCCGAACATCGTCGAGAATGAGCGCCGCGCTTTCGGAATCGCAGATCTTTCGCACCTCTCGTGCGAAAGCGAGGTCCACCAGTTCCTGCCTCTGCGGCACATCGTGTTTGTACGAAGAGACCACGATTCCGGCAAGATCTCCGCGCGCTCTTCTCGCGGTTGCTTTGAGATGTTCGACATCGTTGAATCGATACGTTGGATAGTGAATGTGCTCTTCCGGTGGGGTGCCTCTTGCACGACGGTTTGCCCACGGTTGTGAACCGTGATACGCGCTCTCACCTACGAGGATCTTGCGTTTGCCGGTATGCGCTCGCGCGACCATGTTGCAGATGGTGGTGGCATCGTTGCCATTCTTAGCAAATACCGCCCAGTCTGCATGCGTGATCTGTCCCGTGAATTTCTCGGCTAGCTCGACCAACACGGGCGGAGGTCCATCGCCGATATCGAAGCGTTCTCGTTGCGCGTCAGCTGCAGCACGAATGCGAGGATTACCGTATCCCGCGATCATAGGGCCATAGGAGCACATGAAGTCGATGTATTCGTTACCATCCACATCCCAGAGACGACAACCAGAAGCCCGCTCGAAGAATTGCGGATAACCTTCAGGCATCCCTCGCTGAACGGCCATGTGTCCGTACATGCCACCAGGAATGACCCGTTCAGCCCGTTTTCTTAGGTTCGCATCAATCGACCCGTTAGCCATTCGGGTTTTCTCCTTACACCCTAACCAATACAGAATTTAGCAGCGGACCCTACGTCGGCATCGGATCCTCGCGTGTTCTATGCCACCTTCTCTCAATCCGAACCCATCAACAAGACGGAGTGTCGCCAAGTATCACCGAGATGTCAAACTATAAGCGTGACCAAAAGCCAACTATCGTTATAAACCCATACCATCCGCAACATAATGGTTTTGCATACTTCGCACTACCAGAATGCAACCCTAAGTGGTTGTTGAACATTTCGGTGACATGGCAAAACTGACTCGACGACAGCTCACCCAGAGCGTCCTTGCCAGCGCAGCAATTGCGCCATCGCGCGTATTCGCCACAAGTCCAACCGGTCAAGCTTCCACGGTTCCGTCAGGAACGTTAACTGACTCTGGTGTTACGGATTCCGAAATCGTCCTCGGAGTGTCCACAGCCTTCAAAGGACCGTCTCGCGGTCTAGGCATTGAACTCTATCGTGGCGCCGTGTCGTACTTCGCCCACGTCAACGATCAAGGTGGCGTTCACGGTCGTCGCATCGTCCTCAAGTTGCGCAACGACGGGTATCAACCCGTTCCTGCGGTGGAGAACAGTGTCAAATTAATCGTTGACGACAAAGTCTTCGCGCTATTCGGCTATGTAGGCACGCCGACGGTAACACGCGTACTCCCGGTACTCAAGAAGTTCCAAGATCGTGACTTTTTGCTGTTCTTCCCGTTCACTGGTGCACAGCCGCAGCGACAGCCTCCATATGACGAGTTCGCATTCAATCTTCGTGCATCCTATAAGCAGGAAACCGCGGGTCTTGTCGACAACTTCATCGCGATCGGCCGCGAACGCATCGCAGTCTTCTATCAGGCTGACGCATATGGACGCAGTGGCTGGGCAGGCGTGAGAGCTGCGCTTAAGGCGTACGATAAAAAACTGGTTGGTGAAGCCACCTATCGACGCGGCGAGCAGTACACGGCGGTGATGCGAGCCCAAGTCGAACGTCTTAAGAAGGTCAATCCTGACGCGGTTATTTGTATTGGCTCCTATGCCGCGTGTGCCGCATTCGCCCGCGATGCCATCGATGGTGGTCTCGAAATTCCGATTGCCAATCTCTCGTTTGTCGGTAGCGAAAACCTGCTGAAGAATTTAACGGACGAGTTTGGATCCGAAAGTGAACGGTATTCGCGGTGGCTCGTTAACTCCCAAGTGGTGCCTTCCTACGAGGACTTCACTATGGGGTCGATCAGCGAATATGAAGATCTGATGAAGCACTATGACCCAACGCCACCGCCAGAGTTTGAAGAACACGATTACGTGCCTTTCGCGAAGAGCTTCACGAGCCTTGAAGGCTTCCTAAACGCGAAGTTAATGACCGAGATCTTGAAGCGAGCCGGACCGAGTCCCTCTCGCGCATTACTAGAAGACGCGGTGTTCTCCATTCAGAACCACGACTTGGGTATTGGTGAGATGGTTCATTTCAGTCCAGAACGTCGACAAGGACTTGATCAGGTGTACTACACGATCGTGGACAACAATCGGTTTGTTGGTTTGACGGACTGGGAAGTCAAGTTCGCAACATGAAGATCACTCGGCTGTTCCAACGCACGATGTTTGGGATTTTCTTCCTATTCTTGCTCATTGGTGTATCTACCTCTGTAGTGAGTATCTACTCGGTCGATCTACACCTAACGTCGGAGTACGAAGAGAACAGTCGCGACATTGCCAAGACCATTGCCGATGCAAGCGTCGACATCATTCTCAATCGGGACCTGTCGTCGCTACAGTCGTTGATCGATCAATTCGTCGAGATTCAAGGCATCAGCTACATCTACATCGTGAACGATGCAGACGAGTACCTTGCGCACACGTTCGTACCGGGCATTCCTGAGGAAATACTCGAAGGCGAACGCAGAGTCGGCGAGACCGTCACACGTAATCTTGCTGGGATGGGTGACTTCGTCGAAGTAAGTAGCTACATCTTGGCGGGACACGTCGGCAGCGTGCACATCGGGATGGACGTCAGTCATGTCGCGTTAGCGATCCAGCAAGCTATCGGCAATCAGATCTATCTCATCGCGATCATCTTTTTCGTCGGCATCTTCGCCTCCATCTGGTTCGTCAGTTTTGCCGCGAAACCGATTAACTCGCTACTTGATTACGCAGTCACACTCGCGAAACAAGAAGGAACGGAAGAGACTGAGTCGACCACTGAACGGATTCTGACGAGAAACGATGAAGTGGGCCACCTAGCGCGCTTGTTCCAATACTTCTCGACCGTTACGGATCCGAATAAGGTCGAGAATAACTCAAAGGCAGAAGAGAACGAGTAAGCAGTGGCCAGCTTGAGTCTCGTGCAGATTAGCGGCATTCCGTTCCCGGTTCCGCGAGTGATGATCGCAGGCGTCTGTACAGTCCTGCACCTGTGTTTCGGTACGGTGTACGCGTGGAGTTTCTTCCAGGTGTTGCTGGTTCGTCAGTTTGGCTGGACTTTTACTGATACAGCCATGGCGTTCGGCTTCGCCATCTTCTCGCTCGGCGTCTCGGCCGCATGGGCTGGCGTGCAACTTCCTAAACTCGGGCCACGTCGACTCGCATTCTTGGGGAGTGTTATGTTCAGCGTCGGCTATCTCGTCGCCGCATTTGCGCTTTCCCAAAACTCCCTCGCCTTGTTCTACCTGGGTTACAGTGTCATCGGGGGCATTGGGCTCGGTATGGGTTATGTAACACCTGTCGCGACCGTTGCCAACTGGTTTCCCGAACATAAAGGGCTCGCGACCGGCATCGTCATGATGGGATTTGGCGTCGGTGCACTCCTACTGAGCAAGTTGCTTGCCCCGTTTTTGCTTGTTTACACCCAAGAGGATTTGACGAACGTATTCATGTGGCTTGGTGTGATATTCGGCTTAATCACGATTCCGGCCAGCCTTCTCGTCGTTAATCCGCCTCGCGAAGACGCCACAGCGTTAGAGCGAGCCGCCCCTTCGCTGTTCACCGAGGAAGACGATCCTCACTATGTCAGGAGCTGTGTGAAATCCCGCGAGTTCTTGGTGATGTGGGTGATCTTTTTCGTGAACATCGTCGCCGGCATTACGGTCATTAGCTTCCAATCGCCGTTATTACAGGACATCTGGAAGCTAACTGACCCCACTATCGAACCTAAAGTTCTCGCATCCTACGGTGCGACTCTAATCGCCGTGTCTTCGGTATGCAACGGTATCGGGCGACTGTTTTGGGGCTTGCTGTCGGATTACATCGGCCGAGTACGTGTTTTTCGAATTCTGCTAGCCACGCAAATGGTGGTGTTTGGAATGTTGATGACCGAGCGCGACCCGTGGATTTTCTCGATTTTGCTGTGCTACGTGCTACTGTGTTTTGGCGGCGGATTCGCGGTCATCCCGTCGTTCATATCCGACGTGTTCGGAACCAAAAAAATGTCGTCAATCTACGGTTTTATCTTGACCGCTTGGGCCATGGCCGGCGTACTAGGACCGCTATACGTTGGGTATCTCAAAGACAGCTACCCCAACAAGGTTGTGATTTATTGCTTCTTGATTGGCGTCTTAGTCCTGAGTATTGGGTTCGTCTTTTCGATGTTGTTGAACAACGACCGGATCCGTATCGCCAAACCCAACATGGTGTCTACCTTATTGGAGTTCAACATCCCGCTGCCGAGAGTGGCGAGTTCTAAATAGAACGCTGGTTTAAGTCCGCGCTATTACTGACCAATTGGTCGCGAGATGTTTCTGCGTCTAGTCCGGTAAACCGAGTACACGTTTTGCGATGATGTTGAGCTGAACCTCGGAGGTTCCGCCTTCGATTGAATTCGCTTTCGAACGTAACCAACCACGCGTTGAACCACGTTCGAATCCAGAGAATCCTTCGCCGACCCAACCTAATCCTTGGGATCCCAATATATCCATCATCAAGTCTTGTCGGCGCATGTTCTGTTCGGTCCCGTAGTACTTGAAAAACGAAGACAAAAAACTCGGTGCGGCGTTGCTGGCGGCTTCTTCAAACGATCTGCGAATCGTCATCTGATACGCAGCATCATCGATATTTTGATGAACAATGCGATCTCGAATATCTGCTCTTGCGATCTTGCCGTTGCTGGCGCCGCAATAGTCTTTTGCGATTTCATCGATCGTTCTTGTTTTCTGCCGCGTTCCGCCACGACCACCAATCGAACTCCGCTCGTATTGCAACAAACGCTTACCTACCGTCCAACCTTCACCAGTGTTACCAATACGTTGTCGTTTCGGAACACGTACGTTGTCGAAGAACGTTTGGCAAAACTCCGATGAGCCGCTGATCAATTCGATCGGCGACACAGTAACACCAGGGGATTCCATATCCAGAACAACAAATGAGATCCCTTGATGTTTTGACGCATCGAAATCCGTTCGAACTAGACAGAAAATCCAATCCGCCTCATTCGCACCAGAAGTCCAGATTTTGGACCCATTGATGATGTAGTCGTCGCCGTCTTCATCTGCCCGACACTGTAGACTGGCCAGGTCGGACCCCGCACCCGGTTCACTGTAGCCTTGACACCATCGAATCTCACCACGAACGATGGGCGGTAAGTGTTCCATACACTGGTCTGGCGTACCAAACTCCAGGATCGCAGGACCGATCATCGTTAACCCATGACCGCCCAATGGCGCTGGCGCATTGATACGGCTCATTTCGTCCTCAAGGACCTTGAGTTCATCGGGTGACAACCCGCCGCCGCTGTATTCGGTCGGCCATGTAGGCGCTGTCCACCCTCGAGAAGCCATCCGATCGAGCCAAATCTTGGTATCCGGATTAGGGTACTTTTCCTTTCTTCCGCCTGCTGTATAGCTGCCCGAGGTACGCAAACTCTCGGGGCAATTCTCACCTAACCAATTCCTAGCTTCTATTCGAAACTGCTCTATTGACATCGTAGTTGCTCGTGTGAACGAATCAAAAGTGCGCAATTATCGGACTAGCTATCTTTGAAAGAAATCCAAAGCGTTGGAGGTTGGTTTCACATGCGAGCCAAGCGTCTTGCGATCTCTGCGTCAGACAGAAATACGCTGTTATCACTTTGCCAAGCGCGTAAGGCGTGTTTGAGTACACACGTAGCGCACGCACGAGCAGCGAGCAATTCGTCAATAACCCAAAGGATACCGTGTACCTCGAGTCCATTTTCGCTCGCAACTTTGCGGAGCAGAGCATCACCCGTCAGCAGTATGCCCGCGTGGCTCTCAGCGGAAATGTGGCAGAAGCAATCGTTCGCGTATAGAGCTGGATGTTCGTTTCTGAGATTAAGTGCACGGCCGACTTCATCAGGAGTAAGGTCATGAGTGATCAATCCTGCGGATTCCATCATTCGCCATTGGTTGTCCGAAAAATCGAGAATCTCTTCCCCGCGCACTCGTAAAGGAACGATGAGCTGGTAAGGGAGCTTTACGAACGTTGTTAGCAAATCACCTTTGCGAATGTCGATCAAGCAAGAGGCGTCGTTGACTATAGTCTCCGACACTATTCCATAGGCCCATGGATTTGCCACTCCACGTATTCCAATGGCTTCTCAAGGAGCTCTGCTGCACGGAACGGCGATATCAGCTCCTCCCCGACTGCACGAAAAACCAAGCGTTCAAACCGACGAGGTTTTTCAAACGTGGCGAAGCCGGAGTTATTTTTGATGGGCGACGGTTCTTCGGTGCGCCACGACCTGGCATACGTGCGGAACGCACGTCGGACAACGGCAGGGCGCAAGATCCCGAGTTGACCAAGTCGTACAAGCAACGCTGCCGCGGAAACACCGTAGGCATGCTTGAGTCGAACGATTTCGTAGTAAGTAATTCGATTGCGGTTCACCCCGGCTTCCGCGATCAGATGCTGACGCGGCATCAAAAACGCCCCCGCGAAACGATTCATCGCCGCCTCTAGTTGGATCTCGGGATTTGAGACTGATCGGATCATGTGGTGAGCAAGTTCATGAGCGAGCGTGAAGCGTTTCCGCTCCACATTGACTTGACTAGAAACTACAACAGCGTCGGCGATGCGCTTACCGTTTCGTACAACGTTACAAGCCAGCCCGTTGATGCCCTCAGGTAGATCACACTCGACAACCTTGATGCCTTTATCCTCGATCAATTCGCAGATACTCGGAATGGGGTCCGTTCCGAGTTCCCAATGCTCACGTAGCAGGTCTGCTCTGTCGTCTATTTCCGATTCATTAGCCACGCTGTCATGACGTCGCCACTCCGCCCATTCAGTTCCAGGCAAAAGGTCGAGAATCTGTTCAACAGCAAGATAGCGTTCCAGATTGTCTATCAGAATCGCCTCAACGCGCGCACGGTCTCGAACGGAAGGTACCGCGTGTCGTCTAAACTCCAGCCCTTCGATCGCCTCGACTTGTGAACTCATAAGAAAATCCAACGAAACGTCGAGCGCTCTAGCCAATTCGACCAAGACAGAAGACGAAGGTAGCATCTTGCCAGCCTCGTATTTGCTAATCGCTTGAGCTGAAACTTGGCGGTTTATTCGTTCCGAAAGTGCACGCATCGAAAAGCCTGCGCGTTTCCGAGCAAGACGAAGCCGTTGTGCAAACATACTTAAATATTCTTTGTATCAACTCGAGGTTGATATTTTATAAGTAATATGTAATTGTGTAAACCAATAGTGGTTTATCGGGCGCGATAGAGCATTCTCCACCCACCCCTAATTTGACCCATCCTTTATGCTTGCACCCGACCAAAGTTAGCTTCAAAACTCATCCTCCCGATCTAAAAATGACTCAGCAGCTCGAAACCATTCATAAAGTGCCGATTCCGACGCACTTCTACTCGTATTTAGTCGCTGACAACGGCTCCTACTTGAGTCACGATGCTGAAACTGGATTTTCAATTTCATCGGAAACCAATGATTCAGTGATATGGGACCGTTCAGGAGACGGCGGCTTTAAACACGTCTCGACTGGCTACCGCCTGAACACTGTCGGCCAAGAGGATGAAACCGCGTTTTCCGTGTCGTTCAACGGCGAAGCCCAAACTTTCCACGTCGCCCACGGACCCGCCGAACTCCCATCAGAGTACCTCGCAACGATTCGCAAGCAAGGTTGGGTTTGCCTGACCCAAATCATTGACGACGAAACACTGCAAGAACTTGAGCGTACAGCGGGAACGGATCGTTTTTCGCACCTTGAAGTCGATCGATCCCAACCAGCGATCTGCCAAAACGCCGCAGTCGCGCGAACTGCAGCTGAACCGCTGTCGCTGTGGGTTATTCGACAATACATGCAAACGGATGACATCCGTCTGTCCCATGTGCCCGGATTTGCGGTACTAGGTCAGGACGACGGGAAGCGGAATGTGCAAGGTTGGCACTCAGACTTCCCGTATCACTGGGGCGTCCCTGCACGCGGTTTAGTCCCGACACCTTCCGGTGAAACCGTGCTCGGCGTCCAACGCAACGTATGCGTGTCGCCATTTACGCGAGAAGGTGGCGCGACGGCATTCAAACTCGGTTCGCACGCCCTTGATCGACCGCCGCCTAAAGAATGGGGAGATGCCACAGTACATGCTAAGCCAGGTTATCGGGCCGAACACGGCTTACCTTATAACGGACCCGAGGCAGACGTGGTTGACGCGCCTGGTGGCAGCATTATTCTCTACGACTCACGAACCTGGCACCGCGCGGGCGTAAATCGAACGACCAAGAAGCGCGCCGCCATGCTTCAAGCAATCACGCCGATGTACATATTCCCCAAGAACGACACGAGTCGCACGTATAAACGGCTTCTCGAATCTCCTGTCTACGAAGAGCTGAACCAGCGAGAGAAGCAAGAGATCCAGAATCTCATGGTTCATCAGTTCATCGGACCTGGTGGCGAATACGCCATCACGCCGGATCGTGAATTGACGGAAAAAGTCAAGACGGCAACAACAACTGGGTACTAATCTATGAGCAAACCAAACGTTCTCGTGATTTTCACAGACGATCAACGTTTTGACACGATTCGCAGCCTTGGCAACGAACGGATTCATACGCCAAATATTGATCGATTAGTCGAACGCGGGACGACGTTCACTCAAGCACACATCCCCTGTGGGACCAATGGCGCGATCTGTATGCCAAGTCGTGCTATGTTGCACACGGGTCGCTCGTTATTCCATCTGCACGATTCTGGAAGCAGCATTCCCCACGACCATACCATGCTTGGTGAGACCTTGCGTGACGCAGGCTATCAAACCTGGGGTGCCGGTAAGTGGCACAACGGTCGTGAAGCGTTCAATCGTTCGTTCGATGATGGCGACGAAATCTACTTCGGTGGCATGGCCGACCACTGGAATGTTCCCGCTTATCACTACGACTCCAGCGGAAAATACGACAAGCAACTCGCCTACATACGGGAACCCATGTCGTTCGGCAATAACAACATCGCTTGGCGCGACTGTGATCACATCCATGCCGGATGTCATTCGAGCGAAATCCTTTGTGAAGCGGCCGCGGACCACATACGACAACACGATGGCAAACAACCATTCTTCACCTATGTCGCACTGTTGGCACCGCACGATCCGCGCACCATGCCGCAACAGTTCCTTGAGATGTATCCGTTCGACGAGCAAGAACTACCGCCGAATTGTTTAGGTGCCCACCCCTTCGACAATGGCTCGCTGCACATCCGCGACGAGCTTTTAGCGGAGTTCCCGCGCACACCAGAAGAGCTGCGCCGCCACAACGCCGAGTACTACGCGATGATCACGCATCTGGACCATGAAGTCGGCAAGATTCTCGCTGCGCTAGATGAACACGGTCTAACCGAGAATACGATCATCGTGTTCGCAGGCGACAACGGCTTGGCAGTTGGGCAACATGGCCTTATGGGTAAACAGAACTGCTACGAACACAGTGTGCATGTGCCGTTGATACTTGCGGGTCCAGGAATTCCTAAGAACCATCGCACAGATGCTTACGTCTATCTATTCGACATCTATGCGACGTTATGTGAACTGCTAGACGTCGAATGTCCCGCTTCAGTCGACGGTACGAGTCTCGTTTCAGCAATGCACGACGAGACCAACCTTGGACGTGACTACATGTACTTCGCGTACATCAGTACGCAACGCGCTGTCAAATCGAGAACGCACAAGCTGATCGAATACCGAGTACGGGACAAGGAGCCGCAAACTCAGCTCTTCGACCTAATCCAAGATCCGTGGGAGCAACACAATCTCATTAATCGAAGCGAGTTAAGTGGAATCTACAAGGAACTGCAAGAGCAACTACATGCTTACCGAGACGATTGGGAAGCTGGCTTCACAGGTCGTGGTTCAACATTCTGGGAAAAGTACGCCACGACTTAATTTCCGAAGTCTGAATTTACTCTAGATGCCGAATCACCAATCCGCGATCTTCGAGGAGAATCACGCTCACCATCTCTACCTTGAATTCGAGACACCTGTAGTCACAGGTGCTCTTCCCGGTGCTGAACTGTTAGCCACGCCCGTTTCGCGCGTGCATGAAACACTTGCATTCAGCGGTAAAGTCCTCGATGGTATCGATCATCGGTTAGTTCCGCCCGAACTCAAGCCATTTGAAACGATCGTCGATCGTGACGACATGGTTGCGCCTGCGACGCAGTGCGATGTATTCGTCTGGATTCAAAGCAACCAGCGTGATGAAGTTTTTGCCCGTGGTTTGGCGTGGACTCAAGCGTTGGACTCTGTTGCTCAACTAAAACAAGAAGAACACGGCTTTCTCTTACGTGACAGTCGTGACTTGACCGGCTTTATCGACGGTACTTCAAATCCCAAAGACGATGAGAGACTTGAGGTCGCTTTGATAGATTCCGGCTACCACACTGGGGGAAGCTACGTCATGACGCAGCGCTGGTTACACGACCTGACGGCATTCCACGCTCAGCAGATCGAAGAACAGGAGCGAGTCATCGGTCGTACCAAGAAAAGTAGCATCGAGCTTGACGAGGAACACATGCCACGTGACAGCCACGTGAGTCGCACTGAGATCGAACGCGAAGGTTCAGAGGTTGAGATTTACCGTCGAAGTACGCCGACTGGTGGAATGACGGATGCGGGTTTATTCTTCCTTGCATTCAGCGCAGAACTGCAACGCTTCAAATGGATACTTGATTCGATGTTTGGTAAAACTGAAGACAAAGTTCGTGATCACTTACTCACGTTCACCAAGCCACTTACCGGCAGTTTCTATTTCGCGCCTAACATGCAAGCACTAAGCCGTATCTTCACCTAGTATCTATTAGCAACTTACTTGCAGGACCTACCACGTGAAACGCATCGCATTCGTCATTGACCCACTTAATTCGCTAGGAGTCCAGAAGGATTCAACACTCGCGATGATGTGGGCGGCGCAACGACGCGGATGGGACGTTTCTACGCTTCAGTCCAAGGATCTCTCTTGGGAGAGAGGGCAAGTTTTCCTTTCTGCGCGTCGAACTGAGCTGGCCGATTCACCGGACAAGCTCACAACGGATTCAGATTCACGCTACCAAGTTGGCGCTACGATGCAACAGTCGGCGGGATCGTTCGACATAGTGTTCATGCGCAAAGATCCACCGTTCGATATGAACTACATCAACACGACGTATCTACTAGAACAAGCCGAAGAGGACGGCGTCTTGGTGGTGAACAAACCTTCGAGCCTGCGAGACTGTAACGAGAAGTTCTACACGACGACGTTTCCTAATCTCTTGCCGCCGCAAATCGTTGCCTCACGAATCGATGTGCTAACCGCGTTTCATGACGACTACCAGGATGTGGTCTTCAAGCCACTGGATGGGATGGGTGGGAAAGGCATCTTTCGAGTAAAGCACAATGATCCAAACTTGAACGTGATTCTTGAGACGTTGACACAGTACGAAAGCACTGCCATCGTCGGTCAACAGTTTATTCCCGAGATCAGAGACGGCGATAAACGGATTCTGTTGATTGATGGGGAGCCAGTTCCCTACAGCCTGGCGCGAATACCAAAAGCTGGCGAGTCTCGCGGTAATCTCGCTGCCGGCGGAGTCGGTGTCGCACGACCTTTGACCGCGCGCGACCGTGAAATCGCGGAGGCTGTCAAACCTGATCTGATTAACCGTGGACTGATATTTACGGGTATCGACGTTATTGGTGATTGGCTAACAGAAGTTAATGTCACGTGTCCAACCTGTATCCGGGAATTGGATCGTGAATGCGGTCTTGACATCGCCATGGATTTACTGGACTGTCTCGAAGCAAAGATATCGTGAACGCGTCATTGCCGCGCGTCGATCGACAGCTTGGCATAGCTCTAGTTGTTTCAATCGCGCTTCATGCTTTACTGTTCGCAGCATTGGCACTGGTCAGAGAGACGCCTGCACCCAGAGTCATCAGTAGCATCACTATGCGATTAAGCACGACCGTCTTGCCCGCGCCAGAAGACACAATCCCGATCCAGGAAGTAGCGGCGCGAAATACTGATCCCGTTACCGAATCAGAACCTATCCTTCCATCAGTAGAGCCAATCGCAGCAGAAGCGCGCCGAACTCCAGAACCAATCGCCGTCTCGCCTACCGAGTCTCCGCGATTGAAACTCGATGCGGCTTCGTTGCAAGCGTTCATCGAATCAACGACAGATCGTGAACCACCGTCGCTCGGTACTGAAATTGATGTTGCCGAGCAATATCGCCGACAATGGCACCAACGCGTTCAGCGAATCGGGCAACTCAACTATCCAGAAGCCGCATCCAGGATGAAATTAACCGGTCAGCTCACACTCAACGTTGCAATCAACACGGACGGATCGCTCGCAACCGTTGGTATCGCGCAATCGTCTGGACATGATGAACTCGATTTTGCGGCGCTCGAGATCGTTCGTCAGTCGTCCCCTTTCGAGCCTTTGCCACCCAACTTGCCACGCACAAACGGAAGGTTCCGATTTGAATCAACTTGGGAATTTCGTCGCTAGCAAGTTGACTTCAGTATATATTTGACCCGCTTATGAAGAGTCTCGCAAACAATTTCCTCCTTCCCTTACCGGATCAAGACGGTTCGTATTTCGACGGATCCCTAACGTATATCTGTACTCATGGTGAGATGGGCGCGTCCGGTTTGATCGTCAATCGACCAACAAAAATCGATCTGAACAAGCTGTTTGAACTGGTTGAGATTAAGAAATCGATGAAAACAGCACCGCAAGTGTATGAAGGCGGTCCGGTAGAGATGAACGCCCCCAGCGTTCTGCACACCAACGACGTCATGGTAGAAGGTTCGATCGATATAGGACACGGATTGGGTCTGACATTGCCGGTTGAGGATACTGAGTTTCACTCCATGCTTGAACGTATCTCCGGTGACGAAGGTCCGCAAAAGTACATGGTTATGCTGGGCTACGCGGGGTGGCATCAAGGCCAACTCGACAAGGAGATCAACGACAACGTGTGGTTGACATGCCCTGGTTCTCACGAGCTGCTCTTTGAGACGCCTGTGGGGCGACGAGCTGACGAAGCTGCACGATCTATCGGAATTGATCTACACCTGTTATCTGGAGACTCTTCTGGGTACGCGTGAATTGCCTACCAATTCGTGCCTTAATTCACCAACGACGAATCGGTCCGCACTGGTCTTTGACTGGGGGATGCGTCATGTCGGCGTGGCATTGGTGACGAGATCTACGCAGGTCGCGGTTCCATTGAAAACGATAGAAGCCAAACGAGGGCGGATCGACCATGACCAAGTGGACGAATTGGTGCGAGATCACGCACCAGATGTGCTCGTGGTTGGATTGCCGGTGAATATGGATGGTTCGTCTTCGATCGAGACTAAACATGCACAGCGTATGGGACAACATCTAGCTGCCCGGTATGACCTGCCCGTCGCCTACATGGATGAACGTCTGACTACACGTGAAGCCATCGATCGCAGTGAAAACCCAAATCCCGATCACAGCCTGGCAGCCTTGGTCATCGCGGAAGCGTGGCTCGCAGAGCAGGCTTCAGCATGAACACCATTACTGAGCAACAAACCATCTCTACGGAAGAAGCTCGTGCGAAGCTTGCGTGGATTCAAGATCAAATCAATTCAGTTACGGCCGAGATTGGAGTTGCGGCGGATACGGTTCGCTTCGTCGGGGCATCCAAAGCCCAACCGCTCGCCACGATCCGTGCTTTCGCAGATGCAGGAATAACTGCCTGCGGCGAGAACTACCTCCAGGACGCGATCTTAAAGATCGACGAACTTGAGCCTTATGATCTTGAATGGCACTTTATCGGCCATATCCAAACTAACAAGGCGAAGCAAGTAGCGCGGCGTTTCAGTTGGGTACAGACGCTCGACAGTGCCCGACTGGCGAAGCGATTGAGCGACGCACGTCTCGATTCACATCCTGGCGAACCGCTGAACTGCTGCATTCAGGTTAACGTCGACAATGAACCGCAGAAACGTGGCGCTAACGCAGAGGCGTACGATGAGCTGGTTGCTTTAGCAGGTGAACTACCTGGCTTAAAGCTCCGCGGCGTCATGGCGATCCCTCAGCCTTATCCGGATCTCTCACAGAGGACCGCGTCCTTCGAACGCGTCAAAGCGATGTTTGAAGATACATCGCCACCACAACCTCAGCATTGGGACACCATTTCAATGGGGATGTCTGACGACTATCTCACGGCGATACGTTGTGGCGCTAATCTAGTACGACTCGGCACTGTACTGTTTGGGCCGAGACCGCCGAAATGACTCGAATTGCGTTTATTGGTGGCGGAAACATGGGTTTCGCGCTCGCTGCGGGGGTGAAAAAAGCGCTCCCCGATCACCAGATCAAAGTCGCGGATCCGATTCCAAGTCAACGTGAGCGGTTTGAATCCGCCGGAATTGAAACGACACCGTCCAATACCGATGCCGTGAAGGACGCCGATGTCGTCATACTCGCTGTTAAGCCTCAAACGATCGAAGCGGTTACAACCGAACTGCACCCCATCATTAAGGATCAGCTGCTCATCTCGATTGCTGCGGGCACGCCGCTCTTGAAACTCAATGGGTTACTTGGAGAGCAGCTCGCCATCGTACGCTGCATGCCGAATACGCCTGCACTGGTCGGTGAAGGAATCACGGGTATGCTCGCGAACGCGAACGTCACGGCAGCTCAACGTTCACTCGCCGAATCGATTCTTAGCGTGTGCGGTCTCGTGGTCTGGTTCGATTCGGACGACGATCTCGACAAGGTTACCGCACTTTCGGGAAGCGGACCCGCCTATTTCTTCTACCTGATTGAATCTCTGGTTGCCGCAGGCGAGTCGATGGGTTTAAGTCGTAATGCAGCACTACAACTCGTTGTGCAAACTGCGGTCGGTGCTAGCGCTATGGCCGCTCAGGACGGTACCGATCCCAGTCAACTTCGAGAAAACGTGACTTCGCCAGGCGGTACCACTGAGGCTGCGTTGGATCATCTGGCTCAACAACAGGTCGACCAAGAGTTCGTAGCGGCGGTAACCGCCGCCTACCGTCGAGCACAAGAGCTCGCAACGTAGTCTATGTTAATGCGGCTTTTCGTCTTGAATTCGCCATACAATGCACCACAACGTAGACGCTCACACTTGGTGTTAGCGCGCGTTCGTTTTGAAGACCCGGTAAATAGCAAGATAAATCTAGTTTCGTAGCGATGGACCTCATTTTCTTTCTTATCGAAATTGCATTGGGCGTGCTGGCTATCGCATGCCTTCTGCGCTTTATATTCCAGCTCGCGCGCGTAAACCCCATGAACATGGTGGTTGCTTCAACGAGAAAACTAACCGACAGGATTCTCACTCCCGTACGAGCTGTCCTTCCAAGCGGTCGATTCGTGGACACTGCTTCACTATTAGTCGCATGGCTCGCCATGTCGGGCCGTGTCGGGATGCAAATGTTGCATGGTTTTATGCAGCTAGAAGGAAGTCAATCTGTATCCGCGCTTGGCTACATTTTCGTGAGTCTCGGTCTCAGTCTTGTGAGACTTCTCCAATACTCGATCTGGATATTCATTGCTGCCATCGCCGCAAGCGTGATCCTAAGCTGGGTTGCACCTCAAAGTGCGTCGCCCTATGCACAGCTAGCACGTGAGGTACCCGCCATTCTGCTCCGCCCGGTACAACGCATAATGCCGAATCTTGGTATGCTCGATTTTTCTCCGGCGATTGTCTTGATTGGTCTTTTCGTTATTAACAGTCGCATCATTCCGTGGCTGAACAGCCTGTTCTACTAATTCGCGCCCACGTTAGCCTGAATTTAACAAGCTGACGTCATCAAAACCACACTAAACTACTCCGCATGAGTGAAACCTCCTCACAGCAGGATCAAGTGGCGTCAGATTCCGTTGGCATCGTCGCACCGCAGTGCGCTAAGTTTGACGAGTCATTCACGATGGAAAACGGTGCCACGCTACCCTCCTTCCAGCTCATGTACGAAACATACGGCCAACTCAACGCCGATCGTTCGAACGCCGTGCTGATATGTCATGCGCTGTCCGGACACCACCATGCTGCTGGCTACCATGATGCGGACGACCGGCGCACGCTTGGATGGTGGGACAACTGCATCGGTCCTGGAAAACCGATCGACACGAATGACTTCTATGTCGTCGCGTTGAACAATATTGGCGGTTGCCACGGCAGCACAGGACCGACGTCCAAGAATCCAGCGGTCAACGAACCGTATGGCTCGGATTTCCCACAGGTCACGGTTGGTGATTGGGTGAACAGCCAAGCACGATTTGCCGACTTTTTGGGAATTGATTCGTTTGCCGCGATTATCGGTGGTAGTCTCGGTGGGATGCAAGCCATGCAGTGGGCGATCGATTACCCGGACCGCGTACGCAATGCGTTATTGATCGCATGCGCGCCTAATTTGTCAGCGCAAAACATCGCTTTCAACGAAATTGCGCGCCAGGCGATCCTCAAGGACCGCAACTTCAATGAAGGTCGCTACCTTGCAGCCGCCGCAAAGCCTATGGATGGTCTTGGAACCGCAAGGATGCTCGGTCATGTCACATACCTTTCTTCCGACGGGATGGATCTGAAATTTGGCGGTGATCTAACGAAAGATGAAGCCAGCGATTACCACGATGTCGTCGGCGAGGTTACGAGCTACCTTCAATACAACGGCGAAAAATTCGCCGGGATGTTCGACGCGAACACGTATTTGTTAATGACGCATGCCCTGGACAAATTTGATCCAGCACGGTCATTCGACAACGACCTCGTGGCCGCGCTGAAAAACGCGACTGCACGGTTTTTGGTGGTTTCGTTCTCAACCGACTGGCGTTTTGCACCGGAGCGCTCGCGCGAGATTGTCGACGCGTTGATTTCAGCAGGATGTGACGTTTCCTACGCGGATATCGAATCGCTAAGTGGTCACGATTCTTTTCTGCTCGAGATTCCTCGCTATCACCGAATCCTCACGTCGTACATGAAACAGATCGCGGAAGGACTGGTGACGTGAAACAAGCCGACGACATCATCATTGATCTCGTGAACCCCAACGCACGCGTTCTGGATTTAGGTTGCGGCGACGGCGATCTGCTCTGTCGACTACGTCAGACCAAATCGGTGACCGGTTACGGCGTCGAAATCGAACACGATCGCATCGAGGGGTGTCTGGCACGAGGCGTCAACGTCATTGAACATGACATTGACGCAGGATTGGAGCGGTTTCCAACCAATAGCTTCGATATCGTGATCATGAACGAAACCTTGCAGGCAATCAGCGAACCACGAACGCTGGTTCGCGAGATGTTGCGCATCGGTGAGGAGTGCATCGTGACATTCCCGAATTTCGCCTATTGGCAATGTCGTAAGCAGCTGTTCTTCGGCGGGCGCATGCCTGTCTCCAAGCACCTACCTAACGAGTGGTACGACACGCCCAACATCCACCTCTGCACGATTCACGATTTTGACACGATGTGCGCGTCAGAAAACGTTCGTGTGATCTCACGCTATGTATTCAACCAGCACGGTCGCCAAACGATCGCCACAAAGATGTTCCGAAATGTCCTAGGTGTCACAGCTTTTTATCGACTTGGACGAGCATCGTGAGGAATGTTTCGCCTTTCCGACGGTTTTCTGTAGCCTTGTTGGCGATCGCTCTTTGTCAATACGCGAATGCGGAACAAAAAGTAGAACTTGCTGGATACGAAGTGCACTACAGCGTCGTGCGTTCAACGTTTCTACAGCCAGAGGTTGCCGCCCGTCACGATATCGTAAGAGCGAAGAACCGGGCGATCATTACGATCTCGGCGCTCCACGACGATACCAAGCCGCCGCCTGATCGAATTACCGGAACAGTTACCAATCTCCTATCGCAACAAATCCCACTCGAATTCAAACTTATCGAGGAAGGCAGCGCGCGTTATTACCTGGCGACCTTTCTATTCACCGATGAAGAGCCCTTGAGGTTTAAGGTTCAGCTACACCTAGCGGACGGTCCACACGAATTCAGTTTTAAACAACCTGTCTACGCACAATGACCGCCAAAGTTGCCCTTGCGACTTCGAACGAAGGTAAGCGCGCGGAACTTGCGCCTCTGTTTGAGGAACTAGGCGTTGAGCTTGTGCTTCCAGACGCGAGCGTGATGAGTGAAATTGAAGAGACCGGTCTCACCTTCCTCGAAAACGCCCTTATCAAAGCGCGAGCTGTTTCGGCAATTACTCAACTTCCCGTGATCGCTGATGATTCTGGATTGAGTGTTGACGCTTTAGGCGGAAAACCTGGCGTCCATTCCGCGCGTTACGCCGGTACACCCAGCAACGCCATTAGAAACAACGAAAAACTCCTACACGCAATGGACAACATTCTCGATGGAGAGAGAAGCGCAGCGTTTCAGTGTGTTCTCGTGTACTTACGTCGACCCGACGATCCCGTACCGCCAATTGGTGTCGGTGCGTGGGAAGGAGAGATACTGCGTGAACCGCGAGGATCTCAAGGGTTTGGCTACGACCCATTGTTCTTTATTCCTGGTTTGAATCGAACGGCGGCAGAGCTAAGTACTACCGAAAAGAACACTATCAGTCACCGAGCGAAAGCTGCTTCGCAACTCTTCGCGATCCTGAAAGACGGAGGTTGACTGACCCGTGGACTCACTCCCAGAGCCTCCAAGCACCGTTGGTCTTTATGTTCACATCCCGTGGTGCATACGTAAGTGCCCTTATTGTGACTTCAATTCACATGAACTCCACGGCTCGCTAGTCGAGACGGAATATGTCGCCTGTTTGCTTCGCGATCTTGATACGGAGCTAGAGAGAACCAGTGCGACCATTGAGACGGTTTATTTCGGTGGCGGCACTCCAAGCCTATTTCAACCAAGATCCTTCGGTGAACTCCTCCAACATCCGTCGTTACAGCGCGTCCGCGAAGTCACGATGGAAGCAAACCCAGGGGCACTTGAGTGCGGGTCGTTTACTGATTATCGGGAAGCAGGCATCAATCGTGTTTCCATCGGTGTCCAGTCGCTAGATCCAGATTCCCTGCTGAATTTGGGTCGCATTCACTCGCCTAACGAGGCTCGCAATGCAGTGGAGGAGGCGCTTGAGGCAGGCTTCCAGTCAGTCAATGTCGACATGATGTTCGGTCTCCCGGACCAAACAATCGATATGGCGATGAACGATCTAGACGAGTTAATCCGACTCGGAACTGAGCATCTCTCCTGGTATCAGCTAACCATCGAACCTAACACGGTATTTGGAAAGCGACCTCCTAACGTAGCGTCGGACGATGATCGTGCGGATATGAGCGACGCAGGTTTAGAACGCCTTGCTGCGTCGGGTTTTCGTCAGTACGAAGTTTCGGCGTTTACTCACGATGCTGGCGAGTTCGAGTGTCTTCACAATGTCAACTACTGGCGATTCGGCGACTATTTGGGTATCGGCGCAGGGGCGCACGGAAAAGTAACTCTCGATAACGGCTCGATCATCCGTACGCAAAAAACACGGCGGCCAGAAGACTACATGCGAGATCAGAACACGCGAACGCGGGAGATCAATCGAGAGGAGTTACCCGTTGAATTCATGATGAACGTATTGCGTATGAACGAAGGCGTCGAAAACGAGCATTTTGGTTGTCGTACCGGCTTATCGCTTGAAGGTCTTGAACCGACACTAAGTCAGTCGCGAGAACAGGATCTAATCAACGCTCATCGCCTTTCATTAACAGAATTCGGACGAGACCACCTGAATTCAGTCGTAGAACGATTTCTCTAGCTGCGGAATCGAGCGTTTCTACTCGTTACACAATATCTGATACGTCAGATTAGATTCTCGCAACCCGTACCAGACATGTAATCCATGACTCTGTTGCGGTCTTCAACGTCCATCGCAAAGTAGGCCTCTCTGATCCATTGGAGGCATTTGGCTTGGTACGGAAAAGTCGGTTGAGCCCAAGGTTCACCATCCACTTCGGCTTCAAAGTCTGTTTCCCCAGCATTTATCGCGGCACTATTGGCCAACATGACCGGCACATAGGTACGACCGATTTCGACGAGTAGATCACGAATCTCCACCGCTGCTTTCTCTGGCTCAAACCAATCCTCATCATCAACCTCTAATCCACAAAGATCTTCGACCCTCATCACCCACGCTCTCACGCGTTGCGAGCGCTTCGCCAAAATGGCTAAGGACGTAGGTTCGATCTGTGATAGTTGCGTGAATTGGCCGAAGATCCCAAAGTCAGCAGCACAGGGGCGCGCTCCTAATACAAATTCGTTCTGTTGAATCAGTTTTGCAAGGATATCAATGATGCGAAGGTAGCTAGCTTCAATGATCGGACGTGTCACGTCGTTTGAGCCTACGACATACAACCGGTTGATCTGTCGATCCGTAAATGCTGCCTCAAGTACCGATGCCTGTTCGTCGTCAACCTGTATGCTCCTAAAAAACGGTAGCAACGAACCAGCATTGGCAGCGTCCTCTTCAAACGCCCATCGGTAATGAAACATGATCTTAGTCAGCCATTCGTCGGCATAGTCTTCGACCAAGTCACTCAAGAACTGCGTGATGGGATGCGGAGGTGTTGTAGAACGAGCGGGGAACTCTAGATCCAAACGCTTGATGATGGGTGTTGAATCCACAACCGCTTCGATTTCACCGTTGTCGTCCGGCAAATAAAACGTCGGAATGAGACTCACCTTCGGCGGAGGATAGTTTGCGTTGATCTTGCGATTCGACCAATCAATCGCATACGGAATGCGTTTGAAACGCAACCACGCGAGCATTTTTCGAGTGTACGGAGAGCCGGGAGCCCCTATCAGTTCTAACCGAGAATCTTGCGCGATCGGATCCACTACTAACCTTTCATCTTCCAATACCATCGTTGCGATAGCTCTAAATCACCTAACGGTGAGTTCAGTCACGGTTTATACGCGATACCTCAAATGGCTCGCTTCACATACTTAAACTCGGAGACATCGTGACCTAAACGGATGCCTCGCGCTTCATATTTGGTCGTTATTCGATCCGAGGTGCCTTTGACGATACCACCTTTAAGCGAATGGGAGTCCCCGAGTGCCTCTTCGATATGCTCCGCGTAAGTATCCCAGTCCGTCGCGATCGTCAGTTGTCCTTCGTCCTTCAGCTTCTGAGCAGCAACTTCAGCGAACTCGCGTGTGACCAGGCGTCTTTTGTGGTGTCGGGCTTTAGGCCATGGATCAGGAAACAGCACCCAAATCAGATCTACCGAGTTATCGGAAAGTGATTCGAGATAGGTGAGTCCTTCGCCATCGACGATCCGCACGTTCTCAATGTCCTGCTGTTCGCACTGATTGATTAACGCGCCGATCCCGGGACGAAAAACCTCAACGCCAACGCAATTCCAATCCGGATTCGCGGACGCGAATTCTGCTAACGCAATGCCGTTCCCGAAGCCGATCTCGACTAAAAGCGAGGCAGTTCGACCGAATGCGTCTGGAATCGAACCCGATGAAAGTAAGTACTCATCCAGATGCTCCAGCGCTCTCGCCTGAGCTACCGTCGTGCGACTGCGACGGCGTACATAGACGCGTCGTTTCGGGTAGGAATCAGGCTTCCCTTGTTTCAACGTGGCTGGTTCGGAATCACTTCGCCACGCCGTGGATGACGCGTGGTGCTCTAAGCAAGCGTTAGTTCGCCGCCAAGAGTCTCCTTGATATCGAGTAATGCTCGGCGTTCAAGCTGACGTACTCGTTCCGCGGAAATGCCGAACTCAGATCCAAGATCTTCGAGCGTCCGCGTTTCTTCACTAATGAAACGACCATAGACGATTTCTCGCGATCGGTCATCAAGCGCTTCAAGAGCGGCTTGAAGCTTCTTATGCATCAAATCGGACCACTGTTCATCTTCTGCGATTTCAGCAGGATCTGAGTGGTCGACATACAGAACATTTTCGGGCGCGAGACCATCGCCATCATCGGAGGCGTAATCGTCCTCTGTGGGAGTCTCGAAAGGAATGTCCTGCCCGCCTAAACGAGCCTCCATCTCGCGCACTTCTTCTGGCTTTACGCCGAGATCTTTTGCCACGAGCTTGGTTTCTGCAGCCGTTAAGGTATTGAGTTGTCCGAGTTCCTGTTTCTTGCCGCGTAGCTTGTAAAACAGTTTGCGTTGAGCCTTGTTGGTCGCGATTTTGAGGATGCGCCAATTACGTAATACGTATTCGTTCATCTCCGCTTTAATCCAATGGACCGCAAACGTAACGAGACGGACACCTCGATTTGGATCAAATCTGTCGACGGCTTTCATTAAACCGACGTTTCCTTCCTGAATGAGGTCTTCCTGCGGTAGCCCATAGCCCTCATACGACCGTGACACATGAACCACGAACCGTAAATGTGAGAGTACCAGCTCTCGTGCCGCATCTAGATCATCATGCTCATAAAGACGACGCGCGAGTTCCCGCTCACGCTCAACGGTGAGTACAGGAAAGGAATTGACTGCATTAATGTACTGTTGAAGATTGGCACCAGGTACCAAGTTCGACATTACAAGTGCATTCGAGGTCGTCAAATTAGGCGTTTCCAACGAGATTACTCGGGATGTTTGCGTATTTTTCTTCGCTCACATCCGATACATATGGTTAATTTTCTTATTTTCAAGTGGATTTGCAAAGCACGACGGATAAGAACGGACCTTGTTTGCCACCTGTTTTCAATCCTCTCCGGAGTCTGGGTTTAATTCCGCGACGTAAAACGAACTCGTCAAGATGTCGCTAACGCAAGCGCAAGTGGACCAATTCCTCGCCGAAGGATATACCACGGTTCCGCACTTCTTTTCCGAAGATGAAGTTGCTGCGATGCAGTCGGAAGTCGGTCGATGGATCAAGAGCGGTATGTTCCGCGACGTTTCGACAAATCCTGAATTTCGACAAAACTACCAGCTGATCCCACTCTACCCCATAAGCCCTTTGTTTAAGGCATTGCCTTTTACACCAAAGGTCATCGATGCGGTTGGAAATCTCATCGGGCACCCGGTGATCAAAATCCTTGATCAGTCGTTCTACAAACCGCCGCACTCCGGAATGGGTACGAGCTGGCACACCGACAACGCCTATTTCAAACTTAGAGACCCGCTTCGCGGGACCGCAATGTGGATCGCGATCCACGATGGCGACAAGTCAAACGGAACGCTCAAAGTCGTACCAGGTGCATTTAGTGAGGATTTACCGCACACCCGAGACCCAGCTTCTGACCACCATATCCACACCAAACTTGACGAATCACGTGCTGTACATTGTGAGCTTGAAGCCGGCGGTGTGGTGTTCTTCTGTTTCGGTACACCTCACGCTACAGGCGACAATCAGAGCGATGATCATCGCGTCGGTGTAGGAATCCATTTCGTAAACCGCGATTACATGTCGGGCTTACAAGCCAAACACTGGGAACAATCTGTTCTAAGTGGTGAAGGAACTGGCGAGAGCTTTTCCACTGAGGTAGCGTCGATCCTCGCACAAGCCGACGCTTGAACGAACATCAACCCTAATACGTTCTAGTTTTGATCTTCGTAGTCTTTCGAGTGTAGTGCTCGCTGCATTCGGCTTACGGCATCGTGCTGTCGCGCAAGCTCGACTTCGCCGAATTCTGTCTCTGGTTTTGGCAGCAAATCGAAGTTGCCGAAGTTATCTTCCCCATGGACTAGAACCGCCGTATCGCGAACCTTGGTTTGGGTTACATGTGTCGCACAATACCTCAATACCATACCAATTCGTCGATCGGTGGTCTGATTCGGCGTTGAACCATGTATCAGACGCACGTGATGTAACGACATTTCCCCTGCACTGAGTGGCGAAAGCACCACCGTTTCCTCGTCGATGTCGCCGTCAATGACTTGCCCCCGCGACAGCAGGTTGTCCTTTCCAAACGTATCGTCGTGATCCCGGACTTCCTCCAAATGGCTACCTGGCACGAATTTCATTGGTCCGGTCGCCTCTGATGCGTCCGATAGCGCCACCCAAGCAGTTGCAACATCATGAGGTTCCAGTCCCCAATACGTCGCATCTTGATGATAGCTCACAAACTTCTGATCAAGGGGTTCTTTAATGAACCAGTTGAGCGACCATAGTAGTACGTTCGGACCCAATACGTCCGTAATAGGATCGACTATGCGGGGATCGTGCACCACGTCCCATGCCCACTCTGCAATCAAATGCAGATCGGTGATATGGCGCTTTGCTTGTTTATGGCCGAAGTGGGTCTCAACCGCCTCAAACTGCCGTCTTAGCTCCGCGGTTTCCGCTTCACTATAGACGCGAATAGGCGAATAAAACCCGTTTTGATCGAAGCTCTTTATCGCGTCTGAGCTAAGGTGTGCACTCATGCGAAGACCACCCGTTGCTTAGCGCAACGGGTGCCTATTCCAGTCATCTACGTCCTACGACGCATAGTCTAAACGTAGTGACTAAACCCTTCACGCAAAACCGGTTTTACCTTTGCGACGGTTAAAAGCGACTCGACGCAGTCACGTAGCGATACCTCGAACGGTCGAAACTCGATTCCGATCAGGTCGCGAATCCGATCATTCCGCAGATCGGCTTTAGCCCATATCCCTCGGAATTCCGCCTCGCGAGCTTGATGCCGTTCCGGATGGTTATCGGTGACCTCTGGGGTCGCGTGCCCAATTTCAGGCAAGATCTCGTCGATCATGGCGCAGATTTCTTCAACCTTCGGAGTATCTGTCGACCAAGCGATATAGCGTTCACCGTTCTTAACGAACACGCTTTCAAGTACGCCGATGTGACACAGAGCGTCGTCGCGTACATCCACCGTCATCCACGGTCGGTATACACCGTTTTGAAAGTACTCCCCCGTGAGCATCATCTCGATATTGTGCTGCCACGGACCCATATCCTTCTGATGCGCGGACTGGATGGGTCCAACGTTATCTGCTGGACAGACCGTGATCGCATCCCATTCTCCATTCTCTTCTGCCGCATCGGAGAAGGAACGTTGTGCGAGTACCTTACCCATTGAGTAGCCTTGACGATCAAAGGTGCGCCGAGGGTTCAATTCATCCGGATAACGATCTTCATAGAGCGTCGGTCGTCGCTCAATCTCATTGAGGTCCATCTCAGAGATTACGGCTGCGATACTTGATGTGACCACGACTCTTCCGACAGTGCGCGATTTATTGACGCTCTCGATCATGTGATCGCAGACCATCTTTACGTACTCTTGGTCGCTGTAATTACTTACATGAGAGACGTGTGCGACACCATGACAACCAGCGAAAATGTCGTCAAATACCCCCGGTTCGTCTAAATTGGCAGAATGCAACGTCAAGCGACCTGATGCATATGCTGGCATGTTGCGCAAAAACGCGCAGCGGTTGTCGTCATTGACATCACGAACACAGGCTCGGACGCGGTAACCCTTGTCAAGTAACAGGCGTACGACCCAGCTACCAATAAATCCAGCAGAACCCGTTACTGCGACGGTACCACCTTTGGGAATTGCAGGCATGCGATTTCCTTTCTTTGTTTATGTAATTGCGGCGCCTATGGTATTCACGGCATGAAACCAAGCACATCTGAAATCGCGGTAATGACATGACAAACGGGTATTCCGAAGGACTAACTTCCTTGGGCTGGTCCGCGTTCTTTAACACTCAGGTTGCAGAAGATGCCGCATCTCTCGAGCCTGCCCGTGTGGTCGCCGTTAGTCGTCAATCCTTTGAGATCCAATCGGTCACTCTAAGGAAAAGCGTACGGATTCGTGATGCGCCTCAACTCGACGAACGACCTACGACTGGCGACTGGCTACTGTGTGAGGCATCGACGCACGATCCGGTGAAGTTGTTGGAACGAAAAAACGAACTGCAACGCCGTCGGAGTGGACACGACCACCGTTCGCAAGTGATGCTCGCGAACTTCGAACGTATCTTTCTAGTTGTATCCGCAAATCAGAATTTCAACGAGTCTCGATTGGAACGAGGTCTCGTGCTAGCTTCGCAAAGCAACGTGGCAGCCGAAATCGTCCTCACCAAGATCGATCAGTGTTCGGACTTAGATCTCTTTCTAAATCGACTTCACCAAATTCCTCTACTACCTCAGGTGCATGAAGTAGACGCTCGAGACGCTGGTTCTTGTCAAGGACTCGCCTCCCTTCTGCATTCTGGTGAAACAACGGCGCTCCTCGGTTCTTCGGGCGTTGGAAAGTCCACCTTAATTAACACGCTGCTCGGAAAGGAACTTCAAGCGACTCAAACCGTTCGCGATCAAGACGCCAAAGGCCGCCACACCACCACCCGCCGCACGCTGATCCAACTTCCTTCAGGCGCAATCTTGGTCGACAATCCAGGTGTGCGAGAACTAGGCATCCTGGATGGCGTGGATGCTGTAGCGATGGTATTCGGCGACATTACAGAATTGGCTGCCCAGTGCCGCTTCAACGATTGCCAGCACAATGCGGAACCTGACTGTGCTGTTCGTGACGCGTTGCACCAAGGAGCGCTTGCTCATCGTAGATTCAACAACTACACCAAACTGCTCTTAGAGGCGAGACCTACTACCACATATTCCTAACCCACGTATGAATAGCAGGGCACCGGAGATCCTACGTATCGCCCTCTAGTCTCGTGCTTGACGTTCTATTTCGGTCAACCTTCTGTGGCGGTGAAGCCCTCCCTTCCGCCGTTCATTGCTCAACCTACAAAGTCGCGACCTGGATTCAATGATGGGCTAATGACTGAACCATATGTCCTGACTCGTATAACTTAATAAGTGCAAATGCGAGTTCAGATAGGGGGTATCTGATGATCGCAATTAACACTCGACTCTCCTCTTTTGCGCTCGCAACGGCTGTTCTTTCCGGCGGCTGCGGTGGCGGAGGTGGCTCTGGTCCAACGACACCACCCCCTGCGCCCGGTCCGACGATCGACACTATACCTCCCGCAACGAGCCTTACAAGCGTTCCACCTTCCGCGACGAACGAGACTACTGCCGAATTCCTGTTCGCCAGCAACGAAGCGGGGTCAACCTTCGAGTGTCAATTGGACGGTGGCGCTATCGCTAGTTGCACCTCCCCTCATACCGAATCTGACCTTAGTGAAGGAGAGCACACGTTTCGCGTGCGAGCCACCGACGCGGCGGGTAATACCGATGCCACATGGGCTACGGTCACGTGGCACGTTGACCTCACCGCGCCTACATTGCGACTAGTGAGCCGACCGCTCGCGACAACCCCGTCCAATCGATCCATCTTTCATTTTGTGGCGTCGGAAGAAGGCGCATCTCTTGAATGCCAGCGTGACGACTTGGAAGCACAGAGTTGCGGAAATCCTTGGATTCTCCCAGGGATTGTGCAAGGGGACCACTCGATCAGTGTCACCGCGGCAGATTCCGCAGGGAATGTCAGCGACCCAGTAACTTACGAGTGGACGATTGCGCCAAGCACAACACCATCTGACGATATCGATGGCTCGGTAACGGTCACAGACGGCGATCCCGGAGGTCTTTGGGTGATCGCGCAAACAACAAACACGCCAACGCCATTCCGCAAGATCGTGGTCACCGCCGATGATGGGCGCTTCGTGATCCCCGATGTACCGAGAGACGCGGCGTATCAAGTCTGGCTGCGCGGGTATGGAATAGAAGACTCGGATATGTATTGGGCACGAAGCGAGCATGTGGTCGACTTCGAAATCTCTATCGCTCCGACACCTCAAGCAGCTGCCCAGTCATTTCCCGCAAACTATTGGTTGTCGATGCTGACTCTCCCTGATCCTTCCGAGTTCCCGGGGACAGGTTCAAACGGACTGGGTAACCAAATGGAATACCAAGGCGATTGGGTGGACGGTGCAAAAGATCGTTGCCAGCTCTGTCATCAAATGGGGCACGTCTTCACGCGGGTGTTCCCCGAAGATGCGAACTATGCGAGTACACGCGCCGGTTGGGACGAGCGCATTCGGCTCGGCGAACAGATGAACAACCAGATGAACGCCATGGGGCGTCAACGCTCACTTGACGTGTTCACAGATTGGACCGACCGCATCAATGCAGGCGAGGTGCCGCCGACACCACCAAGACCATCTGAATATCCCGAGCAGAACATCGTCATCAGTCAATGGACCTGGGTAGACCCTGGCGTTTTCGTACACGACAACATTTCCACCGACAAGCGCCATCCTGACCTTGAGCGATATAGCTACGGGCGCGTATTCGGAGTTTCGCAGTCACATGCGAAGATGCCTGCGACCAATCCAGAGAACAATCAAACCCAAGATTTATTCATGGACAACCTCGCACGGAATGGCAACGCATGGAACATCCACAATCCAATGCTGGACGAGATAGGAATTCTCTGGACCACGTCATCGGTAAGGCAGGACCAGAACCCGAATTGGTGTTTTGATCCCGATTCCCCGAACGAATCCGTACGACGTTTCCCCATTAGCGAGAGTGGGCGGCAACTTGCTTTCTATGACCTCAATAATCAAGAGACTCAGTCGATCGATACGTGTTACGCGACCCACCACCTTCAATTCGAAGAGGTTGGCAACGGCAATCGTCTTTGGACAAGTGGCGATTTCTATGTCATTGGCTGGCTCGACACCGAGAAATACCTCGAACTTCGCGCGAACGACGACCCGAACGCCGCCCGAGACTCGCAGGGTTGGTGTCCGGTCGTGTTAGATCACAACGGTGATGGCGAGCTTGGCGAATACACCGGTCCGTTCCAGCCACTAGATCCCACCAAAGATGCCCAGCAGTATGGGTTTGCGTACGGGATCATTCCGAATCCAATCGATGGATCCGTCTGGTTTACTCAACCCTACCCCAATCGTGTGCCGGGACAGATTCTCCGTCTCGATCCTGAAACATGCTTGACCGAGAAATATCACCCTCCGTACGATGGTTCGGGTGTTCCACCAGAAGATTGGGGGTTTAGCCCTCGCGGCATCGACATCGACGACAACGGATTACTGTGGACCGCTCTCAGCGGCAGTGGTCACATCGCTAGTTTCGATCGATCCAAGTGCACGGTACTCAACGGACCAGAAGCCACGGGTCACCACTGTCCCGAAGGGTGGACGTTGTATCCGACTCCGGGACCCAACTTCGCGAACGCTCAGACAGGTGGTAGCGCCGACTTTCACTACTACATTTGGGTTGACCAAGATAACGTCTTCGGGTTAGGGCACAATGTGCCAATCGCAAACGGCACGAATTCGGACTCTCTCTTAGCCCTTATACCGGAATCAGGTCAGGTGATAACCATCCGCGTACCGTACCCGCTCGGGTTCTATCAGCGAGGTTTGGATGGACGAATCGACGACCCGGACGCTGGTTGGAAAGGGCGAGCGTTGTGGGCGAGCAACAACACCAGTGTGCTTAAGCTCATTGAAGACACGGGACGTGGCGATATCATGAAGTTCCAATTGCGCGACCATCCCTTAGACGAGTAGGTAATTCAGTCTTACGATTTGCCCTAAAGTGATCGTTTCGCACCCTTGTACTTTCCTTCACACCCCGCCATCCCAACCAACGCGCTTTCGTGGCAATTTACGCCAGCAAGAGGACCTGGTGGACAACATGTCAACAAAGTCGCAACCGCCGTGTCCTTGCGCGTGTCGGTTGACGCGCTTCATGTGAAGCCGGAAATTCGTCAGAGAATGTTGGATATGGCATTAGTCAGCAATGCCAACGATCGAGAGATCGTAATACGATCCTCCAGCCAACGGAGTCAGTGGCGGAATCGCATAGCAGCATGGAATCAACTGCTCGGATTACTCGAAGAAGCATCACAAACGCCTAAAGCACGAGTTCCGACGAAACCTACTGTCGCCTCAAAGCGCAAGCGATTGAATTTGAAACGACACCAATCCAAAGCAAAACAAAATCGGCAAAAACCAACTCCAGACTGACGTATAAAGAAGCGAATGAACGCCAAAGATGACTCAGACGAGCGGTCGACAATTCGAGTGTTAACGCTTAGCGTTTGCGCCGTGCGCATTTCAACGCTGATCGACTATTCGACAACCTCTTCTGTTTTAATCAAAACCTGCGACAGATCCTGCACCAGTAGGTAAACCTAGCGATCTTCCCGCGACGATCATCGCTCTATCAAGAGTGTAGATTGATGTGGCGTTTCGGTTACGTGCTATTGCAAGATGCAGAGCGTCCGGCGCTTTCAAACTTGCGTCGAATAGCCCGAGCCAATGCCGAGCCCGATCGAAGTCGTCGTGGTTCGGTAACAGCACGTCAAAAGACGCTTGTACTAAAGATTCAAATCGCGCAATTGCGTTTTGTGCCGCATCGGCCTGCAATCCGCCCATACGGACTTCGCGAGCAAGCATCGAAGCGAATTCAACTAGCGTCCAGTCACTAACAGCTAGATCATCTGCATTCGCTTTAGTGAAGAAAGTTCGGATTGATTCACTCGTACTTTCTACTAAGACGAGAGGGATCAGAAAACTGGTGTCGAAATAGCGCACTTTGGATTTCTGAAGAGTCTAGTACCCCTCATCACGCATTTCACGAAGCAACTCAACAGACGGTCGCCGTAAGCGCGGCATCGAAGCTTGGAATTTAGCCAACTCAGCGAGTGGTATCGGCTGCTTGGGTTGCCTTGCGGGTGAAAGGCGCACGACATCTTTACCGTGTCTGGTGATGATTAACTCCTGTCCCGCTTCAACCTTGTGCAGAAGTTCGCTCAAATGCGACTTTGCATGCGTTAGGTTTATTCGTTCCACCGGATTAGCTATGGTCATAAATCTAGTCATTAATCATACGAAACTACACGGGTTTGAATAGACACCTCTCAGCGGCTAGAACATGCAGGAGTAATAGGGAGTGGCTTCGAGTTTCTTCAGCAATTTCCATCGGGAAATCTCCCGAAGGCTAATCTGACGTTTGAGTAACTGCTCTACATGGGTCCGTGGGTTAAAACTGATCGCGAGTTGTGTCGCTAACGCATTAGACGCAATTCCATTTCCAAGTTTACGGTGCTTCCAGAGGCACAAGGCGTGGACTTAGAGAGCTTGGTTCTCCATCTGCGGATGTTGAGGCGGAAAAAGTACCGACATTAGATCGATCGTGTCTGAACCAACGACTTCGATGCTATTTATCGATACGACTTCGTCAGCGCTTTCGCAACCAAGCAAGAGCTGCGCGATCGATTGATCCCCGCTGATGGAGTTTGGTCCACTAGCACCTTCAATTACCCGTATCCCGCCTTCCTTGATGGCCAAAGTTATCTCTTGCGAGATATCCTGCTCTTGGAGACGAATCGACAAAGATCCTTTCCAATCCGCGTAACCTGAGACCATGAGCCGGTCGCGGATCACTGGCACAAGCTCGGTCACCATAGATTTCAAGTTGACGATTCTCATAACGTACCATCGAGCTCTTCCGTCTCTAGCACCCGAGAACAAGCGGCAGGAGCCCATTTGCCGCAGCTTCACCCCGACCGCGCTTTTGTAGTGAAGTCGATCAAAGTACAACTCTGTGCAATCCTCAGCGTCCGCAACTGACCGCAAAACGCCTAGGCACTTCTCCGCATCTCCTGCGACTTCATCGACCCAAAAAACTCCTTCACCCGGTCCTACGCTTCCACTTACGTATCCCGCGATCTTTCCGTTCGCACCTCGCCAGGCGTACGTTGAGAACTCACCCGGATGCTTGTTCCGACGGTATGTCGGCCTGCGAACCGTTCCCGTCAATCCTGCGCTTGAGGAGTTGTAGACTGCGGGTAGTTCGTCTTGATGCGTCGCTTCAAGCTGTTCGAGTTTTGGCACATCAGTGACCAGTAGATCCGCAACACTCACTCGCCATTGCAAGGCACGCCAACCTAACACAAAGCCGTGTCGCATCCAAAATGATTCGTCGTCAAACGTCACGACCAAGTCGTAACCCGCATCGGACATCGACTTAAGGGCTTCTCGTGCGATTCGGTCCAGTAGGTTCCCTCTCCAATCTGATAGATCTCCGTCAAGTACGTCCCCATTGATTCCTGCTACGCGTACTTCGGCATTGCTTATCCGCATTGTCAAGTCATAGACGCTAAGTGCAGCAACCAGTTTCTCCTGGTTCTCTTCCTGAATGAACGCCACTCGGGATGCGTTCCAATCCACATGGCTATCTGACAACCGTCCTGCTCGCCATTCGTGACTACTTGGGTGATCCTCAGCTTCGAAGAGGCTATACACCGTAGGAGCATCCTTTTCTTGATCGGGGGCTGTAAATCGCAACACGCTGTCGCTGAACTCCTGAGTTTGTGAAGGTTTGTGATCATTCAAGTATCGTTTAGCCAAGTTTGCCGTACTCCTTCTCAGTTTGGGTTTCGCATCATGCAAGCGCTTTTTGACGGTCGTGATCGGAAGGTTGAGAAATTCCGCTACTTGGCGACTCGACCGGTCTCCAATGTAGTACAGCGTGACAACATCGCGCTGTTTCTGCGGAAGTGAGGCGATGGCTCGACCCACATGCTCCGTAATTTCCCCATGTTCCATCGCATCAAGCGGCGTGGGCGTATCGGATACCCAAAGTTCGTCCTGCTCCTCTAAGGGAACATCGACCCGGCGCTGTCGGCTGATACGGTCACAGTACTTTCGCACCACGGTACGTAACCAAGGTACGAAAGCTGTTGGTGTTCGCAACGATTTGAGCTCAAAACGAACCGCGATAAACGCCTCCTGTGCTGCATCCTCTGCAAGATGAAAGTCGCCCAACAACGAGTATGCGTAGCCAACGGCCATGTCTTGAAATCGCAAGACGAGATCACGAAACGCTTCGTGTTCACCATCTCGCGCTCGTTCGACCATTTCGGCAAGTGAGGGCTGTTCCAGCCGAGGTTTCATCTTGGGTGTGGTTTCCTCCACGAGGCCTGTTTAAGCAACTTGCGTACGAAAGACCCACTTCGGCGGAACAAAGATACCGCCTATTTGCTCAACGGCATTTCTAAGTCACAAACTAGGCGATTTACGTGTTCGAGACGTGTCATCACATTGGGGTTCCATTGTCAATTCTGCGACGAACGGTATCTAAATAATGCCTCTTCATGGAACGCGATTTCGTGATTTGAACTGAGCCGTTATGTCAGCACTACCGAGAGCAAAACTCCGTGCATTCTTCGCCAAATACACCGAAGAACCCGAAGCTATGGTGCATTGGTACTCAGCTCTCGGTTTGACGTTCTCACTTTTAACTGCTCTATGGTTTCTGCTACCTGGTAGGACGTGGGTTGGATTCTTTTGGTTGGCAATGACAGTATTGCATTGGTATCTGGCGTATGTCTGTTGGCGAAAAAGTAGGCATGTCAGAAAATAAGACTCGGCAACATCTGCGACCACAGGAGAATTCCGCGAGTCGTTTTTCCGTGACGCATAGGTTCTGGAAATTTTTGGTTGAGAACCCGCCTACGCCGAACCTGTTTAGGCTATACGTTGTCGTTGCGCCGCTCGCCACACTACTAGCCTTTTACTCGGTGCTTGATGTAGAAATTGAGTGGTTATACAGCCTGATCTCAATAGGTTTAGCAATCTTCTATTGGTATTTGCTAATCGAAAATCGGCCGAAGAAGCGCACTCAGAAATCTAGCAATTTCGACCGCGACCGACACGACTCTTCCGAAACCGATGCCTTTCCGATTAGTTTCTATGTCTACCTAGGATTGCTTAATGTGATCTGTGTGTTATTACTATTTTCCGAACAGTGGTTCGCCGGGGCAGTATGGTCTATCCTCGCGATTCATACTTGGTTCACCGTATATATACATTGGTGGAAGCGAACACTCCAGAATCAACAACGCGATTAATAAGCCTGATACCGATACTTCAGATTCGAGTGGATATACCCGTTACCGAGAGTACACGCTATTCGACTTGCTGAAGGCCTCAAGGTTGTCCGAACGCTTTTTAATACTCGATGAAATCTTCCGTATACAGAGCGATAAATTTCAACGATCGCTACCTGAATCGCCGTCACTGGTGTTCGGTTAATTCGTTCTAGGTCTTAGTCGCTCGCATAATCAGCGAACGGGTCATAGGTCCCGAAGTGCCAGTGATTGCCCTCGTAATCCGCGACGGTGAAGGCATGTGACCCGTAGTCCGTATCTGTAAGAGGTTGGACGACACTCGCACCAGCGCGCTGACTTTGTTCATAAAGCTCGTCAACTTGCTCGGGAGACTCAGCTGTGAGACTGAGCGATCCATGCCGATGCGGAAGGTCGTGCATGTCGCCTTGGAGATCGCCGAGCATGACCAAGGAACCGCGCCAAGCGAGCTGGGCGTGCTCGACGCGCCCCTCATCGTTCCGCACGACGAAGTGTTCCGAAAATCCGAAAGCTTCCGCTAACCATCGAATGGCGGCGTTGGAATCCTCATATCGCAACGCTGGAATGATGGTCTGATGAGTTGTCAAATCTACCTCCTAGCTTTGTTCCCGCGAACGTAGCGAAGTTGAATCATTTGGCGAATAACCTATTGACTTGCAGTAGCCTCTTGAACTTCAGCGCTCTGTTTTAAAGGTAACCGAACGGTCATCCTCGTAAATTGCATGACTTCGCTATCCACGGACACCTGACCCCCATGGGCACGTACGATATCTGCCGCCAGTGCTAATCCCAAACCGGTTCCTTCATCTGTTGGCTTAGTCGTGAAGAACGGTTGAAAGATCTTTTCGATGGCTTCTTTCTCAACACCTGTGCCGTTGTCTTCGACCTGAATATCTACGAAATCACCGTCGACTTTCGTCCGGATCGTGAGTGTCGGGCTATATGAATCGCCTTCCGCATGTTCAACTCTACGTTTGTTGGTTGCATAACAGGCGTTCATGAACATGTTGAGGAATACCCGTGCGATGTCGTTCGGGATCGCATCGATTTCGGGCAGATCCTCAGCTAATTCTTCCTTGATATCGAGCTGGAATTCAGAATCCGCCGCTCGAGCGCTATGAAAAGCTAGTCGAGCATGTTCCGACAGGACACGATTGATATCCGTTGGTACCCAATCAGAAGCTTCGCGACCCATCGCTAGCATGTCACGCACAATCGAATTCGCTCGATCTCCGTGGTCACGAATTCGCTGTAAATTGCCGGTTAAGTCTCCTTGGATTTCTTCGACGATTCCCTCGTCGCGGTCTTTCTCATCAACTTCGAGTTCTTCGAATAACTCCTCAATCAGTTCTTGCGAGACCTCAGCGAAATTCATCATGAAGTTAAGCGGGTTTTTAATCTCGTGCGCCACCCCGGCCGTCAACTCGCCCATTGCCGCGAGTTTTTCGCGCATCACGATTTGTTGTTGAGCAGCTTTGAGCTCATCATTCATAGCTTCTAGGCGGTCATTGCTTTCCGCCAACTCAGCATTCAGTCGCTCGACTTCGTTCAGTCTGAGGGCTTCAAGCGACTTCCTGCGGAACACCTCAAGCGCCTCGGCCATGGTCGCGATCTCATCTTTGCCGTCAATGGGAATATCGATTTCCAGATCGCCATCCGCCATCGTGTGCATGCGATCCGCCAAGGTATCTACCCGTCTAACAAACTTACGCAACACGAATTGCCGCACAATCAACGCGACACCTGCAATGCCAATGATGTTCAAAGCGAGCAGAAGATAGACTGCTATCGTGGTCGCGCTTTCGGCTTCGCCCGTCGCGGTGTTCGTATCAATGGAGGCGGCGTTTACTAACGCTTCGCCACTCGCGTACAGGTTCTCAACGATCGCGCGATTCGCCACGATGTACTGCTCTTCAACCGCCTTTAAGCGAAGAATCTCCTGACGTAAAGCGAAGCCGCCTTCTGGTCCTTCACCAATCGCGAACATTTGCTCAAGAGGTCCAAGAACCATCGAAACGTCCATGCCTTCTGGTATGAGTTGGGAATATCGTTCTACGGTCGCCTTCGTGGCTTCAAATCTCTCAAGCAACGGCACAAGCTGATCCGCGTCTGTTTCATTGAATGCAGCCGCGAACAGCTCCGCAGCAGATTCCAGCGCGCCCTCAATCTCACTCAAATGTCTATAGGTATCGAATTCCGCTGTATTGACTCCTACCTGATTGCTTGTGGGATCTGACAGATTGCGGTACCCGGTCATCGAGAAAAAGAGTTGATCGTCAAGAATCTGTTGCAGTTGCCCTCGCGCCTGGTTCTGCAACCGACCAACTTCATCCATGACACGGTCTGTTGCAGCGAGAAGCTCAAACCGCCGATTCACTACTGCGATCGACTCCTCAATATTGCTTCGCATTGCCGTGCCTGCTTCGAGTAATTCAGCGGCACGTTCGCTGCCGGTTTCCGTTTCCGAGATCGTCGCAATGTAACTCTCGAATGCCTCTTGCGTTTCATACACGCTCTGAACGATCGCCCCGAAATCAGATTGCGCAGCGGTCGAGAGTCGAGGCAGAGATGCCGCTAACGCCGCGCTTTCTTGCGCAACTTCAAACGCTGAAATCATCTGTGGCACGTTTTCATCATTGACTTGCTGGAGCTTCGTGTCAAGGAACGCAAAAAAAGCAAAGGCTACAGCACTCGCAAAGAGCGTGATTAGGGCCGCGCCGATGAAATAGAACACCAGCCGTGTGGATATGCGTTCTCGTGAACCCCACAATCGTCTAACGAACGGAATCGACTCGTCGCCCATCAACGATGTGGATGTACGTCTTTTTATCTCGTGAGTTTCGTCGGCGATGGGAGTAGCGGAGGTTTGATCGTCAGCCATCGAAGAATCTCTTCACTACTGCACCGCCTGATAGGCCTGGTTGTCTCCGATCATGGTGAGGAACACCTGATCAGATCCTTGGTTGTCCGTCTCGCCAAACTGCAAACTAAAGCCATCAAGATCGTCGAAAGTCATGTTGCGCATCGCATCCATGAACTTCGCACGCGTGAGTTCACGACCGGCTTCCTCGAGAAGGCTTATTGTCATACGCCCCGCGAGATAACCTTCGAACGACACGAATCCCATTTCCGCCAATGGATCCAATTTGCGTAAGGCTTCTCGATACTGCCAAGCGATCAGCAGCTCTTTGCTGTCCGGTGTCGGTACGACTTGGGTTACGTACACGCCTTTCCCTTGCTCACCTAATGCACTCGCAAGCGCTTGACTACCTACAAACGAGATGGTGAAAAACACGCTATCTAAGTTGATCTTCTTCGCCCAAAGGATGAATTCCGCGGTTGGTGCGTAAGCGCCGATAATCACGATCGCTTCTGGATCGGTTTTCGCGACATCCAGGAGCGCGGTCTTAACAGCTTTGGTGTTCCGTGGGTACGCCCCAATTCCGACAAGCTCTCGTCCTAATTCATCCATTGCTTTCTGCACGCCTTGCAAACCGACTTGCCCGTACGAATCGTTTTGATATACGACTGCTATGCGAGATACATTGAGCGTATCGGTTAAGTACTCGACGATACGGCTTGTTTCTTGATCGTAAGACGCACGTAAATTGACTGAGTAGGTCGATGAGTCGCGGAGAAAACCCGCACCCGTAAACGGTGCAATGTAAGGGACATTCGCCGAATCTGCGATCGGGAGTGCTGCCCGTGAGGTCGGTGTCCCAACGCCACCGATTAACGCGAAAACCTGATCCTCTTCTAGAAGTGCACGAGAATTAACAATGGCTAACTCCGGCTCATAGCCGTCATTTCGTTGAACCAGTTTCAGTTCTCGGCCATAAACCCCTCCCCTCGCATTCACTTCCGCAAATGCGGCTTTAATCCCGAGGTTCATCCCTCGACCTAACGCCGCCGCCGGTCCTTCAAACGCCGCGGATTGACCAAACAGAATCTCATTGTCCGTCACGCCCGTTACAACGGGTACGACTTGTGACGATTCGTTGACAGATGGATCTTGAGTTTCTTGCGACAGCACACTTAAACCAAGCATGATTGCCGTAAAAAAGATCACGCGTCGTGCCATGTCGCCTCTTATACTCAAACGTCAGTCCGCACTTCTGTATTCAGTTGCTCGGCGAATCGACCCGTCGCATATTCGACGAGACCAAGACTCATCGTATCTAAGAAAGATGCTTCACCAGTTTGAGACGGTTCTTGCCGTCACTATAGTCGTATTCGAACTCATTCATGTAGGCGCGCACCAGCGTCCATCCCTTCCCGCCGATTTCAAGCTCTTCGATTGTGTCGGCTTCATTGTGATGGGGGTCGACTGTTAGCGGGTTGAATTCAATACCGTCATCAACGAGCGTGACCTCAAGCCGACCTTCTTCGAATGCGACTGTGACAAATATCTCGTGAAGTTCATCGTCGTCGTAAGCGTAGCTCACAATATTGGTGAACAGTTCTTCGACGACGAGTCGGATTTGAAAGACGTCAGAAAACGAAAGATCTAGTTGCTCAGTAAATTCCTCAATCGCCGTGTCAACTCGCTGGATTTCGTCGAGACGATTCTCGAGTCGAACAGAAAGCTTCCCCGCCAAATTTACCGCTGCTCCTTACGCAAACGACCTTCGATGTCGGTCGTGCCGACCTAACTGTTTGTCTCGCTAATTCTATTGTTGCAGAGAAATGCATTGAACTCGAAACATCGCTACGTGATACAAACTTGCTTGTTCTGCGAAATTCGCGATGCATTCTCTTTGCGCATATTTCTGACGCAGAGGCTTAAATTCGTTGGCCTACCAAAACTAAATGCTTGAAACTTCTTCTCTCATCTGTTTGTAGATTGAATTGCAACATCCCTACGTAAACGTTCCCAATGTGCTATCTGCTTTACGCGGATTGTGCGCGCCAGTTTTTCTCTGGGCCGCGTTGTCCGAGACTTGGTCGGTCGCTTTTGGGGTCGTGGTTTATGCGGTCGTAAGTGACTTGATCGACGGGCCGATCGCCCGTCGGCTCCAACAGGCAACCGGTCTTGGCACTCGTATTGACCACACGGCAGATTTCGTTTTTGTCTTCTTTGGACTTGTCGGTCTAACGTTGCACGACGGAAGTGTGGTGCCCGTTGCGCTTCCCGTTTTTCAGCTCTGCGCGTTTCTCGAATATGCGTACACCGGTCCGCAATCTCATCGAACTCTGCTACCAAGTCGCCTCGGGAAGTACAACGGCATTTCGTATTTCGTTGTCGTTGTCTCGGCTACAACTCAGAACGCTTTCCAGATCAACTGGATTCCTTCCCATTTAATCTACGGGTTTTGCTGGGTCCTAGTCGGTTCTACCATCGCTTCGATGGCGATTCGAATCGCCGGTCGTATACGAAAAAACAGGACGTAACTAAAGCACCTTTTTCAAGTACCGGATATTGAAGCAAGCGTCGTTGAATCCCAGGTCATTTTTCGTTCGGCTCGGCTTGATGGCGCTTGTCTTTGCCCCACTCGGAACCGTTGTAAGCGCACAAGCTGTCATCGATCTTGCTCATCTCAATGATCTGATCAAACGCCTAGACGAAACGAGGTTGCTCAATGGAGACAAAATCTACCAGCAGCTTAAGCTCGTAGGCACGAAGACTCGTACGGAAACAAATCCCCGCCCAAATCCTTCCCGCAAGTTTTGCACTGCGAACCCGTACTACCCGCGCTATCGAGAAGCATTCAATCGTCTTGACGACATAGCGAGTCGACTCCCGCAAAACTCGCTCAGCTACAGGTTGGACAAATCGAAGCGTCGTTTCTTGTTCTTTGGACAAGAACAGGTTTTTAATTGGTACAGATCTTTGTCGACAAACGATGAAGTGTGCGCGGTGAGATTTACCGACATGCGTCGTAAAGAATATGAACTTCGCACGTTTTCAAACTCGCGTGACGCCATCGCCGCAAATTACGCAGTCACCCACCGCTATCACTGCGGGACTTGCTCTTCACTGCGGAATCTCGCCGTCTACATAGCAAAACCAGACCTTACAACACCCGCTCGTACGTGCGCACGGAAACTGACACTCAAAGGAATTAAGAGCTGCTTAATGCAAACGATCGGGTTCGAAGAACGATGCGCCGAGACATGGGCGTACAACGTCGCGCACACGAAGCGGCAATGCATGAAAACCTGCATTAAGCACTATGGCCTTTGGAGCGTTCTAAGAAATGACATGGGCGGCGCACATGTTGATGATGGCGGAGGACTAAATCCCTGTCTTGCGTGCGACGAACACATCTCAGGCCCAGGTTTTCAGTACGCAGCCGGTCGCACACGACGGGCATCAGGATTAACGTCAGCAATCGAACGAACCAAAGCTGAAATCTATCCAGTCGATCATCGTCTCTACTTTGAATGACGCTGCACACGTACCATAGGCGTTCACCTCGATTTGGCATTCAATAACGGTCTATTGACATGAGAAATGAAGAGACAAAGGAAAAGCTCGGCGAGCTATATCAGCAACTCGTGGAAGTCCGCAAGTCCATGCTTGAAATCCAAAAGAGGATTGAGCCAGAGCCTGTCGAAGATTACGAGTTGCAGACACTCGAAGGTACGCGTCGTGTTTCATCCTTCTTTGGTGACCACGACACGTTATTTCTCATTCACAATATGGGCTCTCATTGCGTCTACTGCACCTTGTGGGCAGATGGTTTCAACGGTGTCATTGACCATTTGCAGGATCGGGCCGGATTCGTCTTAACCAATCCCGAAGCTCCCAAGAAACAACGCGAGTTTGCAGAGTCGCGCGGATGGCGTTTTCCAATGGCTTCGGTAGGAAATAGCACACTGACAGCTGATCTTGGGTACGCCCTTGAAGAAGGCGAGTTCTTGCCGGGTGTCACAGTACTGAAGAAACTCGACGACGGTTCCATTGCAAAAGTAGCGGATACGCCTTTCGGTCCCGGTGATCCCTACTGCGCCGTATTCAATCTATTTGACTTGATACCTGAAGGATCTGACAACTGGCAGCCGAAGTTCGCCTACTAAGGTTAGGTGGCTTCGTCGAAAAGTTCTTTATTAGCTCGGGGTAGAAACAACAAACCAATCGACGCGTTGAATAGCACAAAAAACGTGTGCATAAACAGGCTAAAAACACCCACTTCAGGGTAATCGGGAAACAGCGCGGTCCATAACAGGAGTGCTCCCGCGTGAAATGGGAGAGGCAGCGCAGCAGCAAGGAAAATCAATGGCAGAAAGACCAAAAGCTGCCCGAAGCTTGCTTCAACGTTGAATAACGCCAGTGCGATCGTATAGACGATCACCGCGCCAATCAGATTTGGTGCTTTGTAGATGACCGTAAGGGCATAGTGTTTTAAGCGCGCTTCTCTAAAAGCGCGGAGATAACGGTGATTTCGAATATTCAGGTCCTTCAGAAAGAGACCTCGAAAGAAGGAAATCCATACCACCAGAAACACAAACGCCGCAATAAATACGACTGGCAGGATGACGTCCAGCGGCAATAACGTTGACGCTTCAATGACGTATTCGAAGTAATAGATCAACCCAATCACGGAGAACATCAAGAGCTGATATATCTCCATAAGACCTAAGAAGATCATCGTCGATAGCGTTTCCCAGCCTGGGGTTTTGTGGCGCCGCAACAGATACAGTGTCATGGCGCCTTTTCCGACTTGCTCGTTAAGCAGCGAAAGAATGTACGCCGAAGCCCGAATTGGCAGTATGTCACGATACCTCAGTGTTGGTGCGTTAAACCAACGTACTGCGCGCCACGTGACGTTCGAGTCGATAAGAAAAAAGAACACCGAATACGGCATCATGACCGCAAACCAGAGAATCCAGTTCACATCGCCGATGAAATCCAATAGATAACTAAGTAAGGTCAATCCCTCTCGTGCCGCAGCGACATTCAATCGACTAAGAACCAGGTAAAAACAGGCAGCTGCTAGCAGCCAACTAACGCCTTTAAAAAGGTAGCTCGGGACTCGACGTTTCGGGATTGATTGTTCCGACATGCATATATCCAGCGTATTGACTCGAATTATCGTGCTCGAAATCCCGACCATACAATAGCGCGATTTCGTCACCGCCAAGGGAGCCGATAGGATGCAGACAGGGGCATTCACAGGATTTGAAGTAGAGATTCGAGATCCTGGTATTGCTTGGATCAAGTTCAACACCCCCGAACGATTGAACGGCCTGACGCAGCCAATCAAGCGTGATTTGGTCGAAACGATCATCCAAGCTCAAATGGACAACGCAGTTCGGGTGCTGGTGTTTACGGGGGAAGGCCGAGCATTCTGTGCCGGCGATGACATCTCGGGTCAGAACAAGCCAATTGGTGGCGAACCACTTGTTCCTCCCATTCCTCCTGGTCACGATACCGAAATCGGTACGTATGAAGGGCTACGGCATCTTTCACAAGCAGTGAACGTGGCGATTCGGAATTGCGACAAGCTCTCGATCGCCGCGATTAACGGCGTCGCCGTTCAGACAGGTATGACCTTAGCACTCGCTTGCGACTACCGAATCGCCGCTGCAGGCGCTAGGATCGGAAGTGCAACACTTCGATTTGGACTGTTACCGGATGAGGGCGGACAATACCTCATGGTCCAATTGATTGGTATCGCAAAAACCATCGATTTCCTAATGCGCAAGCGTATCGTGCTCGCCGAGGAAGCGCTTGAGCTAGGTCTGCTTCACGAAGTGGTGCCAAGTGATGAGCTTGAGTCGCACGTCATGGCACTAGCGGTAGAACTCGCGAATGGTCCGCAAGTCGCGATGCACTTGCTGAAGCGCTCGATCTACAACGCATATGAAATGTCCTTCGAGCAATCACTTGATGAGATCGCTGCCAAAACGGCAGTCTCCGACCATCATCCGGATGCTCGTGAAGGCGGTACCGCGTTTCGTGAGAAACGCGCCCCAAACTTCAACGCGTGGCTAACCCGCGGCCGAGACGCAGATTAGGTCGCCTTTGGTTCCAGTTACCGACGGTTCCTGTGTGAGACGCGTCGGCCAGGTCGAGACGACGCGAACATCCGCGCATTGGCGGATGAATACCCTCTGTGAGCTAGTCTCGCCCCAGAATTCGGCAAGGGCGACAATTAAGATCGCCGCCCTTGCCTACGAGGCAGATTAGGACTCGTTAGCGCTTAGACAAGCGCCTCTTTAGTGGTCTTGACGATGGCCGAAGCAACCTTGTAGGGATCTGCATTAGACGCAGGTCGTCGGTCTTCAAGACGTCCTTTCCAACCAGCTTCATAAGTAGCTGCTGGGATTCGGATGGATGCGCCACGATCGTATAGACCATAGCTGAATTGGTGAATGGACTGTGTTTCGTGTTGGCCTGTTAGACGCTGATCATTGTCTGCGCCATAAACTTCAATGTGACGTTGGATGTTCTCACCAAATTTCTCACAAATCGTGGTGAATAGGTCCTCGTTTCCTGATTCCCGCATCGTACCGTTGGAAAAGTTCGCGTGCATGCCAGAGCCATTCCAGTCCGTATCGCCCAATGGCTTCGGATGCCAATTGATCCCGTAGCCGTACTTCTCTGCGTTTCGTTCCGCAAGGTATCGGGCGATCCACGTTTCATCACCGGCTGCTTTCGCGCCTTTCGCGAACACCTGGAATTCCCATTGACCGGCTGCAACCTCAGCGTTGATGCCTTCAACGTTAAGACCTGCTTCCAGGCACTGATCTAGGTGCTCGTCGACGCAGGCGCGGCCGAACGCATTTTCAGCTCCTACAGAACAGTAATACGGTCCCTGTGGTCGCGGAAAACCCTTGCTTGGGAAACCCGGCGGTAAGGACGTCTTGGTGTCCCACAAGAAGTACTCTTGCTCAAACCCAAACCAAAAGTCGTCGTCGTCATCATCGATCGTCGCACGACCGTTCGTCGGATGTGGCGTCCCATCAGCGTTAAGGACTTCGGTCATGACCAGAAAGCCGTTCTTGCGTGCGGGGTCCGGGAATACCGAAACGGGTTTAAGTAAAAGGTCAGATGTCGCACCGTCAGCCTGTTCCGTAGAACTGCCGTCAAACGCCCACATAGGAGCGGCGTCCAGCGAACCGTCAAAGTCTTCCTCAATACGAGTTTTAGACCGTAGACTCTGAGTCGGTGCCCGACCATCAAGCCAGATGTATTCGAGTTTGCATTTCATGTAGATACTGCCTCGTAAAAATGGGTTGCGAAAATTCGAATCGCGGGATTTTATGCAAAATCTATGCCAGCGCACGGATTCGCACGAAAAGCAACATTTCTCACCATATTGCGCCCATTAATTGCGCAAATTACACCCTGTCCCGCGCAATCTTTGTGCAAGGGGCGGTGTTGCCAATTCAATGTCTGATATCGTCGATATCTTGCTCGGAATATTCTTCGTCATATTCTGGGTCAAACAAATCGTCCAAAGCTGCGTCGTCCATGTCCATTTCAATTGGATCCAAGGCAACGGCCTGATTCACCAGAGTTTTGAGCTCACGTCGGATCGGGTAAGTCGATGAAGGCAGTAACTGTGTCATGAACACAACCGCTATTCTCTCGAACGGATCAACCCAAAAGTAAGTACTCGCGGCACCGCCCCACCCTGAAGTCCCAAAGTTATCCACCACAGATGACGCCACGGGATCCACTACCACGGAGAAACCTAGACCAAATCCAACACCAGCGAAAGACGTTTCGGAGAAAACAGATTGTCCCATCGCGGCAAGATCCACGCTCCCCGGAAGGTGATTGGAGAGCATGTACTGCCGCGTACGAATCCCAAGCACCGGGTTCTCAAGGCTCGTCGGTTCGTTGCCCAACAACATGCAAGCGAATTTCATATAGTCATCGATCGTGCCGACCATCCCTCCACCACCTGAAAGATATGACGGTCGTTTGTGATAGTTCGAATCGGAAGGATCATCTTGCAGTTGGTACCCGGACGGATGGTGGTTGTAGCACGCTGCCAATTTGTCTTTGTCCTTTGGCTTGACCGAAAATCCACTGTGGGTCATCTCCAAAGGCTTAAGAATGGTCTGTTCGACGTATTCGTCTAAATCTTGACCGCTGAAATGTTGCACTAAGTACCCACAAACATCCGTGGCAACGCTGTAATGCCAACGCGAACCCGGATCGAAAACCAACGGAATGTCGGCGAGACTATCAATCATGTCATCTAAAGTTCGACCAGGTCCGCCACCCACTTGCCGCTCCCGGTATAAGGCATCCACAGGATGACTCTGCATGAAGCCATATGTCAATCCTGATGTGTGAGTCAGCAAGTGTTTGATCGTCATGGGCTCGGTAGGTTCTCGGGTCTTCATTGAACCGCCTTCGCCACTTTCGTAAACGCCGAGGTTCTCCCAAGCAGGGATGTGCTTGCTGACCGGATCGTCGAGCTGGAACAGACCTTGCTCATACAGCGTCATGAGCGCCACACTCGTAATGGGTTTGGTCATCGAGTAAATTCGAAATACGGTATCCCGAGCCACAGGCGTCTGTCGTTCAACGTCCGCGTAACCCGAAGAGAAGTAGTAGACCTCCTCCATATCTCGAGTAACCAGGATCGATGCACATGGCAATTTCCCGGCTTCGATGTATTTCTCAATATGCGCCCCAATTCGGTCGAGCCGAGTCTCTGACATCCCAGCGATCATGAACTAGCTTCCTCGTACATCCAAACTAAACAGTGCCACACGACAAATCGCAATAATTCCGCAACATCGACACGAGCCTGCGAATCTCACGAACGTCGAATCTTTTTACGTGCCTGAGGTCTATTGTTCCACGCTTGGCGTATTAACCAATAGTCAGGACTTCTCCTAGTTCCATGAACATCGGATTCGCCGGCACGCCCCTGTTTGCCGCAACGATTTTAGACGCGCTCCTTGCGTCTAAACATGAAGTGGCGTTGGTGCTGACACAGCCAGGTAGACCAGCGGGAAGGGGGCGTCGCATCCGCCCGGGTCCCGTTGAAACACTGTGCCGCGATCATGGTTTGGTGGTTCATACTCCCTCAGATCTCCGCGGCGTCGAAACCATGCTCAATCCACTAGACGTGTTAGTCGTCGCGGCTTATGGATTGCTATTGCCTAAAAGTGTGCTGTCGGCTCCTCGATTAGGCTGCATGAACGTACACGCATCTTTACTACCACGTTGGCGAGGTGCGTCGCCGATCGAACATGCGATCCTGCACGGCGACAAGGAAACCGGCGTATCCATCATGCGCGTCACGTCCCGCCTTGACGGTGGACCTGTGTTTCGACATGCCTCGTTGCCGCTAACAACTGGAAGCACAACGACGTCGGTTACCGAAGATCTTGCACGGTTAGGCGGGGTAGAAATCGTGAAGGTTCTCGATGAGGCCGAAGATGGTGCTCTAGATGAACCTCGAACTCAAATCGAGGCACAAGCCACCTATGCCCCAAGGCTGAGCAATGAAGCAGCGCAAATTAACTGGTACGAAAGCGCGTCTCAAATCGAGCGTCACATACGTGCATTTCATGGGCGCGGAATGGCTTTCACAACACTACAACAATCTGGGCGGACGGTGCGAGTACGAATCCTCAACGCCGTGATGGTTGATGCTGTCGGCCCACCAGGTCAGATCCTGTCAGTCGATTCGGAACCCGTCATCGGATGCGGCGAAGGCGCACTAGCATTGCGGACCGTTCAACTCAACATCGGAAAGGGTCGCGAGATGTCGGGTACCGACGCCGTTAACGGTTTTGCTGAAGTTTGGCAGGTTGGTACGCATTTCGAGACCCCGTGGGCGGTCGAAAATGCGTAGCGATGACATTCACCTCGCTGCACGGCTTCTAATCGGAGTTCTCAAGGGCGAGTCGCTAGAAAGCGCGTTGGCGGTGGCTGGAACAGCCTTGACATCAGCACGTATCCGTGCTTGGGTGTATGGGGTTTGTCGCCACTACTTCTCGATTTCGGAGCAACTGGCAAATCTCTGTGCCACTCCGCTGCCAAAACTTGATCGCGAAGTGTTCGCTGTGCTGTTGCTAGGTGTGTACCAACTCACTCATACGGACGCGAAGTCACACGCCGTCGTTTCTGAATCCGTAGAAGCTATTAGGAGGTTGCGCAAACAATCTGCCGCAGCACTCGTTAACGCCATCCTTCGTAAGGTCGATCGGGACTTCAAACCGTCATCCGTGCGCGGCACGTATGAACTACCCGACTGGCTTATCGAGAGACTAAATGACGCCTACGGTGGCAAGTTCGTCCACGATATGGTGCGTCGCCTCAAAAACCAGATGCCTCAGTGTCTGCGTGTGAATCAGCACAGAATTTCCGCGAACGATTTTCACGCCGTATTACGATCCCAGAATATTGCCTTCACCACGCTGCGACAGGACTCGACGGTGCGACTACGCACCCCTCAGCCCACCCACTCGATTCCCGGTTACTCTGAAGGTTGGTTCGCTGTGCAGGATGCGAGCGCACAGCTAGCGGTTCGCGAGCTCGAGATTCAGCCAAAGTTGCGGGTCTTAGATGCGTGTGCAGCCCCTGGTAACAAAGCGTTTCAGTTGTTAGAACATGACATAGAGCTAACAGCTATTGACATCAATCCCGCAAGAAGCGCATGGTGTGAAGGTGAGGGGAAGCGACTTGGATTGCCTCTCACGATCCTCGAAGGGGATGCAACCACGCAAGGCTGGTGGGATGGACGTCCGTTCGACCGTATTCTTCTTGACGCGCCGTGTTCGGCAACCGGCACGATAGGTCGACATCCAGACGTCAAATTACATCGGGAGTCCGAACAAATCGCAGCACTACAGGAACGCCAAGTCCGACTTTTGAGTAACCTATGGCAACTTCTATTGCCTGATGGTGTACTGGTGTACGCAACATGCTCGTTGTTACCTGAAGAAAACGACGAGGTAGTCGCTCAGCTGCATCGTTCGAACGCTGACGTTCAACTTGAGTCGAATGAAGTAGACGCTTCGGAACGACCGTTGATCATTCCACAGGAATTCGGTGTGCAGATTTTCCCGGATCCAGAGTGGGGCGATGGGTTCTATTTCGCTAAGCTCCGAAAAACAGCTTCTTCGTCATGAATGTACTAATCCTTGGCGCAGGGCAAGTCGGAAGGACTGTTTTGAAGTCACTGGCGGTCGATATCAACATGGATGTGACGGTTGTTGACATTGACCAGCATGCTCTAGCAGAAATCCGTGCCCTACACTCGTGCCGCACGGTGGCCGGGCACGCTTCAAGCCCAGACGTGCTCAGGGAAGCAGGCGTCGACGACTGCGACGCGATCATAGCAGTCACGGCGAGCGACGAAGTCAATCTCGTCGCATGTCAGGTTGCCCTCACTCTGCACGATACACCGATGCGAATTGCGCGCATACGCAATCTCGCGTACCTTGGTGGAAAACACGCGGACCTGTTCTCTACTGGCGGAATTCCAATCGATGAACCCATCAGTCCTGAGTTGACCGTAGTCAATCATCTGAAGAATCTCGTTGAATACCAGGGCGCGGTCTATATCGCGGAATTTGCCGATACAGATGCGGTGATGACGTGTACGCGTGTACTGCCAAACAGTGATTCGATTGGTTTACGACCCAGCGACTTCACAGTAGCCAGCGGTAATCGTGCGCACCTCGTAGGCCTACTGCGCCACAACAAGATCGTGGAGTCGCTGAGCGATGTAACTATCTCAGCAAATGACTTGATTTTTATCCTAGGCCAAAAACACGATATGCGGGCGCTTGCCAAGGACGCAGGCGGGATTATCAAACCCTATCGGCAAATCGTTATCGGCGGCGGGGGACACATCGGAATGCGCCTTGCCAAAGATGTTCACGAGCTATCGCCGCGGCGCAACATCAAAATCATTGAAGCAGATCCTGCTCGCGCTGAACAGTTGGCAGCCGAACTCGAATCGTCGATGGATTTGACGGTACTGAGTGGCGACGCCTCTAGCGAAGACTTCCTGCGTGCAAACGATGTCAACGACTCTGACCTGTATTGCGCTGTGACCAACAATGACTTGGTCAATGTTGTTTCGTCTCTTACCGCCAAGCGATTGAATGTGAAGACCGTCTTCACGCTTGTTCAACATGTCCAATACATGGAATCTCTAGTACAAGCAGGTATCGAAATCCCGATTTCGCCGCAGCAAACCACAGCTAACATCATTCAGCGCTTGGTCCGCGAGAAGACCTTGTCAGTGTTCCGCCACCTGCCGTTGTTCAATCTCGACCTCATCGAGCTCAAAGTCCAAGGCAACAAAGAAGCTAGTCGCGTCGTTGGAAAACGAGCATCACATCTAAAACTGCCGAAGGGAACGCACCTACTCTCTTTAGTTCGCGGAGCCGGTCAAGAAAACGATGCCGCGCCGTTGGCGATTTATGCGATTCACGACAGTCCAGACGTTGAGATAGAGGAAGGCGATCGCGCAATCTTCATTACGGAGAGTAGCGACGCGACGACGAAGGTCGAACAACTGTTTCGCGCTAAGGCCTTTAAGCTGTTCTAATGAATTACGCGGCCATTGGCAGCGTGTTCGCCGTGCTGGTGATGATCATCGGCGGACCGTTGTTAGCAAGTGCGGTCGTAGGATTCATATACGACGAGCAAGTAGCCACAGTCTTCGCCGGATTGGGCCTACTGTTCATTCTCATCGGCGGCGTCCTGCACCTTATTCTCACTCGCTTTGACCGAACGGTTCGCGTCCGCGAGGGTTTTTTCATTACCACCCTGACCTATTTCGTCCTGGGTCTGTTGTGTACGTTGCCGTTCATGGTCAGTTCAGTCAATGTCACTCAGAGTTTCACTGACGCCGCCTTCGAATCTTTCTCGGGTTTGACAACGACTGGCGCGACCGTATTGACAGGGATCGAGGATCTTCCTCGTACCTTTTTGTTTTATCGCGCTTCTCTACAGTGGATTGGCGGCATGGGCATCATCGTCCTAGCAGTCGCGATTCTGCCGATGTTAGGAATCGGCGGTATGCAGCTCTTCCGTGCTGAAGCACCTGGCACGATTTCCGATACGAGCCTTAAGCCACGGATCGCAGAAGCGGCGAAATCGTTGTGGTTCCTTTATCTCACGTTAACCATTGCGTGTGCACTCGCGTACTGGTTCGCCGGGATGTCGTTATTTGATGCGGTATGCCACTCGTTTACCACGGTCGCGATCGGCGGATTTTCGAATTACGACGCGAGTATTGGTTACTTTGACGAACCAATGATTGAGACGGTCGCAATTCTGTTCATGCTATTGGCCGGCCTCAACTTCTCGCTGCACTATCGCGCGATCATTGTGAAAACGGACATACGAGAGTACTTTCGCGACCCGGAAGCACGTGCCTACGCGTTCGTCATCGTCGCCGTCGCGATTCTCGTTACATCGCGACTAGCGATGTCCGCAGATATGACCGGTGATGGATTTCGTGATGCGCTCTTTCAGGCAGTGTCCTTTGCCACGACCACAGGCTACACCACAGCTTCCGTAGATAGCTGGCCGCTGTTATGTCCGGTAATACTGGTTTTAGCGTCATTTGTTGGTGGCTGTGTGGGATCTACCGCTGGCGGCGTGAAAATCTACCGTGTCCTTGTTGTCATGCAACAGGGAGTACGCGAGATTCGGCGTTTGATATTGCCAGATGGCGTGTTCACCGTAAAACTCGGTTCAGAGGTCGTTGCCGACCGAGTCATCGAAGCCGTGTGGGGCTTCGTGACCATGTATGGACTCCTCTTCGTGTTCTTGCTTACTTGCGTACTCATGGTCTCCGATTTGAACATCAAAAGCGCTTTCTCCGCCGTAGCGGCTTGCTTGAACAATCTTGGTCCAGGACTAGGTGAAGTCGCAAGCAACTACGCTTCCTTGAATGCGCCCACAAAGTGGTTACTAATCCTGGCAATGGTATTGGGTCGTCTAGAGATATTCACTTTACTGGTATTGCTCGCACCAAGGTATTGGTATCGATGATGCAAACACGGCCCGTCCTATGGGTTCGTACGCTCTTGTTCTATTTCGGCTACGCGCTCTCGACCATGCTATGGGGAACGTCACTCACAATCATCGCGCAGTTCGCTCCAAAACGCTCGCGCTTCCGACTTGTGATCGTACCGTGGGTAACGTTTGTGCTATGGTGGTTGAAGGTAACGTGTGCAATCCGCGTCGAAGTACACGGCAAGGAACATTTGGGAGAAGAACCAGGCATTCTGCTCATGAAACACGCGAGCAGTTGGGATGCCCTTTACTCCCAGCTGCTCGTGTGTCCACAAACCACCGTTATCAAGCGTAAACTCTTATGGATACCTTGTTTCGGCTGGGCGTTCTGGGTGACTGACCCGATCGCAATTGACCGTGAACAACGCATGTCGGCATTGAGATACATCGTTGGAGAGGGGCGGAAGCGTCTTTCAAACGGGGTTTGGGTGACATTGTTCCCAGAGGGTACCCGTGTACCTTCCGGTCAAGTTGGCAGGTTTCAGCGAGGCGGCGCCATGCTCGCTAAACAAAGTGGTGTACCTACCTACTTTGTCGCGCATAACGGCGGGCACCACTGGCGCTACAAGTCCTTCATCAAACGTCCAGGGGTTATCCAGGTACGAATCTCGCCAGCGCAAGATGTCGGAGATCGCACTTCGCAAGAATTCAATGACGACGCGGAAGCATGGATGCGCCAACAGATGGCTGAACTTGAAGCTACGGCGACATAAAATCCGGTCGCTCTACTGTATTACAAAAAATCCAACAAATATCTCAATAAATAGCGCTTAAATCGTAAAAATTCTCTGAAAATTACTAAAAAGTACGATTTTATCGATGGTTTTCAGGAATACGCGAATTTCAGATTTCTTCTCAAATCCCCGCTTAAGGCCCAGAACTTGAAAACGGCGTGCCCGTCATGCTCATGTGGTTATAATATTTGTGCATTTCGTCATGGTAGCGACACGTAAATTGGCGAACATGGTTCACGTTGCTATGCCAACACTCGATGCCAAGTTTCTTGGAATCGAACTTCTCACGATAATCAGCAACAACTAGATCGGCCAATGATTGCTGGTCGTCCGGGACTTCGCTCATCATTTGCTTGAAAATGTTGCGATATTGCGGTCGTGTTGTACCTTGAGACGCAACCCCGAGCCACCCCAGTGCTTTGAGATTGCTTTTCTGTTGACCGCCAAGACCATGCAGAAATAGGAATCCCACGCGAGCTTGGGCATCTTTAAACCCTAATTTAGCCATCTGCAGTAGCTGGGGAAAGGCTTCCTCGTACTTGCCGATCTTGAAGTTTCTGGCCGCACTGGCTTTTTGACGGTAGATTTGTTCCATCTCAGTGAAGTCCATGCTGGCTGGGTCGATCCGTTCCCCCTCGACGATCAATTCCTCCATTTCTTGAGTGCTGTATTGACTCACACGTTGAACTAATGGTACGTCTTTGTCACTTACCTCATCCGCTAACACCGGAAGTGTCAAAGTAACCGCACCCACTGCAAGCCATAGGAAAGCTCGGCCAAAAGGGAATCTAACGAGCGCACTTCCTAATGCGATTTCTCGTACGAGCCCCGTAAACACCCTTATATGTGAATAACTAACCATTTTTACGAGATAAAACCAGCTGGGGAATGCTTCAATCAACTTCGCGCGAAGTCTCAATATCTTACCTGAACAAGCACCTATTCCCAGAAATCCAACCGCAACCGTCCATTACCCAAGTCCTGGAAGACTGGCGGTTCCCATTACCTATACGGTTTGGCTACTACGAGGGTTTCCCCCGTTGAACATGAGCGACCGCTACGCGATGTGGATGCAATTTTTGATGATTTCAGTACTGCTTTCAGCCAGACGGGGCTTGGTTCTTAGCGACTGTTTCACGTGAAACATCCTTCGATTGGTTCGAACGTCCTACTTTCGCCGAACCTTGATTTAGATATCCAGATTTGCCGCGTTCACCGCTAGAGCATTCGCCATGATGTACTCTTTCCGCGGCGCAACATCGTCACCCATCAGGTCCATGAACAACTTATCTGCCACGGCCGCGTCCACCACGTCTACAACCGACATATTGCGTATCTCCGGATCCATGGTCGTATCCCACAACTGATCCGGGTTCATCTCTCCGAGTCCTTTGTACCGCTGCAGCGTCACGCCTTGATGCGCCTTCTCTAGCAGCCAATCCAATCCGTTCATGAAGTTTGTAGTTTCAAATCGATCGTTGCTTTTTTCAAAGTACGCGCCCTGATCAAGCAACCCGTCGAGTTCAGTATTGAGTTGCGCAATCGATCGATATGTACGAGAATCTATGAAATTCTGATCAAGCACATGTGTCTCACGTGCTCCTCGGAATGCGCGTGTAACTTGCGGGTAGTATCGGTTGGTTTCAGTATCGTGCACTAGTTCTGTAGTAAACCGCCCCTCCTCCGTGGCCAAATGAGTCTCTAATAACGATATCCAGCGGCGCATGGACGCCTCACTAAGGAGATTTCCATCTCGCGCATCCGCATCGTCAGGATCAGCGACATCCGCGTCCGTAAGTACCGGCACATGGAAAAGATATGAGGAAATGAACGTTGGCATGCTCCTAGCCCGCGCTTCAAGGTTTTCACGCGTCTGTTGCACTTTGAGCGCGAGCGCTTGGATCGCTTCGTCAGCCATCGGCGGCGACTCGTCATTTCCGTGAACGCGTGCGCCATCCAAAGCACTTGCCACGTAGTAATCGTCCAGCTCCTCATCGTCCTTCACATATCGTTCACTACGGCCTTTTCGTACCTTATAGAGAGGCGGCAAAGCAATATAGATATGACCTTCTTCGATTAGCTTAGGCATATGTCGAAAGAAAAACGTCAGTAATAGCGTTCGGATATGCGAACCGTCGGTATCGGCGTCCGTCATGATGATGACACGGTGGTATCGAAGTTTGCTGACATCGGTCTCACTACCGATCCCGCAACCCAACGCGGTGATTAGGGCGGTAATTTCCCTAGAGGACAGCATCTTGTCCATGCGCGCACGTTCCACGTTCAAGATCTTGCCACGTAATGGCAAAATGGCCTGAGTTCGACGGTCTCGCGCCTGCTTTGCAGACCCTCCCGCAGAGTCTCCCTCGACAATGAATATCTCCGACAGCGCAGGATCTTTCTCCTGGCAATCCGAGAGTTTTCCTGGTAGACCGCCAAGATCAAGCGCGTTCTTTCGTCGCGTAAGTTCGCGTGCTTTCCGCGCCGCCTCGCGAGCCTGCGCGGCTTCAACCATGCGCTCGGCAATGCCTTTCGCTTCCTTCGGATTCTCGAGTAAATAGTCACTCAACAGTTCGTACAAGGTCGTTTCAACTGCCGGACGCGCCTCACTAGATACCAATTTGTCCTTAGTTTGTGAAGAGAACTTGGGGTCCGGTAACTTCACTGAGACAATTGCTGCGAGCCCCTCGCGTGCGTCCTCTCCAGTGGTCTTCACGCCACTTCGTTTGGCGACCTCTTCACGCTCAATGTAGTTATTGAGCGCCCGCGTCAAGGCTGTACGAAATCCGATTAAGTGGCTACCGCCATCTGATTGATGGATGTTGTTACAGTAAGTCCGGACCTGTTCCTGATAGGCGTCAGTCCATTGAAGGGCAATTTCGACACCTATATCGCCATCAACGACACGTTGAAAGTGCACGACGTCGTGTAACGGCGTTTTAGAGCCGTTTAGATAGGCAACATACTCCTGCAACCCCCCGTCATAGCAGAACTCGTGCTGTTCATCGGTACGTTCATCTGTTAATGTAAGTTGAACCCCGGAATTCAGGAACGCCAGCTCACGTAATTTCGCAGAGAGCGTGTCAAACCGATACTGGACTTCTTTGAAAATCTCAGTGGATGCCTCGAAATAGCAGGTCGTTCCTGTTTGATCTGTTTCGCCAATGACCGTTAGTTCTGATGTCGGGGTTCCATTTTCGTAAGTTTGCTCATATACCTTCCCCTCACGGCGGATCGACAATCGAAAGAACGACGACAACGCATTAACGACTGATAATCCGACGCCGTGCAACCCGCCGGAGACCTTGTACGCGTTAGCGTCGAACTTGCCACCCGCATGAAGCGTTGTCATGATGACTTCCGCAGCAGGTTTTCCCTCATCCTCGTGAAAATCCACAGGAATGCCTCGTCCATCGTCGCGAACCGTAATACCGTTGTCAGGATGGATCACGACATCAACCGAGGAACAGTGGCCGGCTAAGGCTTCGTCAATCGAGTTGTCCACAAGTTCTTGAACCATGTGCTGCAGACCGGTGCCATCCTCGGTGTCCCCGATATACATACCTGGCCTACGACGCACCGCATCCAGCCCATGCAGTACCTTGATGCTAGTCGCGGTATAGTCGTCTTCGTTCGTATGGTCCGTCATTCGATCTTCCTTTTCGACGCGTCCTGCGTCGCATTTGTAGGAGTTAGATGTGCCTCAAATCCTTATGGGGCTTGACTCACGGCCGATGTTTCACGTGAAACATTGACACCGTAAGCGGGTTGAGTGAAATGGCTACAGTACGTTTCCCTGATTCAGTTCAAAGCGAGTTACGTGTTCAGCCCAATCGTGCGGCAGCAACTCCTCACTAACTGCAGAACTAAGCACCTGACATTCCAGCCCAGTTATGAGATTGAGGAAGCGATCGCAGTGCGAATCGTCCCACTCGGAGCCAAGATCGTCTACCAATAGCAATGAACGATATCCGCGAGTTTTGAGGTACTGAACCTGCCCCAATTTAAGCGCCGCCGCTAATGCCCGCGCCTGGCCTTGAGAAACGAGTGTCGCAGCGCTCGGCAGTGCCCTGCGCTGTCTACCGATCACACTAATTTGCACGTGAACGTCAGCGCGGTGTGGCCCTGAATTTGTCATGCGTAATTTTACATCTCTCGGCCTTTGTTTTCGCAAATCTTCTGCGAATTCCTCGCCCCGATACCCTGGAAAAAACTGCATCGAAACATCGAGCTCCGGGCATAGTTGTGACACACTAGATGAGACTTCCTTGACCATTTTGTCAAAACACCTTCTTCGCAATGAAGTAAGGGCTTCAGCACTAGCAATAAGTTCAAAATCCCACGCGTCGAGCTGGGCGAGCTGCTTTGTACGTAATACAGCATTACGTTGCCTCAGGACATGCCGGAAATGAGCCATCGTGCGAAGCGATTCGGGACTCTCGTACAGCGCGCCTAGATCCAGCCACTTACGACGTTCAACAGGCGCACCAAATATGAGCTCGGCTAAATCTGGTAAAAACGTTTGAATCGGAACTAGCGAAACGATCTCTGATATCCGCTGAACTCGACGCCGGTCACGCCGTAGTTCGAGTGGATTTCCACGACGTTTAGTGAAATCTATGCGAAACGATGTATCGTCGACACTAAATCGCCCGCGTATCGCCATGCCGTCGGACGAGTAGCAAATCTGACTCTCCAGCCCCCCTCGTCGGAACGATTTGCCTCGAGCTAGGAGATGAACGGCTTCCAGTAACGATGTCTTACCGGCTCCGTTCGGACCCGTAAGCAGATTGATGCCTGGCTCGAACTCAAGCGAAAGGTTTTCGATGTTTCGTAAATGATCGACCTCAAGCCGATCAAGAATCATCGATCTGACATGGTAGCGAGTAGATAGGCTACGCCGATGTCCTCGGAAGCCTCGGTTTCAGGTCCATCACCGCCCTTCGTTCCGACAATCCGAATATTCGCGCGCAAATCCGAGGCGTTCGTACTAAATTCAACCTTTTCTGTATTGAGCGCATTTAAAACTCGTAGCACTTTCTCGCCGTTAACTGCTATTTTGCGCGCATCCGTCAGACTATCGAGCGCGACTTGCGCAAAAACTCGGTCGTTGCGCGTTGACGCGGACCGCATTGACAAGACGTTTTCGTCGAATTCCCATTGAACCCGGTGACTACTGTCGATAGCAACTACTTCGACCTGATCGAGTCCTTCTCGAAGGCGTTCGCGATCACACACCATTGACCAACCGTACTCTTCAGGAAACACGTTCTGGTATTGCGGGAAAACACTGTCAACCAGATTTGAAGTTAGCGTAAATACGCCAACTTTCGCAGAGAAGTGATTACTTCCAAACGTCATTTTGACAACGTCTGATGCGTTCGCGGCGCTGCACATTGACGTGACTTGTAAAACTGTCTTCCTAGGAACGACAAAGCGTTTAATCCCATCGCCCTCTTCGTCATCTTGTGCCAATGACGGCACTCCTCCCGAAGAGGTCGCCATCGCCAAAACAGACGCCTCGGTACTAACAGTTCGCAAGTATGTCGGGCTAAGTTCAAAACATGTCGCAACCATATACTGTCTTGAATCTTTTACCCCCATAACTGGGTTTGTGTATAGTAATTGCTCGCGTAGACGCGTCGCTGGAATCTGGATTTCAACGTGATCATCGGGCGGAGATGGGAGATACCCGTCGAGGACCTTTGAATTCGGTCCAGTCATAACGTTTAGCTCGTACTCAGAGTGGCCAGACGAGATCTTGATCATTTCGCCGGCCGTCTCGAAAACAACCGGTTCGCTCCTTCCAAGCGCTCGAAAAATGTTGAACAAGCGCAAGCCAGGAATAGATGCGCCGCCCGGTTCGTCAACATGATCCAGTTGCATCTGCGCAACCATGGTCATGGTGAGATCTGTACAACTCACTTGCAGCTCGCCGTTTTCCGACACCCGAACGCGGGCATGCGAAAGGACGTCGCGCGTTTGTGTCCGTTCCAGAACACCCGTAATGTGCGAAAGCACATTCAGCATTTCATCTTGCTGGACTTCGAACTTCATGCTCTTTGGTCTTTACTGCCTACGGAAATGTGTCTATTTCTTCAACTCATGCTTTAACCAATCGTAATCACGACGGAGCCGAGCATCCAATTTCATCTTACGTTCGATAGCACCTAACGCGTTCTTAACCGTGGAATGATCCTTACGTCCAAACGCGGTTGCGATCTCTGTATGAGGTAACGATGTGAATTCGTGGGTGAGCAGCATACCCATTTGTCGAGGTATTAGTTTGCTGTGAACCCGCGCCGCACCCTTGATGTCGTTTACGCTGACATTAAATCGTTCACTCACAAGATTTAAGACACGTTCAGCTGTTACAGGTTTCTTGGCTCGATTCAAGTTACGCAATGCGCGATCAACCGACTCTTCGCCTATCGTGCGCTGTCGGCGTCCCGAGTATTTTTCCGCCTTAACAATGCTCAGCAACGTTCCCTTGAGGATGCGGATGTCTCCTTCCAACTGTTGTGCCAAGTATTGAGCGACGTTTTGCGGGAGATTGACCTCCTCCCGTGCGGCATGCTGCAACAGGATCTGCACCTTTGTATCTTCGTCTGGTTCAACCGCGTGGATCGAAATGCCACCTAACAACCGAGATCGTAACGCGGGATCAAGTCGTTCCAGGTCTGCGAGCGGGCCTAAGGAAGTAAAAGCAAGCTTTGTGCGCTGCTTCTGCCAGATATTCAATAGATGAAGGAATTCCTCCTGAAACTTCTGCTTGCCTACCAGCCGATGGAGGTCGTCAAGCAAAATCACGTCGTGTTGAGAGTACTTTTCCTGTAACGAACGCATTGCAGCATTGATATTCCGGTTTTGTGGACCCGTCGGTTTCAATATTGAAGTAACTTCGTTGACGAGAGACGTTGAGTGGGTTAGTTCGATCGCCTTGTCGGGGAATTTCTCATAAATGTGGTGGCCAATGGCATGCAGCAAGTGTGTTTTCCCCAGGCCGCTGTCGCCATAAATCACCAACACCATCAAATCGTCATTGAAGGAATTGGCGACATCGTACGCGATCGCCTTCTCGACTCTTTTTGTGTTTCCGGCTACAAACTGTTCGAATGTGAACTGGTTGTTGAGATCCGCTCGCGAAGACTTCGGCGGACGAGACGTTCTCCGATCTGATCGGAGTGGCGCGCCAACAGGCCGAGACCGCTTATTACTGAACTCAATCTTAATCGACTCGTCAGCTACCTGGTCTTGTACAACCATCCTGATGATATCGCCGAATGAGTCTTGAACCTTGCGACCTGCCCACCCGTTAGTTGAAGATATCAGTAGAACGTCGCCTTCGAAATCTGCTCGCAGAGGTTTAATCCATTTGTCATATTCATCTGCATTGAAGCGCTCCTTGAATTGATGGTGACACCGCTCCCAGAGTTCCGAATTCTCGCTCAATGATGGTCTCTCTATCTTGTCTTTTAGTCTTCTTATTTCCCCACTGTTTATACGCGTCTTCGATCCATGAAATCAAGTGATTGCCATTCCTTGGCTGTCGCTCAAACCCGCTACAAATTCAATAGACACGTTGATTAGATCAGTACGAAAGTGATTTATCGTTTTCATTCTCGTTCTATGCTTCTGTGCTTAGTTCGTACCGGTCTTGTGGTTGGATTCGTAAAGGGTGTGAAAACCCTGTGGATAACTTGAGGGTAAATTATGAACCAACACAAGTCGGGGAAAACTTGCCTTTGTTTTGCCCAGTTTTTCCCGTCCTTTCAATGCTAAAAACCCTATAAAAATCAACGAAACGACACCTTTTTCCACCAAAATCCAATCCTCCAACAACAACAAATCGTCTTGTTATTAAGTGGAGATCATCTATCTTTAAAAATCCCCAATTCGTCGTTGGTTTCGCCAATCTTGGGGACAATAGTCGGCGATTGACACTCCGCCGTCCCTTTCTACAATTCCCCACTTGCCGATTCCACCCCTAGATGGATGAAACGCACTTTTCAACCCAGCAATATTTCTCGCAAACGAACTCACGGGTTTCGCAAACGGATGTCGACGAAGAACGGCCGCAAAGTGATTAACGCGCGTCGTGCTCGACAGCGAAAAAGGTTATCCCCATAGCGTCAGACACGCAGCTGGGATTTGCCAGGCGCGTTCGAATAACGAAAAAGCGAGAGATCGACCACGTGTTTCGAAACGCGACGCTACGAAAGTCGTTTGGTCCCATCGTAATTACTGGCGTTGAAAACAGCCTTGGCTTTCCGAGGTTAGGTCTCGCAATCGCAAAGCGGTATTTGCACAAAGCGGTGAGTCGGAATTACGTAAAACGAGTGATACGGGAGTGGTTTCGTCACAATCAGACCGACATTGTCTGCTTCGATCTCATGGTATCTCTACGGCAACGTATAGTGGATCCAGAACAGGTCCACCGCTCACTCTCGGCGTCGTCGAGTTCCTTGCAAAGAAGAGATTGAACTGTTAGCTTGAATACGCTGCTAAAACAACATATGCTGACCCGTAAGGTAGCGCGTTCGGTGGTGCGCGTTTATCAGGTTTGTATTTCACCGCTATTTCCACCTTGTTGCCGGTTTTATCCGACGTGCTCTGCTTACGCCGTTGAAGCCATCGACCGGTTTGGTGTACTTCGAGGCCTGTACCTCACCGCCATGCGTATCGCGAGGTGTCACCCTTTGTGCCGCGGTGGGGTTGATTTAGTTCCAGAAACGTTCGTCTGGGCGCCATGGAAACATCAAGAACTGGGCGACACAGAGCACGTAGTTACTTGAATATTCAGGAAATTCTCCGTTATGGCTTGCTGCTCGGATTAGGTATCTGTGCGTATTTGCTTGTCATGCAGTGGACAGAGGACTACGGTGGCGCAACACCTCCCGCTTCGTCGGACGAGGCACCGCTAGTAGTTGAGACAGACGATCCGTTCACTACGGATTCGGTTGGGGATGAGGTGCCCGCGATCGCGGCGGAATCGGGAGATGTGCCGGACGCGTCTCTGGTTCGACGCAGTCAGGCTGAACAGTCAAGTGCGCAACAGATAAGTCGCGAGGGAGACCTCATAAGCGTCGGTACGCCGCTGATGAGACTGAAAATCGATCCCGTCGCCGGTGACATCCGGCTTGTGGAATTGCTCGAGCATCCGATTTCACTGGAGTATCCCGATGTACCTACTACTCTCCTGCAAAAGAACTCAAATCGCACATACATTGCGCAAAGCGGGTTGCTCGGGGAAGACGGCTTCGATGGATCTCCAACAAAACCGCGCTATTCCGTACCACAACTAAACTATGAAATCGTTGACCTGCCGCAGGATATTGTGCTGACCACTACTCGGTCGGTTGATGGTGGCGAGGTCACCGTAAGAAAGATCTTCAAAATCGATCCGCAGCAGTATTTAGTTGATGTCGTTCACGAAGTCGAGAATAGGTCAACAGAACCTTTTGTTGCGAATCTATTCGCACAGCTGACCCACGACGGTCGACGCGGAGAGACGACGACATTCCTGGGGCCGCGGCCGTATCTGGGAGCTGCATTAACAACGAACGAGACTCGATACGAAAAAATCGGGTTCGACGATGTGGATGAAGAGCGGTTCCGAGAGGAAGTAGACGGTGGGTGGATCGCGATCCTACAGCACTATTTCCTATCTACGTGGGTCGTTAACGACAACGCCAACTATCTCTACTACGGAATGCGGGACTCAGCCGGGAAGTACCGTTTCGGACTCACCGGCCCGGAAAATGTGGTCTATCCTGGCGAGACAGGCGAATTTGCCCTCCGCTTTTATTCAGGACCAAAGACACAGCGCACCTTAGACGCGATCGCCGACAACTTAGAACTGACGGTCGACTATGGCATTCTGTGGTTCCTGTCAGTACCACTGTTTTACGTACTCGAGTTCGCTCACGGGTTAGTTGGCAATTGGGGGGTGGCGATCATCCTTCTCACGATCGTCGTGAAGTTGCTTCTATACCCGTTATCTGCGATGAGCTACAAGTCCATGGCTCGGATGCGCACCGTTTCACCGCAGATCAAGCGTATTCAAGAGCGATTTGGTGGTGACCGGCAACGGCTGAGCCAAGAAGTCATGGCTCTGTACCGCAAAGAGAAGGTCAACCCGATGACAGGCTGCTTGCCCATGCTTGCACAGATGCCCGTTTTCTTAGCGCTATATTGGGTCCTCTACGAGAGCGTCGAATTACGCCAGGCTCCGTTTTTTCTCTGGATTCAAGACCTGTCGATCATGGATCCGTACTTTGTGTTGCCGATTTTGATGGGTGCATCGATGTTATTGATGCAAATGCTGAACCCGCCGATGCCAGATCCGATGCAACAGAAAATGATGAAGCTCATGCCGATTCTCTTCACGATTCTGTTTGTCTTCTTCCCTGCAGGATTGGTGCTGTACTGGCTAATGAACAACGTCCTGTCGTACGCGCAACAGTATTACGTCACCAAACGCGTCGAGAGTGCATCGGCTTCAAGCAAGACCGTCGCACCAAAATAGCCTCAAGTGAAGCGCTCGTATGAGCGAGACGATTTGTGCCGTAGCAACACCACCGGGTCGGGGCGGGATTGGGATCGTGCGCGTATCCGGACCGGCCTGTCGGGATGTAGCACAAGCACTGCTCGGATATGTACCGTCGCCCCGAATCGCAAGTCACGCTGATTTTCGTGTGACGGAAGGTGAGATCCTCGACTCCGGGATCGCGCTTTATTTTCCAGCCCCACGCTCTTACACTGGTGAAGATGTCCTTGAACTGCAGGGTCACGGTTCACCGATTGCACTCGATCGCGTCGTTAGTTACATATTGGAACAGAACGTGAGGCTAGCCAATCCTGGCGAATTTACCGAGCGAGCGTTTCGAAATGACAAACTAGATCTTGCTCAAGCAGAAGCTGTAGCCGACCTGATCGCGAGTGCCAGTGCGGAGGCGGCACGAGCGGCAACCCGATCTCTTTCAGGTGAGTTTTCGCGCCGAGTGCGTGAGCTGGATCAGAGCGTGTTGACACTTCGAATTTACATTGAGAGTGCGATCGACTTCGCGGAAGAAGAAATTGACTTTCTGGGAGACCGAGAACAGCAGGACCAACTAGCGGCGATGGAAGAGCTAGTTAAGGAGCTCATTGAACGTTCAACTGCAGGACTCACGATGCAGATCGGTCTTGATGTAGCGATCGCAGGCGATCCAAATGTAGGAAAGTCTAGTCTGCTGAATCAGCTGCTTGGTGAGGACCGCGCGATCGTGACATCGACTGCAGGTACCACACGGGACACATTGCACGGCGAACTATCGGTTGATGGCTTGCCGGTTAGATTGACCGATACTGCAGGACTACGTTCTAGTGAGGATCCCATCGAAGTACTCGGCATGAAACGCGCGGAAGCTGCGTTAGAGAAAGCGGACTGTGTCCTTTGGGTCGTCGAAGACGCCGACGAGAACGCCGCACCCCCAGAGGAATATCGAGATAAAACACTACTCGTCCGAAACAAATGCGACCTCACTGGATCAAGCCCAGGTATCTTGGGTGAGGAGTCGTTTCGTACTTGTGCCTTAACCGGTGCCGGTTTGGCGGAACTTCGTGAGGGACTCAAGAGGGTTGCGGGATTTCGTACGGGGAGCGATGCGTTTGCGGGTCGGCCAAGACATATCGCGTCATTGAAACGAACGCAGAGTGCTTTACTCAATGCCGCGAGAGAGTTGTCAGCTCGGGAAGGGGAATTAGTTGCAGAAAACTTGCGCGTTGCCCATGACTGCCTTGGCGAAATTGTTGGTGTGACAACCACCGATGACCTGCTAGGCGAGATATTTGCGACATTTTGCATCGGAAAATAACGTCGTGCAAAAGACACTGCAGGGCAATCTCATCACGACACGTCATTGAAATTTGTAAAAAATCTCTAAACTTATTCATTGACGACTGTGTTTGCGGGGGCTGACTAGCAATACCTGTGGTATGCAACCGCATGAACGTAGTTGCGATCTCTAAGGGGATGGTTATGAAAGCGATAGATAGCGACGGCAAATCGACCATAAGGTCTCTGGCGCGAATTGCGGCCGTAGTTGTGGCGAGTTTCTGCATGATGTCAGTGTTCGCACAGGATGATTCGGACGTATCGTCGATGGCCGGTCACAAAGCCAACGAAGAAGGTACAAAGCTCTACAAGGCTAAAGACTACGAAGCGGCAGTCCCGTATTTGCAGTTGGCGGCTGAGTGGGGGTTTAAGGATGCTCAAGTCCGTCTCGGCCAGATTTACTTCAAAGGATTAGGGTCGGTCGAGAGGAACCCGTTGCGGGGACTTGCATGGCTCGGCACTGCGGCGTCGAAACCATCTAGCGCAAGTTACAGTGGAATCTATGAACGTGCGTTGGCACAAGTGCCGGAAGAGAATCATGCGGCAGTTGAACGTGCCGTGGCATCTTTCACGCAGCGCTATGGAAGCGGTGAGGCGGCAGTCACTTGCCGAATGAAAGCGCCACTAGGGTCTAACCTTGCTCAACTTTCGTGCGATTACGACTCGAAATATGCGTACACCAAGCCGATTCAGTCAGCTTGGGATGAACATGCGAGCTCGGCATTTGCCTTATAAGATGGAATGTTCTTACGTCCGTCTAGCCTGGGAGGAACTACCCTTCCTTAGATGAAGTATCCCACCGCGTTCGATGTGATTGTCATCGGCGGTGGACATGCTGGCGTGGAGGCCGCTTTGGCGTCGGCCAGAGTCGGTGCGTCCACGCTGTTGCTAACGCAAGCGATCGAGACCATTGGGCAAATGTCTTGTAATCCCGCTATTGGTGGGATCGGCAAGAGTCATCTTGTCCGCGAGATCGATGCACTTGGCGGCGCCATGGCCATCGCAGCAGACCAAGCAGGCATTCATTTCCGGACGCTTAACAACAGCAAAGGGCCGGCTGTACGGGCAACTCGCGCGCAGGCGGACCGTGTCCTGTATCGCAATGCGATACGCCAGGTAGTCGAGCACCAATCGAATCTAACCGTGTATCAAGACACGATGGTAGATTTGACGTTGAAGGCAGGTCGGATCGTCAGCGTCACGACGCGCCTGGGAACGGAAATTGAGGGCGCTGCCGTTGTCCTGACCACTGGGACGTTTCTCGGTGGGCGGATATTCGTTGGCAAGCAACAGCATTCGGGTGGCCGCGCGGGAGATCCCGCCTCTCTTGAGTTATCCGAAAAACTTCGGACACTGCCACTTGCGGCGGGACGACTCAAGACCGGTACACCGCCGCGAATTGATGGCAGTACGGTTGATTTCAGCGAGCTAGAAGCGCAACCTGGGGACGAACCCCGACCGTTTATGTCGTTTCTAGGTAGCCACGATATGCATCCGCAGCAGGTCTCTTGCCATATCACCCATACTAACGCAGAGACACACGAAATCATTCGCCGTGCGTTGGACCAATCGCCAATGTACACCGGCGAAATCGAAGGCGTAGGACCGCGGTACTGTCCGTCAATCGAGGATAAAGTCGTGCGTTTCGCTGAGCGTGACCAACATCAAATCTTCGTTGAACCCGAAGGACTCCAGACCACAGAGCTGTACCCGAACGGCATTTCTACGAGCCTTCCATTCGATGTCCAGCACGAAGCCGTGCGGACCATTCGTGGTTTCGAGAACGCGCATATCACTCGACCAGGCTATGCGATCGAATATGACTTCTTTGACCCTCGCGGGTTGATGCCATCACTTGAGACAAAGAACATTGAAAATCTGTTTTTTGCGGGTCAGATCAATGGGACGACGGGCTATGAAGAAGCGGCCGCCCAAGGGCTGGTCGCGGGTCTAAACGCTGCGAGGAAGGTTGCAGGTCAAACAGCTTGGGTACCTCAACGTCATGAAGCGTATATCGGGGTACTGATTGATGATCTCACGACGATGGGTGCTAACGAACCGTATCGCATGTTCACGAGCCGCGCGGAATATAGATTACGGCTGCGTCAAGACAATGCGGACCTGAGACTGACACCGGTCGGCCGTGAACTTGGTCTCGTCCCTGAAGATCGTTTCAATGTCTTCACGGCGCGTCGCGACAGATTGGATGCGTGTAACAGTGTGCTTTCACGTACAACCGTACATTTAAACAGTGACCTCGCAAATAAATTGTCGAACGTGACTGGAGAAGGCATTTCCAAGGATGTTTCGTTGCTTGACTTTGCGAAACGACCCGGTGTGAGAGCTGAGCATTTGACTGCGAGTGGAGTTTTCTCGGATACGGACGAAACCTTCTTGGTGCAAGCCTTAATTGATGTCAAGTACGACGGATATCTACGTCGGCAAGATCAGGCAATTGAACGCTCGCGAGAGCAAATGGGTGTCAGGCTTCCTCGTGACATGGATTTCGCAGGAATAGACGGCTTGTCAAACGAATTGCGAGAGAAGCTTGAAAATGTACGGCCTTCAACGCTAGGTAGAGCCGCTAGCATTCCAGGAATGACACCGGCGGCACTATCTTTACTATCGGTACACGCGAAACGACATTCTGGAATCCGGAAAACAGCCTAGCAGCGAACCAGCCAGAGAAACATTCACACAATACCTGAACTTAGTTCGGAAGTGGAATAAACGGGTGGGCTTGGTTTCGGATCGCGATCTGGCAAATTTGCACTCTCGACATCTAGATGATAGCTTGGCGCTCCAAGCACATCTAGGAAGCGCTCATTCGCTTCTAGACATTGGATCTGGAGGCGGATTTCCTGGTTTGCCGCTTGCAGTAGCAAATCCACACATTACGGTAACACTAGTTGAACGTAATCACAAGAAATGCGACTTTCTTAGACACGTTGTGATGACGTTGAAGCTGAGTAACGTTGATGTAATAACTGCAGACATTCGCAATATTGGGGAAGCGTTGAATTCCTACGACGTGATTACCGCGCGTGCGGTAGCGAAGCCTGATCAAGTCTGGACCTGGAGTCGCGGCCTGCTGAATGAGAAAGGACGCCTCTTACTGCAAACCACGACGTCGTACGAGGAGAACTTGAACGACGCGACTGTCGAATCTCATCGTTCAGCAGGGATCGGATGGATTATTGTCGTGCGGCGGACCGCGACATGACATACATCCTCGCGGTCGCCAATCAGAAAGGCGGGGTTGGCAAAACGACGACAGCGATCAACCTCGCGGCGTCACTTGTGGGAGTAAGAAAATCGGTTTTACTCGTGGATTTGGATCCGCAAGGCAACGCGAGCAGTGGGAGCGGCGCAATTCGTGACGACGGCACCCTAACCGCATACCACTGGCTGGCGGAAGACAGCCCGTTCGACGATGTCGTTCAGACGAGACCTCCAGGGATGGACGTTATTCCCAGCGATGAAAATCTGACAGCTGTCGAAACCGACCTCTTGACGTCAGAAGATCGTACCGTTCGATTACGAAATCGATTGACTGCGTGCGACCGTAGCTACGACTATACAATCATTGACTGTCCGCCAGCCTTGAATGTTCTTACAGTCAACGCATTTGTCTGTGCGACTGGTGTGCTCGTTCCGCTGCAATGTGAATACTTTCCGCTTGAGGGGTTGACGTCATTGCTTAATACCGTGGAGCGCATTCGGTCGGCGGGCAACCCTGATCTCCGCGTTGAGGGACTCTTGCGAACGATGTACGACCCGCGCTTGAGTTTGACCCAGGCAGTGTCTCGGCAACTCTTTCAGCATTTTCCAGAGATCGTTTACCGCACAGTGATTCCAAGAAATGTAAGGTTGGCCGAAGCCCCAAGTCATGGCGTACCTGTGCTGCTATACGAACCGAACTCGAAAGGCTCGACGGCCTACACAGCACTTGCCAATGAGATTGTTCGCCGCCACGCCAGAGAACCACAGGGCCGAGGTAGTTAGCGTGCGAAAACCGCTCGGAAAGGGTCTTGACGCATTGCTGGGGGAAGTTGCACAAAGTCAATCTTCACAAGCACAAGAAGGACTGAAGGAAGTCCCGATCTCCCAGGTTAAACCTAATCCGAATCAGCCTAGAAAGGTCATGGATGAGGATTCCTTGGCCGCATTCGCGGAGTCCATCAAGCAGCAAGGCGTCATGCAACCAATTACGGTTCGCCGTGACGACGACGGTAGCTATCAGATCATCATGGGAGAACGTCGTTGGCAGGCGGCGCGAATTGCAGGTCTCGAAACCGTGCCGATCTTGGAGCGACAAGCCTCAGACAGTGAAGCGATGGTACTGGCGTTGGTTGAAAACCTACAACGCGAAGATCTGAACCCGCACGACGCAGCCGTCGCGCTTCGTTGTTTACAGGACGAGCACGGTTTCACGCAGGAGGAAGTAGCCAGCGCGGTTGGCAAGTCACGGACGACAATCAGCAACTCCATCCGGTTACTAAATCTTCACGAGTCAGTACAGGATTTATTGCGTAATGGGGAAATAGAAGAAGGTTCGGCACGTGCGTTGCTCGCTTTGCCAGAGCAGTCTCAACCGAGCGCAGCTCGAAAAGTGGTTAAGAACGGATTAAGTGTCAGGGAAACCGAGAATCTCGTCCGTCGTCACAATAAATCTGAACCCGTGAAACGAACAAATCCGGATACGCTGCGGCTTGAGGAAGAACTGTCAGATGCACTGGGTGCAGGCGTCAACATAACGCAAAGAGGTAAACGCGGCGGCGGATATCTACGGATTCAATACCGGAATCTCGAGCAGCTGCAGAGCATTATCGAACGCATTAAGAACTAGGGAAACGCACATTCTGAGTTTTCCGTGACGTGATTACGTCGGCAGGAAAATAGCTTCAACCAAACTTACAGCTATAGAGAGAACATCGTGAGAATCATCGTTAATGGCCAACAGGCATTCGGAAGATCCGTACTGGAAGCGCTTTTGGAACGCGGAGAAGAGGTTGTCGGAGTATTTACTGCACCGGACGGCGACAGCGGAGCGCAAGACCCCTTAAAGGAATGTGCGGTTGAGAACAATCTGCCCGTATTTCAACCAAAGTCGTTTCGACGCGAGTCGGTACGTGAGCAAGTAAGCGAACTAAATCCAGACCTATGCGTGATGGCTTACGTTACGCTAATCGTGCCTGAGGCTGTACTGAACATTCCAACCCACGGCACGATTCAGTATCACCCTTCGCTACTTCCCATGCACAAGGGGCCAAGCTCCATAAACTGGCCGATCATTTTTGGCGAAAAGACCACCGGGTTGAGCATCTTTTGGCCGGACGATGGGCTTGATACAGGTCCGATCTTGCTCCAAAGAGAAGTAGCGATTGGTCCAGACGATACGCTCGGCAGCGTCTATTTCAACCACCTGTACCCACTCGGTGTTGATGCCATGATAGAGTCCGTAGATCTGGTGCGAAACGGCAACGCTCCACGCGTTGAGCAAGACCCAACCGCCGGATCCTATGAAGGATGGTGTCGCGAGGAAGAAGCAAAGATCGACTGGGCGAAACCCGTAGAGGAGGTTTACAACCTCATAAGGGGTTGCAATCCGCAGCCAGGAGCGTGGACGCTACTAAACGGCGAACAGCTGCAGGTTTTTGACAGTTGCCGAGGAAGTTCGGGCGAAGCTCAACCTGGGAAAGTGGTTGCGATTCACGACGACAGCATCGAGGTAGCAGCAGGGGGAGGCAGCATTCAGATGCTGCGCGTCCGACCGAACGGTGCTGGGAAAATCCACGCGCCTGAATTCATCGAATCAGGCGGTGTAAAGACTGGGGACGTACTCGGGAAATAGGTTTCTGAGAAGGACTACAAGCCTGGCATGTGGTTTGTGCGTTGCCCTGTTCGGCTTAATCCGAGTCTGTTTTTGGGACTTCGTGGCATCTGCGACATCTCGCTTCGTAGGACTCGGAGCCGCCGACGAAGATGGTCGGAGCGTCCGCGGGAGCCGGCTTTCCGTCGATTAATCGCTGATTCCTTGTAGCGGGTTCTCCGCATACAACGCAAATAGCGTTCAGCTTGTCGATTTCATCTGCGCGAGCTAGCAGCGAACCCATGGGACCAAATGGCAGTCCGCGAAAGTCCATATCCGTTCCAACGAGAATGACTCGTTTTCCGGCATTGGCCAATACATCAACGACTTCACAGATACCTTCGTCCAAAAACTGAGCTTCGTCGATCGCGACGACCTCGCTGTCAGCTTCAACTTTCTCTGCGATCTGTTTCGAGTGCGATACAGGCTCTGCGTCAATCTGACGTCCATCATGGGACGAGATGCGGAATTGCCCACCGTAACGGTCGTCGAGAATGGACTTGAACAATTGAATCCGCCGGCCAGCAATAAGTGCACGTCGCGTGCGTCTGAGAAGCTCTTCCGACTTCCCGCTGAACATGACTCCGGTAATGACTTCAATCCAACCGTGTCTTGCAGTCTGCATTCCGCCACTTCATATTGGTTCGCAGGTATAGAGCATAGCCACGAGGACTGTTCACGAACGTTTAATAGTCCTGCATAGAAATTACCGCTCTTCGTTCGTAGAGAATCAACGTACTCGACGCGGTTAAAGAGCCAGGGAGACTTCGATTGAAATTTGGTTTGTTTTATGAGTTGCAGTTACCGAAACCGGCCGGGCAGCCGCAATGGAATCCAGAGGATGAACACAAGATCTACCACGACATGTTGGATCAAGTTGAGCTGGCGGACAGCTTGGGGTTCGACTACGTGTTTGAGGTCGAACATCACTTTCTAGAGGAATACTCGCATTCCTCTGCGCCAGAAATGATGATGGCGGCATTGTCGCAACGAACCAAGAACATTCGACTGGGTCATGGGATCGTGCTCATGCCTCCTGGCTACAACCACCCAGCCCGTGTCGCAGAGCGCATTTCCGCGCTTGATCTGCTTTCGAATGGCCGTGTTGAATTCGGCACAGGAGAATCGGCGTCGACCATGGAAATGGGCGGCTTCGAAGTGGCGCGCGAGCAGAAGAAAGCGATGTGGGAAGAGTGCACGCGCGAAGCTGCGAACATGATGGTGCAGACGCCGTATCAAGGATTCCAGGGGCAGTTCTTCTCGATGCCGCCTCGAAACGTGATTCCGAAACCACAACAGAACCCACACCCGCCATTGTGGGTTGCGGCGTCGCGACGTGAAACGACCATGCTTGCAGCCAGATTCGGCATGGGCAGCCTCGGGTTTGGTTTTGAAACACCGGAAGAACTAGCAGAGCGTACGAACGAGTACTACCGCATCATCCGGGAAGAGTGCTACCCCATCGGACATGCGATCAATCCCGGTTTAGCGGTTCTTACGACCTTCATGATGGGTGAAACGGACCAAGAAGCACTCGAACGAAGCGCTAACGGACCAGCTTTCTTTTCACACTCCTTAGGCTACTACTACAACCCAATCACCGGTGGCAAGCATCAGCCTGGAGAGAAGAACATCTACGACAGCTTCCTTGAATCTAACAAGAAGCAGAACACACTATCTGCCAAAACGGGATTCGTCAAGGAAGAGGACATCCGCAAAGATGAACCCGACGAAGAGGTTCAACGAGCGCTCTATCGTGCGGCGCGCACCGGAACTGCGGTTGGTACTGTAGATCGCGTACGCGAAATGTTGTTAACGTACGAAGAAAACAACCTAGACGTCATGATCTTCGTGGCTCAGTGTGGTGATCGGAAACACGAGCACATCATGGAGTCGATCGAGCTTTTCGGAAAGGAGATCTTGCCGGAATTCAAAGAACGACACGAAACCAAGCACAAGGCGTGGCGTGAAGAACAGTTGTCGACTGTTGAATTTCCGATCAACTCGAGCATCTAGAGATGGCAAGACCTGACCAAGTGCAGGATGAGCAACTGCGAGAGTTCTTTGTTGATGCTCAGGCGTCAATGAGGACTGGAAAAGCAAACGAAGCCGTAAAGTCAGTCGTTAGTGCTTTGTATCGCTTGCTGGATCTCAAACCAGAATTAACCACTGAAGAACTAGAACCGCGGCCGGGTTGGAAGATGCCGTTTCTAACGCGATGGCCACAGTTAGGCGCGAATTTCGTCGAGGGATCCCTAGCGAAGCATGAGCCTGAGATTGAATTCATAAAAGAGAACTTCGCGTTGTCAGAAGCGATCACGTACTACGAATTCACGTTAGAGACCGCGATTAAACGAGAAGCCTGAGGGATTCGATCGGGCAACGACAGATGGAGTTGCACCACTTGATAGTGAACCCCAAAAATTGCGCTTTCGAGCTAAAGAGTCGGTGAAACGTTCGTATTAAGACCCTATCTCGCCATCCCTATAATTCGCAGCGCTTTTAGGGGGCGGAACGCCGCTCCAGCATTAAAAGCCATCGCATTTAACATCGATTCGGCAGCCCTTCGAACCGACCGCTCCACATGTTAGTTTCTTCTTCCGGCGCGTCACGCGACGATAGGCGACTAGTGCTTTTTGTGCTATGCCAATTGGCCGTAGTTGCGGTTGTGCTTGCTATTTGCGCGGTAGCGGTACCAGTAAGCGCGCCTTATTTAGCGACAGGCGCACTAGCAGTGGTCCTCCCTCACTCCGTTATCACACTCATCATGCGAAACGCAAATCCGGGTGCACTGGTCATGCTCGCCATGGTGCGTTCCGTCGTTATCGCGTTTGCCGTGATTGTTTGTCTTTTGGTACTTGAACCAATGTCGGCTCCGTATTTGATCGGAGCGGGTCTAGGTATAGCCGTGATCACCTTCGTGCCGGTCGCGCTTACGTTGCTTCGACCTGCACATACGAAAGACATAAGGTAATAGCATGGCATCGGGCGAAATGACCTCTGGCGAGTACATCGAGCATCATCTCTCGAACCTCACCTATGGTCGCATGCCAGATGGCACATGGCAGTTTGCGGAAAACCCCGCCGAAGCGGCAGAGATGGGGTTCTGGGCGATTCACGTCGACTCGTTCGCTTGGTCGCTTGGACTCGGCCTTGTGTTTCTACTGGTTTTTGGCATCGTCTCACGTCGTGCGACGTCCGGCGTTCCAGGAATGTTTCAGTGCGCGATTGAGATGATCGTTGAGATGATCGAGGAAATCGCACGAGACATCTTTACCTACAAGAATGACTATGTCGCGCCGATGGCCGTGACCGTCTTTGTATGGGTATTCCTGATGAACTTGATGGATCTAGTCCCAGTGGACTGGATCCCGCACCTGGCAGTGTTGGCGGGTATCGACTACATGCGGATCGTGCCAACCACAGACGTCAATGTCACGATGGGTATGGCGCTGTTCGTTTTCGCGATGATCCTTTTCTTCAGCATCTGGAAGAAAGGTATCGGTGGGTTCTTGGCTGAACTTTCGTTCCACCCATTCCCGAAGTTCATGGCACCGGTGAATTTCGTACTCGAAGGAATTACGTTATTGACCAAGCCGTTGTCACTTGGATTGCGGTTGTTCGGTAATCTCTACGCCGGCGAGCTCATTTTTGTATTGATTTGTTTGCTGTTTAGCGGTGGCATCGTGCTGACGCTGAGCGGCGTCGTATTGCAATGGGCGTGGGCGGCGTTCCACGTTTTGATCATTACATTGCAGGCATTCATCTTTTCTATCTTGACCGTTGTTTATATGTCTCAGGCATACGACACGGGTGAAGATCACTGACATTAGTTTCCAGGTAGGAGAAATTACTCAATGGAATTAACGGACCTGATTTACGTAGCCGCAGGTTTAATGATGGGACTTGGCGCAGTAGGCGGCGCGGTAGGCGTCGGCATCCTTGGTGGCAAGTTCTTGGAAGGCGCGGCGCGTCAGCCGGAATTGTTGGGCTTTCTGCGTGTGCAATTTTTCATCGTTCTCGGTCTTGTAGACGCGATCCCGATGATCTCTGTCGCGTTGGGTCTGTTCGTGATGTTCGCGTTATAGGACAGCGCGGAACACTGTTGCGAACTAGATCGTAATTACTTAATCGTAGGTCGACCATGAACATCAACATCACGCTCATCTGGAGTTCGATTGCGTTCTTCATTTTCACGTGGTCGTGTTACTACTTCATCTGGCCCCCGCTGGTGAACGCCATTCGTACGCGGCAGCAGACCATCGCCGATGGGATCGAAAACGCTGAAACAGCTGCCCGCGATTTGGCTCAAGCCGAACAGCAAGCCGATGAGATCACCCGCAATGCACGTCAGGAAGCCCAGACCATCCTTGATCAAGCTCGCAGTCAAGCTGCATCGATGGTAGAGGCTGCGAAGACGGAAGCACGAGAAGAAGGCGAGCGGTTAAAGGCCGCGGGCGTTGCAGAAATCGAACAGGAAGCGAATCGAATTCGTGAAGCGTTGCGGAACGACGTTGCCACTCTCGCCGTGCAAGGCGCTGAGCGCATCCTCGAATCGGATATAGACGGCAACAAGCATCGCGAATTGTTAGAGAAATTGGCGGCAGAACTCTAAACAATGGCAGAACTCGCAACACTCGCTAGACCATACGCCAATGCGGCGTATGAGTTAGCGAAGCAGTCTGATCGTGTCGATTCTTGGTCTGCAGCATTGACGCTCCTCGTCGAAGCTGGCAGAACACCGGAAATCCGGGAGTTGATCGGATCACAGGTTGTCGCACACGTACAGAAGTCACATACGCTGAATGACCTTTTGGTTGAGTCCAATGCACCTGAGGAAGTTAAACGGTTCGTATCCGTCTTAGCCGAAAATCATCGATTGGGTCTATTGGCGGATATCGCGACGCTGTTCGAGGCGCGAAAGGCAGAAGATAGCAAGATCCTGGACGTAACGATTACGTCAGCGGTACCGCTTTCCGGTGAACAGGAAGCAATGTTTGAGGCAGCCTTACGCAAACGGTTTGACCGTGATGTCTCCGTGACGACCGAACTCGACCCTAGTTTGATGGGTGGCGCATTCATTCGCGCGGGAGATGCTGTCGTTGATGGGTCCGTCCGCGGTAAATTGGCAAAAATGCAAGAGGCGCTGACTCGCGCCTAAATACGAGCGAAATACATGAACACACTCAATCCCTCAGAAATTAGTGACCTGATCAAGGATCGAATTGCGAACTTGGATATCAGTTCGCAGCCACAAAACCAAGGAACGATCGTATCCGTATCCGACGGGATCGTGCGAATCCACGGTTTGGCTGACGCGCAATACGGCGAAATGATCGAGTTCCCGGGCGGCGTCTACGGTATGGCGATGAACCTGGAACGCGATTCCGTCGGTGCGGTTGTCCTCGGCGACTACAAGCATCTCTCGGAAGGTATGACTGCTAGGTGCACTCAACGGATCGTTGAAGTTCCAACGGGTCCGGAGTTGCTCGGCCGCGTGGTCGATGCGCTTGGGAATCCGATTGATGGTAAAGGTCCCCTCGAAGCGACCTCGTCTTCACCGGTAGAGAAGGTTGCGCCCGGTGTAATCGCCAGGCAGAGCGTTGACCAACCAGTTCAGACGGGCGTCAAATGTATCGACTCCATGATCCCGATCGGACGCGGGCAACGAGAGCTCATCATCGGCGACCGCCAGATCGGTAAAACCGCCCTCGCGGTTGACACGGTGATCAATCAGAAAGGCACGGGCATCAAGTGTGTGTATGTCGCGATCGGACAAAAGATGTCGACGATTGCAAACATCGTGCGCACGTTTGAAGAGCACGGCGCCATGGAGCATACGGTGGTCGTTGCAGCGGCTGCAGCGGATCCTGCCCCGATGCTCTACATCTCGCCTTATTCTGGATGCGCGATTGGCGAGTACTTCCGGGACAGGGGCGAAGATGCGCTCATTATTTACGACGACCTAACAAAACAGGCGTGGGCGTACCGACAGGTTTCATTGCTTTTAAGACGCCCACCAGGTCGCGAGGCGTATCCAGGCGATATCTTCTACCTTCACTCAAGACTGCTCGAACGCGCTGCAAAGGTGAACCCGGATTACGTTGAACAGTTCACCAACGGCGAAGTTAAAGGCCAATCTGGGTCGCTTACCGCGTTACCAATCATTGAAACGCAAGCTGGCGACGTGTCTGCGTTCGTACCAACAAACGTTATTTCGATTACGGATGGACAGATATTCCTCGAAACTGACCGGTTCAACGCGGGCATCAGACCTGCGATGAGCCCAGGTATTTCTGTGTCTCGAGTGGGAGGTGCAGCCCAAGTACCGTTCATGAAGAAGATCTCGGGCGGTATTAAGCTCGCACTCGCGCAGTATCGTGAACTCGCCGCATTCTCGCAATTCGCTTCTGACCTTGACGAGGCGACTCGTACTCAGTTGGAACATGGGCAACGCGTAGAGGAACTGATGAAGCAACCGCAGTTCTCGCCGATGTCGGTGGCAGAAATGGGTGTATCGCTGTTCGCGGCGAACGAAGGCTATCTGAACGAAGTGCCGGTTAACCGTGTGCTCGATTTCGAGCGTGACTTGATGGACCACATGAACACGAATCATGGGGAGTGGATGCAGCAAATCACGGAATCCGGCGATTACTCGGACGAAATAGAAGCGTTCTTGCGTGACGCACTCGAAGAATTCGTCAAAACCCATTCCTACGCAGACGAGTAAGACGCGATGGCTGGCGGTCGTGAGATCGTAAAGAAGATCGGTAGCGTTCAAAACACGCAGAAGGTCACTAGCGCCATGCAGATGGTGGCAGCTAGCAAGATGCGACGGACGCAAGATCGTATGGAAGAAGCGCGACCGTATGCGCGTCGGATTCGCAACGTGATCGGTCACTTGGCCAACGCGTCGGCCGAATATCGACATCGCTATATGGTGTCACGCGACGTGAAGAATATCGGCTATATCGTCATCTCGACCGACAAGGGACAATGTGGGGGTCTGAACTCCAACATGTTCCGCACACTGATTCAAGACATCAGAGCGTGGGAGCAGAAAGACGTTCCCGCAAGCTTGGCATTGGTCGGCAACAAGGCGGCGGGTTTCTTCCGCTCGGTAGGCGGTAACGTCGTCGCGGCGATCAACAATGTCGGCGAGAATCCCGAGGTCGAGAGCCTGATTGGCGGCATACGTCGCATGCTTGATCTGTTCGAGGAAGAGAGCATCGATCGGTTGGACCTGGTATCGAATCAGTTCGTCAACAGCATGACGCATCGTCCACAGATCGAACAGCTACTGCCTTTGGATCCGGATCCAGAAGACTCCTACAAACACATGTGGGACTATCTCTACGAACCGGATGCGGAAGAGCTGATTGAAGGCCTGGTGCAGCGGTTTCTGGAATCGCAGGTGTATGAGGCAGTGGTGGAAAACACGGCTTGCGAGCAAGCCGCGAGGATGATCGCGATGAAGAACGCGACAGATAACGCAGAAGAAATGATCGAGGAGCTGACGCTGCTTTACAACAACGCACGTCAGGCATCGATTACGCAGGAGATCGCTGAAATCGTTGGAGGCGCGGCAGCGCTTGAATAGCGACGATTTGATCGAAACACGAGGAACACATGAGTAACGGAACAATCGTTCAAGTTATTGGCGCGGTTATTGACGTAGAGTTCGAGCGCGAGGAAGTGCCGAACGTCTTTGACGCGCTGAAGGTAGTCGAGACGGGTCTGACGTTAGAGGTGCAACAGCAGCTCGGTGACGGCGTCGTGCGAACGATCGCACTTGGTTCGTCGGAGGGCTTGTCGCGGGGTCTAGAAGTCGTAAACACCGAAGCTCCGATATCGATTCCCGTTGGGGAAGAAACGCTCGGTCGGATCATGGACGTGCTCGGCAATGCCATCGACGAGAAAGGGCCAATCAACGCCCGCGAAACCAAACCCATTCACCGCGAACCGCCGACCTACGAAGATCAAAAAGGTGGCAACGAGCTACTAGAAACGGGCATCAAGGTCATCGACCTGATGTGTCCGTTCGCGCGTGGAGGTAAAGTCGGATTGTTTGGTGGCGCAGGCGTCGGCAAGACCGTTACGATGCTTGAACTCATCCGGAACATCGCTATCGAACACTCAGGATTGTCGGTTTTTGCGGGTGTTGGGGAACGTACGCGCGAAGGTAACGACTTCTATTACGAAATGATGGAAGCCGGCGTGCTAGACAAGATTTCGCTTGTGTTCGGTCAAATGAACGAGCCGCCGGGGAACCGATTGCGCGTGGCACTGTCCGGTTTGACGCTCGCGGAACAGTTTCGCGATGAAGGTCGGGACGTGTTGTTATTCGTGGACAACATTTACCGCTATACGTTGGCTGGTGTTGAAGTCTCGGCATTACTCGGTCGCATGCCGTCTGCCGTTGGGTACCAACCTAACCTAGCAGAAGACATGGGCATCCTGCAGGAACGGATTACGACCACGAAGACGGGCTCGATTACGTCCGTACAGGCGATTTACGTACCAGCCGACGACTTGACTGACCCCTCTCCTGCGACGACGTTTGCACACTTGGATTCAACCGTGACGCTGAGCCGTGCGATTACAGACTTAGGTATTTATCCTGCCGTCGATCCATTGGATTCGACATCTCGTCAGCTCGACCCGAACGTCGTTGGACAAGACCACTACAGTGTTGCGCGTGAGGCGCAAGAGGTCCTGCAACGTTATCAGGAGCTCAAGGACATCATCGCTATTCTCGGTATGGACGAGCTGTCTGAAGAAGACAAGGCGCTGGTCTACCGCGCTCGCAAGATGCAGCAGTTCTTCTCACAGTCGATGTTCGTTGCAGAGCAGTTCACCGGCCAGCCAGGTCAATACGTATCTCGCGAAGACACTGTTCGAAGTTTCCGCGCGATCCTGGACGGCGATGCCGATGACTTACCAGAACAAGCGTTCTACATGGTTGGAACCATCGAAGACGCGCGTGAAAAAGCGAAGACGCTAGTGGATGAGGCCGCGTAAACATGGCCTCTACGATACGTTGCGAGATTGTCAGTGCCGAGAACGAGATTTTCTCGGGCGAGGTGACGATGGTGATCGCAACGGGCACGTTAGGCGAACTAGGGATCATGCCGGGTCACACGCCCTTGTTAACCGGATTAAAGCCCGGTCCGGTACGTCTTCAGATGGAAGACGGTGAAGAGGATGTCTTCTTTGCATCTGGAGGATTCTTGGAAGTCCAGCCAAACGTCGTCACCATTCTGGCGGACACGGCGGAGCACGCTGACACGATCGACGATATGGCAGCGGCTGAAGCGATTGAAGCAGCAGAACGTGCGATGTCAGAAGCTGCCGCAGACATGGACTACTCTCGCGCAACCGCAATGCTTGCAGATGCAACAGCGCGGCAGCGTACGATCGAGGAACTGAAAAAGCGGCGCCGCTAAATCAAGAAACGACGGTATCTAAGCAGAGAGGAAGAGATGTTCCAAGAGTTGCGTCAATACAAGATTCGAGAAGGCAAGATGGATGCCTGGGTCGAATTCATGGAGACCGTGATCATTCCATTTCAGGTTTCGAAAGGGATGGTGATTACGGGTAGCTATCGTGGTGAGAGCGACGACACTCTCTACGTTTGGACCAGACGCTTTGAAAGTGAGGCTGAACGCGAACGTCTTTACGACGCGGTATACAACTCAGATACATGGCGCGACGAGATCGCGCCGACGGTCGGTGAGTTGATGGACGGACCTCCAGTGTCAGTTCATCGCGTGATCTCTACGCCGAGCTCGCCCGCCCAGTAGCTAGCGAGAACCAATCGAACATACTCTCGCCGAAAACGCTTTCTCCATAAGCGACGACTCGGTACGGAGTAATGCTTGTAGGCTCAGTTTTAGATTATGGGTCTAAACAGCCTGTAGCGTCAATGTCGCCGTATCAAGTTAGGTATCGGCGCTTTCTCTAACGATGCGACGTCCTGCGCTATCGTCGCGCGTTGTTTTGGGGTGATGCTAGTTCAGCAAACTGCTGGAACAGAGTCCAAATCCATGTCACCGCACACGAACACCTACGTCGAAGATTTTGACGAAGCGTGGGCTTTCGTCCGAGCTACTTATGCCTATTTCGAAGACGTTGTCGGATGGACGAAAGCACGCGACGTTTTGCGACCCAGAGCGGCTCGGATTCAAGACCGGGAAACTTTCATCGGGCTACTTGAGGAGCTTATTGAGCATCTCTGTGACCACCATGCGCATTTAGGCGTCAATACACCATCTTCGCCGCGGCTGATCCCAAGCGGATCTGATTTATGGGCTGAACATGTCGACGATGAGGCGTACATTACAGACGTTCGACCGGGTTCCAACGCAGAGCGTGCAGGGTTAAGACGGAGGATGCACATCATTTCGATCAACGGCCGACCTACACACGAAGCAGTAACCGTCCGTTTGCCGGTTGGGCGATCGTTGGACTATTTAGTTGCGCGTGATTGGGTGTTACGAACGTTGCTCGCGGGGCGCCATAACACCACAGTAAGCGTGGGTGTAAGCGACGGTGAGAAAGAGCAACTCGTTGAATTTGAACCTAGTGGAAAAGACCGCCCCAATGAACCGCTAACAGCACGTATTCTTGAATCGAACGTCGGGTACGTGCGTATTCACGACAGTTTAGGTTCGGAAGCGACCAAGTCCGCTTGGGATGCTGCGCTCGACGACTTAATTGGGACGAGAGGACTGATTCTCGATCTTCGAGATACACCTAGCGGCGGAAACACCAATGTCGCGCGAGGGTTGATCGGGCGACTGATATCGGTCGAACTACCGTACCAGCGGCACGAACTTCCTAACGAAGAGCATCGCGAGAAGGTACGGCATCGTTGGGTTGAACACGTCGAACCGCGAGGTTCGAGTACGTATGACAAGCCCGTTGCAGTGCTTGTCGGTCGTTGGACCGCGAGCATGGGAGAAGGAGTCGCGATCGGATTAGATGGAATGCACCGTGCACGAGTGTTCGGCAGCTCAATGGCGGGTCTTAGGGGTGCGATATACAGCAGAAAACTTACGCATTCGAACATCTTAGTGCAAGTACCTGCAGAGCGTCTGTACCATGTGGACGGCACGCCTCGCGAGGCGTTCGTTCCTGAGGTAGTGGTCGAACAAAAGATTGCCGAGGATGCCCCACTAATCGCAGCAATACGGTGGATAGATCAGCTGTGACCCTCCGGTACGCCACTTTAGTCTTACTTTCACAAGCGTGAGATGAAACGGGTTGTTTCACTTTTTAAGGATCGAGCCATACGGTCCTGGGCGCTCTATGACTGGGCAAATTCCGTCTTCGCAACGACGGTACTCGCGGGATTTTTCCCGGTTTTCTTTAAACAGTACTGGAGCACAGAGGCCGACGCAGTAACCAGCACCGCACAGCTGGGCTTTACGAATTCGATTGCGTCCGCTCTATTTCTTGTTGCGGCACCGATCCTTGGTGCCATTGCCGACGGTGGCGCCACGCGTAAGAAATACCTGGGAGCTTTCACGCTGCTAGGCGTCGTCGCGACGACGGGTCTCTATTTTGTGGAGCAAGGCGAATGGCTTACCGCTGCCTGGGTGTATACGTTGGCGACGGCGGGATTCTGGGGCAGCATCATTTTCTATGACGCGCTGATCCGGTCTGTAAGTCCAATGGAGTGCTTGGATGAAGTTTCCTCGCTCGGATATGCACTCGGGTATTTAGGAGGCGGCGTACTTTTCGCACTCAATGTCTATATGACGCTTTCGCCCCAAACGTTTGGACTTACAGGTGCTTCAGAAGCTATAAGAGTGTCGTTTCTGACAGTCGCGATATGGTGGCTGGTTTTTTCTATTCCTCTTTTTCGAGCGGTCTGCGAGCCTCCTCGATTCGGAACCGACCATTCAGCCGTTCTGAATGGATTGAAAGCGCTGTACAAGACCATAAAGGAATTTCACGCGTACAAGGGCGTCGCCATCTTCCTGGTCGCGTATTTCTTCTACATTGATGGGGTTCACACCATCATTCGAATGGCTGTGGACTACGGGTTAGCGCTTGGCTTTCCTGCCGAGAGCTTGATTGTCGCGTTGCTGATCACGCAATTCGTCGGTTTTCCTGCCGCGATCCTATTTGGAATGGCAGCGGTCCGTTTTGGCCCCAAGCCCGCACTGTATTTTGGAGTTGCGCTATACGCGGGTGTGACCATCTATGCGTTTTTTATGTCAAACGTCGTCGAGTTCTACGTCCTCGCTGCGATAGTGGGCCTAATTCAAGGTGGCGTACAAGCGGTGTCGCGATCGCTTTTTGCACGTTTCGTGCCGGCCACTCAGAGTGGTGAGTTCTTTGGCTTCTTCAACATGGTCAGTCGGTTTGCAGCCGTGTTGGGTCCATCGCTAGTTGCAATTACAGGGCTGTTGACTGGCAGTTCGCGATTAGGTCTCCTTTCGGTGATCGTACTGTTTGTGATTGGATTTGCGCTCTTGAGTTTTGTACGGGTTCCTGAAAGAGATGGTTCGGCGTAAATCCGTTGAACAAACAGAGGCGTTAGCGCCGATAAAATGCCGTTCGCGTCGATTTGACCACGTAATCTGAATAGAAACTGCGCGTTTTGACTAGTAGAACAAGCACGACTGATGCGATCGCCTTCTACGAGAGCGATCCGACTTGTGCGAAGACCTTGGCGTCCGAGCAGGTTAAGCGATTCAATCAAGATGGGTTCGTGCAACCGCTTGATGCCTTGTCCGAAGATGAGATTGGCGACGCGCGAGCCTATTTCGAGTCACTTTTGAATCGGATGCAAGCCATGCGAGACGGCCGAAACTCCTACGCGTTAGACGGCTATCACCTGCGCTGTAGGGGAATTTGGGAGATGGCACTTCATCCAAAGATCTTGGACTATGTCGAAGATCTGTTAGGGTCTGATTTCATATGCTGGTCGACGCACTATTTCTGCAAGTTGGGGCAAGACCCTAAGCGTGTACCGTGGCATCAGGATGCAACCTATTGGCCTGTGCGTCCCACTATGACCGTTACGGTGTGGCTTGCGATTGATGATGTAGACGAGACGAATTCTCCGTTGCAATTCATGCCGGGGAGCCATCGGCGAGGCTCGATTGAATATATAAAGGCAGAAGGTGCTACAGTCCTCTCCCAGGAGGTAGAAGGCGTAGAGCGTTTCGGTGAGCCGGTGGCGAATGTGCTGAAAGCAGGGCAGATTTCAATCCATACCAGCACCTTGCTTCATGGTTCGGAGCCGAATCAGTCCCATCGTCGACGTTGTGGATTAGCCCTTCGATATATCCCATCGAGTTGCGGCTCGGTCACAGGCGCAGAACGCGTACTCAATCTGGGCATTCCTTGTCGCGGGGAACTTGGGAAATGGCGACGTAATGAACCACCGATCGGAGACGATCTCACGCCATTGCATCGGCACTATCGCGACTGAAGCCTCTGCGTTTATCGAGAGTCTTTCAGTGGTAGCATTAGACATGGCGAAAATAGACAAGCTAATCTCAACAGGAGATGCCAAATGACGATGGCGATTACCCCCATTGATGCGACTCTCGGCGCTGTGGTCACGGGCGTGGATCTCGCCGTGCTTGACGATACGACGTGGGAGCAGATTCATAACGCGTTTCTATCGTACGGCCTCTTGGTATTTCCTGGTCAGGAGAATCTTGACGATGAATCCCAGGGAGCGTTCGCGTTACGCTTCGGAGAGATCGAAAAACTAAACCCGAAGCAATACAGCACGACCGCTCGATTTAGTAACCAGAAAGCCGACGGTACGTTAGCTCAGGTCGACGATTACCAATACTGTATGCTGAAAGGTAATGAAGGTTGGCATACTGACAGTACTTATATGCCGTTAGCTTCGAAAGCGGCCATGTTGATGGCGCTGGTGGTGCCGCCAGAAGGCGGTGAGACTGGATTTGCAGATATGCGCGCCGCTTACGATGCTTTAGACGACGCCATGAAGGAGAAGCTGGAAGGATTGTCCGCCTACCACTCACTGTACTACTCTCAGTCCAGACTGGGTTACACCTTTAAGACTGACAACATGTATGGCTTTCACGATAAAGGTGCGCCACTTCGTCCAGTCATAAAGACCCATCCTGAAACGGGTAGGAAATCACTTTACACTGGTAGGCATGCGTACGGTGTTTCGGGGATGAGTCCAGAGGAGTCAGAGGAATTTCTGGATATGTTGATGGCGGAGGCGTGCCAGCCGCCTCGCGTTTATGAACACAAGTGGCAGGTTAACGATATAGTGGTTTGGGACAATCGCTGCGTCATGCATCGGGCGAGACCATACGACCCGAGTTACAAGCGAGTTCTTAGGGCTTCGCGGATTGCAGGTGAACCGGAGACAGAACTGGCACCTACGTTTGCTGATCCTAGGGCCGATGGCTTTTATCCCTCATCTAGCAATATCTCGAGGCTTTTCGAAGAACAAGAAACTGCCGAAAGTGTCTAAATTGAGACAAAAGGTGTTCTAGCCGATTCACGCGTAGAGCCAGCTTTAACACCTTTCCCGTAGCTCGATTGGGAAGCTGGCAGTGGCAGAAAACGCACGAAATCGCTTTGCCGGAGAGACTTCCTCATGGTTGGGAGTTTGTTTGGCGATTTGCATCGCTACGGCTACGAACGCCATTGGACAGGAGGCGAATCTCCTTAATGTGCAACCAGCGACCATCAAAGATGGCGAGATCGCACTATACGGCGTAATTCGCGAAATACCTAATTACCCTTTCGGTGAAGGAACGGTACTAGCAGTGCAAGTTACCGCGTCCGACTCAGACCTCACGACGGAGTCTCGACGTGAGGCTCAAGGTGCGCCGTGCAATTTCTGCACAACGACGCATTACTTTCTTGTGAGTAAAGAGAACGAGAAGCGCCCCAAAATTCTCTATCGGACAGCTCCCGGTCCGGTCACATACATCCACATTGATAAGAAGGAATACATGGTGGGTAAAGTTGATTTAGGTTGGGAGGGAGACAAGCCGCAGCTCGAGAAAGTAACACTGCTGCAGACGGGGTTCGCACCGCCTCTGTTCAAGCGGCGCATCAACGTTCGATTCGATGAGTCGGTTAAATCGGCTTCACATGCCGACGAAATCGCGGATATGGCAATTCGGGACGCTTTTGCATACGCAAGGCCGGTAACCGTGCCAAAAGTGTTTCCGCCCGGACACTTTCACGAAAACAAAACAGGTACTGAACGAAGCGCCCCTTAGCACTGCGTTTACCTTAAAGAAAGACGAACTTTACGACGAAAACCGTTGCGATTACACGCATAGCGGGATGGACTGACCTGACCTGCAATGGTCTTGGTAATCACGGCAGGTATGCTTTCGGTCAAGTGTGTCCACTCAATCTCGGTGGCAAGATCGTGATCTTAAGCAAGTAGCTTGAGCTCCAATAAGGTAATTGGCGGTCAATCTGAATCAGCAACTTCAAGCGGGAGGAGATTCACTATTTCGCGCCTAAGTGTGCACTTTCGTGCTAACTGGACCGAGTTGTGGATAGCATCTATAGGATTGTGCAAATCGTCCTATACTTTAGACAGCTAGCCGATTTACCGTGACACCGATCAACGATCAAACCAGCGACGTAGCCACTTAAATTGCAGTCAGAATCGGCAGCAAAAACAAACCGTAAGGGTAGATTTTTATTTGTGTGCCATTAAGCTCTCGTGGGAACTAACATTTCAATCAGCACACTTGCTTTCGGAGTCAGTTTAATACACACTGAGTCACAATTAATCGGTACCTTTTGCGTTCTCGTCCGAATAGAACAAGGTAGCTATCAATCTCATCGAATCTGAACATAGAACTATGTATTGCATCGCGGAAGGGCTGAAACGTACACTTTTATGGGCTAGCAGAGAGTCGACGTGAGAGCATGAGGGAAAAGACAGTATTTCACTAGATAAAAGAATGGCTTCAGAACAAGGAAAGGATTCTCCACGCATCAACAGGTCCTCCCAATGAACGCACATGCTAGTTCAATTCATAAGGGCGATTGCCTGGAAGTCATGAAGACGCTGGAGGAGCAGTCCGTTGACATGGTTCTCTGCGACTTGCCCTATGGAACGACGCAAAACAAGTGGGACAGCTTAATACCACTCGACGCACTCTGGGAGCAATATCGTCGACTTCTCAAACCAGGGGGTGTCGTCGTCCTAACTTCCCAAGGGCTATTCACTGCTCGATTAATCATGAGCAATGAAGCATGGTTTAAATACAAGTTCGTTTGGGTCAAGAGCAAACCTACGAATTTCTTAAATGCCCGTCGTCAGCCGCTTCGTCAACACGAGGATATTTGTGTCTTTTATCCGAAACAACCTCTTTACAGACCCGTGATGTCTGATGGAGAACCTTACGACAAAGGCATCAGGAAGAACCAGTACACCGGAAGCTATGGAGATTTCAAACCTTCTCATGTGCGAAGCAATGGTGGTCGGTTTCCGACAGACGCGCTGTACTGCAAGACCGCTGAAAGTGAATCTGGAGGACGCGTGTGGCATCCGACCCAAAAACCCGTTGCACTAGGGCGCTATCTGATCCGCTTATTTACAGACGAAAATGATGTTGTCCTTGATAACGCGTTCGGAAGTGGGAGTTTCCTTGTCGCAGCTGCTATTGAAGGCAGGAGATATGTGGGGATTGAGAAAAACGAGGAAGTCCACTTGTTTAAGAAGCAACGGATCGACTATATCCAAGTTGCCGAGCAACGGCTCGCGGAAGTGAAAGAATCTGAGAAAAATGGGTTGACTCCTGAACCCATCCTTTCAACCCTGCGGACAAGTGCAAGAATAGGGCGAACGGCGAAACGCGGCATGGTTGATGTAGACGATGTAATCCGGCACTCGCAAGCAATCGCCAAAGGATGACTCCTCGTCAAGTAAATTACAACGAGCGATCATGGGCCATTGATTTAATCGGGCATATTAAAAATGCCGCAAATAAGAATAACCGGCCTATAAAAAACGCAGGTGGTGAACAAACAATCACAACAGATAGCGGATTCCTTTATCCGGATGTGCTATTGTTCGGGGATAAATCGGCAGCCTTAATTCTTCAAGGATGGGAGTTGAAGATGCCGGACACGCCGATAGATGATCCTGATTTTCACCAGAACGCAGAAGACAAGGCTCGAGCCCTCGGTCTGGATAGTTTCCTTTTATGGAACGTGACTCATGCGCGTTTGTACATAAAGGATAGTGTCAGGGACTCCTTTTTACTTTCCAACTCATGGGACGAATTGGAGGATGTCAAGCTTCGCAACAGCGTCATCTCGAACCGTTCCCGATGGGAAAAGCAAGCTGACGAAATCGTCGCCTATGTGAATCATTTGTTGGAAACCAAATCACTGGAGGGTCGTCCGTTCGTCGAAGCGTACCGGAGTGGCGGAGTAACCTCTCTGATCATGGAAAACCAAAGTGTACTTAAGGACGCTCTGATCCATGAATCGGACAGGAACCACGTGTTTCGAGCCGAGGCCGATCTTTGGTGGAGCAAGCATGACAAGGAGTACTCTGGCACAGATCAAATGACCGTACTTGGTCAAGCGGTGATTTCAAATTGGATCGGCAAGATACTTTTCGCACACATTCTGCGTGAAACGGACTCCCGAGCACGTAAAGCCGGAGACATATCAGCAGAAACGACCCCGTCACAAGCCTTGAGGCTTTTTGAGGGTCTTTCTCACGAATGTAATTTTTGGACCATCTTTTCGACAAGCCTAGGACTGAATGTTCTGCCAAATGCACTTTGGAATCAATTGAAACAATTCAATAACCTCCTGACCGATTTGAGGGTAGGGTCTGTAGAACAGGAACAGTTGTCGCAAATATTGGAAGCGACCGCCGAAGTTGCTACGAGGAAGCTACGGGGACAATTTCCAACTCCGATCGAGTTGGCGCGATTGCTGGTTCACTTGTGTTTACGAAACAGGTTGAAGGACCGCATTCTCGATCCTTGTTGCGGTAGCGGAACCATCGTTCGAGCTGCTACTGAACAGAAGCTTGCGGCAGGGGTAGATTCTGTCGAAGTCGCGGCATCCATATTCGCCGGTGACTTGGATCCTCAGGCTGTGCAGATTGCGACATTTGCGTTGGCGAAACCTCATCTAATGAACATTCCAATGCGACTGTTTCAACGGGATGCATTTGAGATTCGACCTGACACCGTCATAGATCTCGTCGATCCCAAAGACGGTTCGACTTTTTCAGAGACTCTCGGTGAATTTGAATCGATCGCAACCAATCTGCCTTTCGTGTCTCAATCAGGAAGAAAACAATACGGAAACGCAATAGCAAACGTGAATGAAGTATTCGGTGCAGATGCCGATATGGGATTGTCGGGTAGAGCGGATGTGGCGGCGTATTTGCCTTTTTCCTTCCACCCCATGCTTAAGCAGGGAGGTCGCCTCGGGTTCATCATTACCAACGCGTGGCTGGGCACCGAATGGGGAGATGATTTCTTCAATCTGCTGAACCGGTATTTCAACTTGAAATGCGTGATTACTTCAGGCGCCGGTCGATGGTTCCAAAAAACGAAGGTTGTGGCCAACATCCTGATCATGGAGAAACGGAATAGTAACTCGGAGCCCCGAGAGAGTATTGATTTTGTTGTTCTAAAGCGACCGTTGAACGAATTCGTAGAAGAAGAGGAGGTTCGATCGATGGCTGCTCAGATCGAACTTGGTCAGGCTCTTGAGGACGCGATGACCATTCGAAGGGTCTCCATGCCTGACATGATTCGTTTTCGAAAGTATGGCTTGGGAGGAAACGCTCAGTTCGTCATATGCGATTGGATATTGAATCTGCCGTTGGTGCCCATAAGCAATTTCTTCTCCATACGTCGTGGGGAGAGGCGAGGAAAAAATGCATTGTTCTATCCGAGCGGCAGCCATGGCATCGAGGCGGATTACATTCGACCTTTAGCGAAAAACCTAAAGGATTTCAAATTCTTGAAGGGCACCGCCGAAAGAGATGCCTTCTGTTGTGACAGAACGGAAGAAGAACTAAGGGAACTGGGGCATGACGGAGCACTAAACTGGATAAATAAATTCAAAGATTCCGATACTGTTACGAGGCTATCGAGAAGTAATCTCAAATGGTACGAGATGTCCGTCGATGACATGGCTGAACTTGTGATGTCGATAAACTACGATAAGAGATTGTTTGTCGCGCGACTTGACCCGCCAGCGTTCGCCGACCAAAGGCTCGTTTGTCTTGATGGTAAAAACAATGTAGATATCGATCTATGTCAAGCATTACTAAACAGCACAATCGGCATGTTCATCCTTGAAGGAATGGGATTCGGAAGAGGGGAGGGAGCGTTGGACCTCAACAAAGACAGAATTGAACAGTATCTTCATATTCTTGATCCATCAAGCCTGAGTCACAGACAATCCCTAGAGGTCAAGGATGCGTTCAATCCTTTACTAAATCGTGAGGTTTTAATTGTGGATGACGAACTGGAGCAAGAGGATCGCCAGCTGTTCGATGATGTAGTTATCCGCAACTTCGGACTTTCCGTGTCTAGAGAGAGAATCTACAAAGACCTTCGTACACTGTTGGGAATTCGTCTTTCTGTGAATATACTCGCTTAGCTTAATTCAGACTCCTATGGTCGAAACGGCTGATCGGCTGGTCAAGCTTTTGTAGCATCTGCTCGAAACTCTTTCACTGTTCGAACGGGTCCGAATAACCAGCACTTTCTCGTCCGGTTTTGTTTTCTCTAATGCAGGTTCTTGAAATATCGCTATTAAGGCGCGATGCAGTCGTGCGCGAAGCCACTTGACGCCAAATATTTGCCGAGATGCTAACTTGGCGGTCAAGCGGGACGGCGGCAGGTCGTCCAATACTGCCCGCAGAAGAAACGCTTGTATTTCTACAAAGCACGGATCACGAGCTGATATTACATGGTCGCGTCGAGTCTCTGCAATTTGGGATGCCCTTCCGACAGGCGATTAATGACGACGTGGAAAGTGCTCGTGTGTAAGTATTTTCACGAACACGATTGAGAATCTGAACTAGGCGTTCCGTAGAGCCTTGCTCATACGTTCCTCTCACAGAAAGACGAACTTTACGACGAAGACCGCAGCGATTACACCCATAGCGGGATGGACAGATCTGACCTGACCTGCAATGGTCTTGGTAAGCACATACGTGATAAAACCAATGCCGATTCCGGTCGCAATCGACCCCGAAAAAGGGATCGCGAAGGTGGTAATCACGGCAGGCATGCTCTCAGTCAAGTTTACCCACTCAATCTCGCCGAGTGACTTCGCCATCGCGCATCCGACAAACAGAATCGCAGGTGCGGTTGCGTACGACGGTATGGATGTGGCAATAGGCGCAAACAGCAGTGCAAGAATAAATAACACCCCTACGATAATGGCAGTTAATCCTGTCCGGCCACCCACCCGGATTCCCGCAGCGCTCTCGATGTAGCTCGTAGTGGTCGAGGTTCCGACCAACGAACCAAAAATCGTTGCGCTACTGTCAGCTAGCAATGCATGCCTCAGATTCTTGATACGGCCTTGGTCATCAAGCATGTTGGCTTGATGAAGTACAGCGACGAGCGTGCCGCTGGTGTCGAACAAATCGACGAGCAACAATGCGAATACGATCGCAACCAAGCCTAAAGAGAGTGCGCCACCTATATCAAGCTGCATGAACGTTGGGCTGACGGATGGAACACCACTGACGATAGCGTCAGGAGGAGGAGACCAACCCGCGATCCAGCAAAAGATCGCTATCGCAAGAATGACCAACGCCAACGCGCCTGGCACCTTCTTGGAATCTAGAACCACCATGACGACAAAGCCAAGCAATACAAGGACGGCGGTCCATTGCACGAAATTTCCTAATGAACTGATATCCAAGGGACTGTCGCCCATGACGTTCGCGCTTCGTAGAGCGACGAGAATGAGGAATACGCCAATTCCTGCGGCAATCGCCATTTTTTGCGATTTTGGGATGCTGTTGATGATCATCTCTCGAATTGGCAGCACCGACAGTATCAAGAAGAGCACGCCCGAGCAGAACACCGCGCCTAACGCGACCTGCCAAGAAATCCCCATACTGATGACCAACGTCGCAGCAAAGTAAGCGTTCAATCCCATTCCGGGCGCAAGCGCGATCGGATAGTTCGCGTAGAGACCCATCACGAAGCAACCGAAAGCTGCGGCTAGGCATGTGGCGACAAACACCGCGTTGTGATTCATCCCTGCGTCCGCGAGGATGGTGGGATTGACGAATACGATGTAAACGAGCGTCAGGAATGTTGTTGCCCCAGCGAGCAATTCCGTTTTGATGTTGGTTCCCCGATCTTTGAGGTCAAAGAATCGATCGAGTGTTTCTCGCATGGGATTCAATCGTCCAACATTCGCGCGCGCATTCAATTTTCATTCTAGACTGAGCGCTATGGACGGTTTTAAAACTCGGCGTCTGTACCTAAACTTTTAGAGGCTTGCGTAGTCAAATTCATCGCTCTAGTTCAACAACGATCTTGCAACTAAACATCAACGCCATTACGTCTGCTGGGCGTGCCACCGAGGAACCGGCATTACGTTCTTTACGTAAGACGCTCAAGATGAGCGATGAGGAGCGAGAACTCATCGTGAGGGACGCGAGTCAACTCGTGGAGGAATGTCGAAAGCACTCGCATGAACGGTCGTTCTTAGATCAATTTCTCGCTGAATACGGCCTATCGAGCTCTGCAGGTGTCGCGCTCATGTGCATCAGTGAAGCACTGCTTCGGATCCCAGATGAAAAGACGGCGGATGCTCTGCTCTCGGAACGTCTCAGCACCGCAGATTGGGCAGAACACCTCGGACACTCGGAATCACTCTTTCTAAACGCCTCCACATGGGCGTTGTTGCTCACGGGAAAGGTGATGTCGCTGCAACCCGAAATCACGCGAAATGTAGCAGACTGGTTAGGTTCGCTTGTTGCGAACGTTGGGGAGCCGGCGATCCGAGCTGCGATGGCTCATGCTATACGAATCCTCGGTAACGAGTTCGTGTTTGGACGGACGATAGACGGTGCTCTGAATAGAGCTCAGCGGCTGGGAACCGCGTGTTCATTCGATATGTTAGGAGAAGGCGCGCGTACAACACGTGCTGCTGACGAGTATTTCGATGCGTACGTTGGTGCGTTGAAGGCGATAGCAAAAGCGAACCAGTCCGCGCATGCCGAATCTGGCATGTCGGTCAAATTGTCAGCGCTACATCCGCGATATGAACCGCTACAGCGAGGACGTCTGTTGCGGGAGCTAGGTGCACGAATGCACGAACTTGCATCTCTGGCAGCAGATTTGAACGTCCAAGTCTCAATCGACGCAGAGGAAGCGAATCGGCTAGAGCTGTCACTCGAGATTTTCGAGAACGTGGCGCGATCTCCTGCGCTGCGAGATTGGGACGGTCTCGGATTCGTCGTACAGGGATATTCGAAGCGCGCTAATGCTGTTGTTGATTGGTTAGAAGACCTTGCGGCACTAACGAATCGCACGATTCCAGTTCGTTTGGTCAAAGGCGCGTATTGGGACGCCGAAATCAAGGTAGCGCAGGTTGATGGCTTGGCTGGGTATCCGGTCTTTACGCGCAAGGCGTCAACAGACCTTGCGTGGCTTTCTGCGTTGCGACGCCTGTTTTCCTGCAAACGGCTGTACGCGCAAGTGGCAACACATAACGCCTACTCGATCGCAGCGGCATTGCGTTTGTCAGAGGGGCGACCGTTTGAGTTTCAACGCTTGCACGGGATGGGAGAGTTGCTTTACGCACGCGCTCAAACTCGTTTTGACGATATGCCGCCTATTCGAGTGTACGCGCCGGTGGGTGAATTCAAGAATCTTTTATCGTATTTGGTTCGACGTCTTCTCGAGAATGGCGCTAATGCTTCGTTTGTGAATCGATTCCTAAATGACCAGTTGCCCGTTGAGGAGGTGGTGCAGGATCCAATCGAAGTGGTCGAAAGGCGTAAGTTCGAACCACACCCCAAAATCCCGCTTCCGCGTGATTTGTATGGGGAAACCCGTCTAAATTCGGTCGGGATTGACCTAGGAGACCGACAGATGGTCAATGGTCTATTGGCAGTCGTTGATTCATCATCCGCGGGCACAATACCAATAACGGCGAGTACCAAGACGTTGATCGGCCGGTCGTTTGACAAAGCACAGCAGGCGTCCGTCTCCTGGTCCCGGGTGTCAGCGTCTGATCGACGGGAAATTCTCGAACGCTACGCAGCGTTGCTGGAACGTCAACGTGCTCAGCTAATCCGTCTCCTCCAAGATGAAGGTGGCAAGACGTTAACCGATGCGATCGCAGAAGTGCGAGAAGCCGTTGACTTCTGTCGATATTACGGTGCGGAATGCGAGCGGCAATTCGAACCAGAAAATTTGAAGGGTCCTACCGGCGAAGTTAACGTCTTGAGCTACCGAGGCCGTGGTGTATTTGTGAGCATTGCGCCGTGGAATTTCCCTCTAGCGATATTCGTGGGCCAGGCCGCGGCAGCGCTGGCAGCTGGTAACGCGGTCATTGCAAAACCCGCGGAGCAGACTCCAATGGTTGCACGCTACGCCGTTGAGTTGTTTCAAGAGTCGGGATTACCGGACGACACCCTTCAAATCGTCTACGGCGGTGGGAATGCTGGCGAGCAGCTCGTAGCGCACGATCAATGCTCCGGAGTTGCTTTCACCGGATCGTTCGCCACCGCGAAAGCTATTCAACGTACGTTAGCGAGTCGAGATGGACCCATCGTACCGTTGATCGCAGAAACTGGGGGCGTGAACGCGATGTTGGTCGACTCCTCTGTCCTGCTTGAGCAGACGGTCGATGACATCATTTCGTCGGCGTTCCGTTCCGCCGGTCAACGATGCTCCGCATTGCGTTTGTTGTGTGTGCAGGATGACGTCGTGGACGCACTGTTGAATATGTTGGTCGACGCGACGAGTTTATTGGTAGTTGGAGATCCTCGAGATGAAGCGACGGATGTCGGTCCAATCATCGACAAAGAGGCGTTAGAGCGGCTGAACGAGTACATTAATAGCGTTCGTGATGACGTACTTTATCAGTACGAACTTGAGCCGTCGTTGCAAGCAACGCATTGTCGACCTACGATCGTTAAAGTCAATTCGATTCAAGCCGTTCGAGACGAGATATTCGGTCCAGTCCTTCACGTGTACTCGTATCCAACGGCCAAATGGCGAGAGACGCTCGAAGCTGTAAGGGATACAGGCTTTGGGTTAACGTTTGGCGTACAGACAAGGATTCAGAAACGAGCGCAGATTGCTGCAGAAGTAATCGGCGCTGGAAATTCCTACGTTAATCGTGACATGATTGGTGCAACCGTTGGTGTTCAACCGTTCGGCGGACACGGATTTTCGGGAACAGGTCCGAAAGCAGGAGGTCCGAATTACCTCATGCGATTCGCTGAAGAGGTAGTGATCACAGACAACGTAGTCGCTACCGGTGGTGACAAAGATTTACTACGACTCGAAGACTAGCTGACAATCTTTTCTATCTCGGCTCTAACTGCTAGAGCACTCCCTAAATCAGACGAATGAATGGGAATGCACTTTGGGGGTCAGAACTGCTTGCAACTCAACTGCTCCAATATGGACGCTAATATAAACTAAAGATCTCGGAGAAACTGAGAGGTTTCGAATGAGTGCGGCAAAACACGTTTTTCGGATATTTAAGGGTTTCGCGCTCAAAGTAAACACGCACAAAGGGATCGACCCTATTAAAGCTTCCATCATCATGATGACGATCTGCGTCGTGAGCGGCTCGTGGGAAGCGAGCGAACGAGTTATTCGTGGTCAGATTCAAGGAATCGACACCAAAGAAGGCGCTTGGGTAGGGGTCGTTACTGGTGCGCCGTCTTACAACGTTTCTTGGTTGGTCCCCCTCGACGGGTTCGAATCAGACGAAAAACTTGAAGGTGTGGCGAGTTGGTCGTTTACGACGACCGGGAAGTTCGAACTTAAGAAACCATTGGACGAGGCGGCTGTACTTCTGGTTGTCGCCAAAAATCGCTTACCTCTTGAAATTCCACTGGCTCCTGATGATCACTCGAACCCAATCGAGGCGTTGCTCGAGTCGGGTGTAGGTCTAAAAGGTATTGTTCGAAATCAGGATGGTATACCCGTTGAAGATGCGACGGTTTCCATATCGCCGCGTGGAAGAAAATATGAAATCCCGTCTTTCACGAAGCCCAATTGGGTCACCGGCGTTGACGGATCTTTTTTTCTTGAAGGACTAAAAGAAGCTAGTGACTATGAACTACGTGTTACAGCTGATGGTTATGCACCTCTTGTAGCTATAGCCGCTGGATTGAAGATTCCCAAAGGTGGGATCGAGAGATTAGAAATCGGACTCGAAAGAGGTTATTCCGTGTCCGGTATTGTCATTGGCGACAGCGGCCTTCCGCTTGCCGACGCGGTAGTTAAAGCGGCATGGAAACAAAATGGCATGAAAGTCGAGGAGTCTGATGGGGGCTTTAAGGTAGTTAGCGGGATCGGTTCAGATCGATATACGACCGGTACGAAATCAAAGATCGATGGTTCGTTTAGCGTTGGACCTTTCGCTAAGGGAACGAGAGGCCGGATCTATACCGGCTCTTCGTCTATAGGCGCCGCGATAACTTCGGAGGTTGCTGCGCCATATAGCGGATTAGTTCTCAGAATCGGTCGGGAGTCAGTAAAGGGGCGTGTTCTCGACGGAGCGAGTGGAGTTCCTCTAGAAGAATTTACGGTGAGGGTGAATATAGGAGAATCAAAATCGCATAGGATCGAATCTAGGGATGGCGTCTTCGATATTCCTGTATTTCCAATCGACCGAGAAGGCACGAACATCAGAATAGTCGCGGACGGACATGAGGAGTGGTCTAGTCAAATATATGGAGGTTTGAACGGCGAATACGATCTTGGAGACATTTCTTTAGGAAAGGTACGAACGATACGAGGTATCGTGCGCAATGCTGGAACAGGATCGCCCTTGGCAGCAGTGCGCGTTTTTGCTCTTCCCGCTCGAAGCCTGGGTGACGATACCCGAGGAGCTGGCAATATCGTAGGGTTCGCTGCCACTAATCGACAGGGTGAATTTACCCTCACGCGACTCCGTCAACGCGTAGATCGTCTAAGTCTTCTCGTGCCACGCACCGCCTTTGCGGCAGTCGATATTCCCGAGGGCGACGATGTGGTTGAGATCGATCTAGATCTCGGTGGCGTAATCGAGGGATCGCTGATATTACCGGATAACACACCCGTTGAAGGCGATGTTGAGATCGAAGGTTCGAATTGGATATTTCCTCGACCGATTCGCAGTAACGGTTCCTTTCGATGGGAAGCCCTCCCTCCCGATGTGTACACGATCACAGCGACAACAGAAGCAGGATTGGTTGAAAACCGTACGGTCACACTAACAGCTGGTCAGCGGCTAAGCGATGTCGACCTGGTCGTACAACCGGGATGGTCAGCAAGTGGCACTATTTCGGGCTTGAGAGGTGTCGAGCGCGTTTTCATAGAGGCTCAGGATGCAGATTCTCGTGTGCTGATTCGTAGAGGCTTTGAAAATGGTCCATATACGATTCATGGTCTTCCAATCGAAGTCACGCTTGTTGCACGTGCCTCATCGGGACATACGTTTGAACGGGCGTTTCTTGATGGGAACAAGCAGAACTCAACAGTCGATTTTCACTTTAACGATGGTTCGCGTTTGACTGGATGGTTGACCTCCGGTGGCAAACCACAAGGGGGTACATCGCTGCAGATCGTCCCGGAAAACTCAGGAGGTGCAACGATCAATGTAACGACGACCGAATCGGGTCGATACGAGGCTGAAAGAGTGTTGGATGGACGCCACGTGATTCGCACTGACACAGGCTACTCTTCTGAGGTGGATATAAGCGGCGACACGACGTTCAATATGGACATACCAGAGAACTCGTTGACCGGAATCGTTCGTGGCGAGAGAACTAGGCGTCCTGTCGGTGGCGGTCTTGCTAGGTTACAAGGAATAAATGTTCCTGAAGCTATTCGTACGGTTCAGATAACAAGACGAATCGGGAGCGACGGCACTTTCTCATTCGAAGGCTTGATTGCGGGTGACTACGAAGTCGTTATTGCTTATCCGCATGCAGAGCAAGAGATTAGTCGGGTTCAGATCAATGGATCAGAATCGATTGAGATGTTGGTTCAATGCGCGACTACACGGGAGTGCATCGATGGGTCACCAGAAAATCGAGGGATTGATATCGCGAACTAAGGTAACAATGGACTGAAAATAAACTTCTTGCGAAAGACGAAGTAGATCTTCCCCACCGTGGTTACGACTATTAGGATGAATGAGACCGCGCAAACTGCCGAGTTGTTTGTTGAGACTCGGTTCCTGAGGCGTATTCTGAAAACTCTCGGTGTTGCACTGCTCGTATGTGTCTCCGTTGAGATTTGGGAAGCTAACGAGGAGGTCTTACGAGGGCAAGTTTATGGCATGGAAGCTACAGCCGGCGCGTGGGTGGGTGTTACAACAGGAGAGACTGCTTACAGATCCTCTCAGTTTGTGCCGTATGACAAAGCTACTATCGCTCGAGAAAGGAGCGAATCGCCAAATTGGACATTCACAGTCGATGGCGAATTCGAACTAAGGTCTAGCCTAGACGAGAACTCCGAGCTGATCGTGATCTCAAAGAATCGGATTACGGCCGTAGTCAGTATTGAACGCAGTCGTCCGGTTCAACCATTGAATGTGCATCTATCGCATGGGTTGGAACTCAAAGGCACTGTCCGCGATGTTAACGGCGCCGCTATTTCCGGTGCGAGCATTTCAATGACACCGTTAGACAAGATTAATGAGATTCCTTCGTTCGCCTTACCGACATGGGGATCAGCACGAGACGGTTCGTTCCATGTAGCCGGATTAGAAGCGCGTGGCTACGTGCTCTCCGTGAGTGCGGAGGACTATGCGCCAGTCGTCGTACACAAATTTGTCATTCCCGAAACTGGAATCAATCAATTGGAGATCGAGCTCGTGCCGGGTTATTACGTCACTGGTCAGGTTATCAGCGAGACAGGAACCCCGGTATCGAATCTAAAGATTTCTTCGAGTTGGACTCGTAGTTACACGAAGGTGCTCGGGGAAGCTGGGGTACTGAAAGTCGTAAGAGCCGGTCAGTTTGGGTGGCACTTCCCGCGGACAAGTACTTTAGAAGATGGCACTTTCAAGCTAGGTCCATTCGAAATCGCAACGAACGGATCGATTTGGGCGAATTCTCAGGAATTCGGATCGGCCAGGATGCGTGAGCTCTATGCGCCTCGCAGCGATTTACTCCTCCGTTTAACAAGAGAAAAGGTACAGGGTCGTGTTCTTGACGCAGATACGCGCAAGCCGATCGAGCAAATCTTGGTAACGATATTTCGGCCAGGGGGAATACCTCATGAAGTTCGACCTAACGACGGTTACTTCGAGCTAGCGATACACCCGTTAGATTCGGAAGATACTGCGATCCTAATCGACTCGCAAGGCTATTTCCCATGGATAGGGCGGCTCTATCAAGGCTCGACCGGCATTTATGACATAGATAGTGTATTGCTGGAGAAAGAACGAACCTTACGAGGGATAGTTCGAAACGGTGAAACGGGAAAACCGATAGAAGGTGTTCGTATTCTGCGAAATACTGAGCAGTATGCGGATACATCGATAAAAGTGTTTCTATTCAATTGGCGACAACGGCATCGCACGATTACGAATGAAAAAGGCGAGTTTTTAGTGAAGAAACTCTCTCGAGGTGCAGACCGCCTAGACGTGATTTCACCTTCGGGTGGTCAGCAAGCCGTTGATATTCCGGCCGACGTTGAGGAATTCAACATTGACCTGCATTTCAACGGAGTTATCGAAGGATCACTCGTTTTGCCAGACGGTAGAACAGTTGAAGGGGAAGTTAGACTATGGGATTCAACGACCTCGGGGTCAAGAACTGTGGTTACAAGTGAAGGTGTGTTTCGATTGCAAGGATTACCGCCGGATACGTATACGCTAGGAGGGGACTCCGACGCGGGGCGAGTTCAGAGCCGCACCGTCACGCTTGAGGCTGGACAGCGTCTAAGTGGTGTCGAGATCCCAGTGCGTACTGGTTGGTCTGCGGAAGGGGTAATTACGGGTCTAAAAGGTAACGAACGCGTGGAAATTACGGTCCGCAACCCCGACGCACGCGTATTGATTCGTAAGTGGTTTAAGAACGGCCCTTATACCGTACACGGCATACCTAAAAGGCGGCAATCGTTGCTAAAACCTCGACTGGGCTTTTTTTCACTCGGATTTTTCGCAACGGGAACGCGGGAGGCTCCACGATTGACTTTAGCTTTGAAAACGATTCGCAACTAAAAGGTTCGGTTACATCGGGAGGCGAACCGCTGGGAGACATGCAGTTGAGCATCAGACCGAGTAAAAGAGGTGCGGTAATCGGTCATACGAGGACGACAGCATGGGGGACGTACGTAGTTAAAGGATTATCGGATGGACCACATATTGTGCGGACACAAGGCCAACTCTCATTCGCGGTCGAAATTAATGGGGAAAGTACATTTGACATCGAGTTACCTCGAAATTCCATTCACGGTACGGTTAGAGGCGAGTTCACCGATTCGCCGATAGGAGGCGGTCTTGTCCGGCTAAAAAGCGTAAATGTCCCGGAAGCTGCTCGTCCAATTCAAATCACAGAGCGAATCGGAAGCGATGGTACGTTTTTGTTCGAAGGGCTTGCGGCAGGAGACTATGAAGTCGTTGTTGCACACCGACGCGCAGAAAAAGTGTCTAGTCGAATTCAGATCAACGGGTCAGAGTCAATCGAGATGTTGGTTCAATGTGCAAACACACAGGAGTGCGCTGGAGGGTCATCGAGCACAAGGTAGTCAGTTTTGGACCCGAGAGTGCAGCAAGTTGGATTGAGCGGAGCAGTATTTTCCGCAGTTTTTTAACCCGCTGCGATCAGGTTTTTGACGAGCTCGTGAGTCCGTTTACGATCGTATTTTTTAGCTGGTGTGTTTGTGATCTCGCTCAGGTCACTTGCTTCAAATCCACGTTGTGTGGTGGCAGCGTCGACTTCCCCATAAATCGTCGTCCGTTGCTTCGGCAAGCGTCCTGCAGCTTCTATCAATTCAATCATCCGAGAGGGAGACGTCTCCTGTCCATGCTCTGCGCCAGCGGCTCGCGTAATACTCTCGTTCATCAGCGTACCACCTAAATCGTTGCAACCCGCGTTTAGCGCTGCAGTGACACCCTCGTGCCCGAGCTTCACCCAGCTCGCTTGTATATTCGTGATGTGAGGATTGAGCGCCAATCTCGCGACCGCGTGGACAAGGATGGCTTCTCGAAACGTTGGCCCGCGGCGCGCTCTACCCTTCAGATACATAGGCGCTTCCATGTGTACGAAAGGTAGCGGAACGAATTCGGTAAAACCACCAGTTCTCTTCTGAAGGTCTCGGATTCGGAGCAAATGGCGTGCCCAATGCTTGGGTTGGTCGACATGACCATACATGATGGTGGCCGTGGTTCGGAAACCCACATTGTGTGCAGTCTCCATAACTTCAAGCCATTGGTCGGTATTGATCTTGTCGGGGCAAATAACGGCACGCACCTCGTCGTCGAGGATCTCGGCTGCTGTTCCAGGTAACGTGTTGAGCCCTGCTTGGTTCAATTGAATGAGATACTCGTCGAGCGGGAGATTCGAAGTTGCCGCTCCCTGCCAAACCTCTAATGGTGAGAAAGCGTGAATGTGGATCTCGGGTACCGCTTCCTTGACCGCCTTCAAAATGTCGATGTAGGTTGAGCCAGTGTACTCAGGATGTATCCCACCTTGCATACACACTTCCGTGCCACCCCGCTCCCACGCTTCGCGCGTGCGGCGTTGAATTTCCTCGTGACTTAGATCGTAAGGACGTCCGCGCAAGTTCTCTGCCAGCTTGCCTTTCGAAAACGCACAGAACTGACATTTGAAATAGCAGATGTTGGTGTAGTTGATATTGCGGTTGACGACATACGACACTACGTCGCCGTTGTGTTTCTTGCGAAGCTGGTCCGCAGTTTGGACGACCGCACTGAAATCATCGCCTCTTGCCTGAATTAAGCGGACGATTTCAGCTTCGGAAAGGTCTTTCTCGGTAACGGCACGCTCTAGGATCGCGGAAATATCGTTGGAAACGGACTTCGGCGCTATTTTGATCTGTGATAACAACGTGGCAGGCGGAGTCGTTTCATCCCCTGGACACCAATCGTCGGTCCTTGGAAGTCCCTCACCATCGACGCGATCCAAGACATGGTTGCATAGCTTTGACTCCACCCAAGTCTCAATTTCTTGGACATAACGTGGATAAATCGTCAAACGTTCATGGAGCACCTTACCAGCGGATGCGGTTTCACGAGCTAATTCATCTAGGTGAGGCCAGGGTGCTTCTGGATTTACGAAGTCTGGGGTTAACGGCGAAACACCTCCCCAATCATTAATCCCTGCATCGACGATCTGTCGGAGCACGCCCGGACTTAGATTCGGTGGCGCTTGCACACTCATCTCTGCCCCGAATACGATCCGAGCTACGGCAATCGTCCATAACAACTCGTTTAGGTCGGGTTCTGGCGCACTGCGCATCTTCGTGCCCGGCTTCGCTCGGAAGTTCTGCACGATGATCTCTTGAATGTGTCCGTGACGTTCATGCACACGACGAATGGCAAGTAGAGACTCAATCCGTTCGAGGCGAGTTTCTCCTATGCCGATCAGAATACCAGTTGTGAATGGGATTTTCGCAGCACCCGCATCGTCAAGTGTTTGAAGACGAACGACAGGATCTTTATCGGGCGATCCGTAATGGGGCATTCCTTTCTCGGTCAGCCGTTCGGATGCCGATTCCAACATGATGCCCATGGAAAAGGACGTCTGTCGTAGCACGGCCATCTCTTCTGGCGTCATGTTGCCTGGATTCAGGTGCGGGAGTAACCCAGTTTGTTCGAAAACCGCTTTCGCGGCGTCGTGTAGATACTCGAGCGTGGTTTTGTAGCCATGTGAAGCTAACCATTCCCTTGCCGCCCGATAACGTAATTCAGGTTTTTCGCCTAACGTGAAGAGCGCTTCCTTGCAACCTACATCAGCGCCTTGTTGAGCTATCTCCAGCACCGCGTCGAGTTCCTTGTATGGGTTGTCGAGCTTGGACGGTGTTTGCGCAAAGGTGCAGTAGTGGCAAACGTCGCGGCAGAGGTGCGTGAGCGGTATGAAGACCTTCTTCGAGTAGGTGATCAGGTTTAAGAAACCTTGGTCACGTAGTTGCGCTGCCACATTGGCAAGAGCGTGCGTATCTTCGAAGTCTGCGAGCTCGAGCGCGTCCGCCTCTGAAGGGAGTTCGCCGATTTGAGCTCGTTGCAGAATGGTGTCCACAGGTGTAGCCTGTGAGTCCCTTGTCATATTGGAATCGATTCTCGGGAGGCGTGCATTATGGGTAGCGACGAACTGGAAAAATCCATTCGACGTGCTCTAAACCACTGTTCAGAATGAGTGAAGTCAGAACTAAGTTTAGACGGCTCATTATTCTTCTCCACCTTAACTAATACATGAAACTGCGTAGCTTGATGAGAAACGAATCGTTATGAAGTTACTGGTAGCGAACCGAGGCGAGATAGCGATCCGGGTGATGCGCGCGGCGGCGGAGTTAGGCATTACGACGGTGGGGGTAGCGCCGGCGGATGACGCGGGCGCGCTGCACACGGGCAAGGCGGATGAGACGGTGCCGCTCGAAGGGGTTGGCGCGGCGGCGTATCTCGATATCGAGCAGTTGATCCAGGCGGCGCAGGCTACGGGCTGCGACGCGGTTCATCCAGGGTATGGTTTCCTGTCGGAGAACGCCGCGTTCGCCGAACAGTGCGAGCAGGCTGGCCTGACGTACGTTGGTCCACGCGCTGAGACGCTGCGGCTGTGCGGGGACAAGGCACAGGCGCGTGCGACGGCGGAAGCTGCTGGGGTGCCGATCATTCGCGGCATTGACCATGCGGTCACGGTGGAGGAAGCCCGCGCTTTCTTCGAGGAGCTAGGCGATGGCCGCGCCATGATGATCAAGGCGATTGGCGGCGGTGGCGGTCGTGGCTCTCGCATGGTGGGAGACGCTTCCGAGGTGGACGCGACCTTCGAACGCTGTCGGTCGGAAGCGACGGTGGCGTTCGGTAACGGCGAACTTTACGTCGAGGAGTTCATCCAGCAGGCGCGCCACGTTGAGGTCCAGATTCTGGGCGACGCGACGGGTGCGATCACGCATCTGGGCGAACGCGAATGCAGTGTGCAGCGGCATTTTCAGAAGATCATTGAAGTGGCGCCGGCGCCATCGCTGGACAGCGCGGTGCGCGATGCCATCCTTGACGCGGCGGTACGGCTGGCGCGTCATATTGGGTACTGCAACGCGGGCACGTTCGAGTTTCTGGTCGACGTGTCAGGCGCGGCGGGTGCGCAGCCGTTCGCGTTCATCGAGACCAACGCGCGACTGCAGGTCGAACACACGGTGACCGAGGAGGTCACGGGTGTGGACATCGTCAAGGCGCAGCTGCGCATCGCCGCGGGTGCGACGCTTGCGGAACTGGAGCTGGATCGCCCGCATGAGCCGCGTGGCTACGCGATCCAGGCACGGGTGTGCATGGAAGCGGTGGGTGAGGACGGTACGATCCGCCCGGCGAGCGGGACGCTGACGGCGTACGAGGCACCGAGCGGTCCAGGGATTCGGACGGACGGCTTCGGCTACAGCGGCTACGAGACGAGTCTGAACTTCGACTCGTTGTTGGCGAAGGTGATCGGTTATGCGCCGACGGGCGGTCTGGAGGCGGCGGTGGCGCGGACGACGCGCGCGTTGAGTGAATTCCGGATCGAAGGGGTGGACACGAACGTTGGGTTCTTGCAGAACATCCTGGCGCATCCGGATTTTGTGAGTGGGGATGTGCATACACGGTTCGTGGACGAACACATGCAGACCCTCGCGACGACCGAATCCCCAAGACGCTTCGTCGTGCCGGAAGGTCACGATGCTTCATCACAAGCAGACGGCTACGCTGGCGCACGTGTCGAAGACGCTCGTGATCCACTGGCGTTATTCACTCACGATAGTCAAGTAAAGTCACAGGAGACAACTGAGGAAGAGGCGGAAACGTCAGGTCCACTCGAAGTCAATGCACCTGTACCAGGTTTGGTTGTTAGCGTGGAAGTCGCAGAAGGCGACGAGGTGCGGACCGGTCAACCGATCGTAAGGATCGCACTGCTGGAACTGGAACACGTTGTTCGCGCTGAATCGAGCGGACGGGTCAGTGCTGTTGATATAGAAAAGGGTAGTTCCGTTAGGCTAGGTGAGACGCTCATTGAGATCGAAGTATCTGACGAGGAAAGTCACTGGGTTGAGGAAAACAAGAAGGTCAGCCTTGCGACTGAGCGAAGTGACCTTGAGCTACTACACCATCGTCGCACGTTTATTCACGACGATTTTCGTGCAGAAAAGATTGATAGACGCCATGGAAAAGAACAGAGAAGCCCACAAGAGAACATTGCACATCTCATGGATGGCACGTTCCGTGAATATGGTCCACTAGTTACTGCTGCGAGTTGGCAAGACCAGCAGTGGTTGCGTGAAACGACGCAAGCCGATGGTCTAGTAATGGGTATTGGTTACATCAACGGTGATCACTTTCCACCAGAACGATCGCGAGCCGTAGCCGTGCATTACGACTATATGGTCGTTGCCGGTACGCAAGGTGGTCGAGGGCACTACAAACAGGATCGAATGTATGAGCTGGCAGGGCGATACCGAATGCCTCTTGTGTTGTTCGCGGAAGGTGGCGGCGGACGACCAGGCATTAGCGGTGGAGAACGAGCTCAAGTCCAGGACCTGGCGATCGAGACCGGATTGCGCAAACCGGGCCAAGCGCCACCTCGATCCCGTCGATCAAATGTCGATGTTGCGGGTCGTGGTGGTGGCGGCGTTCCCACAGATTCATACACGTTTACGAAACTCTGTGATTTAAGCGGGCTTGTTCCTTTAGTAGGCGTCAATTCTGGACGCTGTTTTGCTGGTAATACTGTCATGCTCGCGTCTTGCGACGTGATCATTGCGGCGAAAAACTCCACCATCGGTCTCGGCGGACCTGCAATGATCGAGGGTGGCGGCCTTGGCATCTATACCCCCGAGGAAGTAGGTCCGATGTCCTTTCAAGTCCCAAATGGAGTCGTGGACATCCTCGTTGAGGACGATGAGGATGCGATCGAGACAACGAAACAGTATTTATCGTATTTCCAAGGGGCGATTGCAGATTGGGAAGCTCACGACCAAACGTCGCTGCGAAGTGTCGTACCGGAAAATCGAAGCGCGCTTTACGACATGCGCGACGTTATTGAGACCATTGCCGATGAGGGCTCGATTCTTGAGATTCGGAGGGAATTCGGAGTCGGCATCATCACGGCGTTTCTACGAGTCGAAGGGATGCCGCTAGGTCTCATTGCTAACAACCCCAGTCATCTCTCTGGTGCGATCGATAGTGATGCCGCGGATAAAGGGGCTCGCTTCTTGCAGCTATGTGATGCATTCGACATCCCGGTGCTGTCGTTGATGGATTGCCCTGGTATCGCGTTGGGACCAGAATTCGAGCGTAAAGCATTGCTCAGAAAAGTCGGACGGCTATTCGTTACCGGCGCAAACATGACGACACCTTTCTTCGGAGTCGTTATTCGAAAAGCGTATGGCATGGGCGTACGGGCGATGTGCGGAGGCAGCTCCCTTGAACCATTTTTCACGGTGGCTTGGCCTACTGCGGAGTTCTCAGAGATGTCGATCAATGGTCGCGTCAACTTAACCTACGGTGAGGAACTTGATGGTGTTGAGTCCTCAAGTGAACGAGAGGTGATTTTTGGACGCTTGTTGGATGCGCACGTAGATCGCGTTCGTGCCGTGAACGCTGGTGGCACGAACTATGGCATCGACGATGTCATCGATCCGGCTGATACTCGAGCATGGATTGCACAAGGACTCAGGAGTGTTCCGCCCGTAGGACCTCGTAAGGAAAAGAAACGTCCGAACCTGGATACGTGGTAGTAGTGGGTCATCGGTAGTTAGGTATATAGCGTTATGAAGTTACTGGTAGCGAACCGAGGCGAGATAGCGATCCGGGTGATGCGCGCGGCGGCGGAGTTAGGCATTGAGACGGTGGGGGTAGCGCCGGCGGACGATGCGGGCGCGCTGCACACGGGCAAGGCGGATTTGACGGTGCCGCTCGATGGGGTTGGCGCGGCGGCGTATCTCGATATCGAGCAGTTGATCCGGGCGGCGCAGGCGACGGGTTGCGACGCGGTGCATCCGGGGTACGGTTTTCTGTCGGAGAACGCAGCATTCGCCGAACAGTGCGAGAAGGCTGGCCTGACGTACGTTGGCCCGCGCGCTGAGACGCTGCGGTTGTGCGGGGACAAGGCACAGGCGCGTGCGACGGCGGAAGCTGCGGGGGTGCCGATCATTCGCGGCATTGACCATGTGGTCACGGTGGAGGAAGCCCGCGCTTTCTTCGAGGAGCTAGGCGATGGCCACGCCATGATGATCAAGGCGATTGGCGGCGGTGGCGGTCGAGGTTCCCGCATGGTGTCGGACGCGACCGAGGTGGACGCGACCTTCGAGCGCTGTCAGTCGGAAGCGACGGCGGCGTTCGGTAACGGCGAACTTTACGTCGAGGAGTTCATCCAGCAGGCGCGCCACGTTGAGGTGCAGATTCTGGGGGATGCGACGGGTGCGATCACGCATCTGGGCGAACGCGAATGCAGTGTGCAGCGGTATTTTCAGAAGATCATCGAGGTGGCGCCAGCGCCGGCACTGGACAACACCGTGCGCGACGCGATCCTTGAGGCGGCGGTGCGCCTAGCCCGCCATATCGGGTACTGCAACGCGGGCACGTTCGAGTTTCTGGTCGACGTGTCAGGCGCGGCGGATACGCAGCCGTTCGCGTTCATCGAGACCAACGCGCGACTGCAGGTCGAACACACGGTGACCGAGGAGGTCACGGGTGTGGACATCGTCAAGGCGCAGTTGCGCATTGCCGCGGGTGCGACGCTTGCGGAACTGGAGCTGGATCGTCCGCATGAGCCGCGTGGCTACGCGATCCAGGCACGGGTGTGCATGGAAGCGGTGGGTGAGGACGGCACGATCCGCCCGGCGAGCGGGACGCTGACGGCGTACGAGGCACCGAGCGGTCCGGGAATTCGGACGGACGGCTTCGGCTACAGCGGCTACGAGACGAGTCTGAACTTCGACTCGTTGTTGGCGAAGGTGATCGGTTATGCGCCGACGGGCGGTCTGGAAGCGGCGGTGGCGCGGACGACGCGCGCGTTGAGTGAATTCCGGATCGAAGGGGTGGACACGAACGTTGGGTTCTTGCAGAACATCCTGGCGCATCCGGATTTTGTGAGTGGGGATGTGCATACACGGTTCGTGGACGAACACATGCAGACCCTCGCCACCACCGAGACCCCAAGACGCTTCGTCGTGCCAGAAGGCTACGAGGAGACGGTTGTTACTGAAGAGTCAGCACAACACGCGATTGGACCTCCCGGTTCCGTTGGCTTAGTCGCACCGATGCAAGGCACCATCGTCGGAATCGACGTCGCGCTTGGGCAGGACGTTCGCATCGGTCAGACAGTTGCCGTGGTCGAAGCGATGAAGCTGCAGCACGACATCCGTGCAGATCGAAATGGTGTTGTTTGCGCGGTTTCCATGGCGGAAGGAGACGTGGTTCGAGAGGGTTTTCCCATCGTTTTTATTGACCCGGTCGACAGCGGCGACGGTGCGCTCGAAATTGATGAGGGTATCGATCTCGACGAAGTTCGTGGCGATCTTCAGGAACTGAACGAGATGATCCAAGATCGTTTAGATCCCGCGCAATCTGATGCTGTTGCTGCACTGCGCGAGCAGAATCGACGTACGCCTCGCGAGAACCTCGATGACCTGATTGACGAAGGTACGTTTAGAGAGTTTGGTCCCGGGGTCGCTGGTTCTGCAGCGAGCGGAACGATTATTGGCTTTGGCAGTGTCAATTCGGACCTCGTTGGAGAAGATCAGAGCCGAGTCGCAATCGTCTATAGCAATAACGAATTTGTGTCGTACACGCATGGTCACTATCGCCAGGAACAGATTCACGAAATGGCACATGACTGGCGTGTGCCGGTCGTACTGTTCTCTGAAGGCGAAGGTCAACCAGTGGGAAGCTTCGGCGGCGTCGGCATGGACGCTAGTGTCTTTACCGAATTCGCAAGGCTTTCTGGTCTGGTTCCTCTTGTCGGCGTCAGCTTGGGAGATTGTTTCGCCGGAAATGCTGCACTCTTAGCTTGTTGCGACGTCATCATCGCAACTAAAGACTCAACCATCGGGATGACCGGTCCAGGCGTCGTTGAAGCGAGTGGAATCGGAAATCACTCAGCGTCCGACCTCGGCTCAATGTCTTTTCAAGAGCTAAACGGCAACGTCGACATCGTTGTTGAAGACGATGCCGCTGCGATCGAAACGGTCAAGCGATATCTTTCTTACTTCCAAGGTCCCGTACCGGAGTGGGAAGCACCGGATCAACGTCGGATGCGCCACATCATCCCGGAAGACCGCGTAAAAGCGTACGTGATGCGAGACATCATTGAGACGCTTGCGGACGAGGGATCGGTTCTTGAAATTCGAAAGGACTTTGGAATCGGGGTCAATACTTCGCTCATTCGTGTTGAAGGTCAACCAATGGGCGTTGTGGCGAATAATCCCGCGCACCTCGCGGGTGCTGTTGACAGCCCCGGTGCGGATAAAGGTGCACGCTTCTTCCAGTTGTGCGACGCGTTTGATATCCCTGTGGTAGTGTTTATGGATTGTCCCGGCATCATGGTCGGTCCTGATCACGAGCGAACGGCACTGGTGAGGCATGCGGTACGGCTTTTCAACATCGGCGCGAACTGCACGGCACCGATGTTCGGCATCATGGTTCGGAAGGCATATGGACTTGGCGTTCAAGCAATGATCGGCGGCGCATCGTCGGTACCGTTTCTTAACGTCGCATGGCCAACTGCTGAATTTGCGGGTATGAACATCGATGGCGCGGTGAAACTATCTGCGCGACGGGAGTTGATGGCGATTGAAGACCCGGAAGAACGTAAAGCAGCGTACGATCAGCGCGTCGCACAGGGTTATGAGTCAGCTCGAGCAGTGAATTCTGGTGCTCGCTATGTCATTGATCCGGCGGATACGCGCGCGTTTATCGTTCAAGGTATGAAGAGTCTTCCTCCCAAGCCACCACGTACATCAAAAAAGAGACCGTATGTGGATACGTGGTAAGGCAGGCTTGAGCTAAGTTCGGCGCACCTAGGTTGGGTTGAGTCTAGTCGTTCTACAGATGGACAAACAATGAAAGTAATCTAACGCTACGGTTTGATTAGGTTCAACGGAGCTCACGGGAAGCTATGGAACACGATAAACACTTTACCGGAACAATCAATCAGACATCCGCCGAATCTACGGTTGCTTGGTCGCCTCAAGATTCGCCGTTGAGTCAACAACCTAACATCGTCATCGTCATTCTGGATGACGTTGGCTACGCGGAATTCGGCTGCTACGGTTCTGATATCGAGACGCAAGCTCTTAATAGTCTGGCGGACGATGGATTGAGGTATGCGAATTTCCACGTTACCCCGCTCTGCTCGCCAACAAGGACGTGTCTACTCACTGGTCGAAACCATCACAGTGTTGGTATGAGTCGAGTGTCAGAGATAACGAACGGCTTTCCAAACACGCGCGGGTTCGTCTCACGAGAAGCAGCCAATTTGGCTGAGATGCTCCGGCCGCATGGATATCAAACGTTGGCGGCAGGGAAATGGCACTTAGGTTCGATCCACGAAACCAGTCCTGCAGGACCGTACGACCACTGGCCATTGCAGCGGGGATTCGATCGGTTTCATGGATTTCTGGCTGGCGAGACTAACCAGTGGAATCCTGAGCTAGTGTCAGGAAACGAACGAGTTACGGCACCTCAGAGGCCGGACTACCACCTGTCGGAGGACATCGTTGACCAATCCTGTAAGTGGCTTCGACAGTTGGTATCCGCAAATCCGGAACAACCGTTTTTCCTGTATGTTGCTTTCGCGGCCGGTCACTCTCCCCATCACACACCAGCCGAGTACGTCAAGAAATACAAAGGTCGGTTCGACGAAGGCTGGGATGTCGCACGGACGAAGGTCCTGGAGCGACAGATCGCCTCTGGCCTTCTCCCTGAAGGTCAACGATTAGCACCTAAAAATCCTGGTGTACAAGACTGGGATTCACTCGACGCGGACGAAAAACGATTAGCTGCCAGATTGATGGAGGTCTATGCAGGATTTCTAGATCACGCTGACGATCAGATCGCACGATTACTGGAACAAATAGACGTTCTCGGTAAGCGCGATGACACCATCGTGATTGCCCTATCAGATAACGGAGCTAGTCCGTTAGGTGGTCTTCACGGTACGTATGACCACCAGCTGCCACGCAACGGAATTCTTACCAGCGTTGAAGATAACTTGGCACGCCTCGACGATATGGGTGGGCCTCTAACGTACAACCACTACCCGTTTGGATGGGCGACCGCGGGGAACACGCCCTTCAAGAGATTTAAAGGTCATACGTATGGCGGCGGAGTTCGAGCCCCGTTATTAGTCCGCTGGCCAAGGGGAATCCAAGCTAAGGGTGAAACCCGCCGCCAGTTCTATCACGTAGTCGATATCACGCCAACGTTAATTGACTTGCTTGATGTTCCCTTGCCGACTCATGTCAATGGCGTAGAACAAACTCCACTCCATGGCGTTTCGATGGCGCACACGTTCAACGACAACGACGCGGATACGAGGAAGACGATCCAGTACTTTGAGATCGTAGGTCAGCGTGGGATTTGGCAAGAAGGATGGAAGGCTGTCACGTTCCATCAGCGTGGCGACGACTACGACTCGGATGTCTGGGAGCTTTATCACTTGGACAAAGACATCGCGGAGATCAACGATTTATCGGCCGAGCATCCTGAAAAGCTGGAAACGCTCAAGGAACTCTGGTGGCAGGAAGCTGAGCGATTTGGCGTACTCCCACTTGATGATTTGAGTCAGCCGCCAAGCACTGGTTGGTGGCCGGAACCAAAGGATCGGTGGGTCCTTTACCAAGATGCCGTGTTACCGCACCACTTCAAGTCAGGTCCGAGAGTGCGTGGTGTATCCCATCGAATCGTGGTTCGTATCGAACGAGTGACTACGGATCAAGATGGTACGATCATCGCAGACGGTGGAAGATTCGGCGGTTGGAGTATCTTCGTCCACGGCAATCGGCTGCACTACACCACCAACAACTTTGGTCTGCGCTGTCGGACGATATCCAGCGTCTCGATTCCCTCGGGAGCCGCGACTCTTCGTATCGATGTGGTACGTACCGGTGAAGATGAAGGTCACGTTAGGTTCTACATCGATGATGAAGCCGCTGGCGAAGGCATTCTCTCTCCGTTTGGGTATCACAACTTCGTTAATGAACCCCTAGAAGTCGGACTTGATAGTCAAACTCCTGTTGATGACCTATACGCTTCACCGTTCGAATTCCAAGGGAAGATTGCGGACGTTGTGATTGAAGCGTTCGGCACCGAGGTGTTGGATCATGAGGCATTATTAGAAGAGCTGATGACGAGTCAGTGAGGAGTCACTTACTACTGTCGCATCGCTCGGTACGCGCTGCCCGTCTGAGCTGTCGCGAAATTAGAAGATCGGTAAGGTTGGAGGGTGGTAAAGGTCTCATGTCTTGCTCCACGGCTGGCGTGACTAAGAGTGAGGAATGTGATCTCTCTGTTTATCTTCTATCCGGCAGTCTGAAACTGTTCAAATCGCCTAGCGAGTCGATCCTGATCAGGCCAGTCTGCTCGTCGAGTGGGAAGATGAATTAATTCTCCGTTGAGTCGTTTAAGCGTTTCGAGAAGCGGACCGTCCTTCATGTCCATTATTCGATCGGATACATGTAGTCGGAATGAAGGATCGATCCCAATCAAATGCGAGTCAAATGCAGCATGATGGATCTTTGATAACGGAATGCCGTTAGGTACGACGGGTTGACCGAATTGCTCATCGCTATCGGGCATGATGTGCGCAGCGTCCAAGAGAAGTGGTTCTGGTATCCCAGATACGGCACAACGTCCGTTGTAGGCTTGAATGAGTGCCTCACGAAAGGAAGCCTGATGAAGTCGGCGTTTGACCGTTTGAAGGGCGTAGCGTCTCTCCTCCGTGGTACGAGGATACTCGCCTAAAAGCTCGTTTACTTTGCTAGCGGGTTTAGCAATAGCATTCTGAAGTGGGAGACCAAACACAAGCCGTGCCCTTAGATTCTTGGGATCCCAACTTTCTACGTATGTCGGCATCATTGCTTTATAGAACGCTGGTGCAACTCCAAGGAAATAGATAAAGGGCACTTGATTCTCAAACGCATCTAGCAACCACTGATTGTCAGCTGCGAGCGGATTGTCACCCATAAACGCATATTCGACCGAGCTTTCACTTTCGAAGAGTTGACGATGAACGTGAATTTGGTCGTCGTACCAGATTTTGCGGCCCGGCCTAGGAAACACTGTCTTTACAGAGAGCAGGAACCGCATTTGTTTAGGTTTAAAGATGCCACGTTGAGGATTCACGATCGGTATTCGGTCATTCTCAAATTGGAAGCCGGGGCGTAGATCGCGAGCAGCGATATCTCGGTCGTTTTGCTGGAGGAACTGAATACGTCGGAACGCTTCTACACGCATCAAGGTATCTTGGGCGTCTGTCATCTCAATTAGGAACCTACTTAGCCGATATTTAAAGCGTGTAGTTAGGCGAGTTTGTTCATGTAGATGCAGTGAATGTGTGCGTCGAGCAAGAAATACCTGTCAACATTATTCCGATGACCAGAGCGCTGAGATCGGGATAGCAAACATGCTCTCACCGAATGAAACGACACGGTCATGATCGTACAAAATGATTCCGGTCACGAATTGATCACATGCGCTCGCTAGACACCGTAAGCCTGAAAAATCACTTGATGAGACCGTTGCGGCGGCTTTCACCTCGATACCGACTACACGCCCAGAAAGGTCCTCTAAAACAAAGTCGACTTCGTTTTGTCGTCTGTCTCGAAAATGGGAGAGGAAGTATGGTTCGTCGGACCAGTCAGCGAGCTTGGAGAGTTCGGAGAAGACGAATGTCTCTAAGATAGATCCGAAGGGAGTACGATCGCGCAAAATGCGTTCGGGCGTTAAGTTCCGCATCGTCGCAAGTAATCCAGAATCGAAAAAGTAGAGCTTCGGTGACTTGATTAGTCGTTTGAGTTCATTTGAATAGCAAGGACCAATTGGATTTACGAGAAACAATCTTTCGAATACATCAATGTATCTACGAGCGGTTACGTGATTCAAATTGACCATGTTGCCAATGCCGGAATAGTTGGCTAGCTGACCGGAGAATTCGGCTAAGACTCGAAATAATCGCGGCAGCGCTGAGAGTTGGTCCACTCGTGCGACTTCCTGCACATCTCGTTGGATTGTTGATTGCACGTAGTCCAATATCCAGTTCCGTCGACTTGGCCATGTTGTTCGATCAACAACCTCCGGATATCCACCTGTGAGAGCAATGTCTAACAGATCATTGCCGACAGAAGTTGATGGTGCACTTGGTGGATTACCGTTAAACACTTGCTCAAGAAAGCTCGGTACATGCCCTCGTATCTCCGCCTGTGCTAACGGCAGAAGCCGAATTACGCTCATTCGACCGGCAAGCGAATCAGCGACGCGGGGAAGGGTCATGAAATTAGCTGATCCCGTAAGTAAGAATCTTCCCGGTCGAGGGTCACTATCAACTGCAGCCTTTATCGCCAAAATGAGCCCAGGAGCACGCTGGATTTCGTCGAATACCGCGCGCTCATACGTGCGCAAGAAACCGACCGGATCCGCGTTAGCTGCGTCCAGAATTGTCTGATCATCAAGCGTAACGTAAGGCATGTCGGCGTCGGCGATTTTCTGTGCCAAGGTTGTTTTACCGGATTGCCTAGGTCCAGTGATCAGGACGATGCGCGTTTCAGCTAGGGCGTTGCGGACGCGGCGTTCGACAAACCGTGGGTACATGCTGAAGTTCTAGTGAAGTTTGGGCAAATTGAAAGATTAATTATGGCGAATTGAAAGATAAATAGCGGCAAATTGAAAGATAAACCTTGGCGGATTGAAAGAATATGGCTCTGTAGCAAGGACAAGAACGAGGTCGATTTAATTGTCAAGTACGAACCAGTAGGGATTAACTGAGATGCCAACAACCCAAACTGAATTTGATCACGAGAAGGCTCAACGGTTTGCCGCCAGAACAGGACAGCAGTTAGCCGCGGCCATTAATTGCTATCTGTCTTATATTGGAGACGAGCTAGGACTGTATAAGACGATTCTTGATCTTGGGAGGACTACAAGCGTCGAATTAGCAGAAGCTACGGGACTTCACGAGCGTTGGGTCCGAGAATGGCTTCGACATCAGGCATGTAATCAGCATCTCGACTACGACGTTGAAATGGACGCATTCTCGATCAGTCCTGAAGCGGGTTCCGTGTTGTGCGATGAGGACAGTCCGTATTACTTTGCGTCTGGATTTCAGGCATTTGCGTCGTTACGCTCGTCCTTGGATCGACTGCCGGAAGCATTCGCTACCGGTCTTGGTATGCGTTTTGATGAACATGGACCTGGTTGCGCATGTGGCATCGAAAGATTGAATAACTACATCCCGAGGTTTGAGCTCGTCCAATCCATCCTTCCACAACTTGACGACGTCTGTGAGCGTCTAGAAAGCGGCGCGACTGTAGCAGATGTCGGTTGCGGTGCCGGAATCGCGCTGTTGAACATGGCGAAAGCGTTTCCTCGTTCGACCTTTACAGGTGTTGAGATTTCAACGCACGCCATCGAACGTGCGCGTGCGAATATTGATGAATGGGGATTAACGAATGTGTCAATACAGGATGCGCGGGAGCAACCCCTACCGAAGGACCACTCTGTCGATTTTGTTACGACGTTTGATGTCGTTCACGATACACCTTTTCCAGATCGTTTAATCGCGGAAATCCATGCGGCGCTTCGTCCCGATGGGACGTGGTTGTGTTCGGATATTCGATCGTTTCCGAAGTTCGCTGACAACTTGGCTGAGAACCCAGGTGCGCCACTGTTGTATGGATTCTCCGTGATGGTATGCATGTCGTCTGCGATGTCGGAGCCGGGCGGCGCTGGCTTAGGAACCTTAGGTTTCAACTCCGAAGTTGCTCAAGAAATGACGTCGGCGGCTGGGTTTACGCGTTTTCGAAAGCTTGAATACGAAAACGCCATCAACAGTTATTACCAAATCCGGCCCTAGATTTCTTAAGCGCGTGCGTTTGGGGGAGAAGGAACAAGCGAGCCAAGCACGGACAACATTTCTTTAAACAACGCAAAGTCCTGACGAAGCTTGTCTTCGTTATATCCCGAAATACGGGGTACGTGAATATGCCCCATTGGGATCGTTGTACCGAGCTTCAACTGTTGATTAAGTGCGCGGTAGCTTATCTCGTTAGATAGGAAATTTCCCCCAGAACCAGAAATGGCGTGTTTACCTTCAAGAGAGGATAGGGAAGACGCTTCAATCGAACCATCTTGACTCGTTGTTACGTGTCGGTTATCAGTAATACGCGATTGCGATCGGGAATCCATGTTTTGCAGCATCTCTTCTGCTGGCAACGAAAACTCCAAAAAAGATGGTCCGTCGAGAGGTGGATCAAACCGCTCATTTACATCAGTAATTACTACGTCTTGGTTGTCAGGTTGAGTAGCGCCTCGACATTTTGCCGGGAATCGCTCTAGGTCGAATCCTTCTCGCCCCATGCTCACAGTTATGACTAGACCGGTGGTATCAGAATTTAGTACGGTTTGAAACGCACTTTCGACACATACTTCATCAAAATCTGCATATCTCACAGGAAAAATCATGGATTTGACCCGAAAATTGCCGACTTTCTTCTCATTTAGTGCAAGAACGAACACTCCAGATGGATTGCATTGCTGAACATTCACGTTCAGGCCAAACGGATCAAACCCAGTGACGATGGCCAATGGTTCGGAACAGGGAATGTGTGGTCCAAGATTCCGGCTCACTTGCTCAACGACCGGAATGAGCGTCTCTAACTTGCGTACGATGAGAGCTTGAGAGAGTAAAAATCGTCCCCAGTACAACGATCGATCATCGAAAACGTTCGTTTGAACGTCGGCGCAAGCCTTTTCCCATAGTGAAGTGGCTGCATTGCTTACTGATTGATGTGGATTAGCCGAACGATTGAGATCCTGTTCTAGCCGAAATGCAACATCTGCATACCGATCAACGACATTCGGCATCTGTTCACGAGCGGACGGAAGTCGTGATAGCTCAACGCTTAAATCCCGCTCAATCAATGGTCTTTAGTTGCAAGATTCGCAAGATCGAGTTGGTTATGGCCACTTCATGCCGAGGTTGTGTTCATCGCTTGTGCGGTTAAACCAATCCACGACTTCGTTGTGATAAGGGATGCCATTGGCGCGTCGTTGAATGGTCTCCTCGTGCTCGATTAATCCGGCGTAGTAGACGCGATCATGACCGGGTGCGGGTTTCATCTCGACAAGATGTCGTAGGATCTTGTCCATATCTTGCTTGAAGCTCTCAAGTTCAAGAAATGCATCAATCCTGAACGCCATAACGAATTGAGACGTCTCGACGCCGCCCGTAAAGACACCTGGGCCATTCCCCGAAAGGATGCCGGACATGATTTCGGCGATCATCGCGAATCCATAACCTTTATGGCTGCCGTTTTCACGCGTTCCTCCGAAAGGCAACATGTGGAAGTTACCGTAATTGGGTGTTTCCACCTCATCCATGATTGGACTCCCATCGAGATCACAAATCCAACCCGGCTCAAGTTTTGAGCCAATCCTTCGCGTAAGACCGAGTTTGTTTGCCGCAACTTGAGTCGTTGCGACATCGAATACAAATGGTGGCATCTCATTTGCCGGTGCAGCCCAGGCAATTGGATGTGTGCCAAACGCCGGCTCCGACCCAAATGTCGGCACCATGATGCCGCCTCCAGCAGACACCATGCAAACCCCAATCATGTCCTTCTCGATTGCTTGCATAGGGTAATAAGCCAGCATGCCTACATGGCCGCACCGTTGCACACCGACCGCGCCCATACCGTACTGTTCGGCTTTCTCGATCGCCATATCCATGGCTTTTGGACCGACATGAAGTCCAATACCTAAATCTGCGTCTAAGGTAGCGCTTACCGGTGACTCGTGAACGACACGTACGTTGGGAGTCGGATTGAGGCGACCATCCGCATACATCTCGACATAGCGACGAACCATGTTCGATACGCCGTGACTCTCGCATCCTCGCAGGTCAGCAACGATCAGTACATCAGCCGCCAGCTCCGCATCGCTAGCCGACACGCCCATTGCCTTAAAAAGAGAGACCATACCTTCTCTAGCAACGGATTCTGAAACTAAAACTTGCTCCTCCTCGGGAACAAGAAAATGTCTAAGCAAGATACTTCCTCAATTGACTAATAAAACTGACTCTGATCAGAATATGCACTCGTTGGACGGACGATAGCGAACGCATGGATGGGTATTGTCGGCATACGTACAACGACGTTAGCGTCGTTGACAGGTGCTAGTGTGTTTAACGGCGAAACCCAATGAACACTAGCTATGCGTCGTGCTGTATTCGCTTGAATTTCTGTAACGAATGGCAGTCAAGAGGTACGAGCCCACGATTGGCACCTCCGCTGTATACGACTTCCGCAACGTAGAGATCGCCTTTCGAGTCAGCCCATATCCCGTGCGGCGCGAAGAAATTGCCCGGTAGCATTGGATCGCTTTCCCCAAACCTATGGATCAAGGTACCGTCAAGTTCCATGACGCAGACACTTGCGTGGGGCGTATGGGGCAGAATCTCGGTGTTGGGCGGTTTGCCGGCAATTTCGCCGAGTTCTGCAACATGGAGGATCCCGCTTTTATCAATAAACAAGTCATCCGGACGCGTGACGTGATCCCATGTCTCCAGGTGTCCGCCATGATGGTCGAAAACTTGAATACGAGAGTTCTCCCGATCCGCAACATAGATACGGTCATCAGCGTCGATCGCGATTGCATGAGGGAGATTGAATTCCCCAGGTCCGGTGCCAGGTTCACCCCAAGAAAACAGGTACTCGCCGGAATTTGAGAATTTGTGAACCCGCGCGTTACCGTATCCGTCAGCGACAAACAGATCCCCCATCCGATCTAGTGCGACGTTCGTCACGCGATTAAAAGGACCACCACCGTACTGAACAGGCGACTTGCCTGGAATAAAGCCAGTGTCACTTGCTTTGTTCTTTTCGCCGAGCGTTTGCTTTAGATGACCGTCTGTGTTGAAGATACGGACCGTATGGTCAAAGTTGTCCGCGGCGAAAACCGTGTCATCCGGGCCGATATACAGACCGTGGGGATTGGTGAACACACCTTCGCCCCAGGCATCGAGAAAGTTCCCATCCGAATCGAAGACGATCATAGGATGTTCGCCGCGATTAAATGCGTAGACGCGATCGTTTGAATCGGTCGCTACACCGGCGACTTCGACGAAACTCCAACCCTCCGGTAGTTTTTCCCAATTCCGAATAACCTCAAATTCAATTCTTGCCATCAGGATCGCCTCTTAGAGCGTTAGAGGCGCGTTTACGCACCAGGTACTGAAAAACACAGCTGACTACCCCAGAGTCTAGCTGGCGGATGGTTTAACCTGCGAGTTCGTCGACTTTCTCGGGAGTCCGTGCAATACTCGCTTTGCCATTCTTCACGATGATAGGGCGTTGCATTAGTTTTGGGTGCTCACTAAGCAAATCGATGACCGCTTCCTTCGAAACGTAGTCTCTTGCGTTCAAACCGAGATCACGAAAGTTCTGATCCTTACGTACCAGATCTGTCAACGGATCTTGAAGCATGTCAATGATGTCGCTGAGTTCTGATGTTGATAGCTCGGTTTCAAGGTATTGGACGAGTTCGTAATCTTGGCCTTTTTCGTCGAGTTGTGAAACCGCGTTTCTGCATTTGGAGCAGGATGAATTGAAGTAGATTTTCATAACTGATGCGCTTCTACCTACTGAGGAGGGTTCAACTATTTTGTATCCATATAGTAATGACCGTCGCTACCCAAATCCGAACGAAGTCTGCTTTAAGGCTCGTGACTGGTCTCCAGACGATACGCGATCACGTAGTCGCCGCGACCGCTTCCGTCAGCTAAATCTCCTCCCGCAGTCACTACGATATAGTCACTGTTTTCGTATCGATACCCCATGGGTGTTGCGTGCGCACCAGCTGGAAGATCCTGAGACCATACCACTTTGCCATCCGAACCGTCAATTGCGTGGAGTTTCTTGTCATTTGGCGTCGCGAAGAAGACCACACCACCTTGCGTGACCATCGGTCCGCCGAATATGAAATAACCCCATCGCGCAGCTTCCTCACTAACTTCAATCCAGTTTAACAAACCGATACTCGTTTCCCAGATCACCTCCCCTAGATCAAGATCCACTGCGACAAGCGTCGACCACGGTCCTCTAAGGCAGGGAAGATCATCGTAAAAAAGATCAAAGCGAGCCATTCCGTAAGGTGTACCTTCTTGTTCTGTATGTTGCGCACGGGCACTGTTCAGAGTTCCGATGCGATCGGCTTGTCTAAACTGATCTCGAGGAATTAACTTCACTACCGTGGGTAATCGATTGACGATCAGGTAGCCGATACGATTCACTTGGTCGTATGCCATGGACCCCCAATTCGTGCCACCGGGATTTCCTGGATAGAGGAGTGTGCCTTCGAGACTAGGTGGCGTGAAGATGCCGTCGTAACGAATACCTTCTAGCAATCGTTCGCATCCTTCCCGATGCTCGGGTGTGAACTCCCACATTGGTAGAGGTCTCGCGTCAGTACTGTGGAGCCTCAGCTGAGGAAATGGTTGAGTTTCCGAAGTCTGTTCGCCCGGAACGTCGCTTTGTGGGACGATTCTGTCTTCGACTGGGTGTAACGGTTCCCCTGTCTCGCGATCTAGCACGAAAACGAAACCTGTTTTTGATGCCTGTGCAACTGCAGGACGCTTCTTACCGTCCGATGCAACGTGCTCAAACAAGAGAGGCTGTGCTGCGAGATCGTAGTCCCACAAGTCGTGACGGACGGTCTGATAACCCCAGACAAACTTCCCGGTTGAAGCGTTTAGAGCTACAACTGAATTTGCGTAGGCATTGTCTCCTATTCGCTTTCCTCCGTAGAAATCTGGGGAAGGTGAAGTTGTCGGAAGAAACACCAAGTCACGCTCTGAATCAGCCGAAATCACGCTCCACACGTTCGCCGCGCCTGTGCGATTTCCACGAACCTTTGACCAGCTAGTGCTCGCTGGATGGCTTTCTGATCGAGGAATGGGATCCCACAACCAAGCAAGTGATCCGTTTCGCACATCAAATGCGCGAATCAATCCGGGTTCAAGATTCGCAGCTCCGTTATCGCCAATCGCAGAACCAACGATGACCAGATCTCCAACAACGGTCGGCGGGGACGTTAGCGAGTAATCCCACTTCCTATAGCGTCGTATGCCCGCTGATAGGTCAATCTGTCCCTTTCTCCCGAAGTCAACACATGGTTCACCCGTGTTCGCATCGACAGCTATCAATCGAGCATCAAAGGTCCCTACGAACACTCGTGTGCGGCATTGATCGGAATCGTCTTCTACGCCAACCCAGACCGCAACACCACGGGAGGTGAACATTTCACTATAGGATCTTGAGAAATCTACGTCTGGGTCGAACACCCAGATTTCCTTCCCTGTCGCAGGTTCTAACGCGATTACGCGGTTGAAGCCTGTCGAAAAAACCAGCTTGTCTTGGATGAGTACTGGCGTCGCCTTGAAATTTGAGCGATTTCCGTCAAACTCAGAACCATTTGACGTATCGCCTGTCCTGTATGTCCAAGCCGCGGCGAGATGTTCAACACTTGTTGGGGTGATTGATGATGGTGTGGCGTAACGATCCCCTTTTAGGGAGCTTCCATAGTGCTGCCAACCTTCTGCACCTGCGATCGATCCGATAAGTGTGATGGCGAGAAAAGCAAAAATAGCGACATTACGACATTTTCTTGAATCAACGAAGAGGACTGGTAAGCACATCACAATTTGTACCACCCGTGTACCAACCCGACCCATTATCCAGAACTTGGAAAACTTAAGTTGTGTACGCGATTTGAGGTCGTTTCCCGCAATATACGACTGATTTTGATACCTGAATTGTGCGTTGGAACAATCGCAACGTCATTAGATTGAAATCTCCGGAGAGACCCGTTAGTCCTGAAATAATGTATTTAGAATGAATGACGTTGCGCTCCACTATTTCTATGGCAAAAACTGACTCAAAGATTCCTCGCGACCAGATGTCAGCAAAGGAATTACTCAATGCGATCGGCGAATTCAAAACCACGATCCCACTAGATCCGGTTCCACCGGGTGACGATCCAGTCGTAAATGAAATCTGGATTAGAGAACGCGCTCTGATGACTAGAGCGTTTTTTGAGCAATTTCCTCAACACGAAGCAGCACTCGCTTGCATCCATGAACATTGGATGTTGATGGAGATGCAGCCACACCTGTTTCTTTCCATCCAAGATCAATTTGATGAACCACCTATGGAAGTGACAGGTAGCTACCGAAAATACGACCTGCGAAACCCAAGAGAAAGGGAAAGATGGCGAGAAGCCAGGAATTTGATTGCGAATCAGAAGAAATCGACGATCGAGCAAGTTTTGGCGGAACATCCCCATCTAACGATTGCAAATTGGGCGCACGACACAAGAATTGAAGAACTACGAGCTGAAATATTGGATTTCGACGCCTCGGAGGGACAACCTGAGCAACTCATGACCATTGCGCGTAAATTGCTTTCGTCAGTGAACCTTTTTCGTGCGTATCAAGACTCGATAGAAACGCCGAAACGAAACAAACTGTATCCTGACTACTGGCAGATTTCTCGGGTTTTGGCGGAGGAATCTCTGTATGAGGCAGTTGAAGCTCTATCGTTTGTTGGTGTTGAGGAACAGTCGCGATTCTTGTCTGACGCAGAACACTTACTGACTGACACGGAGAGGGTGATCGAACTAAGAGCCAAACTTGAATCAGTGAATCAACCATTCAAACTGTCGTTTGAGGACTTGGCTTCCGGTGAATTCGTTGACATTAGTGAGTATGTTGGTGAGGTCGTATTGATTGACTTTTGGGCGACATGGTGTAAACCGTGTTTAGATCAAATTCCGCACCTAAAACGGCTCCTACGCAGATATCAAGACAGGAGATTGAGGATTCTTGGGATTTCCTGCGACACACCGGACATTGTTATAGATGATCAATCTCAAATTCACTGTCCTCGTTCGGGTGACGCCTCAGATCAGTTGGCGTCACTCGTTATTCAATGCGCACGAACCCACGGCATCGAGTGGCCTATCTGTATAGACAAAGGATTCGCGGATCGATGGCGCGTCAAGAGTATCCCAACGATTTTCGCTGTAGATAGAAAAGGAGCACTACGATCTACAAATATCTCAGGTAACTTAGATTCCTCAATTGAGGAGCTTTTGGATGAATGACAGCGGATAAAAATCAGTTATAAAATAAAACCCAACCACGTTTAGCGAAAACTCGACGAGGACTTTATATATTACGATAAGCACGCTTACATATTTTAAATTGAGTTAGAAATACCGTTGCTATGAAATATAGTAATTAAATATGAAAAGTTAGCATGAATATGGCGAAAATAACAGCGTCTAATCGTATTTCGGCTTAGGGATAAAATTACAGTTTAGTACTCTAGCTTGGCGTATAGCATGATAGATCTTTACACGTGGGGAACCCCAAACGGACGAAAAGCCTCGATTGCGCTCGAAGAAATGGCGTTGGATTACAACGTAATTCCAATCAATATTGGTAAAGACGAGCAATTCTCATCCGACTTTCTGAAAATTAGCCCTAATAACAAGATCCCTGCGATTGTCGATCATGAAACCGGACGCTCGATGATGGAGTCTGGAGCCATTTTGTGGTACCTAGCTCACAAGACAGGGGCGTTTTTAGGCGACGACCCTTACATTACGCTCGAGTGGCTCATGCTACAGATGGGCGGTGTCGGACCGATGCTCGGTCAGGTACATCACTTTCTTCGTTTCAATCAAGGTGTTGCACCCTATGCAGAAGAGCGTTATCGAAGTGAAGGTCATAGGTTGTATGGCGTACTAGATAAACGATTAGAAGAGAGTGAATTCCTAGCGGGTGAATACTCGATCGCGGACATGGCGACGTGGCCGTGGATTTCGCGATGGGAATGGCATGAAATCTCGTGGGAGAACTTTCCGTCGTTGAAGCGCTGGTATATCAATATTGCGGAACGACCTCAAGTTCAGCGAGGCTACGAGATACCGGCTGAGACGAGCGGTGTACCGATTCCAAATTAACTTTGTCTAAATCGACTAGAAACACGTTGAAACAGTCGACGGAAAAACGTAGGACTAAACTACTGAACTTATGCAATTAGAAGTCATCGTGCTCGCCGCGGGTCAAGGTACCCGTATGAAGTCGCGAACACCTAAGGTCCTACACACTGTCGGTGGGAAGCCGATGCTGACGCGAGTTTTGGAGACGGTTTCCGCCTTGTCGCCAACTCGAACACACGTCGTCGTAGGGGAAAACAGTAATGACGTCCAATCGATTTTCGATTCATTTGACGTCAATTGGGTTTTACAAGAAGAGCAGTTGGGAACTGGTCATGCCGTGCTCCAGGCGATACCTTCATTAGAGAAAGAAGCTCAGGCACTTGTCGTATACGGCGACTGTCCGATGGTTAAACCTTCCACCCTTAAACGTTGTGTGGCGGAGGGTCAGGACGGGATTGGATTGATTACTGCGGTCGTACCTGATCCTGTCGGGCTAGGTCGAATCATCCGGGACTCATCGGGGCGAGTTGAAGCGATTGTTGAACAAGCAGACATTTCTCTCGAGCAGTGCGGTATCGATGAGATAAACAGCGGGATTTTGAGCGCGTCTGCGAAGCTGCTTAGCAAGTATTTGCCCCAACTCAGTGATAACAACGCACAAGGCGAGATTTATCTCACGGACTTGATAGCAGAAGCGGTGTCTGATGACTTGTCAGTTAAAGCCGTTCGAGTGAATGACTTTCAGGAGATACTTGGGGTCAATGATCGCGTGCAGTTAGCTCAAGTTGAACGCATATACCAGCAGTGGCAAGCCGAAGCACTAATGAAAAAAGGTGTGACCATCGCAGATCCGATGCGATTCGATTGCCGGGGTTCCGTAACAACGGGATTAGATTGTGCGATGGACATCAACGTGCTGTTGGAAGGCGAGATTGTGCTGGGTGACAACGTCCAGATTGGTTCCAACTGCATATTGCGGAATGTACGAATTGCGTCTAACACGATAGTTAAAGAGAACACGGTCATTGAAGATGCAACGATCGGTCGAGATTGTTCGATCGGGCCGTTTGCGCGTATCCGACCTGGAACTACCCTGGACGACAACGTAGGCATCGGGAATTTTGTGGAAATTAAGAACTCGCAGTTAGCAAATGGGGTTAAGGCCGCGCATTTAGCCTATCTTGGTGATGCGGAGATCGGTGCCGATACAAACATTGGTGCCGGTGCGATCACATGCAATTACGATGGCAAAAACAAGCACCGGACCATCATTGGTGACAACGTATTTATTGGGTCCAATAGTTCACTCATCGCACCTATTACGATCGAATCTGGTGCCGCAGTCGCTGCTGGCTCGTCGATTACCCGAAACGTGAGCGCGGACGCCTTGGTGATTGAACGCGCAGATCAACGTAACGTCAAAGGCGGGGGAACCCGATTTCGAAGGCGTTAAGCGACGATGTGTGGCATTGTCGGCGCTACCACTCAGCGCGAAGTCTTAGCCATCTTGATGGAGGGCTTGAGGCGACTTGAGTACCGAGGATATGACTCTGCGGGTATCGCTGTTCAAGTTACGGATCAATGTGTCATTGACCGTGTACGTCGAGTAGGAAAGGTCAACGATCTCCAGGACGCTCTAACGGCAGAACCTGTATCTGGTCGCACAGGTATCGCCCACACACGATGGGCAACTCATGGCGAACCGAGTGAGGCGAATGCTCATCCACACATGTCCAACGATTCAATTTGTGTGGTACATAACGGCATCGTTGAAAACTACGAATCGTTACGCGAAGAGCTCGTTGCTCAAGGTTACGAGTTCGAGTCCGACACGGATTCTGAAACCATCGCCCATCTCCTGCACTACCACTACCAGGAATCGGGCGAACTAACGGCGGCTATGGTTTCCACTCGGAAACGACTGAAGGGTGCATACGCCATCGCAGCTATTGCTAACGATGCACCCGACGAAATCGTGGCGGTTCGAGGCGGATGCCCTTTGGTCGCCGGACTCGGACTTGGTGAGCACTTCGTAGCATCTGACGTCGTTGCACTGCGCCCCGTGACGGATCGATTTATCTTCTTGCAAGAAGGCGATATCGTGCGGATTTCATCGGATTCGTTGACGATTCTTGACGCGAACGACGAGCCTGTGGAACGCGAACCAGAAACCGTTCGTGTGCACGCCGATGAGATGGAGAAAGGGACTTACAGGCACTTCATGGAGAAAGAAATCCATGAACAACCTCGGGTCATACGCAACACGCTTGAAGGCAGGATCGGGAGCGATCGCATTCTTGAAGACGCCTTCGGCATTCGAGCGAGATCGATGCTCGATGAGACAGAATCTGTCACGATCGTCGGATGCGGTACGAGCTACTACGCTGCGTGTGTCGCGAAGTATTGGATTGAGGACATCGCGCAGATTCCATGTAATGCAGAAATCGCGTCCGAGTTTCGCTATCGAAACTTGGTGGTGCCACCAAACAGCTTGTTTGTGTCGCTATCACAGTCGGGTGAAACGGCGGACACGATCGCGGCATTGCGGGAGGCGAAAGTGCGCGGATTCAGGCACACTGTCGTCATCTCCAATGTGCTCAACAGCACGCTCACGCGTGAGAGTGATTTACCCATCATGATGAATGCCGGTGCTGAAGTGAGCGTTGCATCGACCAAGGCATTTACTGCACTGTTGACGGACTTACTGTTGCTTGCGGTCTTACTTGGTCGGCGTAATGGGATCCCTGAAGAGAGGGAGGCTGAAATAGTCCGCGAACTCCACGCGTTGGATCGCGTGATTTATCGGACGTTGGGATTGGATCACCAGTTACGGCAGTTATCAGAAGAGTTCATGCACAAGCACCATGCACTTTTTCTAGGCCGAGGTTCCCAATACCCCATTGCGTGCGAGGGTGCTCTTAAACTGAAAGAGATCTCGTATATTCATGCTGAAGGCTATCCAACCGGCGAGTTAAAACACGGACCGTTGGCATTGGTTGATGAAGATATGCCTGTCGTTGCGGTCGCGCCGAGCAACGAACTGCTAGAGAAAGTGCAGTCGAACGTGGAGGAAGTCAAAGCACGTGGCGGGATGCTGTATGTGTTCGCCGATGCAGAAGCAGGATTTCGAACGAGCGACAACATGAAAGTGATTGAAGTGCCCAAGGTTGATCCGCTACTGGCACCTATCGTCTACGTCGTTCCGTTGCAGTTGCTTGCGTATCACGTCGCGGTTCAGAAAGGCACGGACGTGGATCAACCACGCAATCTCGCGAAATCAGTTACGGTTGAATAGCTGTTTGTGCCTGAGTGCTTTATAGTTAGTTCCGCGCGAACTAACATGTGAAAGCGATTGGTTGAAAGGAAGCGACTTATTTTGTACTTAATAAAGGTCGACTAGGTTAGACCTGCGGCATGTCAATAACTGAAACTCACGACGATTCATCGCTTACGAAAGGACTAAACGAACGTCAACTGGCTGCGGTCACCGCCGAACCAGGTAATCAGCTCGTCATTGCGGGCGCAGGTTCGGGTAAGACGCGTGTGCTTGTTCATCGCTTGGCTTACCTGATTAAACACTACGACTACAGTCCGTATGAGTTGATGGCTGTCACTTTTACGAACAAAGCTGCGCGTGTGATGGCTGGACGGGTTGCGGAACTACTGGGGATCGAAACCCGGCATCTCTGGATTGGGACGTTTCACGGGCTCGCGAATCGCATGTTGCGTCGAGATCACGATTTAGCTCGATTGCCTCAGGACTTTCAGATTCTCCCGTCGGATGATCAACGAAGGGTCATTCGTGAGCTGATGAAAGCAAATCACATGGATTCCAAGCAGAACTCGCCAGTAGAACTGGCGAATTGGATCAATCGTGTTAAAGATGAAGGGAAGCGACCTCAGCACATTCAGCTTGGTAGAAGCCCCGACATGCGACGACGGATTGATTTCTACCGGATCTACGACGAATTCTGTCAAAGGAACGGATTGGTTGACTTCGGTGAGATCTTATTGCGGTGCCATGAGATGTTACTGGCCCATGATGATTTGCTCCGTGATTACCACGATCGTTTCAGTGCGTTATTAGTAGACGAATTTCAGGATACGAACGTCATTCAATATCACTGGATTCGATTGCTAGCGGGTGAGAATTCGCACGTAATGGCCGTTGGTGACGACGATCAATCAATTTATGGTTGGCGAGGTGCGGTCGTTCAGAACATTCGTAACTTCTCGGAGGACTTCACTGACACGAACGTTGTGCGCTTGGAGCAGAACTACCGCTCCACGGCAAACATCCTAAACGCAGCTAATAAGGTCATCGAAAACAACGATGACCGCTTAGGCAAGACGCTTTGGACAGACGCAGCAGATGGCGAACCTATTCACGTATTCCCCTGCGAATTCGGCGAGGACGAGGCGAATTACGTCGTTGATCGTTTGCAGGATTGGGTGCGCGACGATAGTTCACGCACGTACGAAAACGTCGCGGTCTTATACCGGAGTCACTTCCAATCGTTATCGATAGAGACTGCTCTACAAGGAGAGGCGATTCCATACACGATTCGCGGTGGCGCTCGCTTCTACGATCGCGCGGAAATACGAGATGCACTGGGTTACATGCAACTGGCCAACAATCGAGAAGCGGATGTTGCGTTTGATCGGGTAATGAACATCCGACCCCGAGGTATAGGCAGCGCGTCACAAGAGCGAATCCGGGAATTTGCTATAAGGCAAGATCTGAGTTTGTGGAACGCATCGCTCGAAGGAATCAAACAACGCGTGTTCCCAGACAGAATGGCGATTCGGTTAAAGGAGTTCCTTGATGAAATTGATAGAGTGACTCTGCTGTGTGAGGGAAAACACTTGTCCGAGATCGCCGACGTTTGTGTCTATGAGTCTGGTTTGATGGACTATCACATGGAGTCGGAACGGAACGAGCAACTTCGAGAGACTCGGCGAGAGAACCTTCAGGAGTTCATTCGAAGCTGCGGAGTCTTCGAGGCGAAGTTTCTACGAGAGGAGTTGGGTGAAGATGAGAAGACGGTCCTACAGTCGTTTCTTGATACGGTAAGCCTCGATGCTGGCGATGTTGAAGAGGATTTAGGACCGGCCGTGAGCCTAATGACGTTGCATGCGGCGAAAGGTCTTGAGTTCCCGCTGGTTTTCATCGTTGGCATGATGGAAGGACGCTTTCCGCACCACCTAAACCTCGACGACCCAATCCGTCTTTACGAGGAACGGCGACTCGCGTATGTTGGCTTTACGCGTGCCATGGACGAGCTTCATCTCACCTACGCAAAGCGGGATCGAGGATTCAGTGATCGTGTGGATACTTCGAGAGTGTCGCGCTTCATTAGGGAAATTCCAACTGAATTTCTTCACTATACCCAGCATCGGCGAGTGCTCAATCGGCGACGCTTCAGACAATACGTACGAGGTCTCTGAGTATCTAGTCACTTTCTTCCTCGAACCGAAATGTGGTCCTGTTTTGGTTAGTGAGACATCGTGGGTCAGGCGAATTGAGAGGTTTATGTGCCACCGGTTCGTCGAGTGAGCGAAGAAGATCGTTGAGAAATCAAGGAAAGACCCAAATCGCCATTTGTGTTAATCCGATGGCGGGTCGGGATGTACGACGTTTAACGGCTCGCGCTTCCATGGTGACACACGAAGCGAAGATGGACTGTGTCGCTCGTATCGCTGCGGGGGCGGACGCGATGGGTATCGACGAGATCTTGATCGTACGTGAACCGTTTCGGATTGCGGAACGCGCGCTGGAGTGGATGAACCTAAGAGCCAATGTGACGTTGTTGGACATCGAACTGACCCATGACATGAGAGACACCGAGCGAGCTATTTCTGCTTTCTGTTCACATGGGGTAGATCATGTGGTGGCGTTAGGTGGGGATGGAACACACAGGATCATCGTGAAGACCGCACCGAATATCTACCTCGTTCCATTGTCTACCGGTACAAACAATGTCTTTCCGCTTACCGTCGAAGCCACCATTGCTGGCGAGGTAGCTGCGTTAGGGACGAAGGGGCTTCTACCCCAAGCACGGTTCTGTCACCGAGTAAAGGTCACGACGCTCTCGATCGATGAGCGTGTCCGCGATATTGGACTTATTGATGTCGTTCGCATTGAGGACGATTTCATTGGTAACTATCGCCCCTTCGACCCGGCGAAATTACGTGAAATGGTGTTAACACGCGCGGAACCAGACGCAATCGGCATGTCACCTATTGGTGGTTTAATGGATCCGGTTCTTGCAGATGACGATTGGGGTCTGTACGTTAAGTTCGGGGAAGGACATATTCGACGAGTTCCCCTTTCTCCGGGGTACTTTCGAGACGTGCACATTGCCGAGACTAATAGGTTGCCGCTCGGTCATACCTGCGAATTTGATTCATCTGGTCTGATCGCCATTGACGGGGACAGACTTCATCGAATTGAAGCTGGGGAGCGGGTTAGTGTCGAAATTAATCGCGATGGTCCCTACGTTTACAACGTCCCGGCATCGATGCGATTCGCCGCGGAACAAGGGATTTGCTCTCACGAGACGTAGGTAATCGATAGCGAGTTACTCGATTCGCCCTAAATCCGCGTTGATAATGAGTCGCTTTCTCGAGTCCAGAAGAGGCGACCGCGTGCACAGGAAACTCATGGTTTGCGTTGTTCTGTCGACGTTGCTCGTAGCGTGCGCAGAAACCGAACAGACTCCTTCTTCCGACGATACGACATCTGGGCAACTCAGCACTCAGACGTTTGAGTGGAAGCTCGTCATGTCCTGGCCGAAGAACCTGCCCGGACTTGCGACCTCGGCAGAACGTCTAGCACAAAACATCGCTGAGATGTCAAATAATCGATTGACCATCAAGGTGTACGGCGCTGGTGAATATGTGCCTGCGTTTCAGGTATTTGACGCCGTCTCAAGTGGTACAGCAGAGATGGGTCACAGCGCTGCGTATTACTGGCGCGGAAAAGCGCCGATTCTCGCTGTTTTCGGTACAGTGCCCTATGGTATGACCGCTCAAGAAACCAACAGCTGGCTCCACTATGGAGGCGGTCTAGAACTGTGGCGTGAGGTCTATGCCCCGTTCAATCTGATCCCGTTTCCGGCTGGAAATTCTGGCGTCCAGATGGCGGGATGGTTCAATAAGGAAATCAATAGTCTGTCTGACATTCAGGGATTGAAGATGCGCATCCCCGGGTTGGGCGGCGACGTATTTCAGCGAGCGGGGGGTGTGGCGGTACAACTGCCAGGGAACGAACTATTCACGTCGCTACAGACGGGTGTCATTGATGCAACGGAATGGGTAGGTCCATATAACGACTTAGCGTTTGGCTTACATGACATCGCGACGTACTACTACTATCCTGGTTGGCAGGAACCGAATGCTGTGCTGGAGCTCATGGTCAACAAATCTGCGTACGAATCATTGCCAGCAGACCTGCAAAAGATCGTAGAAGTCGCCGCGCGAGCTTCAAATCAAGACACCCTCGATGAATTCACCGCACGAAACATGGCGAGTTTGAACACCATGATGTCCGAACACGGCGTCGAATTGCGCAGGCTTCCGGTCGACGTGCTGTCGGCGTATCGAGGGTACGCCAAGGAAGTGTTTGACGAACTTGCCTCCGAGGACGAACTCTCCGCACGGGTTGTTGCCTCGTACAAGGAATTCCAAGAGACCGTGAGTCAATGGCATGCGATCGCTGAAGAAGCCTATTTTGAGGTCCGCCGAGAAAACAACGAGTCGTAACCCATCGTCCATTCAACTAAACTGCACTCATCTAAATCATGTTTAAACGCGTACTGATCGCCAACCGAGGCGAAATCGCCATCCGTATCGCTCGTGCCGCACAAAGTCTGGGCGTTGAGAGCGTTGCGGTATACCCTCACGCAGACCACACGTCACTTCACGCACAATTTGCGACTCACAGTCACGAATTGACAACACCGACGGGAGGATCGCCGGTCTCAGGCTATCTGGATATAGAGCAACTCATTAGTGTCGCGAAGAAGACGGCGTGCGACTGTGTGCACCCAGGGTATGGCTTTCTGGCGGAACATGCTAGTTTGGCGGAGCGAAGCCACGAGGAAGGTATCACATTCATCGGTCCATCAGCGGATGTGTTGCGCATTTTCGGCGACAAGGTTGCTTCACGCGACTTGGCATCGAATCTCGGCATCCCGGTCGTACCAGGTAGTGAACAAGCGACCGAGATTGAGGATGCTGCCGCTGAGGTTGCGAAGAAAGTCGGTTATCCAGTGATGCTGAAAGCCGCGGCAGGTGGCGGGGGAAGAGGCATGCGAGTCGTTGAATCAGAGACCGAACTACGCCAGGAATTTGCTAGATGCAGCGGTGAAGCGAAGTCTGCGTTCGGCGATGGTTCCATTTTTGTTGAGAAGCTAATACGCGATCCGCGTCATATTGAAGTGCAAATTGTTGCCGATAGTAAGTGTGAGGTCGTTCACCTATTCGAGCGCGATTGTTCCGTTCAGTTGCGCCATCAAAAAGTTATGGAATTCGCGCCAGCTCCGAATCTGGACCCGCGATTGCGTGAAAC